>CAWBDY010000009.1:0-16141 GCA_963787655.1 uncultured Gammaproteobacteria bacterium | reverse complement strand
GGTGCCCGGGAGAGGACTCGAACCTCCACGATGTTACTCGCTAGTACCTGAAACTAGTGCGTCTACCAATTCCGCCACCCGGGCAGGTGAGGAAGGCCGCGCAATGTACGCACGGTCTCGGGGCTGTCAATTGAGCGCGCGCAGAGGCAAGTCCGGGACGGGCCGGACGCGGCAAGGGACCGCGCAAAAGCCGCGCGCGCACGGCTGCAGCCGCAGAACCGCAGCTCACAAGGCGCCCCTTCGCGCGGCGCAAAAAAGCGACCGCCAAGCGCGCGAGTGGACCTCAGCCGGGTGGTAGCGGCGTTCGGATCGGATCTTCCGTGAAGGCACGGTCAGCGCTAATCGCGCCGGCTACGGTTTCCTGCGCGTCGAGGGTTTCAAGGACAGTGTTTTTATGCCGCCGCCGGAGATGCGCGGCGTGATGCATGGCGATCGCCTGCGCGTGAGGTTCAGCGCGACGCGAGCGGACGCTGGTCGGGCGTGGTCGAGCGGGTGCTCGAGCGCGGAGTCAGCGCGTTTCTCGGCACGGTCGAGGTGCAGGGCCGCAGCGCCTGGGTGACCGCCGCCGACCGCCGCCTGCAGCTGCGCTGCGCCGTGGCGCCGGCCGACTTGAACGGTGCACGCAGCGGCGACTGGGTCATCGCACGGGTCACGAGGCATGCGGGCTCCGCGTCCGCCGCGCAGGCCGTGATCGAGAAGCGCCTCGATCCGGACCGCCCGGTGGAGCTCGCCACCGAATCGGCGATCGCGCGCTTCGACCTGCCACACGAGTTTCCCGCCCAGGCACTGCGCGAGGCGCAGGCCTTCGGCGAGCAGGTGGACCCGCTCGAGGCCAATTCGCGCGAGGACCTGCGCGAGCTGCCGCTCGTCACCATCGACGGCGACGACGCGCGCGACTTCGACGACGCCGTGTACGCCGAACCCCACCCGGCGGCTTCCGCCTGATCGTGGCCATCGCCGACGTCAGCCACTACGTGCGCCCCGGCACCGCCGTCGACACCGAAGCGCAGGAGCGGGGCACCTCGGTATATTTCCCGACGCGCGTGCTGCCGATGCTGCCGACCGCGCTGTCGGACCACCTGTGCTCGCTCGCGCCGCACGTCGACCGGCTGTGCTTCGCGGCCGACATGGTGGTGACCAAGAACGGCGCGCTGAAGAGCGCGCGCTTCTACCCGGCAGTCATGCGCTCGGCCGCACGCCTGACCTACACGCTGGCATACGCCGCCCTGTTCGAAGGCAGGCCCGCGGCGCGCACGCAGCTCGGGCCGCTCCTCGAGAGGCTCATGGTGCTCGTCGATGTTTACCGCGCGCTGCACAAGGCACGCGCGCGCCGCGGCGCGCTGGACTTCGATGCCCCGGAGGCGGAGTTCGTCATCGATGCGGCCGAGCGCGTGCGCGCCATCGAGCTGCGCGCGCGCAACGATGCTCACCGGCTCATCGAGGAGTGCATGATTCTCGCCAACGTGGCGACCGCGCAGGAACTCGAGAAATCACACACCCCGACGCTGTACCGTGTGCACGGCACGCCGGAAGACGAAAAACTCGAGCGCCTGAGCTCGACGCTGCGCTCGCTCGGGATCGACGCGCGCATACCGAAATCGGTGACGACGCGCGACATGCAGGCCATCGCGCGCCGCGTGAGCGACCCTTCTGAGCGCGCCTTCGTCGAGTCGCTGGTGGTGCGTTCCCTGCCGCAGGCGGTGTACCAGCCGACGAACATCGGCCACTTTGGCCTCGCACTGACGCACTACGCCCACTTCACGTCCCCCATCCGCCGCTACCCCGACCTCGTCGTGCACCGCACGCTGAAGGCGCTGCTCAAGGCCAAGGGCGGCTCCGGGGAGCGCTATGACGTGGCGCAGCTCGAGGGACTCGGCGACAGCACCTCGAAGCTGGAGAAGCGCGCCGACGAGGCCGACCGCTACGTCTCCAGCTTCCTCAAATGCACCTACCTGCGCGAGCGTATCGGCCAGACCTTCCACGGGCTCATCACGACCGTGGTCGAGTTCGGCTGCTTCGTGCAGATCCTGGACGTCGGCGTCGACGGCCTGCTGCATATCGACAACCTGCGCGACGATGAGTACGTGATGGAAGACGACGGTCATGCGTGGCGCGGGCGCCGCACTGGCCGACGGCTGCGCACCGGCTCGCATATCCGTGTGATGATCACGTCCGTGAACCCGATCGAGGGGCTTATCGACCTTGCGCTCGCCGAAGAGTCCTGACGGCGCGTGACTGTGGCCAACACGACCTCCAGCGGCAGCGAGACCATCTACGGCATACACGCGGTGCGCATCATGCTGGAGCGCCATGCCGCGCGCGTGCTGCGCGGTACAGCTGGCAACCATCGCGACGACCCGCGGGTGCGCACTCATCGAGGAACTCGCCCAGCGGCAGCAGCGCCCGGTGCAGCGCCTGGACGCGCGCGCCCTGAAAACGCTGCTCGGCGATGTAGCCCACCAGGGAGTCGCCGCGCAGATCGAGCCGCTGCCGCCGTGGTCCGAGGAGCAGCTGCTCGATGCGCTGCGCACCACGGCGGCGCCGCTGCTGCTGGCGCTGGATGGCGTGCAGGACCCGCACAACCTCGGGGCCTGCCTGCGCAGTGCGGATGCCTGCGGGGCGCTCGCAGTGATCGTGCCGCGCGATCGCGCCGCGCAGCTGAACGCCACGGTGCGCAAGGTGGCGGCCGGCGCCGCCGAGACCACCCCGGTGGTGGCCGTCGTAAACCTCGTACGCACGCTGCGGCTGTTGAAGGATGCCGGGCTGTGGATCGTCGGCACGGCGGCGGACGCGGCGCAGGCGGCGCAGGAGATCGATCTGAAAGGCCCGGTCGTGCTCGTGCTCGGTGCCGAGGGCAGCGGGCTGCGGCACCTGACGCGCGAGCACTGCGACTTCATGGTGCGGCTGCCGCAGCTGGGCAGCTGTGGAGAGCCTCAACGTTTCGGTGGCGGCCGGGATGCTGCTGTACGAAGCGGTACGCCAGCGGGGCCGGGCATGAAGGCCGTGCTCGCGCGCCAGTTCGCGCCGCTCGAGCAGCTGGTGCTGGCGGATGTGCCGGCGCGCCACGCGGGCGCGGGCGAGGTCGTCATAGCCGTGAAAGCCTGCGGCGTGAATTTCCTCGACGGCCTGATGGTGCAGGGCAAATACCAGACCAAGCCGCCGCTGCCGTTCTCGCCCGGGGCTGAAGTTGCAGGGGTGGTGCAGGAAACCGGCAGCGGTGTCACCGGGCTCGCCGTCGGCACGCGCGTCCTGGCCTTCACAGGTTTCGGTGGCTATGCGCAGGAGGTCTGTGTGCAGAGCTCGCGCGTATTCGCGCTGCCGCAGCAGATGGACTTCGTGACCGCGGCGGCCTTCCCGATCACCTACGCGACCTCGCACCATGCGCTCAAGGATCGCGCCCGGCTGCGCAGCGGCGAGACGCTCTTGGTACTCGGCGCGGCCGGGGGTGTCGGCCTTACCGCGATCGAGATCGGCAAGATCATGGGTGCGCGGGTCATCGCCTGCGCCTCCAGCGAGGAGAAGCTCGCCCTGTGCCGCCAGTACGGTGCGGATGCGGTCATCAACTATGCGAGCGCGGACCTGCGCGAGCAGGTGCGCGCGCTGACCGGCGGCAAGGGCGTGGACGTCGTTTACGATCCCGTCGGCGGCGCCTACGCCGAGCCCGCCGTGCGCAGCCTCGGCTTCGACGGGCGCTACCTGGTCATCGGCTTTGCCAGCGGTGATATCCCGCGCATCCCGCTCAACCTGCTGCTGCTCAAGGTCGCATCGCTGGTGGGAGTTTTCTGGGGCGCCTTTGCCAAGGCTGAGCCCGAGCGCAGCGCGGCGAACCTGACCGAGCTGTTCGACTGGTATGCGCACGGGCGGCTGCGTCCGCACGTCTCGGCGACCTTTCCGCTGGCGGACTATGGCCAAGCGCTCGATACGGTCATGAATCGCAGGGTGAAGGGCAAGGTCGTTCTGGTCGTGGACTGAGGGCGGCGGTTGAACACCGTAGCGCAACCGGTCACTTACCTGCGACGGGGACGGATCGCGGTTGCCGCGATCGACAACCCGCCCGTGAACGCGCTGTCGCACGGCGTGCGTGCGGGTCTTGCCGATGCCCTGTTGCAAAGCGCCGCCGACCCGGACGTCGCCGCACTCCTCATCATCTGCCGCGGCCGCACATTTTGCGCTGGCGCCGACGTGCGCGAATTCGGCAAACCGATGCAGCCACCGCTTTTGGGCGAGGTGGTGGAACGCGTCGAGGCGCACCCCAAGCCCGTCATCGCCGCGCTCCACGGCACCGCGCTCGGTGGCGGACTGGAGCTGGCGCTCGCCTGCCATTTCCGCGTCGCGCTCACCGACGCGCGGCTCGGCCTTCCTGAAGTGCGGCTCGGCATCATCCCGGGCGCCGGCGGGACGCAGCGCCTGCCGCGGCTCATCGGCGCACGCGCTGCACTGGGCGTGATCGCCGAGTGCAAGGAACTGGGCGCTGCGGAGGCGCTGAAGCTCGGTCTCCTCGATGAGGTGTTCGCCGGCGCGCAGCTCGAGACGGCCGCGCTCGAATTTGCCGAGCGGCTGCTGCAGGAGGGGCGGCCGCTGCGCCGCACGAGTGAACTGGCAGCACAGCTCGACGAACCGCAGGTCTTCGACGAGTACCAGGCGTTGCTCGCAAGGAAGCAGCGCGGCGCCGTAGCCCCGCTGGAAGCGGTCAGGGCGGTGCGCATGGCCTACGAGCTCACCTTCGCCGCAGCGCTCGAGCGCGAGCACGCGATGTGCGTGGCGCTGCTGCATGGCCCGCAGTCGCAGGCATTGCGGCACGCTTTCGCCGCGGAGCGCGAAGTGACCAAGATCCCGGGGCTGCCGGCCGACACTGCCGTGCGCGACATCGTGCGGGCCGCGGTGGTCGGGCCGGGCGTCATGGGGCGCGGCATCGCCATGTGCCTGGCGAATGCGGGCATTCCCGTGGCCTTGAGCGGCCACAGCCTTGCGCATGCGGAAAATGCCCGCGCCGCGGTCGCGAAAAGCTACGCCGCCGCGGTCAGCCGCGGCAGCCTCGCGCCGGGTGAGGCAACCCACCGCCTGCAACAGATCACCGCGGTCAGCGGCGATGAGGGTCTTGGCGATGCCGATCTGGTCATCGAAGCGGTGGCCGAGGATCTGGCAATGAAGCGCCAGGTGTTCGCGCAGCTGGACCGCGTGTGCAAGCCCGGCGCGATACTCGCCAGCAACACCTCGTTCCTCGATCTGAATGCCCTGGCCGCCGCCACGCGGCGCGCCGCCGACGTCGCCGGCATGCACTTTTTCAATCCGGCCCAGGCGATGCGGCTTCTGGAGAACGTGCGCACGGAGGCGACGGCACCGCAGGTGAGCGCGACGCTCATGGCGCTGGGCAAGCGTCTCGGCAAGCTTGCGGTGCTGGTGGGTGCGGGCGAGGGTTTCGTCGCCAACCGCATGCTGTCGCGCCGCTCGCGTGAGGCGCTGTTCCTGCTGGAGGAGGGTGCCCTGCCGGAACAGGTCGACCGCGTGCTGGTGGAGTTCGGCTTTCCGCTCGGCCCGTTTGCCGTCAACGATCTGGGCGGCCTCGACGTGGTGCTGGCGACGCGGCGGGCGCGCTTTGCGGGACTGACCCCGCGCGAGCGCGCCGCGGACCTCATCGAGCAGCTCGTAGCCCTCGGCCGTCTCGGGCAGAAGAGCGGCGCCGGCTGGTACCGCTACGACGCCGAGCGGCGCGCCAGCCCGGATCCGCAAGTCGCGGCACTGATCGAGCGACACAGCGCCGCGCGCGGCATCACGCGGCGTACGGTGTCGGACGAGGAGATCCTCGAGCGTTGCCTTTATGCCATGATCAACGAGGGCGCATACCTCATCGCGTCGGGCCTGGTGCCGCGGCCGCACGAGATCGACGTCATCTGGCTGCACGGCTTCGGCTTTCCGGCCTGGCGCGGCGGCCCGATGTTCTATGCCGATCGGGTGGGACTGGGCACCGTGTGCGAGGCGCTGCGCAAGTACCGCGACCAGGTCGGCGCGGCATACTTCACCCCCGCGCCGCTGCTGCAGCAGCTGGCGGACGCGGGCGAGAGCTTTTATCGCATCTGAAGTCGCCGGGCGGCCGCGTTCGTGGGGGTGACACACGTGGATTTCGAGCTGAGTAACAAGAGCCAGGAATACCTGCGGCGCCTCGGCGCCTTCATGGACCTGCACGTCTACCCGAACGAGGAACGGTTCTACGCGCAGCTTGAGTCCGGCAGTCGCTGGGATGACCCGCCGCTCCTTGCTGAACTGCAGCAAGAGGCCCGCGCCGCCGGATTGTGGAACCTGTTCCTGCCGGACTCACGCCACGGCGCAGGTCTCACCAATCTCGAATATGCGCCGTTGTGCGAGGCGATGGGGCGGGTGCGCTGGTCGGCGGAGGTCTTCAACTGCTCCGCGCCCGACACGGGCAACATGGAGACGCTCGAGCGCTACGGTTCGCCGCAGCAGAAGAAGGAGTGGCTCGAGCCGCTCCTCGACGGCACGATCCGCTCGGCGTTCGCCATGACCGAGCCGCGCGTCGCCTCGAGCGATGCGACCAACATCGAGAGCTCGATCGTGCGCGAGGGCGGTTCCTACCGCATCAACGGGCGCAAGTGGTGGACTTCCGGTGCCGGCAGTTCGCGCTGCCAGCTGTTCATCTTCATGGGCAAGACCGATCCGACCGCTCCGCGCCACGCGCAGCAGTCGATGATCCTGGTGCCGCGCGCGACGCCCGGCATCACCATCCTGCGGCACCTGCCGGTGTTTGGCTTCGACGATGCACCGCACGGTCACATGGAGATCGACTTCAAGGACGTGCGCGTGCCGGCCGCCAACATACTGCTGGGCGAGGGGCGCGGTTTCGAGATTGCCCAGGGACGGCTGGGCCCCGGGCGCATCCACCACGCCATGCGCCTCATCGGTGTGGCCGAGCGCGCCCTGGAAAAGATGTGCCGGCGCGTCACTGGGCGGATTGCGTTCGGCCGCCCGCTCGCCGAGCAGTCGGTCACACTCGAGCGCATTGCCAATTCGCGCATCCGTATCGATCAGACGCGCCTGCTGGTGTACCGGGCGGCCTGGCTCATGGATACCGTCGGCAACAAGGCCGCGCGCGCCGAGATCGCCGGCATCAAGATCGCCGCCGCCGAGACCGCCTGCCAGGTGGTCGACTGGGCCATCCAGGCGCACGGCGCCGCAGGTTTATGCGACGACTTCCAGCTGGCCAATGCCTACGCGCAGGCGCGCGCCATCCGCCTGGCCGACGGGCCGGACGAGGTGCACCGCAACCAGATCGGGCGCCTGGAGCTGGAGAAGTACTCTTAAGATGAGTGGCGAGGAGTTCGCCGGCACCATGCCGGTAGCGGAGCAGCAGCGTTTCGACCTGGCAGCGCTCGAGAGCTACCTCGCGGCGCACCTGCCGGGCTTCATCCCGCCGCTCAAGGTCGAGCAGTTCCGCGGCGGACAGTCCAATCCCACCTTTCTCCTGACGGGCGCGGACGGGGCGCGCTACGTGCTGCGCAAGCAGCCCGCCGGGCCCTTGCTGCCCTCGGCGCATGCGGTCGATCGCGAATTCCGTGTCATCAGTGCGCTTAACGGCAGCAGCGTGCCGGTCGCGCAGCCCCTGTGCCTGTGCACCGACGTCAAGGTCATCGGCACCCTGTTCTACGTCATGAGCTTCGCGGCCGGCCGCAATTTCTGGGACCCGACGCTGCCGGGGCTCTTGCCCACGCAGCGCGCGGCCGTCTACGACGAGATGAATCGGGTGATGGTGGCGCTGCATACCCTCGACTATGCGGCCGCAGGCCTTGGCGACTACGGCAAGCCCGGCAATTACTTCAGCCGGCAGATCGCGCGCTGGAGCAAGCAGTACCGTGCGTCTGCCACCGAGCACATCGAGGCGATGGAGAAACTCATCAGCTGGCTGCCGGCCAATATCCCGCGCGGCGAGGAGACCACGCTGGTGCACGGCGACTACCGGCTCGACAACATGATCTTTCACGGTGGCGAGGCGCGCATTCTCGCGGTCATCGACTGGGAGCTGTCCACCCTCGGCCATCCGCTGGCGGACTTCTCCTACCACGTGATGCTGTGGCGGGTGGAAGCGGGCGAGATCCGGGGACTTAAGAACCTCGACCTGCCCGCGCTCGGCATCCCCACGGAAGCGCAGTATGTGGCGAGCTACTGCCGCCGCACCGGGCGCGCGCCGATCGAGCCGCGCGTGTGGGAATTCTGCATGGCGTACAACCTGTTCCGCATCGCGAGCATCCGCCAGGGCATCATGAAGCGCGTGCTCGAGGGCACGGCCGCCAGCCGCCACGCCCGCGAGTCGGGCGCGCGGGCGCGCGCCACGGCAGAAATGGCCTGGCAGCAGATCGAGGCGCACCTGGGCGGCTGAAGTTTGCTGCGCCTGAGCGAACGCTAGCGGCGCAGCACGGCGCTGCGCGCGGCGAAGCGCCAGCCGGCCGACGTGCGCTCGACCACGTCGTGATAGACGACGCTGCCGACGCGGCCGTTCGGCCCGACGCCCAGGCCCTTGGAGAGCACCCGCACGGTGCCGTCGGCATCGGTGTTCACTACGATGTTGGTGGCGTGATGTGCCAGCGGGTGCATCGCATCGGGGCGGCTCCACAGCTCGCGGATCGCCGCGGCGCCCTCGACCAGGCCAAGGCCGAATTCGCGCATGTCGTAGCGGGCGGTCGCTGTGAACAGCTCATCGACCCGCTGCCATTCGCGCGCGTCGATGATGTGACCGTAGAGCGCCAGCAGTTCGTGAATCGCAAGGGTGTCCTCCGCGGGCAGGCTCATGTCGGCTCCGGCGGCAGCACCACGGCCCGTCCCGTAAGCTCGCCGTGCTCGAGGCGGCGATAGGCTTCAGGCACCTGATCGAAGGCAAAGAACTCCGTATCGTTGTGCAGTTCGCCGCGCTCGGCCAGCTCGATGACGCCGCGCAGATCGGCGATGCTGCTGCCGGTGAAGGTGAACACCTCGCCGTCGCGCGGCAGGGCATGGAACCAGGGACGCTGCAGGCGTCCCATGCCTGCGCCGATGAGGCCGAAGGCGCCGGTGCGGCGCACGCACTCCAGACCTGCGGCAATCGTCGCATCGATGCCGACGAAATCCAGCACCGCCTCGGCCCCGCAGCCGCCGCTCAGCTTGACGAGCGCCGCGCCCGTATCCGCGTCCACGCCCGGCACGCACTCGTGCGCGCCGAGGCGGCGCACGTACTCGAGCCGCGCCGGGTTCACATCCACCGCGATGACGCGCGCGCCACTCAGGCGGCGCAGGAACTGCACCGCAAAGCTGCCGAGGCCGCCGGCGCCGATGACGATCGCGGTCGCTCCGGCGCTGAGTCGCGGCAGCACTCGCCGCACGGCATGGAACGAGGTGGCGCCGGCATCCGCGAGCGGCCCGGCGCTGCGCGGATCCAGCGTCCTGAGCGCGATCAGCGGCCGCGCATTGGCGAGCAGCACGAACGGGGCAAGTCCGCCGTCGCGACCGTAGCCGCGCCCGGCGCTGGCGGCGTCGCAGTTGTTGTCGGCGCCACGCAGGCAGTAAGCGCACGTGCCGTCCGAGTGGGTGGCCACCAGCACCACCGGCTGACCGCGCGAAAAGCCGCTCACCCCGCGCCCGCTTTCCTCCACCCAGCCGCCGATCTCGTGGCCGAGGGTGAACGGCAGCTGCCAGTCGGGGAAGGGCGGCGCCTCGAGCCCGGCGTCCATGAGGCCGACGTCCGAATGGCACAGCCCGTTGCCCGCCACCTTCACCAGCACCTCGCCCGCGCCCGGGCGCGGCACGGCGACCTCCGAGAGCTGCGGCGGTTGACCGAAGTTCACCAATCGCCATGCCGGCATCGTCTGCGCCATGCTTCTAGTATGCCCCCGCGCGAGCTCCAGACATGGCGCTACCCCGGATGGAGTAAGAGACTCACGCGGACGCGCGGGTCGGGGCGATCTGTGCGAGATTCGCCGCATGCGTTGGCACAACCGTCCGCCGGGATCGAACTGGGGTGACTTCGGCGCCGACGATCAGCGCGGCCGCATGAATCTTCTGACGCCGGCGCGGCGACTCGCCGCCGTGCACGAGGTGCGCGAGGGGCTGGTGTTCTCTTTAAGCCTGCCGCTGGATTATCCGGGCGGCCCGGGGCTGTGGGAGACACGCTCACCGCCACGCCTGGCGGCAACCCGTTTCAAGGATGGCCGCCCGGCATATCCCTTCCACATGTCTTCCTACACGGCGAGCGCCACCGATGTGGTCTGCGATGACCAGGTCACCTTGAGCCTGCAGTACTCGACGCAATGGGACGCACTCGCCCACTGCGGTTCGGAGTTCGACGCGAACGGCGATGGCGTGCCCGAAGCGGTCTTCTACAACGGTTATCGCGGCGGCGACGACATCACCTCGCCCGATGCACCGGGCGGGGCCGGGGCGCGCGCCCTCGGGATCGAGAACCTGGCGCGCGCCGGGGTGCAGGGACGCGGCGTGCTCGTGGATCTGCACCACGAGTTCGGGCGCAGTCCCGCCAAGGTCGGCTACGAGGCGCTGATGCGGATCATGGACAGCCAGGGGGTCGAGGTGGAGGCGGGCGACTTCCTGTGCCTGTACACCGGATTTGCCGATCTGGTGCTCGAGATGAAGAAGCGCCCCGATGTGCGCGTGCTGCAAGGCAGCTGTGCGGGGCTCGACGGCGCTGATGAGCGCCTGCAGCGCTGGATCGATGACAGCGGGCTCGTCGCGCTGTGCGCCGACAACGCCGCCGTGGAGTCAACCGCCGCAGGCGCGGCAGACTGCAGCCACCGGCACGCGCTCCTGCCGCTGCATGAGCTGTGCCTGTTCAAGCTCGGCATCCATCTGGCGGAGCTGTGGTACCTGCGCGAGCTGGCCCGCTGGCTGAGCGCGCACCATCGCAACCGGTTTCTCCTGACCGCGCCGCCTTTGGACCTGCCCGGGGCCGTGGGCTCGCCGGTGACGCCGCTCGCGACGGTGTAAGCTGCGCACGAGCGTGTGGATCGAACAAACAATCCGGGGTCGCCGGGGGCTGAAAGCGCAGGCGCAGTGAGACGCTCTGCAGGAGAGTTAAGCGCGGGCGTGGGGTGCGCGCTGGTGTGCGCAGCCTTTGCAGCGCAGGCCGCAGTGCCGGGCGATACGCTGGAAACCGTGACCGTCACGGCGACGCGCATCGCGGTCGCGTCGTTCGATGCGCCGGCCGCCATCAGCAGCGTGTCGGCGCAGCAGCTGCAGGATGACTCGCTCGGCGTCAACCTCTCGGACGATATCGCCTCGGTCCCGGGGCTGCTGGCGCGCAACCGCAACAACTACGCCCAGGACCAGCAGATCTCGATCCGCGGCATCGGGGCCAACTCGACCTTCGGCATCCGCGGTGTGCGCATCTACCAGGACGGCATCCCGCAGACGGGGGCGGACGGACAGGGGCAGGTCTCGCAGTTCAACCTCGACTCGATGTCGCGCGTCGAAATCCTGCGCGGCCCCTTCTCGGCGCTGTACGGCAATTCCTCCGGCGGGGTGATTCAGCTGTTCACCGCCGACGGCAGCGTGCCCGACCAGCTGCGCGCAGCGGCCGCCTATGGCAGCTTCGGCATCTGGCGTGCCGGCCTGGACGCCTCCGGTACCGCAGGCAAGCTCGCCTACAACGCCGCCTTCACGCATTTTTCCGTGGACGGCTACCGGCCGCACAGCAGCGCCGAGGATGAGTCCTTCAACGCGAAGCTCGGCTACGAGGCCGATGAGCGCAATCACCTCTCGCTCATCCTCAACGTCGTCTCACGGCCGGACGCGCAGGACCCGCTGGGACTGACGCCGCAGCAGTTCGCGGCCGATCCGAACGCGGCGGCCCCGGCGGCGCTGATGTTCAACACCCGCAAGAGCCTCGAGCAGCAGCAGGCCGGCCTGATCTGGAACTTGAAGCTCAGCGACACGCAGACGCTCGATGTCATGGCGTATTACGGGCAGCGCAGCGTGCTGCAGTTCCTGGCGATCCCCATCGTCGTGCAGAAGCCGCCCACGAGTTCCGGCGCGGTGGTCGAGCTCGACCGCGACTTCGGAGGCGCGGATACGCGCTGGAGCTGGCAAAGCGAGCTCGCCGGCCGCCCGTTCTCCTGGGTCGTGGGCGTGAGCTACGACCGGCAGAACGAGCTGCGCCGCGGCTTCAACAATTACCTCGGGAGCGAGCTCGGCGTGCAGGGCGACCTGCGGCGCGACGAGAACGACATCACCTACGACATCGATGAGTACACCCAGGCCCGCTGGGACGTCGCGCCGCGCTGGTCGCTGACCCTCGGGGTGCGACACAGCGACGTGAGCTTCAGTGTCCAGGACCACTTCATCACGGCCACGAATGGCGATGACAGCGGCAGCGCCACCTACAGCGCCGGCACGCCGGTCGCGGGCGTGGTTTTCAAGGCGAGCGATGGGCTCAACCTGTATGCCTCCTACGGGCGCGGCTTCCAGACCCCGCTCGGCTCCGAGCTCGCGTATCGCCCCGACGGGCTCGCGGGGCCGAATTTCGCGCTGCAGCCCGCGCGCAGCGTCAATGGCGAGTTCGGCGCCAAGCTGGACATCCACCCGGCGCTGAGCGCCGAGGCGACACTGTTCCAGACCACCACGCACGATGAGATCGTGGTGGATACCAATCTCGGCGGCCGTTCGACCTACCAGAACGCCGGCCGCACCAAGCGTCGCGGGGCGGAGGGCTCGCTCGACTGGCGCTTCGCCGCGCCCTGGCACCTGCAGATCGCCTACACCTACGTCGAGGCCAGTTACAGCGACGCCTATGACACCTGCACCACAGCGCCGTGCAGGTCGCCTTCGGTAGTCGTGCAGCCGGGCAACCGCCTGCCGGGCGTTGCCAAGAACGACGCCTTCGCCGCGCTGCGCTTCGGCGCCGAGTTGGGCTGGCACTACACGGCCGAGGCGCAGTACCTGAGCGCCGTTGCCGTCAACGACCTCAACAGCGTGTTTGCGCCGGGCTACGCGGTCGTCGGCGCGAGCGCAGGCTACGCGGCAAGCTTCGCGCGCGGTGACTGGAACGTGTTCGCGCGGATCAACAACCTGCTCGACCGCCACTACGTAGGCTCGGTGATCGTGGACGACTCCAACGGCCGCTACTTCGAGTCGGCCCCGGGCTTCAATGTCCTGGTCGGCGGCGCTCTCACCTGGAAGTAGGCACCGGGCTTGTGTCGCTAAGCCCGAGTGCGTGGCGCGCGGCGATGTAGCCGAAGGTCATGCCGGGTCCCAGCGTGGCACCGGCCGCAGGATACGAGTGCCCCATGACGGTCGCGGCGAGGTTACCCGCGGCGTACAGGCCCGGCAGCGGTGAGCATCGCTGCCGAGCACCTGCGCGTACTCGTTGGTAGCCAGTCCGCCGTTGGTGCCGATGTCTCCGGGCCAGATCGGGACGGCGTAGTAGGGCGGCGTCTCCAGGGCGCGCAGCGTCGGGTTCGGCTGCACCTTGGGGTCGCCGTAGTAGCGATCGTAGACACTCTCGCCGCGCCTGAAATCCGCATCCACGCCGGCGCGCGCGTACGCGTTGAAGCGCTGCACCGTGGCGATGAGCGCCTGCGGCGGCAGGCCGGTCTTGTGCGCCAGTTCCTCCCAGCTGCCGGCCCGTACCAGCACCGCGCGTAAGTTTGCCGGCTGCAGGAAATCGGGCAGGTCCGGGATCAGCGGACCGAGCGGGTAGCTGCGACGCCAGGTGCCGTCGAACAGCATGAGCGAGGGGATGGTGGCCGCGGCCGGCGCATGGCAGCGCAGCATCTCGCGCCCGGCGATGTGGTAGGAGGCGGCTTCGTTCATGTAACGCTGCCCGGCCTGATTGACGATGATGGAGCCGGGCAGCGCACGCTCGAAGGCGAGCAGGCGGGCCCGCTCCTCGCCGGGCAGGCTGAGGGAGGTGCCCCACCAGGCCGAGTCCATGTTGAGCGTGGCCGCACCCTGACGCACGGCGGCCTCCAGCACCTCGCCCGTATTGTGGATCTGCGAGCCGCTCCAGCGCGGCTCGGGCGACAGGGGCAGGTAGCGTGCGCGCAGCGCGGCGCTGCGCTCAAACCCGCCCGCCGCGAGGATCACCGCGCGGCGCGCGCCCACGCGCAGCGTGCGTCCGGCGCGCCTCATGAGGGCGCCGCTGATGCGCGTCCCATCGTGCGTCAGCTCGGTGAGCGGCGAGTTGAGCCACAGCTCGCCGCCGGCTTGATCGAGCGCGAGCTTCAGCCGTCCGAGCAGCGCGTTGCCGAGGGTCAGGCGGCGATCGCGCCGCGAGCGCAGGCGTTGCGGGAAATCGCCCAGGTAGTTGCCGAACACACTGAGCGCGGTGCGCCGCCAGCCGGGTGTGCGGAACAGCAGCGTGCCGGTTTCCTCCAGCGTCCAGCTGACGCGGCCGAGGAACTGCACCGCCGGGTGCGGCGGGCGCAGCTGCTCGAAATCGGCGCCGAGCTCGCGGGCGTGCAGTGGCAGCGCCTCGTGCGAGCGCCAGCCGGGTTTGCCACCGGGCATCTCCGGGTGATAGTCCGCGTAACCGTGGGCGCGCACCTTGACCACGGTATGCGCATCGAGCCACGCGACCATCTCGCGCCCGCGCCGCACGAAAGCCCAGATGCGCTCATCGGTGACGTTGGCATCGGACAGTGCGCGCACGTACTGAAACGCTTCTTCCGGGGAGTCGGCGTGGCCGGCGGCGAGCGCCTGGCTCGTGGCCGGGATCCAGATGACGCCGCCGGAGGTGGCCGAGGTCCCGCCGTACAGCTCGCTCTTCTCGATCACGAGCGTCTTGGCGCCGTGCGCGGCGGCCACCACGGCGGCGGTGAGGGCGGCAGCGCCCGAGCCCACCACCAGGACGTCGCACTCGAGGTCCCATTCCCCTGGCAAGGCTCGTCCTTTCAGGCTGGCGTCGCGGGCTCGCGCAGGCTGGCGGCCGGCGCGCGTAGCGCCGCGGCCGTCACGCGCCGGTAGAGCGTGGTGCGCTGATAGCTCGGCCGCCCAAGTCCGTGCGCCAGCTGCACGATGCGCGCGGCGTCGAATTCCTGACCGTTGACGCCGCCGGCCGCACGCGTGATCGATTCGTTCATGAGCGTGCCGCCGAGGTCGTTGGCACCGGCCGCAAGGCACAGCGCCGCGCCCTCCGGGCCCATCTTCACCCACGAAGTCTGGATGTTGCGGATCAGCGGATGCAGCGCCAGGCGCGCCACCGCGTGCATCAGCAGCGCCTCGCGCAGTGTCGGCCCGCAGCGCGCCAGTCCGCGCCGCCATAGCGGCGCCTCCATATGCACGAACGGCAGCGGCACGAACTCGGTGAATCCGCCGCTGGCGCGCTGCTGGGCGCGGATCGCCAGCAGGTGCTGCGCCCAGTGACGCGGCTCCTCGACGTGGCCGAACATGATGGTGGCGGTGCTGCGCAGTCCGACCGCGTGCGCCGCGCGCATGACCTCCAGCCACTCGGCGGTGCTCAGCTTGTCGGGGCAGATGACCCGGCGCACCTCGTCGTCGAGGATCTCGGCCGCCGTTCCCGGCAGCGTCGCAAGTCCGGCACAGCGCAGCTTCGTGAGGTATGCCTCGAGCGTCAGACCGAGCGTGCGTGCGCCGTGCGTGATCTCGAGCGGCGAGAAGGCATGCACGTGCATGTCCGGCACCGCCGCCTTCACCGCCGCGACGATGTTGAGATAGGTGTAACCGTCGTAGGCGGGATGGATGCCGCCCTGCAGGCACACCTCGGTGGCGCCAGCCTGTGCCGCCTCGCGCGTGCGCCGCGCGATCTCCTCCTCATCGAGCCGGTAGGCAGGCCCGCGCAGGTCGGCGGCTCCCCGTCCCTTGGAGAAGGCGCAGAAGCCGCAGTGGTACAGGCAGATGTTGGTGTAGTTGATGTTGCGGTTGATGACGTACGAGACCTCGTCCCCCACGACTTGCGCGCGCACGGCGTCGGCCGCCTGCAGCACGGCGCGCAGGTCTTCGCCTTCGGCTGCGAACAGGGCGACGATCTCGGTGCTGCTGAGCTCGCTGCCGCGGCGCGCCGCGGCCAGCAGGCGCGCCATCTCGCGCGACGGGCGCGCCGCAGCACCCGCGGTCAGCTCGCGCGCCGCGGCCGGTACCGGCGTCGCAGCGCCGGCGTACCACTGCCCGGTGCGCGCCCGGCCCTGGCTGT
>CAWBDY010000008.1:0-363185 GCA_963787655.1 uncultured Gammaproteobacteria bacterium | reverse complement strand
CTTCTTATGTGCCGCAGCGCGGCATGAGGAGACGATTCTGGTGCGCGCGGCTCCTCCTCGTGGCGCTCGGTCTCGGGTGCGCTGCGGGCTCCCTGGCAGAGCCGGAGCAGGCGCCCGTCGGCGCGGTCGACTCCGTTGCGATCACGGTCGGTGACCTCGATCGATCGGTCGACTTCTACTCGCGTGTGCTCACGTTCAAGAAGATCGCGGACCGGGAGCTCAGCGGCGAGGACTGCGAGCGGCTGTTCAACCTGCCGGGGCTGCACGTGCACGCCGTCAGGATGCGCCTGGGCGATGAGTACATCGAGCTCATGCAGTTTTTCGCCCCGCGCGGCCGCCCCATCGAGCCCGACTCGCGCAGCAACGATCGCTGGTTCCAGCACATTGCCATCGTCGTGCGTGACATGGGCGCCGCCTATGCGCGGTTGCGGGATCTCCACGTCGAACCGGTTTCCAGCGCGCCGCAACGGCTGCCGGACTGGAATCCGAGCGCGGCTGGCATCGAGGCGTTCTACTTCCGTGATCCGGATGAGCACAATCTGGAAGTACTCAAGTTCCCGAGCGGCAAAGGGCAGCCGAAATGGCACGCCGGGAGCGACGCCCTCTTCCTCGGCATCGATCACACCGCCATCGTCGTTGCCGACACGCAGGTGAGCCTACGCTTCTACCGTGACACGCTCGGCCTACGCATCGTGGGGACGAGCGAGAACTACGGCCCGGAGCAGGAGCATCTGAACAGTGTGCTTGGTGCCCATCTGCGCATCACCTCGCTCCGCGCCGCGCAGGGCCCCGGTGTCGAACTACTCGAATATCTGACGCCGCGAACCGGGCGGGCGATGCCTGCGGACTCCCGTGCGAGTGACCTGTGGTACTGGTTGATCGAGTTGCGCGCCCGCGACCCGGCGGCGGTGGCGCTCGCGCTCGAAGCTACGCATGTCGGCAGCATCGCAGCCCGCGCCGCAGGGGTTCACGATCCCACATGGCGTGGTGCCGTCATAGCCCGCGACCCCGACGGTCACGCAAGTCTCATTGCAACGCAGGTCGCGCCTACGCGCGCGCCGGCTCAGTGAGCTGGAAAGAGGAATCGGTCGTGCACCTTCTGATCGTCGGCGGTGGCTTCGCGGGCACCCGGGCCCCACAGCTGCTCGAGCACCTTCGAGCTGGTCGAGAAAATGTATCGCGACGAGCTGACCCAGCTAGAGTCCCAAGCCAGAATTACGCAGTATTTGCCGTTGGTCACGAGCCACAGAGTTCGCGATTTGCTGCGGTCATCAGCTGCGAGAACCTAGGGCACTACCCGGCCGCGACACGGTCGTACGCAAGATGGCCAACGGTTCGAAACGATCGAGTGATGTTCGTCCCTGAGCGCCGCCCCGCTTCGGTTGCTGGACCGCCGGTCGCCATTGCGACGATCGCAAGCGCACAAGTTCCCGCCGCTGTGCCGCGCTCATGTGTCACCTGTCAGTGAAAGCGCCGCACTCAAGCGATGGATGATTGCGCGTACCTGGCCGGCATCGCGCTCCACGGAGGATTGGAATATCATTTGGTTGAACAGCCTGCTTGCCAACGCAGAGAAGCGGACAGGTCGAGACATGGGTCCTGATAACAAGGCCACGGACTCTGATTCCAAGCCTTACGGTTACCCTCGTCACGGGTTAGCCGTGCGGATCATGCACTGGGTCAACGTGCTCGCGGTTATGGTGCTGCTGATGAGCGGCCTGCAAATCTTCAATGCTCATGCCGCCCTCTATTGGGGCCAATCCTCCTACTCAGGTCATGCTCCGGTCCTGCAGATCACCGCTATACAGGCGAGCGACGGCCGGCCGATCGGGCTGACGCGCGTCTTGGGTCACGAGTTCCAAACGACCGGAGTCCTCGGGGTCTCGCGCGCCGACGGTCAGCTTACGGCCCGTGCTTTTCCCACCTGGGCGACGATCCCCGGCCCCCAGTGGCTCGCGATGGGCAGACGATGGCACTTCTTCTTTGCGTGGGTGTTCTTCGTGAACGGCGCGTTGTATGTCGCCTTCTCCGTGCTTACACGCCACCTGAACCGCGATCTGCTGCCGACGCGGGAGGACTGGCGCTCGATCGGCCGATCGATTCTGGATCATCTGCAGTTGCGGCACCCGACCGGCGAGGCGGCTCGACACTACAACGTGTTGCAGAAGCTCACCTACCTGGCGGTGATGTTCGCACTTTTGCCGCTCATGCTGCTGATGGGTCTGGGCATGTCGCCGCGGCTCGATTCACTGTGGCCTGGCTGGGTTGCTGTCTTCGGCGGACGCCAGGCCATGCGCACCCTACATTTCATCATCGCATGGGCCATCGTGCTGTTCGTCCTGGTGCATGTGTTCGAAGTCATCATCAGCGGCTTCTGGAATAACCTTCGCTCCATGATCACGGGGCGCTACGAAGTGCGTACAAATCCCCATGACAATCCCAGGTAGCCCGTCGCGGCGGACGTTTCTGGCAGCGGCGCTCGGCAGCGCCTGCACTGCGCTGTTGACCGGCTGCGATGCGCTCTCAAAAACGCAGTGGTTTCCAAAGCTTCTGGAGACCGGCGAGCACCTGAACCGCACCGCCCAGCGCTTGCTAACGTCCCGCAAATCCATGGCGCAGGAGTTTACCGAAGCCGACCTATCCCCCGAGTTCCGCAGCAACGGCACGGATTACCCGGACGATCCCGCGTATCGGGCTCTCGCCGCGAATCAGTTCGCGGACTGGGCGCTGCGCGTAGACGGGTTGGTGAAGCGGCCGGGCGATTTTTCGCTCGCACGGCTGCGCGGCATGCGCAGCCGCACGCAGATCACCCGCCATGATTGCGTCGAGGGCTGGAGCGCCATCGGGAAATGGACCGGTGTACCGCTCAGCGAGGTTCTCGCTGTGGTGCAACCCCAACCGCAGGCTCGATACGCGGTGTTCTACTGCGCCGACATCATGGACGATGGCGCGCGTTATTACGAAAGCGTCGACCTGGATGACGCTTATCACCCGCAAACGATACTCGCCTACGCGCTAAATGGCAGAACGTTACCCATTGCAAATGGTGCGCCATTGCGGGTTCGCATCGAGCGGCAGCTCGGTTACAAGATGGCCAAATACGTCATGCGTATCGAGCTGGTCGAGACGTTCAAGACCATCGCAGACGGTCAGGGCGGGTATTGGGAAGATCGTGGTTACGAGTGGTACGCGGGCATCTGACGCGGGCGTCGGCGCCCGACGCCGGCTTAATCGGTGCGACTGTCAGAAAGGTGTGAATGCCGCCACCGGAGTGACGAGCCGGCTCATGCGAGCCCAACGGATACCGAGCTGTCTCACCACAGCGCCGGGTGCGTGCATCTCGCTTCGTCGGGACACGACCTCCTCCAAGTAGCGATCAGCGGATGGCGCGTCCCTCGGATCATCTACGCTTCGATGGTGGTTGCCCAGCGCTTAACCAGGCGCTCGGTCCTGAAGCTCTTAGTGCGGCCCGGGAATCCGCCGATGCGGACTGCACGTGATAGCGGCCATTGCGCTGCCGAATCGTCGGCACGTGCGCGCCCTGTTACGCCACTCGGCAAAAGATGGTGTTTTAGACATCTGCCGTGGCACAGGGTCATGTGGACTTGCGCGACGCAGCCTCTGCCGGTGCCGGCAGGCTCACCTTGCGACAAAACGCGGCAAAGCGCGGATCGTCCTTGTAGCGCAGAATGAAGGGGTCGAAGAGAAGGTACTGGATGCCCTGATCGCGGTTATTCCAGGCCGTATCGAGCCACTCGAAGGTTGCCTTGGCGTCGTTTCGCAGCGCGTAAACCTCAGCGATTTGGTAAGCAGAATTGTTCGCCTGCTTCTCGATCAGCGTCCGAAGCGCCGCATCGGCCGCGCTCCGGTCGCCACCGATCTGCCGTGCGAACGCGAGCGACATGTCCCGAAATATTCCGGCAGGCTCCTGTTGCGCGGCCTCGAGCGCGGCCGGCGCGTTACCGCGCTGAATCTCGATGACCGTGAGCCATGATCGATAGGGCTCCGAAGCAGGCTGTAGCTCGACGGCCTTATTGATCGCCCGCTCGGCCTCATCGAGGCGGTGAAGTCCCAAGAAATACGTGGCGAGTGCCTTGTACCCCCAGGCCCGCAGTGGCTCCGTCACGAGCGCCTGCCGCGTAAGCTCGATCGCCTGATCCATCTCACCGAAAGAAGCGAGCGCACTCCCGAGATTGAACTTCGCCTGGGCGTCATTGGGCGCAAGCTCCAGCGCACGCCGATACTCCGCCTCCGCTCCGCGCCAATCGAAGTCGACGAGCTGAAGCAGATCACCCCGGGCATTGTGCGCGGCCGCAAGGTCGGGTGAGAGGGCGAGCGCACGGTCGGCCGCCTCACGCGCCTTCGCATACGCCTGCTGCGCCGCTGCACCTTCGAGGAAGTCCCCACTGTGGGCGAGCCAGGCCTGCGATAGCTCACTCCATGCGAGCGCATAACGCGGATCGAGCTGGGTGGCCCGCGCGAAGAATTCGATCGCCTTGCGATCATCGGCGTCGGTACCGCGGGGGGAATAGAACCGGCCCTGCAGCAGTGCGTTGTAGGCCTCCAGGTTCCCGCTCGGGGGCTGCTCGCTCTGCGCCGCCGCATGCTCACCAGGCAGGAGTTTAGTCTTCAGCGCCCCCGCCACCGCACGCGTGATCTCATCCTGTAAGGCAAAAAGATCTTTGTACGGCCGGTCGTAGCGTTCCGACCACTGCGTGGTCCCGTCAGCGGTGTCAATGAGCTCCGCGCTCACCCGCACGATCTCCCCCGAGCGCCGCACGCTCCCCTCGAGCAGATGCGCCACCCCGAGCTTTGCACCGATGCTGCGGCTGTCCTCCTTGGAATCTCTGAACTGAAACGCCGAAGTGCGCCCGATCACCTTGAGCCCCGGGAACTGCGAGAGCGCGGTGATCAGATCCTCTGAGATCCCGTCCGAGAAGTACTGCTGACCCTCCTCCTCACTTTCGTTCGCGAGCGGAAGCACCGCAATGGAGACTGCTGCGGTCGGAGTCGAGTATGTCGAGGCCGCCGGCTTCGAGGTCCAGGTCTTGTGGATGGCGAAGTAGGTCGTCATCGCAGCCAACACACCAAAAACGACGGCTACAGGTAGGGCGCGCTTTGGACTCCACGACGTTGGGGGGCGCCTCCCGCTGGGTAGCGTCCCGGAACTAGCTGTCCGGATCGCACTCGAGGCATCGCCCGACAGCAGCCGCTGCACACGCTCCACGAAAGCGGGCGGCGTCTCGCCTCCCGGCAGGCGCGTCCATTGCACCTCCCGAAACCGCTCCGGCACCCGCTCATCATCATCGCGCGTGTCATCGATGACGACGGGCAACAGAAAGGCCAGGTTCGCGTCCATAAGGTGACAGCGATCAATCGCCAGCTTCCATTCGAGACGGAAGTAGCCCTCACGGCGATCGTGCGTGGCCTGCGAGATGACCGGGAGGAACAGGGCGCAGGTCTTGATCTGCTTGCGGATCGACTGGTCCCACGCATCCCCGCCCCGAAGCTCGCTCTGGTCGAACCAGACCTCGATGCCGGCGGCGCGCAATGCCTCGCAAATCCTCTGCGCCGCCTCCGCATCCTCAGAGGCGTAGCTGAGAAACACTGCGCGCGAGGGCTCCGTCACGGGCATTTGACCCCAGGCCTTTTTCGTTGTCGTGCACGCTGGTGCGCTTTCTGAGAGCGTCACCTACCCCCTGTTCCGTCAATGGTACCCCGTGGAGCAACGCGGCAGTCAAATCGCTTTTCTATCGTTGGAATCGCAGCGTGAGCGGCCGCTTTTGGGCCGCTTGCGGACGTTTGGCAGATGCAAAGTGGGGGTAAGACCTGAACGGACCCGCAGTCGACGTCACTTGCCAGTCTTGCAGGCGGTGGATCAAGAGGATGCATCGCGTTCGCGTGAATCCGCTCGTATCAGCGGCTGAATGGCGCGCTCTACTTTCTTACCGATCTTCTTGCTTGCGATCTCCAGATCGTACTGCGTCTGCAGATTCTGCCACAGCTGCGCAGTCGTCCCGAAGTAGCGCGACAACCGCAGCGCCATTTCGACCGTGATCGCCCGGCGACGCCGTACTATTTCGTTGACCGTCGGCGCCGCCACACCAAGTTCCTTCGCAAGCCGATACGAGCTGAGTTTGAGCGGCTGCATGAACTCATGCAGCAAAATATTTCCCGGATGCACCGGTCGTAGCTTCTTCGTTGCCATGCGCAATACCCGCTTTAGGTACCCCAGTGGTAGTCGCCGATCTCGACGTCGAAAGCGTCCCCGTCTTTCCACTTGAAACAGGCTGGCCACTGCGTGTTGATCCGTAGGCTGCGCTGTCCTTGCCGATCGCCCATCAGGCGTTCAAGGAGGTTTGACGGAGGAATCATGAGATCGCGCAAGTCCCCCGCACTGTCCAGGCAATTGAGCTTCTCGCGCGCCCGTTGCTGGATCTGGCGATCAAGCCCCCATACGAACTCACCCTTGAAGATCGCCTGGGTATCCTTGTTCCGGAAAATTCGGATCGCTACAAAACAGTAACGCCAGGCGTTATTAACGTCGAGCGTTAAACATGGGGCGTGTGGGAATTGAACCCACGACCAGCGGATTAAAAGTCCAGGTGTCACACCAACACGCACACCCTACCACCTGCAGACACAATGACTTGGTGGTGCGCGGGCGTGCTGCCTGGTGGCGTTTTGAGCCACTAAGTGTGCCAAAATTGTGCCAAATAAACTGCCCCAAAGCTACCTGCCAGGCCGCGAGTTCTCGGCCGAAAAGTCACACTGACAATTGTTGTTGCGGAAGGGCTTTGTCTCGATTGCGCGGAGAAAGCTCGAGATCGTCCCACAGAGCTCGCCGAGGAAAGCGCCGCCCTCCAAAGTCTGGCCCTGCGTTAGACGAGATCAGGACGTTCGATCCCGGAATCCTCTAAAGCGTAGGGATTCAGGAACTGGCGTGTGGCAAGGAGTTTCCGGTCGGTCCTGTTGAGCCGCGCTTCGCCCGCCACCTCGCTCCAATGCGCACCGATCGTGTCGACCTGATGTCGGGAGATTTTCAGAGCTTCCGCCTCGGTCAGCTGAAAATGGTGCGCGGCGGCCACACAGCTGGTGATCCGGCTCCTGCGGTCTTCTCCGGCAATGAGCATTGCCTGTGACGCCTCATTACCGGTACGCGCCTGCGGGCACACGTCAAATGCAGGAGTAAGCCTGAGGAGCCGACCATCCCAGAATGCCGCGTGGTTCCGAGCGTGGTCATCGGTATTGCCGCACAGGATATTGAAGGTCAGACGAGCGTAAAGCTCGCGCAGCGACTCACGCGGCTCCTCGAAGCGGTGCCGCACAATCTCGGCTAGGTCCTCGTAGCTCGCATAGCGAGCCATGAGCTCATCGAGTTCGAGCAACGTGAGGGCCGAAACCAGCGCGCGTCGTTCCCATCCGGCCTCTGCGACGACGCGGTCGAAGCGTTCCACCAGGAGGACATCCCTGTTCGCCACGCGCTTTAGCTGCACGGGAGCCACATCCAGGCCCACGTGTCTGGCCAAAGTCATTGCCACAAATTCGGCTTTGACGACGCTGTAGAGATCGGTCGAGGATGAGAACTTGGCGACGTACTGGACACCGCTCCCCCTGATCAGGGCCTTCGGGCGAGCGCCGCCAATGGCTGTTCCGTGCTGCAGCGCCTCGGCCAACTCCCCCGTAAGCGGAATGCCTTTCTCCACTTGTTCCGCGGAGCGCATGAGTCCGGCGAGCGTCGCTTCGCTGAGGTCCCGGGGCACGTACTCGGTGGCCGAACGCTGAAAATCCAGGGCCCCCGTACGGTTGGAACCTGACTCGAGTAGATAGGTGAGCTCATCCAGCCGCGTGGTATCGACGGCTGCCCCGCGTTCACCCAAGAGCCGGTTGAGGAGTACACGTCGACCCCACGCATCCGGTGCCGCGTCCCGCAGGCAGCTGGGCATGGCGAGTCCGGGGAACAGCGGCAAAGCGCCCGCCCGAAGCGGGAGCTCCGGGTCATAGAGGGATATCGCGTTCTCGCGCTCTAGATAGCTTCGCCCGTAGTTGAAGACGAGTATACGGCCCTCCGCTGTCAGCTTTCCGGCAACGACCGGCTCGGTACGGCCCGGAAGCCATACCCAGACAAAAGCGGCCTGCTCCGCCTTTTTCCGCTTAGAAGGCATCGTCGGTCTTCTTCGGCGGATGCGTGTGTTTTGGCAGGAGAGCCAAACGCTCGTTGACGTCCTTGATTTTGCCGCCCAGGGCCGCACTCTCCGCTTCGAAGAGCTTGACTCCTACAATTGCGGCAGCCTCAAACACCGCGCCGATCTGACATCCGGGATCGCCCTTCTCAATCCGCTGGACCAAGCCACGCGAGATCGAGGCCCGCTCGGCCAACTGCTGCGCCGTCATCTGCCGCTCCTTGCGATTCAGCTGGATCTGACGGCCGAGAAGCGTCACAGCGTAACGGCTGATTTTGGAGTATGGACGCTGCTGGAGCTTCGGCATATTTTGTTCCATTAAACGATCATATCAAATCGATATGCTCCAATTATGGATCACAATGGCCGTGAAGACAACCACTCATTCCGCGGCCTTCTTATTAGCTAATTGATCTTAAATGGGGCGTGACGGGATCGAACCGTCGACCAGCCGATTAGTCCGAGAGTCTGTTCGCGAAGACTCTATTCGAATGGCTTCTGCACGGCGCGCCCTGCCCCACTCGAATGAATCCGGCTGGACACTCGCACCCCCTCGCGCGTCAGTGATTGGAAAACCCGCGCAAATGGCGGCGAATGATCTTCCCGGTCGCAGTCAATGGTAATGACGAGACGAACTCGATTTGTCTAGGATACTCGTGCGGGGAAAGACGAGACTTGACGTAGTTCTGCAGCTCACGCACGAGCGCCTCACTTGCGTCGACCTCGTCGCGCAATACAATGAAGGCCTTAACGAGTTCCGTTCGCAGAGGATCCGGCACGCCAATCACTGCAGCGAGTCGCACCACCGGGTGGCCAAGCAGGCAGTCTTCGACTTCTCCTGGGCCAATCCGGTAACCGCCGCTGGTAATGATGTCGTCATCGCGGCCGATGAATCGAATGTACCCGCCCGCATCACTTTCTCCCTGATCGCCGGTCAGTAGCCAGTCCCCAATGAATTTTCGCGCGGTCGCGACCTCGTTGTTCCAATATCGAAGAAACATAACAGGGTCGGGTCGCTCTACCGCGATATTGCCGGCCGTGCCGGCCGGCACGACGCAACCAGCGGAATCGACGATTGCGACTCGGTGCCCGGGAACAGCTCTGCCCATGCGCCCTGGGCGTGTAGTCGTGATTCTCCCGCAGGATGAGACGACCATGTTGCATTCTGTCTGGCCATAGAACTCATTGATCGTCAGCCCGAATGTCCGACGCCCCCAATCGAGGAGCTCTCGCCCGAGGGATTCCCCGCCGCTGGCAATACTTCGCATATCCAGGCGCCAGCGCGCTCGGGGATTGGCTACCGAGCGCATCATTTTCAGAGCCGTCGGCGGTATGAATGCGTTGCGGACACCCAGATCATCGATTAACTGAAACGCCGCCTCCGGATCAAACTTTGCGAATCGATGTGACACGACAGGCAGTCCGTGGTGCCACGCCGGCATCAACACGTCGTACAGTCCACCAATCCACGCCCAGTCCGCCGGGGTCCAGAAGCGATCACCCGCCTGAGGGGCAAAGTCGTGCGACAGCTCCACCCCCGGCAAGTGCCCCAACAAGACTCGGTGCGCATGCAGCGCCCCTTTCGGTGGGCCAGTTGTACCTGAGGTGTAAATAATTAACGCCGGGTCGTCAGCGCTCGTCATCAGCGGCTCAAAGTGTTCGCTTTTGCAAAGCAGGCCTTCGTGAAAGCTCACGCAGTCCGCGGCAGCCCCGTCGATCGTGTAGACGATCCGAAGCTCAGGGAGCCGCGCACGTATCGCTTGAAGTTTCGCAGCTCCGGCGAGGTCGGTGATCACTGCCCGAGCACCGCTGTCCGCGAGGCGGTATTCGAGAGCCTCGACTCCGAACAGGCTGAAGAGTGGAACGGCAATCGCACCGACCTTGTAGATTGCTACATGTGAAATTGCGGTCTCAGGCAGCTGCGGGAGGAGGACTGCGACGCGATCGCCCCGGGTTACGCCTGAACCTGTCAGCAGGTTTGCCGCCTGATTCGAGAGTCGGCGAATGTCGCAAAATGTGTATTCGACGCATTCGCCGACCTGCGGCTTATGTATCAAGGCAACGCGGGCGGGCTCGTGCGACCATTTGTCGCAAACGTCGACGCCAATGTTGTAGTGGACCGGTACGTCCCACCGGAATGCAGCAGCGAGCTGGTCGTAGTCTTGCG
Organism: uncultured Gammaproteobacteria bacterium; assembly: GCA_963787655.1. GTDB lineage: Bacteria > Pseudomonadota > Gammaproteobacteria > Steroidobacterales > Steroidobacteraceae > 13-2-20CM-66-19. Next base: position 352,835 of record CAWBDY010000008.1, on the reverse strand, counting down.
TACGTTGTCGATGCGGCAGCATGGAGGTCGCGATTTCTCAGGCCGCGAACAAGTTCGGCGCGACGCCCGCTACCTGTGGGTCGATCTCGAACAGCGCGCCTGCCATACCCTCGCCGCCGGCGCCCTCCGCAGCCGACGTTACGAACATGCGATCGAGCGCAGCGCCTCCAAATACGCAGCTCGTAACCTGTGAAGCCGGCAGCGGTACTGAGCGCTCAAGATGGCCGTCGGCACTGTAGCGGCTTACGCGTGCGGCGCCCCAGAGTGCGATCCACAGTGCGCCCTCGGAATCGACCGTCATCCCGTCGGGCTTTCCCTCGTCCGGACCAAACCGGAGGAACACCCGGCGGTCGCGCAGCGCGCCATCGCCGTCGAACTCGAAGCGGTACACGAGCCCACGCCCGGAGTCATTGTGGTACAAGTAGCGCCCGTCGGGACTGAAGGCCGGCCCGTTCGTCACAAGGTAGCCGCGATCGTGACATGTCACGCGTCCGTCCGGATCCAGTCTGTAGAGTGAGCCGGTGTGCCCATCGACACTCAGTGGCACGGTGCCGGCCCAGATGCATCCTCGGGCGTCGGCCTTGGCGTCGTTCAATCGGTTACCCGGGGTGTCAGGCTCGGGGCGCGCGATGGGCGCAATCGTCATCGGCTCGAGACTCAGGTAAACGAAATCCCTTTGCATCCCTGCAACAAAGCCGTCCGCATGCGCCCGCTCGATGAGCCAGCCAATCATCTGCGGCATCTGCCACGTCACCACGCTGCCATCGCTCGGCCGCAGGCGAAATAGCGTCCGGTCGAGAATATCGACCCAGAATAGTGCCTGTTGACGCACGGACCAGTACGGCCCCTCGCCCAGGCGGCAGCGCCTGCCTGTCTCGATCACGCGGTAGTCCGCTGTCATCGATCGATCGCCGGGTTAATGACTGTGCCGGGGCACGCCCTGGGTTTGCGCCAAGCGCTGATACTTGACGGCTGGCTCCAGCACAGCGCCGCTTTGCAATTGTCCCACGGCGGCACGCTGCAGCTCCTGCCACGGAGTCTGGCTCGCCGGGAAGGGGTAACCGCCCGCGTCCTTGAGTGCCTGTCGGCGTTGTGCCAGCTCGTCCTCGGGCACCAGCATGTTTGCCGTGCCACGACGCAGATCGATGCGAATGCGATCCCCGGTGCGAAGCAATGCCAATCCTCCGCCCGCGGCCGCTTCGGGCGATGCATTCAGGATCGAGGGAGAGCCCGAAGTGCCCGACTGACGGCCGTCGCCCATGCAGGGTAGCTCGTGAATGCCGGCTTCGAGCAGCGCGACCGGCGGCTGCATGTTGACGACCTCGGCCGCGCCCGGATAACCGATGGGTCCGGCGCCGCGAATGACGAGCAGTGTGTGCTCGTCGATCGCGAGCTTCGGATCGTTGATCCGCGCGCGGTAGTCCTCGGGGCCGTCGAACACGACCGCGCGGACCTCGAACGCCTCGGGGTCCTGCGGGTTGGACAGATAGCGCGCGCGAAACTCATCAGAGATGACACTCGTCTTTAGGATGGCCGAATCAAACAGGTTGCCGCGCAACACGCGAAAGCCGGCCGCCGCCTTGAGAGGCCGCGCGCAATCGCGGATGACGCGCTCGTCGGCGCTGCGTCGCTGCGCGGCAGTTGTCGCCGATGGAGCGGCCGTTCGCGGTCAGTGCGTCCTCGAGAATCAGCCCCTGCCGCATCAGCTCGCCCACCACCGCCGGCACGCCGCCGGCGCGGAAGAAATCCTCGCCCAGATACTCCCCGGCAGGCTGCAGATTGACGAGCAACGGGACTTCATAACCGTACGTCTGCCAGTCGTCGATGGACAGCTCGACGCCGATATGACGGGCGAGTGCGATGAGATGTATGGGAGCGTTGGTCGAGCCGCCGATCGCCGAATTGACGCGGATCGCGTTGAGAAAGGCCGCGCGCGTCAGGATGTCGGACGGCTTACGGTCTGCGGCCACCATTTCGACGATCTGTTTGCCGGTCAGATAGGCGCACTCCTGCCGGTCGCGGTGCGGCGCGGGAATGGCCGCAGAGCCGGGCAGCGACATACCGAGCGCCTCGGTGAGCGAATTCATCGTCGTCGCCGTGCCCATGGTGTTGCAATAACCGGTCGAGGGCGTCGCCGCCGTCACCAGCCGGGTGAAGCCCGCCTGGTCGATCTGGCCGGTGGCAAGCAGCTCGCGCGCCTTCCACAGGATCGTGCCCGACCCGACGCGCTTGCCCTCGTACCAGCCGTTGAGCATCGGCCCCACTGAGAGCGCAATCGCGGGAATGTTGACCGTGGCCGCGGCCATGAGGCACGCGGGCACCGTCTTGTCACATCCAATCGTGAGGACCACGCCGTCCAGCGGATAGCCGAACAGCACCTCGACCAGTCCCAGATACGCCAGATTGCGGTCCAACCCAGCCGTTGGTCGCTTCCCGGTCTCCTGGATCGGATGTACCGGAAACTCGAGCGGAATGCCGCCCGCTTCACGAATGCCGTCTTTGACACGCCCGGCCAGCACCAAGTGGTGGCGGTTGCAGGGAGCCAGGTCGCTGCCGGTCTGCGCAATGCCGATGATCGGGCGGTTCGACTGCAGCTCTGCGACCGACAGCCCGAAGTTCGTGTATCGCTCGACGTACAGGGCGCTCATATCCGGATGTGTCGGATCGTCAAACCAACTGCGCGAGCGCAGTCGCCTGCCACGCGCGGCGGCCTGGTCCTCGCTCAAATCCGTCTTGGGGAATGACTGCGACATGGTTCGACCTCAACTTTGCGAGTGTTGCTCTCGCAGCTACCGCAAAGCTGCGAGTTCCGGTACAGTCCCCGAGCGGACGAGGAACCTTCGCTGGCACATTGAAAAAGCCGTGGTGAAAAAGGCGCACAATCGCCAGTCGATCAGCGACAACCCCCAATCCATCGCAGGCGCCCGAGCGATCCGCAGAACCTGCATGGTTCTGCGAGAGGTCGCCGGCGCTTCGAGCACGGGGGCATCGCTGCAACAGCTGGTGGCAGCGACCCGAATGCCCAAGAGCTCAGTCCACCGGTATCTCGAGGTGCTGGTGCAGGAGCAATTTCTCGAGCGCGATGTCCGCGCGGGCACGTATCGCCTCGGCACGGGCTTTGTCACACTCGCGAGCAACGAAGCGCAGCTCCTCGTGCTGCGGGCGCGCCCGTATCTCGAGCGACTGCGCGACCGCTTCGACGAGACGGTGAATCTTGCGACGCTGTCTGGCGATAACATCATCTACCTGGACATCGTTGAGAGCCCGAGAGCGGTACGCTTGGCCGCCCGGGTCGGTGACCGTGACATGGTTCATTCTACCGCGCTGGGTAAGGCCGTCGCGGCGGAAATGCCGGAGTCCGACGCGCGCTCGCTGCTACAGCGCACGGGTCTGCCGCGCCGAACCGCCAATACCATCACCCGCATTCCCGAGTTCATAAAGCATCTGGAGCAGATACGCCGGCATGGATTCGCGCTCGATAATCAGGAGAATGACGTCGAGGGACGCTGCGTCGCCCTGGCGATGCCCGCACCCAGGGCGCAGTATGCGATCAGCGTCAGCGGGATCACATCGCGCTTCCCCATGTCGAAGACGATCGACGCGGCGCGTGAGATCCGCCAAGCCATCTCCGAGCTCTCGGGCCAGACGGTGAAGCCGGTGAAGCCCTACAGCTAATCTGACGAGCTAACCACTGCCCCGCGCGGCTACTGCACGCCTCCAGAACGCTCCCATCTCATCGAGCGTCAGCCCCTTCGTCTCCGGCATCATGCGCCATACGAACAGCGCGCACGATACGCAAATCAGCGCAAACACCAGGTACATTCCCCCCGGCGTGCCGGTCCTCTGGCGCAGCCAGTCCGCAACCATCGGGAACAGCTGCGCCGTCAGGAAGGAAGAGCCGAACAGGAACACGCAGACGATCGCCAGCGCGTAACTGCGTGCCCGGTTCGGGAAGATCTCCGAAACGATGATCCAGCTGAGGGGTGCCAGCCCGAAGGTAAAGGTTCCGGCACCAATCATCATGGGCACGAGCACGGACAGTGCCGGCGCGTGCAGTATCAGCAGCGTCGCCATCAGGACATGTCCGGCAGCCATGCCGAGGCTGCTGGCGATGAGAATGCCGCGACGGCTGTAGCGATGAATCAACGGGAACGATATGAGTGTGGAGATGAAGATCACCACATAGATCGGCAACGACGACAGCACGGAATGCGAGCCGAACGATACCCCTGCGTCGTGCAGGATCGTGGGCGCGTAGAGCAGCATCATGTTCACGCCGTTGATCTGGGAGAAGATCATCAGAATGATGGCGAGCTCCAGCGGTTTGCGGCAGTAGGGACGCAGCACCTCGGCCACGCCTCCGCCACTCGCCTTGACGTCGTCGATGATTTCCTCAAGCTCCTTGTGGGCGCGGCTGCTGCCGTTGATGCGCACCAGCACCGCGAGCGCCCGCTCCGTATAGCCCTTGGCGGTCAGCCAGCGCGGGCTCTCCGGCACGATCAGAAGCCCACAGATGAGGAAAACGACCGGCACACCCTGGGAGGCGAACATGAGCCGCCAGCCGCCGTCGTATTCGGCGACCCACCAGCTCACGATCACGGCGAGGTTGATGCCGATCACGCCGACCAGCTGGTTCACGTTCACCAGCACTCCACGCAGCGGCGCCGGTGAGAGCTCTGCGATGTAGATCGGGCAAGAGATCATCGCGAGCCCCACACCCATGCCGCCGATCAGCCGCCAAATCACGAACTGCCCGATCGTCGGGGCGAGCGCGCAGCCGATGGTGGAGGCGGCGAAGAGGCCCGCCGAGAGCATCATCGTGCGCCGGCGCCCGATGGCGTCCGCGAACCACAGTCCGAGCAAGGGGCCGATGATCGCCCCTAGAATTGCGCTGCTCGTCCCCCAGCCGGCGAGCGCCGGCGTCAGTGCGAACTCGCGTGTCAGGAAAGGAAGCGCGCCCGCGATGATGACGAGGTCATAGCCGAACAGGAACCCGCCCGCCGAGGCCACGAACGCCACGCGCAGCACATACCACAGATCGTAACCGCGTCCTGCCGCCGCGCCGGTGGCGGCGGGCGGCAGGACGCGGGCATCCTCATCGGGCGTTTGGCTCAGGCTTTGGTTCACCAGTGGTAGATTAGGCTCACGCCGACCGTCCGGGGCTGGATCGTGAAGGCGCCCGAGGTAATATCTATGAGACCCAGGTACTCGTTCAACAGCGGGTGAGAGTTGAGAAGGTTATCCGCGTAGATCGAGACATCCGCCCCATTCGCAATGCGCAGGCCGATGCGCGCATCGAGCTGATTGACCCCCGGATCCGTTGTCACGCTGGGATCGTAGCTGTCGTTGGTCGGGTCCTGGGCCGGCGTGATGCGATTGTTCTTGCTGTTGTAGCGGTCCTGAACGAACGCATACCAATCGATGCGGTCGCGTATCGGCGCCTGGTACTGGATTTCCCCGGTCAGATTCCACGGCGAGATATCGGAAATCGCCTGGCCGGACCGCGCCAGGACTCCGCCAAAGATGCTGGTGTCGCTCGTGTAGCGAGCGTCGGTGTAGCCGGCGTACAGGCCCACGCTCCAATGCGCACTCAGCAGCACCTTGATCGACAGATCGAAGCCGTCACTCTTCGCATCGCCGAGGTTCGAGGACACGTGGGTTGCACACGCCGGCACGTGGATCGCGCTGATGATGTTGTCCCAGTTGATGTGGTAGACGCTGCCTTCGATGGCGAGGTGCCGGTCGAGCAACAGGCTCTTGAAGCCCACCTCGTAACTCCACAGGTAGTCCGGCTTGTACTGGTCCGTGTCGCCGAGCACAGCGAGCTGTGCCGTGCATTCCGGCGTCGTGAGGTGCACCGGGATGTTGACGCCGCCCGGGCGATAGCCTTTGGCGGCGGAAATGTATGCCAGGGTATTGGCGTCGATCTTCCAGTTGAGGCCAGCCTTGGGCGCAGTCACGTGGCTGTCCGCGGTCTCCGACTGGTCGCTGAATCCGCCGACCAGCGGACCGTTGGAGACGGTGCGATAGTCCGAGTTCTGATCCTCGTAGCGTACCCCGGCGATGGCCGTGAAATGGTCAGTGATGTCGTATTCCAAATGGCCGAAGATGGCCTTCTCAGTATCTCCGAAGAGCTGATCGGAGATATAGGAATACCCGTTCACCAGGCCTGAGCCCAAGAACTGTTGGATGGTCTGGCCGGTGTTCTGCAGGATCTCGGCGGGGAAGCCTTCCGCTTGGACAGTCTCGAAGTCGTGCTGGTTAAGCTTCGAGTAATAGAGGCCCGCCAACCAGCGCAGCCGCTCGCCCGTGCCCGGCGACTGCAGCCGCACTTCCTCCGTGAAGTTGTTCTGCGTCGTGCCGACGATCGTCGGCTCCGCGTAGTCGAGTGTGGTCGGAACCGGGAAGCCGAAGGCCGGCGGCAGTACGGTCGTGTAGTCGTACCCCTGCGCATCCGCCCGGTGTATGTAGCTCGTGACGCTCGTCAGCGCGCTCCAGCCGAAGTCATAGTTGAGCTTCAGTGACGGCGTGGCGATATCGTCCCTGATTGGCTGCAGCAGGGCGCGCCACGAAACGTAGTCGCCGGCGGAAGGATCGCCGACGAGCGGATTGAAGAAGTCCGCGCTGTTCTGGTCGCGCCTTGAGATGTAGAAGCGCACCTCGGCCGAGAAGGCACTGTCGGGCTTCCACAGGAGCGCCGCCTGGCCGACGTAGTTATCGGCCTTATTAACGTTCGGCTCATTGACCCCGCCGTAGATCCCGCTCACGTTGTCGATGTAGCCGCCGTCGTGACGCGTCCACATGCTGACCCGGAACCCGAGTTGATCCTGCACGATCGGGCCGCCGTAAGCGACGCCGGCCTCGTCGTTGATACCGCCATTGTCGATAAACGACGCCCCGGTACGCGCGTAGCCCGAATAGTCAGTCAGCGATGGCTCGCGCGAGATCAGACGGATCGCGCCGCCCTCGGCGCTGGCGCCAAACAGCGTCCCCTGCGGCCCGCGCAGCACCTCGATGTGATCAATGTCGAACACCATCGGATTAGTGGTCGACACTGCGGCGTTGGCGTAGCGCGCCTGGATCGGCGCGTCGTCGATGTAGATAGCGGTGGTATTAGGACCCAAGCCCGCGACTCCGCCGCCCGCGTTCTGTGCAATGCCGCGGATGGTCACCCAGTTCTCGTAGCCGACGGGACGGAAGTTGACGCCGGGCGTCTCGCCGGCGATGTCGCCGAGGCTCGAGACGTTGCGCAGATCGAGGTCCGCCTGGGTGTACGCCGCGATGCTGATCGGCACGCTTTCGATGTTCTCGGCGCGTCGCTGCGCGGTGACGGTCACCTCTTCCAGCGTCTGTTGCTTTGATGACTCGGAGGTCGAGTCGGCCTGTACATTGTGGCTCGCGATGGCGGCCCAGAGGGCGAAGCAAAGCATCTCGGGAACGCGTCGACCTGTGCTTATCATATCTCCCCCCATTCCACGTGGTGGAATCATCGTTGCACGAGATAGTACTACAGGCTCGTATAGACGCAACTGGACTTAAACTGTCCCAGAGTGTGAGATACTAAATGCAACAGGCGGGATAGGAGTCTCGACGCCCATCGTTCGAAACTCCCCCGTGAGATCGGCAGCAGGGGGTCCGAGTGTCGACACCGAACTTGCAGCGCACGGGTGGCTTGGACACGTCGCGGTCGCAGCAATACCATGACCTCGCCAAGGCACGCATCGCCGGAGGCGTCAACAGCAATGTGCGGCTACGCGGGGCCCCGATCTGCTTCGCGAGCGGCAAGGGCGCCCATCTCATCGACCTGGACGGCAACGATTACCTGGACTACGCACTCGGCATGGGCCCCAACATTCTCGGCCACGCGCCCAAGGCCGTCGTGGATGAGGTGGCGCGCACGTTGGGCATGGGCCAGCTGTTCGCGGGCCAGCACCCGCTCGAGCTTGAGCTGGCGAACAAGCTCTGTAGCTGCGTCAGGTCCGCGGAACTGGTGCGATTCGGGCTCTCGGGCTCGGAGATGGTGCAGGCGGCGATGCGGGTGGCACGCGCGTACACCGGCCGGCCGCAGATCATCAAGTTCGAGGGTCACTATCACGGCTGGCTCGACAACATCTTCATCAATGTCGGCGGACCGGCATCCGCGCCGGGAGCGCCTTCGCCACGCCCGCGGCATCTGCAGTCCGCCGGGCAATCGCCCCAGGCCTCCGAAGATGTCACCGTGCTGCCGTGGAATGATTTCGAGGCCATCGAGCGCTATGTGAGCGCCAACGCGGGCAAGGTGGCGGCCATCCTTACCGAGCCCGTGATGCTTAACACCGGTGGCATCCTGCCGCGGGAGGGCTATCTGCAGCACCTGCGGAGCGTGGCCTCGACGCACGGCGCCATTTTGATATTCGACGAAGTAATCACCGGATTCCGCGTGGCGCTCGGCGGCGCCCAGGAGCTCTATGGCGTGCAGCCGGACCTGTCGGTATTCGCCAAGGCCCTCGGGGCGGGCTTTCCGGTATCGGCATTGGCCGGGCGGCGGGATATCATGGAGCTCTTCGCCTCGGGCAAGGTGAATCACTCGGGCACGTACAATGCGAACGTCCCGAGCATCGTGGCGGCCCTGGCGGCGGTGCGCGAGCTGTCGGCCGGCAACCAGGCGCTGTACCGGCGGATCAGCGCGCATGGGCAGGCGCTCATGGACGGCATCGGCCAGGCCGCGAAGAAGCTCGGTATAGCGCTCCAGGTTAGTGGCCTGCCGTCGGCGTTTCATACCTGTTTCGCGAGTCATGCGATCCACGACTACACGACATACATGCAGGCCGATCACCAGCGCCTCAGCGAGTTTCTGCTGGCACTGCTCGAATGCCGCGTGCGACCCACACCGCGCGGCACGTGGTTCGTGTCGGCGGCGCACACCGAGAGCGACCTCGAGGTGACGCTCGAGGCCGTCGGCCGGGTGCTCAAACAGCTCAACTGATGATCCTGGCCATCACCGGCGTCAGCGGCAACCTCGGCGGGAAGCTCGTCGCTGCCCTGCGGCCGGACTACACGCTGCGCTGCTTCGATGTGCGGCAGGGCCAGGACTCGATCGCGGCCGATCTCGCGTGCTACGCCGACTCTTGGGCGCGGCACCTCGAAGGTGTCGACACCGTACTGCACTTCGCAGGCGAGTCGCAGCCCACCGCCTCGTGGGCGGCCGCACAGCGCGGCAACATCGTCGCGACCGCCAACGTACTGCGCGCCGCGCGAACCTACCGGGTGCGGCGCATCATCTTTGCCAGCAGCAACCAGGTGATGGCTGGCTATCGGTTCTCCGACCAGCTGCTCACGACCGACATGCCGCCCGCGCCCTTGAATCCCTACGCGGTCAGCAAACTCTTCTGCGAGGAGGCGGGACGCGCGTTCGCGTCCGAGACCGGCATCTCGTTCATCGCCTTACGCATCGGCAACATTCAGCCGGGCGAGAATATCCCGCAGCCTGGGATGGGCCTGGGCCTCTGGGGCCAGCTGATGTGGCTCTCCAACCGGGATTTCATCGACGGCGTGCGGGCCGCCATTGACGTGCCTGCGTTAGCGTTCGCGATCGTGAATCTGATGTCCAGCAACGAAGGGATGCGCTGGGACCTTACGCACACGCAGCGGGTGCTCGGCTTTGCTCCCCAGGACGGCTTCACTCCCGATCTGTCACCTGAAGACACTGCCGAGGAGGAGATGGCCCGCCGCGCGCAGCTCGTCCCCGGACACTGGCTCGATCAGAGATTCAGACCCCTGCGTGGCTGACGCGCCGCCCCCCCTCCTCCGCCAGCCGAGCACCTCTTCATGCGTATCGCCGTAGGTCAGATCTTTCAGGAGAGCAACACCTTCTCTCCGACACCGACCACCATCGACACCTTTAACTCCGTCTATCTGCGGCGCGGCGAGGAGCTGCTCTCCGGGTTCGGCAATTCGCGGGTCGAAGTGCCCGGATTTCTCGCCGTGTTAAAACGCGAAGGGGTCGAGGCGGTGCCGCTCCTCGCCGCCAGCGCGCTCGCCGGGGGCGCCGTGACCCGTGCGGCGTTTGAAACCCTCATGCGCGAGCTCGAGGCCCGGCTCGCCGCCGCCGGCAAGCTGGACGCGCTGCTGCTCGCGCTGCATGGCGCCATGTGCATCGAGGATGAGCCGGACGCGGAATCCGAGATCATCGAGCGCGCCTCGCGCGTGCTGCCGCCCGGCACCCCGATCGGGGTGACGCTTGATCTGCACGGGCACATCACGCAGCGAATGCTGCAGCCGAACGTCTTTTACATCGGCTACCGGGAGTACCCCCACATCGACATGTACGAAACCGGAACGCGAGCCGCCGAGACGCTGCTCGAGACTCTGCGCGGCAGGATCTCACCGCGCATGGCGCTCACGAAACTTCCCATGATCGTGAGTCCCACCAAGGCGCGTACGGTGGACGAGCCTCTGCGCAGCATTCTGACGGCGGCGCGCCACATGGAGGCGAGCGGAGAGATTCTGCACGTGTCCTTCTTCCCGGTTCAGCCGTGGCTCGACATACCCGATCTCGGCTTTGCCGTGCTGGTCTGCGCGAACGGCGACGCCGCGGCGGCGCAGCGCGCCGCCGACCGGCTCGCGACCCTCGTCTGGCAGCGACGCCAGGAGTTCGACCCGGAGCTCGTGAGCCTCGAGGAGGCTATCGAGACCGGCCTCAAGAGCGAAGGCACCACGGTGGTCGCAGACTCCGGTGACGCACCGAGCGGTGGCTCCGCCGCCGACAACGTGAGCGTCCTCAGGGCCCTGCTGGCCGCGGGCGCCGACCGCGCCGGCCGCGCGAGCTTCGTGACGCTGTGCGACGCGCAGGCGGCGACGCTGTGTGCCAAAGCGGGCGTGGGCGCGGCACTGACGCTCGATGTCGGGCACAAGGTGTCGCGCAAAGACGGACAACCGCTGCGCGTAAACTGCCGGGTGCAGAGCTTGAGCGATGGAAGCTTCGTGATGCTCGGCGCCGGCATGCGCGGAGCGCGGACCGAGCAGGGGCTGACGGCGGTCGTGTCGATCGGCGCCATTCGCCTGGTCCTGCGCTCGCTGCCCGCGCTCGAATGGGACACCGGAATCTACACCGCCTTTGGGTTGCGCCTGGAGGAAGCCGCCTTGATCTTCGTCAAATCGCCGTCGCATTTCCGGGTGGCATTCGCCCCCCACGCGCGTCGCATCCTGAACGGCGACACCCCGGGACCTACCTGTCCCAACATGCGCCGCCTGGTCTTTCAGCACGTGACGCGCCCGCTCTACCCGCTTGATGACGTGCACTCACCGAGGCGGACATGAGGCTCCTGCGCTGGGGCGCGAAAGGCTCCGAGAAGCCGGGCATCCTGGACGCCCAGGACCGTATTCGTGATCTCTCCTCCGTCGTGGCGGATATCGACGGCGTGGCGCTGGGCAAGCTAAGGGGGCTGCGCGACATCGAAGCGCTGCCGCTCGTGCCAGGAACACCCCGACTCGGCGCCTGCATCAGCGGGGTCGGCAAATTCATTTGCATCGGCCTCAACTACGCTGACCATGCGGCCGAGTCCGGTGCCGAGATCCCGAAGGAGCCGATCATCTTCTTCAAGGCGACGTCTGCGATCTCAGGTCCCAACGACGACCTCGTGCTTCCGCGCGGCGCGCACAAGGTGGACTGGGAAGTCGAACTCGGCCTCGTCATCGGCGGCCGCGTGGCCTACGCCGATGAAGCGCAGGCGCGCGTCGCGATCGCCGGTTACTGCGTCATCAACGACCTGTCGGAACGCGCCTGGCAGCTCGAGCGCGGCGGTCAATGGGTGAAGGGTAAGTCGGCCGACGGCTTCGCACCGCTCGGGCCCTGGCTGGTCACGGCGGAGGGCGTGAAAGATGACTCGTCGCTGCGGCTGTGGCTTGAGGTGGACGGCCACCGCTACCAGGACAGCAGCACGGCGCAGATGATCTTCAAGCCGGCCTTCCTCGTCAGCTACCTGAGTCAGTTCATGTCGCTTCAGCCCGGGGATGTCATCTCCACCGGCACGCCGCCGGGTGTAGGCCTGGGACTCAAGCCGCCAGTCTATCTTCGGGCCGGCCAGACGGTGCGACTCGGAATCGAGGGCCTCGGCATCCAGACACAGCGAGTCATCGCGGGTGGGTGAAGCCAGCGGCCCGCCCCCACCGCCCTCGCCGGCGGCGGACTTCATCGGGCTCGCCTGGCGGTGTGGGTCTTTGAGTCTTCAGCGGCTCGGCGGAATGCTCGGCCCGCTCACCTTCATCGTCGACGGCGACCGCCAGGTCTCGCCGCTCTATCTCGCTCCCTGGACCGCGCTGGATGCACGTCCCGCGCTGCCCGAGATCCTGAAGTCCCTGCGCGGGGAGTGGCCGTGCGTTCCATTCGGGTCCTATCGACCCGGCGACGGCTTCCCGCTGCAGTGGGCGGCGGTGATCGGGAGCGGCGCAGGGAGAGCGCTACCTCCATGGCTTCGGCTCGAACGTCGAGTGGAGCTGGAGCCACGTCACACCCTGGGAAGCGGAGCTCAGCTGCCGATATCCCCAGGATGACGACATCGAGGAGCTGGTGCGTCGCGTTACGCCCGTACCGGGCCGGGCCGCGGTCGATCTCGAGCTCGTGGTCAGGGCAAGACGTCGCACCCGGCTGCCCGTGGGTCTGCATTTCACGTTCGCAAAGCCGCGGACCGCGGCGACGCTGCGGCCCGGGGCGTTCCGCGATGCGTGGACATCTCCGGGGCCACCCTACGAAACGGTGCAGGCGTTCGCGCCCGATCGCCGCTTCCACGAGCTCAGGCGCGCGCCCGCGAGCGCCGGCGGATATCTCGACGCGACGACCTTCCCATTACCCGTGGAGGCCGAAGACCTGATTCAGCTCAACGGCGTGGACGGTCGCTTCGATCTGGATCTGCACGGCGATGGTTGCCGCGTTTCCATCGAGTGGAACCGCAAGCATTTCCCGAGCCTGCTGCTGTGGATCTCGAACCGCGGCCTGCAGGCGCCGCCGTGGAACGGACGACATGTCGCCCTCGGTGTCGAGCCGGTCTGCTCGGCCTTCGGACTTGGCCTCGAGGCGAGCCGCGGTGAGAATCCGCTTGCCCGAAGCGGCATCCCGACGGTCATCGAATTCGATCCGGGCACACCGTTTCAGACCCGGTACCGTATCTCGGCGACGACGCTCGCGCGCTCGGCGTGAGTGGGAGCACCGATGCGCCGCAGGTGCAGCAGCTACCAGATGGTCCAGCCGCCGTCGACGACCATGGATTGCCCCGTGTAGAACGACGAGCCTGGTGAGGCGAGATAGACGATCGCCGCACGCAGATCGTCGTCGTTCCCGACTCTCTTCACCGGTGTGCGCGCCTCGAGCCCCGCCACCAGGCCCGTCGCGTTGGCGGCGTTCTGCTCCGTGTTGGGAAACATCCCGGGACAGAGCGCGTTGACGGTCACGCCCGTGCCACCGAGCGTCATCGCCAGATGCTTGGTCAGCCCGATGAGACCGTGCTTGCTCGCGACGTAGGACGCGAGGTCGACACCCCATTGGCCGTACAGCGACGGATCGCCGACGATCAGCCCGTAGATCGAAGCGACGTTGATGAGCCGCCCCCATTTCTTCGCGACCATCGGGGGAACGAAGAGCTGTGACAGTGCAAACGGCGCCTCGAGATTGAGCTGCAGGATCGCGCGCCATTCCTCGATCGTGACCGTAAGCCACGGCTTGCGCTCGCCGAGCGCCGCGCTGTTGACCAGGATGTCAACCTCGCCGGCTGCAGCGCGCAGCCGTCGCCGATCCGCGTCGCTGGTGACGTCGGCCACCACGTAGCGCGCGTCGCGGCCAGCTGCGATGAGTGCGGCGCACGCCACCTTGAGCGGCTGCTCGCGCCGTCCGCAGATCGTCACACGCGCGCCGGCCTCGGCCAGCGCCTCGGTCATTTGGCGCCCAAGTCCCGTGCCCCCTCCGGTGATGAGCGCATGCTTGCCCGAAAGATCCAGGCCATTTCTTGTCGTCGCGCGGGACTGTGTGGTGCTCACGTTCGCCTTTCGTTAGTTAACCGCCGCTCCTGACTCCGGGTGCCCTGCGGGTGCCGTCGTGGAAAGTGCCGAAGAGGCGATCCAGAGGGATCAACAGCGTGTCGCCAAAGTTGACGCGGAAGAACTTGTGATGCAGGTAGTGATAGTAGCCGTCGGTCTCGCAGGCGAAGCGGCCCAGCACCATCTTGCCGAAGCCGCAATGGCCTTCCGCCGGCGCGAGCCCCACGAGCGTCACAAAGTACAGCACGTGCAGCGGCGTCGAGGGGATCACCCATAGGAGCAGCGCGCCGGAGAAATACACGAGGTGCTCCACCGGGTGCATGGCGAGCCCGGACCACGGGCCCGGGTTGATGTTCTGGTGATGCAGATAGTGAACGCTCCTGTAAAGCGGCGCCCAGTGTATGGCGCGGTGAAACACGTAGAAGTGCACCGCATGAAAGAAAATCAGGAGCAGTAGCAGTGCCGTGCAGTAGACGGGTGCGCTCTGCCAGCTCGTCACGGGTGCGATGCCCGCAGCCTGCGCCCACAGTGTGACGATCGCGTAGGCAGACCAGATCGGGACACCGGACGCGAGCGCCCAGAACACGTTCGAGCGTGTCTGCGAGCCGAACAGGAACCTCGGGTCTTTCTCCCTCGGCCAGCTCGAGTTGTATTTGAACCGGACGCCCTGCGCGCGCTGCCAGTAGAGGCGATAGTGCCAGGAACCGTAGAAAAGGGACGCGGCCAGCAGGTTGCAGCCGACGATCAGCGCGATCCACCCCACGGAGGGGTGACGGAAGTCGGCCCGCATCGCCCGCAGCAGCAGCCACATTCCGAGGGCGATGAGCGCGTAGAGCGCGAGCCAGGGAAAGTACAGGCCCGGGAAGCCGAAGAGATACTTGAGAACTTTCACGGGCCGAGGCGGCCACAGCAGCGGCGCCGGAACCGTGAGCGGCACCTCGGGGGTCCACCCGGTGACTGCGGCTTCGGTTTTATCGTCGGACGAGCTCATGCCTCTTTCCTGAATCGATCTCTGGCCGATTTTACGCCGCCCCATTCCATGTACAAGAACTATAGTTCCACGCTATGGGAACCTGCCGGATGGACTCAAGAAGCCAGCCAGCGCCTCAGGCCGTCGACGGCACCCCGGACGCCCGGCCCTCCCTGCCCGCCTCGGCTTTGGACAAGAGCAGCGAGATCGCGCGATCCGCGAGCGCCATGGTCGGAGCATTGGTGTTCGCACTCACGATATTGGGCATCACGGAGGCGTCGATGACCCTCACCCCCTGAACACCGAGGACCCGGAGCGTCGCGTCCACCACACTCATGGGATCGTCGCTGCGACCCATGCGGCAGGTACCGACCGGATGCCAGTCGGTGCGCACCGTGCGGCGAAGGTAAGCCGCAAGCCGCGCGTCATCGCGGATCTCGGCGCCGGGCAGCAGCTCTCCGGACAGCGCCTGGCGCAGCGGTGCAGCGCCCGCGATCTCGCGCGCCACCCTCATCCCGCCGAGAAGCCACTCCTGGTCCGCCGTATCACCCAGATAGTTCGGATCCACCAGCGGCGGGGCCGCGGGATCGGCCGAGCGCAGCGTGAGTGAGCCGCGCGCGCGCGGCCGCAGCAAAGTGACGTGGAGCTTGATGCCGTCCACCGCCGGCACCGCATCGACCCCCGTGTTGGCGTAGCCGAGGGTCGGCACACAGTAGATCTGCACGGTGGCTGCCCCGGACGATTCGCCGAGCACGTGAAACGAAGTGGCCTCCCCGCCCACCGAAGTCAGGCGCCCGCGGCGAAAGAGACCGTACTCGAGAAGATTCCAGGCGAGGCGCCAGCCGCGGTCCTGGCGGAAATACCCGTAGCCACGCGAGTTTCCCTTGAGGACGAGCGGCGAGCCGCAATGATCGTGAAGATTCTGACCGACGCCGGGGAGATCGACCCGCACCGGGATGTTGAATTGCCGGAGCTGTTGCGCAGGCCCCAGGCCGGACAGCATCAGAAGCTTCGGCGAGCCAAACGCACCGGCTGCCAGCAACACCTCGCCATCGACCCGGATCGTGTGGAGCCGGCCGCCGTGCAGATACTCGACCCCCACCGCCCGCTGCTGCTCGAAGAGAATGCGGTTGACCTGCGCTCCGGTCACGACGCGCAGCCTTGGATCGGAGCGCACCCGGCTAAGGTATGCGTCCACGGCACTGCAGCGGCGTCCGTCCCGCGCCGTGAACTGCAGATATCCCGTGCCCGCAGGCGCGCCGACGTTGAAGTCCGCGGTGAACGGGAGCCCTAAGGACTGAGCGGCCTTGACGTAGAGCTGGCTGTATTCGCAGATGAACCCGGGGTCGGCGACCTTAAGCGGCCCCTCGCTCCCATGGAACTCCCCGTCGAGCCTCTGATTCCCCTCCAGCTTGCGGAAATGGGGCAGCAGCGCGTCCCAGCTCCACAGATCGCTGCCGGTCGCCGTGCCCCATGCGTCGTAGTCGCTGCGGTAGCCGCGCATGTAGACCTGCGCGTTGACGCTGCTGCCGCCGCCGAGTACACGGCCGGTGGCGATCTCGAGGACTCGATTGTCGAGGTGGACCTGCGGAACGCGTGCGATGGAGTGTGCAGTGAATGCCCTTCGGGACGAGCCTCGAGAAGCCGGGACTCAGCTTGAGGTAGGGGCCCTCAGTACTCGGCGCCGATCTCGAGCAGAACGACGCGCGCCTCGGTCTCCGCGATCAAGCGCCACGCGGCAAGACATCCGGCGGAGCCGCCGCCGATGATGACGTAGTCGCACCCCGAGTCACGCGGCTGCCCTGCAGACGATCCCGGCCCAGACTCACTCTTCATGTCTAATTCGGTCCTCCCGCGCCCCGCTTCCCACGATACAATAATGGAATGACCGTTCCAAAAGTATTGAGTGCCAGGTGAAAATCAACGCGCTCGAAACCATCCGGTTGGGCGAGTTTCCGAACCTGCTCTGGACGCGGATATTCACCGACCAGGGCTGCAGCGGCATCGGCGAGACCTTCTACGGCGCCCAGGCCGTGGAGGCTCATATCCACGAGACGCTGGCGCCGCGCCTCCTTGGTGAGGATCCTCTGCGCATCGAGTATCTCAATGCCGCGATGACGGCGCTCCCGGTCGCGCAGGCCTCAACCGGGGTCGAGTATCGGGCGGCGTCCGCTCTCGACATCGCGCTCTGGGATCTGTTCGGTAAGCACTGCGGGCAACCCGTGCACCAGCTCCTCGGGGGGCTTTGCTTCGATCGGCTGCGCGTCTACAACACCTGTGCCGGTTACCGGTATGTGCGCTCGGGCGACTTCCGGGCGCCCGCAAACTGGACGCCGAACCACACCGAGGGACCGTACGAGGATCTCGACGCCTTCACCCATCGAGCCGATGCGCTCGCGGAAAGTCTCCTCGAGAGCGGGATCGACGCGATGAAGATCTGGCCATTCGACACCGTGGCGCGGGACACGGGCGGCCGCTACATCACCAGCGCCCAGCTCCGGAGCTGCCTCGAGCCCTTCGAGAAGATCCGCAAGAGAGTTGGCGATCGCATGGACATCATGGTCGAGTTCCACAGCCTGTGGAATCTTCCGACCGCCCGTCAGATCGCCCGTGAGCTCGAGGCCTTCAGGCCCCTCTGGTTCGAAGACCCCATCACCATGAACTCACCGCAGGCGCTCGCCGAGTACGCGCGTTCGACCTCGGTGTGGGTGTGCGCGAGCGAGACGCTCGGCAGCCGCTGGGCATACAAGGAGTACCTCGACCGCGACGCACTCCACGTCGCGATGGTCGACCTCTCCTGGACCGGCGGGCTCACCGAGGGCCGCAAGATCGCCAGCATGGCGGCCACCTACCATCGGCCGTTTGCGGCGCACGATTGTATTGGTCCCATCAGCTTTGCTGCAGCGATCCACATGGCGTTCAGCCAGCCCAATACGCTGATCCAGGAGAGCGTCCGGGCGTTCTACACCGGCTATTACCGCGAGCTCGTGACCGTCGTGCCGAACGTCGTCGATGGCTACATCCGACCCGTGGAAGGACCGGGATTGGGCACAGAGCTCCTTCCCGAGGTTTTTGCGCGGCGGGATCTCCATCGACGCCGCACAGAGCTCTGACGGCGCCCGGCTGCTCACCCACACTGGCGCCGGATCAGCCGGTCCAGAAAGGCCTCACACTCGGCAAGCTGCGAGCGCTCGACGAATTCGTCGGGCTTGTGCGCCTGCTCGATCCTTCCCGGTCCACACACCACGGTGGACCATCCCGCGCGCTGAAAGAGACCGCCTTCGGTGCCAAACGGCACGCATACCGACTCCCCGACTACGTCGACCGCCGCCCGCGCCATCGCCTCGGCCGCACCGCCCGCTTCAGGGTCGAGCGGTGGCGCCTCGGCCAGGAGCGCCGTCTCGATGCGGCACGTCTTGCCCTCCTTCAAGAGCTCCTGCAGGCGTCGCTCCGCAAAGGACGCGAGCTGCCCGATTACCGAATGCGGCGTCTCGCCCGGCAGCGCGCGGATGTCCCAGCCAAACTCGCACGCGCCCGCAAGGATGTTGATGGCCGTCCCGCCTTCGATCTGATTGACGCTGAGCGTGGTATAGGGCGGATTGAAGCCCGCGGGCGAGGGGTAAGTGCCGAGCTTCCGGGCAATCTCCTGGAGAGCGCCGATCAGCTCCGCGGCCAGCATCACGGCGCTCACGCCCTGGTGCGTCAGGCTCGAGTGAGCCGCAATGCCCGTCACGCGCGTGCGCAGCCAGCAGAGCCCCTTATGCTGGGTCGCCAGGCGCATGCCCGTAGGCTCACCGACGATAACAGCCGCCGGCTTCGGGAGCTGCCGCTGTGCGGCAGCGATCATCAGCGGCGCACCGTGACACCCGACCTCCTCATCGTAGGAAAGCATCACATGCACCGGACGATTGAGACGCGTCTTGCTCCAGGCCGCAACCCGCGACAGAGCCGCCGCGATGAAGCCCTTCATGTCGGCTGTCCCACGGCCGTAAAGCCGCTCGTCCCGGGCCGTCAGCGTGAAGGGATCACTGCTCCAGGCCTGACCGTCGACGGGCACCACATCCGTGTGACCGGACAAGACGATGCCGGCCTCCCTGGCAGGACCCAAACTCGCAAAAAGGTTTGCCTTCAATCCTGTTGGATCTGGAACAAGGCGCGATTCGATCCCGAGGTCGCAGAGAAAGTTGCGCACCCAGTCGATCAAGGGGAGGTTCGAGTCCCGCGACACCGTGGGCAGGCCGACAAGTCGCTGCAGGATGTCCCCTGTGCCGAGTGTCATGTGCGGGTTCCTCCTTACATATGAGAGGGCAGCCGGCACTGACATAGCTCGCGATGCTGCCGTGGAAAAGAGTAACAGACGATTCGTCAGGAGGCGGACTTCAGCGCGGAGTTTCCATCTGGTGGGACACGCGAAAGTCGAGGTCGCCCAAGTATCCAGCTTTGTCCGCGAACACACGCTTCCCGTTCGGGCGGCTAATCGAACTCGCCGTCACATCCGGGTCACCTACCCGACAGGGGCACGGCGTCGAACATCAGTCCCTCAAAGTCCCTTCGCCAGGATCATCCGCTCGCTGCTGCATGCGGGAAGTGCCGCCGCTCGCGGATCGCGGCCTCGATCGATTTTTTAATTATGGGGCGTGACGGGATCGAACCGTCGACCAGCGGATTAAAAGTCCGATGCTCTACCGACTGAGCTAACGCCCCATCGCCGGAACGGCGGCTCCCGCCTTGGGAAGCCGGCTTGAGCGGGGGCCGCATGATACTACAGGGCCTGATAGCGGGTCGGATCCGGAATGCCCGCCGCCACGAAACCGGCGTGGCGTAGGCGACAGGCATCGCAGCGCCCGCAGGCCCCACCTTGCGAATCGGCCTGGTAACAGGAAACTGTCTGGGCGTAATCGACACCGAGACGCGTGCCTTCGCGGATGATCTGCGCCTTGGTCCAGGCAATCAGCGGGGCGTGCACGCGGCAGGCGGCGCCCTCCACGCCCGCCTTGGTGGCAAGCGCTGCCAGGGACGCAAACGCTGCGATGAACTCCGGCCGGCAGTCCGGGTAGCCACTGGAGTCCAGCACGTTGACGCCGATGAACAGGTCACGCGCGCCGAGCACCTCCGCCCAGGCCAGCGCCAGAGACAGCATGATGGTATTGCGCGCCGGGACATAGGTGACGGGTATGCCGTCGGTCGGCTGGTCCGGCACCGGGATATTCGGGTCGGTGAGGGCCGAGCCGCCGATGCCGGCGAGATCGACCCGCATGGTGCGGTGTTCGCGCACACCGCAGCTGCGCGCCACCCGCCGCGCCGCCTCGAGTTCCGCCGCATGACGCTGCCCGTAGTCGACCGACAGCGCGTAACAGGCATATCCCTGTCCGCGCGCTATCGCGAGCGCAGTGGCCGAATCGAGGCCGCCGGACAGCAATACCACCGCGGGGGATGGGGTCGAGCGCACGCTACTTCCCGGGGACGTTGCCCCACAGATACTTGTGCAGCTGGATCTGGAACCGCACCGGCAAACGGTCTTCCAGAATCCAGTCGGCCAGCTCGCGTGCCGGCAGCTGCTCGTGGCTGGGAGAGAAAAGCACCGTGCACCGCTGCGACAAGGCGAGCGCCCGTACCCGCTCGCGACTCCATTCGTAGTCGGTGCGGTCGCAAATCACGAACTTGATCAGGTCCTTGTCGCTGAGCGAGCCAAGTTCCTCATAGCGGTTGCGCGGCTCCTCGCCCGAGCCCGGCGTCTTGACGTCCACCACCTTGATGACACGTGGGTCCACCTCGGCAAGACTCATCGCACCGCTGGTCTCGAGCGACACCCGCAGCCCGGCATCACACAGAAGCGTCAGCAATTGCGTGCAGCCCTTCTGCGCCAGGGGCTCCCCGCCGGTGACGCAGACGTAGCGCGTGCCCAACTCCTGCACGCGCGCGAGGATCGCCCCAGTCTCCCACCATTCACCGCCGTGAAACGCGTAAGCGGTGTCGCAGTACTGGCAGCGCAGCGGGCAGCCGGTGAGCCGCACGAAGGCGGTGGGTACACCGGCGGTGTCCGCCTCACCCTGCAGCGAATGGAAGATTTCCGTGATCTTGAGACGCGACACGTGCGCGGCGCTCGCCGTGACAGCGTGCGGTGTGCGCTTAGCGAACCGCCGCTACTGCGACGGCTGAGCCGCGGCGGTACCGGCCGGGATGCGCTTCAGCCGTTCGGCGGCCAGCCGCGCGGAATCGCTGCCGGGATACTTCTTGCTGACACCCTCGAGCGTTGCGCGCGCCGCGCCATACTGTTTCTGCTCGAACTGCGTGTAGCCGAGCTTCAGCATGGCATCGGGGGCCTTGCGCGAATCAGGCCACTTGCGCAGCACGGTGCGGAACGCATTGCCGGCGGAGTCGTAGTCGTGGTTCACGTAGTAGGCCTCGCCCAGCCAATACTGCGCATTGTCGGCCAGCGGGCTCGTCGGATAGGTCCCGAGAAAGTCCTTGAAGCCGGTGATGGCGATCGAATAGCTGCCGGCCTTGAGCGCATCGAAGGCCTGCGCGTATACCGCCTGCTCGGTCGAGGACGGCGCGTTGCTGCCGGCCGCGGGCGCCAGGCCTTTGTCCGTCGCCGCCGCGGGCGGGGCGGCTGTGCCGCTGCCACCGCTGCCTGCCGCCGACGGACCTCCCGCGGCGGTGATGCGCCGGTCAAGATCAGCGTACAGGTCGCGCTGCTGCTTGGTCAGGGCCTCGTTGCTGTGCTCGAGTTCTTCGATGCGGCCGCGCAGCTCACGCAGGTTCGCCTGCACCTCGTCCAGCCGCTGCGAGACCTCCACCTGATTGGCCAACGCCCGCTCCATGCGCGCGGTGCGCGCATCGAGGTCGTTGAGCTTCACCTGCATCGGATCCTGCTCAGAGGGTGTGCTGGCGCAGGCGCTGAGCAGTAGCACCAGGAGGGCAGCTGCGGATTTCACGATGGCAGCTCCTCAGCAGTTACTGTCGCGGTGCGGTCGCCGGGCCGGCGCCGGCCAGGTAGACGATCTCGACACGGCGGTTCTTGGCCCAGGCGGCCTCGTCGTGGCCCGGCACCGCCGGTCGCTCCTCACCGTAGCTCACGGTGGAGATCTGCGCATCCGTGGCACCCTGCAGCAGCAGGGCGCGACGCACCGCCTGGGCGCGTCGCTCACCGAGGCCGATGTTGTATTCCCGCGAGCCGCGCTCGTCGGTATGGCCCTCGAGACGCACGCGCGTGGTGGCGTTGGCGGCCAGGTACTTGGCGTGCGCACCCACGACATCGGTGCCCTGCCCCTTGATCTCGCTGCTGTCGAAGTCGAAGTAAACGACCCGCGTCGCCAGCAGGCCCGCCTGCGGCCCGGCGGCCTCGTCATCCATGCCGCGGCTGGCATTGGGATTGGCGGCGCCCGAGCCTTCCGCACCGGTGTCCGCGGCGCTGGGCGCGGCGGGTGGCGCAGGCGGCGGGCGCTTGCTCGCGCAGGCGCTCAGACCCAGAGAGGCGGCAATCAACAGAACTACGATCGCTCGGCGCATAACTTCTTCCCCGTCGTTGTTTAGCTGGTCAGGGGCCGAACGGACCCCATGCCGGCTCGCGCACTTCCCCCTGAGAAGCCTTGAGCCGCAGACCGGTCAGGCCATCGGTCGATACTGTCGCCAGCGATCCCCGGTTGCCTTCACGTTCCGAATATATAAGTGTAGCCCCATTAGGGGCGAAACTCGGCGATTCGTCGAGACGCCCGTGCGAAAGCACCCGCACGGTGCCGTTGGTCAGGTCTTGCACCGCGATGCGATAACCGCCGTTGTCGAGCGTCACCATGGCCAGCTGCGTACCGTCCGCCGAGACGCGCGGCCGCGCGTTGTAGTTGGCGCCGAAGGTGATGCGCTTGGGGTGGCCGCCGCCCTGCGCAGAGATCTGGTAGATCTGCGGTGAGCCGGCGCGGTCCGAGGTGAAGTACAGCGAACGCCCGTCGGGCGACCATTCCGGCTCGGTATCGATGGCCGGATCGTCGGTGATGCGGCTGAGCCGCTGGGTGGCGAGGTCCAGCACGAAGATGTCGGGGTTGCCGCCGCTGCCGCCGAGAGTGAGCGCGAGCTTGCGGCCGTCCGGCGACCAGGTCGGGGCGCCGTTGACGCCGGCGCGCGCCGACACCTGGCGCCGTTCGCCGGAACTGATCAGCTGCACGTAAACGGCCGAGTGTTTGGTTTCGAACGACACGTACGCCAGCCACTGGCCGTCGGGCGACCAGGAGGGCGACATGAGCGGAAAGCGCGACTCGAGCACCCGCCGCGGGTTGGCGCCGTCGGCATCCGCCACGAACAGCTGATAGTGCTGTGCGGGGGGATCACCGTCGACCGCGACGTAGGCGATGCGCGTGGCGAAAGCGCCGCGCACGCCCAGTATCTTCTGATAGATGACATCGCTCACCCGGTGGGCGGCGTTGCGCAGCGCGCTCGGCGCGCCGGTGAAGCGCTGGGTCGCCAGGCGCACGCCGGTGAGCGTGTTCACCAGGTCGAAATCGACCGCCAGCGTGCCACCATCGAGCGTCGTGACGCGCCCGACCGCGACGTAGTCGCTGCCCTGGGCCTTCCAGGCGGGGGCGGCGACGTCCGCCGCGCGGTTCGGGGTTGCCGGCATCTGCTCGCGTGGCAGCGCTTTGAAGCGCCCGCTGCCTTCGAGGTCGTGCTGGACCACGTCGGCGACGTCGAGCCCACCGTCGGCGGGGGTCGCATGCGTAAACGGCACGATCGCGATCGGTACCGGGTCGCGCACGCCGGAGGTGATCTCGATCTGCAGCTCGGCGCGCGCAGCCGGCGCCCCGAGCAGGAGCCCTAGGGCCGCGGCGGCCACTATCATCCGCACGCGGGGCGGGGCGGACTTGAGACGACGTGGGTTGCATGGGCATCAGTCCGGCTTGAAGTTGATCTTCAGGTTGCGATCGAACAGCGCCGGATCGGGCGGCGGCGGCAGGGGCGAGGCGCGATACACCGCAGCCTCGATCGACTCGCGCACGGCCTGGTCGCCATTGCATTCTCCGATTCGCACCTGCGTCACTTCCCCTCCCGGTACCTGTGTCACATACAACATGCATTCTATGCCCGTCCGCGCCGTTGGCGGGCGCAGCCACGCACGCGTAATCTTGGCGGCAATCTGCGACTGCCAGTTGGCCAACGCGGGCCCTGCCCGTGCGACGCTCGCCTGCTCCTCGGCCAGGCTGCGCTTGAGGTCCGCCTCGCGGTCGCTGGCATCGCGCGCATCCGCCTGGCGCTGCTGCTCCTCGGCCCGCTTCTGCGCGGCCGCCGCCTCGCGCGCCTTGCGCTCCTGCGCCGCGTGCGCCTCGGCCGCCTTCTGCTCCTCGGCCTGCTTGGCCGCCTGCTGGGCGGCCTCCTTGGCGGCCTGCTGCTCGGCCGCCTTCTGCTGCGCCGCCTGCTCGGCCTGCGCACGCTGCGCCAGCTCCTCCGGCGTCGGCTGCGGCGGCCCGGAGGCCTCCGGCTGCGGCTCGGTCTGCGGCGGCGCGGCAGCCGGGGCGGGCTGTGGCGTCGGCTGCGGCGTGCCGCGCAATGCGCGCGCATCCACTACCGTCGCCTCGATGGCGAGCGTTGGCGCAGGCCGCGGCGGCTTGCGGTACAACAGCCAGCCGTACACCAGCAACGCCAGCAGCGCGCCGTGCAGCAACACCGACAGCGCAATCGATACCCAACGATCGCTGGAGCGCTGCATCGGCACCGGCTGCTTCAACTCCGGCGGCGCGAGGCTTGCGGCAAAGGCTCGGTGATGAAGCCTACCTTGGTCGCCCCGGCGTGCTGCAGCACCACCATGGCCTGCACCACGCGCCCGTATGCCACCGCACTGTCGGCCTTGACCAACACCTGGGTCTCCGGATGCCGGGTCAGCACCGCGGCGGCGCGCGCGCCCACCGTCTGTTCATCCAGCGGCGTCTGCGGATTGCCGCCGACATTGAGAAACAGCCGACCCTGCCGGTCTACCGACAACACGAGGGGTTGGAGTCGCTGCGCCTCCAGAGGTTCCGCGCCCGCCTTGGGCAGGTCCACCTTCACGCCCTGTGTCAGAAGCGGTGCCGTGATCATGAAAATGATCAGCAGCACCAGCATCACGTCGATGTACGGCACGACGTTGATCTCGCCCATCAGCCGCCGCCCGCGCGATGTCTGTGCCATGGCTAGCCTCCCGCGGCGGCCGGCGAGCCACTGCCGCCGCGCGCCGCATGGCGCTGCAGGATGGTGGAAAACTCCTCCATGAAGGCATCGAAGCGCATCTCGAGGCGCGTCACCTGGTCGGCGAAGCGGTTGTAGGCGACCACGGCTGGAATGGCGGCAAACAGGCCGATCGCGGTGGCCACCAGCGCCTCGGAGATGCCGGGCGCCACCATCGCCAGGGTCGCCTGCTGCACGTTACCGAGCGATGAGAAGGCGCTCATGATGCCCCACACCGTGCCAAACAGGCCCACGTAGGGACTGGTGCTGCCCACCGTGGCGAGGGTTGCCAGACTCTGCTCGAGACGGTCGATCTCCTTCAGCTGCGCCACGCGCATGGCGCGCCGCGAGCCTTCCAGCAGCTGTCCGGCGGTGCCGCGCTCTGGCGCAGACGCGCGAACTCGCGAAAGCCAAACTCGAAAATCCCCGCCATGCCGGTGGCGCCGCCGGAGGACTCGATGGCCCGGTACAGCTGCGCAAGGTCATCGCCCGACCAGAAGCGCGTCTCGAAGCGGTCGGCCTCGCGGCGCGCGCGGCTGATCAGGGCGCGCTTGCGGAAAATGATCGCCCACGAGGTCAGGGACGCCAGCATCAATATGCCGATGACGACCTGCACCGGCACGCTGGCCTGCACCACGATGCGCAGGATGGAGAGCTGTTCACCCATGGTCGGCTCCCGCAGCGTTGAGTGCCTCGAGCAGAAACTGCGGCAGCCGTTTCGGCTTCAGGCTGTGCACATCGACGCAGGCGACGCGCACGTCCGCCTCGAGCAGCAAGCCCAGGTCGGGCCGCGGCGGCGCTCTCCCGGTAGATGCGCTGCGCGAAGCGCAGTGATGCGGCCCCGGCGGCGCGCGGCTCGCAGGTGATGTGCAGCTCATCATCCAGCCGCGCCGGCGCCGTACTCGACCTTGAGACTGACCACGGCGAACAGGATGCCCGGTTCGCGCGCCAGCTCGTCGCTGCGAGTGACCCTGCGCGCGCAGCCATTCGGTGCGCGAGCGCTCGAGAAAGCGCAGGTAGTTGGCGTAGTAGACGATCGCGCCGCCGTCGGTGTCTTCCCAGTAGACCCGCGCCGGCCAGGAGAAGGCGCTCAACGCTCGCCCTCGAACAGCGGCAGCGTCGCGCGCTCCGGTGGCTTGATGCCGAAGTGCAGGTAGCAGGCGCGGGTTACCATGCGGCCCCGCGCGGTGCGGATCAGGAAGCCCTGCTGGATGAGAAACGGCTCGATGACATCCTCGAGCGTGCCGCGCTCCTCGCCGAGCGCGGCGGCCAGACTCTCGATGCCCACCGGCCCGCCGTCGAAACGCTCGATGATCGCCAGCAGCAGCTTGCGGTCGAGCGTATCGAAGCCCTGGCGGTCGACCTCCAGCAGGTCGAGCGCGGCTTGCGCCACGGCCTCGTCGATGCGTCCGTCGGCGCGCACCTGCGCGTAGTCGCGCACGCGGCGCAGCAGGCGGTTGGCGATGCGCGGCGTGCCGCGCGAGCGCTGCGCGATGCGGCGCGCGCCACCCTCGTCGATGCTCACGCCGAGGATGTCGGCGGAGCGGTGCACGATGCGCTCGAGGTCTGCCACCCCGTAGAACTCCAGGCGCTGCACGATGCCGAAGCGATCGCGCAGCGGCGAGGTCAGAAGGCCGGCGCGGGTGGTGGCGCCGAGCAGCGTGAAGGGCGGCAGGTTCAGTTTGATGGAGCGCGCGCCCGGTCCCTCGCCGATCATGATGTCGAGCTGATAGTCCTCCATCGCCGGATACAGCACCTCCTCGACGATGGGAGCGAGGCGATGGATCTCGTCGACGAACAGCACGTCCTTCGCCTGCAGGTTGGTCAGCAGAGCGGCGAGGTCGCCGGGACGCTCGAGCACCGGACCTGAGGTCTGGCGCAGGTTGACGCCCAGCTCGGCGGCGATGATGTGCGCCAGCGTCGTCTTGCCCAGCCCCGGCGGGCCGAAGATCAGCACGTGGTCCAGCGCCTCGCCGCGCGCCCGGGCGGCGCTGATGAAGATCTCGAGCTGTGTCTTGACCGGCTGCTGGCCGATGTATTCGGCGAGCCGGCGCGGACGGATGGCGCGCTCGACCGCCTCCTCTTCGGCGGCGGCCGCGCTGCTGATGATGCGTTCGGCTGTCACAGTGACCTGATTTACTCCCGCGCCGCGCCCTGCAGGGCCCGGCGGATCAATTCCTCGGTCGAATGTGTACCGGGACCCACCGCTTTGAGCAAGCGCGTCGCCTCCGCCGGACGGTAGCCCAGGGCGACCAGGGCACCATACGCCTCGCCTTCCGGATTGGCGCCCGCGGGGGTGCGGAGCGTGCCGCCGGCATCGAGCGGGGCACCCAGACGGTCGCGCATCTCCACGATCAGGCGCTCGGCGGTCTTGCGGCCCACGCCGGGCACGCGCGTGAGTGCGCTGACGTCCTCGCGCTGCACGCACTCGGCAAACGCTGCGACACTGATGCCCGACAGCAGCGCCAGGGCGATCTTCGGGCCGACGCCGGACACCTTGATCAGGCTGCGGAACAGGCGCCGCTCCTCCTCGGTGGCGAAGCCGTAGAGCACGTGGGCATCCTCGCGCACCACCAGGTGGGTGAGGAGCGCGACCGTGGCGCCGAGCGGCGGCAGCTGCAAGAACGTCGACATGGGCGCCTCGAGCTCGTAACCGAGGCCGCCGACCTCGACGGTCAGTTGCGGCGGCGTCTTGGAGGTGATCGTGCCGCGCAGCGAGCCGATCATCGCGCCAGCCCGCGCGGCGCAGCAATCGCGGTCTGGGCCAGCACGCGCAGGCGCCGCGCGTGGGCATGGCACACCGCCACCGCCAGCGCATCGGCCGCATCCGCGCCGGGCTGCTCGGTCAGCGCCAGGAGCGTGCGGATCATGTGCGCCACCTGCAGCTTCTCGGCAGCTCCCGAACCGACCACCGCCAGCTTGATGGCGCGCGGCGCGTATTCGAACACGGGCACGCCGGCCGGGATTGCGCACAGCGCCGCGCCGCGCGCCTGGCCCAGTCGCAGCGCGCTGTCCACATTGCGGCTGACAAACACCCGCTCGACGGCGACCTCTGCCGGTGTGTGCTCGCACAGCAGGCTGCGCAGCCCCTCGTAGATCAGGCGCAGACGTTGGGTGGGTGCGGCGCTCGCCACGTTCACACAACCATGCGCCACGATGCGCAGGCCGCCCTCGTGGCACTCAATGACGCCGAAACCGGTGCGCCGCGAGCCCGGGTCGAGGCCAAGGATGCGCACGCTGACGGCCAGAGTGACCGGCGTCGCGGCGTCCGGATCAAATGCGCGCCAGGACCTCGTCCGATATCTCGACATTCGAATATACGTCCCGTACTTCTGCCAGACCTTCGAGGGCCCGCAGCAGGTGCACCATAGCCCAGGCGTTCTCGCCGGACAGCTCGAGCGAGGTCGCCGCACGCTGCGTCACCTCGGCGGTCGCCGGCGCAAAGCCGTGATGGGTGAGCACCGCGCGCACGGTCGAGAATTCCAGCGGGTCGGCCAGTACTTCCACCGAAGTGTCGCCGTTCGGCACGACATCCTCGGCGCCCGCTTCCAGCGCCACTTTCATCAGCCCTTCCTCGTCCGTGCCCGGTGGATAGGTCATGAGACCCACCGTGTTGAACAGGTAGCTGACCGAGCCGTCGGCGCCGAGCTGCCCGCCGTGCTGCACGAACGCCCGCCGCACCTCCTGCGCCACACGCCCCGGATCAGCGGTCAGGCATTCCACCATCACCGCGGCCCCGCCCGGGCCGTATCCCTCGTAGCGCACGCTTGCGAGCCCCTCGCCTGCGTGCGTGGGCACCGGTGCGCCGCGCTTACGCGCCTGAACTCCCTCGCGCCGCTGGATGTTAGCCCACTTGCTGTGCCCTGCCATATGCGAAGAAGCGGCTCCAGTGGCTGCCAACCCGAGCAAAAACAAGAGGGTATGATAGCGGCAAAGGAGCGCGGACACACGTTCGCGCGCCCTCAACGCACCAGCCTCGTCAATCAGCCCTTGGAAACCAGCCAACTCTGTCCGCCCCGCGTGCGCGACGCCATCAGCGGCGCGCGCGCCGCGTTCGAGCGTGCGAGCCTGCAGGCGCCGGCTGACCTGACGCTCGCCACCGAGGCCGCCGAGATCATGGGCGGCCTCACCGAGAGCACGGAGCTGGCGCATGCGCTGCTCGCGCGGCCGATCATTGCGCGCGCCAGTCTCAGTGCCGACCAGGCTGCCGGCATCGTCGGCCAGGGCGCCACCGACATCGCGCTCGCCCTGCAGCGCTTAGGCGCCCTCGGCCTGCCGCGCGACTGGTCGCCGGCGCAGGGCCTGGACACGCGCCAGACCGAGACCGTGCGCAAGATGCTGCTGGCGGTGGTGAGTGATCCGCGCCTGGTGCTGGCACGGCTGGCCGAGGAGCTGGTCGTGCTGCGGCATGCCCGCACCCTGTCCGATGCCGAGCGCGAGCGGCGCGCGCTCGAAGCGCGCGCCATCTACGCACCGCTCGCCAACCGCCTGGGCGTGTGGCAGCTGAAGTGGGAGCTCGAGGACCTGGCGTTCCGCTATCTGGAGCCGGAGGAATACCGGCGCGTGGCGGCGGCGCTGAACGAGCGGCGCGCGGACCGCGAGCGCTACATCGAGGCGCTGTGCGCCGAGCTTGCAGCGCAGCTGCGCGAGGCCGGCGTCACGGCCGAGGTCTACGGCAGGCCCAAGCACATCTACAGCATCTACCGCAAGATGCAGCGCAAGCAGCTGGCCTTCGAACAGCTGTTCGACGTGCGCGCGGTGCGGGTGGTGGTGGCCTCCGTGCCGGAGTGCTATGCCGCGCTCGGCATCGTGCACGGCCGCTGGCCGTACGTGCCGGGCGAGTTCGATGACTACATCGCCACGCCGAAGGGCAACGGCTACCGCTCCATCCATACCGCGGTGATCGGGCCGCAGGCACTGAGCCTCGAGGTGCAGATCCGCACGCGCGAGATGCAGGAGCATGCCGAGCTCGGCGTGGCGGCGCACTGGACCTACAAGGAAGGCGGGCCGGCTGACGGGGCCTACCAGCGCAAGATCGAGTGGGTGCGGCGGCTGCTCGAGCCGCAGGACCGCGCCGGCGGCCAGGACGCCGACCGCGACCTGATCGAGGGCATGCGCACCGAGCTCTTCGCCGACCGCGTCTACGTGCTGACGCCCAAGGGCGAAGTGATCGATCTGCCGCGCGGCGCGACGCCGCTCGATTTCGCCTACCACGTGCACACCTCCCTGGGTCACCGCTGCCGCGGCGCCAAGGCCAACGGCCGCATCGTGCCGCTCACCCACGAGCTTCTGAGCGGCGAGGTGGTCGAGATCATCACCGGCAAGCAGGACGCGCCGAGCCGCGACTGGCTCGCCCCCGAGCAGGGCTACCTGGTGTCGGCGCGCAACCGCAGCAAGGTGCGCGCCTGGTTCCGCAAGCTGGATGTCGGCGACAACCGCAGCGCCGGGCGCCTGATCGCCGAGCGCGAGCTGGCGCGCGTGGGCGCCCGTCCCGAGCAGCTGGCAGCGCTCGCACAGGAACTGAAGGCGCGCGACGTCGAGCACCTGCACCAGCTGCTGGGCGAAGGCGAGCTCACGGTGACGCAGCTGATGCAGGCCGCCAACCGGCTGTTCGAGCCGCCCGCGCCGCCGCGGCTGACGCGCGCGCCCCGCCCGCAGGCCGGCCAGCGGCGCCGCTCGCCGGTCGAGATCGAAGGCGTGGGTGATTTGCCGGTGACCCTGGCGCGCTGCTGCGCGCCGCTGCGGCCGCAGCCGATCGTCGGCTACGTGACGCCGCTGCGCGGCGTCACGGTGCACCGTCGCGACTGCGCCAGCCTCACGCGCATGCGCACGCGCCAGCCCGATCGCGTTCTCAAGGTCGAGTGGGCCGGCAGCGACGCCGGCACGGTGAATATCGAGCTCAGCGTCAGCGCCTACGATCGGCGCGGCCTCTTGCGCGACCTGACCGACGTGGTGGCGGCCGAGCGCCTCAGCATCGATGCGGTCACCTCCAAGACCGACCACGACAGCGGCATCGCCTACTTCGCGCTCACCGTGGCGGTCGCAGACCTTGAGCAGCTGGCGCGCGTGCTGCGCCGCCTGGCCGGCGTGCCGAACGTGATCGAGGCGCGCCGCCGGCTGTGATCAGCGATTGAGCGAGTCGATGGCGCGCTTGTCCGCGGCGAGCGCCGCCTCGTGCAGCGCCTCGGACAGCGTCGGATGGGCGTGGATCGTGCGCTGCAGGTCCTCGCTGCTGGCGGAGTACTCCATGGCCAGCACCGCTTCGGCGATCAGCTCGCCTGCCAGCGGACCGATCACGTGCACGCCGAGGATCTCGTCGTCATCGCGCGCGGCGATGATCTTGGCGAATCCGGCCGCCTGCTCCATGGCGCGCGCCCGGCCGCTGGCGAGAAACGGAAACACGCCGACCTTGTAATCGCGGCCGCTCGCCTTGACCTGCTCCTCGGTGAGGCCGACCCAGGCGATCTCGGGCGCGGTGTAGATGACCGACGGCACGACCTTGTAGTTCATCTCACCGAAGCGGCCCGGCGATGAGGTCCGCGACCATGACGCCCTCTTCCTTGCCCTTGTGCGCGAGCATCGGCCCGCGCACGCAGTCACCGATCGCCCAGACGTTCTCCGCGCCCGTGTGGCAGTGTTCGTCGACCTTGATGAAGCCGCGCTCATCGAGCTCAACGCCGGTATCGTTCGCCAGCAGATCCTGCGTGTACGGCCGGCGCCCGATCGCGACCACCAGACGATCGACGCTCAGGTGTTGCTCGCCCTTGGCGTCGGTGTAAGTCACATCGACCGCATTGCCGCTAACGGCAGCGCCGGTCACCTTCGCCCCCAGGCGGATGTCCAGCCCCTGCTTCTTGAAATGGCGCAGCGCCTCCTTCGCCAGCTGCTGATCGGCGAAGGCGAGGAACTCCGGCAGCGCTTCCAGCACCACGACCTCCGCGCCGAGCCGGCGCCACACGCTCCCCAGCTCCAGGCCGATGACGCCGGCGCCGATCACGCCGAGGCGCTTCGGCACGGCATCCAGATCGAGTGCGCCCCAGGAGTCGACGATGTACGGCGCCTTGAACGGCGCCGAGCGCAGCTCGATCGGCGCAGAGCCCGAGGCGAGCACGACGTGCCGCGCGGTGAGCGTGCGGCGCGTACCGTCGTGGGACGTGAATTCGACCTTGCGTCCGGCCAGAAGGCGTCCGTGGCCCTGCAGCGGCGTGACACCGGCGCCCTTGAACAGCGCCAGGATGCCCTGCGTCATGCCGCGCACGATGCCGCTCTTGCGCTTCTGCATCTGCGCCAGGTCCAGCTGCACGCCCGCCACCTTGATGCCGTGCAGCGCAAACTCCTCGTGCGCACGGTGATAGAGCTCGGTCGACTCGAGCAGCGCCTTGGAGGGAATGCAGCCGGCATTCAGGCAGGTGCCGCCGAAGGCCGGCGCGCCGTCGCGGTTCTTCCACTCATCTATACAGGCCACGGAGAGTTTGTTCTGCGCGGCGCGGATCGCGGCCGGGTAGCCGGCCGGGCCGCCGCCGATGACGACGACGTCGAAGGAATCGGCAGTGCCAGCGGGCTGTTTTACGTCGGTGCTCATGCGGGATCCTTAGATGGTGACCGTTATCGTTCTTGCAAAGAGCCGGATCGAGAAGTCATTGAAAATTATCGCAAATTTCACGCGCGCGTGCAGGGCAAGGGCTGTCACAAAACGGGAATATTAGTGTCATAGACTGCCGCTCTTCTCAACGTGCCGAGCACTATAACTATGAGCAGCATTGCCGCCGATACCGTCGCTCCTGCCGCCTCCTCGCGACCGATGCTGGACCGCAAGCCCGGGCGCTTCACGATCCTGCTGTTCCTGGTGCTGCTGGTCCTGGGTGTCGGCTACTCCGGCTTCAGCCTGGTGCAGCGACATCTCGAGCGCCGCGCCGCGCGGGATTGCGCTGCTGTCCTACCTGCTGCTGGGGCTCGCACTGCTCATCGCGCTCGGCTTCGAGTTCGTCAACGGCTTCCACGATACCGCCAATGCCGTGGCGACGGTGATCTACACGCACTCGCTGCAGCCGAACCTGGCGGTGGTCTACTCCGGCGCCCTCAACTTCATCGGGCGTGCTGGTCTCGAGCGGCGCGGTGGCGTTTGGCATCATCACGCTGCTGCCGGTGGAACTCATTCTGCAGGTCGGCTCCAGTGCCGGCTTCGCCATGGTGTTTGCCCTCTTGATCGCGGCGATCATCTGGAACCTCGGCACCTGGTGGCTGGGACTGCCGGCATCCTCCTCGCACACGCTGATCGGCTCGATCATCGGCGTCGGCGTCGCCAACGCACTCATGCACGGCCGCAACGGCACGAGCGGCGTCGACTGGGGCCAGGCCACCAAGGTCGGCTACTCGCTGCTGCTGTCGCCGCTGGTGGGTTTCGTGTTCTCGGCGCTGCTGCTGCTGGCGCTGAAGGCGCTGGTCAAGAAGCCTTCCCTGTACCGCGAGCCCAAGGGCAATCTGCCGCCGCCGTGGTGGATCCGCGGTCTGCTCATTCTCACCTGCGGCGGGGTGTCGTTCGCGCACGGCTCGAACGACGGCCAGAAAGGCATGGGACTCATCATGCTGATCCTCATCGGCACCGTGCCCATCGCTTACGCGCTGAACCGCGCCATGCCGGCGAGCGAGATGACGCCGTTCGTGGCGATGGCGACCACCACGCAACATTCGCTGACCCAGTACGCCCAGGGCGCAGCGCCGGCCGATTCGCGCGCCACGCTTTCGAACTACATCCGCACCCACAAGTACGACGACAGCGTCGTGCCGGCGCTTGCCACGATCACGGGCAGCATCGCCGAACAGGTGAACGCCAGCGGTACGTTTGCCAGAATGCCGGCCGCCAACGTCACCAACGTGCGTAACGACATGTACCTGACGTCCGAGGCCATCCGCCTGTTCGACAAGGATCCGCACAGCAAGGCCCTCGATCCGCAGACCCGCGCCAATGTCGACGCCTTCAAGAAAGAGATGGACGATGCCACCAAGTTCATCCCGCTGTGGGTGAAGGTGGCCGTGGCCATCGCGCTAGGCCTTGGCACGATGGTCGGCTGGAAACGCATCGTGGTGACGATCGGCGAGAAGATCGGCAAGACCCATCTCACGTACGCGCAGGGTGCCTCGGCCGAACTCGTCGCCATGAGCACGATCGCGGCCGCCGACATGTTCGGCCTGCCGGTCTCGACCACGCACGTGCTGTCCTCGGGGGTTGCCGGCGCGATGGCCGCCAATCGTTCCGGGCTGCAGTGGGGGACGCTGCGCAACCTGCTGATGGCCTGGGTGCTGACGCTGCCGGCCGCGATCCTGCTGGCAGGAACGCTCTACTGGATCTTCCTGCACGTGTTCTGACAGACGCCGCCTCTGGGAGTGCGGCCGCCGGCCGCACTCTCAGATGCCGAGCAGCATGCGCCCCGGGTCCTCGAGCGCGTCCTTGATGGTCACCAGGAACTGCACCGCCTCGCGGCCGTCGATGATGCGGTGATCGTAGCTGACCGCCAGGTACATCATCGGCCGCACCGCGACCTGCACCGTGCACCACCATCGGCCGCTCCTGGATCTTGTGCATGCCGAGGATGGCGCTCTGTGGCGCATTGACGATGGGCGTGGACATGAGTGAGCCGAACACGCCGCCATTGGTGATCGTGAAGGTGCCGCCGGTCAGATCCTCGATGGCGAGCGAGCCCTCGCGCGCCTTGCGCGCGTAGTCGGCCACTGCCTGCTCGAGCGCGGCGAAGCTCTTGCCATCGGCGTCGCGCACGATCGGCACGATCAGGCCGCGCTCGGTGGAGACCGCGACGCCGATGTCGTAGTACTCGTGGTAGATGATGTCGTTGCCGTCGACCGAGGCGTTCACGACGGGATATTTCTTCAGCGCCTCGATGGTGGCCTTGACGAAGAAGGACATGAAGCCGAGCTTCACCCCGTGCTCCTTCTCGAAGCGCTCCTTGTAGCGCGCGCGCAGTTCCTGCACCGCCCCGAGGTCGACCTCGTTGAAGGTGGTCAGCAGCGCCTGCGAGGACTGCGCCTCGAGCAGCCGCTGCGCAATGCGCGCGCGCAGCCGCGTCATCGGCACGCGCTGCTCGCTGCGCGCGCCGGCGGCCGGGGCCCGCGCGGACGTGCCGCCGCCGTTGCCCTCTGCCGGCTTCTTGCCGAGAAAATCCACCACGTCGGATTTGGTCAGCCGGCCGTCGCGGCCGGAGGCGGGAATGGCGGCCGGATCCAGCCGGTTCTCTTCCACCAGGCGGCGCACCGAGGGGCTCAGCTTGCCGGCATCCTTGCCCTCGGTCTCGGGCGCTGCCGCTTTGGCCGCCGGGGCGGCGGCCGGCGGTGCCTTGGCGGTCGCGGCAGCGGCGGGCGCCGGGGCCTTGGGCGTGGCGGCAGCGCCCTCCTCGATCACGGCCAGCACCTGGCCGCTCTTGACCACGGTGCCGCTTGCCACGCGCAGTTCGCGCACCACGCCGTTGGCAGGTGCCGGCACTTCCAGGACGACCTTGTCGGTCTCGAGATCGGCCAGGTTCTCATCGCGCCGGATCGCTTCCCCGGGTTGCTTGTGCCAGGTGACGAGGGTCGCGTCGGCGACCGATTCGGGCAGCTGCGGGACACGGATTTCGGTGGTCATGAGCGCTTTCGGATGGGAGCGAGTGCCGGCGGCGCTGCCGCCGGCGGGGCGCCGGCCGCCGCGGCGGCGGGCAGTGCTTTGAGCCGCGTGGTCTCGCGGCCCGACTCTTCGGTGGCGTTCGAGTGCAGCGCGGCGGCCACCAGCGCCTGCTGCTCAAGTTCGTGGATCTTGCCGATGCCGGTGGCGGGTGCTGCCGCCGGCGCACGGCCGGCGTACAGCACCGGGCGGCGGCCCATCTCGAGCTCCTGCAGGCGGTGGCGGATCTGGTACCAGGCACCCTGGTTCTGCGGCTCCTCCTGGCACCAGACGACCTCGCGCACCTCGGGGTAGCGGTTCAAGACCGCCTGGTATTCCTCGCTCGGAAACGGATAGAGCTGCTCCAGTCGCACCAGCGCCACCTCGGCAAGCGCCTCCTTGCGGCGCGCCTTGAGGAGGTCGAAGTACACCTTGCCGCTGCAGAACACCACGCGGCGCACCTCTTCCGCCTTGATCTCGTCGATCTCGCCGATGACGCGCGCAAAGCTGCCGCGCGTGAGGTCCGCGAGCCCCGACACCGACAGCTCGTGACGCAGCAGGCTCTTGGGCGACATGACGATCAGCGGCTTGCGGAACGACTGGCGCATCTGCCGGCGCAGCATGTGGAACATCTGCGCCGGCGTGGACGGCACGCACACCTGCATGTTGTTCTCGGCGCACAGCTGCAGGAAGCGCTCGAGGCGCGCCGATGAGTGTTCGGGGCCGGCGCCCTCGTAGCCGTGCGGCAGCAGCAGCACCAGGCCGCAGAAGCGCTCCCACTTGGACTCCCCGGAGCTGATGAACTGGTCGATGATGACCTGGGCGCCGTTGGCGAAATCACCGTACTGCGCCTCCCACACCACCAGCGAACTCGGATCGGTGGTGGAGTAACCGTACTCGAAGCCCATGACGGCCTCTTCGGAGAGCACCGAGTCGATCACCTGGGCGCGCGGCTGGTCCGGCGCGATGTGCTGCAGCGCCACCCAGGTGGCGTCGGTCTTCTGATCGTGCAGCACGGCGTGGCGATGGAAGAAAGTGCCGCGACCGGTGTCCTGGCCGGTGAGGCGTACGCCGAAACCGTCCTCGAGGAGCGAGGCGTAGGCGAGGGTCTCGGCGCAGCCCCAGTCGAGCGGCAGCTCACCCTGGATCATCTTCTTGCGGTTGGCCATCAGCTGCGCGACACGCGGATGCAGCACGAACTGCGGCGGGAAACTGGTGATGCGCTCGCCGAGTGAGCGCAGCTGCGCGAGCTCGACGCCGGTGGGTACGCGCTCGGTCCAGTCCACCTGCGCGTAGGCGCTCCAGTCGACGGTGTAGGTGTTGCCGATCATGCCGAGCGAGGCCCGCGCCTGCGGCCGCCCCTCGTCGAGGCCGGCGCGGTACTGCTCGAGCATCGCCTGCACGTCGGCCTCGCTCAACAGCCCCGCGGCGATCAGCTGGTCGGCGTACAGGCGCCGTGCGGTCGGGTGCTCGCGGATGATGCGGTACATGCCCGGCTGCGTGGCCGCCGGCTCGTCGGCCTCGTTGTGGCCGTGGCGGCGGTAGCACACCAGGTCGATCACTACGTCCTTGCGGAAGCGCATGCGGTACTGCAAGGCGAGCCGCGTGACGAACACGACGGCCTCGGCATCGTCCGCATTGACGTGGAAGATCGGCACTTCCAGCATCTTCGCCACGTCGCTGCAGTACATGGTGGAGCGGGCATCGGCGCGCTCGGAGGTGGTGAAGCCCACCTGGTTGTTGATGATGACGTGCACCGTGCCGCCGGTGAAGAAGCCACGCGCCTGCGACAGCTGCAGGGTCTCCATCACCACGCCTTGGCCGGCGAACGCCGCATCGCCGTGGATCAGCAGCGGCAGCACGCGCTCGGCGCGCTCATCGCCACGGCGCTCCTGGCGCGCCCGCACCGAGCCTTCGACCACGGGATTGACGACTTCCAGGTGCGAGGGATTGAACGCCAGCACCGCGTGCACGTTGCCGCTGGCGGTGCGCAGGTCAGCCGAGAAGCCCTTGTGGTACTTGACGTCGCCCGAGCCCTTGAGGCGCGCCGGGTCGTACATGCCTTCGAATTCGGAGAACAGCACCGCCGGTGACTTGCCGAGCAGATTGACCAGCACGTTCAGGCGCCCGCGGTGCGCCATGCCGATGACGACCTCCTCGATGCCGACGCTGCCGGCGCGCTGCATGAGATCGTCCAAGAGCGGAATGAGCGCATCGCCGCCCTCGAGCGAGAAGCGCTTCTGGCCCACGTACTTGGTGTGCAGGTAGCGTTCCAGTCCCTCCGCCGCGGTCAGCTGCCACAGGATGTTGCGTCGCTCGTCGCTTGAGAACTGATACCGCAGCCGCCCTTCCTGGAACTCATCCTGCAGCCACAGCCGCTCCTCCGAGTCGGACATGTGCGCGAATTCCGCGCCGACGTTGCCGGCGTAGATGTACTGCAGCTGCGCGAGGATGTCTCTCAGCTTCAGGCGTTTCGGTATCGCCGGCGTGCGGCTGCCGGTGATGAACTCGGTATCCAGGTCCGCAGGCGTCAGACCGAAGTAATCAAGCTCGAGCACCTGCGGCCGCGGCCGCGGCATCAGGCCTAGAGGATCGATGCTCGCCAGCAGGTGGCCGCGATTGATCCACACCTGGATGAGTCGCGAGACGGCGGCCTGCTTGGCGTTGGCCGCCGGGGCTGCAGCCGCAGCGGCGGTTGCCGCGCCGGCGGCGGCGCGCGCGGCGATGCCGGCGCGCACCGGCCCGTGGGCGTGCTCGGCGCCCGGCAGCGCGGGCAGCTGCGCGAAATACGCGCGCCAGCGCTCAGCCACGCTCTGCGGATCACGCAGGTACTGCTCGTAGAGCGCGTCGAGGAAGTCGGCGTTACCGCCGTAAAGGGGCGTAGGTTCCAGCATGCAGCGCGGGAAAAAGGGCCGGCAAGCCAATAGTTTAGCGGAAAAAGCCGTGCCGCGCCGAAGGCCCGCGGGCGGAAACGCTAGTTGAGCATCAGCAGCCGATACTCGTAGAGGATGAGGGCGGCGTAGACGGCGAGCACCGAATACAGCACCAAGCCGACCGGAATGCGGCCGAATGCCCGCAGCCGCGCCAGCTGCGTCAGAAACACCACGCCGAGCGCCGTGAGTGCGATCTTCACGCTGGCGAAGGCCACGACCGAGCCGCCGATGAGGGGAGCCATGACGGGATTGATTTCGCGCGCGCCGTGCTCGATGAGCAACAGCGTCAGGAACGCATCAGCGCACGAGAAGCTCACGATCAGAACCGCGATCGCCAGCCACTGCGGATGGTGCCAGTCCACGGCGATGGCGCTGCGCTCGTGCGCACGTCGCGGTGCGCGCCGGCGCGGTCGGAGACTGCCGTGCAGCAGCGCCTGCAGGACTTGATTGCGCCGTTCGACGTGGCGACGCTCTTTAGCGGGCGGGACCGAAGACGAGTCCGTGTCGTGCTGCGTAGCCACTCTTATTGCTTTCCTGCACCGGGAGCCAGCGGTAGCGCCATTGTAGCAGTGCGGCGCCTGCGGCCAAGGAGCGTGCGCGGCCTGCCATCTTATGACAGCTCGCCGCTGTCACACCCCCTATAAGATGAGGCCGCATGGCCGCCGCGCGCACCGCATCAGCCCCGCCCCACGTCCACGGCGACGGCCTGCCGCTGCCGCGTCGCTACTGGGCGATCACGGCCATCGCGCTGGGGATCGCCATGTCGGTGCTCGACAGCAGCATCGCCAACGTGGCACTGCCGACGATCGCGCGCGACTTCGCCGCCAGCTCCGCCAGCTCGATCTGGGTCATCAATGCCTACCAGCTTGCGATCCTGGTGCTGCTGCTGCCGCTCGCCTCGCTCGGGGAAATCGTCGGTTACCGGCGCATCGCGCAGAGCGGACTTGCGATATTCACCGTCGGCTCGCTGGCGTGTGCGTTCGCTCCATCGTTGCTGCTGCTCAGTCTGGCGCGCGTGCTGCAGGGGCTGGGGGCGGCCGGCGTCATGAGCGTGAGTCCGGCGCTGGTGCGCTTCACCTATCCGCAGCGCCAGCTCGGGCGTGCGGTCGGCATCAACGCCTTCGTCGTCGCCACCTCGGCGGCGCTCGGGCCTACGGTCGCCGCGGCGATACTGTCCGTGGCGCACTGGCGCTGGCTGTTCGGCGTCAATGTACCGCTCGGCATCATTGCGGTCGCCATCGCACTGGTAGCGCTGCCCGACAACGAGCGCGCGCGGCGACCCTTCAACTACGGCGGTGCGCTGCTCTACGGCGGCACGTTTGCGCTGGTCCTGAGCGGACTGCAGTCACTCGCGCACCGCGCTTCGACGCTGCTGGCGCTGGCGCAGCTCGCCGCGGGGGCGCTGTGCAGCGCAGTGCTGGTACGGCACGAGCTGCCGCGCGCCGCGCCGCTCGTGCCGTTCGACCTGCTGCGCCGGCCGCTGTTCAGCCTGTCGATCGCCACCTCGGTGTGCTCGTTCACGGCGCAGACCGCAGCGCTGGTGTCGCTGCCGTTCGAGATCCAGCGTCTCGGCCACAGCGCCGCGGCCACCGGGCTCCTGCTGACACCCTGGCCGGTGGCGCTGGCGCTCGCAGCTCCCGTGGCCGGGCGCCTGGCGGACAAGCACGCCGCAGGCCTGCTCGGCGCTGCCGGCCTGCTGCTGCTTGCCGTCGGACTTGCGCTGCTGGCGCTGCTGCCGGCCCACGCAGGCAATGCCTCGTTCGTGTGGCGCATGCTCCTGTGCGGGCTCGGCTTCGGCTTTTTCCAGTCGCCGAACAACCGCACCATCCTGGCGGCCGCGCCGCGCGCGCGCAGCGGAGCCGCCGGCGGCATGCTGGGCGTTGCGCGGCTGCTCGGCCAGAGCCTGGGCGCCGCGGCGGTGGCGATTCTGTTTCGCTTCTACGCTGGCGGCGGTGCCACCGCTGCGCTGTGGTTGGCGGCGTTGCTGGCTCTGACAGGTGCAGCCGTCAGCGCCGGTCGCCTGAGGTCAGACGTTAAAGAGGAGCCCGCATGAGTGATTCGACCCCGACGCCGCCGGCCCCGCCGGCACCGATTCGTCCGCCTTTTACCGAGGCGAGTGCGATCGCCAAGGTGCGCATGGCGGAGGACGCCTGGAACAGCCGCGAGCCGCAGCGCGTGGCGCTCGCCTACAGCGAGGACTCGCGCTGGCGCAACCGCGCCGAATTCTTCGAGGGGCGCGCGGCCATCCGCGCGTTCCTCGAGCGCAAGTGGAGCCGCGAGCTCGACTATCGCCTCATCAAGGAGATCTGGGCGTTCAGTGAGAATCGGATCGCGGTGCGCTTCGCCTACGAGTGGCACGACGACTCCGGGCACTGGTTCCGTTCCTACGGCAACGAGAACTGGGAGTTCGACGCGGCCGGCCTGATGCGCCGGCGCCATGCCTCGATCAACGACCTGCCGATCGCCGCGAGCGAACGCAAATACCATTGGCCGGCGCCGGGGGCGCGGCCGGCGGATCATCCGGGATTGAGCGCCCTCGGCCTGTGAAGGCGCACGACGCCGATCACCCGAGGGCGTTCTTGAACAGCACCAGCATGCGGCTCCAGGCCTTTTCGGCCTGCTCGGGGTTGTAGACCTGCGAGTCGGGCGGACACCAGCCATGCTGGGTGCCGGCGTAGACCTCGATCTCCGCCGGCAGCTTCGCCTTGGCGAACGCTTCGCGCAGTACGTCTTTGGCTTCCGGCTGGCGCTGATCGTCGTTGGCGGCAATCGCGAACAGATACTGCGCCTTGATCTGAGGGATCAGCAGGTGCGGGCTGTCCGGCTTATCGGTCACCAGTCCGCCGCCGTGAAACGTCGCACCCGCACCGATGCGTTGCGGGAACGCGGCAGCCGTGCGCAGCGTGAAAGGGCCGCCCATGCAGTAACCGGTGGTCGCCATCTTGTGCTTGCGACTCACCGCAGACTGCGCATCCAGCCACGGCACGAACGCCTTGGCATCCGTCACCGCCGTTTCCGGAGTCAGGGTGTGCATCATCGCCATCAGCGCGTCACGCGTGGGCGGGTCGTTGAAGTCCGGATGCTCGGGCGCGGTCGGTGCTTTCTTGATGCGGTAGAACGGATTCATCACCAGCACCGCGTAGCCGGACTCGGCCAGTCGTTTGGCCATCTGCCGGAACGCGGGACGCAGGCCGAAGATATCCGGCCAGATGAGGACTGCCGGATGACTGCCTTTGTCCGGGTGCACGAAGTACGCATCCGCCGTGCCGTCCGCGGTCTTGATCTCGACCTCGGCATCCTTGACGGCCAGCGCATCGGCCACCGCCGGCAGCGCCGCCACCAGGCCCGCACCGAGCGTCAGGCTGCCGAACTGGCGCCGCGACAGCCCCATGCGCAGCCGGTACTTGACCATGTCGTCCAGAGAGTCGTGGTCACACATCAGTCTGCCTCCGCGGTAGGTGTCGCGCGCATTGTGGCCGATCGCGTGAATTGGTGAAATGCGAAGCTGGAGTTCTAATCTCGGGCGTGGCAGTCAGCCACCGTCCTGCACCCTCATGGCCGTTGCCGTGTACCTCTCGAACCGCAAAAGCCCGCCGCCCTGTCGCGCGGTGGAGCGCTCTGCTGCATCCCGCGCCGCACAGGTGCAGCGCAGCGCCTCGATGAGCCGTTGGTCTGCGTGGCTGCTCGCGGCGTGGGGACTCGCGTGCGGCGCGGCGTGGCGGCCGACAGCGTGCCTGCCCAGCCCGTCACGCTCGGCACCGGGGTCACGGCGCTGAACGGTCCCTGGAAATTTCGTACCGGTGACGATGCGCGCTGGGCGCAGCCGGATTTCGATGACTCCTCCTGGGACGACCTCGATCTGACACCGCCGCCCGGGGCGCACGATGGCGATGTGGGTCTGAGCGGCTATGTACCCGGCTGGCAGGCACGCGGACACAAGGGCTACACCGGCTTTGCCTGGTACCGGCTGCGCGTCGCGCTCGACGCCCCGGCGCATCAACCTCTGGCACTCATCGGGCCGCCGTACGTGGACAGTGCCTACCAGCTGTTCCTCAACGGCCGGCTGCTGGGCGGCGTGGGCGATTTTTCCGGCGCGACTCCGGCGGCCTATGGGATCCACAAGCCGCGCCTGTTTCCGCTCGACGCCGCGATGCTGCCGGCGGGCAACCCTGCAGCGGTGGTGGTGGCGCTGCGCGTGTGGATGGGCGCCTGGGGGGGCGGTGGCGCCGAAAGCGGCGGCATTCACATCGCTCCATCCCTCGGCACCGCGCCCGCCGCGCAGGCGCGCTTTGAGCAGCAATGGTTCGAGACCTTCCGCGGCTACATTGTCGATGCGGTCGAAGCGCTGATGTTCGTGCTGCTGGCGATCATGGCCTGCACGCTCGTCCCCTTCGATCGCGGCAACCCGGCCTACCGGTGGCTCGCGGCTGCCTTGCTGCTGCTGGCCGCGGCGCGCGGCAACCAGGCAGTCTTCTTCTGGGCCGAGATCGAGACGTTTCATGGCTTCGAGCTCGTCACCGTTACCTTGCTCTTGCCCCTGAGCCTCGCCGCCTGGACGCTCACCTGGTGCCACTGGCTGCGCCTGCCGGAGCTGCGCTGGATGCATCCCACGGTCATCGCGCTCACGGGCGTCTACCTCACCGCCCAGTTCCTGCGTCGCTCCTGGTTCTACGGAGTGTTGCCGCCCTGGTTAAATGGCGCGCTGGCGTTCCTGGTGATGGCGGCGCGCTGGCTGTTCGTGGCGCTGCTGTTGGTCATCCTGTGGCGCGCGGCGCGACGATCCGGGCGCGAGCGTTGGCTGACACTCTTGGCGATCGTGCTGGTATCGATCGGCCTCTTCGCCCCGGAACTGTCGACACTGCACGTCCCCGGCATCTGGTTTCCGTTCGGCACCGGCGTGTCACGCACCGAGTACGCTTATGCCGCCTTCGATCTGGTGCTGTTCGCGCTGCTGTTGCGTCGCCTCTACGGGCTGCATCTGCGCAGGACTGCGTCCGGCCTCGTCGCTGCAGACTGATCCGCCTCGCATACGCGCTGGCGCAGAATGGCCGCTTCAGCGCGCTGTTCCCGCGTCCGACGGGCGCGGCGGTGCGCGCGACGCGGGCAAGCCACATGTCCTTATTTGTCCGGTTGTAGTCCGGCGCAGGTCTGTCAGCCGCACGCAGCTCCTGCCTAGCATGCGTCATGCAACAACGCGTCCGTCACAGACCCGGCGCCGGGGAGACCGCTGCGCAGCCCGATCCGCCGAGCGTGCGCAGCTAGGTGAGCGCCTGTGCTATGAGGCCACCGATGCGCGCATGCGCATCGCAGAGCTCACTGACGGAACGGCTCGAACCGTCCATATAACAGGCGACCAGAATCACCGCCCCGTCTGGCGCCCAAAAGACGGCCAGGTCATTGACCGCCCCGCCCTCACCCGTCCCGGGTTTGTCAGCAGCCTGCCAGCCAGCCGGTAGTCGGGCGCGCAGCCGGTCCTGGCCGTTCCGGCACTGGCGCATCCACGTGATTAGTCGCTGCCTTGACTGCCCAGACAGCACCGTCCCGAACAGCAGCCTGTCCATGTCCGCCAGCATGGCCGACGGCGTTGTCGTGTCACGCGGATCGCCGCGCATATTCGAATTCAGTGCCGGTTCGATCCTGTCGAGGCGCGTCGTGCGATCGCCGAGTCCGCGCAGGAAATCGGTGTACGCGCGCGGACCCCCGATCATTCCCAGCAGCCGGTTGGCAGCCGTGTTGTCGCTGACCTCGATCATCGCCTGCAACATAGTCGCGAGCGGCAACGCGCCCTCGTTGACGTGCATCTCCGTCACGGGGGAATGTGCGACCAGATCAGCGCGCGTGAAGGTCACGCTCTGGTCGAGCTTCACGCCGCCTGCATCGACGCGCGCCAGGACGGCCGCGGCCAGCGCCAGCTTGAACGTCGAGCACATGGCGAAGCGCTCTGCGGCGCGATAGGTCAGCCGGACCCCGCTTCGCAGAATCAGCGCCGCGACGCCCAGC
Organism: uncultured Gammaproteobacteria bacterium; assembly: GCA_963787655.1. Lineage (GTDB taxonomy): Bacteria > Pseudomonadota > Gammaproteobacteria > Steroidobacterales > Steroidobacteraceae > 13-2-20CM-66-19. The sequence goes on along the minus strand of CAWBDY010000008.1, from coordinate 308,083 downwards.
CTGCCACCCGTTTCGTGTTCAAGGGCCATCAGCCGCTCGGCGACGTCTCCTTGTGGCGTTGCCGCAACCGCGATCCGCCCGCTGCCAAGCAGTGCGGCTGCCGCGATCAGCACTTCACGACGCGAGATCACGCGGCATCGCAACGGGCGCGCCGCCTCGCTGCCCGGCATCAAGCACCCGTGGCCAGGGGTGGGATGACTTTCGCACCCGTGCGCGGCCCCGTCCGGAACCCATGAACCCTGACAATCCTGGCTGCCTGGGACATGTCGCGCCCTATTTAAGTGCGGTCGTAGGCCGAAGGCTGACGACCATAGCGGAACTGGCCGCCGTGCAGCAAACGGCGTGATCAGCGCCTCGCCCGCGATGGCAGGCGCTGCACTCGCATTGCGGCCCGCGCCGCCGCTGCGGTCGCAGGCAGTTCACGAACCCTGCATTGCCTTGAGGTGATTTGGCAAAGATGTGATCGAGACCCACGTATTGCGAAGCGCGGCAGGGGTATCAAGCGTCCTCGGCAGCGAATTAGCGGGCGCGCGATGCCGGGGCGGCGAATTTGCACGTCTGACGCGCGCCTTCAGTTCACGGCGCTGAGCGGCCACGCATACAGCCAGAGGACCAAGATCGATGGATGACTACAGCACACTGGGCGAACTCACCGATTTCGTCGTGGCGCAGGCCGCCTTCTGCGGAATCGTGTGGATGATTCTGAATAAGCGCACGTGCGCTCTGGCGATCTCACGCCGCATGCCGGATTCCTTGCGAATGCTCCTCGAACTCTACAAGGCCAAGCGCGCCGTTCAGCGCAGCCAGTCAAAGCTACGCCGGTAACGGCGGGGCCGGTTCGCGGCTGTCACTGCACTTCGACCGGCTGGCGCAGTGGGACCTCGGTCATCGCCACGAATTCGATCAGGCACTGAACCAACTCATCGCTGCCTATGGATTTGGTGCCGCGGCACAGATCGCAGAGGTGTACGCGTATCGCGGCGACAAAGACCACGCCTTCCAATGGATCGAGCGGGCGTATGTGCAGCGTGACCGGGGTCTGACCGATCTCAAGGTCCAGTCGGTTCTGGGGAAACTGAAAGGCGGTCCGCCCTATCAATTGCGGTTGCGTAAGCTGAACCTGCCCGAGTAGGCCGCACGCTTGCGCATGAGGGCAGCGATGATTACGCTCTGTGCTGAGGAGCTGCCAGGCCTTGGCCGGGCGGTTCGGGATTTGTTGCGGCTGCAATTCCTGCGCAAACACCTGCACGCGACACGCCGCGCACTCGAGCCTTGAGGTTGTTTAGCGCGGTTACCTTCCAATCACTCCTGGATTTGAGTGGATGCAGGGATATTTCAAGAGACTCGGCATGATGCACGTGGACATCCAGACACGGCGCCGCGCCCTCAAGCTAAGCGTGTATGACTGCTCGCAGACGATTGCCAGCCACGGCGGGACACCCGAGGCGTGATTGGGTGCAGGTCGCGGAGCGCGAGTCGCTACCTGATAAGCGCCGTTGTGCGTCTTTTGAAGTCACCGCGCGCGCGACTGGCGGTTCAGCTGCCCCGCGCCCCGCGCCCCCCATGCGCGCCTCGCACAGCTGCGGCTGAAAGTCTCCGGTTAAATTTCGGGTCAGGTCTCTTCGCTTCCGGATGGTTGCAGACCGTGTCTGTGCCCGGCTCTGCCTTGTCCCGCTGAGAAGGCCGCGCCGTTGCAGTACCGCTGTGTCGCCGCACTGACGAGTTCCATCGCCCTCGCCTGCTGTGGGCTGGTTGCGTCCGCCGCCTGGGGAGCCGACGACTCGCTCCCGCCGCGCAACGAATGGCACGCCGCCGCCTCGTCCAGCTCGCCACAGAGCATGTCGCCGGCGATGGCCATCGATGGGGATCCGGCGACCCGCTGGGATGGCAGCTTTGCGCCCGGGAACTGGCTGCGCGTGGACCTGGGCCGCAACGTGATGATTGGCGGCGCCATCATCCGATGGGACGTCGCTTTTGCGCCTGCCTACATCATCCAGGCCTCCACGGACGGACAACACTGGCAGAACGCGTTTCAGACGTCTGACTCGCTCGGCGGCGTGGACTACGTGGTCTTCCCGTCCGTGCGCGCCCGCTACCTGCGTCTCTTCAGCCCCGAGGATGCCGCCAATGCCGGCGTCTCGCTGTTCGAGTTCGAGCCCCTGCCCGCGGGCGAAGCGCCCCGTATCAGCGGTGCTGCCAAGGGACTTGATGCAGCCGGACTGTGGAGCGCGATCGTGCACAGTGATCTGGTGGAACCGGGGCCCGAGGTCGGCACCCGGCAGCTGCACGTGACCTTCCCCAGGCCCCTGGCAGTGAGCGGACTGGAAGTGTTCTGGAACGCCTCGCGCCGCGGCGCGCGCCTCGAATCGCTCGATCCGTCCGGTGAGTGGCGCCTGCTGGGCGAGGACCCCAGCCCGCTCGGTGACACCTCCTATCTTGCCGCCAGCAGCGCCCGCCTTGTGAGCGAGCTGCGTCTGACGGTCTGGGCCACGGGTCACGAGACTCCGGCGATTCGTCGCCTGCGCCTCCTCAGCCGCACGCAGGCCATGACTCCTCTCAAGCGCTACGAGATCTTTGCCGGGCGCGAACACGCCGGGCTGTTTCCTCCCACCCTGCACCATCAGCAGGTGTACTGGACGGCAGTGAGCGTGCCCGCGGGCGAACAGAAGAGTCTCTTCGACGAGTACGGCGACTTCGAACCCTTCAAGGACGGTCCATTGCTGCAGCCGCTGTGGCGCGATGCCTCAGGCCGCGTGGTCGCCGCCTTCAACGTCGCGCGCACGCTGCGCCTGCGCGATGGCTGGATCCCCATGCCCGAAGTGCAGTGGTCGCCGCAACCGGGACTGCTGGTACGCAGCGAGGCGATCGCAGTGAATACGGTCGCAGGTCCCGCAACCCTCGTGAGGTATCGCCTCGAGAATAGCGGTTCACGCATCGTGGACGGTCAGCTGGCGCTGCTGGTGCGGCCCATGCAGGTGAACCCGGTCTGGCAGAACGGCGGCATGTCCGAGATTTATAGTGCGAGCTTCGAGGGCATGGGCCCGAACACGCAGCTGCTCGTCAACGGCCGCACGCTCCTGACCGCCCTCACCGGGCCCTCGGCCCAGGGTGTGGCCTCGTTCGGCACGACCGGCGAGACCGAGATCACCCGCTATGCGGTCGAAGGGGGCGTGCCGACATCGACCTCGATCAGGGACCAGGTCGGCCTCGGGGCAGCCGCCATGCTGTACGCCGTGCATCTCGAGCCGCGCGAGCAAACCGATGCGGTCGTCATGTTTCCCGGCGGCCCACCGACGCCCAAGCCCGTCACCAAGGGACGGCGTGAAGCCCCCACCGACGAGACCGCGCCGGCAATCACCTCGCCCGCCGACTTCGACAAGCTCGCCGCGTTCACCGAGCAGCAGTGGCGCGCACGCCTGCTGCACGTCGGCATTGACCTGCCCGACCAGTCGGTCATCGATACGCTGCGGGCGCAGATTGGCTACATGCTGGTCAACGCCAAGGGACCGATCCTGCTGGCCGGTCCGCGCAACTACAGCCGCTCGTTCATCCGCGACGGCTCGGCCACGGCCGCCATGCTGCTGCGCATGGGCATTCCGGCTCCGGCGCGCGAGTACCTGCGCTGGTACGCAGATCACGGTGTCCGCCCGAATGGCCTGATCTCCCCGATCCTCAACGATGACGGCAGCATCAACCGCGGCGTCGGCTCGGAGCTCGAGTACGACAGCCAGGGAGAGTTCGTGGCGCTCGTGGCCGCGGTGGCACAACTCAATGGCGGCGCCGCCAGCGTGCGCGAGTACCTTCCGGCCGTGCGCGGGGCACTGCAATTCCTGCAAACGTTGCGTGAGCGCACCCTGGTGCCCGGCTACCAGGCGAGCAGCGAGGCGCCACAGCGCTTCCGCGGGATTCTCGCGCCATCGATCAGTCACGAGGGCTATCCGGCACCGACCCACAGCTACTGGGACGATTACTGGGCGCTCAAGGGATGGCACGACGGCGCCTGGCTCGCCCGGCAGTGGCAGCTCAACGACATGGCCAAATGGGCGACGGAGCAGGGAACGGCGCTGCACGATTCGCTGGCGGCTTCCATTCGCGCCACGATGGACTGGAAGCACATCGATTACATTCCGGCGTCGGCTGATTTCGCCGACATCGACCCGACCAGCGTCTCGATCGGCCTCGACCCTGCCGGCCAGCAATCCGTCATGCCCTACGCCGCGCTGCGTACCACCTACATGCGCTACCTCGACGAGGTGCGCAAGCGCAGCCTGCCTGGTGCCCGCTACAGCTACACCCCGTACGAGTTCCGCAATGTGCTGACCATGGTGCATCTCGATGAGCCACTGCTTGCTGAGGAACTCCTTAACCGCCTGCGCCCCGCGCGTATCCCGCCCGAATGGCAGGTGTTCGCGGAGGTGGTCCGCTCACCGATGCGCTCGGTGTTCTACCTCGGCGATATGCCGCACACCTGGGTCGGCGCGGAGTACGCGCGCGCCGTCATCGGCATGCTCATGCACGAAGGCGATGGCACCCTCGAGCTGCTGCCGGGCGCACCGCCGGAATGGGTCGCCGGCAAGGGACTGACGATCGACCGCTTGCCGACGGCGTTCGGAGCGCTGTCGCTGTCTGCTCAGCAGGACGACAGCACGTTGCATATACGCCTTGGTCCTACGATCAGTCCGACCACGGCCGTGATCGTCAGCTGGCCCACGCGGCAACGACCCAGATCGGTGACGGTCGACGGCAAAGCGCACGCTGACTTCAGCGACGACGGAATGTATTTGACGCGGCCGTTCCGCGAACTTGTAGCGCGCTGGTAACCGTCAGAGACCGCCGAACACTGGTCCTGCCGCCGCCATACCTCAGTGGGCTTTACCCGCCGCCTCACCCGTGCGCGGCGCGATCGTGACCAGCACCAGTGCGTCCGGTGGGATGTCCAGGCTCAGACGCTGCTGCTCAAGCGGACGCGAGACCGGGGGCGGCAGGGCGGCGGATTTTCGCAGCTCCTCAAGCTGCTTCAGGGTGGGATAGCGCGGTGATCCCATACGCGCATAGGCGCCGGCGAAATTGCCGTGCTCGCTGTCGACAATCTGGACCTGGGCCGCCTGAGCATCGGTGTGGGCGAAGGTCACCGACACCTTGCGCACGTCCGTATTCGCGGAACCGACCTCGCGATAGTTCCACAGTGCAACGACCAGGGCGCCGTCGTGGCGACGCGTCAGCAGCGCTTCGTTCACCTCGGGACTGAAGCGCTGTTCGCCGAGCTGGTGCAGCAGCGCAAAGGCGTTGAAGGAGGGCTTGGGAATGCCGCCCACCGCGCGCAGGCCGAACCCGCCGTAGAAGGGCGTCTTCACCACTCCGCCCTCCTCGAACACGTCCGAGAACGTCCAGTACGACATGTCCTGTACGAGACCATCGCACTGGCGCACCGTCTCGGCGAGCCACGGACCCATGAACGGCGCGTCCGTAACCTGCGGATGATTGGCGTAGCTGGCGTTGAATTCGGTCCACATGAGCGGCAGATCGGGCCGTGCAGAGTCCTGGATCTCCTTGTGGACCTTGGCCACGGCACGGCACACAAAGTCGCGGCGCGCCACGGGCTGATTTGATGCGAAGACTCTCGGCGTATCGTCGCCGTAGACGTGCGTCGAGATGAAATCGACCGGAATCTTGTGCGCCGAGGTGAAGCCGATGAAGTCCGGGATCCATGCGGCCTGGGCCGTGGCCGGCCCCCCCACCCGCAGGCTCCGGTCCACACGCTTGAGCGCGCGGGCCGTGTGTTCGTAGAGCGTCCAATAGGTCGCCTGGCGCGGTGAGCCCGCCCAGAAATCCAGGTTCGGCTCATTCCAGACTTCGAAGTACCAGCGACTGACTTCCGCGATGCCGTAGCGCTCTACCAGGTGCCGCGCCAAGGCCTCGATCAGGTCATCCCAGCGTCGATAGTCCTTTGGCGGCGCTACGAAGGGGTGATACCAGAACTTTTGCCGCGTATCCGTGCTCGCGAGCTGGCGCGGCATGAAGCTCAGTTCGACCAGTGGCCGCACACCTTCAGCCAGCAGGCCATCATAAATCTGATCGACATAGGAGAAGTTGTAGACGGGTTGCCCGTGCTTATCCTCGCTGTAGAGGCCGACTTCATCATGCAGGATGGCGTGAAAGCGCACGTAGTTGACCGCGGTGATGGCCTTCACCGCGCGCAAATCCTGGCGATAGCCTTCGCGCAGACTCAGGATCGCGCGTCCGGAGCCGAAGGTGTGCTCCCAGTAGTGCGCAAACGGCTGAGTTGGAGCGGCCGCGTCCACCGTGATGACTTCGGTCTGCGCTGCGCGTCCGGGGGCCGTACTCAGCAGACCGAGCGCGAGAATCGCCAGCGCCGCGCGCAACTGATGCGCGCAACGCCTGTCCCGCTCCCGCTTCCCCACCTGCTGCGACTGGCTGTGTTCCATGCGGCGCGATGATAACTGCTTTCGCTGTCAGGATGAACGCTGCGCTTGGCATCGACAAGCTGCAACAAGCGTGGCTTGCCCGGCTGGTGTACGCCGTTGATCAATTTGCGTGCGACCATGTCAGTCGCTTCGTGCACAGCCACCTTGAGAAGTCACCCCGTCATTGATCATTAGCCGACCAAGATCTGAAATGAAAACCTTCCATTGCACACACTGCCAGGTGCAGGTTTTTTTCGACAATGTCGCCTGCCTTAATTGCGGCTCCGTGCTCGCCTATCTACCCGATCATGGCTCCCTGGCCGCATTGACCGAATCGCGCCAAGGTGTCTATTCGGCCAGCGGTCCGGACACACCTGGGCAATATCGCCTGTGCGCCAACTACCTCCGTCACAGCATCTGCAATTGGGCAGTGCCGCTCGCGGATCCGAATCCACTGTGCACTTCCTGTCGGTTGACCGAAGTCATTCCGCAGCTGTCGCCGGCCGGAAAAACTGCCTGGCAACGGCTTGAGGCAGCCAAACGCAGGCTGGTGTACGGGTTGTCCAGCCTGCAGCTGGGGTTACAGAGAAAGAGTGAGAGTGTCCCGCAGGGAGTGAAGTTTCTGTTCCTGCAGGACGCCACCGGACCGAACGGCGATACCCAACGCGTACTCACCGGTCACGACAACGGCATTATCACGCTGAACATTGATGAGGCCGATGACCTCAAACGAGAGCGTCAGCGTGTGACTCAGCACGAGCCCTATCGCACCCTGCTCGGCCATTTCCGCCACGAGATCGGACACTATTACTGGGACCGACTCATTCGCGACGGCGTCCTGCTCGACAAATTTCGTCGCCTCTTCGGTGACGAGCGTGCGGATTACGCCCAAGCGCTGCATCACCACTACCGCGCTGGCGCGCCCGAGAATTGGCAGGATACGCATATCAGCAGCTACGCAACTTCCCACCCGTGGGAAGACTGGGCCGAGTCCTGGGCGCATTTTCTCCATATGAGCGATGCACTGGAGACCGCAAGCGCCTTAGGGCTATCGCTCAACCCCTCGCGTAGTGGGGAACCCACCGGCCCGTCATTGCCTGCCGATCAGGCGGTTTTGGACGCCGGGTTCGACAAGATGATCGATCGCTGGTTGACGCTTACGTACGTCATGAACAGTCTCAGCCGCGGCCTGGGCCTGGCCGACAGCTACCCCTTCGTCCTTTCCCCAACCGTGATGGACAAGCTGCGATTCGTCTTCGAGGCCATCGTCCAAGAGCGCAAGAGCGATCGATGCGCGCAGCCTGACCGCGCGGCGCACGTGACAGCGCGGGCGCCGTCCGGCACGACTGGTTCTTGATTTGCTGGCGCGCGCCGGCCGCAGTTAGGTGGGTGGCTGGAAGCTTGCCCCCGCCTCGTCCTCCTCCCGAGCCCACTAACGACCGACAAGCAGCGGAAAATACCCTCGGTTCTATGCAGCGCTGACGCGCACAACTACGCCACGGCACAATCCATTGTCGGTACGGCAGCGAACCGACCGCGCCACGCTCAAGCCCTATGATTTCACGCTGGGAAGTAACGACGTTTGGCCAACGGATGGCGCCGAGCCATGGAACGCCAGTCGGATCCTTTCTCACGAGCAGCCATGGTTCGTGCGTGAGCATCCGCCCCCGAGTTCGCCTGACGAGCTGGCCGCCGAGATGGATGTCGAAAATGCGCAGCCGCGAGCGTTACCGCGAAAGTCAGCCGGAGCCCTGAATCTCGCGCATGGCACAGGCTCCTGAAATGAATCAACCGTGGGTCTGGATCCGTCATTCCACCAAGACACCTAGCAGCAATTGGGCACGCGGCAGCGTCACCGCTCTTTGATTGCGCTTTTCCCCGCGATGCAGACCTGGCCGGTAACACCGGTTACATGCGCACCTCTCGGTGCTGCCAGCACCCGGGCTCGTTTGGCCAGTTCATCGCAAAAGCCCCGATGAGGCAGCTTCCGCATGAACGATGACACGCACCCAGTTGCCAGCGACTTCCCGGCGCAAGTGCGCTCCCGCTTCGGGATATTGCCAAATTTTTTCCGTACCGCGGCTAGCGCGCCGGGACTGATCGAGGAGCTCTGGGGATTCGCGAAATCGGCTTACCTGGACAGTCCGCTGCCCTCGCTGTTCAAAGAGCGGCTGTTCGTTCATCTGTCACGATTCTGTGGTATCCGCTATTGCATCGTTCGTCATGTCGGGTTCCTTGTTGGCCAGGGCCGGCCTGCCGGCGATGGCTGCGTGCGCCCCGAGAGCGTCGAACAGGTGATCGCACTGCTGCGCAGACCAGTCCCGGATGCGACCCAACTGGACAATGCCCTTGCACTGCTGGAGAGGATGGCGTCTGCGGTTGCGATTCCCGAGCCGGAGGCGGAACTCGAGACGGCGCTTTTTGATGCACTTACGGTCCTGTTCGTCAGGCCACGGGACGCTGAACGTGCGCGTCTCGCCATCGCGCATGCAGTCGGCGAACCGACGTTCGAGCTCCTGATCGCGTTTCTCGCATTCGTGCGAACTGCACACTACTGGACGGAGACGCACCCCACTCTGGCTTATGAGAGCGACATGGTTGCGTTGATGCAAAACCATCCTGAGCTTGCACGCCTGATGCTCAATTCATCGGACGCCGAGTGGGCGCAGTCGGGTGAAGCGCTTCGCCGGGCGCTCGATGATCTACGTAGCGCCAGCGGGGCGCTGCGTTCGAGTGAGGAGCGCTTCCGTGCTCTGGTAGTCGCAACGTCAGACATGTTGTACCGCATGAGTCCCGATTGGGCGGAGATGTGGGCGCTCGACGGCAGAGGGTTCTTGCCCGACACGACCGTTCCAGACCGAAACTGGTTGCGTCGCTACATCCCGCAGGACGAGCAAGCGCGCGTGAACGCGGCAATCCGCTCCGCCGTGCTCACAAAGAGCGTGTTCGAGCTCGAGCACAGGGTGCTGCGGGCCGGTTCGGCCACGGCCTGCGTACTTTCCCGAGCGGTGCCACTCCTGAACGAGAAGAATGAAATCGTTGAATGGTTCGGCGCAGCGCTCGACCTGACCGCACGCAAGAATGCGGAGGATGCGCTGCGCGCGGCCGACCGTCGCAAGGACGAGTTCCTCGCGACCCTTGCCCACGAATTGCGAAATCCGTTGGCACCATTGCGCAATGGCTTGCAGATTGCTCGGCTTAACAGTCCGGCGGACGCGCCCTTCCGACGGACTATTGAGATGATGGATCGGCAAGTCAGCATGCTCGTGCATCTGGTCGATGACCTCATGGACGTCAGCCGGATCACCACCGGCAAAATTGAGCTGCGCCGCGAGAGAGTGACCCTGCGCGAAGTGCTCGCCGCGAGCGCGGAGGCCTCGCGGGCGGCCATTGACTCGCATGGGCACAAATTGGTCATCGAACCGCCGGCGGAGGAGCTGAGCGTGGAAGGGGATTTCGATCGCCTTACCCAAGTATTCTCGAACCTCCTGTCAAATGCGGCGAAATACACGGATGCGGGCGGCACCATAGAATTGCGGGTCACGCGCCAGGGCGCAGCAAGGTGTGGTCAGCGTCGCCGATACCGGGATCGGCATCCCATCCGCCGATCTGCCGGGCATCTTCGAGATGTTTTCACAGGTAGGTTCTCATCGCGGGCATGCAGATGGCGGCCTCGGGATCGGCCTGTCATTGGTGCGCCAGCTCGTCGAGATGCATGGCGGTTCGGTGCAGGCAGAAAGCCCGGGAGAAGGCCGCGGCAGCACTTTCTCCGTGCGACTGCCCTTAACAGAGCCGAGCACGGCCCCCGGACCTGAACGAGCAGCCGTTGCGACGAAGAGTTCTGCGGCCCGTCGTCGTCGAATTCTCGTCGTCGATGACAACGAGGATGCCGCGACCTCTCTTGCGATGTTACTCGAGCAGTTGGGGCACGAGGTCGTGACCGCGTCCGATGGTGAGGAAGGCGTTACGAAAGCAGCAGCATTCCGCCCGCACGTTGTCTTCCTCGATCTCGGCATGCCCAGGATGGACGGTGCCGAGGCCGCAAAGCGCCTGCGGACTTTGCCCGATGGCGCACAGACGGTCTTGATCGCTCTGACGGGATGGGGCCAGGAGCACGATCGGCAGCGAACGCGCGCTGCCGGCTTCGATCATCATCTGCTCAAGCCGATCGAACCTAATTTACTTGAGCAACTCTTCTGACTGCGAATCGCGCGACGAGCGGCGCTCGATTTCCTGAGCGGCCGGGGACGGTCCGCCACGTTTGCTTTAGTCGGCCCTACGGCGCCTGCTTTTTGATAGGAAGCGGAGATTGCACCTGCGAACCTCCCACCGGCAGCGTAACGCTGCCCCGCTCTCGTGTGCGCCCTTTATATCGCGATCCAGACGAAAACAAATAGCGAGTTGTTGTCGGCGGCGGAGTGCCCGAAGCCGTCGTAGTTTGTGTTACCTCCGTTGAAGCGCGTGTAGCCGGTGTACTGCAGCCCGACGCGGGTATTCAACCACGGACGTGCGTAGGAATTAAACTTCCCGAACGGGACAACCTCGAGCTGCAACGTATAGCCGCGACTATCAGGGCTCGCGTTCGTACTGCCGAACAAGGGCGCCGGCGGATAGAGGGCAGCATTGCGTGTTGCCTACCGTGTCGAAGTACGCGAGCGTGAGCGAGTAGGTCTGCTGGTAGGCGTACTGAGCGCTGATGTTCGATGCGTTGAGGTGATTCGCAATGGTGCTCGAGCCGCCGAGCGCGGTTGCGGCAAACAGCCGCTGGTGCTCCTGGATGTAGCTGGCGTTGAAGTTAAACGTGTGCGATCCACCGTTCGCAAATTGGTAGGTCGCGTCATATCCGAGGTCGGTATAATTGTCCGTACCTACATTGCGCTCTTGGGGCGACTGCGCGTGCGGTGCGAACCCTACGATGCCCACTGAAGCGTAGTGCGGACCGATTTGCTTCTGCAGCGCTGCGCGCCAATAAGGCGCGGTTCCATCGATGCCGTGTTCCTCCGCAGGGTCGGGGATACCCACATCGGACTGTAGCCGATCGGCAAGCTTGCGATAGCCGCCCGCTTCGAGATAGACGAGGTTGTCCACCAAGGTGTAGAGCGTCGTACCCAGAACCTGGGTTGCGAAGGCACCGTTGATCTGCAGGAACGCTGCTGGCTCGTTTGCGAGCCGTGTCGCGGGAAATGGAAACTGCCACGCGTAAGTAGAATTCCACGGATCTTGCACCGTAGGAAAATTGTTCAGCGACAGTCCGAGCAGCGCACTGGTGCCGCCGAGCGTGAAGTCCTGCGCGTAGCGCGCGTCCAGGACGCCCCACGAGGTGTGGCGGGCAATGCCGTCGTAGCTCACCTGCGCAAACGCGCCGAGGTGATCGGCAATCCGGCCCGCGAAATAACCGTCAACGTTGTCGAGAGCAGCGTTATTGTTGTCTGAGAAATGTGGCGCCGCCGGCTCACTTTTCGCCGTGTTGGTGAAGGAGGCAATGAGGTCCGCTGACAGCGGGATGGTCTTCTGACTTTGCAGGGCGTACCCGTGAAGCTTGAAGTTGCGCCCGTACGGTGTGAGCGCCGGACCATACGCAAGCGTGTGGCACACGGCACAGGGCACACCCATCGCCCGCGCGAACGCCGGGACCGACCAGGCCGGCAGCGCCGGCAGCAAAGCCAGGGCACCCGCCAGCGCCCCTAGCCAGCGAGCTCGCCTGGCCCCCGAACCCGCTTCAGTCTTGTACCACAATCGCATTTCGCAGCTCCGTTGCTGGACAGTCGAGATTCAGGTGAACCGTTTGTATGCGCCGCGACGTGGGCGGTTCAATCAGGCGTGTAACGCCAGAGGCGCGTTCCCGGGCCACCCCCGATTGAACCGCTCCCGGCCCAAGCGACGACTTACCGTTACGTCGTGGCCTCGATCGCGGGCGCGACCTGTCGCTTTCCTGTCGTCGGGGCATTCGTTGTCTGCACAGCCTTTACAGTTCAATTCGCAATTGCGGCGCCTGCCGCTGGTAACGCTGTACCTGAGCGAACGCTGCAATTCACGCTGCGTGACCTGTGACTACTGGCGCAACGGGCACATCGACATGGACCTTGCCGCCGTGACCCGATTACTGCCCGACCTGGCCGAGCTGCAGACCCGGGTCGCGCTGATCTCCGGCGGTGAACCGCTGCTCAATGCCGAGTGGGCGCAGATCGCGCAGCTGCTGCGCGCAAACGGCCTGAAGCTATGGCTGCTGACCTCGGGATTGTCGCTGGCGAAGCACGCGCGGCGGGTGGCGCAGCTGTTCGATGCGATCACCGTGTCACTGGATGGCACCAACCGCGAGACCTACCAGGCGATTCGCGGAGTCAATGCCTTTGACAAGGTATGCGCAGGCGTGCGGGCGGCGGCCACGGCCGGGGTGCCGCTTGGGCTGCGGGTCACCGTGCAGCGCACCAACTACCGGCAGCTGGAGCAATTCGTCCTTCTGGCGCGGGAGCTTGGCGTCCAACAGCTGTCGTTTGTCGCCGTGGACGTCACGAATCCGCATGCCTTTGGTCGCCTCGACGATTTCAGTTCGAACCTTGCGCTGCAGCCGGACGACCTGCCCGTCCTCGAGCAGATCATCGACGGCATGGTGCGCGACCGGGCGGCGGATTTCCGCTCAGGGCTGATCGCAGACAGCCCGCGCCGGCTGCGGCGCATCCATCAGTACTTTGCCGCTGTCTGCGGCCTGGCCGCATACCCGCCGGTGCGCTGCAACGTGTTCGACTATTCCGCAGTGATCGGTGCCACCGGTCGCGTCAGCCCGTGCTTCTTCATTCCCGGCCCTCCCGACGCCATCGGCCAGAGCGACCTCCCGCAGCTGCTCAATAGTGATTCAATGATCGAGCTGCGCGAGGTGATCCGCTCGGGAGGGCGTCCCGAGTGCGCACGGTGCGTGTGCTCGCTGTGGCGCGAGCCGCAACAGCGCGCGGTCTCCGACTTTCTGATGCGCAGGTGAGCAGATGGACGATCTGACACAGCTGCCGCTCGTACGCTCACCTGCCGACTCGCTGCGGCCGCTACCCTTACCGCGCGTAACGAAACTCATCGGCAAGGCCATGGACCTTGCGTACCGGCTCACCGGGAAGCATCGGTACGATGATTTCCGGCTCGAGCGCGTGCTCGGGGTGCCGCTACTCGTCACGCCGAGCGTGTTCAATCCCAAGCTGCCGCGCACGGGCGCGTTTCTCGCCGCGCAAATTGATTCGCAGCTGGTTTCGCGCGACGCGGAAGTGCTCGACATGGGAACCGGATCCGGCGTGTGCGCCGTGTTCGCCGCTCGCTACGCGCGCCGTGTGGTTGCCGTCGACATCAACCTCGCCGCGGTGCGCTGCAGCCGCATCAACTCGATGCTGAATGACCTCGAGCACACGATCGAGGTGCGGCACGGCGATCTGTTCGCGCCCGTGGCCGGGGAGCGGTTCGACCTGATCCTGTTCAATCCACCGTTTCTGTGCGGCATGCCGCGCGACGATCGCGAGCGCGCGTGGCGCTCGGTTGACGTGGCCGAGCGTTTCGCCGCGGGCATTCGTGATCATCTCAAGCCGCGGGGATCAGTGCTCGTAGTCCTCTCGAGCTTCGGCGGCGCGCCGGTCTTTCTCGAGGCCTTCCGCAGGCATGAATTCGCGATCTCTGTCCTGGCGGAGCGCCGATTCATCACTGAGCGGCTGGCGATCTTCAGGCTTGAACCGCTACGGCCGCGGGGTGCAGCGTGACTGAAGCGCGCACCGCGAGCCACCGCGCCACGGCCGGCGCACCGCGAGGCGCACGCGCCAAGGTCGTGTTGTACAACCCGCGCGCCGTCTTCTTCACGATGCCGCTTGCGCTAATGGCGATCGGCTCCGAGCTTGATCCGGAGCTCTATGAGGTCGTCATCATCGATGGACGCCTCGAGCCCGATCCCGCAAGCGCCGTCATTGCCCAGCTGAAGGGGGCGTTGTGCCTCGGAGTCACTGTGCTCACCGGCGCGCCGATCTCCGACGCTATGGAGATCTCGCGAGCCGCCAAACGCGAGCGACCCGACCTGCCCATCGTGTGGGGGGGCTGGCACCCGTCCATGTTCGCGCGCGAGTGCCTGCTCGAGCCATCGGTGGATATCACCGTACGCGGGCAAGGCGAGGAAACGTTCTGCGAGATCGTGCGCCGCTTAGGCGAGGGGCGCTCGCTCGAGGGCTGCCTCGGATGTACCGTGCGGCTTGCTGACGGAACCGTTGTCGACAATCCGCCGCGACCACTCGCTCCTGTCGACCGATTCCGGGCACACGACTACGGACTCATTCCTGTAGAGCGCTACTTCGAGCTCAAGGGAAAGCGGCAGCTCGATTTCATCTCCTCGCAGGGCTGCAACTTTCGCTGCGCCTTCTGCTCGGACCCGTTCGTCTATGGACGCAAGTGGGTCGGACTCGAGCCGACGCGGATGGCGATGCGATTGCAGGAGTTGTGGCAGCGCTACCACTTCGATGACGTCAACTTCCAGGACGAGACTTTCTTCACCCGCGCGCAGCGCGTTCAGGCATTTGCCGACCGGATCGTCGAGTCGGGCCTGAAGATCACCTGGGCGGCCACCATGCGCGCTGATCAGGGTGTGCGGCTGCCGGACGAGGTTTGGGCGCGCTGCAAGGAATCTGGATTGCGGCGCTTGTTAGTCGGCGTTGAATCCGGTTCCAACGAGATGCTCAAGCGCATTCACAAGGACATCAAGATCGAGCAAGTCTTCGACACCGTCGAAAGAATGCTCAAGTACGACATTGCGGGGCACTTTCCGTTTATCGTCGGCTTCCCGGAGGAAAGCGATGAGAGCATTCAAGAGACTCTCGAGTGCGCCAAGCGCCTGCGCGCGCTCAGTTCGGACTTTCTGACACCGATCTACTACTTCAAGCCGTATCCGGGCAGCGAGCTGGTGCGGGAGGCGGTCTCCCGCGGCTTTCGTCTGCCGCAAACACTCGAGGCATGGGCTGAATTTGACTACGTGGCCGGACTGCCCGGCCCCTGGGTTTCCTCCGAGAAGTTCAGGCTCATCGAGCGCTTTAAGTTTTTCCAGGAGCTTGCCTGGCAGCGGGTCTCGCGCGGCACGCGCCTGCTACAGCAACTGGCGCGTTACCGCTGCAGCAGGGACGAGTATCGCTGGCCCGTGGAAATGCTGCTGATGCGGTGGCTGGTTCCGGCGGAGAAGCTTTCATGAGTGATGCCCCACGAGTGTTGCTAATCAACCCGACGATCACGGCCAGGCGCCATGCGCGCTTTCCGCTCGCAGTCCTCAGCCTGTCCGCCACGCTTGAGGGTCGCTACGCACCGACGATTCTGGACGGCAACATCGACCGCGACTTCGTATCCACCGCGGTGCGAATCGTCGGCGACGGCAGCATCGCTGCAGTCGGCGTCACTGTCATGGGCGGCCCGCAACTGCTGTCGGCAATCGCCGTTTCGAAGGCGATCCGCGCGCGCGCCCCCGGGCTGCCCATCATCTGGGGAGGTGCTTTTCCGACTGTCTGCCCCGAGGCGACTGTGAATGCGCCCTATGTCGACTATGCAGTGCGAAGCCAGGGAGAAGAGACGCTCGCGCAGCTTCTCGATGCGCTCACCACACGCCAGCCCGAGGCGCTGCCCGCGATCCGGGGACTGAGTTGGTGCTGCGACGGCCGCGTCGTGCACAACCCTGAGCGGGCATTTTCCGCAGCCAGCCTCAACCGGATGCTGCCGTACGACACGCTGGAGAATCCGCGGCACTACCTGACCAGGACCTATCTCGGCGCTCGCACCGCCGGCTATCAGGCCGCTCTCGGTTGCCGCTTTCGCTGTACGTTCTGTGGTGTCGCAACGATGTACCGCGGCAAGACGGCGCTGCCGCCAGCGCTGCGCCTGGAACAGGACCTCGGATTTCTGCAACGGCAGCTAGGGGTGGACGCTATCCAGTTCTACGACCATAACTTCTTTGATCGGGAAGTCGACATGCTGCCTTTGCTGGAGGTGATGGCGAAGTTCGAAATGCCGTGGTGGTGCTTTGCGCGCTCGGATGCTCTGGCGAACCTCTCCGAGCGTGCCTGGACGCTGGTGCGGAAAAGTCGCCTGCGCATGGCGTACATCGGCGCGGAATCCCCCAGCGACTGGCTGCTGCATGACATCCGCAAGGGCACCAGCGCCGACCAGACGTTCGCCGCCATCGAGCAATGCCGCAGCCATGGCGTGATTCCGGAGCTGTCCTTCATGCTCGCGCCTCCTCAGGATCCGGAGGGCGAGACGGAGCGAACCTTCGAGTTCATTCGTTCGATCAAGCGGCTGCACCCCGCCACTGAGGTCATGATCTACGTCTATACCCCTTTGCCCATGCGACGCGACAACACCAACGCCGCCGTGGCACGCATGGCGGACACGCTACGGGATGAGACGGGCGAGCCGATCGTGTTTCCGGGCACTGCAGATGAGTGGGCCCAGCCGCACTGGATCGGCTACTGGTGCCACAACGATGCGCCGTGGCTCTCGGCGCACCTGCGCCGGCGAATCGTCGATTTCACGACCGTGCTGGGATGCCGCTTTCCGACCATCATGGACATCCGCGCCTCGGCGTGGGGCAAGTCCGCGCTGCGGACGCTGGCCTCGTGGCGCTATCGTTATCAGCGCTACGACAACCCCTGGGAGCTGCGCGTCTCCAGAAAACTCATCCGCCAGTGGGACCCGCGCGCGCTGAGCTTATGACGTCCCTCGCGAGCGAACCGCTGCACGTCGCGCAAATCGGCTTCTTCAACGACCCCGAAGGGCGCGCGCCGGACGAGCTGCTGGACGCCTGGGGGACCCTCGTGGATGTCGCGGAAGCGGCCGCCCGCGCGGGCATGCGCGTGTCGGTTGTCCAAGCGTGCGCGCGCGAGGAGCGGTTGGAAAGAAACGGCGTGCGCTATCACTTTCTGCCGTTCGGCGCGGAGGCACAGACGCGCTTCCCTTGCACCACTGGGCGAGCTGCTTCGCTGCCTGACTCCGCACCTGTTGCACGTACATGGCCTCGGCTTCCCGCGCCAGGTCCTGTCACTGGTGGCACTCGTGCCGGAAATTCCGATTGTCCTGCAGGATCACGCCAACCGACCGCCCCGCATCTGGCGACGCGCGGCGTGGCGGCGCGGCCTGGCCGCCGCCAGCGGCATCGCCTTTTGCGCCGCGGAGCAAGCTGAGCCTTTTGCGAGAGCGGGACTGCTGCGCGCGCAGGCGCCGGTATACGAGATCCCCGAATCCACCAGTCGCTTTGCCCCCGGAGATCGCGAGGCGGCGCGTCGCGTGACCGGCGTCCGCGGCGATCCGGCAGTTCTATGGGTCGGGCACCTCGACGCCAACAAGGACCCGCTGACGGTTCTGGACGGCATCAGCGCGGCAGCGCGGGTATTGCCTCGGCTGCGGCTGCATTGTTGTTTCGGCACTGCCCCGCTCCTGCTTCGGGTTCAGGAGCGCATCGCCGGCGATCCTCAGCTGCGCGAGCGGGTGCAGCTATTGGGGCGGGTACCTCACGAGCAGGTCGAGCAACTCATGCGCGCCGCCGATATGTTCGTGCTCGGAAGCCATCGTGAAGGCAGCGGCTATTCCCTGATCGAGGCGCTTGCCTGCGGACTGCCGCCGGTGGTCACCGATATCCCCTCGTTCCGCGCCCTGACTGGAGCGCAGGCGGTGGGTCGCCTGTGGCCATGCGGCGACTCGCACGCGCTGTGCGCGGCGCTGCTGTCGCTCGCGGCAGGGTGGCGGTGCCGGTGCGCGTCGAGCCGTGCGCGCACACTTTGACCGCGAGCTGTCGTTTGATGCGCTCGGCATGAAGCTCGCTGCAATGTACCGGGACGTGACCCGCCGCGCGGAGCGCCCCGGTGGCGCGCGCGCCGCGCCACAGCAGCGCCGCTTGCGTGCGCCCTGAGTCACTGCAATGGCTCCGGTCGTCTCAGTCATCATGCCAACCTTCAATCGGCCGCAGTTTCTGGCGCCGGCCGTCGAATCCCTGTTCGCGCAGACCTTCCCGCACTGGGAGCTGATCGTGGCCGATGACGGCTCGGGCGCCGCCACGCGCAACTACCTGCAGGGACTGCATGCGCCGCCGCGGATCAGCGTTCTCTGGCTGCCGCACAGCGGCCGACCCGCCGTAGCGCGCAATGCCGCGCTGCGCACAGCGCGTGGGGAGTATGTCGCGTTCCTCGACTCCGATGATCTGTGGCTGCCGCAAAAACTCGAGAGGCAGATCGCCTCGCTGCGCCGTCATCCGCAGCGCAAATGGAGTTACACGGCATTTACCGTCGTGGACGCAGGCGGTGAGCCGAAAACGGCAACTTCCGACCGGAACCGATCAACAGTGTCCGGCTGGATCATCGAGAAAATGCTGAATGACGAGACCGTCATCGCCCTGCCGAGCGTGGTGGTCGCGCGCAATCTGCTCGAACAGCTGGGCACATTCGACGAACAGCTGGTCATGTGCGAAGACGACGAGCTGTGGCTGCGCCTGGCGCTGCACAGTGAAATCGACGGCATCGACCAGCCGCTCACCTTGATACGCCGCCACGAGCAGCATTCCGGCGACGATGTAACCGCGTGGCGGGATCGCCGGCGGGTATTCGAGAAGGCCCTGCGCGGCAGCGGCGACGTTCGAGTGCGCTCCATTCTGCGCAGACTGCGGGCGGAAATGTCCGCGGGACTTGCGCGCAGCCAGGCAGCGAGCGCAATGCCCCTGAGCGCGCTCGGCACGCTGCTGGCGAGCGCCCCCTACTCGTGGCGACATCGGCGCTGGTGGGCCGGAGCGGCACAGACGCTGCTGCGGGCTCTCGCTCCGCCGGCGCTACGCTCGCGCGCGCGCCGCCATCGCAGCAGGCACGCGCGTGGCTGACCGATGAACCTGTTTGCTGAGATCTGGCAGATCCTAACGCCCCGCCAGCGGCGCGCGGTGCTGTCCATGCAGCTGGTCTCGCTGCTGATGGCCTTCTCAACCGCCAGCGGCATCGCCTCGATCGCTCCATTTTTTGCGGTGCTCGGCAGACCCGAGTTGATTGAGCAGAACGCCTGGCTACGCTGGCTCTATGCGGCAGGCGGCTTCTCCAGCCACCGCGGATTCATATTGGCGCTCGGCGTTGGATTCGTGTGCGTGGTATTGCTCGCAAATCTAATCAGCGTGCTTGGCGCCCTGGCGATGAGTCGCCTGGCGTTACGAATCGGCAATGACCTGCAGACTACCCTCTTCGATGAGTATCTCTCGCGGCCGTACGCCTTCCACTGCGCCACCAACAGCTCGACGCTCCTCAACAATGTTGTTTACGAGACCACCCGCGTCACCCACGGAATTCTGGAGAATGCCTTCATTGTGGTGACCGGTGTGGCCACCGCAGCGTTGATCATCGCGGCGATCGTGATCGTGAAGGCGGCAGTTGCCATCGCCATGGTCGCCGCACTGACGGGCGGGTACTTGCTCATCTACCTCAGCGTGCGCGATCGACTGCTGCGCATCGGCCAGACACAGTCGCGTCTGGCTAACGAGCAGGCGCAGACCGTCTCCGAAAGTTTCGGAGCGATCAAGGAGATTGTCGTCCTGCAGGTGCAGGGCTTCTTTCGCAACAGGTTCGCGGGCGCCAGCCGCGAATTCCTGCGCGCTGCCGCCCACGGTCAGCTCGTCGGGCAAAGTCCCAGACACCTCATGGAGTGCGTGGCGGCGGC
This sequence comes from uncultured Gammaproteobacteria bacterium, assembly GCA_963787655.1. Classification (GTDB taxonomy): domain Bacteria; phylum Pseudomonadota; class Gammaproteobacteria; order Steroidobacterales; family Steroidobacteraceae; genus 13-2-20CM-66-19. The sequence goes on along the minus strand of CAWBDY010000008.1, from coordinate 287,978 downwards.
AGCGCTGGTGGGTCTGGCCCTGGTGCTGGGCAGTCGTGAGGGCGGGCTCGGACCCTGGCTAGGGCCGCTGACATTCCTGGCGTTTGCCGCGTACCGTCTGCTGCCGACGCTGCAGCAGGTCTTTGCGGCCGTCGTACGCATCCGTGCCGACCGTGCCGCGCTGGGAGTCATAGGCGCCCGATCTTCAACACGCACGCGCTGCGAGGCGGTTACTCGTCGCGGCCGATCGCTCGCAGGCGATCTCGGCCTGGCACGAGCGTCCGGAGCGCGAGATTCACATCAAGGACCTGTGGTACCGCTACGCGCCGGATCGTGCCTGGGCGCTGCGCGGCGTGTCGTTGCGCATCCCGGCTCGCACCACGGTCGGAATCGTCGGCGCCAACGGGGCTGGCAAGAGCACGCTCGTGGATCTCATCGCCGGGCTGCTGACGCCCAGCGCCGGTGCGGTCGAAGTCGATGGCTGTCCCCTCGAGGAGAGCAATCGAGCGGCGTGGCAGGCGCAGCTCGGCTACGTTCCACAGAACGTTTTCCTGTTGGATGCCAGCATCGCGCAGAACGTCGCTCTCGGAGTCGCAGCCAACGCGATCGATGAGGCGCGGCTGCACCAAGCGGCACGGCTGGCACTGCTCGACGAATTCGTCCTGAGCTTGCCGCACGGGTACAGCCAGCGGCTCGGCGAGCGCGGTGTGGCCGTGAGCGGCGGTCAGCGGCAGAAGATCGGCATCGCGCGCGCATTGTATCGGGAGGCGGCGGTGCTGTTGCTGGATGAGGCAACCAACGCGCTGGATGGCATGACGGAACAGGAACTGGTTACGACGCTCGGGCGTCTGCGCGGGCGATACACGATTGTGCTGATTGCCCACCGGATGAGCACGGTACGCGCATGCGATCTGATCTTCGAGATCGATGCCGGAACGATCGGCAGCAGCGGAACCTACGAGGCGCTCTTGAAAAGCTCGCAGGGATTCCGGCGATTGGCCGGCGGGCGCTGATAGAGGGCAGCCGGAGCACCGATGCATACCACGCAAGCGTCTGACCCTCCAGGCGCCGCCGCCCGATCCCTTCGGCGAGAACCGGCCCGCGACCTGGCGCGAGCGGCTGCACTTGCTGGGAGGCCAGTTCGATTTTGAGACGGACAGTCGAGCGTTGCTGCAAATCGTACGTGCGGCGTACGCGCGACTCCCCGCGCATCGGTTCGCCGCTGTCACCCCGCGATTTCGCGTGAGACTTGTGCTCAGCGGGAAACGCACGCCGGCGCGGCGCGCCGGCGAGCCGCCGCCGGTGAGACCGCTGGCCGGGGCGGGAATTCTCTGTGGCGCGATGGACCGCGCAAGCTTCGTCGCGCTGACACCGCAGCAGCGTTCGGCGCTGATCGTGGTTGCTGGCGAAATGCTGCGTTACCCCTATCACGTCCGCTATGAGCTCCTCGAGTTCGCGGTCTATGTGCTGGCGGCACGGGCGCAGGGCCTGGTGCCGCTGCATGCCGGCTGCCTCGGGTACGAAGACCGGGGATTGCTCTTGATCGGCCCGAGCGGATCCGGGAAGTCGACGCTGGTGCTGCATGGCCTGCTCAGTGGCCTGAGCTTGCTGGCGGAGGATAGCGTACTCGTCACGCCGGACGGTCTGCTCGCAACCGGCGTCGCTAACTTCGTGCATCTTCGGCGCGACTCGCTGCGCTTTCTCGCGAGCACGGAGCGCGCGGCGCTGCTGCGCAGGTCATCGCTCATCTGCCGGCGCAGCGGGGTGGCAAAGCTCGAAATCGACGTGCGGCGCCTCCCCTACCCCCTGGCGGCGACGCCGCAACGGATCTGCGCCGTGGTGTTCATTTCCCGCAGGAACGCAAGCAGCCGCCCGCCTCTGCTGCCGCTGAGGCCGTCGGTCGTGCTGGAGCGACTTGCCGCAAGCCAGCGCTATGCGGCAAACCAACCCGGCTGGGGCGCCTTCCGGCAGCAGATAGCCCGTTTGCCGGCATACGAATTGCGCAGGGCAAGCCATCCGCTCGTGGCCGTGGAGGCGTTGCGTGAGTTGCTCGCCGCACCGGCAGCACCAAGCGCGCACAACGGTTCAGCAACGGCGCTGCGAACCGCCCTGGCGCAGGTTCGGGCGCGGACGGCAGGCACATGGAGGACACCCCGCGAGTCCACCGTTGAGGCCACATGCGCCTCGTGCGGGGCGGACCGCAGGGGTGCGCCCCTCGCTCACTTATCGGCCCGACATCGATGGACTGCGCGCCGTCGCGGTCACCATGGTCATCGCGTATCACGCCTTCCCCGGGCTGCTCCCCGGGGGGTTCACGGGCGTTGATGTCTTCTTCGTCATCTCAGGCTACCTGATCACGCAGCTGGTGCTGGCCGGTCTGCGGCAACGATGCTTCAGTCTCCTCGAGTTCTACCAGCGCCGCGTGCGCCGTATTGTGCCGCCGCTGCTGGTGGTGCTGGCGGCATGCTTCGCAATGGCCTGGTTCACACTGCTACCGGGAGAGTTTCGTTGGTTTGGTCGGTCGGTTCTCTGGAGTGCGCCGTTCCTCGCCAACGTCTTCTTTGCCCACGTCACCGGCTACTTCGATCCCGGAGCCCACTACAACGTGCTGTTGCATCTATGGTCGCTCGGCGTCGAAGAGCAGTTCTATCTGCTGTGGCCGATCCTGCTGATGCTGGCGGTGCGCTACGGCGTAACCATGCGCGTGCTGGCAGCGGTAACCGCCGCTTCGTTCGCGATAAGTCTCTGGGGTGCGCACGCTGCGCCCGTCGTGCACTTCTTCCTGCCGGGCTCGCGAGCGTGGGAACTGGCCGTCGGTGCCCTACTGGCGGCCTGGCCGCCGGGCCCATTCCACGCCACCGTTGCAGAAACCGCCTCGTCGCGGCGTGGCGCATGGTGCACTTACCCGCGTTGGGGTTCGCTCGCGGGCCTCGCACTCATTGCCGCGGGCGCGCTGTTACTGAGCGCGGACGATACCTTTCCGGGGGCATGGGGCGTGATTCCGACCGCCGGCGCGGCGCTGCTGATCGCCGCCGGACCTGACTCACTTGTGAACCGCCGGTTACTGGCCACAAGCCCGCTGGTGCTTATCGGACGGCTGAGCTACTCGCTGTATCTATGGCACTGGCCGCTTTTCGTATTCGGGCGCGCCATCTGGGGTCAGGAGTTGCCGCGCGCAGCGATTGCGGGAGTGATTGCGACCGCATTTGCCGCGGCCTGGGCTACGTACCGCCTGGTCGAGGCGCCGATACGCAGCGGTGCGCTCGGCCGGGCAGCCTTTCCAGCGCTGCTCGCGGGGCTCGCTGGCTTCACCGCATTGGGCAGCTTCACCGCGGATGGGCGCCTCCCCGGCCGACTGTCCGGGCCGCAGTTCGCTGCCTGGGAAGCCGCGGTCGTCGATTGGGATATCTCCACCGGGGGGAGCCTGGATAAGCACAGCGGATTTGACACGCTCATCCTGCGCAGTCACCGCCCGGCCACCACATTGTTCATCGGCGACTCGCACATGCAGCAGTACTGGCCCCGTGTTGCCTATCTCATCGACACCTACCCGGACAACGTGCGCTCAGTGCAGTTCATGGCCTACGCCGGCTGTCCGATTCTGCCCGGGCTGAATAGTCTGCGGCAGCCGCGCGATTGCGACGGGTTCTTCGCTGCTGCCACCGCGCAGGCATTTCAGCCCGAGATCGACACTGTGGTATTCGGTGCGTTCTGGGAACTCTATCTGCTCGGGGAGTTTTCCCTGGACCAGCACCAGGGCGTGTACAGCTCGCGCGACCTTCTGCGCCGGCAGCTGCAGCTCAATTCCCGTGGCACGCAGATCGCTCTGCAGCAATTTGAGCGTCTGCTCGTGCGGCTCGTAGCGAGCGGCCGTCGAGTTTTCATAGTGCTGTCGAACCCGACATCGCCGCAGTTCGATCCGCCGGCGTTGGTTCCGTGGCAGGTCAGGCTCTCGCTGCACCGCCCGGGCGTTCTTGTGGCCGACCGCCCCCGCGTCGATGCAGCGCCGTTCGAAACGTTCGTGGCCCCCCTGATGAGCAGACTGCGCGAAATCGCCGCACGCGCCGGCGCACAGGTGCTCGATCCGCGCTCCACCCTGTGCGCCGGCATGATGTGTCCGGCGGTCGCGGCGGATGGCATGCCGCTGTTCATCGACTCGAACCATCTGCGTGCTTCCTTTGCGCGCGAGCACGCCTCGTTCCTGGACGAGACGCTGCTCGTGCCGCAGGCTCACTGAGCGTCGTCGTAGTCTTCGCGCCGGGCGAACAGCAGAAACATGAAACGGCAGGTGCTCAGACCCAGCGACGCACCACGGCCGCCGCCGCGCCGCTGGAGGCCACCCGCAACTTGCAAATGGCGCTCGGGCAATCCTCGCAATACCCTCTCCAAGGTGAAGTACGGCGCACTCTGCGCCGCGAAATCGGCCGGAAGTCGCCGGACTATGGGCGCCTGTGCACCGGCTACCGAATAGCGTCCGTCCCGAAGCAGACGCGGCAGGTTGCGCCACCACCAGCGATACTGAAGATCGCCGAGAAAATAGGGGCTCAGGACGCTTGCCAGCACCTTGCCCTTTGGCGCGGTCAGCGCGTGAAAGGTCGCGAACAGCTCGCCCAGGTTGTCGATCAGGTTGAGTGGCGCAAAGTTCGATGTCACCAGATCCGCGCCGTCCGCGCCACTGACTGCACGGTTACGCGTGAGGAAGTCTCGGTAAGTGTCACTTTCGAGCTTCACCTGCCCGGCCTCAATCATGTCGCGGCAGTGCGCGCTGAAGAACGCGCACATGGCAGGATCGACATCATATGCCCGGACCCTGAAGCCGCGTTCGGCGTAGAAACGTGCGTCCAGCCCCGTGCCACAGCCGAAGTCGAACAGCGTGGCGCCCGGACGCGCGATGCTGAGGACAAGGTCTCGAAACGCCGCACGCGCGCGACGGTCCGATGCCAGGGCGTTGATCTGCTGGACGTACTCTGCGCCGGTGACGATGTGACGAGCGGATCGGTCGGGCGCCTGCGCCATTGTGGCTGCCGCCTAGATCCGGCCCACTGCCAGCGTAAAGCTCTGCAGAAAGTGAAAATCGGGGCGTCGCAGGGCGTAGTGGCGATGTTGCGGATCACAAAGGTGAGTTAACTGTTCGTAGTCCTCGCTCGAGAGGTACGGACGCAGGCGCCCCTCCCAGGTGCCACGGAAAATTGCCTCGAGCAGATAGGCTTCGTCGGCGGGACGCAGCGGCGCGGTGCGCTCGATCAGGTATGTGTGCGCCGTCACGTCGCGCAGCTGCGCGCTGCGCAGCAGCCCCACTATGGAGCGCACCCCCGTCAGCGCATGCTCGTCGAGCCCGTAGCGTTCGCGGTAATAGCGGTGGACAGCTTCATGGGTCAGCCGCTCGAGCCTCGCGTCCCAGGCAAAATACATATCCGGCAGCAATGAGCTCTGACCGAGGGCGATGCGGCCGCCGTCGCGCAACAGGCTCGCGAGCAGTTTCAACCCGGCGGTCGGATCGCGCAGATGGTTGACAGTGTTGACAGCCCAGATCAGATCGAAGCTGCCGGCGGCCAGAGGTGGCCTGATCAGATCTGCCTGCAGCACGGCCGCACCCGCAGGCATCCTCGCACGCGCGGCGGCAATATGCGCATCTGCGAGGTCGAGACCGACAACCAGCCCCTGCGCTCCGACCTCGACGGCCAGCCACTCCAATGCTTCGCCCGTACCGCATCCCGCATCGAGGATACGCATGCCTGGCTCGATGCCGAGGCTTGCAATGGCACGCCGCAGCTCCGGTTCTGCGAAGGCGCTGAACAGCCGCAGTTTGCGCGAGTAATCGCGCGCGGCCGTATCGTCGAGCAGTCCAGCGGCGCGGCTCGGCATCACTGATTCCTGGATCGCATGCGTTGATAGCGCCGCACGCACGCCGGACACAAGCGGTCAACGGCGCGCACCATGAGATAACGCAGACGTGCGTGCACCAGGCAGGCCCTGATTTGCAGCTTCATGCGCGTCGACAGAGACGATCTGAAGAACAGGGCGTTGAACTGCACTTGGCTGCGGGCGTAGTTGGTAGCCAGCTCGCTGAAGCCGAGTCGCCGCAGCAGCGCCTTCACTTCCGGATAGAGCTTCTGATTCGCGCCTATACAGGGCGAGGTTTCGACCTCCACGTGCAGAAGCTGGACGCGCTCGACCACGCCGGTAAGACCCTCGATGACTTCGTAAGCCGCCCCTTCGGTGTCGATCCACACGGCCAGCCGAGCATCGCCCGGACATTCTGCGACGAGGAAACTGTCCAGCCGCATGGTTTGAACGCGCACCACCGCCGCCGACGCCCACTCACCGTTTCGTCGGTACAGTGAGCTCATACCCCGACGAGGATCGGCCTGCGAGTACTCCGCCTCAACCAGAAAGAACTCGGCTACGCCGTCATAGTTGGTTGCCGCCGCAGGCACCAGGCGGATGTTCCGCTCCTGAAAAAAGCCTCGTCTCGCCTCCATCAGTCGGAAGTTCAGCGGATTGGGCTCGAACGCGTATACCCTCGATCGCGGAGCTGCACCGCTGAAGATCACCGCATCCGCCCCGTTCATTGAACCGACGTCACAGATGGCCCTGATCTGCATCCTGGGCAGGAGTTTCGCGAACAGCCGGTGGGTGTTGACAATCATCGCGATTGACTTGGCCCGGCGGGCCCGTCAGCGCTTGCGCATCACAATGAGGAAGTGATCGCCGATCCCACGCAGCAGCGGCCAGCCGGCGACGCGCCGGTCAATGCGCCACAAGCGTTGGTACCATTCCCAGTGCCTCTGGCGGATCTCTATCAAATAAGGAGGCGGCACGAAGACGCACAGACCGCGATAATGCGTGAGGCTAAAGTGGCGTTTGAAAGGCCGATAGAACTCGCGCGGACTGTAATAGCGCGTCCAGACCGTACGCTTGTTCAGGTTGACAGGTACCAGGCCATGCGCGTAGCGGATTTTCACCCGCGCCCAGCGCCGCCGCCGTAGGTAATGCGCCGTTTCCCAAGGGCAGATGCGGCCGATGACGGTAAACACCAGTTTACCGCCCGGCTTGAGCAGACGCGCGCATTCGCGCGATACATCGCCAAGCTCCGGCACACAGTTCAAGGCGCCCAGGTTGGAATAAGCTCCGTCATACGATCCCGCGTCGCCCACTCGGTCAAGCTCATGCGCTCCGACGTTGATGGGCAGCACGCGGTCGATCAGCCCTTCGTGCTGCGCACGATCATGCGTTCGGCGCACCATCTCGGATGACCAGTCAGTCGCAGTCACGCGATGACCGAGCCGCGCCATGCGGGCGGCATCGAGCCCGGTGCCGCAACCGAGGTCGAGCAAGCGGCTGCTGGGAGCAAACACCGCGTCCAACCAGCGCCACATCTCGGTGCGCATGTCCTGAATTGCGGAATTGTTGCCGCGATCGCCGTCATAGTCCGCAGCGACGTTGTCGAAGGCGCCACGCGTCTCATGCAGTTGCAACAGCACGCGGGCCGGTGCCTGAGCGGCATTGCCGAACCTGCTCATGAGCGTTCAGACATGCGCGCGCGCGCTCTTTATCGGGCAGCCGGCATGTCGTATGTTGAACACCCGTCCACACCTCCTTTGGGAGAACTTGCCGGCAAGATGCGTATCGCCATGGTGGTACCCGGAGGCGTCGACCGATCGGGAGAGTATCGGGTAATCCCGGCTCTCCTCGCGCTGCTCAGTCGCCTGTCGCGTGTTCATGAGGTGCACGCATTCGCGCTTGCTCAGGAGGCGGAACCTGCCGATTGGCAACTTGCGGGAGCGCATATCCACAACATCGGCCGGCAGCGCACGCGCGCCCGGGCAGTGCGCGCGATACTCGCCATAGACCGCGCCTCGCCTTTCGATCTCTCGCACGCAATCTGGTCCGGTTCGTGCGGCCTCGTCGCAGTTGCCGCGGGCGCACTGCTGCGCATTCCGACCGTGGTTCACGTGGCCGGCGGTGAGCTCGTCGCGCTGCCGGAGATAGGATATGGCGGCATGCTCACGTGGCGCGGCAAGATGCGTGAGCGCTTCACCCTGCGCGCAGCCTCGGTGGTCTCGGCGGCAAGTGCACCGGTCGTTGCGGCGGTTGCGGCACTGGGAGTGAGCGCCGAGCGGGTGCCGCTCGGAGTTGATCTGAGCGTGTGGCCGCCGCGTGCGCCCGTGCGACGCGAGCGGCACGAGACCGCAAGACTGATCCACGTTGCGAGCCTCAATCGCGTCAAGGACCAGCGGACCCTGCTGCAGGCGCTCGCGACGTTGGCACAATGGGGTATCGACTTTCACATCGATATCGTAGGCGAAGATACACTCGCGGGTGAAATGCAGACGCTGGCTCGGGAGTTGCGCCTGTCCGCCAGGGTTACCTTTCACGGCTTTCTGCCGCAGCGATTGCTGCGACCACTGGTCGAAGCCGCTCATCTCATGGTGGTGTCGTCGCGCCACGAAACCGGCCCGTTGGTTGCGCTCGAGGCCGCAGTGGCGGGTGTGCCTACAGTCGGCACGTCGGTGGGCCACATCGCAGAGTGGGCGTCGCCGGAGGCAGTGGCTGTCCCGGTCGCAGACCCCTCTGCCCTGGCGGGCGCAATTGGCAAGCTGCTTGCGGACGAGGAACTGCGCTTGCGCGTCGCTCGCGAAGCCTTGCAGCGCGCAGTACTCGAGGATGCCGACCATACCGCGCGTACTTTCCAGGCGATCTACACGAGACTCACGGCGTAGGCACAACATAACAGCCGTGTCCTCGTCAGCGCGCCTCGCGGAGCGCCGCACGCACCGGCTGCAAAGTCTCATGTCGCGCCTGACGAGAGGTCATCCAGCGCAGCATGCGTTGGCGCTGCGACAGCTGTGCCCACGGGCCGCCAGAGACGCACGGCTGCACGCTTGCGAACACCTGTCGCAGGTGCACGGTTTCAGCGTGCGGCACCACGCGTGCCGCGGCATACTCAAGCATCGCCCGCGGCGAGCGGGCCCACTCGATCCCCGGAAAAGCGCTGATCCATAAGTGTGAATGTGACGCAGCCGACAGCTGTCTGCGCCGGTAAACCCGACGCAACGTCCAATGACAATCACTTGCAGCGCGCGTAAGGACTCGATCGGGCACGCAGTCGTAGTAGCGAGCCGCGAGCGCGAGCGGCGGGAATGCCCACCACAGGCTTCCGTCTGCCGTTCGCGCGGCTCGACGCAACAGTTCCTCCCAGTCTTCATCCGTCATGCGAGCGGAAAGGCGCGCAATGTCGTGCAGCTGCAGTAACCGCAGGCTTCGCGCAATCAGTGCACCGGCAGCGTGCAACAGCAGGTGGATCAAGAGGGCAGCTTTCGACGGGTATGAGTTCAATCCAGGATGGAGCGGTTCGGAAAATACGCTCGGCGTAACGTCCACCACGCGTCGCGGTAAGACCTCCGCAATGCGGCAGTGCAGCTCGAGCTTGATCCCGTTGCGCGCATGCTCGCCCAATGCTACCGGCGCTTCGTGGCCGCTCTGCTCGAACACCCGGTGTTTCCAGGTTCGGAGGGTCTCGAGAAATCCGAGCCCGACAAAGACCTCGATGGCGCCGCGTGATTGCTCTTCGCGCACCAGCAGGTCGATGTCGGCCATCGGTCGCTCGCCGGCTGCGTAGATTCCCATCGCGTGCAGCGCCGCCCCTTTGAGCGGCACCAGTGCAATTCCTGCTTCGTACGCCCGGCGGTCCATGCGCTTGCAGTAGCTGCTCGATACGCTGGAACCGTTGCGCGGTATGCGCTTTCTGCTCGGCAAGGAACCGCGCCCAAGCAACCGGTCCCTGCCATCGCAGGGTGTCGGCAAGCAGCGGGGACACGCCGTGAATCGCAGCGACCGCGCGCGCCACGGCCCACTCGGCCTCCGACCACGCGGGAGCGGTAGCAGTGGGATTACCGAGCTCGCTCGCCAGCACCTCGGTGGTCTTCTGCAAAGCGCGCTGCAACGCCTTGAGAGCGCGCCCACTCGGGCGATCTGCTGCCCAATCCGCTACACCGCTAGCTTGTGCGTGCATCCGATCGACTCCACTGCCGATGCGCCTGGCGACCCGTGCGCCTTGGCTGCTGCCCTCAGTTCGCCGCGCCTGGCCGCCGGCGTTGCGGTACTGCCGCTCGCTCGAGAGCAGGGTCTGCCAGCGTCGTTCCAACATGCGCCTGCCGCGTCGATACTTGCCGGCCTGCCCAGGCGCATTCAACGTCTCGAGCGATACACGATCGTGCAGCAGACCTCTGATCGCGCGATAGAAGTCAGAGGTATACGTACCGTGGAACATCATCGCGAGGTCAGCGCTGTCCTGCCAATGGGTCTTGTTACCGAGCTGCTTACTGACCAGCTCGTAGAACCTCGTCCCCGGCAAGGGATAAGACACGCTCACGCCGACATCGTCTGGCAGCGCGGTCTCGAGCAGCTCACGCGTAGCCAGAATGTCGGGCAACTGCTCATCGAGATAGCCGAGCTGAATAAAGAATCCGACGCGAATACCTGCAGCCTTCAGCCGCGCGCGCGCCTCCGTGATCTCGGCCACCTTGGTCCCCTTGTTCATGGCGTCGAGCACCCGCTGACTGCCGCTCTCCGCGCCGATCCATGCTTCCTGACAGCCTGCCTGACGCAAGGCGACCGCCATGCGCTCGCTGACGAGATCCGCACGCGTTTGAATCGTAAAGGGTATCGCGCCGCCGTCTTCATGCAGCGCATGCGCGAACTCGTCGACCCAGTCGACCCGAAATCCAAAAATGTCGTCCGCAAACCAGATGTGCTCGGCCCGAAAAGCGCGCTTGAGATACGCCATCTCCATGGCGACCGCCGCCGGTTTGCGCTGCAGGTATTGGTTTCCCCAGATGGGCTTGGCGCACCAGGCGCAGCGAAACGAGCAGCCGCGCGAGGCTGCCATGTTCAGGCTGAAGTAGTGATGAGCCGCAAGCCAGGTGCTGCGGTAGCGCTCGATGTCCACCAGATCCCAGGCCGGCAGCTCGCCGGGATGGGTAGCCGGCAGAGTTTTCGCACCGGTCACGGTCTTCACCCTGCCCTCGTTCAGGAACGCGACGCCGCGAAGGCCGTCCGCCAGCGCGCTGGCAGGCGCATCCGGGCAGGAGTCGAGGCGCGTGAGCAGACCCTCAAGCGCTGACAGACCCTCACCAAGGAGAACAACGTCAGCGCCGGCGAGCAGATAGGGATCAGGAGCATCGCTGGCATCAGCACCGGCAGCGATGACGCGGGCACCCGCGCAATGCGCGATAGCGATCATTTCGCGGGCGGCGCAGCGCATCTTACCGAGGCACATCTTGCTCAGAAAATTGAAGTTGTCCTCGTACAGCAGCACCAGCTGCGGCTTCAGCGCTTTAAACTGTCGCTGAAAGTCCCGGACGTCCTCGGCCAGCATCGCATCGAACAGCGCTACTTCGTGCCCTGCCCGACGCAGCATCGAGGCAACCTGGAGAGTGGCGAGCGGCGGATAAGGTTTTGCCCGCTCGAGCTGTTTCTGGTCGAAACGCAGAAAGTAGGAGTGTCCAACCAAAATCGAAAGCATTGGCTACAAGCGCTCCGGCCGGCTGGGCAAAATACCTCACGTGCCGAGGCTAGAGAGCCGACTTGTCCTGTAAGTACGGTTACAGACGACCGCGGTTCAGCGCCCGCGCGAGAATCGCCCGCACGGGAACGCGCACTGGTCGGGAACGCTGATCTGTCATGCGCGTTGAACCGATCGATATTGCAGGAGCACTTATTCGCATACCGCGGTATTAGCGAGGGAATTCGCATGCCTGTGTGGGGCTTAACGTGAAGGAATTGAAGTATATCGCGTACCTCTGCCTGCAACGCTGGCAACTCGCTGGCGAAGGGGAGGACGTTGTCAACGCGTGCGCAGCTGACCGCTCCATGACACGGTGCAGCACTCGGCGTCGTGCACGCTGCCTACGTCATGGGGAACATTTCAGCTGCATGTGTTCGCCGATGCTGCAACTGGGAAGGAACATCTTGCACTGACCCTGGGAGATCTGGGCACGGAGGGATCTACGCTCTTGCGCATCCACTCGGAATGCCTGACAGGTGATGCCTTATTCAGTTGGCGTTGCGATTGCGGCATGCAACTTCGGGAGGCCCTGCAGAGGATCGCGGGCGAAGGCCGTGGGATGCTCCTCTATCTGCGTCAGGAAGGGCGCGGGATCGGGTTGGACAACAAAATCAGAGCATACGCATTACAAGACGCCGGGCTTGATACCGTGGCCGCAAATGAAGCACTGGGCTTTGCCGGGGACGAACGGAACTACGCCATGTGCCGACCCATGCTCAGATACCTGGGAACCTCCAACGTCCGCTTGATGACCAACAACCCGTGGAAAATGACGGCGCTTAGAAACTTCGGACTCGCAGTGACTCGCGTACCGATCGCATCCGTTCGTACCCCGCACAATGCGAATTATCTGGATACCAAGCGAACCAGGCTTGGCCACCTTTCGACCTCGCCACAAGAATTGAGCGAGGGGTCCTAAAGGGCGTTGCGGGCAGGCCCTGCACGGTACCGCGGGGCGGGCTTCGGCCTGGATACCATGCGTCCCGTTAATCTCGTTTCTTTCACCAACCGCTATTGTGCCGGCCGGCGGTGAACGCCCCGGGGCTAAGAGGGTTAGGAGCTGCTTAAGTACGCGGGGAAGTCCGCAGGCGCTATGTGTGCGCGTGCCCCCCGCAACCACCGACTTTCGTGACCGCTGCGGGCGCGGGGTAATACCGCCTGATTTGAGGGTCCGGCGCCCCAGGCCGGAGTCGCACTGCCGCTCGCGGTGCACTGATTCTCCGACGGTATCGGTGTGAAACAATCCCACCCACCCGTACCCGCCTCTGTACCCATCGGCGGGAGTATCCAAAATGCCAGGAGCCGCACGTCGGTTGGGCGCCCAAGTGCAAGCGGGATTCTCTAGCTCTCCACACCTCGACGCGACCCACCTCTAGCGAGCCGTGCGACGGGCCCGCAAGGCCCGCGAAAATACCCCCGGCATTGCAACGGGGTCGCCATCCAGAGCGAAGACTCCTGTGCCCGGCTTCAGGTCCGACGGAGCCACGTTGATGAATCCAAGCGGCTTGAATTGCTGAAGAATCAACGTGTTATGCAGAGCCATCGGAATCTGAATGCCTTTTAATCCTGCATTTACCCAGGATTAATCCTGACGTGTTCATATGGTACCCACCTACCGAGCCAACCATGCGAATGCTCCTCGTTGAAGATGAGAAGAAGGTCTCCGACCTCGTGGCGCGCGCGCTCAGGGCCGAGCGCTTCGCTGTGGACGTGGCTGAGGATGGCAACCGCGGTTGGGAACTCGCCGAAGCCTACGACTATGACCTCATCATCCTGGATCTAATGCTGCCTGCCATGAGCGGCACCGAGCTGCTGCGGCAGATTCGTCGCAAGAACCAGCAGGTCCCGATTCTCATTCTCACCGCGCGTGATGCAACCGCGGAGAAGGTCCAGAACTTCGAAGCCGGGGCCGACGATTACCTCACCAAGCCCTTCGCGTTTGCAGAGCTCGTCATGCGCGTGAAGGCGCTATTGCGGCGCGGGCCCGTCGCACGCTCGAGTGTCTTGCGCGTGGCGGACCTGGAGGTTGATCGACTCACACAGCAGGTGCGCCGCGGCGGGCGCCGCCTTGAGCTTACCTCAAAGGAGTACGCACTCCTTGAATATCTAGCGAGTAATCCCGGTCGGGTGTTCTCTCGAACCATGATCATCGAGCACGTGTGGGACCAGAGCTTTGAAGGTCTTACCAACATCGTGGACGTATACGTGCGGCACCTGCGCAGCAAGGTGGACGATCCGTTTCAGATCAAGCTGATCCGTACGGTACGGGGCGTCGGCTACGGACTCGGTGAGAGTGCGGACTCATGAATACGCACTCCTTAAGCTTCCGCCTCGTGGCTTGGTACGCAGGCGTACTGACGATCGCATTCGTACTGCTTGGCCTGCTTATCTTTTTTTCCCTACGGCACTATCTCGAGGCGAATCTGCTCGATGTACAGGCGCGCCGTGCGCGCCAAATCGCTAACACGATGGTCGCGAGCATGCGCAGCAGCGACGAGACAGCACTCGGTGGAGAGGTTGAGAACCCGTACTCGCCCGAGGCCAATGATCGCTTCATCCGCGTTACTCGGGCTGATGGCACCGTCGTGTATGCCTCTGGGCCCCCGAAGGATGCACGCTTCAATCCCGCGCTCGTGCCACCACTTCCTCTGGGCGCGCACACGGAGACCCGCAAGGTAGGGTCAGCCGGCGGTTCACTCCTCGTCGCCGTCCGCGACACCGACGCCAGTGACGGGACAAGCTACCGAGTTGAGGTCGGTGCCTCAGGCGCAACCATTGGGGCGACGCTCACACACGTGTTCATGATGCTCGCTGTCGGCCTATCGATCGCGGTGGCGGTGGCGGTGACCGGCGGCTTCGTACTGGCGCGGCGTGCGCTTGTCCCGGTCGAACGCATCGCGCACAAGGCTGAGGAGACCACCCAGCACGATTTGAGCGAACGGTTGCCCGTCGTGCATTCCGGTGACAAGATCGAACGGCTTTCCATTTTCCTCAATCATACGATTGCCCGTTTGGAGGATGCGATTCACGGCTCGAAGCAATTTGTCGCCGATGCCTCGGTTACGATTGCAGAGCAGATGAGCCTGCTCGCCGAGGACAAACGCGTCAGATTGACTTGTATACCTTCGGGGGAAGTTCCCCTGCAAGGGGATCGGGCGAGGCTCAAGCAGGGGGTCGTGAACCTACTCTATAACACCATCAAGTACACAGCGACCGGCGGCCAAGTTTACCTGCAAGTGCGTCGCGAGGGTGCGTACGCAGTCCTCGATGTGTCCGACATCGGCGTTGGCATCCCAGCAAGGGCGTTGCCCCACGTGTTCAAGCGTTTCTTCCGTGTGGACAGATCGCGCTCGCGCGCGAGCAGGGAGGAGCCGGCTTGGGACTTTCGATCGTGAAGTCGATTTGTACCGCACGCGGCGCCGTGCTCGAGGTTTTGAGCGCTGCCGGCCGCGGAAGCACGTTCCGCGTCAAGCAGCCGTTGGCAGACGCTGCGACCGCGCCGTTCTCATGAGCCTCGCAGGAGTCTCACGCAAGCAGAAGTGGCGTCTCGCGGCTCTGGCCGTGGTGGTCCTGACTGTCATCCTGCTCGCGCGAGCCTGGCGCGAACGGGCACCGCAGGCCGCGACCGCCGTGCAAGGACCCGTGGTGGCGGTTGTGCGCGTAGACCGCGAAGATCTCTTTAAGGAAATCACCATTCCGGCGGAGTTTCGGCCCTACACGGAGGTCGAACTCCATGCCAAGGTTTCCGGCTACGTGAAGGAGATGAAGGTCGACATCGGCGATCGCGTCAAGGCCGGACAACTTCTTGCGCTTCTCGAGGTGCCGGAACTGCATGATGACTTCGATCATGCGGTGGCCAGCCTCGCTCGGGCCCAGGCCGACTACCGTGATGCGCATCTCGCGTACACACGATTGGTTGCGGTCAATAAGGAGCACCCAAATCTCATCGCGGAACAGGATCTCGACACCGCGCAAGCACACGACGCCACGGCGCAAGACGGCGTAGTGGCGGCCAAGTCCGATGTGGAAAAGTACCAGACCCTAGTCAGCTATACGCGGATCGTCGCGCCATTTGACGGCGTGATCACCAAGCGTTACGCGGATCCGGGCTCACTGATTCAGGCTGGCACAGCCTCCAACACCCAGGCGATGCCGCTGGTGCGGGTCTCGGATAACATGCTCCTGCGGCTTGATTTTCCAGTCTCGGTCGACTATGTGCACGGCATCCGCCTCGATGCGCCGGTGCGTGTGCGAATCGATTCACTCGGCGGCCGCGTGCTGTCCGGCAAGATTGCCCGTTTCTCCAACAGGGTCGACGATAGCACTCGCACTATGGTCGCTGAGATGGAGGTTCCCAACTCCTCGCTTGAGCTCGTACCCGGCATGTACGCCAGCGTGGTGCTCAAAGTCGATGAGCGCGCGCAGACACTCGCAATCCCGATCGAGGCGCTTCCGGCCGGAAGCAAAAGCGTGCTCGTGGTCAATACTGCGCGCGAGCTCGAAGAGCGCCGCGTGACGCTCGGGCTTGAGACGCCGGATCGCTACGAGGTGCTCACCGGACTTAAAGAGGGAGATTTCGTCGTGATCGGCAACCCGGGACTTGCCCATGGCCAGAAGGTCGAGCCGCGCATCACCGCGCCGCTCACGCGTGAATGAACGCATCCCTGGGAACGTCACTGGTCTGCGCCCTGAGTCGCTCGGCGCTCGCGCCAGCGACTTGAAAGATCACATCCGCCATGTCGCGATTCGCCCTACGCTTCCCGTATTTCGTCATCGTCGTATGCCTCATCACGTGTGTAGTGGGAATCACGACCGTGGCTCGCATGCCGGTGGATCTGTTTCCGCCGATTCGCATCCCGGTGGTCGTAGTGGCGACGTTCTTTTCCGGCATGCCGCCTGAGCAAGTCGAAACCGATATCACCGGCCGCTTTGAGCGTTTCTTCACCCTCGCCAGCGGCGTGGATCACATTGAATCGCGGTCACTGCCGGGTGTGAGTCTGATCAAGATCTACTTTCAGCCGGGATTCGATGCGGACTCTGCCGTTACCAGTATTGCCAATCTCGCCCTCGCGGACTTGCGCAAGCTTCCACCCGGCACCCTGCCGCCCGTGGTGTTGAAGTTCGACGCCTCGAGTCTCCCGGTGTGCCTGGTTACGCTCAAAGGCGCGGGTCTGAATGAGGCGCAGCTGCGCGATCTCGGGCAGTACGACGTACGCAATCAAATTGCGAGCGTTCCCGGTGCCTCGGTGCCGCAACCTTTCGGCGGACGCTACCGTCAGATCATGGTGTATGTCGATCCACTGAAGTTGCAGGCGCACCAGCTGAGCGTCATGGATGTGGTGCGCACGGTTAATGAGGCCAATCTGATCCTGCCCGCGGGCGACGTGAAAATCGGCCCCTACGACTACAACCTTTACGCCAACAGCCAGATCGATGCGATGGCGGACATCAACCGCCTGCCGCTCAAGACCGTCGGCAATGCCTCAGTCCTCGTGGCGGATGTCGGTAAAGCCCAGGATGCGGCACAGATCCAATACAACATCGTACGCGTCGACGGACAACCGTCGGTGTATCTGCCAGTGCTCAAACAGGGGGGCGACGCCAATACCATCGCCGTGGTCGACGGCATCCGTCGCGGCGTAGCCAACCTGCTGGACGTTCCCAAACAACTTGTCGCCTCGGTGGTTTTTGATCAGTCGCAGTTCGTGCGTAACGCGATCGAAAACCTGATCCATGAAGGCGTCATCGGCCTCGTGCTCACCGGGGTTATGATTCTCGTGTTCTTAGGCAGCCTGCGCGCGACGGCGGCCGTGTTCCTCTCGATCCCCCTCTCGGCGCTCGCCGCCTTCATCGCCCTCTCCTTTGGTGACAGCACGATCAATACGATGATCCTGGGGGGTCTCGCGCTCGCGTTCTCGCGCCTCATCGACAACTCTGTGGTCGTACTGGAAAACATCTTTCGGCACATGGAGATCGGTGAGGCGCCCGCGGTGGCGGCGGAGCGAGGCGGTGAGGAGGTGCAGTTGCCGGTACTGGCGGCCACGCTCACCACGGCGATCGTTTTCTTCCCGGTTATATTTCTTTACGGCGTGAGCCGCTTCCTGTTCACGGCCCTGGCGCTCGCGGTCGTGCTGTCGCTGTTTGCTTCTTATGTTGTGGCCATGACCGTGGTGCCGCTGTTCTGCGCGCGCTTCATCAAGACGCATCAAGTTGAGGCACACGAAATCGAAGTTCAGGACATTCTGCCAGACGACAGTCCATCCAACTCGGCGCTAGTGCTGCCGCCGCCGCCGCGCGGCGTTGCCGGCTGGGGTCGGCGCTTCAACCAACGCTTCAACCATCTCTTCACGCGGATGCTAGATCGGTACGAGCACACCCTCGCGCGCGCGCTGCTGCGGCCGGCCGCCACGGTACTGGGGATTACCGGAATCTTCATCCTATCGCTTGGCCTCTATCCACTGATCGGCAAGGCCTACTTCCCGCGTACCGATCCGGGGCAGTTCGTAATCAACCTCAAGGCCCCGGCCGGCACACGGCTGGAAATCACCGACCAACTCGTAGCCAAAGTCGAACAGATCGTGCGCGACGTCGTGCCCAGCAAGGATATCAAGATTTTGGTGTCCAACATCGGGACCACCCCGGGATTTTCCTCTATCTACACGCCAAACTCCGGACCCCATACCGCCTTTGTGCAGGTGGGACTTGAGGAAGGTCGAGCGCGTCCGAGCTTTGTGTACATGGATCGGGTTCGCGAGCGGCTCCGAACGCAATTGCCACTGCTGAGCACCTACTTGCAGACCGGCGGCCTCGTGGACGCGGTGCTCAATCTTGGTCTGCCCGCGCCAATCGACGTGCAGGTGAGTGGCACGAATATGCGCGCCGCACATCAGGTCGCCGCGCGTATTTCCCGCGAGGCTGCGGCATTGCCCGGCGTCAGCGATGTGCTGCTGCCGCAGGACATCGACTACCCAGCGCTTCAACTCAACATCGATCGAGAGCGCGCGAGCGAGCTCGGACTCAACGAAAAGGAAGTGGTAGGCAACGTCATAACCGCGCTCACCTCGAACGCCATGATTGCGCCAAGTTACTGGGTCGACCCCAACAGCGGCAATGACTACCTGCTCACGGTGCAATACCCGGAAAACTATATTCACAACCTGGCGGATCTGCGGGCGGTGCCACTTCGCGGCCCCAATGCCGCGCTCTCAACACGGCTCGACACCGTCAGCACCATCCGCCACATCGAATCCCCCACGGAGGTCGATCACTACCAGCTGCGGCGTGAAATGGACGTGTATGTATCTCCGGCGGGGGAAGACCTGAGCGCCGCACTAAGCGGTGTCGAACATATCATCGAGGGGATCAACATGCCCGAAGGCGTGCGGGTGAAAATCCGCGGGTCGGTCCAAGCTATGCGTACCTCCTTCGCCGC
Organism: uncultured Gammaproteobacteria bacterium; assembly: GCA_963787655.1. Taxonomy (GTDB): domain Bacteria; phylum Pseudomonadota; class Gammaproteobacteria; order Steroidobacterales; family Steroidobacteraceae; genus 13-2-20CM-66-19. The sequence continues at coordinate 268,998 of CAWBDY010000008.1, read as the reverse complement.
GTTCGGCTTTGGTTTGCTTCTTGCGACCCTGCTCGTGTACCTCGTTCTGGTCGCCCAGTTCAAATCGTTTATCGATCCGCTGTTGATTCTGTTGGCGGTTCCCACTGGGCTCACGGGCGTGCTGCTCACGCTCGTCATCACCGGAACCACGCTCAACGTCATGTCGCTCATGGGGGTGGTAATGATGGTCGGGATCGTGGTCTCCAACAGCATCCTGATCGTGGAGTTCACCAACCGTCTGCGGGCGCAAGGTCATGCACTGCGCGAAGCGGTGTCACTCGCCTGCCGCGTGCGTCTACGGCCGGTGCTCATGACCTCGCTCGCCACCCTGATCGGACTGATTCCCTTGGCGCTGAAGCTTGGCACCGGAGCTGAAGCATACGCTCCCCTGGCTCGCGCGATTATCGGCGGCCTTGCCGTGTCGGTAGTACTGACAGTGTTTATTGTCCCGGCCGCCTACTACATCGTGCACCGCGGCGACGAGCGGCACCTCGCATGAAACGGATATCCGCTGTGGTGGTGGCGAGCGTCTTAACGTGCGGCAGCGGCGTGGCTTCGGCGCAAGCACGGTTGCTACCGCCGGCGACGCAGTCTGGCACTCTCGAGCAGACCCCCATCACGGGCGCAGCGCTAGCCGCGGCCGAGCCCCTCACCCTGGCAAAGGCTCGCGGTATCGCACTGCGCACCCACCCGGGCATCGCGGCCGCGGGTTACCGCGCTCAGGCGGAGCACCAGGTGTTCGTCCAGGCTCGTTCGGGGTTGCTGCCCCAAGTAACCGCTTACGGTTCTGCGGTGCACGCCGACTCGGATAACACCCGGCTCATGGCGGGTGGCCTCAACAACCCTTCGGTGATTAGCCGCACTGCTTTCGGGGTCGGGGCAAGCCAGCTCATTACCGATTTCGGCCACACCTCCAACCTTGCCGCGAGCGCGAAACTATCGGCGAGTGCCGCGGATCAGACAGCATCTGCGACGCGCCAGCAGGTGCTACTTGAGGTGGACCGTAACTACCTCGGTGCTCTACAGGCGCAGGCAGTGGAAAATGTCGCCCGGCAGACTCTCGATACGCGTCAGCTCCTTGTGGACCGAGTGACTGTCCTCGCTCAGAACAAGCTCAAATCCGATCTTGATGTGAGTTTTGCGCAGGTGGCGCTCGAGGACGCGCACCTCTTGGTGCTCAGGGCGCACAGCGACGCGGAGTCAACGCTGGCCGCACTCTCGACGGCACTCGGCTACCGCGAGCAGCACCGCTTCGTGCTCGCCGATGAAACCGCGGTGCCGGTGCCAGCAGCCGCGGACGTCTCGCCACTCATCGAGCAGGCGCTGCACGACCGGCCCGAACTCGCAGGTCTGCGTGACGAACGGGATGCGGCGCTGCATCTGGCGAACTCGCTGCGTGATGCGCGCCTCCCGACGATTTCCGCCGTGGTCGCAGCCGGCAATGCCCCTTCGCATGATACGCGTCTCGCGGACAACTACAGCGCTGGCGGCCTTGAGGTGACCGTGCCGCTCTTCGCTGGCGGTCTGTACGAGGCGCGCCAGCGCGAGGCAGAGCTTCGCGCCAAAGCGGCCGCGGAGTCGCTGCGCACAGCGGAGGACAACATCAGTCGTGACGTCCGCATCGCGTGGCTCAACCTCAACAACGCACACGAGCGTCTGCGCACCACGGGCCAGCTGCGTCGCTACGCCGTCACAGCATATGAACTCGCAGACGCGCGCTACAAGGCAGGCAGCAGCTCGATCGTGGAGCTAAGTCAAGCCCAACTGGCGTTAACGTCCGCGCAAATCGATGAGACCGCGGCGCGCTATGAGGTGCTAATGCGGGCATCGGATCTTAACTACCAGATCGGCGTCTTGCCCGTCGCCGAAGTACCAGACGAGGGCCCAATTCCCTAGCAGGCAGATGTGGGTCGCCGGGGTACGTCCATGAAACGCGTGCCGATCGGGGAGCATGATAGTCTTCACCGCGATCTCATCCGAGAGTGGGGCTTTACGAATATTCAGTCGATGACCCTCTTCGCTCTCGGCCTTCACAACGACCTGTACGTGGGGATGGGGCTCGTCCGTGTGCAGCACCAAGGCGTATCGGTGAATCGCGCCAAACTCCTCCCGCGCAAAGTCACGGACCGCATCCTTAGGCGGCGTCCCTGATTCAGCTCTGCTCCGTGATGTTCAGTGCCCGCACGACGTTAGACGACACGCTCGAGCGTTCCGATAAAAGCGCTGTAAGTGACTGAATTATTGGCGCCCCCGGCCGGAGTTGAACCGACGACCTACCGCTTAGGAGGCGGTCGCTCTATCCACTGAGCTACGGGGGCCGCAGCCGCAGTGTACCGGCTGTCAGGCGGCCTGCCAGCCTCCTGCCGCGAGCGCACTCAAACCCAGCGTCCGGACTTTCATTACTGCCAGACCTATGCGGGCGGAAGGAAACGCGGACGGGCCGCAGGCCTGCAAGAACCCGCAAATACCCGAGGCCCGTCCGCGAGAGAGCTAACTACAGCTGCGAGGCAAAGTCCTTGACCTGCTTCTTCGCTTCGTCACGCGCCACGCCATAGCGTTCCTGAATCTTGCCCTCGAGGTACTCACTGTTGCCCTCGGCGACCTTCAGATCGTCGTCTGTGAGCTTGCCCCACTTGGCCTTGGCCTTACCCGCCAACTGCTTCCACTTGCCTTTTACCTTGTCCTCATTCATGACTGACCTCTGCTCCTTTGACTGATTGAACAGCCTGACTCGTCACGGACGAGTCCAGGCTACGAGGACTTAAGAATCAGCCAAAGCGCGGCCTGCGGCCATGCATGAGACACCCGGAACCTCGTAGGATGACGCTGATAGTGCAAAGCCACCGCTAGGGCGAGTTTGCCGGCATCCAGGCCGCACGCACCGCTTGACGCACGCTAGCTAAGGGGTTCGCCGCGGCACGCCGTCAAATGGATGGTCGGTTCCGCCAAGGAGAATGGTGAAGTTTCTGTCCAGCCGCAGACACAGATTGTCCGTCAGCGTCGCGGGTGGCTGCTGGCAGCATCCGTCCTGCCACTTGGCGGCTGTGCCCTGCCTTCGCTGCAGGGCCGCGCAGACACGGCGGCGATTCACGATACGGACGCGACGCCTCTCGCCCGTGCCATAGCACCCTCGCTGCGCGCGAACCCGGGCAAGAGTGGCGTCCATTCGCTTTCCGCTGCGGAGGAAGCGTTTGCTGTACGAGCGCGGCTTGCCGCTGCAGCCGAGCGCTCGATCGACGTGCAGTACTACATGTGGCATGGCGATACCACCGGGATGCTGTTGTTCGAGACTCTGTGCCAGGCGGCGCAGCGCGGAGTGCGCGTGCGGCTGCTGCTGGATGACAACAACACGGCCGGTCTCGACCGCACCATCGCGCAGCTCGCCGCTCAGCCCAATATCCAGGTGCGTCTGTTCAACCCGCTGATCAACCGGCGGGCGCGCTGGACCAACTACGTGTTCGACTTTCCGCGTATCAACCACCGCATGCACAACAAGTCGTTCACGGTGGATAACCAGCTGACCGTGATCGGCGGACGCAACATAGGAGACGAGTATTTCAACGCCGACGACAACCTGGAATTCGTCGACGTTGATCTGCTCGCCATGGGACCGGTAGTGGATGAGGTCTCCCGGTTGTTCGATCAGTTCTGGAACAGTGCTTCCGCGTACCCGGCAGAGATGATCGTGGGTAACGCCTCGCCGGCAGAGGCTGCTACGCAGCTGCAGCGCGCCTTTGCGGCGGCACGCGCGGACCCAAAGGCCGCGCGGTACGTACAGATGATGCACGGCAACCCGCTCACTGATGAACTGACGGACCACGGGCTCGATTTCCAGTGGAGCAACGTGCGGCTGGTCGGCGATGATCCGCAGAAGGTGTTCGCGGCCAACCGCGAGCTGCTGCTCCTGCCGCGCCTGTTCGAGACGACGGGGCCGCCGAATGCGCGATTCGATCTGGTGTCGCCCTACTTCGTGCCCACCAAGCTCGGCACCGTGAGCTTCCAGGCCATGGCCAGGCGGCAGGTGCAGGTGCGGGTTCTGACCAATTCGCTGGCGAGCAATGACGTCGCCGCGGTTCATGTCGGTTACGCCAAGCGGCGCAAGGCACTGCTGCGAGCCGGCGTGCGGCTTTTCGAGCTCAAGCGCGTCGATTCTGCGCCGCGCCCGCGCGGCCGCGGCAGTTCCGCCGGCTCGCTGCACGCCAAGACCTTCGAAATCGACGACAGCCAGCTCTTCATTGGATCGTTCAACTTCGATCCGCGCTCGGCACGGCTCAACACCGAGATGGGTATGGTGGTCGAAAATGCGGCGATGTCGCAGGGACTGCGGCAGTACTTCGACACTCGGATGCCGCTCACCGCCTATGAAGTCAAACTGAGTCCGGATGGGCGCAAGCTGCAATGGATCGAGACGACGGCCGACGGCCAAAAGGTCTTAAACAGCGAGCCCGGTGTCGGGATGTTTCGCCGCGCTCTGGTGGGCTTCCTTTCGTTGCTGCCGATCGACTGGCTGCTGTAACGCCGGGATTTTCTCGCTATCGGGAGTCTTTCCCGATCCGGGGTGCCCGAGCGCCCGCTTGGCAACCTCTGCCGGGTCGTCTCTCCATGGGTACTGCCTGATACGCCGAGCCTGCACGGCAAATAACTGCGTGGTCCGGCGGCTCGGGCAGACGATGCTCACAAGGCCGTCGGGGAGATCAAAAGGGTCGCCGCGCGAGGCGAGCGCAACGACGTTCTCACACGCCGCGCAGCAAACTGCCCGTGCGCATTCAAATGACTCGACGAGAGACGCCGGGCCCCCTTTTTGAAGGACGTTCTCCCCGCACGACCGTACGTCGCCGTACCTTCTCTGTCGGTACGGCGGCGTACCGACCCGGACAGAGAAAACGTCCTAGCTTCACGCTGCTTACCCCCACATTGGTCCGTAGCCGTGAAAGACACCAGGCGGATCTCCCTCACCGGAGCCGCCATGTCGATCCCGACTGCACGTACCGCGAAGGCGAATCGCATTCTCGCCGCGTTGCCCGGCGACACGTTCGAGCGCCTCCTGCCAGATCTGGTCCTGAAGTCGATGGCCACCAGAGAGGTTCTTCAGGCGCGGGATGCCGCCATTGAGAACGTCGTATTTCCCCTTTCCGGGGTCGCGTCCATGATCGCGATGGGGGATTCCGGTGGCTCGATCGAGGTCGCCACAGTTGGCTGCGAGGGCATGGTGGGACTGCCCCTGCTGCTCGGGGGCCAAACCACGGCCGGCGAAGTGTTCATCCAGGTTCCGGGGGACGCCCTGTTGATGTCGGCGGACCGCTTTGCCCACCATCTCGGCGAACCGACGCTGACGCGTGCGCTACTGCTCTATACACAGGCACTCCTCACGCAGATCGCACAGTGTGCGGCGTGCAACCGCTACCATCCCATCGCCGGGCGGTGCGCGCGCTGGCTCCTGCAGACCCACGACCGCGTCAGAGGCAATATATTTCCCCTGACCCACGAGTTTCTGGCACTGATGCTGGGGGTCCGGCGCGCCACGGTAACCGAGGCAGCGCAGGCCTTGCAGTCGCAGGGCCTTATTCGGTACATCCGTGGCGTGGTGACGATCAGCGATCGCAGCGGCCTGGAGAGCGCCTCCTGCGACTGCTATCGGCTCATCCAGCGCGAGTTCGCACGCCTGACGAGAGCCATGAGCCGCCCGCCGTCCCGGCGGCTTGCTAAAGCGTAAAAGCGTGGACGGTCGGCGGCCCAGCCGTATTGATTAGCAAGGCTGGACCTCCGACGCCTTGGTGATGCCGCAAGCCGCTGATGAGCTCGCGGAAAACGAGTCGCTTCGCGTCCTTCTGCGCTGCTAGAGCTGCCCCAGCCTAAATCGACGGAGCGCGTCAGCCTGCCCAGCGTCTAAGCCCTCGATTATCGACGGCCGCGCGCACCGTTGCGCCCCGACCGCGCGCAGAAAGGCCGCTGCGTGCTGCGCGGTCTCCGGTGAGAAGTACAGGCGCAGCGAGGGTTCATCGTCCCAATCCCAGGCGCTGAACATGGCCATGCCATCCGGCGCACCAGCGCTTCGGAAGGATGCCCAGAATTGGTCCTGGATGCGGCCGTGCTGGTTCTCGGCGGCCTGCGCCGGCGTCAACCGGACTTCGTGCCAAGGCACTCCCCTCTCCTTCCAACCGCGTCGGGATCGAGTAACAGCTACGTCGATGCAGCCGGGTCAGCAGCAAGCTCCCAGCACTCGCGATGAAATCTTAGGGTTATGGTCTCAGCGTGCTGCAGAAACACGAGTTCGTATTCAATTTCGTCTGCCGCGACCACCCGGCCGCAATGCTCGCAGCGTGCGCGCGTGCCCATGCCGCCCCACAAGCCGATCAGGTGCGCTTCGGAGAACCCCTTACGCCGGAGCACTTCGCGGGTGCCAGCAGAGCATTCCGAGGCGACTTGTGGTGCCGCCTCTCCATGCGGTCGGGTGTTCATTTGGTAACTGCCGAGCCGTCACAATTGGACTCCGATCTACACCGACATCCTAATTTTGTCGGTACGGCGGCGTACCGACCCTGCCATCAGGTGTCCACGGTCGGAGTGCTCGGCTTTTTTTGCGTCTGAATTGCTAGTCGGGTGCACCACTTGCGCCCAAGCTAGCTGCTGAGGGTGCATTATGGTGCTCCGCGTGATGGAGCGCCGGTGATCGGGTCGGTCATCCGTCCTCGCCGGTGCCGGGAACGGCGCCGCTGGCCGATTCGGGACAACGGTCTGCGACGTCGATGGAGACCCGTAGACGTCTATGCATCGCAGGGATGTGGAGCGGAAGGGGATCGAACCCTCGACCTTCGCATTGCGAACGCGACGCTCTCCCAGCTGAGCTACCGCCCCATCGCAAGGCGCGCGATTCTAGCATCGTGACCTTGCCGGTCCAATCAAGTTTTGGCCGGCAGCGCCGGATGCGGGCTATCATCGGCGGACAGGGGATGCAGGGGACTCAAGGGAGAGCGGAGAGCAACCATGCTGGCCATGGGCGGGCGAGCGCCCGAATTTACGCTGCCGGACCAGGACGAACAGAGCGTGTCGCTCAGCACGCTGCTGCGTCACGGGCCCCTGATCCTGTACTTCTACCCCGCAGACTTCACCCCCGGCTGCACCCGCCAGGCCTGTGCCATCCGTGACCTGCACAACGAGATTCAGCAGGTAGGGCTCGACGTCGCCGGCGTCAGCCCGCAGACCCCGGAAAGCCATCGCGCCTTCCGCGAGAAGTACAAGCTGCCGTTCACGCTGCTGTCGGACGTCGACAAGTTCGTCGTGCGCATGTACGACGTGCAGGGACCGCTCGGCATCGGCGTGCGCCGTGGCACCTACCTGATCGACCAGGCACGCTACATCCGCGCCACAGTCCTGGCCGATTTCCGCATTGCCCAGCACGACGAATTCATCCGCCGCGCGGTGGCGCTGAGTGCCGGCGGCACGCGGCGCGATAACCCGAGCGTTTCCTGACGCGTCTCTAGTAGACGAGGCGCACCACGTGCGCGTGACCGAAGGTCGGGATGCTGATGACGTAGATGACGTCCGGCTGATCCGCCCGGCTCGCAGGTTCGACACCGGCCAGATCCTTGAGCAGCTGCGGCAAGGCTGTGCCACTGGCCACCACGACCACGACCCCGCCGGTGTGCTCGTGCATGACCCTGCCGGCTGCCGAGCGCGCGTCGGCGCCGCTGAAGACGCTCGGCGCCCGCTGCAGCCTTTCCGCGAGCGGTGCGGCGGTCTGATGTGCGCGGCGGTCGTCGCTCACGTAAATGGCATCGACTCGCCCCACCCCGCCGGTGCTGCCGAACATGCGCGCCAGCCGCTGGGCGCGCTCCTCGCCCTCGGGGGAGGCCGGTGGATCGTCGATGGTGCCGGGATCCTTCTCGGTCGTCTGCACCAGTATCACCATGGTGGTGTTCGCCCCCTGGTATAGCGCAAAGGCGAGCAGCAGGACCGCGAGTGCGGCCAGCGGCATGAACCACAATGGCGCGAAGAACGGCCGGCTGTGGCGGCTGATTCCGGGTGCCTCCATGGCGCGCATGATAGCGAGATGCGCGGGAGCGGCGGAACTTGCATGCACCGCGGTGGCCTGCGCACGCCCAACGGGACGGCCCGCGGCCCTCCCCGGCCGCGCATTTTCCCGACTTTGTCTGTACCCTGCCTGCTGGGCTCGGACATTGGGGGGTCAATGTCACCCGGCGGTCAGACGACAGTCATACAACGCATTCTGGAGCGGCGTGCCGAACGTCCGCCCACGACGCATGAGGAAACCACAGCCACCATCGCGGTGATGCTGCGCGTGGTGCCGCCTCCGCAGGCGCTGCTCGTGTGCCAGGACGCGCAGCTGCGGCGCGAGTTCGAGCGGCGCATCACCGCCGACATGCTGGACTGCCAATCACTGAGCGATGAGAGCGAAGCCCTGCAGCGCGTCAAGACCCTCGAGCGCGCGGTCGTTGTGACGGACAGTCTTGAGCTGGTGCGCAACCTGCGCGCACGCCCCGCAGAGCGTGCGCCCTACATACTATTCATCTCCGAACTCGACGAGGACCGCGAGCGTGAAGCGGGCCTGCGGGCCGGCGCGGATGACTGTGTCGGGCGGCGTGCCTCGGAGCGGGAGATCGATGCGCGCATCGGCGTAGCGCGCCGTATTGCCGAGCTCGAAGCCGTACTGCGCGTCACGCTTGCGGAGAACCGCAAGCTCTCGGCCACCGACGACCTTACACGGCTCGCCAGCCGTCGTTTCTTCAGCAAGCATTTTCCGCGCGAGATCGAACGCGCCGCGCGCTACGGGCGCGCCCTCTCACTGATCCTGTGCGACATCGACCTGTTCAAGGGAATCAACGACTCGCATGGTCACGCGGCCGGCGATCAGATCCTCAAGCAGTTCGGTGCGCGCCTGCAGCGCGGCCTGCGACGCGGGGTCGACTGGGTCGCGCGCATCGGCGGTGAGGAATTCGCCATCGTGTTGCCCGAGACCGACTACCAGCACGCGCTCGAGGTGGCACGCAAGCTGCGCGCCGCAATCGCCCAGCCGCCATTCACTAGCGAGGGCAAGGAATTGCAGGTCACCGCAAGCTTCGGCATGTGCGGCCTTGATCGCGTGCCCACCGGTGAGCGGCGGCTCGCCGAGCGGGTGCTGAAGATTGCGGACGCAGCGCTATATAAGAGCAAGCATTCAGGCCGTAATCGCGTCACCGCTGCGATGTTCAACGCTGGCGCGGACTGAAGCGGCGCACGCGCCGCTGGCGAAAAGGCGCGCATGCTGGTGCAAGCCCTTGCCGGGCCTCGCCGTTTGCACCGTCGCCGCAGCTCTGTCCACAAACTTATGCACAAATTCTGTGGATAAGTGCGAAGGTGGCAACGCGTGATCGCCTGTGTGAAACTTGCGCTCTTTTCGCTCGCGGACCCCCATGAAAAAACCAAGCAGCGAACAGTCAAACCACTCCGAGCCGATCGCGCGGGCGCGCCTGCAGGCGGACGTCGCCAAGCAGCGCGTGCGCATCGCCAAGGACGAGTTGAAGCGCGCGCGCAAGCGCCTCAAGGAAGCCAAGCGCGAGGCCAAGCGGGCACGCAAGCTCGCGGCAGTAGCGCGCAAGGCATGGAAACGCGCGCGCCGGGCGCATAAAAAACATGCGGCGAAGACGGCCGGCGGCAGCGCTGCAGGCCGCACTGCCAAGGCACCGCAGGCCGCGGCCGCGCGCGCGCGCCGTAAGCCTGTGACAGCCAAGCGGAAACGCCGCGTCGCGAAGCCGAAACGCGCGCGGGCGAAACGCGTGCCAGCCAAGACCCCTGCCCGAGTCGTGGCCCGGCGCAAGCACCCCGTCGCCAGGCGGCCAGTGGCGCAAAAGGCCGCGCGGCGCACCGTCCGCGCAGCGCCGGCGCAAGCCCCGCGGCCTGCCCCAACCGCTGCCGCGCCGCGCACCGCAGGTCCGGCTCGAGCCCCACGCCGCAGAACGGCGCGCAAGGCGCCGGCGGCGACGGTGTCCGTCAGTGATTCGACGGACGCGGCCAACGAAACGGTGGCACCGCCAGAGATGACGCCACCGGTGACCTCAACGGGGTAGCCGGCAGCGCCTTGCAGGTAACGGAAGCCACCACGTAATGAAAAGGGGATGACAGCGATGCGGGAGCACACGAGCGAGGAAGCCGCGCGAGGCGCTGCCGCTGCGCCGGCGAGGCGGCGCACCAGCTCCCCGTCGAGCTCGCGCATGCTGACCAGCTATCTCACCGGCATCGAGCAGCTGCTCGATGCACACCGCCGCGAGGCGGCTCTGCGCGAAGCTCTCGATCTGCCGCGCCTGGCCGTCGCACTTGCCAGTCCCACGCTGCATTCCGCGGGGGCCGAGATCGCCACCTGGTGCGCCGAGTGGGTGCGACCGCCCGATGCAGATGGCGACGCCCACGGACTCGATCACGAACCGTTGGCGCGCGAGCTCTCCGAGCGTGCCGCGCAGCTTGCCGTGGCGGAGGCTGTGCCGACGCGCGCCTTGCGGCGTCTGCAGTTGCGCCGCCACGTGCGCACAGCGCCGCGCGGTTTCGTGGCACGACGCTCCTCCGCCCTGCCGCCGCGCGAAAGCGCGTCGCTGAAGATGTGCAATGCACTGCTCGAGGCCACGCGGCGCTGGTACGCGCGCAGCGGCTGCCACGACATGACCGTGCAGGGCAATCTCGCGCGGCTCGCTGTTCTGCGCTGACCCAAGCCCGCAGCTGTCCGCCGATTCGCCGCGCGTCAGCCTCGGCTCGGCGCACCACCGCCCTGCGCCTCCGCGGTTAATTTGTCTGAACGTGCATTCAATGGCCGCTGATTGCACGTATCCCATTGTTCCTGATCGCTTTTAGGCGCGCAGTGGGCTGCGCCTTGCGTCCCTTGCGGGCTTGAGTGAAGATAGCTTCGCAGGGGAGATCATAAATATTGAGTGCGCGTTCAATGCACCACTCAACCGCTATGCCGCGAAATTCGCCGGTCGACCGCCCGGTGCGCCTGCCGCTGCGCGTGGGAGTCATTCTCGCGCAGCACTTCACGCTGTCCGCCTTCGCCGTCTTTATCGATCATCTGCGCCTCGCCGCCGACGAAGGTGATCGCAGCCGGCCCCTGCACGTGCAGTGGTCCATCATGTCGAGCCGGCCGGAAACGGTGGCGGCAAGCTGCGGAGTCATGCTGCAGCCCACGAGCGCGCTGCTACCGCCGGAAACGCTCGACTATGTCGTGGTCATCGGCGGCATCCTGCACGCCGGCCCGCAGATCGACGAAGCCACGAGCCGCTATCTGCGCGAGGTCGGCGCCACCCACGTGCCGCTCATTGGCATCTGTACCGGCAGCTTCATCCTGTGTCGCACCGGACTCATGAAGGGCCGCCGCTCGTGCGTCAGCTGGTATCACTATCAGGATTTTCTCGAGGCGTTTCCGGGTCAGGAAGTCATCGCCGACCGCCTCTTTCTCGCCGATGGTCCACGCATCACCTGCGCCGGTGGCGCGGGCGCTGCGGCGCTTGCAACCTACCTCATCGAACAACATCTGGGGCGTGCGGTGGCGCAGAAGGCGAGCCAGGTGCTGCTGTTCGACCGGCCGCGTTCCGGCAGCGATGCCCAGCCGCATCCGCCGCTTTCGGAGACCGTGGCCGAGCCCCGCGTACGCCGCGCCCTGCTCCTCATGGAGCAGAACCTCGCGCGGCCCATCGCGGTGGCCGCAGTCGCCGCCGAGCTCGGCCTGTCAGCACGACAGCTGGAGCGGCTATGCCGCCAGCACGTCGGCATGGGCCCCGCCTCTCTTTATCGACAGCTGCGCATGCGCTACGCCAACTGGCTGATCGAGAACACCGATCGCTCGGTCACTGACATCGCCAATGAGGCGGGTTTCGCCGACTGCGCGCATTTCTCGCGACAGTTCAAGGACGCCTACGGGCTGTCCCCCTCCACGCGGCGTCTGCAGCCGCAGCGTGTCGCCCATGGCGATGCGGCGCGCGCGCGCGTTTTCGAATGACCCTTTGGCTCGTTGCTGCGCAGCAACGGCGACGGGTTGTCCCGAGCAAATCGAGCGGGTGCGCGGCGGCGCGTACGTAACAGTGCGCTGACGCGTGCATTCAATCGGTGCCGGGTTGCGTCGGATCTAATCGGGTCGCAGTCTTAGGGTCAGTCGGTCGCAGGTCACGGCCGAGAGCTCGCAGCGAGCGGGCACGCTGCGGTCGTGGGCATACAACAAGTTCTCAAGGGGTCGGCAATGAACTCAAAGATCTCCTATGCGGTCGCCGCAATTCTGGCCGGCGCTGCCGGTGCGGCAGGCACCGCGGCACGGGCAGCGGATGCGGCGCCAGCTGCCGCCGACAGCACGAGCGACGCCCTTGCCGAGGTCACCGTCACGGCCACGCGGCGCAGCGAGAACATGCAGGACGTGCCGATCTCGATGCAGGCCTTCACGGCGCAGACGCTGCAGCAGCTCAACGTCGGCACCTTCGACGACTACATCAAGTTTCTGCCGAACGTCACCACGGCGAACAACGGGCCGGGGCAGAACGAGATCTTCATGCGCGGTCTGAGCGCCGGCTCACAGCCAAGCCAGGGCAGCGGCTCGACGGGTATCTATCCGAATGTCGCGATCTACCTGGACAATCAGTCCGGCCAGCTGCCCAACCGCAACCTCGACATCTACGCCGCCGATCTGAACCGCATCGAGGTGCTGGAGGGTCCGCAGGGCACGCTCTTTGGCGCCGGCGCCGAGGCAGGTGTGATCCGCTACATCACCAACGAGCCTAAGCTCAACACCACCGAGGTCGACGTCAAGGGGGGCTTTAGCACAACCGAGCACGGCGATCCGAACGCCAACATCACCGCCGTGCTGAACGTGCCGCTGATCGATGACACCATGGCGGCACGCGCGGTCATCTACAGCGACCAGCGCGGCGGCTACATCAACAACGTGCCGGCGACGTTCACGCGCAGCAGCACCGATCTTGGCATTCACTACGCGAATTTTCCCAACGGCTGTGCGCAGGGTGGTGCGGGCGGCGCACCGGTGTGCCAGCCACCGCCGGGCAGCCCCTCGATCAATAACTCTCGTCAGGTGGCGAACGACATAAACCCCGTCAGTTACGCCGGTGTCCGCGCCGAGGTGCTGTACAAATTCAACGATGACTGGGACGCGCTTATCACCCAGAGTTACCAGCAGATGGACGCGCAGGGCGTCTTCTACCAGCAGCCCAACTCCTCGGATGGTACGCCGCTCAAACCGCTCGAAGTCACACTGTTCAACCCCTCCTCCGACACGGATCGCTTCGAGAGCACGGCATGGACGCTGAACGGCAAGCTCGGCGTTCTGAAGGCGGTGTATACCGGAGGCTACCTGGTACGTAACGTCGAGCAGCTCGGGGACTACACCAACTACTCGCGCGGGGTCTACGCCGACTACTACCAGTGTTACGGCCCCTCCGCGTATCACCCGAACCTCACGTCGAAGTGCTACTCCCCGAGTGCTTACTGGCGCTCGGACGAGCGCAACGTGCACCAGCAACACGAACTGCGCCTGAGCACGCCGGATGACTGGCGGATGCGTGGCATCGTCGGCGCGTTCTGGGAGAACAACACGCTCTACGACCAGACCGGCTGGGATTACAAGAACGTTCCGACCTGCACCTCGAACGGCCCGCAGGATACGCCGGGCAATACCGGCTGCTTCGCGAACGTCGGCACGATCCCCGGATCAAGCGTCGTCAATCCCGGAGTGCAGGGCGATCACACCTCGTTCTACCAGGACACGCGGCGCACGACCAAGCAGACGGCCTTCTTCGTGTCCTTCGACTTCGACCTCATTCCGAAGGTGCTGACACTCACTGCCGGCACGCGTTACTTTCAGTTCAAGAACTACTCGGCGGGCAGCGTGCTCTCGAGTTTCGGCTGCTTCGAAGGTGGCGTCCCGCCCGGCGGCTGCCACGTCACTCAGACCTTAAATCCGCCCAATAGTCCCTACTTCTACAGTTACAATCTGAACGCGGCGAATCTGTCGGACACCGAGTCCGGCTTCAAGAGCCGCGGCAACCTCACCTGGCACGTCACCCCGGACGCCATGGTGTATTACACCTTCTCGCAGGGTTTCCGCCCGGGCGGCTTCAACCAGAACGGCAACTCCCCGCACGCTTTCTCTCCGGGCATCGCGCCGACGGACCCGTCTGCGCCGCAGTACTTCATTCCCAGGTCCTACTCCTCGGACAAGCTGACGAACAACGAGATCGGCTGGAAGACGGAGTTTTTCGACCATCGCCTGCAGTGGAACGGCGCGGTGTACCGCGAGAGCTGGGACAACGTGCAGGTCGCCTTCTTTGATCCGGGTGCGGTGGGCAACATCTTCTTCAACACCAACGGCCAGGACTTTGTCATCAAGGGCGTCGAGAGTTCCTTGATCGCCCGCGTCACCAACGAGCTGACGGTGCAGGGTGCGGCCTCCTGGAACCACAGCGAGCAGACCAATTCCCCGGTACTGACCGACAACAACCCGCTCAGTCCGAACTACGGCAAGCCGATTACCGCCGCCTGTAACTCGTTCGGCGTCAATTGCCAGCCGATCATCAACCCGTTCGGTCCGATCGGTTCACCGAGCGCCGACTCGCCGCCGATCCAGTTCAGCCTGCGGGCGCGCTATGAGTGGAACTTCAACGGCTACAGTCCGTTCGTGCAGGTGGCGGCCACGCACAGCGGCCATTCGTTTACGCAGGCCGGCGCCAATCCCACGATCGGGACCGGCACCATCAGTACCGGCAGGTTGCGGTTCGAGAATCCCGCCTACACGACCTTCGATGCCTCCTGCGGTATCGCCAAGGGCGCATGGTACGTGACCGTCTACGGGCAGAACCTCGGCGACTCGAACGCGAGCACGTTCGTCAGCACCGACCAGTTCATCGTCGCGCAGACGCCGCTGCGACCGCGCGTGATCGGCGGCGAATTCGGCTACAAGTTCTAAGAGCCGGGCACTGCGGCGCCTGGGGCCCGCTGCGATGCCGCCGGGCTATCCCGGCGGCGTGCCAGCAGCGCGCCGGGATCGTGCCCCGGCTCTAACTGTGCGCACGTGCGGCGCTGTCGGCGCGGTGTCCGAGCGTCAGCGCGCTGAAGAAGATCGTGAGCACGCAGCAGCCGACCATGATGCCGAAGACGGCGCCCCAGCCCCAGCGATCGGCCACCCAGCCGATGCCGAGCCCGGAGGTGGCCGAACCGAGTGCGTAACCGAACAGCCCGGTGAATCCGGCCGCGGTGCCGGCGGCTTTCTTCGGCACCAGGTCGAGTGACTGCAGCCCGATCATCATGATCGGGCCGTAGATCAGAAAACCGATCGCCAGGAGCGCCGCATAATCGATCCACAGGGGTCCCTTGCCGTTCAGCCAGTAGACCACCACCGCCACCAGCGTCAGCGCCATGAAGAGCATCGT
Organism: uncultured Gammaproteobacteria bacterium; assembly: GCA_963787655.1. GTDB lineage: Bacteria > Pseudomonadota > Gammaproteobacteria > Steroidobacterales > Steroidobacteraceae > 13-2-20CM-66-19. The sequence continues at coordinate 253,588 of CAWBDY010000008.1, read as the reverse complement.
GGCCGGGGCGCGCTTGCGGCGGAACCAGCGGTCCGATACCCAGCCGCAGGCGATCGTGCCCGGGATCGCGGCGTACTCGTACAGCGACCACGCCACCGTGGATTGCTTGAATGAGTAGCCCTTGGTGATCTGCAGGTAGGTCGGTATCCAGTTCTCGACCCCGTAGCGCACGAAGTAGCAGAACACGTTGGCGGTCGCGATCGCCCACAGGTAGCGGTTACGCAGCACGTAGGTAAAGAAGATGCTGCGGAACGACAGTATCTGTTCACTCTGCGCGCTGTAGTTGGGCGGATAGTCGTTCTTGTACTCCTCGATCGGCGGCAGGCCGCGCGACTGCGGCGTGTCCTGCAAAAGGAAGAAGACCGCCACGGCGATCACTGCGGCGACCAGCGCGTTGAAATAGAACTTGGCGTGCCAGTCGTGAAACAGCAGCACGCCGCACCAGGCGAAACCTGCCACCAAAGCGCCGCCGACGTTGTGTGCCGTGTTCCACACCGACACCGTGAGGCCCCGCTCCCGGGTGCTGAACCAGTGCACCATGGTCTTGCCGCACGGCGGCCAGCCCATGCCCTGTACCCAGCCGTTGACGAGCTGGCTCGCGAAGATCACCGCCAGCGATGCGAGCGCCAGATCGCTCAGGCCCAGTGCGCCCATGAGGGCGGCCGACAGCAGCAGCCCCAGCGGCAGGAAGTACTTCGGGTTGCTGCGGTCCGAGACCGAGCCCATCAGAAACTTCGACAGGCCATAGGCGACCGACAGTCCGCTGAGCGCAGCCCCGAGCGCCGCCTTGGTGTAGTGCGGGTGCTCGCGCAGGATGTCCGGAATGGCGAGCGCCAGATTGCTGCGCACCAGGTAGTAGCCGGCGTAGCCCACGTAGATACCGACGAACACCTGGCGGCGCAGCCGCCGGTACGTCGGATCGACCGCGGCCGCCGCCACGGGCGCAGCCGGCGGCGCGGGCTTCAGCAGGCCGCGCACGGAGCCTGCGCCTCAGCCGGCCTGGCGCTGCGAATTCTGCCAGTCCGGTGCAACGTAGTACGGCGCGCTGGCGCGCGGCAGGAGCGCCGCGCCGCGGATGTGATCGGCTGCCTTCTCCGCCAGCATGATCGTCGGGGCGTTGAGATTGCCGTTCGTGATGGAAGGCATGATGGACGAATCCACCACGCGCAGCGCCTCAAGGCCCAGCACGCGCGTCTGACTGTCCACCACCGTCAGCGGATCATCGGCCCCGCCCATCTTGCAGCTGCAGGAGGGGTGATAGGCGCTCTCCACCTTGGCGCGGATGAACGCGTCGATCTGCTCATCGCTCTGCACCTCCTCGCCCGGCTGGATCTCGCGCCCGCGATAGCGGTCGAACGCCGGCTGCCGGAAAATCTCGCGCGTCAGCCGCACGCAGGCACGCATCTCCTCCCAGTCCTGCGGGCAGGACATGTAGTTGAAGAAGATCCTCGGTTTGGCGCGGGCATCGGCCGAGCCCAGCCGCACCCAGCCGCGGCTGCCCGAGCGCATCGGCCCGACGTGCGCCTGGAAGCCGTGCTCGCGCGCCAGCGAGGAGCCGTCGTAGCTCACCGCCAGCGGCAGAAAATGAAACTGGATGTCCGGATAACGCACGCCGGCGCGGCTCCTGATGAAGCCGCCGGTCTCGAAGTGGTTGCTGGCGCCGAGCCCGCCGCGCGTCAGCAGCCAGCGCGCCCCGATGAGCGCGCGGCGCCACGGCGACATCTCGGCGTAGAGCGTAATGGGCTCGCGGCTCGCGACCTGGAAGTAGAACTCGAGATGGTCCTGCAGATTCTCGCCGACGCCGGGCAGGTCGTGCACCACCGGGATGCCAAGCGCCGAGAGCTGCGCGCCCGGGCCGACCCCGGACAGCTGCAGCAGCTGCGGTGAGTTGATCGAACCTGCGCTCAGGATGACCTCGCGCCGCGCCAGCACGTCGTGACTCGCGCCGCCGCGCTCGTAGCGCACGCCACGCGCGCGCCGGCCTTCAAACAGCACGCGCGTGGCGAGCGCATGGGTACGCACACTGAGGTTGCGACGGTGCATGGCCGGGCGCAGGTAGGCGTTGGCGGCGCTGCAGCGGCGGCCGCCGCCGACCGTCATGTCCATGCGCGCGAAGCCTTCCTGCTGAAAGCCGTTCATGTCGGAAGACAGTGCGTAACCGGCCTGCCGCCCGGCCTCGAGCCAGGCCTGGTGCAGCGGATTGGTGAGCAGCCCCTGGCGCGTGGCGAGCTTGCCGCTAGCGCCGCGATAGTCGTCGGCCCCGGCCGCGCATCGCTCGGCGCGCCGGAAATACGGCAATACGTCGTGATAGCCCCAGCCGGCCGCCCCCTGACTGTCCCAGCGCTCGAAGTCGAGCGCATTGCCGCGCACGTACACCAGCCCGTTGATGGACGAGGAACCGCCGAGCACCTTGCCGCGCGGGGTGTGCAGGCGGCGATTGTTGAGCTGCGGCTCCGGCTCGCTGTAGTAGCGCCAGTCGTAGCGCTCCATGTTCATGGGGATGGACAGCGCGGTGGGCATCTGGATCCACAGCGAACGATCTGAGCCGCCGTACTCGAGCAGCAGCACGCTGCTGCGCCCGTCCTCGCTCAGACGGTCCGCCAGCACGCACCCGGCGGAGCCGGCACCGACGATCACGTAGTCAAAGGTCTCGGCACTCACGTGCGGCTCGCGCGCGTCGCAGCCGCGTCAGTACGGGGCATCGATATCGCCCATGGCGACGTACACGCTCTTCAGCTGCGTGTAGTGCTCGAGCGCTGCGCGGCCGTTCTCGCGGCCGAGCCCGGACATCTTGACGCCGCCGAATGGCAGCTCGACCGGCGTGACGTTGTAGTGATTGATCCAGCAGGTACCGGCCTGCAGCTGCGCGATCACGCGATGCGCGCGCGTCAGGTCGTTGGTGAAGACCCCCGCTGCCAGGCCGAACTCGGTGGCGTTGGCGCGCTCGATCACCTCGTCCTCGTCGGTGAACTCGAGTACCGCCATCACCGGCCCGAAGATCTCCTGGCGCACGATGTCCATGTCATCGTGGCAGTCATCGAACACCGTCGGGGCCACGAAAAAACCATTCGCCAGGTCACCCGTGGTCACGCGTGCGCCGCCGCACAGCAGCTGTGCCCCCTGGGCGCGGCCGCGGGCGATGAAGCCCAGCACTTTTTCCATGTGCTCGGCGGAGATGAGCGAGCCGACCTGGGTGGCCGGGTCCATGGGATCGCCCGACCCGCATGGCGCCGGCGCGCGCGCGCAGGCGCGCGACGAATTCGGCATGCACGCGACGATGCACGAAAACGCGCGTGCCGTTCGAGCACACCTCGCCCGCCGAATAGAAATTGCCGAGCAGCGCGCCGGAGACGGCGTTGTCGAGGTGGGCATCCTCGAACACGATCAGCGGCGACTTGCCGCCGAGTTCCAGCGTCACCTGCTTGAGCGATGCGGCGGCATCGGCCATGACCGCGCGGCCCGTGCCCACCTCTCCCGTGAGCGAGATCTTGCGGATCTGGGGATGGGTCGTCAGCAGCCGCCCGGTGGCGGCGTAGCCCTGCACGACTTCGAAGACGCCCTGCGGCAGCCCTGCCTCGCGGTAGATCGCCGCGAGCCGCATTGCGGTCAGGGGGGTGAGTTCGGCGGGCTTGAAGAGCATGGCATTGCCGCAGGCGAGCGCCGGCGCCGACTTCCAGCAGGCGATCTGCAGCGGGTAATTCCAGGCGCCGATGCCGGCCACCAGCCCCAGTGGCTCACGACGCGTGTAGCCGAACGCCTGCGGCCCGAGGTTCAGATATTCGCCGGCGATCCCGGCGGCGAGGCCGGCGTAATACTCAAGGCACTCAGCCCCCGACAGCACATCGACCGCGCGCGTCTCCTGCAGCGGTTTGCCGGTATTGCGCGTCTCGAGCTGCGCCAGTTCCTCGTTGCGCTCGCGCAGCAGCTGCGCGGCACGGTGCAGCACGCGCCCGCGCGCCGCGCCGGTGAGCTGCGCCCATTCTGTCTGCCCGGCGCGCGCGCGCGCCACGGCGGCCTCGACCTGCACCGCACCGTCGGTCGGCACTTCCGCGAGCAGCGCACCGGTGGCCGGATTGATGACCCGCAGCGTCGCGCCTTCGGCGGAGCGCGCCGCGCGCACCGAGCGCGCTTCCGAGGGCTCGTGCGCCAGATCCTTCAGGCGCCCCTCGACGAATGCCGTCAGCAGCGCCCGCGCACTTTCGCTGTCGGCTTCCTGCCACTCGGATAAGGCCGCGCGCAGCCACACGCCGTCGATCATCGCCGCAATCATCGCCGCGAGACTGCGCGCCTCCTCGACCGGTATCATCCGCCGCAGATCGCTGCGCAGGTTGGAAAGCATGCGGCGCTGATAAGCGGTCTGCACACGCTTCAAGCCCCGCACATGCAACACCTGCCCCCAGAATGCGAGCCACGCGGTGCCGGTACGTTGGTCGAATTCCTCCGGTGCGAGATTGATGTCGATCACTGCCTGCACGCGGCCGCGCGGCGTACGTGCCTGCGCCAGGCGCGCGCCCATGCGCGCAGCCAGGGTGCGCGCCAGCGAGCGGAACGCCGCCTCCAGCAGTCCGTCCTTGTCTCCGAAGTAGTGGGCCACCAGCCCCGGCGAGACAGCGGCGCGCCGCGCGATCTCGGCGAGAGTCGTACCGACATAGCCGACTTCGGCGAGACTATCGAGCGTGACCTGCACCAGCTGCACGCGTCGCGCCTCCTCGCCCTCGTCGCGGGTGGCGGGCCCGGGGTGGCGCGAGCGGTCTTTCGCAGTGGTTGATTGCCTGTTCAACGTGGTGCTCCGGCAGGCGCCCCGCTGGCCGCCTCCGGGCACGGTCTGCGGCCCGGATCGCTGAGAAGATAGTTCTTGTTCACTCAGTGACTTGCCCGTTTTTTCAGACTTGACAGTTCGTCCGTTAAACGGCTATTCAAGCCAGGTGGAAATGATGGAGTCGGAGGACCTAGCGGTCAAGTGGAGTGCGTTTGAAGCCCTCGCCCGCCGCCGCTGCTGAAGCGCGCCGGCGACGAGCGCCTGCAGGCGCTGTGGCGCTCGTGCTGGTCGCAGCCCTCGGTACGGGCGCCCTCGCGCAGATCCCGGCCGCCACGCACGTGCCGGATCCCCCTGCCTGTCAGCTCATCCGCCTGTCCGACATCGGCTGGACCGATGTCACGGCCACGACCGCCCTATTCAGCACGCTGGTCCATCACCTGGGTTACCAGACGCAGATCACGGTGCTGTCGGTGCCGGTGACGTACGCCTCGCTGAAGAATAACGACATCGACGTGTTCCTCGGCAACTGGATGCCCGCCATGGAGGCCGATCGCAAGGGCTACCTGGCAGACGGCTCCGTGGAGGTCATCCGCCACAATCTCACCGGCGCCAAGTACACCCTGGCGGTGCCTGCCTACACCTACGCGGCCGGCCTGAAGACCTTCGCCGACATCGCACGCTTCGCGCCGCAGCTCAACTCCTCCATCTACGGCATCGAGCCGGGCAATGACGGCAACCGCCTGGTGCTCGGCATGGTGCACCAGAACCTGTTCGGCCTCGGCGGCTTCAGGCTCGTCGAGTCGAGCGAACAGGGCATGCTCTCCGAGGTCGAGCGTGCCTACCGCAACCACGCGCCCATCGTGTTCCTCGCCTGGGACCCGCACCCGATGAACATGCGCTTCGACCTGCGCTATCTCGAGGGCGGGGACGCGGTGTTCGGGCCGAACTACGGCGAGGCGCGCGGTGGACACCGACACGCGCGCCGGCTATGCGCGCCAGTGCCCCAACATCGGGCAGCTGCTGCGCAACCTGTCGTTCACGACGCAGCAGGAGAGCCGCGTGATGGACGACATGCTCGATCGTCATCTGCCGCCGGAAGCCGCCGCCGAGGCGTTCCTCAGGTCCAATCCCGCGGTGGTCGCGGGCTGGCTCGCCGGCGTGAGCACCTTCGACGGGCGCTCGGCGCTCGCCGCGCTGCATGCGCAGACCAAGCTCAGCGGCGGCTGGAGCCTGGAGGCCTGGATGCAGGGTCACAAGATCCCGGTCGGCGACAGCGTCGCGGTGCTGATCGAGTACGTGAAGACGCACGGGCGGGTGTTCTTCGACGGCGTCTCGACCCTCATCCGCAGCAGCGTCGACGGCCTGACGACGCTGCTGCGAGTCATTCCCTCGCCGCTCCTGGTACTCGGCGCGGCCGCGCTCAGCTGGGTGCTGCGCCGCTCCTGGCCGCTCGCGGTGTTCGTGGTGGCAGCCCTGCTGTTCATCATGAATCAGGGTTACTGGGAGCCGACGCTCGAGACGCTCTCGCTGGTGATCGTCGCGGCGGCCGTGTCCGGCGCCATCGGCGTGCCGCTCGGCATCGCCGCCGCGCACCGTCCGCGCCTGTATGCGGCGCTGCGCCCGGTGCTCGACCTGATGCAGACGCTGCCGACCTTCGTGTACCTCATTCCGACCCTGGTGCTGTTCGGCCTGGGAGTCGTGCCGGGACTGATCTCGACGGTGATCTTCGCCCTCCCCGCGCCCATCCGCCTGACGCAGCTCGGCATCAGCTCGGTACCCGCGGCGCTGCTGGAGGCCGGTCAGGCCTTCGGCGCCACGCCGCATGCAGATGCTGTGGAAGGTCGAGCTACCGAGTGCCGCGCCCACGATCCTGGCCGGCATCACGCAATGCATCATGCTCAGCCTGTCGATGGTGGTGATCGCAGCGCTGGTGGGCGCCGGCGGCCTGGGCGTGCCGGTGGTGCGCGCCCTCAACACCGTGCAGGTCGGCATGGGCTTCGAGGCCGGCTTCGTCATCGTGCTGCTGGCCATCGTGCTCGATCGCATCAGCCGTCCGGCCGACAAAGGCCGTGGCCCGTGAGCACCGCGCTCGAATTCTGCAACGTCGACATCCTGTTCGCGCCGAAGCTGCGGCGCCGCGCCGCGAGCACAGCGCTTGCCCAGGCGCTCGCCGCGCTCGATGCCGGCCGGCAGCGCAGCGACATCGCCACCCAGACCGGTGTCGTGGTCGGCGTGGCCAACGCTTCCCTGAGCGTCGCGCGCGGCGAGATCTCGGTACTGATGGGACTGTCGGGCTCCGGCAAATCGACGCTGCTGCGGGCCGCCAACGGCCTGAACCTCGTAACCCGCGGCAAGGTGCTGGTGAGCGATGGCGAGGCGCGCGTCGACATCGGCGCGAACTGCGACGCGGCGACGCTGCGCCGCATCCGCCGCCTGCGCATCGCGATGGTGTTCCAGCAGTTTGGCCTCCTGCCGTGGCGCACCGTGCGCGACAACGTCGGCTTCGGCCTGGAGCTGCGCGGCGAGCCGGCCGCCGAACGCCGCCGCATCATCGACCAGCAGCTGGAACTGGTGGGCCTGACGCAGTGGGCCGAGCGCTACTGCAGCGAGCTGTCAGGCGGCATGCAGCAGCGCGTAGGCCTGGCGCGTGCGCTGGCCACGGACGCGGACATTCTGCTGATGGACGAGCCGTTCTCGGCGCTCGACCCGCTGATCCGGCGCAAGCTCCAGGACGAGCTGCTGGCGCTGCAGGAGCGCGTCAAGAAGACCATCCTGTTCGTCAGCCACGACCTGGACGAGGCGCTCAAACTCGGCGACAAGGTCACGATCCTCGAGGGCGGCCGCATCGTGCAGAGCGGCACCGGGCGCGACATCGTCGAGCGACCGGCGGACGACTACGTCGCCGAGTTCGTGCGGCACGTCAATCCGCGCACCGTCATCAAGGGCGCGATTTTGAGCTGACGCTGCGACCGCGCATGTCGCGTTAGTTCAAGTGCAGGGGCGCGTGGGTGCTCGCTTGTGCGAGCGCACGGGCCGAATAATGCGCGCGCCCGCGTCGCACCGCACAGGACGAAGACCATGCAACCCTTCTCCGGGCTGTCGCTGCTCTGGTCCGGTCTCACCGGCCAGCGTGGCTGGCGGCCGCAGTGGCGCGCCGCCGAGCCGCAGGCGGCGTACGACGCGCTCATCGTCGGCGGCGGCGGCCACGGGCTGGGCACGGCCTACTACCTCGCGAGCGAGCATCGCCTCGGCAACATCGCGGTTCTGGAAAAAGGCTGGATCGGCGGCGGCAACACCGGCCGCAACACCACCATCATCCGCTCCAACTACCTGTTCCCGGAGAGCGCGGCGCTCTACGACCACGCGCTGCAGCTGTGGGAGGAGCTGGCGCAGGCGCTCAACTACAACGTCATGTTCTCGCCGCGCGGCGTGCTCATGCTGGCGCATACCGTGCACGATGAGCAGGTGTTCAAGCGCCACGTGCACGCCAATCGCGCCGCCGGCGTCGACAACGAGTGGCTGACGCCCGAGCAAGCGCAGGCTTTCTGCCCGCCGCTGAACATTGGCGACATCCGCTACCCGGTGCTCGGCGCGGCGCTGCAGCGGCGCGGCGGTACCGCGCGCCATGATGCGGTCGCGTGGGGCTATGCGCGCGCCGCCGATGCGCTCGGGGTCGACATCATCGAGAACTGCGAGGTCACCGGCATCCGCCGCGACGCAGGCGGCGCGGTCGAAGGCGTGGATACCACCCGCGGCTTCATCCGCGCGCCGCGCGTCGGTGTCGCGGCCGCCGGCCACACCAGCGTGATCATGGCCATGGCGGAGCGTGCCGGTGCCGCTCGAGAGCTATCCGCTGCAGGCGCTGGTGTCCGAGCCGGTGAAGCCGGTATTCCCGTGCGTGGTCATGTCGAACACCATCCACGCCTACATCAGCCAGTCCGACAAGGGCGAGCTGGTGATCGGGGCCGGCACGGATGCCTACACTTCCTACACGCAGCGCGGCGGCCTGCACATCACCAGCCACGCACTCGAAGCCATCTGCGAGTTGTTCCCCATGTTCCGCCGCCTGCAGATGCTGCGCAGCTGGGGCGGCATCGTCGACGTGACGCCCGACCGCTCGCCGATCATCGCCAAGACGCCGGTGCCGGGGTTGTACGTGAACTGCGGCTGGGGCACGGGCGGCTTCAAGGCGACACCGGGTTCCGCGCACGTGTTCGCCTGGACCATGGCGCGCGACGAGCCGCATCCCATCAACGCTGCCTTCACGCTCGAGCGCTTCGCCGACGGCGCGCTCATCGATGAGGCCGCCGCCGCCGCCGTGGCGCACTGACACCGCCATGCTCCTCATCGAATGTCCCTACTGCGGTGAGCGCCCGGAGCTTGAATTCGTCTACGGCGGCCAGGCGCACGTCGCGCGTCCGGCGCAGCCGGCCGCGGTGAGCGCGCAGCAATGGGCCGAGTTCCTCTATCAGCGCGACAACATCCGCGGCGTGCATGCCGAGCGCTGGCGGCACACCCACGGCTGCGGCCGCTTCTTCAACGCGCTGCGCGATACGCGCACCGATCATTTCCTCGCCACCTACAAGATCGGGCAGCCGCGACCTGGCGCCGAGGCGAGCGCGTGAGCGGCAGCCTGCGTACCGCGAGCGGCGGTCGCGTCCAGCGCGCCGTTGCGCTCAATTTCAGCTTCGACGGACGGCCCTACCAGGGACTCGCCGGCGACACGCTCGCCTCGGCGCTGCTCGCCAACGGCGTGCACCTCATGGGCCGCTCCTTCAAGTACCACCGCCCGCGCGGGGTACTGGCCGCAGGCGCCGAAGAGCCCAACGCGCTCGTGGCGGTGCGGCGCGACGCGGCCCGTTACACGCCGAACCTGCGCGCCACCCAGGTCGAGCTGTACGAGGGCCTCGAGGCGCACAGCCAGAATCGCTGGCCGAGTCTCGCCTTCGATATCGGCGCGCTGAACGACCTCCTGGCGCCGTTCATTCCCGCCGGCTTCTACTACAAGACCTTCATGTGGCCGCGGCGCGCCTGGGCCGCGCTCTACGAGCCACGCATCCGCGCGGCCGCAGGCCTCGGAACCGCGCCGACGCTGCCCGACCCCGACCGTTACGCGCAGCGCTTCGCGCACTGCGACGTGCTGGTCGTGGGCGCAGGCCCTGCCGGAGTTGCGGCGGCCCTGGCCGCCGCACGCGCCGGCGCGCGCGTCATCCTCTGCGACGAGCAGTGCGAGTTCGGTGGCTCGCTCCTGAATGAGGCGGCCGACGCTGCGGCGCGCATCGAGGGCCACACCGGCCAGGCGTGGCTGGCGGCGAGCCTGGCGCAGCTGGCCGCACAGCCGCACGTGACGCTGCTGCCGCGCACGACCGCGTTCGGCTACTTCCCGCACAACCTGGTCGGACTGAGCGAGCGCCTCACCGAGCACCTGCCGCACCCGCCTGCGGACCTGCCGCGCGAGCGCCAGTGGCAGGTGCGCGCGCGCGAGGTGGTGCTCGCCGCCGGCGCCATCGAGCGGCCGCTGGTGTTCCCGGGCAACGACCGCCCCGGGATCATGCTGGCAGGGGCGGCCGCCAGCTGGCTGCACCGCTACGGCGTGCTGCCCGGCACGCGCGCCGTGCTCGTCACGGCGACCGATGAGGCCTACGAGACGGCGCTCGCGCTGCAGCGCGCCGGAGTATTTGTCGCCACCATCGCCGACGTGCGCGCCGGCGAGAGCGCGGCTGCAGCGCACGCCCGCGCCGCAGGCATTCCGGTGATGAGCGGCGCCACCGTGCTCGGCAGCAGCGGGCGCCGGCGGGTGAGCGCGCTGCGCCTGGCGCAGCTTCAGGACGGGAGCGTCGTGAACACGCAGACGCAGCCGTGCGATGTGGTGCTGATGGCCGGCGGCTTCACCCCGAGCGTGCATCTGTACTCGCAGTCGCGCGGCAAGCTCGAGTGGGACGAGAACCTGCAGGCCTTCCTGCCCGGCTGCGCCGGCCGAGCGCGTGCGCTGCGCCGGCGCCTGCCGCGGCGTATTTGCGCTGCCGGCGGTGCTCGATGACGGGGCCGCGGCCGGCGAGGCGGCCGCACGCGATGCGCTGGCCCCGGGACGCACCGGCGTGTGGCCGGCCGGCGCCGTGCAGCGTGACAGTACCCCGCCCGCCCCGCCCGCAGGCGTGGAGTCTGCGGTGCACTCCTCCTCGGGCTGCCGCGGCGCGCTGCCGCGCCCGCCGGGAGCGCGCGGCCGCGCCTTCGTCGACTGGCAGAACGATGTGACCACCAAGGATCTGGCGCTCGCCACGCGCGAGGGCTTCCGCTCGATCGAGCACGTCAAGCGCTACACCACCACCGGCATGGCGACCGATCAGGGCAAGACCTCCAACCTGAACGCGCTGGGCATCGTGGCGGCGAGCCTCGGCAAGGCGGTGCCGCAGGTGGGACTGACGACGTTTCGCATGCCGTACACGCCGGTCACGTTCGGCAGCTTCGCAGGCATGGCGCGCGGCGAGCTGTTCGACCCGGTGCGCACCACACCGATGCACGCGCAGGCGGTCGCCCACGGCGCGGTGTTCGAGGATGTCGGCCTGTGGAAGCGTGCCCGCTACCTGCCGCGCGGCGCGGAGGAGATGCACGCCGCCGTGGCGCGCGAGTGCCGTGCGGTGCGCGCCGGCTGCGGCCTGTTCGATGCCTCGACGCTCGGCAAGATCGAGGTGGTGGGCAAGGATGCCGTGACCTTCATGAATCGCCTGTACGTGAACGCCTGGGACAGCCTCGCCGTGGGACGCTGCCGCTACGGCGTGCTGCTGCGCGATGACGGCTTCATCTACGACGACGGCGTGGTGGCACGCCTGGGCGCCGATCGGTTCCACGTCACGACCACCACCGGCGGCGCGCCGCGCGTGCTGGCGCTGATGGAAGACTATCTGCAGACGGAGTGGCCGGAGCTGTCGGTGTGGCTCACCTCGACCACCGAGCAGTGGGCCGTGATCGCGGTGCAGGGACCCAAGGCGCGTGAGGTCCTCGCAGGTCTTACCGATGTGGACCTGAGCGCTGCGGCGCTGCCGCACATGGGCATGGCCACGGGCCGCATCTGCGGCGTGCCACTGCGCCTGTTCCGCGTCAGCTTCACCGGCGAGCTCGGCTTCGAGATCAATGTGCCGGCCGATTACGGCGCGGCGGTGTGGCAGGCGGTCGAAGCGGCCGGTGCCGCGCACGGCCTGACCGTGTATGGCACCGAGACCATGCACGTGCTGCGCGCCGAGAAGGGCTACATCATCGTCGGCCAGGACACCGACGGCACGGTGACGCCCGATGACGCCGGTCTTGGCTGGGCCATCGGCAAGAACAAGCCGGACTTCGTCGGCAAGCGCTCGCTGGAGCGCGCCGCGCTGCGCGCCAGCGGCCGGCGGCAGCTGGTGGGCCTTGCGAGCGAGGATCCGCAGCTGGTGCTCGAGGAAGGCGCCCAGGTCATGGCCGCTGACAGCGCGCGTCCGCTCGGCCACGTCACCTCCTCCTATCACAGCGCCGCGCTGGGCCGTTCGATTGCCCTGGCGCTCATCGCCGGCGGCCGCGCGCGCCTGGGCGAGACGCTGCACGTGCCGCTGCCGGGCGGGCGCGCCGCTGCCAAGGTGTGCGCGCCGGTGTTCTACGATCCGCAGGGAGCTCGTCTGCATGCCTGAGACAGCAGCGCGCGCCCCCGTGCTCATCGATGCCGGCATCGCCGTGACGGTGCTGCCCGTGGCCAGCCGTTACGTACTGCGCGGCGCGCAGGCCGTGCGGCACGCGGCCGAGGCGGCGCTGGGGTGCAGCGTGCCGGGCGAGGCCTGCCGCGCCGGCGCGGCCGCAGAGCGCGCGGCGCTGTGGCTGGGGCCGGACGAGTGGCTGCTGATCGCGGCGGCTGGCGACCAGCCGGCCCTCGAGGCGGCGCTCGCCGCAGCGCTGCGCGATCTGCCGCACTCACTGGTCGATGTCAGCCATCGCCAGTGCGCCCTGGCGGTGAGCGGGCCGAGCGCCGCGACGCTGCTGGCGGCCGGCTGCCCGCTCGATCTCGATGTGCGTGCCTTTCCGCCCGGCATGTGCACCCGCACCATGCTCGCCAAGGCCGAAGTGGTGCTGTGGCGCACCGCCGCGGACGCCTTCCGCCTGGAGGTGTGGCGCTCGTTTGCGGCTTACGTGGCGCAGTTTCTTGCGGAAGCCGGCCGCGGGATCATTTGAGGCAAGCCGTCGTCGCAATTGGAGCGACGCCCCGGCACGCTCGCTCGCTACACTGAAGCCTGCCAGGGCCGCCGTAACGTTGGCGGCCCTTGGGGAGAAACTTGCTGTGAAGACGCACGTGCGGGTTCTGGTCATCGGTGGCGGCGTGGTGGGTGTGAGCACGCTCTACCACCTGACGAGGAAGGGCTGGACCGACGTGGCGCTGATCGAGCGCACCGAGCTCACCGCAGGCTCCACCTGGCACGCGGCGGGGCTCCTGCCGCTGTTCAACATGAGTTACACGGTCGGCCAGCTGCACAAGTACTCGGTCGATCTGTACAAGCGGCTGCCTGCCGAGACCGGCCAGGACGTGAGCTTTCACGTGACCGGCAACCTGCGCCTGGCGACCTGCCGCGAGCGCATGGACGAGTATCAGAAGTACTGCGGCACGGCCAACACCATCGGCGTGCCGTTCGAGATCATCACCCCCAAGCGTGTCAAGGAGCTGTGGCCGCTGGCCGAACTCGGTGGCAGCGCGGACACCCCTGCCATCGTCGGCGCGCTCTATCACCCGGACGACGGTCACATTGCGCCGGCCGATCTCACCATGGCGCTGCGCAAGGGCGCGCGCAGCGTCGGCGCCGAGATCTACGAGCACACCGAGGCGACCGCGCTGGAACGCACCGCCGGCGGGCGAGTGGCGCGTGCGCACGCCCAAGGGCGACATCACGGCCGAGCACATCGTGCTGAGCACCGGCAACTACGCCCGCCAGATGGGGCGCCTGCTCGGGCTGAACGTGCCGGCGATTCCCGTCGAGCACCAGTACATCGTGTACGACCAGTCGCCGGAGCTGAAAGCCTATCGCCAGCAGGGCGGCCGCGAACTTGCGGTTCTGCGCGAGTCCGACAAGTCCTATTACCTGCGCGAGGAGCGCCTGGGGTGGATTCTCGGGCCTTACGAGCACGGCGCGCCGGCACGCTTCGCCGACGGCGTGCCCGACTGGTTTGGACGCAGTCTTTTTCCCGGCGACCTGGATCGGCTCGTGCCGCATATCGAGGCCGCCACACGCCGCGTGCCGGCGCTCGAGCACTGCGGCATCAAGGACATCGTCAACGGGCCCATCTCCTACACCCCGGACGGCAGCCCCCTCATCGGTCCCGCCTGGGACGTGCGCAACGTGTGGCTGAACGAGGGTCACAGCTTCGGCATCACTGCCGCCGGCGGCTCGGGCTGGCAGCTGGCCGAGTGGATCGTCGAGGGCGAGCCGGGCATCGACATGCTGGCGGTCGACCCGCGTCGCTTCGGCCCCTATACCTCCAAGCGCTACGTGGTGGCGAAGAACGAGGAGACCTATCGCAACGTCTTCACCGTGCACTTCCCGGACGAGGAACGCCATGCCGGGCGCCCGGCCAAGACGAGCCCTGTGTACGAGCGCCTGAATCAGCTCGGCGCGGTCTGGGGCCAGCGCTACGGCTGGGAGCGCGCCAACTGGTTCGCACCTCCCGGTGTCGAGCGGCGCGACGAGTGGAGCTTCCGCCGCACCAACTACTTCAAGCACGTCGGCAACGAGGCGCGGCTGATGCGCGAGCGCGTCGGCATCATCGATCTCACACCCTTCACCAAGCACGAGATCACCGGTCCTGGCGCCGAGAGCTGGCTCGACAGCCTGGTCGCCAACAAAGTGCCCGCCAAGATCGGGCGGCTGGCGCTGTGCCACGCGCTCACGCGCCGCGGTGGCATCCGCTCCGAGTTCACGATCACCAAGATCGCCGAGCAGCACTTCTACGTGGTGAGCGCCGGCGCTGCGGAACGCTACGACGGTGATTACCTGCGCAAGGCGCTGCCGGCCGACGGCTCGGTGCAGCTGCGCAACATCACCGGTGCGCGCGGCTGCTTCGTGCTGGCCGGTCCCAAGTCGCGCGAGGTGCTCTCGCAGCTGACCGACACGCCGCTCGACAATGCCGCGTTCCCGTGGCTGACGGCCCAGACCATCGAGGCCGGCATGGCGGTCGATGTCTACGCGCTGCGCGTCAACTTCGTCGGCGCACTGGGGTGGGAGCTGCACTTTCCGATCGAGTACGCGCACCACCTGTTCGAGCAGCTGTTCGCAGCCGGCAAGGACCACGGCATCGGCATGGTGGGCATGCGCGCCATGGAATCCCTGCGCATGGAGAAGTCCTACCGCATGTGGGGCAGCGACATGACCCCCGACTACACCCCGTACGAGACCAGCCTCGATCGCTTCGTGCGCCTCAACAAGGGCGCCTTCATCGGTCGCGAGGCGCTGGAGAAACAGCTGGCCGCCGGCATCCCCAACCGCTTCGTCACGCTCGAGGTCCATGGCGTGACCGATGCCGACCCCTTAGGCAACGAGCCGCTGTTCGACAAGTCCGGCCGCATCATCGGGCGCGCCACGTCCGGCTACTACGGGCATTGCCTGCAGAAGAGCCTCGCCATCGGCTATGCCAAGGCCGAGTACGCGCAAATCGGCACGCCGCTGTCGATCGAGATCCTGGGCGAGCGCAAGGAGGCCACCGTGCTGCGCGAGTCGCCCTACGATCCGGACAACCTGCAGCTGAAGGCGTAGACGACCATGGCAGCACCGGCACAGAGCGTGGCGCGCGCGCCGCAGCGCGCCGCGGCTGCGGCAGGCGAGGACCTCGCGGCGCTGATCGCTAGGCGTCGCCCGGGCTTCACCCTGCCGGCGCCCCTTTACCTGAGCGCCGGGGTATTCGCCCGCGATCTGGAGCTGATCTTCGGCCGCCACTGGATCTTCGTCGGCACCGAGCCGGAAATCGCGGAGGCCGGCGATTTCTTCACCGTGGAGATCGGCGCCGACTCGGTCATCATCGTGCGCGACGACGACCTGAGTGTGCGTGCCTTCCACAACGTCTGTCGCCATCGCGGCGCGCGGCTGCGGCCGGCCGGCAGCGGCATCGTCGGCAATCTGGTGTGTCCCTATCACCAGTGGACCTACAACCTGCGCGGCGAGCTGATCCAGGGTACGCACATGGGCGAGGACTTCGAGCTGTGCCGGTACAGCCTGAAGCGCGTGCACCTGGAGAGCCTCGCCGGCCTCCTCTTCATCTGCTTAAGTCCCGAGCCTGCGCCCGGCTTTGCCGCCATGCGCCAGGCGCTCGAGCCCTACATCGCCCCGCACGACATCGCCAACTGCAAGGTGGCCTTCCAGTCCGACCTCATCGAGGCGGGCAACTGGAAGCTCACGATGGAAAACAACCGCGAGTGCAATCACTGCGCCGCAAATCACCCGGAACTCACCGTGCCGCTGATGGAGTACGGCTTCGGCTACCAGCCGGCGCCGGAGAACAAGGAAGAGGTGGCAGCGTTCACGGCGCTGCTGCAGCACGAGCACGCGCGCTGGCAGGCCTGCGGACTGCCCTCCGCCGAGGTCGAGCGGCTGCGCGAGGTCACCGGCTTCCGCGCGGTGCGTCTGCCGATCGCACAGGCGGGCGAGTCGCAGACCATCGACACGCGCGTGGCCTGCCGGCGCCTGCTGGGTTCCCTGCCGCAGGCGGCGCTGGGCGGACTGTCGGTGTGGACACAGCCCAACTCCTGGCAGCACCTGATGAGCGATCACATCGTGAGCTTCTCGGTGCTGCCGCTCGCGCCGGACCGCACGCTGCTGCGCACGCGCTGGCTGGTGCACAAGGAGGCGCAGGAGGGAGTGGACTACCACGTCGACCGGCTGACCTCGGTATGGACCGCCACCAACAGCCAGGACGGGGCACTGGTCGAGCGGGCCCACCAGGGCATCGGTAGCCCCGCTTACGAGCCAGGCCCCTACTCGCCGTACACCGAAGGACTGGTCGACGGCTTCTGCGAGTGGTACCTCGCGCGCCTCGCGGCCGGACTTGCGGCAGGCAGCGGCGCCTAGGGCACGCGTCCGAGCTGCGCAAGACCTGCACGTGCGCGGCGGTCGCCGTCATCGGCCGCAAGCGCCTTCTGATAATCCTCCTGCGCACGGTGCCGCAGCGTCGCTGCATCCACCGGCAGGCTGGCCTTGCCCTCCACCACGGCCGCGGCGAGTCCGGCGAGCACTTGCGCGCTGTCCGTGTAGGCTGCGGGCGTGGGACCTGCGGCGGCGAGCCGATCGACCGCGGCGAGTGCGTCCGCATAGGCGCCCTTCTCCAGCTGCGTGAGTGCCAGCGCGCGCAACGCGTCCTGGTTGCCGGCATCGCCGGCAAGCGCGGCGCTCGCCAGTTGCAACGCATCAGGTCCTGCCTGGTAGCGCACGCGCAGGAGCGAGAGGCTCCCTTGTACCTGCGCGGCACTCAGCGGCAGCGCCGTGGCGTTCGGCGGCAGCGGATCTGCCGGTGCATCCATGATGTAGACCCGCGGACGTTGACGAAAGGCGATGTCGAGTTCGTGGTCGAGATCCTCGTAGCTCATCGCGAAGCTGGCCTTGAAAGCGTCGGCCTCGGCCGTACCATGGCGCACCAGGTCCAGGTACTTGCTGAACTCGGCGCGCCGGAAACTCTCGACGAAAATCTCGTGAGCCAGTCCCCAGGACTGGGCGTAGAACATGTCACGCACGCGCTCGCCCTGGGCGCGGGCCTCATCCGCCTTCATCGTGAGGAAAGTGCGCAGGGGAATGCGCCCACTGCGCGTCAGCGTCACGGCGTAGCCCTCCGTGACCGCACCCAACTGGACCTTGCCGTGCTCAAAGGTCGTTTGAGCGAACACCGCCGGTACGCCAGACTGATACCAGTCCGGACCCCCGAGCAGGCGGTCGCTGTTCAGCAGCGCTGAGATGTAGCCGAAGTACGCCCCCCAGTAATCCCCACCGGAGCTGGCAGCCGGCAGCAGTACGACGCTGTCGTAGCCGCTGCGGTATGCCGAACCATTGTCGCGACCGGTGAAGGCGTCCATCTGCGTCTGAGTCAGGGCGTAGATGTGCACGCGCGGCCGCTCGCGAGATTTGAGCTGCAGCAGCTGCGTCAGCAAGGTGTCCATGCGCAGGCAGTAGCGCGCCAGGTTTACCGCGTAGGCGCCGTTGCCATAGGCGGTGACCTCGACGCCGCCGTAGCTGTACGCGAAATAGTCCGTCCCGGCCAAGCTCGTGAGGGGGCTCAGGAAAACCATCAGGCCAGCCAGGCGTAATCGGGCAGTTCGCGCCATGTCTCCCGAAGCTTAAGTCCTAGTTTTGCGCGCCGGCGCCGTGATTCTGGGCGCTGTCGCATTCAGGCAAGAAACGTGCAAAAATTGGCATGTGACCGTGCCGCGAAGCAAGTTCGGCTTCCTGACGCTGGCGCGCTACTCGATGATCGCGCTGTCGAACGCGGTCGAGCCGCTGCGCATGGCGAACATTCTCACGGGGCAGCGCGTCTACGACTGGTCGATCCTGAGCCTGGACGGAGCGCCGGTGGCCGCCAGCAACGGCCTGCAGCTCTCCCCCACGCTGGCGCTGGAGCAGGGCGGCAGTTTCGACATCCTGTTCGTCTGCGGCGGCGTTGACGTGCAGGAGGCGGTATCGCCCAAGCTGCTCGCGACGCTGCGCCGCCTGGCGGAGCGACGCATGCCGCTCGGCGCGCTGTGTACCGGCGGCTACGCGCTCGCCAAGGCTGGCCTCCTGGACAAGTACCGCGCCACCATTCACTGGGAGAATCTCTCCGCCCTGCGCGAGGAGTTCCCGCGCATCAATCTCAGCGATCAGCTGTTCAGCATCGATCGCGACCGCTTCACCTGCTCGGGCGGTGTGGCGCCCCTGGACCTGATGCTGCACCTGGTCGAGGCGCAGCACGGCGCGCGCGTCTCGCAGCTGATCTCCGAACAGTTCATCGTCGATCGCGTGCGCAACGACCGCGACCGCCAGTACGTGCCGCTGCGCGCGCAGATCGGCGTCAGCCACGAGAGCCTCATCCGCGTGGCGCAGCTCATGGAGGAGAACATCGAGAAGCCGCTGTCGCTCGATGAGATCGCGGCCGCCACCGGGCTGTCGCGCCGCCAGATCGAACGGCTGTTCAAGCGCCATCTCAATTGCGTGCCGAAGCGCTACTACCTGCAGATGCGCCTGCGGCGCGCGCGCGAACTGCTGCTGCAGACCTCGATGCCGATCATCGACATCACCGCGGCCTGCGGCTTCCAGTCACCGCCGCACTTCTCGCGCTGCTATCGCGCGCAGTTCGGCTGCCCGCCGAGCGCCGAAAGGCAGAGCCGCCCGGGCACGCCGGCGCCGCGGGCGGCGGCGTGACGGTGTGACGGTTTGCCAAGACCGTGCGCTGCGTCGCTGCGGCCTTTTCCTTAACGCGCCGGCGCTGTCGCTTGCGGACATGTGGCGGTCGCGAAGTAACCAGTGCCTGGCGAGGGCGCCCCTTACCATCACCGTAAGCGGCCGCGCGAGCCGTTAACCCTAAGTCGCGCATGGAGATTTCGACAATGGCCGAGTCCGCCGACGCCGAATTCAATCTACGCGACCTCGACGACAAAGAGCTCACCGAGCAGGTGCATGACGACCTGTACAACGGGCTCAAGGCCGAGGTCGAGCAGGCCACCCATATTTTGCTCGAGCGCGGCTGGAACGCCGAGCGCGTGCTGAACGATGCGCTGGTGGAAGGCATGCGCATCGTCGGCATCGACTTCCGCGACGGCATCCTGTTCGTCCCGGAGGTGCTGCTCGCCGCCAACTCAATGAAGGGCGGCATGGAGATCCTGCGGCCGCTGCTGGCCGAGACCGGCGTAGAGCCGATCGGCAAGATCGTGATCGGCACCGTCAAGGGCGACATCCACGACATCGGCAAGAACCTCGTGTCGATGATGCTCGAGGGCGCAGGCTTCGAGGTGATCGACCTCGGCATCAACAACCCGGTGGAGAAATATCTGGCGGCGCTCGAGCAGCACAAGCCGGACATCCTCGGCATGTCGGCGCTGCTCACGACCACGATGCCCTACATGAAGGTGGTCATCGACAAGATGCAGGAACAGGGCATCCGCAAGGACTACATCGTGCTGGTCGGCGGCGCCCCGCTCAACGAGGAATTCGGCAAGGCCGTCGGCGCCGATGCCTACTGCCGCGACGCCGCCATTGCCGTGGAGACGGCCAAGACCCTGCTGGCCGCGCGCCGTGCCGCCAGCAAGGCACGCGCTGCCAGCGCGGCCTGAAGGCCCGAGACCGCACACGTGCAGCCGGCCGCCGACACTCTGGTGATTGCCTGCGGGGCGCTGGCCCGCGAGGTCGCAGCGCTCAAGCGCGCCAACCACTGGAGCTCGCTTGCCGTGCAGTGCCTGCCGGCGCAGCTCCACAACCGTCCGGAGCAGATCGCGCCGGCGGTCGAGGCGGCGATTCGTGCCGCGCGGCCGCGCTACGCGCACATCTTCGTCGTGTACGGTGAGTGCGGCACGCGCGGTGCGCTGGATGCGGTGCTCGCCGCGCAAGGCGTCGAGCGGCTGCCGGGGGCGCACTGTTACGAGTTTCTCGCCACCGCGGAAGTGTTCGCGCAGCTGTCGGCCGCGGAACCGGGCACCTTCTACCTCACCGACTTCCTGCTGCGTCATTTCCAGCGCCTGGTGGTGGTGCCGCTCGGACTCGACCGCCACCCCGAGCTCGTGCACGAGTACTTCCGCCATTACCGGCGCCTGGTGTACCTGTCGCAGGCGCCGCGCGCCGGCGCCATCGAGGCGGCGCGCGCCATCGCCGACTCTTTCGGCTTTGCCTTCGAGCATCGCAGCACCGGCTACGGCGAGCTCGGCACGCGCCTGGCCAAGGTCGCCGCGCGCCAGGAACGCCTGGCATGGCAAGCCTGATCGTCATTTCCTGGCGCGACATCCCCGCGCAGGTCATCGTCAAACGCGGGCGCGAGACCGCCAAAGTGCAGCTGTCGGCGCGCTTCCAGGAGGCGGTCGATCGCGCGGCCATGCGCGCCGGCAAGGGCAGCTCGGACGCCTATCTGGCCGACTGGAAGCGCAGCGACCCCAGGCCCTGCGGCGAGGATCTCAACGCCGAGGCCGCAGCCGAAGCTGCGCGTCTGGAGTCCCGTTTCTCGGATGCGGACCTTGAGACGCTGATCCGCGCGAAGGGGCTGGCGGCAGGTTCCTAGGTGTACGCGCGCAGACAGTGGTCGGTGCGGCACGCGCGGGGGCTGAACGCCTTCTACCGCAGCTTCGAGAACTGGCTGGTGCGCTGGCAGCCGCTGTGGCGCTGGCTCGGCTACGAGCGTCTCGAGCGGCCGGTCGCAGCGCTCGAGCGCGGCGTCAAGGGCCTGCTGTTCGACTGCCGCATGTGCGGCCAGTGCATCCTCAGTTCCACCGGCATGTCCTGTCCCATGAACTGTCCGAAGAACCTGCGCAACGGCCCGTGTGGCGGTGTGCGTGCCGATGGCCGCTGCGAAGTGCGCCCGGACATGCCCTGCGTATGGGTGGAGGCGGTCGCAGGCAGTGCGCGCATTCCCGGCGGCCGCGAGGCACTGGCCGCCGTGCAGCATGCCGTCGATCACCGCCTGCAGGGACACTCCTCGTGGCTGCGCGTCGCGCGCGAGCGCGCCGGGAGCGCGCCGTGATCTTCGAGGACGAACCGGTACCGGGCTACCCGCTGCCGATCCTGCCCGGCCATACCTCCCCGGGGCGCTTCGAGCGCGTGCTGCGCGCCGGACAGTTCGCCGTGACGAGTGAACTTGCGCCGCCCGACTCGGCCGACCCCGAGGACGTCTACCGCCGCGCGCGCATCTTCGATGGCTACGTCGACGCCATCAACGCCACCGACGGCAGCGGCGCCAACTGCCACATGTCGAGTCTCGCAGTGTGCGCACTGCTGACGCGCGTCGGCTACGCGCCGGTGATGCAGATCTCGTGCCGCGACCGCAACCGCATCGCCATCCAGGGCGATATCCTCGGCGGCGCCGCCATGGGCGTGTGCAACCTCTTGTGTCTCACCGGCGATGGCGTGCAGGCCGGCGATCATCCGCAGGCGCAGCCGGTATTCGATCTGGACTCGCTGTCGCTCCTGCAGACGGCCCGCACGCTGCGCGACGACCACCATTTCCTGTCGGGCCGCAAGATCACGTTCGCGCCGCGCGTGCTGCTCGGCGCTGCAGAGAATCCCTTCGCGCAGCCGGTAGCCTTCCGCGCGCAACGCCTGGCGAAGAAAATCGCCGCCGGCGCACAGTTCATCCAGACGCAGTTCTGCTACGACGTGCCGCTGCTCAAGGCCTTCATGGCGCAGGTCGCGGACCTGGGCCTCATCGACAAGGTGTTCATCCTGGTGGGCGTGGGTCCCCTGCGCTCGGCCAAGGCCGCCGAGTGGATCCGCAGCCACGTGCCCGGCGTGCACATCCCCGATGCCGTGGTGCAGCGCCTCGCCGGCGCCACCGATCAGGCCCTCGAGGGGCGCAAGCTGTGCATCGAGCTCGTCCAGGAAATCCGCACGCTCAGGGGCGTGCACGGCGTGCACCTCATGGCTTACCGCCAGGAGGAAAGCGTCGCGGAAATCATCGAGCGCTCGGCAGTACTGAACGGCCGCGTGCCGTGGTTCCCGCAGCGCGACTCGCGCAACGACTCAGACAGGAAAGCCTCATGACCGATACCGTTGTCAGCTCGCAAACCCGCGAGGTCGTCCTCGGCCTCGAGCGTCCGTTCGTCATGATCGGCGAGCGCATCAACCCCACCGGCCGCAAGATCCTCGCGGCCGAGATGGCGGCCGGCAATTTCAGCCGCGTCGAGGCGGATGCGCTGGCGCAGCTCGCCGCCGGCGCGCACATGCTGGACGTAAACGCCGGCATCCCGCTCGCCGATGAGCCGGCGATCCTCGCCCGCACCATCCAGCTGGTGCAGTCGATCACCGACGTGCCGCTGTCGATCGATTCCTCCATCGTCGCCGCGCTCGAGGCGGGACTTGCGGTCTACAAGGGCAAGGCGCTGGTGAACTCCGTGACCGGCGAGGAGGAGCGTCTCGAGTCGGTGCTGCCACTGGTGAAGAAGTACGGCGCCGCGGTGGTGGCCATCTCCAACGACGAGACCGGCATCTCCGAAGACCCGGACGTGCGCTTCGCGGTGGCGAAGAAGATCGTCGAGCGCGCCGCCGACCACGGCATCCCGGTGAGCGACATCGTCGTCGATCCGCTCGTCATGCCGATCGGCGCCATCAACCAGGCCGGCGTGCAGGTGATGCGCCTGCTCGGACGGCTGAAGAACGAACTGAAGGTGAACACCACCTGCGGCGCCTCCAACGTCAGCTTCGGGCTGCCGGCGCGCGAGGGCATCAGCGCGGTGTTCCTGAGCATGGCGATCGGCGCGGGGCTCACCTCCGCCATCATGAATCCCATGCACGTGGAGATCGTCAAGGCCTGCATGGGCGCGGACGTCATGATGGGTCATGACCCGGACTGCGCACGCTGGATCAAGCGCTTCCGCGAGGCGCCCACCATGCAGGCCGGCGGCGGTGCCGCCACGCCTGCCGAGGGCGCGGCGCGCGGCCGGCGCGAGGGCGGTCATCGCAGGCGCCCGCAGAGCCCGGCATGACGCCAGCCGACGCACTGGTCGTGTTCACGCCGTCCGGCAAGCGCGGCCGCTTCCCGCGCGGCACGCAGCTGCTGCAGGCGGCGCGCAGTCTCGGCGTGGACATCGATTCGGTGTGTGGCGGCCGGGCGCTGTGCGGACGCTGCCAGGTGCTGGTCATGGAGGGCGAATTCTCCAAGCACGGTGTGAGCTCGCAGGCCGGCCATCTCTCGCCAGTCAGTGAGGCCGAACAGAGCTTTGCGCGTCGCCGGCCGCTGCCGGCCGGGCAGCGGCTGTCGTGCTCGGCGCGTATCGAGGGGGACCTCGTGATCGACGTGCCGCCCGCCAGCCAGGTGCATCGCCAGGTGGTGCGCAAGGCCGCCGAAGCGCGCTCGATCACCCTGGACCCGGTGGTGCACCTGCACTACGTCGAGGTGCGCGAGCCGGACATGCACGACCCTGCCGGTGACCTGCAGCGCCTGCTCGAGGCGCTGCACCGCGAGTGGGAGTTCGGGCCGCTGGGCTGCGATCTGGCGGTGCTGCAGGAGCTGCAGCAGGCTCTGCGCAAGGGCGCCTGGCGCGTCACGGTGGCGGTGCACGGCGGCACGCAGGTGATCGCCGTCTGGCCGGGATTTCACGAGCGCGCCTACGGACTCGCCGTCGACATCGGCTCGACCACCATTGCCGCCCACCTGTGCGATCTGGAGAGCGGTGAGGTGGTGGCCTCCAGCGGCTCCATGAATCCGCAGATCCGCTTCGGCGAAGACCTCATGAGCCGCGTGTCGTACTCGATGATGAACCCGGGCGGCGCGCGGCAGATGACCGATGCCGTGCGCGCCGCCCTCAACACGCTCGCTGCCGAGGTGGCGCGCGAGGCGCGCATCGCCCCGAGCGACATTCTCGAGCTGACGATCGTCGGCAACCCGATCATGCATCACCTGCTGCTCGGCATCGACCCGGTGGAACTCGGTGGCGCGCCCTTTGCGCTCGCAACCGATGGCGCGCTCTCGCTGCACGCCACCGAGATCGGACTCACGCTGCATCCCGGCGCACGCGTGTACACCCTGCCCTGCATCGCCGGACATGTGGGTGCGGATGCCGCCGGCATGGTGCTGGCGGAACGTCCTGATCTTTCCGACATACTGACGCTGCTCGTGGATGTCGGCACCAACGCCGAGATCGTGCTCGGCAACAAGGAGCGGCTGCTGGCCTGTTCCAGTCCCACCGGCCCCGCCTTCGAGGGCGCCCAGATCAGCTGCGGCCAGCGTGCGGCGCCGGGCGCCATCGAACGCGTGCGCATCGATCCTGCAACGCTCGAGGCCCGCTTTCGGGTCATCGGTTCGGAGCTGTGGTCCGACCAGCCGGGCTTTGCCGAGGCGGTCGGCAGTGGCGGCGTCACCGGGATCTGCGGCTCGGGGATCATCGAGGTGATCGCCGAGATGTATCTCGCCGGCATCATCAGCCAGGACGGCGTCATCGATGGGGCACTGGCCGCGCGCAGCGACCGCATCGTGCCGACCGGGCGCACGTTCGCCTACACCGTGTACCGCGGTGCCGTGCCGCTGCAGATCACGCAGAACGACGTGCGCGCGATCCAGCTGGCGAAGGCGGCGCTGCGCGCCGGCGTGCAGCTGCTCATGGATCACCTGGGCGTAACCGCGGTCGGGCGCATCCGCCTGGCGGGCGCCTTCGGCAGTCACATCGACGTCAAGTACGCGATGATCCTCGGCATGATTCCGGACTGCGATCTGAAGCAGGTGTCCTCGGCCGGCAACGCCGCGGGCACTGGCGCACGCATCGCGCTGCTCGACGCCAAGTCGCGGCCCACCATCGAAGAGCTGGTGCGGCGCATCGACAAGATCGAGACGGCCATCGAGCCCAAGTTCCAGGAGCATTTCGTGGCGGCGATGGGCATCCCGCATACGACCGAGCCGTATGCGCGGCTACGGCAGGTGGTGCCGCTGCCGCAGCCCAAGGCGGCGGCCCCGCGCAGCGGCGGGCGAGGACGGCGCCGCGCGGGCACCTAAGGTCCAGCGGACTCGATGCCGCCTGCCGCCGCGGTATTTAGCTCACGGTTTCTGCAGGAATCTCAAGTAGAAGGCTGCAAACACCAGGACGATGCCGACGTTCACCAGCAAGCGTTCCCAGAATCGATTCCTGAAGAACAAGATATCGACGCTGACGACAACAGCGATCAACGCGAAGATATAAACCACCACGCAGATATTCTTTGGCATTGCCATGATCCGTTCAACTAAGTCACGCATCTACGCACGAGTCACCGGCCGACGCTACCGGCAGTCTTGAGAGCCACGCGATCGGCAAGCAGAACAGGCCTCAGTCTGTTCAACCGTCTCGAGTGCGACAAGCTCAGGGGCCATGCTGACGCTGAGGCGCAACGCGCCAAAGCCAGAGCCTCGAGTGGCAAAGCCTGAACCCTACGCCTACGCAAAGATGCAGCCGCGATGGGGGATGTCCGGCAAGGGCCCGAATGCCAGGAAACCGCGCAGCGCCTGCGTGAGTCGAACCGCATGTTTCTCAAAGTCGACGCGCTGCTCGGCCCCGCTGCGCAAGGAATGGCGCTTGCAGGCTGTTTTGCCGGAGCTGCCATTGCCCGGATAAGGGGCACGCGCGCCGGGCCGCTAGATGTTCGAGTCGGGGAACGACGCCTTGCGGCGGTTCATGTAGTCCTGCAGCGCCTCGTCGACGGCCGGGTCGAGGGGCGGCGCCTGGTAGTCGGCGAGCTGCTTCTTCCAGAAAGCATTGGCACGCTGCGTCATGTCCTTGGCGCCTTCTGCTTCCCATTGTTCGACGCTGTTGTTGTCGGCCAGCGGCGAGCGGTAGAAGGCGGTCTGGAAGTTCGCCTGGGTGTGCGCGCAGCCCAGGAAATGCTTGCCGGGCCCCACTTCGCGGATGGCATCGAGTGCCTGACCGTTTTCGCTCAGATCCACACCGGCGAGCAGCGTGTGCATCATGCCGGCCTGGTCGGTGTCCATCACGAACTTCTCGTAGCCCATGGACAGACCGCCTTCCAGCCAGCCGGCGGTGTGCAGCACGAAGTTCACGCCGCCCAGGCAGGTGGGAATGAGCGTGTTGGCCGATTCATAGGCGGCCTGCGCATCCGGGATCTTGGAGGCGCACAGTGCGCCCCCCGAGCGAAACGGCACGCCCAGGCGCCGCGCGAGCGCCGCCATGACATACAGCACCAGTGCGGGTTCAGGTGTGCCGAAGGTCGGCGCGCCCGACTGCATCGAGAGCGACGAGGCGAAGCTGCCGAGCACCACCGGTGCGCCGGGGTTCACCAGCTGTGCCAGCGCCATGCCGGCGAGCGCCTCGGCGAGGGTCTGCGCGGCGGTGCCGGCCACGGTCACCGGCGACATGGCACCGGCGAGGATGAACGGCGTGACGATGGTCGCCTGGTTGGCACGCGCGTAGGTCTTGAGTGCGCCCAGCATGGTCGCATCCCAGGTGAGCGGCGAGTTGGCATTGATCAGGCTGATGATGCAGGTGCGCGGCTTGCCGGTCGCCGGATCGAGGTACGCATCGCCGAACAGGATCTTGGTCATCTCGACCGTGTCGGCGGCGCGCAGCGGGTGGGTGACCGAGCCCATGTACGGCTTGTCGCTGTACTTCATGTGGCTGTACACCATGTCGAAGTGCCGCTTGTTGACCGGCAGGTCGACCGGCTCGCAGATCGTCCCGCCCGAGTGGTGCAACGCGGTCGACATGTAGGTGAGCTTGACGAAGTTGCGGAAGTCCTCGATGCGCGCGTAGCGGCGCCCTTCATCGAGATTGCGCACGAACGGCGAGCCGTAGGCCGGCGCGAATACGGTGCGGTTGCCACCGATGACGACGTTGCGCGCCGGATTGCGCGCGTACTGCGTGAATTCCGCGGGCGCCGAGCGGCGCACGATGCTGCGGCACATGCCGCGCGGGAAGCGCACCCGCTCCCCCTGCACGTCGGCGCCGGCGTTCTTCCAGATCTCGAGCGACTCGGGGTCTTCGCGGAAATCGATGCCGATCTCCTCGAGAATCGTATCGGCATTGTGCTCGA
The DNA here is from genome assembly GCA_963787655.1 of uncultured Gammaproteobacteria bacterium. Classification (GTDB taxonomy): domain Bacteria; phylum Pseudomonadota; class Gammaproteobacteria; order Steroidobacterales; family Steroidobacteraceae; genus 13-2-20CM-66-19. The sequence goes on along the minus strand of CAWBDY010000008.1, from coordinate 226,156 downwards.
GCAGCTCGAGACCTTCCGTGCCCAGCACTTCGTAGTAGGGGATCTGCCGCGTGATGTACGGCACGAAGGCCTGGCTGCGCGCCGTGCGCGCCGCGATCTTGGCGTCACGGCCGCTGGGACGGCGGCCGCGCGCGGGCTGGCTCGACTGCTCTTGGTCCATGACTGTGTCCTGCGGGGCCTTACCCCATTATCGTGACCGGCACCTCGCGGTACTGATCGGTTTGCGGCATGCACTTCTCCGGCAGCGCCACCGCAGCGCCGCCGGGACCCATTTTCAGGGAGCCGCCACCACCGGCAGGTCGATGAACGTCGCCGTGTCGCCGGAGCGGAAAACCCGCTGCGTGGCCTTCTGGTAGTCGCCCGGGCGGGCGAGGAAGATGTTGTCGACGTAGGTCTGCGGGTTGCGGTCGTAGAGCGGGAACCAGCTCGACTGCACCTGCACCATGATGCGATGACCGGGCAGGAACACGTGGTCGATGTGCGGCAGTGCGAACGTGTAGCCCTGCACCTTGCCGGCGGGTATGGCGCGCGGCTGCTCGATGCTGTTGCGATAGCGGCCGCGGAAGATGTCCATCGCCAGCGGCAGCTGCAGTCCGCCCATCGGTGGATCGGCCGGCATCTCATCCGGGTAGACATCGATGAGCTTCACGACCCAGTCGCTGTCGGTGCCGCTGGTGGAGGCGAACAGGTTGACCTCGGGTGCGCCGCCCAGGTGCACCGGCGCGCTCAGCACCGCCGAGCTGTAGGTGAGGACATCGGTGCGGTCACTGACGAAACGCTGATCGGTGACCAGCCAGCGCTGCCAGGCCGGTGTGTCCTGGAAGTGCACCGGCCGCGGCAGGTACGGCACCGGCTTGGCAGGATCAGAGACGTACTCGTCGTATGCCGTAGCCGCTTTCGCCGGCGCACGGAAGGCGAGGCCGAAGCCGGGCTGCAGGTAGAGACGCTGCGGTTTGCTGGGACACCCCGACGCGCATGACAGCGGCCAGGACGGCAGACGCCGCCACTGGTTGGTGCCGGTCTCGAACACGAACACCGGCGGGGTGCTGGCCGGCGGGCCACCACTCTTCAGGTAGTGGTCGAGAAACGGCTGCATGACGTCGCGACGGAACTGCAGCGCGGTGTTGCCTTCGAACTTCAGCGGCCCGAGCGTCGTACCGTCGTAGTTGACCCCGCTGTGACGCCAGGGACCCAGCACCAGGAAGTTGCGGTCGTTGCCGCTGTCCTTGGGCTCGGTCGCGAGGTAGGTGTGTATTCCGCCGTACATGTCCTCCTGGTCCCAGATGCTGGTGACGTACATGGTCGGTACCGCAAGCGGCTCGCGCGCGAGGATCTGATCGAGCGCCTGCTCCTTCCAGAACTGGTCGTAGGCCGGATGCTGCACGAGCTTCTGGTAGAACGGCAGCTGCGCGAAGCCGAAGCGCTGCGCGAAGCCGTCGGCCGAGCCGCTCTCCAGAAACAGCTGGTAGTCGTCGTAGGCGCCCCGCGCGATCTGCTTGCCCTCGGCACGCTCGCTGGTCTGGCCGTAGATGTAGTCGAAGTTGGTCTGGCGGAAAGCGCCGTTGTGGAACCAGTCATCGCCCTTCCAACCGTCGACCATGGGACTCATGGGCGCGGCCGCCTTGAGCGCCGGGTGCGGGTGCACGAGCGCCATGAGCACGGTGAAGCCTTCGTAGGACGAGCCGATCATGCCGACACGGCCGTTCGACTCCGGCACGTTCTTGACGAGCCAGTCGATGGTGTCGTAGGCGTCGGTGGAGTGATCCACGGCCGTGGCATTCAGCGGCCCGCGCAAGGGGCGCGTCATGATGTAGTCGCCCTCCGAGCCGTACTTGCCGCGCACGTCCTGGAATACCCGGATATAGCCTTGCGGGGCGAACACCTCATCGCCCATCGGCAGCGCTGCGGTGAGGTGCGGGCTGACATAGTGCTCGGCGCGCTTGGCGGCATCGTAGGGCGTGCGTGTGAGGATGATCGGTGCCTCGTGCGCGCCCTTCGGAATCATCACCACGGTGAACAACTTCACCCCGTCGCGCATCGGGATCATCACTTCGCGCCTGACGTAGTCAAATTGCGTCGTGGGCACTTCGAAATGGGACGGAATGTCCGGCTGCATGGGCGGCGTCTGTGCGCCAGCCGCGGCGGCAAGCAGGCAGGCCGCCGTCGCACTCGTCATCGATCGCAGGGCACGCATCTGGTTTGTGGCTCCTCGCCGCGCCATTCGGGTGCGCAAGCCTAGCAGATGCGGCGCGCGCCGGCGGCGCATGCCACTTGGCGTTGTGGCGCGCGACCGCGTTAGGATGAAGGCATGCAAGAGCCGGATATTGTCGCGGCGTTGCGTGCGGTGCTGCCCGAGGCGTGCGTGCTGGCGCGCGTCGAGGAGCGCCGCCCGTACGAATGCGACGGTCTGCCGGTGTACCGCGAGCTGCCGGCCGTGGTCGTGCTGCCACGCACGGAAGCAGACGTGCGCGCCGCGCTCGCCACGTGCAGCCGCCTCAAAGTGCCGCTGGTCGCGCGCGGTTCGGGCACGGGCCTCTCTGGTGGGGCAACCCCGCATCCGCACGGGGTGCTCTTGTCGTGCGCGCGGATGAACCGGATTCTCGAGATCGATCCGGTGAACCGCATCGCCCGCCTGCAGCCGGGCGTTCCCAACCTCAAGGTATCCGAGGCGGCAGCCCCGCACGGCCTGTACTACGCGCCGGACCCCTCCTCCCAGGTCGCCTGCTCCATCGGCGGCAACGTCGCGGAAAACTCCGGCGGCGTGCACTGCCTGAAATACGGGCTCACGGTGCACAACGTGCTGGGCATACGCGGCTACACCATCGGCGGCGAGCTGCTGGAACTGGGCGGCGGGCGCGCGCTCGATGCCCCCGGGCTCGACCTCATGGCGCTGACCATCGGCTCCGAAGGCCTGCTCATGATCGTCACGGAAGTGACGGTGAAGCTCTTGCCGCGGCCGCCGTGCGTGCGGCTGGTGATGGCCTCGTTCCCCGACGTACATCGCGCCGGCGACGCCGTTGCCGCCATCATCGCCGCCGGCATCATTCCCGCAGGCATGGAGATGATGGACCGCAAGGCCACCGCCGCGGTCGAGCCGTTCGTGCACGCCGGCTACGACCTCAGTGCCGCCGCGATCCTCTTGGTGGAAGCCGACGGCACGCGCGAGGAGGTCGACGATCAGATCGCGGAGATCGAGCGCGTACTCAACGCTGCCGGTGCCAGCGCGCTGCACGTTGCCGCCACCGAAGCGGAACGGCTGCGCCTGTGGTCCGGCCGCAAGAACGCCTTTCCGGCCGCCGGGCGGCTGTCGCCGGACTATTACTGCATGGACGGCACCATCCCGCGCAAGCACGTCGGGCGCGTGCTGGAGGCGATCGAGCAGATGGAAGAGCGCTACGGCCTGCGCTGCATGAACGTCTTTCACGCCGGTGACGGCAACCTGCACCCGGTGATCCTGTTCGACGCCAACGAGCCGGGCAGCTGGCAGCGTGCCGACCGCTTCGGCGCGGAGATCCTGGAACTGTGCGTGGCACTGGGCGGCACCATCACCGGCGAACACGGCGTGGGACTTGAGAAACTCAATTCCATGTGCGTGCAGTTCTCGCCGGCCGAGCGCGCCGCGTTCTTCGCCGTGAAGCAAGCTTTCGACCCGGACGCGCTGCTGAACCCCGGCAAGCTCATCCCGACGCTGGCGCGCTGCGCCGAGTACGGCAAGCTGCACGTGCATCACGGCGCGCTGCCACACCCCGAGCTGCCGCGCTTTTAGACCATGGCGCCCTCGCAGCCACAGATTCCGCAGCGACTGGCTCGAGCGCCTGCGCGCCGCCGCCGCGGCGCGCACCCCGCTGCGGCTCGTGGGCGCGGGCACCAAGGATTTCTACGGCGAGGCGCTCGCCGGCACCGTTCTGCAGCTCGGCGGCTGGCAGGGCATCGTCGACTACGAACCCTCGGAGCTGGTCGTGACCGCGCGCTGCGGCACGCCTTTGTCGCAGCTCGAGGCGACGCTCGCCGCGCGCGGACAGTTCCTGGCGTTCGAACCGCCCGCGTTCGGTGGCGACCCGAGCGTCGGTGGCGTGATCGCCGCCGGCCTGTCCGGCCCGCGCCGCCCGTATGCCGGCGCGGCGCGCGATTTCGTACTCGGCGCGCACCTGCTCGGCGCCGACGGGCAGCTGCTGCGCTTCGGCGGCCAGGTGATGAAGAACGTCGCCGGCTTCGACGTCGCACGCCTCCTGTGTGGCTCGCTCGGCACGCTCGGCATCATCACGCAGGTGTCTCTCAAGGTGCTGCCGCAGCCGCGCCTGGAGCACACGCTGCGCCTGCAGCTGCCGGTGGCCGAAGCGGTTGCCGCCTTCAATCGCTGGGCCGGCACCCCCGTGCCGTTGTCGGGCGCCGCGTGGTGGCAGGGCTGCGCATTCGTGCGGCTGTCGGGCGCCGCCCCGGCCGTGCGCGCGGCGCGCGAGCAGATCGGCGGTGAACTTCTGGGCGAGGGCGAGTCAGGGGATTTCTGGGACGCACTGCGGCACTGCCGGCTGCCGCCCTTCGCAGCAGCGGTGCTGTGGCGGGTATCACTGCCGGCGGCGACGCCACCCCTGCCCGTTTCCTGCGAGCCCCTCATCGACTGGGGCGGCGCGCTGCGCTGGTATGCAGACCCGCCGGGCGCGGTGGACCTGCGCGCGCTGGCGCAGGCCGCCGGCGGCAGCGCGCAGTGCTGGCGCGGGGCTGCGCCCGGCGCGCGCTTTCATCCGCTCACCGCCGCGGTCGCGCAGCTGCACCGGCGCCTGAAGGAACGCTTCGATCCGCACGGCATCTTCAACCCGGGGCGGCTGCTCGCCGGCATGTGAGGCTTCAGGGCGCTGCCGGCTCCGGTGCGTCGGCCCATTTGCGCAGCGTCGCCACGATCTGCCGATGCAGCACGTCACCCTTGAGGTGCGCCAGCTGATTGAGCGAGTAGCGCTGCGCGAGTTCCCGCGCCACGCGATAACCGACGTAGTAGCCGGCGCGCGGCGGAATGCCGCCGCGGCCCGCGGCAGTGCCGTATGTGAAGTAGGTGAGGAACAGCTGCTTGTCCGTGGTGTCGAAGCCGGCGAGGAGCTCGCTGGCCATGCGCCCCAAGAGCGGCGCGCAGCGCTGCGCCAGATCGCTCGGCAGCATCAGCGCCTGTTGCTGCGTCGCGCCCCGGGTGAGCACCTCGCTCACGTAGGTGGCCAGCCCTTCTGCCCACAGGTTGCGCCAGATCTCCTGGCGATCCTCCAGATCGTCGCTGAAACCGGCTGCCTGAAAGTGGTAGCGGTGAAAGAATTCGTGCGTGAAGAACACCGCCAGCGAGATCTTGGCGCGTTCGCGCTCGAGCGCATCGAGGCCGAGCACCATGGCGGGCCGGCCGCCGATGAGGCGCCCCGCCCCGTCCAGCGCGCCGAGCATGTCGGCGAAGTAGATCGGAAAGTTGCAGCTGAAGTCCTTGAAGACACCGAAGGCGGTCGTCGCCGCGGCGATGTGGGCGCGCAACAGCTGCTTGAGCTCGGTGCGCTCGCCGTCACGGCGCGCGGCCTCCAGCGATTTGAGGATCTGTCCGTCCACGACCGCCGGGTCGTCGATGCCGATCACCTCCGGGCGGTAAAGATCCGGCCAGACCTCGATAATGCCGTGTCGGAACGCGGCGATCTGCGCCGCCGGCGGCTGCCCGGCGCTGGCGTCAGCGATCTGCGAGAGCGCCGCGGTGGCATCGACTATCGGGCAGGGCGTGGCGGCCGCTGCAGCGTGCTGCAGCAGCAGCGCGAGCGCCCCGGCCGCCAGGGGCACGATGCCGGCGGCGCGCCTCACAGGTGAATCGTACCGCGCCCAAGCTCGATGACATCGCCGCTCACGAATACCTGCCGCTGCGCATCCACGCGCAGGCGCAGGGCGCTCGGGCGCCCCACATACTCGCCCTGCGCGATGTCGAACTCGCATGGCAGCTCGCGCTGCATGGCGAGGCACCAGCCGCCGAGATTGGCGGTCGCCGATCCGGTGGCGGGATCCTCCAGCACCGAGTTGCCCTTGGGAAAGAAAAAGCGCGCCACCAGCCCCGCGCCGCGCGTGGCGAACACGTAGGCCTTGCTGTTCTTGCTGTCGCTGTGCAGCTGCTCGAGGAGATCGGCGCGCACGTGCACGCGGCGCACCGCCGCTTCGCTGGTGAGCGGAATCACCAGTTGCTCGGTGCCGGCGTCCACCCACAGCGGCCGTTCGCCGATATCGCGCTCCTCCAGCCCGAGCATCGCCGCCAGCGTCAGCCGTGGCTCGGGCACCTCGCGCCAGGTGGGCTGCCTCGCCTGCAGCGTCCAGCGATCGCCGCTGGCAAACACCGCGATGTTGCCGGCCGCCATCTCGAGCGTCACCCGATCCCCGCCCAGGCCCAGAGCGCGGCATACGTGCGCGGTGCCGAGCGTCGGATGGCCGGCGAAGGGCATCTCGTAGGTCGGCGTGAAAATTCGCACCGCGGCGTTAGCCCGTTCCGAGGGCAGGATGAAAGTCGTCTCGGAAAGGTTGAACTGCAGTGCGAGCGCCTGCATTCTCTCAGCCTCGAACGCCTGCGCCCGCTCGAACACGCACAGCGGATTGCCGCTGAGGGGCGCCCCGGGCTGCGTGAAGACATTCAGGATGCGATAGGCGTAAGCAGCCATGATTGGCAGATTCTAGCGCAGCCCGGAGCGATCACCGTCATGAGTACCGAGCTACTGTTCCGCGAGGACGCCTACCGGCGCAGCACGAGCGCACAGGTGACGGCCGTCGGCGCACGCGGCATCGAGTGCGACCGTACCGTCTTCTACCCCCAAGGTGGCGGGCAGGCCGGCGACAGCGGCAGCATGCGCCGCGGCGACGGCTCGCTCATCGCCATCGCCGACACGCGCAAGGGCGAAGGCGCAGACGGCGTGCTGCACCTTGCCGCACCCGGCAGCGTCCTGCCGCAGGTCGGCGAAACGGTCACCCTCGAGATCGACTGGCCGCGACGCTATCGACTCATGCGCCTGCACACTGCCCTGCACCTCATGTCGTGCGTCATCACCGCGCCCGTGACCGGCGGCAACATCGTGCCCGACAAGGCGCGCCTGGATTTCGACATCGAGCTCAGTTTGCTCAACGCCGAGCATATTGCGCACGAAACCAATGCGCTGATCGCCCGCGCCGTAGCAACCGTGACCGTGTGGATCAGCGATGCAGAGCTGGAGGCGCAGCCGGAGCTGGTGAAGACCATGAGCGTGCAGCCGCCCCGCGGCGCCGGCCGCGTACGCCTGCTGAAGATCCCGGGCATCGACCTGCAGCCGTGCGGCGGTACCCACGTGGCGAACATCGCCGAGATCGCGGGCATCCGCGTGCTGAAGATCCGCAGCGAGGGCAAGCACAACAAGCGCGTCGAGATCGCCCTCACTGATAGCGGCTGACCTCCAGGCCGTTGCCGACGGCCAACAGCACCGAGGTCATGTCGCGCGCAACGCGCACCCTGTCGCGGTAGGCACGCGCGTGCACGCGTGCGCTTTCCGGCTGCAGCATGTTGTCGGCGATCACGATCGCACCCTGCGCCAGCTTTGCGTGCAGCTGCTCGAACACCGGCACGTACATGTCCTTCCACAGGTCGATCAGCACGAAATCGAATGGACCGGGCAGCTGCGCGAGCGATGCCAGCGCATCGCCGATGCGAAACTCGACGTAGCCATCGAGGGCTGCCCGCGCCAGCTGCGCGCGCGCATATTCGGTCTTGGCGGCGCGCAGCTCCAGCGAGATGACCTTGCCGTCCACGGCGCGTGCCGCTTCAGCCAGCCACGTGGTCGAGTAGCCGTAGGAGCTGCCGACCTCCAGGATGCGCAGCGCCTCCGCCTCCTTGATGAGGATATTCATCAAGGTACCGGTGGCGCGCCCCACCGGCAGCAGCATCTCGTCACGGCGCCGCGCCGCCTCGTCGCCCGAGAGCGTGCTCCACAGTGCCTCTTCGCGCCGGGCCCGCTCCTCGTAATCGGCAAGCACCGCCAAGACTGCGGCATCGATCGGTTGTTCATCCATCGGCGCTCCCCGCGCTGTTCACAGCGCGCCGGAAAAGTACTCCTGCAGCGAAGCCACGCCGAGACGCTTGGCTTCGAACAGGCTCTCGAGATGCTCGCGCGAGTTCACCAGACCGCGGGCGCGCAAGATGCCCTGCTCGTCCAGCAGCGCCGCAAACGGCAGCCGGCTCACCTGGTAGGCCAGGCCGAGCGCGGCCGAGACGACGTAGGGTATGCCCTCGAGCTGCTGGGCGCGCACGAACTCGCGCTGCTCCGCGCCATCACCATCGCTTGCCAGGATCACATCCAGCCAGGCGCGCTCGTCGCTGCGGCTGGACCTCACGGCCGGCAACAGGGTCTTGCACACCGGGCATGTGGGCGAGACGAACAGCAGTAACGTGCTGCGGCCGTCGCCGCGCGCGCTGCCCACCTGATGCGAACGTCCATCGAGATCGGCAACTTCCAGCACCGGCGCCGGTGAGCCGACGGTGAGGCCGCGGTTCAGCATGAGCGCACCGGCCGGGGCGATGCGCTCGTGCAGCACGCCCACCTGGCGTACCAGCGCCAGCACCACCGCCGACAGCAGCAGTACCAGGATCCACAGCACCCCATTAGACAGGGCGAGTGCGTTCACGCGGCACCCCGCAGCAGTGCGGCGCGCGGCGCCAGACGCCCGAGCAGGCCCTCGAGGCTCATATATAAGAGTGAGGCCACGGCGGTGCCGGCACCGATGGTCAGGGCATCGACGGCATGCAGCGACCTGCCGCCCACGGGCAGCCACAGCAGGGCCAGCAGCAGCGCCAGAATCAGGTTGCGCCAAACCATCCAGGCGGCAATCGGGCGGCGATCGTTCGGGCCGCCGCAGCCGCAGGCAAGGTCGCGGCGGCCGCGCTGCAGATTGAGCCCGACCACGCCGGCGTACAGCGCGAGCAGCAGCGCGCCGGCGGCTGCGGCCGCCGGGCGCGCCGCGCCACTGAGGAGCGAGATGCCCACGACACCCTCCAGCAGTGGCACCAGGCGCGACAGGGACGCCAGCCGGGTCGGCAGGATGCGATAGGCGACGAAGGTCGCCGCGAAGGCTTGCGGCTGCAGCAGCTTGTGTGAGGCGGCACTGAGGAACAGCAGCGCAAAGCAGCCGGCGAGCAGTGCGCTGATGGTCGGGTCGATCATGCCGCCATCATAAACCAGGCGCTTTGCGGCCTTCAGGCGACGGCGAGGATTGCGCCGCTGGTCGGTACGCCGGTGCCGGCGGTCACCAGCACGTTGCTGACCGCAGGCACCTGATTCACCGCCGTGCCGCGCACCTGGCGCACCGCCTCGGCGACGCCGTTGAGGCCGTGGATGTAGGCCTCGCCGAGCTGCCCGCCGTGCGTATTGACCGGCAGGCGGCCGCCGATCTCGATGTTGCCGTCACGGATGAAATCCTTGGCCTCGCCCCGGCGGCAGAAGCCGAAAACCTCCAGCTGCGGCAGCACGAAGGGCGAGAAGTGGTCGTACAGCACCGCGGTCTGGATGTCAGCGGCGCCGAGCTGCGCCATGGCGTACAGCTGCTGCGCCACCAGTCCCAGTTCCGACAGCGCCGAGATGTCCGGCCGGTAGAAACTCGTCATGTTCATCTGGTCATCGGTTGCACCCTGGGCGGCGGCGCGGATCAGGGCGGGTTTCTGCCGCAGGTGCCGGGCGCGCGCGGCGCTGGTCACCACCACCGCCACCGCCCCATCGCTCTCCTGGCAGCAATCGAGCAGGTGCAGCGGCTCGACGATCCAGCGCGAAGCCTGATGTTCCGCGAGCGTGATCGGCCGGCGGTAGAACCAGGCGTGCGGGTTCTCGGCCGCGTGCCGGCGACAGGCCACGGACACCCGGCCGAAATCCTCGCTCGTCGCACCGAAATCGTGCATATAGCGCCGCGCCGCCATGGCCACCCACGCCGCCGGAGACGCCAGCCCGAACGGGACGCTCCAGCTCCAGTTGGCCGCCTCGGCATTGGGAACGGCCGGCGGCACGAAGGCCTGGCCGAAGCGGTACTGCGAACGTTCGTTGAGGGCGCGATAACACACCACCACTTCCGCCACGCGGCTGTGCACCGCCAGCGCCGCCTGCAGCAGCGGCGCGCAGGCCGCGCCGCCGCCGTAATCGATGCGGCTGAAGAACTTCAGCTCACGGCCGCCGATGTTGCGGAACACTTCGATCTCGGGATTCTTGTCCATGGCGTAGGTGCACAGGCCATCCACCTCGTCGCAGCGCAGCCCCGCATCCGCCAGCGCGGCCGTGATGGCCTCCACCGCCAGCTGCAGTTCGCTGCGCCCGGAATCCTTGGAGAACTCGGTGGCACCGATCCCCACCACCGCGGCGGCATCGCGCAGCGGATGGTTCATGGCAGCACCACGCGCACGGTCGCAGCCACGTGCTCGCCGAGCGCATTGGCGCCGCGCACGGCGACCGCCACCAGCTTGTGCCTGCCAGCGCGCTCCTTTTTCAGCACCACACCGGTGAAGCGCAGCGAGTCGCCGGCGAAGTTGGGCACACCCAGACGAATCTCGATGCCGCGGATGCGCGCGGCGGGGCCGGCCCAGTCGTTGACGAAACGCTGCACGTAGCCGTTGGTCGTCAGAATGTTCATGAAGATGTCGGGCGTGCCGCGTTCGCGGGCGGCGCGGCTGTCGTGATGCACGACCTCGAAGTCGCCGCTGGCGAGTGCGCCGGCGACGATGGCGGACGGCGTGACGGCGACCGTCAGCGGCGGCAGCGTGTCGCCCTCGCTGAGTGTGTCAAAATCGATTGCCTGTTGCACGGCGCTCTCGCTCTTCAGGTAAATGCCGGCACGCCGTCACCGGCCAGCTGCGCGCCGATTTCGGCCAGCATCTGCGTGGCGCCGCCGAGGGACAGTTCCAGTTGTTTGGCGCGCAGGAAGAACGCGTGGATCGGGTACTCGACGTCGGCTCCCAAACCGCCGTGCAGATGCTGCGCGGTGTGCGTGACCTGGTGGCCGGCGCGCGCGGCCCACCATTTCGCGGCCCGTACCGCGGCTGCGTCCGGCACGTCGTGATCGAGCGCCCACACGGCCCGCAGGTACGCCGAGCGCAGGGCCTCGACTGCGATGTAGCCGTCGGCGAGACGGTGCTGCACGGCCTGGAAGCTGCCTAACGGGCGCCCGAACTGCTGCCGCTCGCTGACATAGGCCGCGGTACGGCGCAGCGCCTCCTCCACCACCCCCAGCTGCTGCGCAGCCAGCGCCACGTGCGCGCGCTCGATCAGCCACGCGAGCGCCTCACCATGCTGATCGCCCACGAGGTCGCCCGGTGCAAGCCGCACGCCGCTAAACGTGACGAGCGCCTGCGGCTCGCCGCTGGTAGAGCGCTGTGGCTCGATGCGTACGCCCGGCGCGCCGCGGTCGACCAGGAACAGCCCGCTGCCGGCCTCGATACGCGCCGCGACCAGCAGATGCTGCGCCTGGGCGCCATACGGCACGCAGGTCTTGACGCCCGTCACTGCCCAGCCCTGAGCAGATGCCGCAGCCGCCGTGACCGGCCGTTGCAGGTCGCCGCCCGCAGGTTCCTCCAGCGCGGCGGTCACGAGCAGCTCGCCCGCGGCGATGCGTGGCAGCAGCGCGCGCTGCGCCGGCGTGCCGAAGCGCTGCACCGGCAGTGCGCCGAGCACCAGGGTGGCCATGAGCGGCAGCTGCGCCAGCGAGCGCCCCTGCTCTTCCAGCAGCAGCCCAAGCTCGGTGAGCCCGAGGCCCGAGCCGCCGGCGGCGGCGCTGAACGCCGTGCCCAAGAGTCCCGCGCGCGCGAGCATCGCCCACAGTTCCGCATCGTATGGCGCGCCGCCGCGCGCGAACGCCTTGCGGTGCGCATCGGTGAAGCGCTGCCCGAGGAGACGCGTCGCGAGTTCGCGCAGCGCCTGCTGTTCTTCGCTGTAGCTGAAGTCCATGGGTCTTTAGGAGCTGCGCCGCGGACCGAAGGCGTACAGCATGTAGCCGGGCTCGACCTCGAGGAACTGCACCTCGACCGGCAGGCCGATGCGCGCCTGCGCGGCACTGATGCCGGCAAGGTCGGCCACCAGGCGCACCCCTTCCTCCAGGTCGATGAGCGCCACCGGCAGCGGGTAATCGAATCCCGGCAGCTGCGGCTGGTGCACGATGACGAAGCTGTGGATCGTGCCGCGGCCGCTGGCCGCCTGCGTCTGCCACTCCAGGCTGTGACAGCGCGGGCACATGGGCCCGGGCGGGTGGTGCAGGTGCGCGCAGCGTGCGCACTTGCGCAGCAGCAGGCGGCGCTCCCTGAGGCCGTCCCAGAAGAACGCACTGTCGCGCGTGATCGCCGGCCGCGGATGCGGTGGGCGCTGTGGTGCGGCCGCCGCCGGCGCGGCGCGCCCGGTGGGTTGCGCTGCCGGGCGGAACTTGAGGATGCGGAAGTGCATCGTGCCCACCAGCGCACCGTGCTGGTCAGTGAAGCGATAGCTGTAGTCGAGGAAGTGGCCGTCGCCTAAAGCCGTGCGCTTCTCGTCCGACACGCTCTCGAGCAGCACCTGCTCGGTCAGCAGATCTCCCGGCTGCAGGTCGCGCAGGTAAGTCTGCTCGAGGTTGGTGGCCACCACGGAGGTGAAGCCTGCCGCGTCCAGCTCATCGATGCCGCGCAGGTTGCCCCGCTCGCGTTTGCCGTCGGCGCGGTAGCGCCCCATGGTCCACACCTCCAGCATGGCAGGCGGTGCGATCACGCCCTGGCCATTGGGGCGCTGCGCGCCCGCCGCGTCGCGATACAGCGGGCTGGTCTCCCCCATCGCCTCGCACCAGCGGCGGATCATCGGCACATTGACGGGGTCGGGCGCGGTGCGCGGCGCGGCCGCCGGCGCGCCGACGTGACTGCGCAGCGCGCTCAACCACTGAGGGGTCGGCACCGGTTCGCGCATGCTTATCTGCCCGCCGCGGCGCGCGGCAGGTTGAGCGCCATCTGCGCCACCATGTCGCGCAGCACTTCGGTCGCGCCACCGCCGAAGGTGTTGATCTGGCAGCGGCGATACTCGCTCTCCAGACGCCCCTGCAGCAGCGCTCCGGGTGAGCCCTCCTGCAGGAGACCCGCCGAGCCTGTCACTTCGAGCAGCAGCCTCAGCACTTCGACGTAGCTCTCGGTGCTGAATACCTTGCAGGCGCTGGCAAGCTCGGCGCGCGTCTCGCCCTGCGCCACCTGCCAGGCGACGCGGTTGCCGAGGACCGCGTAGGCCTGCAGCAGCACGTAGCACTGGGCGAGTGCCAGCTGTGCCCACGGCTGGTCGATGACCCGCGCCACGCCCGCGGCCGGCGTGCTGCGCGCCCAGGCGAGGGTTTCATCGAAGCAGCCCTGCGCACCGTAGGCGAGAGCCGCCAGTCCCACCCGCTCGTGGTTGAGCTGTTCGGTGATGAGCTGCCAGCCGCCGTTGACCTCGCCGACCACCATCCCGGCCGGCACACGCACGTTGGCGTAGTAGGTGACGTTGGTGCGTATCCCGCCGACGGTGTAGATGGGTGACACCGAGAATCCCGGCAGCCGCGTATCGAGCATGAAGATCGTGATGCCGCGATGCGCGGCGGCGGCCGGGTTGGTGCGGGCCGCCAGCCAGATGTAGTCGGCGCCCTCGGCCCCGCTGGTGAAGATCTTCTGGCCGTTGATCACCCACTCATCGCCATCCTGCACCGCCGCGGTCTTGAGTGCGGCGAGATCCGTGCCGGCCGTGGGCTCGGTGTAGCCCACCGCAAAATTCAGCTCGCCGCTCGCGATGCGCGGCAGGAGTGCCTGCTTCTGCGCCGCGGTACCGCGGCGGATGAGTGCCGGACCGATCGTGTTAACGGTGACGAACGGGAACGGCGCCTGCGCCAGCCACAGCTCCTCGAGCACGATCTTCTGCGCCAGCGGATCCAGTCCCCGGCCGCCGTATTCGTGCGGCCAGCCCGGGGTGAGCCAGCCGTCGCGACCCATCCTGCGGATCACTTCACGATAGGCCGGACCACTTTCGCGATCGCGTGTCGCGGCGCGCACCGCGGGCGTCATGAGTCGCGCGAGATAGCCGCGAAACTCGTGGCGCAGCTGCTGCTGGGCGGGGCTGTAGGCAACCTGCACGGTGCTTCAGTCCCCGCCGAATGGCGCGATTTCGAGGGCGCTGAGGGCCGCGGCGCTCAGGGGCACGTAGCGGCCGGCGCGCGCATCGCTCACCCACAACGGATCGCCGCTGCGCTCGGGATCGTAGCCGGCGCGCTGCAGGTCGATCTTGCGCAGCTTGAAAGTCGTGGTGAGGTCAGCGTGCGCGGTCAGGCGCACGAACAGCGGCAGCGCGTAGCCGGCGAGCCTGCGGCTGGCGAACTCGTGGAATTCGCGTGGCGCGAACGGCACACCTGCGGCGAGCGTCAGCGCCACCATGCCGGCGCGCCCCTCGTTGCCCGGCACGCGCACGCCATAGACGTTGGCCACCGCCACGCCCGGAAACTGCGTCAGCACCTGGGCGACCTCGTCGGTGGAGACGTTCTCGCCCTTCCAGCGAAAGGTGTCGCCGACGCGATCGACAAAATAGAAATAGCCGTCTGCGTCGAAGCGGACGAGGTCGCCCGAGCGCACCCAGCGGTCGCCGTCGCGAAATACGTTGCGCAGCAGCTTGGCCTCCGTCGCGGCATGGGAGGTGTAGCCCTCGAAGAAGCCGGCAGCGGTCGGACCATCGAGCACTTCCGCGATCAGCTCGCCGACCTCTTCCGCCTCGCACAGGGCGAGCTTGCCGTCGGGGCCGCGCCGATAGTCACCGTTTTCCACGTCATAGCGCACGACCCGGATGTTACTGCGCTCCGGGTACGGCAGCCGGCCCACCGAGCCGATCTTGTTGTCGACGTTGGTGAGTCCGTAATTCGCCTCGGTCGAGCCCAATCCCTCGCAGATGACCTCGATGCCAAAGCGCTCCTGGAATGCCTGCCACACATCCGCCTTGAGACCCGCGCCGCTCATGCGGCGCAGCGTATGCGCGCGGTCGTCTGCCTGCGGTGGCTGGTTGAGAAGATAGCGGCAGATCTCGCCAATGTAGTACCAGGCCGTCACCTGGTGCTCGCGCACGTCGCTCCAGAACTCACTCGCGCTGAAGCGGCGGCGCAGGACAATCGGAATTCCCAGGTGCAATGCCGCCGACACCACCACCATGCCGCCGGCGCCGTGATAGAGCGGCAGCACGTTGTAGAGCACGTCCGCGTCGCGCTTCAGCTCCAGCAGGCCCGCGATGACTCCGCCGGCGTTGAGAAAGCGCAGATGGCTCATGAGCGCCGCCTTCGGCAGCCCGGTGGTGCCGGAGGTGAAGATGTAATAGAGCGGATCGCACAGACGCACCTGCGCACGCAGCGCCGCATCGGGATTGTGCGCCGATGCCGTCGCCAGCATCTCATCCAGCGAGCGTGCCGGCAGCGGCAGCCTCTCGTTACCGGCAGCACGTGCCGGATCTCGCAGCTCGAACAACAGTCGTGGCAGCTCGCCCGCCCCGAGCGTGGCCACGTGCGCGGCGCACTCCGGCCCGAATATCAGGGCGCGCGCACCGGTCTGCTCGAGCGCATGCTGCAAGACGCGGCCGCGCGCCGAGGTGTTGAGCAGCGCGGTGACGATTCCTGCCTTGGCGAGCCCCAGCCACACCATGGGAAACTCAGGCCGGTTGTCCATGGTGAGCGCCACCACCTCGCCGCGCTTGAGGCCCGCGGCGAGCGCTGCGTGCGCGATGCGGTTGGCGAGCGCGTTCATCTCGCCGAAGCTCACGCTGCGCCCCTCGAACACGATGAAGGGCCGCGCCGCGGCATCCGCAGCGCGCGCCTCCAGCAGATCAGCGACGCTGTAGTGCTGGTCGCGGCGGTAAGCGGCGATGAGCGCGTAACCGCGATTCAGGCGTTGTTGCGTGAGCTCGCGGGGTACGACGGCGGCGTCGCTCACGCCGTGGCCTGTTTGCGCTGCGGAAGCACGCCATCAGGTTAACACTGCCTCGCCAGGTGCGGCTCCCCAGAGTGAGGGAGACGCTCAGGTCTGTGCGTCGCGCAGATCCTCTTCCCAGAACTCCTGCGGCCGGCGGGCGCTCGCGTCCCCGCGCGCCTCCTCCAGGCGGCGCAGGTCGACGCGGCGGATCTTGCCCGAGATGGTCTTGGGCAGTGCTGCGAACTCAAGCCGGCGGATGCGCTTGTAGGGTGAAACGCGCGCCCGCACGTGCGCGAGGATGGCGGCGGCGGTGGCTGCATCGGCGGCAAATCCCGCCGCCAGCACCACAAACGCCTTGGGCACCGCCAAGCGCAGCGCGTCGGGGCTGGGCACCACGGCCGCTTCGGCCACGCCTTCGTGTTCGATCAGCACGCTTTCCAGCTCGAACGGGCTGATGCGATAGCCGGATGATTTGAAGACATCGTCCATGCGGCCGACGTAGGTGAGATAGCCATCGGCATCGCGCGTCGCCACATCGCCGCTGTGGTAGTAGCCGGCGCCCATGGCGCTGCCGGTGCGCTCGGCATCGTCCAGGTATTCCTGCATGAGCGCGAGCGGGCGCTGTGACAGATCGAGGCAGATCTCGCCCTCCTGCGCCGGCTGGTTCTGAGTATCCAGCAGCACCACCGGACACCCTGGCAGCGGCCGTCCCATCGAGCCGGGCTTCAGCGGCTGGCCGGGCGGATTGCCGATCATGGCGCTGGTCTCGGTCTGCCCGAAGCCATCGCGAATGGTGATGCCCCAGGCCTGCGCCACCTGTGCGATCACTTCCGGGTTGAGGGGCTCGCCGGCGCTCGCAGCTTCGCGCAGGTTGACCTGCCACTGACGCAGATCCTGCTGGATCAGCATGCGCCAAACGGTCGGTGCCGCACAGAAGGTGGTCACGCGGCACTCCACCAGTTTCGCCAGCAGCGCACGCGCGTCGAAGCGCTGATAGTGGTAGGCGAGCACCGTCGCCTGCGCGTTCCACGGCGCGAAAAAGCACGACCAGGCGTGCTTCGCCCAGCCGGGCGAGCTCAGATTCAGATGCACGTCGCCGGGCTTGAGTCCCAGCCAGTACATGGTCGTCAGATGGCCGACCGGATAGCTCGTGTGGCTGTGCGCCACCAGCTTCGGACGAGCGGTAGTGCCGGAGGTGAAGTACAGCAGCATGAGCTCATCGGCACCGGTGTCGGCGCTGGTGAAATCGTCCGGCGCCGCGTGCGATGCGCTGAACTGCGTCCAGCCCGGCACCGCTGGCCCCACTGCGATGCGCACCGGTGCGCCCGGCAGCGTACTGAAGCGCGGCGCAAACTGCGCCTCGGTGAGCACCGCCTTGACGTGCCCGCGCTCCAGGCGGTCGGCCAGATCGTCGCGCTCGAGCAGCGTGCTGGCCGGAATCATCACCGCGCCCAGCCGGATCAGCGCGAGCATGCTCTCCCACAACGCGACGCAGTTCGGCAGCATGACGAGAACACGATCGCCGCGCGTGACCCCGAGCGCGGCCATGAACGAGGCCACCTGCCGCGAGCGCTGCGCCACCGCGGCGAACGATGCCGTCTGATCGGCGCCTTCATCGTCGACGACCCGCAGCGCGGGCTGATCGTTGCCCTGGGCGATCACGTCAAAATAGTCGCGCGCCCAGTTGAAGCGAGTGAACTGCGGCCAGCTGAAGTCGCGACATGCGCCGTCGTAGTCGCTGCGCCGGCGCAGCAGCTCGTCACGCAGGGCGATGAAGATGCGGCTGTTGCTCATGAGACCCCCGCAAGCCAGCAACAGGCCGGAAGCTTAGCACCGGCTGCGCAGCGCAGCGGCTATCTGCTGGTTTTATAATGGCTTAGCCGCACGAATGTCCGTAGCATTCGCGCATGAATACCGCGCGGCTGGAGGCCTTCACCGATGGTGTGGTCGCCATCATCATCACGATCATGGTGCTCGAGATCCGCGTGCCGCATGGTGCAGATCTCGCGGCGCTGCAGGCGGACGTGCCGGTTCTGCTCGCCTACCTGCTGAGCTACATTAACGTCGGCGTTTTCTGGAACAATCACCATCACATGCTGCACGCCGCTGAACACGTGAACGGCAAGGTGCTGTGGGCGAACCTGGCGCTGCTGTTCTGGCTGTCGCTGGTGCCGTTCGTCATCCGCTGGATCGACGAGAGCGGCTTTACGCCGCTGCCCACCGCCAGCTACGGCGTCGTGCTGGTCGGGGCGGCGGTGTGTTACATCGTCCTGCAGCAGCAGCTGATCGCCCTCAACGGCCGCGACTCGCAGCTGGCGGTCGCGCTCGGCCACGACCGCAAGGGCAAGATAACGCTCGCCATGTACCTGGTCGCGGTGCCGCTGGCATTCGTGCGCCCATGGATCGCCATGTCGCTGTACGTCGCCGTCCTGCTGATCTGGCTGGTGCCGGACACGCGCATCGAAGCACTGGTGCGCGAATGAGCCAGAGCGAGCGCATCGCGACGCGTACCGCCGAGATCGGCGGCGGACTCATCATCCGCCGTGCGCTGCCCAATGTCCGGCGTCGCACCATCGGCGCCTGGTGCTTTCTGGATCACGCCGGTCCGGTGGCGGTCGCCGCCGGTGCCGGCCTGCACGTCGGCCCGCACCCGCACATCGGCCTGCAGACCTTCACCTGGATGATCGAAGGCGCGGTGATGCACCGTGACAGCCTCGGCAACGAGCAGCTCATCACGCCCGGGCAGGTCAACCTCATGACCGCCGGCGCCGGCATCTCGCACTCCGAGGACAGCGCCGAACCGGGCGAGGCGCCGCGCTACGAGCGCCTGCACGCCGTGCAGCTGTGGATCGCGCTGCCGGCGGCCGAGCGCCATCGCACGCCGGCGTTCCGCAACCACCCGCACCTGCCGCTGCTGCAGCTGGAGGGTTTCAGCGTGCGCGTGCTCGCCGGCAGTGCCGTCGGCCGCACGTCACCGGCGCAGACGTTCTCGCCCCTGATGGGGGTCGACCTGCAGGCGCGCGGCGCAGCCGCGCTCGCCCTGCCGCTGACGAGCGAATTTGAGCATGGGGTGCTGGTGCTGAGCGGCACCGCCGTGGTCGCCGGCGAAGTCCTCGCGCCCGGCACCCTCCTCTACCTGGGAACGGGCCGCGACCATGTGGAGATCAGCTGCGCAGCGGCCGCGCACCTGATCATCATCGGCGGGGTGCCATTTGCCGAAGAGATCCTGCTGTGGTGGAACTTCGTCGCGCGCAGCGCCCAGGAGATCGAGGCGGCGACGCGTGACTGGATTAGCGGAACGCGCTTCGGGACCGTGCGCGGCAGCCCGTCACCGCCGCTGATCGCGCCGGACCCGTCCGGCCTGCACCTGCGCACTCCGGGCGGCTGAGCCGGCTGTGCATTTTTTCCACGGCGGCACGGTAGCACGCGGGCGGCTGCGCGCGGCCCTTCACCGCAGGACGACGGTGCGGCCCCCGTTGAGGAACACGCGCTGCTCGATGGCATAGCGCACGGCCGTCGACAGCGCGCGCCGCTCCGAGTCGCGCCCGGCCGCGACCAGCATCTCGGGCGTGTAGCCGTGATCGACGTGCTCCACGACCTGCGCGATGATCGGACCCTCATCGAGATCATGCGTCACATAGTGCGCGGTGGCGCCGATGACCTTCACGCCGCGATCGTAAGCCTGGTGGTAGGGCTTGGCGCCCTTGAAGCCCGGCAGGAAGGAGTGGTGGATGTTGATGGCGCGTCCGCGCAGCTTGCCGGACAACTCGTCGGAGAGAATCTGCATGTAGCGCGCCAGCACGACCAGCTCCGTGCCGGTGGAATCGATCAGCTCGAGCAGCCGCCGCTCCTGCTCGGGCTTGGTGGCCGGCGTCACCGGCAGGTGGAAGAACGGCAGGTTGTGCCGCGTCGCGATCGGCTGCAGCGTCACGTGGTTGGATACCACCGCGGTAACGTCCATCTTGAGCTCGCCGGTGCGGTGACGGTACAGCAGGTCCTCCAGGCAGTGATCGAAATTCGACACCATGATGAGGACCCGCGTCCGCACCTGGCTGTCCTGGATGCGCCACTCGAGCTCCTCGGCTGCGGCCACCGGCGCAAACTCGGCGCGCAGTCTGGCCAGGTCCGGCGTCTCGCCCTGCACGCCGCAGAAGGTGATGCGCACGAAGAAGCGCTGCGAAATGGTGTCGTCGAACTGGTGCATCTCCATGAGGTAGAGACGCCGCGCAGCCAGAAAACCGGTGATGGCAGCGGTCGTGCCCATTCGGCTCGGGCAACTCGCGGCGAGCACATAGGGATGGTCGGTGGCAAATTTCACGCAGGCTCCGCGGTCACTAGGAAACAGAGCGACAGCCTGACAGTGCCCACCCCGGCGCTGTGATCCAAATGGGACGACCGCTAGCGCGTACGCGTCATGATCGCGGCCGCCCGCCTATCTAAACGCCCGCAGATGCCCTATGACGGGGCAACGGGCGCGGCCCGGCTTTCAGCACCAGAACGCGGATGCCGTCTTGGTATCGGCTTCGCGCACGCCGCGGATGCCGCACTTGGCGCGGGCCTGCTGTGGGGTGAGCTCGAATACGTCCTCCCAGCGCAGCAGGTAAAGAGGCGCGGATTCGCGTCCCACGGCGGCGCCGCGCTCCATGGCATCCACAACGGTCAACCAGGTCTGCGGGTAGTGCAGCACGGCGCGCGTGATGATGCGCGTGGAGGACAGGATCGAAAACACCGACAGCTCGCCGGCCAGTTCGGCACTCAGGTGCACGAACAGATTGGTGAGGCGCATGTAATACGGCACCAGTTCGCCGATGAAGTCGAAGCCGCCGCCGCCCAGGATGTGCTCGAGGTCGTGCGTCTGGCCGGCGCGCAGGAAGAAGTACTGGTAGTCATTCTGCGCCTTGTAAGGCGGCACGATGTCCACCTGCAGGTCGTTGTCCATCAGCTGCCGGTAGAAGATGCCGCCGCAGCTGCCGGGCGGATAGCGGGCGAGGTCCTCGCGCTTGAAGGTCGACACGTGGCCGGCACGGAACCATTCGTCGAGCGCGGCGTTCTTGCGCCGCTCGACGGCGAACAGCTCGTTGATGCGCCCGATGTCCTGCACCTCGCGCAGCGCCAGCACCAGCGGCATCGGGTCGGACGGCGTGGGTGCATCGGGGCCGTTCTTGCGCAGCAGGTGCGTCGCCACCCAGTCGCGGATGCGCGCATCGTTCAGGTACTTGGACGAGCTCACCAGCACGCTGCTGTCGGTGGGCACCTTTTTGAGTCCCTTCATCAGGTAGGAATAGTCTTCCGCGGCCACTGGTGTACTCCTCTCCTAAATGAACCTATTGACCGCCGGGGCGGCCGCCCGCCAGCTGAGCGGCGAGTTTCGCCGGCACCGGCACGGGGAAACGCAGCAGCAGCTGTGCCATGCCCTTGGCGGCCGGATCCAGCTGCGTGCTGGCATTGATGCCGCCCTCGAGCGAATCGCGCACGACCAGATTGACCGCGTGCACGCCCGGGACGTCGTAGCGGTCCACCGGCGGCGGCTGTCCATCGCGTCCCAGATGACGGTACCACTCGCCGACCGCCTGCGGCGTCAGCGCGGCGCGCAGCCACGGCAGGTACTCCGCCCGCCGCGCGATCACGGCGACGTTGAACAGTCGGCCCTTGTCGCCGCTGCGTGCCCAGGCGAGACGCAGGAGCTCGACCGGCGCCTCCCCTGTCACGGCTGCAGGCATCAGGGGTGCGGGCGCAGCAGGCGGCTGCGCCGCGACGCCGGCTGCGTCCGGCAATGTCTCGCTCGAGCCGCGGAACGTGAGGCGCGGGCTCACCTGGTGCTTGGGGATCAGGCACAGGAACAGGCCGGTCACCGGCAGCACCTGGGTGGCAAGATTGATGGAGGTGCCGACCGACATGCCGGAGATCGCCGTCCATTGCTCGCGGGCGAACAGGTCCGCGCCGAGCTTTAGCGGATGATCCGCCACCAGCTTGCAGACGATCTCGCGCGCGCCGCCCGGCTGCGCATGCGCACCGAAGCTGCGCTCGGCGCCGATCACGACGCAGCTGGCCGCGGTGAAGTCCGGCAGGTCACGTGAGCGCAGCAGGCGCCGCGTGCGCGCAAACAGTGCCTGTCCCTGGCGCTGCGCTTTCAGCGGTGCCTCCTCACCGATGAGCGGCTGGTAGGCGATGGCGCGCCAGCCCTCCTCGTAACTGATGCACACCTTGTAGGTATCGGTGGCGGGCCGGCCGCGGGCGCCACGTACGCGCACCCGATCGGGACCCTCCTGCTCGAGCGTCACGGCGGTGAAGTCGCAGCGTACGTCGGCGACGATGTAGTCGGCCGGGTCGCTCACCTCGTACAGCAGCTGCTCGGCCACCGTGCCGACCGACACGAGGCCCCCGGAGCCTGCGGGCTTGGTGATGACGAGCGTGCCGTCGGCGTGGCATTCGCCGATCGGGAAGCCGATGTCCTCCCAGCGCGGCACGCTGCGCCAGTCGGTGAAGGTGCCGCCGGTGACCTGGGCGCCGCACTCGAGCAGGTGCCCGGCGAGCGTGCCGGCCGCCAGCCGGTCGTAGTCATCGGCGCGCCAGCCGAATTCGTGAATCAGCGGACCGAGCGCCAGGGCACTGTCGACCACACGGCCGGTGATCACGATGTCGGCACCGCGCGCCAGCGCCGCCGCGATCTGGAAACCGCCGAGGTAGGCGTTGGCGCTGATCACCTGCTGCTGCGGGAATGGCGCGCCGGTGAACATGTCGCGCGGTGCGGCCGCGCGCAGCGCCGCCAGCTGCGGCCGCAGGTCGTCGCCGTCGATGTAGGCGACGCTCAGCGCTACACCGGCCTGCGCGATCAGGCGCTCGAGCGCTGCGGCAAGTCCTGCGGGATTGAGGCCGCCGGCGTTGGCCACGACCTTGATTTTCTGGCGGGCGATCTCGGCCAGGTGCGGACCGACGTGCACGCTCAAGAAATCCGCCCCGAAACCGCCGGCCGGATCTGCGGCCTGCATGCGGCCGAGGAGGCCCATGGAGGCTTCGGCGAGATAGTCGAAGATCAGGTAGTCGATACCCTTGCTGTCCAGCAGCTGCGGCACGCCCAGCGCGCTGTCGACCAGGAACGCCGAGGCGCCGCCGATCCGCACGACTTTCCGACCCGGCTCCGGCGTTGCGCCACTCATGCTGCGACCCCCTTGCGCCCGTCAATGTAGTACGGGCGCTTGCCCGGGATTGTCACCGGCGTTACTTTTGCACATGACTTTGGCACGCGAGGCGGCACTCTCGGTGCTGCGCGAGGCAGACTGGCTGCGCGGCGAGCCGCTGGCGCTGGCCGAAGCCCTGCTGGCACACGGCCGGCTGCTGCAGCTGCATCCCGGCGAGTGGGCGCAGGCCGAGGGCGATGAGCAGCGCGGTCTGATCATCGTCATCAGCGGCGTGGTGCACGTCTCCTGCCAGGCAGCCGGCAAGCGCAACGTGCTCGTCGGCCATTGCGAGGCGGGCGCGGTGCTGGGACATGCCACGCGCTTCAGCGGCGGCCCGCGGCTCGTCACGGCGGTATGCGCCGGCGCGTGCACGCTGCTCGCCGTCCCCGAGCGCGGCCTCGAGGAGGTTGCCGCGCAGTGGCCGACGCTGTGGCGCGCGCTGGCCACGTCCGCCTACACCTATACGCGCCGCACCGTGCGGGCGCTGGCTGAACTGATCGCGCTGCCGCCGCGGCAGCGTCTCGCCGCGCGACTCCTCATCATGGCCGATACGCACGCCGCAGGCGGGCAGCCGGTGGTGCGGCTGTCGCAGCAGGCGATCGGCGAAATGATCGGCGTCACCCGCAAGACCATCAATGCGTATCTGGCAGGCTTCGAGCGCGAACGCCTCGTCAGGGCCCGCTACAACCACATCGTGCTGCGCGACCTGCCGGGCCTGCGGCGCATCGCGGACAGCTAGGTGACCTGCAGGTAGCGCTGCGCGAGCGTCTGATACAGCGGCGGCGACAGCAGCTTCGATACTGCCGTGGCAATCGCCGCCGTCACCATGAGGGGCAGGAGCATGGCGTGCTGCACGGTCATCTCCATGACGATTACGAATGAAGTGAGCGGCGCCTGAGTCACGCCCGCCAGGTAACCGCACATGCCCAGAATCGCCGACGGCACGGCGCTGTCCTGGTTGCCCAAGTCGGCCGCCACCTGCCCGAGGCCTGCTCCCACCGACAGGGAGGGTGCGAGCAGACCTGCGGGAATTCCCATGTGCACCGTCGGGCCCTCGCGGCCGATCGAGCCACCACAGAAAAGCCCCGCCGCTGCCAACAGCGCGCGTCCGAGGGCGATGCGCGGCCGCAGCAGCCGCTGGCCGGCCTCCCCGGCATCAGGCTGCTGCGTGAAGATCGTCTGCGGGATGCCGCTGCCCTCGGCGCCCGGAAAGTAGCGGCGCGTCAGCCAGGCGATGAGCGCGAAACCGCACGGCGCCAGGAGCCACGGCCACCACATGGACACACCCAGCAGGCGCTGCAGCAGTGCCTGCGCGTGGTCGGCGAGCCAGGCAAATGCCACGGCCGCGCCGCCCACTGCCGCACCGGCCGTCCATAGCACGATGCGGGCGCGCCAGTGGTGGGTCGACAGCAGGTTGCGGCCGACCGCCCGCACGGTCTCGCGCGTGGAGGGAAGTTTCATCGCGCTGCCTCGCCCTGGAAGTGTGCGAGGTAACAGCCCGCTTCACCAGCCGCGCTGAGCGCGCCAGCCGCGCGTGCCTTCCGGCACCCAGGCGGCATCCAACTCTTCCAAGTGCAATTCGCCCGTGGCGGTGAGCACGGTGAGCGACCCAAGCGCCACAATGAGGGTGGCACCGGCGTGCGGACTGAACGGCGCAGCACCGCCCGGCCAGTGCCGCAGCTGCGCCCTGCAACGACCGCGCCGCGTCATCACGTTGAGATCGGTGACCTCGCCTCCCAGTGGCGCTGCGTGCGCGGGCACGTCTCCAGCGAAGCTCAGCGGTGCCGAATCGGCCGTCAGGATGAGCGCTGCGCCGCCATCGATCGACAGTGACAGCCGTCCGCGCAGCACCGCCATGTGGCGCTCCACGCCGCTGAAGATGGAGAACGGACCGCTGCTGCGAACTTCGGCGATGCTCACGCGCCAGTCGAAAGTCTCCAGGTCGCTGCCGGGCGGATGCACCGCCACGGTACGCGTCACCCCGCCACCATTTTTCCAGGGCACCGCCACGCGTTCGCGCGCACGCAGTATCAGGGCCACGGTACGGAGAAGGCCCCGCCGCTCACCTGCGGGGCGCCGTCGCTGATCTGGTAATAGGCGCCCTTGTCGGCGACGAAGATGTGGCAGGCCACGGCAAGTCCGCTCGCATCGTCGAGCGTGCCCGCCGCGATACTCAGGTAGTCAAGGCCGTTGCCGTCCCAGAAGAGCGTCGAGCCGCAACGTCCGCAGAAGCCGCGGCGCGCCTCGTGCGAGGATTTGTACCACTGCAGCTCGTCGGCCGAGAGCAGCCTGAAATCGCTGCGCCGCGCTGCCGTGGCGGCCATGAAATGCCCGGTAACACGGCGGCACTGGCTGCAATGGCACATGACGATCGGGCGCAGCGGGCCGTGCACCTCGTAGCGCACCGCACCGCACATGCAGCCGCCGGCGCGCAGCGCCATCGCCGGGCGCGCCATGTCAGCCGGCGCCCGCCAGCTTCTGCTTCAGGTAGACGAAGCTCAGCGCCCACATCTCCGCCGCCTGCTTGTGGTCGGCCGCAGCGGCGTGGCCGCCGTCGGTGTTCTCGTAGAACAGCACTTCGTGCCCCTGCTCTTCCATGCGCGCCGCCATCTTGCGCGCATGCACCGGGGTCACGCGGTCGTCACTGGTGGCAGTGACGAACAACACCGGCGGATAGTGCTTGTCCTTGCGCACGTTCTGGTAGGGCGAGTACTTGAGAATCCAGGCGCGATCGGCCGGCTTGGCCGGATCGCCGTACTCGGCCTCCCAGGAGGCCCCGGCGCCGATCTGCGTGTAGCGCAGCATGTCCACCAGCGGCACCTGGCACACCACCGCGCCGAACAGCTCCGGCCGCTCGACCATGTTGGCGCTCACCAGGAGCCCGCCATTGGAGCCGCCCATGATGCCGAGCTGCTTCGCGGTCGTGATGCCGCGCCGCACGATGTCCTGCGCCACCGCCTGGAAGTCGTCATACGCCTTCTGGCGGTTGGCCAGCAGCGCCGCCTGGTGCCAGGCCGGTCCGTATTCACCGCCGCCGCGAATGTTGGCGACCACGAACACGCCACCGTGGCTGAGCCACAGCATGCCGAAGTTAGCCGAATAGCTCGGCGTCTCGGAGACCTCGAAGCCGCCATAGCCGTAGAGAACCGTTGGGGCAGGCCCATGCTGATCCTTGGCGCGGGTGACGAAATAGGGAATGCGCGTGCCGTCGGCGGAGGTGGCGAAGAACTGCTCCGTCGCGAGGTTACTTGCGTCGAAGCGCGCCGGCAGCGACTTGATGGCGTGCGGCTGATCGACCGCGGAGCCGGCGTACAGGGTTGTCGGCGTCGTGTAGCTCTCGAAGCGCAGATAGACTTCCGGACCCCAGGCATTGGCGGAGACGATGTGCGTGGAGCCTTTCGCCGGCAGCGCCAGCACCGTGTCGCTCCAGCCATGCGCACCTGCGCGGAAGGCGTGGATGCTGCCGGTCACATCGTGATAGATCGAGACGTACACCGCATCGCGCCCGGCAACGACCTCGTCGATGGCGCTGCTGGCATCGGGCGTGAACAGCACCGACACCGCGGCCGGCCCCGCAGCCCCGACGTGGTAAGCCACCAGTGAGCCCTTCGCAATGCGCGACCCCTGCGGCGGCGTCCAGTCCTCGCGCAGCGTGAACAGCAGGTTCTGGCCCTGTGCGCCCTTCAGGTCCGCGCCGAGCGGCAGCGGCAATTGCTGCGTCTCGCCCTGCGGCGTGAGGAGGTAGTACTCGGCGGTGAAGAAGCTGACGTCGCGCTGCACGAGTGAAATCTTGCCGTTCGGGTCATGGAATACCACGCCGCCGGAGGCAACATCGCTGTCCTTGCCTTCGTATACCGTGCGCGCCTGCGCCTGCACCTGGTGGCGCTTCCACAGCTTCACGAGCCGGGGATAGCCCGAGCTCGTCATCGAGCCGGCGCCGAAGTCGGTGCCGAACAGCACCGTGTCCTCATCGAGGTAGGTGATGGCGGACTTCGCTTCCGTGAGTGCAAAGCCATCTGGCACGAACGACTTGCTGCGCGGATCGAACTCGCGCACCACCACCGCATCACCGCCACCGCGCGACAGCTGCAGCAGGCAGCGCTGCTGCGAGGGGCTGCACTCGGCGCTCTTCCACACCCAGTTCTCGTGTTCGTCGGCCGCGAGCTTGTCCAGATCCAGAAGGATGTCCCAGTCGGGCGCGGCCTTCGCGTAGTCGGCCACGCTGGTGCGGCGCCAGATGCCCTTCGGATGAGCTGCGTCCTGCCAGAAGTTGAACACGTACTGGTGGTCGACCTCGCCGTAGGGAATGCGATCGGTCGCATCCAGCACCTTCAGGATGGAGTCGTAGTACTTTTGATAATCCGGGTCCGCCTGCAGCACGGCGGTGGATTTCGCGTTCTGCGCCTTGACCCAGTCCATGGGCTTGGCGCCGTGGATGTCCTCGAGCCACAGATACGGGTCGGCGCCCTGCGCGGCGCCCTTCGGCATGTCGCTCACGCTGTCAGCTCCGTAGGCCGTGGCGGCCGCCGCCAGCAGCAGTGTCCTGAATGTCAACGATAGTGCACGCACCCTTGGACTCCGGAAAACCACCCTGGCGAGGTGCGCAAGGATAGCAGCGCGGCGCGCGGCCCAGCGCCCGGCTTAAGGCGGCCGTCCCTTCAGCTGCGCACGGCGTGCAGGGCGCTTTCGACCGCGTCGAACAGTGCCCGCAGTCCGAAGGAGACGTCCTGGATACGACCGTTGACGAAGAAACTCGGCGTGGCACGCACGCCGCTGTCGAGCCCGCTCTGCAGCTGCTCACGCACGCGCTGCAGGTAGATCTGGTCGTCCATCTCGGCCGTGTAGCGCGCCATGTCCAGACCCAGCTGCGTGGCGTAGCCGTGCAAGTGCTTGAGCGACAGATGCTCCTGATTGGCGAACAGCAGATCGTGCATCTCCCAGAACTTTCCCTGCCCGGCGGCGCTCTCGCTGGCCAGCGCCGCCGCGAGCGCGTGCGGATGCACCTCTTCGAGCGGAAAGTGGCGGAAGGCCACCTGCACCCGCCCGGCAAAGCGTTCCAGCAGCATGCGCACGGCCGGTTGCGCCTGCTTGCAGTTGGGGCACTCGAAATCACCGTATTCCACCACGGTGACGCGCGCGTGCTGCGCGCCGAGGACGTGATCGACGGAGCTCAGGGGGACGGCCAGTTCGAACGGTACGTGCGCCTTCATGCCGGCCACTATGCACCGGCGAGCGCCGTGTGGTCATCCCCTGGCAGTACCTGAGCGCCATGGCCGCCATGCCACCGGCCGAGGTAGCGCGGCGCCATCAGCCGGTGTGCAGCTGGTACAGCCAGGTCTCGGACAGCGTGTGTTCGCCCAGTTTCAGGAACAGGCGAAGATCGACGCTGCCGGGAGCTGCCGGAGTGAAATCAAACTGCGCGCGCCAGTGCCCGGGTACCCCGTCCGGCACCGCTTCGGTGAACACGTAGGAGAAAGTGCCGCTCGCCGCCGACAGCACGGCCTGCGGCTTGACGCCGAACGGCAGCGTGTCCAGTGAGCCACCCAGGAATTCGACCATGAACTTGTAGACCCCGGGCGGCCGGGGCTGCCCCGGCGTGCCGCCGCGGCCCAGCCGGGTGGCGACGCACCGGGCGAGCTGCGTCGGATGGGGCTCATCCGCGCTCCAGTAGAGCCGATAGCGCAGCTGTAGCTTGGTGCCGGCCTTGGCCGGCTGGCTCGGCACCCACATGGCGACGATGTTGTCCTGGGTTTCGTCGTCGGTCGGAAACTCGATGAGCTGCACCGCGCCCTCCCCCCAGTCACCCAGCGGCTCGACCCACAGGCTCGGCCGGCGGTCGTAGCGCACGCCATCCAGGTAATGGTCGAACACCCGATCACGCTGCAGGAGTCCGAAGCCGCGCGGGGTGCGGTCGGCAAAGGCTGATGCAGCCGTGTGGGCGGGGTTGTTGAGCGGCCGCCAGATGTGCTCGCCGCTGCCGGTCCACAGCGCCAGACCGTCGGAGTCGTGCACCTCGGGCCGCCAGTCGACGGCGGTGTTCTTGAGCGTTTCCGAGAACCAGAACATGGAGGTGACCGGCGCGATGCCCAGGCGGGCGACGTCGCGGCGCAGGAACAGCCGCGCCTCTATGTCCATCGTCACCGCGCGGTCCCGCTGCATCACGAACCGATAGGCACCGGCGACGCTCGGCCCCTCGAGCGCTGCGTATACCGTCACCGCATGCGAGCCGGCCACTTCCGGCTGGAAGTAGAAGCGCGTGAAAATGGGAAATTCCTCGGGGTGATCGGGCATCGCGACATCGACGGCCAGGCCGCGCGCCGACAGGCCGTACTGATAGAGCTCGCCGATGGCGCGAAAGTACGAGGCACCGAGGAAGGCAACCCAGTCGTTGCTGCGCCAGCTGAGCTTGCTCTGGTCCGCGAGGCGACTCTCCTGGAAGCGGAAACCGGCGAAGCCGGCATCTTTGGGCAGCTCGTGCGCCGGGCTGTCGGCGGGCATGCTGAAATACGCGGGGTCGTAGAGGATCTCGCGTGCGCTCGGCTGCGTATCGCCCGACAGCACGTACATGTGCACCGGTTTCGGGAAATAGCGCCCGAGGTGAAAGAAGGTCACCGGGTATTCACCCGGGCCGTCCTTGAACAAGTGCGTAAGCCGGATTGAATTTGATCTTGCCGTGCGCATCGTAGTCGATGCGGTTCAGCACCTCGGCCGACAGCGATTTTTCCGGCGCGTAGGCGGCCCCCGCGCGCGTCTCCATCTCGCGCGCCAGCTCATCGAAGGAGAACGGCCGCGGGGCGGCCAGCCGCAGCCCGGCGGCCTGCCCGAGCCTGGGCCATCCCAGTGCGGATGCTACGAGTGAGGCGCCCGCGGCGCTGAGTACGGAACGACGGTTAGGCATGCTAAGGGCACCTGAAAAACCGGGGCGATGACGCGCCGCGTTCGGCTGCAGTCTGAAGGCGCGCTGGCGCGCATCTTACACGCGGGTCACTGCACAGCTCCCGTCTGCCAACCACTGTCGGCCGACAGCTGGCGCCGTCGACCAGTTAGGTCACTGTTTCAACATCCGCCGCCAGCTCGGCAATCGCCTGCCGGATCAGCCCGGCATCACCGGCAAAGTCCCGGGTCGGATCGAACGGGCCGCCTGCGATCATTTCACGGGTGAGCTTGAGACCGGGCATGGTTGCCATTGGGCGCATCTCCACTGCCTCGGCGACCTGCCGCAGCTGGGCCGCACACTTGCTGCCCCGGTGGCCACCGTAGGTGACTATCACGGCGGGTTTGCCCTGCCACTCCGCGTAAAGGTGGTCGATGGCATTCTTCAGGGGCGCGGGATAGCCCCAGTTGTACTGCGGAGTCACGAAGACAAACGCATCAGCTGCGGCGATCTTGCGGCTCCAGGCAAGGGTGTGCCCGTGGGCGTAGTGGCCACCCTGTGGGATGGCCGCTTCATCGTCCATCGGCAGGGGCCATGCGGCCAGATCGAGCAGTTCGTATCGCAGGTGGCTCGCTGCCTCGGCAATGGCGATCACCCACGCTGCTACCTGTGGGCAGCGCCGGCCGGCACGGATGCTGCCCATGATCACGAGAACCGTCGGAGACGCGTAGGCAGTCATACGGGATGCATGTATCATGCATATATAGTACGGCCACAGCGCGGATTAGTAAAGCATGCACGATACACATAAATACGATGCGTTGGCGCTGGCGCTGATCGATCTGGTGGGAATGCTCAATAGTCCGCGACAGGACGACATTCTGCTTAAGGAGGCGGGCGTTTCGCTCGATCGGGCGCTGTTCCCGCTATTGGTGCGGATCGGTACGTCGCGCTCGATCAATGTGGGCGCCCTTGCCGAGCAGGTGGGACGTGACCAATCAACCGTCAGCCGCCAGACGGCCAAACTTGAGGACCTCGGCCTGGTCAGGCGCCGCGCCGGCAAGCTCGATCAGCGAGCGCGCGAGGCGGTGATTACCGGTGAGGGTCGACGACTCGTACAGGAGCTGTCACAAGCGCGCAGGCGGCTGTTCGACAGGCTGCTGGCCGACTGGAGCGCCGCCGATATCCAGGCGCTGGCACGCCTGAACCGTCGGCTGGCGGATGCCATGAGAGCGGCCTTGGATTCCATCGATGCGTGAGGCCCTGCCGCGCGGCCGCAGCGACACCCTTGTCGCAGGCGGGATCTGGCAATGGCGCGCTAAGTAAAACGACTCTCCGACGTGAGATACGCAGCCACCCGGCGACAGTTATTTAGCAGCAGTGCTCCGATCGGCCTATCATTGCAGTCAGGCGTACCCTAACAACAACAACACGTCGACGCGTCTCGGCCACCCTGAAAAGCCTTGCCATGAGCGTCAGAAGAAACCCGATGCCAAGCAAAATCTTGATCCTCTGGACGTTGCTGTATGCATGCGCACCGCTGTCGGCGGCTGAGCCCGGCAAGCCCTTTGATGCTGCCGCCGCCTTCGGCGCGCGGCCAAGCGTCACCGGACTCGGCCTCTCGCCCGATGGCGCGAGCGTCGTCTACATCGCGCCGGGCCAGGGCCAGGCGGCCACCGCATTCACGCTCAGTCTGGCAAAGGGGTCCGTGCCCAAAGCTGCCCTGAGCTCCGATGGAACACCCTTTCGACTCGAGCACTGCGACTGGGTATCGAACCAGCGCCTGGAATGTGAGGTCTACGGTGTCATTGCCGATCCACAGTTCGGCGTCGTGCCGATCAGTCGCATCCTGGCGGTCAACGCGGACGGCAGCAACCTGCGGGTCCTGAGCACGCGCGAAAACGAACACACCCACGGCTTCGCGCTCGGCGGCGGGGCAATCATCGATTGGCTTCCCGATGAAGATGGCGCCGTTCTCATGACCCGCGCTTACCAGCCCGACGACCATCTTGGCACGCGCATGGGTCATGCGAAGCGGGGCTTGGGCGTTGACCGGATCGACACCCAGACGCTCGCTGTCACGCAGGTCGTGGCGCCGGAGGCGGAGGCGTGGAAATTCATTACCGACGGGCGCGGCGCCGTCCGCATCGTCGGCAATCGCGCCACCCGCTCCGGCGGGTTTGACACCGGCGCGCTGACCTTTCTCTACCAACTCCCCGGATCGCAGGACTGGAAGGAGCTCAGCACCTACGACCCCACGGACCGCACGGGCTTTGATCCCGTCGCCGTCGACCATGATCTGAACGTCGCCTACGGGTTCAAGAAACTGGACGGTCGTCTCGCCTTATACACCGTGACACTCGACGGCAATCTGCACGAGTCACTGGTCTACTCGCGCCCCGACGTGGACGTGGACGGCGTCATGTACGTCGGCCGCCGCCACCGCGTAGTCGGCGCTAGTTACACCACCGATATTCGCCAGGCCTTCTTCTTCGCGCCCGACATCGATCATCTGCTTACCTCCCTTCACAAAGCCTTGCCAAACCAGCCGCTGCTTTGGGTGATCGACGCGAGCGTGGATGAGAACACGCTGCTCGTGATCGCGAGCAGCGACTCAGATCCTGGGGCTTATTACATTTTCGATCGCAAGACGCACCAGCTCCAGACATTCCTGGTCGCTCGCAACCAACTGGAAGGCGTCAAGCTCGCCAAGGTCAAGGCCATCACTTACCCCGCGGCCGACGGCACAGCGATCCCTGCCTACCTGACTCTGCCGCCGGGTCGTGAGGATGCCAAGGGACTACCGGCGATCGTATTGCCGCATGGCGGCCAGAGTGCACGTGATCGCTGGGGATTTGACTGGCTGTCGCAGTTCTACGCGGCACGCGGCTACGCCGTGCTGCAGCCAAACTTCCGCGGGTCGGTCGGCTATGGCGACGCCTGGTTTCAGAAAAACGGCTTCAAATCCTGGCGCGTTGCGATCGGCGACGTGCTGGCCGGAGGCCACTGGCTGGTGAGCCAGGGCATTGCAGATCCGGCCAAGCTCGGCATCGTCGGTGGGTCGTACGGCGGCTACGCCGCCCTGCAGTGTGCTGTCGCCGACCCAACGGTCTTCAAAGCGGTCGTTGCCATTGCTCCGGTGACAGATCTGGCAGGGCTAAAGGAAGAACATCGGAAATGGACCGACTTTGCAATCGTCAGTGAATTCGTGGGTGAGGGGCCGCAAATGCACGAGGGATCCCCGCTCGAAAACGCCAGCAAGATCAAGGTGCCCGTTCTGCTGTTTCATGGTGCGCTCGATCGCAATGTGAGCGTTGAACAATCCAAGCGCATGCAGGCGGCGCTTACCTCGGCGGGGATCAAGAGTGAGTTGGTGATCTGGCCGGACCTGGACCACAGTCTGGAGGATTCGGCGGCGCGGGAACTGATACTTCGGCGCAGTGACGCGTTTCTCACGGAGGCCTTCGCAGCTGCGGCGGGGCACTAGCGCAGCTAATCGTCGTCGAGATCCGCCAGCTTTTTATTCACTTCGGCGGCGATTTCTGCCGGTGCCGCGTCCGCCACTGGATACGACTTCAGCCACTGCACCGATCCGTCCGCAACAGATGCGACGCTGACAGTCAGTGCCGGGGGCGATGCCTGGGGATCAATCACCCCGCAGATAACGTATTTGGCGTGCGCGGCACGTCCCCGCTGTAGCACCGCCGCCAGATCGCACGAGGGCAGCGGCGGCGGGCTCAGACCGAGGTCGCCACGGTGGGACGTCGCGATCCTGCCGTACATCTGGGCGAAGGCGGCGCTCGCCAGCTTGTTTGCCTCCGCGCTGTCGCCCGTCGCCGTGAACGGAATAGCGAGCAGAGGTTTCGGTTCAGTAGCGGACGTGGTGGCGCTTTCGGAAAACTCCTGGGCCACTTGCGCCGCGATCTTCGCGGCGTCCGCCGAGTTCGGGCTGCCCTGATATCGTTGCGCCAGGTCCTCGAGCTTGCGCGTCCCAGCCGACGAGCGGTCCGCGGACTCGTGATGAGGCGTGCAGCCGCGCGACATGGCGAGAATGGCGAGCCAGGCGATAATGAGGATTCGAATCCAGCGCGGCAGCTGCTGGAACAGCGCCCAGGCTGAGCGCAAGAGCCACACGAGCACTTCCACCCAGAACCGCACCTTCTGTCCGGGTTCCTCCCTGGGAAATTCCGGGAGCTTGGAAGGCGCCGGCGCGGCGGCGGGTGCGGCGTTGCGCAGTGGCCGGGCGGCCGGCTCTTTTGCCGGCCGACTGGGCGCTGCCCCGCCAGAAACCAGCCTGCGGCACAGCGCCTCCAAGGCAGGTGTCGGGCGCCCGCCGGGAACCTTCAGCCATTGCACGGTGAGGAATTTCTCCGGAACCCGCGCGATCGCCTCGTTGGTATCGTCGATGACGACCGGCAGCAGAAAGAGGTGATCGTCGGCCATGTCGAGCGTTCTCTCGACCGCCAGGCGCCACTCCCTGCGGAAATAACCTTCGTGGCGCGCCTCGGTATGGGCCGACACGAGCGCCATGAAGTAGTCGCATTCGCGGATCTGCCTGCGGATCTTCTGATCCCAGGCCTCGCCGCCGCCGAGTTCGCTCTCGTCGTACCAGACCTCCAGTCCGTAGCCGGGCAGCGTATCGCCGATCAGACGTGCGATCTGCCGGTCCTCCGAGGCGTAGCTGAAAAAGACTGTCGGCCGCGGGCCTGCTGTTTCAGGGTCGTCGCTAGCCATCATGGACCTGCGGCTTCAAAACGGCCCGCCCGGAGGCAGCCTCGAACGGCCGCGCTCGACCTTTACCCATAACGCATCGGTTGCCTGCGCCCGAGATCTGGATCTCTTTCCGCATGATCGCTGCCTGCAGCCCAACACGAGCACTTCTTTGAGGTCGAGGTTGCAATTGCTTGCTGCGTACTGTGCCAGTAATGCCGCGGCTCTGCTAATCGCATCCCTCTCAGCTACGAGAATGACGCCGCTGACTGAACTCATTGTCTGGCGCTAGTCCTGTTCGCGGATGGCGCCTGCATTCGCACCCGTGTCACGGGAATTCAGGTACCGCGCGACCGCCTGGGCAGCGAGACGGTGGCCGGTGCCGTTCCAGTGCGAATCGACTGGGCTATAGTCGAAGTGCTCGCCCGTCCTCTGAAACGCGTCACGAAATATCGGCTCCATGTCGATTACCCCAAGCCCACTCCGGGTTGCCCGCCTTCCAACAAGAGCAGCGCCAGCGAATCGCGCGTCGGGCACATTTCCGACGTTCTGGCGCGTAAATTCGGTCCCGATCCGCGTCAAATACAAGAACCATGCGTGCCGGCGGGCAGATGCAAGCGCAGCGGCAGTTCGCTGACGGTGAAATCCACGAGCGCTGCGTCGGCTGCGGAGAGCGCAACCGGAGAACAGCCCGCTCTGGGTCCTCGGCCTCGCGGTCCCAACAATTGATGAAGGTCGGCACGCAGGTTGGCGCGCACGTATCTAACAAGCGCAAGTCGGCGTACAAGCTCCGCCCAGCCGCGGTAGCGCTCAGGCACGAGTTCCACGCCGGCCGCATCGCCGGCGTCCAACGGAAATAGCCCGGACTGGACTTGAAGCCACCGAGGAAGCTGCCCCGCGTTATCAGGATTACGGCCGCAGTCGGTTTGAAGCGCGCGCCGACCAAGCCTGCCACACCCAGGTCGTGGGCGAGATTGCCGCCGGAAGTGCCGAAGTTCAGCACCGGCACGGGTTGCCTGAGGAGATCTGGCAACAGCCCCTGCAGCGACTGCGAGTAATCATTCATCAGGCTCTCGACGAAGCTGTCGCCCAACACAACTATCGCAGTGGTATCGAACTGATAGTCAAACGGCGCCGCATAGCCGAGGTTGTTGATATGACCGTGCCGAACGTCCTCCAAGGTCCACCCCGATGAGAACGTGTACTGGCTATTGGGCACCATGTGGTGCGCCGGCCAATCGGGGTCTGGGCGGCCTCCGTATGCGCGTTGCACGGGCAGAGCTTGCAGGAGCAGCTCGAGCGCCGCAAGAGCCAGCATGCTCCCGACTAGGAATGCCGCAGCGCCACGAAAGCAGTTTGCGAGTCTGGGACATCAGAAATTGAAGTAGATGAATTCGGTTGAATCGCGGCGGGCGGCGATCAGTGCCAGGAGCACGATTGCCACAACCTCGATACCCGTCATAAATGCGAACAGCTCATGCGCACGCGCCCAGGTGCGCAGGCGCGCCAGACGCGGACGCAGCTGCTGGTCGATCATGCGCTGCGAGTTCGGCAGGAGCACCACAACTGCCCCGAGAGCCACCAGCCACGGAACCAGACCGCCGTCGCTTGCTGACATTCGTGCGCCCGGCGGCTGGGAATACAACGAGGTGAGCATGGCGCCGGCTACTACAAAGCTCTTGGCACGAAAAAACACCCAGGCGATCAGCACGCAGGTCAGCGTCAGCGCCAGGGCGAGGCCATTCCACAAGCGCGCGGCCAGCGGCCGCTCGAGCGCGCTGCTGATGAAGCGGTGACGCTTGTACAGAAACCGCCATCCATGGTTCACCACGAGAAACATGCCGTGCAGGCCGCCCCAGATCACAAAGGTCCAGGCGGCCCCGTGCCACAGTCCGCCCAGCAGCATCGTCACTAACAGATTGAAGTGCCGGCGGATGCGGCCCTTGCGATTGCCGCCGAGCGCGAAATACAAATAGTCACGCAGAAAGCGCGACAGGGTCATGTGCCAGCGGCGCCAGAAGTCGATGATGCTGCGCGCTTTGTAGGGTGAGTTGAAGTTGTACGGCAACTGCACCCCGATGAGCAGCGACAGGCCCACGGCCATGTCCGAGTAACCGGAGAAATCAAAATAGATCTGAAACGCATACGCCAGCACCCCGACCCAGGCGTGGCCGATCGCCAATCCCGAGGCTCAGGTGATTGTCGAAGGCGTCATTGGCCACCGGCGCCACGCTGTCAGCAATGAGAATCTTCTTCGCCAGTCCGATGACCAGGAAGGCAAGCCCGACAACGAAATTTTCGAGCTTCGGTCGATAGTTCTGCGCCAGTGCGAATTGCGGCATCATTTCGGAGTGATGCAACACGGGACCGGCGATCAAGTGCGGAAACCATGTGACGAACAGCAGATAGTGAATTGGATTGCGCTGCTGAACCTTGCCGGCGTAGACGTCCGCAAGGTAGGCAATTTGCGTAAACGTAAAAAAGGAAATGCCCAGCGGCAGGATGATGGACAGCAGCGGAAATCTCGTGCCGACCAGCACATTGGCCGTCGACAACAGGAAATTGGCGTATTTGAAGTATGCGAGCACGGCGAGGTTCGTGGCGACCGCGGCAATCAGCCACGCGCGACGTCTCCCACCGTCGTGCCGCAGAATCATTGTGCCGAAGCCGTAGTTGGCGGCCACGGACGCGACCAGCAGAATTGTGTAGACGGGTAACCAGTAGCCGTAGAAGAAAAGCGAAGCCAGCGCAAGCCATGCGGCGGCGGCGGACCGGCCGAAGGCTCTGGCGGTCACAAAGAACACCAGCAACGTCGCCGGCAGGAAAAGAAACAGGAAAGCGCCGGTCGTGAACAGCATGACGAGACTTAGTTCCGACGTGCAGCAGTTTTTGGGGCGGGTCGCGCCGCGGGCAATCCGTCTTCCGCAGATTTCAAGAGCTGCTGACCCGGAGTCTTGCGTGAGGCTGAATTACCAACGGCGATAGGCCGTTCTCGTTTACCCGCGTCAGGAGAATCTCGCAGAAATCCGCCGGGTGAGCGTTTCGGACGGCATGTGGCCGCGCATAACGGCAATTCTCCCCTGCAACTGGCTTGTGCGACATGGTCGCGGACGGGTTCCAGGTTGGCAACCGGGTGGGTGCGGCGCAATGGATCGCCGCTACGCCAGGTCCATAGCAGGGAGTGCCACGAGCGCGATCCGCTGCGTCGCAATATCGGAAGAGTTCGCGGAGCGCTGCATCTGGGCGTACATTTGCGTCGCTGAGAAAAAGGGGGTACCCAATGAATAACTTCAGCAAGCTGTTGGCCTATGCGGTGAGCTGCATTGCGCTCGCCGCGTGCACGCAGACTGCGCCGCCAGCCGCCAAGGTGTCGGACGAGACCGTACGTGCCATCAACGTCGCTTGGAATAAAGCCTATAACGCCGGCGATGGCGAAGCAGTCGCGGCACTTTACGCTGATGACGCCGTCCTCAGCGCTCCGGGTGCGCCATCCGCGCGGGGCAAGGCGGCTATCCGCGAGCACTACCTCAAGGACGCAGCCGCCTTTGCCGCATCAGGACTCACGGCAGCGGATGACCCGGCGACCGATGTCGGCCAGTCCGGCGATCTTGCCTGGGAGTGGGGGACGTACAAGACGACCGACAAGTCCGGCGCGGTAGTGGACACTGGGAAATTCCTGTCCGTTCTCCAGCGCAAGGACGGGAAGTGGATGATCATCCGCGATACTTGGAATTCGGACACCCCAGCGCCACCACGTAGCCAGTAACAAGCCGCCTTCAAATGGATCCGCCGCTGCCCGGCCTCCAGGCAGCCTCCTGCCATTAGCGTGCTCGCAACCGTGGAGGGGTGACGGGACCGGCCTTGGCTTTCCAGTCACGCTACGTGAATAAGAAGGGCGAGGAAGTCCGCTCTCCTGCGCACTCCAAGACTGGTGACGCTCAGCGCGGGCCGGCGCTCACGCGGCGCGGACGAGCGCACAGCTATGATCTACATGGCGGAGAGGGTGAGATTCGAACTCACGAACCCCGTGAGGGGTCTCCGGTTTTCAAGACCGGTGCAATCAACCGCTCTGCCACCTCTCCGGTCAATGAACTCAAGCAGTTACGGCCATTCTAGCAGGACCACAGGGGTCAAAAGACCGCTCCAAGTGCCGCGCTGCTTTAGCTCTTGGCCAGGCGCGGTGACTTCAGCGGCCGGTACGGCGGTTGTTCAGCGTCAGCGCGCCGAGCGCCAAAAACAGCAGTGCGAGCGTGGCGGGCTCGGGCGCCGCACTCACGGTGACTGAAGTCACGCTGCTCGCTTCGAGAAACCCCCATGGTCCAAAAGCCGTCAGTGCGTTCGTGTTCCAGCTGTCGACCTTGTTCATCCACATGGCCAGCGGATCGGCCTGGAAATCGGCAATCGGAAAGCCATTGGTGCTGGCGGCTGCATCCCACATAAAACCCTGCGCACCGCGGGCAACGCCAAAACCGGTATTGAACACCGTGTTGAGGCCCGACTCACTCGGGTTGCCGAACATGTTGAGGCGACTGTTGCCCAGCGACCACAGCGTCGTACCGTCGGCTGAGGCCGTAACGGCGGTGGCGGTCAGTCCGTTCGAGAAGATCGCCGCCAGGTACTGCGTTCCATTCGCGGGCGCGAAAGTCAGTACGATCGGCGCGCTCTGCGTATCGAACGTGAAGTTCAGATCCAGGGTGGTGGGAATCGGTCCGGCACCGAACCAGGCACTGGGCGCATTTGGATCGACCGTGCCGAGGACATTGACCGTGATCTCTTCGGCCGCCGCCGGCAGCGCCATCAAGGCGAGCAACCATCCTAATCGCATAGACCCCCTCCTGGTTTCCGCGTCGCTAGCCTAGCACCGCGAAGCGGGGCGCTGCGCCGGACTTTACGCGCAGCGCCACGATGATTGGCCGGGCTATAAGGCTGTCAGCGCCCGCCGGCTCCCTTGTAACCGGGCAGATGTGCTGCCGCACTGCAGGTGGCGAGTTTCACGGCGGCCGCGACGCTGCGGTCGAAGTCCTCGCGCGTTGGGCCGATCGTGACCCGCGGACGGAAAAAATCAGCCCACAGGAACTCGGCAAAGGCGGCAGGAGTCTTGTCGTAGCCGCCGGCATTGCGTACGTAACCGGCGAGTGAGCGGTAAGGATCGTCGCGCAGTTTCTCCAGGTGCCCGGGAATCTCCTGGAAGCTGCTCAGCCGGCCGTTCTGGTCGATCGGATGCGCCCACTGGGCCGCGGTCATTTTCGGCCAGAACTCCGTGACGGGTACCGCGGAGAAGTCGCCCTCGATGTAGAAAAAGCCGGTGTCGACGTCGGCTTCCACGGCGGCGCGCCCCAGGTGGTGGTGATCGGTGAGGTACAGCTTGCTGTCCGGGCCCCACACCGCCGGGATCGGATGGGCCTGCATGAAGTCGCGCTGCTCGTGTTTTTTCAGCTGTTCGAGCTTTAGCCGTTTGTCGTGGACCTCGATCAGGCCGACGGTAATCTGGGTCGGTCGCAGACGGTGGATCTCGACCTCGTGCAGCTTCGCCACCTGCCCTCCTCGCAGCGCTCCACAGCTGTCATAACATCCTAGCACCCCGGCGGGACGAACCCGTTGGCCGGCAGGATGGGCTCGACCCGGGCCCGCTGACACGCCATGCCACTCCTTGGTGTCATACGCACACGGTAAATGCGCGGGAGGAGACAGGCATATGAAGAAAATGACGCCCTGGGCAATGATCGGTTCGGTGGTAGTGAACCTGATGCTGGGGCTGGCGATTGCCGCGGTTTTCAGCGCCGCACCGTCCGCCAACGCATCCGAGGCGCAGAACCCGGACCGGCACGCGGCAGCACCGGCTCATCCGCCGGCGCCGGCCGCGCCCGCCGCCCCAGGCCACAAGAGCTATCTCACCGCCGTGCGTATGGGGTGGGCGTAGGGCCCGGAGCGGCTCTTCCCGCGGCGCGGGCGGCCTACTGCAGTGCTACCTGCGGCTGCCCGGCCGCCGCATTGCGGGCCGAGCGCAGCATCGACAGTGCCGCGTAGCTGACGACGACGATCACCAGCCAGCGCATGGCGGTCAGTGGCAACTGCTTGACGATGAAGAAGGCCACCAGCACCCCGACGGCGCCGCCCAGAACCAGCCCCAGCGCGGGCGCCTGGGCGAATCTCCCGGAGCGGAAGAACCCCAGACTCGCCACCGGCTGCAGAATGCCGTCACTGCACATCATGATCGGAAAGGCGGCCAGCGGATTCAGGCCGAGCAGTGCCAGCACGATCATGGTCGGGGCGTAGTTGCCGATGCCGATGCACATCAGCGCCCCGAACACGAAGTTGCAGCCGACCGCGAAGGCGAAGCGCCACCCGGCCAGCCCCAGCGCCACCCCGCCCGGCGGAAAGGCGCCGAGGTTCTTCATCGTGAAGAAACAGGCCGCGACCAGCAGCGCCACGCCCATGAACAGCTGAATGGCACGGCGCGGCAGCCGGCTGACGATGCCGGCGCCGAGCCAGGCGCCGGCCGTGGCACTGGCCACCATGCAGCCGAGCAACAGCGGTTCAACCGGTACGACGGTCACAAACAGCACGGTTTCGAGAAACGCCGCGCCGTTGTGACCGACGTTCAGCGTGCCGGGAATCAGTTCGTCGGCCGGCCGGCCGCGGAACTTGAACAGCGCGGTGGTCGTGGCGAACGAGCCGATGCCGAGCGTATCCAGAAAATCGGTGATGAAGCCGATGCCGAGATCGGCGACGCCCGGGCGTCCGCTGAGGCGATGGCGGCGCCGCGCCCAGAACCAGCCCACGACGAACGCGGCATTGACCAGCAGCAGCGCTGCCAGTAACCCGACCTTGGTCGCATTCACACGATCTGCCTAGGGGCGAAACAGCGTACCCGCGCGCAGCCGGGTACGGGCGCGTGACACGCCGTCTGCCCAGCGCAGGTACTGGATGGCGGCGCGGGCGGCGTAGCCGCTCACCGCATGCATTGGCATCGGCGTCACCGGCGTCAGCGGGAAGCCCAGTTCCGCGACCGAGGCGCCCAGCGCGCGCCGTGCCAGCAGGCGGCCCATCACCGTCGCCATGGCGACGCCGCGGCCGTTGTAACCGAGCCCGGCGAGCAGTCCCGGGGCGAGTTCGTGCAGGTGCGGCAGGTGATCGCGCGTTATCGCCACCATGCCGCCCCAGTGATACTCGAAGGCGATGCCCTGCAGCTGCGGATACAGCTCGTGCACTGCGTGGTACTGGTATTGCACGTGTTTCAGCGTCGGTACCGCGGCAAACGTGCCGCGCGAACCGAGCACCAGGCGACCGCTGGCGTCGAGGCGGAAATAACGCAGCAGGTGCCAGGTGTCGGAGGCCGCCTGGCCATCGGGCAGGATGGTGCTGCGCAGCGGCGCCGGGATCGGCGCGGTGGCAACCTGCAACGACGGCACCGCCACCACCGTGCGGCGCAGCTCCTCGCTCAGGGCCCCCGTGTAGGCATTGGTGGCCATGATCACCAGCGGCGCGCTGACGCTGCCCTGCGGCGTGTCGATGCTCCACAGTCCGCCGAGGCGCGCGACGCGCAGCGCCGCGCTCTGCGTGAAAATGCGTCCGCCGCTGCGCACCACCGCATGCGCCAGTCCGCGCACGTACGACAGCGGCTGCAGCGTGCCGCCGCGCCGATCCA
Organism: uncultured Gammaproteobacteria bacterium; assembly: GCA_963787655.1. GTDB lineage: Bacteria > Pseudomonadota > Gammaproteobacteria > Steroidobacterales > Steroidobacteraceae > 13-2-20CM-66-19. The sequence goes on along the minus strand of CAWBDY010000008.1, from coordinate 183,833 downwards.
GCAGCCCCCCGCAGTAACGCGCCGAACCGGTCAGCTGCAGCACCTCGCGGCGCGACAGCAGCTCGACCGCGGCACCGCGCCGCCACCACTGCTCGGCCCGCCGCGCCAGCTGCGCAAGCTTCGCATCGGAGGTCGCCGGCTGGATCCAGCCGGTGCGCACCGCATCGCACTGAATGCCGTGGCGGCTGATGAGATCGAACACCAGGTCCGGCCCGGCGGCGGCGGTGGCCACCAGGCGCCCGCCGGCGTACGGCCCGAGCAGTGCCTCGAGGTTATCGGGGTCGAGCTTCACCCCGGGGATGACCTGGCCGCCGTTGACGCCGGAGGCGCGCTCGCCGATTTCGCCGGCCTCGAGCACGATGACGTCGCGGCCCGCTTCCGCGAGGTGCAAGGCGGCCGACAGCCCGGTGTAACCGGCACCGATGACGATGGCCTGGGCGCGGTGCGGGCCGGCGAGCGCACTGCAGGCCGGTCCTTCCGGCGCTGTCGCCGCCCACAGCGATTGCAACGGCACGGCGGAGACTTTCTTATCGATTATCGATTACTCACTATCGTTGTAGCCCGCGGCCGCCCGCTCGCGGACGCTGGCAGGCAGTCCCTTGCGCCTATTATGCCCGAGGGCGGATCTTTCGCCGCCTGCGGCGTTATGACAGACTTCACCGCAGCCGTGGTTCCCGAACGCGTCTGCACTGGCACCTCGGGTGGCGAGCAAGCAAGACGTGGCCCGGCGCGGGGTGTGCGATGCGGGTTTCCCAGTTAGTTTCTGCGCTGCTGCCATGCCTGTTGCTGGCTGCGGCCGTGCGCGCCGCGCCGCCGCCCCTGCCGGCCGAACACCTCACCGTCGAAACCCTGCCGCCGCGCAGTCCGCACTGGATCTACGTATTCGACGACGCCTTCGACAACGAAATCGATGCGCGCGTGCACCTGTTCGACGGCGACAGCTACCGCCGGCTCGGCCAGATCGACGCCGGCTTCACCCCGAGCTTCAACCTCTCGCCCGATGGCGCGACCAGCGTGGTCGCGACCAGCTATTTCGCCCGCGGCAGCCGCGGCACGCGCACCGACGTGGTCGAATTCACCGACAACAGGACGCTCGCCGTCACGCACGAGATCGTGCTGCCGCCCAAGCGCATCGAGACTTCGCCCAATCTGTTCAACATCGCCTACAGCGCGGACGGCCACTTCCTCTACGCCGCGTACCTGACGCCGGCGGCCTCCTTCGGCGTGCTCGATCCGCAGGCCGGCACGGTGCTCGGCGAGATCGACACCGCCGGCTGCGTGCTGGTCATCCCTTCCGGCCCGAACCGCGTGTCGTCGATGTGCGAGAGCGGCCGCCTGCTGACGGTGACCCTGGATGCGCAGGGCCATGAAGCCGGCCGCGTCATGTCCGAGCCGTTTTTCGATGCCGATACGGATCCGGTGTTCGTGCAGGGCATCCCGACGCCGCATGGCTACGCCTTCCTGTCGTTCCTCGGCCAGGTGCACGAGGTCGACTTCAGCGGCGCCCAGCCGGCGTTCGCGCCGCCGTGGTCGCTCGTGAGCGGCGCCGAACGCGGTCACTGGCGCCCCGGCGCCGAACAGGTCGGCGCGATCCACCGTGCGCTCGGCCGGCTGTACGTGCCGATGCATGTGGGCGGCGAAGGCACTCACAAGGACGGCGGCACCGAGATCTGGGTGTTCGACATGGCAAGTCACCAGCGTGTGGCGCGCTGGCCGGTGCAGCGCTACGGGCTCGCGCGCGTGGCGGCGGTGCAGGTGTCGCAGGATGCGGCGCCACTGCTGTTTGCGGCCTCGACCCGCTCCGACGTCGCCGTTGTCGATGCCCTCACCGGCCACCTGCGGCACCTCGAGAAGCACCTCGGCCAGACCGTCTGGCAGATGCTGAACCCCTAGGAGCACGGCATTCGTGATGCGTTCGCTCGATCAGCTGTTCGAACAGTCCACCCGCTCGCTGGCGCAGCGCACGTCGCGTCGCAGCCTGCTCGGCACGCTCGGGCGCATGCTGACCGGGGCGGCGCTGCTGCCCCTGCTGCCGCTGGACCGCGCCGGCCGTGCCCGTGCCGATGAGGTGAAGGCGGACCCTTCCAGCCAGGAGAGCTGCGAGTACTGGAAGTACTGCGCCATCGACGGCTTCCTGTGTGCCTGCTGCGGCGGCACCTCCACCTCCTGCCCGCCGGGCAGCGTGCCCTCGCCCATCACCTGGATCGGCACCTGCCACAACCCCAAGGACGCGCGCGACTACATCGTGTCGTACAACGACTGCTGCGGCAAAACCAGCTGCGGCCACTGCGACTGCAACCGCAACGAGCGCGAGAAGCCGGTGTACCGGCCCTCGCGCAACAATGATCTCAACTGGTGCATGGCCAACGCCGATTCCAACTACCACTGCTCGGTCTCGGTCATCCTCGGGGTCGCCGAGAAGTGAGCGCGCAGTCGGCGCGCCGCCTGTGCGTCCTGGCCGCGCTCGCGTCCGTGAACGCGGCGCAGGCGGACGGCCCGGCCTATCCGGACGGCGCGGCGAGCTTCGGCGCCAATTGCGCCGTGTGCCACGGGGCGGCAGGCGCCGGCACGCCGTCCCTTGCCCCGCCGCTGACGTCGAACCCGGCACGCTACGCCGCCAGCGTCGAGGGGCGGCGCCAGCTCGCCATGACGCTGCTCTACGGGCTCATCGGCGACATCACCGTCGCGGACAAGCACTACAACTTCCAGATGCCCGATTTCGCGCGGCTGGACGATGCGACGCTTGCCGCGACGCTCAATTTCGTGGTGTTCGACCTCGGCCACGCCGCAGCCGATGTCAAGCCGCTGGCCGCCGCCGACATCGCCGCGGAGCGCGCGCACGCGCTCGACGGCAACGGCGTGCATGAGCATCGCAAGAGCCTCGCCGCACCTTAAGTCTGCGATGCCACGACCGCTGCTGGTACTTGGTGCGCTGGCGGCAACTTCAGCCGCTGCTGCGAGCTTTGGCGGACCGGCGCAGGACTACACGCTCTACTGCATGGGCTGCCACGGGCCCCAGGCGCAGGGCGTCCCCGGCAAGATTCCGCCGCTCGCCGGCGCGCTGGCGCGCTTCATGCGCACGCCGGAGGGACGCAACTACGTGCTGCGGGTGCCGGGTGCGGCCAATTCGGCACTGCCGGATGCGCAGCTGACCGCCGTCCTCAACTGGCTGGCCGTGCAGTTCCGCGCGCCCGACGAGGCGGCGCCTGCGCCCTTCACCGAACAGGAGCTCGCCAGCGTGCGGCACCTGCCGCTTGCGAACGTGCGCACGACGCGCGCCGCAGTGGTGCAGGCACTCGCCGCCAGCGGGCCGGCGCCGGCGGCGACCTACTGAGGCCGAAGGCGCCTCAGGCCTGCAGCAGCTCGTTCACCGCCCGGCTCGCCTGGTCGATGGCCGAATCGGTGTAAGCCGCAGCGCCCGAATCCGAGTTGGCGATGGTGATGCGGCCGAAGCGGGCGCGGCCGATCATGTGCGGCCGCTGCTCCAGCGGCACATCCGGATCGAACAGCGAGTTGTACTCCGGTGCGTAGCCGTGCGGCCAGCGGTTGACGGTGATGGCGCGGATGTCGCGCGCCGCATCGAAGCCCCCGCCCCCGAGCGTGCGCTGCAGCTGGTCGCGGATGTTGCGTTCGAAGGTCGCAAACGGCGTCTGCAGCAGTTCCGCCCGCCCGGCCCGGTTCTGCTCGTACTCGCTCAGCCCCGGCTTGCAGGGCACGCGCACCATGTGCACCAGCATCGGCTCATCGGCCGTGGCGGGACTGCGGTAAGCGCCGATGTCGACCTTGCCATTCAGCCGCAACGTCGTGTGGTAGGACCCCGGTGCGTATACGTCTGAGATGCCGAGGGCCTTGAAGGCCTGCCAGTTGGCGATGGCGACGCTGGTGTAGACCAGCGGCGCCTTGACGAGGCTGTGCAGGGCTGCGCGCTGGGCCGGCGGCAGCTCCGGGCACAGGTACGGGATCATCATGTTGTAGCAGGCCAGCACGCAGCCGGCGGCGCGCACAGAATACGCGCGGCCATCGCGCAGGTAGGTCACCTCGACGCTCTGCGCGTGCGCCGGGTCGCCGCTGTGGCGCACGCGCACGACCGTGCTGTTGAGGCGCAGGCGCACCGGCGCGCTAGGGCGGTCCAGCTGGGCATAGTCGAGGCGCGCGGTCACCATGTCGGCCGCGCTGCTGCCGGCGGCGGTGGCGGGAATGAGCGAGCGCACCAGCAGGCGCGCGATGGTGGCGTTGCCGTCGGGGAAGTGCAGGACCTTCGAGCCGCCGGTGTCCTGGTAGCCGGCCGGCGTCATGCCCATCTGCGGGATGGAGCCGCGCGGCAGCTTCAGTCCCTTGAAGCCGGGATTATCCAAGCCCCAGGCATCCAGCGCCGATACCGCATCACTGCCGACCGCCCACCACTCGTGCGTCATGGCCTGGCAGTAAGCGACCGCCGCCGGGTCGGCGTGCAGCTCATCGCGCAGGTAGTTGCTGTAACTGATGCGCGACAGCCGCAACTTCTTCTCCTGCGCACTCAGGCCCGGGTAGACGTCCACCGCGCCCTCGTAGATGCGCGCGAGATCCTCGCGGGCGCGCGCTGACAGCGGTGCAGCGCGCAGCAGCGTGTGTATCGGCACGCGGCCGAGGCCCGTCACAAGCTTGTCGGCCCCGAAGGTCTCCTTGTCGAAAAAGGCGCCCGCCTGCAGGCCCTGCTGCGCATAGAAGTTGCGATGGTCCACCTGGCGCGCGAGCCGCGCCACATCGATGCCGAGTTCACGCAGCAGGCCGTCGGCCACCGGGCTGTAGGGACGGGGGCTGTCGATCTCGAGGGTGCCGCCGTTCAGCAGCTGCAGCACGCCGTCCTGGGCGAACTCGTTGCGCCGGGCGTGGCCGCCGAAGTCGTCATGGTTGTCGAGCAGCAGCACACGGCCGCGGCGCGAGCTGCGTGCCTGGAAGAAGTGCGCCGCGGCGAGCCCGCTGATGCCGGCACCCACCACGATGAGGTCGTAGCTCTCGCCGCTGTCGGTCGCGGCCGGCACGGCGGCCCCGTCGCGCAGCGCATGCGCCGCCTCGAACGCCCCGGGCTGGCTGCCGCGCAGGCCGTTAAGGAGCGGCGGATAGTAGCCCGGCTGGTCCTGGGCGGCTGCGGCCGCCACAGCCGCCGGCTCGCCCGCTGCGGCCAGGCCACTCAGCAGCGGACCTGCGAGCGTACTGGCCGCGCCGACCAGCGTGCCCTGCAGAAAATCGCGCCGCGCGATCGGGCGATCTTCGCCGAGCTGCCGCCCCGGCGGCGTTGCCTTCCGGCCGGCCACGGTGCGGCGCCGTTACTGGCGGAATATCGCCGTGAGGCCGATGGTGCGCGGCCGGAAGGTGAAGGCCCGCTCCAGGCGTGTGCCGGAGGCCGCCGTACAGGTGCCGCCCGGACAGATGGTCCAGTCGTAGTCGGTGAGCGCGTGCGTGTTGGTCAGGTTGTCGACGAAGGCCGACACCTGCCAGGCACCGATGCTGACCCCACCGCGCAGGCTCGTGAACACCGTTCCCGGCAGGGTGAAGTTGGCGGGGTCGTACTGCAGCGTGTTCGCATCCTGCGCCGCGGTAAGCCACTTGGCGCGCCCTTCGTACTCGGAGTCGGCGCGCACGAACGCCTCGTGATTGAAGGCGCTGAAGCGGTACTCGAGCCCAAGGGACACGGTGACGGGTGCGGTGGGCTGGCCGCCGCCGGTCTCGCTGCTCTGACCGACGATGGCGTCGCCGTTGGCCACGATCGGGTTGACTTCGGTCGGGCTGAGGCGCGAGTCCTGCGTGTAACGCGCATCCGTGTAACCGGCGGCGAGCTCCGCCGTCAGTGCGCTGGTGATCGAGATTTCCGCCTGCAGGTCGACGCCCTTGGCGACCGCCTTGCCGAGGTTGTCGATGAATGAGATCTGACAGATGGGCGGCACCACCGTCTGCTGGATGTTGTTCCACTTGATGTAGTAGATGCTGCTCGCCAGGCGCACGCGATTGTCGATGTTGTTCTTGGCGCCGATCTCGAAACTGTCGACCGTGTCCGAATTGAAGGTGGTCGGCGATTCCTTGATGCCGAAGCTCTGGAAGTCCAGCGCACAGGCTGCCGCCGGCAGCGGGTTGTTGGCGCCGCCCGGGCGGAAGCCCTTGGCGTAGGTGGCGTAGTACATGTTCGTCGGATCGACCTGCCACTGCAGGCTCACCTTGGGCGTGAATGAGTTCTGCGCGTTGCTGCCCGAGCCGGTGGTCGGGGGCGCGTACAGCTGCGGCCCGCCGGTATAGGTGTTGAACGAGTACTTGGTGTGCGACTCGCGCACGCCGACCGTGAGCTTCCACTGGTCGCTGAACGCGAAGGTGCCCTCACCGAAGATCGCGTACTGCTGGTCCTTCGACTGGGTCTTCAGGAAGTACGAGTCGTTCGGGTAAGCCGGCACGTACGGCACGCCGTTGCCGTTGCCATCGACGAAGATGTCGGTGTAGGGCACGCCGGTGAGCGCGAGCGACAGCTCATTCAGCAGCGGATCGTGGATCTGCTCCAGATAACTCTGGCGGTTGGCACTGAAGAACAGCCCGCTCGTCCACACGAATTTGGCGTTCGAGTCGCTCGACTGCAGGCGCACCTCTTCGGTGATGTTCTGCTGGCCGTTGTCGATGGTGGATGGCGAAGTGTAGTTGAGCGCCCCCGGCGGCAGGTGGATGCCGTTGGCGTCGATCAGCGGCAGCGATACCCCCGGCAGCAGCGGCACTCCGGACACGTCCGGGGCGAACACGTCGGCCTGGTAGAACCCTAGATTGTAGAGCGTGCCTTCGTAGCCGGTCTGCTCCTCGCGGTGGTAGTAGGACGTATTGGAGATCAGCTGCACGGCGCCCAGATCACCCTGGATCTTGAACGAGGTGATGTAGAACTTGTCCGGCACGCGGCGCTGCGTCGGATCGGCCGAGACGAATTGATCGTTGTTCGGGTTCGAGTACAGCGGCCAGTAGGTGTTGATGTCGTTGCGCTGCTGGTTCTGATAGTAGATCGACGGCGTGAATGACCACTTGTCGGTCGGCGCCCACAGCGCTGCCAGGCGAATGAGGTAGGTATCGCTGTAGTTGGCGTTGCCCTGCACCGGGGCGAGCGTCACCGGGTTGATGTCGTCGATCCAGCCGCCATCGCGGCGGTACCAGACCGAGAGGCGCGCACCGAGAGTGTTGTCGATCAGCGGGCCGCCTGCCGCGATGCCGGCCTCGTAGCTCGGCGCGCCACCGTCGGTGGTGGAGGTCTCCGCGCGCGCGTACATGCTGAACTTGGTCAGGCTCGGCTGGGTGGTGATGTAGCGCACCGTGCCGCCCTCGGAGCCTGCGCCGAACAGCGTGCCCTGCGGACCGCGCAGCACCTCGATACGATCGACGTCGAAGGACTTCGGCAGCGCCTCGTCCGGGCTGAAGGCCAGGGCGCGCATCTGGATGGGCGTGTCGTCGAGATAGATTCCGGTCGTACCGGCGCCGCCCGTGCCGGAAATGCCGCGGATCGAAATGGTGTTGGTGCCCGAGGTGTCGAAGTTCACGCCGGGGGTGAAGCGCGCGACCTCCGAGAAATCCTTGATGCCGCGATCGTCAAGGCTCTCCTGGGTCAGTGCCGTGATGCTGATCGGCACCTTGGAGGCACTCTCCTCGCGCCGCGTAGCGGTTACGGTCACTTCCGCCAGCGGGCTGCCGGCGCTCTCGGCACTGCTGTTGTCGGTAGCGGGCTGCGGCTGATCCGCGCCCGCTGCGCCCGCCACACACGCGCAGAGCGTCACCGCCCCTGCGACCACCCACCTGTCATGAACGCGACGCATAGACACTCCCCGTATTTGTTCTTTAACCGCACGCGCCACACCCGCCCGTATGGCACTCTAGTCACAACACAAGTCCAAGCTCAAGCGCGCACGCCGCTGCACCGTGTCAGTGCGCCAATCATGTGCCGTCGGTGCGGGGCTGCAGCGCCGGCAGGCGTGCCGCGCGGCTGCGGCGCCGCGCGTCCACCACCAGATACGCCGCCAGCGCCAGGCCCAGCGACACGACGCTCCACCACAGATCCTGCCGTAGCTCCCCCGGCGTGAACGCCATCGCGATCAGCACCGCCGCCATGCCGGCGATCGCCGCGTAGCTTGCCCAGGGGAACAGCCACATCGTCAGCGCCGGCGCCGGCTCGCCGCGCGCCTCTCGCTGCCGGCGCAGGCGCAGGTGCGCGATGGCGATGATCATATATATGAATACCATCAGCGCCCCGGAGGCATTGACGAGGAAGGCGAACACCGTCTGCGAGGAGGTGATCGCCGCGAGGATGCCGAGCACGCCGGCAAGGCTCCCCATCCACACCGAGCGCACCGGCACGCGCCGCGCATTCACCTGCACCAGCCACTGCGGCGCATCGCCGTGCTCGGCGAGCACGAACAGCACGCGCGAGCACACGTAGAAGGCGGAGTTGAGGCACGAGAGCACCGCGGTGAGGATGATGGCGCTCATCGCCAGGCTCGCCCACTTGAACTGCATGGTGCTGAGCGCCAGCGTAAAGGGCGACTCGCCGGAGTGAATGTTCACCCACGGCACCACGCTCACGATCAGCAGCACCGAGCCCACATAGAAGGTGAGAATGCGCACGATCACGGAACTGCTCATGCGCGCAACCGCACGCGCCGGCTCCTTCGACTCGGCCGCCGCGATGGTGGTGATCTCAGCCCCGGTCAGGGAGAAGTACACCGTCACGGCACCGGCGAGCACCGACAGCCCGCCCTTGGGCATGAAGCCACCGTAGTTTGTGAGGTTGCCGAAGGTGGCGCCCGTGGGCGAGGTGAAGCCGCAGGCGAAGGCCGCGGCGAGCGCGATGAACACCAGGATGGCGGCCACCTTGATCGAGGCGAACCAGAACTCGAACTCGCCGTACGAGCGCGCCGACATGAGGTTGACCGCGGTCATCACGCCCATGAGCACGATGCCGAGCAGCCATTGCGGCAGTCCCAGCCAGCCGTGCAGGATGTTCGCGCCGGCGATCGCCTCGACCGGCACCACGATCATCCAGAAGTACCAGTACAGCCAGCCGGCGACGAAGCCGGCCCAGTTGCCAAGGCCGGCCCGCGCAAACTCGGTGAACGAGCGCACCGCCGGGTGTGATACGGCCATCTCCCCCAGCATGCGCATCACCAGCAGCACGAGCGTCCCGGTGATGAGGTAGCTCAGCACGATGGCGGGACCTGTGGCCGCGATCGCGGCACTGCTGCCGACGAACAGGCCTGCGCCGATCATGCCGCCGATGGAGATCATCGTGATGTGGCGTGGCTGCAGTGAGCGGCTGAGTTCGGGCATGCGTTCTCGCTTTGTTGTCGGTCAGCGGCGGCGCGGCCGGGGCGTGTGCCCGCCGGCGGCGGCGCGCGCGGTCTGCAGCAGCAAGGGTGCCAGCTTGGCGCGTAACTCGGCGAGCGTCCAGCGGCTGGTGGGGGCCGAGACATTGACCACCGCCAGCGGGGTGCCGTCCTCGCCCAACACGGCTGCGGCGAGGGTCAGATCGCCGCGATAGCACTCCTGGTCCGACCAGGCGTAGCCGCAGGCGCGCGCCGCCTGAACCCGTTTCCAGATCTGCTCGCGGTCGGTCAGGGTCATCGGCGTCAGCGGCAGCAGCGTGCAACGCCGCAACAGGCGCTGCGCCGCGCCGGCCGGCAGCGCGGCAAGGTAGGCACGCCCCGCAGCGGTGCAATACATCGGCAGGCGACGCCCGACCGGCATATGGATATAGAAGCGCTTCAGGCTCGGGAAACGCGCGATGAACACCATGTCCGTGCCATCCGGCTCGGACAGGCTGACGGATTCGCCGCTGGCCTGGTTGAGGTCGATGAGATGCGTGGTGGCCTGCTCGAGCAGCGCATGACCGGAGAGGTAGGCGGCCGACAGGCCGAGCGCGCGCGGCGTCAGCAGCCAGCGCCGCAGCCGCGCGTCGCGGCGCAGATAGCCTAAGCGCACCAGCGTGTGCACGCAGCGCTGCGCGGAGCTGACGCTCATGCCGACGGCAGCGGCCAGCTGCGCAAGACTCAGGGTGCGCCGCTCGCCACCGCAGCCCTCCAGGAGGGCGAGCGCTTTCGCCACCGAACTGTTGAACAGGGGATCGCGCGCGCCCGGCGGGCGTGGCTTGCGCGGCGCACTCTTCATTTGCGCCGCAGTATAGAAGTATCGATTATCGATAGTCTATGCGGTGAGGCGCTCGAGGCCGCCGAGCCGCGGCTGCAGCACCGCCGGCACGCTCACCGAGCCGTCCTCGTTCTGGAAGTTCTCGAGCACCGCCACCAGCGTGCGGCCGACCGCCAGCCCCGAGCCATTCAGCGTATGTACCGGCTCCGGCTTGCCGCCCTCGGGGTTGCGCCAGCGCGCCTGCATGCGCCGCGCCTGGTAGGCCTCGTAGTTGCTGCACGAGGAGATCTCGCGGTAGCGCTGCTGCGAGGGCAGCCACGCCTCCAGGTCGTAGGTCTTGGCAGCGCCGTTGCCGACATCGCCGGCGCACAAGGACATGGTGCGGTAGGGAATGCCGAGCCGCTGCAGCACCACCTCGGCATGTCCGGTCAGCTCCTCGAGCGCCGCGTAGGAGTCGGCGGGGCGCACGATCTGCACCAGCTCCACCTTGTCGAACTGGTGGTTGCGGATCATGCCGCGCGTGTCACGGCCTGCGGCGCCGGCTTCCGAGCGGAAACAGGGCGTGTGCGCCACGAACTTCATGGGCAGCTGCTCGGCGGGGATGAGCTCGCCGCGCACCAGATTGGTGACCGGCACTTCGGCGGTGGGGATCAGGTAGAAGTTCTGCTCGCCCTTGACCGCGAACTGGTCCTGCTCGAACTTCGGCAGCTGCCCGGTACCCACCAGCGCCTCCGGGCGCACCAGGTACGGCACGTACACCTCGCGGTAGCCGTGTTCGCCCGTGTGCAGATCGAGCATGAACTGCGCGAGCGCGCGGTGCAGCCGCGCCACCTGGCCGCGCATCACCACGAAGCGCGCCCCGGACATGCGGGCCGCGGCCTCGAAGTCGAGCCCGCCGAGCGCCTCGCCAAGCTCCACATGATCGCGCGGCTTGAAGCTCATGCGGCGCGGCTCGCCCCAGCGGCGCACCTCGACGTTGGCGCTCTCGTCGCGCCCGTCGGGGACCGAGGCATGCAGCAGGTTCGGCAGTGCGAGCTGCCACTGCTCGAGCTCGGCCTGCACCCGCGCGAGGGCACTCTCCGCCTCGGCCAGTCCCGCCGTGAGGGTCTCGCCCTGCGCGATGAGGGCGCTGACGTCCTCGCCGCGCCCCTTGGCCATGCCGACGGCCTTGGCATGCGCATTGCGTTCGGCGCGCAGCCGGTCGACCGCCACCGTGTAGGGCTTGCGCTGGTCTTCCAGCGCCTGGAGCGCTGCGGTATCCAGCACGAAGCCACGGCGCGCGAGGTTTCGCGCCACGCCCTGCGGATCGCTGCGCAACAGCTTGGGATCGATCACGACTCGTTCAGCCTTTCTCGGGTGGGCGCGCCCGCAGCCGCGCGAGCGCTTCGCCGATCTTCAACTCAAGTCCGCGCGGCACCGGCCGGTAGTATCGCCGATCGGCCAGCTGCTCCGGCAGATAGCGCTCGCCGGCCGCATACGCATCCGGCTCGTCGTGCGCATAACGGTAGCCGCGGCCATGGCCCAGGCTCTTCATGAGCCGCGTGGGCGCGTTGCGCAGCGCCAGCGGCACGTCCAGCGTGCCGAACTCCTTGACGTCGGCCATGGCCTCGTCCATCGCGACGTACACGGCGTTGCTCTTGGGCGCGACGGCCAGATACACGACCGCGTTGGCAAGGGCCAGCTCGCCCTCGGGGCTGCCCATGCGCTCGTACGCCTCCCACGCATCGAGGGTGAGTGCGAAGGCGCGCGGATCGGCGAGACCGACATCCTCGGCCGCCATGCGCGTCACGCGCCGTGCGATGTAGCGCGGATCGCAGCCGCCGTCGAGCATGCGGCACAGCCAGTAGAGGGCCGCGTCCGGATCCGTGCCGCGCACCGCCTTGTGCAGCGCGGAGATCTGGTCATAGAACTGGTCGCCGCCCTTGTCGAAGCGCCGGTGGCCGCCGCTCGCCACTTCCTCGGCCACCGCCAGCGTCAGCAGCCGCGCAGAGCCGGCCGCCTCGACCAGCCCGGTGGCGAGCTCCAGCATATTGAGCGCGCGGCGCGCATCGCCGTCCGCGGCGCGCGCGATGAGCTGCAGCGCCGCGGCCTCGGCACTGAAGCCTTCGGCACCGAGGCCGCGCTCGCGGTCGGTGAGTGCGGCCTGCAGAAGCGTCGTGAGATCCTCCACCGACAGCGGCCGCAGGACGTAGACGCGCGCGCGCGACAGCAGCGCACTCACCACCTCGAACGAGGGGTTCTCGGTGGTGGCGCCGACGAAGGTGAGCGTGCCGTCCTCGAGATACGGCAGAAACGTGTCCTGCTGCGCCTTGTTGAAGCGGTGCACCTCGTCGAGAAACAACAGTGTCGGGCGCCCGTCCTGGCGCGCGGCACGCGCGGCCTCCACCGCCGCACGGATGTCCTTGACGCCGGCCATGACCGCCGACAGCGCGATGAAGTGCGCGTTGGAGGCCTGCGCGATGAGGCGCGCGAGCGTGGTCTTGCCGGTGCCGGGCGGCCCCCACAGGATCAGCGAATGCAGCGCGCCGGCGGCGATGGCCGCGGACAGGGGCTTGCCGGGGCCCAGGATGTGCGTCTGGCCGACAAATTCTGCCAGCGAGCGCGGCCGCATGCGGTCCGCGAGCGGTCGCAGCGGATCGCTCACTTGCGCGGCGTGCCGATCACGTCCGCGCCCGGCGGCGGCGTGAAGCTCACCTCCGCCTGAGTGACGGGCACATTGCGCTCGATCTTCTGGAAGATGATGGTCGCGGTCTGGCCGAGCTTGTCCTCGAGAATCATGCGCTTCAGGTCGCCCTTCTCGAAACCGAACAGCGCGTTGCGGAAGTCCGCATCCGTGCCGTGCGGCTCGACCAGCACCCAGTCGAGGCCCATGCGCTGCCCGGCGGCACTCAGGTTGAAGTTGTGGCGCACGTCCACCGCGCCCGACAGCAGCATGGCCGGCGTCGCCGACAGCGCCGCGTCCACCGGCTTGACCGTCACCTGCTGCAGGTCGCGATCGTAGAACCACAGGTTGCTGCCGTCGCACACCATCAGCTGCCCGGCGCCGGTGCCGGTGTTGCTGCCGGCATCCGCAGTCGTCTGCGGATGGATCTCCCAGCTGAACTTGCCCGGGCGCGCTACGAGCAGCGTGCCGGTGGCGCGATCGATCTCGTGACCGTGCGGGTCGGCGAGAGTCTGCAGGAACGTGGTGCGCAGCGTGTGCAGGTTGTCCAGATAGTCATCGAGCGGGGTGCGTGCCGCACTCGCCGCGAACGCGCTGCCGCCAGCGAGCAGCGCGAGCGCCAGACCCGGCAGCAGCACGCGCCAGCTGCGGCGGTAGCGCGGCGCCAACTCATTCCTCCGGTGGGGCGGGCGCCAGCACATCGCGGGCGCCGTTGGCCTGCAAAGGCCCCACCAGGCCCGCCTGCTCCATGCCTTCGAGCAGGCGCGCCGCGCGGTTGTAGCCGATCTTCAGGCGCCGCTGCACGTAGGAGATGGAGGGCTTGCGCTCGGTGGTGACGATGCGCACTGCCTCGTCGTACAGCGGGTCGCTCTCGGCGCTCTCCGGGCCCCCGCCTATCTCGTTCTCCTCGCCAGACAGCCCGGCGATCGGCGTGCGCGGTCCCGACAGCACCTCCTCGATGTAAGTCGGCACCGCGGAGATCTTGAGGGCGTTGACGACGCGGTGCACTTCCTGGTCCGAGACGAAGGCGCCGTGCACGCGCGTCGGCAGCGAGGTCCCCGGCGGCAGGTACAGCATGTCGCCATGGCCGAGCAGTGTCTCGGCGCCCATCTGATCGAGGATGGTGCGCGAGTCGACCCGGGCCGAGACCTGGAAGGCGATGCGGCAGGGAATGTTCGCCTTGATCAGCCCGGTGATGACATCCACCGACGGGCGCTGCGTGGCGAGCACCAGGTGGATGCCGGAGGCACGCGCCTTCTGCGCCAGGCGCGTGATGAGTTCCTCGACCTTCTTGCCCACGATCATCATGAGATCGGCCAGCTCATCGACGACCACCACGATGTACGGGAGCGGCGTGAGGTCGGGAATCTGCCGCTGGTCGATGCTCGGATCGTTGGCGGCCTTGAGCATCATCACCGGATCGCGGATCGGCCTGCCGGCGTCGATCGCCTCTTTGACGCGCTTGTTGAAGCCGATGATGTTGCGTACCCCGAGCGCGGCCATCAGCTGGTAGCGGCCGCTCCATCTCCGCGACGCACCAGCGCAGCGCATTGGCAGCCTGCTTCATGTCGGTGACCACCGGCGCCAGGAGGTGCGGGATGCCCTCGTACACCGACAGCTCGAGCATCTTCGGGTCGATCATGATGAGCCGCACGTGCTCGGCGGTGGACTTGTAGAGCAGCGACAGCACCATGGCGTTGATGCCGACGGACTTGCCCGAACCGGTGGTGCCGGCGATCAGCAGGTGCGGCATGCGCGCCAGGTCAGCGACCATCGGCTGGCCGCCGATGTCCTTGCCGAGCGCCAGCGCCAGAGGCGAGTGCAGCTCGTCGTAGGCGCGCGAGCGGATGATCTCCCCGAGCGTGACGGTCTCGCGCTTCTCGTTGGCGATCTCGAGCCCCATGACGCTCTTGCCGGGGATGACTTCCACCACCCGCACCGACAGCACCGACAGCGCGCGCGCCAGATCCTTGGCGAGCGCGGTAATCTGGCTCGCCTTGACGCCCGGCGCCGGGCGCAGCTCGAAACGCGTCACCACCGGGCCTGGCTGTACCGCCACCACTTCCGCCTCGATGTCGAAGTCCTTGAGCTTCATCTCCACCAGGCGCGACAGCGCCTCCAGCCCTTCGGCGGAGTACAGCGCCTCACGCGGCGGCGGATCATCGAGCAGCTTCAGCGGCGGCAGCTCGCTTGCCTTGGGCGGATCGAACAGCGGCACCTGCCGCTCGCGCTCGGCCCGTACGCTCTTCTCCACCGCGGGCCCCGGCGCATCGATGCGTGGCGGCACGCGCGGCGCGGCCTTCTTCTGCTCGCTCTGCACCGCTTCCTTGCGTGCCTGGCGCCGTTCGCGCCCTTCGGCGACCTCGCGCTGCGAGCTGCGGCGGCTGCGCAGCCAGCCGACGCCGCCCCAGGTGGCCTGACCGATGCGGTCCATGATGGTGAGCCAGGACACCCCGAACGCGAGCGACAGGCCCGCCATCCAGGCGCCGATCATGAGCAGCGTCGCGCCGAGAAAATCCAGTCCCGCAGCAAGTCCGCCGCCGACCAGAACACCGACCACGCCGCCGGCGCCCTGCGGCATCTCGCCCGGCGCCCAGTGCAGCATGGCGAGCGCACAGCTGGCCACGACCACCAGTGCGAAGCCCAGCAGGCGCACGGCGGTATTGGCACGCGAGGGGCTCGCGGTGTTCATGCGCCGCTGCAGCGCCCAGCAGGCAAGCCCGAGTACCAACGGAAACAGGAACGCGGGCCAGCCGAACAGCGAGAACAGCACATCCGCCAGCCACACCCCGACGATGCCGATGCGGTTGTGCACCGGAACGGCACTGTCGGTGTTCTTGGTGAAGCCCGGATCATCGGGGCTGTAGGTGACGAGCGACAGCAGCAGCACCAGCGCGAGCAGCGCCAGTGCAATGATGGCGCTCTCGCGCAGGCCGCGACTGACGGCCGACGTGAAGCGCGCGCTGCCTGCGTGTGCGGAAGATTCAGCCAATTGCCAAGGCTCCACCTTAAGATAGAGGCCGCCATTATAGGGCTTGCTACTATGGGAAGCGCATGACGCCACCGCGCCACAGTCGCCTCATCATCCTGGGCAGCGGACCTGCAGGTTACAGCGCCGCGGTGTACGCTGCGCGCGCCAATCGCGCGCCGGTGCTGATCACCGGCGTCGAGCAGGGCGGCCAGCTCATGACCACCACCGAGGTGGACAACTGGCCCGGCGACGTCGAGGGCCTGCAGGGACCGGCGCTCATGGAGCGCATGAAGCGCCACGCCGAGCGCTTCGCCACCAGCATCGTCAACGACCACGTGCAGTCGGTGGATCTGTCGGTGCGGCCGCTGCGCCTGAAGGGCGACACCCACGAGTACAGCTGCGATGCGCTCATCATCGCCACGGGCGCCGCGGCGCGATATCTCGGTCTGCCTTCCGAGGACAAGTACCGCGGCCGCGGCGTGTCGGCCTGCGCCACCTGTGACGGCTTCTTCTTCCGCGGCCAGCGCGTCGCGGTGATCGGCGGCGGCAACACCGCCGTCGAGGAGGCGCTGTATCTGTCGCACATCGCCGCGCACGTGACGCTGGTGCACCGCCGCGACAAGTTGCGCGCGGAAAAGATCCTGCAGGATCGCCTGTTCCGCGAAGTGCAGGCCGGCAAGATGTCACTGCTGTGGAACCACACCGTCGATGAGGTGCTGGGCAACGCCCAGGGGGTGAATGGTGTGCGCCTGCGCGGCCGCGACGGTTCCGGCCCGCGCGACCTGGAAATCACCGGCCTCTTCATCGCGATCGGCCACACGCCCAACACGGCGCTGTTCAGCGGCCAGCTGGCGATGCGCGCGGGTTACCTCACGGTCAAGGGCGGCCTGGACGGGGACGCCACCGCCACGAGCGTCGCCGGGGTATTCGCCGCCGGCGACGTCGCAGATCACGTCTATCGCCAGGCGATCACCTCGGCCGGCGCCGGCTGCATGGCGGCGCTCGATGCCGACCGCTATCTCGAGAGCCTCGATGCGTAGCGCGCGGCGGCAGCAGCGCGGGCAGGACCTTGGTTAAGGCCGAGTTTCATCGCAGCATTCAAGGTCTTGGCGCGCAGGAATGGAATGCGCTGCGGGCTGCCGAAAATCCCTTCACGCGCCACGAGTTCCTGGCAGCGCTCGAGCGCACGCACTGCGTCGGTCCCGGCAGCGGCTGGGAGCCGCGCTATCTCACGCTGCGCGATGCGGGGGGACTGCGCGGGGCCGCGGCAGCGTTCGTCAAACGCCACTCGTTCGGTGAATTCGTATTCGATTTCGCCTGGGCCAAGGGCTACGAGCGGCTCGGGCGACGCTACTACCCGAAGCTGACGCTCGCGGCGCCCTTCACCCCGGCCACCGGTCCGCGCCTGCTGGTGCGCGCCGATCTGGACTACGGGCAGGTCGCGGCGCGGCTGCTCGCAGAACTCGAACAGCACACCGCCGCCCACAGCCTGTCGGGCGTGCATGCCCTGTTTCTCGATGAGGCGGCGCGCCAGGCGTGCGCGCAGCGCGGCTGGCTGCTGCGGCGCGATTGCCAGTTCCACTGGCGCAACCGCGGTTACGGCAGCTTCGAGGACTACCTCGCCACGTTCACCGCCGAGAAGCGCAAGAAGGCGCGCCGCGAACGGCGGCGCGTGGCCGAAGCCGGCGTGCACTTCGAGACGCGCATGGGGGACGAGCTCGATGAGGCGCTGCTCGATCGCATCTATGCCCTGCATCGCGACACCTTCCTGCGCCACGGCCACGAACCGTACCTGACCCGCACCTTCTTCAGCGACATCGCCAGGAGCCTGCCGCAGGCGCTGATGGTGAAACTGGCGCTGCACGGGCGCACCGTGGTGGCGGCGGCGATCTTCTTCCGCAGCCGCGAGGCGCTCTTCGGCCGCTACTGGGGCGCGGCGGCCGACTACCACAGCCTGCATTTCGAGGCCTGCTACCACCAGGGGATCGAGTTCTGCATCGAGCACGGCCTGCGTCACTTCGAGCCCGGCACGCAAGGCGAGCACAAGGTGAGCCGCGGCTTCGAGCCGACGCTCACCTGGTCGGCGCACTACATCGCCGATGCCGACTTCCGCGCCGCCATCAGCGAGTACCTGACGCGCGAGGGCGCCGCGGTCGAGGCCTATGCACTCGAGGTGCAAAGTCACGTGCCCTACCGTGACCGCCGCGCCGCCGGGCCGGACGCGTGAAGAGCATCACCTGGCTGTCGCCCCAGGATGCGCCGGAGTGGTTCCCGCCGCTGGAGCAGGCGCTCGAGGAACCCGCAGGCCTCTTGGCCGCCGGCGGTGACCTGTCACCGCAGCGGCTGCTCGCGGCCTACCGGCGCGGCATCTTTCCCTGGTATTCACCCGGTCAGCCGGTGCTGTGGTGGTCGCCGGATCCGCGCGCCGTGCTCTTTCCGGACGAGTTTCACTGCTCGCGCAGTCTTGCCAAGCGCCTGCGCCGCGGCGGCTTCGAGGCATCGCTCGACCGCGACTTCAGCGCCGTGATCGACGGCTGCGCCGCGCCGCGCGCCGCGAGCCCCGGCACCTGGATCACCGCCGAGATGCGCGCGGCCTACCTGGCGCTGCAGCGCCTCGGCGCGGCGCACAGCATCGAGATCTCGCGCGGCGGGGTGCTGATCGGCGGGCTGTACGGGGTGCGGCTCGGCGGGGTGTTCTTTGGCGAGTCGATGTTCAGCCGCGAGCGCGACGCCTCCAAGGCGGCGCTGGCGCATCTGGTCGCCGTGTGCCAGAGGAACGGGCTCGCCGTCATCGACTGCCAGCTGCCGTCCCGCCACCTCCTCAGCCTGGGCGCGCGCACCATTCCGCGCAGCCAGTTCCAGGCACTGCTGCGCGAGCACGTGGACAGCGCTGCTGCACCCCTGGCTGCCCCCTGAAACGCCGGCGTCCACGCGCCGGCGGCGCAAATTGCCAGCGCGGCGCGCTTGTGCTCCAATTCGCGCCCCGTAAGCGCTTAGGGCTGTATGTCGAAAGAAGATGCGATCCAGATGGAGGGCGAGGTGGTGGAAACCCTGCCCAACACGACGTTCCGTGTGAAGCTCAAGAATGGCCACGTCGTGACCGCGCACATCTCCGGCAAGATGCGCAAAAATTACATCCGCATCCTCACCGGTGACGCCGTCACCGTGGAAATGACGCCCTACGATCTGACCAAGGGCCGCATCATCTATCGCGGCCGCTGACCGCAGCGCCCGCCCCCGTCGATTCTTAAGCCGGCACCGCCGGCGCCTGCGCCGGCTCGAAGGTGAGCGCCAGTGATGCGCCGTCGGCGGCCACCGAGACGCGCACGTGGCCACCACCGGCCAGCCGCCCGAACAGCAGCTCCTCGGCCAGCGGACGCTTGATGTGCTCCTGGATGGTGCGGGCCATCGGCCGCGCCCCCATCTTCGGATCGTAGCCGCGCTCGGCAATCCAGCGGCGCGCTGCATCGTCGAGGGTGATCGTCACGCCCTTCGCCTCGAGCTGCATCTCCACTTCGACCACCAGCTTGTCGACCACGCGCTCGATGGTCAGCGGGTCGAGCGCGGCGAACTGGATCACCGCATCCAGGCGGTTGCGGAACTCGGGCGTGAAGATGCGGCGGATCGCCTCCATGCCGTCGCTGGTGTTGTCGGCGTGCATGAAGCCGATCGGCGCACGCGCCATCTCCTGGGCACCGGCGTTGGTGGTCATGACGATGATCACGTGGCGGAAGTCGGCCTTGCGGCCGTTGTTGTCGGTGAGCGTGCCGTGGTCCATCACCTGCAGCAGCAGGTTGAACACGTCCGGGTGCGCCTTCTCGATCTCATCGAGCAGCAGCACGCAGTGCGGGTGCTTGGTGATCGCCTCGGTCAGCAGGCCCCCCTGGTCGAAGCCGACGTAGCCGGGCGGCGCCCCGATCAGGCGCGACACGGTGTGGCGCTCCATGTATTCGGACATGTCGAAGCGCAGGAACTCGACGCCCATGGCGATCGCCAGCTGCCGCGTCACTTCGGTCTTGCCGACGCCTGTCGGGCCGGCGAACAGGAAACTGCCGACCGGCTTGCGCGATTCGCCCAGTCCCGAGCGCGCCATCTTGATGGCGGCGGCGAGCGCCTCGATGGCCTTGTCCTGACCGAAGATCACGAGCTTCAGGTTGCGCTCGAGGTTCTTCAGCACCTCGCGGTCCGACACCGACACGCTCTTGGCGGGGATGCGCGCCATGCGCGCCACGACGTCTTCGATGTGGCGCACTTCGACGACCGGCTCGCGCTCGGCGATGGGCTTGAGCCGTGCGCGCGCGCCGGCCTCGTCCACCACGTCGATGGCCTTGTCCGGCAGGTGACGCTCGTTGATGTGCCGTGCGGCCAGCTCGGCCGCGGCGCGCAGCGCCGCATCGGCGTAGGTGATGCCGTGGTGTTCCTCGAAGCGCGGCTTCAGGCCAAAGAGGATCTCGATGGTCTCGGCCACGGTCGGCTCGACCACGTCGATCTTCTGGAAGCGCCGTGCGAGGGCGTGGTCCTTCTCGAAGATGCCGCGGTATTCCTGGTAGGTGGTCGAGCCGATGCAGCGGATCTCGCCGTTGGTGAGCACCGGCTTGATGAGATTGGAGGCGTCCATGACGCCGCCGGAGGCGGCGCCGGCGCCGATCACGGTATGGATCTCGTCGATGAACAGGATCGCACCGGGCTGCTTCTTCAGCTCCGTGATGACCGACTTCAGGCGCTTCTCGAAGTCGCCGCGGTACTTGGTGCCGGCGATCAGTGCGCCCATGTCGAGTGCGAAGATGGTGCAGTCGGTGAGGACCTCGGGAACCTTGCCCTCGACGATCAGGCGCGCCAGGCCCTCCGCGATCGCGGTCTTGCCGACGCCGGCCTCGCCGACGTACAGCGGGTTGTTCTTGCGGCGGCGGCACAGGATCTCGATGGTGCGCTCGACCTCGAGCTTGCGGCCGATGAGCGGGTCGATGCGCCCCTCCTGCGCCAGGCGGTTGAGGTTACTGGTGTACTTCTCCAGTGCGCTGCCGCCTTCCGGGTCGCGCTCCCCTTCGGCACCGCTCTCCTCTTTCTCGCTGGTCTTCTCCTCGGCGATCTTGGACAGCCCGTGCGAGATGTAATTGACCACGTCGAGGCGCGTCACGTGCTGGCGATTGAGCAGGAACACCGCGTGGCTCTGCTTCTCGCTGAAGATCGCCACGAGCACGTTGCCGACGCCCACTTCCTTCTTGCCGCTCGACTGCACGTGGAACACCGCGCGCTGCAGCACGCGCTGGAAGCCCAGCGTCGGCTGAACCTCGCGCTCCTCGCCCTCCTCCAGGCGCGGCGTGGACTGATCGATGTGGTCCTTCAGTTCCTGCTTGAACTTGACGAGATCGGCGCCGCAGGCGCGCAGCACTTCGCGCACCTTGGGAGTGTCGAGGATGGCCAGCAGCAGGTGCTCGACGGTCAGGTACTCGTGACGCGCCTCGCGTGCCTGGTGGAACGCATCGTTCAGACAGTACTCGAGCTCATTGGACAACACTTTAGGCGGACCTTTCAGGCTGGAAGCGTTGACGGATGGTGCGCAGCGGGTCGTGGCATAGGTGTATCACGCCTCTTCGAGCGTGCACATCAGCGGATGCTGATGATCGCGCGCGTAGGTCGTCACCTGGGCCACCTTGGTTTCCGCGATCTCGTAAGTGAAGACCCCGCATACGCCCTTACCCTTGGTGTGCACCTCAAGCATGATGCGCGTCGCGGTGGGACGATTCAGCGAGAAGAACTTTTCCAGTACGTCGACCACAAACTCCATGGGGGTGTAGTCATCATTCAGGAGCACCACGCGATACAGCGGCGGCTGCTTGACCTCCGGGAGCGCCTCTTCGACGACGACGCCGGTGTCGGGGCGGACCGGATGCGGATCAGGCATGAGGCTCTTTATAGGGGTCGCGAAACGGCAACACAAGCCTGCCAGAATGTGGAGTAGTTACTCCTGCAGAAACAATCGCTTGAGAGCGCCAGTACGACACTCGTATGATGGCGCGGCCTGTGACGCGGCAAAGCCTCCATCGGCCGCGTAATCGGGTGTGCACGGAGCCTCGGGGAACGCCATTGATCCGCCTCTCTTAAGCCTATGAACGCCGCTTCCTGGCTCGAAAGCTCGCCGGCGCATGAACGCCTGCGCGCACTGCTGCTCAGCGAAGGACCGCGCGTGGCCACGTGGGTCCTCGGCGCAGCGCTCGGCGTGCAGGCCGGACTCATATTCCTCGACCTGTGGGGCGGCGGGCGGCATCCGGTGGCGACACCGCCGCGCGCCGTGCGCTCGCACCAGCTCGATCTCGCCGCCATCACCAATGCGCACCTGTTCGGTGCCCCGCCGGTGGCGAAGCAGGACGGCGCCAATGCGCCGCAGACGAACATCCCGCTGGTGCTGACCGGAACCATTGCCGGCAATGATCCTCAAAACGGACTTGCGATCCTCGGACAGACCGCACAGACCACGAAAGTGTATGCGGTCGGAGACAACGTGCCAGGCGGGGCCAAACTGCATTCCGTGTACTCGGACCGGGTCGTCGTCGACCGCAACGGGCAGCTCGAGTCGCTGGCCCTGCCGCGGCAGCTGAACAACGGCAACGCGCCGCCCCCTTCCACCGCTGCACTGCCGCAGGAGAACCAGGGGATCGAGCGCATGCGGCGCATGATCAGCGAGCAGCCCGGGCTCCTGGCCGACGTCATGCGGCCGCAGCCGGTCATGGACCACGGCCACATGAACGGTTTCCGGGTCTATCCGGGCCGCAATCGCCAGGCCTTCATGCGCCTGGGGCTGCGCCCCGGGGACCAGGTGACGGCCATCAACGGCACACCGCTCGATGATCGCGACCGCGGCGAGCAGATCCTGCACACACTCGGTAGCTCGAGTGAGGCACGCGTCACGGTCATTCGTAACGGCCAGCAGCAGGATCTCACTTTGAACATCGCCCAGGTCGAGCAGGAAGCAGACAGCCTGGCTACGCAGTCACCGGCAGCGCAAACCGGGGTCGTACAGCCGCCGGCGGAGCCACCGCCGATGGCCACACCGCCCGCCGAACCGCCCGCTGGAGGGCCCGGCAGCCAGTAGCGGCGCTTGTACCTCGGGGGAATACTTAGTGAAGACAGGCTTTCGTCCTTTTGCAGTGTGCGCGTTCGCGGTCGTCATGGCCGCCACGCTCGCGTCTGCGCAACAGCCGCAGCAGCCGCCGCAGCTGCAGCCGCCGGCGCAACCGCAGCGCATCACGCCCAACTTCAAGGACGCGGACATCACGCAGATCGCGGAAGCGGTGAGCGCTGCGACCGGCAAGACCTTCATCATCGACCCGCGCGTGCGCGCGCAGGTGACCATGCTGTCGGCGACCGCCATGTCGCCGGCCGCCTTCTACGAGGCGTTCCTCTCGATCCTGCAGGTGTACGGCTTCATCGCCGTGCCCGCCGGGGACGTGGTGAAGATCCTGCCCGATGCCAATGCCCGGCAGATCCCCTCGCTCGACCTGCCCGACCACGTGAGTGCCACCTCGGACGAGATCGTCACGCAGGTGATGGATGTCAAGAACATCTCCGCGCCGCAGCTGGTGCCGATCCTGCGGCCGATGATCCCGCAGTACGGCCACCTGGTGGCCTACCCGGCCTCGAACATCCTCATCATCACCGACCGCGCCAGCAACGTGAACCGCATGATGAAAATCATCCGGCGCATCGACCAGGTCGGCAACCAGGACGTCGAGATCGTGCCGCTCACCAACGCGTCCGCTTCCGAAGTGGTGCGCGTGGTCAACTCGCTCTACCAGGGAGCCGCGGCTGCCGAGGGCGCCGCCGTGAAGGTGGTGGCCGACGAACGCTCGAACAGCGTGCTGATCGGCGGCGATCAGTCGCAGCGGCTGCGCCTGCGCGCACTGATCGCGCACCTCGACACCCCGCTCGAGGCCGGCGGCGATACGCGCGTGCGCTACCTGCATTACGCGGACGCCGAGAAGATCGCGCCGAAACTCAAGGAACAGATCACCGGCATCGCCCAGGCAGCCGGCGGCGGTGCCCCCGGGGCCGGCGCCGGTGGCGGCGGCTCGGCCGCCGCCCAGGCGGAAAAGAACGCGATGGTGTGGGCCGATCCTGCCAACAACGCCCTCGTCGTCACGGCCCCGCCCAAGCTCATGCGCGCGGTCATGGACATCGTCGACAAGCTCGACATCCGCCGCCCGCAGGTGCTGGTGGAGGCGATCATCGCGGAAGTCGACGAGGACAAGGACGCCGAGCTCGGCATCAACTGGGCGGCCTTCTCCAACGGCACGAACGTGCCGGCCGCCGCCTTCGTCAGCCCCGTCGGCGGCACCAGCATCGTGGACCTCGCCGGCGCGATTCAGAACCCGGCCAATGCCAGCACCACGCTGCTGCAGGGCACGACCATCGGCATCGGCCGCATCGCCGGCACCGGCGTCAACTTCGCGGCCATGGTGCGCGCCATCCGCGGCGACACCGATACCAACGTGATCGCGACCCCGTCCGCGGTGACGATGGACAACCAGGAAGCGGAACTGAAGGTGGCGCAGGAAGTGCCCTTCATCACCGGTCAGTTCACCAACACCAATGCCTCCACCGGCGGCACGGTCAATCCCTTCCAGACCATCCAGCGCGAGGAAGTGGGCACCATTCTCAAGGTGACGCCGACCATCTCGCCGGAAGGCTCGGCGGTCATGATGAAGATCTCGATCGAGAGCTCGAGCATCGGCCAGAAGCCGGCCGGTGCCGTCGATCTCGTGACCAACAAGCGCACCATCACCACCACCGTACTCATCGAGGATGGCGGCGTGGTGGTGCTCGGCGGCCTCATCGAGGACAACAGCGTCAAGGGCGAGAACCGCGTGCCGTACCTCGGCAACATCCCGATCATCGGGCTGCTGTTCAAGACCCGTAACGCCACCTCGACCAAGAACAACCTGATCATGTTCATCCGGCCGAAGATCCTGCGCGACCAGTCGCAGGCGGCCTACGAGACCGATCTCAAGTACAACTACTTGATGGATCAGGAAAAGAGGATCAATTCGCAGAAGGAAATGCTGCCGCTGCTGCCGGGCGTGTCGCGCGGCCAGCTCGAGCCGGTGCCACCGCCGCCGCCGCCGGGCACCAATCCGGCAGCCAACAGCAAGATGGCGCCCGCACCCTCGGCGGTCGGCGGCAACACGCCACCGCAGCCGGCGCCGCCCTCCTCATCCGCCTCGCCCGCCACCGCGCCGCCGTCGGGCGCTCAGACGCCGCCGGCGCCGCCTTCCGGCACGGCCGTGCCGCCGGGCACGCCTGCGAGCGAGCCCAACGCGACGCCGGCGCCACCGCCGCAGGGCAAGCCATGAGCGCGCACGGCGCCAGCATCGCAGGGGACGGCGGCCGACGGCTGTCGTTCGCGTTCGCCAAGCGCCACGGCGTGCTGGTGAACCGCGTGGTCGACGGGGTCGCCGAGTGCACCTACCGCGAGACCGCCTCGCCGCAGGCCCTGGCCGAAGTGCGGCGCTACCTGCGCCGCTCGGTGCGCCTGGAGCGGGTGCCCGAGGCGCAGTTCGAACAGATGCTGCGCCAGGCGTACGAGGCCGGCTCGGATGCCATGCAGGCGGCCGAGAACCTCGACGACACGACCGATCTTGCGCACCTGGCGCAGGACCTGCCCGAGCAGGCCGACCTGCTCGACAGCGAGGACGACGCCCCGATCATCCGTCTCATCAACGCGGTGCTCACCCAGGCGGTCAAGGAGAACGCCTCCGATATCCACATCGAGCCGTTCGAGAACCGCCTCGTGATCCGCTTCCGCGTCGACGGCGTGCTGCGCGAGGTGCTGCAGTCGCGCCGCGCGGTCGCCCCGCTGGTGGTGTCACGCGTCAAGGTCATGTCGCAGCTCGATATCGCCGAGAAGCGCCTGCCGCAGGACGGCCGCATCAGCCTGAAGATCGCCGGCCGCGCGGTCGACGTGCGCGTCTCCACCATTCCTTCCGGGCACGGCGAGCGCGTGGTGCTGCGTATCCTCGACAAGCAGGCCGGCAAGCTCGACCTGGATTCGCTCGGCATGGACGAGCGCACGCAAAGTTTCATCGACGAGCTGATCCACAAGCCGCACGGCATCCTGCTGGTCACAGGTCCCACCGGCTCCGGCAAGACCACGACGCTGTACGCAGCGCTCGAGCGGCTGAACGACAATACGCAGAACATCATGACGGTCGAGGATCCGATCGAGTACTACATCGACGGCATCGGCCAGACGCAGGTGAATACCAAGGTCGAGATGACCTTCGCCAGAGGCCTGCGCGCCATCCTGCGCCAGGACCCGGACGTGGTGCTGATCGGTGAGATCCGCGATCTGGAGACCGCGCAGATCGCCGTGCAGGCGAGCCTCACCGGTCACCTGGTGCTCTCCACGCTGCACACCAATACCGCCGCCGGCGCCATCACGCGCCTGCGCGACATGGGCATCGAGCCCTTCCTGCTGTCCTCGAGCCTCATCGGCGTGCTGGCGCAGCGCCTGGTGCGCGTGCTGAACCCCGAGAGCAAGCAGCCCTTCACCGCCGGCGAATACGAGCGGCGCCTGCTGAACCTTGCGCCCGATGAGCCCTCGCCGACCCTCTACCGCCCCGGGCGCGAGTCGGCGAGCGGCTACCGCGGCCGCTCCGGCATCTACGAGCTGATCATGGTGGATGACTCCATGCGCACCATGATCCACGACGGCGTCTCCGAGCAGGAGATCGAGCGCCACGCGCGTCGCACGACGCCCTCGATCCGCGACGATGGCCGCGCGCGCGTGCTGCGCGGCGAGACCACCATCGAGGAAGTGCTGCGCGTCACGCGCGAGGATTGATTTAGTTGGGTGCGTTCGAATACACCGCGCTCGATCCTGCCGGCAAGGAACGCAAGGGAATACTCGAGGGGGACACGCCCAGGCACATCCGCCAGCTGCTGCGCGAGCAGCAGCTGCTGCCGGTGGTGGTGTCGGAGGTGGCGCAGAAGGAGGCGCGCCGCCAACGCTCCTTCAGCCTGCGGCGGCGTGTCTCGGCGACCGACCTGGCGCTCTTCACCCGCCAGCTGGCAACGCTGGTGCGCGCCGGACTGCCGCTCGAGGAGTCGCTGCTGGCGGTGTCGCAGCAGACCGAGAAGCCGCGTATCCAGAGCATCGTGCTCGGGGTACGCGCCAAGGTCATGGAAGGCCACACCCTCGCCAGCGGCTTCAGCGAATTTCCGCGCGTCTTTCCCGAGATCTATCGCGCCACGGTGGCCGCCGGCGAGCAGTCCGGGCACCTCGACAACGTGCTGGAACGGCTGGCGGACTACACCGAGGGACGCGACCAGCTGCGGCAGAAGGTGCTGGGCGCGATGCTCTACCCGATCGTCCTCAGCGTCATCTGCTTCGGCATCGTCTCGGCCCTGCTGGTGTACGTCGTGCCGCAGGTGGTGGCGGTATTCCAAGCGAGCAAGGCCAAGCTGCCGCTGATCACGACCCTGCTGATCACGGTCAGCGGCTTCCTGCGCAGTTTCGGCATCTACATCCTGATCGCCGCCTTCGTCGCCGTGGTGCTGTTCCGGCGCTGGCTGCGCAACCCCGAGGCGCGCACGCGTTTCCACCGCTGGCAGCTGCGCCTGCCGATGATCGGCCGGCTGACGCGCGGCTTCAACACCGCGCGCTTCACCCGCACCTTCAGCATCCTCTCGGCCAGTGCCGTGCCGGTGCTCGAGGCGATGCGCATCGCCGGCGAGGTCGTGACCAACCTGCCGATGCGCAACGCCGTGGCGGAAGCTGCCGCACGCGTGCGCGAGGGTGCCCCCATCGGGCGCTCGCTGGCCGCCAGCCGGCTGTTTCCGCCCATGACCATCCACCTGATCTCGAGCGGCGAGTCGAGCGGCCAGCTGGAGAACATGCTGGAACGTGCGGCGATCAGCCAGGAACGCGAGCTCGACGGGGTGCTGGCAGCGGTCGTGGGGCTTTTGGGGCCGATGCTGATCGTGGTCATGGGCCTGTTCGTCATGGGCATCGTATTCGCGATGCTCCTGCCGATCTTCGAGATGAACAACCTCATCCACTGAAACCCCCGTCCAGGGCGGTCCGGGTCGCGAAAAGTTGCGGCGGTTCACAATCGCGCAGCGACACGTTGCTTGGGAAAGCGATCTGATTTAATTTCCGGCCGTCCAATTCCTGCGGACTGTGATCGCATGAGCGAGAAGCCGGAAGCAGACGAATTCGAAGACGAGGAAGCCGATGAGCCGGTCAGCGGCGACGGCGACGTCGACCTCGATCAGGTCACCAAGGACCTCGATCTCGCCAAACGCCGTGGGCAGAAGGCGGGCGACCCGGCGTGGCGCCGCCTCGAGCGGCTCATGGAAGAGAAGCACACCGCCGAGCTCACCAGCGACTTCGAGGACTACGAGATCGGCGAGGAGCGCGCGCGCAAGGCACGGCAGCGACCGCGCTAGCTGCAAGTCGCGCTTTTCAGTGAAAGTCGCGCGAGCGGGTGACCAGCTCGCCCAGTAGCGGCGTGCGGTCGATCAGCCGGCGGGCAATGAGATGCGTGATGCCGTGGCTTCGCTGCAGCTCGCCGTGCACTTCCAGCAGACGCGATTCGAGCAGCGCGCGGCGCTGCTGCCGCCCGATCCGCTCCCACACGATGACGTTCACCTGGCCGCTCTCATCCTCGAGCGTGAGAAAAGTGACGCCGCTGGCCGTGGCCGGCCGCTGCCGCATGAGCACGATGCCGCAGGCGCGCACCTGGCTGCCATGGGCGGCCCCTGCCAGCTCGCTCGCCGCGACGAGCGCCTCCGCGCGCAGCCGCGCGCGCAGCAGCGCCAGCGGATGGCGTCCCAGGGTGAGCCCGAGAGCGGCATAGTCCGCGCTGATCGCTTCCCCTTCGGTCGGGGCACGCAGCAGCGGCCGCCCCTCCGCGGTCTGCGGATCATGCGGCGCAGGCGCCAGCGGCAGGACGCGCTCGGTGCCGGCGACCTCCCAGAAGGCCAGATGACGGTTGCCGCTCAGGGAGGCGAAGGCACCTGCGGCGGCGAGCGCCTCCAGATCGCCGCGCTCGAGAGCGGCGCGTGCTGACAGATCCTGCACGCTCGCGAACGGCTGCTGCGCGCGCGCCGCAATGAGACGGGCGGCGCCCGCCTGCGACAGGGACTTCACCAGGCGCAGACCCAGGCGCAGCGCCGGCTCGCCATCCGCGCGCCGCTCGAGCGTCGCATCCCAGACACTGACGCAGGCATCGACCGGGCGCACCTCGACGCCGTGGGCGCGCGCATCGCGCACCAGCTGGGCCGGCGCGTAAAAGCCCATCGGCTGACTGTTGAGCAGCGCGCAGGTGAAGGCCGCCGGCTCGTAGCACTTGAGCCAGGCGGAGTCGTACACCAGGAGCGCAAAGCTCATGGCGTGCGAATTGTGAACCACGAGATTGTTTGCCAGAAAGCTATGATCGTCCTGGATCTGCAGGTCATAGGTTGCCTGGGGTCCTAACGCCTCGATCACCGCCACCCTGTCCCAGTAGATGTCAGAAGCGGCAAGGCGCGCGAGCTCCGCAGAGCGCAAAACAGCCGCCAGACGCGCAATCACGAAGCGGCGAAAGCCAATTTTCTTGCCTCCGCGCGAGTCTATTTCACGCATACCGAGACCCGTCGCACGCCTGATCTCATTCCAGGTGACCCCAGCCCGCTCACGCTCCCGACGGATCACCGTACGGACTTCGGCGGGTATGATGTCGCGTGACATGCGGCTCCTGCGGCCCATCGCCAGAGTACTTGATCGCTTACGTTTCTCCGGGTCGAGGAAACGGCGGCCTATAAGCCGCCAAAACCGGCGCAGCAGCTCTGCACCCGTGACAACGACTACGTGATGCTGAAGTGTCTGTCCCCGGTAGGCACGCGCCCGCCGGTAAAGACGTGCGACGATGCCAAGACGCAGCAGCAGATACTGAACTTCGGTGGCCAGTCGCAACGAGGCGGTATCGTATGAAGCATGAGCGGCGCTCACAGAGAGGCCGCCGTCGCCTTCCCAGAGTCGCGCGAGTAGCAGGGCAACGTTGCTACGGCATAACTCAAGGGCTTCGGACGGCAGGTGCTTTTCCCTCGCGCCCAATCCCCAGATGCCCAGCGTCCGTGCCCAAATGACGGCCTGCGCGGGAGAACTGCGCTCGATCCGGCGGACACGTACCGAGAAACAGCTTCGATGACGCTCGATGACTGCGCGTGTATTCGGGAACCGCTCGACGGCTCGTGCAAAATCCTCGCAGTGCCACGCAGCACTCGTATAGAAATAAAACGTATTCGGATGACACAGATTTCCTGCGGCGATCAAATCCGCAAGAACCACGATTCGATGGCGTGGCCAGCGGCGGCGTCCGCGTACCGGTAGCGCGCGCGCGGCCGCTACACAGTCACCTGGCCGCAGCTCCCCGAGCGCGCGCCATCCCGTCATGGTCAGGAAAGGGTGCTCAGCCGTCGCCGCAATGGTATGACCCAGAGCTGTCCGCAAGCGCCATACGGGCTTTACTCCGCTCGACTTGACTGCGATAACCCTGCGTCGTCGTAACCGCAGGTCCGCATCACACGCAATCGTGGCATGCAGTGGGGCACGACCGGATACGATTTCGTCGATGCTCAACCAGCGCCCCGAGTCTGCGTCCACCACGCGAGTTTCACCCACGACGCATTGCGGGAAACCGTACTCGCCGAAGCCGAGCATCTGCTGGTAGATGCGCTGCGCAAACTCCTCGGGATAGCCCTTGGCGCGCATGCCGCGCAGCAGCCGCTCGCGAAAGGGATCGAGCCCGCCGCTGCGCTTCCACGCCCCCATCGCGCGGCGCAGCGCATCCGCTTCGCCGGGCGTGAAGCCGGCGGCGACGATCGCGATCTGCATCACCTGTTCCTGGAAGATGGGCACCCCGAGGGTGCGGCACAGCACCTCGCGCACCTCCTCGCCGGGATACTCCACCGCCTCCACGCCGCTGCGACGCCGCAGGTAGGGATGCACCATGTCGCCCTGGATCGGCCCGGGCCGCACGATCGCCACCTCGATGACGAGATCGTAGTAACAGCGCGGCTTGAGGCGCGGCAGCATGGCCATCTGCGCGCGCGACTCGATCTGGAACACGCCGATGGTATCGGCGCGGCAGACCATGTCGTAAACCTTCGGATCCTCGGCCGGCAGCTCGCCGAGGGTGTGGTGCGTGCCGCGGTAGTCGTTCACCAGCGTGAAGGCGCGCTGCAGGGCGGTGAGCATCCCTAAGGCCAGCAGGTCCACCTTCAGCAGCCCGAGATCGTTGAGATCATCCTTGTCCCACTGCACCACCGTGCGCTCGGGCATGGCGGCGTTCTCGATCGGCACCAGCTCCTCGAGCAGCCCCTGCGCGATGACGAAACCGCCGACGTGCTGCGACAGGTGGCGCGGAAAGCCCGGGAAGGCCACGAGTTCGTTGGCGAGCGGCAGCAGCCGCTGCAGCCACGGGCTGTCCACGGCGAAGCCGGCCGCGCGTAAGCGCTCGGCCAGCGCCGCACTGCCGTCCCACCATTGCATGACCTTGGCAAGCTCGCCGCTCGCAGCCGGGCTCAGGCCGAACACCTTGCCGAGGTCGCGCAGCGCGCTGCGCGGCCGGTACATGATGACCGTGGCGGCGATGCGCCGCGCGCTCGCGCCCGTACTTGCGGTAGACGTACTGCAGCACCTCTTCGCGCCGCTCGTGCTCGAAGTCGATGTCGATGTCGGGCGGCTCGTTGCGCTCGCGCGAGATGAAGCGCTCGAACAGCAGCGCCGCGCCGCGCTGTGGATCCACCGAGGTGACGCCCAGGC
Source organism: uncultured Gammaproteobacteria bacterium (assembly GCA_963787655.1). GTDB lineage: Bacteria > Pseudomonadota > Gammaproteobacteria > Steroidobacterales > Steroidobacteraceae > 13-2-20CM-66-19. Next base: position 152,261 of record CAWBDY010000008.1, on the reverse strand, counting down.
AGTAGCACACGCGCGAGTTGGCCGCCGAGCCGCGCCCCTGGCACAGGATCCCCTGCGAGCGCGCAAAGGCCACTACATCGTGCACGGTGAGGAAATACGGCTCGTAGCGCAGTTCTGCGATCAGCTCGAGTTCGTGCTCGATGGCGTGCCGCTCGGCCGGCGGGACGCCCTGCGGCCAGCGCCAGCGGGCGCCTGCTTCCGTGAGCTTGCGCAGATGACTGCTCGCGGTTTCCCCGGGCGGCACCAGCTCGTGCGGATACTCGTAGCGCAGCTCATCGAGGCTGAAGTGGCAGTCTGCGGCCACTGCGGCGCTCGCCTCCAGCAGCGCGCGCGGATACAGGCGCATGAGGCGTGCGCGCTCGCGCAGGTAGCGCTCGCCGTTGGCGTACAGCTCGCCCCCGAGCGCGGCGATCGGCGTGTTGAGACGGATGGCGGTGAGGGCATCCTGCAGGCGCCGGCGGGCGCGCACGTGCATGTGCACATCGCCGCTGGCGATGAGCGTCACGCCGCAGCGTGCGCCGAGCTGCGTGAGGCTCGCGAGGCGCTCGCCGTCCGTGCCCTCGCGCAGCAGCTCGACCGCGATGCGCAGTCGCCCGGCAAAGCGCGCCGCCAGCCACTGCAGCTCCTCGGCCTGCGGCTGTGCCGCCGGCAGCCACAGCAGGTAGCACTGCTCGAGATCCAGCTCCTCGAGATCGGCGCGCGTGAGTGCGTAGCTGCCCTTCGCGGCAGCGCGCCGGCCACGCGTGATGAGACGACACAGCCGGCCGTAGCCGCGCCGGTCGATGGCGAGGGCGACGAACTTGAGTCCGCAGCGCAGGCGGAACTCCGCGCCGACGATGAGCTTCAGCGGCCGTGCCTTGGCCGCCATGTGCGCCCGCACCACCCCTGCCACAGAGCACTCATCGGTGATGGCAAGGGCCTCGTAGCCGAGCGCCTCGGCCTGCTCCACCAGTTCGTGCGGGTGCGAGGCGCCGCGCAGAAATGTGAAATTCGACAGGCAGTGCAATTCTGCGTACGCGGGCAGCATGCCTAGCCGAATACGCCGTGCAGAAACCAGCCGTGCGGTGCGCCGCGTTCACGGAACACCCACAGCCGCACGCCATGCACATCGATCGCGGTGTAGTAGTCGCGCGCAACTTCCGCGCCGTCCCACCAGCCGGTCTCGATGCGTTCGGGCTCGCCCGTGAGGCGCAGCGCGCCGCGGCGCCGCGGCAGCCCGCCCTGCTCGGCGAGCGGCTGCGGCACCGGCAAAAGCCACAGCGGCCGGCGCCCGGCATCCTGCGGGACGAGCGCAGGCGCACGCCGCGGCGGCTGCGTCCCGGCCGGGGCAGGCGGTGCGGTGCGTGCCCAGGCACTTTCCGGGCGATGTCCGGCGCGCACGCTCAGGCCATGCACGGCATCGGCGCCGAGTCGCGCGCGCAGCCGTTCGATCAGCTCGCCGGTGGCGGCATTTTCGCTGCCGCCATGCTCACCGGGCTGCCACAGGCCGTGCGAGCCCGGCAGATGCGGCAGGAGCGCCGCGGCGCGCAGTTCGGCGGCGCGCACCGGCTCGGGCAGTATCGAGCGCGCGCAGGTGCTCGCCCCACAGCGCCGCCAGTCGCGCCGCATCCGCGCACGGTGCGGCGAGCGCCAGCACGCAGCTGCCCGGCGGCGCATGCCGGTGCAGCAGGCGCACCTCGAGTTCCACTACGCCGCACTGACGCGCCGTGAGGAACTCACCGAGCGCGTGAAACAAGGGCGCAAGCGCTGCGCACAAGCGTCCATGGTCTTCGATCTCGTAGCTGAACTGGCGACGGCGGCGAAAATGCTCGCGCGCCCGGAAGGTGACGCGCACATCGGCGCTGCGCCCGGTGAGCGCATCGAGCATGGCCAGCTGCGCAACACCGAAGCGGCGCGCGAAACCGGCGCGCGGCAGGCGCAGCAGCGCGCCGAGGTTACGCACCCCTAAGCGCGCCAGGCGCACGCGCACCTCGTCCGGCCAGCGCAGCGCACTGAGCGGCAAAGGCGCCAGCTGGCTGGTGAGCTGCGCCATGGCGGTGATCACGAGTGGCTTGCCGGCCCGGGCCGCGGTGAGCGCTGCGAGCGGGGTGGGCGCGCAGGCGATGAGCGGCGCTACCTGCAGATGCTGGCACTCGCGCACCAGTTCGGCGCGCAGCCCCGCAAGGCCATCGAACAGGTGCAGGCTGCCCTTGACCTCGAGCAGCAGTGCATCGGGTGGCACCAGGCTCACCCGCGGCGTGAAGCGTTGCACGGCGCCCGCCAGGGGCTCGAGCTGCGAGCCGTCCAGGGCGGCCGGCAGCTGCACGGCCACCCACAGCTGCGCGGCCTCAGGCGCCGCCCCGGTCCGCGGCAGCGGACGCAGTGCCGTAGCTGCGGCCTGCGGCCGCGCCGTGACGGGCAGCAGCTCTGCCTGCTCAGGATGCGGACGCATGGGCGTCGTGCCACGACAGATCGATGGCGTCGCGGCGCGCGCTGCGACCTTTCAATAGAGTAAGACGCGCCCCGCCGGGCAGCGGCTCGAGATCCAGGCGCAGCACTGCGACGGAAGCCTCACGGGCGGCGCGGCGCGGCCGGAACAGTACTCCCAGAGTACGGCCGCGCTCGGCAGCGAGCTGCAGACGGCGCAGCTCCCGCAGCTTCGGCCGCCCCGCCCAGGCCAGCACTGCATCGCAGGCCCCCGAGCCGAGAGTCTGTTCGAAAGCCCACAGCGGACGTGCACCCCCCACGACCGCCACCCGCTCGAGCACGATGCCCTGCGCTACGAGTGCCGGTGCGAAAGGCATCAGCGGCGGGGCGACCCACACGCACCAGCGTGCCGTAGCTCCCTGCGTCAGTGCTGCCAGTGCCGGCAGCAACAGCGACAGCTCGCCGCTGCCGAAACGGCCGACGAGGATCTCGATCAGGCCGCTGCGCGGCCAGCCCTGCTCAGGCAGATGCGCATCGAGCGCCGCAAAGCCGCTGGCGAGCCCGCGGCGCGCACGCGCGCTGCGGCCGCGCCAGATGGCCGGATGCTCGAGCAAGCGAGCGAGATTCGGATCGCCAACCGCCATGCCGGCGCAACTTCATGAACTCACATCAGGCCGCTGCTGCTGCGGCCGCGGCGTACCACGCCGACCACGATGCCCTCGATGAGCAGCGGTTCTTCCTTGAGGTCCACCTTGATCGGCTCGAACTCGCTGTTCTCGGGCATCAGCCACACGACTGAGCCTTCCTGGCGGTAACGCTTCACGGTGACCTCATCTTCCAGCCGCGCCACCACGATCTGGCGGCTGCGCACCTCGGCGGTGCGGTGCACCGCCACCAGGTCGCCATCGAGGATCCCGGCATCCTTCATGCTCATGCCGATCACCTTCAGCAGGTAGTGCGGCCGGGGCTGAAACAGGTCCGGATCGATATGCAGCCGGGCCTCGAAGTTCTCCTCGGAGAAGATGGGCTTGCCGGCAGCCACCCGGCCGATCAGCGGCAGGCCGATCTGCTCACGGATGGTGTCTTTGAGCTGGATGCCGCGGGACGTGCTCGGCACCAGCGCAATGACGCCCTTGCGCGCCAGCGCCCGCAGGTGCTCCTCGGCAGCATTGGCGGAGCGGAAGCCCAGTTCGTGGGCGATCTCGGCGCGCGTCGGCGGCATCCCCGTTTCGTTAATGAAACGCTGAATCAGGCGCAGGATTTGTGTCTGGCGGGGGGTAAGGTCGGACATTTTGAGCCTGCCTGTCTATATATACAGCTACTGTGATTATATCCAGATCGGCCCCGGCGGCAAGAGCCTCCTGCAGGCTGCGATGGGCAAGCCCTCCGCCCGGAACGGCGCGTCACTGCGCTCCGCGCCGCGAAGACTGCAGTGCCTCCTGGCGCCCTCGCAGCGCCCGCGTGCACGCGGCGCAGGTGAGCGCCACGCACACGAGCACCAAGTAGTGCGATTAAAAATTCTTAAGGAAGTGCCGCGGCACTCCAACATCACCTCCCGTCCTGCAGCAAGCGCGTGCGGCACGCCTCACCAACAGCCGAGAATCCCGCGACAAACTCAGGCTGTGCATGTCAGGCATCGCTGCCAACACGCTGTCGGGTGTCAGTTGCCCCTGTCGCGATCAGAAGACACAACGACATGTCTGGAGTTGCATTCCGGGGTCAAATTTGATGCAGTTGCGCGCGGCGAAGACGGCGGTACTTGCCCTCCGGCCTCGCATCGGTTATCAGGACATCCCGAATCAACAACCCAAAGGGGACGTTTATGAAGTGCGCGAGCGTTGTGAAGGCAGCTGCTGCCGTGGCAGTAGTGATTGGATTAGCAGGTTGCACCGACCTGAAGCCCCTCCAGGCTGAAGTAGCGGATCTCAAGGCCCAGTTGGCGAAGACCCAGGGCGACGTCTCCGCTGCCAAGAGCGAAGCGGATCAGGCCAACAGCGCCGCCCAGTCGGCGAGCCAGGCCGCCAGCGGTGCGCAGAGCACGGCCAACCAGGCGTTGGCGGCGGCTCATGCCAGCCAGTCGTGCTGCGACGCCACCAACGAGAAGATCGACCGGATGTTCAAGCGGTCGGTTTCCAAGTAAGGCGGATCTCGAAGATCGAAAAACGCCGCGCATCTGCGCGGCGTTTTTTTTGGCGCCGCCGAGAAGAAGAACCCGGGGACGGCGACGCCGTCAGGCGCGCCGCGGCCGCAGTCAGGCGGCCGGTGCCTGGCCGATGAGCACGGGCCCTAAATGTCGCCGCGGCACTGGCGCGTAGCTCAAGCTAGCTATCCTGAGGATCGCGTGTACGCGCAGTTCGTGCTCACCGCCCATCTGGGGGGCGCCGCCGCAGCCGTCAGGGTCTATCATCTCGGTGTATACCGTCAGGCACGGACACATCGTGGAAGACAACACCTACTATGACCGCAAGATACCGTAGCCTCGGCGCACTGCGCGCCCGCTCTCCTGCTGCTCACGGCCGTGTGGCTGAGCGGCATCGCCACTGATGCCTGCAGCGGCTGCTGCCGGGCACGAGCCGCCGCCGCAGGCGGCGGCGGCGATTCGTGCCGCGAACGCGGACTGGCTGCCGGCCGTGCGCCGCGCCGATGCGGCCGCGATCGCCGCCCCTTATGCGGACGACGCACTGTTCATCGGCGCCGACGGGACCGTGACGCGCGGACGTGAGGCCATCCGGCAACTGTACGTCGCGCGCCTCGCGGCCATCGCGCAGGTCGTCAGCGGCGGCCTCAAGAGCGACGGCAGCGCGCCAGCGGGCGCCACGCTCGTCTACGAGTGGGGACACGCGAGGCTTGCGGTGACGAAGCAGGACGGCAGCCAGGCCGAAAGCGCCGGCACCTACCTCACGGTGTGGCACCGCAACCCCGCCGGGCGCTGGGAAATCATCCGCAACATCGTCTTCTGACGGGCGCGCTGCGAGCGCGCGGCGTCAGTAGCGCACCAGCGCCGATCCCCAGGTGAAGCCGCCGCCGAAGGCCTCGAGCAGCAGCAGCTGGCCGCGCTGGATGCGCCCGTCGCGCACCGCCACATCGAGCGCCAGCGGCACGGAGGCGGCCGAGGTGTTGCCATGGTCCTGGACGGTGATCACGACGCGTTCCATCGGCAGGTCGAGCTTGCGGACGATGGCCTCGATGATGCGGATGTTCGCCTGGTGGGGCACGAGCCAGTCGAGCGCGGCGCGGTCGAAGCCGTTCGCGCTGAGCGCTTCCTCGACGGCCAGGGAAAGCTTGTTGACCGCGGACTTGAACACCTCGGCGCCGGTCATGATGATGCTCGGATTGGGCTGCAGGCCCTTGGAGACACCGCTGGCGACGTACAGCATGTCCTTGAAGTTGCCGTCCGAGTGCAGGTGCGTCGAGTAGATTCCCGGGGCATCGCTCGGCTCGAGCACCACGGCACCCGCGCCGTCGGCAAACAGCACGGCGGTAGAACGGTCCGTCCAGTCGGTGATACGTGAGAGGGTCTCAGCGCCCACCACCAGCGCCCGCTTGGCCTCCCCGCAGCGCACGTACTTGTCGGCGATCGACAGCGCGTACATGAAACCGGCGCAGGCGGTCTCGAGGCTGAACGCCGGGCCGCCGCGGCAGCCAAGCCGCTCCTGCAGCAGCGTGCCGCAGTTGGGAAACACCAGGTCGGGCGTGGTCGTGCCAAAGGCGATGAAATCGACGTCGCTTACGGCCAGGCCCGCAGCCTCGCAGGCGCGGCGCGCGGCGACTTCGGCCAGGTCGACCGTCGTTTCGCCGTCGGCGGCGACGTGGCGCCGCTCGATACCCGTGCGCGTGCGGATCCACTCGTCGGTGGTGTCCACCATGCGCTCGAGATCTTTGTTGGTGATGACCTTCGCGGGTAGGTGCGAACCGGTACCGGTGATGCGTGAGTAGATCAACTAGCTAGCCGCCCCTTTTGCGTGCAGTGCCTGCGCGATGTGCGAGGTCACGTCGCGGCGCGCCGCCAGTGCCGCGGTGCCCACGGCGCGCGCAAACGCGACACCGTCAGCGCTGCCGTGACTTTTTACCACGATCCCGGTGAGACCGACCATGCAGGCGCCGTTGTAGCGGCGCGGGTCGAGACCGGCAGCGGCCCGGCGCAGCACCGGACGGGCGATGAGCCCTGCCAGCTTGTCGAGCGAGGAGGCATTGAACTCCTGGCGCAGCCGGTCGGCGATGAGCCCGGCGACTCCCTCCATGGTCTTCAGCGCAACATTGCCGGTGAAGCCATCGGTCACCACCACATCGACCTCACCGGAGAAGATGTCGTCGCCCTCGACGAAGCCGACGTAGTTGAGACCGCTGGGGCCCAGCAGCGCATGCGCCGCCTGCACGCCCTCCGTGCCCTTGATCTCCTCCTCGCCGATGTTGAGCAGGCCGATGCGCGGGTTGCTCACGCCGTACACGTCGCGCGCCACGATCGCGCCCATGGCGGCGAACTGCAGCAGCTGCTCAGGCGTCGCCTTGGTGTTGGCGCCCAGATCGAGCATGTGCGTGAGGCCGTGGGCTGCGGGCACTGCGGAGATGATGGCGGCGCGCTCCACGCCCGGGAGCGTGCGCAGCACGAAGTGGGCGATGGCGGTGAGGGCGCCGGTGTTGCCGGCGCTGACGCAGGCACAGGCGCGCGCGCGGTGCACCAGGTCGATCGCCACGCGCATGGAAGAGTCCTTCTTGCGGCGGATCGCCTCGCGCGGCTTCTCGTCCATGGCCACGACCTGCGTGGCGGGCACGATTTCGGTGCGGGCGCGCAGCTCGCTGGAGAGGGGGGCGAGCGCGGCGCTGAGCAGCTGCGCATCCCCGACCAGCAGCACGCGCAGCTGCGGATCGTCGGCCAGCGCGCGCAGCGCACCGGCAACGTATTCGCGCGGCTCGTGGTCGCCGCTCATCACGTCGATCGCTATCGGCAGCACGCAGGCCCTTCAGGTCCGGCGCAGGCCCGTGGAGCTCACTCCTTGTCTTCGTTCTCGGCGGGCTTCTCGATCACGCGCTTGCCCCGATAAAAACCATCGGGCGTGATGCGGTGGCGCAGGTGCGTCTCGCCGGACTGCGGATCGCTCGAGAGCGCGGGCTTCGCCAGCCCGTCGTGCGAGCGATGCATGCCGCGTCGGGAGGGTGTCTTGCGGCTTTTCTGGACTGGCATGGATCAGCTCCTCACTCGAAAATACTTGGTTGACCTGAAATCTCTAACGCTTCATCAGCTCGCCAAGACGCGCAAAAGGCTTGTGCGTCTCACCCGCCTGCTCCGGCGTCACCGCGGGGGCGGCGACGCAGTCAGCGCTGCCCTCGTGCAGCGCCACGATCGGCAGGCTGAGCAGCAGTTCCTCCGTGACAAGCTCGCCGATGCTGACGCGCCCGCCGGCGGCGAGCACCGGCTCGAACTCGTCCGGCACGCGCGCGGCGTCCGCCTCGGCGCCGATGAGGGCGACGTGCGTGGCCACCGTGAGCGGCAGCTCCATCGGTCGCATGCAGCGCTGGCACTCGAGCACCGCGTGGCCCTGCATGTGCAGCTGCGCGGTCGCAAAATCCCGTGTGCGTCCGAACCGCACATGGCCGTGCACTTCGCCCGTGACCGCGGGACGCACCTCGCGCAGTTGCGCCAGCTGCGCGAGCGGCACACTGAACTCGACCGCGGCGGCACTGTCGGCCAGCCTCTCGAGTTCCAGCGGCTTGGACCAGGGCGGCGACATGGGGCGCGTATAATAGGTATCGGGTTCGCTCAAGTCAAAGCCGGATGCGCGGCTAAGCCCTTGTTTCTGGAAGGCGATTCTCATCGCTCGTCACGCTGTGCCACCGCTGATCCTCGCCTCCTCGTCGCGCTACCGGCGCGCGCTCCTGGAACGGCTGCGCGTGCCGTTCACCTGTATCTCTCCGGAGCTTGCGGAGGCCCATGTTGCGGGCGAGTCCGCCACCGACCGTGCGGTGCGCCTCGCGCACGACAAGGCCCAGGCGGTGGGCGTACGGCACCCCGATGCGGTAGTCATCGGCAGCGATCAGGTCGCCGCCTGCGAGGGAACGGTGCTCGACAAGCCCGGCGATGCCGCGCGTTGCCGGGCGCAGCTGGCCCACCTGAGCGGGCGCACGGCGCACTTCTACACGGGCTGCGTCGTGCGGCGCGCAGCGGGCGCGCCGCTGCTGCACCTCGATACCACGACGGTCGTGTTCCGCACCCTTGCCGCGGACGAGATCGAGCGCTACGTGGCCGCCGAACAGCCCTGCGACTGTGCGGGCGGCTTCAAGGCGGAAGGCCTGGGCATCGCGCTGTTCGAGCGCATCGAGTCGGCGGATCCCACGGGCCTCATCGGCCTGCCCCTCATCTGGCTCGCGGACGCGCTGCGCGCTTCGGGCTACCGCCTGCCCTAGCGCGGCGGCGTGGCGCGCGGCGCGACGCCAGTGCGTCCAGCACGGCCGCCAGCTGCGGCGGCAGCGGCGTATTGATGCTGAACTCCTTGCCCTGCGGCCAGGTGAAACTGACGCTGTGGGCGTGCAGGAACATGCGCGTCAGCCCCAGCTCCTTCATCTCGGTATTGAAGGCGGCATCTCCGTATTTCTCATCGCCCGCCACCGGGTGGCCGGCGTGCGCGGCATGGACGCGGATCTGGTGCGTGCGGCCGGTGCGCAGCGTGACTTCGAGCAGCGTCGCCGCGGTACCAAAGAACTGCACCGGACGGAAGTCGCTCACCGAGGCCTTGCCGTTGGCGGCTGCGCGCACGGTGCGCTCACCGCCCACGCGCGTGTCAGTGCGCAGCGGCACGTCGATGCGCTTGCTGCCGAGTTCCCACTTGCCGCGCACCAGGGCGAGGTAGCGCTTCTCGAACGCGTCCTCGCGCAGCAGTGCGTGCAGCGTGCGCAGCGCCGCACCGCGGCGCGCGATGAGGAGGCAGCCGCTGGTATCGCGGTCGAGGCGGTGCACCAGCTCCAGCGTTTCCTCGGGCCGCAGCGCCCGCAGCGCCTCGATGACGCCGAAGCTCACCCCGCTGCCGCCGTGCACGGCGACGCCGGCGGGCTTGTCCAGCACCAGGAGCTTGTCGTCCTCGTAGACGATCGCGCGCGCAAGGCCTTCCGTCAGCTTCGGGCTCGGGCGCGAGGGCTCCCCCGCAGGGGCCAGCCGCACCGGGGGGATGCGCACCTTGTCGTGCAGCTGCAGGCGCGTTTCGGGGCTCGCCCGCCGGCCGTTGACGCGAACTTCACCCTTGCGGATGACGCGGTAGAGGCGGCTGCGGGGCAGCCCGTTAAGGTGCCGGTGCAGGTAGTTGTCCAGGCGCTGGCCCGCCTCGTTCTCGCCGACCTCAAAATGCTGTACGGCGGTGCGGGTCTCGGGCAGGTCGGGGGAAGACACAGCTTCTTTCGTGTAAGACATTGTTTCTACAATAGTCTGTCGAGTATACTCCGCGGGTCGTCCGCAACGCGGACGCGCCAGTGGTTGGTGGCTGACGCCGCCGCCCGTTTTAGTTGGACCTCCTGAATCGAGGCCATCGCATTGGGCCGCCAAGACCGCGCCAGCTGCGTTGAATCCTTAGGACTAGGACTTCCGCAGTCGGTGCCGCCGGTTGAGTTCACCGAAGGTTACCTTTCCATACCGCCCGATTGCGGCGGTCTGCAACGTGAATAACGACGCTTACTCACATTCGCCTTGGAATCTTCGCCGCCGCGGACATTCAGTACCGCGGCCTCCCGTCGCGTGTTTGCCGGCCCCTCACCGCACAGTAGGGGCACATGAAGAGAATGCTAGTGAATGCAACTCAAGAAGAGGAGTTGCGCGTAGCTCTGGTTGATGGACAGAAGCTGTTTGACCTGAGTATCGATCTACCTTCCCGCGAACAGAAAAAAGCCAACGTCTACAAGGCCCGCATCTCGCGCATCGAGCCCTCGCTCGAAGCCTGTTTCGTCGACTACGGCGCGCAGCGCCACGGCTTCCTGCCCCTGAAGGAAGTCTCGCGCGAGTACTTCCGCCAGGCGCCGCAGGGCGGCCGCATGAACATCCGGGAACTCCTCTCCGAGGGCCAGGAAGTCATCGTCCAGGTGGAGAAGGAGGAACGCGGCACCAAGGGCGCCGCGCTCACGACCTTCATCAGCCTCGCCGGCCGCTTCCTGGTGCTGATGCCGAACAACCCGCGCGCCGGCGGCGTCTCGCGCCGCATCGAGGGCGAGGATCGCGACCAGATGCGCGAGGTCATGAACCAGCTGCAGATCCCCGAAGGCATGGGCGCAATCGTGCGCACCGCCGGGGTCGGCCGCTCGGTCGAAGAGCTGCAGTGGGACCTGGACAACCTCAAGGTACAGTGGGACCAGATCGATGCGGCCGCCAAGGAGCGCGCCGCCCCGTTCCTGGTGTTCCGCGAAAGCGATGCCGTGACGCGCGCCATGCGCGACTACCTCTCCGACGATATCGGCGAGGTGCTGGTCGACAGCCCGGCCGCCTTCCAGAAGGCGCAGGAGTACATGCAGCGCTTCATGCCGTCGGATGCGCAGCGGCGCCTGAAGCTCTACACCGACGACATCGCGCTCTTCACGCGTTTCCAGATCGAGAGCCAGATCGAGTCGGCCTACGCCCACAAGGTGCAGCTGCCCTCCGGCGGCAGCATCGTCATCGACTACACCGAGGCTCTGGTCTCCATCGACATCAATTCCGCGCGCGCCACGCGCGGCGGCGACATCGAGACCACCGCCACCAATACCAACCTGGAAGCCGCGGACGAGATCGCGCGCCAGCTGCGCATCCGTGACATCGGTGGCCTGATCGTCATCGATTTCATCGACATGGAGTCGGCCAAGAACCAGCGCGACGTCGAGGACCGGCTGCGCGATGCCATGAAGATGGACCGCGCCCGCATCCAGATCGGCCGCCTGTCACGCTTCGGCCTGCTGGAGATGTCGCGCCAGCGGCTGCGCCCCTCGCTCGGCGAGTCGAGCCACCTGGTGTGCCCGCGCTGCGTCGGCATCGGCAGTATCCGCAGCGTCGAATCGATGACGCTCGCGGTGCTGCGCCTGATCGGCGAGGAACTGCGCAAGGACCGCACCGCGCGTGTCATCGCGCAGGTACCGGTGGCGGTCGCCACCTATCTGATCAACGAAAAGCGCGAATGGCTGCGCACGCTCGAGGACAAGAGCACCGCCGAGCTCATCATCGTGCCGAACGAGAACATCCAGACGCCCGAGTATTCGATCCGGCGCGTGCGCGATGACGAAATGGATCTGCCCGAGCATCGCCAGGCGACCTACCTCATGCCGAGCGCGCCAGAAGTGGTCGAGCCCGGCACCGCGCAGGACAAGAAGCCGCAGGTGGAACCGGCCGCCGTGGCGACACTCCTGCCGACGACCTCAGCGCCAATGGCGGCGGCAGCTGCCGCACCGGCCGCCGCGGCTGCAGCCCCCGAACCTGCCGCCGGTGGCTTCTGGTCCCGTTTCAAGAAGATGCTGGCCGGCGAACCTGCGCCGGCGCCAGAGCCTGCCCCCGCGGCAGCGCCGAGCCCGGCACCGCGCGCGCCGCGCCGTGACGAAGGCCAGCGGCGTGACGGCCGGCGCGACCACTCGCGCAATCCGCGCTATGCCGATGGCGCACGTCGCGAGCGCAGCGACGGCGGCCGGGGCCGCGGCGGTGGCGGTGGCGGTGGCGACCGCAATCGTGATAACCGTGATCGCCCGCGCGATGGCGGTCGCCGTCCCGAGCGCTCAGGCGAACGACACAGCGAGGCGCGCGGTGGCAGTGATCGCGGGACGCCGCGCGAGGCTGACCGCGGCCCGCCGCGCGAAGCCGCGCCGGGTAATGAGGCGCCGAGACCGGAGACTGCCGGCGCTGCACCTCCTGGAGCGCCCCCTGGCGAGGCGCGCGGTGACCGTCCCGAGGGTCGCACCCGCGGGCGACGCGGCAGGCGCCGCGGACGCCGTGGTGGCGGTGGTGGCGGCATGCGCGACGGGCAGCCGTCGCAGGGCGCCGGTGAAGCCGCGCCGGCCGACTACGGTGATGCGCCGCAGGGCGGCAACGGCGTCCACGACACCTCACCCGCCGCGCACGAACACGAGCAGCAGCCGCGCGAGACCCCGCCGCTGCGCGAGCCTGCGACGCAGCGCGAGTACCACGCCGAGCCACGCGAGGCCCCGCCGCTGCGCGAGCCTGCGACGCAGCGCGAGTACCACGCCGAGCCACGCGAGGCCCCGCCGCTGCGCGAGCCTGCACCGCAGCGCGAGTACCACGCCGAGCCGCGCGAAGCAGCGCCGGCGCACGAGCCTGCACCGCTGGCACATTTCGAGCCGACACCGAAGCCGGACCCCGGCAAGCCCTACGTCGTGTGGTCGTCGGCGCCGCCGCAGAAGGAGCCGGGCGGCACGGGCGGCCCGGAGGAATAAGCCGCCGCGGGCCAGCGGGCGCGCGCTTAAGCCGCGCGCGCCCGCTGCCGCAGATGTGCGATAAGCCCGCGCGCGGCGCTCTCGATGAGGTCCAGCACCTCTTCGAAGCCGTTGGGGCCGCCGTAGTAGGGGTCAGGAACCTCGTGTGTGCCTTCCTCGGGGGCGAACTCCAGGAACAGGCGCAGGCGCTCGTGGGCGACCGCCGGTGCCCGGCGTCGCAGTACCGCCAGATTTTCCTCGTCCATGGCGAGGATCAGGTCGAAGCGCGTGAAATCCTGCGGCTCGACGATGCGTGCCCGTAACGGTTTGAGGTCGTAGCCGCGTCGCGCAGCCGCCTGACAGGTGCGCGGATCGGGCGGCTCGCCGATGTGGTACCCGGCGGTCCCGGCTGAATCGACCTCAATCGAAAGGTCAGGAGCCTCGCGCGCGACAAGCACGCGGAACACGCCCTCAGCAGTAGGTGAACGGCAGATATTGCCAAGGCAGACGAAGAGTATTCTCACACCCGTACTTGCGAATCTAACTTGATGATTACGCGTCTTATTGTGTCTCGACGCGTCTTGGGCTGTCCACTAGCATCACGTGCCAAGCTTATCCCGGATGAGCTCACGCGACACTCGACGTACCCGTCGAGGATATCGCGCGCTATCCTCGTCCTGCGCGGTCACAAGCGTACTTCTCGATACCCAGCTCGCGGCGCTCCGACGGCCGGTGAGTACCAAGCGCCTCAACGAACAGGTGCGGCGCAATCGCCAAGGTTCCCGGCCGATTTCATGTTCCAGCTGACGCTGAAGACGAGCCGGCCCTTAAGGTCGCAGTTTGCGACCTTACAGACCGGCCGCGCACAGCAGGACTTAGCTGGGCGGGATCACGCCACGCGGCTGTCAGCTGCCGCGCCGCACGCGGCGCAGCCGCAGCGCCCCTATTCCACCCAGGCCGAGCAGCAGCAGCGCGGCACTGCCGGGCTCCGGAACCGCCGCCGCCGCCGGCGTCACGCTTACATCGTCAAGGCCGACGTAGCGCGAGTTGTACGACGAGTCGGCCAGGAACTCGATCGTGGTCAGGCTGCTGTCGGCGGTGAAGGTCAGGGTCTCGGTCGTCCACTCGTTGGTGCTGGTCGGATTGGAGAGGAACAGCTGCGAGACGAGCGGTGCTGCGCCGCTGGCGCTCGCCTGCAGCGCCGCGGCAGCCAATCCCGGACCGTTGTAGAGGGTCGATGAGCCAAGCGCGAACGAGAGTGTGTACTGGGCTCCTGCGGTAGTCGCGAGCGTCTGTTCGATGCCACCGTAAGGCTTGTTGTTAGCCTGACCGGTGAGGTCGACGAAAAAGCTGCTGCCGTTGCCGGGACTGGCGCTGAGGCCGTAGCCGTTGCTGGCGCCGACCCAGAATTCGTTGGCAAAGCCTGTGACGTTGCTCCAGCCGGGGATGGCCGTCGCGCCGGAGGTCTGCCAGTCGTCGGAGCCCAGGCCCGTGTTGTTGACCCAGACATTGCCCAGGTTGGCGAAATCGCCGTTGCTGGCGAGGTTCGCGGCCTGTACGCCGCCCGCCGCGAAGATCGCCAGGAGCACCGCGGCACCTGGCACAACCTTGGGTCCGCTGCTGCTCATCTGCTCTACCCCTGACCGATACGGCCGGTCCGGCCGTCCGGCCATCTTATCGCGGTGCAGCGCAGCACGCCCGTCGGCTTGGCGGTGCGTCCCTTACCGTACGCTGTAGCCGCGTCCCTCGAGGCAGGCCTTCATGGCGCGCTGGTAATCGGCCCGCTTGGCGTCCAGCTGGTCGGGGGTCACCCCGCCGGCCGTCTGCGTGGGGTCGAAGCCGGTCTGCGAGTTGGCCCACTTGTGGCACTCGTACTTGTCGTTCGACTGCTGATCGGCCGTCTGATTGTTCTGCGGATAGACGTACAGGTCATCGCTCGCCGCCTGCGGCTGGGTGTCGCCACCGACTGCCGGGGCATCGGCCGGCGGCTGCACCACTTCGTAACCGTTCTGGGCGGCATTCCAGTTGTAGTAGGTGTCGTTCGCGTAGTAGAACGGCGCGCCGCCGATCCAGACGGTCGTGTAGAACGGCGGCAGCACTGGCACGAACACGCCGAGCGGCGCGCCGACGACGACGAAGCCCGGCCCGCGCGGCGCATACCACACGCCGCCCGAGTAGTAATAGCGGCCGCCGTACAGCGGATAGGGCCGCCCGGGGAGCGCGCCGATATAGGCGCCGCGGGGACTGTAGTAATGGTTGTGGTTGAAGCGACCGTCGAAATGGTCGCCGCGCGCGGCCGGGCCGTGGCCCCATTGCTGCGCCTGTGCGCCCATTGCCGCCACGGCCAGCACCATCGCGGCCAACACACCCAAGCTGCTCTTCATGAGGTTCACCTTACGCTGTAGCCGCGGCCGTCGAGGCAGGCGCCCAAGGCGCGCCGGTAAGCGGCCGCTTTCTGTTCCTGGAGCGCCGCGGCGCGGCGGTCCGCCGACATCTCGGCCTGCGCCTGCTGCATGTTGGCGGCGTTGGCCTGGGCGTTGGAGGCATCGCCGACGCTGCCGATCGCACCACCGACCACGGCACCGGCGAGCGCGCCGCCGGCGGCCTGCCAGGGACGGGAAATAGCCGCGCCGATAATGGCGCCGGTGATCGCACCGATGGCGGTATTGGTGCCGGGCGGCGGACCTGCCGACACGACGTGCACGCGCTCATGCGGCGGGACGCCCGGCGCGCTCGGGTCAAAGCCGGTCTGCTGCGTGGCCCACTGGCTGCACTCGTAATGATCGCGGTCCTGCTGATCGGCCGGCTGATTGTGCAGCGGGTAGGCGTACACCTCGGTATTGGGCGGCGGTGGCGGCGGCGCCGACGAGGTTGGCGGTGGCAGCGGCCGCGGTGGTGGCTCCGTTACGCAACCGGTAAGCACCAGGGCGGCACCAGTCAGGGCGCACAGCAACGCGCCGCGCAGCATCGTTTGATAGCGATTCATCATCGGTTGGGTTCCATGCAGCATACGCATTGGTAAATGCAGAACGCTGGTTGCGGCCTCAGGGTTGACACTTCAAGTGTTGTTACCAACTGTCGTTTTGACGCGCTGCTACGGCAGCAAGTTCCGCTTCGCGCCGGGGGTCAGCTGCGGCGTTGCGGGAACGCGTCGCATCAGGCAACTGTGAAAAATTGTTACCCGCAGCACGCCGCGACCCTGCGATTGTAGCGCGTCAGGTATTTCGCTGCGTGAGCAGCGCCGAAACGCGCTGCAGATCTGCGAGCGTGTTCACGTCTGGCCCGGGGCGTTCCTGGCTGTCGCCGACCCAGATCGTCATCTGGTTTTCCAGCGCGCGCAACTGCTCGAGTTTCTCGCGCTGCTCGAGGGCACCGGGCGGCAGCTGCGCCAGGCGCAGCAGGGCGCGCACGCGGTAGGCGTACAGGCCCACGTGGCGCCGCGCCCCACCGCAGTCACGCTGACTGGCGAGCGCCTCGGCAGCGCCGTCGCGATTCCACGGGATCGGCGCGCGGCTGAAGTACAGCGCCCTGCCCTGCGCATCGCTCACCACTTTGACCACGTTGGGATCGAGCAGCTGCGCAACGCTCTCGAGCGGGGCTGCGAGCGTGGCGATGTCGGCCTGCGGCTGCGCATCGAGCAGCGCTGCCACCTGGCGGATGAGCCCCGGCGGCATGAGCGGCTCATCGCCCTGCAGGTTGATCACGATCTCCTGCGGTCCCCAGCCGCGTATGCGCGCCACTTCCGCGATGCGGTCGGTGCCTGAGGCGTGCGCGCGCTCGGTCATGACAGTGGTAGCGCCGAACGAGTGGGCGGCGCTCACGATCAGATCGTCATCGGTGGCGATCAGCACCTCCTGCGCGCCGGCCTCGCAGGCACGCTGGTACACCCACTGCAGCAGCGGCTTGCCGCCGATCGCATGCAGTACCTTGCCCGGCAGGCGCACCGAGCCGTAGCGAGCGGGAATCACCACGCGGAACAACACTGTGACAGCGCCCGGCTGCAACGTCAGCGATCGAGCAGTGGATCGTCGGCGGCCAGCTGCCGTGCTTCCTCCTCGAGCATCACCGGCACGGCGTCGCGGATCGGATAGGCCAGCCGGTCCATGCGGCACACCAGCACCTGTGCCTCGCGCCGCAGCTGCAAGGTCCCCTTGCATACCGGGCAGGCGAGTATTTCCAGCAGCCGCGCATCCATCAGATCGGACCTCCGGGCAGAGTGATGCCCGCCTTCGTCAGCAGGCGTGCCAGCAGTTCGCGCCCGTCCGCGTCGCTGAAGTGTGCGACCACCGGCACGTACCACAGGCGTGGGTTGGCGAACCCGGCGCATTTTACGGCATCTTTCTCGGTCATGAGCACCGGCAGCTGATCAGCGAAGTCGAGCTCGCCGGCGCTGAAGGGGTGGTGGTCGGGGAAGGGGTGCTCGAGGACGGTCAGCCCGAAGCCGCGCAGCTGCGCGAAGAAGCGCGCCGGGTTACCGATGCCAGCCACCGCGTGCACGCTCTGGCCGCGCCACGCAGCCAGCTCCCGGGCCGGCGCACCGGGCTTGAGCGGCACGACCTCGCGGGCCCTAAGCTCCATGGCGAACCTGGCAACTGGCGGCAGCTGCGCGAGCGAGTCATGCACGCCCGCGCCGTTCACCACCAGCGCATCCACCAGTCGCAAGCGCTCGAGCGGCTCGCGCAGCGGACCTGCCGGCAGCAGTGCCCGGTTGCCGAAGCCGCGCGCGCCGTCGATGACGACGATCTCGCAGTCACGCACCAGGCGCAGGTGCTGCAGACCGTCATCGCACAGGATCAGCTGCGCGCCGAGCTCGGTGAGCAGCTGCGCGCCGCTCACCCGATCGCGTGCCACGACGGTCGGGCAGCCACTGCGCCGCGCCAGCAGCAGCGGTTCATCGCCCACCTCGCGCCAGTCGCTGTCGGCGTGCACCTGGAGTGCGGCCGTGCCACGCCGGCCGTAGCCGCGCGACAGCAGGCCCACTGTGAGGGCACCGCTGCCGAGGCGCTGCGCCAGCCACAGCGTGAGGGGCGTCTTGCCGGTGCCGCCGACGGTGAGATTACCGACCACGATGACCGGGCGCGCCGCCCGCACACTGCGCAGCCAGCCTGAGGCGTAGGCGCGCCGCCGCAGCCCCAGCACCGTGCCATAAAGCCAGCTGAGCGGTCGCAGCAGCTGCGGGCGCGCGGCAGCCTCGTACCAGCGCTGCGTGAGCCGTTCGTACATGGCAAGCGTCAGTCGGAGAACTGCAGGCGATGCAGCTGCGCGTACAGACCACCGTGCGCCAGGAGCTCGCGGTGCGTACCGCTCTCGGCGATGCGGCCCTCGTCCAGCACGATGATGCGGTCGGCCTGTTCCACGGTCGAGAGACGGTGCGCGATGATGAAGGTCGTGCGATTGCGCACCAGCTGCGCCAGCGCCGCCTGAATATGCCGCTCGGCCTCGGTGTCCAGAGCCGAGGTCGCCTCGTCCAGGATCAGAATCGGCGCATCCTTCAGAAGTGCGCGCGCGATGGCGATGCGCTGGCGCTGCCCGCCGGACAGGAGCATGCCGCGGTCGCCCACGAGTGTGTCCAGGCCGCGCGGCTGGCGGTGCACGAACTCGAGTATGTGGGCAGCTTCTGCGGCACGCTCGACCGCGGCGTCCGACACCTCGCGGCCGAAGTCAATATTGTTGCGGATGGTGTCGTTGAACAGCACCACGTCCTGGCTGACGACCGCAATCTGCTCGCGCAGGTTGCGCAACTGGTAGTCACGCACATCGGCGCCGTCGATGCGCACGCAGCCGCTGCTGACGTCGTAGAAGCGCGGCAGCAGATTCACGAGCGTCGACTTGCCGCTGCCGGAGCGGCCGACGATGGCGAGACTTTCCCCGGCCGCGACGCGCAGCGAAACGTCCGACAGGGCCGCCGCACGGTGCTCGCCGGCGGCCGGCGGCGCCTCGCCCGATCCGTAGGTGAACGACACCTGGTCGAACTGCACCTCGCCGCGCACGCGCGGCGTTTGCAGCGCGCCGCCCTGCGGCTCCATCGGCACATCCAGCACCTCGAACAGGCTCTGGCCAGCAGCGATGCCCTGCTGCAGGGGACCTGCGACGCCTACCAGTTCGCGCAGCGGCTGGGCGATGCCCACCAATGCGGCGAAGAAGCCGAGCAGATCGCCCATGGTCATGCGCGCGCTGATGGCATCGGCGATGGCGATGGAGAGCACGAAGGCGAGTCCCACCGCCGTCAGCATCTGCACGGTCGGATTGGACAGTCCCTTGGTGAGGATCAGCCGCATGTTGGAGCGCAGGTTGTGATCGTTGACCGCGTCGAACTGACGGGTGAGGTGCGCCTCGGCGTTGTAGACCTTGAGCAGACGCGGCGCCTCGAAGCTCTCCTTGGCGACCCGCGTGACATCACCCATCGAGTCCTGGATGCGGCGGCTGTAGCGGCGGAAGTAGCGATTGATGATCGACACCAGCCAGCCGACCAGGGGTCCCATCGTCAGCGCGATCAGCGACAGGCGCGCATTCATCCACAGGAGGATGGCGATCGAGGCGGCGATGGTGAGCACGCTGCGCACCAGGATGATGATCGAGTCGGTGGTCGCCTGGCCGATCTGCTCGGTGTTATAGGTAAGGCGCGACAACAGCGTGCCGGCCGAATTGCGGTCGAAGAAGCTCACCGGCAGTCTCAGGATGTGGCGGAACACCTCGGCGCGGATCTGATTGACGATGCGCCGGCCGACGTTGCCCATGAAGTAGGTCTGGGTGAAATCCCCCAGTCCGCGCAGCAGGAAGATCCCGACCAGGGCGGCCGGCACCCACACGATGGTGCGCGGGTCGCGGTGCGTGAAGGTGCCGTCGCCAAAAGTCTTGGCGAACAGCGCGAAGCTGCTGTTGGCGAGCGCGAAGACGATCGCGCCGAGGATACCGAGGAGGAAGCGCCCGCGATACGGGCCGACGTAGTGCAGCAGACGCCGATAGGCACGCAGCGCGCCGTCCCCACGGCGAGGCACGAGCGCGCCGCTGTCAGGTGCGCGGTGAACGTCGTTCAAGGCTTGTCCGCCGGCCCTTCCTTGACTGTGGCGATGTTGATCTCGGAGAACCCGAGCCGTCCGAGCACGTCCATGGCGGTGATGACGGACTGGTGGGTGGCATGCGCATCGGCGCGCAGCGTGATGCGCATGCCGCGGTTGCTGCCGGCTTCCTTCAGCACCGCGGCGCGCAGCGTCTCGGGGCTGGAGTTGATGAGTTCGCGCTGGTTGACGAGGTAGCCGCCCTGCTGCGTGACGCTGATCACCAGCGGCTCACCGCTGGCCTTGGCGGCTGGGCACGGCGCTCGCCTGCGGCAGGTGCACCCGCAAGCGCCCCTCGTCGGTGAACTTGCTCGAGAGGATGAAGAACACCACCAGCAGCAGCACCACGTCGATGAGCGAGACGACGTTGATCTCGGGCTCTTCGTGGCGACGGGTCTTGAGCTGCATGGCGCTAACTTCAGCCTTCAGGCGGCGGCCACGGACGTGGGCCGTTCGCGCAGCCGCGCCGACTCGAGGGCATCTGCCATGCGGATCGCGTGCTTCTCCATCTCCACCACCAGTCCTTCGACCCGGCCACGCAGGTAACGATAGGCGATGAGCGAGGGGATGGCGACGCACAGGCCCGCCGCGGTGGCGATGAGGGCTTCGGCGATGCCACCCGAGAGCGCGCGCGGGTCGCCCATGCCGCCGGCCTCGATGGCGTTGAAGGCGCGGATGATGCCGGTGACCGTACCGAGCAGGCCGAGCAGCGGCGAGACGCCGGCGATGGTGCCGAGGGTGTTAAGGAAGCGCTCCAGCTCGTAGACCACGTGGCGGCCGGTGTCCTCGAGGCGCTCCATCAGGATGTCGCGCGGCCGGTGGCGGTTGGCCAGCCCGGTCGCCAGCAGGCGCCCCAGGGGCGAGTTCTGCTCGAGCGCCGTGATCACCTTGTCGTTGATCTGGTTGTTCTCGATCAGCTGCCAGACGCGCGCCGGCAGTTCGTGCGGCAGCACCCGCTTGTCCTGCAGCGTCCACAGACGCTCCAGAATGATGGCCGCGGCCGTGATCGAGCACAGGATGATCGGCCACATGAGCGGGCCGCCCGCGCGCACTATTTCCCACATCCGAGAGCGACTCCGCCGCAGCAAGCAACTGCGAAGCGGGCATCATACATAACGAGCGCACATGCTCAAGGAACTGCGCCACAGCTATGCCGGCAGCGCCCCTCCCCTCCAGCGCCCTTCTGGTACAGTTCCCGGCCCGATGCCCCGCAGGCTGCTGAAAAAGATCATCCCCGCGCCGCACGTCCTGCAGGGGCGCTGGCTGGTGCGTATGTTCGGTTCACGCCTGGCGGATCCCATGCTGTGGACCCTGCACCGCCGCGCCGTCACCTACGCCTTCGGCGCCGGCATCGCCATCTGCCTGGTGCCGCTGCCGATACACCTGCTGCTGGTCATCTGCGTGGCGCTCGTGTGGCGCCTCAATATTCCGGTCATGTACGGCACGACCTGGCTGTTCACCAACCCGTTCACCGCCGTGCCGGTGTACTACTTCGCCTACCGCGTCGGCGCGGCAGTACTCGGTACGCCGCGCCAGCACTTCCGCTTCATCGCCGACCTGCACTGGTTCCGCCACGGCCTCGTGCCGGTGTGGGAGCCGTTCCTCGTCGGCTGCGTGATATGTGCCGTGGTCGGCGGCACCCTCGGCTGGGCGATCCTGGAACTCGTGTGGCGCTGGAACGTGGTGAGCCGCTATCGCACGCGCCGCGCCGAGACCGCCTGAAGCGCACTTCAGGCGCGCGGCGATGAGCGTGCCGCGTTCCAGTTCGTAGACGCGCTCCATGCGGGCGGCGAGGCGCAGGTCGTGCGTCACCACCACCAGGCTCGTGCCGCGCTCACGATTGAGCTCCAGCATCAGCGCAAACACGCTCTCGGCATTGGCGCCATCCAGGTTGCCGGTGGGTTCGTCGGCCAGCACGATGCGCGGCTGCGTCACGAGCGCGCGCGCCACCGCCGCGCGCTGCCGTTCGCCGCCGGACAGCTGGTGCGGCCGGTGTTCGAGGCGCTCGGCGAGCCCCACGCGCTCCAGCAGCGCCCGGGCGGCGGCCCGGGCCGTGGCGATCTTGGTGCGCCGGACCAGCAGCGGCATCGCGACGTTCTCGAGGGCCGAGAATTCCGGCAGCAGGTGGTGGAACTGGTAGACGAATCCCAGCGCGTTATTGCGCAGCGCGCCGCGCTCGCTTTCGCTGAGCGAATGGATGTCCCGCCCCGCCACCAGCACCTCGCCGGAGCTCGGGCGGTCGAGGCCGCCGAGAATCTGCAGCAGCGTCGTCTTGCCCGAGCCCGACGCGCCGACGATCGCCACGCGCTCGCCCGCGGCCACGTTAAGCTGCACGCCCTGCAGCACCGACAGCAGCACCGGGCCCTGCCGGAAGCTCTTGTGCACCGCGCGCGCCTCCAGAACCGTATCACTCATGGCGCAGGGCCTCCGCCGGCGCAGTACGGCTTGCGCGCCACGCCGGGTAGATGGTCGCCAGCACGCACAGAAGGAATGCCACCGCGCAGATCTTCAGCACATCACCCCCCTCGACGTAGGCCGGCAGATCGCTCATGTAATAGACGCGCGCATCGAGAAACTGCGTACCGAGGAGCCGCTCGAGCGCCCCGACCAGCGTCTCGAGGTTGTCAGACACGAGGGTGCCAAGGGCTGCGCCCGCGAGCGTGCCGGCAAGTCCGATCAGCACGCCCTGCACGGCAAAGGTGAGCAGCATGCTGCGCGGCGTCGCGCCGAGCGTGCGCAGGATGGCGATGTCGGTCTGCTTCTCCTTCACGATCATGACCAGCGTCGCGACGATGTTGAAGGCCGCCACTGCGACCAGCATGAGCAGGATCATGAACAGCATCGACTTGGTGATCTCGATAGAGCGGAAGAAATTGGCATGGTCTTCGGTCCAGTCGGTGACGTAGTAGCCGGGGCCACCGAGCGCGAGCGCCACGCGCCGCACCGTCGCGGGTGCACGCAGCGGATCGGCGAACGCCAGGCGCAGCCCGGTGACGCCGTTGTCGGTGCGGAACAGGCGCGCCGCGTCGTCCATCTGTACCAGCGCCAGGCCGCGGTCGAACTCGTACATGCCGGAGGTGAACAGGCCCACCACCTTGAAGCGGCGCATGCGCGGCACCACGCCGGTCGGGGTCGCCGTGCCCTGCGGGGCGATCAGCACCACCGTATCGCCGAGGCGCGCGTTCAGTTCGTGCGCGAGCGCGCTGCCGAGGATCGTGCCGTAGCCGCCGGCGGTGAGTGCCTCGAGACTGCCGGCGGTGACGCGCTGCGCCAGCCCCGTGGCGGTGCGCTCCTGCGCCGGCAGCACGCCGCGCACGTTGGCACCGACCATGCGCGTGCCGTGGGCAAACATCGCCTGGCTCTCGATGTAGGGCACGGCGGCGAGCACGCCCTGCTGCTGCCGCACCTTGGCCTGCAGCGCGCGCCAGTCGGCAAGTGAGCCGTTCAGCCCCGAGATAGTGGCATGCGAGGTCACGGCGAGGATGCGGGTGCGCAGTTCCCGCTCGAAGCCGTTCATGACGGACAGCACCACCACGAGCGTCGCCACGCCCAGCATCAGCCCGCACACCGACATCGCGGCGACGAACGACACGAAGCCGCGCCGGTGCGCGGAGCGCAGGTAGCGCGTGCCGATGAGCAGTTCGTAGGCGCTCATCGCTACTCGTAGCGCAGTGCTTCGGCGGGTGCGACGCGCGCGGCGCGGATGGCCGGGTAGATCGTGGCGAGTGCGGTCAGGGCGAGCGCTGCCAGGGAGATGACGACGATGTTGCTGAAGCGCACCTCGGAAGGGATGGCGGTGATGTAGTAGACGTCCGCATCCATGATGTGGAAGCCGAAGGTGTGCTCGAGGAACGGCACGATGGTCTCGACGTGCAGGGCGAGCAGCAGGCCCAGTACCACGCCCAGGGCGACCCCGAGCCAGCCGATCACCAGCCCCTGGGTGAGGAAGATGGCCATCACGCGCCGCGGCGCGGCGCCGAAGGTACGGACGATGGCGATGTCGGTGCGCTTGTCGGTCACGACCATCACCAGCATCGCCACGATGTTGAACGCCGCCACCGCCACGATCATCAGCAGGATGAGCGACATCATGGTCTTCTCGATGCGGATGGCGCGGAAGTAGTTGGCGTTGTCCTGCGTCCAGTCGCTCACTTCGAATGTCCGGGGCAGGCGCCCGCGCAGGCGCGCAGCCACATCGGGCGCGGACAGCACGTCGCGCAGCTTCAGCCGCAGGCCCTCGCTGGCCGTGCCGGCCGGAGCCAGGTCATGCACGTCGGCGAGCGGCGCGAACAGCAGCGTGCCGTCGTGGTCCTGCAGCCCGACCTCGAAGACGCCGGCCACCGTGAACTCGCGCAGCTTCGGCACCGGCGTGCCGTCGGGCGCGACGATCGGCACCAGTACGGTGAGCGAATCGCCGACCGAGAGCCCGAGGCGTTCGGCGATCACCGCCCCGACGATGACGCGCTCAGAACCAGGCGTGAGGTCAGCCAGTTTCCCCTGCGTCAGTGCGTGGGCGAGTTCGCTCACCGCATCCGCTGAACCGACGTCGATGCCGCGCAGCACCACCGGCAGCATTTCCGGCTGGCGCAGCGCGAGCGCCTGCAGCTCGGCGTAGGGCGCCACCTGCGTGACCCCTGGCGTGTCGTGTGCGATGCGCGCGGCCGCCGGCCAGTCGACCGCCGCGGGCGCAGCGCCGGCCGCGGCGGGCACGGCGGTGATGCGCACCTGGGCACTGAGCGTCAGCAGCCGCTCGCGCAGCTCGCTCCCCAAGCCGTTCATCACCGAGAGAATGACGATGAGGGCGGCGACGCCGACGCACACGCCGACGAGCGACGCCCAGGTGATGAACGAGACGAAGAATTTGTTCGAGCGCGCGCGCACGTAGCGCAGGCCCATGAAGACCGGCAGCGGGTGAAACATCGTCGCGATTTAACCACAGTTGACGGGCTTTTCAGACCTGCGTCACAAATCGGCGCATGGCCGCAGGGCCGTCGGTTTTGACAGATTCACCCGGGTGTTATAGTCGGTCGAGGACCCAGGAGGAGACTCGCAATGCAGATTCGCATTCTCGCCGCGCTCGCATGCGGGTGTGTGGTGACCGGCTCGGCCCTCGCCGATACCGTCGTGGTCAACGACCAGGTGCAGGTGCGCGAGTCGCAGATCGACCGCCCCAAGCGTGGCAGCACCATGGGCGATGTTGAAAAGCGCTTCGGCGCACCGGTGAATCGCCATCCGACCGTGGGTGCACCGCCGATCACGCGCTGGGACTACAACGGCTTCTCGGTATTCTTCGAGCGCGACCGCGTCATCGACGCGGTGGCCACGGGCGGCATGGCGCCGGCGGCCGGCTCGGACGCGCCCGCCAGCGCAAGCGATGCCGCCCCTGGCGCGGCCCCCGCCCCGCAGCAATAGCACTGCTCGCTGCAGCGCCCGCTGCGCCGACCGCGGCGCGGCCCGCCTCTGAAGGCTGCGGGCTTACTTCTTCTTGGCAGCCCGCTGCGCGAGCGCTGCGGAGTTGGCCGCTACGGCGGCGCGGATGAGTTGCCGGAAGGCAGCTTGGTTGATCTTCTGCCCTTCGCGCAGGTCGATCGCACGCCGCACATTGCCCTCGAGGCTCGAGTTGAAGAGCTTCTTCGGGTCTTTGAGCGCGGCGCCGCGCGCGAAGGTGAGCTTCACGACTTCCTTGTACGATTCCCCCGTGCAGACGATGCCGTCATGGGACCACACCGGCACTCCGCGCCATTTCCACTCTTCCAGGATGTCGGGATCGGCAGCGTGGATGAGCTGACGGACATGGGCGAGGGTCTCTCCGCGCCAATCCCCCAGCTCCTTAATCCGCTTGCTGATGTTTGCTGCAGCGGTCTTGCCATCGGGGTGACTTGTCGGCTTCATCATTCTCTCCTGCTCCTTGGCTGCGCCAGCCGGCGGTGGTGACGGGACGAGGAGCATAACCGCGCGCGATCTCGGCCCGCAGCGCCGGCGGTCGCGCCGGCCGGGCAGTACGTCGACACCCCGCTTCGCGCCGGGCGCGGCGCAGCAGGTCCACGGGAGACACGCTTTCTCGGGCACGGCTCTGTCGGCAAGCCGGCACAGTCTTAACACTTCATGCGGATATGGTACTCTCGCGCTTAACAGAATAATTTCATTGGGGATATCGTGTCGGCAGACGAGCCTCTCCGGTCTCACATCGAGGCCCTCGTGCGCGCCGGCTCGCTGCGGCGCAAGACGGCCGCGGTGCAGCTGGAGGCAGAAATCCGTCGGCGCGAGGAAGTGCTGCGGCAGACCTTCCGTCGTTACGTTTCTCCCAACGTCGCCGACAAGATCCTCGAGGATGCGCAGCTGCGCGACACGCTGCTGTCGACCGCGGATGCGCGCGCGCACGTGGTGGTGGTGTTTGCCGATCTGCGCGGCTTCACCGGTCTTGCCGAGCAGCTGGAGGCGCACCAGGTCGTGCCGCTGCTGAACGAGTATTTCTCGCTGCTCACCGAGATCACCTTCCGCCACGAGGGCACGGTGTTCCACATGGCCGGCGACTGCCTGATGCTCGCCTTCGGCGTGCCGCTCGAGCAGCCCGACAGTGCGCAGCGCGCGGTCAACGCCGCGCGCGAGATGCTGACCGGCTTTGGCGCGCTGGCGCGTTCCTGGAAGGAGCGCTACCAGGTCGAGGCGGGACTCGGCATCGGCATCAACGAAGGCGACGTGGTGGCCGGCAACATCGGCTCCTCCTCGTACATGAACTACACGATCATCGGCGATACGGTGAATATCGCCGCGCGCCTGTGCCAGCGGGCACGCGCCGGCGAGATGCTGTTCTCGAGCGCGCTCAAGCGCTCGCTCGATGCCCGCGGCATGGACATCGGCGCCACCGCGCTGCCGCCGCTGCAGCTGCGCGGCCGCTCGCACCCGATCGACATCTACTGTGTGCCGCTGGCCTCGCGCGTGCAGGTGAGCGCAGGAGCCCTGCCCGCCTGAGTGCGCCGCGGCGCGGATCCGCTGGCTTGCGCGGCCCGCGACGAGCTGGAAAGCGGGCGCGGCTCGCTGGGGCTGCAGGACGCGGCTGCGGCCCACCGGCCGGCGCCACCGCTGCTGCCGGAAATCCGGAAAAAAGCCCCGTTTTTCCCGTTGAGCGCCATCGAGAACGTGGCCGCCGAGATGCCTTGAGCGGGCAGCGGCGCGGCCCTCCTCAGCACCTCTACTGCAGCCGCCTCGGGTAAGCTCACCGCCACCGATGATCTCGCTGCTGCACCCTCCGCTGCCAACCGCGGCGCGTCCGCGTCTGCGCTGGCATCAGCTGTACGGGAGCGCCGCGGCGCTGGCCCTCGCGGAAGGGGCGCGCACCGAGGCACGCCTGTACGTGCTGATCGCCGACGGCGCGCGCGAGCTGGAACAGCTCACCGCGGAGCTGCGCTTCTTCACTTCCGGCACCCTGCCGCTGCTGCGCCTGCCGGACTGGGAGGTGCTGCCGTACGACCTGTTCTCGCCACACCCGGACATCATCTCGGAGCGGCTGAAGACGCTGTTCGAGCTGCCGCACACCGCGCACGGCTGCCTGATCGTGACCGCCGACACGCTCATGCAGCGGCTGCCGCCGCGCAACTACGTGCAGGGTCGGGCGTTCGAACTCACCACCGGCCAGTCGCTCGCCATCGAGCCGTTTCGCCTGCGCCTGAGCGAGGCCGGCTATGCGAGCGTCAGCCAGGTGGTCAGCCCCGGAGAGTACGCGGTGCGCGGCTCGCTCCTCGATGTGTTTCCGATGGGCGCGACGGCTCCGCTGCGCATCGACCTGTTCGACGACGAGATCGAAGCGATCCGTCGTTTCGACCCGGACACGCAGCGCTCGCTGGATGCCTTGGCGAGCGTGCGGCTGCTGCCGGCGCGCGAGGTGCCGCTGGATGGGCAGGCGGTCAAGGACTTCCGCCGCCGCTATCGCACGCGCTTCGAGGGCGATCCCACCAAGGGCGTGATCTACCGCGGCGTCAGCGAGGGGCTGGCTCCGGCCGGGGTGGAGTTCTACCAGCCGCTGTTCTTCGACTCCATGGCGACGCTGTTCGACTACCTGCCGGCCGCCAGCGTCATCGTGCACGACGCCGCGCTGCCGCGGGCGCTCGAGCGGGCCTGGCAGGACATCGGCGGGCGTTACGAGGAGCGCCGCCACGACATCGAGCGGCCGGTGCTCAATCCCGGCGAGCTGTTCCTCGCGCCGCAGCAGCTGCTCGGCGCGCTCGAGAGCTTCGCCGCGATCACGCTCGATGCCTTCAAGGCCGACACCGAGCTCACCGGCGACCCGGACGACGTGCGCAACTTCCCGACCGGTGCGCCGCACGAGCTGCGTATCGACGTGCGCGCCGCCGAGCCCTTCGCACCGCTCGATGCCTTCGTGCGCGCCTTCGAGGGGCGCGTACTGCTCGCGGCCGACTCCGCCGGCCGGCGCGAGGTGCTGCAGGAGATGCTGCGCGCGCAGCAGCACGCGGCGACCCAGGTCGACAGCTGGGATGCCTTTCTTGCCAGCCCGGCGCGACTGGCGGTCACCGTGGCGCCGGACCTGGCGGGGCTGACTCTCAGGGAGCCGCCCATCGCGGTGATCACCGAGGCGCAGCTGTTCGGCGCGCGCGCCCGCCAGGAGCGGCGCCGCAAGCGCGCCTCCGACCCGGAGGCGATCCTGCGCGATCTGCAGGACTTGAATCCCGGCGCGCCGGTCGTGCACGAGGAATACGGTGTCGGCCGCTACCAGGGGCTGATCCCGATGGAGATCGGGGGCCAGCCCGGTGAGTTCCTGGTGCTCGAATACCAGGACGGCGACCGCGTCTACGTACCGGTGCATGCGCTGCACCTGGTGAGCCGCTACACCGGAGCCGCCCCCGAGAGCGCCCCGCTGCACAAGCTCGGTACCGACCAGTGGGCGCGGGCGCGCCGGCGCGCTGCCGAGCAGGTCCGCGACGTGGCCGCCGAACTGCTCGACCTGTACGCGCGCCGCAAGGCGCAGCAGGGGCTGTCGCTGCCGCTCAACGAGTCCGACTACCAGGCCTTCGTCAACGGCTTCCCGTTCGAGGAAACCGAGGATCAGGCCACCACCATCCGCCAGGTACTCAGCGACCTCGGCGGCGAGCGCCCGATGGACCGCATCGTGTGCGGGGACGTCGGCTTCGGCAAGACCGAGGTCGCCATGCGCGCCGCCTTCGTCGCCGCGCAGGCCGGCAAGCAGGTCGCGGTGCTCGCGCCGACGACACTCCTGGTGCAGCAGCACCTCACCAATTTCCGCGACCGCTTCGCCGACTGGCCGGTGCGCGTGGAGGCGCTGTCGCGCTTCGGCAATGCGCGCGAGACGCAGACGGTACTGGCCGGCCTGGAGCAGGGCAGCGTCGACATCGTCATCGCCACGCACCGCCTGCTGCACGCGCAGGCGCGCTTCAAGGACCTGGGGCTCCTGATCATCGACGAGGAGCACCGTTTCGGCGTGCGCGACAAGCAGCGCCTGCAGGCGCTGCGTGCCAACGTGCACGTGTTGACGCTCACCGCCACACCCATCCCGCGCACGCTCAACATGGCGCTCGGCGGACTGCGCGATCTGTCGCTCATCACCACCGCGCCGGTGGCGCGCCTGGCGATCAAGACCTTCCTGATCGAATGGCACGCGCCCACCTTGCGTGAGGCGGCGCTGCGCGAGCTGCGCCGCGGCGGTCAGATCTATTTCGTGCACAACGAGGTGCGCAGCATCGACAAGATCGCCGCCGAAGTGCAGGCCCTGGTACCGGAGGCCAGCGTGCGGGTCGGCCACGGCCAGATGCGCGAGCGTGATCTGGAGCAGCTCATGGTGGATTTCTATCACCGCCGCTTCAGCGTGCTGGTGTGCACCACGATCATCGAGAGCGGCATCGACGTGCCGACGGCCAACACGATCATGATCAACCGCGCCGACCAGATGGGACTTGCGCAGCTGCACCAGTTGCGCGGCCGCGTCGGGCGCTCCCATCACCGTGCCTATGCCTACCTGATCGCGCCGCCGCGCCAGGCCCTCGCGCGCGATGCCGCCAAGCGCCTCGAGGCGATCGAGTCGATGGAGGAGCTGGGCGCAGGTTTCGTGCTCGCCACCCACGACCTGGAGATCCGCGGCGCCGGCGAGCTGCTCGGCGAGCAGCAAAGCGGCCAGATGACGGAAGTGGGACTGTCGCTGTACCTGGACATGCTGGAGCACGCGGTCGCAGCGCTGAAGGCCGGGCGCGAACCGGCGTTGGATCAGCCGCTCGCGGCCGCCACCGAAGTCGAGCTGCGGCTGCCGGCATTCCTGCCGGAAGTCTACGTGGGCGACGTGCACGTGCGGCTGTCGCTCTACAAGCGCATCGCCGCGGCGCCCGATGAGGCGGCGCTCGATGATCTCACCGCCGAGCTGCACGATCGCTTCGGCCCGCTGCCGCCGGCCGCCGCGAACCTGGTGCGCATCGCCAAGCTCAAACTCGTGGCGCGCGCACTCGGCGTACGGCGGCTCGATCTGGGGCCGCAGGGCGGCTCGGTGCTGTTCGAGGAGCGCTCGGCGATCGATCCGGCAACCGTGGTGCGCCTGATCCAGAAGAGCGCGCGCGAGTTTCGCCTCGACGGCCCGCTGAAACTGCGCGTCTCGCGGCAGCTGCCGGCCGAGAGCGCGCGCTTCGAATTCGCCGCGCAGCTGTTGAAGCGGCTCGGCGAACCGTCCCGAGTCCATTAGAATGCGTTGCATGCATGGACGTCGCGCGCGCCTGCGCGCCCCCACCCTCGCCCTCAGCGCCACCCTGGCACTCCTGCTCAGCCTCGCCGGCGGCGCCCAGGACGCGCCGGCGCCGCCGCCGGCGGCCGTCTACAACATCGAGATCATCGTGTTCCGCGCCGCCGGCACGATCGGCGGGGCAGAGGACTGGAGTGCCGAGGCCGGCGCACGCACCATCGCCGGCGACGAGTCGGCAGCTCCCGGGGGCGGTGCACTGGTGGGACACTTCGTGGCGGCGCTGCCCTCCACTGCCTGGCAGCTCACCGAGCTTGAGAACCGGCTGCGCGCCAGCGGCACCTACGTGCCGGTGGCGCATGTGGCCTGGTCGCAGACTGCCAGCTCCTGGGGCACGCGCGCCGGTTTTCCGGTCGACAAGCTCGGCATCAGCGTGCCGGGCCTGAGCGGCAGCGTGCTGCTGGAGCGCGGCCAGTTCCTGCACCTGGGGATGTCGCTCAGCTATGCGGTGCCGACCCCGCCGGCGAGCCTCGGCGCAGCGCCCGGCACCACCTTCACCCTGAACGAGAGCCGCCGCGTGCGCTTCTACGAGCGCAACTACTACGACCACCCCGCCTTCGGAGTGATCGCGCTCGTCACCCCCGCACAGGGCGGACGGGCGCCCGGGCGCTGAGGCGCGTTTTTCAGTCCTGACGCAGCAGCTGCGCGCGGCTGAACTCGAAACTCACATCGCCCCTGCCCTCCGGCGCACAGCGCACGCGCTCGCGCGCGGCGGCGATGAACCAGGTCTCGAGCCCGCGCGGCTTGCCACGGCCGAACGCCGCGGGGCTGAGCACCGCAGCGCACGCGGCGCGCTGCGGATCGCGCACCGACTCGTAACGGATGATCTCGATGGCGGCCTCGCGCGCCGTGGCGGCGAGCAGCTGCGTGGCGGCATAGCTGCCCGGATCGGCCCAGCTGCTGCGCTCGCGCACGAACGGCGGCGCGGTCAGGTCGAGGGCGAGGGCCGAACGCACCGCGGCGCGAAACGCGGTGTGCGGTACCGGGCGCAGGTCCGGCGTGCCGGGCGAGTCGAGCAGGAAGCGCAGTCGCCAGTAGCTCTTCTCCGCCAGCGCCGTGCGCAGCGTTTCCGCGCCGTACCACACCCCGGCATCCAGCGGCGCGCGGAAGCGCGAGCCGCCGTGGGGCCGGTAGCGAAACGGGGTGGCGAGCAGGTAGTGGAGCTTGCGCGCCTCCGGCGGCACGGGGGGCTTGCTGGCCTCGAGGATCTCCTCGAGCACCGACTGTTCTTCGAGCGAGTCGGCGAGGCGCATGGTGGAGGCGGTGTGCTGCGACTCGACCGCGCGCCACAGCTCGCAGGCGTAGCCCCCCGCCTCAGATGCGAGCGCGCGCCGCGTCCAGGTAGTCAACGGTTCGCACCAGTCCGGCGGGCTCGCGCATCAGCTCGCCCGGCACCCCGCCGAGGGCGGCGTTGTCGCTGCGCAGCCAGGCACGCGCCGCCGCGTCATCCGAGCCGACGATGGCGTCGAGCGAGCGGAACAGCCGCACGAACAGCGCCGCCAGCTGCCAGGGCTTGGAGCCCGGCTCGAGGGCCTTGCGCCCGTTCGCCAGGCGCGACAGCGTGGCGCCGCTGACGCCGATGATGTCGGCGAGCTCGCCCTGCGCGACCCCCAGAAAGCGCGCCGCGCGCACCGTGGCGCGCGACAGCACCTGGGCGGGATCGGCGGTCTGGCGGGTCTTGCTGGCGCGTTCGGGCATATATTGCAATAGAAATAATACTATTAATTTATTTCAATAGCAAAATGGCAGGAAACGCCGGGCGCAGGCCGGCGGCGCGGCGTTGCAGGTGCTTTTCGGGGGCGAGCCGGGGCCGGGCAGCCCCTGCTCACGGGTGGCCTAGAGGAAATCGCTCGCTTCTGCGGTCACGATGCCGGCCTTGCCGTTCTTCTTGGCGCGGGCCAGCGCCGCAGTGCACGCCTTCAGCAGTCCCTCGACCGCCAGCGTGCGCGGCGGCACGAGGCTGGCGATGCCGGCACTGAGCGTGACGTAGCGACCGGCGACGCCGGTCGGGTGGTGCATCAGCAGGTCGCGCACCCGCTGCGTCACGACGCCTGCGTAGTGCGGGGCTTTCTCCGCGGCCTCGCCCTGCGTCAGCACCACAAACGTGCCGCCCTGCCAGCGGCCCACCAGATCCGCGCCGCGCCGGTAGGCTGCGCCGATGACACGTGCCACGCGGCGAATGCAGGCATCGCCTGCGGCACGGTCGAACTTCTCGTTGTAGGCGCCCAGATCGTCGATGTCGAACAGCGTCAGCCCGATCTCGTGCGAGTCGCGCTGCGCCAGCTGCCAGTCGCGCGCCAGCAGTTCCTCGAAATAGGCGCGCGAATGCAGTCCCGTGAGGCGGTCCTCGCGCGCCCACGAGGGCAGGCCTGTCGGTGAACGCTCGGCGTTCTTCAGCCGCTCGCTGGCATCACGGTGGTAACCGACGAAATGGGTAAGTTTGCCTTCGTTACGCACGGGCTGAATCACCGTTTCATTCCAGAACAAAGAGCCGTCGGGACGGTAGTTGCGCACCAACACCCGCGCCGGCTCACCTTTGCTGACCGCCTCCGCAAGGCGCGTGCGCGCCTCCTGGTCCCGATCGGTACCCTGCAGCATGCGCAGGTTGGTGCCGAGCAGCGCCGCCGCCGGATAACCACACATCGTTGCGAAGGCACCATTGACGAACACGGCCGGGCAGTCCTTGGCGGTGGCGTCGCAGATGACAATGCCCTCGGGGGCAGTCTCGACCACGCTGCGCCAGGCCTGCGCCGACCAGTTGTTCATGCATCGTCATCCGCATCGAGCGTCAGCGCCGGCGGTGCAGCGACCCGCGCCAGCAGCTCCCGGGCGTGCTGCCAGGGGGCCGACGCCGCCAGCGCCGTGCTGTCCGGCGCCCCGCTGCGACCATGCAGGCGGATCAGGCGCAGACTCGAGGCCGGCTGAGGCTCGCGATTGAGCCCCTGCAGCAGCTCGATCACGCTCGCGCGATTGTTGCAGACCGGTAGCATGTCGCAACCTGCCGACAGGGCCTCGCGGGCACGGGTCACAATGTCCCCGTAGGCCGCGGCGGCCCCTCCCATGGAGAGATCATCTGCAAACACTACCCCCTGAAACCCCAGGTCTCCGCGCAGCACGTCGCGAATCCAGCGCGCGGACAGGCTGGCGGGGGCCGGATCGACGTCCGGGAACAGCACATGAGCCACCATAACGGCGGCCAGGCCGTTGGGGATCAGCCGGCGGTAGGGGGTCAGGTCGGGTGTCAGGTCAACCAGGGGGCGGCGGTCGACCGGCAGGGTATGGTGGGAATCGGCCACCACCGCGCCGTGGCCCGGGAAGTGCTTGGCGGTGGCCGCCATGCCTGCCTCCCGCATCCCGGACATCCAGGCGAGCGCGAGCTGGCTCACCACCTCCGGGCTGCGATGAAAGGAGCGCTCCGCGATGATCCC
The DNA here is from genome assembly GCA_963787655.1 of uncultured Gammaproteobacteria bacterium. Taxonomy (GTDB): domain Bacteria; phylum Pseudomonadota; class Gammaproteobacteria; order Steroidobacterales; family Steroidobacteraceae; genus 13-2-20CM-66-19. The sequence continues at coordinate 118,251 of CAWBDY010000008.1, read as the reverse complement.
GACGCCGTGGTCGACGTCGACGCAGGGGGCGAACGAGATGTCGACGCCGTGGGCACGCAGCTCCGCCGCCATGAGCCAGCCGAGCGAGCGGGCGAGCGCGCTGCCGGCGCGCGCGTCCAGGTCGTATTCGTGGCCGATGCGCCGCGCCGGCGGCAGCACGGAAAAGCCGGCGCGGAAGCGCTGCACGCGGCCGCCCTCCTGATCGACCGCGACGATCAGGGGCGGTGAGCGCGCCTCGTGGATGGCGCGCACGAGGGCGATGAGCTGCGCAGGATCGGCGTAGTTGCGCGCGAACAGGATCACCCCGCCGACGAGGGGGTGCCCGAGCAGCTCCCGCTCCTCGGCAGCCATGTCGGTGCCGGCCAGATCGATCATCAGCGGGCCGAGGCTCATGGCGCGCCGCGCCTGAGCAGGGCCAGCGATTCGACGTGGGCGGTGTGGGGAAACATGTCGACGACGCCGGCGGCATCGAGCTCAAAGCCGTGTTCGTGCACCAACACCCCCAGATCGCGCGCCAGGCTCCCCGGATGGCAGGAAATATACAACAGCCGCTGCGGGGCGAGCGCGGCGAGCGCCGGCAGCAGCTCGCGCGCGCCGCTGCGCGGCGGATCGAGCAGCACGTGCGTGTAGGGGCTGCGCAGCCACGGCAGCTGCGGCTCCGGAGCGAGCGCCAGGTTGGCCTGGAAGAAGGTCGCGTTGCCGACGGCGTTGCGCTGCGCGTTGGCGCGCGCGCGCTCGATCAGCGCGCGCTCCCCCTCGACGCCTGTCACCGCCGCGGCCTGACGCGCCAGCGCGAGTGTGAAGTTGCCCAGACCGCAGAAGAGGTCCAGCACCTGCGCCTGCGGGGTGAGCTCGAGCAGGTCCACCGCCTGGCCGACCAGCGTGGCATTCACCGCAGCGTTCACCTGTATGAAGTCGCTCGGCTCGAACTGCAGCTGCAGCCCGAAGCGCGGCAGCCGGTAATGCAGCGGCTGCGCGCGCGCGCTCAAGGGCGTGATCGACTCGATGCCGCCCGGCTGCAGAAAAAGCTCGACGCGGTGTGCCTGCGCAAAAGCGGCCAGCTGACCTAAGTCCGCCGCCGTCGGCGGCTGCAGCACGCGCAGCACCAGCGCGGTGGCATTGTCGGCGACTGCCACCTCGATCTGCGGCAGCTGCTCGCGGATGCTCAAGCCGTTGATGAGCGCGGCGAGCGGTGCGATCAGCGCACCGACGGGAGCGGCCAGCACCTCGCAGGCATTGAGCTGCGCCACGTAGGGGGCCGCGCGCTCGCGAAAGCCCACCACCACGCAGCCCTTCTTGCGCACGAACTTGGCGCCCAGGCGTGCGCGTCGGCGGTAGGCCCAGTGCGGACCTTCGAGCGGGGCGAGCCAGCGCTGCGGGCTGACGCGCGCCACGCGCGTCAGCGCCTGCTGCAGCTCGGCCTGCTTGGCGGCCAGCTGCGCCGCGGGCGCGAGGTGCTGCAGGGCGCAGCCGCCGCACACGCCGAAGTGGGCGCAGCGCGGCACGCAACGCTCGGGCGAGGGTTGCAGCACCTCCAGCAGCAGCCCGTCGTCGTGCTGGCGGTGGCGACGCGTGCGTCGGAAGCGGATGAGTTCGCCCGGCAGCGCGCCGGCGACGAAGGCGGTCTTGCCGCCGTGCACGACGCCCTCGCCCGCCGCCGTGAGTCCTGCCACCGTGCAGGTCTCCTCGGCCGCCGCTGCTGCACTCAAGCGGGTGCCTGCCAGGCGTGCAGGAACTGCGTCAGATGCGGCTGGTCGGCGTGTTCCGCAAGATAGGCGCGCACCCGCGCCAGCTCGTCCGCGTGCGCTGCCGGGGAGAGCGCGCCGCGCAGCTGCGCGAAGCGCAGATAGATCAGCCAGGTGTTGAGGACGTCCGTCTCGCAGTAGCGGCGGATGGCGGTGATATCGCCCGCGAGCCACGCCTGCCAGACCTGGCTGCCAGCGAAGCCGAGCTTGCCGGGCAGCCCGAGCAGGCACGCCATGTTGGCGAGCGAGACGCGGCCGCGGCTCTGAAACCCCGACAGCACGTCCATGAGATCGGTGTGCCGCCAGTGATAGCGGCTCAGGTAGTTGTTGTAGCGGAACGCGGTGTCGTCCTCGCCCGTCTCCCAGAAGCGCCGCGCCGTGACCCCGGCCAGCAGTGCCCGGTAGGTGAGCACCGGCAGATCGAAACCCGAGCCGTTCCAGGACACAAGATCGGGCGAGTACTTCTCGACGCCGTCGTAGAAGCGCTGCACCAGTTCACCTTCGCTCGCCGTGGTTTCGCCGAGGCTCCAGACCCTGAAACCGTCGCCGCTGCGCAGCGCGCAGGAGATGGCCACCACGCGCTGTTGCTCGTGGGGCAGAAAATCGCCACCGGTGCCTTGGCGGCGCAGCGCAAACATGGCCTTGGCCACCTGCTCGTCGGCGAGCCCCTCCAGGCCATACAGCCGCCGCCCGAGGGCGACGTCCGGCACCGTCTCGATGTCGAACACCAGGACGTTCATGGCGCCTTCAGCAGCACCGCCACCGCCACCACCAGGCCGCGCTCATCGCTCAAGGTCACATGGCCCTCGCCGACGCCGAGGCCGCGGCGCACACGCTCACCGCGCGCGGAGTACACCACTTCGGGCTTGCCCCACTCGTTCTGCACCACGCCCACGTCGCGGATCCATACGCCGTGTGCGAAACCGGTGCCCAGCGCCTTGACGATCGCCTCCTTGGCGGCGAAGCGCATGGCCAGGAAGCGCTCGCGGCGCGCGGTGTCGGCGAGCTGGGCCTGCTCCTGCGGCATCAGCAGATGCTCGATGAAGCGCTGGCCGAAGCGCTCGAGCGTGCGCGTGATGCGCGCACTCTCCAGCACGTCGACGCCGATGCCGTAGATCACGTGCGCGCCTCGCGCATCAGCGTCTTCATCTCGCGCACCGCCGCCGGCAGACCGACGAACACGGCGTGCGCGATGAGGGAATGGCCGATGTTGAGCTCGACGATTTCGCGCACCGCGGCCACCGGACGCACGTTCTGGTAATTGAGGCCGTGACCGGCGTGCACCGTCAGCCCCAGGCTCGCCGCCAGGCGCGCGCCACTGGTCAGCCGTCCGAGCTCGGTGGCCGCGGCGGCTCCTGCGGCTTGCGCATAGGCGCCGGTGTGCAGCTCCACCACGCGCGCCCCCACCTGCGCGGCGGCAGCGATCTGCTTGGGATCCGGGTCGATGAACAGCGCCACGCGCACCCCGAGCTGCTGCAGCTGCGTGGTGGCGGCGGTGAGGGAGGGCAGCTGCGCGACGACGTTCAGGCCGCCCTCGGTGGTCAGTTCCTGGCGTCGCTCCGGCACGAAGCACACGTCGGCGGGGCGCACCTCGGTGGCGATGGCGAGCATGTCCTCGGTGAGGGCCATCTCGAGGTTCATGCGCGTCTGCAACAGGCCGCGCAGCGCCTGCACATCCTGTTCCTGGATGTGGCGGCGGTCCTCGCGCAGGTGCAGCGTGATGCTGTCGGCGCCGGCGACTTCCGCGGCGAGCGCGGCGTGCACCGGGTCGGGGTAGCGCACGCCGCGCGCCTGGCGCAGCGTCGCGACGTGATCGATGTTGACCCCGAGGGCGATGCCGCCGCTCATTGTGCCGCCCGGCGCTTCATGGACTTCGCCACCGCGCGCGTGGCGAGCGGCCGGCCCTCGAGGACTTGCGCCAGCGCCGCGCTCAGCACGCGGCGCGCATCCTCGAGCACCCGTGCCTCCTGCAGGTCCTCGGCCGCGAGGCTCAGAAGCGACTGTCCGCTGAGCGCTGCCGGGTGGGCGCGGGCGGCAATGAATCCCTGCCCGGGGCGAAACTCGTAGCAGCGCTGCGCCTCGATCGGCTGCGCGCTGTGCGCCTCGCTTGCGAGATCCAGGCCGTAACCGAGCTGCTCGAGCAGGCGCTTCTCGAAGAGGCGCAGGCACGGCTCGAGCGCGGCGCCGCGGCCGAGCTGGGTAAGCGTGCCGTGATAGTCATCGAACAGCTGCGGCAGCGGGTCATGGCGCGTGGTGAGCCGCAACAGCAGCTCATTGAGATAGCAGCTCGGCAGGAAGCAGGCCGGCGGCAGCGCCGCACCCTGCTCGCCGCGCTCGGCAGTGGTCAGAGCGGGCGCCTCGCCGCGGCCGCTCCAGGACAGCAGCAGCAGGCGGAACGGCTGCAGCACCGCGCTCAGTTTGGCGTTCGGTCCGCGCACGCCGCGCGCGAACAGCGTCAGCCGGCCGTGCTCGCGCGTGAACACCTCGAGGATGCGGCTGCTGTCGCGCCACGGGCGCTGGTGCAGCAGGTAGCCGGGGGTGAGATCGATGCGACGCAGGCTGCGGCTCATTCCAGTCCCAACTGTTTCAGGGCACGGGCATTGTCCGCCCAATTCTCGCGCACCTTGACCCACAAGTTGAGATGCAGGCGCCGCTGCAGCAGCGTATTGAGCGCCAGGCGCGCCGAGCGCCCCACCCGCTTCAGCCGCTCACCCTGCTTGCCGATGACGATGGGTTTCTGGCCCTCGCGGTCGACCCAGATGGCGGCATCCACCATCAGCTGCCCGTCCTCCTCGGCCAGCTTCTCGATCTCGATGGCGATGCCGTAGGGCACCTCCTGGTTGAGCTCGAGTGTCAGCTTCTCGCGAATCAGCTCGGCGATGCGGAAACTCAGGCTGCGGTCGGTGAGTTCGCCGGGCGGAAACAGCGGCGGGCCGAGCGGCAGCTGCGCGGCGATGGTGTTTGTGAGGTCCTCGAGATTGTCGCTCTTCAGGGCCGACACCGGCACCAGGGCGGCAAAGGCGTGGCGCGCGCCCAGTTCCTGCAGGTAAGGCAGGAGCCGCGCGCGCGGCCGCAGCTGGTCGATCTTGTTGACTGCGGCGAGCGCCGGACGGCCGGAAGAGGCGACGCGCTGCAGCGCCAGGTCGTCCTCGGCAGTCCAGCGTCCCGCTTCCACCACGAGCACCGCCAGGTCGGCATCCTGCAGTGCGCTGTTGGCGGTGCGGTTCATGGCCTTGTTGAGCGCGCGGCCCGCCTTGGCGTGCAGCCCCGGGGTGTCGACGAAGGCGATCTGCGCGTGCGGCAGGTTGAGGATGCCGACGATGCGGTTGCGGGTGGTCTGCGGCCGCGGGGTGACGATGCTCAGGCGTACCCCGACCAGGGCATTCAGCAGCGTCGACTTGCCGACGTTGGGCCGGCCGACGAGCGCGGCGAAGCCGCTGCGGAAAGCGGCCGGCGCCGCCTCGCTCATACGCGCCCCGCCGCGCGCTCAAGCTGCGCAAGCATGCGGCCCGCAGCCTCCTGCTCGGCGCGCCGCCGGCTCGAGCCGTCGCCTTCCACGCGCAGCTGCAGCTGCGGCACCTCACAGCTGACGCGGAAGGTCTGCTCGTGGTGCTCACCGGCAACGCTCAGCAGCGTATAGCGCGGCAGTGGCAGAGCGCGCGCCTGCAGCTGCTCCTGCAGGCGCGTCTTGGCGTCCTTCAGCTCCTCAGGCGCGGGCAGGTTCGCGATGCGCGCGGCAAACAGGCGCACGATCACCGGTTGCACCGCGTCCAGTCCGCCGTCGAGGAAGATGGCGCCGAGCAGCGCCTCGAGCGCATCGGCCAGGATCGACTGGCGGCGGAAGCCGCCGCTCTTGAGCTCGCCGGAGCCGAGCTGCAGGGTGGCGCCGACGCCGAGCGCGGCGGCGACTTCTGCCAGCGGCTCGCGACTGACCAGGCGCGCACGCAGGCGGCTCAGGTCCCCTTCCGCCAGGAGCGGAAAGGCGGCATAGAGCTGGTGTGCGATGACGAGATTGAGGACCGCATCGCCGAGAAACTCGAGGCGCTCGTTGTTGGCGCGCGCGGCGCTGCGGTGCGTGAGCGCGGCGCGGAACAGCTCCGCATCCCGCGGCCGGTAGTCGAGCCGCTCCTGAACCCAGGATGCGGGCCAGCCGGCAGCGGTCATGGCCGCTGCGGTTATCCGCCGCCTCCGACGTGCACCTGCTTGTCGAAATCGACGTGCAGCGAGACGTTGCCGAACAGCGGCGCGTTGTCCTCGTAGGCGGATTCCACGAGCCAGCCATCACCGTCGCGGGTGACCTTGATGTCCTTGGTGGTCGGGAAGTCGACCATGTCGATCTCGAAGTGCCGGTCGATGGCGATCTTGATCGCTTCGGGACCGGCGCCGACTTTTCACCTCACCGGCGCTGGCGTCCAGCGCCCGCACGACCTTCATGTAGTTGAGATAGGCCGGCGCCAGGCGCATGCCGGCGTACAGCACTATCGCGCATGGCGTCAAAAGCACCACCCAGCCTATGAAAGTGACTCCTGCCTGCCTGTTACGCATCGCGCAGCCCCCCGTACGGGTTACCGAATGGCGGAGCCGATACGGCTCCACATGGGGCCACCGGAGCGCCCCAGGTCCCAATTGAACCAGATTCGGGTCGCCTTGCCGACCAAGTTCTGCTCAGGAACGAAGCCCCAAGTGCGACCGTCGTCACTGTTATCGCGATTGTCTCCCATCATCAGGTACTGCCCGGGGGGCACGACACCGTCGTAGGGCGGCATGCGCGATGCCCCCGGCGCATCCTCATCGCCGCACACATAACCGCGCAGACCCGAGCGCTTGCAGCCGGGGAGCACGGGCGCCCGGTCGAGCGCCGTCGGACAGAAAATCGCCTCGTGCTCGCGGTCGCCGAGCTTTTCATGGGCGAGCGACATGTTCACGTAGCAGCCGTCGTTGTAGCGCTCGCGGCCGACCAGGAACGGCACCGCCTTGCCGTTGATGAAGATCAGGTTGTCGTGCACCTGCACGTGATCGCCCGGCAGGCCGATCAGGCGCTTGATGAAGTTGACCGACGGGTCGTTCGGATAGCGGAACACCACCACGTCGCCGCGCTGCGGTTCGCCGATGGCCACGAACTTGCGGTTGAGCACCGGCCAGCGCAGCCCGTAGGCGTACTTGTTGACGATGATGAAGTCGCCGTCGAGCAGCGTCGGCATCATCGAGTCGGACGGAATACGGAACGGCTCGAAGATGAAGGAGCGCAGCAGCAGTACCACCAGCGCCACGGGGAAGAAGCTGCGCGCGTAGTCGACCGTGCCCGGCTCGCTCACCAGCGCCGGATCCTTGCCGGCGGCGAGCGCCATGGCGTCGCGCCGCGGCCGCAGCAACAGCGTATCGAAACCCCACACCGCGCCGGTGAGCACCGTGATGGCGAGCAGCACCGCGCTGAAATCCAGCCGCTCGGCCACCAGCAGGCGCAGCACCGCGCAGGCGATCAGCACCGGCAGCGCGCTGTAGAGGAAGCGCAGCAGCGGTGCGTCGCGCGGCGGCTGTGCCGCGGCGATGGTGCGCTGCGGGCGCAGGAACCAGTCATCCACGACGCACACCAGCGTGACCGGCAGAGCGAGCCAGGAGAGCGCGACGATGACCGGCATCAGCGACGTTAGCATTGGCAAACCTTACGTTTTTCGTCCGACCTGCAACACCGCCAGGAATGCTTCCTGCGGGATCTCGACGTGTCCCAGCTGCTTCATGCGCTTCTTGCCTTCCTTCTGCTTCTCCAGCAGCTTGCGCTTGCGGCTGACGTCACCGCCATAGCACTTCGCCAGCACGTTCTTGCGCAGTGCCTTCACCGTGGCGCGCGCGATCACGGCACTGCCGATGGCGGCCTGCACCGCCACTTCGAACATCTGCCGCGGAATCAGTTCATGCATCTTGTCGACCAGCTCGCGGCCGCGCTGGTAGGCGCTGTCCTTGTGCACGATGATCGACAGGGCATCGACGGTGTCGCCGTTGATGAGGATATCGAGCTTCACCAGCGGAGCTGCGGAGAAGTGGCTGAACTCGTAGTCGAACGAGGCGTAGCCGCGGCTCACCGACTTCAGCCGGTCGAAGAAATCCAGCACCACTTCCGCCAGCGGCAGCTCGTAGTGCAGTGACACCTGCGTGCCGAGGTAGAGCATTTTGCGCTGCGTGCCGCGCTTGTCGTTGCACAGCTTTAGCACCGCGCCGACGTGGTCGGGCGGCACCAGGATGCTGGCGAGGATGATCGGCTCGCGGATCTGCTCGATCTCGTTGACGGGCGGCAGTTTGGCCGGGTTGTCGACATAGACGAGGCTGCCATCGCTCTTGGCCACCTCGTACACCACCGTCGGTGCGCTGGTCACGAGCGTCAGCTCGTACTCGCGCTCGAGGCGCTCCTGCACGATATCCATGTGCAGCAGGCCGAGGAAGCCGCAGCGGAAGCCGAAGCCCAGGGCACTGGACACTTCCGGCTCGTAATGCAGCGCCGAGTCGTTGAGGCGCAGCTTCGAGAGCGCGTCACGGAACTTCTCGTAGTCTTCCGAGTTCACCGGAAAGAGCCCCGCGAAGACGCGCGGCTTGATCTGCTTGAAGCCCGGCAGCGGCGCTGCCGCCGGGCGGTGTTCGAGCGTGATGGTGTCGCCGACCGGCGCACCGTCGATTTCCTTGATGCCGGCCACCACGAAGCCGACGTCGCCGGCGGCGAGCTCCTGCTCCACCACCGCCTTGGGCGTGAAGCGGCCGAGGCGGTCGACGACGTGGCTGCGGCCGGTGGATACCACGCGGATCTTGTCGCCCGTCTTGCAGCTGCCGTTCATGACCCGCACCAGCGACACGACGCCGACATAGTTGTCGAACCAGGAATCGATGATCAGGGCCTGCAGCGGCGCGGCCAGGTCGCCGCGCGGCGCGGGGATGCGCCGGATCAGTATCTCGAGCAGCTCGGGCACGCCCTCGCCGGTCTTGGCGCTGACGCGCGCCGCATCGGTGGCCTCGATCCCGATGATGTCCTCGATCTCCGTCGCGACGCGATCGGGATCGGCCGAGGGCAGGTCGATCTTGTTGATGACGGGCACGACCTCCACGCCCTGCTCGATCGCCGTGTAGCAGTTGGCGACCGACTGCGCCTCGACCCCCTGGGAGGCATCGACCACCAGCAGGGCGCCATCGCAGGCGGCCAGCGAGCGCGACACCTCGTAGGAGAAATCCACGTGTCCCGGGGTGTCGATCATGTTCAGCTGGTAGCGCTCACCGTCGCGCGCGCCGTAGTAGAGCGTAACGCTCTGCGCCTTGATGGTGATGCCGCGCTCGCGCTCGAGCGCCATGGAATCGAGCACCTGCGCCTGCATCTCGCGGTCGGCGAGGCCTCCGCACAGCTGGATGAAGCGGTCCGCGAGGGTCGATTTGCCGTGGTCGACGTGCGCGATTATGGAAAAGTTACGTATATGCCGCATGAACCGCTAAAAACCACCGCCGCGTGCGCCGCGCCCGAGGTCAAGCGGCGGGCGGATTATAGGGAAGTTTGCTGGCTGGCGCGCTGCGACGCGTGGTTTAAGGCGCTGCGGCGCGCAACAACCGTGTCAGTTCGGCCCGGTCGAGGCGGTGGCGGCACACCACCGTGCCGTCAAGCAACAGCACCGGTACGTCGAGCCCGTGGCGGCGCTGCAGCTGCGCATCGCTGTCGACGTCGACCAGTTCCAAGGGGGGCAGCGGCAGGCTGCGACCAAGCTCTGCCAGCTCGCTCAGCATGTGCTCGCACAGCTCGCAGTCTTGACGGTGCAGGACCGTCAGGCGCGCGGCGCGCAACTGTCAGCGGCGCGGCGCGGCGGCGCCCGCGGCCGGGTCCTGTGCCTTGACCTGGGTGGCGATGAACTGCACGGTGGCCGGCGGGACCTCGCCCACCGCCGTGATCTTGTGTCCGTCGATCACGGTGGAGTACGCCGAGGAGGAGCCGACCGCGGCGGACTGCGCCACGGCGGACGGCTGCGCCTGGCCCTGCTGCACTTCGACGAATACCGAGACGGACGCAAAGCCGTCGGTGAACACCAGATGATCCACCGGAGTGGCAGAGCCGGGCAGCAGCTGCGCCGAGCGTACGGTCATGCGAAACCCGGGCGGCAGGCGCATGGCGTTCCAGGCGAGGCTGGCGGCCTGCGGACCCGGCGGCAGCGCCCCATTGCGCAGCCACTGGAAGCCCTCGGTCGACACGTCCGGACGGAAGGCCGTGTCGGGGATGCGCGCCGGCAGTGTCAGGTTGGCGAACACGATCTGTTCGATGACGCGCCCGTGCGGGTCGCACAGCTGCGTCTTCAGCGGCATGGCGGTCGAGTCATCGATCCACAGCCGGTAGCCGTAGCGATACTCATCCTTCGGTGACACCGTGATGATGTGCGTGTCGCGGCGGTTGAGGCGGGTGCGGCCGACTTCGCGGACGTCGTAGAAGTTCGCGGTCTGGTCGTTGACCGTGGGAAACCCGACCAGCGATTCCTGCGCCGGACGCTGCTCGACCAGCACGGTGCGCTTGTCCGGCAGGTAGCAGGCCAGACTCGCCCCGGTGCGGATGAATTCGCGTCCCGAGCCGTCGAGCGAGGCGAGTCGTTCCGAGACGGTGCCATCCTGCACGCGGTGGATGATGCGCAGCATCTCCACCTGGCCGCCGTGCCAGTGGGAAAATGTGCCGTCGTAGTTGCGCGTGTTGAGCGCCTGGTTCATGCGCTCGAGCCACTGTGCCGGCGCTCGCGCGACCTCGTCCGCGAACGCCACGCCGCTCACCGCCACGGCGAGCGCGAGGCTGCACAGCCGGCCGCTACCGCGCAGCTTTCTTGGCATCGCTCTGTGCTTCCTCGGGCGGCGCCGCTGCCGGCTCACTGGTCATGAAGGCAGACAGCAGGTTACGGCGCGCAACGGGACTGGAGAACATGCTGTGGGCGACGACATAGTTCGCGAGCTCCGTGCTCGGCACCACGACGGGCACGATCTGCGGGGTCGGCGGCACGACGTAGCTGTCGCCCTGGGCAGAGCCTGCGGCACTTGCCGGCAGCAGCGCGCCGACGTGTATGCCCGACGCCGGCGCGAGCTGCGCGGTCACAGGCGTGCTGACGGGCGCCTGCGTTCGCAGCCACAGAACCGAAACGGCGGCGACGCCGGCGGCCAGCCCGCTGGCGGCCAGCGGCTGCCACCAGCGCATGCCCGGGCGGCGCAGCGCCGCGCTCGGGACCGACTCGAGCGACGGTTCGGCGAGCAGCACCGCGCTGATGCGGCCGGCGAGCGGCGCATTCAGGCGCACGCCGCGCTCGGCGCGGATGACGGCGCCCACCACCGCATAGCGCCCCCAGCGCGCCTTCAGCTGCTCATCGCGCGACAGCCGCCGCGCCAGGAGCTCGCATTCGGCAGTCGGCAGCTCGTCATCGAACATGGCAGAAAGCTGACTATCGAGTTCTTCGTTCATCCGAGCTCCTCCGCGCGTCCGAGTCCCCCCTCGAACACCTCCCGCAGGCGGCGATCGATGGCCTCGCGCGCTCTGAAGATGCGCGAGCGTACCGTGCCCACCGGACAGTCCATGGCCGCGGCAATCTCCTCGTACGACAGGCCTTCGAGTTCGCGCAGCACGATGGCGGTGCGCAGATCCTCGGGCAGGGCGTCGATGGCGGCGTTAACCGTGGTGCGGATCTCGTCCGTGAGAACGAGGCCCTCCGGTGTCTCCGAATCCTTCATGCGGCCTTGCATGTCGTAAGACTCATCGCTGTGGTGGCGGTCGAGGTCATATTCGATCGGGCTGCGGTCACGCGAGACGACGGCGTTCTTGGCGGTGTTGATGGCTATGCGGTACAGCCAGGTGTAGAACGCGCTGTCGCCGCGAAACTGCGGCAGGGCGCGGTAGGCCTTGATGAAGGCCTCCTGGGCGATGTCCTCAGCCTCCGCCGGATTACGCACGTAGCGCATCACCAGCTTCACGAGTTTGTGCTGGTACTTGAGCACCAGCGCATCAAATGCCCCCTTGTCGCCGCGTTGCACGCGGCGTACCAGGCTCAGATCACTTACATCCGCGCTCATGCGCGCCCTTTACCTGCGGGCGGAGGGCGGCCGCACTGCGAGGTGGATAGACTGTGACCTCTTGTAAAAGTTCAGCATGGCCTCGTGGGGCTGTGACCTAGGGCAGGAAAGCGTCAACCGAAGGCCCCAAACGACATAATGGAGTGTATGCGCCCCACCAGCTGGGCCAGGTGGGGGTCGGGCGGGGTTGCGTCGCCCAGAAGATACCCTGCCAGCAGCGGATCAGCCAGCGCCAGGAGCTGCGCGATCCGCTCGCGCTCAGCGGGCGAGGCGTCCGCCAGCAGCCGCGGCAGCGCGCGCTCGAGGAGCACATCGAGTTCCTTCATGCCGCGCCGGCAACGCCACAGCAGGCGCCGCGCCTCAACATCGGGCACGTCCGCGCCTGTGGATGCGTCCGGGGTGAGTGCGGACATTGTCAGCCGCGCCGCTCGATGAGCATTCTCTTCACCGCAGCGATCGCGCGTGCCGGATTGAGATCCTTCGGGCACACGTCCGTGCAGTTCATGATGGTGTGGCAGCGGTACAGGCGGAACGGGTCTTCCAGTTCGTCCAGCCGCTCGCCGGTCGCCTCATCGCGGCTGTCGATGATCCAGCGATAGGCCGCGAGCAGCGCCGCCGGCCCGAGGAAGCGCTCGCTGTTCCACCAGTAACTCGGGACAGGCGGTCGAGCAGCAGGCGCACAGGATGCACGCGGCCGGACGGTCGATCTTTTCCTGCTCCTCCTTTGATTGCAGCCGCTCGCGGTCCGGCGGTGGCGGCGTGCGCGTCTGCAGCCAGGGCTTGACGGCGGCGTACTGCGCATAGAAGTTGGTGAGGTCGGGCACCAGGTCCTTCACCACCGGCATGTGTGGCAGCGGGTAGATGCGGATGTCGCCCTTGAGGTCGCGCATCGAGGTGGTGCAGGCGAGCGTGTTCAAGCCGTTGATGTTCATGGCGCACGAGCCGCAGATGCCCTCGCGGCAGGAGCGGCGGAAGGTCAGCGACGAGTCGAGCGCGGCTTTGATCTGGATCAGCGCATCGAGCACCATCGGCCCGCAGCTCTTCAGGTCCAGCTCGAAGCTGTCGATGCGCGGATTCTCGCCCGAGTCCGGATTGAAGCGGTAGATGCGGAAGGTGCGCAGCTCGCGCGCGCCGGCCGCGGCGCGGTGCGTCACACCCTGCACGGGGCGCGAATTGGCAGGCAGTCGGAACTCGGCCATCGTGGTCCCTCAGTACGTACGGGCCTTGGGCGGGATCGATTCGACGTCGCTGGTCATGGTCTTCAGGTGCACCGGCCGGTAGGCGAAGCGGGTGCGCTGCGGACCGTCGACCCATACCAGCGTGTGCTTGAGCCAGTTCACATCGTCGCGCGCCGGAAAATCCTCGCGCGCGTGCGCACCACGACTTTCCGTGCGGTTGGCGGCCGAATGGATGGTGGCAGTCGCCTGCAGCAGCAGGTTCTCCAGCTCCAGGGTCTCGATGAGGTCGGTGTTCCACACCAGCGAGCGGTCGGCGATGCGCACGTCCGCAAACGAGCGGAACGTGGCGCCGATGCGCTCGATGCCCTGCGCCAGGGACTCGCCGGTGCGGAATACCGCGGCATCCAGCTGCATCACCTTCTGCATCTCCACGCGGATGGCGGCCGTGCCGCGCGCGCCCTGTGCGTGGCGCAGCCGGTCGAAGCGGTCGATAGAGGCCTGCCCGGCATCGGCTGCGAGCGGCTGGTGCCGGCTGCCGGGCTTGATGACCGCGGCGCAGCGACGCGCCGCTTCGCGCCCGAAGATGACGAGGTCAAGCAGCGAGTTCGACCCCAAGCGGTTGGCGCCATGCACCGATACGCAGGCCGCTTCCCCGACCGCCATCAGGCCCGGCACCACGCAGTCCGGGTCGTTGTCCTTGGGCTGCACCACTTCGCCGTGGTAGTTGCAGGGAATGCCGCCCATGTTGTAGTGCACGGTCGGCTGCACCGGGATCGGCTCCTTGGTGACATCCACGCCGGCAAAGATGCGCGCGGTCTCGGCGATGCCCGGCAGGCGCTCGTGGATGACGGCGGCGCCGAGGTGTTCGAGGTGCAGATCGATGTGGTCATGCTCGCTGCCGACGCCGCGCCCCTCGCGGATCTCCACCGTCATGGCGCGGCTGACGACGTCGCGCGAGGCGAGATCCTTGGCGTTCGGCGCGTAGCGCTCCATGAAGCGCTCGCCCTTGGAATTGGTGAGGTAGCCGCCCTCGCCGCGCGCCCCTTCGGTGATCAGGCAGCCGGCGCCATAGATGCCGGTCGGATGGAACTGCACGAACTCCATGTCCTGCAGCGGCAGGCCGGCACGCAGCACCATGGCATTACCGTCGCCGGTGCACGAGTGCGCCGAGGTGCAGGAGAAGTAGGCACGACCGTAGCCGCCGGTGGCGAGGATCGTCATGTGCGCGCGGAAACGGTGCAGCGTCCCCTCGGTGAGGTCGAGCGCCAGCACGCCGCGGCACACGCCGTCCTCCATGATGAGGTCGATCGCGAAGTACTCGATGAAGAAGGTGGCGGCGTGGCGGATCGACTGCTGGTAGAGCGTGTGCAGCATCGCATGCCCGGTGCGGTCGGCCGCCGCGCAGGTGCGCTGCGCGATGCCCTTGCCGTAGTGGGTGGTCATGCCGCCGAAGGGGCGCTGGTAGATGCGGCCGGCGTCGGTGCGCGAGAACGGCACGCCGTAATGCTCCAGCTCGATGACCGCGGCCGGTGCCTCCTTGCACATGAGCTCGATGGCGTCCTGGTCGCCCAGCCAGTCCGACCCCTTGACGGTGTCGTACATGTGCCAGCGCCAGTCGTCCTCACCCATGTTGCCGAGCGCGGCGCTGATGCCGCCCTGCGCCGCCACGGTGTGGCTGCGGGTCGGAAAGAGCTTGGTGATGCAGGCGGTCGACAGGCCGCTCTCGGCCAGTCCGAGCGTGGCACGCAGGCCGGCGCCGCCTGCGCCCACGACGATCACGTCGTAGCTGTGGTCGGTGATCGGGTAAGCGCTCACGGCGGGCTGCCGAGCGCCACGCGCAGCACGGCGAAGAGGCCCGCGGCGGCGATGAACACGTGCAGGAAGGTCACGAGCACGAGCAGCAGCGTGCGGCTGCCGGCGCCGTGCACGTAATCCTCGATCACCACGCGCACGCCGAGCTGCGAGTGCCAGCTGGCCACGAGCACCAGCAGGCACAGAAGCAGCGCGGTCCAGCCCTGACTCAGCCACAGCCGCACGGTCGCCTGATCGAATGCCGGCAGCGCGAGCAGCGACACCAGGAACCAGGTCGTGAGCGGCACGAGCGCGATGGAGGTGAGGCGCTGCAGCCACCAGTGCTGCACGCCCTCCTTGGCCGCGCCCATGCCCAGCACCCGGCCGAGAGGCGTGCGCAGGCTCATGGCGCGCGCACCGCGGCCGCCCAGGCGCAGTAAGCAATCACCAGCGTGAGGGCGAGGCTTGCCGCGACTACGAGGTAGGCGCTGCGGCGCGACTGCGCGCGCTCCAGTCCCCGCCCCGTATCCCACACCAGGTGGCGGATGCCGGCGCTGAGGTGATAGGCGAACGAGACGATGAGTGCCGCATACAGAAGTTTCGCCGGCGCAGATGTCAGTACCCGAAGCGCCTGCGCGTAGGCTGCGCGGCCAGCGGACACGGCGATCAGCCAGTAGACCAGCGGCAGCAGCCCGAGCGACAGCGCCACTCCCGTGAAGCGATTGAAGATCGACGTGGCCAGGGTGTACCGGGACATCCTGTACACCGACAAGTGCGGCGATAGGGGTCGGCTCGGCATACACTAAAAATCGATGCAGCGGCCGTTGCGCTCCCAGTCGCCGAATCGCGTGGGCTCAGGTCCGCACACACCGCCGAGCTCGCGCGGCAGTTCGCGCACTTGCGCGGCGGGAGCCGCAGCTGCCGGGCCCGCAGGCGTCGGCGCGGCGCTGGACAATGGCGGTGCAGGAGTGCCGGCGGAAGACTTGCGTTGCGTCGTCGTCATACCCATTAAGTCTGCCAGAATTCACTCAGCGCGGCCACGGAAAGTTTAGGAAAAACAACGATCAACTCCATGTCTGGCGCCTCGACTGCAGTCCTTTTGAGTGAACTCGGCGTGCTGCGCGCACGCGGCGCGGACGCGCGCGCTTTCCTGCAGGGGCAGCTGTCGAACGACCTGACACGGCTTGACGCCGACAATACGCTGCTCGCGGGCTATCACAACCCGCAGGGACGCGTCATCGCACTCATGCGTCTGGCGCAGCTTGCCGACGATGATCTCATCGCGGTGCTGCCGCGCGAGCTGATCGCGCCCGTGGCGCAGCGACTGACGAAGTTCGTGCTGCGCTCGAAGGTAAAGCTCACCGATGACTCGCAGGCGTGGCAGGTGCACGGCATTCTCGCAGGCGCGGATGCGCCGGCGGCTCTGACGGGCGCGGCGGCGTCGTTAGCGCGCCTGGGCGATGCACTCGCGCTGCGCCTGAGCGCGCAGCCGGCGCGCTGGCTCGGCGTAAGCCCGGCCGCAGCGCCCGCGCCGCCCGGCCTGCCCGCCGGTGACCGGCTCGCCTGGCAGCGCAGCGCCATTGCCGCCGGCGAGCCGCAGGTGTACGCCGCGACCTCGGAAGAATTCGTGGCGCAGATGCTGAACCTCGACGTGCTCGGTGCCATCGCGCTCGACAAGGGCTGCTACACCGGCCAGGAAGTCATCGCGCGCGCTCACTATCGCGGCCGCGTCAAACGCCGCCTGCAGGCCTTCGTCAGCGAAACCGCAGCGCAGCTGGCGCGCGCGCAGGCCGGCGCGCTCTACGACGGCCGCGCGTTCAAGGTGGTGGATGCGGTGCAGCTGCCGGACGGGCGCTGCGAGTTTCTGGCGGTTGCGCCATTTCTCAACGAGCCGGCCGCGGGCGAGGCGCCCCCGCCGCCGGCTGCAGCGGCGCTGCTGGCAGCCCGCCAGCTGCCGCTGCCCTACTCCCTGCCGGCCTAGAGCGACGCTAGCCCTCGGGGCGCAGGTGCGGGAACAGAATCACGTCGCGGATCGAAGGCGAGTCGGTGAAGAACATCACCAGCCGGTCGATGCCGACGCCCAGGCCTGCGGTCGGCGGCATGCCGTACTCGAGCGCGCGCACGTAGTCGGCGTCGTAGAACATCGCCTCCTCGTCGCCCTTGTCCTTGCGCGCCACCTGAGCGCGGAAGCGCGCCGCCTGGTCCTCCGGATCGTTGAGTTCCGAGAAGCCGTTGGCGATCTCGCGTCCCGCGATGAAGAACTCGAAGCGGTCGGTGAGGAACGGATCGGCATCGTTGGGCCGCGACAGCGGCGACACTTCCGCGGGATAGGCGTACACGAAGGTCGGGTCGAGCAGCGTGCTCTCGACGGTCTTCTCGAACAGCTCGATCTGCAGCTTGCCGGCGCCATCCTCGGGCTGGAATTTGATGGCGAGCTGCTCGCAGCGCTTGCGCAGGTAGGTCACATCGCGCAGCGACAGCGGATCGATGCCCGGATTGTGCTCGATCACCGCCTGCTCCACGGTGACGCGGCGGAACGGCTGCGCCAGATCGTAGGCGCGGCCCTGGTAGGTCAGCTGCGTCGTGCCGTGCACCGTATCGGCAAGGCCGCGCACCGCCTTTTCGGTCCAGTCCATGAGGTCGCGGTAGTCGGCGTACGCAAGGTACAGCTCGAGCATCGTGAATTCGGGGTTGTGCTGGGTCGAGAGGCCCTCGTTGCGGAAGTTGCGGTTGATCTCGTAGACGCGCTCGAAGCCGCCGACCACCAGGCGCTTGAGGTACAGCTCCGGCGCGATGCGCAGATACATGTCCAGGTCGAGCGCATTGTGATGCGTGCGAAAGGGGCGCGCGGCCGCGCCGCCCGGAATCGGCTGCATCATCGGCGTCTCGACTTCGAGAAAATCGAGTGCATCGAGGAAATCGCGCAGGTAGCGCACGATGCGCGTGCGGGTACGGAAGACGTTGCGGCTGCGCCTCGCTGACGATCAGGTCGACGTAGCGCTGCCGGTAGCGCGTCTCGGTGTCGGCAAGCCCGTGCCATTTGTCCGGCAGCGGCCGCAGCGACTTGGCAAGCAGCCGCAGCGCCGTCACCCGCACCGACAGCTCCCCGGTCTTGGTGCGGAACAGCACGCCGGTCGCGCCGATGAGGTCGCCGATGTCCCAGCCCTTGAAGGCCTCGTAGGCGGCGCCGAGGGTGTCGGCCTGCAGGAACAGCTGCATCTGGCCGGTGCGGTCCGCGATCTTGGCGAAGCTCGCCTTGCCCATCAGGCGGCGGAACATGCATCCGGCCGCCCACCGTCACCTGCGTCGGGTTGGCCTCGAGCCAGGCGCCATCGCGCTCGCCGTAGCCGGCGTGCAGCTGGCCGGCGAGCGCATCGCGACGGAAGTCGTTGGGATAGGCGCTGCCGCTGCCGCTGGCGCGCAGGGCGGCGAGCTTGGCGCGCCGCTCGGCGATCAGCTTGTTCTCATCACCGCCGTCATCGCCGCCACCTGTCTGATCTGTCATGCGCTACACGCCCGCCTTCAGCGTGGCCTCCAGAAACTGATCGAGATCGCCGTCGAGCACCGCGGCGGTGTTGCCCACTTCCACGCCGGTGCGCAGATCCTTGATGCGCGACTGGTCGAGCACGTAGGAACGGATCTGGTTGCCCCAGCTGACGTCCGACTTCGAGTCCTCCAGCACCTTGGCGGCGGCGTTGCGCTTGTTGACCTCGAGCTCGTACAGCTTGGCCTTCAGCATCTTCATGGCCGTGGAGCGGTTCTTGTGCTGGCTGCGCTCGTTCTGGCAGGCGACCACGATGCCGCTCGGCAGGTGCGTGATGCGCACCGCCGACTCGGTCTTGTTGACGTGCTGGCCGCCGGCGCCGGAGGAGCGGTACACGTCGACCTTGAGGTCGGCCGGGTTGATCTCGATCTCGATGTCGTCGTCGACTTCGGGGGAGACGAACACCGAGGCGAAGGAGGTGTGGCGGCGATTGCCCGAGTCGAACGGCGACTTGCGCACCAGGCGGTGCACGCCGGTCTCGGTGCGCAGCCAGCCGTAGGCGTACTCGCCCTGCACTTCGACCGTAGCGCTCTTCATGCCGGCGACCTCGCCCGGATTCGAATCGATCACTTCGCAGCGAAAGCCGTGCGCCGCGCCCCAGCGCAGGTACATGCGCAGGAGCATCTGCGCCCAGTCCTGCGCCTCGGTGCCGCCGGCGCCGGCCTGGATGTCGAGGAAGGCGCTGTGCGCGTCCATCTCGCCGCGAAACATGCGCTTGAGCTCGAGATGCCGCACCTCGCCCTCGAGGCGCTGCGCATCCGCCTCGATGTCCTTGGCGGCGGCCTCGTCGCCTTCGGCTTCCGCGAGCTCCAGCAGCTCCGCGGCATCGCTGATGCCCTTGCTGGCGCGGTCGATTTCCGCAACGTCGCCGCTCAGACGGGCGCGTTCGCGGCCGAGCTCCTGGGCGCGGGTCGGATTGGACCAGACGGCAGGATCTTCCAGCTCGCGTGCGACTTCCTCGAGACGCTCCTGCTTGCTGTCGTACTCAAAGAAACCCCCGTAAGGAGCCGATGCGCTCGCCGAGGTCTTTGAGCTGGCGCTTGAGTTGATTGACTTCCATGAGTGGTGGCGATGCTAGCATCGCGGCACGATCTTTAGCGAGCCACCGGCAGCACGTGCTCCACCAGAAGCTGCAGGCGGCGCTCACCCTGATATTCGTTGACTTCGAGGCGGTAGACCAGCCGCACCGGGCCGCTCGGCATGGCGAAGTCGGCGGCCGCGTCGGTGACGTGATTGAAGGCGATGGCATCGAAGCTGCGGCCGCTGCGCGGCACCTCCACCCACATCTTCAGGTGCTTATCGTTGATCAGCCGTGCGTTCTTGATGCCGAACTCGCCATCGAAGCTCGGCTCGGGAAATGCCTGACCCCACGGCCCCCCGGCACGCAGCGCCTGCGCGGTGTCGAGCGCGATTTCCGTGAGCGTCAGCTCGCCGTCAGTCTCCACTTCATTGGCATCGCCGGCGGTGGCCGCGCAGCGCGCGACCTCGGCATCGAAGGCGCGCGCGAACTCGTCCAGCCGGGCACGCTCGAGGGTCAGGCCCGCCGCCATGGCGTGGCCGCCGAAGCGGCTGATGAGGTGCGGGTGGCGCGCCGCGATCGAATCGAGCACGTCGCGCACGTGAATGCCCGGCACCGAGCGCGCCGAGCCGCGCAGGGTCGCGGCATCCGCGCTGGCGAAGGCGATCACCGGGCGGCGCACGCGCTCCTTGACGCGGCTCGCCACCAGCCCGACCACGCCCTGGTGCCAGCTCTCGTGGAACAGGCACACGCCACTGCGCCCCTCGGCGGCGCCGCCCTCGCCCAGCTGGCGCACCGCGCCGAGTGCCTCGTGCTGCATCTTCGCCTCGATGCTGCGGCGCTCCTCGTTCAGCGCATCGAGACGCGCGGCGAGCAGCTGCGCGCGCTCCTCATCGTCGCTCAGCAGGCATTCGATGCCGATGCTCATGTCATCGATGCGGCCGGCGGCATTGAGCCGCGGTGCCACGCCGAAGGCGAGATCGGCCGCGGTCAGATCGCTCACCGGGCGATTGGCGAGCCGCAGCAGTGCGCGGATACCGGCGACGCAGCGTCCGGCGCGGATGCGCTGCAGGCCCTGCGCCACGAGGATGCGGTTGTTGGCATCGAGCGGCACGACGTCCGCCACGGTGCCGAGCGCCACCAGATCCAGCAGACTCGCCACGCCCGGGGCGCCGGGCGGCGTGATGCCTGCGGCATCGGTGGCGCGCCGCAGCGCCGCCATGCAGTAAAAGGCCACTCCGACGCCTGCCAGCGCGCGGCTGCCGAACGAGCTGCCGGGCAGGTTCGGATTGACGATCACGTTGGCCGCAGGCGCGAGCAGCCCGGGGAGGTGGTGGTCGGTGATCAGCACATCGATACCGCGCTCGCGCGCGGCCGCGACGCCGGCGTTGCTGGAGATGCCGTTGTCCACCGTCACGATGAGGGTCGGTGATCGCGTGGTGGCGAGCTGCACGATCTCCGGGGTGAGTCCGTAGCCGAACTCGAAGCGGTTGGGCACCAGAAAATCCACCGCGGCGAATCCGCAGCTGCGCAGCGCGCGCACCACGAGCGCACTGCTGGTGGCACCGTCCGCATCGAAATCGCCGATCACCAGCACGCGCCCGGCAGCGCGATGCGCGAGCAGCAGCTCCACCGCCGCCGGCACGCCCTCGAGGCTGCCGACCGGCAGCATGCGCTCGAGCGAATGGTCCAGTTCCGCAGCGCTGCGCACGCCGCGCGCCGCATACACGCGGCACAGCACCGGATGGAGGCTCGCCAGGGCTGCGGACGCGGCGCTGCGGCGCACGATGCGCAGCGTCATGCGAACCCCGCAAGCCCGGCGCGCCGCCGGCGCCACAGCCTGAAGCGGCTGCCGCGCGTCATCGTGGCACAGCGGTCGTTGACCACGAGCGTCGCACGGGCGACCGCGCCGCTGCGCAGCGCCGCGAGTGCCGGCAGCACGATGCCGGAGTCCACCACACTCAGCGCCTCGGCCACGCTCAAAGACACCTGCCGCTCGAGCACACCGCGCACCTCCGCCACGACGACGCCGATCCGGGCGTCAGTGTGCAGCACCGTGGCGAAATCTGCCGGCGGCGGTGCGAGCGTACGACCACACAGCTGCGCCAGACCTGCAAGCCAGGCATCGCTGCCGAAGGCGGCGAAGGCCGCCGCGACCGCGCCCACCGGCGGCAGACCCGCCCCGGCCGCGCCCCACAGCCACAGCGAGGTCACGGGGAGTTCACCGGCGCGCCGCCGCGCCTCGTTCAGCGGCAGCCCGTGCAGCCACATTTCGATCTCGGCCAGCAGGCGCCGCAGCGGCGCGGCCGCCGCGCCCTGCGGCAGCGGCGCGCTGATCGCGCTGCCGGCGCTGCGCGCCGGCTCTGCGGCCGGGAGCGCCGCAAGCCCGGGCGTGCACAGCAGGAACTCACCGCCGTGCAGCGGCACGAGCGCCAGGCCCTCGCCGCCGAAGGTGCGCCCGAATTCCCCCGCCAGCACTGACTGCTCCTCGCCCCGCAGGCGCAGCAGCCCGCGGTGACTGAGGTGCACGCGCGTCAGTCCCGCGCTCAGGTGCACAGGCAGTTGCCAGCCACAGCGTGTCACCCGCCGCGCCAGCCTCCGCGGCGGCGGCGGCGACGCGGGCGCAAGCCACGCCCGCCAGATCCGGGCGCCCGAGCCGCGGCGCCAGCCACGCGCGCCAGTCGCTAAGTTGCGCGTGCGCGCCGAAGCGGGCGGCGCTTTCGATGCCCGGCAGGTGCGCAAGTTCGACGTCCGGCTCGGGCGCAGCCGCCGCGGCAGGCGGCAGATACAGATCGGCAATGATGATGACGAGTTCCTGCACGGCAGCTATCGTAGCGCGATGGTGCAGTTCACCTTGCACGGCGGCGGCCAAGGCAACCTGGTCCGCGGCTACTCCGCGCACGAGGTGCGCATCGGCACCCAGATCATCGAGCGCAGCTGCATCGTCACGGCCGAGGAACTGATCACCGACTGGGAGCCGGGATCTTTCGATGAACTTGCGCCCGCCCATCTTGCGAGGATTTTCGCGCTGGCGCCGCAGCTGGTGCTGCTCGGCACCGGTGCGACGCAGCGCTTCGCCAGCGCGCCGCTGCGCGCAGCTTTCGCAGCGGCGCAGGTGGGACTGGAGGTGATGCAGCTCGGTGCGGCGTGCCGCACCTTCAACGTGCTGGTTCAGGAGGAGCGGCGGGTAGCCGCGGCACTGTTTCTGCGCTGAGGACGACCAGCAGAAGACACAAGGGGAGGGTCAACCAACCAAACAATCATTCGAAGCTGACAGACTCGAACAATTGCACTGTTCTTTTTCTTGTTACCGATGTTATTGCTCTTGTTGCGACTCCCTCCTCCCTGTGTCTTCTGCGGGTCACCCTCCCTTCTGGCCTGTCGTCGTTAGGAGACAGGGGACGCATGTTAAACGTGTCGCAGAAGCCGATGCAACTTATTTACACACCACACAATTATCGTGGCCGTGAGCCGACTGCGCGGCCGCACGGCACGTGACTTTTTCGGCGCAAAACAGCTGTTTTCTGCACGACACGGGATTTTGCCGCTGCAAATATCCATCACTATCAGCCTGTTATAATCGACTGATGAGATCGCACATCATGTGGTGCCGCCCAGCAACGGCACGAAGGCGACCGGTCCGAGCATATCGCGTTCGACGCGCTGCTCGCGTCGCGTGAAGCGCACCAGCTGCTGCTCGCCTTCAGCCCCGATGGGCACGATCAGACGGCCGCCGAGCTTCAGCTGCTTGATGAGCGCGTCGGGCACGGTGAGCGGCGCCGCCGCCACGAGGATGCCGTCGTAGGGCGCGTGACTCTTCCAGCCGAGCGAGCCGTCGCCGTGACGGAAGCGGATGTTGCGGATGCCGAGTTCCTTCAGCCGTTCGCGCGCGCGCGTCAGGAGCGGTGCGATGCGCTCGATGGTGTTGAGGCGCGCCACCAAGGGCGCCAGCACCGCGCTCTGATAGCCGCAGCCGGTGCCGACCTCGAGCACGTTGTCGGCCGGTCCCGCCTGCAGCAGCGCTTCGGTCATGCGCGCCACGATGTAGGGCTGGGAGATGGTCTGGCCGAAGCCGATGGGCAAGGCGGTGTCTTCGTACGCGCGGCTGCCGAGCGCCTCGTCGACGAAGATGTGCCGCGGCACGTTACGCACCCGGTCCAGCACCGCGAGATTGGTGATGCCCTGGTCGCGCAGGCGCTGCACCAGCCGGTCGCGTGTGCGCGCCGAGGTCATGCCGATGCCCGCCATGCGCACGTCAGCCATTCAGCCCATCCAGCCAGCTAGCCACCGCCGGTAGGGCGGCGTGGCGCGTGAGATCGACCTGCAGCGGCGTGACCGACACGTAGCCCTGCGCGATGGTGTCGAAGTCGGTGCCGGGGGCCGCATCCTGCTCGGCGCCGGCAGGTCCCACCCAGTACACCGGCCGGCCGCGCGGATCCTGGGCGCGCATCACCGGAGCGGAGCGATGGCGGAAGCCCAGGCGGCTGGCGCGGAAGCCGCGCAGCTGGCTCACCGGCACGTCGGGCACGTTGACGTTGAGTATCAAGGGCTGCAGCGGCTGCTGGAGCAGGTGCGCCACGAGCTGCCGCGCAACTTCGGCGCCGGTGTCGAAGTGGCCGCCGGCGCCGCCGCCGGTGCACAGCGACACCGCGATCGTCGGCAACCCGAGGAAGCGCCCTTCCACCGCCGCCGCCACCGTGCCCGAGTAGACGACGTCGTCGCCGAGGTTGGGGCCGTCGTTGACGCCCGAGACCACCATGTCGTGCTCGAAGTCGAACAGTCCCGAGAGCGCCAGGTGCACGCAGTCAGTCGGCGTGCCCGGCACGAAATAGACGCCGGGCTCGGCTTCCGAGACGCGCAGCGGCACGTCGAGGGTGAGCGAGTTGCTGGCGCCGCTCTTGTTGCGATCCGGCGCCACGACCGTCACCTCGGCGAGGCTCGACAGCGCCTCACGCAGGCGCCGGATGCCCTCGCTGCGGTAGCCATCGTCGTTACTGACCAGGATCTTCACTTGCTGTCGACGGGGTGCGGCAAAAGTGCGCGTGACTATACTGCACGGGCGCGTTGCGGCGGAGGAAAGGCGTGGCTGCCCCTGATCGAAAAGCTGACGAGGACGCCGAGGCGGACGCGGAGGCGCGGCTGTTCCGCGAGGCGGTGCGCGGGGTGCGCCCCTTGAGCGAGCGTCGCCCCGCGCCGGCCGCGCCGCGGGTGCGGCCGAAGGCCCGCTTCACGCGCGCCGACCGCGCCGCCGTGCTCAAGGAGAGCCTGGAGCCGGTGCCCGGCGACCCGGCGGTCGCCGGCGGCGAGGAGCTGGCGTTCCACCGCCCGCAGATCCAGCCGGCGGTGCTGCGCCGCCTGCGGCGGGGCGAGTTCCGCGTGCAGCGCGAGATCGACCTGCACGGCCTGACCGTCGCCGAAGCCAAGCATGCGCTGCGCCAGTTCCTGATCGCCGCGCTCGAGCAGCAGGTGCGCTGCGTACGCATCGTCCACGGCAAGGGGCTGCGCTCCGGTAGCCGCGGCCCGGTCCTGAAAAGCGCCGTCAGCAGCGTCCTGCGCCGCACCGGTGCGGTGCTCGCCTACGTCTCGGCCCGCCAGGTGGATGGCGGCACCGGGGCGCTGTACGTGCTGCTCGGCTGAAGTCAGTCGGCGGCAGCGCCCGCCACCAGCTCGCGCAGCACGGCGGTGGCAAACGCGCCGCGCGTCAGCCGGAAGCGCAGCACCACGGCGGCCTGTTCCGACGCGCAGGTCAGCTCGCGCACCGCCAGGCGCAGGCTGCGCCGCTCCTGCTCGAGGCGGGCCGCGACGCACAGCTCGCGGTAGTCGGCGAGGCCCGCCGCCGCCTGCACCTCGAGCTCGCGCACTGCGCCGGACGTTGCAGGGTCGCCCGCGCCCCACAAGGCACCGGTGGGATGGATCTCCAGCCGCGCGCAGCGTCCCTGCAACACTTCATCGACGAGCGGCACCGCAAAGATGCTGCCGCGGGCATCGAGGTTGGCGAGGTCCCCGGCACGCAGTTCGCGCCAGCTGCCGTCGGCTACGCGCGCGGCCAGCAGCGCGTTGAAGATCACGCTGCGCGCGGCCGAGAGCACGAAGCCGCGCTCCTCGCCGCGCAGCCCCGCCCAGCCCTGCTGCGCGCGCGCAAGGTTCGCGCCGTCCCGGCCGAAGCGCTGTGGACCGAAGTAATTCGGCACGCCGCCTGCACCGATCAGCGCCAGCCGCTCGCGCAGGCGCAGCGCCAGCTGCTCGCCGGAGCCGGCGAGCGCCTTGATGCGCACGGTGAAACGGTTGCCGGCGAGCGCGCCGCGCGGCAGCTTGCGGTTGTGACCGTGCGCCTCGAGTACCTCGAACTCGTCCGTGCGTACGCCCTCCCAGGCAAGCGGCGCGCGCGGCCGCGGCACCGAGAACCATTGCAGCGCCACCGCCTGCCGGTCCTTGAGTCCCGCGTAACCCACGTCCATGGGACGGCAGCCGGCGATGCGCGCCAGCGCCTTGGCCACCCACTGGGTGTTGGCCGCACGCTTGCGAACCTTGAGCAGCAGGTGGGCGCCGGCGCCGGCGGGCGCAAACCCCAGGTCCTCCTCGACCACGAAGTCCTCGGGGGTGGCGCGCAGCGCACCTTGCGCGGCGGGCTCGCCGTAGGCACAGGGCGGCGCAAGCGCGGCCAGGCGCGCGGCCGCCGTGACCGCCATCAGCTCTCGCTCAGCAGCACCACGGCCTGGGCCGCGATACCTTCCGCGCGCCCGAGGAAGCCGAGGCCCTCGGTGGTGGTCGCCTTGATGTTGACGCGCAGCGGCTCGACGCCGAGCAGCTGCGCGATGAGCGTGCGCATGGCCTCGCGATGCGCGCCGACCCGCGGCGCCTGGGCGATCACCGTGAGATCGGCGTTCACCACGGTGAGGCCGCGCGCGCGCACCAGCGCCAGCACCGCGCTCACGAAGCCGCGGCTGTCGGCGCCGCGCCATTGCGGGTCGCTGTCCTTGAAGTGCTGGCCGATATCGCCGAGGCCCGCAGCCCCGAGCAGCGCATCGCACAGCGCGTGCAGCACCACATCGCCGTCGGAGTGCGCGACGATACCGTGAGTGTGGGCGATGCGTACCCCGCCCAGCACCACGCTGTCACCCGGACCGAAGGCGTGTACGTCGAATCCGCTGCCGACTCTCATGGCCTGCCTCGTCCTGTCAGGAGTGCCTTGCCCGCAGTATGCCCGCTGCCAGGCTCAGTTCCGCCGCGGTGGTGATCTTGAGGTTGCTCGGGCTGCCGGCGATCAGCCGCGGATGGGCGCCCGTCCATTCGAGCGCCTGCGCCTCGTCGGTGGGGAAGCGCCCGGCGCCGTGCGCCGCATCGAGCGCGGCGCACAGCGCGCCGTAGCGGAACATCTGCGGCGTGAGCGCGCGCCACAGGCTGGCGCGCTCCACGGTCTGTGCCACCTCGGCGGCCGTCCCGCCAGCCACGGGCTGGGCGCGCTTCAGAGTGTCCGCGGCAGGGGTAGCCAGGAGGCCGCCGAGCGGATGCTGCGCCAGCTGCGTGGTGAGGCGCTCGAGGTCTGCGCTCTCGAGGCAGGGCCGTGCGGCATCGTGCACCAGCACCCAGTCATCGGCGCGCGCCGCGGACTGCAGCGCCGTGAGGGCGTTACGCACCGACAGGCTGCGCTGCGCACCGCCGGCTGCGATCTGTACTGCGGGGCCGGCCGGCAGGCGCGCTGCGATTTCGGGCCAGTGGCGGTCGCCGGCTGCGAGCGCGAGCACCGCTCCGGCGCAGCGCGCATCGGCCCGAAACGGGGCGAGCGCCCACTCGATCACGGTGCGCCCGGCAAGCGTTGCGTACTGCTTGGGCACGTCGGCGCCGAAGCGGCTGCCGGAACCGGCGGCCGGCATCACAAGCCAGTAACGCATGGCAGCGGTCAGCGGGCAGCGGCGGTGCGCGTCGGCGCGGTCGGCGCGGCGACCGGGCGGGCAGGAACCACCTGGTAGAAGGTCTCGTTGCGGGCGATCATGCCCAGATCGCTGCGCGCGCGCTCCTCGAGCGCGTCCATGCCGGTCTTGAGGTCGCGCACTTCGGCGGCGAGCTGGCGGTTGCGCTCAGCGAGCTGCTCGTTCTGCGCACTCTGCGTGACGACCGCCTGGTGCAGTCGCCCGACCTCGTGCACGCCGGCCTCGGAGAACCACACCCGGTACTGCAGCGAAATTACGGCGAACGCCAGTGCAGCAGCGAGCCACTTCATGGGGAGCGAAGCGTAACAGAGGCGCGCATCGGGCGCGAAGTGTCGGCAGCTGCACTCACCTATGGGATCTTGACCGGGAATGCGTCGCGGCCGGCATAGCGCACCTGCACCAGCTCCTCCTCGATGCGCAAAAGCTGGTTGTACTTGGCGGTGCGGTCCGAGCGCGACAGTGAGCCGGTCTTGATCTGCGTCGCCGCGGTGGCCACGGCGATGTCGGCGATGGTGCTGTCCTCGGTCTCACCGGAGCGGTGCGAGACCACCGAGGCATAGCGGGCCTGGGCCGCCATATCGATGCAGGCGAGCGTCTCCGAAAGCGTGCCGATCTGGTTGGGCTTGATGAGGATGGCGTTGGCGATGCCCTTAGCGATCGCCTCGCGCAGGATCTTGGTGTTGGTGACGAACACGTCATCGCCCACGAGCTGAATCTGCTGCCCCAGGGCGCGGGTGATCTGGCTCCAGCCGTCCCAGTCCGCCTCGCTCATGCCATCCTCGATGGTGATGATGGGGTAGCGGCGCGCGAGGTCAGCCAGATACGCGGTGAACTCGGCTGCCGTGAAGCTGCGCTTCTCGGACTCGAGCTGGTAACGGCCGTCCTTGAAGAACTCGCTGCTCGCCACGTCGAGCCCGAGGTAGACGTCCTTGCCCGGGCGGAAGCCCGCCTGCTCGATCGCCTGCAGGATGATGGCGAGCGCGGCCTCGTTCGACTCCAGATCCGGCGCAAAGCCGCCCTCATCACCCACGGCGGTCGAAAGTCCGCGCTTGGCGAGCAGCTTCTTCAGCGTGTGGAAGACTTCCGCGCCGTAGCGCAGCGCCTCGCGAAAGGTGGGCGCCCCAACCGGCAGGATCATGAACTCCTGGATGTCGAGGCTGTTGTTGGCGTGCGCGCCGCCGTTGACGATGTTCATCATCGGCACCGGCATCACCGGTTCGCGCGGCGCGCCGGCGAGCGAGGCCAGGTAGCGGTACAGCGGCTGGCGCGCATCCTGTGCCGCGGCGTGCGCGCAGGCGAGCGAGACGCCGAGGATGGCGTTCGCGCCTAGGCGCTCCTTGTTGTCACTGGCGTCGAGCTTGATCATCGTGGCATCGACGGCGGCCTGCGCACGCACGTCCTGGCCCACCAGCGCCGCCTTCAGCACGGTGTTGATGTGCTCCACGGCCTTGAGCACGCCCTTGCCGCCGTAGCGCTTGGCATCACCGTCGCGCAGCTCGACCGCCTCGCGGGTGCCGGTGGAGGCTCCGGACGGCACCGCGGCGCGGCCCGTGATGCCCGAGTCGAGCAGCACGTCGGCCTCGACGGTGGGATTGCCGCGCGAATCGATGATCTCGCGGCCGCGGATGTCGCTGATTCGGCTCATCGCTCTTGATCCTTCGCCAGCAGTGACTCTTCGAACGGTTGTCGCTTGGTCGCGCGGTCGAGCTCCACCAGCGTCGTCAGCAGGGGCTCCATGCGCGCCAGCGGCCAGGCGTTCGGGCCGTCGGACAGCGCCTCGTGCGGGCGCGGATGCGTCTCCATGAACAGGCCCGCAACCCCTGCGGCGACCGCGGCGCGCGCCAGCACCGGGATGAACTCGCGCTGTCCGCCGGAAGAGCTGCCCTGCCCGCCCGGCAGCTGCACCGAATGCGTCGCATCGAAAACCACCGGGCAGCCGGTGCCGCGCATGATCGACAGTGAGCGCATGTCGGAGACCAGGTTGTTGTAGCCGAAGGAGAAGCCGCGCTCGCACACCATGATCTGCTGGTTGCCGGTCGAGCGGGCCTTGTCGACCACGTTCTGCATCTCCCAGGGCGAGAGAAACTGGCCCTTCTTGATGTTCACGGGCTTGCCCTGGGAAGCGGCAGCGAGGATGAAGTTCGTCTGGCGGCACAGAAACGCCGGCGTCTGCAGCACATCCACCACGGCTGCCACTTCCGCGAGCGGCGTGTCCTCGTGCACGTCGGTGAGCACCGGCACGCCGAGCGCGCGGCGCACGTCCTCCAGCACCTTCAGCCCCGCCTCGATGCCGGGTCCGCGGAAGCTCGCCCGCGAGGAGCGGTTGGCCTTGTCGTAGGAGGCCTTGAAGATGTAGGGAATCTTGAGGCGCTGCGTGATCTCCTGCATGCGCCCGGCGACCTCCTGCACCAGGGCGGCGCTCTCGATCACGCAGGGACCTGCGATCAGGAACAGCGGCTGGTCGTTGCCGACCTCGTAACCGCTCAGGTGCATGGCGGGTGTGTGCTGCAGGACACGCGGGCCGGGCGCCTCAGGCGCCAGCCGCCTGCGGCAGCTGTGCGGCGCGCTGCGCGCGCGCCGCGCGGATGAAGCCGGTGAACAGCGGATGACCGTCGCGCGGGGTCGAGGTGAACTCCGGGTGGAACTGGGTCGCGACGAACCAGGGGTGCTGCGGCAGCTCGATCACCTCGACCAGCCCGTCGGGCGAGAAGCCGGAAAAACGCAGGCCCGCCTGGCGGTAACGCTCGAGGTAGTTGTTGTTGAACTCGTAGCGGTGCCGGTGGCGCTCGAGAATCACGTCGCGTCCGTAGATTTCCCGGGCGCGCGTGCCGGCCCCCAGCAGTACTTCCTGCGCGCCTAAGCGCATCGTGCCGCCCTTGCCGGAGGCCTCATCGCGCGTCTGCGCGCCGTGCACCTGGTCCTGCCACTCCGAGATGAGCGCAATCACCGGGTGCGGGGTGATGCGGTTGAACTCGGTGCTATTGGCATCGCTGAACCCCTGCACGTGCCGCCCGAACTCGACGATGGCGACCTGCATGCCGAGGCAGATCCCCAGGTACGGCACGCCCTGCTCACGCGCGAAGCGCACCGCCTGGATCTTGCCCTCGATGCCACGCTCGCCGAAGCCGCCCGGCACCAGCACCGCGTCCACGTCCTTGAGCGCGTGCGTGCCGTGCTGCTCGATGTCGGTGGATTCGATGTAATGGATGTTGACGCGCGTGCGGCTCTTGAGCCCGGCGTGCATCAGCGCCTCGTGCAGCGACAGGTAGGAATCGCGGATCTGCACGTACTTGCCGACCATGGCGATGTCGACCTGGCCGTCGGGGTTCGCTTTGCCGCTCACCACGTGGCGCCACTCGGCCAGATCCGTCGCAGGCACCTCCAGGCGCAGCTTGTCGACGATGATGTCGTCGAGCGCCTGCTCGTGCAGCAGGATGGGTATCTTGTAGATGTCGTCGGCGTCGACGGCGGAGATGACCGCGCGCTCCTCGACGTTGGTGAACAGCGCGATCTTGCGGCGCTGTTCTTCCGGCAGCGGGTGCTTGCAGCGGCACAGGAGCACGTCCGGCTGGATACCGATGCCGCGCAGTTCCTTGACCGAGTGCTGGGTCGGCTTGGTCTTGATCTCGCCCGAGCCGCCCACCACCGGCACCAGCGTCAGGTGCATGTAGACGCAGTTGTTGCGCCCGAGTTCGACCCCCAGCTGGCGGATCGCCTCGAGAAAGGGCAGCGACTCGATGTCGCCCACCGTACCGCCGATCTCGACCATGCAGATGTCGGCCGCATCCGCGCCGAGCTTGATGCAGCGCTTGATCTCATCGGTGATGTGCGGGATGACCTGCACCGTGGCGCCGAGGTAGTCGCCGCGCCGCTCCTTGGCGATGACGCGCTCGTAGATCCGGCCGGTCGTGAAATTGCTGTTGCGCCCCGTCGTGGTGCGCACGAAGCGCTCGTAGTGGCCCAAGTCCAGATCGGTCTCGGTGCCGTCCTGGGTGACGAACACCTCGCCGTGCTGGAACGGGCTCATGGTGCCCGGATCGACGTTGATATACGGGTCCAGCTTCACCATCGCGACCTTGAGGCCGCGCGCTTCCAGCATGGCGCCGAGGGATGCCGCGGCGATCCCCTTGCCCAATGAGGAAACGACGCCACCGGTGACGAATACGAAACGCGTCATATGTAAGGTCTGGGATTCCCGCCGTACGAAGCCGCTGCCACGAAAAAAGTCCGGGAGCGACGACGGGCGAGCAGGTTAGCACAACTCGCCGCGCGAGTGGACCGCATCGCAGGCCGCACCGGCCTGACTTTTTTCATCCGGCGCCGCGCCACAGCAGACGCCCCCGGCGCGCACTGCCGGCGTGCGCCTGCACGGCCGCATCCAGCCACAGGTCCGCGACCGCGATCAGTCGCGCGCCATCGAACACCAGCGGCAGATGCGCACGCAACTGTGGCGCCACGCGCGCCTCCTGCAGCAGGCTTTTCAGCGCCCGGCGCGGGCCGCCGCGGCGCACGCGCAACCGCTCACCGCCGCGGCGCGCGCGCACCGTGAGCACAGCTCCCAGGGCATCCAGGTCGAGAGGTCCGCGCGCATCGCCGCGCAGCGTCAGCCGGCCGAGCGGCGCGGGCAGCACGCAGCTGCGGCTGTCGCGCCAGTGCCACGCCGTGGCGGGCCGTGGCGGGGCAGGTGGCGCAGGCTGCGCCGCCGTGGTGCGGCTGAGCAGCAGCAACTGCGCCTGACGCTGCACGCGCGCTCCGGGCCACGCCACCAGCGGCTGGGCATCAGCGCGCGCGGCGAGCAGGGGGCCGGCAATCTCGTCCAGGCGCGCGGTGGGCGGCGGCAGGAGCTTGGCGGCCGTGATCCAGTACCGCAGCGCATTGCGGCGCCGCTCGGGTGACAGCGCCCGCAGCGCCGGCGCTGCGAGCGCCGCGCCGACCTGCGCGCGCGCCACGTCGGCGGCCGCCAGTGCATCGAGCAGGCGCTGCGCGGTCGCGGCGTGCGCGGCGCTGCGGGCGACGGTCGCCGCGGCGGCGGGCCAGCGCGCCGTGAGCGCAGGCAGCACCCGTGCGCGCAGGTAGTTGCGATCCAGGTGCAGGTGCCGATTGCTGTCGTCCTCGACCCAGCGCAGCTGCTGGGCGCTCGCCCACGCGTGCAGCGCGCGGCGCGGCACGTGCAGCAGCGGGCGCAGCAGCAGGCCGCCGGCGAACGGCGTGCTTTCCGGCATGGCGGCGATTCCAGCGACCCCTGCCCCGCGCAGCAGCTGCAGCAGCACGGTCTCGAGCTGGTCGTCCTGGTGGTGGGCGGTGAGCAGCACCTCACCGGGCTGGAGGGCGGCGCCGAGCAGCCGGTAGCGTGCCTCGCGCGCCAGCGCCTCGAGGGATGCGCCTTTGCTGCGTGTGAGGGCAGCACGGCGCACGGCGCACGCGACACCGAGCGCGCGCGCTACGCGGCGGCAATGTGCGGCCCAGCCTCGCGAGTTCGGCTGCAGGCCGTGATCGATGTGCACGGCGCGCAGCTGCTGCGGCCGCGGCCGCATGGCCGCCAGTGCTGCCAGCAGCGCCGTGGAGTCCGCGCCGCCGCTGAAAGCCACGCACAGGCGCAGCTGCGGCAAGTGCGGCAGCAGCGCCGTGAGTCGTGTTGCCAGCCAGCGCGGACCAAAGCCGCCCGGCATGCGGCGCGCCGCGCGTGTCACGGCACCTCAGGCCGCGTTTTCGGCGAATACGCCGAAGCCGGCGATCTTGTCGGCGCGCGCCGCGCGCAGCTCGTCGCGCGGGATGGCTTCCAGCTCGTCGAGGTGCGAGATGAGTGCCGCCTTGAGGCTCGCGGCGATGGCTACCGCATCGCGGTGCGCGCCGCCCAAGGGTTCCTCGATCACCTGATCGACCAGGCCGAGCTTGAGCAGGCGGTCAGCGGTGAGATTCAGTGCCTCGGCCGCGACCTCTTTCTTGTCCTGGCTCTTCCACAGGATCGAGGCGCAGCCCTCGGGCGAGATCACCGAGTAGGTACTGTACTGCAGCATCAGCAGGCGGTCGCATACGCCGATGCCGAGGGCCCCTCCGGAGCCGCCCTCGCCGGTCACGACGCTGATGATCGGGATGCGCAGCACCGACATCTCGAACAGGTTGCGCGCGATGGCCTCGCTCTGGCCGCGCTCCTCCGCGCCGACGCCGGGATACGCGCCCTGCGTGTCAATGAGGGTCACGAGCGGCAGACCGAAGCGCTCGGCCAGACGCATGAGGCGCAGTGCCTTGCGATAGCCCTCCGGCTTGGGCATGCCGTAGTTGCGGCGCACGCGCTCCTTGGTGTCACGCCCCTTCTGGTGGCCGATGACCATGATGGCGCGCTCCCCGAGACGCGCAAGCCCGCCGACGATCGCGCCGTCGTCGGCGTACATGCGGTCGCCATGCAGCTCGTGGAACTCGCTGCAGATCGCGTTCACATAGTCGAGCGTGTACGGGCGATGCGGATGGCGCGCCAGCTGGGTGATCTGCCAGGGGGTGAGACTGGCAAAGATGCTCACGGTCAGCTGGCGGCTCTTGGCCTGCAGCCGCGCGATCTCATCGTTGATGTTGACCTCGGATTCCGAGGTCACATGTTTGAGCTCTTCGATCTTGGCTTCGAGCTCGGCGATGGGTTGTTCGAAGTCGAGGAACGAGACCGCCATGGGCGTGAGCCTACCTGACTTTAGCGGCTGTCGGCCGAGAATGATGCGTCGGCGCCGATCGCCGGCGGGCCGCCGTAGACGACCTGGACCGCCTCGCGCCCGAGCAGCGTCTCCAGCTGCTCGAGCAGCTCGCGGCTGGCGCGCACGGTCCACTCCGGGCCCAGGGTGAGGGCGCCGCTGGCAGCGCTCGAGGCGTACTCGATAGTGATGGGGCAAGGCCCCGGGCGCCACGGAGTCAGCAGCGCCGGCAAGCGCTCGCTGATGCGCGCCGCCTCGGCCGCCGTGCAGCGCAGGATCAGGCGACGTGCTTCCTGCTCGCGCAGTTTGTCCAGTTCGCTGATGCGGCGGGCGGACAGCCGCCAGGCGTCGCTGAACTCATCGAAGCGCAGCAGCCCCTCGATGAGCACCAGGGCGTCCTTGGCGATCAGCTCGCGGTGTTTGAGCCAGGTCTCCTCGAACAGCATGACCTCGATGCGCCCGGTGCGGTCATCGAGCGTGACGATGACGCGCGGGCCGCGTTTCTTGACCTCGTCGATGAGGCCGGCCACGGTGACCGGCTTGCCCCCGCCGAAGCGCCCGGACTCAAGACCTGCCACCGGCCGGTCGCTCACGAGGTCGCCGATGCGGTGCGAGACGAAGCGCGGCAGGCAGCTCTCGAAACGCGCCAGCGGGTGGCCGGTGAGGTACAGCCCGAGGGTCTCGCGTTCACCGCTCAGGCGCACCGCCTCGCTCCATTCGGGCAGTGGCGCGCTGCGCCGCGCGGCCGGTGCGCTGACCGCTGGATCCGCCAGACCGAACAGGTCGTTCTGGCCGGCCGCCGCGGCGCGCGTGTTCTGATCGCCGAGCTGCATGGCAGCGCTGAGCCGATCCATGAGCGTTGCGCGGTTGGCGCGCAGCGCATCGAGGCTGCCCGAGCGCAGCAGCGCCTCCAGCACGCGCCGGTTGACCTTCTGCAGATCGAGGCGCCGGCACAGGTCCTCGAGCTCCAGGAACTGACCGCGCGCTTCGCGTTCGGCGATGAGTGACTCGACGGCGCCGCGCCCGACGCCGCGCACCGCGCCCAGGCCGTAGCGGATGCTGCGCGCGCCGCAGGCGGTGAACTCGTACTGCGAAGCATTGACGTCCGGCGACAGCACCGCCAGCTCCATGTCGCTGCACTCCTTGATGAGCGTCACCACCTTGTCGGTGTGATCCATGTCGGCCGACAGCACCGCCGCCATGAACTGCGCCGGGTAGTGCGCCTTCAGGTACGCGGTCTGATAGGACAGCAGCGCGTAGGCTGCCGAATGCGACTTGTTGAAGCCGTAGCCGGCGAACTTCTCCATCAGGTCGAAGATGTGCCCGGCGACCGGTGCGCGCACGCCGCGCGCCACCGCGCCGTCGACGAACACGGAGCGCTGCAGCGCCATCTCGTCGGCGTTCTTCTTGCCCATCGCCTTGCGCAGCAGGTCCGCGCCGCCGAGCGTGTAGCCGGCCAGCACCTGCGCGATCTGCATCACCTGTTCCTGATAGAGGATCACGCCGTAGGTGGGCTTCAGGATCGGCTCGAGGCTCGGGTGCAGGTAATCCACCGGCGCCTCGACGCGGCCGTGCTTGCGGTTGATGAAGTCATCCACCATGCCCGACTGCAGCGGCCCGGGCCGGAACAGCGCGACGAGTGCCACGATGTCCTCGAAGCGGTCGGGCTGCAGGCGGCGGATCAGGTCCTTCATGCCGCGCGACTCGAGCTGGAACACCGCGGTGGTGCGGCAGGACTTGAGCAGCGCGTAGGTCGGCGCATCGTCCATCGGCAGTTCGCTGATCCGCAAAGGAGGCGCCGCCGCGCCACGATCGCGGTTGATGAGCGCGGCCGCGCGATCGATGATCGTCAGCGTGCGCAGACCGAGGAAGTCGAACTTGACGAGGCCGGCGGCCTCGACGTCGTCCTTGTCGAACTGCGTCACGACGCTGCCGCCGGCCGCATCGCAGTACAGCGGCGCGAAATCGGTGAGCACGGACGGGGCGATCACCACCCCGCCGGCGTGCATGCCGGCATTGCGCGTCAGGCCCTCGAGCGAGCGCGCCAGGTCGATGAGATTCTTCACCTCGTCCTCGCCCTGGTAGAGGCGCTGCAGCTCCGGCTCCTTCTCCAGTGCCGCATCCAGGGTGATGCCGAGTTCGAAGGGAATCAGCTTGGCGATGCGGTCGACGTAGCCGTAGGTGAGGCCGAGCACGCGGCCGACGTCGCGCACCACCGCCTTGGCCGCCATGGTGCCGTAGGTGATGATCTGCGAGACGCGTTCGCGGCCGTACTTCTGCGCCACGTAGTCGATGACGCGGTCGCGCCCGTCCATGCAGAAGTCGATGTCGAAGTCCGGCATGGAGACGCGCTCGGGATTGAGGAAGCGCTCGAACAGCAGGTCGTAGTTGATCGGGTCGAGATCGGTGATGCCGAGGCTGTAGGCGACGAGCGACCCGGCACCCGAACCGCGGCCCGGTCCCACGGGCACGCCATTGCCGCGCGCCCAGCGGATGAAGTCGGCCACGATGAGGAAGTAGCCGGCGAAGCCCATCTGACAGATGACTTCCAGCTCGCGCCCGAGGCGCTCGCGATGGCCGGCGGGGACCGCGGCGGCATCGGCAAAGCGGCCGTTGAGCCCGCGCACGCTCTCGGCGCGCAGGAAGTCGTCGGTGCCGACCCCGGCCGGCAGCGGATACTGCGGCAGCTTCGCCTCGCCCAGGTTCAGCACCAGACTGCAGCGGCGCGCGATCTCGACCGAGTTGGCGAGCGCCTCGGGCACGTCGGCGAACAGCGCCGCCATCTCCTGCGGCGTGCGCAGATACTGCTGGCGCGAATAGCGGCGTACGCGCCCGGCATCGGCGAGCAGCGCGCCGTCGTGGATGCACACGCGTGCCTCGTGCGACTCGAACTGCTCGGCCCTGAGGAAGCGTACGTCGTTGGTCGCGACCAGCGGCACGCTGCGGCGGGCGCCGAGCGCCACGGCAGCGCTGATGTAAGCCTCCTCGGCGGGGCGCCCGAGACGCTGCAGTTCCAGGTAGAAGCGCTGTGGCAAGAGCGCCAGCCAGGCATCGAGTGCCTGCTCGGCCTCGCGCTCGCGCCCGTTGACGAGCGCCCGGCCGATGTCGCCCTCGGCAGCTCCCGACAGCCCGATCAGACCGTCGAGCGCCGCCACGCTCAGCCAGCGGCGCTCGATGCGCGGCGTGCCGCGCTCCTGCCCCTCGAGGTAGGCGCGCGTCACCAGGCGCGTAAGATTGCGGTAGCCGGCCTGCGACTGGCACAGCAGCGTCAGCCGTGACGGGGTGGCGCGCTCGCCCTCCTCGCGCACCAGCAGATCGACGCCCACCAGCGGCTTGATGCCGGCCTTGAGCGCCTCGCGATAGAACTTCACCATCGCGAACAGGTTGTTCTGGTCGGTGACCGCGACCGCCGGCATGCCGCTCGCGGCGACGCCGGCCACCAGCTCCGGCACGCGCACCACGCTGTCGCTCAAGGAATATTCGGTGTGCAACCGCAGATGCACGAAACCCTGTGCCATGCGCGCCTCTTAGAACTCAGCGCCGGCGAGTGTCAAGGGCTCGCCGTCCGGCTTGAGCGGACTGAAGGAGCGGCGGTGCTGCGGCGAGGGCGCGCGCAGCGTCAGCGCTGACAGGTGCGCAGGCGTGGCATAGCCTTTGTGCACGGCCAGATCGAACCCCGGGTAGCAGTGATCGAGCGCCTCCATCATCGCGTCGCGATGCGTCTTGGCGAGAATCGAGGCGGCGCTGATGGCGGCGATGCGCGCATCGCCGGCGATGATCGCCTCCAGCGTGCAGCTGAAGGACAGATCCGTCACGCACGGGCAGCAATTGCCGTCGATGCGCACGTGCGTCGGCGACACCGGCAGCGCCAGCAGCGCGCGTCGCATGGCGAGCAGTGTCGCCTGCAGGATATTGAGGCAGTCGATCTCGTCGCGGTCGGCCCAGCCGATCGCCCAGGCGAGTGCGCGCGCACGGATGAGGGGTGCCAGCCGCGCGCGCTCGGCCGGGCTCAGCACCTTGGAATCGGCAAGTCCGCGGATGCGGCGCTGCGGGTGGAGAATCACCGCGGCGGCCACGACCGGGCCTGCCAGCGGCCCGCGGCCCGCCTCGTCGACACCGGCCACACGCCTCAGGTCGCGTGCCGGCGCCGCCATCACAGGGCCCCCGCGCTGCGCGCGCCGGCGCACAGCTCGAGAATGGCATCCGCGGCGCGGCCGGCACCGCCGCAACGCAGGGCGCGATGTACGGTGGCGAATTCCTGCAGCAGTTCACGCACGTGCTCGGGGTCCTCCAGTTCGTGCAGCAGCGCAGCGGCGAGACGGCCGCCGTCCACCTCGCCCTGCAGAAACTCCGGAACGAGGCGGCGGCCGGCGAGCAGGTTCGGTTGCGAAAAGTATCGCACCTTGACCAGCCCAAGCGACTGGATAACGAACGCCGTGACCGGGTTGGCGCGGTAGGCCACCACCATCGGCCGTCCGCTGAGGAGCGTCTCCAGGGTGGCCGTGCCGGAGGCAACGAGCGCCGCATCGCAGGCCGCCAGCACCGTGTGTGCCTGGCCCTCGACCAGCCGAATCTCAGGTACGGCAGGAACTTGCGCGATTTCCCTGAGGAATCGCTCACGTGCCGCGGCGGAGGCCATGGGGGCGATGAACTGCCAGCGCGGGCGCTGGGCGCTCAGCCGCGCGGCGGCGCTTGCGAACGGGGCGGCGAGGTAGCGCACTTCCCCGAGGCGGCTGCCGGGCAGCAGCGCGATGAGGGTCGCGCCCGGGTCGATGCCGAGCGCGCGCCGCGCGCCCTCGCGATCGACACCGACCGGGATCTGGTCGGCGAGCGGATGGCCGACGAACTGCGCCGCGACCCGATGCTGCGTATAGAACTCGGTCTCGAACGGAAACAGGCACAGCACCAGATCGCAGGCCGCGCCGATCTTGCGCACCCGCCCCTGCCGCCACGCCCACACCTGCGGGCTCACGTACTGCACGGTGCGGATGCCGGCGCCCTTCAGGCGCCGCGCGAGACCCAGGTTGAACTCCGGCGCGTCGATGCCGACGAACACATCGGGGCGGGCGGCCAGGAAGCGCCGCACCAGGCCGGCGCGCAGGCGCAGCAGGCGCGGCAGGTGGCGCAGCACCTCGGCGAGACCCATGACGCCGAGTTGCTCGGAACTGGCCCACGCCTCGCAACCGGCCGCGATCATCTTCGGACCGGCGACGCCGAAGCACTGCACCGCAGGCACGCGCTCGCGCAGCGCCGCGATCAGGGCCGCGCCCAGCTGATCACCGGAGTGTTCGCCGGCCACCAAGGCGACGCGCAGCGGCGCCGCAGCGACCGCAGGCAGGCCGGCGACGCTCATCGCACCAGGCTGCGGGCGGTGCCGTGGATGAAATCGACGAAGACGCGGATCTCGGGGTTGGCCGCGGCCAGCGGCTCGAGCTGCGCGAGTGCATCGGCCAGGCGCAGTTCGGAGCGGTAGAGGATGCGGTAGGCGTCGCGGATGTTCTTGATCTGCTCCTCCGTGAAGCCGCGGCGCTTGAGTCCTTCCGCGTTGACCGTGTGCGGCACGGCCGGGTTGCCGGCCACCATCACGTAGGGCGGTACGTCGCGCGACACGATCGAGCCGCCGCCGAGGAAGGCGTGCACGCCGATGCGACTGAACTGGTGCACGGCGGTCAGTCCGCCCAAGATCACCCAGTCGCTGATCTCCACGTGTCCGGCGAGCGAGGCGCAGTTGGCGAATACCGTGTTGTCGCCGATCCTGCAGTCGTGGGCGACGTGCGCATAGGCCATGAACAGGTTGTCGTTGCCGATGCGCGTCACGCCCTGGTCTTTGGTCGTGCCGCGATTGACGGTGCAGCTCTCGCGAAACACGTTGCGGTCGCCGATCTCGAGGCGCGTGGGCTCGCCGCCGTATTTCTTGTCCTGCGGCGCATCGCCGAGGGAGGCAAACTGGAAGACGCGGTTGTCGGCGCCGATCGAGGTCGGGCCATTGATCACCACGTGCGGGCCGATGACCGTGCGCGCACCGATGCGCACCTGCGGGCCGATGATGCTGAAGGGGCCGACGCTCACATCCGCTGCCAGCTGCGCGTCCGGCGCGACGATGGCGCGCGCATCGATCACTTGCCGGCCTCGGGCGCGACCATGATCTCGGCCTGCGCGACTTCCTGATCGGCCACCAGGGCTGCGGTGGAGAAGCGCCAGATGCCCCTGAGGGAGCGCTGCAGCTGGGCGGTCAGCACCACCTGGTCGCCCGGCACCACCGGACGGCGGAAGCGCGCTTTGTCGATGCCGACGAAGTAGAAGCGCGTGCTGTGGTCGGGAATGACGTCGGCGGTCACGAAGCACAGGATACCGGCTGCCTGCGCCAGCGCCTCGATGATCATCACCCCGGGCATCACCGGGCGGCCGGGAAAGTGGCCGGGAAAAAACGGTTCGTTGTAGGTGACGTTTTTCAGCGCGCGGATGCTCTGGCCGGGACGACACTCGAGCACACGATCGACCAGGAGGAACGGGAAGCGGTGCGGCAGCCGCTCGAGTATGGCCTGGATGTCCAGCTGCACCCCGTCACTCATCCTCGTCGTCCTGGGTGGCGCTCAAGCCCGCCGCGCGTTCAAGCTTGCGCACGCGCTCCAAAAGCACGGCGCTGCGCTTGAAGCGGGCGACCAGCCGGCGCCACAGATGCACTTCTTCTGCCGGCAGCGTGCTCGAGTATACCCCGGCACGCTCGATCGAATGGCTGATGCACGAGTAGCCGGTGATGACGACGTCATCGGCGACGCTGATGTGGCCGGTGACCCCGACCGCGCCGCCGATCATGCAGCGTTTGCCGATCGTGGTGCTGCCGGAGATGCCGGTGCAGCCGGCGATGACCGTGTGCGCGCCGATGCGCACGTTGTGGCCGATCATGATCAGATTGTCGAGTTTGACGCCGTCCTCGATGACGGTGTCCTCGAGCGCGCCGCGATCGATGGTGGTGTTGGCGCCGATCTCCACGTCCGCGCCGACCTGCACCGTGCCCAGCTGCGGCACCTTCAGCCAGCGGCCCTGGTCGGGTGCGAAGCCGAAACCGTCCGCTCCCACCACCACACCGGGCTGCAGCACGCTGCGCGCGCCGATGTGCACGCCGCGTCCGAGGGTGACGCGGGCCGTGAGCCGCACGTCGGCCGCGAGCGTCACGTCAGCCTCGATGACGCAGTGCGCGCCGACCAGCGCGCGCGCGCCGATCGTGACGTTTTCGCCCACGCTCGCGCCGGGGCCGATCTCGGCACTCGGGTCGATGCGGGCGCTGGCGGCCACCACGGCGCTCGCATGCACCCCGCCGCGCGCGGCCACCTGTGGATGCAGCTCCGCGGCGATGCGCGCGTAGATGGCGTGCGGGTTGTCACACACCAGCATCGCGGCGGGACACAGGGATGCGCTGGCGGCGTTCAGCACGACCGCGCCGGCGCGCGTGCCGGCGAGCTGGGCCCGGTAGCGCGGATTGGCCACGAAAGCGAGCGCTGCCTGATCGGCGGCGGCGAGCGTAGCCACGCGCGCGATGCGCAGCTGCGGGTCGCCGCGCAGCTCACAGCCGTAGCGCACTGCGAGCTCACCGAGCGACACCGACATGCCGCAATCCCTTTAAGCCAGGGGCGCGCTGACGCTAGTGCGCCGGCGGCTTGGCCGGAGCCGGAGCAGGCGTCGCCGGCGCCGGTGTGGCCGCACCTGCCGCCGGCTTGGCCGCGCCACCGCGCGCCTGCAGCGCACTCAGGATCGCCGGTGTGATGTCGGTCGTGGAGGTGGAGTAGATGACTCCCTCGCCGCTTAGGATCAGATCGAAGCTCTGCGCCTTGCCGTAGGTGCGCACCTCTTCGACGATGGTGCGCTGCAGACGGGAGAATTCCTCGTTGCGGCGGGCCGTGGCGTCGTCCTGCAGCTCGCCGCGGGCACGCTCGAAATCACGCATGCCGTCGCGCAGCTCCTTCTCGGCGCGGGCGCGCTGGTCCTCGCTCATGGTGGCGCCGTCCTTCTGCAGCTTGTCCTGCTTGGACTTCAGTGACTGCTGCTGGGCCTGCAGGGTGCGCTCGCGCGGCGCGAACTCGGACCGCAGCGAGTCGAGCATCGCCTTGCCCTGCGGTGACTCTTCCAGGAGCCGCTGCGGATCTACGACCCCGATCTTGGGCTCGGCCCACGCCGGCAGTGCGGCGAGCGCGCCGGCCATCGCAATTAACCCCACCGCTAACTTGCTGCTGATCGAACGATTCACTGCAACTACCTACCCTCGCGTGTAACTGTTGAGGCGCGCCGGGCACTCAAGGGTGCTCCGGCCCAAACGCCTAGTATCGCGTAGAACGCACCCCGGCGGCTCAATTCTTTAGCCGCGCGGGGTGCTGGCGGACCCTTAGAAGGCGTTACCCACGGAGAACTGGAAGACTTCCCGTTCGTCGCCGAAGGTGGTGATGCCGTCGCCGGACTTGGCGTTCAGCGGCACACCGAGGCTGAAACGGAAGAGTCCGAGCGGCGCCAGCCACTGCACGGCGACACCGACCGAGCGCTTCAGGCCCTCGGCCCGCAGTGTGTAGCTCTCCGGCGTGATCTCATCGGGCCCATAGAACTTGATGATCGAGCCTGTCTGGTACACCCCGCCCATATCCAAGAACGCGCTGACGCGCGCGGTCTGGGCGTACTTGGCGGGCATCGGGAAGATCAGCTCGTTCTGGCTGGTGATGCGCATATTGCCGCCATAGGGGTTGCCGAACTGATCCTTCGGGCCCAAGCGGCTCTCGCGGAAGCCGCGCACGTTGTCCGGGCCGCCGCCGAAGAACTGGCGAAACGGCGGGATGGCGGTGGTACTGCCGAGGGGCGAGCCATAGTCGATGCCCTCGAGGAACGACAGGGTCCAGCCATGCCACAGCGGCACGTACTTGATGAACTGGAAGTTGGCGATGTAGTACTTCACATCGCTCCCGGGCGTCGTGATGGAGTAGGACACGGAGGTGCGCATGCCGTGGTCGGCGAACAGGGTGCGATTGCGCGTATCGAAGTCCCAGCCCAGGATCCCTT
This sequence comes from uncultured Gammaproteobacteria bacterium, assembly GCA_963787655.1. Taxonomy (GTDB): domain Bacteria; phylum Pseudomonadota; class Gammaproteobacteria; order Steroidobacterales; family Steroidobacteraceae; genus 13-2-20CM-66-19. Next base: position 75,263 of record CAWBDY010000008.1, on the reverse strand, counting down.
CATAGGTCTTGAAGTTGGTGCCGTAGAAGACGTACTCGTTGTTGCTCGAGTCGTCGTGCGCCAGGCGAGCGTACGGGTGGCCGTTCTCCTGCACCCATTGCTGCGCCTGGATGGCGCTGCTGAGCGAGTTGGTGAGCAGCTGCGAGCTGTTGAAGGCGCCGCCGAAGCGCAGGTACATGTACTCGGTGATCGGGTATGCCCAGGTCGGCCCGAGGCTGATGGTCTGCGACGAGAAGGTCGATGAGGAGGACACGAACTGCGTCACGTCGCTGTAGGTGATCGACTCGGTGCGCTGCAGGTTGTCGATGTTGGTGTACGGATTGGTGTGCTGGATCGTGTACACCTTCTGGAAGGCGCCGCCGTTCAGGTTGACCGCGATGCGCTGCCCGCTGCCGAGGAAATCGGAGTCAGCGTAGCTGCCGTTCAGCATGAACTTGTAGGTCTCGGAATAGCCGATGCCGCCTGACAGCTGCGAGGCCGGCCCCTCCTCGATCTTGTAGTTGACGTCCACCAGGTCCGCCGAGCCGGCCACCGGGGTGGTTTCGAATTCGACGCTCTTCACGTACGGCAGACGCTGAATGCGCTGCTTGGAGCGCTCCAGCGAGGTATTGGAGAGCCAGCCGCCCTCCAGCTGGCGCATCTCCCGGCGCAGCACTTCGTCGTTGATGCGGTTGGCACCGGTGAAGCTGATATTGCGCACGTACACGCGATTGCCCGGATCGACGAAGAAGGTCAGCGACACGGTGTGCGTGGCGCTGTCGGCGGTCGGCACCGGATCGACCTTGGCGAACGCAAAGCCGTCGCGCCCCATGCGGTTCTGCATGAGCTCCTGCGAGGTGGTGATGCGCTTGCGGTTGAACGTGTCGCCCGGATGGATGACGAGCAGCTGCTCGAGCTCCGCCTGCGGCACGACGAACGTGCCCGCCAGCTTGATCGCCGACACCTTGTAGACCTGGCCCTCGTCGACGTTGACCGTGATGAAGATGTCTTCCTTCTCGGGCGCGATGGCGACCTGGGTCGAGTCGATCTGGAAGTTCGCGTAGCCGCGATCCATGTAGTAATTGCGTACTTTTTCCAGATCGCCCTGCAGTGACTCGCGCGAATAGCGGTCGTCCTGCTTGTACCAGGACAGCCAGTTGGGCGTCTTCAGCTCGAGCGTCTCGAGGATGTCCTTCTGCGGGAAGCGGGTGTCGCCGACGATGTTGATCTGCCGGATCTTGGCGCGCGAGCCTTCCTTGATGTCGATCTTTATCTTGACGCGGTTGCCGACCTCTTCCTCGACCTTCGATTCGATGCGTACGCCGTACTTGCCGCGCGCGAAGTACTGATCGGTGAGGTACTGGGTCACGTCCTCGAGCACCGAGCGGTCAAAGGTCTTGCCGGTGGCAAGACCGACGTTGCGCAGTGACTTCTGCAGATCCTCGGTCTTGATGTCCTTGTTGCCCGTGATCTCGAAGCTCTCGATCGAGGGGCGCTCGAGCACCACGACAATGAGGGTGTTGCCGTCGCGCCGCATCTGCACGTCACGGAAGAAGCCGGTCGTGTAGAGCGCACGCACCGCCTCGCGCACGCGCTGCGGTGTGAGGTGATCACCGATATTGACCGGCAGGTAGTTGTAGACCGTGCCCTCGGAGACGCGCTGCAGGCCCTCCACCTTGATATCGCCGACGGTGAAATCCGCAGGCGTGGTCACGGTCTCGACCGCCGGCGCCGGCGTTGTGCCAGCGCTGCCCGCGGTGGCTTCGGGGCTGGCCGGGGCGGGTCCTGCCGCAGGCGCGGCAGGTGGTGGCGCTGCGGCCGGTGCGGCCGTCGGCGCGGCCGGGCTCGGCGTCGGGCCGGCATCCGCAGGCGTTACGGGCGTGGCTTGCGTCGGCGCCGGCTGCCCGAGCGCCAGAGCGCAGCGCATAGCCAGTGCAACGGCTGCGAAGGCCAGGCGCTTGTTCATGTTCTAACCACCACTATCCCTTCATCCATCAGCCAGCGCTGCACGGCGCCATTCAAGCTGTTTCATCGCACTAGGCGAGGATCCGGAGACTCAAACAGGGTCTCCAGCTGTTGCCTGCGGTTTGTGCCGCGGGCTGTTATGTGCTCAACCGAACTGACGCGCAATATCGTTGTAGAGCGCGACACCCATCAGGACGATGAGCAGGGCGATGCCAACCTGCTGTCCAAACGCCTGCGCCCGCTCCGACAGCGGGCTGCCCTTCAGCCATTCGACCAGCTGGAAGACAATCTGTCCGCCGTCCAGAATCGGAATCGGCAGCAGGTTCAGGAATCCCAGCGACAACGAGATCACGACCAGAAAATTGAGGAACGGGGCCACGCCAGCCTCGGCCGACTCCCCGGCAAACTGCGCAATCGACACCGGCCCGCTCAAATTCTTGAACGATATCTTGCCCAGCACCATGCGCCAGAACATGCGCCCCTGCATCAAGGTCATGCTCCAGGCCTCGTCGCAGGCGCGCGCCAGCGCGGCGCCCGCGCCCAGATTGGTGTGCACCAGCATGTTCTTCGGAACGCTGGCGATGCCGATGCGCCCGACGCGCTTGCCGTCCTCCTCCTTGGCCTCCACCTGCAGCTGCGTCGTCTGTTCGGCGCCGTCGCGCCGATAGGTCACGCTGATGTGCGCGCCCGGGTGCCCACTGATGTGGTGCGCGATGTCCTCGAAGCTTTTCACCGGGCTGCCGTCGATGGCGACGATGTGATCGCCGGCGCGTATGCCGGCGCGCTGCGCCGGACCGTCCGGGGTGACGTCGCCCACCACTCCCTCGGAGGGCAGCCACAGCTCGATGCCGAGGCCCGGGAACAGCTCGGTCGGTTCGGTGAGCTTGCGGCGTTGGCTGGCATCCGGCACGGCGAGGACGGCGTCGCGCTCGCTGCCGTCGCTGGCGCGCACGTGCAGGTCCGCCTCACCGTTGGAACTCATGGCGTCGAGCAGGCCGAACACCAGATCGCGCGGCGTGGCGACGCGGCTGCCGTTGATTGCAGTGATCTCGTCGCCGCTGCGCAGGCCGGCGTGCGCGGCCACCGAATTGGGCAGCACGTCGGCAACTCTGGGATGCCACTCGGACACGCCGTTGTTCCACAGCATGCCCCACAGCACCACGATGGCGAAGAGGATGTTGAAGGCCGGCCCGGCGAGCAGCACCACGATGCGCTGCCAGGGCGGACGGCGGGTGAAGGAGCGCGCAAGATCGGCCGGCTCGACGGGGCCCTCGCGCTCATCGAGGAGCTTCACGTAGCCGCCGAGCGGCACAGCGGCGAGCACGTACTCGACGCGGTCAGCGCCGCCGATATGTGTCAGCAGCGGCTTGCCAAAGCCCACCGAAAAGCGCAGCACTTTGAAGCCCAGGCGCCGCGCCACCCAGAAATGACCGAATTCGTGCACCGTGACCAGCAGGCCGACGGCAACCACGAACCACAGTACGTACCACACCAGAGTCATGCGTGAGCGCCCCTCAGCGATGCACTTTTTGTCAGGCCGACGATCCGCTCCCGGGCACGCACTCTGCTCTCCGCATCGGCGGCAAATACGTCATCCAGGCCGCCGACAGTTCCCCCCGTGCCGCGCTCTACTACGGCTTCAATGACCGCGGCAATGCCGGGAAAGTTCAATCGGCGCTCGAGGAAGGCCTCTACAGCCACCTCATTGGCGGCATTGAGCACCACCGGATACAGACCGCCGGCGCGCGCGGCCGCCTGCGCCAGCGCGAGGCAACGGAACTTTTCGGTGTCCGGGGCGCGGAAATCGAGCCGCCCGGCCTTCAGCAGATCGAGGAAGTCTACACCGGAGTCGATGCGCTCGGGCCACGCCAGCGCGTGCGCGATCGGCGTGCGCATGTCCGGCGCGCCGAGCTGCGCCAGCACCGAACCGTCGACGTACTCGACCAGCGAATGCACGATGCTCTGCGGGTGAACAATAATCTGCACCTGCGCGGGGGTGAGCCCGAACAGCAGGCACGCCTCGATCAGCTCCAGCCCCTTGTTCATGAGCGTCGCGGAGTCCACCGAGATCTTGCGGCCCATCACCCAGTTCGGGTGCGCGCAGGCGGCCTCCGGGGTTACGGTGGCGAGTGCTTCGGCCGGCGTGTCGCGAAACGGTCCGCCGGAGGCGGTCAGCAGCACGCGCGTGAGGCCCGGTGGGGTGACCCCGGTGCGCGCGCCGGGCGGCAGGCATTGAAAGATGGCGTTGTGCTCGCTGTCGATCGGCAGCAGCGTCGCGCCGGAGCTGTTGACCGCGGCGATCAGCAGCGGCCCCGCCATCACCAGCGATTCCTTGTTGGCGAGCAGCAGCTTCTTGCCGGCGCGCACCGCGGCGAGCGTCGAGCGCAGACCTGCGCCGCCGACGATGGCGGCCATAACGCACTGCACCTCGCTGAGCACGGCGAGCTCTTCGAGTGCGCCCGGGCCTTCGAGCAGGCGCGTGCCGGGCGCCTGCGTGCCCAGGAGCTCGCGCAGCTGCACCGCGGCGGCAGGGTCGGCGAGCGCTGCGTAAGCCGGCCGCCAGGTGAGGATCTGGCGTGCAAGCTTGGCGGCGTTGCGATTAGCGGCGATGGCTACCAGGCGAAAGCGCTGCGGGTGGCGTGCCAGCACGTCGAGCGTGCTTTCGCCGACCGAGCCGGTGGAACCAAGGACCGCGACACCGATCATGCGACCACCCCGAGCAGCGTCAGGCCGAGCACCAGCACCGGCGCGGCGCCGGTGAGACTGTCGATGCGGTCCATGACACCGCCGTGGCCGGGAATGATGCTGCCGCTGTCCTTCATGCCGGCAAAACGTTTGAGCAGGCTCTCCGTGAGATCACCGACGATCGAGAAGCCCACCACCGCCAGACACAGCGGTACGAAGGTGAGGAGCGGCAGCCGAAACCACAGGCTGCCTGCTAGGGCCACCGGAACACTGGCCGCGATCCCTCCCAATACACCCTCCCATGTCTTGCCCGGCGATACCTGCGGCGCCAGGCGCACGCGACCGAAGTGGCGGCCGCAAAAGAATGCGCCGATGTCGGCAATCGACACCAGCACCAGCACGAACACCAGCCATTGTGCACCCTGCGGCAGCGACAGTCGCAGCCGTACCAGCGCCAGCCAGGCCGGCACCAGTGCCAGCAGCCCGGCGCCGGCTGCGGACCAGGGCGCCACGCGCTGCGGCGCGAGCACGATCCACGCCAGCGCCACGAGCCACCACAGCACGGCGAGGCCCAGCAGCAGGTTGCGCTGCGCGGTCGTGGCGGTCACGCGCCAGGCGAGCCACAGCAGCACGGCCACCAGCACCACGTAGACGATGCGCCACAGCGTCGCGTCCCGCTGCAGGAAGCGGGACCACTCCCAGGCGCCGGCGAGCGCCATCAGCGTCAGCACCGCCACCGTGACCCACGGCGCCAGCCACAACACGACGCCGAGCAGCACCGCGGCCATCACCACGGCGGTCAGGACGCGCTTACCCAGCGGCTCCGCCATCAGCGCGCCGCCGCGAGCTGCTCGGCGGTGAGGCCGAAGCGCCGCTCACGGCTGGCAAAGAAGGCCAGCGCGTCCTCGAGGTCGGCGATCCCGAAGTCCGGCCACAGGCGCGAGCTGAAATAGAGCTCCGCGTAGGCCAGATCCCAGAGCAGAAAATTGCTGATGCGCTGCTCGCCGCCGGTGCGCACCAGCAGGTCCGCCTGCGGCACTCCCGCCAGTTCCAGGTGCGCGGCAAAGCTGTCCTCGGTGATGTCTTCGGGACGCGTGGCGCCGCTGGCGCATTCGCGCGCAACCGCCTGAGCCGCCTGGATAATATCCCAGCGTCCCCCGTAGCTCATGGCAATCTGCAGCTGCAGTCCCGGATTGGCCTGGGTACGCTCCTCGGCCGCGGCGATGCGCGTCTGCAGCCGCATGCTGAGGCTGCCGCGCGCGCCGATGAAACGCACCCGCACGGCTTGCGCGTGCAGCTCATCGATCTCCTTGTCGATGGCCTCCAGGAACAGGCTCATGAGGCTGCTGACCTCGAGCGCCGGGCGATGCCAGTTCTCACTGGAGAAGGCAAACAGCGTGAGCGCTGCGATGCCGCGCCGCGAGCACTGCTCGATGCACAGCCGCACCGCCTGCAGGCCCGCCTTGTGGCCGGCCGTGCGGGTGAGGCCGCGCGCGGCGGCCCAGCGGCCGTTGCCGTCCATGATGACGGCGATATGGCGCGGCAGGAGCTTGGCGTCCGCAGCAGCCATTACACCTGCATGACCTCTTTCTCCTTGGCGACCAGCAGCGTCTCGATATCGGCCACGTACTTGTCGGTGAGCTTCTGCACCTCTGCCTCGGCGCGGCGCTCGTCGTCCTGCGAGACGAGCTTCTCCTTGAGCAGTTCCTTGATGTCGTTCATGACGTCGCGGCGCACGTTGCGCACCGCGACGCGGGCGTTTTCCGCGTCGTGCCGCAGCATCTTGGTAATCTCGCGGCGCCGCTCCTCGGTGAGCGGCGGCATGGGGACACGGATCACCGTGCCGGCGGTCATCGGCGTCAGCCCCAGGTCGGACTTGAAGATCGCCTTCTCGATCGCCTGCACGACCGTCTTCTCCCAGGGCGAGATCACCAGGGTGCGGCCGTCCTCTACCGCGATATTCGCCACCTGCTGCAGCGGCACGTCGGAGCCGTAGTAATCCACCTTCAGGTGCTCGACCAGGCTCGGATGGGCGCGCCCGGTGCGCAGCTTCTTGAGGTCCGCCTGGAAGGTCTGGACGCACTTCGCCATGCGCTCGCGCGCGTCTTTCTTGAGATCTTCGAGCATGTGAGTCTCCTTGCCGCCGCTTACTCGAACGTGACCGCCGTACCCACCTCTTCGCCACGCACAATGCGCGTGAGATCGCCCGGATTGTTGAGACTGAACACCCGCAAAGGCAAGCGGTTGTCGCGGCACATGACGATAGCCGTGGCGTCCATCACGTTCAGGCGGTCGGTGAGCACCTTGTCGAAGGTCAGGCGCGGGTAGCGCACCGCGGCGGGGTTACGCACCGGATCGTCGGAGTAGACGCCGTTGACCTTGGTCGCCTTGAGCAGCACGTCGGCGCTGATCTCGATGGCACGCAGCGCGGCGGCCGTGTCGGTGGTGAAGAACGGGTTGCCGGTGCCGGCGGCGAAGATCACGATGCGGCCCTTCTCCAGGTGGCGCACCGCGCGACGGCGGATGTAGTCCTCGCACACCTCGTTGATGCGAATCGCGGACATGACCCGGGACTGTACGCCGAGTCCCTCGAGCGCATCCTGCATGGCGAGCGCGTTCATGACGGTCGCGAGCATGCCCATGTGGTCGGCGGCCACCCGATCCATGCCGGCGCGTGCCAGTCCTGCGCCGCGAAAGATGTTGCCGCCGCCGATGACCACGGCGACCTGCACCGACATCAGCATGATGTCCTGCAGTTCCCCTGCGATGCGCTTGATGACCGCCGGGTCGATGCCGTAATCCCCGTCGCCCATCAGGGCTTCACCGGACAGCTTCACCAGCACCCGCGAGTACGCAGCCTTCGCTTGCGTCATAGCAATCCCCTTACGCCGATGGAAAAAACCCCGCGCGCGGCGGGGTTTATTCCTTTACTCAGTGCCCGTGCCTTCAGTGCCGGCCCTTGACCTGGGCCATTACCTCGGCGACGAAATCGTCCTGCTTCTTCTCGATGCCGGCGCCCACTTCGAAGCGCTCGAAGGCCACGACCTGCGCCTTGGCATTCTTCAGGAGCTTCTCGACGGTAACGTCCGGATCCTTGACGAACGCCTGGCCGGCGAGCGTGATCTCGCCCAGCGACTTGCGCAGCCGGCCCTCGACCATCTTCGCGACGATCTCCGGCGGCTTGCCCTCGCCCTGCGCCTGCTCGGTGAGGATCTCGCGCTCCTTGGCCACGACTTCTGCGGGCACCTGCGCCTGGCTCAGATAGCGCGGGTTGCTGGCAGCGATGTGCATGGCCAGATCGTGCGCCAGATGCGCCGGCCCGCCGGTGACCGCGACCAGCACACCGATGCGCGTGCCGTGCACGTAGGCGCCGAGATGTTCGGCCGAGGCGAGCACCGCCACGCGCCGCACGGAGATGTTCTCGCCGATCTTGGCCACCAGCGCGCGCCGCCGCTCCTCGACCGTCTCGCCGCTGGCGAGCTTGGCCTGCGCCAGGGCGGCAACATTCTCGGAGCGCGACTGCAGCGCGCACTGCGCCACCGCATGGGCGAAGGCGCGGAAGTCCTGCTCGCGTGCCACGAAGTCGGTTTCGCAGTTGATCTCCACCATGGCGGCGCTGCGTTCGTCGGCGGATTTTGCCACCATGACCACGCCCTCGGCGGCAACGCGCGCGGCCTTTTTGTCGGCCTTGGCGAGTCCCTGCTTGCGCATGAGCTCCGCGGCGGCGTCCAGGTCACCCTTGGTGTCCACCAGCGCCTTCTTGCACTCCATCATGCCCGCGCCGGTGCGCTCGCGAAGCTGCTTAACTGCATCTGCCGTGATGTTCATGACAAAACTCCGGTCCGTGGCCTTACTCGGGCGACCCTGCAGCGCCGCGTCCCTTGCGGCGGCCCGCACCGGGGCCGGGCCGGCGCGCTACCGCCTCAGGCGGCGGCACGGTCCCTGCCACTGCGACGGCCTCGATGGCCTCGTCCCCGTCGATGTCCTCCTCCTCGACAGCGGCGGCTTCGGCCGGGGCGCCCTCGGGGGTCTTGATGGCCGCCACCTTGCGCCGCGCCGGGGCTTTCTTGCGCACCTGCGCCTGCGGGCGCTGGCGGCCGCGGGCGGCCTTCTTGCGCGGATTGCCCGCCTCGTCCAGCTCGACGAACTCGTCCTCGCCGACGGCAACCTGCGGCACGGACTCCTTGCCCTCGAGCACCGCATCGGCAATGCCGGTGGCGTAGAGTTGAATGGCGCGCATGGCGTCATCGTTGCCCGGGATCACGTAGTCGATGCCATCCGGGGAGCAGTTGGTATCGACGATGGCGACCACCGGGATACCGAGCTTCTTGGCCTCGTGGATGGCGATGTTTTCATGGCCGACGTCGACCACGAACAGGGCATCGGGGAGCGACTCCATGTTCTTGATGCCGCCGAGGCTCCTTTCGAGCTTGTCCATCTCGCGCCGCAGCTGGGTCGCTTCCTTCTTGCCGCGCTTGTCCAGCGCGCCGGAAGCGGCGAGCTCGGTGATCTCCGCGAGCCGCTTGATCGACTGGCGGATGGTCTTGAAGTTGGTGAGCATGCCGCCGAGCCAGCGCTGGTTCACGAACGGCTGCGAGGCGCGCTCGGCCTCCTTCTGAATCGACTCGCGCGCCGAGCGCTTCGTGCCGACGAACAGCACCTTGCCGCCATCGGCGATCACGCCCTTGATGAAGTTGGCAGCCTCGCTGTACATCGGCTGCGTCTTCTCGAGGTTGATGATGTGGATCTTGTTTCGCTCACCGAAGATGAACGGCGCCATCTTCGGGTTCCAGAAACGGGTCTGATGTCCGAAGTGGACGCCCGCTTCCAGCATCTGTCGCATGGACACGCTGGCCATGAAAAACTCCTGTTTGGGTTAAGCCTCCGCGCGTCCTCGTGACCATCCTGCAGGCCCTAGAGCCCCCGCTTGGACACCCAGTCGACGAAGTTAATGACGCGCGTGTGGGTTGCGTTGCCAAAAAAGGCCGCGCTTTATACCATGAAGGCCTCGTCGGAACAATGTCTTACGAGCCCCTGCGGTACACCTTGCCGGACCCCGCTGCCGGCCCCATTTCCTCACTCTATGAACGTCACCATCAAGACCCCGGAAGAGCAGCAAAAGATGCGAGTTGCGGGGCAACTCGCCGCCGAAGTGCTCGACATGATCGGCCAGCACGTCGTGCCCGGGGTGACCACCGAGGAGCTGGACCGCCTCTGCCACGACCACATCGTGAACGTGCAGCGCTCGGTGCCGGCGAACCTCAACTACCGCGGCTTCCCCAAGACCATCTGCACCTCGGTCAACCACGTGGTGTGCCACGGCATCCCCAATGACAAGCGCCTCAAGGCCGGGGATATCGTCAACATCGACGTCACCGTGATCCGCGACGGCTTCCACGGCGATACCAGCCGCATGTACTTCGTCGGCAAGGCGCCGCCGCACGCGCAGCGCCTCGCCGACACCTGCTTTGCCGCCATGTGGCGCGGCATCGAGGTGGTGCGTCCCGGGGCGCACCTCGGCGACATCGGCCATGCCATCCAGCGCTTCGTCGAGGACAATGAATACTCCGTCGTGCGCGAGTACTGCGGGCACGGCATCGGGCGCATCTACCACGAGGACCCGCAGGTACTGCACTACGGCGAGCCGGGCACCGGCCTCGAACTCAAGGCGGGCATGACCTTCACCATCGAGCCGATGGTCAATGCCGGCAAACGCCACGTGCGCCTGCTGCCGGACGGCTGGACCGTCATTACCAAGGATCACTCGCTGTCGGCGCAGTGGGAGCATACGGTGCTCGTCACCGACGCGCGGCTTCGATGTGCTGACGCTCGGCGCGAACGGCGCGCGGCACTGACGCGCCGGACGCACTGATGGGAGCGTCGGACACCGAGCTGCTCGAAGCGACGCTGCCGGGCACCGCGCCCGCACCCTGGCCTTTCCTGCTGCGCCTGCCGGCCCTGCTGGCGGCCAATGTCACCCCGCTCGCCTGGCGGGAGCTCCTGCGCCAGGCTCACGACGAACTCAAGGAGCGCTTCCTGGCCGAGGAGCCGGTCGAGCAGCTGGTGCACGCGCGCGCGGTGCTGATCGACAGCGTGCTGCGCGAGGCCTGGCGCCTGCACTGCGCCGCGCACGAGGATTGGGCGCTGGTGGCCGTCGGCGGCTTCGGCCGCGGCGAGCTGCACCCCTGCTCCGACATCGACATCCTGCTCCTGGTGCCCAGGGCGCCGGACCTGGCCGGCGGGGCTGCGGTGGAGCAGCTGGTCACCTTCCTGTGGGACATCGGCCTTGAGGTCGGGCACAGCGTGCGCACCGTGGCCGAGTGCCGCGAGGCCTGCGTCGGCGACGTGAGCGTCATGACGACGCTCCTGGAGGCGCGCCTGCTCGCCGGCCATGCGCCGCTCCTGGCTGCCATGCGTGTAGCGCTCGCGCCGGACCGCATCTGGCCGGTGAAGCAGTTCTTCGAAGCCAAGGTGCGCGAGCAGAGCGAACGGCACCTCAAGGCCAACGACACCGCCTACAACCTCGAACCCAACGTCAAGACCGGACCTGGCGGCCTGCGCGATATCCAGACCATCGCCTGGGTGGCCAAGCGCCAATTCGATGCCGACACGCTCGACGGACTTGCAACGCACGGTTTCGTGACGCCGGCGGAGCTGCGGCGCCTCAAGCAGGCGCAGGCGTTCCTGTGGAAGGTGCGCTTCGGGCTGCATACCCTCACCGGACGGCACGAGGACCGGCTGCTGTTCGACCATCAGATCCGGCTGGCGCAGATCTTCGGCTACGAGGACGCCTCCTACACTCTCGCGGTCGAGCAGTTCATGCAGCGCTACTACCGCACGGTCATGGACGTCAGCCTCCTGAACGAGCTGCTGCTGCAGCTGTTCCGCGAGGCGATCCTGAGCGAGAGCGAGCCGCCGCGGCCGCTGAATGCCCGCTTCCAGGTGCGCAACGGCTCGCTGGAGGCGATCAACGAGGAGGTGTTCGTGCGCACCCCGTCAGCGCTGCTCGAGCTGTTCGCGCTGCTGCAGCAGAACGAGAGCATCCGCGGGGTACGCGCCTCCACCATGCGCGCGGTCACCAAGAACCTGTGGCTGATCGATGAGGAGTTCCGCCAGAACCCGCGCCATCACCGCCTGTTCCTCGAGATCGTGCGCTCGCCGGTCGGCGTGACGCACGAGCTGCGGCGCATGAACACCTACGGCGTGCTGGGGCGTTACATCCCGGCCTTCGGGCGCGTGGTGGGCCGCATGCAGTACGACCTGTTCCACGCCTACACGGTGGATGCGCACACGCTGTTCGTGGTCAGCAATCTGCGCCGCTTCGCCATAGCGCGCTACGACCACGAGCTGCCGGAAGCCTCGCGCGTCATGCAGTCGCTGCCGCGCAGCGAAGTGGCCTATCTCGCCGCGCTGTTTCACGACATCGCCAAGGGCCGCGGCGGAGATCATTCGGAACTGGGGGCTGTCGATGCCGAAGCCTTCTGCCTCGAGCAGGGCCTGTCACCGTACGATGCGCGCCTGGTCGCCTGGCTGGTGCGCAATCACCTGATGCTCTCCATCACCTCGCAGAAGCAGGACATCGCCGATCCGCAGGTAATCTCCGCATTCGCGCGCAAGGTCGGGGACGAGAGCCACCTTGATTATCTGTACGTGCTCACCTGCGCCGACGTGCGCGGCACCAACCCGAAGTTGTGGAACTCGTGGAAGGCATCGCTGTTCAGCGACTTCTATCAGCGCGTCAAGCGCGCACTGCGCCGGGGCCTCGAGAGCCCGATCGATCCTGAGCACCTGGTGCGCGAGACGCAGGATGCCGCCCGGCAGCTGCTGATCGAACGTGGCGTCGCCGAAGCAGGCATTGCGGCCGTGTGGCTGCGCTTCTCGGCCGGCTACTTCCTGCAGCACTCACCCGAGGAGGTCGCCTGGCACACGCGCCTGCTGGCCGAGCGCACCGCAGGCTCCGACGAGCCGCTGGTGGCGCTCGATGCGCGCAGCGTGCGCGGCACCACCGCGGCGCTGATCTTCACGCGCCCGCGCCGGCACGGTTTTGCGCGCACCACCGCAGCGCTCGACCAGCTCGGTCTGAACATCGTCGATGCGCGCATCACCCCGAGCGGCGACGGTTTCAGTCTCGACCTGTATCACCTGCTGGAGGACGATGGCGCGCCGATCGAGGACCAGGACCGGCTGCTGGAGATCGAAGGGGCGTTATGGCGCTCGCTGCAGGGCGACGCCGCTGCGCCCTTCGCCGTGTCGCGCCGCGCGCCGCGCCAGGCGCGCCTCTTCAACACGCCGACGCAGATCGGCGTGAGCGTCGATGAGCGCAACCGCCGCTCGGTGCTGGAACTGACCGCCGGCGACCGGCCGGGACTGCTGTGCGAGGTGGGCCAGGTGCTGATGCAGGAGCGCATCGAGCTGCACGCCGCCAAGATCATGACCGTGGGGGAGCGCGCCGAGGACGTCTTCTACCTCACCGACTTCGACAATCAGCCACTGAGCGAGCCGGCCGCCGCACGCCTCAAGGAGCGTCTGGTGCAGGCGCTCGATGCGCGCCAGGCGGCGCTGCGCGGCCCGCTGCCGGGCACGCGCCTCGCATGAAGGAACTGGCACGCCTGCAGGGCCTCATCGAGGCCGCCTTCGAGCGCCGCGCCGACTTAAGCGCCGCAAACCTCCCCGGCGAGCTCGACGTGGCGCTGGAGGAGTGCCTGACGCTGCTCGACAGCGGTGAGCTGCGGGTGGCGGAACCGCGCGACGGCGGCTGGGTGGTCAACCAGTGGCTGAAGAAAGCCGTGCTGCTGTCGTTCAAGGTGCGCGACAACCAGGTATTCGAGGCCGGCTTCACCCGCTTTTACGACAAGGTGCCGATGAAGTACGCGCACGCCACCGAGGCGCAGCTGCGCGCCGGCAACGTGCGCATCGTGCCGCACGCGCTGGTGCGGCGCGGTGCCTACGTCGCGCCCAACGTGGTGCTGATGCCGAGCTACGTCAACATCGGCGCCTACGTCGGCAGCGGCACCATGGTGGACACGTGGGCGACGGTGGGCTCGTGCGCGCAGATCGGCCGCAACGTGCACCTCTCCGGCGGCGTCGGCATCGGCGGGGTACTGGAGCCGCTGCAGGCAGCCCCGACCATCATCGAGGACGACTGCTTCATCGGCGCCCGCTCGGAAGTGGTCGAAGGCGTCGTGGTCGAGGCCGGCTCGGTCATCTCCATGGGCGTCTTCATCGGCCAGAGCACGCGCATCTATGACCGCAGCAGCGGCCAGATCCTGCGGGGGCGCGTCCCGGCAGGCTCGGTGGTGGTTTCCGGGACCCTGCCCTCGGCCGATGGGCGCTACAGCCTGTACTGCGCGGTGATCGTCAAACGCGTCGATGCACAGACGCGTGCCAAGACCTCCATCAACGACCTGCTGCGCAGCGCCGACACCGCCTGACCGGCGCGACGGCCTGCGCGCAGGATCAGCCGGCGCGGCGTCACCCGCACGCGTCGTCGAGCTCGGGCTCCACTAGCAGGCACAACCGCATCGCCAACCCCAACCCCGCCTCCCTCGCCCGGGGTTGCGTACCTCGGTTTGCTCTGGACTGTGAGAGGGCGGACCGGCGAGCGGCTTCCTCAATAGCTCGACGCCCACCGGCACCGTCGGCGCGCGCTTCGAGTTCTAGAGCGCGGCGGCGCGGCGCGCCGGTTCGGCACGACGACGACGCTGGCGCACGATCGGGCGGAAGCTCGCCGCGGCGCGCGCCTGAACCTCGGCGTCGAACTGCCGGTAGATGCGCACCAGCTGCCGCCCGAACGCGGTGAGCGTCGCCCCGCCGCCGCCACGGCCACCCTTCGCGGTCAGCGCCACGCGCTGCCGGAAACAGCCGTTGAGATCGTCCAGCAGCTGCCACGCGCGGCGGTAGCTCATGTGCAGATCGCGGGCCGCCTGCGACAGCGAGCCACCGCGGGCGATGTGTTCGAGCAGCGCGATCTTGCCCGGTCCGACCGCCGCATCGCGGCCGAGGTCGACGCGGAAAGAAATGGCAGGCGTGTACATAGCAACCTCCGCACCCAATGCTAGCGCAGGCCGCTTTGCGCAGCTGCCCGGCTTGCGGCCGCCGTGCGGCTTCTGTCACGATATGTTCATTCGAATATAACGATCCGTCTCGTTAATCACCCGGGCCTGATCTATGAAGCAGCAGCAGCCGCGCGCCTCCCTCATGCGCCTGTCCCTGGCAGCTTTGAGCGTCATGGGTGCCGCCAGCGTGGCGCAGGCCGCGACCGTCTACGACAAGGACGGCGCACAGTTCGACATCTACGGCATTCTCGATGTGGGCATCGGCTACCTCGAGCATTCCTATGCCGGCAGCGACGTGTTCGCCTCCACCGTCAACGATTACAACCTGAACGGCTCGCCGCACAGCTTCACCGGGCTCTACACCGGCGGCATTTCCATGTCGCGCGTCGGCGTCAGCGGCTCCTATGAATTCAGCACCGGCCAGAGGGTGTTCTTCCGGCTGGAGACCGCGATCAACGTGACGAGCGGCATGCTGAGCAACAACGGCCGTGCCATCTTCAACAACATCAACAGCCTGCATACCGCCAACGCCGCGAGCGCCATCGACGGTCAGTTCGATTCGCGCGCCGGCTACCTCGGAGTTTCAGATCCGCTGTGGGGGAGCCTGCAGGCCGGCCGTACCGTGAACCTCGCCTTCGACCAGGTGGTGGAGTTCGATCCGGTGCAGGGCGCCCTCCTCTATTCGCCCCTCGGCTTCTCCGGCGGCATCGGCGGCGGCCTGGGTGCAACGGAAAACACCCGCCTGGACAACAGCTTCAAGTACGAGAACCGCATCGGCCCGGTCAACGTCGGCCTGCAGTACAAGGTGGCCGGCGACAAGAACTCGCAATCGGCCGGCCGCGGCTGGGTGGCGATGCTCGCCTACAGCCAGGGCCCGTTCACTCTCAAGGCCACCTACTCGCAGGAGTACAACTCGGTGGTCTACCCGGTGCAGTACTCGAACGTGGTGGCTCCCGATCCCAACCTGCAGATCGAGAACACCAAAGGCACCATGGTGACCGCCAAGTACCTGGCGACCGATGCCCTGACCCTCAAGGCCGGCTACGAGTATCTGCAGATTCTCGCCCCCTCCAACCCGAACCTCACGAGCATCCAGGATTATTTCGGCCTGATCCTGCCTGATCCTGCGGTCAATGCGAGCGGCGAGCAGCGTTTCAGCCTCGGCTGGGTCGGCGGCGACTACAGGTTCAGCGAGCGCTTCGACGTAGGTCTCGGCGTCTACGACATCGACACCTACAACGAACCGGAAGTGAAGAAGAACTACCTGGCGCTCGCCTACTCGCTGCTGCTCGATTACAACTTCACCAAGAAGTTCGACGGCTACATCGGGGTGATGCTGATGCACTACACCGGCATCGGCCTGGACAAGCACGCTCCCATCGATGCGTACTCCAACAACGGCATGTACGGCATCGGCGTGCGCTACAAATTTTAGGGCGGCGTCGGATCCTTGAGCGCGCTGCTGCGGCTCAGCACGCGCTGAAACCCGGCGATGATCGCCGGCTCGGGACGATGGATGGCCGGCAGCTGCTGGTAGTTCTCCCAACCACCTCCCAGGCTGCGGTACAGCTCGATGAACTGCTGGGCGAGCGCCACCTGAGCGTTGGTGTACTGCTGCTGGATGTCGTACTGCGCGCGCTCCGCGTCCATCACGTTGAGGAAGTCGGTGAGCCCGCGCTGATAGCGCTCGTTGGCGAGTGTCACGGCGCGCTGGCTGGCCATCAGCGACGGCTTACCGCCGTATGGGTACGGCACTTCCGCGCAGTGCACCACGGCAAGCGCCGGGCGGATGATGTTCTGTCCCAGATCGTTGGGCGTGGTATCGGGCAGCGAATCGCTCGAGAGGCTCAGCTGGATAATGGGCACGTCGGTGGCACCTTAGCGGATCACCAGCGGGGGGTGATGTTCGGCGGCATGCACTTGAGCACCACCAGCGCGCTGCTGGCGAGCTGCGCGATGGCGCGCGTGACGTCGGCCCCTCGTGCAGGTAGACCTTCTCGACGCCGACGCCTTCGTAGCTGGTGGCCTCGATACGCGCGATGTCATCGACGAGTGAGGCCATCTGCCGCTGGTGCAGCGTGAGGATGCGGTTCCGGATGTCGGTGGCGCTCATGCCGGCGTAGGTCCACACCTCGCTGCACACCGTCCATCTTCGGGAAGATGTCGATCGGCATGCGCAGCGCCTCACCGATTCCCAAAAGGCCGATGAGCAGCAGCAGGGCCACCGCCGTGCAGGGGCGCCGCAGCACGTAACGCACGAGTGACACGGGGCTCCTTCAGGCGCCCGCAGCGGAGCCGCCGACCAGCGGCTGGCGCACGCGGAAGGTGCTGCCCGCGCCCGGCACGCTGGTGACGGCCACCTCCGCCCCGTGGGCGGTGCAGATCGACTTGACGATCGCCAGACCCAGTCCCGCGCCGCCCTGGGCGCGCGAGCGCGACACGTCGACGCGGAAGAAGCGCTTGAAGACGTGCGGCAGCGCCTCGGCGGGAATGCCGATGCCGTCGTCGGCCACTTCGAGCACCGCAAAGCCCGGCTCGCGCTGCACGGACAGGCGCACGCGTCCGCCGCTCGGGGTGTACTTGATGGCGTTGTCGAGCAGGTTGACGATCACCTGCTTGAGGCGCGCGCGGTCGCCCTCCACGGTCACGCCGGGGGTGGAGTCGCACTCGAGGCGCACGTTCTTGTCCGTGGCGAGCAGGCTCATCTGTTCGGCGGTGGTGGCCGCCAGCTCCGCCAGGTCAAAGCTCAGCCATTCGGCGTGTGCCTCGCCGGCATCCAGCCGCGACAGCGCGAACAGGCTCTCCACGATCGCTCCCAGGCGGCCGACCTCCTCGAGGACGCTGCCGAGGGCCTCGCGCGTGTCGCGTGCGAGCGCTGTGTCCTGCGCCAGTCCCTCCAGTTCGCCGCGCATCACGGTGAGCGGCGTACGCAGCTCGTGGCTGGCATCCGCCACGAACTGCTTGGAGCCGAGCATGGCGTCCTGCAGGCGGCTGATCATGTGATTGAGCGACACTGACAGGCGCTCGAGCTCGTCGCCGCTGTGCACCACCGGCAGGCGTTCGCTCAGGTTGTGCTGGGTGATGTCTTCGGCCTTGCGCGCGATACGCTCCACCGGCTCGAGCGCGCGTCGCACCAGTACGAAGCCGCCGAAGACCGCGACGCAGAGTGCCACCGGCAGTCCGGCCGCGAGCATGATGACGACGTGACTGAGGGTGGCCGCAGCTCCCGCGCCGGAACTGCCGACCTCGACCCGGTAGGCCGTGCCGTCGCCGGCGGCGGCGGCAACCGTGGCGACCAGCAGCGGCGCCCCCGGCCACGGGCACGCGGCGCGCGGCGCTCGTCGTGCCGGCAGCCAGCGGGCGGCACCTGCGCCGGATCGAAGCGCTCATTGCGGGGCTGCCCGAGGCGTAGACCACCGTGCCGTCGCCGCGTGTGATGCGGATGAAGCGGTCGTTCGCCTCGGGCGAGTAGAGGTTCTCGATCTCGCCGGGCAGTGCGCCGTCGCGTCCGCGGCTGGTGTGCGCGACGAGCGTGTCGGCGATCTGCCGTGCGCGGCGGGCCTGGGCGTCCAGCAGGTTCGCCTCCAGGTAATGCCGCAGCAGCGGCAGCGTGAGCGCACCCAGCAGCACGAACAGCACGGTCAGGACGCAGCGCGTACCACGCCACCAGACGGAAGCTGAGCGAGCGCGAGTTCACGGCGGCGGCTCCTCGCCCAGACCGTAGCCGACCCCGCGCACGGTGCGGATCAGCTTGAGCGGAAACGGATCGTCGATCTTGGCGCGCAGGTGCCGCACGTACACGTCCACGATGTTGGTCAGTCCCTCGAAGCTCTGGTCCCACACGTGCTCGATGATCATGGTGCGCGAGAACACCCGCCCGGGGTTGGCCGCCAGATACTCGAGCAGCGCGTACTCCTTGGCGGTGAGTTCGATCCGGCGACCCGCGCGGCGCACCTGCTGACTGAAGCGGTCGACCTCGAGATCGGCCACGCGCAGCACGCTCGAGCGCGCGATCGGTCCGCGGCGCAGCAGCGCCTTCACGCGCATGCTGAGTTCGGCAAAGGCGAACGGCTTGGTGAGGTAGTCGTCCGCGCCCGCCTCGAAGTTGTGGACCTTCTCCGCGGTGGCATCGCGCGCGGTGAGAATGAGGATCGGCACCTGCTGGTTCTTGCGCCGCACGCGGCGCAGCACTTCTTCGCCGGACACACGCGGCAGCATCAGATCAAGAATGATGAGGTCATAATCGTAGGTCTGCGCCAGTTCCCAGCCCCGCTCGCCATCCTCGGCGACGTCGACTGCATAGCGTTCCGCCCGCAGCGCGCGCGCCACGAGTTCGGAAACCTTGTGCTCATCCTCGATCAGCAGTAGTCGCATGGGGCACCTGTGAGCCGACAGCAGACCACACCCGCATTAACGCGGCGAAAAGGGGCCATTAAAAACCATTCAGAATGACCTGAAGACTTATAACTAATTGATTTATATTGCTGTTCTGCACGGCAATGGATGCGTTCGCTGCGCCGCGGCATGGGCATTCTTGGCCTTCGGCTGCAACAAAAATGTAATCTGGCCGCAGTCGGAGTGTCATACACCTGAAGCACAGTGACCCCCGCCAGCCGCGGCTTACGTGGCAGGCCGAAGGCGTCGCATGCACGCATCAGCTGTAAAAGCAGCGAGGGTTCGTCCGGCACTTCGTCGTCTCACTAAGAAACACAGGAATTCCCAGATGACACCTATTCGTGCCTGTCTAGTAGCAGCTTCCCTGCTGGCCGCGGGTATCGCGCAGGCGCAGAACCTGCCGACACCCACGGATGCCAGCATCACCTGGAAGGGTATTACGCTGTACGGCGCCGTCGACATCGGTCTGCAGTTTCAGACCCACGGCGTGGCCGCGAGCGATTACTTCCCGGCCGGGACCGAGGCGCCCATTCAGAAAAACAGCGCCGGCTCGGTGACGGCCGTGACGCCGAACAACCTGAGTCAGTCACGCATCGGTCTTGCCGGTGCCGAGCCGCTCGGCTTTGGCGACTGGAACGGCGTGTTCCGCGTCGAGACCTTCTTCAACCCGCAGTCGGGCGATCTGTCCGACGCGCTGAAGTCGCTGACGCTCAACAACGGCCGCCGCGCTCACCGCGCAGTCGACCAACGCCGACTCCAGCGTTGCCGGCCAGGCCTTCGCCGGTGCCGCCTATGCCGGGTTCAGCTCGCCGACCTTCGGTTCGCTCACCTTCGGACGGAACACCACCCCGCTCGCCGATGGCATCGCCAAGTACGACCCGATGGGAGCTGCGCAGGCGTTCTCGCTCATCGGCTGGTCGGGCACCACCGCCGGCGGCGGTGACACTGAGGACCGGCGCCTGGATCAGTCGCTGAAGTACACGGCGAAGTACGACTGGCTGCATGTCGGGGCGCTGTACCAGTTCGGTCAGTCGAATGGTTCGCAGAACTCCGCGATCCAGGCAACCGTGGGCGCGGAGTTTGCCGGCCTGTCGGCGGATGCGTACTACTTCAAGAAGTACAACGCGGTGGCCGCAAGTGCCCTGAGCGCGGACCAGGTCTCAGGACTCGCGGCGCTGTGCCAGACCTCGGTGACGCCGCCGGCCAATCCGGCCGGGGCGCAGTGCTACTCCTCGGCGAACTCGCTATCCGCGACGATCTCCGACAACACCACCTACGGGGCGATGGGTTCGTACACCTTCGGCGGCAACCTGCCCACGCTGTTTGGCGGCTACGAGCACATCCAGTTCGCGAACCCGAACACGCCGTACCAGTCCGGACAGCTCACGATCGGCGGCTACGTGCTGGCGTACGTGAACAACAATGCCTACCGAAACACAACGACAAGATCCTGCAGGTATTCTGGGGCGGCGTGAAGTGGCCGGTGATGCCGCAGCTGGATCTCATGGCGGCCTACTACGGCTACAAGCAGAACAGCTACGCGACCGGCAAGAACGCCGGCTGCACCAGCAACGTCGCCGGCTCCTGCAGCGGCACGGAGAACACCTTCTCGCTGGTCGCGGACTACAAGTTCAGCAAGCGCTTCGATGCCTACATCGGCACCTTCTGGAGCAGCGTGAATGACGGTCTCGCCAATGCCTATCTGAACACCTCTACGCTCACCTCGACCATGGGTATCCGTTTCCGGTTCTGATCCGGTACGAGTTCGATGCACAAAGGAACGGGCCCGCTCAGGCGGGCCCGTTTTTTTTGGCGGCAGGTGCGAGCGCGCAGCGGCGCCAGCCCGTCAGCCGAAGCGCCCCGTGATGTAATCCTCGGTGAGGCGGTGGCGCGGATTGGTGAAGACGCGGTCGGTGTCACCGACCTCGATCAGCTCACCCAGGTGGAAGTAAGCGGTACGCTGCGAGACGCGCGCCGCCTGTTGCATCGAGTGGGTGACGATCACGATGGCGTACGACTCGCGCAGCTCATCGATGAGATCCTCGATGCGCGCGGTGGCCACCGGATCGAGCGCCGAGCACGGCTCGTCCATGAGGATGACTTCGGGCTGCACGGCGATCGTGCGCGCGATGCACAGCCGTTGCTGCTGGCCGCCCGACAGCCCGGTGCCGGGGCTGTTCAGGCGCTCCTTGACCTCATCCCAAAGTCCCGCGCGCGTCAGGCTGGTGCAGACGATGTCATCGAGCTGCGCCCGGCCGCGGGCGAGGCCATGAATGCGCGGCCCGTAGGCGACGTTGTCGTAGATCGACTTCGGAAACGGGTTGGGCTTCTGGAACACCATGCCGATGCGCGCCCGCAGCTGCGCGGCATCCCGTCCCGGATCGTGGATGTCCTGCCCGTCGAGCTTGATGCTGCCCGTGACCCGCGCCCCGGGGATGGTGTCGTTCATGCGATTGAGGCAGCGCAGGAAGGTGGACTTGCCGCACCCGGACGGACCGATCATGGCGAGCACCTGGCGCCGCCCGACGTCGATGCTGACGTTCTTGAGCGCCTGCTTGGCGCCGTAGAACACACTGACGTCGCGGCAGGCAAATACCGGGTCGGCGATCGTCTGCGCATCCGGCGCGCCGCCGCTGCGCGCATCGGCTGGCACGGCGGGCACGCGTCCGCTCGGCTTGAGGTTCAGACCGCCCTCGCCCGCGCGGCGTGCCGCAACTTCGGCGCGGCCGGCGGCGGCCGCCGCGCCGTTGGCCACAGCGGCAGGATCGGCGCTGCTGGCGCGCACCGCCGGCTGGGGGCCCGGCGCGCCTGCGTTGGTTCCTTGCGGGGTGTCGTTCATCGCTTCAGCCAAAGCGTCCGGTCACGTAGTCATCGGTACGACGGTTCTTCGGGGCGGTGAACATCTGCTCGGTCGGCCCGATCTCCACCAGCTCGCCCAGATACATGAACGCGGTCACGTTCGAGACGCGCGCGGCCTGCTGCAGGTTATGGGTGACGACCGCGATGCAGTAGCGCTCGCGCAGACTCTGCAGCGTCTCCTCGACGCGCAGGGTCGAGATCGGGTCCAGTGCCGCGGTGGGCTCGTCGAACAGGATAACCTCGGGACGCAGCGCCAGGGTACGGGCGATGCACAGGCGCTGCTGCTGGCCGCCGGAGAGGCTGCGGCCGTCCTCGTGCAGCTTGTCCTTGACCTCGTCCCACATGGCCGCATCGCGCAGCGCCTCCTCGACGCGCTCGCTGAGGTCGGCGCGCGAGATGTGCCGCGACAGGCGCAGCCCGAAGGCGACGTTATCGAAGATCGACATGGGGAACGGCGTCGGTTTCTGGAACACCATGCCGACGCGGAAGCGCAGCGCGGCCACGTCCACGGTCGGGGACAGAATATCCTCGCCGTCGAGGCGCACCTGGCCGACGGCGCGGTGCCCCGGATAGAGGGCATACATGCGATTGAAGACCCGCAGCAGCGTCGACTTGCCGCAGCCCGAAGGACCGATGAAGGCGGTGATGCGCCGGTCGTTCAGGGTGAGGCTTACGTCCTTCAGCGCATGGGCGGCGCCGTAGTAGAAGTCGAGGTGCTGCACGTCGAACTTCACCTCGCCGGTCGTGTTCGCCGGCTGCCGGTCCAGCTGCGCGGCCGGGACTCCCATCAGCGGCCACCCGGATTCAGCCGCGCGATGACCAGCCGCGCGGTGATGCTGAGCACCAGGATGCTGAGCGTGATGAGCAGCGCCCCGGACCAGGCGAGCTGCTGCCAGTTGGGATAGGGGCTCAGGGCAAACTGGAAGATCACCACCGGCAGGTTGGCCATCGGCTCGGTGAGGCTGCTGCTCCAGAACTGGTTGTTGAGCGCGGTGAACAGAAGCGGCGCGGTTTCGCCGCTGATGCGCGCCACCGCCAGCAGCAGCCCGGTCACGATGCCGCTGCGCGCCGCCGGATAGATGACGCTGCTGATCGTGCGCCACTGGTAGGCGCCCATGGCGGTGGAGGCGTCCTTCATGCCCTGCGGCACCAGATTCAGCATGTCCTCGGTGGTGCGCACCGTGACCGGTATGGCGATGATGGCCAGTGCCACGGCGCCAGCGAGCGCCGAGAAGTGGTGCATACGCACGACCAGCAGCTCGTAGACGAACAGTCCGATGATGATCGAGGGCGCCGACAGCAGCACGTCGTTGACGAAGCGGATGACGGTGCTGATGCGCGTCGTGCGGCCGTACTCGGCCAGATACGTGCCGGCCAGCATCCCGATCGGGCCGCCGATGAGGATGCCGATGGCGGTCATGACGACGCTGCCGTAGATGGCGTTGAGGAGTCCTCCGGCGCTGCCCGGCGGCGGCGTCATCGCGGTGAACAGGCTCAGTGACAGGCCCGCCAGCCCGTTGTGCAGCAAGGTCCACAGGATGGCGCCGAGAAAGAACAGGCCGATGGCGGTGGCGAGCCCCGACAGCCCGAGCGCCAGGCCGTTGGTGAATTTGCGGACCGCGCGGCGGCTCATACCGAGGACAGCGCCTGGCGCTCGAGGCGCATGAGCATGAAGCGCGCCGCCGCGATCACCGTGAAGGTGATGAGGAACAGCAGGGCGCCGAGGGCCACCAGCGAGGAGGTGTAGAGGTCACCGACCGCTTCCGCGAATTCGTTGGCGATCGAGGCGGAGATGGTCGTACCCGGGGCGAGGAGCGACGAGCCGATGCGATGCGCATTGCCGATGACGAAGGTGACCGCCATGGTCTCACCGAGCGCACGCCCGAGCCCCAGCATGACCCCGCCGATCATGCCGGTGCGGGCATACGGCACGACCACCTGCCAGATGACCTCCCAGGTCGTGGCGCCCAGTCCGTAGCCGGACTCCTTCAGCACGTCCGGGACGGTCTCGAACACGTCGCGCATCACCGAGGCGATGAACGGGATCACCATGATGGCGAGCACGAAGCTGGCGGTGAGCACGCCGATGCCGAACGGCGGCCCCTGGAACAGCTTCCCCACGAGCGGCAGCGGTCCGAGCGTAGCGATGAGCCAGGGCTGCACGTAGCGCTGCAGGATCGGCGCCAGCACGAACAGGCCCCAGATGCCGTAGATGATGCTCGGGACCGCGGCCAGGAGTTCGATGGCGACGCCGACGGGGCGCTTCAGCCAGGCCGGCGCAAGCTCGGTGAGGAAGATGGCGATGCCGAAGCTCACGGGGATCGCCAGCAGCAGCGCCAGCGCCGAAGTTGCCAGCGTGCCGTAGATCGGCGCGAGCGCCCCGTACTGATCGGTGACCGGGTTCCAGACCTCGCGGGTCAGGAAGGCGAACTTGAAGTGCGCGAGTGCCGGCCAGGCTCCTGCGAGCAGCGACACCGCCACGCCCCCCAGGAGCAGCAGCACCAGCAGCGCCGCAGCGAGCGTCGCGCCGCGGAACAGCCGCTCGCGCAGCCGCTGGCCGGCCGCGTGGCGCGGATCGATCCCAGCCACCGTGTTCATCGCGGACGGCACCCTGTCACGCCTGTCTCCCTCACGCCGAAGGTGGCGGTCGCAGGGCGCGCACCCGCCGTCGGATCACATCGCAGCGGCACCCTTGATCTGCGCCTTCCAGGTAGCGCGGACCTGGCTGATGAGGGCATCCGGCAGCGGCACGTAGTCCAGATCGGCGGCCATCTTGCCACCGTTCTTGTAGGCCCAGTCGAAGAATTTCAGCGCCGTCCCGGTGGCGACGGCATCCGGCGGCGTGCCGTACAGCAGGATGAAGCTCGCGCCGGTAATCGGCCAGCTCTTGTCGCCTGCCTGGTTGGTGAGGATCAGGTAATAGCCGGGGGCCTTGGTCCAGTCGGCGCTGGCCGCAGCGGACTGGAAGCTGTCCGCGTCCGGGGCCACCTTCTTGCCGGCGGTGTTGATCAGGTCGGTGTACGCCATCTTGTTCTGCTTGGCGTAGGCGTACTCGACGTAGCCGATCGCGCCGTCGGTCTGCGTCGTCATGTTGGCGACGCCTTCGTTACCCTTGGCGCCGATGCCGACCGGCCATTGCACGGAGGTGTTGGCGCCGATCGAATCCTTGAACTTCGGATAGGAGTTGGACAGGTAGTTGGAGAACAGGAAGTTCGTGCCCGAGCCGTCCGAGCGGTAGATGGGCGCGATGGCGCTCGCCGGCAGCGCGAGAGTCGGGTTCAGCTTCTTGATGCGCGGATCATTCCACTTGGTGATCTCGCCCAGATACATCGCCGCGACGGTGGCGCCGTCGAGCACCATCTGTCCGCCCTGCACGCCCTTGACGTTCACCACCGGCACCACTCCGCCGATGATCATGGGAAACTGCACCAGCCCGGCCTGCTGCAGCTCGTCGGGCTTCAGCGGCATGTCGGACGCGCCGAAGGTGACGGTCTTCGCCTTGATCTGCTTGATGCCGCCGCCCGAGCCGATCGACTGGTAGTTCAGGCCGATGCCGGTCTGCTGCTTGTAGGCGTCGGCCCACTTGGAGTAGATCGGATACGGAAACGTGGCTCCGGCGCCGGAGATATCGGCGCCAAGCGTCGCGCCGCTGAACGCGGCGAGAGCGGCAGCCGCGATCAGCATTCGTTTCATATTGAATGTGCTCATGATCTGGATTCCTACGCAGTCATCAAACGTTGTGGAGCACTCGTTCGCTGGCGCATTAAATGACACTATTGTGACGCTCTCATGACAGAGGCTTACATTGTCCGGCGCGGCTCCCGTGAGCCCTGGCGCGCAGGCACAACGACAGTGTTGCTGCCGAACTTTACAGGGGCGTGACGCGCACTCGCTTGCTGCTTTGGGGGTGAGGTCGTATAAACCGTGAGCGTGCCGGGGGTGAGCGGCAGGCCACCGCATCGACTTCACCTGCGACTGGAATTGATGTCACAAGCTATTGACCTGACAAAGGATCTGATCAGCCGCCGATCCGTGACCCCCGCCGACGAAGGTTGCCAGAACGTCATGAGTACGCGTCTGGCGGCCGCTGGCTTCCACACCGAGTCCATGCCGCTTCGGCAATGTGCTGAACCTGTGGGCGCGCCGCGGGCGCGCGGCGCCCCTGTTCTGTTTCGCCGGCCACACCGACGTCGTGCCGAGCGGCCCGCTCGAGGAGTGGCGCAGCGATCCGTTCGTCCCCGTGGTCCGGGACGGCCTGCTGTACGGACGTGGCGCGGCCGACATGAAGAGCGGACTGGCGGCGATGCTCACCGCCGCGGAAGCATTCGTCGGCGCGCACCCGAAGCACCGAGGCTCGATCGCATTTCTCATCACGAGCGACGAGGAAGGTCCGTCGGTGGACGGCACCAAGCGCGTGGTCGAGACCCTGAGCGCGCGCGGCGAGCGCATCGACTGGTGCCTGGTCGGCGAGCCCTCGAGCGAGGTCGCGATCGGCGACACGATCAAGGTGGGACGCCGTGGCTCCTTAAGCGGCCGGCTCACCGTGCATGGCGTGCAGGGCCACGTCGCGTATCCGCAGCTGGCGGAGAACCCGGTGCACACCCTCGCCCCGGCGCTCGCCGAGCTCACCGGCCGCGTGTGGGATCAGGGCACCGAGCAACTTCCAGCCGACCACCTTCCAGGTGTCGAACCTGAATGCGGGCACCGGGGCGCCGAACGTCATCCCGGGCGAACTCAAAGCGCGCTTCAACCTGCGCTACTCACCGGTGCAGACGCTCGCATCGCTCAAGGCGAGCGTCGAGGAAATCCTCAGCGCGTCACGGCGTGCGCTACACGCTCGAGTGGTACGTATCCGGGGAGCCTTTCTATACGGCGCCCGGGGAGCTGTCCGGGGCGGTCGCGGCGGCGGTGGCCGAAGTGACCGGAACAGCCGCCGAAGATTTCCACTGGCGGGGGCACCTCCGACGGGCGCTTCATCGCCCCCCTGGGCGTTCAGGTGGTGGAGCTCGGGGTGGTAAACACTTCGATCCACAAGGTCAACGAGTGCGTGCGCCTGAGCGACATCGATGCGCTGCAGCGTATGTACTTCAACGTACTGCGGAATCTTCTCGCCTGAAATTGGCGTAGAGCCCTAAGGCGCCGAGCAGCAGCGCCCAGATCAGCACCCACATCGGCATGGCAAGGCCGAGGAAGCGCCAGTTGATCACGCCGCACTCGCCGCTGCCGCTGAGCACCCTGCGGATGAGCTCAAAGACGGGCGTGAACTTGATGAGCATCGCCAGGGGCGCACCGCAGGAGGGCAGCGCGCCCGGCGGCAGGCTCTGCACGTACACGTGGCGCGCGGCGATCGCCAGGGTCAGCCCGGCGGCGAGCGCGATCGCAACCCCGTAGGCATAGCGCCCACCGCCGCGCGGGTGGTGCAGCGCGGCCAGGAGGAAGACGAGCCCGAGCAGCGCCATGGCAATGCGCTGGAAGATGCACAGCGGGCACGGCTCGATGCCGAGCTGGAACTGCGCATACAGCGCATAGCCCAGCAGGGCCGCGCACAGGGCGAAGCCCAGGAAATTCAGCGCGCGGCGCACGGGCGGAGGCGCAGACTTAAGCGGATGCGGGCGGCTGCAAGGGGGGAAGGGTGCCGCCGCGCAATTCCCGCTCGACGTCATCGAGCGAGGTATGGCGGATATCTTTGCCGTGCACCATGTAGATGACGTATTCGCTGATGTTCTTGGCGTGATCGCCGATGCGCTCGAGCGCACGGACCACCCACATGACGTCCAGTGCCCGCCGGATCGTGCGCGGGTCTTCCATCATGAAAGTAATGCTCTGACGCTGGATCGCCTCGTATTCCTCGTCCACCAGACGGTCCTGGCGGGCGACACGCAGCGCCGATTCCACGTCCATGCGGGCGAAGGCATCGAGCGCATCGTGCACCATCTCCGAGACGACGCGGCCGAGGTGCTTGATCTCGCGATACTTGTCCGCGGGGCGCTCCATGGTGGCGAGGCGCGAGGCGATGTAGCCGATCTTCTCGCCCTCGTCGCCGATGCGCTCAAGGTCGGTGATGGTCTTGATGATGGCGACGATGACGCGCAGGTCGCCGGCGGCCGGCGCGCGCGTGGCGAGGATGCGGCTGCATTCCTCGTCGATCGCAACCTCCATGTTGTTCACCTGGTGGTCGTCCATGGCCACGGACTCACCGAGCGTGCTGTCGCCCTCGACCAGCGCGGTGATGGCCTTCTGCAGCTGCTGCTCGACGAAGCCGCCCATGCCGAGCACTTTGCTGCGCACGCGTTCCAGATCCTCGTTGAAACGGCGCGAGATGTGGTGGCTGAGATCGGCGGTTTCCATCAGTTAGCGTCTCCGGCTTCGCTCGTCGGGCCTGCGCGCGGCGATAGGCGCGATCATAGCCGAACTGCGGCTGGCGGCCAGTCTGGTGCGCAGCGCCAGCGAAATCCCCGCCAGACCTGCGAGGAACTGCGCGGTCGCTGCGTCCCAGCTGAATGCCGCGGCACGGCTGCGGCACACCCGCCGCTCGAGCCGCAGCGCCGAGGCTATCGCGGCAGCGAGGTCGGTGTTGAGGACCCCCGTCACATCCTGCCCAATGACGTCGGGCGGGCCGTCGCTTGCGAGCGCGATCCTCACGCCGCGTCGGGCAGCAGTGCCGCAGCGTCCGGCAGCACGGCGCCCTGCTGATTCGGCCAGCGCAGCAATTGCAGCTCGCCGCGCTCGCTCTCGATGAGCGCCGAGCACGACTCCACCCAGTCGCCGCAGTTGCCATACAGCGTGCCGTCGATGCGTTGCAGGCTGGCGCGATGGATGTGCCCGCAGATGACTCCGTCGTAACCGTGCGCCAGCGCGTATTGCGCCGCCAGCTGCTCGAACTGTTCGATGTAGCGGCGGCTGGTGCCGACCCGCAGCTTCAGATATTCGGCGAGCGGCCAGTAGGGTTTGCCGAGCGCGCGGCGCACGTTGTTGACGTGGTGGTTGGCGGCCACGGTGAGCTCGTGCGCCGCATCGCCGAGGCGGGTCAGCCACGGCGGGCACACGACCGCTCCGTCGAGCTGGTCACCGTGCATCACCAGCAGGCGCGCGCCCTGCGCGGTCCGGTACACCCATTCGCGATGCACCTCGAACTGCCCCTGCAGCATCTGCGCGAGCATCGCGAGGCTGGCGTCGTGGTTGCCCGGTATATAGATGAGGCGGGCGCCGGCGCGCTGCCGCGCCAGGAGCGTGCGCACCACCTGCGTGTGCTCGGCGCTCCAGAAGGCGCGCCGCGCAAGACTCAGCGCATCGACGATGTCGCCGACGAGCACGATGCACTCGGCCTCGACGCCGCGCAGAAACTCGTTCAGCTCGCGTACCCGCGCCTGGCGCAGGCCGAGATGAATGTCTGACAAAAACAGCGTGCGGGCTTCCATGCGGCCGCGCTTGGGGTGGGCACTTGCCATAGCCGTCTCAGCTCATCCTGTGGGCTGCCGATGGGCACCGCTAGGTTGGCCGGGGTGTGTGTCAGCAGGATGACGGTCGGGCTAAATGCTTCTTACAAATTAGCGGGTTGCACGCAACAGCTAAGCCGTTGCAGCATTTGTGGATGGCGCCCCCTGCTCGAGGCGCTGCGGGGGGAAGTGGCAGGTGAAGATGCTGCCGGCGCCGATAGTGCTCTGCACGTCCAGCGTGCCGCCGTGGCGCTGCAGGACGTGCTTGACGATGGCCAGTCCGAGTCCCGAGCCGCCAGTACTGCGCGAGCGGCCCGGGTCCACGCGGTAGAACCGCTCGGTGAGACGGGGGATGTGTTCCGGAGGAATGCCCATGCCGGTGTCGCTGACCGAGAAATGGCCACCCTCCTCGTCCTGCCACCAGCGCATCTCGAGCGCACCGTCGGCGGGGGTGTACTTGGCCGCATTGTCGACCAGATTGGAGAAGGCGGCGTGGATCTCGGGCTCGTCGCCGACCAGCCGGGCAGCAGACTCGATGCGCACCCGCACGTCGCGCGGGTGTACCGCGCGCGCCAGCACGTCCTTGCGCAGCAGGGCCGTGAGCGCCGCGACGTCGATCGGCTCCCCGCCGTCGACCTCGTCGCTCTCCTCCAGGCGCGACAGCGCCAGGAGGTCACGGATGATCGCCGTCATGCGCTCGGCCTGGCGGCGCATCTCGGCGATCGGACGCTGCAGGTCGGCAGCGAGCGCCGCATCCTGGCCGAGTGTCTCGAGGTAGCCCGAGATCACCGTGAGTGGTGAGCGCAGTTCGTGCGAGGCGTTGGCGACAAAATCGCGCCGCACCGCTTCCAGCTTCGCCTGGCGCGACACGTCGCTCACCAGCAGCAGCAGCTGGCCGTCCCCATAGGGGGCGACCTGCATCGACAGGTAGTTGTCCTCGCCGGTGGTCGGACGGAAAACGATCGGGTTGGCGTAATCTCCGCCGGCGAGATAGCGCACGAACTCCGGCTCACGCAGCAGGTGCTCGATGCGCAGGCCCAGATCGGCCGTGCGCCGCAGGTTCAGCAGCCGCCCCGCCATGCGGTTGAACCAGACGATTTCGCGCTGCGCGTTGAGAATGACGACGCCGCTCGGCAGCGCCGCGGTCGAGCGCTGCAGCTGGCGCATGAGCTGCACGAAGCGCTGCTTGTGAAAGCGTTTGCGGCGGTGCAGGCGCACGATCTGCGCGACGATTTCACCCCAGACGCCGCGCAGATCCGGCGGGTCGGCGTAGCTGCGGTGTCGCAGCCACCACTCCAGGCGAAACAGCGTGGCGAGGACCCACGCCAGGTGCAGCGCCAGCGCCGTGGCAAGTCCGGACCATGGCTTGCCAAACAGCCACCCGAGGCCACAGCCGATTACGACGGTCACGAGTAAGCGACCGGCCGCGAACCACCATGCCTGTGTCGCGGATTCCATAGCTCGGAACACGCCTCTTCTCTGGGTCTCTAGATCGTCCGTGCCGAGAAACGATAACCCGAGCCGCGGACTGTCTGCACGAAACGATCGTAACCGAAATCCTCGAGCGCCTTGCGCAGCCGCCGGATGTGGACGTCGATCGTGCGCTCCTCGACATACACGTTACCGCCCCAGATGCGATCGAGCAGCTGGTCACGCGTATAGACGCGCTCGGGGTGGGTCATGAAGAACTCGAGCATGCGGTACTCGGTGGGCCCGAGGGCCACGGTGCGCTCGCCGACCATGACCCGATGGCTGCCCTGGTCGAGGACCAGGCCCTCGAACTCGATGAGTTCATCGACGGTGGTGGCGCCGGCGCGCCGCAGCACGGCGTTGATGCGTGCCAGCAGCTCGCGGGGCGAGAAGGGCTTGGTCACGTAGTCGTCGGCACCGCCCTCGAGCCCTGCGACCTTGTCGCTTTCCTCCGCCCGGGCGGTCAGGAGGATCACCGGCAGTTCGCGCGTCTCACGGTCACGCTTGAGTGCCCGGGTCAGTTCCAGGCCGCTCATGTCCGGCAGCATCCAGTCGACCAGGATCAGATCCGGCCGCGCATCGGCGAGGGCGGCACGCGCGGTGCGGCAATCCTCCGCCTCGCGCACCTCAAAACCGGCGCGTTTCAGGCCGAAGGCGATCATCTCGCGGATCGGCCGTTCATCTTCAACGATCAGGACCTGTTTGACGGGCATGTGTTACAGCCAGCGTAGCGCGCGGCTATTACAGAGGCAGTGTGTTGCAGATTCATGACAATCTGCCAAACGGTGTCAGTTTAATGACGGAACCGCCGGGACGTGGGTCACATCGTCGCGCAGATAGATCGGAAGCGCCTGCTCGGGGGGCAGAAAGTGCCCCGCCG
Source organism: uncultured Gammaproteobacteria bacterium (assembly GCA_963787655.1). GTDB lineage: Bacteria > Pseudomonadota > Gammaproteobacteria > Steroidobacterales > Steroidobacteraceae > 13-2-20CM-66-19. The sequence continues at coordinate 43,539 of CAWBDY010000008.1, read as the reverse complement.
CGGCCTCGGCGGCGGCGAGCACGGCAATCTCGGCGGCCCGCGGCAGCAGCTGGTCCTGGACATGGTCCAGCACCGCTGCAAGAGCCGACTTGAGCTCGGGGTAGGCCGCAAAACCGGTTCCGGCGCCGCTACAGCGCAGCTCGTTGCCATTCCAGGCGGCGGGAATCTGTACTGCGGCCGGGGCACTGACACGCTCTTCCCCGCGGGCGGCCGCAAGGCCCTCGCAGCGCTCGAAGCATCCCCAGTAGACCTCGTGCATGCGGGCATCGGTGCACACCAGCACCCGCATGACCGCCTCATCCGCGGCCAGAACACGCTGCGCCAGCGCGCGCAGATCCGACACCGGCACGACGGGCAAGCCTGCGCCGTAGGCGAGTCCCTGCGCCACACCGGCAGCGAGCCGCACGCCGGTGAAGCCTCCCGGCCCGCGCCCGAAAGCGATCGCCGTAAGCTGCGCCAGCGCCACGCCGGCTTCGGCGAGCAGCTCCTGCACCATCGGCAGGAGGTGCTCGGCGTGACCGCGGCCCAGCAGGCGTGCGCGGCTGCGCAGCTGCCCATCAATAAGGAGTGCTGCCGAGCAGTTCTCGGTGGCGCTATCGATGGCGAGAATCTTCACGACACGGCGGCCGCGCTCGAGGCCTGCGGCCGCCGCGGCGCATGCCGCGCAAGAAAGCGGCTCGCCTCGTCGGCGTCCTGCGTGATGCTCATGCTGGGCAGCGCGGCGAGAAAAACCTGCCCGTAACTGCGCCCGACCATGCGCGGGTCGCAGATGACCACGACGCCGTAGTCGTCCTCGCTGCGGATCAGGCGCCCGGCGCCCTGCTTCAGCGCCAGCGCCGCCTCGGGCAGCTGATAGTCGCGGAACGCGTTGCCGCCATTCGCATTCAGGTGCTCGATGCGTGCGCGCACCAGCGGATCGTCGGGGGACGCAAAGGGCAGCTTTTCGATCACCACCAGACGCAGTGCCTCGCCTTTGACGTCCACGCCTTCCCAGAAGCTCGCCGTACCCAGAAGCACGCCGTTGCCATCGGCGCGGAACTCCTGCAGCAGCCGCTCGCGCGGCGCCTCTCCCTGGACGAACAGGCGGTACGGACTGGCGCCATGCCAGCGCGCGCGCAGCAGCGCCGCACCCTGCGCGAGCGCCCGATGACTGGTGAACAGCACGAACGCCCCGCCGCGTGCGGCATCAATGAGCGGCACCGCCGTGTCGATCACTGCCGCGACGTAGTTGGGCGATGCCGGCGCCGGCAGACCCGCCGGCAGATACAGCAGCGACTGCCGTTCGTGGTCGAACGGACTGTCGATGCGCAGGGTGGCTGTCTCAGTCAGACCGAGCCGGCCGGTGAAATGCCCGAACTCCTCGCCGAGTGACAGCGTCGCGGAAGTGAAGATCCAGGCACCCCGGCGCGAGTGCACCAGCGCGCGAAACCGCGCCGAGATGTCGAAAGGCATGAGGCTCAGGCTGAAGCCGCGCGCGCTCACTTCCAGAGTGCGTGCCCCCTCGAGATCCTCGGTCGCGGCGATCCGCTCGAGGCTTGCCGACAGGTCCGCCGCCCGCTCGGCAAACTGCCCGAGCGGCCCCTCGTGGTCGCCCGAGCCGAGGATCGCAGCGAGACCCTGGGCCGCCTGCAGCAGGCCCGCAAGCGGTGCGGCGAGCGCCGCGGAACCCGCCGTCCAGCCGGTGCGCCCCGGGGACGAGGGCAAAGCGGCGCGCAGCTCGCGCAGTGCGTCCTCGGCATCAGCGAGCGCGCCCAGGGCCGTGCCGCGCTCCGCCTGCGGCGCTGTTCGGCCAAGCTCGCTGCGCAGGTCCCGCAGCAGCGCCTCGACCTGACGGCCACTCACATGGGCGCCGAAGAACTGCGTGGCGAGATCCGGGATCTGGTGTGCCTCATCGAGAATCACCGCGTCGGCAGAACCCAGAAGGTCGCCGAAGCCGTCCTCCTTCAGCGCCAGATCCGCCAGCAGCAGATGATGATTGACGATGACGATGTCCGCATCGAGCGCTGCACGCCGCGCCGCCACCACGTGGCAGCGCGAGATCTCCGGACAGCGCGCGCCCAGACAACTCTCGCGCGTGGACGTGACCTGCGACCATACCGGGTGGCTGTCCGACAGGCCGCGCACCTCCGCAAGATCCCCGCCCCGCGTGGTGCGTGCCCAGCGCTGGATGCGGGCCAGCATGGCCTGCCCGCCACGCCTGGCCGACGGCGGCTCCATGAGCGCCAGCTGCTCGGCACCCTCGTCGGTGCGGCCGAGCCGGTAATGGCACAGGTAGTTGGCGCGCCCCTTGAGCAGCGCCACGCGCGCCGGTCGTCCGAGGGCTGCGCTCACCAGCGGCAGGTCTTTGGCGAACAGCTGGTCCTGCAGGGTGCGCGTTCCCGTGGAGATGAGCACGCGCGCCCCCGAAAGCAGCGCCGGCACCAGGTACGCAAAGGTCTTGCCCGTGCCGGTACCGGCCTCGACGACCAGCGATTCGCGCAAGTTCAAGGCATCGGCGACCCGCTCGGCCATGCGCAGCTGCTCGCGGCGCACCTTGAAGTCCGGCAGCGCGCGCTGCAGCGGACCCCCCTCGCCGAACACATCCTCAAGATCCAACATAACGCTGCCTGTCCGGGGTACGGCCAGAACGTGATCCTGAGCGGGGCCCGCCGCGGCGGTCGAGGCGCATATCTCGCTGAAATCCCTACAAACTGGTGTGCGGCGGAGGATTGGAAGAGAATGCCATCCGCGCGACTACTGTATCAGGGCAATGGAGCCGCCCGGGATATACTTAGGGGCCACCGGAAGACCCACTGAACAAGAAGGACCTGCGGATGGCGACTGCCGCACATATATTGAGCCCGCTCCCCCGCCTCAGCCGCTCCGTTGCCGAGTGGGTCGACAGCGTGCGCGAACTGACCCAGCCCCGCGCCGTTCACTGGTGTGAGGGCACGGAGGGTGAAGCGCAGGAACTCACCGCGCAGCTGCTGCGCAGCGGTGAGCTCAAGGGGCTCAACGCCGAGCAGTTTCCCGGATGCCACCTGTACCGCTCCGCGCCGAACGACGTCGCGCGCGTCGAGCATCTGACCTACATCTGCACGCGCTCGCAGGAAGACGCCGGGCCCAACAACCACTGGATGGACCCGCAGCAGGCGCATGCCAAGATGCGCGAGCTGTTCCGCGGCTGCATGCGCGAACGCACGCTCTACGTGATTCCCTACTGCATGGGGCCGATCGACTCGCCGCTGTCGCGCTGCGGGGTGGAGATCACCGACAGTCCCTATGTCGTCCTCAACATGCTGATCATGACGCGCGCCGGGCGGCCGGCGCTCGAGCGTATCGCGCGCGAGGGCAAGTTCGTGCGCGGCCTGCACTCCATCGGGGAGCTCGACCCCGAGCGCCGTTTCATCATGCATTTTCCGGAAGAACTCGCCATCGAGAGCTTCGGCTCAGGCTACGGCGGCAATGCGCTGCTCGGCAAGAAGTGCCACGCGCTGCGCATCGCCAGCTGGCAGGCGCGCAGTGAAGGCTGGCTGGCGGAGCACATGCTGATCGTCGGCCTGCAGAATCCGCGCGGCGAGACGCACTACGTCGCCTGTGCCTTCCCGTCAGCCTGCGGCAAGACCAATCTGGCGATGCTGATTCCGCCTGCATCCCTCCCGGGCTGGAAAGTGTTCACGGTCGGCGATGACATCGCCTGGCTGCATCCGGGCGAGGACGGACAGCTGTGGGCTATCAACCCGGAAGCCGGCTACTTCGGGGTGGTGCCGGGCACCAACCCGCAGACCAACCGCAACGCCTACGAGATGATCCGCCGCGACACCCTGTTCACCAACGTGGCTGTCACGGCCGACAATCAGCCCTGGTGGGAAGGCCTGAGCAGCGGCACGCCGGTGCTCGACTGGCAGGGCCGCCCGTACGATGCCGCCCGCGGTCCCGCCGCGCATCCCAATTCACGCTTCACCGTATCGGCGCGGCGCAATCCGAGCTGGTCGCCGCACTCCGAAGACGCCCGCGGCGTGCCGATTTCGGCCCTCGTATTCGGCGGCCGCCGCCGCGAAGTCGCGCCGCTCGTCTATGAAGCGCGCGACTGGCAGCACGGTGTGCTGCTCGGTGCCTCGCTCGCCTCCGAAACCACCGCCGCCGCGGTGGGCCAGGTCGGCGTGACCCGCCGCGATCCCATGGCGATGCAGCCGTTCTGCGGCTACAACTTCGGCGACTACTGGCAGCACTGGCTGAACGTCGGCGCCAAGCTCACCAAGGCCCCCCGCATCTATCACGTCAACTGGTTCCGCCGCGACGCGCAGGGCAAATTCCTGTGGCCGGGCTTCGGCGAGAATCTGCGCGTGCTTGCGTGGATGCTGGATCGGTGCGCCGGCAGGGCCGGCGCCGTGGACGCGCCGATCGGACGGCTGCCGCGGCCGCAGGATCTGGATCTGCGTGGCCTGGACGTCACGCCGGCAGACCTCAGCGCGCTGCTCGCAGTCGATGCGACGCTGTGGCGCAAGGAAGTGGCCGAAATGCGTGACTACCTCGGCAGGTACGGCAACCGCCTGCCACGCGCGCTGCTGACGGAACTGGCGGCCACGGAGCAGCGGCTCGGCTAGCCGCGCAGGTTTCTTAGCCCTCTTCGCAGGTGAAGCGGATGGTCTGCGGCGAGCCCTGCTCGGGCAGCCGGCCGAGGCCTATCATTCCCTGGCCGCGGATCTGCAGACTGTCGCGGCGCACGAACGATTCCTCACCGTCGGCGCTCTGTACGAAGGTGCCGTTGGTGCTCTGGTCGATGAGCACGAACTTGTTGCGGCTGATCTCGATGCGCGCATGCAGGCGCGAGATCAGGTTGCCCTTGACGACGACGTCATTGTCCTCGGCGCGCCCGATCGTAATGCTCGAGTGACGTTCGTCCACCAGCAGCTCGCGATCCTCGCAGCGCAGGCGCAGACGCATGCTGCGCGCCGGCCGTGACTCGCTGGCGATGCCCGGCACCATGCTCGTCACGTCTTCGGTCTGCCACAGGACCTCGAAGAGGGCCACTTCGTTGCCCTGGCCCTTGAGGGTAGCGATGTCGATCTGACGGCACGAGGCGCGCCATTCGGGCGACAGCTTGTCGACGGTGGCTGCGGTCGTCACGATCTGCCCGGCCTTGGCCTGGCTGGTCATGCGATTGGCGGTGTGTACCGCAGCCCCGAACACGTCGCGGTTCTCAAGCATTACCGGCCCGAAATGACAACCAATGCGAATGGCCACCGGCTGGCCGTCGACTTTGAGTTGCGCGTGCGTTGAGATCTGCTGCTGCATTTGTGCTGCGGCATTGAGTGCCGCGTCGGCGCTGGGGAAGGTAGCCATGACCTCATCGCCCATGGTCTTGATCACCGTTCCCTGGCGCTGCTCGGTCGCAGTGCGCATCACCTCGATACAGATGGCCACCATGTCGCGGGCGCGGACGTCGCCCATGGTGTCATAGAGGCGCGTCGATCCTACGACGTCCGCGAAAAGGATAGCTAGTTCAATATCCTTGCCCATTAAGTCCGACAGATTATACGCAAGCCCTGCGGCCGGCTACTGACTAGGGGGCAGCGAGCGCCGCAGCCGGAATTGCCCGTCGTAACAGCTCGGCGCCCGCCCCTGGCGCCCTGGCGCCTTCGCTGAGCGCCCTGCGGTATTCACGTGCACCGGGCTGCCCCGCATATAGCCCAAGCATGTGACGGGTGATGGCGGAGAGGCGCTCGCCGCGCGCCATCTGCTGCGACGCATAGCTGCGCATCCGCTCGATCATCTGTTCGCGCGTCGGCGTGACGTGTGCGCCGGGATAGAGAGCCTGCTGCAGCTCGGCGAGCACAAAAGGGCGATGGTAAGCTTCGCGCCCCAACATGACTCCGGCGCACCACGTGAGCGCCGCGAGCACCTCAGTCGGCTCACGCAGACCGCCGTTGACCACGATGGGCAGTTGCGGAAATTGCTGCGTCAGCCGCTGTACCACGTCGTAGCGCAACGGCGGAATCTCGCGGTTAGCCTTCGGTGAGAGTCCCCCGAGCACTGCCTTGCGGGCATGCACGATGGCGACCTCGCAACCGGCATCCCGCACGCTCTCGACAAAGCCGCACAGGGCTTCGAAGTCAGTTTCATCGAAGCTGCCCACGGCCGCGCGAGCATCGCGCGCATCCGCGCTGACGACACCGATACGCATCTTGACCGTCACCGGAAGTTTGACTGCCGCCCGCATGGCCGTGACACAAGCGGCCACACGCGCCGGCTCAGCCATCAGACAGGCCCCGAACGAGCCACTGGCAACCCGCTCACTCGGGCAACCGCAGTTGAGATTGATCTCGCTGTAGCCGGCCTCCTCGCCCGCGCGCGCCGCAGCCGCAAGCTCCCCGGGTTCACTGCCTCCCAGCTGCAACCCGACCGGCCGTTCTTCCGCATCGAAGGCCAGAAGGCGCGCACGGTCACCGCGCACGATCGCCGCAGCCGTGATCATTTCGGTGTAGAGAAGCACGTCCGTAGCGAAGCCGCGCAGAAAATAGCGGCAGTGCCGATCCGTCCAATCCATCATGGGAGCGACCGAGATCCGCCGATCGATTATTCCTGCGCTTTTTCTGTGCGAAATGCCTTTTTCCGTAGGCTTTCCGTGCATGCGTGTTTCTGCGGGATTTCTGGGCATCAGGGGGAGTTCTTGAGTTGCAGAGGCGACATATAGGCGACAAGAATGTCATGTCGCCTCTGAGGTCGCCATGCCTTACATCGAAAGTCCGCAAGCAATCGGACGGTTCCACACGCTACACAGCGATCGTCAGGCTCCGCAGCGGCAAAACGATCGTCCACCAGGAGGCGAAGACCTTCGCGCATCGTTCCGCGGCGGTTACGCACTAATTGACCCCGTTATTCAAAATTGTTTCCGGCGTACTTGCGATATTTCTGCGTATTTTGTTTGCGCAGTTTTGGGTGTTGAGGCGCCGTGATCAGATGACGCGCCGCCCACTCGGGTCGATGACAACCTCGCCTTCCTGAAGCCGGGCCGCTGTGCTAACGGAAGAATCTCGAGGACCGCCTCGGATGGGCGGCAGAGCTTGACTCCCCAACGGGTTACCACGATGGGACGGTTAATGAGGATCGGGTGGGCCAGCATCTGGTCGATCAGCTCTTCATCCGTCCAACGCGGCTCGGCCAGTCCCAAGTCGGCGTAGGGCGTACCCTTCTCGCGCAGCAGCTCACGGGGCTTCATGTTCATGCGCTTCAGTAGGTCGACCAGAGTCGCCCGATCCGGCGGCGTCTTCAGGTACTCGATGATGGTCGGTTCCACACCAGCGTTGCCTATCAGCGCGAGCGCGTTTCGCGACGTACCGCAGGAAGGATTGTGGTAGATCGTGACCCGAGCATCTTGTTGTTTCATCCAGGATGCGGCAGGGATGCGCGCGGGCTGGGCGTCGGAGGCTGCCGTCTCTCCATCCGCGGAAAGGGCTGCTGGTTTGAACAGCGCTCGAGCCAGACCTAGTCCGAGCAAAGCGCCGATGAACTGCGCGGCGATGAAGGCGGGCATATCAGCCGGACGTATGCCGGCAAACGTGTCCGTCATGGATCGCGCGATCGTGATCGCCGGATTGGCGAAAGAGGTCGACGCGGTAAACCAGTAGGCCCCTCCAATCCAGGCGGCGATCATCCAGGGGCCGTCTTGCGATCGCCGATGCCCCAGGATCACGAGCAGGAGGCCGGAAGTAGCCACGGCCTCAGCCAGCCACTGCGCTGGCCCGGCCCTGACATGACCGGACACCTGGAGTAGCGGGAGTTCAAACATGAGATGGGCGAGAAGCGCCCCGACGCAACACCCGACCACCTGAATAAGAGCGTAAGGACCTAAGTCACGCCATAGGAGTTTCGCGCGAAGGGCCTCAACAAAAGAAACTGCGGGATTGAAATGCGCGCCACTTACTGGCCCGAGCAGCGCAATGAGTGTCGCGAGAACCGCCACCGTCGCGGCGGTATTCGCCAACAGCGCAACCGCAAGATTTCCGCCGGCCAGCCGCTGCGCCATGATGCCGGAGCCGACTACGGTGGCCGCCAGTAGAGCGGAGCCCACCCCTTCGGCGGAAAGGCGCCGCACCAGGCTCACGGTCTCTCCTGGGCACGTATCTTGCCAATCGAGTCGGGCTGCTCCTGAAGCTTGATGCGATCAAGCGAAGCGAGTGGGAGACTCGTGAAGATCTTGATGCGGTTGTCGAGCAATTTGAAGGCCGTGCGAAAAGCCACCCGGTTCTCCTGATCAGTCCCCGCGACGGCCGCCGGATCAGGAATTCCCCAATGCGCGGTCATGGGCTGTCCGGGCCAGTAAGGGCAGACCTCGGCGGCACCGTTGTCGCAGACCGTAAAAACGAAATCAGGGTCGGCGCACCCGGAACAGCAAATTCCTCCCAGCTCTTGCTGCGAAGCCCTTCCGTCGACATTTTCATTTTCCTTAGCAGCTCATGTGCGATAGGGTGCACCTGGCCCTTGGGACGGCTGCCGGCGCTGAGGGCCGGAACTCCCCCCCGGCCCCAGTGGTTCATGAGACTTTCCGCCAGGATGCTGCGCGCTGAATTTCCAGTGCGTAGGAACAGCACGTTGTACGCCGTCTCAGCCATCTGACGCGTTGCTCAGATTATCTTGACCATGCACGTGGCTGAAGCGGGACATAGCGAGCGAAACTCCTCACTTCCCTGCACTTCTTCAGGCGCCTCAGAGCGCTCGATCACGCGATAACCCAGGTGTGCGAAGAAATCTCGCGCGGTATGCGTGAGAAGCACCAGGCGCCCAATCCTGGCCTCCCGCGCCGCGCGCTCAAGTTCCTCGACAATCCTTCGACCGACAGCGCCTCCCCGACACTCGGGGGCGACGACGACGGAGCGCAGCAGGGCCGTAGAACCGAACCGCTGGAGCGCGCCGGCAGCGATAATCCGTCCGTCCTCACGTACCACTAGAAACTCTGGCCTTGCAGTCTCAAGATCGCTCGTAGGCAATCCAGCGCATTGCAGTAACGCACTGACCGCCTCTAAGTCGCTCTGGGTAACCACCGCCAATTCATCCATGGCAAGGGTCGCCGCTAAACGGGCGAGCCGCACTTCGCCGCGCAGCACGGCTCGGCCTGCGGTCCCACCTGGTCGCGGCCATACACCGTGCTTTCCCCCGTGGTGAGAAAGACCTCCCACGGAACTCCCTGGGGATCGTCGATCCAGTTTTTTTCACTTTGTGCATAGCAACAGGTCGTCGCGCCCTCCTCGAACACGGGCGCTTCGGCCCGCTTCAGCCGGGCGTAGACCTCCTCGAGTTCAGGCCGATCCTCGACCTGGATCCCCAGATGCTGGACGCCAGGCCTGATCCCGACCTGGCTCGCGCGGCGGCTGATCGCGAAATTGACCTTGGGATCTTCTAGCATCCACTTCGCGTAGTCGGACTTGCGCACCGACGGCTCAGACGCAAAGAGCTCGACATAGAAGCGGATCGACGCCTCAAGATCCCGGACCGAAACATGGACGTGTAAGCGTTTCATGCTCTCTTCCTTGGTTGGACCGCGGCAGCCGGCGGGCAAGTCGTGCCACAGCCCTCCTCCGAGAGGCTGCAGCAATTTTCAGTGAGGAATACGACCAGAGCGGTCATGTGCTCGAAGTTCGGGCTGTAAAAGAGATTGCGGCCGTTCCGACGGCTGATGACCAAGCCGGCCTGCACCAGGCCTTTAAGGTGGAACGAGAGCGTCGGCGCAGGAAGATCCAGGCGCTCGCTCAGTTCGGACGGCGTGTATCCCTCGGGGCCACGTTTCACCAGCATCCGATAGACGGCGAGGCGTGCCTCAGACGCAAGAGCATTCAGGGCAGAGATGGCTTCCATTGCTTTCATACTTCCAATTATATGGAAATATAAGCCGCACGGCAAACGGGAGAGAAAGGCCAAACGGATATGGAAATCACCGCGCGCCCTTGAATTCAATCCGCAGGCAGTGAGCGGTGACCGGTCCGGGATTCCGAGCCTCTTCATGGGCAACGGGACTTATCCAGCGGACCTGCGCGGCCCGCGACGTGATGCGCACGAGTGTCGCAGCGTTCCCGGTCAGGGTTACGCGTGTGAAGGCGATCTCGAGCCCCGGCGACAGGACTTCTCTGGCAATACAGGTCTTATGAACCGCACAAACAGAGCGAACAATCCGGAGGTTCTCGTCCTCAAATTCCACCTTCTCCAGGTTCTCGCCTGCAGAAAGGATGGGTGGATCAACTTTCAAGTCCGGAATCTGGCTCGTTGAAGACAGCGCCTTAAGCTCCACGCGGAGGAAATCGCTGGGCGTGTCACTCGTGTTTTCTACCGAATGTCGCTCGACAAGAGCGTGGTGCATGCGAAAGCCGCCCTGCTTCGTGGCGGGCCGAATGGCGAGTACCTCGCGCGGCGTAAAGTGCTGAAAGCGAACCGGGCCGCCATCGGTCAGATAAACGTACACGACCGGTCCTTCGGCGTGGTCGTGAACTGGAACTTTCTCGTGAGGAGCGTAGTGAACCCTGATTACCCGGACCCACTGATTCTCCATGTCCAGCTTGTAATTGTTGGGCAGCGTCTCCAACGGATTCTGCGCAGAAGCGCTCATGGCCACGGTCAGCGCAAGGGCCGACAACAGACGTCGATCGTTCGTCGCGCGCACATGAAGCAACATGGTACTAATCCCTACGTTAAGGCAACGTGCGTTCACCGCGCAGCGATCGCCTCAGCGCCACGTGGCACTGCAGACGCTTCACTCTGCGCAACTGCCTTAATAGACGGGGATGGGGACAAAAAGACGCAGATTAGCGAGGACCGCACCTGCAAACGCCGGTGCTCTCGCGAATGTCACAGTCCACGATGGCGCCCCGCTCAATCTGAACATCGCAGCACTGCGCGAGCTGCCGTCGCAGTTGTTGGCGTCCGCGCTGCACCCTGGACTTCGCACCCGACAAGCCGATCCCTAAGAGCTCGCCGACTTCCTTGAGGGGCAGGCCTTTGATTTCGGAGAGCACTAAGGCCGCCCGGTACCTGTCAGGCAAACCAGCCATGAGTGGTTCCAGACAAAGCGCCATCTCGGCGATGTAGTTTCGCTCCGGTTCGGGCGCCGCGAGCTCGTCCGGCAATTCCTCCCAGCGCTTTGCCGCACGGAAATGGTCGGCAACCGCGTTTGCCGCGACCCGGTGCAACCACGCAGACAGGCTCCCGCGGCATCGAACCGTTCCCAAGCTCGTGTGCAGCTTGAGAAAGACACTTTGCAGGATGTCGTCCACAGAGCTGACATCATCGACGTGCCGTGCGATGAAGCGTCGCAAGCGGTGTTGATGCTCCTGCCAGATGTCTTCAGCGTTTGGCATATGGTCGGTACGGAGTTCTTCGCACACGCCGTCACATTGAGACGCGGCTTGTTCCCAAGGGACGCAAGAAGCCGTCAGCGATCGATTGAACTGACCTCCTGCTCGTGGTGCGGTTCCGGAGCGAGAAGCTAATTAACTGAAGCCAGAGGAGACGTAAAGGGGACGGAGTTTTTCACGAGTTAGTAAATCCTTGATTTAAAAGACATATATTTCTTGATGGCTCCAGTCCATCATGGAAGCGACCGAGATCCGCCGATCGATCCTTCGAGCCGTTTGATGGGATGAAATGCCTATATGTCAGGTGCTTTCCATGCTGCGCGTTTCTGCGTCATTCCTGCGGGTTACGGGGAGATTGTCGGCCGCAGAGGCGATGTAAAGGAGAAAAGAATCTCATGTCGCCTCCTCCAGGGTCGCCATGGCTTCCGTCAAGATTCGGAAGCAGTCTGCTTGGATCTACTCGCTGCGGCTTCGTCGCGGCAGACTTGTAGAGCCACTCTCCGAACGTTGTCGGCGCCTTAGCGTGCGAGGTACTTGCGGATCAATCGGAGCTCCCGCCTGCGCTTCGCGCTTTGCATTGGGTATCTCAGCTTCAGCGCGTCGAGCGTATCCAGAAGAATGTGCGAGACGATGAGCCGAGCGTTTGCCTTGTCGTCCGCCGGAACGACGTACCACGGACTGTGCGCTGTACTGGTTGCGCTAATGCACTTCTGATAAGCCTTCATATATTGCTTCCAGAATGCGCGTTCTTGCACATCCGCCAGGCTGAACTTCCAATTCTTCTCCGGATGATCGATGCGCTCGAGGAAGCGCTTTCGCTGCTCCTCCTTCGAGAGGTGGAGGTAGATCTTGATGATGCGGGTTCCGTTGCGATGGAGGTGTCTTTCCAAGTCCACAATTGACTGGTACCGCTCATGCCAGATCGCGTGCTTGCCAGGTGTCCGCCCCGGCAGGCCCTCCTCCCGGAGAATCTCTGGATGGACCCGAGCTATCAGCACCTCTTCATAATAGGACCGATTAAAGATTCCGATCCGTCCGCGCGCAGGCAGATCGCGGGTGGAACGCCAGAGGAAGTCGTGCTGCAGCTCACTTGCGCTGGGATGCGTGAAGCTGAACACCTGGCAACCCTGCGGATTTACCCCAGACATGACGTGCCGAATGGCGCCGTCTTTTCCGGCCGCATCCATGGCCTGAAGTATCAACAGAATGGCGTAGCTGTCGGACGCATATAGCAGCTGTTGCCGTGAACTGAGTTCCGAGACGCGCTGGCTCAGCAGTTCTTGGTAGTGCTGCTTCGAGGCGTACACTGGCTTTATGCGGGTCGGCCACTTTCGAAGCTCGACCTCGTCCCCGGGTTCGACGCGAAAATCCTTTATCTTCATGGCCATCTTCCCGAGAACACCGCGTGGTCATTGCGCTCCATGGTCTCGCTTTTCCTGTTTGGAGCCAAGACCGAGAACATCCGCGCCGCCTCAGTGACGCATGAGTTGGCGCTATCGCGACTACCCTCGCTGGAATCGACCGCGATACCATCCCGGGACTGCACTAGCTCAAAGACTGGATATGCCGCGCTGCCTCATCATTGAGGATGACGCCGACAACGCCCGTTACACGGCCGACGGTCTCCGCGAGCTTGGCTGGCTGGTGACCACTAGCCACGGCGGCGTTGAGGCCCTTGAGCGAGCAACTCGCGAGATGTGGGACGTCATCGTGCTCGATCGCATGCTGCCCGATGACGTCGATGGACTCTCGATACTCAAGACGCTGAGGGGACTCGGCAAGAAAACCCCGGTGCTGGTGCTGAGTGCGCTGGCGGCAACCGATGAGCGCGTGCGCGGTCTAAAAGCCGGCTGCGATGATTACCTCACCAAACCCTTTGCATTTTCCGAGTTCGCTGCGCGGATCGAGGCATTGCTGCGCCGAGCCGAAAGCGGGAAAGACGTCCGCGAAATGCACATAGCAGATATGAGCGTTGACTTAATCTCGCGCAGCGTCGCGCGCTCTGGCAGGCCCATACCGCTGCAGCCACGCGAATTCAGGTTACTTGCCTATCTGATGATGCATCGGGGTCGACCGGTGACGCGTACTATGCTGTTGGAAGCGGTGTGGGACTATCGCTTCGATCCCCAGACCAACGTAATCGACGTGCACATCAGTCGCTTGCGCAACAAGATCGACAAGGACTTTTCCCCGCCTCTGCTTCACACCGTCCGCGGCGTCGGATACATGATATCGGAGGACGCGGCTGCGGATGAGGCACCAGCGTGAGGATCTCGCCGGCAAGGTGGTTGGGGTCAATCGCCTTTCGCCAAGCTCTTATCTATGGCGGCCTGGTCTTACTGACCATGGGTGTGTTACTCGGCGTGTTTTATCAACAGACAGTTGGTGTGTGGAAGCGCCAGATCGACCACCAGATCGATACTTCGACCGACCGTCTGGCCATCTACTTTAGAAAGAACGGCGCGGACGCCCTCGCGACACGAATTAATGAGTTGCTTGGCGACGGCATAGATTCGGACACCGAGATCTACCTCCTTGTCGACCCGAGCGGCGTCAAGACGGTTGGCAATCTTGCGCTCACGCCGAATCTCACGGCCCCAGTGAGCGGCATCGTAGAGCAGCGCGTGATTCGGGCAGGAAGAGACTCTCAGAGTCGGATTCGGGTCACACGATTGCCCGATGGCGGCGCCTTGGTGGTGGGGCGCGACATGCATGATCAATATGACCTTGAGCGCTCGATCCGCCGCGCCTGCCTGTTCGGAGCGTCAATCGCGCTGTTGATGGCGGTTGCCGGCGCCCTCGTGTTCCGACACCAATTGGAACGTCGCATAGGCGCCATCCGGCAAACAGCACTGCAGATCGAGCGGGGCGACCTCAGCCAGCGGGTTCCCGTGTCCCAGCAAGACGACGAGTTTGCCCGACTTAGCCGGGACATCAACGCGATGCTGGATCGGATCCACGCTCTCATGGAAGGTGTCCGCCATGTTTCAAACACTATCGCCCACAATATCCGAACGCCTCTGTCACGAATCCTGGCTCGCCTGCACAAGGCACATAAACTGGGGTCGCGGGAGGGGCTGGCCGAGGCGACAGATCTTGCGATTCGCGAGATTGAAGACCTGAATGTAGTCTTCGACAAACTGCTGCAGATCGCAGAAGTGGAATCCGGCGCGCGCCGCCAGACCTTTGCGCCGGTATCTCTCAACGCTGTTGCTGTGAATGTTCTCGAACTCTACGATCCGGTGGCGGAGGCGAAGGGATTAAGGCTTACGCACGCGCTAGGTGGCGATCCCCACGCCGCCGGCGATGGAGATCTGCTGGCCAATGCCATGGCCAATTTGCTCGACAACGCCATCAAATACACCGCTCCGGGCGGCGCCATACACGTAGACACGCTGCGGAGCGAGTCACTCGTTGCGATTACCGTGCGGGACAATGGCTGCGGCATCCCGCTCGAGGAGCGTTCCCGGGTCGGTACCCGGTTCCACCGCCTTGATCGAAGCGTGCCGGGATGGGGCTTGGGACTCGCGAGCGTCATGGCCATCGCCCGCTTGCATGGTGGCACTTTGCAGCTCGACGACGCTGCGCCGGGTTTGATCGCGCGCCTCACGCTTCCGGCTCTGGACAGCGCCTGATTTGTGAACGCCGTGCAACACATTACCAATCGGTAACTGTTCGTTCACCTCCTGGAACCGCTGCCTCTTCCTACAATGAGGCCGGCAACCAGCGTAAATCAGTCAATTTGAGCGTTGCCCGCACTCCGACGAGCAGGGAGTCGGTGTGGCGGTGAACGGCCGCCCTCGCGGCCACCTGCAGCAAAGGAGCACGTGGCGGTGCCCGTGCATATCACTAGATGAAACTCGTATACGTCGTACTCGCGATGGTTGCCGGCATTTCGCAGACTGCGTGCGATCAGGGCCACGCGGGCGCCGCGACGACACCCGCCGGCATCCGTGCGGCCCCCGCAGCGCAGGCCGTTCCGACAGTGGAGCTGACTGAGGCGCAACAGAACGCAATTAAGGTAGAGCCCGTCGGGATCTATTCATTCCTGATCGAACGGAATGCGGTGGCAAGTGTTGCTTTCGACGAGGACCTGCCAATAGTCCAGGCCGAGTCCACCCTGATCGGTGCCGCGGCGACCTTCGCCCTCACCGGCAAGGAGCTCGTACGCCTACAGGGCCTGGGCGAGGCAAACGGCATCGCTCAAAAGGACATCGACCAGGCGACAGCGGATCATCAGACCGCCGCGGCAGCGCTGAGAGCCGCGCGCGATGCGGTGCGCGCGCTCGGCAAGACGGCTGCGCAGATCGACCGCATGATCGCCACGGGAA
Source organism: uncultured Gammaproteobacteria bacterium (assembly GCA_963787655.1). Classification (GTDB taxonomy): domain Bacteria; phylum Pseudomonadota; class Gammaproteobacteria; order Steroidobacterales; family Steroidobacteraceae; genus 13-2-20CM-66-19. The sequence continues at coordinate 27,884 of CAWBDY010000008.1, read as the reverse complement.
GGCTTCACAGGGAGGTGGCCCGCTCCTCTGGCAAATGGGTGGTTGCCAACATCACTGAGAGCGATAGCCCGCTGCTGCGGGCGGGCCAGGCGGTCACGGTGAAGGTCGCCGCCTATCCGGGCCGCGTCTGGCGTGGACGTATTGCCAGGATCTACACGACCGTTGACCCGGACACTCATCGCATGACCGCGCGTGCGCAGGTGTCGGACGCAAGGGACGAATTGCGACCGGGCATGTTGGCTGACGTCACTGTGCGGATTGGTGGTCCGGTCGATTCTCCTGCCGTTCCCGCATCGGCGCTCGTACGCGAGGGGGACGGCACCATGGTCGCCTGGGTTACCACCGATCGTCATCACTTCCTGCAGCGCCCGGTAACACTGGGCCTGCAGGCAGACGGACGCTATCAGGTAGTCGAGGGCCTGCGGCCTGGGGAACTTCTGGTCACAGATGGCGGGGTATTCCTGAGCAACCTGCTCGAAGCACCGCCGAGCGATTAGCGCGCGCCGGCCACTGCGCGATGTTCAAGCTGCTGATCGCTTTCTGTCTGAGTCGTCGTGCCGTCGTCGTGTTCGGCCTGTTGTTGTTCATAGGCGCCGGCGTCACGGCTTTTCGGCAGCTCAACATCGAGGCCTATCCCAATCCGACACCGGTCATTCTCGAGATCACCGCACAGGCTCCGGGCCTTTCAGCCGAAGAAATGGAGCGCTATTACACGCGCCCGATGGAAATCGGCCTGTACACGACTCCGGGTATCGATGTCATACGCTCGACCTCGTTCTACGGCCTGTCCTTCGTCCGTGTGCTGTTCAAGTACGGCGTCGACTTTCACTTTGCTTACAGCCAAGCGGCCATCGCGCTACAACAGAACGTGAATCTCCCTGGCGGCGTGATTCCCACCATCCAGCAGAACAGTACGACCGGGGAGATTTATCGCTACCAGATTGTGGGGCCGCCACACTTTGGCTTGAGCAACCTGCGCACGGTGCAGGACTGGATCGTCAGGCGACGACTTCTGACGATCCCCGGCGTTGTGCAGATCAACAGCTGGGGCGGTCCCACCAAGCAGTTTGAGGTCGAGGTGCGCCCGCGCGCCCTCGAGGCTTACAGTCTAAGCGTGGCACAGGTGTTGAACGCTCTCGGCAACGCCAATCTCAACGTCGGCGGCCGGGAGATTCGCGTCGGCCAGCAATCGATCAACATACGCGGCATCGGACTGATCGATGATGGGGGAAATGACGATCTGACGCAGGGCCGTCGGCTGGATGACATCGAAAATGTCGTCCTGACCGAGGTGAGCGGCGTGCCGGTGCAGATTAAGGATATCGCCAGGGTCTCAGTCGGCCACGTGCCGCGCCTGGGGATCTGGGGGCATGATGGTGAAGACGACGCGGTCTCCGGGATCGTGGTGATGAGCCGCGACGAGAAGACCTCCGCCATGCTGCCGCAGGTCAAGGCGGCTGTCGTCAGCATGAACCGCGACGGCAGCTTGCCACCTGGCGTGAGGATCGTTCCCTTCTATGATCGCGGCTCCCTGGTAGATGTCACTACGCACACCGTTTTCCACAACCTCGCGTTGGGTTGTCTGCTGGTTTTCCTCATCCAGTGGATTTTTCTGGGAGATCTGCGCAGCGCGTTGATCGTTGGCCTCAACATTCCATTTGCTCTGTTATTCGCAATCATTGTGCTGGTGGTGCGTGGCGAGAGTGCGAACCTGCTTTCGTTGGGCGCGGTGGACTTTGGCATCATTGTCGAATCTGCCGTCATTCTGGTCGAGAACGTCTTTCGAAACTTCCAGGCGCCTGCGGACGCACGGCAAACTCTGTTGGAAAAGCTGGCCGGCCAGTACTGGGGGCCAGACCCGACCTCGACACCGCACCACGCCACACCCGCAAAGGGCTGGACCGACCGCCTCCGCCTGATCCTGATCAGCGCGCTGCAGGTCGACAAAGCGGTGTTTTTTGCCGCCCTTATCGTCGTCGCGGCCTTCGTCCCCCTGTTCACGATGGAGGGTGTGGAGGGCGCGATCTTCGGACCCATGGCGCGTACTTACGCCTACGCGCTGGCCGGCGCGCTGATTGCGACGTTCACGGTGACTCCCGTGCTTTGCTCGCTGCTGCTGCCACAAACGGTCGCCGAATCCGAGACGTTCATCGTCCGTGGGCTGCATGTGCTCTATGGACCCGTGCTGCGTTTCTCGCTGGCGCATCGCTGGCTGATAGCCGCTGCTGGCATGATCTTCCTCGCCCTTGCGGGCTTGCTCTTGCCCCGGTTAGGCAGTGAATTCCTGCCCGCGCTGGAGGAAGGCAATTTCTGGATTCGCGCCTCCATGCCCATGACACTGTCACTGGAAGATGGCGAGGCCGCGGCGCGCAAAATGCGCCTGATCCTCTTAAGATATCCGCGAGGTCGTGACAGTCTTTTCACAACACGGCCGCCCGGACGACGGCAGCGATGCTGCGCCGTTCTCAAACGTGGAACTGTTTGCGGTTCTCAAGCCGCAGGAGCAATGGCCGAGCGGCGTGACCAAGGACAAGCTCACCGACGAGGTGAACAACGCCTTCGAGCGCGAACTCCCCGGCGTCACTTTTAACTTCTCTCAATATATTCAGGACAACATCGAGGAAGGGATTTCCGGAGTCAAAGCGGCAAATTCGGTCAAAATCGTCGGACCCAACCTTGAAATGCTGACCCGGATTGCGAGCGCGGTGCGGCAGCAGATGAGCCAGATCCGCGGCATCACCGACCTGGGTGTCTTCCCCGTACTCGGACAACCGAACCTCGACATCAAGATCGAACGAGTCGCCGCCGCCCGCTACGGTCTGAATACCGGCGACGTCAACACCGTGATTCAGGCGGCCCTGGCCGGTGCCTCCGCGACGACCGTGCTGGAAGGAGACCGGCAGTTCGACCTCGCAGTGCGCTATGCCCAGGAGGAGCGGGACGGTATCGACAAGATCCGCGACCTGCGCGTTCCGGTGCCGACCGTAAACGGCGACGACACCTACATTCCCCTGCGAGAGCTGGCGAGCATCACTCTGGACACCGGCGCCGCCTGGATTTATCACGAGAGCAACCAGCGGTTCATTCCGGTGAAATTCAGCGTGCGCGGACGCGATCTGGGAGGTGCCGTCGCCGAAGCCCAGGAACGCATCGCGCGGAATGTAAAGCTCCCGACTGGCTACCGGCTGGTGTGGGCTGGTGAGTTCGGGCAGCTTGAGGCAGCGCAAAAGCGCCTGCTGGTAATTGTGCCCATCAGCCTGGTGCTGATCCTCGGGCTCCTGTACACCCTGTTCAACTCGGCACGCGACTGTCTGCTGGCGCTCCTGGGGATGCCGTTTGTGGTCGCGGGTGGCGTCTTTGCGCTGTACCTTTCGCGACTCCACTTCAGCATCTCGGCTGCGATCGGCTTTGTCTCCCTGTTCGGCGTGTCGGTCATGATCGGCATCCTCATGATCACCAACTATACCCAGGCACGCCAGAGCGGCCGCACGGCACAAGAGGCCATGTTCGTGGCGGCCACCACGGTCATGCGACCGCTGCTGATGATGAGTCTCTCGGCCGGGATTGGCCTCCTGCCGGCGGCGATTTCGACCGGCATCGGCAGCGAGGTGCAGCGACCGCTCGCCGCAGTCGTGGTCGGCGGGATGCTCCTGGGCTCGATCATGTTGCTGACGGTGGTGCCGGCTCTGACCCTGGCACTTCTGCCCCGCAATGATTCCGCGGCGACGCCCGCATGATGACTCGAACGCCGGTTTGGCCGCTCGCGCTACCTCTGCTGGCCCTCGTGGCGAGTGGCTGTACGGTCGGCCCGGATTTTCACAGGCCGGCCGCTCCCGAGGTGACTGCTTACACCGCGACCCCTGTGGTCGCGACCAGCAAGAACTCCTAATGTCATCGGCGGTGATGCGCAGCGGTTTGTTGAGGGGCAAGAAATCAGCGCCGAGTGGTGGGCCCTCTTTCAGTCTCCTCCGCTAAACGCTTTAGTCGAGCGCGCCCTGGCCGCGAATCATGACGTCAAGGCGGCGCGCGCGGCCCTGACGCTGGCGCATGAGAACGTTTTGGCTCAAGGCGGGGCCTACTACCCGAGCCTCACGGGAGCTTTCTCCGCAAGTCGCAGCAAGACCTCCGAAGAGCTTGCTCCGACCCCGAGCTCGGGCGCCTTCTACTACAGCCTGTTTACACCTCAGCTGAGCGTTTCATACGCTGCGGATGTATTCGGTTTGAATCGCCGCACGGTCGAGGCCCTGCAAGCGCAGGAACAGCTGACCCGCTTCGAGCTGGTGGCGGCGCAAATCGCGCTAAGCGCTAATGTTGTGGCCGCAGCGATCCAGGAGGCATCGCTGCGCGCGCAGATCGATGCCACGCGGGCTCTGATCGACTCCAACACGCGCGCTCTGGCAGTTCTGCGCCAGCAACAGCTGGAAGGCTATGCCAGCCGCCTTGATGTTGCTGCCCAGGAAGCGCAGCTCGCGCAGGTAAGCGCAACACTGCCGCAGCTGCTCAAGCAGTTAGCGCAGCAGCGGGATCTGCTGGCGGCGTTGTCCGGAACTTTCCCGAGCCAGGGCCCGACCGAGGAGTTCAAGCTCGCACAACTGGAGCTTCCGATGGAATTGCCGCTCAGCCTGCCCTCAAAACTCGTCGAGCAACGTCCCGACATACGCCAGGCGGAGGAGAACCTGCACGCGGCTTCGGCCGGGATTGGTGTCGCAGTCGCGAACCGCCTCCCCAACATTCTCCTGACCGCGGATGCCGGTCAATCGGCCCTGGCGATGAGGGATCTGTTCTCCGCGAGCAATACATTCTGGGACGTGGGCGTCGGAGTGAGCCAGCCGATTTTTCAGGGTGGGACGCTGCTGCACAAAGAACGTGCCGCGCGAGCCGCCTATGCACAGGCCGACGAGCAATATCAAAGCACGGTTCTGGGAGCGTTTCAGAATGTGGCGGACACCTTAAGCGCTCTGCGGCATGACGCAGATACCTTAATGGCCAGTACTGCCGCAGTCGAGGCTGCCCGTACCAGCCTCGATCTGGTGCAAAAGCAGCAGCGGGCGGGCTACGCCAACTACCTGCAGCTTCTCACTGCCGAGCAGGCATACCAGCAAACCGTGCTGAGTCAGGTGCAGGCCCAGGCGAACCGCTATGCGGATACCGCCGCGCTGTTCCTAGCACTCGGCGGGGGCTGGTGGAACAGCGCAGAACCTCAGCCGCACCGCTGACTATCGGCTGGCTGACTGACGGTGCGACTCTGATAACACCGAGGCCGAACGCGCATCCCGGCTGTCGCGTCAGGTCTTCGCCTGCGCTACCTCGTTCATGCTGACCACGGCGTGTGAGGCCAGCGTACCGATGTAATGGCGACCCTTGAGGCCGTACCACAACAAGCCGGTTCCCAAGATCACCCCCGTATACGCGAAGGCACCCCACGTGTTGTACCAGGGCGTGCCGTAGACAGCTTCGCGCGGCCAGGCGAGGTTCAGGGCCATGCCAGCGCCCCACAGCACCGCGAGGACATTGACCAACAGGCCCCACTTGCCCATGGTGAAGTAGCCGCCCGCCGCGAGATCCGCGGGGGGCCAATGCCCATGCAAACGCTTAAGCAGCAGCGGGCCGGTCACCATCAGGTAGGCCAAGTAAATCATGATCACCGCGATCGACGTCAGCACGGTGAAGATCTTCGGCTGCCCAATGTTGACGACCAGGATCAACGCGGCAATCACGCCGATGACGACCGCGGGAGTGATTGGCGTCTGAGTGTCGGGATTCACCCGGGCGAGTTTCTCGCCGAACGGCAGCGCATTGTCGCGCGCCATCGCGAAGGTCAAGCGGATCGCGGCGGTGTGCACGGCGAGCGCGCATACGCTCACTGCAATCACGATGCAGACCAGGAACAGCTTGCCCAACGGCCCCCACATCACCTGTTCGACGATGTATTGCAAGCCGCCGCTGCTGCTGGCGATCTGCGGGTCCGCCAGGTTGGGCGCCGACATGATCGCGAACACCAGGATCGCGCCGCCGATGACGAAAGAGGCAAGGATGGCACGCAGTATTGCCTTGGGAGCGGTGCGCCGCGGTTCGACCGTCTCCTCGCCGAGCGAACTCGCGGTGTCGAATCCGTACATGACGTATCCCGAGGCCAGCGACGCCACCAGAAATGCACCGAGATAGCCGCCGCTGGTACCGGCGCCGTAGCCGTTTGTGGAGAAAAACACTCCGGGTCCGCGCGTGGTATGGAGCGCCAGAATGATTGCGATGAGACAGGCAGCGATCAGCTCAACGAAGACGCCCGCGCTGTTGATCATCGCCATCAGCCGCACTCCGAGCGCATTGACGACAGTGGTGAAGAGGATCAGGGCCGTACCGAGTATCACGGCATTGGTGGCGAAATCGTAGGCGCCGTTGCCATCGCCGACGATCTGAAAGCCGCGCCACAGGCGCGGCAGGTTGAGTTGCAGGGCCAGCGCCACCGCAGACAGCGTAACGACCGAGGCGGTGAGCATCAGCCAGCCCGCCGACCAGCCCACGATACGGCTGCCCAACTGCTTGGACCAGTTATAGACCGAACCTGCGACGGGGTATTTGGCGGCCAGCTCCATGAAGCACAGTGCGACCGCGAGCTGGCCAACAAGTACCATCGGCCAGGACCACAGGTAGGCCGGCCCGGCGCTGCCGAACCCGAAGTAGAAAAGCTGAAAAGTGCCGGTGAGTATCGAGATATAGCTGACACCGGCGGCAAAGCTGCCGAACTTGCCGATGCCACGATCGAGCGACTCCTTGTAACCGAAGTGCTCCATGCCGCCGTCGGTCCGAGCGGTGTCGGCGTTCTTAACCATTCGCATGCCCCCTGTGAATCGCAATCCGCGACCTGCGCCGCTGCGCTCAATCGTAGACCGGCGCACCCGAAGCGCCTAGTGAATGATGCCATCGCAACGACGAAAGAGGCTGCTGGCGACGGTCGGGCGTTCGCAGCGGACTCGGGCGCTGCTCCACGCGATTCTTTGTCGTCTTGCCGCAGCGAACGACCGGGCAGCCTCGGTTAGTGCCTGCGCGACGTCGCAGGGACACTCTGGCTTTGATGGGAGATTGCCCAGACGAAAGCCGCGACGGCCTTAACGTCAGCATCGCTCAGCGGTGCTCCGCCGCGTGGCGGCATGGCGCCGTCGGCGTGCTTAGGACGCATGACACCCTTATCGATGGTCGCGGCAATCGCCTGCCAGCTGCCATCACCCCACGACCACTCGCCGCTCGTTAGGTTCGGCCCCACGGTGCTTCCCTTGCCGTCCGATCCATGGCAGCCGCTGCAGGTGCCGCCGGCGGATTCGCCCCAGAAGATGCGCGATCCGAGCAGCACCTGCTCCCGCGTGGCGCCCGGTGCCACGGGCAGCGAGGCAACGTCCATTCCATGCCCGCGATCCGCCGCGACGGCCGGGGCAGCAGCGGCCTGCAGTTCAGTGTCCGGCCGCCCCTCATAGGTGATGCGCCAGATCTTGCCGTGCATATCTTCGGAGACGTACAGGGACCCGTCTGGGCCAATCGCCAGTCCGCCCGGACGCGCTAAGGCGCGTCCCGGCTCCCGATATGGACCAGCGAAGCCGTCCGCGAAGACGATGTACCGGCCGGTAGGGTGAGCGCCGGAAAGCGGCTGAAATACAATGCTGTAGCCTGCCTGTGGCGCCGGCGCGCGATTCCAGGAGCCATGAAACGCAATGAACGCGCCGCCCTGATAGACCGTCGGGAACTGCGCGGCCTTGTAGATCACGAGATCGTTCGGCGCCCAATGCGCCGGAAAGAAGAACACCGGGCCACGCTTTTCGGCGCACACGCCGATCTTGGTGCCCCCGTCGCCGCCGTACTCCGGAGCGAGCACCAGTTTGCCCTGCAAGCCGTCGAAATAGCACTTCGGCCAGCCGTAATCGCCGCCACGCTCCAATATGAACACCTCTTCGGCGGGCAGCTCGCGTCCGTTTTTCACACTGAATAGTTTCGGGTAGTTCTCCAGCAGCTGATCACGCCCGTGCTGCGTGACGAACAGCCGCCCCGCGGCGTCGAAATCCATGCCCTCCCCGTTGCGGATGCCCGTGGCGTAGCGTTCCGCGGGAGAGAATCTCTGGCCTGACTTGTTGGCGTCGTAGCGCCAGATGCCGCCCCGGGTCTCAAGTTCGGTGCAGGGCTCATGCCCCTTCGTGTCCGGCATGCGGTTATCGATATCGCAGGCGTTCGTGGCCGTGCCGACGTCCACGAACATATTGCCCTTGGAGTCGATCACAAACGGATGCATGGGGTGGTCGCCCGTGAGCGGCAGGCCGGAGACGACAACCTCGGCTCTCCCGGTTGGCACGAAAGTCCCGGGCGGCAGCGCATAGCGGACGATACGGTCGTTGACCTCCGCATACAGCGCGCCGTTATAGAGCGCGATGCCCGTTCCGCCCGCACTTCCCTGCGCGATGCCATCGCCGAAGCGCTTCACCACATCCGCCCGCCCCTGGGCGATGCGTGTCGCGTAATGCCACGAGAAAGCCCCCCTGAGGCAGTTGGTCCACATGGCCGTACGTGTAGTAGTCGCCGCTCCAGGTGTTCACATAAACGGTCCCATCCGGCGCGATCGCGAGGTGACGTGCGTGCCCCAGGTGGTCCGCGAACAGCGTTGCGCAGAACCCTGGCGGCAGGCTCAGGCCTGCGTTGTCTCCGGAGCACTGCCTGGCAGGTCCGGCCGCAAGCGTCGCCTGGGCTGGCCAGCCCAGAAATTACCAGCAGCATAAAACCGAGGTATCGAGGCGTATTCATAGGCGGAATAAACTCAGGTTCTTCGTGTAGCGGTGGCGGCGCTCACCCGCCACGGCCAAGGAGCGCCCGCATTGCCAGTGCTCACGGAGACTTCTTCGGCCTCGAAAACAACCGCACGAGGGTTGCCTTGGCGAGTGTCTTCGTTGAAATCTCGTAGTCGACGTTCGCGGGCGTGGATGTTGCCGGGACGCTCAGGTGCTCGACACTCAGCGCGTACACCGTGATGGTGTAATGGTGCGGCGGGTCCCCCTCGTCGGGGCAGGGACCATAGTAGTGGGGTTCCGGAGCCTCGCCGTCGGGCTTGACCTGCTTTGCGCCCTGCGGCATGGCGGCGCTGCCGGGATCTCCGGCCTTGCGCGCCAGCTGCGTCGTGGCGGCCGGGATGTCGTACACCATCCAGTGCCACCAGCCGGATGCCGGCGGCCGATAAGGGTCGAACATGGTTACGGCGAAGCTCTTCGTGCCGGCAGGCGCGTGGCTCCACTGCAGCTCGGGCGACTCGTTCGGACCGTGACACCCGAAAGCATTGGCGGTGAATTGCTCGGCGATGGGCCTGCCGGCAGGCAGGTCAGGACTCACCAGTGTAAAACTCGGATCGGCTGCCTCGGCGTTGACACACAGGCCGACGACCACTGCTCCCACCGCAAGTGCTACTCTCATCGCGTACTCCTCAGGGATTCGATCGTGCGAGCGCGTTAGTTCGGAGGGGTCGCTGGCAGAGTTTGTAATATACCCAAGAATATATCGCTCTTCGCAACTGTGAACGCCATCCGCCTTGATGCCCGATCCCATGGAACTTCTCGAGCGTGACCGGTGCCTCGCCGAGTTCGCGGAATGGCGCGTCGCTGCGTCGAAACACGGCGGCTGCGTCGTGCTGGTGGGGGGCGAGGCTGGAGTCGGCAAGACGGCGCTTCTGCATGAATTGTGCTCGAGGCAGCGCGAGCTGCGGGTGCTGTGGGGGGGATGTGACGACCTCTTCACGCCTCGACCGCTCGCCCCGCTGCACGACATCGCGCGCCAGTGCCCGGGGGAGTTGTTGGAGGCGCTCGGTTCAGGCGCCAGCCGCGACCGTATCTTCACGGCAGCTCTGAACGAGCTGGAGCGAACCGCCACGCTGGTCGTGTTCGAGGATATGCACTGGGCGGACGAGGCAACGCTCGATCTGCTCAAGTTTCTGGGACGCCGCATTCAGCGCACGCGCTCCATTCTTGTCGTCTCCTATCGCGACGAAGAGGTCGATTCAGCTCACCCGTTACGGATCGTCATCGGTGACCTGCCCCGCGCCAACGTGCGACGCATATTGCTCGCGCCACTGACTGAGTCCGCGGTCGCGCAACTCGCGCGCAGCGCCCACAAGTCTCCCGAGGGCCTTTTCGCCATTACGGGAGGTAACCCGCTGTTCCTGACAGAGGTGCTCGCGGCCGGCGCCGAGCGGGTGCCGGCTACCGTCAGCGATGCGGTTCTCGCCCGCGCCGCGCGTCTGCCACCGGGATCGCGCGAGATCGCCGAGCTCGCCTGCATCGTCCCGAGAAGCACCGAGGCGTGGCTGCTCGAACAGGCCGGGCATGCGGATGCTGGCGGCATAGCGGGCTGCCTGCGCTTCGGCATGGTCCTGTCCGCCGACGGCTCGCTCAGCTACCGGCACGAGCTGGTGCGCCGCGCGCTCGAAGACTCCCTGCCATCGCCACGCAGGAAGGAGCTGCATGCCAAGGTGCTGGCGATACTCACCGCCCGGCCAGGGGTGCCGGCTGCGCGCCTTGCGCATCACGCCTCGGGGGCGCGCGACACGCAGGCCGTACTGCGCTTTGCGCCGCTCGCCGCCGCGCAGGCAATCTCTGTCGGTGCGCATCGGCAGGCCGCAGCGCACTTCGAAACCATGCTCGAGTACGCCGGCGGCCTGTCTGCGGCTGAGCGCGTCAGCCTGCTCGAGCAACTGTCCTATGAGTGGCAACTGATCGGCTCCTATTCTCAGGCGTATGCCGCGCGGCGCGAGGCACTCGAGATCTGGCGTGGGTTGGGAGCGCGCCTGCAGGAAGGCGATACGCTGTGCTGGCTCTCGGGCCTTTCCTGGTGGGATGGACGCACCGCGGAGGCCGACCGCTATTGTGCTGAGGCCATTGCAGTGCTCGAGTCGCTCCCCCCGGGTCCGGAACTGGCGCTGGCCTATTGCAGTCGGGCCGACCTCGATATGGAGTCCCATGAGTGCGAGTCGGCCATCGGGTATGCACAGCGAGCCATTGCTCTGGCGGAGCGGTTCTCAAATAACCAGACCCTGAGCGATGCCTATATCGTCCTGGGAACAGCGCGCCTGATAGTCGGCGATCCGTCCGGGTTCAACGATCAGCAGCGCGGCCTGGAAGTGGCGCTGGCCAATGACTTGCAGAGGCAGGCCGGCAGTGCCTATACCAATCTTGCGGCCATGGCCGTGTCCCGGCGCCAGTATGCGCAGGCTGCCGACTACCTCAGCGCCGGTGTGGCGTACTGCGAAGAGCGCGACCTCGATATCTACCGCCCCTACCTGCTCGCGTATCGCGCGCGCATGCACCTCGAGCAGGGTCGGTGGCTCGAAGCGAGCGAAGACGTGGAGGCGGTGCTGCTGCATCCGCGCGCAACCTCGGTGACCCGTATCCAAGCGCTGAGGACTTTGGGGCACCTGCGCATCCGCCGCGGGGATCCCGATGCAAGCGGCCCGCTGGGACAAGCACGAGAGCTCGCCGGACCGCAACCGGAGTTGCAGCGCCTGGGTACGCTTGCGGCCATCCGCGCCGAAGCTGCCTGGCTCGCGGGCGATCTCAAAGGCGTGGTACGCGAGGTGACGCCGGCCCTTGAATGTTTGTCGCAGCGGCGCGATCCACGGATGAAGGGGGAGCTCGCGGTCTGGCTGTGGCGCGCAAATGCGCTTCAGAGCGTGCCGGCCGACATCGCCGACCCGTACGCGCTGGAAATCGCGGGCGAGTGGCGCGCAGCGGCGACCGCCTGGCAGGCACTCGGCTGTCCCTACGAGCACGCGATCGTGCTGGGCTGCTATGGCGAGGAGTCCGAGCAGCGCGAGGCACTCGCCATCTTCACGCGACTCGCAGCTGCGCCCGCCGCGGAATTCCTGCGCCGCCAGATGCGCACACGGGGCATCCGCGGCATTCCGCGCGGCGCCCGCTCCACCACGCAGCGAAATCCATTCGGACTGACGCGGCGCGAGGCGCAGATCCTCGAACTGCTGGGCGACGGTTTGCCCAACTCCGCGATTGCCAAGCGACTCTTCCTCTCTACGCGCACCGTCGACCATCACGTCTCGGCTGTCCTTGCCAAACTCGGCGCCACATCCCGCGCACAAGCCATTGAGATCGCGCGCCGACGGCCCGACGCACCCGACAGCTGACCGGGCGCGCCGTCGCCACCACCCCGCTTACCGCGGCGAGAGTGTCACCGGTACTTCGGTGATGCTATCAACGGGAAGCCTGTTGAGCTCGGCGGCCTTGCGCACTGCCGCTTCGCTCGGCCCCTCGTAGATGCAGAAGGTCTTGGTTTTGTCTGCGTTGGCGTAAGACTCGATCCAATGCACGCCTACGGTAGCGTTGTTCGCGTTAACCTTGCGCTTGGTTGCCGCATCAAGTCCTGCCAGCGCGCCGGGCGGAAAGGTGCGCTCAATCAGGTAGCGATGATCAGTTGATTTCCCGACGGGCGCGGCGGACTGACTGGGTAGGTCCGCCGCGAACGCGCCTGTGAATACCAGCATTGAAGCCAGAGCGAGCAGTCTTTTCATAGGGTCTCCGCGTTTACGAATAGAAATAGGGATTGAGGACGCGCACTTCACTGATCTTCGAGATCGGCAGCTTGTTGCGGGCCGCCGCGCGGCGCACAGCCTCGGGCGTTGGTCCGTCGTAGATGCAGAAGGTGTGCTTGCAGTCCGGCGTGACGTAGGATTCGATCCACGTGACTCCGTCTTCAGCATTGTTGTCGACGACGGCACGACATAGTGTTGCGCCGGCTTCAGTCACTGGAATGCTGAGCCCTTCCGGGAAACTGCGTTCGATCAGGTAGCGTGGCACGGGTTTCCTCCGGCTTCGGTTAACACCTGCAGCTCAGCTATCCTCGCGCGGCGGCGGCTGTAACGAATCCGCCGTTCCACCCAATTTGCCCGCCGCGACTGCCTATTTTCTGCTGCACACTGCTTCGCACCGGCTGCGAAGGGGGCCATAAATTCCCCAGTATCGCCCTCGCGCCCGACCGGGCGGATGGCACCGTGTGCGGCCTATCTGCGCAGGTTCTGGTCGCGAGACTGGGCGGCTACAGCCCCCCGAGGCGATTGCCTCAGTCGACAAGGCTTTGCTGGTTGGGCCAACCCAAGGCGGCTGTGCCAGTCGTAAGGGGCGTCATCGATAAGCGGCCACGTAGGTGGCAGCCCGAGGCAAGCATCGCGCCAATAGCGGACACCATTGCATGCATTGGCCGCGATCGTGAATGATGCCGGCACGACGAATTAACCATCGCGACCTGCAGCGCGCTTCCCGCCGTTGGGACGACAGGCTTACGCTACGGTTCCCAACGGATAACCTGAATACGCTGATCCTAAGGCCCAAGTCATGCCCGGTATGCACGGAAAGGAGAGCGATAAAGCGCGACGCGCCAGGTTTGGAGGCGCTTTGTGGCTGCTGGCATGCGCGCAGCTCTTGGGCTCAAGTTCGATCGCAGCCGACGGCAAATGGACGCATCCACCGCCGCTCACAAGTGACGGATTTCTCAAGAAAATGCTGATTCTCATCAATGCGCAAAACGGCTATGTGACAGCGCAGTCCTTTGAGCGGTCCTTCAACGTGACCTTCCATCATTCGCGCAAAGAAACCGAGGGTGTTCTGACACAGTGGCTAGCCGCGGGAGAGGACTATTACTTCAATGTAGACATCACCCATACCGACCCGAATTACTTCATCAGCGGTGATCCCGAATCAAGTGGCGAGACGAGTCGTCTGAGCATTCTCTTGGACAGCATTAAATTCGAAGGGGCATCGGCCTGTATCTCCGCCGGAAGTCTGCGAAGCAAACTGGAGTCTGGCGGATGGCATGCGGGTTCCAGCTGGGGATTAAGTCAAGCTCGCGCAAGGCCAACGACTCCGGCCGATGTCGTCTTCTCTAAGCCGACCACCGCACTTCCGCGACTCATGGCCCGCTCTGCGGGGCGCGCCGCCGACGCATGTGTGACGTCTATTACCGTTTTTGGACGCGCCCGGTTACCCTGACGGCCATGTCGTTTTGCCACGTACCGGGGCCTCGGTCTGAGATGGCCCGCCGCTTACGTGCCCCGTGATTTAGACCTTGTCTTAAATCTGCGACCGCTTGACCTTCGGCGAAACTAACTTAATCTCGCCCTGTTGCGACGCCGGGAGCAGTGCGTGCTCAAAGTGCTATTCGTTACTGTCAGCGCGTGGATCGGGCTCTCGCTGCTTGTGGTGGCCACTTGGGTGGTGTTTCGAGCCCGCCTCAGATCCGTCGTTCGACGCCGCTTACACCGCCCCGGTCTGTGATCATCTCGAGGTTCGGCGACTACCCAGCCGACGCAGCGCCGAACGCTCTGTTAACATCAAACTGAGACGGCGCATTCACACAATTTGATCGCAAAAGAAGCCGCGACTGGCCCATCGAACCTGCTGTGACTCGATGCCTCGCCTTATTGCGAATCTGGCTAGGCACTCCCTCCAGCCCGCTGGCCAAAATGCCAGAGTCCTCTTCCAGGCCGGTTTCCTTCAGCCGACGCTCAGGCCCGCAACAGGAGCAGCCCGGTCTCACTGTCACGCGACCCTCCCGTTGATGAGTCCGCTGTGGGGGGCGTCTCTGTATGAAACCGCAAAAAACGTTAGTGTCGCCGGATCGCTGAGGCAAAACGCACCTGGGACGTCGCCCGTCAGGGTCGGCTCGACATCGACGATGAATGGATCACGTAAGCGTTGCAAGGTTGCCGCGCCTTGAAATCAGGAACTGCCACTGCATACCGGCCGGACGTCGATGGCCTTCGGGCCGTCGCCGTGCTCGCCGTAATCGGCTTTCATGCGTTTCCGAAACGAATCGCCGGCGGTTTCGTCGGCGTAGATGTGTTCTTTGTAATTTCCGGTTATCTCATTTCCGGAATCATACTTGCCGACCTCCAGCGCAACGCTTTCAGCTATCTCGAATTCTACAGAAGGCGAATTCGCCGCATATTTCCCGCGCTGTTGCTGGTGCTGGGAACCTGCCTGATCGCCGGGTGGTTTCTACTACTGCCGGACGATTTCAAGGAACTCGGCAAAGAGAGCGCCGCCAGTGCGGCGTTTGCGGCCAACCTGCTGTTCTGGAGCCAGTCCGGATACTTTGACGTCAGCGCCGCGGGAAAACCGCTGCTGCACTTGTGGTCGTTAGGCGTCGAAGAACAGTTCTATATTGCCTGGCCGCTACTACTTGCGTGGTTCTACCGTCGTCCCGCCCGTCTGCCCCTTGTTTTGCTTGGCCTGACGTGCGCGTCTTTCGCGTTGAACATCGCGTTGATGCACGAGGATCCGTCCGCGAGCTTTTACCTTCCCGCGAGTCGCTTTTGGGAACTTCTCGCCGGCGCGCTTCTGGCCTACGGTTCGCAACAGCGCAACACCGGCGGGTTTGGCCAATACCTGACGGCATTGCACCAGGACCGGTTCTGGCGCGAGATCCTCGCTTGGCTCGGCATGGCCCTCATTGCCCCGTGCCTGTGGGTGCTTACTCCGGCCGCCGCATTCCCTGGATGGTGGGCCGTGCTGCCGGTTCTGGGCACGTTCTGCATTCTGGCCGCGCGCGACTCCTGGCTGAATCGCGTGCTCCTTTCGAATCGGCCCATGGTATTTGTGGGATTGATCAGCTACCCGCTCTATCTGTGGCACTGGGTGGCCCTTACGTTCGTTCACCTGCGCTTCCATGATGGCGCAGGCGTTGCGCCCACCCCGCAACGTCTCGCGGCGGTCGGCGCAAGTTTCGTCCTCGCTTGGGCGACTTACCGCGTCGTCGAACGTCCCGTTCGCTTCGGCGCTCATCCGGCCGTCGGGCCGATTGGCTTGCTCGTGCTCATGTCAGTCGCTGGACTGTCCGGTCTGGTGGTGGATACTGAGTGACGGTGGCGCATGGCGCTACCCGCCCGACATACGGCCGCTGGCTGCGTTCGATTACGAGCGCGTACGCGACGAGACTGAGACCGCGTACCGGGCGGACCGCTGCTTTCTGGGTAGGACGCAGACGTTCTCGGAAATTTCAGCCGAGTGCGTTGACCCGCCTCGCGGGCATGCGCAGCTCATCGTGCTGTGGGGCGATTCGCATGCCGCAGCACTCTACCCTGGGCTAAAGATGCTCCGCGACGGCAGCGGCAGCTTTCGCATTGCGCAATTTACCGCGAGCTTGTGCCCGCCCCTGCTCGGTGAATCCTTCAGACGCCGCCCCAATTGCCGAGACTTCAACGATTCGGTGGTCCGCAGGCTTACCGAGTTACGACCGAGCACGGTCCTGCTGATGGCCCATTGGCGCAACTACGCCGCCAAGGACAGCGAAGAAAACCCGCTCGACCTGGGCGCGCTCGCGCGAACCGTCGCGCGGCTACGAGCGCTCGGAGTTGCTCGCATCGTGGTGATCGGCAGCCTGCCTGAATGGAGTATTGCGCAGCCGCGGGTGAGCCTGTGCCTGTGGCGCGACACGGGCGCTGCGGTCTACCGCAGCAATGCTTATCTCGACGCGGCTCTGGCAGATGTCGACAGCGCGGTGCAAAGCGCCGCCATAGGTTCCGGGGCAACGTTTCTCTCACCGCGCCGGGCGCTGTGCAATGCGAGCGGATGCCTCCTGTCCACCGAACCTCAGACGCTCTCGCCCTTGGCCTGGGATACCGGACATCTGACGATTCCAGGATCCGAATTGCTGATGGGCTTGCTGTCCCGGGATATCACCGCAAGCCGCCGCGGCAGCGCCGGCGCCTCACGCCGGCGGCTGACTCAGGAAGCCGCCGTCGCTAACGCGGGTGCCGTGAGGCCGGCCGTTTAATGCAGTGCCTGCCGTCGTGCCGGCTTCGCTTGCGGCGTTGAATTCGCCCCCGCCGACAGCAAGCCGAACTCGGCCACAGCGCTCAGTGTACCGACAAAGACTTTTCCATTGGCGACCACCGGCACGATGAAGGTGTTACCTGCACCGAACTGATCGCGCGCCCCGGTGGCCTGGTTGCTGTTGTACAGCTCATTGGCGAGGTTCGTAGCGTCGTACGCATGCAGCACTGCCGGCGTCGTGCTCTCATGCGCCCAAAGTACGGCGTTACCCGTGCCGTTGGCTGAGACGACCGGAGAGGTGCCCGGATAGCCAAAGCTGGTCGCCGACAGTGACGTGGGGGTAGACCACGACGCTGCGCGTTTGTGACGCTGAATGCCTTCAGCTGACCGCCCTTTTGTCCGTAGTACAGCGTCTGATTGAAGAAGGCGGGCGATCGCCCAGACGCCAAAACCAAGAGCACCGTCAAGCTCCTGCCAGACGCTATTCATAATGGGTGAATACCGGCCCATGTTGTCGCGATTCACGACGTACAGTACGCCATCCTTGCCGGCGCCGATCACCAAGTGGCGCACCGTCCCGTGCTGTCGGTTACATCGGGCAGCACTAACTCGCCGCCAGATCCCAAGTCCTGATCGCCGGCTGTCTCCGTCAGCACATTGGACATTGTGAAGTAATCAGCGACGCTCAGCTGGCCATCGCTGAGAGTGAGTTTCAGAAACGAATTGCCAAAGTCGCCGCCGCTCGGGAACCCGCTGCTGTTGAGAGTCGTCTCGAAAGGACCGTTCGCGGTCAGCAGATAGATGTTTCCGGCAGCGTCGACTGCCGGCCCCGAGCCGCTCATCCAAATTCCGGGGCCGACGGATGAGGACGTGTTACCGGCACTGCCCGGCCCCACGTTCAAGGCGGCAATCTGTGCAAGTGTCGACTGGTCATAGGCCATGACCCAGCCACCGTATGGCGGAATGTCACAGTGAGACGACCAGGTCGTATAGATCGTCCCGTTCGCCAGCAGCAATGCGGCCCGCTCGTCGTAGTCGGACGGATCGAACGTCGTGGTAACGCCGGCGTGGGTAAAGCTCCCGGTGACTTCTACCGGTCCGCCGAGTAGCTCCGCGCCCGTGGTGACATCCAGCGCGTGCAGGCGTTGGTGGTAATTCGAGGATTGATCTATTGAATATGAAATCGCGTACAGCGTTCCATTCGGTCCCGCGCTGCGATCGATCACCGGCGTCGACGAGATCCCCAGTACGGGGAAAATAGTGTCGCAGCCGAATGATCCGGTTGGCGTCTCCCCGCTAGCGAGGAGGGCGACCTTCCACAACACGGCACGTGTATCTGCGTCGAAGGCGTAGAGCGAATCGTTTTCCGTTGCCACGTAGAGGACGTTGTGGTTGGCGCCGGCGACGGGAAGGTTGCCCAGGTAGAGCGGCTGCGCGTCGACTTTGCCGTCCACCGGCATCAGCCCCAGAAGTCCGAACCCGCTCGAGTTTACGTTCGCCGGCGTCAGGGTGGTCTCAGAAACGAATTGTCCGGTGCGTGAAGTATCGCTCTTGAAGGTCACGACGTCGTAGACACTCGCTGCCGACGGAACAGGGGTGACCGACAAACTGGCTGCGTCGCTCGTCATGCTTCCGGCTGCATTGCTGACCACCACCGTGTATTGCGCGCCGTCGTCCGCTACGGTCGTGGGAGCCGTCGTATAAGTGCTTGCCGTCGCCCCTGCAACGGCAGCGCCGTCTTTCTGCCACTGGTAGGTGAGCGGCGCGGTTCCTGAAGCCACAACCGTAAAGTTGGCAGTCTGTCCGGCCTTGACCGTCAGGCTCGCCGGTTGACTGGTGATCGCCGGAGCCGTTGCACTGGACGGCGGTGCCCCGCTCCCGGAGCCTCCGCCACCTCCGCAGGCAGCAACCGTGACCGCCAGGGCGCACAGCAAACCGAATCGCAGTTCTCGCCGCATTTCAAATCCCCATGCGCCCGATCACTCTATGCCGCAATCTTCAAGGCATCGCGAGGGCGTTCGAAATTTCTTCTGTGAATCCAACCATCAAGATCGCCGTGTCAGTCGGACAAACGCCTCATTGGCCGCGCGCAATGACTGCGCACGGCCAATGAGGTCGACATGCTTCGCTCGAGTCCTTAATAGATGGCGATGAAGTCCGGACTCGTGCCGGCCGCGACCGGCGAACCTACCGGGGTCAGCACTCCCGTGCTTCCAAGGGTGAAGACCGCCACATTGGCTGACTGGTCATTGCCCACGTAAGCAAACTGTCCCGAGGGATCGAAGCTGATGGAATTCGGAGCGTTACCGCCGGTGGCAAACGGCGAGCCCGCAACCGCCGCATCCAAACCCGTGGCAGAAGCGGCATCAATCGGATAGACGTCCACGACACCGTTAACATTCCGCTCCGTGACGAACAGGAACTTGCCCTGCGGGTCGATGCCGATGTCACTGTTCGCCGGAATCGGCAGTGACACTGCGAGCGTCGTTAGGTCGCCGGTGGCCGGATCGATCGTGAACGACGAGATGCTGCCGCTGCCCGAGCCCGTATTCGCCGTGTAGAGCACGGTGCCGGCCGGATTAATGGCAAGACTGAACGGCCCCGTATCGGTCGAGTAAGGCGAAGTGCCATCCGCTGTTCCTAACGAAAGAATCTCCGGTCGTCGGGTCGATCGGCAACACCTCAACGGTGCCTGAGGTCTGGTAAACGACGTAAAGGAAATTGCCTGTCCGGGCCAGCTGCGCGGGGTTGGATCCCGTAGTCAGCTTCAGCGCCGCGCCGAGCTGAGTCAGCGCCCCGGTTGAGGCATTGAGTACGTAGCCAGAAATCGAGTCGTCCTTGATGTTGGAAACGTACAGATAAGCGCCGGTGGCATCAAACACCATCGACTGCGGTTGCTGCCCGGTCGGAAACGGCGATCCTGCGACAGCCGTCAGCGCGCCCGTGGTCGGATTAATGACGAATGCGTAGACCTCATCCGACCCGTGGCTGATGACGTACAGGAACTTGTGCGACGGATCGATCTTGATTTCTGAGAGCTGCGACGAGGCGGTGCCGACCACCAGGGGTGAGTCGGCCAGCGCGGTCAATGCGCCCGTTCGTAGCGCTCACGGAGTACATGGACACAGTTCCGTCGCCGTAGTTGGAGACATAGGCAAAGTGGTTCCCGGGCACTGGACCTGTGCTCACGGTCAAACTGACGGCTGATGCCGTGGCGACCGTCGTTCCGGCCGTCGGATTCTGGCTAATGACACTTCCGGCCGGCACGGTGCTGCTGGCCGCCATCGTGACAGTGCCCACAACCAAGCCAGCCGTCTTTAAAGCGCTCGTTGCTGCAGCCTGGGTCGAGCCGACGACATTGGGCACAGCGACCGTGGCAGGGCCGGTGCTGACCGTCAGTGCTCACCGAAGAGCCGCTGGCAACGCTAGTGCCCGCCGCTGGCGATTCGCTGATGACATTGCCGGACGCGACGGTGCTGCTGCTGGCCATGGACACCGCGCCCAGTGCAAGGCCTGCCGCAGTGATGGCAGACGTCGCTGACGCCTGTGACGACCCGACTACATTGGGCACGGTGACGGATGTGCCGCCGCCTCCGCCACCGGGTGGGGTGCTGCCGCTGCTGCCGCCGCCACCGCAGCCGGAGAGCAGCACCGCGACACTCAACATGACGGATATCCAGGTCCTTGCTTTCAGAGCTTTCATTTTTTCTTCCTAGTAGATTCTTATTTTCCTGCTGCGACATACCAACGCGAACAGCAGTCCGCTCGGGCGCATCGCAGAAGTCAGCACGTACTCAGGCCAGCATCGAGACTTCAGGGGAAACTATGGTCTTGTTTTTTCCCACCTCAAGTGCACGTGAGTATAGCGCAGAAATTCCCCAAGAAATGCAGCCTTTCCAGTGCATCTGCGCCGACGCACCGAATGCTCTAAATGCGTGACGTGCGTCACAGTTATGTAAATGTTTGTAGCTCTGTGCTGCGCGGACAACGCCCCGCGCAGATATTAAGTCCGGTTTACTTTGTTCGGAGCGGGCGCGGTCTACGTCGGCTGCCCCAAAGACAGCAGCGGCATCGCGCACGGACCGCCAGCGTCGCCGTAGGCGCAATCGCCCAAGACGCACTGCGCGAGCGGCCCGCTGATACTTTACGCACGCGCCAACCGCTTCTTGCTGCAGGCCCCACCAGTGGCACCGCAGCCAAGCGCAAGCGTGGGACTCGCCTGCAGGATTGGCTATGATCCGTCGGTGCCCGATGACGTAACAGATTCCCGCGACCTGCGTCGGCTAGGCGATGATGTGTTCGATATCCTGGTGGTCGGCGGCGGCGCGGCCGGAGCGGCCACTGCGCGCGAAGCCGCGCTGCGGGGCTTCCGTACTGCTCTCATCGAACGCGAAGATTTTTCTGCCGGCGCGTCCGCGCATTGCTTCAAGGTCGTCCACGGGGGGATCCGCTATCTGCAGCACGCGGATTTCCGGCGGCTGCGCGCTTCATGTCGCGAGAGATCCGTGTTCTTACGCATAGCACCGCACCTCGTAGCTCCGCTGCCGTTTGCCGTGCCGACATACGGTCATGGCCGAAGCAGCCGCTGGCTGCTCGGCACGGGGATGCTGCTCTACGACGCGGTAACGCGGGATTTAAATCGGCAGGTCGCAGATCCAGCCCGCCGCATTAAGCGCACAAGTTTCTTAAGTCGCGACGAGACCCTCAGGCTCTTTCCGGCAACTGCTAATCCTGACTTGACGGGCGCTGCCGTCTTCGAAGACGGGCAGATGTACAACCCTCCCCGTCTGGTGCTCGCGTTCGTTCTCGCTGCGACAGCCCTTGGGGCGACGGCGGCGAATTACGTCGAGGCGCGGAGCTTGCTGGTGGAAGGCTCCCGAGTTGTCGGCGTCGCGGCAGTGGATCGTATCAGTGGCGCTTGCTTCGATATCCGGGCTCGGCTCGTTATCAATGCGGCCGGCCCTTGGGCTGAGGGGCTTCTGCAACGCGACGACCTGCAGGGCTATGGGCCGGCCAGCACCTATTCGCGCGACGCGTGTTTTGTCGTCTCCCGCAAATACGACGCATCCATGGCGCTCGCGATTCAGGGTCGGACACGGGACTCCGATGCGCTGCTTGCGCGCAGTACCCGTCATCTCTTTTTGGTTCCCTGGCGCAACTACACGCTGGTCGGCGTCTGGCACGCGATTGTTCCGCGCGACCCCGACGGGGTACGGCTGTCGCGCGAGGAACTGCTGGGCTTCATCGATGAGGTGAACGCATGTCACCCCACCCTTGCGCTCAAGGAATCTGAAGTGCGTCGCGCAGATTTTGGCTTGGTGCCATTCGGCGAGAGTTCGCGCCAAAACGGCGGATTGAGCTTTGGGAAGCAATCGCGGCTCATCGATCACCGCCAGCACGGCGTGGCAGGCCTGGTCTCATTGGTCAGCGTCCGGTATACGGTCGCACGACGCGATGCCGCGGATGCGCTTGATATGTCGGAGTCGCAGTTGGGGTTGCGCAATAGCGGAAACGATTCTGAAACGCGTCCGCTACAGGGCGGCGACATCGGCGACATGCTCGCAATCGAGCGCGAGTTCGTCGCAAGACGTCCACACTGGCTTCCTCCCGGCGCTATGGAGGGTCATCGTGCGCAATTACGGTACGGACGCAGCCCAACTGCTGGCGCTGGCGGAGCGCGAGACCCACCTGCGACGCTGCTTCGCGGGTAGCCATGTGAGCCATGTGGAAGTGGTGCACGCGGTGCGGAAGGAACTGGCGCAACGTATGACTGACATTGTGTTCCGACGCACCGAGTTGGGAACCGCCGGGCATCCGGGCACGGCGGCTTTGATGGAACTGCAACTGCTGCTGAAGCGGGAGCTCGGGTGGTCTGACCAGCGTGCAGCTGCCGAACTTGCGGCGGTCGAAACGCAGTTCGAGCGGTATTTGGCCATCGCTCCGCAGGACCCGCAGCAAGTGCTTATGGCTTAACGCAAGGTCTTTGCAGCGGATGACAACCAACAAAAATCTGCCGCGCATCCTGCTGACCGGAGGCTCCGGCTTTATCGGCAGTAGGCTCGCTCAGCTGGCGTTTCGTCAGGGACATGCGCTCACCGTCGTGACCGCCGTGAACAATGAGATCGAGCGTTCACGGTGCGAAGAACTTACACGTGCGGGTATCAGGGTGATTGAGGTGGCACTCGACGACCCACCCGGGCTTGCTCAGGCACTGGCAGGTCATGATGTCGTCGTGCATCTGGCGGCCGCGCAGCACGAAGCTGAGCGCCCCGAGAGTTACTTTCACGAGATCAACGTCGAGGGGACTCGGCGTTTAGTGCAGTTGGCTGCGAGCGCTGGAATCCATCGGTTCGTGCACGGCAGCACAATCGGTGTGTATGGCAGCGCCGCTCAAGCAATACTCGATGAGGCCAGCCCGCTGGCACCGGTGAATGCTTACGGTCGCACCAAGGCCGCTGCAGAGGCAGTGGTACGTGACGCCAGGACAAACATGGAGTTTTGTATCGTCCGCATCTCTGAGACCTACGGGCCTGGTGATATGCGTCTGCTGAAGTTGTTCCGCGGTATACGCACGGGTCGCTACGCGACGATCGGCAGCGGGGAGAACGAGCATCAGCTGATCTACGTAGATGACCTGGTGCGTGGCCTGCTCGCGGCCTGCGTGGTGCCCGCGGCGAATGGCGCGACGATTGTATTGGCAGGCGCGGAGCGCGTTACCACCAACGCGATGGTTGCGGCGATTGCAGATGCGCTCGGAACCAAGCGACGCGTCTGGCACGCACCCCTATGGCCATTCGTCGTAGCCGCTCACGTGTGTGCAGCGACTTTGAGTCCGTTGGGACTCAAGCCGCCGCTTCATCCTCGGCGCCTCGACTTTTTTCGCAAGTCGTTCAGGTTTTCAACTGCAGCCGCTGAGCGCTTGCTCGGCATACGTCCCGAGGTCAGTTTTGCCGAGGGCGCGAACCTCACGGCAGCTTGGTATCGCCAGCGAGGGATGCTCAGCTAAGGGGCTGCCCTCCACGGTGCTCAGGGCAAATCTGTCACCCGTCGCCCACGGGACTGACGGCGCTCCGCTCCCGGCCAATGACGCGGCGGCTCCGGCCGATCGGCACTGCGCCGGCGCTTTTGCCGGCGGTCATCGTGATGCTTGTAGCTGCAACGACACGCTGCACCGCAGCTTGCCAAGGGCAAGGTCGGGGCCTCTGCCGATAGAAATCGCTTGCCGCGCAAAGTGCGTGCTGCGACGCAGGCACCCTCACAAACTACGATGGAGACCGCGTGATAGGGGTTAGTGATGTGGTAGTGCGTGGAATTGGCTACAAATTGCCGCCGCGCCTCTCTGCCCCAGAGACCCTTGACCGCTGATTTCAAGCCCTCAAACATTGCTGCCCAGCCAGAACGCCCGATGCGAATTCGTCTTTGAGTATAGTCCCTTGCGCAGATTTTCCGCGCCGGCGAGCGCTGACCACACGCTAATTCCGTCACGCAAACGCGCTTCGCCTGCGCATGCGGTCAGAGATGAAACTTCCCGCCAGGTCCAGGGAGCGCCCACCCCTGAAGCCCTGCGTCGCTATTTGTCTGTCATTCACGACGAGGACTTTTTCTATACAACTCATGTAGTTAAGTCACTAGCGGCGGCAGCTGACCACAGTGGGTGTCGCCACCATGCAACAGTCTGGCTGTCACTTTTCAGCTTTTCATGCCGTCGCCGGATAAAACCACTTCAGAAACAATTGCTTAGATACACTGGCATGTCCGTTGCATAATCTGCCGTGACGCACTAGGTGCGGGTGCCTGTGTGCATTGCCTTCGTTGAGCGAAGAAGCACCGAAACAGGCACCGATAAGGGCTAACCCATCGAAAGGTGGGGGCGCAAAGCTACCAGTCTAAAGGCTTACGGCCCAGGACAGTGGGGTTGCCGGAATCGTGGCGAACACGATGCCGTGAACAGAGCAGCGGTCATCCTCGGACCGCGCCTGCGGGCACCCCTCTGCAACCCCGTTGCCGCCTTAAACGCTGGGCTGCCTGCGCCACCCGACACGTATCAAACCGACGTTGAACGGGGTGGAAGATGAGAACAGACATCGTGAGGCGATCGTTGCTCGTGGCGTGCATTTTCCTCGCGCAGGCTCTTGTAGCCGGGTGCCATGACAACAGTTCGTCGGGTCCAGATGTTGCTGGCAACGCGGCCGCGACGGGCGCCTCGCCTTCAGCTTCCGCGGGGTCCAAAGCAGTCACGCTTTCATGGCGAGCCCCCACTGAAAACAGCAATGGTTCCCAACTCACGAACCTGAGCGGATACAAGATCTATTACGGAGAATCGTCCGGAGACTATTCGTCCTCAATACAGGTGGCGAATCCCACGCTAACGACCTATGTCGTTGAGAATCTCGCGAGCGGCCACTACTACTTCGCCTTGACCTCCTACACTTCCTCGGGAGAGGAAAGCGGCTTCTCACCCGAGGTTGACACCTCGGTAGACTAGTCGCGGGCAAGCAACTGACCTGATCGCACCAGCACTGGGTCTGCGATCAGCGCCCACTGCGCCTTCGATAGCCCCGCCGCAGCGCAGCCGCACGCCACCCTGCGCGGGCCTGCGGACCATGCTGGGGCCGGCTGCGGCTATTTGGCCGGAGCGCAAGCGCCCTCTGCGGGGAAATTTGCGCCGCACAGCGGTTGGCTTGTGCAACGCCGGACCCGCTCTAACCGCAATCGTAGGCCGCACCTGCATCGATCCATCTGCAGATCGGGAAGCAAGCCAAGATATGTCTAGCTGAGCAGGCCAAATGCAATGCCGGCACAGTTATTCGATATCATTGCGCGGTGAACCCTGTAGCCCCGCTCTTGCCCCGTGCTCCCCAATACCTGAGATTCGGCGAACTGAGCCTTCTTGTGTTCAGCAGACAGCATGAATCGAGACGCTGTTTCGCTGCGAGCTGCCATTGACCGGTATGTCAAACACTCCGGACTACCTGTCAGTCGTCGTTCCCGCCTACAACGAAGAGGAATGCCTCGACGAATGCCATCGGCGGTTGACCACGGTACTCGCAGGTCTGGATCTAGACTATGAGTTGCTGTTCGTAAACGACGGCAGCCGCGACCGCACATTGCAGGTTATTCGCAGGCTGCAACAGCAAGATCCGCATGTTTCATTGCTCGATCTGAGCCGCAATTTCGGCAAAGAGATTGCCCTCAGCGCCGGCCTGGACGTCGCCGATGGTGCAGCCGTGATCGTAATTGACGCGGACCTGCAAGATCCACCGGAGCTGATACCTGCATTGGTAGCAGAATGGCGGGCAGGCAGCGATGTTGTCTATGCGCAGCGTGAAGAGCGCAGGGGCGAAAGCTGGTTGAAGAGAGCAACTGCCTATTCGTTCTACCGGGTCGTCCAAAGCGTCAGTCGCGTTTCGGTACCTCCCGACGCGGGTGACTTTCGTCTGCTCAGTCGCAGAGCGATCCTCGCACTGCGCCGTTTCCGCGAACAGCATCGCTATATGAAAGGCCTGTTTGCCTGGATCGGGTTTGCACAGAAGGCAATCATCTACCAGCGCGATCCGCGATTTGCGGGCCAGACAAAGTGGAATTATTGGAAACTTTGGAATTTTGCGCTTGAAGGAATTACCTCTTTCACCACCATCCCGCTGCGCGTGGCGACCTATATCGGCACGCTCATCGCCCTCGGGGCGTTTGGCTACGGGACAGTAATGACCGTGCGCACCCTGCTGTACGGTAATCCAGTGCCCGGCTATCCATCACTCGTTGTCATTGTCCTGTTTCTCGGAGGTGCTCAGCTGACTGCCACCGGCATTCTGGGCGAATATCTGGGCAGAGTATTCAACGAAACAAAGCAACGCCCGCTCTATTTTATAAACGACTACGAGCCAGCTAAGCGGCAAGCTCGGCCAGCGCGCGTAATGGCCGAAAATATAAATGCGTAAAGGGGTTATGAAAATCGGCATCGTTGGAAGCGGCATGATCTCGGGCCATCATCTGAGCGCGATTGCGCGATACCCAGGAGCCGAAGTCGTCGGCATTGTCGACCGCGACATCGCGCGCGCCAGGGAGCAGGCGGCGCGGTTTAAGGTGTCACATGTCTACGACGCTCTGCCCCAGCTCCTGGCGGTAAAGCCGGACATCGTTCACGTCCTGACACCGCCCGACAGTCATGCCTCGCTGGTTATCGAGGCACTCGAGGCGGGCGCGCACGTTTATGTGGAAAAGCCGATGGCCATCACCCAGAGCGATTGCGATGCGATGGTCCGAGCCGCGACGCTGGCCGAGCGGCAACTATGCGTCGGTCATTGCTACAACTACATCCCGGTCATCGCGCAAGCGCAAGATCTCATCGCGTCTGGCAAGGCCGGGGAGATTGTGCAGGTTGCTGCATCGTTCAACTACGATACAGGACGAAATCCAACATTTGGCCCCGGGCATTGGTCAAGCCAACTTCCCGGTGGCCTGACTGAAGACCTGGCCGTTCACCTGGTGTCCGTGCTGATCCGCCTGCTCGGCGCGCCAAAGCAGACGCTGGCGCTCAGTCGCTCGACCGAGCGGGTGCCGGGCGCCAAGGCAGAGGACGTGCGCGCAATTATTGAGGGTGAGCGCGGCCTGGGGACATTTTCAGTCTCGCTGCGAGCACGGCCGGACATGATACTGCTCGACATCTGGTGCACGCGCATGCTCCTGCGACTGAACGTTTCCTGCATGTCACTGACAATGTATCGGCAGCTCCCCGTTTCGCAGAAGATCGGCCGTGGGCTGGCGAATCTTGATGTCGCTGCACAGCTGGTGACAGGAACGGTTGGGGCCACCTGGAAGCTGCTGCGCAAGAAGCTCGACGGCTCGTACGGCATAGCTCCTTGCATTCACGCATTCTATGATGCGATTGCTGCCGGCCGGCCGTCGCCCATCGATCCGCGCGAGGGCGTCGCGGCCGTGGCGGTACTGCGTTCGATTTGGCCAGCGCCCGAGGGGCGGCGCGCATGGTTTCCGCGCGATAATCCTGCCCGCTATGGCGTAGCCACCGCAGCTACGTGGCTTTCCCCGAGCCTAGAGCCGCTTAGCTGCGAGGTTGCCCGTGCTCGC
>CAWBDY010000007.1:0-1461770 GCA_963787655.1 uncultured Gammaproteobacteria bacterium | reverse complement strand
GCGGCGGCGCGCTCGTCGTGGACGTCCCGGACCTGGACGCGCTCGCGGGCGCGGCCCAATCGCTCGCCGCCCGGCGCCCCGACCCGGCCCGCCCCGACCCGGCCCGCCCCGCCCCGGCCCACCGCGACCCGGCCCACCGCGACCCGGCCCACCCCGACCCGGTCGAGCCCGGCCCGGCCCCCCCGGCCCCGGCCACGCTGGCCCCTGGCGAGCTGGGCACGCTGCTCAGCGAGTTGGCCCGGCGCGGGACCAGCGTCCGGGTCCTGGACGCCGGACCGGAGGGCGACGGCGCGGTCGCGCAGCTGATCGCCGATCCCGTGGCCCGGCCCGTGGCCCGCTGGGCGGCCCGGCGCGAGCTCGCCCCGGCCCCGCTTTACGGCATCTCGCTTGGCTTCGGGCTGCTGGCCGCCGCGTGGTTCGCCGGGCCGTCGGTCCGGCAGCAGGGGCTGGGCATCGCGGCGCTGTTCATCTCGTTTCTGGTCGGCCGGGCGGCCTTCCAGCTGGCCGCCACCGAAGGGACCAGGCCGGCCGTCGACTGGCTCGGCGTGGCCGCCGGGATGCTCACCGAGTTCGCGGTCTACGCCGCGCTGGCCATCGGCTCCGGCCTGGCCGTCCAGGATAACCCTGCGACCGCAGCCGGATTGAACGGGATCTTCGGCGACTCGCTGCAGCACACCCTGGCCGCCAGCTGGGGCGGCGCCGGGCAGGCCGGCGTGTGGCGGCTGGCGGTCGCGGCGATGGTCCTGCTCGCGGCCCGGCGGCTGGCCGAGGTCGGCTACGAGGCGCTGGCCCGGGCCTCGGGAAAGAGCTTGCCCCGCCCGGCCCGGCGCCTGTTCGGGCAGGTCATCACCCTGCCCACGGGCGAGCGGATCGTGGTCATCGCGGTAAGTGCCGTCTTGTTCGGCCCGCGCGTGACCTTCCTGATCCTGCTGGCCTGGGGCGCGGTGGCGGCGGGCTACGTGCTGGCCGGGCAGCTGGCCGGCGCGAGCAAGCTGGTCCGGGTCGGCGGCGTGCTGCCTGCCTATCGCGGCGACGGCCCCCTGGCCTACCGGATCGGCGGCGTGGTCCGGGGCCAGCTGCCGCCGCTGCCGCCGCTGCTCGTGGGCCTGCTCGTGACCTGTGACCTGGCCTATCTCGGTGTGGCCAACCTGTCGGGCCTCCTGGTACTCGGTCCCGTGGCGGCGATGCTGCTCGCCGCGCTGGGGGCCTGTCATCCGCACGACGGCCGGCTGGACTGGCTGGTGCCGTCGCTGCTGCTGGCCGGGGAGGCCATCTTCCTCACCGGTCTCGGCTTCGCTCGCCAGGTCTGGCTGCCGATGATCTTCGTGCTGCTGGCCGCGGTAGCGGTGCGGCATACCGATATCGCCTACCGGGCCAGGGCCGGGCGGGGGGTCCCGGCCGACAAGTTCGGCCTGGGCTGGGACGGGCGGATGCTACTGGCCGGGTTCGCCGCCGTGTTCGGCATCGTGCCGTTCGCCTACGCCGCGCTGGCCGCCTGGCTCTGGCTGCTGACCGCCTGGGACTTCCTCGGCGCCTGGCTGAAATCCGCGAACTGACCCCTAGATGGACATGCAGTCGTCGACGGTCAGCTAGATGGACATGCCACCGTCGACGGGCAGCGTGGCCCCGGTGACGAACGAGCTCTCGTCGCTGGCCAGGAACAGCATGGCCCGGGCCACCTCATCCGGTGCCGCGTGCCGGGCCAGCGGGATCAGCTGCTCGAACAGCGCCGCGGCCTGCGCGGGCGAAGCGCCGGTCGCCGCGACCTCGATGCGGTGCTGGAACTCGTTGTCGACCGGGCCGGGATGGATCGTGTTCACCCGGATGCCGCGCGGCGCGCACTCCTTGGCCAGCGTGCGCATCAGCCCGACCAGCGCGTGCTTGGCGGTGGCGTAGGCGCAGATGCCCGCCGCGGAGGTCAGGCCGACCACGCTCGAGGTGATCACGATGCTCGCCCCGGAGCGCAGATGCGGCAGGGAGTACTTGCAGACCAGGAACGAACCCCGCACATGCACGGCCATGACCTGGTCGAACACGTCCTCCGGGTAGTCGGCCACCGGGGCGATGACCCCGGCGATCCCCGCGTTCGAAACCACCACGTCGAGGCGGCCGAACGCCTCGGCCGCAGCCGCGACCGCGGTCTTGACCTGCACCGAGTCGGTCACGTCCGCCACCGCCCAGATGGCTCCGTCGCCGAGCGACGCCGCGCCGGCTTGCAGCTCGTCGGCGAGCAGGCCGATCAGGCAGACCCTGGCTCCCTCGGCCACGTAGGCCCGGGCCGTGGCCATGCCGATGCTGCCTTCGCCGCCGGTGATTATGGCAGCCTTCCCGCGCAGCAGGCCCCTGGACTCCATGCCGCCCATGCTCATGCCTCTAGAGGCCGCCCGTCAATCCGTATCAGGGCACCGCCGTGCTGATCTTCGCTCCCCGGTCGGCTACCAGGTCCGGGGCCAGGTAAAGGCGGGCAATAGACCGGGCAAGGCGTAAGATATATCGGGTGTGGAGTCGCGGTACCCGCGAACTCGCGCCAACGACGGGGGCCGGGGGCGGCGAGGCCGTGACGACGTCTGCCGAATGGCAATCGATTGTTACCATGCCCCGGATGTGGCTGGCCGCAGGGCTGGCCGTCTGTGCCCTGTTCGGCGGCGGGGTCGCCCTGTTCAGCGGGGATCCGCTGCACCGCCTGTGGGGCACCTCGGCCGGCATCGCCTACGCGCTGGCCGTGGTCGTGATCCTGGCCTGGCGGTCCCGTGACACCACTGGCGTCGACGTCGTGCTGGCCATCCTGGTCGGCGGGGCCATCCTGATCCCGCTGCTGTGGATGGTGTGGACCGGCCACGGTGAGCCCGAGGTCGGGGTGGTGGCGAACTCGGCCACCACGCTGATCAAGCACGGCACCCCGTACAAGAGCGCCAAGGTGCTGGCCACTACCACCAACCCCAACTTGTACAACCCCTACCTGCCGCTGATGGCCGCGTTCGGGGTGCCGCAGGCGCTGTTCGGCCACGGCCCGCTGACCGATCCCCGGGTCTGGTTCGGGCTCGTGTTCCTGGTCGTATTCGCCTTCGCGCTGCGGGTCGCCGGGGCCAAGGACAGCTTCCGCTGGGCCCTGCTGCTGACCGTGTCGCCGATCATCGCCTTTGAGCTCTGCGTGGGCGGGACCGACGTGCCCATGGTCGCGTTCATGTGCCTCGGCTTCGCCCTGCTGTGGCGGCCCGGCGGGTCCAACGCGGTCGCGGCCGGACTGGCTCTCGGCATCGGCCTCGTCGATGAAGGCGACCGCCTGGCCCGCCCTGGCCGTGGCCTTCGCGCTGCTCTACGTACGCGACGGCAAGCGCGAGGCCTGGCGGTTCACGGCCTGGTCGCTGGCCGTGGTGGCGGTGATCGTCGGCCCGTTCGCGGTGCTGCGGTTCGGGGCGCTGGTCAAGAACACCATCTTGTTCCCGCTCGGCCTGGCCAGCGTCAAATCGCAGGCGGCCAGCCCGCTGCTCGGCCACGTGCTGGCCCAGACCGGCCGACTGGGCCATACGCTCGTCGTCGTCGCGCTGATCGCCTCCGGGCTGGCCATCTTGGTCTCCCTGTTCGTCCGCCCGCCCCGGGACGTGCCCGCCGCCACCTGGCGGCTGGTCATCGGGCTGTCGGCCCTGTTCGTGCTCGCGCCGTCGACCCGGTTCGGCTACTTCATCTACCCGGCCGCGCTGGTGCTGTGGCTGCTGATCGCGCAGGCCGGACGAAAATCCGTCGAACCCGTGCACGTGCAGCCGGTGGCTTTAAAGTAGGTTCGTGCAGCGTGAGCCGCCTGGCTCTGAGGTCACTGAGGTTTTCGAGGCCGACGACAAAGGCGACCAAGGTGACCAGACGGTGCCGCTCCGGACGGCCGGAGCCGATACCGTCCGCTCGCCTGACCGCGCGCCCGAGCCTGACCGTGCGCCTGAGCCCGATCAGGCGGCCGACCCCGAGCACGCGTCCGAATCGAAGCACGTACCCGAGCCCGACCTGGCGGCCGAGCGTGAGCCCGCGCCCCAGCCTCACCACGCGCCCGAGCCTCACCACGCACCCGGGCGGCTAGCCGGCGGGCTGTTCGGCGCCATCACGGTGGTGCCCGCGCTGCTGGCCACGGCCTGGCTGCTGCCCAGCCTCCCGCTGCTGCTCGGGGGCCGGCTCTCGGCCCTGCCGCTGACGTTCATGTTCTCCCCGCTGGCCGCGGGCCTGTGCTACGTCGCGCTGCGCCAGCGGCCCGCGGCCTGGCCCGGGTTTCGGGGCGAGCGCAAGCCTGTGCCGTGGTGGACGGTGGCGGCCACGGCGGCGGTGGCCGTGGGCTTCGCGGTCTGGCAGATCGCCGCGCGGTCGCAGCAGATCATCGTCCTCCGCGACCCGGCCATCTACCTGCAGACCGGGTACTGGATCGCGCACCACGGCTCGCTGCCCATCCCCTACTCGGCCGAGGCCTTCGGTGGCGCGCACCCGGGCCTGACGTTCGCCAGCGCCGGCTTCTATCCCACCGGCTCGGGCCTCGCCCCGCAGTTCATGAGCGGGCTGCCCCTGGTCCTGGCCGCGGCGATCTGGCTGGGCGGCGTCCCGGCCGCGCTGGTCATCACGCCGCTGATCGGCGCGTGCGCGGTGCTGTCGTTCGGCGGCCTGGCCGGCCGCTGGTCGGGGCCGGGTGGGCGCCCGCCGCGGCCGCGGCCCTCGCGCTGAGCCTGCCCGAGCAGTACACCAGCCGCAGCACGTTCAGCGAGCCGCTGGCCCAGGTCCTGCTGTTCGGCGGGCTGTGCCTGCTGATCGACGCCCTGGTGGTCGCGCGCCAGCCAGGCCCCATCCCGGCCAGCAGCACCTCGGTCCCCGACGTCCCCGACGTGGCCGCCCGGGCCGACTGGCCCGGCCAGGACCGCGTGCTGGCCGCCCTGGCCGGCCTGGTCCTCGGCCTGACCGTCCTGGTCCGTATCGACGCCCTGAGCGACATCCTGCCCGCCGTCGCGTTCCTCGGCCTGCTGCTGCTGGCGCGGCGGCGGCAGGCCGTCCCGTTCGGCCTGGGCCTGGTGGTCGGCGTGGGCTACGGCCTGGCCGACGGCGCCCTGCTGTCCCGCCCCTACCTGGACCTGGTGGGCTCCTCGCTGCGCCCGCTGGGCCTGATCGCCGCGACGGTCCTCGCGGCCACCACGATCGGCCTGGCCGTGGCGCGCAGCCGCGCCGTGCGGGCCAGGCTGCGCGGCTGGCGCCCGGCCGAACCGGTCGTCTTCTGGGTGCCGGTGGCGGCCGCCGCCGTGACCGTCGCGATCTTCGTCGGCTTCGCCGCCCGGCCGCTGGTGCAGAAGGCAGCCGGGCCGTACAACCAGAACAGCCTGTACTGGGCGGTCTGGTACATCGGCCTGCCCGCCGTGCTGCTCGGTGTCTTCGGCCTGGGCATCCTGGCCCAGCGGGGCACGCGCGCACTATTGGCCCGGGGGGACGACCCTGCCGACCTGGCCGCCCCTGGCGGCGGGCCCAGACCCCTCCGCGAGGGCATGGCCTGGACCGACCCCGCCGCCGAGGCCAGGACCTGGGCGCTGCCGCTGCTGATCGCCCTGTGGGTCAGCGTGACCGTGCTGTGGCGGCCCGCTATCGCCGCCGACCAGCCGTGGGCGAGCCGGCGGCTGGTGCCGTTCGTGCTGCCCGCGCTGATCCTCGCCGCGATCTGGGCCTCGGCCTGGCTACGGGATCTGGCCGGCGTCGGCCAGCGGGACCGGGCCCGGGTCACCTCGGCCGTGGTGGCCTGCTGCTGCGTGGCCTCGCTGCTCATCCCGGCCACCCTGACCAACCTCGACCTCGGCTCCACCCCCGGGCAGGCCCTGAGCGCGCGCGGGATGGCCTTCCGGCCGGTCGGCGCAGGCCAGTTCGCCGCGGTGACCGGGCTGTGCGAGGCGATCGGCCCGGACGCGTCGGTGGTCATCCTCGACCCGATGACCGCCGGCCAGTTCGCCCAGGTGACCCGCGGCCTGTGCGACACCCCCACGGCGGTCATGGACCGGCCCACCCCGGCCACGGTCGGCGCGGTGGTGTCCGGCATCGAGCGGGCCTGCCGGCGCCCGGTGCTGCTGGCCCAGGATGCCGCCGAGCTCGCGCCGTACGGCGGCGTGCCCCAGCAGGTGGTCAACCTGGCCACCACGCAGGATGCCCGCACCCTGACCGCGCCGCCCACCCGCACCTGGCCTATCCGGTACACGGTGTGGATGTCCCAGCCGACCACCGCCGTGCCCGGCGGGCCTGCGTGAGGATCGCGCTGATCGGGCCGGCCCACCCCGACCCGGGCGGCGGCGCACGGCACACCACCGAACTGGCCCGCCGTCTGGCCGCCGCAGGCCACAACGTCATCATCGAGTCCTGGCGCGCCCCCGGACCGCAGCTCCAGGAAGGAAAGCCGTACCCGCGCACCTACCGTCGGCTGGCCCGGCACCGCCCGGACGGCTGGATCGCCGCTGGCCGCCGGCTCCGCTCCGCCGACCTGGTCGTCTTCGCCTTGCTGGCCCCGGGCCAGGTGCCGTCCTACCTGGCGGTGCTGACCGCCCTGGCCCCCCGGCGTCCCCGCACCGTGCTGATCTGCCACCACGCCCTCGCGCCCGGCCCGGCCCTGACCAGGACCCTCCTGTCGCACGTCGACACCGTGATCGTCCACTCCGCCGCGCAGGCCGCCGAGGTCCGCGAGCTGGCTCCCGACGTCCCGATCGTCATCGCGCGGATGCCGCCGCACCTGCCGGCCGCCGTACCCGCCCCTCCCGCCGCCCCTTCTGATTTGACGGAACGGTCCGTGGTGCTTGCTCCCGCCCAGCCGAAATGCCGCCTCCTGTTTTTCGGCGTCGTCCGCCCGGACAAGGGCCTCGACGTCCTGCTCCGGGCCCTGGCCCGGACCCCGGCGCACGTCACGCTCACCGTGGCCGGAGAGTTCGCCGACGGCCTGGCCGGCACCCGCACGCTGATCACCGGCCTCGGCCTCGGCGCCCGGGTCACGCTGCGTCCCGGGTACGTGCCCGCCGGTCAGATCCCGGCCCTGTTCGCGGCCGCGGACGCCCTGGTCCTGCCGTACCGCGAGGCGACCGGCTCGCAGAACGTCCTGCTCGCCTTCGCCTACGGGGTCCCGGTGGTCGTCACCACCGCCGGGGCCCTGGCCGAGGCGGTCCGGGCCGGCGTGGACGGGCTGACCTGCGCCCCCGGTGACGTCGAGGACCTGGCCCGCGCGCTGAACGAGATCGCCGTCCCGGCCACGGCCCGGCGGCTGCGCGCCGGGGTCCGGCCCGTGGACCCCGAGCCCTACTGGGCGGCCTACCTGCGGGCCGTGTTGGCCTGGGGGGCCGACAGTACTCGCCCCCGGGGGGGCTCCACTCCCCGGAACCTCCTGGCAGACCCCCCGCGAGGGGTTGACCCGTTAGGGCTGATCCCCTGAGTGGCAGGATTTAGTCGAAGGTTGGCGATCCTGCCACTCGTCAGGTCCGGGCCTGCCTGGCAGGCTTTATAGGTGACCCAGTCAGACGCACCCCCGGCCGTTCGGCCTC
This sequence comes from uncultured Gammaproteobacteria bacterium, assembly GCA_963787655.1. GTDB lineage: Bacteria > Pseudomonadota > Gammaproteobacteria > Steroidobacterales > Steroidobacteraceae > 13-2-20CM-66-19. The sequence goes on along the minus strand of CAWBDY010000007.1, from coordinate 1,454,244 downwards.
AAGAAGAAACCTCGCCGGTGCGGCGGGCCAGTCTCGTCGCCTGGGTGTGCCTGTTCATCGTGTGGGTGGTCTGGGGGAGCACCTACCTGGCCATCCGGGTCGGCGTGCAGACGATGCCGCCGCTGCTGATGGCGGCCGCCCGGAACCTGGTCGCCGGCCTGATCATGTTCCCCGCCGCCATGGGCGCCCGCCGCCGGGCGATCCGCACCGGCCACCAGGTAAGCCGGTGGCCCCGCCGGGCCGAGTGGATCGGCTGCGGGGTCGTGGGCGTGCTGCTGCTGGTGGCCAACGGCGCGGTGGGCATCGGCGAGAAGACCGTGCCGTCCGGGCTGGCCGCGCTGCTGGTCGCCACCGTGCCGCTGTGGCTGCTCGGCTTCGACGCGGTGCTGAACCACGCCCGGCTGGGCCTGGCGCCGGTGGCCGGGCTGGCCCTCGGGCTGGTCGGCGTCGGCTTCCTGTCCGGCCTGGGCGGCGGCTCGGGCCAGGTCTCCGCCGTCGGCGTGGTCATCATCCTGGCCGCCGCGGTCATGTGGGCGCTCGGCACGATCATGGCCCGCCGGGTCACGATCCCGTCCAGCCCGGCCCTGGCCAGCGGGATGGAGCTGCTCTGCGGTGGTATAGCGCTGCTGGTCCTGGCCGCGGCGGGCGGGGAGTTCGGCTCGCTGCACCTGGCCGAGGTGTCCCTGCGGTCCTGGATCGCGCTCGCCTACCTGATCGTGATCGGCTCCATCGTCGCGTTCTCCGCCTACGGCATCGCGGTCCGGTCCCTGCCGACCGCGACGGTGGCGACCTACGCGTACGTGAACCCGGTGATCGCGGTCCTGCTCGGCACGCTGATCCTGAACGAGCGGCTGACCCCGGCCATGTTCGGCGGTGGGGCGCTCATCGTCGGGGCGGTGGTGCTGGTCGTCCGGCGCAGCCCGCCAGCGCATTGATCAACAGCGCCCCGCCGTGTTTGACCACCGTCAGCGGTAGGCGAACAATGGTCCGGTGCCTCTGCAGATCCGCCGCCTGCACCTGGCCAGCCTGCAGGGCCTCGACGGCCACCGCTGGCCGGTGCACGGGTTCGTGGTCACCCACGACGGCGGCGCGGTGCTAGTGGACACCGGCGTCGGCGGCCCGCAGCGCTGGCTGGACGACTGGCGGGTGGTCAACCGCTCGGTCGCCGACGCGCTGGCCGAGCTGGACCTGAGCCCGGCCGACATCGGGCTGGTGATCAACACCCACCTGCACTTCGACCACTGCGGCCAGAACGCCGTCTTCCGGCACGCCCCGGTTTACGTACAGCGCGCCGAGCTGAGCCGGGCCCAGCGCGAGTCGCCCGAGCTGTGTGACTGGCTCGGCTTCATGGATGCCCGGTTCGAGCTGCTGGACGGGGACGCCGAGGTGCTGCCCGGCCTGGAGGTCATCGCTACTCCGGGGCACACGGCGGGCCACCAGTGCGTGCTCGTCCGCGGCGACGGCGAGGGCTTCGACCTGCTGATCGGCGACGCGGCCTACACCCCGCGGGTGTACGCTGATCCGGCCAGCGACCGGCTCCCGTCCGGCCAGGCCAGCGACCTGCCGACCTGGCGGGACTCGCTGCGCCGGATCCAGTCCCTGGACCCGGACCGGGTGCATTTCTGCCACCACACCGACGTCCTCCACCGCTGACGGAGATCGCCATGCAGGTCATCGCGGAAGCCGGGGCCTACACGCCACCCGACGGCGACGCACCCAACCACTGGGTCGTGCACCTGAACAGCGACGACCTGAGCCTGGGCACGTATTCGATCCCAGCCGGCGGCGAGGACGACCAGACCCCGCACACCGAGGACGAGGTGTACGTGGTCCAGTCCGGCCGGGCCACGCTGGTGACGACCACCGGCATCGCGGACCTCGGGCCGGGCAGCGTGGTGTTTGTCCCGGCCGGGGAGCGGCACAGGTTCACCGAGGTCACCGAGGACCTGGCCCTCCTGGTCGTCTTCGCCCCGCCCTACGAATCGCGCGCGGCGGGCTAGGGGACGCCTGCGACCTCCTCGATGCCGAGCCGGGCCAGCGCGTCGGCCCGCTCGTTGCCCTCCTCGCCCGCGTGACCCTTCACCCACAGCCAGCTGACCTCGTGGCCGTTCATGGCCTCGACCAGCCGGCGCCACAGGTCCTCGTTCTTGACCGGCTTGCGGGCCGAGGTCCGCCAGCCGTTGCGCTGCCAGGCCGTGATCCACTTAGTGATCCCGTTCAGCAGGTACGTGCTGTCGGTGTGCAACTGCACCTGCGACGGCCGGTGCAGCGCCTCCAGCGCCTGGATGGCCGCCATCAGCTCCATCCGGTTGTTCGTGGTCTGCGCGTCGCCGCCGTGCAGTTCTTTCTGCGTCCCGTTCCAGCGGAGCACCACGCCCCAGCCGCCCGGCCCGGGGTTCCCGCTGCACGCGCCGTCGGTGTAGATCACGACCTCGGTCATGCCGGAAGATTACGCGCTGGCCGGATCTCGATGAGGCTTCCCGCTGATTTGCGTTGGTCGCCGGGAGTTCATACAGTTAAGGACACACCGACGCGGGGTGGAGCAGTTCGGTAGCTCGCTGGGCTCATAACCCAGAGGTCGGAGGTTCAAATCCTCCCCCCGCTACCAGGTAAAACGGCTCTCCGGAACTCATCCGGAGGGCCGTTTTCGTTGCCCGTGTGACCAGCTTTGTGACCAGGCGGACGTGATTCGGCCTCATCAGCGCCCAGAGCCTCGGCGATCAGCCCGGCGATCATCTCCGCAGCCGGACGATCTTGGCCGGTGGACGGATGGGTGTAGATCTGCTGTGTGACACTCTCGTTGGCGTGACCGAGCCGGTCGCTGACGATCTTGCTGTTGACGCCCAAGTCGCGAGCGAGGGTGGCATAAGTGTGGCGCACATCGTGCAGCCGGATGCTCCGGACCCCGGCCTGATCCACGAGGCGGTTGAATCTGGCCGTCACCGTATCGGGATGCAGTCGGCGGCCGTCCTCGAAGCACATCAGCTTGCCGTGGTCGGGGTAGCTGGCGCCGAAGGCCTCCCGCTCGCTGTCGATCATCTCGATGTGCTGGCGTAGCGCCGCCACGGTGTAGGGATCGAGCGAGATGGTACGACAGCTGCCTTCCGTCTTCCCGTCAGAGTCGGTAGCGTGCCCCTTGACGACTACCCGCGTGTTCTCGATGGCGACCATTCCTTGGTCCAAGTCGAGCATGTCCCGCTCAACCCCAGCGAGTTCGGAGCGGCGCATGCCAGTGGTGGCGGCGAGGACCCACATCCCGGCAAAACGGTCATGGAGCGCGACCCGGAGCCATGCGGCCAGCTCGTCGAGCGTCCACGGCTTCGGCCGGTTGCGTGCGCTGCGGGCCTCCCGAGGGAGGCTCGCGTGCTCGGTTGGGTTGAAAGTCAGGTAGTTCCACGCCACCGCATCGTTGAACGCTCGATGAAGCATACGGTGGATGTTCTTGACAGTCTTTGGCGCGAGTCCTGCCGACTTGGGCTGAGGTATGCGGCCACGGCGAAACCGCGTCGCGGCGGCCTGGGCGGCGTAGATAGTCGTTCCGCATGCCTTTGCCATGTCCGTCGGCTTGGGCCCGTAGCCATTCCGCTGATGCTGTCGAGCTCGCCAGTAGGCATACATCTTCGCGTTATTGTCAGGCTTGGATCGTCCCGAGGCCAACAGCTGCCGGTACAGCATGTTGAGCACCGGCACCGTGATGTCCTGGAGGCGTCGATTCCCAATCGTGAGTTTGACATACGCCTCGGTGTAGTCCACATAGTTTTGATAAGTGCTTGGCTTAACTGAGTCCTTCATGACTGTCAGCCACTCATCGAGGAACTCGGCGACCTTACGCTGCGACGGCTTAACGTGTCGCCCCTGCTCTAGCCGGGACTGGGACTCAAGGGCGGCCTTCCATGCCGCATCCTCGCTCTCAAAGCCTCCCTTGTTCTCCCGCTGCCGCCCGCCAGTCACTGGGTCGGCGCCGAGATCAAGGCGGTAGGACCACGTATCACCGCGCTTGTAGACGGTGATGCCCGTGATCTTCGGACGCTGACGGCGGCCCATCAGGCGGCTGCTTTGTCGTCAGGCTCCAAAAGCTCGCGGAGCTTCGCTTTCACCACATACAGGCGGCGGCCGCCGAAGCGCCGTATAGGAAGCCCGCCTGCAGCGGCATACCTATATGCGGTTGCCCGGGTCAAGCCGAGAATCTCACCGGCGACAGGGACGGTTAGCAGCGCAGGAAGGTCGATAAAAGGAACCCGCTTCCCATTTACGCTAACCATGATCTCCTCGTGCTCCATGCGCGTGCTTCTCCAATCGATTCAGACCATTTGGTGATCGCGCGATTCCTCGCGGGCGATGCGCGGGTGTTCGCGAGCGCGTGCGGCGGCGGCTGCGGCCAGCTCAGCGATGGGCGTCGTCGGGTTGAGGTCGATTCCGCCGTAGCTCCAGGTGGTGCCGAGGACCAGGACGACGGTCTCGTCGAGCGGCCGGTCCCAGGCATCTCGGCCAGGGTCGGCGGGCCGGGTGGCGCGACGGTGGTCAGCGCGGGCTTGGCGGAGCTGGCCGAAAGTGATCGAGTAGCGGCGGGATTTGGTCAGGAACTGGCCGCCGTAGCCGAGCATGTGCGCCCAGGCCCGGCACCGTCCAGCGCGGCCGAGCTGCCAGGCGGTGGCGATCATGGCCCGGTAGTGAGCCGGGCAGCGCAGCTGCTCGATGTCGGCCTCACACCGGAGCCGCAGGCTGGGCAGGCCGGGGACGGCCAGGGTCTTGGTGGTGTACTTGGCGATATAGTTCGCGACCGCCTGGCCGTTGAGGGCCTGGCCGGTGCCGGGCAGGTCGCCGCCCTCGCGGATGACGCGCCGATCGGTCTGCGGCCCGAAGCCAAGCGCCAGGGCCTGGCCCTCGTGGTCGATGACGAGGGTAACGGCGGCGGCGGCCTGACCGATGGCCTCGCACAGGAGGTCGGCGGTGATGCCGCGCGGTGGTGGCTGGTAGTCCTCTCCTGCCGCGTCGATGCGGATCACGGCGTGGAAGTGGACGACACCGCGTGCCTGGTATTCCGCGACCTTGACGAACCGCAGCCGCACCAGCGCGCGGAGGTGCCTTTGGGTGATGCCAAGGAGGCGGGCCAGGCGGCGAGGCAGGTAGATGGTGAACCGGCGCCACAGCTTGCCCGCGTAGGCGTTAAACAGCACGGCGGCGTCGTAGTCGTAGCATCTCGGGCACAGCGGCTGGCCGAGCCGCGGATCACCCTCCACGTGCCGGGTCGGGCAGGAGATGTCGCGGCCATGCGGGCAGCGGCGCGCGTTGACGTCGCGGCGGGGTCGGCACGGGAGCACGGTCTTGCCGCGGAGGCGGCGGGCGTGGACCGGGCCGAAGGAGGGGGCAGTGAGGGTGGCGAACACGCACGGGTGCGCGGCGATCGTCTCGGGGATGCCCTTTCCTCCGGCCAGACCCGCGCGGACGAGCTGCCGGGCGTCCCGCTTGTACACCGCCGAGCAGGCCGGGCAGACGGCCTCGCGGCGGTTGCCGCACGCGGTAGCGGCCTGACCGTAAAGCGGGGCGAGCTCGCCGGTGGCCAGGTCGATCATGTCGGTGCGGCGGCGGAGCTGAATCGGGTGCGAGCATCCGCTGTCGGCGGAGAACTCGCGTTCCCAGCGGCCGAAGTCTGCGCGGGTGGCCGGGGTGGTGTCGTCGGCGGTCGCCCCGAGTCCCGGGCCCGTGATGAGGGGTCCGGGGCTCAGGGTGACTGTCGCGGTGGTCATGCCACCGTCGGCATGGTGAAGTGATCGGTCGTGCCGCACACACGGCAGGAGTAGGTGTGCGTGCCGTCCAGGGAGACCCGGGCGGGCGTGATGAGCTGGCCGCATCCAAGACAGCGCAGTGTTGCGGTTTGCCGGAACAGCTCCAGGTCCGCGATGGAGGCGAAGCCGTCAGTGCCGATGCAGCTAGGGCAACGGACCAGCCCGAACCGGGCGAAGTAGGCGTTACGGGAGGTGAGGGCGGTGTGGCATCGGTCGCAGCCGCCGGGAACCGGGGCGTCGGCCAGGGCCAGGTAGTTGTTCCCTGTCCTGGCCAGCGCGGAGATGTAGTCGAAGAGGGTGATCAGCGTCGGGTGTGTCATCAGCGGTCCTTCGTGTCCGCCCAGCGTTGCTGGGCGGCCTGGCGGGTGATGCCGAGCCGGGTGCCGATCTCAGCCCAGGAGTAGCCGAACGCGCGCAGGCCGGCGACGGCCTGGCCGATGGCCGAGTCGATCTCGGCGGACAGGCCGAGCATGAGGGTGAGGCCTTCGACGTCGCCTGCGGCGATGCGGCGGGCATAGGCGCGCAGGATGCGGCGGGCGAATGCGGCGTACTGGTCGTTCTCGACCACCAGTCCGGCGCGGTTGGGTGTCAACGAGTTCTTGACGGTGTTCTGGCCAGCCGGGCTGGCCGGTGGTGACGTGTCGTGTGGCCGGTTCACGGCGTGCAGGGCGGTCATGCGGCGGTGTCCGTGCCGCGCAGCCGGGCCGCGTAGGCGGCCAGGTACTTGATGTGATCGTCGGTGAGGTAGGCGGCCTTGATCCGGCGCGGGATACCGGTCTCGGACAGCAGCCAGCCGACGCCGCGGGCGAGCGGGTCGATGTCGGCGGCGGTGTAGCCTTCGCCAGCCCAGCCCTGGCCGAGCACGACATCGGAGGAGGAGTCGGTGGTGCACCGGAACGCCCACCGGTAGCCGAACAGGTCCCGCATGGACGGGTCGATGACCTGGTGGGAGGGCCGCTGGGTGGCCAGGATGATGATCACGCCTGCCGCGCGGCCGCGGGCTACGAGGTCGCGGGTGAGTGCGGCGAAGTCCTCGCGTTCTTTCTTGGTGCCGACGGTGGCGGAGAAGTAGGCGTATTCGTCGATGACGATCAGGTAGACGTGTTCGCCGGATTCGCGGGTGATCTTGCGGCGTCCGGCGGCGAGCAGGTCGTCGTAGCGGGTGTTCATGATGGCCTGGAAGGCTTCGAACGCGGCGATGGCGTCGCGGATGGACGGGCCGATGAACATGTCGGCGCAGGCCCGCCACATGCCGAGCTCGACCTGCTTGCCGTCGACCAGGATGAGCTTGCAGTCGTGGGAGAGCGCGCCGTGCGCGGTGATCAGGTTCAGCCCGGAGGACTTGCCCGCGCCGGGTTCGCCGCCGAGCAGCATGTTGCGTTCGGCCAGGTTGACATGGACGTGCTCGCCGTACTCGTCCACGCCCAGGTGTACGGGGTCGAACATGGAGAACGGGAACGTGGGCACCGAGGCCAGCGGTGCGGTGTCAGCAGTGGCGGTCATCGCTGGGGCCTCCTTTCGAGGCGGGGAGGGTAGGGCGGCCCCCCGGGCGGGATGCCAGGGGGACCGCCGATCGGGTTACGCGGCCGGGTCGTGCTCGCCGCCCGTGTCGAGGGGCGGGACGAGGGCCAGGGCCGGGTGGTGGGCGTAGTGCGCGGTCAGCCGCGCCAGCGGGGAGGAGATGGTGTTGCTGGCCGCGAGGGTGTCGCGGCGGATGATGTCGATGGTCACCAGGTGGGACCAGCGGCGGTTGCGGGTGGCCCGCGCGTCGCGGGCGTAGCAGGCCGCGCGGAGCTGGTCGGTGTGGTCCGCGAAGTCCTCGGCGCTGATGCCTGCGCGGCATAGCACCCAGGCCCGTTCCCCGACCTGGGTCGGGCGGATCCACAAGATGAGCGGGAGCCGCCCGGCGCGGGTGTGCAGCCGGGCCTCGTAGCACAGCCGGTGGAGGCGGTGGCGGGCCAGGACGCACCAGAACCGCCGGGTGGTGAACCGGCGGGAGTGCGGTACGCCCGCGACTAGGGCCAGGGCGGCGGCTAGGACGATGGCCGCCCAGGTGATCGTGATGAGGATGGACAGCCGCCACAAGATGGCGGTCAGGATCGCGATGATGGCGAGTTCGGCGCGCCACCGCCAGGCGATGCCTGCCGGGGTGCGGTGGAACTTCGCGAACAGCTCCTCGAGCTGGTAAGGGTTGGTCTGGCTGCGGGAGCCGGTGGTCTTGGACATGGCTGGTTACCGCCTTCCGGCGAGGTAGGTACGGGGGGTGAGGTCGGCGGGCAGCGGCCCCCACCGGCCGTTGCGGGGGTGGGGGGTGCAGGCCGGGCAGTAGCGGACGGCGCCGCCTGCGTTCTTGATGGCGCGCTCGGTGCGGCGGGTGCCTTCGCAGATGCGGACGAGGGTGAAGCCGATCCCGGCGTGGGTGATGACCTCGATCAGCCGGGCGCCGTGCCCTGCGGCGTGCCGGTCGAGGCGGTCGAGCAGGTCTTCGGTCCAGCCGGTGTAATGGCGGGCGTGCCGGTAGGGCTGGTGGAAGCACAGCAGGTAGATCACGCCGATCTGCCCGGTCATGGCGTGGTGCTCCATTCGGTGACGCAGGCCAGCGGCCAGGCCGTGCCGCAGGCCCGGCAGGTGTGGGCGGTCTCGGTGAAGCCGTCGCCGGTGTCGACCTCGGCCGCCTCGATGTCGAAGGAGCCGCAGTCGGGGCAGATGGGCTCGTGGTAGATGACCCGGAACTGGTTCACCGCGGCTCACCCCTGCCGGGGGTGTGCGCGCGGATCAGCCGGGCCAGGTCAGATGCGCTGTGCGCGTGGGTGGTGATCCAGGTTTCGGCGCAGCCCTTGTGGCAGGGCACGTCCTTGACCGGGGACCGGCAGACGGCCGGGGTGCCGCAGAGCACGCAGGGTGCCAGCGGGCCGGTGCTGCCGTGCCGCCAGTCCAGGACTACGCAGGCGGGCATGCCGCTGGTAGCGTGGGACATGCCGGAGCTCCTTTGCTTGTGAGGTAGGGGACTGCCTGGCTGGCCGGGCCGGGGGATGGCCGTCCCCCAGGCCCGGCACTGTTTGGTGTCAGGTGGTGTGGTGGCGGGCTGTCTGGCGCGCCACGGTGGCGGCGGCTGGTTCGGTGCCGTTGAGGCGGGCGATGGTGAGGCGCCGCAGTGTTGCCAGCCGCAGGGCCTCGCGGTGCTGGCGGGCCAGCTCCGCGTCCAGGTCGGGGTAGATCTCGTCGATGACGGGAGCGAGCTTGTCGATCAGTTCGCGCATCGACATCGCGGCCTCCCGCCCGATCAGGACGAAGAAGACCGGTCCCAGGTGAAACTTGATGCGCCCGTCGCCGGTGTAGGCGATGGGTGCCTGGACCTGGGTGTCGAGGGTGCCCTGCAGCACGTGCTGCGTGACCGATGAGACGCTGGGCGGTTCGCGCCGTGGGCGGTCAGCGGTGGGTGCTGACATGCGGGTTTCTCCTTGCTGGTGATCGTGTGAGGTAGGGGAACTGGCTGGCTGGCCGGGCCGGGGGATGGCCGTCCCCCAGGCCCGGCACGGGCGGGTCAGTTCTGGTGCGCTGCCTGGCGGGCGCGCTGGGTGAGGCCGAGGGTGAAGATCGCCGCCGCGGTGGCGCTGCGGGTAACCTCACCGAGGGCGTGCCCGATCAGGTCGGTGCACTCGTGGTGGCTGCCGTGGCCGGCGCAGATGCCGTTGAGGGCGTCCAGGCTCGCGGCCAGGTCGTCCTGCCAGGTGGCCAGGATGGCCCGCAGGTCGGGCAGCGGCAGTTGCTGCGCCGCATCCTGCCAGGCGATGATCTCGGCGGCGACGCTGACGACGGTTTCGTGGTCGTGCATCAGGGTTCTCCTGATCTGCTAGATGCTGGCCAGTGCGGCCGGGATGAAGGCGAAGGCGTGCACGGCGATGCCGTAGTAGTCGAAGTCCGTCGTGTGCCAGGTGCCGGTGGCGGACTCGACCGTGCCAGGGTGGCTGGTCGTGATGCTGCCGAACCGGCGCGCCCAGCCGGTGATGGCCCGGATGCTGTCCTTGTGCCGGGCGAACTGGACGTTGATGGCCTGGTGGCCGTAGATCGTGACGCTGGTCGGTGCGGGCAGGTCGGCGGCCTGCTGGAGCAGTTCGGCGGTGCCGACCGCCAGCGCGCCGATGGGCATCGGCGGCAGCTCGGGCGGTGCCGCCCCGGCGCTGGCCGGGTCATAGGCGCGGATGCTGGTCATGGGGTCTCCTGTCCTGATCGCGAGGTAGGGATGGTTCTGGGCATGGCCGGGCCGGTCACGCCGCCTGCACGGACTTCACGGACCCGGCCGGGTCGACCGCATCGGCGCGGAACGCGCGCTTGATCTTGCCGTCCCGCCCGACCCACGGCGCGAACACCAGGCCGCGGACCTCGGCATAGCCATCGAAGGTCACCTTGGGCTGCTCGCCAGCCACCTCGACCCAGATGGTCTCCTTGGTCTCGCGGTCGGGCTCGATCGCGTCCAGGCGCACGGTCCAGATCGGCTCGCCGTCCCGCGTCGTGGCCTGCCGGTCCTTGTCCTTGTAGTCCGCGCGGGGCTTGGCCGCCCCGGCCACCCGGAACTGGACGCCGCTCGTGTCGATCAGAAGTCGCATGGTCTCGTCCTCTCGGAGAGTGGGTTCGTGGGCCCTTGTGAGCCCTGCCCCGAGTCTGGACTAGACAAGCTTGACTGTCAAGTTGGCCCGTTCCTGCTGGTCCACTAAGCTTGACGATCAAGGAGGAGAGCCACAAACATGGCCAACGAGCCAATCACACAGAAAATCACCACCGATCTGCGCAGGCAGATCCAAGAAGGAATCCTCGGACCCGGAGCACTCCTGCCGTCAGAGACCGAAGTAGCACGCGAGTACGGCGTCAGCCGACAGACCGCCCGCAGCGCCTTGCAGGCGCTAGAACGCGAAGGACTCGTCATCGTCCGGCCCCGCCGCGGGCGGGTGGTGCGCAGCAACCAGCGACTCCGCTGGCATCTCACCGAGTTCGAACGGCCCGATCACACCGTGCTGGCGACCTCGGATGCCTGGGAAGCCGACATCGAGCGCCAGGGCCACGACCCGACACGGCAAGACCTGGAAGTCGCCAGGATCACGCCACCCGAGGCGGTCGCGGCCAGGCTGAAGCTCGATCCGCGCGCGGATATCTGCGTGGTGCGCAGGCATGTTCGCTACATCGACGGCAAGCCAGCGATCATCTCCGATGACTACTTCGACGAGAAGATCGTCGAAGGGACCGAGCTGGCCGAGCCGAAGGACACCACGCGGGAGAACATCCTGGCCGAGGCAGGCTACGAGCAGGTCTACGACATCGACGAGATCATTACCCGTATGCCGACGCCCGACGAGATAGCCCGCCTCGGGATACCGGCCGGGACGCCGGTCGCGGAACACATCAGGACCGGCTACACCGCCGATAACAAGCCAGTCCGCTTGATGATCTCCATCGTCCCAGGTGACACGCTGATCCTGCAGTACACCGTCCCGACCTAGGTTCCGAGTTGCCGCAGCTCAGCTAGCTATTTCGGAATCGGCCGGTGAGCTGTTACAACTTTCATCACAGCTTCAAGGGCGCACCTTCGGCGCGCCAGGCCTGACGGCCCAGGCCGGAGCAGCGAGGACGGGCGCGAGCAGTCGAGAGGGAGTAGAGCGGCCAGGGTGACCCGCCGTAGGCGGCCAAGGTTCACCGGGGGTCTCGCCGTTGCGGGGCGGCAGCTTTCGCCGCGTCCTTCGGACGCGAAGCCCTACGGCGCGGCGGCTGCCGCGCACGGCACCCCGGCGACCGGCCGCATGCGGTCCCCGCCGTATCCCGCTGCCGCGCCCGCCAGCACCACGGCCAGGCCGTCAGCATCGCGCCAGATGTGCCGATCGCCGGTGAAAGTGTCACAGCCACCGGGCCGGAACGCCGCGCATTGTCCGGGCTGGCCCCTCCAGCCTCAACGGTGCTTCCGCATCCCGCTCCGCGCGGACGCGCCTTCGGCGCGCCGTTGACCCCGGAGCCTCTACCAGCCCAGCGGGCCTGACGGCGAGGGCCAGGCCAGAGGCCAGGCCCGAAGCGCGCGGCGAACCTCCATCGATTACCGACTGCGGGCTCAGGCGCGGGGAGGTGCGGAGCGGGCGATGGTGAGGTACCAGAAGCCGCGCGCTTGAGCCAGCAAGGAAGTCCTCACCATCCGAGGGGGCGACCACGAGGCGACCACTCGAACGGCTGTCCTGCCCTACTTGTTGCCCTTGGCTCGGTTGTGGGTGACGCAGAGCACCTCGCAGTTGTCGAGGTCGCTGCTCCCGTGGTTCGACCAGGCGGTCACATGGTCGGCGTCCATCTCGTTCAGCCGGTAGATGCGCGTCTTGTTGGTGTTCTCGCCGATCGCGCATAGCGGGCAGTTGGAGACGCCCATGTCCTTGGCCTTCTGCGTCTGCTGCTCGTAGGCGGCAACCTTGGTCTTGTCATCGAACACACGAACGCCGAGCAGCTTGTGGTCCCTCTTGCCGCCCAGCACGTATTCGTAGATGCCCTTGTTGTTGTGCACGTCCGGGTCGGCTCGGAGGGTGTTCACGTCGGCGTCGATGGCTGCCGCGTTGTAGGACGTCGAGTGGTAGGTCTCGTACAGCCGACCCCAATCCAGCCCCCGCATCTCCTTGTCAGGGGGACGAATGAAGACGCTGTTGACCCAGTCGATGACGGAGGTGAAGTAGTTCTTCAGGCCGGTGATCTCGGTGTCACCGCGATGCTGCGCCAGGTAGGCGTCCACCTGATGCCCTGCGCGGACGAGACCCATTCCAGGGCTTCCTTCAGGATCTCCTGTCGCTTGGGGTCACCCGTGATGTAGGACGACCACTTCTGCATGTTGGCGTTCTTCGAGTTGCTGTACTCAGCCTTGGCCTTGGTGACGAACGGGCCGGAGTAGATTGCGTTCAACATCTCCTGAGTGTTGAGTGGCACACCGGCGATGTTGATCGTCTTGAACCACTCCTTGATCTCCTTCTCAGTGCCCGCGCAATGGTAGATGAGCAGCTCGCTCTCGCGGATCTTCTGCTGCTCCTCAAGTGGTAGTGACGAGAACGTCTGCTCCTTGCCGTCTACGCGGATCGCGAACTTGCCGGTCACGAAGCGCCCGACGCTTGTGATGCGCTGTTGACCGTCGAGAACCTCGAGGTGATCACCCACCACGTTGAAGTAGATGAGGCCGAGCGGGTAGCCGCTGAGCAACGAGTCGATGCAGGCGACGTCCTTCTTACCGTCGTTGTAGATGTAGTTGCGCTGGTACTCGGGCTGGATGACGAGCTGGCCAGCTAGGCCGAACAGACCCTTGCCCTCGAGTTCGTTGTACACGAAACCCTCAAGGACCTGCTCCACCGTGTAGTGCTTCAACTCGGTCTTCACGAGGCGCCCTTCCGCCGAATGAACAGCCGCTTGTAGATGCGTCTCACGGGATAGCCAACGTCAAAGAACGCGCCCGGCCCGAACTCTTCGACGCGGACATAGCAGGCCAAACTCCCTGTGTTCGACTTCATGCGCACGCCATCGACAACGCGTTCCTTCGGGCCGTAGGTCTTCGTGGGTTTGTAGTCCCCTTCGCTGCTCCCGAGGATCTCGAACTGGTCAGGGTTGTACTTGTCGAGGAACGTAATCGGGACGCCCATCATGTCGTCGTAGTCGCTAGGGATTGCGTCCGTGAACGGGACCTCGATCGCGGGGAAGTTGTCGTACGGCGGGTAGCCGACTCCGCTAACTTCCTGATGCTTGCTGAACTTGATGTTGTCCGCCATGGTCATCAGCTGGAGCGGTTCGTGCCGGCGTCCGTGGTCGATGTTCGTGAACCAGCGAACTCCTTTGACTCGGATGTACCTCTGCCCGTTCTCGTCGATGCGTGTTACGGCCGCTTCGAGCGGATAGTGGGACGGAACACCGAACTCACGGTCACCGGACGAGATGCCTGGGGCCATACCAGACACGGTTCGCTTTGATGTGGGGGAAGACTTCGTTGTAGGTGATGGCGTTTATGTTCCCGATCACGGAGAACCGGCATTGCCCTTCGAACAGCCAGGTCATGAAGGGGCGGAACAGGCTGAACGGGGGGTTGGTGACGATGATGTCCGCTTCGTCACGTAGTGCAGATACCTCAGGGCTGCGGAAGTCGCCATCGCCTTCGAGGTAGTCCCACTGGAGGTCATCGATGTTGACGACCCCGTCTCCGTTGATGTCCTTGCCTTCGAGCACGAACATCTTGCCGCGCACACGGTCCTTGCTGGCGTCGTACGCGGGGCGGCGGACTCGAACAGGGTCGGCTGGTAGTCGATGCGGCCCCTGTTGCTGTCTGGGGCGTAGGACGTGGAGATGAGTTTCTTGAGACCGAACTCCACGAAGTGGAGGGCGAAGAACTTCGTGAAGTTTGACCATTCGGGATCGTCGCACGGCAGTAGGACCACCTTGCCGCGGAACACGTCCGGGTCGTACTCGAGGTAGGCGTTCATCTCGCGCTCGATGTCGGCCCACTGAGTGTAAAACTCGTCCTTCTTCGCAGCCTTCGCCGCCGCGAGGTTCACGTTTGCCATCAAGCTGCTTTCTTGTACCCGGACGGTCTGCCGCCCACCTGGACGGCTCCGCTGCTACCCGACTGAGATCCTGCCACGACTTTCCGACAGGGACGTATAAGACACGGCGGGCCGGGCCTCCGTAGGCCGTGCAGTCCACGTGCAGCAGCGGACGGCCACAGCCGGTCTTCAGCGGTCTCTGGCGGGCATTTGGGGGCGATGGCCAGGCATAGCTGAAAATGACATTGCCGCAGGTGAGAAGGCAGAATTGCCTGGTCTGATCGAGTGGTCAGGGACACGATCGAACTGTCGACCTTCCGCTTTTCAGTGAGAGGCATCCAGACGTGTCCCGTCGCTAACCGAGCGTGAGTTTAGTGCCTTAGGTTCCAGGCCGTGGTGAATTCGTGCCAGAACAGGCCGGGAAACTACGGTCACCAGCGGTCGCCGACGGGTAACCAGAACGGCCGCCGACCTGGGTATGCGCAGGTTGACCCCCTGCCTGAAACGACCTTCTAAGCAGCGATTCGTGCAGCTCGAACCGCGAGCAGCGGCCGATAGTACTAACGTTTATGTAGCGCGCCAAGATCCGGATGAGGACACCCAGCTACCTCGCTGGGGTGGTACCGGGGCCGGTGATCTCGGTCCCCGCGTGTGAACTCTCCAGCCATCCCCCTAGGCCGGACACGGACGGCAGCCGACTGGGCGAGCGGTCGGCACTTCGGCTCAAGCTGATGATGTAGAACAGCGCTAAAGACCCTTCGCCGGGGGTGAGGTCCAGCCACCCTGCGGGAGTAGGTTCCATCTCCGCCGAGACCCTAGTCATCGTCCTTACGGTCTGCATGGTCGTGCTGATCGTCGTTGTGGTCCTTGTTCTGCGCACAGCACGTGACACTGAGCTTGGACGATTCAAGTTCAGGATCTCCGCGAGCTTGCTGAAAGTCTGCACGTTTCGGCATCGAGGTCGAGTCAGAACGGGAGTCGGCCAGACTGCCGCCGCGCCCAGGGCTGGCCGGTCTTCGGGTGCGTCGGTAGTTTGCCTTCAGAAGGCCAGGGTTCGAGTCCCGCTGCGCCGGGACGAGCCTTCGGCGCGCCGTTGACTCGGGAGTCGTTTGCGCTCCCTGCACATCGCCAAGACGACTGGCGCGAGAGTAGCCGTCGACCGTGATCTTCCATCGGCTAGGTTGGGCAACGATTAGGAGGTCGGAGTTGACTCGGTTCGGTCGAGTCCAGTTGACGCATTTAGGTGTCAAACCGTCACCCGCACGCTAATATGCCTTCGTGCCAAAGAGACTTGTTCGCCGTGGCCGTATCAGAGGATACCGGCCGACGTATGACCAGCTGCGAGAAATACTCGAAGTCGCTCAAAGAGATTTTGGCGGCGGGTCGGAAGCACACATTGTCTATTCGCAAGGCGAACTTGAGATTAGCCCTCAAGCCGATACAGCTCGAATCCTCCCGGAACATGTAAAGGAGGTAATAAAAGAGGCGGGTGAACCAAATGAACTCAACAATCTTGAATTCTCGATTAGTCAAACTGGCCCGATGCGGAGGGTTGAGATTCGCGTGGGCTTTGGCGATTGGACGACATATCGAGTCGAATCAGACGATCAGACCTGGGCATATGGACGCTATCATGAACTTACCGATAAACTGCTGAACAATAGAAGCTTCTATGCCAAATTCCGGTCTGGCCAACCGGAGGTCCTTAAAGAGGGCACTGACGATGAGTGGCGAACTACGGTTTGGGAGGTTCCCAAGGATTGGCGAGAATTGGGCGTGGCAGTTGCTGCCAGCCTTCCTTGGTGGCCGCTCATAGCTGCGGTTATAGTCGCGATTTCGATCGTATCACCAGCCGATAATGCAACGGGAAGGCGAGACCACGAACAAGCACTGCGGTATGTACATAATTTGAAGCCACCGGGGCCGGCGCTCATGGTTTCCGCGCGATAATCCTGCCCCTATGCCGTAGCCCCGCTGCTACGTGGCTTTCCCCGAGTCCTGGCCGCTTAGCTGCGAGGTTGCCCGTGCTCGCCGCGACTCGAGCGCGGCGCTTAGCATTTGGTCTGCGAGCTGTGCGCCCCGCGCCAGCGAATGGTTTGCTTGGGCGAACGCGAAAGCCCGCCGGGCGATTTCGCGTCTTTTATCCGGTGAACGTGCCAGCTGGTCAACCGTATCTCTTAAGCCGGCGAAAGACCCGGCACAGACGCCGATGCCTAGCTTTTCCATCGTCTCCTCGTCCGGGTCGACGCTGATTGTCGCAACGACTGCGCCATTTGCCCAGGCCTGAATGAACGTGTTGGGAAATCCCTCAAAACTGCTTGTGTTCACGTGCATCGCGGCCTGAACCATACGTTGGTTTACGCCGTCAATCGATAGTTCCCCGAGATACTCGAGGTTAGGGGTCTGGGCGATCCTGCGCATCAACGGGGCATAGCGGCGATGCTGTCCGGAGGGCCGGCCAGCCATCGTAAATTTCAAGTCATCCCGGCCGACAAACGACTCCGCAAGCTCGACGAACAGCTCCGGTCGCTTTACTTCCTTGATGTTTGCGACCCACAGAACTTCTACCGGCGATTCCGATTTTTGCGGCAGACATGCGGGAAGGGGCTGAAAGTTTCGGACCACCGCAGCGGCATCCTTGCCAAAACGCTCGCGTAAAACGCGCTTCTGACGTGCTGTTTGCGCGACTACATGACTCGTGTGCATCAACCCCCAAATACCTGTTATCGCTTCTGCGACATCGAACGGCACGTTGGCAGACACGCCATTCGTCACCCAGCGCCGATCGAGATCCAGATCACTCGCGATCTGAAAAAAGAACGGTATGCCTGCCCGCCTGGCGTAACGCGCACATACCGCCGTGTAGCTCTGACGCATCTGCTGATAGACGACATCTGGCTGAATCTCGCACAGCGCGCGCCACAGCTCTGCGGCGTCGAACAGGGCCGCGCGGCGCCGGATCCCCGCCCAGGTGCCTATACTGCGGACCGCATAGGGCAGGTTATGCGTGCGCGGCTCAAGCTTTGCAACGTCGCGCGCCAAATAGGTCACTTCCACGCCCTCGCGCCGCGCCAACTCCTCAGCCAGCAAGTGCCCCTGATACTGCGCACCCCCCATCACGACGTCCGGATGATTTTGAACAACAACGCAGACTTTTGTCATCGGCTGCAGTTTTATACTTTGTGAATCAGTTGCCTGAGGCGGTCGGACATGTCTTTCTCACGCACGCGGCTCTGCCAGTATCCGAAGATATTTCTGTTCGAGTTCTGCCGCAATTATGCCGTAGGTGCGGTGCGCTAATACCCATTGACGGCCATTCTCTCCCATCTGCTGCCGCACGACCGGCCCGCGAGCCGCCAGCCAGGCAACGCCTCTCGCAAAATAGCGTGCGCCCCAGGGAACGCACACTCCCGCTCTGCTGTCCTTGAGCACGCGCCGCTGCTCCGGATGGTCGTTTGCAATTACCGGGCAGCCTAGGGAAAAGTATTCAACAAGCTTGGTCGGCGACGTAGAGCGCAGCACGGGAGTCGGAAAAAACGGCGATAAGCAGATGTCCGCGCTTTCTATGCGCGCGAGCGCGATCTCCCGCGGCAGAAATCCCGTTATTTCGAGGTCGCGCAGGACACCGAAGTGCTCAGCACTTCGTTCCAGTCGCAATCTGTCCTGACCGTCCTCGTCGCCACCAACCATCAGCAACCGCACTTTGTGCCCTTGCTGCCTAAGAAGAGCCAACATCTCCAGCAAGACGTCCAGTCGTCGTTGGGCATCAAGCGTTCCAAGGTAAGCGAGCGTCAGGACCGCGTCAGGTTTCGCAACACCCGAACGTCCGCCGGCAGAGCGAACATCCGCCGTCGCGACCCCCATCGGAACCGGGGTCAGCTTCCCGGGATCAATGCCGTGTTCCGCCAAGTCTCGCCGCATCTGCTCGCTTTGGACGAATGCGTGGTCACAGCGCGGCAGGATGAGACGGTACAGTAACCAACCGAACACTTTGCCCCGCACTAGGTTCATCAATGGATAGCGGGCGGTCCCGTCCCGCGCTCTCGCCAGCTGCGATTCTGGTTCCGGAAATGACAGCCAATAGATGAATTTGATGCCGCGCCGACGAGCGGCAAGAGCGACTAGTGCGCCGATGACAAACTTGTCCCGAACCTGCACCGCTTCATACTGCGCCGCGTGAGTACGCATAAAGACGCGAACATCGTGCTGAATCCCGAGCCACTGGCGGTGCAGGCGGCTGACAAATCCCCCGCCACAGTCAGTAGCCCCGACCCATACCGTCTGCCCGTGCCATATATGCTGACCGACTCCGTCTGTATCACGACCCGCCTGCATCACAAAGTCGATCTGGTGTCCTCGCGACGGCAGCTCCTCGGCGAACAACACCTCGACGTCCGGACGAAACGTCGGATAAGTCTCCCTGACAAAGAAAAGCAAGCGAAACACGGGCGCGGTCATTTGAGCGGGACTGATGGCCCGTTCGAAACGGAGATGCTGATCTGACTCACGCCTCGCCAGTTCGCGCCAACACTGCCGGCTACGACCAGCGTACTCGTCGGCTCCTTTTGGTCGAAGCGCTGGGAAAGCCACCCCAAACACGGATCCTCTTGTCCACGCACGACGCGCGCTTGCAACGGCTGCGGCCACCGAAGCACGACCTGAATGCCGTCAAGTGTCGCAACAGCCGTGTCATTCGTCAGCGACACCAGGCATCCACTGCTGAAATGCCAGAACAGCTCGACGTAGTGGCCCTCTTTACAGGTTAGTTGATCCGCGATCTCAACGAGTTGCTCAGCGACCTCGTATTTAATCTTGCGCCGATGGGTTACCGGGTCGGGCAGACGGCCGTAACCGTAATGCTCAGCCACTAGCTCCTGGCGCTCGCAGCCGCGCTCAAATGCAAGACATTGCACTTGCGCGTGTCGGGTCCAAAGAAACGGACCACCGGCGACGGATTGATCCTGCTGATCGACGCGCAGCGTGTTATGCGCTGATGTGCCACGAAAGTAGTCACGCCAGCGACGCTCGGTATGGTAGCAGTATGTGCCCGGATCAATGAGAATCGGACGTCCTGCGATCGAAAGTGTGAGCGACAGAGCATCCGCGTGCCCATGGGCGGCAAGCGACAAATAGCCGAGCGGCGCCGCATCCGCGACTAGGCGCACTTCGCGTGGCGTCTCCAGCTCGCCGCCAAGAATGTAGTAGCCGCCGTGCGTGAACCCGTATCGACCCCGGGTAGTCGGGTCGACGACAGGAAGAGCCGCAAAGGCGGTGGCGGCGGAATCACCGAGAAGCCATCGACTCTTATCATCGAAAAGCTGGGCTTTGCTCTTGAAATCTCCGCGCTGAAAGAGGACCGCTCCGGTGGCAAGCAATGAGTGATATGCGCGAAAATCTGGCCTTGGATCAAAGCGCACGATGACGGCGTCGTCTGAGTCGCCGAATCATCGGCACGTTACCTCCAGCGTCCATGCAGCTGGATATGAACTCAAGCATCGATTCCAGACGGTGCCAAAACGGCGGGCTGAAGTCGCAATGGTTTGCGCGTGCGGTCAGTCCAGCCAAGAGCAGCATGTCAGTGACTTCGTGCTGATACCAGATCGCCTGCTCTTTGTTTACACCGTCCGCCGCGTTCTGCAGCATGGCTTGCTCTTCGAAACGCTGCTGCGAGCGCCCTCGCCAGCCCGCGCTTTCCGGCCAACAAGGCCACGTTGTTGACGCTATCAGCAGTCCGAGCAACTCACCAAGCAGATGATTGTTTGCGGACGAATACAGGGAGAGATGTCCGTCAATAAAATGGCAGTGCTGCCGTACTGCCCTCAGCCAGCATTGCTTTAGGGCTTGGCCGCCCGTCTGCGCAAATAGCGGCGCATTTTCCCCACCGAGCAGGTGCCAGGCGCATGACCAGTTGATCATCCGCAGCGCAACTTCCAGGCTGCTGGTCCAGTTCGGTCCCAGCATGTAGGGGCATGCGTGCAACCACGAATCCAGCAGCGTCCGCGCAGCCGCCGGCGTAACACTCATCACGGGTCAGGTGCCACGCCTGTGCCAGTGTCACCAGCTCGAGATGGCGGTTCGGCTCCCACAGATACTTTATGTTGCCGACCAGCGAAGCATCGCGGTAATCCAGGGTCTTACCGAACCTCAGGGGCGCTAGGACTCCGCTCGCAGGGTCGCGGTTCCAGGCTGGAGGGAACCCCAGCTTCCATGCGCGGTTCCCGAATAGGCAGAACTCGCCTCTGAGGATACTATCCGCGGCATCCCGGTACGCTTTCGCCGAAAAATCCGAAGGCAACGACCTTACCCACGGCATGCCGCGTTTGTCGTTGGCGGAGAGCGGTTTGACCAAGCCGAACCCCGCGCGCTCAGCACGCGCCTGCAGCCACTGTCTGCTGCGATATCCGACCTCTTGCGCCCCCATCGCGCTGATGCGCCTGAGAGTCCAGCGAAGGTTCATCTGACTACGACCAGCCCGGTTGCCGCACTAGGCCAAGGGTTCGCAGCAGCCGGATCTCTTTGCCATGGAACACATGCTCAAGCAGGTCCCGGTCCGAGTCAGAAACAGCGGGACTGCGAACATACAAGAATGCAGCTATCGCGCAGATCAGCGCCCCGCAAGCCAGCGCAAGAAATGGCGGCAAACTGAACGCTGCTTTTATCGCGAAGCACGCTGCGATGGCGCTTCCCCAGATTGCGGTCGCGCAGACCATGACCGCCGGGAAATTCAGCCACCGCGCATACATTCGCATCTTCCACCATACAAAGAGATTTCTGAACAAATGGTAAGTCCCGGTGGCAGTCGCGGCACCTAATAGTCCGAGCTTGGGAACCAGCAAAAGCATGGCCGCGATTTGATAAAGCCCGAAGAGCTGACTCGCGAGGATCAGTGAGGCGCGCTCGTGGTATTGCGCAACGCTTGTCACCGGAATTGCGATCACGTTTGAGGTCGCTCCGAAGGCAACAATTATCGGCAGCAACCACGATAAATCATGAAACTTGCCTCCGAGCAGCAGTGCCACAATCTCTTGGTGATAGACGATAGTGTAGGCCACCAGCGGCAACTGCACGATGAGACTGCAGTTCAGCAACAGCGTGAAGTATCTGGGCACGCGCTCACTTGCTTCCTCGGGCGGCACGGCAAAAAACAGCGGCTGAATCACATTCTCCAGCAACCTGACGGGCGTCAGGTTTGACGCCATGGCGTTTATCCTCGTGTAAAACGCGTACGCGCCGACGGCGACAGGGTTGAGCAGCGCTGCAATGAAGAAATTGTCGGTTTGGGTATAGAGCAGCAGGGAACTTGCATCGTTGAAGTTGTTGAAGAATGCATACCGCAACACCCGCTTGCGCTCGACGGCGGGCAGCCGAAAAGTCGAAACTGCGCCACTGTCGTCGGTATTGCGATAGTAGGCGACCCGCATGAATAGATATGCGAGCCCAAAGGCGATCGTGTCCGAGAGGATGGCGGTCCGCAGTGTCAGTGCATGCAACCCCGCCAAAATCAGGTAGGCCACGAGTTTGCATACCGCGATGAGCACAGTCGAGCCAACCCCGTAGCGGTGGAGCATGTGCGACGCGAGAGCCAGTTCAAGAATCCGTCCCTGGAAGTACAGCAGTACCAGCAAAGAGAAAAAAGCGAAATCCACGCGATAGCCGGTAAGCTTGAAGATGGGTGCAACCAGATTCCAGGCAAGCAATATCGCGGCGAGTACCAGAGCGTTTGATGCGAGCCGCGTCAGCATTGCAACGCGTAGCAGCCAGGCCGCGGCGGCGGGATTTCCTGAGCGCAGATACTCTGGCTGAAAGCGCTTGAGCGTCAGCTCAACGCCCAGAGATGCAGCCGTACTGAGAACGGGAATAAATGAGTAGAGAAGGCTATAGATGCCGAACGGCTGCTCCGGCAGCGTTCGCACCAGCACGAGATAGCCGACAAGCGTCGCCACCTGTGAGATGGCGCGATAGGACACGGTATTGAGCAGCGAGCGGCGTGCGGTTTCCCGGCTGTAAAGATCACTCATAGCTCAGCGCCGACTCATCGAGCTGCCGAGGTCGTCGTTAACGCCAGACATTCCTGATAGGTAGACCACGTGAGCCGCTCGATCGTGCCCCGCTCCCTCTTCGACAGGCCTCCCGCCTTGCCTGTTGAGCTTTGCCGGACTTGCAGCGCGCTTTCCGCGTTGTAGGACGCGTCCGCGAAAGTGAAGATCTCCGGTAGCAACTTACCTGGTTCGGCCGCTATACGATCGTAGTCGACAATCATGAGTTGCGCGGGGCGCAATAGACGCCGAATCGAGAGGATCTGCGCAACCTTGCCCCGATACGCCAGGCACGCCTTCTCCAGTCGCGACGGACCGAAAAGTCCCAACAGCCCGGAGCGGCGTGCTCCCGCCTCCTGAAACCCACAGCTGTCGTAGAGTTCGTTGAGCGCAAAGCGTCGCCAATTGTGGAGCATCGAATACACGACAGAGTAAGGATTTCGCACTACCCAAATTAGGCGCTGGTCCGGGGCAAGCGTTTGGTATTCATGAAAGCATTCATTCAGGTAGGTTGTCTGAAAGCAGTACCGTCGTTGCTGCGGCAGCTCGACGAAGCCGGCGAGAGCCAGCGCGGCATCCAACTCGTCATCCCGCGTGAGCGCCAGACGGCTAAATCCAGGAGCGTCAGCGATCAAGCGCGTCAGCATCGTTGTGCCGGAACGCTGGCAGCCGGCCACGAGCACGCAGCGCGGATAGGCGGGCAAGCGCTTCAAAAGGGGAATGCCCGCTCGGCGCACTCCATGATGGAATCGTTGCCACGTGCGATAGGTGTCAAGCCAAACCTGTTCGCCTGGGGGCACCGCTGCACGGGTGATGATCGCGGCGCTGCCAGAGTTGTATCCACTGGTCATAATTCGAGGTGAACTGAGCGTCCGCACTCAGCTTTGATGGAAGCACAAGCCGCCAATGCCTGCAAGCGCGCGGCAGGCTGCGGATACACGAGGGGCACGCACTTCTGTGCTATATTTCCGCCATCAGCGTTGCATGGCACATGCCCTTCAATCGCATGCGACTATGTCGATCCCCGGCCTTCCGCACACTAATTATGTGAGGTTGCCGACCTGATTCGCGCCGGCAGACGCAATAAGGTAAGGGGGCCTACGCAGCAGAATAGCTTTGAGGAGACGAGCGCTTGATCTCCCGTCCGCAGCTCTCGGTGATCGTCCCATTCTTCAATGAACGGGACAATGTCGAACCGCTGTACCGCGCGATCGTCGCGGCGGTTGAGCCGCTGCAGGTTACCTTCGAGATGGTATTCGTGGATGACGGCAGCCGCGATGACACGCTGGCGCGCGCCGTTGCCATCGCACGTACGGACCCACGCCTGCTGGTGGTCAAATTCCGGCGCAACTATGGGCAAACTGCCGCGATGGCCGCCGGCGTCGCGTACGCAAGCGGAACAATCCTTGTCACAATGGACGGCGATCTGCAGAACGATCCCGCTGATATCAGGAGTTTTCTGGAAAAAATCGCGGAGGGATTCGACATCGTGGTCGGCTGGCGGCACGATCGGCAGGACAAACTGCTCTCGCGCCGCGTGCCGTCAGTCATCGCAAACTGGATTATCGGCAAGGTAACCGGCGTTCCGATCAAAGATAACGGTTGCTCGCTCAAGGCATACCGCGCAGCTGTGATCAAAGCAATACCACTCTATTCGGAAATGCACCGCTTTATTCCGGCCATGGCATCCCTCGCCGGACCTCGTATCGCGCAGATTAAGGTGCGGCACCACGCGCGTCGCTTCGGAACTTCAAAGTACGGCCTCTCACGAATCTATAAGGTCCTTCTCGACTTGCTGGTGATTAAGACCGTCACTCGCTTTTCGTCCCGCCCGTTGCTGTGGTTCAGCCTGTTGAGCTTGCCGGCGCTGGCGTTTGCCGCGGCGGCTCTTAGCTACACTGCATTTTCTGTATTGGTGCGTGGCGCGCGCCTCCCGTTGCCTATCGCCGGCGCCGGCTTTCTATGCGCCGCCTGCGCGATCATGCTTGTGTCGAGCGGCGCCATCGGCGAGCTGGTCTTCAAGGTCGGCAACTTCCGCGAGCGCGATTTTGCGCGCCTAACGGAAGGCTTTATTGGCGGTCAGCACGGAGCCTCGCGCAATGGTTGAACCCCAGCACGACATCGAGATTTCGGTGGTCGTGCCGATATTGGCCCGACACGCGGAAATTGCCGGGCTCTATGAGAATTACAAGGCGGGACTGGACCAGTTAGGCCAGAGCTATGAGTTCATTTTTGTACTTGACGGACAATATCCAGAAATAGCGGCTGTGCTTGGCAATCTGCAGAAGCAACACGAGCACTTGCTCATAGTGAGTCTGACGCGATCCTTCGGCGAGTCCACTGCCCTCATGGCGGGATTCGAGCGGGCGCGCGGTCGCACTATCATGACCCTGCCAGGCTATTACCAGATCGAAGGCCAAGAGATTCCAAAACTGGTCAATGCGCTGTCTGACGCGGATTTGGCTACCGGACGGCGCTGGCCGCGCGCCGGGGGTCGCTTCGAGGCACTGCGAAGGACCCTGTTTCATCGTGCGCTACGCTGGATGACCAGTCTGAACTTCGGCGATCTGGGCTGCAGTGCGCGGGCGATGAAGCGCCGCGTAATCGAAGAGATCTTTCTCTACGGCGATCAGCACCGCTTTTTCGCGATACTTGGCCCACCGGCAGGGATTTCGAGTCGCGGAAGTCACAGTCCAGCAATCGCCACAGGATCGCTTTGAAGGACGTTACCGGGTGCGCGAGTACGCGCACCGCATACTCGACATCCTGACCGTGCTGTTCCTGGTGCGCTTCACCAAGAAACCGCTGCGCTTTTTTGGCATGATCGGACTTGCGCTCGCGGGAATTGGCGGCCTGCTGCTGCTCTATCTGATCGTCGCGCGACTTGGATTCGGCGCGCCTCTCGCCGATCGACCCGCGCTTCTGCTAACGGCACTGCTTGTCGTTCTCGGCTTACAGCTGTTCGCCCTCGGCCTGTTGGGCGAATTAATCATCTTCACTCACGGACGCGACGTAAAGGACTACCAGATTGAAAGCGTCATTCGCTATACGGATGGTACCGCCGAGCCCAAGACGACCGATGTCGCGCAGGACCGCGTTGCGACAAGGTAAGTGATAGAGGAACGCCGCCGTAACAGAGGATTCTCGCGCAGCGGCCGGAACGCCTGCAAACCCACTACACATCGCAGCTGTAGCGTTTGCATGGGCAATTTTCTCTGGCGCGGTCGCTCTCGGGCTGTTCGCGCGTTTTAAGTCGCTCAGTGCCGCTCCCTTGGCGGTCGATGAATACTTCATCGTGCGCTCCGTGCAGAACCTGCTGAATCACGGCTGGCCGCGCTTTGAATGCGGGGGAGCCTACACGCGGGGATTGCTCCTTCAATATCTTGCAGCGCCACTCACGCTGCTGACCGCAAATGCCGAGGCGGCTCCGCGCCTTGTCAGCGCGGTAAGCAGCGTCGTTGCCTGGCCGGCCGCCTATATCCTCGGATGCCGCATTCACAGCCGCACAGTTGGGTTGCTGGCCGTGGCCATTCTTGCGCTATCGGTTTGGGAAACGGAGATGGCGCGGTTTGGACGCATGTATGCGCCGTTTCAGACCGTGTTCCTGTGGTATCTGGTCTGCTTTTTGAAAAGGACGCTCGACGGCGACCAGCGCGCCGACTGGTTGATGATCGCCCTCACTATCGTTGGTACGTTGCTTTGGGAGGGTGGCGTATTCTTGGCCCTCACCAACTTTCTGCCGCTAGTTTCTCCAGCGTCGTAGCACGAGCCTGTCGGCGGTTGGCGCGGCAATGCTGAAGTTCGTGCCAACCCTTGCGCTTTCGTATTGGTTTGTCGCCACGGATTTTCGCACGCTCGGCGGACCACCCTCTCTGCCGCTGGACTACGCCTCCGTGCTCAACCCTCACCGGCAACGTCAGCTTGTGGAACTCGTTGCTCTCCAAGCCCTGGTGGCTCACCCTGTTCATCTTGCCGTTAGCTGTGAGTATCTGGTCCGGAATCATACTGTGGCGTCGGCGCGAAGGGGTCCCTGACCACCCTGGCCCTTGCTGGCGCCCTGGCGGCCGCACTGGCAAACCAGCTCTTGGCCGCCGTCTCCATTCTGCTGCTGAGCGGGCTATTTCGCCTCGGCTCGCAACCGCGCTTTCCTTCGCCTGCCACCAAAGCGGTGCTTCTCGCCGTCGGTGCGCTGGCAGTGTTCTGGGTAGTCTTTGCCTGCGCCGTTTGGACCGGCCCGCTTACTGCTCCGGCCTGGAAGGCTGTTCTATCGCTGCTTTTCCCTCTGCTCCGTACGCCGGATCTTGTGGACCAGGTCTTGCGTCCCTGGGCCGCCGCAGTTCCGCTGCTGAGTCTCGGTTTGCTGGTACTTCTCGGGATTTCCGTGGCGCGCGTACTAAAGAGCGACGCACCGCAGCCAACGGCCGAGCGCGCCCTGCTCGCGATCTTCACATTTCTGCTTCTGGCCGCTTGCGCCAGCGACACGCCGCGTCACGAAACCCGCTACGTATTCTTTCTCTATCCCATCGCGGTCATTGTTGCGCTCAGTACCCTCGCCAAGTTGACCGAGCAGTTCGCTGGCCGCCCCGCGGCTGCTGTTCTGACCCCGTTGCTTGCTATCAGCGGCTTTGCGCTGACCGAAGACTTCCAGCTGCGTCATCTACTGGAAGTCGACAAGCCCGCAACCATCTTTAAATACAATCTTACGCCCGCTCAGCAGGAGCACCTTGTCACGCGCGACGATACCCGCTCGCTCGCACAGTGGCTCGGCATGCATGCGCGTCGCGGCGACAGCGTCGTCGACGCAGTGCAGGGTCTCGATTTCTATGATCACGCGCTTAACTACTTCTACGTCGATCGCACGGACTTCAACTTCGAATCGTACTCGTGTCAGTACGGCACCCGCGATCGCTGGAGTAACCTGCCTCTGCTGCAATCGGCGCACGAATCTTGGCAGCGTCATCTCACGACACTCAACTACATATGTGGTGACGTACTCGACGCGAGTTGCACTGCTAATCGCCGGATTCCCTCAGTACCACCCGCAGCTTGAGTGGTCGCAGGGTCACCTGGCAGTCATATCGTTTTCTCCTCAAGCAATCCAAGCACCAGCGCTGTGAAAACGCAGCAAGAGACGAACCGATGCAGATTCTGACGCTGGTTATCCTCCTGTCGGTCACGCTCGGGCAGTACATCGCCAGTCTTCACCTCGCACCCCCACAGCTAAAGTTCCTGCCAGAGGCCCTAACGATACTTGTGGCGCTTTGCGTCTGCGTGCAGGGTGCGCCGACGCGGTTCCGTCTGGTTGCAGCCCGCTATTGGATTGCGTTCATAGCTATCGCGACAGTCCTGGTTTTTGGTGTTCTGGCTACCGGTGTCGAGCCCGGCCCGCTGATGCAGGGGGCACGATTTTACTTGCGCGCAATCCCCATGTTCTTTCTTCCGGCTGTCTATATGTTCAGCGAGGCACAGGTTCGCACCCAGCTGCGATGGCTGCTCGTAATTGCCTTGCTGCAATTACCCCTCAGCCTCTACCAGCGCTACGAGGTCTATTCATTGGGGCACAACAGCGGCGACCCCGTTTTTGGCACCTTGATGATCTCCTCCATCATGTCCATTTTTCTCATTGCAGGGATCTGCATCGCAGCCGCGCTGACGCTGCGCAAGCGTATGGGTCGCCTTGTCTTTTTCGTTTTGTTCATTATTTTCGTGATCCCAACGACGATTAACGAGACGAAGGCGACGATCTTTCTGCTGCCGATTGGACTCGTGACGACGTTAGTGGCCGGTGCGGCGCCAGGGGCACGACTTCGCATTGCTTTTACCGCGACCGCATTGATCGCTGTCTTTGGCGCCCTGTTCATCCCCATCTACAACTTTTTCTCGCAGATCAATACCCGATACCCATACACGCTTCAGGAATTTTTTACGAACAAGAAGTTCGTGGTGCACTACGTTGACAAGAACGCGGGCGTGGACACGCGCGGTGAGGTAGGGCGCATCGATTCTCTCGTCGTGCCGCTGCAGTACTTTTCCTCTGATCCGGTGCACCTCCTACTAGGTGTCGGAATCGGCAACAGCTCGGGATCCTCGATCAGTGGAGGGACGGACCAAGGCGCGTACTACTCACTGTTGGGCCGCTATACCGAGTGCACCTCAGCATCCGCCTTTATGGTCGAGACGGGCCTCATTGGTTTTTCTCTGGTGATGCTGCTTTACTGGCTGGTATTTCGTGACGCGCTGTGGCTTGCCCTGAATGACCAGACCCTTATGGGCTGCCTAGCCCTTGGCTGGGTCGGGGTTACCGCCGTATTCGTCATAGCGACCTTCTACAAAGCGATACACGCGTTCGATTCGCTCTCGTATCTATATTGGTATTTTTCCGGCCTCATCGCAGCGACCCGTACACGTTTGTCGCTTGCAGGGCATGCTGATCTTATCGGCATGAAAGCGCGCACTGCGTTCACAGATGGCCAGATACTGCTGGCTCTCATATTCGCGGCGTTTGCACTGAAGTTGGCGTTTGTTGCCGTAATCCTTCCGCATTACGAAGTGCAACTGTCGCCGACCTACGGCATCGATCGCGGCGATCTCTACGATCGACTTGCCAAGAGCCTGCTAAATGGTGAGGGCTACCGATTTACCCCGGACACGGCGCCAACGCTGCTGCGCGAGCCTGGCTATCCCATCTTCTTAGTCGCTATCAGTTCGCTGACGGGTTACAGCGTCACCCTGGTCAGGATTGCCAATCTGGTGCTGACATCGCTCAGCGCTTGGTTGGTCGCGGTCCTGGTACGTCGCCTGACGACGCAGCGCGCCGCGTATTTTCTTGGCCCGCTGCTGTTCATGTTGCACCCGGGCGTACTCATAGCGGACCTGCGCGTCGGTGTAGAGCCTTTATTCACTTTCTTGCTGCTATGCTTTTTGGTCACCCTCAGCTCCGCGCTGCGCAGTCGTACGACCGGCGGCTTTATTATTGCCGGCGTGGCCCTCGGCTTCGTCGTCAGCGTTCGCAGCACGGCCCTGCTCTTTCCCTTGTGCCTGCCACTGTACTTTTTTATTTGGGATCGACTTCACGCCCGTCCCGCGTACCTGCTGAAGCAACTGGCCGCGCTGTATTGCGCGTGCATGCTCATTCTGACGCCCTGGATTGTGCGCAATTACGCGCTCGTCCATCAATTTGTACCGACGGCCAGCGTGTTCGGCACGTCAGCGCACTCGGGCTATTACATGTGCACGCACGAAGACAGCGACAAGACCAGAGCCGAGTTGGACGTCGAAGCGGCTCTGCTGCGCGGTGACCTGGCACAGGCACAGGGGTACAGGGTTCAGCGACGGTATTACCAGTTCTTTTATGATGCCCGCGACGAAGTGGCCTTCAATCGCTTCCTAGCCAAGACGGTGTTCAAGCAGTACTTGGACTCGCCGCAGTTGTTCGCCAGATGCGCTTCGGAAAACGCATTCAACTTCTGGTTCAGGGGCAAGGATCGAACCGTGACGCTGGCCAACATACTGGTACAGCTGCCTTATCTGGTGCTCGGAGTCCTTGGCATGTTGTCTTGTATGCGTCGCTCGGATCCGGCGACGCTCGGACCGCTGCTCTTGTACCTCGCCTATGGAATGGCGATTTATCTGCCGATTCTCGCCCAGGCGCGCTACAGCATTCCGCTGGTTCCGCTGTTGGCAGCTTTCAGTGCGATCGCGCTATGCAGACTTTTACTGGCCGCGAAGCAAGCGCCAAGACCACCGGCAATCTACACCGCCAGCTGCTGGCCAGGCACCTTCTGAGCTGCCACGATGATCATGTTATTCGCCAACGACGGCGTTACCAGTCGCCCCAATGCGCGGTTCAGCCGGTCAGCACCCCCAAAATAGGCGTGCTCAAGATACTTAAGGCCGGCGGCGCGCGTGGCACTCTTGAGCTCGTTGACGGTCATGAAATGTCGAAGAAATCGCAGGTAGCGCGGCCTCCCGGTCAGGCGGTGACAGGTTCGCACCAAGCGGCGACTCAAGAGAATGGCGGTTTGACACCGAAAAGATAACGATGCCGGAGTCCTCGAGCAGACTGTGCAGGAACGCCAGCGCTGCGGGAAACGACTCCAGATACTCAATCGCACTGGATGAGACGATGAGCTGAGCAAGGCGAAGGCCGGTGACGTCAGCCATCGGCAACCGCTCTTGGCGAAAACTCAGATTATCGAGGCCACGCATTCTGCTAGTGCGCTCGGCGATGGCTAGCATCCCGGAAGCCCCGTCAATGCCGACAGTCTCGATACCGCGCCCTGCCAGTTCGCACGCCAGCATTCCGCTGCCGCACCCGATGTCGTAGGCGAAAGTCACTCCCGCTGTGTAGCGGTCTAAAAAGCTGCCCCACACCTGCATGCGTTCGATGCGGTTGGGATCGGAGTTGTAGCTGGCGTGAAAGTCCGCCGCAACTTGGGAGTAATAGCTGATCCCATCTTCTGATGGCACTTCCATAGTTTGTACACTCATATATGCGCTGTGCCGCCTGCTACAGAAGTCTCTCGTACAGCTCTTTAAGGTCTTCCGCAAGGCGCGCCACGGAGTATCTCTGCACGATGCGCTCTCGCCCTGCCAAGGCCAGCTGATGCAGCCAGGCGCGATCCTGGCTGAGTCTCCCGAGTGCAGCGGCTAGCGCCAGGGGATCACGTGCCGGCACGAACAGACCGTGTATGTGATCCTGCATCACCTCCGGTAGCGAGCCCACGGCTGTGGTCACGGGAACCACGCCATAGCTCATGGCTTCAAGCACCGCGTAAGGCAGCCCTTCCTGATAGCTTGGAAACGCTAGCACATGGCTCTCCTGCCAAAGCTGTTGTTTCGCGGCGCCAGAAACCACTCCAACGAGGCGCACGCTTTGTTCAAGAGCCGCAGCGGCAATGGCCTCTCGGATCTGCTGCAGCGCTGTCCCGGAACCGGCTATCGTCAGACAAACCGGGATGCCGCGATCGCGGAGGATCCGTACCGCTGCGATGGTATCCAGAATGCCCTTTTCGACCTCCAGGCGCCCCAGATAGACAATCTTGAGCTTGGTCTCCGCCATATAGCGAGCGGAGCTCAGATCTGCGGCGTAAACCGGTACGGCATTGGGAATTTGCACAACCCGCGCCTCCGGCGCGAAGCGACGGAACTGGTCTGCCTCAGCCGACCCGAGCAAAACGACCGCGTCCACCCACGACAACACTCGGCGCAGCACGGCAGTTAAAGCGCTGCTGCCGGCAAAAAAATCCGCGGGGCTAGCGCCCCCATGCACCTGATATATCACCTTGCGTCGCAGGGTCTTGGCGACAGCCAGGTAAGCGAGGTCGCGCCAATAGCCTTTTGGCTCAAATGACGTATTGATGTGAACGAGGCGCGGGCGGCGACTAATGAGGCACCCAGCAAACGCGAAAGGAGTGGTCACGATTCTGACCAACATCCCCGCGCGGCTCTCGCTACGGCCCTCCCGGCCGACCTGAAACTGACTCAGACGGAATGCCCCAGCCAACGGCGACTCGAATATCTGATTTATGTGAGTAGATACGCCGCTCACTGCGGAGCGAGCCGGCCCGAGCAGCAGAACACCACGGCCAGATTTCTGCAGCGTCATTTGTGAATTCGCCAAATCCGGGCGAGCCGCGACATCCGACAAGCTAGACCTCATTGTTAACGGATTTCGCGGCCGGCCGGTCGAGGTTGAGCGCAGTAGCGTACGCTTCCAGCAAGCGTGGAACCTGGTGATGCCACGCCAGCCCGCTCTCGACCCGCTGCCGCCCGATGGCGCCCATGCGCGTCCGCCGGGCGGGGTCGTCAAGCAACTCGCATACTTTGTTGGCAAAATCGGTGGTGTCGTTCGCGCGCGCATATAGCGATGACTCCCCTGCCGAGAACCGCCCCTCCGTCAGATCAAATTGCACGATCGGTTTGCCCAGCGCCATATACTCAAGAATCTTGTTCATCGTAGACTTATCGTTCATTTCATTGGCGCGATCCGGATTTACGCACACGTCAGCGGTGCTCATGATCTCCCATAGATTCTGATCGGGAATTCGCCCCGTAAATTCAACACAAGCATCAACACCCAGTTGCCGGCAGAGATGACGCAGGGCCGGTAACTCCGTGCCATCTCCCACTATGGTGAAGTGTATGTCGTCGCGCCCCAGCGAACTGCGTATATAAGCGATGGACTCCAGCAGCAGATCCAGTCCTTCCTGTTTCCCGATCACGCCAACGTAACCGACGAGGTATCGCTTACCGCGCCGCAATTCCTCCCGGGGGGTCAGAACTCTCACGCGCGTAAGATCCGCACCACTGCGCACCACAAATACCCGCGAAGGCGCCATGCCTCCGCGCTCGATCGCGATACGCCGGTACGACTCATTCGTCGCGATACTGACATCAGCCGCAGCAAAGGTGCGTTTCTCGAGCCAACATAGCAGGCGATACCAGCGGTCGCGGCGGCCGAATTTAGCTTCGTACAGCTCAGGATTTATATCGTGATGATCAAAAATGAAGCGCTTACCAAAGAGTTTGAAGAAGCGCCCGATGAGGAAAATCGTGTCGGGCGGGTTGCAACCATGGATGACGTCGAAGCCGCGCGTCAGCGCAACCCGCACTGCAAGTCCGAACTCCATGAGGAGGGATAGCGAATATTCGAGCCCGTAAGTCCAAGCCGAATCCGCCTCAACGGGAAGCGGGTGGCGATAGATATGGACACCATCGAGAAGTTCGTAGCTGCTGTCGTGGCCCCGTCCCTTAGGGCAGATGATGCTCACCTCGTAGCCATTGGCATGTAGCGATAACGCTTCTTGCCATACCCTGCGATCGAATGGGCATGGCAGGTTCTCAACGATGATTAGCGTCCGAGCTTTACCAGGCGATGCCATGATAACTGTCCATCGATTCGCCGCCCGCTTCAACGGCGGCGCCAGCTACTCCGACGAGATCGATTATGATTTTATGCGCGGCGAAACGCGTGAGCAGGCCGGCAAATTCCTTGTCGGCGCACGCTACGACGATGACCTCAGACTGCGTGAATAGCTGCTCGGGTTGATCGACTAACAAGCGGCCGATGTGTGGAATGATGTTGAGAATGTAGTCACGATTCGCGCCCATCAGGCTGGCGAGCCTCACATTGCGATCGTAGATACACAGCTCGTATCCCTTGCCGATCAGTTGCTCGGCCAAGGTGACGACCGGACTTTCGCGCAAATCGTCAGTACCCTCCTTGAACGAGAGGCCCAGCAGGCCGACGCGGCGCCGGCCAGTCGCACTAATCAAGGCCAAAGCTTGGCCGATCTGCACTTGATTACTTGCCAAGATCGAACCCAGGACCGGCGTATCTACGTCTAACAATCTCCCTTGGTAAGTCAGCGCGCGGACGTCCTTGGGTAAACACGACCCACCGAAAGCAAACCCCGGGCGAAGATAAGCACTGGAAATGTTCAACTTCGTGTCCATACAAAAAAGGCGCATCGCTTGTCTTCCGTCGACGTTCATGGCCTTGCATAAACGTCCGACCTCATTCGCAAAGGTCACTTTGAGGGCGTGCCAGGAATTGTCGACGTACTTGACCATCTCGGCAGTACGCAGGTCCGTCGTTAGCAATGGGGCCGGCAAAGCTGCGTACAGGGATCTGAGCAGGTCAGCCGAGCGCTGATCGGTAGCGCCGATTACTGTTTTTGGCGGATGATCGTAATCGTGAATCGCGGTACCTTCGCGCAGGAATTCTGGGTTGATGCACACACCGAAGTGTGTGCCGGCCTTTTTCCCTGATGTCTGCTCGAGCAGTGGAATAACCACAGATTCCATCGAGCCGGGCAGCAGCGTGCTGCGGATCACGACCACCTTGAAATCGTCCGTGTTCTTTAGCGCGTCGCCAATCTGATTAACGACGCGACGAACGTAGCTTAGATCAAGACTGCCGTTTGGCTGTCCGGGTGTCCCGACACACACCAGAATCATTTCCGAGTCGGCGACTGCGGCTGCGTGGTCGCATCCCGCCACCAGCCGTCCGGACGCGGCCGCGGCGGCAATCAGCTCGGCCAGCCCCGGTTCGACGATCGGGCTCTTCCCCTGGCGCAGAAGGTCGACTTTTACGGAATTAGGGTCGACGCCGATTACACTATGCTGGTCTCGGGCCAGACAGGCCGCGGAAACGACGCCGACGTACCCCAATCCAAAAACAGCGGTCTTCATTATTCTTAGTTTGTCCGTGCCGATGCCGAAGGGCACCAAGCCGAAGCTTCCTGCCAACGCCGCAAAACGGAGTGCCAGGTCCGTATCGTCCCGGCCACGCGGGCGCCCTCAGCTCCGCCGACCCCCCTCAAGAGCTTGCCGGAAGGGAGCGACCCGCTGCCCGCAATCTTATCGCATTATCGCAACGTTGCTCGGGGGTAGTGGGCTCGCTCCGCTTATCGCAACGCCAGCGCCGATATCGGGTGCTGCGGCCTTGTAGGGCAGAGCGACGCCTTGGCCCGCCTTAAAGGTTATTGGCGACGATAGCGTGAGTGTATTCGAACCACGATCGATGCTGACTATTGTTGAACGCAGCGTGCTGCCTTGAAGCTGAATCGTGTCGCCCGGAATAAGTCCATTGCCATCGCTGAAGTACAAGCTGTCCTGAACGACGACCCGGTTTGACGTGCCGGAGCCGACTACCTGGGTAAGAAACACGCCCGCGCCGACGCCCGGACTGCTGGGTTGCAGCTGAAAGTCGGCCGCAGCCGTCGGATTCGCGCTTGAAAAATTGGGTTGCGCCTGAATGTTGCTCGCAAAGACCTGCTGGTTCTGACTTGCGGCAGAAACCAAAGTCTCCCGCCCGCCCCCGCCGAGGATCATTACATAAGCCGGGCCACCGCCATGGGGCATGAATAAATTGCCCTTAACAACGCTCTGACCGGTCACCCCGCTATTTAAGGTCGCGCCTGCCCCGGTCAGCGCGAACAGCAGATCCACATCCGGAATCGCGCCGCCATTTGCTAATACGGTGCCAGCGGCCATGCGCGAATTGACAACCAGGTTGTTGGTAAAGGCAAAACCAAATTCGCTTTCGCATGCCGTGTATGCCCAGACCGACCAGGCTCCAGCCCCCAGCTGGTCCATCGTGTTGTTGTAAATACGGCCATTCGAAACAGAGGTGTTGGCTGCTCCGCACCAAGTGGCGATCCCGCCGTCGAGTCCATCAAAGAGCACATTGTTTCTGAAAATATTCTGGTTGCCTCGCACCGATGCGAGCGGTCCCGCGTGCGTCGCGCTGCCACCACCGTATCGGGCGTGTTCCATGAAGTTTCCCTGGACCACATTGTAGGATCCGCGTACCTCCACGCTGCGGTACCCGGTATCGCCGCCGATCAGATCTGCGTATGAATTGTTGAGCGTGTTGTTCTGAAACACACCATAGTCCGAATCGAATTCCACAAGATCATGGCCGCCGTGAGTGATCTTGTTGCGCTGAATCAGAACGTGCTGTACCTCGCCGTTGGAGATCTGAATCACATCACCGGTCGGCGTGTAGTAGTCGCCGACGTTATCGAGCGTGTTGTCTTGGATTGTGATGTTGGTACTCAATCCACTCAGTACGGACTTCAACTCGCTCTGCCAGAATCGCCCGTCAGCAGTGTAATTTCCAGATACGTCTATGCCAGACCAGCCGTTGGCATATTGAAATGTGCCGTTCTTGATGACGATGTTGTTGGCATTTTGCACCGCGACCCAGGTATTTACAGTCGCATGCGGCGCCGGAGTCGTTCCATTGACGTTAATGCCATCGAAGGTCACGTAGCCCACGGAGCTAACGAGGATGCCCACGCTGACATTGGAAATGACGGCAGGAGTGGGACCGGCACTTTTGTAAGTGATGGGTTGGCTGGCTGTCCCCGAAACTACAGGGACGATTGCTTCAGAATACTTTCCGGGCATGAGGTAAACGGTGTCGCCCGGGTGAACCTTGTTAGACGCAGCAGCGATAGTTGCAAGGGGAGCGGAACTGGTGCCGGGATTACTGTCATTGCCGTTCGGTGCAACGTAGAAATCGTTTGCGGATGCAGCAAGCGCCGCCGTCAACAGAGTTATGCCCGCTAGTACGGTTCGTGCTTGCGCTACATTCATCGTGTCCGTCCTCTCAGTTCCTCAAGACATTCGCCCTACCTCATTCGCGAACTTCGCTACCTTGAGGCTGCGCATGCGGTAAAACCCTCGTTGTTCGCAGCTCATCATGCAGCCGCAGTATTGGCGTGGAACGGCACCTTACCCGATCATCCGCGCGAGCACTCTTAGCGGGCTGCTTTGCGGACTGGCAAGTCGTTGCGATCTCGAAGCCTGCTTCCGCTCCGGCAACCCCGCTATCCCGCGAATCAGTGCTTCGGGACCGGAGGCTTTGCGTCCCCGCCTCACGGCGAGTTTGCGAACACTCGAGTCGAAATATAGCGTTCGATTTAGACAATAAGCAACTGTATGAACGCGGCGACAGACGCACGCAAATGTGCCTGAAGCTGCGGCGCGCTGTCTTGCACGCGCTGGGCGAATTGGCGGCCCGCCTGGGTTATTATCAGGCACTCCTCCGGGACTTCGTACCCGATGAATTTTAAGACTCTCGACTCGCAACGAGGGCTGCCGGCGACCCGATAGAACATGTTGTTCAACAGCAGTATTTTCGCACTTTTCTTCGCATTGTTTTTTCCGGCCTATCTGCTGGTCCGGCGCAACATATTCTGGCGAAACATACTGCTCATTCTGTCGAGCTACGTCTTCTACGGATGGTGGGACGCCCGATTCTTGATACTGGTAGCCATTTCCACCTCAGTAGACTACCTGGCAGCGCTGGGCGCGAGCGGTAAACCGGTCCGCCGCATCGATTGTGTGAAGAGCGTCACATTTCTCGCAGCTGTCACCGCCGGATCTTTGGTGTTCGCGCGCCGCGACGCGTGGCTTTTCGCACCAGTGCTATTCGGGGTATTGGCGGCGACCGCTTGGATCAAAGTCATTGGCCGCGCGCCGTCTGCGCGTCAGCCGCGTCTTTGGCTTTACCTGTCTTTAGTCACTAATCTCGGCATTCTCGCTTTCTTCAAATATTTCAATTTTTTTGTCGGCTCGTTCGCTGCACTGTTCAATCTTTTTGGCCTCCACGTCGATGCCCCGACGCTATCGATCATCCTGCCGGTGGGCCTGTCTTTCTACACGTTTCAGGCAATCAGCCGAACCGTGGACTCCTATCGCAGAACCTTCGTGCCGCAGTACTCCATCGTCAACTACGCGGCCTATCACGCGTTCTTTCCGCAGCTTGTGGCAGGACCGATTGAGCGTGCGCAACGGCTCATGCCTCAGTTCGAAAGCGTACGGCCGCTGGACCTGAGAACCTTCACGAGCGGCTGTCTGCTGTTCGCGTGGGGCCTGTATCAGAAGATCGTGGTTGCCGACAATTGCGCGCCGATTGCCGATGCCGTATTCGCAGCGCCAGATGGCAAGTCGGCTGCGGCAACGCTCGCCGCTCTACTCGCTTTTACATTGCAGATTTACTGTGACTTCTGCGGTTATTCGAACATGGCTCGTGGCCTAGGCCGCTGCCTCGGTTTTGATCTGAGCGTGAATTTCAATCTGCCGTACTTCGCGAGGACGCCATCGGAATTCTGGCAACGCTGGCACATCAGCCTGTCCACCTGGCTGCGCGATTACCTATACATTTCCCTTGGCGGAAATCGCAAGGGGCGTAGCCGCATGTACCGCAATCTCATGCTCACAATGCTGCTCGGCGGCCTTTGGCATGGTGCCGCCTGGAATTTCGTATTTTGGGGCGGGTTTCACGGAGCAATCCAGGTTCTCTACCGCTCGCTCGGAATCGATGCATTGCTCGAGCGTAGGACTTTCTTCT
Organism: uncultured Gammaproteobacteria bacterium; assembly: GCA_963787655.1. Classification (GTDB taxonomy): domain Bacteria; phylum Pseudomonadota; class Gammaproteobacteria; order Steroidobacterales; family Steroidobacteraceae; genus 13-2-20CM-66-19. The sequence continues at coordinate 1,416,020 of CAWBDY010000007.1, read as the reverse complement.
CGAGCCGCGGGATTCTCATTCATTTTGGTGCATGGGCGTCCACAATGGCACTCGTGATGGTCGGGTGGGTGTTCTTTGTCGCGCATTCCTTGCCCGACACCTTTACGGTACTGCGCAACCTGTGGGGTACCAGCGGCTATCCAAGCGATGCGTTCGCGACTCTTGCCGCTTATGCGACTCCGTTGGCGCTGGTCGAAATCTACCAGCGTGCCTCTGGGCAGCGAGAAGTCCTCAATACCGGCCCGTTCCTGGTGCGCTACGCCGCAGCCATAAGCGTCGTGCTTACAATCATCGCATTCAGCGCCCGCGGTGGGCGGCAGTTTATTTATTTTGACTTCTGACGATATCGCCTCAAGCGTAGCTCAGTCGGACGTGTTCGAGCGGCCGCAAAGTCGCTGGCGGAGCCTAGCGAAACGCGTCGCTCAGGGTTTTTTCCTACTTTTATTTACCCTGGCGTTCGGCGAGGCGTTCGTGCGAATCCTCTGCCCACAGCCTGTGATGCCACGATACGTGACCGGCACCCCTTGGGGCGTGCGCGGCAACATTCCTTATGCGCACTACTGGCATTACACCCCGGAAGTCACCATCGAATATCGCATCAACGGGCAAGGATTACGCGCTGACCGCGAATTCCCCACCCAAAAGACTGCCGGCACCTGCCGGGTCGCTGTGTTCGGAGACTCCCTTTTGATGGGTTATGAAGTCGATCTGCGCGATACCTTTAGCACTCGGCTCGAAGAGCAGCTTCGAGATCGCGGTTTCGCTGTTGAGGTTCTGAATTTTTCAGTCAGTGGCTTTGGGACGGCCGAGATGCTCCGCACCTACGAGGCTTTTGCCCGCCACTTTGACCCAGACTTCGTGCTCTTTTCGTGGCACATGACTGATCTGGAAGATAACGTGCGCTCCGATCTCTATAAGATGCACAACGGAAAACTTGCGATCGCCAACAACAGCTATCTTCCGGGCGTAAAGACTCAGGATTTTTTGATGCGATTTGCGCTTTACCGCTTTGTATCCGATCACAGCCAGCTGTACGCGCTGCTGCGCGAGAGGACCGGGCGCTTCACCAAAGGGCTCGTCCTACAACTGCATCAGGAGCGCGTCACTGCCAAAATGGCGGCGGCCGCTGCCGACACACCCAACGAAGATGAGGACGACGCCATTCATGCCGCGCGTGTGCAGGTAAACAGGGAGCTTTCTTCGGCGATTGTCGAACTGGCCGCCAAAGAGGTCGCCACTGACGGTCGCGCTTTCTATCTTGTCGAGATTCCGATAAGAGAATCGCGCACGCGTTTTCGCTCAAGCGTTGATGTTTTGTCCGATGCGACCCGGTCACGCGTGAACATCATCTCCCCGCTGGAGACATTCACTCGAGTCGCGCGTCCCGAGGTCAAGCTGTATTACGAGCAGGGTGAAGGCCATCTCACACCCTACGGCGTGCAACTCCTCACCAATGAAGCCGCAGCGGTACTGGAAAGAACGTCTCGGCTATCCGCCTGCAGAATTAAGAATCCTGGCGCCCCCCTGCCTCATTCGGCTTCGACGGCGCGGCCGTAAGTTTCCGGTCCCCTTACCTGGCAGCGCCGGGTGGAAGCTCTAAGGGTGTCAAGCGCCCCGCCAGATCATCAGAGCCTTGCCAGTCGGTCCCTTGCAACATGACTGCGCCAGCAGCTTGCAGCAGGACTACACACGCAACCGCCGCCGGCACTTCCGAGATAACCCCGTATCGGGGTAGAAAGTCTGCACCCAGCGCATAGATGGCGAACAACAGCAGCCCCGGCAAAAGAAACAGCGACAAGATGTACCGTCGCGTGACAACGCTGTAGAAGATACCCAGCAAGAGAAACAGAAAAACCAGCGGCCCGCCGCGCCATACAAATGCCGCGGTCAGCGCGGTGTTGTCCGACAAATCGTGTGCAATCATTGTCAGCCCGTCACTCTGCATCACGTGATCCGCAATGACGTCTGGATGCGGCTTACCCTCCTTTGCAAGCGCAGTCTCAAGCTTCTCTCGCTGAGCTCTACCGATACGCCAGAAACTGATGGCCTCCTCCGGTCGACCCGCATCTTCCGCGGCGCTGCCAATGGTCTCAACGCTCGATCCGGCGATCTCGTTCAATCTCTGTAGCCTGCCACCTAAATCGAGGTCACGCGGAGCAAAACCAAGAATCCGGCCGAGCTTGGGCTGTAGTGAAGCCGGCGCCCAGACATAGAACGAGCCTCGGTATTCCTCCCGTGACATTTGATTCATCAGCGCTCTTGTATAGACCGCCAGGCCACCTCGCTCTGCGATTTGCAAGGTCCCAAACGTCGTAAGATTACGGTACATCCATGGGGCAACGGTGAGCGCGAATGCGGCGAGTAACAAAGCCGGGTACAACATTCGTCCGCGCCATTGCACCACGCTTGATCCCGCTATCCAGGGAATCAGCATGCAAAAGGCCATCGCAACGACGACGTACAGAAAGGCGGCCTTGGCCAGTGCAAGGAGTCCGAACGCCACACCCGCAACCACCACAAGCGCAAGGCTATTTCGCGACACCGAATGGGCCAGGCTCCACGAAGCGAGCATGAGCAAAGCGGCCGCCGGTAATTCGGTAGTGAGATTATTGATGTGGGTATCGCTGAGGAGTGGATGCAGCGAAATAGTTGCCGCAACAGCTGCCGCCAGCAATGACTCTGTGAACATGTACGTGGCCGCAAACACACCGAGCCACAAGAGGTACAGCCAGACGCAATTCTGAAGCTTTATGAAGTGCGCCCGCGGCCCGGAGAAATAGTTACGATTCTCGGTGGGACCGAACACTGCGTCGCACAGTCTCACCACAATCGCAGTAACCGCGACCGGTAGTGGCTCACGATACATGGACGGCTGGTACGGAGCCTTTTCGTCAAGCGACATGACACCGTGATGGCTCACATTTATTGCCATCTGCAGATTCTGCGACGCGTCGTGCAGCACCGGCGCAGTGGTGATGCGGCGCGCGGCGAGCGCGCCGATTGCAATAACGATGATCGCGACGGCAATCCATTCGATGCGCTTATGATTTTTCATTGGAAGCTCGTCGCGCGACGGTCAATCATACTGGACCGCTTGCGTGGCGTCGCAAGAACTTGGCTGTACACGCGTGGAACTCTGCGCCGTCGTTCTTCGCCGGCTCGTTTTCCGCGACCTGTTTCGTGCGGAGATTATGTCATTGGCGTGGCGTGGCACATGTGCGAGCACTTTGACCGTATTGACCTGCCCAGCTCTATCCCTTAGCGTGAATAAAGCACTGCTTTCCCTGCGCGAATTCTGCCGGCCCGAAGCCGCAGGCGCCATTCGCATCCGGTAAGGGCACTGTCAGGCCAATACGGAGAAGATAAAGTGATCCACAAGAACAATACTTCTGACGACACGTCACAGGTGGCCAGGGTGCTGAATTGAGGGCGCTGGTCATCGGCGGGACTGGCTATGTCGGCTCGTACCTGACTCGGACGCTTCTGCAGCAGGGACACACGGTTCGAATTTTAGCGAGAACAGCCGCCAAGGCCGCAGTTCTGCAGGGCATAGGTGCCGAAGTTTGCCAGGGAGATCTTGGCGCACCAGCCAGCCTCAATGGTATCGCCGAAGGGATGGATGCTGTATTTCATCTTGGCTCCGCAATGCGCGGATCGGCGCGAGACTTTGAGCGGGTTGACGTTCAGGGAACGGAACGGCTGCTTGCTGAGAGCCGACGGTCAGGAGTTCGGAGGTTCATTTTCGCTGGCACACTTGCAGGATATCCCCCTTCTGTCGACGGCTCAGTTATTGACGAGCAGACCGCCCTCGACGGTACGGGAGCGCTGGGAAACTATGCGCTGGCAAAGGCCCGCTGCGAGAGATTGCTATTGGCCGCCAACGGCACTCCGGAATGTGTGATCGTCCGACTTGGACTTGTCTGTGGACTCGGCGCAAATATATTTCCTCAGCACGTATGCAAGCCGCTCATGCCTAACTGGGTAATTTTGTTCGGAGACGGCGGCGTTTCATTGCCCCTCACCTTGATCGACAATGCGGTGGCGGCGCTGCTTCTCGCTGCCACAGTTAACGATATCGCAGGGCAGACGTTCAATATCGTGGACGACGATGCTATTACGCAGCGCGGTTATCTCGAACTGCTGCGCAGCTGCAGCGACGGTCTGCCACACGTATTGCGCATGCCACTGGCCGCGTACTACTCCCTTGGTATGTTGGCGGAGGTGGCGGCGCGCGCCCGTCACAAGGAACCGGAAACGACTCGTTACCGCATACGCTGCCGCCTTGCGCGCGTCGAGTGGAATTGCTCGAAGGCGAAAACGCTGCTGCGCTGGCAGCCCCGCGTGCCACTGCGTGAGGGGCTTGCGACCGCGTTCCGCGCATATGCCGCACGCAACATTGCGGGTTAACGAAATTCTGCGACGGCGCTAACGATCTCTTACGCCGGTGTGTTCGCGGCGCTTTCGAGCACCTGCAGGGTCTGCCTGGCGCAGCGTTCCCACGTAAAAAGACTGGCGCGTGCTTTGCCACGTTCCCTCAATTGCGATCGCAGAACAGCGTCACTCAATAAACGCTCCAAGCCTTCTGTAATGGAATCAACTGATCCGGGTTCCACCAGTACTGCTGCGTCCGCAGCGATCTCCTTTGTACCGAAGCAGTTCGACGTCAATACCGGACAACCTGATGCCATGGCCTCGACGATTGGCAGCCCGAATGACTCGAACAGGGAGGGCATAAGCAATGCCTGCGCCATTTGGTAAAATGCCGCGAGGGTTTTGCCGTCCACCCACCCGGCCCACTGGACCCAATTCCCGAGCTTCAGGCGCGCCGGTTCGCCGAGTTCGTGTTCCGACAAGAAGCGGTTTTGTCCTCCGGCAATTACCAGGGAGATCCCACGCGCCGGGCCAACGCGGGCATAGGCCTGCACCATCCGAGTGAAGTTTTTAGGGGGATAGACAGCGCCGGCGTAGAGCATGAAACGCTCGGGAAGGTGATATGCGCGGCGCACGCCCGCAAGGGTAGCGTCGTCCAGACGGTCCCGAAAGACATCCTCGATTGCGGTATAGACCGTGTGAACACGGTCCTCCGGCAGGCTCAGGAACTGCAGCAAGTGCTGACGGGTGACCTCTGAGACTGCGATGACCGCGCTGGCCCGCGCAGCGTAGCGAGGAATGAGAAAACGATGGCTTAGTCGATCGATGAAGCGTGAGGCCCACGGCATCACATACCAGTCAAGCCCGTGGCACACCCACACCGCCGGATAGCGGCCCGTCAATGGGAGGGAATACTTTGGATTGAACAGTACATCAATGCCATGACGCCTTAGCGATCGAGGCAATGCAATCTGATCCCAGGTAAATACGGATTGCCCGGGGACATATACCTCGGATACATGCGGTGCGCGGTAGGTCCCAACCAAGGACCGATTTCGGTAGAAGAGAACGTACTCATGCCCTGCCGGGTGCGTTGCCAGATAGTCAAGTAACCCCCGCGTATACACCCGCACGCCACCGCCGTGCTGGTCGTAGTGCCGCAACATCACGCCGATCCGCATATCGTCAGGGGGTGCCCCGATATGCGTCGAACATCCCGCGATACTCTTTGAGCGAAACCGAACAGAATGCTTCGGCGAAGCTGCCGTACTTGTCTTTGAACGCCGCGGCACGATATGCATTCAGACCCAGGGCCGAGTGCATGTAGTCGGTCTGTGCCAATTGGCTACGGTATTGCGCCAGCGCGCTTCTCTTAACGTCAACAACCTCATCGATCCTGACGACACAGTTGGGAAATAGAGGTGTCCAGACCTCGTAGCCGATGCACTGGATCGAACGGCTCAAAATCGCGGCTTGCCTCAAGCAGAATGGCGCTGGCCGCATAGTGATCGGGGTGCTGTTCCAGAAACGACGGAACGTATATGAGGTCCGGTCGCTCAGCCTCGAGCACGCTGCGCAAACGCCCGGCCGCGCGCGTCTCCTGCGCCAGAGCGCCATCCTCAAAATCGAAGAAAATCATGTTCTGCACGCCCAGTCTCAGCAGAGCTGCCTGCGCCTCGGCTTTGCGGGTCGCAACGAGCTTTGCCTGTTCCGCTCGTAGCGCGTCGCCTTTGAGATCCCTAAACAGAGCGCCGCCGCCATGGCGGCCGTCGGTAAGAAATACAACCGTTACGAGCCGCCGGCCCTGACGTGACGCGCGAGAGTACCGCCGCAGCCGATGGTTTCGTCGTCCATATGTGGCGCCAGCACCATCACTTTTTCGGCACCCGGCTCCCAGACCAAGCAAGAATTATTGAAGATCTTTGAGGTGCGTAACATGCCATAAGACTGCAGGTATGGCCGCGCGGCCCTCGCGAACTGTCGCAGTAAAATTTTCGTAAGCCGTTTCATGCCGCCGCCGCCGCCGGCAGCCCTGCGCGACGCAGCTGTTCGCGAAGTGACTCACGGCTGACGCCCTGTATCATCATTCGGTACCAAAGCTCCGCATTGATCAGCAACCACAGCCTGTTGCCGTGGTCCACACGTCCGGAAAGCTGCGACTGCAAGAGACCAGCAATCGCCTCGCGGCGCAGTACGCCCGCTTTAACGAGCTGCGAATCAGAAAGAAAGTGGTCGTGAAGCAGACCGTATTCGCGACCCAATATGTATGGAAGCGCCGAGGAAAATCCCTGCTTCGACCGCGTCAGAATCTCCGACGGCAAATAGCGGGCCGCTAGCTTGCGCTGTGCAATCCTGAGGTTTCGACCTCTGACCTTCATGCTCGAAGGCAGCTGCGCCGCAAATTCGACCAGGCGATGGTCCATAAACGGACTACGACTCTCAAGACCATGAGCCATTGACATACGGTCGGTGATCATCACCGGATGGTCCGGCAGGCGCACCTCGCTGTCGGCGCAGAGCATACGGTCCAGCGAGTCTCCCCTCGCAGACTCATAGGGAATACGGATCGCGTCTTCCGCCTGGAACCCCCTTAGCTGTTCGCGTCGCTTCGGGTGTAAACAAACCCGAACGCATGTGTCGATCGAAGTAGAAGTAGCTCAGACTTGCCGCATATCGTTCGCCCCCGGAAAGAAACGATAGGCGGTGCAGCCAGCGAAGCTGATGGCCGACACTTTTGTACCAGCTTACGGAAGGAAGCAGCGTAAGTGCCGGGCCGAGCACGTTTCGCCGCAGGCTGACGGGAATGCGCGCATAGTGATCGGCATACATGTTGCCGTAGTAGCGGTCATAACCGCCAAACAGTTCATCGCCACCATCGCCGCCGATTGCCACCTTGACGTAACGAGCGGCGAGCTCCGCCACCTGATACGCACATAGAGACAACGGATCGGACGGTTCATCAAGATGGAAGATCAGATCGGGTAGTGAGCTCATCAGCGAAGGCGCCAGCGTGCGCTCGTGATGGTCGGTGCCATAGAGCTGCGCCACCAACCTCGCGTGTGGAGCCTCATCGAAACGCGGGTGAGGCACGCCGACCGTGAACGTCGGCAAATGCTTGACTCCGGCGCGCTTAACCAGCATGGCGACGAGCAGACTCGAATCCAGCCCACCGCTCAGAAATGCCCCCACGGGCACGTCGCTGACCAAGTGTAAGCGAAGTGTTTCGTCGATCTTTTCCTCGAGCTCGTCGAGCAGCTCGTCTGCAGGCCGGTTACGTTTCGGGAGGTATTCGGGCTTCCAGTAGCGTTTGATCAGCGGAGCGCCATCGCGCTCGAGTACCAGTAAATGCGCAGGCGGCAACTTATGCACCCCGCTGAACATCGACAAAGGCGGGGCGACGAGGCGTAGGGTGAGATACTGATCGAGTGCCGGCAAGTGCATGGAACGCAGGGCCGGATCGAAAGCCAGCAGCGCTTTGATCTCTGACGCGAATGCAAAACCCTGCGGTGTTTGCGCGTAGTAGAGAGGCTTTTGACCCAGATGGTCGCGGGCCAGCAGCAGACGCTGCCGCCGCGCGTCCCACAGCCCGAACGAGAACATGCCGCGAAGATGCTCCAGCAGGCGCTCGCCGTGAAGCTCATAGAGTCCGATGATTACTTCGGAGTCGCTCTGCGTCAGAAACCTTTGGCCCCGCTTTTCCAGGTCGGCTCCGCAAGGCTCGATAGTTGTATATCTCGCCATTGCAAACCAACCATATTGTCCGGTCTGCATTGGTCAGCGGCTGCCGGCCGCCCGCAAGGTCTATGATTGAGAGACGCCGATGACCCAGTACCGCGTGGTCGTCTTGTTCAAGTCCCTCGCCGTCCGGGCCACGATGACGAAGCGCGGCGAGCATGTTGCGCATCGCTTCGCTCCGCCTCGGACCCTCTCCAATGATTCCCGCGATTCCACACATCCTAGGGCACGCTTTAAGAAGCGCCTCCTGTCCGTTGCGCCGACACCGCGAGCTCGAACAAGCGCTCGTAACGCTCAGCGCACCGCTCAATGTAATAGTCCTCGACCCGACAAAGATTGGCCGCGCGGATCGTCGCGCGCCGCTCGGGTGAATCACGCAGGGAGCGCACCGCATCGTTGAACGCCCGGATATCGTTGAGGACTACCACGGCACCAGTACTCGGCGTCGACAAAAAGTCGGTCTGACCGCCGCGGTCGTAACACACGATGGGCAAGCCAAAGGCCATTGCTTCCAGGAACACAAGACCGAAGCCTTCATGTTGGCTCGTCGACACGAATACGTCGGCAACTGCGTAGGCCCGGTATTTCACTTCATCCGTGACATACCCAAGCATGCGAACCCGCTCGGCAACGTTACAGTCATGCGCGCGGCGCATCACGGCTGATGCTTCGGGACCGTCGCCGACGACCAGCAGACACAGCGTCAGGGACCGCAACCAGTGTGTCGATAAGCTGCGTCGTGGCTTTACGTGCCACGATTCTGCCGGCGGTCACAAGGACATACGCATTCTCGGCGATATTAAACTCGGCACGGCGCGCACCCGCCGCCTGCGGTGGTCTATCAATTCCCAGAGGTATGCGCTCGACATGCCGATTGACGCCGTATATCCGCGAGACGTTGCGCGCCGTATCCTCTGACTGTGCGACGAGCACATCGGCACGGCGCAGAAGCCCCTTCACGACGGCGCGGAATAGCGCGTGACGATGCGGCGATGTTCGCTTCGACGGGTCGAAAAGATCTCCGCCATGTACCGACAGAACGTTTGGCACCCCGAACCAGCGAGCCAACCAGTCTCCCAGCGGGCCCGTCGGCACGGCGAAATGTGTATTGATGACGTCAAATGGCTGCTGCCGCCCAAGGCGCCAGCCGCGTAACAAGCCGCTGGGCAGGTATGCCAGCATGGACGGAAAGTTCGCCACCGCCAGTTGCCTGCGGAACAGCACCGGTACCCTCAGCACCTGTGCACCAGCGTCGGTAGATGTCGCCGGCAATCCGCGGGCACGCGACGTGATGATTGTGACTTCATGGCGGCGCGCCAGTGCGCGCGCCAAGGCCGCCATGACCACGCCACCGCCGCCACCCAGGGGCGGATATTCGTAGTTGCAGAACAAAATGCGCAATCTGTAATGAACGTCCCGTTGTCGTGCGCCTAAGTGTATTCTGCATGGTAGCGCCGGATTTGTATAAGCCGAATTGTGAGGAAGTGGGATGAACGCCAATCAGCGCGCCGTCCAGATCGAGTCGTCCAAACAGCCGCGCACCTTGTCTGCGCGCCTCGAGCCGTTTGACTCCTACTGGCAGGCTCCCAAGGACGCTGAGAAGGGCTTTGCTTCGTTTGCTGCTTACTACCGCAGCAACTATCTGCGGTGGATGCCGCGCAATCTCGCGGCACCCATTCTTGTCATAAGTTGCGGTCCCGGCTATCTGCTTAAGGTTCTCCGTGATTCCGGCTACTCGGCGGTTCTTGGAATCGACTCAGATCCGGCCAAAATCGCCATCGCTCGCCAAAAGACTCTGCCGTGCGAACTCGCCACGGCCTTTGAGTTTCTTGAGGACAAGACCGAGCAATTCGACGTGATCGTGCCGGAGCAGGAACTTAATCATCTGACACTCGATGAGACGATCGACTTTCTCAGATTGTGCCGACGCGCGTTGCGCCCAGGCGGTCGTATCGTCGTGTACGCAATGAACGGAGCCAACCCGCTGGTTGGCTCAGAGAATCTTTCTCACAACATCGATCACTTCTACAACGTCACCGAGTACAGTCTCGAGCAGATCCTCCAGTTAGCCGGATTTCGGGAAATCCGCGTCTTCCCGTTGAAGCTATATGTGTTTTGGAAGAACCCACTGAATTACGTTGGCCTGGCTATCACCACCCTTCTAGAGCTCGCGATGCGCGTCGTCTTCATGCTCTACGGCAAGAAAGTTCGCGTCCTCAGCAAGAAAATAGCGGCAACTGCCCTCGCGCCTGTCGGAACAACGAGCTAGTCCCCGCCGCTTACCGGATCATCTGTAGTCGTAATAGTAGGCGTTATTCGCCGTTGCCTCGGTTGCGCGGTTCAAAACGACGCCAACGCTCTTAAATTCGGCGAGCATATTCATCGCGCGCGCACAAACTCTCGCGCCGCGTCTTGCCCTCAGATACAACCAGTAGTGTCGCGTCCACCTTCGGTGCTACCAGCAGCGCCTCGTCCGTAACCAGCACCGGAGGCAGATCCAGGAGAATAATTGGGTTGGGAGATGTGGAACTCACATAGCTCAGCAGCGTCTCGAGTTTTCCCGAGCTCAGCAGCTCCGATGCCAGCTCTGTACTGGTCAACCCGCCGGCGATTGCGAGATTCGTCGTCCCGACCGAAAAAAACACGTCCGACGGTTTCCGATCGCCGGTGAAATAGCTCAATAGTTCGACTGGCGGCTGCACGCCGAGATAACGGCAGATGCTCGGATTTCTCATATCCAAGTCGATGAGAAATACGCTCGTCAGTGGATCGCGAGCAAGACTCAACGCAAGATTGATCGACGTGAGAGATTTGCCGTCGCCCGGACCCGGACTCGTGACCGCAATGCTACGCAGACTGTTGGTCCTGCTCAAGTGCAATAAGCGCGTGCGAATCATCCGATACGCGGCGACAACGCGCTCATTCTCGGTCAGCGGAGCTTCCGGAAGCAGTATCCGATAAGTCGCGATCGCCGCCTGATCGCACTGACATTTCGGAAACGTCGGCCGTACTTCCAGCGCCTGCGGTCCTGCGGAGGGCTTGGACGGCTTGGCGGCTCCCGCGGTGCTGGCCGATCGACGGCAGCCTTCGTCGCCGCCGTTTGCCGTAGCTTTTCCAATGCTCTTTCAATGACCATTTGCTTTCCGCGCCTATCTCTTTAGCACGACCGTCACCGCTACCGCCACGAAAGCCGCCGCAAAAGCCACTATCGCGGAGCTCCATTGTATCCTGCGACGTATCACGTCTCGCGGATTCGAAAGAGCTGGAATCGTCCCCAACGCCGTCATGCCAGTCATCTCCTGAAGGTCCGCTGTACCGCGTACCGTCGGATCCGCGGCATCAACTGCTGTCACGCAGCCAAACGCGATGCCAAAACCCAGAGTGATGCCCAGCAGAATGATTCCCAGTCGGTTCGGAGAATACAACTTTCTTGGCGGGACCGGCGCCTGCAGCAAGGTAAATCTTTCGCCGCGCGATTCCTGTTCCATGGTGCGCGCGAGCGCCGCGTTCTTCATCTTCGCCTGCAGGTCTTCGTAGCGACCATGCGCATTGTCATAATCGCGCTGCAGCTGTGTGTACTCGCGCTCGACATTCGGTTCAGTGGACAGCCCCGACTCATAGCCTGCGATCGACCTGCGCTCACGGGCTGCGGCAGCTTGTAGGCTCTCCGTCACGCGTCGTGCCGCCTGCAGCTGACTCTGCACGGACAGATAGTCTGGATTGTCCGGCGCCTGGGTTATGCTGGGCCGCACACTGGCGGTCTCTTGCGCCGACATGTCCGCTATCGCCCGCTTTAGCCTCTTCACCTCCGGGTGTTCCGGCGTGTATTTGAGTTCCGCGGCGGCAAGATCGGAGCGCAGTTTTGCGAGCTGCGTGCGCCAATCGCTCACCGCCGAAGTGAGACTCGGACTCAAATTGTTCAACTGAAGTTGCAGCTCCGACTCTTTCTCCTCGGCCACCAGCAGTTCGCGCTCCGTCTCTTCCAGGTCGTGTTGTACACGATCGACTTGCGACAGATTATGCTGCTGCCGATCAGGCAGGGAGCCGCCGTACTGCGCCTTAAACCGTGCCAGCTTTTGCTCCTGCTCGACCATCGAAGTCTCCAGCTCCTTTGCTTGCGCCTGGAGAAAATCGAACGCGGCAGTCGCCTGCTCGGCGCGTTCCCTGCGGTTGAAGGTAAGGTAAAGATCGACTAGTTTTTGCGCTATGGCAGCTGCGATGTTCGGCTGCGGATTGTCATAATGGATCGAAAATGCGGCCGATTCGTCGAGTGGCTTCAGCGTGATAGGGTCAACGCGCTCAACCGATGTATTGTCCGCAACGCGCTGTGCCTTTGATTCCGCGCTGCCAATCTTGTCCGCGGGGTACGGGTCGACTTCCTGCACCAGCTGCAGCAGTCTTTCCGGAGTCATGACGCGTCGTCTGAGCAGCTCGACCTCCTGCTGGGCATGGTCAGGCGCGTCATCCTGGGTTCGCGGCACCGTCGAAGACACCATCTCGGCCGGAATCTGCGATGGCTCCAGCATGATGGTACCGGTTGCCCGGTAACTGACCGGCAGATAAAAGGCGACAAAGGTCGCGAGCAAGATCGTTGCGGGAATGATCGTCGCGGGGTAGATCCAGCGTCGACGCAAAAGCGCCTGATACTGGCCCAGTCCAGCAGGCGCTTTGGTCAGAGGCATCAGGGTGTCAGTTTCGCGGCGGCTGTAAGCCATGGTAATCCACTGTCAAGAATATTGCGTTACTGTGGGCGAGAATCGTCGGATCCGTAAACTTTAGATAGGCATACCGATATCCGCCACTCACAGACCATGTCGGCGTGAACAGGTAGGCAAGGGCCAACTGCACGTTGGCGCGATCCCGGTCGCCGCTTTCGTCATCTGCGAGAGTGGCAATTGCAGTATCGCGCGTCAGACGCACGCCGCCATTAAAGGACCAGCGCGCCGTGAAAGCCTTAACGTACTGCACACGGATTTCCTCGACTGAGTTTCGACTGCCAGCGCTGGTAGGCTGCAGAAACCGTCCGACGCTGTACTGGACCGAGCTCGTCAGGAATTTGTGTGATCCGACCCACTCAAAACCCCAGACCGTTTGCTGCGAGCTCGGAAGGCCGAAGGCAGCTGGCTGCGAGTCGCGTTCGACTTTAACCGTCAGCTTCGACTGCGATACCGCTGAGATTTTCGTCTGGTAATCGAAGCTCACACCGTAGGCATTGTTTTTTGCAGTACCGTCGGAGCTGTATATTGGGTCGTAGTACGCGTAATAAGGTCCTGCGCCAACGCGGCTGTTCGCGCTAAGCGCCCATGTCAGTCCCAGATACGCTTCGGGACTGTTGTAGCTCACGAGCTCATTCGGAATATCGGTCGTATAGCGAGCGGCATCCAAGCTGGCGCTGGCGACGAACCCCACGCGTGGCGTGATGTCATAGTTGAATTCGGGAGCTACCAGATACGACGTCTTGGTGATCCCAGTAACAATGGTCCCCGTGCCCTGCGTATCGGGCGCATTGGGATTTAGGGGGTTGAACGCAACAAGGCCGTATTGAGCGTTGTAGGCGTCTTCCCGGTGATATTCAGCGTTCAGGGTAAATTCGCTGCGCAGCGTGCGATAGTTGCTCACCAGATCAACTAACGCTTCAATCCGATCTAGGTTGCTGATCTCGCTACTGTGCTGCACTGTGATCAGGGGTCGCAGATCGATGTCTGAGACCTGCGTACGTCGCAGAAGGTCGCCGCCAAGCGTGGCACTGTAGTCTTCGGCGTTTGGCGCTGCAGGCACGGTCAGCGTGCGGTTCGTAGCCCATTCAGCCGACAGCTCGCCCTGCGGTACGAAGGCGATCTCCTGGGCAGGCGCTGCCTCAAGCCCGACGACAAAGAGGCAGAACCCCGGCAGGCAGGTTCTAAGAGCATGACGTGTGAGACTACGGGACGACGACAACATCGCCGGCCTCGAGCAGCACATTCTGATTCAGCGCTCGACCCTTGGTAACCTCCCCGTAGTGGAACGGGAGTACGTTCTGCGCATTACCAGTACCGCGCAGAACGATGATGTCGTTGGCGGCTGCGAACGGCGTCAGGCCACCGGCGAGGCTGAGTGCCTGCAACACGCTGAAACGCGGATTCATCACGAAAGACCCGGGTTTGCTCACCTGTCCGATGACGTAAACCCGGCACCCGTCAAGGTTCTTGACTGAAACCGATACCACCGGTTCCGGTATGTACTTTTTCAGGCGACTTGAAATCTGCTCTTCGACCTGCGCGACCGTATGACCGACTGCATTGATCTCCCCCGCCAGCGGGTACGAGAACATGCCATCGGGCCGAACAATGACGTCCTTCTTTGTAAGGTCTTCTTCCTTCCAGACGGCGATGTCGAGCGTGTCGCCCGCATTCAGCGTGTACGTGGGAACAGCTTGAGCGCTCGCTTGCGAGTTAAAACCTGCGAGCAGTAACGACAGTAGTGCAATTACGGCGCGGATGGATCCGGCACGCTCGGCAACGTTGTTCATTCATCCCCTGCATTCGGCTTACACCGCGTTTGAATCGTTAAGAACCCGCAGAGCGGTCTTCAATAGAATCTCAAGATCGAATTTGAGTGACCAGCGACGCAAGTACTCCAGGTCGTAGCGAACTCGCGCTTCCATCTGGTCCAGCGTTTTTGTCTCGCCACGCAGACCGTTCACCTGGGCCCAACCGGTCATCCCCGGCAGTACCTTGTGCCTGACCATATAGCCCTTGATGAGGGTTGCGAAATAGCTCGTTGTGCGCCACCGCGTGCGGTCTGGGTCCCACGAGACTCATGCTGCCCTGCAAGACGTTGATCAGCTGTGGCAGTTCGTCGAGCGAATAGCGCCGCAGAAATTGCCCCAATTTGGTCAGTCGGGAATCGGCCTTGCTGACTTGGACAATCGATGCGCCGTCCTCTACCACTGTCATGGTGCGAAACTTGCGGATTACGATCTGTTCCCCATTCAGCCCGTAGCGCCGCTGCTTGAAGATGACCGGACCCGCCGAAGTGGCGTGAATAAGGACCGCCATTAGCAGCATGACCGGGGCCAGCAGGAGCAACATGGTTGCCGCTAACGTCACGTCCATGATTCGCTTTGCCACCACGCGATGCCCGTAAAATGGCGTTTCGCACATGGAGATGACCGGAATTCCCGCCATGGACGCACTTTGGGACTGAATGAGATCGAACACCCCTATATCCGGCACGTAGTAGATGGACGCGGTCGTGTCGCGGAGCGCATCTACCAGGGCCATGACTCGACTCAAGTGCCGGATAGGTAATGCGACGAAGACCACATCTACTTCCGCTTTCTTGACGAACTCCGGTAAATCGGCAAGCTTGCCGAGAAGTCGCATCTGGGAATTGACATTGAGCCGGTCGCCACCACGGTCATCGAAGAAACCGGCCAGCGCAAGGCAGGAGTCATTGCCATCGACGAGACGGTCCGCAAGCGCCTGACTGGATTCCGTGCATCCGGCAATGACCGCTTTGCGGGCATTGGCGGGATTGCTCAGAAGCTGGTCGAGGAGCTCGCGCAGGGCGAGGGCTGCACCAATTGTGAGCGCCGGCGTCAGACACGCCCAGGTCAGGACGATGCGCCGTGGATAGTACTGGGAGAATCTCGTCACATAGCCCAGTGCGAGCAGGGCTCCAAGAACGACCAGCCAGCGCAGCAGCAGAGCAATTGACAGTGGAAAGGTATCCTGCAGACCATAGGCGGTGCGCCCCGGCGTCGGCGGATGCATCAAGAGGAACGTCAGCAGCGCCACAATGATCGCCAGGAAGTGGAAAAACGGCATGAGCGGCATGTCGTACGCAACGATCACACCGTAGAGGCACGCGACTGCGATGAATGCAGGTGCGATTGCTTGCGACGCACGGACTGCCGACACTGCAAACGCGAGGGAACTCTTTGCGACGACAGCCTCGTTCATCCGTGCGCTTCTTCTATTTCTTCGTTCGCGCGCTTGTTCGACCCACTAACGAGTGGTCACAAACACGCCACGTTGCAGCGACATTGCACCGCCGCAATCCCCGTTCTGAGACATTGCTCGCTCTTCAGGCGGGCAGTCGTGACACAGGTCACATTATTCGCAGATCGAGAGGTGGTTCGCAATTTCCCGAGGATTTGACTTAAGCGATAGGCGACGAAAATGCGCCAGGACCGCTGCTCTTCATCCAGACGACTCCCGGATGCAGCCGCTTGCAGACTGTTCCGCGGCCAGCCGCCGGGCCCTCCTCGCACGCGGGAACGCTGTGACCGGCGTAGCTCAATACCCGCGACTCCCGCAGGCACGGCGACCTTGTAGCATACGGCCGATTGTGCGAGCGAATAACGACGCTGTGCGACGCGACCGTCACGAAGAGCTGACCCGCTTCTTGCGCTTCGCTCTTATCGGTACGATCGGTTTCGCCGTCGATGCCAGCGTACTGCGATTGGTGGTCGCCATCTTTGGCATCAATCTGTACGCAGGCCGCATCGTGTCGTTTCTTGTCGCGGCCACTGTGACCTGGCTCCTCAACCGCACCTTCACATTTCGTCACAATGGGCCGAAGGCTGCCCAATGGCTGCGGTTCATCGCTGCAAATGCCCTGGGTGCAGGCGTCAACTTTGGCACCTACGTAGCGATGATCACCGTCTGGCCCGTGGCGCGCGAATACCCAAGCATGGCTGTCGGCTGCGGGTCACTGGCCGGGATGGGCCTGAATTTCGTTCTCATGAAGAAGCTCGTGTTTCGTTAGCGAGCTTTGGTCCGTCGGTCCACGGCACGCCTGCTAGCAATTCCGACTTCTTGCTTTAAACCGACGCCGTGTACAGCGGTCACTTCGCAACGTAAGCTCAGTTGTTACGCATGAAAGTTTTCGTCAACGCGTTCTGGCTGACTTCCTGCCGAATAACCGCTGATTTGCTGAGCTTTGTTCTGTTCGCTGCCATTGCACGTGACTTCGGGCCCGCTGGCACGGGCGAGTATTCATACGGATTTGCTGTCGGAACCTTGGTCGCGCTGGTGTCAACCTGCGGCTTCGAAGACTTTGGAATCCGTGCCTATGCCAGCGCCACAACGCCGATCCGACCGCAACTGTGGGCGGACATGCTGGCCACCCAATACGTGCAATTGGGTATCGGGATTCTCGTGTTCGTCGTCTTTCTGCTCGTCGGCGCGCTGCACGCACGTAACCTGATCGTGCTGACCGAACTGGGGATCTACGTTGTCTGCTGGTGGCTGTCGCGCACCTTTTTCATTCCGGCGATGGCTGCGCAGTCCATGAAAGCGCCCGCTATCACGGAACTGGCGTGTCGCTTTGCCGCAATCCGTCTTCGCCCTGTTGCTCGGCGTTCTCACTCACGCCAGTCTGCCGCTGATGCTCGCCGGCTTTCCGCTCGCAGGGGTGGCGCTCTTGCTGCTGGCGCTAGCCAGTGCCCGACGACACGGCGCGCATCTGCAAGCCTGGCCGAAGCTGGCGCCGAACGGTCGACACCTTACGCCGCACGTTGCCGTTCGCCGGATCGGATCTTCTTAACCAGTTCTACGCGCGAGCGGACGTGCTACTGATCGCTTATTTTCTGGGCAATGCAAGTGTCGGATTATACGCGACCGACATAAAGTTCATTGAGGTCGGCCTGTTACCCCTGATTCTGCTCGGCACGGCGTCGTATCCACTAATGAGCGCGTATGCGGCACGCAACGATGGGGCATTCGCAGAGGCTGCGCGCGATTTCATGCGTATCTTGCTGCTGTTAACGGGTTGGCTGGCCGTGGGAATTTTTTGCCTGGTACCCTTGCTGATCGCTCCCTTGTTCGGACCCCAGTTCTCGCCCGCCATTCCCTTGCTGCCCTGGATCGCACTGTTCGCGATCCTGAAGGGAATCGAAGCTACCCTATATCGTGTTCTTTACAGTGCTCATCGGCAAACGCTCTACTGCATCAGTTTGCTGATTGGAACTGTCTTGATCGTGTCCCTCAATGTCCTCCTGATTCCAACTCGCGGACTACAAGGGGCGATCGCTGCCGCGATCATAAGCACGGTCGCCGTCGATGCAATCTCATTGGCTGGACTTGTGCCGCGCCTGGGTGGTCGGTTTATCGCCCTCGCCCTGGTCCGTCTCAGCCTGGCAACGCTGCTGATCGCCTCGCTGGTCGGTGTCTTACGCCACTCTGATTTTGGCTTGTGGACTATCGCCCTTGTCGCCTGCGCCGCATTCCCGCTGGCCGCCGCGCTTTTTGGCCTGTTACCCAATTTGCGCACCAGCGCATTGCTCAGGCCTTTCGTTCCGAGTGATTCGGCGGCGCCGTCGTGACATCGGTGGCAGCGTGACTGCACAGCAGCCCCCGCCCCTGCCCCGCGTTTACTGGCTCACGTCTGAGTTCTTCCCGCCGCAGATGGGCGGCACCGGAATAATTACGGGCCGACTTGCCGACGGCCTGGCAGAGCGTGGCTGCGACGTACAGGTTGTCACGCGACAAACCGAGCCACCAAGTCTCGCCTGGGAAACAATCAGGAAGGTGCGGGTCCGCAGGCTCCTTCCCGCCGGGCTGATGAAAGGTGCGGGGTGGCGGGCAATTCCGGCTATGACGTCGTTTCTTGCCCGGCTTGCAAGGCTGCTGATCACGGCGCGCACTCGCTATGACCTCGTATTCATTTCCGGGATGAAGACCATTCCGCTCATTGCGGTGCCCCTTTGTCGTCTGCTCGGAAGGCAATGCGTCATCAGAATTGAATCGCCTTTCGAGATTGCCGAACCCATCTCAGCTGAGAGCCTCGCGACGATGGGGTCGCTTTCCGGTCGCTGGCTCAGCCAGCTCTTCCTGCGCGCCCAGCGGCTCGCGCTGCGGCGCGCTGACCGCGTCATAGCGATTTCCGAGGAAATTGCGGAGCGCCTACGCGGTTTGGGTTGCCCCGAGGCGGACATCGTGCGCATCCCGAATGCCATAGACCTGATGACATTCGCACCGGTCTCGCCCCAGGAACGGCAGCTGCTGCGCGAGCGCTTAGGTTTTCCGGAGGGCATGACGATCATGCTTTTTGTGGGGCGGTTGTCACGCGCAAAGGGCGTGATGATGCTCATGCACGCACTTCCGGCGCTGCTGGCCCGCCACCCGAATCTCTATCTGGTTCTCGTTGGTGGTGGACGAGAGTCCTGGGACGACTGCGAAGACGAGGTGGTCGCGTTCATTCGCGCGCAGCAGTTGCACGATCACGCCGCACTCATCGGACCGAGTGCTCAGGTTCAGCAGTTCCTGCAGGCAGCTGACCTGTTCGTCTCGCCGAGTGACTATGAGGGGTTTGGCCTAACCGTCGTGGAAGCGCTCGCCTGCGCCCTTCCGGTGGTGGCTACCAGGGTTGGCGTGGCCGGGGAAGTCGTCGAGCACGACATCAACGGATTCCTGTGTCCGCCAAAGGATCCCGACGCATTCAGCGCAACAATTGAGCTGGCGCTGCGAGAGCGGCAGCGCTGGCCGCAGATCGGCAGCCTCGCACGTCGCAGCGCCACACGCTTCGACGTGCCACGGGTGATTGACCAGTATGTTTCTCTATGCCGCGAGCTACACGGCTCCGGCGCATAGCGCCCCCGCAGATGGAGAGCCCCGCCCGCTTTCTGTTGCTCTGCTCGAGTCTGTTGCTCGCCAACCGTACGCTCGCAGCGGCGGTCGCAACGATTTCGTACGTACAGGGCGCCGCGACCTCATCAAGCGACAAGCAATCGGTTGTGGTCGCGACGTTTCCCAGCTTGCAAACGGCGGGGGACTCAAACGTCGTTTTCATCGCCTGGGCGGACGGCGACGCAAGAGTCATTTCGGTTACGGACACCAGCGGCAATCTGTACTTGCGCGCGCACGCCATTTCGAGGGTCGGGCTGGGTACGCAGGTGGCCTATTATGCGGCAGACATCAATCATGCCGCGCCGCGGGCCAACTCCGTGCGCGTCATGCTCAGTTCCGACGTCAACATGCCGACGCTGGGAATTGCCGAATATCACGGAGTCGCCCGGGAACGGCCCGCTGGAACGTGCAGCGGGGGTAGCGGTCGACTCCGCCGGCGTGCCGGGCGAGATCCTCGCAACCTCGAGTGCGGGGGACTTGCTGGTTGCGGGCGCATCCACAACAGCGCGGCTGCTGGGACCGGGGCCTGACTACACCCAGCGGCTGCTGGCTGATCAAGGCTCTTTTCTCATCGCGGACCGGACTACTTCCGCCGCCGGCCGCTACGGCGCCACGGCTGCGCAGAATCCGCCGGGCCGCTACCTTATTCAGCTTCTGGCGTTGCGCGCGGCGCCCGGCGCGCCAGCGCTGCCGCCACCCTATCCCCCCAGCCAGCTCACCAGCGGCCTGAGATGGGACTTTTCCACCGTACTGAGTCACCGCAAGGGCATCGGCAGCGACATCTGGCCCACAACCTGGGGGCCGGATGGGGATCTTTACGCCGCGTGGGGCGACGGCGGCGGGTTTGATGGCACTGAAACCAGCGCGGCAACAGGCCGCGTAAGCTTGGGATTTGCACGCATCACCGGCTCCCCCGACACAGCCGATGCCGCTACGTTCCACGGCAAGAACGTGTGGGGAAGAGCACCCAGATACGCGGCGGCCCCGGCAACGTTTGGCGGCAAAGTTGTCGATATCATTTCGATAAACGGGGTCTTGTATGCCCAGGGAGGCTTGTGGACCACCACAAACTGCCAGTGCCCGGACCCCACGGCGAAAGGAGAAGCGGACGCCGTCGCTCGCTCGTTCGCCTGGTCGTACGATCTTGGCAAGACCTGGCAGCATGCCGAGTGGAGTTTGCCGTCGGACCTGGGCAGTACCCTGCAATTTGGTCAGGACTACGCCGGGGCGTTTGACCCGGAGCACGTGTACTTCTATTACCAGCGGGATGTGAAGGCAGACTTCACGCACCTCTACCTCCGTCGCTTGCGCACTGAGGAGCTCGCTCGTAACCCGGCAGCCCCTCCCCGCTTCGAATACCTGAGCGCGGTCGATGCTGCGGGGGCAGCGCACTGGTCAACGACACAGCAGGATGCCGTGCCTGTGTTTACCGACCCCAATGCGGCGCCGGGCACTTTTGCCTCCCCAAATGTTGTTTACGACGCGCCACTCAGGCGCTATCTGCTGGCCGCCTTCCATGGCGCCGCCACCGGACAGCTCGGTCTTTTTGAAGGACCCGCGCCGTGGGGCCCCTGGGCCACTTTGGGATACTACGAAGACTGGGGCAACTTTAACGAGACGGCCGGTGAGTCGACCGGCTTCGGTATTCCCACCAAATGGATCAGCTCCGACGGCCGAACGCTCTGGGTCATTTTTTCAGGCGTCAACAACGGCGCGGACAACGAATTTGACTCGTTCAATGTCGTTAGAGCTACGCTGCAATAGCCAGCGCATATCGTGACGAGGCGCAGCGGCTTTGTCACTTGTCGACACGGTGCGCCACCGATCTTCGTGGCCACATTCGCAGCAGTACCCCGTCGCGCAGGTAGAACTGATGCCATAGGGCCGCCGTAGCGTGCACAGCGGCGAGGGCGAACAGCGCGTAAGCCAAATAGCCGTGGAGGTCTTCGGTGGGCGCAAACACGGCTCGGTTCTTTTTAATGCCGAGGTCGAGCCGGAACAGACCGAAATCAAAAACACGCCCGTGATAGACAAACGTGATGATTCCCACAACGGGTATCAGCAACAACAGGCCGTAGAGCGCGAAGTGCACCGGGCTCGAAAGCCGACGTGCCAGGGCGCCCACAGTGTTGGGCAGGACGGGGGGCGGGTGGCGCGTGCGCCAGGCCAGTCTTGCAATGACCACGCCCCACAGCAGGAGCCCGAGCAGCGCATGCACGTTTATCCAATAGCTTTGGGTCGTCTTGGGCCAGTCGTCGTGCAGCAGGCCCAGGGTCCCGACGACCACGACCAGCGCGGCCACCGCCCAGTGAAAGCCTATGGCGGTGGCTCCATAGCGCGGCTCAGGTGCTAAGGGCTGCGAGGATTCCAACGGATCTTTGGCCATCTGACTTCCTCGTGGGTCACGCTGCCAGCATCGCCATGTCCCCGCGGCGCCTCATTCCTTGTGCGGGCTCGTGTCCGGCAGCACGCGCAGCACGGCCATCATGCCGTTGTCTTCGTGATCTGCCAGATGGCAGTGAAAGGGAATATCCCCCGCGAGCGCCGCCGGGAAGGTGAGCTTGATGCGCACCCTGCCCGGCCGCATGGGACCTTCACTGCTGTGATAACCGGTCGCCGTCGCATAGGGTACCTTGACCACATCCAGGAGCTCCGGGTTCGCGAGGCGTTGTCCGTCGATCTCCAGCACGCGGAAATGCAGCTGATGAATGTGGAATGCATGCAGCTCGTTGGTCCAGTTCTCGACCACCCACTCCTCCGTCGTACCAGCGCGGACGGTGATCGCGGGCGCGTCCCCCATCATGTAGGGCTTCAAGACGGCGCCAGCCTTGCGCTCCACGATGTAGAAGTCGGTCTGATCCTCGCTACCGGGGCGCGGATACTCGGCCATCGCAATCACGCGCTCGGCGTCGGTGCGCTGCGCCAGAAGCCCGCTGAACAGATCCCGGTGGGCGGGCTGCGGTGCCGCTGCCGCTGCGACCACGGCCGGCCCGGCAGTAATCACCGCCAGGCGACGTTCAGGAAGCCGGTCGCCCGCGCAGCCGGTATCGATGGCGTGGGTGATCAGGTAAGCCTTGATGCCGGCCGGCGGGGCTCTGACCAGGAATTCGATTCGGCCGGCCGGCGGTACACCCTGCGATTGCACGGTCGGCCCACGAGACAGTGCGACGCCGGCATCGTCGGTGAGCGGACTGCCGTCACGCGCCACGACCTCGAGCGGCAAAGGCTTGCCAGCTTCATCGACCAGCGCCAGATCGAGGAATGCGTCCGTGGCCGCATTGAGAATCCTCCAGAACTGAACGGCGCCTGCGGGAATCGAAAAATGCGCGAGTGCGGCTTCTGGGGCATCGCCCACCGGCACCGGCGTGCCATTGAAGCTGATGGCATCGATCCCGGCGCTGCTCGCGCACAGCAGCTCATGTGCCGTATCGATGGCGTTGGCCGCTGGCATCGGTCCGGACTCGGCCGCCGAGGACGGCAGCGCCGCCGTCATGGCCGAGGCCGCGGGCCTGCCTGCATCCAGATCCTGCGTTTGCCGCACGATTAGGATTCGTTCCTCGATGCCGGCAGCACGCCGCGCATCCTCCTGCGGCCCCTCGACGACGATCGCGCCGCTCAGACCCATCAGCATCTGCGCCTGCACCTCGCCGTGCACATGAGGGTGGTACCAGTAGAGTCCCTCCGGCATGTTCGCCGGCACCCGGTACCGATAGGTAAAGGCACGCCGTCCGCAGCGTGCGGGACCCGCTGCCGGGTCGGTACATACCGTCAGCACGTCGTCCTGGGGCTTGACCGGCGGCACGGCGAAGCCATGCACGTGAAGGTTGGTGGCCCCGGTTGCACGGTGGTGCATGCCCGGCACCACCTGGTAGAAACCGGAACGCTTCGGCACCGGCTCATTCCCGGCGGTCAGTTTTGCCGGACCGCTCACCGCGTCGATGGCGCCCGGGTCGGTGATGTCGTTGCGCAACGTGACGGTGAGCTGCGAGCCCAGGCGCACACGGATTACCGGCGCGTCGGCATTTCCGGCGGCGACGTAGCACAGCTGCTTGCCGTCCTGACGCACCGTTAACGTGAGGTTCTTCGCCCCCGGGCGCACCTCCGGGATCTGATGACCGGGAGGCGGTATGCCAACGCCGCACGGAGCCGCGCTCGTGCTGCGGGGATCGTAGCGCGGCGCCTCGCTGGCGCAGACCGCGGCGCTCAGCGCAAGAGCGCAGCACAGCAAGGTTGCGCGCCAGCGGCAAGATGACGACATGCCCGTGGCAAGCATGGAGGCAGGATACCTCCCTCCATGCGCTGCGAACTGCAGCGGCGCGGCTATTCCTGGAACAGGTCGGACATTACCTCGACACCTGCGTCGCAGGCATGATTCAGGCACGGCAGCCGGAAAGCGGCATCGAGCGTCTTGGTGAGCGAGTAATGATCGTAGAAGCGCTGGCTCTGGATCTGGTGAGGTCCATAGTTGGTCTCGACGACCAGCACCACCTGATTGCTCGTGATCGTGCTGTAGTCGTTCTCGTCCCACAGGACCACGATCGCGCTGCGGCTGTTCCACCACACCGGTGAGGCCTTGATCGCGGTCACAATGCGCTGCAGGGCCATATCACCCTGCAGGATGAGCGTCGGATTGAGGCCCGTCTGCGTGCCGTTGTCGTCCGCGTCATAGTTGCAGAAAGCAGTGCCGTTGCCGCGCCCGTGCTGGTCGTTGCACTGGTTGGGCGCGATGAAGGCGAAGTCGGGCACGCTTCCGGCTTTCAGATCCGCAAACAGACCCTTGGGCCCGTCGAAGGACACCGTCTGTTCGAGGCTCAGCTCGCGACGGGCGCCCTTTTGGACCGACGCAAAATAGACGAACGGATTGTGCTTGACGGCATAGAGATAGACGACGTCAGCAGCGCTGACGGGGTTGCCCGTCGTCGAGAGCGCGGCGAAGTTCGACGTGACATTCACGCCGGCCGCGTTCGGGCCACCGATCGTGTAGTAGCCATCACTGACATTGACACCATCGGCACCGATCAGCGGCAGCCCTTCCTGGTACGACTTCCAGCTCTTACCCACCGCCACCAGCTGGTCGGCGATGGAAATGCCGTCAATCTTCGTGCCCGCGGGAATGGCGAACTGGCCGTTGATATTGGTCAGAGGCGGCGCGGAGGTCTCGTTGGTCGTGTTGTCCAGCACCGGAATCGCGGCATCAATGCCGTCCCTGCCCGCAATCGGGCAGAACAAGGCCGGAATTCGGCACATCGGTATTGGTCGTCTGACCGGGAACGATGCTCGGTACGCAGTTCGCGTTGTGCCAGTCCGGATACTGATCGGACAGCTTGTTGAAGTTCGAGCCGCCGACCACTTCCAGGTAGTTCGTATTGCTCGGGTGGGCAATCGCGAAATAGTTGACGGCAAGATTTCCCTTGGCCATCAGCGAGTTGATGTATGGCGCCTGGGGATTGCCGGCGATCTGACCATAGGCGTGGTTCTCCATCATGATCACGAAGACGTGCTCGAGCGGGGGAATTCCCCTCGGCACCGGCCCCTGGGCGGCGCTGGCCGCACCGGCGGCGACGATCGCGACCACGCTCGACGCAAGGATCTTGTTCCTCATTACGGACTCCCCTGGCATTTGGTATTGGCGCCATCGCCGGCGGTTGCCCGCCGACAAGGCTGTTTTTGTGCCCCGGAGCCTCGGCCTTCGCCAAGAATCCGCGGCGCAGCGTGCGCAGGAGGATACGTGCCGACTGTTACAGATCGGTGTACCTCGCCTTTGGAGGTGTGCGGATGACTATCGGCAGCGGGCCGCACTACCGGTGCGCCGGCGGCGGGGCCGGTCAGGAAGGCGGGATGTTAGCCGGCGCCGCAATCAGCCGGGCGCCAGGGCGCCCAGCTGCTCGCGGTACTCGGCCACCGAGATGATCTGCTGCGCGCGCGAGTCCCACAGGATGTACTTGAGCGCCGCATGAAACGTGCGCAAGCTTCACCCGCGTCACCGCACCGAACAGGTGCTGGTAACGATCGTGGCACTCGCGCAGATGGTAGTTCGGGATGCGCGCGGACAGGTGATGAATATGGTGGTAGCCGATATTGGCGGTAAACCAGTTGAGCCACTCCGGCAGGATCAGGAAGCTAGTGCCATCGATCGCACCGACGTCATAGTCCCAGTGCTTCTCATCGCTGGCGTAGGAGTGCCGGAAATTGTGCTGCACCGTGAAAAGCACGATGCCGGCCCCGCCGGCCAGCGACAGGCTGATCAGGTAGATCTTGAAGAACAGCAGCGCGCCGACTGCCCAGCACATGAGCGCCCAGATGCTGAGCAGCATCGCGTTGTTCCAGGCCATGTGGCGGTATTCGCGGGCTGACTTCCAGTACGGCGTCGTGAAGTCCGCCGCGAGCGTTTTCAGTGGCACACGCGGTTGCGCGATCTTGCCGCGGATCACGTGCCCCAGGAAGGCGAGCCCCCCCTTCAGCAAAGTGAAGCGCGGGTTGAAGATCAGATAGACGAAGCCTGCGAGCGGCGCGCCGGCGAGACTGCACTTGTAGCGGTAGAGGCGCTGCTGACCGGGGCTGAGCGCCGCGTATTCATCCACGGACAGCGTGGTGTACGGGCCGCGGTACTTGTCCCAGTTGCCGTTGTGGGCGTGGTGGTAGTTGTGATGCTGCGACCACACGTACTGCGGCATGCCGGCGATGACGCCCAGCAGAAAGCCGAAGATCCGATTGAGTCGCTGACTGCGGAAGAGGCTCCCATGACCGCATTCATGCATCAGCGCGAAGACGCGCACCGTGAACAGGCTGATCAGCAGGATGAACGGGACGCTGAGCCAGCCAGAGACGGCGTCGCTGAGGATCGCGGCCCACCACAGCAGCGCAAGCGCTGCGAAGGTCGTCAGGACCTGCAGCAAGCCGTGGAAATCATTGGATTGCGAGTATTCGCGGACGATGAGCCGCTTCTCATCTTTAATGCGGCGAACACATGACATTCTCGGCGCCCCCCGGGGCTTGCACCATACGCTTGGGCTTAGCCGCGGGGACGCAGTGTAGCAGCCTGCAAGCAGCCCGGGCGGACTCATCGGTGACGCAGCACTCGTTCTGAGCCTCTGCAGATGCGGCCGCCGGACGCAATAGCTGCGCTCCCGAGCCTGCCATCGCGCTCAGCGGTGCCACCCTACGTATACGCGCACCCTGCGGGCGCTTCTGTGCGCTAGCGCACTTAGCGCGCTCAGTCGTTGGTGCGCTAGCGCACCATGACTATTCCCCGCCGTGGCCCGGCGCACCTATGCGCGCCGCCGTACCGACGGCCCACCGAGTGCTACGTATTGTTACAACCGCAAAAGGGGTGGCGCCTTCCGTCCTGATCTTCATTGCGCACGAGATTTTGATGCAGCCCATTCACGCAGACGCTATTCATAGCGCGGGAACTGAACCCACCGTGCTCGTGACGGGGCACGACTGAGCTCCCGCGACGTAAAGCTGGTGGGCAACCATCTGCTGGACGCCTTGTCGCACAAGGACCGGCAGCACCTGATTGCCCGCTGCGAACCGGTGAACCTGGCGGTTGGCACGAGCCTGTGCGAGCCGGGGGCGCGCATCGAGCACGTCTACTTTCCCGCCGGCGGCAGCTTCATCTCGCTCCTCACCCCGGTCGAGGGGCACCTGAACCTCGAGGTGGGCCTGATCGGCAACGAAGGTATGCTCGGCGTACCGTTGGCCCTGGGCGTCGAAATAGCGCCGCTGCAGGCCCTGGTGCAGGGTTCAGGGCCCGCGTGGCGCATGAGCGTGGCGCGCTTCATCCGCGAGCTCGAACGCAGTCCGCGATTGCGCCGCGCACTCAACCGCTACGTCTACGTGCTGATGGATCAGCTCGCCCTCGCCGCCTCCTGCATTCGTTTTCACAGGGTGGAAGCGCGCCTGGCGCGCTGGCTCCTGATGACCGCCGATCGGGCACACGCCGACCAGTTCGCGATCACGCACGAACTCCTGGCCCACATGCTCGGCGTACGCCGCGTCGGCGTCACCCGGGCGGCCGGGGCGCTGCGCGAGCGCCAGCTGATCCGTTATCACCGCGGTCACATCACCATACTGCGGCGCCGGGGCCTCGAAGCGGCTTCCTGTGGCTGCTACCAGACCGCGAACCGGCTGTACCAGCGGATTCTCGGCTAGAGCGCGCCAGCTCGCGGCGCAGGCCGCTCGGTGCGCAAGCGCCGGTCCCGCCCCTGCGCTTCAGCCCTCGCGGGCCGCGCAAATGATTGAATATCCCGCAAGATCGTTGCGCGCCCTGCGCTGCGCCGCCGCGAAGGAATAAACTCGCACGCGAGGGTCGTCTTCCCCGAGCCGCCACTTGATGTCAGAGGCGCCTGCCTTCGGCCAAAATCAGATTCTGGACGCTCTGCCGCTGGCAGAGCGCGAGCGTTTATTCCCGCATCTGAAGCTCGTGCCCATGCCCCTCGGCATGGTCCTGTACGAGTCCGGCGACAGCCTGAACCACATCTACTTTCCGACCGATTCGATTGTCTCCCTCATGTCCGTGCTGCGCGATGGTGCATCCGCCGAAATCGCGATCGTCAGCAACGATGGCGCCATCGGCCTGGCGCTTTTCATGGGTGGCGAAACCACCACCAACCGCGCCATCGTACAGAGTGCCGGCTGCGCCTTCCGTCTGAGCGGCGCACGCCTGAAGGAGGAGTTCGGCCGGCATGGGGACATGCTGCAGATCCTGCTGCGCTACACGCAGGCCCTGATTACGCAGATGGCGCAGACCGCAGTCTGTAACCGGCATCATTCGGTCGATCAGCAACTGCGCCGCTGGCTCCTTTTATCCCTCGACCGGCTGACGTCCAACCGGCTGACGATGACCCAGGAGCTCATCGCCAACATGCTGGGCGTGCGCCGCGAGGGCGTCACGGAGGCGGCGGGCAGGCTGCAGAAGCTCGGGGTGATCACTTACAGCCGCGGGAACATCGAGGTGCTCGACCGGCCGCAGCTGGAACGGCTATCGTGCGAATGCTACGGCGTCGTTAAGACCGAGACCGATCGGCTCCGGCCGCTGCCGCAACCGTGACTGGGTCCGCGGTTTAGCCGCGAACGCCGTTACACCAGAACGTTGCCCCGCTTCCCCGCCGCCGCGGCGGGCGGGACGTTATGTGCGCAGGCGCACAGACGCTCCGGCAGGTCAGGTCGAAAAATAAATTAACAACTGCCCGTGCAAGGCGCGATGAATCCTGCAGCATTGACCCGCAGCCCCGGTAGTAGCGAGCGACAGCTGTGCTCGCGCTTTGCCCGGCCCTCGCTGGGGCGGGCGCTGTGGCAGCTGATCAATACCTTTCCGGCGTTTGCGCTGCTGTGGGCGCTGATGGCCTGGAGCCTGCACGCACACTGGGGCCATGGCCTGACGCTGCTCCTGGCGATCCCCACCGCCGGACTCTACGTGCGCCTGTTCATCATCCAGCACGACTGCGGACACGGTTCCTATTTCACCAGCCGCCGCGCCAACCACTGGGTCGGGGCGGCCCTCGGGCTCGTCACGCTGTTCCCCTTCGGCTATTGGCGGAAGACGCACGCCGTGCATCACGGCACCTCGGGGAACCTCGATCGCCGCGAATTCGGCGACGTGCGCACCCTCACGGTTGAAGAGTACCGGGCGCGCTCGCGCTGGGGTCGCTTCTGCTACCGCCTGTATCGCAGCATGCCGGTTCTGTTGGGGGTCGGGCCCGCCTACCAGATCATGTTCAAGCACCGGCTGCCGTTCGACCTGCCGCTCGCCTGGAAGCGCGAGTGGGCGAGCGTGCTGCTGAACAACCTGATGCTGCTCGTGCTGGTTGCGGCGGCCGTGCGCGGGTTCGGCTGGCAGACGCTGCTGCTCGTGCAGCTGCCCATGTTCCTGATCGCAGGCGCCTTCGGCGTGTGGCTATTCTACGTGCAGCATACGTTCGAGCATGCCTACTGGTCGCGGCGGCACGGCTGGGACTCACATCAGGCCGCGGTCGCCGGCAGCTCCTACTACGATCTGCCGCCGCTGATGCACTGGTTCACCGGCAACATCGGCTACCACCATATCCACCACCTCGCGCCGCACATCCCCAATTACCGTCTGCGCGCGGCGTTCGAATCGAGCCCGCTGCTGCGCAGCGCGCCGCGCCTGACGTTGCGCAGCAGTCTGCAGTGTGCGCGCATGAAGCTTTGGGACGAAAGTCAGGGCCGCATGGTCGGCTTCCCGCGCGCACGAGCCTGAGTTGCTGGCACCGCAGCCGCCGGGGGGCGCGCGGACCGGCATCATCGGCGCAGCCAGGCTTGCCTGACTTCCCGGCAAGGTCGATCCGGGGTTTCAACGCACCCTTGACCGCAGGGCACACAGCCCGTCGATGCGCGTACTCACTTCGCCGGGTGCGGCTTGACCCCGGTCCATGTCCAGGACCGTATTTTCCAGCCCTGCGCTTCGCGATGCAGCACGAACGTCATCTGCGCTTCCTCCTGAATGGGATTGCCGTGTTCCTTGTATAAGTAAACCGCCGGAATAATGACGTAAGCAAGATCACCTTCGATCTCCGTACGCGTGGGATCGCTGTACTTCACGATGCCGTCGGTAATGCCCGCCGCGTCCGCGTGCTTGGCGTAGGCGTCCGCCCAGGCGTGCGCCGCATGCATCCCCGTCCAGACATGCGGGGCGAACTCGTCGGTGATGCTGACGCTGCCGCTGGTATACGCGGCGTAGCCGGCTTTGGTGTCACCCTTGTTGAAACCATCGATGAACTGATGAATCGGCACGGTAACGTCGTCGTTCGCAGCTGCCAGCGCGGGCAGCCCGACAACGCCCGCGAGCAACAAGGCAAGCAGTGTCTTTTTCAAGCGCATTACTCCGCAAGTAGCGGTCCGCGAACAATTCACTGACTGACGGCGCGGACCTTGGGCGATGAGCATCCCAACAATCTGCAGCCCAAGCAACCCGCAGGCACGTCCGCTGGCCGCAGCGCTGGAAAGGATGCCGGGATTGCCGCCGCGCCTGCGCGCCGGAGGTCAGCCGCTGCCGGCCTGCGTCGGCGGCGGCTTCGCTGCGGGCGGCGCGGCGGGCGTGGCTGGCGGCGGCGGTGCGGCTTTCAGGGCAGGAATATCCGTCTGCGGGGCCGGCGCCGGCGCAAGGGTCTGTGCGGGTCCGAGGACATCCAGCGTCGCGACGTTGATGACGGAAGGATCGTCACGCAGCTTAACGTACAGCTGACCCTCGGCCGGGCGCGGCACGGTGAGCGACTGCTCGGTGTAGCCGTCGGGCACCGGCACCGGCTGGCTGAAACGGGCATCGCCTGAGACCGAATCAATGAGGAACAGGTTCGTGCCCGACAGCTTGCAGGCGGACGCGGACGGATCCGGACATTCGATTTTGCGCAGCACCGGCAGGCGCACCACGGTTGCCAGCGGACGCCAGTCGCCCGCCACCCCGCTGCTCACCATGCGGTAGCGCAGCGGCCCGAAGGCCGAAGCACCCAGCACCCTGGCCGGATCGAGTGTGGCCACGACGATCTTCGAGTTCTGCAGGGTCATGGCGCCGTTACTGGTGTCGAGGACCGTCGAGGCGGATCCGTCCGTGGTGGCGACCTCGATCTTGTCGTCGTGAGAAAACGCGGCCGGTGACTGGGCGCGCAGCGAGAATGTCAGCTGCGAATCCTGCGGCAGCTCGTCGTGGTTGGAGAGATGGATGTTGCCGGCATTGGCGCCGGGGAGTGCTTCGCTCTTACCGATGAGGATCGCGCTCGGGCGTGGCGACTCTACCGTCGCCTTGACGTCATAGCTGCGCCCATCCCTGAGGGAGACACGCGCCGTGGCAGCATCCCCGGATTTCAGGTCCACCGCCGACGGGGCGACGGTGGCCTGCATCGCCAGTTCGTCGTGACCATCGCTGCTGGTGAGAACACCCGGCACGAACGGCACGCCGTTCACGACCAGTCGGTCTACCTTGTCCAGTCGCGTGCCCCGCAGTACGCCCTGCTTGTCGCCGGCGTGCATGGCAAATGCGTCCAGGTGGCCGGCCTCCGCATAGGCGTGCAGCTCGACACGCTGTGCCTTGTCATCGCCGAACTGGCGGATGACCAGCGTCATCGCGCCCGGACCTGCATCCTGCAGCGCGAGTTTGACCTCCACCTCATCCGGCTTCGTCGCTTTCCATTCGGACTTCAACGACTTGCCCTGCGCATCCTGCAGCGCGACCTCAGCGATGCAGCTGACGTTGCCGGCATGCAAGTGCACGGCATCCTCGCGGCCGACAATGAGGCCAGAGTCGTCGCCGGGCGTGAGCTGCCAGGCCTGTGGTCGTGCATCGACCAGCTGGAAGCTCGGGCCGTCGTAATTGTCGAAGCCCCAGTCGCCGTGCAGCGAGGCGCGCACGCCGTCCCTCCAGCTCACCGCATGCAGTGGCGCCGTTTCGAGCACAAAGCCACCGCGCTCGGCATCGGCCTTGACCGGAACGTTGAGGACGGTGCCCGCGGGCGTGGTCACATTCACAGTCATGTTGTGCGCGAACGCCGTGGCGAAGACCAGCGGTGCGCCATCCACCGGCAACACCAGCGGATCCTTCTTGAGGCAGAAGGTTTCCTTGGGGTCGACCGGGCGCAGCGGCGGGAACTGCGGGTGCGCGACGGCCGGCAGTGCCAGTACCAGCACAGACTTGGGATCGTGGAACGACGGCGGCGCGTTCAGCATCAGGGGGAGCTGGCGGCCCTGCGCGGCGGCGAGCGCCGGTATGTACTGATACTGGGCGGTATGAAACGAGTCGAACAGTCGCGCGATATCCAGTATCGAACCGATGTAGGGGCCGTAGTAACCGGACCTGAGCTGCGCGGCGTTGCTCGCGGTCATGGCAAGGTCGCTGGCAGCGCCCGAAGTCAGCTCCTGCGTGATGGAGGAACTGTGCCCATCGGAGAGAATGAGCGATTCACGACCCTGCATCAGGCAGCTGGCCTGCGTCAGGGTATTGCGGTCCAGGCATTTATCGTCAACCTTGATGGCGAGGCTGCGCGACAGCAGTGGTGCGACTTCCTTGAGGCGCGCAGGATCGACCTCGCCGATGGCGCGGATGGCGTTCAGGTAGGCCTGCAGCCGCGCCCGATCCAGCTCGGCCTGGTTGAGATCCTGGGACGTGCGTACGAACACGCCGGGGCGGCCGCGCACGGTGTCCATCAGGGTCTTGAAATCACCACCGGTCTCCGGCGCGAGGAACACCAGCAGCTGCTGCGCGTCCTTCGGCACGGTGAGTTTCAGACCCTTGTCAGCGCACTTGCCGTTCCAGGTCTCGCAGCGAAAGAACCAGGCCGGCGGCGGCGGATCCGTCGAGCCACGCAGGAACACCGCCACCAGCAGATAGTGCGGGGTCTGATCAGCGCCCAGATCCGCCTTCATCCACACGCGGTCGCCGGCCGCCAGATTGGGCACCTGCGCGGCGGGTAGCGTGATGGAACCGCGCGTCACCTCGAGTTCGACGGTGGGGCCGGCCAGATCGAACGGCGCGGGATCGGAGTAAGCTGCAGCCGAGGCTATCAGCAGGGTGGCCAGCGTAGCTGGCGCGCGAAGGACCGAATGCATGCGCGCATTGTAGGACCCCATCAGTCAATGTCACCCTGTCGTTGCTTGAACACGCCCCTGGGCAGCTCCCGGACATCACAATCTGCTAACGGTTTCGCAGTTTTGGGATCCGTGCGGACGCGCCCCCGCTTGAGCTCGTGCTGCCCCTGATGTCGACCGTACGCGCCCGGCGTGACCCGGCGGCGCCAAGCGTGACGGCTCACCCCGACCTATGACTGACCCTGAGCCAGCCCGGCGTCGAGCGTTGCCGCGCTGGCAGAAAATCCTGCTGCTGCTGACCGGCACGGTGGCCCTGCTGTTACTCGTGCTCCTCATCGGCGAGCGACACCTGCGCGGAATACTCGTGCGCGCGGCGGCTGCGCGTACGGGTCGCGAGATCCGCATCGATGGAGAGTTTGCCGCGCACCTGCTGAGGTGGCAGCCGACCCTCACGGCCACCCGCGTGGTCATCGGCAATCCGCCGTGGCTGCCCGCCGGCGTCACCGCCGAGATCGGCAGGCTCGTGCTCACGGGCCAGTGGCAGCTGTCAGCTCACCCGCTCGGGGTGCGGCGTCTCGAGTTGCAAGGCGTATCGCTGCATCTGCTGCGCGACGTCGACGGACGCGCCAACTGGCACTTGCGTGAGGCGGGCCCGGGCGCCGGGCCGCCGCTGCTGCGCAGCCTTTCCATGCCGGATGCGCAGGTCGAATTGCACGACGAGCGCCGCCATCTGGAGTTCAGCGGCACCGTTACGGCGGGCGACCTCGCCGGTGCCCCGGGCGCGCCGCCCCTGCGGATCACCGGCTCGGGACAGTTGAACGGGCGGCCGGCCTCATTCGCGCTCGACGGCGACGCCTTGGCGGAGGTGCGGCCCGATCAGCCGTATCACTTCAGCCTCGAGGAGCGCTCCGACGGTTCGCTGCTGCACGGTCGCGGCGCGCTGGCGCGTCCTTTCGATTTCCGCGTACTGCAGGGGGACTTCACCGCCTCCGGGCCGGACCTGAAGGATCTGTACTTCCTGGTGGGCCTGCGCTTTCCGGACACCGGGCCCTACCGCTTCTCCGGCAAGATGAGCCGCCGCTACCAGCGTTTCGAGTACAGCACCCTGTCGGTCACCACAGGCAGCAGCGATATGGGCGGCACGGTCTCGGTCGACAGCTCGAGCGGGCGCCCGCAGATCGAAGGCGAGCTGCGCTCGCATGTGCTGCGTCTTGCCGATCTTGGCGCCAAGGCCGCCGGCCGCAGCGCGCCGCCGCACGATACGGACCTGCGCCTGCCCGATACGCCGCTGCGCAGCGGCAACCTGCAGCGCAGCGATGCCCATGTGAGCTTCAGCGCCCGGGAGCTGGAGGTGGGGCGCGAGACCCTGCAGGCGGTCAGCGCCCTCTTCATCATCGATCACGGCGCGCTCGCACTCGAGCACGTGAGCGCCACTCTCGCCGACGGCACACTGTCCGGCAGCGCCCATCTGGATGCGGCGCAGGTACCGCGCGGCGCGATCGACCTCAGCGTCGCTGGCATACGGCTCGATGAGCTGCATGACAAGGACGGTGGTGCCCCGCCGCTCACTGGCGCCCTGAGCGGGCGGATGCAGCTCACCGCCCAGGGAGCTTCGCTGCACGCCCTGGCTGCCGCAGCCAACGGCACCGTGAGCGTCGTGATGCCGCAGGGCGCGATGCGGGCGGCGCTGGCCGGGGCGGTCAGCCTCGATCTGAATGGTGCACTCGGCCTGCTGCTCAAGAGCAGCAAGGACACGACGGTGCGCTGCGCCGTGCTGAGCCTCGATGCCCATGAGGGAGTCTTCACCACGCGCACGCTGGTGATCGACACCGACAAAGCGCTGATCACCGGGACGGGCGCTGTGCACATGGACACGGAGACGCTCGATCTCACCCTGCACGGCCAGCCAAAGAAGACCGTGCTCGGAGCGCGTTCCGCGGTGGCGATCCGCGGCACACTGAGCAAGCCCGAGGTGAGACTCAGCGGACACGGCCTGCTGGCGCAGACCGGGATGGCCATCGCTCTGGGTGCCGTTTTGACGCCGCTCGCGGCGGTGCTGGCATTCGTCAATCCCGGACTGGCGCACGAGCCGGACTGTGCAGCACTCCTGGCACAGGCCGCATCGGCTGCGCCGCCGCCGCCGTCCCCTTCCGCAAATCATTGACAGCAGCCGCGGTTATTCTGCGCGTGCGGTGCTCGCCAGCAGTTTCTTGGGCGCCGAATTTTCCCAGGCTTGCCGCAGAGCGGCCCGCAGCGGGGCAGGCGTTGCCTGTGGCAGCGTCACGATGGTGCTGCCGCGCCGGCCCCAGGCGCCGGCCGCGCGCGAAAAAAACGCGCGGGTGCGCCGCCATGGCCCTCGCCTGCTGTGCCGCGGTCAGTTTGACCATCCCCGATCTGCGATCGGGGTAGCCCAGGGTGGCGAATATCTTGCCGGCAACGCGAAAGTCCGGGTGGTCCATATGGGACGACTCGGTGGCCTGCGGCAGGCGCAGTGCAAGATTGCGAAATTCGGCGTGCGTCATGGGCACCACGACAGCTGTCAGCGTCATGATGCCCGCCGACAGGTCGCTCTGCCAGCGCCTCGGTGCGCGCCCCGCGAAGTCGACGGGCAGGCAGTCAGGCGCCTGCCCGTCGTGCGAGTCTGTGTGGCCAGTAACCTCAGCCGTGGCGCTAGGGAGCTGCCTGGTGCTCGCAGGTCACATGCGTGTTCCAGTCGGCGAAGCTGCCCTTGGGATTGTGTTCGAAGGCCCACACGTGCATTTCATAGAAGGCCGGCAGGCCATAACGATTCGGGAAGCTGATGTAGTTCAGCAGATTGCCCTCGAGTGAAGGCGTGCCCGTCGCGTGTGCGCTGGCCCAGTCCTGCTC
Source organism: uncultured Gammaproteobacteria bacterium (assembly GCA_963787655.1). Taxonomy (GTDB): domain Bacteria; phylum Pseudomonadota; class Gammaproteobacteria; order Steroidobacterales; family Steroidobacteraceae; genus 13-2-20CM-66-19. Next base: position 1,379,895 of record CAWBDY010000007.1, on the reverse strand, counting down.
CAACTGGATGAATTCGACGCCCACCAGCCGCATCGCGCCGTTCGCCATCGGCTCGTAGATGAGCGCCTGCGGCTGCTCGGCATTGAGCGCAGCGGCACTGAGGCGCGACCCCAGCACGAGGTGCACGCCCATCGCCCCGGTATCCGGACCGCTGACGCACGGCGTAGCCACGGTCCAGCCCTCGCGCAGTGCGACGTTGATGTTCAGGTAGCGCGTGGTGGCGGCGCGCACCTTCTCGACCAGCGGTGAGTCTTCGTCGGCGGCTGCCACCAGCGGCACGGTACTCAGTAAGGTGACGGCAGCGAGCGCCGCGGCGGTGCGCAGCGCGGCAGATATGGATACGGCGGACATAGAGAGCTCCTCCCCGACAGTGTCGGCGATTTATTTGTGGAAATAGGGATCGAGAACGCGAACCTCGGTGATGCGCTGCACCGGCAGCTTGCAGCGGCTCGCGGTCAGGCGAATGGCCTCGGGCGTCGGTGCGTCGTAGATGCAGAAGGACTTCTTGCGGTCGGCACTCACATAGGAGTGAACCCAGGTCACCTGTTCCTCGAGGTTGCTCGCCACGACCGCGGCACAGGCGCTGGCGCCGGCCTCGTCGGCGGGAATCTGCAGCCCGTCCGGAAACTGCCTTTCGACGACGTAACGAGGCATAGACCCTTCCCCTTCGTCGGCCGGCACTCGGCCGGCCCCTGTGGCGCCAAAGATAGCGGCGCGAGGGGTCGACGGTAGTGGGTGATCGACCGCTAATTGCGCGGCGGACTCACCTATTTTTCACGGCAAACAGCCCATATTTGCCGGCGGCCGTCGCCGCAGGCGCGCCGGCTGGCGGATAATCGTGCTGCCATGCATCTGCTTGAGCGACACAAGCAACTCGAAGAGCTCACGCGCTGCCTGCAGGAGGCGCGCGCCGGCTGCGGCAAGTTGGTGCTCGTCGCCGCCGAGGCAGGTCTTGGCAAGAGCGTGCTGGTCGAGCGCTTTGTTGCCGAGCATCGCCGCGACGCGCGCGCGCTGTGGGGCGTCTGCGACGCCCTGTCGACGCCGCGCCCGCTGGCACCGGTGCACGAGATCGCGGCCCAGGCCGCCGGTATCGGCGAGCATCTGAGGCGTGATGACGCCGCACGTGAGCACCTGTTTCGGGCGCTGCTCGAGGATTTCATGCGGCCCGGCCGCGTCAGCATCGTGGTGCTCGAGGACCTGCACTGGGCCGATGCCGCCACGCTCGATTTCGTGCGCTTCGTCGGGCGGCGCGTGCAGCGCACCAGTGCCCTTTTCATCGTCACCTACCGCGACGACGAGCTTGCGGGCAGCCACCCGGTACGCCTCGCGCTCGGCGAACTGACCGGCCATCACGTGCTGCGTCTGCGCCTGGCGCCGTTGTCACTGGCGGCAGTCGAGGTTCTGGCCAGCGACAGCGGCCGCGACGCGGGCCTGCTGCATCAGGCAACCGGTGGCAATCCCTTCTTCGTGCGGGAAGTGCTCGCCAGCCGCGGCGAGTTGGTGCCGCAGACCGTGCGCGATGCGGTCGTCGCGCGGCTGATGCGCTGTTCGCCGCAGGCGCAGGCCCTGGCCGAGCTGGTCGCCGTATCGCCCGGCCGCAGCGAAACCTGGCTCATCGAGGCGGTGCTCGGTGCGCCACAGTCCGCGATCGATGAGGCCGGCGCGCGCGGCCTGCTCGAGGTGCACAGCGACGCGGTGGGTTTCCGCCATGAACTGGCGCGTCTCGCCGTGCTTGATACGCTCAGCGCGGCGCGCGCCCAGACGCTGCACGCTCAGGTGCTGCAGACCCTCGTGGCGCACGGCGCCGACGCGGCGCGGCTCGTTCATCACGCGACGCTTGCGCGGCATGGCGCTGCGGTGCTGGAGCACGCACCGCGCGCGGCGCAGCAGGCGGCGCGCCTCGGCGCACATCGCGAGGCGGCAGCTCACCTCGGCGCTGCGCTGCGCTTCGGCGCCAGCCTGACCCTCGCCGCCCGCGCCGAGCTTCTCGAACGGCATGCGCAGGAGGCCAACCTCGCGAACCAGTCCCAGGCGGCCATCGCCTCGGGGCAGCTGGCAGCCGAATGCCGCCGGCAGCTGGGCGATGCCGCCGGCCAGGCGCGTGCCCTGTGCCTCGTGTCGCAGGACTACCGCACGCTCGGCAACAAGGCGGCCGCGGACGATGCCGTCGGCCAGGCTATCTGGCTGCTCGAGGCGCAGCCTCATGGCGCCCAGCTGGCGATGGCCTACAACTGGCGCGCACTGCTGGCGTTGCACCGCGGCTGGGACCGCGAGGCACTCGAGTTCGGCGAGCGCGCCTTGCAGCTGGCGCGCGCCGTCGGTGAGTACAGCGCGGAGGCGCACGCACTGTGCAACCTGGGCGGGGCCCTGCTCGGTACCGGCGACCGCGCAGGTTACGAGCCCTTGCAACAGGGCCTGCAGCTGGCGCTCGCGCATGATCTGGAGGATCACGCGGCGCGCTGCTATCGCACGCTGATGTTCTATGCGGGCCTGCTGCACGACTTCACCACTGCGCAGCAGGCGTTTCAGGAGGGGGTCGAATACTGCGAGGAGCGCGGCATTTTCTCGCACAGCGCCTACATCCGCGCCTATTACACCACCTGTGAACTCGAACGCGGCGAGTGGAACGAAGTGGCGCGCACGGCCGGCGGGCTGCTGCGCAGCGCCGAGTCCGGCGGTGTGCAGCAGCGCATCACACTGCTGGCAAACCTGGCGCTGGTGCGCCTGCGCCGCGGGGACCCGGGCGCCACTGCGCTCCTGGACGAAGCGCTGGCGCTCGCGCTGCCAACCTGCGAGATCAACCGCATCGGGCGCGTGGCCGCGGCACGCGCCGAACAGGCCTGGTACGAAGGCCGGCTGGACGATGTGGCGCGCGAGGCTGACATCGGACTTGCGCACGTGCGTGGCCACAATGCGCCGTGGATGTACGGCGAATTATTGTTCTGGCAGTCGCGCGCACAGCCGCCCGCAGTACCCTGCCAGGATGTGGCGCAGCCGTATCGCTGCATGCTGGCCGGTCACTGGCAGGCTGCTGCGCAACTGTGGCAGTCGCTCGGCATGCCGTACGAGCAGGCGCTGGCACTGGCGCAGGGCCCCGAGTCGGCGTTGCGTGAGGCCCTGGTCATTCTTGACCGGCTGGGGGCCGCACCGCTCGCAGCGCTGGTGCGCCGACGTCTGCGCGAACTCGGCGCACACAAGGTACCGCGGGGGCCAAACGAAGCGACGCGCGCCAACCCTTCGGGCCTCACCACCCGGGAGCTGCAGGTGCTGCAGCTGCTGGCACAGGGCTGCACCAACGCGCAACTCGCCCATCGCCTGCACCGCTCGCCCCGTACCGTCGATCATCACGTCGGCGCGCTGCTGGAGAAACTCGGCGTGCACTCGCGTGCCGAGGCGGTTGCCGCGGCATTCACGCGCGGGCTGCTCAAGGCGCCGGCGCGCGCCACGGCACCCGAGGAACGAACGCGGCAGCAGAGCGCCGCCACGAGCGAGCCTCACTGAGGCGTTCGCGCCGGCTGCGTCGCTGATGCGCCGGCGGCGCGCAGCGCCTGCACCAGCGCGTGCCACTGCGTTACCTGCGTGTCCGGCGGCAACTGCTCGGCGCCCATGCGCCCGCAGATCCAGTCGGCGACCGTTTGCATGGCGGCATCCCGCGGCGGGGAAGCACTCATGCTGCAAAAATCGCTATCCGGGTCGTGCAGCTCGGTCCACAGTTGCATGAGCTCGCTGCGCCCGAGGATGGCGGTCGCGTGCTCGTGTTGCGCGTGCCAGTGGCTCAGGGCGTGGTACCACGGCACCGGTCGGGGCGCACGCGGATTGGCGATCGCGATCGATTCTGGAAAGATCCAATTGGTGCCAAACCCGCCGCGTGAACGGAACGCCAGTGGCATGGCAAGGTCGTGGACCTGGATGTCGGCGAGCGGCCGCCCCGCGGCATCGGCGATGGCGGCGATGGCGGTCAGCAACTCGACCGTCAGCCCGCCGGTGAGGCGCTCCTTGGAGCCGCCGCTGGCCGCGTTGATGCCGCGGTCGGGGGTGTAGTCGTAAGTCGCCGCGGAGGCCTCGAGCAATACCAGGTGGATCTGCGGAATGTCAGTCGCGGGCGCATTGCGCAGCGAGTCGAGTGCCTGGCGCAGCGCATACAGCGCCGACAGCAGACCGAGGTTCTCCACCGCGCCGCCATCGGTCACGTAGTACGCGCGTGTCGGACAGCGGCTGTCGGGCACGGCGGCCGGGACGTCGACGCGGGCGTTGGTGAATACCGGCGGAAAATTCGCACTCAGTGCCGCCGCTGCGGACAGCAGCACCGATGAGTCCTGCACCACCACGTAGGGCAGGCGCACGTCGGGTATTGACGGCGCACCCTGCGGCAGGTCGCCCACCTCACTGCCGCTGGCCGGAAAGGCACTGCGCTGGGCGAGATTGGTGAAGATGAGCCGGCCACCGCTGATGATGGCATAGGGTATGTGCTGCTGATCGCAGGATTCCCGCTGGGTGTGCGCCGCTGCGAACATGCCGCGCAGCAGATCCGAATCCTCCTGCGGGTGGCCCGCGACCGTGGTGTTCAGGATCAGGGCGGGACGGGTGGCGTCACCGAGGCGCTGGCCGTCCTGGAACAGCTGGCGATCGAAGCTCTCCTTGAGCAGCGTGCCGAGCGCGTTGCGGCTCACGAGGCGCCATTCCAGCGCCCCTTCGAGCACATCGCCGATGAACGGAGCCGTCATGCGGTCCTTGAACTGCTGCCAGTCCACCGACTGCGGCGCGTGCATCGGCAGCTGGCGCTGATGCCCGTAGAAGTAGGCCACCGACACCGCGCCGCCGGACACGCCGCTCAGCAGGACGATGTCACGGCTGACGCCGAGCCGGGCCAAGCCCTCGAGCGCCGCGGCGGTGTAGAGCGCGGCGCGCGTACCGCCCCCGGATGCCGCGACGATGATCGCCGGACGGTGAGTGCGTGCCTGTGTCCGCAGCAGCGCCGCCAGCTCCACCTCGCGCGCGGGCTGCGGCGGCTGCAGCGCGCTCACCACCGGGGCCACGCTGTTGCTGCGGTCGCCATGACCGTAATAACCGAGGTACAGCACGAGGCCGAGGACCGCCAGCGCGTTGAGGGCCAGGAAATACAGCTGCACGCGCCGCACCAGGTCGTTGCTGCGGTCCTGGTGTCCGGGCGGCGTCAGGCGCGCGAACAGCTCGGTGATGCCGAACGACTGGAATGCCGCCACCGGCGTGCCGCTGTCCTTGTCGGCGAACCAGCCGAGCGCGACGAAGGCGCCCAGGCCGTGCGGCGCGATCCAGCGATGGTCGGCCGGCATGTGCACAGCCACGCCCTCGCCGGGCCGGTAGCGCACCCGCCCGGTGATGGCCTGCGCATCGCTGCCAAGCAGGCGCAGGAGCTCACTGGTGGCTGCAGTGTTGATCGCATATTCGAACCACCAGAAGAGCGCATAGGTCATGACGATCCACGCGAAGATCACGCCGAAGGGGGCGGCATCGAGCACGGTGGTGACGTACTGCACCTGCGCCACCCGCAGCGACGCCAGGCCGATCACGCCCGCCGACACCACCAGCGGCGTGCCGGTGAGAAACAGCCGCGCGACGTACGCCACCATCTGCTGCCAGCGTGTGGTCAGGCATCCCATGGTCAGCAGGCTGAGCGCGGCAGCGAATCCGACCGCTAGCGTGACGCTGACCCAGTGGGCCGGCACGAACAGCAGCAGCAGCGACGGCAGCAGGAGCAGCTCGAGCAGGTGGTAGCAGGCGCCGACGACGGTGGCGGCGATGATCTGCCGGTCCGACAGTTTCGGATCCACGCGCGAGCCGGGGAACAGCTCGGTGTCCTGCAACGCCGCGGTGTAGGCGGCGCGCTGCTGCCTGACGATGGTGGCGAACTGAAACCGCGCCCACGACGGCGCCAAAGCTGCGATCGCGGCCAGCGCGATGGCACAGACCGCGTAGACGTGCGGGTAAGGCGTCTGCAGCGCCTCGCTGGCGGACGGGGCCGCAACCCCTGCCCACAGGACTGCCGTGAGCAGCGGCAGCAACAGCGCACAAGTGAGCGCGTTGCCGCGGGCGGGCTTACTGCGCCGGCCTGCAAGCCACGAGGCGGCCAGTGCGCCAGCGGTGACCAGCAGCTGCAGTATGGCGGGCAGGTTGCTCGGCACGCGGTGACACACCGGCAGCGCTGCGTAGCGGCACAGATAGATGCCCAGGAGTGCCACCGGCGCCACCGCCATGCACAGTCCCACCTGCAGCAGCGACCGCACGAGCACGCGCCGCAGTCTTGCGGTGCGCCTGACCCGGGCTTTAAAGAAGCGCTGGTTGGCACGGCCGATGCCATAGCGCGTCAGCGCCAACAGCGCGACGGCGCTGCCGGCGAGCAGGCCCACACCCAGTGCCAGCCGGGCACGCGCCATCCCGGCAGCGCCCAGCACGCTGCACAGTGCATCGAACGTCGGACCGTAGGCGACGAACAGCAGTACGACGGGAAACAGCCAGTACTGTGGCAGGACGACGAAGGGTCGCTCAGTCAGGTCGACGGCAACGGCCTCGCCCTGCCTTACTACCGTATAGCGGAACCAGCGGTTGACATTGAATTCGGTGCGACGCCAGATGCTGTCGACGATGTAGGGCAGATCAAGATAAAGCGCCGCGGTGATCTGTCGCGCGCCGTGTTTGAAGCGCATCGTCACAGGAGCGGCTGGGACGCGCGGCGCGCATCGGGCCGCGCCAGCAAATACGCCCGTCGGGACGCCAATCGGTCAGGCGCGCACTGCATGTTCGTGCGCCAGTCTAGCGCGGGTATCGGGGCGCGGCACGAGCAAGCGCTGTTCGGGGCAGCGAACCTGTGCGGCGCCATGGCGATTGCACCGTGGTGTATAGTTCGCCACGTGGCGCGCGTCCACCAACACCGCAATGAGGTGCACCGTTGACCTGGTGGGGCTGGATCATCGGCGGCGCGATTCTCTTCGCGGCGGAACTCGCCTTTGTCAACGCGCAGTTCTACCTCGTGTTCGTTGGCAGCGCGGCCATCCTCACCGGGCTTGTGACGATAGCTGCCGGCTTGGAGCCATGGCTGCAGTGGGGGCTCTTTGCGATCCTTGCAATCGTTTCCATGGTCGCGTTCCGGAGCCGCCTGTATCGCAAGTTCCACGGTGATCTCCCCGAGGTCAAGACCGGCCCAGCCGGCGGCCTGATCACGTTGGCAGTCCCGCTAGCTCCCGGGGAGAGCTGTCAGACGGAACATGGCGGCACGTTCTGGACCGTGCGCAACGACAGTGCGGCACAGATCCCGGCGGGGGCACGCGCCCGCATTATGCGCGTCACTAACCTGACGCTGCATGTGACACCCGACGTCTAGGTATTGCGGAAGGTTTATGTATACCTCCTACGTTTTCATCGCACTCGCGGTTCTCGCCGTCATCGTGATCTGGCGAACGGCCACCGTGGTGCCACAGCAGAGCGCCTACGTCATCGAGAATCTGGGGCGGTTCAGCCGCACGCTGCAGGCGGGATTTCACATCCTCGTCCCCTTCGTCGAGCGAGTCGCCTACAAGCACACATTGAAGGAACAGGCGCTCGACGTTCCGGAACAGGTCTGCATCACGCGGGACAACGTGCAGGTGGGAGTCGACGCCATCCTTTACCTGCAAGTCCTGGATCCGCACCTTGCCTCCTACGGCATCACGAACTACGGCTTTGCGATTGCGCAGCTTGCGCAGACGACGCTGCGCAGCGAGATCGGCAAGATTGAACTGGATCGGACGTTTGAAGCTCGCGCGACCATCAACGCGAACATCGTCTCAGAGCTCGATAAGGCCTCCGGCGCGTGGGGCGTGAAGGTCATGCGCTACGAACTCAAGAACATCTCCCCGCCCAAAGACATCCTGTCAGCCATGGAAAAGCAGATGCGCGCGGAACGGGAAAAGCGCGCGGTGGTGCTGACCTCCGAGGGCGAGCGTGACGCGAAGATCAATGAAGCGGAAGGCGACAAGCAGCGCGTTATCAAGGCTTCTGAGGCCAACAAGCAGCAGCAGATCAACGAGGCAGAAGGTCAGGCGTCTGCAATCCTGGCGGTCGCTACGGCCACGGCCGAGGGACTGCGGCAGGTCGGTGCAGCGCTCAGCGAGCGCGGCGGGATCGAAGCCATGCAGTTGCGAATCGGTGAGGAGTACGTACGCCAATTCGGCAAGATGGCCAAAGCGAGCACGACGCTGGTCGTGCCGAGCCAGCTGTCCGACCTCGCCGCAGTGGTCTCGATGGCCACAAGCATCGTGCGCAAGCCACCCGGCACTGCAGCGGGTCCGGACAGTACACGCTCACCCTCCGCGACCTCATGACGTTGTCTGCCGATGCATAAGGCGGGAGCTGAGCGCATGAAGTCCGACCCGGCGCGCGCCGACGCCATGGTGTACCGGGCGAAGGTGCAGGGTCGCGGGCGGCGCGACGTCGCGCTCGAACACCCGCAGCCGGATGCGGTGGACGAGGTCCAGTCCGGCTGACGGCCCGCCGCTCGGCGCGCGACTGCTCGTTCCCTCACTGTATGCCTCGCCGTATGGCTTGCGGTCGCCTCGCATTTCATTCTCGATCTGCCGATTCATCCCAAACTCTGGCGCTCTATCCGCACTCGGCGCTGCATCTCGGCTGAGATGCGTGGAGCTGGGGGCGCGCAAAGGCCGTTCCTCGGAGTGACGAACTACTGGTGGATCCAGGCGCTCGTCGTGGCGCTGCTGCTCACGATCTACGTGGGGGGCGTGCCCGCCGCAACGCGCAGCCGCCCAATCTCGCCGCCGCGAGCTGCGTCGCTATCGGCGGACTGCATCTGCTAATCTGATCGCCGCGTGCGGGGGCCCTCGGCCCCAAGTGCCGGGACGCGCGGAAAAACAACTCGACAGCAAGGCAGCCCTCGCATGAAGCCACTCGCCCCTCTTCTTGTTGCCGCCATCGCCTGCAGCGCGGGCATCGTTTGGGCCGACACTCCCAGCGCGATGTCGCAGTCGCAACGACAGGTGCTGCCGGATGAAATCGTGCCGGTGCACTACGACCTGGCGCTGTTCCCGGACGCGGCCGCCCTGAGCTTCCGCGGCAGAGTCGCAATCACCATCGACATGCGCGCCCCGGGCGAGCGCATCACGCTGAACGCCCTCGGTCTGGTGTTCGACCATGCCAGCGTCGATGGCAGCGTTGCGGCGCAGGCGACTTACGACAAAGCGCTGCAGCGGGCCACGCTGAGGCTCGCCAGGCCCGTCGGTGCGGGGCGGCACGTGCTCACGATCAACTACCACGCGCCGCTGGCGCACGCCACGCTTGGGTTCTTTGCGATGGATTACATCAGTGCGGACGGGCCGCGCCGCACGCTCGCGACCAACCTCGAGCCTGCCAGTGCCCGCAGCGTACTGCCGTGCTGGGACGAGCCGGCACGCAAAGCAACCTTCACCGTGTCCATCGACGCGCCGAAAGACCGCATGGCCATCTCCAATATGCCGATCGCGCAGGCGACGTCGCTGACGGCGACAACGCAGCGGGTGCGCTTCGCGCAAAGTCCCAAGATGTCGACTTACCTGCTGTTCGTGGGCGTAGGGGATTGGGAGCGCATCCACGACACGGTGGACGGAGTGGATGTGGGCGTGGTCGTCAAGCGCGGCGACACGGCCAAGGCGCGCTACGCACTCGAGCAGGCGAGCAAGCTCTTGCACTACTACAACGAATACTTCGGCATGCCGTACCCGCTGCCCAAGCTCGATCTGATCGCGGCTCCCGGACAGATCGAGGGCGGCTCCATGGAAAACTGGGGAGCGATCTTCTATTCGCAGAATCACGTGCTGTTTGACCCGCAGCACTCGACCGAGCAGGACCGACAGACGGTGTTCCAGGTCGTGTCCCATGAGATGGCGCATCAGTGGTTCGGCGATCTGGTGACGATGGCCTGGTGGGATGACCTGTGGCTGAACGAAGGTTTCGCGCGCTGGATGCAGACCTACGCGGCCGATGACCTGCATCCGGAATGGCAGACCGGGCTGCAGGCGCTGGACATCTTCGAGGGAGGCAAACAGCTCGACTCGCTGCCGTCAACACACCCGGTGGTCCAGGAAATCGATACCCCGGAGCAGGCAGAAGAATCGTTCGACGCCATTACCTACAACAAGGGTGCCGCGGTCATCACCATGCTCAATGCCTATGTCGGGCGCGACAAGTTCCGCGAGGGGGTACGCCGCTACATGCGCGCGCACGCCTACGGCAACACCGCTGACGTCGATCTGTGGCAACCGGTGCAGGAGGCCGTCGGTGTGCCCATCGTCGATATCGAGCACGACTTCACCCGGCAGGTCGGACTGCCGCTGGTGCGCGTGAGCCCGACGGGAGGCGGCGTCAGCTTGACGCAGGGGCGCTTTGCCGACGACCCGGCCACGATCAAGGACGTGCCGCCGCAGAGCTGGCGACTGCCGCTTGCGATCGGGCCGTGGAACGGCGCCAAGCCGTATGTGCTGCTGCAGGGGACCGCCGATGTGGCCCAGCCGCCGCCGCTGCTGGTCAACGCCGGACAACTGGGCTACGCCCGCGTACTGTACAGCGCCAACCTGCTGGACGGACTGCTCGCCCATCTCGGCAAGCTGGGCGCCGCTGACCAGCTCGGTCTGATCAACGACGCCTGGGTCCTGAGCATCGCCGGCTATAGCCCTGCGAGCAACGTAACCAAGCTCGCCGCGCTCCTGCCGGCGGATGCCAATCCGCTGGTATGGAAACGCTTGGTCGGCATATTCGCGAGCCTCGATCTTCACTACGGGGACACGCCGGCGCGCGCAGCATTCCGGCGCTTCGCGCTGCAGCTGCTGAGCCCGGTGGCCGCGCGCCTGCAGGCCATCGCTGCCGCAGATCGGTCGGGCAATGTCGAAACCGTAGGCAACCAGCTGACTACCGTGCAGGGAGCGCTCGGGGACGCCGCGGTCATCGAGGCAGCACGCCGCCGCACTGCCGCCCAGGAGGGAACGCCCGCCGAGCAGCGTGCGGCCCTCGAGATCGTCGCGGCGCACGCCGATGCCGCGACCTTCGATGCGTTGCTGGCACGCGCGCAGCAGCTGCGCGACCCACTGGAGAAACTCAACCTGCTGCGCGCCCTCGCCGCAGTCCGCGACCCTGCGCTGGCGCGACGCATGATCGAAATCACGCTCGGTGATCAGGTGCCCTCCGGCACCGGCATAAATCTGCTGGTCCGAATCGCGCAATGGCATCCCGACCTGGTGTGGCAGGTCATGGCACCACGACTGGATGATGCCAGCCTGCCCTTCTCCAAGCTCGAGCGCTGGGGCCTGGCCCAGGCGGCAGCGGGAGGTTCGGCCGAGCCGCAGCGCGTCGCCGATCTTGAGGCCTACGAGGCGAAGAGTGTGCCGCTCGAGGCGCGCAAACCGTTTCTGTCGGCCGTGGCCGCGATCCACCAGAATCAGCGCATTGCCCGGGAGGTACTGCCGGACATCGATCGCTGGATCGCGGCGCGCCCGGCTGGGCCGGGCCACTGACAGTGGCGGTTATTTCTGAGCGGCGACGAACTCCTCCAAGACCGCCTTGCGCATCAGGTCCGGCGGCAGCAGGCCCTGACTCAGGATGAAGTCATGGAATTTCTTCTGATCGAATTTGGTGCCGAGCGCGGCCTCGGTTTCCTTGCGCAGCGACAGCAGCCGCGTGTAGCCGTAGAAGTAGCTGTTGGCCTGCCCCGGCGAGCGGAAGGTGAAGCGCTCGACCTCCTCCTTGGCGAAGGCGTGGCTCAGCACGACGTCGTCTTCGAGCACCTGATAGGCGCGCTCCGGCGTCGCGGCACCGCTTTGCAGCTCCGGATCCAGGAACGCACGCGCGGCGCGCAGCAGGCGTAACTGCAGGGTCAGGAGCTGCCCCTGCGCCGGCTCGAACGGCTGCATGATGTATTCGGAGTAGAGCCCCCAGCCTTCCGCGTTGGTTGAGTTAAACGCGTACAGGGCGCGCGCCATGCTGACGCCCTGCTCGACCATCGAATCGAACTGCAGCTCGTGTCCGGGTCGCGCCTCGTGCGCGGTGAGCGTCCAGGCCACGGCGTCGAAGGTGAAATCGTCGTACTTATCGCCCGCGCCGCCGGTGGCCGAGGGAATGTTCAGCGGCAGCACGAACTCGCCGCGCTGCCCGGTATTGTGCAGGAAAGGCGGCGGCGTCATATGCGGCGCCGGCTGCTGCGCGGTCTCGGCGGCGGTGGCCAGGCGGATGATCGCCGGCCGGTTGGGCAGCGTGACCAGGTTGTGCGCCTGGATGATCTGCTCGATCTCGTGCAGCCGCTGATTGTAGAACGGCAGGATGGCCTCACCGGTGATCTGCTGCTTCTTCAACTCCCTGATGACCGCACGATAGTCGCTCGAGGGATAGTGGTTTGCCTTAGCGACCTGCGCGGCGAGCGGCGCCATCTCCGCCTGATACTGCGTGAAGGCCTTGTGCGCCATGGTGGCGATCCGGGCCGGCGGTATGTCGATGCCGAACTCCTCGAATGCCAGCGCGTACTTCTCCGGCGGCAGGCGGAAATCGGTGCGCGCCTTGGGCAGGATGTCGCGACGTACCCAGGCGTCGTAGTCGGCCAGCTGGCCCTTGAGGGTGGCGTACGACGCTTCCCAGCCCTGCACCCCGTACTTCTTGAACAGCGTCGCGATCTCTTCGACGTAGTTGGAATTGCGCCCGAGGTCGGTCGCCACCTCGTCCCGGGCCGGATAAATGACTCCGGGCTTGGCGATCTGTTCGCGCTCGCGCTGCTGCAGCACCGCGGTGAACGGCTGGTAGCCAGGCTCGATGCCCGCGTATTCGCGCAGCCGCTTCAATGCGGCCGGGCGACGCTCGGATGCCACCTGGTCGTCGAGCAGCCCGCGCAGTCCCCGAAAAACCACTTCGCTGGCATTGAGGAACGGCACTTCATGCTGCAGGCGGTAGTCCTGCTGTCGAAAACGCAGGTTGAACGCCTTGTGGAGGATGTCGAGGTCCTCCTGAACGCGCTTGTCGGTCTCTTTGGCGCGCGCCGCATCGATCGTCGCCATCACTGTTTCCAGCTCGTGCCGCTCTGCCATCTCATCAGCCAGCGTCGGTTTGGAAATGCGCTCGTCGAACTGCGCCAGCCCCTGGCGCGATCCCTGCTCCGGCGTGTGTGCCAGCTGCACGTCCAGCAGCCGCTGCGTGAAGCTGTTGCTGCGCTCGATCCAGGCTTTATCGGGCTGCACGGACTCCGCGCCGGTGGCAGTCAAAGGCAGGGCGCACATAAAAATCACAGCGATCAGCCAGCGCATGAGGACTCCAGTCGAGGGCAACGGTTGGGCGGCACGCATTATAGACGCGGAATCGCCGGACTCCTTTGGCTCGTGCGCGACAGCCTCGTCGCACGCCCGCGCCGGAGGAGCGCATTTCGCGCGCCATGCGCGCGCGGATCTTCTAAGGTCGGCCGCACGCGCCACCGGAGATCCGCCATGGCATGCCGCCGCCGAACCGAACCTGAAGTTTTGTTAGCCTCGCCTTTTCGCTTTCGGCTGCTCCTCGGGCTGACGCTCGCCGGTGCGTGCGCGGGCGTGCAGGCGAACACGTGCCTGCAGCCCGCGCTACTCCACCAGCGGCAGGACGAAGCGACCGTGCAGCGTCTCGAGGAAGCCTGGTCGCTCGCCTTTATCAGAGGCGACACCGAATTCGAACGTTGTCTGCTCGCGCCTGCATTCACCGAGATCATGAGTAACGGCGAGATCAAATTCCTCGCCGACGAGCTAGCGCTTGCCCGGGCGAACCGCGGTGCGCAGCGAGCGATACCGCCACTGCCCAAAGCGACAGTGCTGATCTACGGAAATGTCGCCGTGGCCTACGGCAGGTCGCATGGCACGGCGCCGGACGGCAGCGTGCATCTGCACTGGTATTCCGATGACTACGTGTGGCGCGACGGTGCCTGGCACGTGATCTTCGCGCAGCAGACCGCGGCGGCGGGACCCTGACCCGCTGAAGGCCTTTTGACCGGATAAAACCCCTCATTCGTTGATTTGCTGCATTGCAGCGCAGAGCTCTCCACCCGATGCTTCGTCGGGCCACCGGACTTGCGTACAGGCTCACGGTTACTCGGGGTGCGAACGAGTGTACTGGCGGCTTGAAGAGTCCGGATGATGAGGACTGCATGGCGGATCACGCTTCCACCCGGCGATCGAGGCAGGTATTGCTGCCGGCCGCGCAGCGGACCGACGGCGCACAGGTCGAGCCGCGCGAGCAAGAACTGCGCGCGCGGCGCCAGCCCCTTAAGCTGCTTGATCGCATCAAGCGCGCCGTCCGCACAGCGCGAGACGCGCCGAGCGTGGCCTGCGCATGAGCGAGGCCCCTGCCACTCTCCTCATCGTCGATGATGAGCCGCAGAACGTACGGGCGCTGTGCGATACGCTCACGCTCGAAGGTTTCCGCTGCCATGGATGTACGTCGGCAACGCAGGCTCTCGCGGCGCTGCGCGAAGAGTCGTTCGATGTCCTGCTGACCGACCTCATGATGCCGCAGGTCGATGGCATCATGCTGATGAAGCGTTGCCGCGAACTCGGCGCCGAGCTCGCCTGCATCGTCATGACGGGTCACGGCACCATCTCGACGGCGGTCGAGGCCCTCAAGGCCGGCGCGAACGACTATGTATTGAAGCCGCTCAAGCTGCACGAGCTGCTGCCGGTGCTGGCACGCGCGCTCGCCACGCGTCGCCTGCAGATAGAGAACATCCAGCTGCGCGAAGCATTGTCCATTTACGAACTGTCGCGGGCCATCACCCAAGGTCTCGAGCACGCCGAGATTGTCAGTCGTACTGTCGCCGCCGCCGCCCAGCACAGCCACGCCAGTGCTGTCTACCTGCTGACAGTCGACGATCAAAATGAGTCGCTGCTGTTGGCAGGCTCGGCCGGACCCGGCGTACAGCCGCTCGACCGGCACGCACTGCAGCTCAAGGGTGCGCAGGGCTGGCTGGACGCAGCGCGGCGCGCACTGGCGAATCCGCCGGCCGGAACAGCGGACGTGGATCTTGCTGTTCACCCGTTCGATGCCCGCATCGGTGTGGCGCTGCCGATCGCCGCCGGCGACACACTGTTCGGTGTGCTGGGATTCACCTCGGATCGGCCGCAAGGCCGCATCGGCCCCGGTCAGCTGAAAGCGCTCGAAGTGGTGGCGCATACCGCCGCCCGCGCATTTGCCATCGCGACCCTGCTACGGGAGCTGCGCTGCCTCAATGAGGGCCTGGAGCTGCGGGTCGAGGAGCGCACACATGAACTGGAGCTGGCCAACCAGGACCTGGAATCCTTCTCCTACTCGGTATCGCACGATCTGCGCGAGCCCGTGCGCGCCGTTGAGGGGTTCTGCGAGGTGCTCGGAAGGCGAGTTCGGCGCGCAGCTGCCGAGCGAGGCGCGCCGACTGGTCGAGCGCATCGGCGCGGGCGCCACACGCATGACCGGGCTGATCGACGCTCTGCTGCATCTCTCGCACGTTGGCCGCCAGCCGCTGGCGTGTGCGAGTGTACCGTTGCGCGAGCTGGCACTGCAGGTGAGCGCGCGACTCACCGAGGCGCTCGCTGGCCGTGCGGTGCAGCTCTCGGTGGCTGACCTGCCCGACTGCTTCGGCGACGCACGGCTGCTCGAACAGGTGCTCGTCAACCTGCTGTCCAACGCGCTTGAAGTTCACCGCCGGGCGCGATCCGGCGCGCATCGAGGTCGGTGTGCTGCGCCAGGCAGACGAGTGGGTTTACTTTGTGCGCGACAACGGCGTCGGGTTCGACATGCGTTATGCGCAGAAGCTGTTCGGCGTCTTTCAGCGGCTGCATCAGCAGGAGGCGTTTGCCGGGACCGGTGTAGGACTTTCCATAGTGCACCGCGTCATTTCGCGCCATGGCGGCCGGGTCTGGGCAGACAGCCGGCCCGACGTCGGGACTACAGTTTTCTTCACACTCCCGCAGGCTGCCCAGGTGGCCGCGCATCACACTACGCATGCGCTGCAACACGGCTAACCGCGTGTATCTCAGACTGAGCCGGCAGGGGGTGTGCCCTATCGATGGGAGACTGTGACGCGTTTCGGCGTGGCGCGTGCTCACCGGGATGTCTAATCACACCGTGAATTGGCTTATGAAAAACCATACTGCCCGGCGCCTGCCTGGCCCCTGCGGCGTCGGCGCATCGCGGGCGCCGCCCGCCTAAACAGGCTCGCCTTTGAATACGCCCGCCACGGAAACCGCGCGCGAACCCGTCAGCGAACAGTCGCTGCACGTACTCATGGTCGAGGACTCGGAGTCCGATGCCGAGCTGACCATGTGGCGGCTGCGCAAGGCTGGGTATAACTGCACCTTCAAGTGCGTGGTCACCGAGGCGCAGATGCGCACGGCCCTGCGCGAACAGGTGCCCGACCTCATCCTGTCCGACTTCAGTCTGCCAGGGTTCGATGGCATGTCGGCGCTGGCGATCGCGCGCGCCGAGGTGCCGAGCGTACCCTTCATCTTTCTGTCCGGCACGATCGGCGAAGAACGCGCCATCGAGGCCTTGAGGTGCGGCGCGATCGACTACGTGCTGAAGAGCAATCCCAAGCGTCTGATACCGGCCATTCAGCGAGCGCTGGAAGAGGCCTCGCTGCGCCGCTCGAGTCAGGTGGCGGAGCAGCGGGTTGCACGCCTCACCGGCGTGCTGCAGATGCTTTCCGGCATCAACGCCGCTCTGCTGCGCATTCAGAATCGCGACGAGGTGCTGGCCGAGACTTGCCGTCTCGCACACGGCGTGGGCGGCTACGCGCTCGCGATGATCGCGCTAATCAATCCGAGCACGCGCCTGGCGCGACCGGTCGGCTGGGCGGGTTACGAATTACTCCCAAATCCGGAACGTGAATTCCCGATCGCCAATCACGAGAGCGAAGACACCAGTCTCATGGGACGCGTGATTCGCACCGGCGATGCGATGCTGTGCGACGACATCGAATCCTTCCCGTACGTCATCGATGGGCGCGCGGACCTCCTCAACGCAGGGGTGCGCTCGCTCGCCTGTCTGCCGCTGCGGGTCGACAACACGCCCGTGGGCGCGTTGCTGTTCGGCATGCGCACCCGTGGCGCGCTCGGCACCGATGAGCTGCTGCTCCTGGAAGAGGTGGTCTCGAACCTGTCGTTCGCGCTGCAGTACCTGAACAAGCAGGACGCCGTGCGCTTTCTGTCCTATTTCGAACCGCTCACCGGCCTTGCCAAGCGCGCCCTGTTCTGCGAGCGCCTCACCCGTCTGCTGGCTCACGGCACGGACCGGCTGCCGCGTCTGGAAGTCACGGTGTTTGATATCGCGCACCTGAGCGTCATCAACGATTCCCTCGGGCGCCACAACGGCGACCGGCTGCTGCAATGCGTGGCAGACCGGCTCAAGGCTCATTTCCCCGACACCGAGCAGCTGGCGCATCTGGGTGGCGGCACGTTCGCCTGTGTCCACGCGGTTGCCGAAAATGTCGAAGGCCCGGCGCGCGCATTGCACGATGACGTGACGCGGCTGTTCACCACGCCCTTCAACATCGACGGGCGCGAGCTCGCGGCAGAGATCAAGTGCGGCCTCGCCTGCTACCCGGACGACGGCAACGACGCCAACAAGCTGGTGCAAAACGCCGAAGCAGCGCTCAAGGAGGCAAAAGCCTCCGGCGAGCGTTACCTGCACCACCGCATGGAAATGAACTCGGAGCTCGCGCGCCGCCTTGGCATGGTGCAGCGCCTGCGCAGCGCGATCGAGAACAACGAATTCCGTCTGCATTATCAGCCGAAGCTGGCGCTGAAAACCGGTCGTACGACCGGTGTCGAAGCGTTGCTGCGCTGGCAGGATCCGGATCACGGGCTGACTTCGCCGGCGGTGTTCCTGCCGCTGCTGGAGGCGGCGGGCCTAACGACTGCCACCCAGGACTGGGTGCTGCGCCAGAGCTGCACGGACCTGCGTGCCTGGCGGGCGGCAGGGCTGCCGCCGCTGCGGGTGGCGGTCAACGTCGCGCCGTCGGAGCTGCGGCGGCGCAATATTGCGCGCGAGATACTCGACACGATTGGAGATCTGGCGGGCGACTCGGCCTGGGGTATCGACATCGAAATCACCGAAGGGGTGCTCTCGGGTGACTCGTCCTCGTGCGTCCACGCGCTGCGCCTGCTGCGCGCGGCCGGCCTCGGTATCGCCATCGATGACTTCGGCACCGGCTTCTCGTCCCTCGCCCGTCTGTCGGAGCTGCCGATCAACACGCTGAAGATCGACCGCAGCTTCACCAATCGCCTGCCGAGCGATCACAAGAGCTGCACTCTGGTGAAGACGATCATCGGACTTGCGCGCGCCTTCGGCATGGCCACAGTCGCCGAAGGCGTCGAAAACCAGGCGCAGCTGGACTACCTGGTGCGGGCCGGCTGCGATGAGTCGCAGGGCTACCTGCACAGCCGCCCGATCCCCAGGGCGGAACTCGAAGGATGGCTCAAGCGCAGCGTGCCACAGGCCATCGCGCCCGACCTCGTACCACGCGCCCGCAGCTGAAGGGCTGCGCTTAGGGCGCCTGATCAGACGCACGTCTCGTCGCTGCCGTCCTGAGCCGACAGCGAGAACCATTCGCCTGACTGCAGCCTGCGGCGCAACTGCGCCCGCACAGGCCCGTGGCCCTCTTCCGCCAAGCTTCAGTAGCGCTCTAGCTTGAAGGTGGCCCAGCCCTTGCGGCGCGCTGCAATATGCACCGCGCCCCCGTAAGATCGCGCCGTCAGAGGCCACCCGATGCAAACAAGAGCGGACTTGCGGCGCAGGCGTGCTACAACAGCCCGGGTTGCTTCGCACAATTGAGCTTTTGCGAGAGGCAACTGCCGTCCCACAGAAGGCGCGCGCACGCTCTGCAGCAGGCAGCGGCAGTGATCCGGGGCGGATGGTCCGCTTCACTGGCACCCGAAACTGGAAGGAATACTGTATGGCGGGGATCACCTCGATCGCCGAGTTACTTGGCAGCCCGGTTAAGCAGCAGGCAATTCAAACGCAGTGGTTGCGGAATCTGTCGACGGCGGTATCCGGGACGCGTGGCTCGATCTCATCGGATGAGCTTGCCAAGCAGACTCAGGAGTTCCTGCAGCTGCTCGGCGCGGCAACCAGAAGCGGCGCCTCGGACGTGGACGCAGCCGCCTACAAGCCGCTGCGCGACTTCCTCGAAGGCGTATCGCGCTCGCGCGCCCAACAGGGGTTTACCTCGGCCGAGACGGCGATGTTCATCTTTTCCTTCAAACAGCCGTTGTTCGAGCAGCTGCACGCCGCCAACGGCACGAACGCCGCCGCATTGGCGCAGGATGTCTGGGCCGCAACGCAGCTGCTGGATGCCCTGGGCCTGCATACGGTCAAGGCCTACCAGCTGTCACGCGAAGATGTCATCCGCCGGCAGCAGGAGGACATGCTGGAGCTGTCGACCCCGGTGGTGAAGCTTTGGGACGGTATCCTGGCGCTGCCGATGATCGGCACGCTGGATTCGGCACGCACCCAGGTGGTCATGGAGTCGTTGCTGAACCGCATCGTCGAGACCGGCTCCGAGGTGGCCATCCTGGACATCACCGGAGTGCCCACGGTCGACACGCTGGTCGCGCAGCACCTGCTCAAGACCGTGACGGCCCTGCGCCTGATGGGTGCCGAGTGCATCATCAGCGGCGTGCGGCCGCAGATCGCGCAGACCATCGTGCATCTCGGTGTCGATCTGCAGGGCGTGACCACCAAGGCGAATCTTGCCGACGCACTGGCGCTGGCACTGAAGCGCACCGGCTATACGGTCAGCCGCTAGCCCATGGACCGCATTCCGATCCTGCGCATGGGCGAGTTTCTGCTCGTGTCCATTCAGGTCGACCTGCACGATCAGCTGGTGCTGCAGCTGCAGGACGATCTGACCAACGCGGTACAACGTCACGCCGCGCGCGGCGTGCTGATCGACATCTCGGCGGTAGAGGTCGTGGACTCTTTCATCGGCCGCATGATTTCGGATATTTCCAGCATGGGCCGCATCCTCGGCGCCCGCACCGTGCTCGTAGGCATGCGACCGGCCGTGGCGATCACGCTGGTCGAGCTCGGCCTGTCGCTGCCCGGCGTGGAGACCGCCCTGACGGTCGAAAGAGGCATGCTGCGGCTGCGCGCGGAGAACTCCTAGCCCATGGACGGGTCACAGTCGCCGCTCAAATCGCCCAATGACATCGTGCTCGCGCGCCAGCTGGTGCGCCGTGCCGCGCAGCAGATTGGCCTGTCACTGGTCGACCAGACCAAAGTGGTGACCGCCGCGAGCGAACTGGCGCGCAACGCCCTGGTCCACGGCCATGGCGGCGTCATGGACCTCGAGGTGGTCGAAAATGGCGGCCGACGCGGGCTGCGCCTGACCTTCAGCGATCAGGGACCCGGCATTCCCAACGTAGATCTCGCGCTCACGGACGGCTGGACTTCCGGCAACGGCCTCGGCCTGGGTCTGTCGGGCGCGCGGCGTCTGGTGAATGAATTTAGGATCCACTCACAGGTCGGCAGGGGCACGCAAGTCACGGTCGTGCGCTGGAAATAGCCGATGCAGCTGTTCGGCACAGAACCCCAGCGACGCCACTGGATCCGCGACGGCAGCGCGATCGGTGAAGCGCGCCGCGATGCCCAGGACCTGGCAGCCAAGCTTGGCCTTGCCCAGACACCGGCGGGGCGCGTCGGGGTGGTGGTGACCGAGCTTGCCACCAACCTCTTGCGCCACGCGCAGGGCGGCGAGCTGCTACTGCAGTCCGTACCCGCCCCGGGAGGTCCGGCAATCGAAGTTATCGCGCTCGATCGCGGGCCCGGAATGGCGGACACCGTCAGGTGCCTGCGCGACGGCTATTCCTCCGCCGGCACGGCCGGCACCGGCTTAGGCGCGGTCAAACGCCTGTCCGCAGACTTCGACATGTACTCGGTTGTCGGCCGCGGCACCGCGGTCATGGCGCGCGTGGGTGAGGCACGCAGCTGGCGCTTCGGCGCGGTGTGCACCGCCGTGGAAGGCGAGACGGAATGCGGCGACGCCTGGCGCCTGGCGCAGCGAGACCGTGAGACCGCGCTCGTCGTCATCGACGGACTGGGGCACGGTTCGCAGGCGGCCGCGGCCTCCGCGCGTGCCGCCGACGTATTCGGGCAGGCGCCTTTCGACGCACCGCGTCTGCTCATCGAGCGCATGCACCGGGCACTGAACGGCACGCGCGGCGCGGCGGCCGCCTGCGCTCTCGTGAACGAGCGGCAAACGCTGGTATATGCGGGGGTCGGCAACATCGGCGGACACCTGCTGAATGCCGGCAAGAGCCGGGGCCTCGTGTCGCACAGTGGTACGCTCGGCTTCCAGGCGCACCACGTGCAGCAGTTCGATTATTCGTCCGAGGGGAGCATCATGCTGATCATGCACTCCGACGGACTCTCGGGCCGCTGGGATCTGGACGATCATCCCGGCCTGCGCCAGCGTCACCCGGCGGTCATAGCCGCCGTCTTGTACCGCGAGCACGGGCGTGTCCGTGACGATGCGACGGTGGTGGTGATCGGCTCATGAGCGACACGGGCAGCCTGGAGCTTGGCGATGCGCAGGAATATGACGCGCACATTGCGGCACTGCGCACCGAGCTTGAAGAGACCAACCGCGGCGTGGTCGCGCTGTACGCCGAACTGGACGATCAGGCCGCGCAGCTCAAGGAGGCCCTGGATCTCAAGAGCCGTTTCCTGTCGTACATGAGCCACGAATTCCGTACCCCGCTGTCGTCGGTCGCCAGTCTCAGTGGCATCCTGCTGCGGGGCCTGGACGGCCCGCTGACCAGCGAGCAGACCCGCCAGGTGGAATTCATTCGCGACTCCATCCGCGAGCTCACGGAGATGGTCGACGACCTTCTGGAGCTGGCGAAAGTCGATGCCGGCCGCATCACCATCTCACCGGAGTGGTTCGAGATGGTGGACCTGTTCGCCGCGCTGCGCGGCATGTTCAAGCCGATCGTGACGAACTCGACGGTCTCGCTGGTGTTCGAAGAGCCGGGGACCGTCCCGAAGATCTACTCCGACGACCGACGCCTGTCGCAGATCCTGCGAAACTTCATTTCCAACGCGCTGAAGTTCACCAAGCAGGGCGAAGTTCGTGTCAGTGCGCGCGCCGTGGGCGAGGACCAGGTGGAATTTGCGGTCGCAGACACCGGTGTCGGCATTGCGCCCGAGCATCTGCCGTCACTTTTCACGGACTTCGTACAGATCGACACACGGCTGCAGCGGCGCCTGCGCGGCACGGGACTCGGGTTGTCGCTGTCCCGCAAGCTTGCCGAGATGCTCGGTGGTCGCGTGGGAGCGGAGAGCGAACCGGGGGTTGGCTCGCGCTTCTGGGTACTGATCCCGGTCGCGTACGACGCGCCCAAGGCGGCCGTCAAGCTATGAGCATGCTGTCACGCGACGGCTCGGCGCAACGCCTGCTGGTGGTCGATGACAACGAGGCCTCGCGCTACGCCACGGTGCGCGTGCTGCGCGCGGCTGGCTTTGAGACCGCGGAGGCCGCTACCGGTCGCGAGGCACTGCAGCTGGCATCCCCCGGCATCGATCTCGTGGTGCTGGACGTCAACCTGCCGGACATCGACGGCTTCCAGGTGTTCCGCGAGCTGCGCGCCCGCAAGGAAACCAGCGACCTGCCGATCGTCTACCTGTCGGCTACATTCGTTAACGACGAGGACATCGAGCGCGGCATGCGCACCGGCGCCGACGGCTACCTGACGCACCCGGCGGACCCGGTCGTACTGGTGGCCACCGTGCGCGCACTGCTGTTCATCCGCCACGCGCATGCCGAACGTCGCATCGCCGACGTGCGCTTCCGGGCGCTGTTCGAGCTGGCGCCCAACGGCATCGCGATGCTCGACGCGAATCTGGTGTTCACCGACCTGAATCCGGCGCTGTGCCAGCTGGTCGGCCGCGACCGCGAGACAGTCGTCGGCATGTCCCTGCGCGAAGTGGTAGCGCCGGAGCAGGCCGGCGAATTCGCGCAGCTGACGGCCGCGCTCGCGGAGGAGCGTAACTGGCACGGCGTGCTGCGCATCCCGCGAACCGACAAGGCGCATGCCGAGACCGAGTGGCAGATCACCCGCGACTCGAGCAGCGGCGCGTGTATCGCCATCATCTCCGACATCACCGTGCGGCGGCAGCTCGAAAGCGCGCGCGAGCACGCGCTCGCGGGCGAACAGGCGGCGCGCGCGGAAGCCGAACGCAGCAATCAGCTGAAGGACGAGTTCCTCGCCACCCTGTCGCACGAGCTACGCAATCCGCTCAACGCCATTTTGGGATGGGCGGAGGTGCTGAAGCGCACGCCCGACCTGCCGCCCCAGACTCGCCGCGGCATCGAAGCCATCGAGCGCAACTCACGCGTGCAGTCGCACCTGATCTCCGACCTGCTGGATTTTGCCGGCATACGCTTCGGCAAGATGCGTCTGGAGAGCCGCGTCATCGATCCGACGCTGGCGTTGCGTGCCGCGGTGGAAGTGGTGTCGATGGAGGCCGAGAATCGCTGCGTGAGCGTGCAAGTGGCGCTAGGTGCGCAGCCGGCAGCCGTGCTGGCGGACGAGGCACGCCTGCAGCAGGTGTTCTGGAACCTGCTGACGAACGCCATCAAATTCACGCCCAAGGGCGGCACGGTTGATGTCAGCTCGGGCGTCGATGGCAGCGATTTCCGGGTCACGATCCGCGACACCGGCCGCGGCATCAGTGCGGAGTTCCTGCCGCGCCTGTTCGATCGCTTCGCCCAGCAGGACTCCGGCAGCGCCAAGAACTTCTCCGGGCTGGGCATCGGACTCACCATCGTGCGGCACCTGGTGACCATGCATGCCGGCACCATCACGGTCGAAAGCCGCGGACTCGGGCACGGCGCCACGTTCACCGTGCGCCTGCCGCTCGCCGAGCGGGGCGCCGACGGGCCGGCCATCACCGACAATTCCACGCTCGCCGGCGTCAGCGTGCTGGTGGTGGAAGACATGGAGGACACCCGCTCGCTCATCGTGCGCCTGCTCAGTGACGCCGGCGCACAGGTGCGCGAAGCAGCCGATGCCGATGACGCGCTGCGCGTCATCGGCGAGCAAGCACCCGACGTACTGGTGAGCGATGTCGGCATGGCTCGTACCGACGGTTACCAGCTGATCCGCGCGCTGCGCGGCGGCGGCTACTCGGCCGAGCGGCTGCCGGCCGTCGCGCTCACCGCCTTCATCCGCACCGAGGATCGTTCCGATGCCCTCGAAGCCGGCTTTCAGATCCACCTCGGCAAGCCAGTGAGCGCGGACGTACTGATCGCAGCCGTCAGGAACCTCGCGCATCCGCTCGGCAAGGGCTAGCGGCTAGGTGGCGCCGGCGCCCACTTCGCCCGTGAGCAGCACGCCCGGCGCGCTGCGGCGGCGCCCGGCAAAGAGTACGGCGACGGCCGTGGCGAGGCACAGGACGCCTGCGGTCACGAAGGCGTAGTCGTAGCTGCCCTGGTGCGTGCGGATCACTCCGGCGAAAGTCGCCGCCAGTGCCGCGCCGATCTGGTGAGCCGCGATGATCCAGCCGAACACCAGCCCTACCCGCTCGGCACCGAAGGCCTGGCGCGTGAGCGCCACCGTCGGCGGCACGGTAGCGATCCAGTCGAGGCCGTAGAACACGGTGAACACCGACAGCCCGTGCCCCTGTGCCGCAAGCCCCGTGGGCAGGTACATAAGCGACAGCCCGCGCAGGCCGTAATAGATGAAGAGCAGCCAGCGGCTGTCGAAGCGATCCGACAGCCAGCCCGAGCCGGTAGTACCGAAGAGGTCGAAAATGCCCATGACGGCCAACAGTCCCGCCGCCTGCACCTCCGGCATGCCGTGGTCCATGCAGGCAGGAATCAGGTGCGTGCCAACCAGCCCGTTGGTACTGGCGCCGCAGACGAAGAAACTCCCCGCCAGAATCCAGAACTGCCGCGCACGGCTGGCGCTGCGCAGCGCCTGCAGCGCCGCGACGAACGGATTCTGCAGGGGTGCGCTCGGACTCGCCGCACCCTGTGCGCCGAGCGGCCGCAGACCCTTCTCTTCGGGCCGGTCACGCACCAGAAACCACGCCAGCGGCGCGGTGGCAAAGGCTGCGACCGCTACCGTCACGACTGCGGTACGCCAGCCATAACGCACGATGAGCCGCGCCAGCAGCGGCAGGAACAGCAGCTGCCCGGTGGCGGTGCTCGCCGTCAGCAGCCCGATCGCGAGTCCCCGCTGCACGTCAAACCAGCGCTGCACGATGCTGGTGCCGAGCACGATCGCCACGAGTCCGGTGCCGGCGCCCACCACCACGCCCCACAGCATCAACAGCTCCCAGGGCCGGCGGATGCTGACGGTGGCGAGCGTGCCAAGTCCCATCACCAGCGCGGCGACGGCGAGCACGCGGCGGCTGCCGTAGCGGTTGATGAAGCCGGCAGCGAACGGACCGATCAGGCCATACAGCAGCAGGTTCACCGCGATCGCCACCGAGATGGTGGCGCGCGACCAGCCGAACTCCTGCTCGAGCGGCACGATCAGCACGCTGGGAGTGGCCCGAGTCGCCGCCGAGACCAGCAGGCACACGAAGGTCACCGCCAGCACGATCCACGCGTAGTGCAGCCTCTTCACGGGCGCATTCTAGAGCCCTGCGTGCGTGGCATAAATGACAACAATCCCACTAATTCAGCCATCGCCGGTATACTTCGCCAGCATGAGCCGCAGGATCGTCATGCTGTGCGTGCCGCCCGCCCAGGGAGTCGACGTCATCGGGCCACTCGAAGCCTTTGCGATGGCGAACGTCGTGCGCGCCGAGAGGGGCGTAGCGCCTGCCTACCTCATCCGACTCGTGACCAACTCCCCCGACCTGGCGCTGGCCAGCAACTGCGGCGTGCGGCTCGTGGCGCACGCCCACTACCGCGAGCTGCGCGGCAGGATCGACACGCTGATGATCGCCGGGGGGGCCGGGGCGCGCAGCTGCGACGACCCGGCGCTGCGCGCCTGGCTGCGGCGGCGCGCACCGCGCGTGCGGCGCCTGTGCTCGGTGTGTACCGGCGCCTATCTGCTCGCCGGCGCAGGCCTGCTGCGCGGCAAGCGCGCCACCAGCCACTGGATGCGCGTGCCATCCCTGGCGCGGCGCTTCCCGGACGTCAAATGGGACCCCAACCCGATCTGGGTGCAGGACGGCCGCACCTACACCTCGGCCGGCGTCAGCGCCGGCATGGACCTCGCCCTGGCGCTGATCGAGGAGGACCTCGGCGGCGCGCTGGCACTCGATGTCGCCAGGCGCATGGTGATTTATCTGCGCCGTCCCGGCAGCCAGGCGCAGTTCAGCGTGGCGCTGGCAGCGCAGGCCAGCGAACGCAAGCCGCTGCAGGAGCTGCAGGCGTGGATTGCCGAGCACCTGGCACACGACCTGTCGGTCGCGAGCCTCGCGCGGCGCGCCGCCATGAGCGCGCGCAACTTCGCGCGCGTGTTCACGCACGAGATCGGTGTCACGCCGGCGCGCTACGTGGAGCAGGCGCGCGTGGAAGCGGCGCGGCGGCGGCTCGAGTCGACCGGCGGCGACCTGGATGAGATCGCCGGCGCGTGCGGCTTCTCCAGCGCCGAGCTGCTACGCCGCTCGTTCCTGCGCCAGCTGCGGGTGGCCCCGAGCCAGTACCGCAAGCATTTCCGCATGCACAGCGGCGGTGCGCCCTAGAACTTCACACGGAAGACAGCACGAACTGGTTGCCGTCCGGGTCCTTGAACGTCGCGAACGTCCCCCACGGCTGCTTCTGCGGCGCGGCGGTGAATTCCACGCCGCGCTCGCGCAGCTGCCGGTAGGTAGCCTCCACGTCGTCGCAGCCGATCGAGCCGTTGAAGAACGTGCCGATGCGGTCCTCGTGGCCGTCCGGAGTGAACAGCACGATGCGCGTCGGCGAATTGGCGATGCGCAGCTCGATCCAGCGCTGCTTCTCGTTGAACGGCTGATCGGTCGCGACCTCGAAGCCGAGCTGCTCGGTATAGAACTTGAGCGCGCGCGACTGGTCGCGCGTCGGCACGCCGACGAATTTGATGTGCGTGATCATGCCCTTGAGTCTCCGGAAGGCCTGGCCGCGCACATTATCGCGCCGCCGCGCGGGTCTCTGTACCTTTTACTGGTATAGTTATTAAGCATGCAGCGCGTGACTTTCGATGCCTACGTAATCGACGTCCTGATGCCTGACCTGGCAGGCCACGACCACCGCCCGGCCGCGTTCCTGGTCTACCTGTTCCTGTTGCGACACAGTCCGCAGGACGCCCGCGCCACCGTGGGCGCGAGTCTGCAGACGATCGCCACCCGCACCGGACTGTCGAAGTCGGCGGTACAGAGCGCCATCCGCCATCTCAAGCGGCGCGGACTGCTGGATGCGCAGCTGGCGGCGACCGTGACGGCGCCGCTGCGGCGTGTCGTGCGACCCTGGCTGCGCTGAATGCCGCCGCGCGGCTAGAGCAGCTGCAGCTGGCGCTGCAGACGCTCGGTTTCGACGTTGAGGAGCGGCAGACGCTGAGCCAGACACGCACGGATCTGCGCCTGCTCGGCTGCGCGCGCCTGGTCCTCACTCACCCAGGCCCCGACCACCATGAGCGGCAGGCAGTCGTGCGCGCGATACAGTTGCCTGATCCACTCGTACAGCGGGCGCAGCTGCGGGGAGCGCACCCACCAGGGACGTTCATCCGGCAGCCACAGCCGCGCCGTGTTGAGGTGCTGCAGCAGCCGGCGGCGTGGCACGCGCGTCTGACCGATGTAACGCAGCTCGCGCAGCTCGCGCGGATCGGACAGGGAATAGATCGCGATGCCCTGTGGCGCGCTGCCGGAATCATCGTACAGCTGCCCGGCGAGGCGCGCGCGCACCGCGCGGCGCAGCGCCGCCTGCGCCGACGCCACGGCAGGCACCTCGTAGACGTGCCGCGCCGTACTCACGTGCGGCGCGTGCGGAAGGTGATGGAGTAGCGCAGCTCCTTGGTCGGCGACACCGCATGCTGCCACTGCCAGCGCGCCGCGCCGCGCAGCAGGTAGGCGGACCGCGGCGCGAGCTCAAGCGCGCAGTGCGTGCGCAGGTTATGGCGCGGCGGATAAGGCCGGAAGCGCAGGCGCGCGTGACCGAGGAGCGAGACGCCCATGACGTCTTCGAATTCCGGCACGTCGCGATGCCAGCCGAGGGGGCTTGCCGGCGGGTACTGCGCGATCATGGCGTGCTGCATGCGCGCGGCATCGATGCCGGCCCAGGCGGCGAGCTGCGCGCGCAGCGGGTACAGGAACTGCGGCAGCGGCGGCGCGCTGCTCAGTTCGTGTCGCGTGAAATCGTAGCGGCCGCCGAATGCGACGATGCGACGCCGCGCGTGCCATTCCTTGTACTGCGCCTGTTGAAACGGCAGCGTGGCGAACTGCGCGAGGAGTTGCGCCTCCTGCGCGATGCCGAGGAAGTCCGGTAGGTACGTGAAGCCTTCAGGCAGGTCCGAGCGCGGCGTGAACAGTTCGTGTTGCAGCACTCACAAATTATGCACCGCACGGCTAGCGCGCGTGAGTCGCACTTGTCCAGTGGTGCTTCAGCACCAACACTGTATGGCACGCCGCGGCACGTTTCAGGCTTTGGGTCGCGGCAGCTCGGCGATGATCGTCCGCAGGCGCAGCAGATCGACCGGCTTGATCAAATGATCGTCGAAACCGGCGGCGCGGGCGCGCTGCTGGTCCTCGGCCTGACCGTAGCCGGTGACCGCGATCAGACGCACGCCGGCCAGTTCCGCTCGCAGGCGCAGACGTCGTGCCACCTCGTAGCCGTCCATGCCGGGCAGACCGATATCCAAGAGCACCAGCGAGGGCGCGAACTGCGGAATACGCTCCAGTGCCACCTGCGGCGCGTAGGCCGTTTCGGTTTCGTGCCCGTCCAGCTGCAGCAACGAGGCCAGCGAGTTGGCCGAGTCCTCGTTGTCATCCACGATCATGATACGCAAGGGTGCACTCTTGATGGCAGCAGCAGCAGGCGCTGCGACGACCGGGCCCTCGGCCAGTGGCAGGCGGATCTCGATGGTCGAACCCTGTCCCACACCGGCGCTGCAGGCCGTAACCTCACCATCGTGCATCTCCACCAGGCGCTTGACAACCGATAAGCCCACACCGAGTCCTCCCTGCGAGCGATCGAGCGAGCGTTCGCCCTGCACAAACAGATCAAAAATGCGCGGCAACAGCTCCGGCGACATGCCGACGCCACTGTCGCACACCTCGATGATCGCCCGCCCGGCCTGCGGGTAGGCCTGGACGCGGATCTCGCCGCCCGGGTCGGTATATTTGGCGGCATTGAGCAGCACATTGACCAGACACTGCACCAGACGCGCCGGGTCGCCGTTGACATGCAGCGGCTGGTAGCCGGAGGTGGTCACCGATACGCGGTGGCGCTTGTCGCGCAGCTGCGGCTGTACCATCTCGAGGGCCTGCGCGATGACGGACGCGAGCTCGAGCGAGCGGCGCTGCAGCGCGATGCGGCCACGCGTGATGCGCGACACGTCCAAGAGATCATCGACCAGACGGTTCAGCTGCGTCACCTGCCGGCTCGCCAGCGCCACGGCGTTCGGCAGACGCGGATCGGTATGCGGCACCAGGCGGGCCAGCAGGTCGACGGCGTTGCGGATCGGCGCAAGGGGGTTGCGCAGCTCGTGGGCGAGCATCGCCAGGAATTCGTCCTTGCGGCGGTCGGCATCGCGCAGCGCGGTCTCGGTGCGCTTGCGCTCGGTGATGTCAGCAAACCAGACGACCAGCCCGTCGCCGAGTCTGGCGACGCTGTTGTGGATCCACACCGGCGTGCGCAGCGACCCCAGGTCCACTTCGATGTCGCGCGGCAAGCCGTCGGCGAGCACTCGGGCGAACAGCTGCAGCTGCGCCTGCTGGCGCTGCCAGTAGCCCGGCAGCACATCGCTCACGCGTCGGCCCTGCAGCTCGCTGCTCGGCCGTGCGGTCAGGCGCTCGGCCGCCGCGTTCGCATACTGCCACTCGAAATCGATCACCTGGCCATCGGCGCCGCGCACCGCGCGCATGATGGTGAAGCCGACGGCGGCGGAGCCGAGCGCCACGCGGAAGCGCTGTTCGCTCTGCACCAGCGCCGACTGCATCTCGCGCCGCATGCGGGCAAGCGCTAGCTGACCGTTGACGCGTGCCAGCAATTCACGCGCAGCGAACGGCTTGATCAGATAGTCGTCCGCGCCTGCATCCAGCCCCTCGATCTTCGCTTCCTCGCCGGCGCGCGCCGACAAGAGCACCACCGGGATGGCGCTGGTACGCACATCCGCGCGGATCTGCTTGAGCAGGCCGAAGCCATCCAGGCGCGGCATCATGACATCGCTCAGGATCAGATCCGGCGGCTCGCGCGACGCCAGCCGCAGCGCCTCCTCGCCGTGCCCGGCCGTCACCACACGGAAACGCGGCGCCAGCAGCCGCGCCACGTATTCGCGCATGTCGGCGTTGTCGTCGGCGACCAGGATCAGCGGGGCATCCGCCGGCGCCACGGCGGGGCTGCCGGCGGCGAAGGCCGGCAGCGCCGCCAGGAACTGTGTGTCGATGAGCTCGTTGCCGGCCTGTTCGGGCAGCCAGCGCAGTGCCTCGCTGGCGAACGTCGCTGCGCTCGAAGCGCGCCGCCCGTGGCGCCGCTCGGAGATGAGGCGCTCCGCCGGCAGATGGCCCGAGCCGCACGGCAGGCGCACGGTAAACGTGCTGCCCTTGCCCGGTTCGCTGTCGACGTGGATCCTGCCGCGGTGCTGTTTGACCAGCTCGTTGACGAGCGACAGTCCGATGCCACTGCCTTCCTGGCTGCGGCCCTCGACGCCCGGAACACGGTAGAAACGCTCGAACAGGTGCACCTGCGCCTCAGCCGCGATGCCGATGCCGGTATCACTGACCTCGAGTTCGACGTACTCGGATGTGCTCGTGAGCCGCACGCCAATCGTGCCGTGCAGCGTGTACTTGAAGGCGTTCGAGACCAGATTGAGGACGATCTTTTCCCACATGTCGCGATCGACCCAGGTCTCGTGCGCCAGGTCCTCGCACTCCACCACGAGCTTGAGGCCTGCCCGGTCGATGGCCGAGCGGAACACGCTCACCAGATCACGCGTCAGCGCGGCCAGATTCAGCGGCTCGAAGCGCGCCTGCAGGCGCCCGGCTTCGATACGCGAGAAATCCAGCAGGGTATTCACCAGTTTCAGCAGACGCAGAGCGTTGCGGTGCGCCACCTCAAGCTCACCGCGCTGCGCAGGCAGATCCTGCGGCGCGGCCGCCAGTGCCTCCTCGAGCGGACCCAGCAGCAACGTCAGCGGCGTGCGGAATTCGTGGCTGACGTTGGAGAAGAATACCGTCTTGGCGCGATCGATTTCGGCAAGTTCCTCGGCGCGGCGCCGCTCACTGTCGTACGCCTGGGCATCGGCGACGGCGGCGGCCACCTGCGCCGCCACCAGTGCAATGAAGGAGCGGTAGGTATCGTCCAGTGCCCGTCGCGGACTCACACCGACCACGAGGAATCCGGACAGGTGCGAGGCGCCCGCGCGCTGCAAAGGCAGCACCAGCGCACGCTGCACGGCATCGGGCCAGGGACCTGCCGGCACGTTGAGGCCGAGCTGCGGCAGTCCCGCAACCTCCTGCACAGTCTCGCTCTGCAGCAGCTGCGCCAGCGGCCAGGGCGAGGTAGCGCCGGTATGCAGCAGCGGCGGCAGCACACCTTCCGGCAGCTCGCGCGTGCGTCCGACGCCGGCGGCCAGCCCCTGCTCGACGTCGAGCAGATACAGACCGGCAAAGGCCACATCGAGCGGGTACCCGGCCAGCACCCGGCACAGTCGATTGCAGGTATCCCCGACCGTTTCGACCGCATCGGCGCGCGCCGACAGATCGCGCAGCAAGCGCAGGTGTCGCTCGCCGATCACGCGCTCGGTGACTTCGGTGACCACGCACAGCATGCCGGCGATGCGGCTGTCGTCGTCGTAGACGGGGCTGTAGGAAAAGGTGTGATAGGTCTCCTCGGGAAAGCCGCTGCGCTCGAGGAACAGCTGCAGGCTCTCATCCCAGGTGGCTTCGCCGCGACTCAGCACCTGCTCGATGCGCGGGCCGATGTCCGGCCAGATCTCCTCCCACACCTTGTCCGACCGTGCGCCCAGCACCCAGTCGCGCTTGAGGCCGAGGGTCGGCAGGTAGGCATCGTTGCAGAAGAACGTGAGATCGGCTCCCCACAGCATCCACATGGCGTAGCGCGAATCGAGCATGACCCGCACGATGGTCTTGAGCGACTGCGGCCACGCTTCCGGGGCGCCGAGCGGCGTGTGCGACCAGTCGAGCCGGCGCATGCGCTCGCCCATCTCGCCACCGCCCGCGAGAAAATCCAGGTTGGGCCGGTCGGCCTTAGCGGCAACCCTCTCTTTTCTCAGCTGCTGTGACATGCGTTCCCTGCCAGCGCTGCGGGGCGTGCGCGGCACGCGCAGCGTGAATCGAATCCTGCTGCAGCACTGTACCCCGCCACGCCCGGCGGTACGGGCGATGGCGCGCGTGCTATGCGTAGCGGCATTCGAGCACGTCGCCCATCTTCGCCAGCGCCGCGACGTGCACGAGGCGCGACGCCAAGAAGTCCCATGTAACCCCCCGTCACACCAGTTCTGCGGCACAGACTGACGTGATGCTAGCTCCAAGCTTCGGCCGTCAGTGTCGGGCAGGCGCGTCGATTGGCCGTAGGAATCGGACTACAGGGACGTCCTCCTTCGCTACAATGCAGGTTGGAGCCTTTCAACGCATGGCCCGCAATCGGGAGCAACATCGTGACTGCCAACCGTTCTTCAGTCAGACGCGATCCGGGCTATGCGGGCCTCACGGCCAAGGTCGAATCGCTGCCATCCGCCTGGTACTTCGATCCGCAGCACTACCAGCGCGAGCTGACGCAGGTCTGGTACCGCAACTGGATTTACGTGTGTCGGGCGAGCGAACTTGCCACCGCGCGCAGCTTTCGTACCTTCGCACTCGGCGGGCAGTCGCTGCTGTTGGTGCGCGGCGAGGACCAGGTGCTGCGCGCCTTTCACAACACCTGCCGACACCGCGGTGCCGCCTTGTGCCGCGCGGCCAGCGGACGTGTGCCGGCCGCCGGTATCGTCTGTCCGTACCACAGCTGGCGCTACAGTCTGCGCGGTGAGCTGCTGCAGACCTCATCGCAGCAGCACGGCGACGGTTTCGACATGCGCGATTTTCCGCTCTACAGCCTGCCGCTCACCGAATGGGAAGGCTTCGTGTTCGTCGCGCTCAACCAGGCACCGCCGCCGTTTAGCCGCATCCTTCGATCTGCCGCTGGAGCGCTTCGCCAACTGGCGGCTGGGCGAGCTGGTGGTGGGACATCGCTTGCAGAAGAGCATCGCCTGCAACTGGAAGGTGTTCTGGGAGAACTACAACGAGTGCCTGCACTGCCCGGGCGTCCATCCGAAGCTGACGCAGCTGGTGCCGATCTTCGGGCGCGCACTGCTCGAACGGCGCGATGACCCCGCCTGGCAGGATCATGCCGAGGACGACGACCCGAAATACGGCGGCGGCCTGCGGCGCGGCGCCGAGTCCTGGTCCATGGATGGCAAGCCCGCGGGCCTGCCCTTCCCCCATCTCAACGCCGAGGAGCGCAAGGCGGGCCACCTCTACCTCACCAGCGTGCCCTCGGTGTTCATCGTGGCGCACCTGGACTACGTGCGCATCGTGCGGCTGCTGCCGCAGGGACCTGAGCTCACGGAAATGACCATCGAGTTCCTGTTCCTGCCGCAAACGCTCGCCGAGCCGTCCTGCGACATCATGAAGGCGGTCGAGTTCACCGACATCGTGATGAGCGAGGATGCCGAGATCTGCGAGGTCAATCAGCGCGGCCTGCATGCGCTGCCACACGCGGCCGGCGTGCTGATGCCCGAGGAATATGCGATCCGCCAGTTCCAGGACTGGGTCCGCTCTGAGCTCAACCGACCTTAGCCCCCGGCCCGCATGAGCGACCGCGCCACGCGCGCGGTGTGCGCAGCGCTCGCGCTCGTATTGCTGTGCGCCTGCGGCCCGCGTGCAGCCCCATCAGCGGCGACTCCGCGAGCCCCCGAAGAGGCGGTGCTGCACGTATACAACTGGGCTGACTACATCGGCTTCGACACCATCGCGCGCTTCGAGCAGGCGACCGGCATCAAGGTCGTCTATGACCTGTACGACTCCAACGAGACGCTCGAGGGGAAGCTCCTGATCGGCGACTCCGGCTATGACATCGTCAGCACCAGCATGGCGCATTTCGGGCGCCAGATTCGCTCGGGGATGTACGAGCCACTCGACAAGTCGCAGCTGCCCAACTGGAAGAATCTCGACCCGGCCGTGCTCGCCATCCAGGCGCAGGCCGATCCGGGCAACCGCTACGCGGCCCCGTACCTGCACGCCATGAATGGCTTCGCCTACAACGTGCCGCTGGTGCGCGCCCGTCTGCCGCAGGCGCCGCTCGACAGCCTCGACATGCTGTTCAAGCCGCAGGTCGTGGCGCGCCTGGCCGACTGCGGCGTCAGCTTCCTCGATTCACCGGATGATGTGGTGCAGCTGGCGCTGCGCTACCTGCACCTCGATCCCAACTCGCACCGCGCCGAGGATCTCAAGGCCGCCGAGCGCCTGGTGCTTGCGGTACGACCGTACATCCGCGTATTCGACTCGAACGCCTACGTCGAGCAGCTGGCCTCCAACGAGCTGTGCCTGTCCATGGCCTGGTCGAGCGATTACTGGACCGCCCTCACCAAATCGCAGGCCGGCGGCATCAACCTGCAGCTGGCGTTCTCGCTGCCGCGCGAGGGCTCCAACATCACCTACAACGCACTGCTGATCCCGATCGGCGCACCCCACCCGCAGGCCGCGCACAAGTTCATCAACTTCATACTCGAGCCGCACGTCATCGCCGACATTACCAACGACATCTACTATGGCAACGACAATCTCGCGGCGCGCCAGTTCGTGCGGCCGCAGATCCTCAACGATCCTGCCGTCTATCCGCCGCCGGCGGTGCGCGCGCGCCTGTACCTGCCTGCGCAGTACGACACCCAGTACCAGCGCCTGCTGACGCGCACCTGGACACGTATCAAGACCGGCCTCTAGGAGCGCGAGGCTTAAGCCGCCACCCGCGACAGCTTCCTTGCCGCGGCAAGGCGCGTGAATAGTAGGATACGCAGCAGGCAACACCGGAACACTGCGATGGGCCGCATCATCGGGCGCGCTGAGGAATTCTGCCGGCGCTTTGACCTGCGGGCACCGATCCTGCTGGCACCGATGGCCGGCCTGCCCGCGCCGCAGCTGTCGGTGGCCGTCGCCGGCGCCGGCGGCCTCGGCGCCTGCGGCGTGGTGCTCATGTCGCCGGCGCAGATCGCGGACTGGGCTGACGAGGTGCGGCGCGGCACCGACCGCGGCTTTCAGCTCAACACCTGGATTCCGGACGCGCCGCCGCAGCGCGATGCCGCCAACGAAGCGCGGCTGCGCGCCTTGCTCGCAGACTTCGGTCCCGCCGTATCGCCGCAGGCCGGCGATGCCCGGCCCCCGGACTTCGCGCAGCAGTGCGAGGCGATGCTGCAGGCTGCGCCGGCGGCGATCTCCTCCGTCATGGGCCTGTTTGCGCCGCACTTCCGCCGCGAGCTCAAACAGCGTGACATCGCCTGGTTCGCCAACGTCTCGACGCTCGCCGAGGCGCGTGCCGCCGAGGCTGCCGGCGCCGACGTGGTGGTCGTGCAGGGGAGCGAGGCCGGCGGCCATCGCGCCACGTTCGAGGCCGAGCGCGCCGAGGGCTGTCTGGTCGGTCTCATGGCGCTGCTGCCGGCGGTGGTCGACGCGCTCAGTATCCCGGTGGTGGCAGCCGGCGGCATCGCCGATGCCCGCTGTCTGGCCGCAGCGCTCCTGCTCGGGGCGAGCGCCGTGCAGGTGGGTACCGCGTTCCTGCGCTGCCCGGAAGCCGGGCTCGATCCGGCGTGGGCTGCGGCCCTGGCACGCACCGCTCCGGAAGACACGGTGGTGAGTCGCGTATTCAGCGGCCGCCCGGGACGCAGTCTTGCGACCGCGTACGTCTGCGCCGCCACCGCCGCGAGCGCCCCGCCACCGGCGCCCTACCCGGTGCAGCGCGGACTCACCGCGCCCATGCGCAGTGCGGCGCTGGCAACCCACGACCTCAGGGGCATGCAGGCGTGGGCCGGTCAGGGGGCGGCGCGCGCCCGCGCGGCACCTGCCGCAGACGTGGTGCGCGAGCTGTGGTCAGGCGCCAAGCAGCTGCTGCGTCAGGAGTGAGCATGGGGCAAGGTGCAGGTGGCGCCGGCCTGAGTCGCCGCCGCCCGCGAACGTGTTCGCGGGCGGCGGGACGCCTTCAGCTTGCGGTTGCGCGGATCACGGGCCGACGATCGAGATCGGCTCAGTGGTATCGGTGGTATCGGTGAATACCAGCACACCGCCGTTCACCGTGTAGGCCTCGGTGGTTTCCGATTTCTGCTCGGCCTGGGCCAGCACGTTGGCGGTATCCACCATCATCACGGATGAGCCCGTGCCCGTACCCGTGCCACTACCGCTACCACTACCACTCCCGCTGCTCGCGCTGCCACCCCCGTTGTCGCTGCCACCGCAGGAGGTCAACAGGCTCACCAGCAGTACCGCAGCGCCAATGACTGGAATATTGCGCTTCATGATGCCGGTCCTTTAGTCGTTGGCACTCGTCGGCGAACCGGCGAGCGGCGTGTTGACGTACGGGAACACTGTCAGGTAGCTGGCCGGATTCGGTTCGGCACCGTCGGTGTAGTGCAGCTGGCGCGAGCCGTCCGAGGACGGATCCGGATCGGCCGAGCTGCCGTCGAAGGGCGACAGCAGCACGCCCATGGCGACGCGCAGTTCGATGTCGACCACGTCGTCGAACGGGCGGCGACCGTTGGGGAAGCCGGCATTGTCACCACCGAGAACGCCGAGGTCGTTCTGCGCACCTGCAGCCGTTGGCGTCGTGCTGGTGTTGAGGCGCAGCATTTCCGCGGCGGTCACCTTCGCGGGCTGATTCAGGCCTTTGAGTCCGGTGAGGAAGGCTGCTTCCAGATCGGTGCGCGGATAGACGTTCGGTGCCCTCACGCCTTCCGCCCCGAACAACACCTGCAGGAGAACCGGCAGCGACGGGTTGGTCACGTAGTCGGCGAACTGACCGTCATTGCGCGGCTCGGACGAGTTGAAACGGTCCTTGTCCGGCAGTCCGATGACCACCTCGTTCACCAGCGGCATGCCAAGGCGCGACACCTGATTCCAGGCGCCGCCTTCGACCGAGGGGCCGGTGGGCGAGGACACCGGACCCACGCTCGCCACGCTGCTGGCGCTTTGCGGGAACGGATTGAACACCGCGGCCTGACGGATGCTGGCGGTGGTCCAGCCGCCGATCACCGGATCACTGCCCGCCGTAAGACAGGAGGCGGCGACTTCGAGCGCGAGCGAGGTGACGTTGTAGCCGGCGAGTGAGTTCGGCGCGAGATTGCGGGCATTGACTCCGGAGGGCGCAAGCTCGGTCACCGGGTACTTGATGTTGACCAGATCGAAGGTCTCGCCGAGATTCACGACGAAGGGATCGGCACGCTGGCCGACGAACACGCGGCCGGGCTTGCTGCAGCCGGGAATGGTGACGTTGTAGATGAAGGAACTGGCGTAGCTCGCGTAGTCCGGAATCGACTTCGCGCCGATGTTGTCGTACGGGGCCGCGAAGGTTGCGGCTGCCGTTCGCAGCATTGGTCACAGGCATCGCCTGCCCGCCGCGGCGGTCGCCGCGTACCAGGGTCAGGGTGTAGCTCTCCATGACATTCTGTGCGGCTGTCGCTGCTGGCGCTCAGAGGACCGATGTTGACCAACGGCACGGGCACCTTCTTGCTGCCGACCGGCACGGTCAGCCCGGCATCGGCTACCTTGAAGCGGAACTGGAAGGTCAGATCTTCCTTGCCGTCGCCGTTGTTGTCGATGTGGATCTCGTACAGGGCATTGGGATCCATCGTGTAGTAGTTCGGACCGCCCTGCGGGAACTCGAACGGCTGGTAGTTGGCAATGAGGGTCACGTAACCGCTGCGCCCGGTCTCGTAACTGTTGAACATGTAGAAGTCGGTGGCGTCGACCTTGGGCCGACCCGTGATGAAGGGCGCTTCGCGGTGACTCGAGGCCAGCGCAGAGCCGGCCAGCACCGCCAGCGTCGCAGCCGCGACGATGCGATGACTGATACCTGATTTCATAAGGGATCCCTTGCGGATTGTTGGGAGGAGGTCTTCTTCCCAGACAGCTACGCGAAGGACGGTTATCTGGATGCAGCGAAAGGCCGCTTTTTGCCTCACACGGGCGCGGGCGCCGCGTTCCCTGCCGCGCGCCGGTGCAAGCGTGGCAGGACGAGGCGGCTAGGCTAAGCGGCCATGACGACCGATACCCGCACCCGGAGCCCGCTGGCGAGGCCCCTGACGCTCGCCGCCATGAGTCTGGGCTACGGGGTGGTGCAGCTGGATGTCACGATCGTCAACACCGCTCTGGGCAGTATCGGCGGCGCGCTGGGCGGCGGAACTGCCGCCTTGCAGTGGATCGTCAGCACCTACACGATCGCCTTAGCCGCCCTCATTCTCACGGCCGGTGCCCTCGGCGACCGCATCGGGGCGCGCCGCGTCTTCATGGCGGGCTTTGCCCTGTTCACGGCCGCCTCGCTCGCCTGCTCGCTCGCGCCGACGCTGAACGTACTGATTGCAGCACGGGCACTGCAGGGAGTCGGGGCCGCGCTCCTGGTCCCCAATTCGCTCGCGCTCCTCAATCATGCGTATCCCGACGAGCGCGGACGCGGCCGCGCGGTCGCGATCTGGGCCGCCGGCGCGAGCCTCGCCCTCACGGCAGGTCCGCTGGCCGGCGGGGCGCTGATCGCGCTGGCCGGCTGGCGCAGCATTTTCCTGGTGAACCTGCCGATCGGGCTCGCTGGCCTGTGGCTGACGCAGCGCTTCGCTCAGGAAACCACCCGCACGGCGCGCCGCGCGCTCGATCTGGCCGGCCAGCTCCTCGCGGTCGGCGCACTCGGCTGCCTGGCGGGCGCCATGATCGGCGGGGGTGTGTTCGGCTGGACGCACAAGCTGGTACTCGGCGGCTTCGCGGTAGCGGCACTGTGTGCCGGCCTGTTCCTGTGGCAGGAGCGCCGCGCCGCACAGCCCATGCTGCCTCTCGCCCTGTTCCGGCAGCGCCTGTTCTCGCTCATGACGCTCGCGGGGCTGTGCGTCAACGTCGCCTTCTACGGGTTGATATTTGTGCTCAGCCTCTACTTCCAGCAGGTGAATCACCTGTCGGGATTCGCCACCGGCCTCGCGTTTCTGCCCATGATGGGGGCAGTCCTGCCGCTGAACCTCGTCGCGCCCCGGCTCGCCGAAAGGATCGGCGCTGCGGCGGTGATCGCGCTCGGCGCCTGCATCACCGCTGCCGGATGCCTAGGCCTTCTGTTCCTGGCGCGCGGCACACCCTACTGGGCGCTGTGCGCGCAGCTTCTCGCCATGGGCGCAGGACTCGGGCTGCTCGTACCACCGCTCACCTCGACGCTCCTGGGGAGCGTTGCGAAGTCGCGCTCGGGACTTGCCGCAGCCGTGCTCAATGCCACGCGCCAGACCGGCAGCGTGCTGGGCGTGGCGCTCTTCGGCTCACTGGCCGCGCAGGGCGCGCGCTTCATACCCGGGGCACGCGCCTCGCTCCTCATCGCCGCAGCCCTGCTGCTCAGCACGGCGCTGCTCACCGTCACCCTGGGGCGTGCGCCGCGCCAGTGACGCGGTCGCGGTGCGCCAGCTATTCTGCCGGCGCGGTCACGTAGCGCGGATCGTGCGGCGTACGCGCGAAGATGCGGCGCACCAGGGGCTCGAAGGAGGCGAGCGTCTCCGCCTTGTAGTCCGGATCGAATGAGCACTGGTCCCAGGCGGCACAGAAGTGAGCGCACGCGGCGTAGGAGGGATGATCGCGCAGCCGCTCGCGCGCGTTGCGATCACCGCCGAGGTGATGCACGTAGTAATAATTCTGGAACAGGCCATGCTGCGCCACGATCCAGGTGACAGCGGGGCGCACGTAGGGGCGGATGATCGCGGCGGCGACTTCCGCATGGTTGTAGGGCGCGAGCTCATCGCCGATGTCGTGCAGCAGCGCCGCCAGCACCATTTCCTCGTCCGCACCTTCACGCTGCGCCCGCGTGGCCGCCTGCAGCGAATGCTCGAGGCGGCTGACAGGGTAGCCCTCGATCGATTGCGCGAGCTTGCCCAAGGCCTCCAGCACGCGATCAGCAAGTCCTGTGGCGTAGCGCCGCTCGGACTCGTCCAGCAGCAGATAGTCCTCGCGCGTGCCGTGCTCCATCTGCCGGAAGCTGACGATGCGGCTCATGCGCTGCGTCGCGCCATCGCTGCGTGGCCCAAACGGCGCCGCAGCACCCGGTAGAGGCTGCGCGGGCCGTCGCTGTCGATGTAGCAGCCCTGCAGGTGACGCAGGCCCTCGCCCGGATCGAAGCCCGTGCGCCCGTGCAGCAGGCGGCAGTTGTCGAACATCACCAGATCCCCGGACTTGAGCAGAAAGCGGACCTCGAAGGCGGCAGCACGCAGGCGCTGATCGAACAGCCGCCGCGCGCGGAAGTAGGCGTCCAGGCGTTCGGGCGCGAACAGCGGCACGAAGTCCAGACGCGGGCTGAAGTGGATCGCCTGCAGCGCACCGCAGACATCGAGCTGGATGGGCGGCGCGCTGGCGGTCAGTTCCGTGTGTGCATCGAGGTACTTGAAGCGCACCGGTGTCGTGCTGAGAACCTCGAACGCGGCCGGATCCTGCCGGCGCAGCTCCTGCGCCACCGCGAAGCCATCCACCAGCGTCGACAGACCCCCGCTCGTCTGGTTGACCAGGCAGTGCAGCAGCTGAATGCCGGGCACCGGCGAGCGATAGGGATTGTCGGTATGCGGATCGAGCGGCACCGAGGTGTAGGCGAGGTCGGTGGCCTCGGGCGTGGAGCGCACATCGAACAGCGCTCCGAAGTTGGTCTCGCGCGTGAAGCCGAACAGCGTCGCCACCTTGAGGACGCTCCCCGGTGCCGACGGCACGCCCTCAAAGATCACGAAGCCGAAGGTGAGAAACGCCTCGAGCCACGCCGCGAGTTCGGCATCCGCCGGGTCGGCACGCCAGTGCATGCGCGGCAGCTCCGTGAGCGAGCCGTCCCACAGGCGCACGGCCGGGCAATCGTGGCTGTTGGGGGCGAGCGTCGCCTCGCTGAGGATGTCGGCCGCGTCGAAGCTCGCCTCGTGCCCGTCGCTGAAACGGATCCGGTAGCTGCCGGGGGTCGGCTGGCTGATCGCCGTGATGGTCAGATGGAGGTCGTAGTCGGACGGGTCCTGCAGACGCTGCTGCGTCTTCAGATCCATGCTGGCGGCATCGCGGCAGCGCTCCCGCAGCCACAATGGATGAATCGCATGCTCGCCGCCCGTGCCGTCGACCAGGCGCAGTTCGTCGGGTGCGATGACTCGCAGCATCGCAGGTCTTGAGCTAGCGGCCACGCCGAAGTCTAGCGTCGGGGTGCAAGGGGTGTCCACGCCGCCGGCCGGCGCGCGCCGCGGGCCCAGGACGTCTTATGAAAAACTCGGCCGGCGGCCGTTGCCGGCATCCAGGCCGGCCTTCGCGAAGCTGCGGGCGAGTGCCTGTACCAGGACCGAGCGCACCTTATCGCGCTGCGCATCGGGTACCTGCACGCGCAGCTCGAGGGTGGTGCCGGTGGCATCGATGCGGGTGAGAAAACAGCCGAGCACGGCGGCCGGGTCCACCACCTCGCGGGCGGTGCGCACCGCCAGCTCACTGACCGCTTCGATGTCTGCCTCGCGGCTGACGCGCACGACGATCGGCAGCGCCACCGGTGCACGGGCACTGCCGAAATTGAGGGTGACCTGGCTCGCGGCGATGGAGTTGGGCAGCACCACCAGACGCGCGTCCGCGGTGCGCAGCGTCGTGTAGCCGAGCGAGATGAGTTCGACGGTGCCGACCTCGGTGCCGGTCGGGGCAGTGACCTGCAGGGTGTCGCCCAGACGGAACGGCCGGTAGAGCGTGATCGCGATCCCCGCCACGAGATTGCCGAGGGTGCTCTGCGCTGCCAGGCCTATGACCACGGAGGCGATGCTGGCACCGGCCAGGAGCGCGGTGCCCATGGCGCGCAGCGCCGGGATGAGATGCGCATATAGGATCAGCATGATGACCCAGATCGCCGCGGTGCCGATCTGCTGCAGGAAGCTCACCGTGGTGCGATCGATGTGCCCCTGGCGCGCCGTCGCCGTGTGCACCGCGGCGCGCAGGACGCGCGACAGCAGCATCGCCAGAATCACGAACAGCAGCAGGTAGACGCACGCCCCAAGCAGGGTGTCGGGTTTCACGAACGACAGCAGATCGTATTCGCCAACCTTCAGGTCATGCATGCACGGCGGCCTTTCACTTCACGGCAGTCCATCGTCCGGAAACATATCACACGCTTTTCCACCGGCGAGCGCGCCGGAGCTTCGCGTGGTCGCGCCCACGGCCACGGTGTATCGTCACCGCATGAGCGTGAACCGCCGCGATCTGCTTAGCGTCTCGGCTCTCCTCCTGGCAGGCCCCCACCTGGCACTGCGCGCCGCGGGCGCGCAGCGGCCGGGGCAGCCGCTCATCTTGTGTTGGAATGAGAACCCCTACGGGCCCTCCCCCATGGCGCGGCTGGCGGTGAGCCACGCTATCGCTGCAGGTTGCCGCTACCCGTCCGATGAGGAGATGGACGGACTAGCGCAGGCGCTGGCGCGCAAGGAAGGCCTGGACAGCGATCACATCGTCACCGGCACCGGCTCCGGTGAACTGCTGTGCGCGCTCGGGCTGCTGGCCGCGCGCGACGGGGGCGAGATCGTGGCCGCCGCGCCCACCTATGCGGAACTCACCGAGTACGCGCGCGGCCGCGGTGCGCAGCTCAAACCTGTGCCGGTGGACGGCGAGCTGCGTCACGATCTGCCGGCGATGCAGGCGGCGCTGTCGGCGCGCACGCGCGCCGTGTACATCTGCAACCCGAACAACCCGACCGGCACGGCGCTGCCCGCCGCGGCCATCCGCGATTTCGTCACGGCGCTGCCGGCCGGCGTCACCGCCATCGTCGATGAGGCCTACATGGACTTCGTGACGACCGACGGGGTCGGCTCGGTGGCGGACCTCGTGGCCGGCGGCTCGCGCGTGGTGGTACTGCGCACCTTCTCGAAGATTCACGGCATGGCGGGACTGCGCTGCGGTTACGCCATCGCCCGGCCCGACATCGCGCAGGAGCTCGCCGCCGCACGTATGACCAGCCCGAATATCTTCGCAGTGCGTGCGGCGCGCGCCAGTCTCGACGACCATGAATTTCTGCGCCAGTGCCGCAGCAGGATCATCGCCAGCCGCACGCGCATACTGACCGAGCTGCGGCGCCTGAACCTGCGCTACGCCGAACCGCAGGGCAACTTCGTGTTCTTCGATACCGGCATGCCGCTGGAGCGCTTCACGGCCGCCATGCTCGAGCACAACATCCTGGTCGGCCGCCTGTTCCCGCCGTACCAGAGCTGGTGTCGCATCACTGTCGGCACCGAGCCGGAAACCCACGCCTTCCTGCAAGCGCTGCGCGCCGTGACGGCCGCCGCCTAACTCTCGCCCCCGAGGATCAGGCTCAGACAAGTGAGCGCGGCTTCGGCCTTGTGCAGTTCACCGACCTCGAGGCTCTGCGTGCGCACCCCGGCGCTCGCCAGACGCTGCGCCGTCAGCGGGTAGGCGGCGCTGACCAGCGTGGTGCCAGCGACGGTGAGTGTGTTGGCGCCGTAGGGCTCGCCTGGCGCCACGGCGATGACCCTGGCGGTGTTGAAAACGGCCGGGTCGACCCACTCGGGATTCACCAGCAGGATGTCGGGCGGGATGAAGGTGCAGGCACTCTTGAGATGCAGGCAGCCGCTCAGCGCCACCCCGAGCACGCGGTAACCGCGCGGCGCCAGCGCCGCCGCCAGCTGCGCGATGCCGGCCTCATTGCTGCGCGCGGTGCGGCCGACAAAGAGCGTCGGCCCGATCTGCAGCACGTCGCCGCCGTCCAGACATCCGGGCGCGCCGATCTGTGTCAGCGGCAGGTGGGGCTCGAGCGCTGCCGCGACGCTCGCCGTCTCGCCGCGGCGCGAGGCGACGCCCGGGCGGGTAATGACGGCCAGCTCGGGCAGCAGCACCGCGGTATCTTCCACGAACACGCCGTCGGCGTGCTGCGGCAGCGGCGGCAGCCATTCGAGTCGGCAGCCGAGCCCCTCTAGGAGCGCCGTGTAGCCGCGGTGCTGGCGGGCCGCGAGTGCGGCATCGATCGGTTCGCGCGCCAGATGGCTGAGCTCGCACAGCGCGAGGCGCGGACTGACTTCTCGTACCAGGGCTAGCATGACGGCGGCGAGTATAGCCGCGGCCGG
Source organism: uncultured Gammaproteobacteria bacterium (assembly GCA_963787655.1). GTDB lineage: Bacteria > Pseudomonadota > Gammaproteobacteria > Steroidobacterales > Steroidobacteraceae > 13-2-20CM-66-19. The sequence continues at coordinate 1,335,454 of CAWBDY010000007.1, read as the reverse complement.
CACGCGCCTCGACACGACCCGCGCCCGCCACTTAAGGTTGGCCGCATGCTGGTGCCGCATCTTGCAGGAACTGAGCTTGCGCTCTCGATCGCACTCGGCGTGGCGCTGGCGGCAGCCGTCGGCTTCCGCGTCTTCCTGCCGATGCTGGTCATGAGCGTGGCGGCCTACAGCGGCCACCTCAGCCTGAGCCCGGGTTTCCTCTGGCTCGCAAGCCCCGCAGCGCTCGTCATGCTGAGCGTTGCGACGTTCGTGGAAATTCTCGCCTACTACATTCCCGGCGTGGACAATTTGCTCGATGCGCTGGCCGCACCCGCAGCTCTCATCGCCGGCACGGTGGTCTCGGCCGCCGTCATCACCGATCTGCCGCCCCTCATCAAGTGGACCACCGCCGTCATCGCCGGCGGCGGTGCCGCCGGTCTTACCCAGGCGCTGACCTCGCTGCTGCGCGCCAAGTCCACCGTGGCCACCGCCGGACTGGGCAATCACCTGCTGGCGAGCGGCGAGCTCGGCGCCGCACTCACGGTGTCGCTGCTGGCGCTGATCGCGCCCGTAGCCGCGCTGGCTGCGGTGGGGCTCTTGTCTTGGTTCGGCGTGCGCCTGGTACGACGGCTGTGGCGCGGCAGCGCGGCGCGCGCCGGCCCAGCGCCGCTAGCTCCTGACAGGTGATAGAGAGGGGTCGGCGCCGGCCGGGCGATCTCACAGTCGTGGCGAAGGCACATCGCGTGCGGCGATGCGCAGGCACTCCAGCAGCGCTGCGGCGGCCGGTGGCAGCTGGCCGGGTGCGCGGATGATGGCGCCGACCGGAGATTCGATCGATTTGAGCTTGACCGGCAGCAACGACAGCAGTCCGTGCTGCACGTCATCGAGCGCGACGTGGTAGGGCATCACGCCGATGCAGTCGGATTTTCGCAGCAGCGCGCGGTTGGTGAGGATCGACACCGACTCGATGATGTTGCGTGGCAGTGGCGCCGAGGCATCGAGGAAGGCGCGCTCGATCTGGCGCCGCAGCGTCGTTTCCGGCAGCGGCAGGAGCCACGCCTCGTTGCTCAGGTCGCGCAGACCCAGGCGCCGCTTGCGCGATAGCGGGTGTCCGCGGCGCACCACCAGGCAGACGGGCTCGACGTAGAACTCTTCGTAAATGAGCGCGCGGTTGCGGCCCTCCATCGGCATGCGCCCGAGCACCATGTCCAGGTCGCCCACGAGGAGCGAGGGCACCAGGATGTCGTAGGTGCCCACCGCCACGCTGATGGCAACACCGGGCCGCTCCTTCTTCAGCAGCGCAATGGCATCGGGCAGGACGCTGGCGGAGGCCGCCAGCAGCGTGCCCACCGCGACCTTGCCGCTGAAGCCGTCGCGCAGGCCTTCGAGCTCCTCGGCCGCGTGGCGCAGCTGCGCCAGCACGATCTTGGCGTGGCGGGCGAAGATCTCACCGTAGGCCGTCGGCGCAAGCCCGCGGTTGCTGCGCTCGAACAGACGCAAGCCGAGCGTCGCCTCGATGTCCTGCAGCGCCTTGGTGACGGTCGGCTGGGTGAGGCTCAGGCGGCGTGCCGCCTTGAGGATACTGCGCGAGTCGTACAGTTCGGCGATGAGTTCGACGTGACGCAGGCGGAACTTGCGCGTGATCCAGCGCTCGAGGCGTGCCGATGTCATGCCAGCCGATCATAGCCGGTTCGCGCCGGCGCGGGACCGGCCGTGTGCTAGGCGCGGCGGCGCGCCGCCGGCGCTGCAGACTTGCGGGCTCGGGCCGGCTCCAGACCGAAGAAGCGTGCGGCGTTGCCCACCAGCAGCTTGTCGCGCGCGCTCGCGGTCAGGCCTTCATGCGAGGAGATGAGCTTGCCCACCTGCTGTTCGCCGAGCGGGAAGGGATAGTCGGAACCGAGCATCACGCGGTCCTCGCCCATGGTCTTGACGAGGAAGGTGAGCGCATCGCCCGAGAACACCGCGGCGTCGACGTGGAAGCGGTCGACGTACGATGACGGCAGCCGCGGGCAGTCCTCGCGCACGATGTCACGGTTGCGCCAGGCGTTGTCGACCCGGCCGGCCAGATACGGGAAGCTGCCGCCGCCGTGTGCGAAACACAGCTTCAGCGAGCGCGGCAGCCGCTCGAATGCGCCGGAGAGAATCAGCCACAGGATCGACAGCTGCGTTTCGGCCGGCATCGCTACCAGCCAGGGCAGCATGTACTTGGGCATGCGCTCCTGCGCCATCATGTCCCACGGGTGCACGAACACGGCCGCGCCTTCCGCGGCGCAGTGCTGCAGGAAGGTGATGATCCCGTCGTCGTTGATGTCGCGCGCGCCGACGTGATTGCCGATGTGCACGCCGACGTGACCGTCGGCCATGGCGCGGCTGAGCTCGCGGCAGGCCAGGTCGGTGTCCTGCAGCGGCACCTGGCACAGCGACTTCAGGCGCCGCGGCCGCGCGGCGCACATCTCACGCGCCGCATCGTTGAAGATGCGCGCGCACTCGAGCGCCTCGGCGGCCGGACGGTGATAGGCGAACAGGATCGGCGTGGCGCACATGATCTGCACGTCCACGCCGTCGCGATCCATGTCCTCGAGCCGCACCGCCGTGTCCCAGCAGGCGGCGGTCACCGGCCGGTACTCCCGCTCGCCCACCATGAGCATGGCCTGGCCTGTGGCGGTGTGCCTCATCCACGGCCAGTCGGGTGAGCCGAAGCGCGCCGCCAGATCCGGCCAGCTGCGTGGCAGGAAGTGCGAATGGATGTCGATCATGTTCACGGCAGTCTCCTCGCGCGACGGCTCATGCGCCGCGTACTGCGTCACGGTCTGGCGGCCGGTAGGCCACGGCCCTGATCTCGATCAATAGCAGCGGGTGCGGCAGCGCCGCCACCGCGACGGTGGTGCGCGCCGGACCCTGGTAGTCGAAAAATTCGCTGTACACCTGGTTGTAGCCTTCGAAGTCGCTCATGCGTAACAGGAACGTGCTGATCTCCACCACGTCGCCAAGGGTCGCGCCGGCGCCGGCGAGAATGTCGCGGATGTTCTCCAGCACGGCGCGCGTCTGCGCGCGGATGTCGAGCACATGGCCACCGTCGCCGTCGCGCTCGGCGCCGGCGATCGAGTCGTCGGGCCGCCGCGCGCTCGTGCCGGAGACGAAGATGAAATCGCCGGCGCGGCGAAAGTGCGGAAAGGTGCCGCGCGGCTTGGCTTTGCCTGCGACCACGCCGCTTTCCCCGCGGCCGCCAGCGCCGCTCGGCGCCGCGCGCTTCATGGCGACACCCGCACTGTGGCGCCACCGAGTCCGGCAATGTCGACGCTCACGCGGGTGCCGGCGGTGAGCGGCTCGGCGGCGGTGGCGCCCCCTGCCATCACCACCCAGCCGGCCTCGAGCGTCACGCCTGACTCCCCCGCCAGGCGGGCGGCGGCGAGCAGAGACTCGATGGGATCCCCCATGATGGCGGCCGACGACCCGGCCTGCACCGCGCGGCCGTCGAATGACATGACGATCGGCAGCCCCGTCAGATCCCGCGGCGGCTGCCAGGCACCCACCACGAACGCGGCCGCGGAGGAGTTGTCGGCGATGACGTCGGCGAGCGAGAAGCGAAAATTGCGGTAGCGGCTGTCGACGATCTCCAGGGCGGGCGCCACCGCCTTGAGCGCGGCGCGCGCCTCGCTGGCGCTCACCTTGCCCCGCAGCGGCCGCTGCAACAGGAACGCCAGCTCCGGCTCGATGCGCGGATGGATGAAGCGCCCGAGCGATACCTCGCCGTCGTCGGGCACCTGCATGCCGTCGGTGAGACGCCCCCAGATGAGATCGTCGATCTTCATCTGCACGCGCTTGGCGTGACTTGTGAACCCCATCTTCACGCCGACGAGTCGCTCGCCGCGTGCCGCACGCAGGCCGAGGAGCCCTGCCTGCACCTCGTACGCCTGCGGCAGGGTGAGCGCAAGACCGTGCTCGGCCAGCTGCGCGACCGGCACCCGGTCACGCGCCGCCTGATCGAGCAGCGTGGCGATGGCGTGCGGCTCGAAGGTAGTGCTCGGCATGCGGGTGCTACAGCTTCACGCAGATGTTCATGGGCTCGGAGAAGAAGGCGAGCGAATGCGCCCCGCCCTCCCGGCCGATGCCCGACAGCTTCACCCCGCCGAACGGGGTGCGCAGATCGCGCAAGAACCAGTCGTTGACCCAGGCGATGCCCACTTCCATGGCGCGCGCCACGCGATGGGCGCGCTGCAGATTGCCGGTCCACACCGCGGCGGCGAGCCCGTAGCGGGTGTCGTTGGCCAGTGCCACCGCCTGTTCTTCGCTGTCGAACGGCGCAATGTGGCAGACGGGCCCGAAGATCTCCTCCTTGACGCAGCGTGCCCCTTCGGCGAGGCCGCGCACGATGGTCGGCTCGATGAATGCGCCGCGGTCACGGGCATCGCCGAAGGACGGCACCCCGCCGCCGCAGACGATCTCGCCGTGCTCGGCTCGGGCCAGGCGGTAATAGGACAGCACCTTGTCGCGGTGAGCGCGCGAGATCAGGGGACCTAAGTCAGCGCCGGCATACGGGCCGCCGATCTTGAGCGCGCGGGCGCGCTCGGCGAGGGTTGCGACGAAGCGCTCGAACAGCGGCCGCTCGACGTAGACGCGCTCGGAGCACAGGCACACCTGGCCGCAGTTGGCAAACACCGAACGCATGGTGCCGGCCACCGCCGCCTCGAAATCGGCATCGGCGAACACCAGCGCGGCGTTCTTGCCGCCGAGTTCGAACGACAGTGACTTCACCGAGTCCGCGGCACTGCGCATGATGGCCGTACCGGTCGCCGACTCACCGGTAAAGGCGATCGCATTGACGTCGGGGTGGCTGACCAGAGCCTCGCCGGTTGAGCCGGCTCCCAAGCCATGCAGCAGGTTGAACACCCCCGGCGGCACGCCGGCCTCCTGCATCACCTGCGCCAGCAGAGCTGCCGAGGACGGCGTCTCCTCGGAGGGCTTGGCGATCACGGCGTTGCCACAGGCAAGCGCCGGCGCCACCTTCCAGGTGAGCAGCAGAAACGGCAGGTTCCAGGGGGCAATCACCGCCACCACGCCGACCGGTTTATGCACCGCGTAGTTGAGCGCACCGCGGCCGTCTGCGGTGCCCATCTCGAAGCACTCGGACGAGCGCGCCAGCGCCAGGTCTGCGAAGGCGCGGAAATTGGCGGCGCCGCGCGGGATGTCGAGCGTGCTCGCCTGCTGCAGCGTCTTGCCGGTGTCGGCGATCTCGGCACTGACGAACTCGGCGAAGCGCTGCTCGATGCGGTCAGCGACCTTGCGCAACAGTGCACAGCGCTCCGCCGTCGACAGGCGGCCCCACGGGCCGCGCAGCGCCGCACGCGCCGCCTGCACCGCGCGATCGACCAGCGCCGCGTCCGCCTCGCTCACCGAACACAGGGTGCTGCCGTCGACCGGGTCGGTATTGGCGAAACTCTTGGCGGTGGTGATGAATTCCCCGTCCACCAGACACGGCAGCTGCTGCCCGCTCAGGGGATAGGACGCGGACGAGGTCGGGAGGCGCATGCTGCGCGCAGTTTAGGCAGGACGGTACCTGAACAAATAATGATATTTTGCCGCCTTGGTATGCATTCTATCTATAGCGGAGGCAGCCGTTTGAGTGACGTTTCCGACGCGCAGAAGCAGCGCACGCCGACATGCGGCGCAGCGCGCGCGGTGCCACAGTTGCCGCCCGCTCTTAAAGGCACGCGAGGAGCCCGTCATGATCCGCAAACTGAAGTCCGGCGAGTATCGTCTGTACGCGCGCAAGGCCGACCCGCGCACCGGGCGGCGCCGCAACCTCGGCACGTTCGCGACGCGTGCCGCCGCCCAGAAGCACGAGCGCGCGGTGCAGTACTTCAAGCGCCAGGGCTAGAGCGCGGGGACCCCGCTCAGCGCGCCGAGTGGCGCTCGTCGACGACGTAGAAGCGCGTATAGGCGCGGTCGAAGAGGTGCTCCTCGTCCGCGGCGATGCGGGCCGCGTTCGCCGGCGCGGTGAACGCGGCCATAGCCGCGGCGAAGGCCGCCTCGTCCGCGTACCACAGCTCCGTCACCACATCGAAATCGCGTGCCGCCGCGCCCGGCGCCACGATGGCGCCACTGTCATCGATGAAGTTGCGGCGGTAATCGCACACCTGCGGGGCGATCGACAGTATCAGGGGCGCATGGCGCGTCTCGTAGTACTCGATGAACGCGGCGCGCGACATGCCCTTCTTGGCCTTGAGAAATGCGATGGTCTTGATCACGCAGGTTCTCCTAGTGCACCTTGTGCAGCACCGCGGCGGCGTAGCGCTCGAGCGCCTTCTGCTTTGTGTCCAGGCGCGACATGTCATCGCCGGCATCGAGCCAGGTCACGCTGTCCCAGGGTGAGGGCAGCCAGGGGGCGATGACCACCAGGTCGCCGATGCCGAGTGCGCGCACCGCATCGACCGCGGCCTGCGTCACCGGTTCGGCGAGCGGCAGACCGACCTCGAACGGTTGCGCGGCCCGTCCGGCGGCACGGCGCATGGCGCCAAGTTCGCTGAGCGCGGCGCGCGTCTGCGCCACTGTCATGGGCAGGGGCAGCCAGCCATCGTGCTGCGCGGCGCGGCGCATGGCCGCCGGCGCGCCGCCGCCGCACCAGATGCGCAGCGGCGCGGGCGGTGCCGGGCACATGATGCCCTCGAAGCGGAAGCGCTCGCCGGCATGCTGCACCACCTGCCCGCTCCACAGCTTGCGCACCACGGTGAGCGCCTCATCCAGGCGCGGCCCGCGGCTGGCGAAGTCGACGCCGGCGATCTCGTACTCTTCTTTCAGCCAGCCGGCCGACACGCCGCAGACGATGCGACCCTGCGTCAGCGCCGCGGCGGTCGCCACGCTCTTGGCGACCGTGAACGGGTCGCGCAGCGCCGCCAGGTAGATGTTGGAAGCGAAGTGCAGGCGCGGGCACAGCGCGCCGAGGTGCGCGAACAGTACCCACGGATCCGGCCAGGGCGTATCGGGCGGCACGAAGATCTTGCCGTCCGGCGAATAGGGATAGCGCGTGGCGATGTGCGCCGGCCAGATGAGGTGGTCGCCCACCATCAGTCCGTGAAAGCCGAGCTCCTCGGCGCAGCGCGCCAGCTGCGGCAGCTGCTCGGTCTCGTGCACCGCCACCAGGGACAACCAGAACTTCATGGTCAACTGTCTCCCACTGTGCCCCTCGACCTCAGCGCCGCGGCTCATGGCGCGCAAACCACGGCAGTGCAAGATACGACGGATCCTGCGCATCCGTGCGCCCGGCGGGGGCGCCGGCGGCAAATTCGCGATAGGCCGCGGTGTCGACTTCCTGCACGCGGCACCAGTCGAGTGCCAGCGAGCGGTGCAGGAAGCGCCACACCCCGCCGCGACGCTGGTAACGATCCAGGTAGCGCCCGCCGATGACGATTTCCCGGGCCGCCGGCGCAGGCGTGCGGTGATAAGCCACCGTGTACAGCTCGCCCTGCCCGGCATCGCCCTCCACCTTGAACAGCGCGTTGCTGATCGAGTGCACGGTCGCCTCGAACTGTGCGAGCACCGGCGGCAGCCAGGCGAGGTATTCATCGGCCGAGCCGCGAAACATGGCGCCGTGGTCATCGACGGCGTCGTCGTGATAGAGAGTGCGCAGCAGCGCAAAATCGCGCCGGTCGCAGGCACGGCAGTAGGTCAGGGTAAGTTCATGCAGCGCCTGCTTGTCACTCAGCACCTGCAGCGTATCGCTCACACGCGCCCCCTGGTCGGCCACCGCTGATAACTCGCCTAGCGTACCTGCTGCCGCGGGGGTACCGTCATCGCACATATGGGGTAGCGGCAGCGCTGTCCTCACGCATTTGGGCGATGCGCACCAGGCAAGCTGCGCGCACGGTGCACACGATGATCGACGTCTACGGCATGAGCAGCCCGAACGTGGTGAAAATCACGATCCTGCTCGAGGAAACCGGGCTTGCGTACCGGCTGCACCACGTCAACGTGTTTGCCGGTGAGCAGCATGAGCCCCAGTTCCTGGCAATCAGCCCGAACAACAAGGTCCCGGTGATCGTCGACGACGATGTCGCGGGCGGTAAACAGGCGGTTTGCGAAAGCGGCGCGATCCTCATTTACCTGGCGGAAAAAACCGGGCAGCTGCTGCCGAGGCATGGCGCCGCACGTACGGAAGCGCTGCAGTGGCTGATGGTGCAGCTCACCTCGGTGGGGCCGATGTTCGGCCAGCTGGTGCATTTCACCCGCTACGCACCGGCCGGCAATGACTACAGCGTCGCCCGCTACACGAGCGAGGTGCGCCGCATCTTCGGGGTGCTCGACCGGCGCCTGGCGGTGAGCCCCTGGCTGGGCGGCGCCGAGTACTCCATCGCCGATGTCGCGACCTGGCCCTGGATCCGCACCGCCGGCTCGATCTTTCCCTGGCTGGCGGACCCCTCGGGTGCGGGGCTGGCCCCCTGGCCGGCGCTGGCGCGCTGGTACGACACCTGCGGGGCGCGGCCGGCGGTGCAGCGCGGCGTGGCGCACGGGGAGCGTTTCCTGGAACGTGACAAGAGCGCCTTCGCTGGCGCCGATGCCGAGGCCTTCGACCGCTTCTTCAACCGCGGCAAGTTCGCCCGCTAGAAAGGCTGACGATGAAATTCTGGCAGATGCTCACCTGGATGGAGCCCGACCAGATCGTCGAGGCGGCGCGCTTTGCCGAGGAAGTCGGTTTCGACGGCGTCATGCTCGGCGACCACGGCGTTTTCCCGCGTGACGTCAAGGCGCCCTACCCCTATTCCGCCGACGGCAAGCCGCCGATGGCGCCCGATTCGTGGTATCCGGACTGCTGGGCCACGCTCGGCGCCATCAGCGCCGCCACCGAGCGTCTGCGTTTCTCGGTGGCGGTGTACGTGCTGCCGCTGCGCAACGTGTTCGAGGTGGCCCGCGCCACCGGCACGCTGGCGATCCTCAGCAACAACCGCTTCATCCTCGGCGCGGGCATCGGCTGGATGAAGGACGAGTTCGAGATATACGGGGTCGATTTCCACACGCGCGGCAAGCGTTTCGACGAGATGCTGGAGGTGCTGCGCAAGCTCTGGGCCGGCGGCATGGTCGAACACCATGGCCCCCTGATCGATTTTCCGCCGCTGCAGATATCCCCCGCACCGCAACGTCCGGTACCGATCTTCACCGGCGGTACGGCGCCGGTCGCACTGCAGCGCGCTGCGGCCAAGGCCGATGGCTGGATCGGGGCCGGCAACACCCCCGAGCAGGTCCCGCAGCTGCTGCTCGAATTCGCGCGTCTGCGCCGCGATGCCGGACGCGAGCACGTGCCGTTCGAAACCGTGATCGGTCTGTCGACGCCGCCGGAGCTGGCCACCTTCCAGCGCCTCGCCGCGCTCGGCATGAGCGGCGGGGTAAGCTATCCCTTCACCTTCACGGCGGGCCAGCACTCGACGCTCGCGGACAAGAAGCGCGTGATGGAGGACTTCGCGCGACGCTTCATCCGGCCCATGGCGGGCCAGTAAGTGCAGGCAGATCAGCTGCGCAGCGCCTCGCGCCGCGCCAGGCTCTCCGCGCTCCACACCTCGCGGCTCTTGTAATACTCCCCGAACACGCGGGCCCCGGCTGGCAGCACCACCCACGGCTGCTTGGAGTCGGTGAAGATGTGCACATCCGGCGGCAGGCTTGCGCCTCATCGAGCGTGCCGACGCGCACGAAGCTCACGACAGCGCCCAGACCTGAGTAGTGGCTCCACAGCGCGATGCGGCAGGCCGGGCAGCGGGCGATGCTCTGGCCCTTGCCGCTCGCGCTCGGGGTCGACACGTACTCCGGAGTACCGCACAGGAGCTCGAGCGCGGAAGACTCGATCATGGCGTTGATGGCGAAGGCGCTGCCGGTTTCGCGCTGGCACCAGTGGCAGTGACAGCAATGCACGATCAGCGGCCGGCGCGCCAGCCGGTAGCGCACGGCACGGCAGGTGCAGCCGCCCTCGGCGGCGAAGGACGCCTCGTCCGACATGAATTCAACCCTCACCGCGGCCGGCGGCTCGATCAGCTGCGCATCAGTCACCGGGCGCGGGCATCGTCGCGAGCCCGCGCCCCGGCAGTTGCCTCGTCCGTCAGCTCGCGGACCCGCTCAGACAGGTCTTCATGAACGTCTTGCGGTCGGCGCCGGTGAGACCCTTGGTCTTTGCATCGGCATTGCAGGACTTCATCTTCTCCTGCTGGCTGTTGGTCTTCGCCGCCGGCGCCGGCGCGTTGGACAGGCAGGTCTTCATGAACGCCTTGCGGTCATCGCCCGTGAGGTTCTTGGTCTTGGCGTCGGCATTGCAGGAGGTCATCTTCGACTGCTGACTGTTCTCCTGTGTCGCCTGGGCCAGTGCGGCCTGTCCGGCCACCACGAAGAGCGCGGCACCGATCCCCACCAGCCACGTCGTGCGTCTCATAGAGTCTCCTTATTACGAAGCGAGGTAACCACCGGAAGCTATGTTAACTCCACCCGCGCCGCCTACTCCATGTCGGGATAGGGACCCTTGCCCCCGTCCGCCACGAAACGCTCGATGCGGCTCGTGAGCACCGGCAGGGGCACCGAGCCCAGTTGCAGCACCGTATCGTGGAAGGCGCGGATGTTGAAGCGGTCGCCCAGGGCTTTCTGCGCATTGGCACGCGCTTGCAGGATGGCCTGCTCCCCCAGGTAATAGGACAGCGCCTGGCCCGGCCAGGCGATGTAGCGATCGATCTCCGTACCGATCTCGCGCTCGGGGAGCGCGGTGTTCGCGGTGAAGTAGTCGATGGCCTGCTGGCGCGTCCAGCCCTGCGCGTGGATGCCGGTGTCGACCACCAGGCGCGCGGCGCGCCAGATCTGGTAGCCGAGCATGCCGAAGCGGTCGTAGGCGGTCTCGTACATGCCCATCTCGAGGCCGAGTCGCTCGCAGTAGAGCGCCCAGCCCTCCCCGTATGCCGAGATGTAGGTGAGCTGCCGGAAACTCGGCTGGTCCTTGTGCTCCATCGCGATGGGGATCTGGAAGGCGTGACCGGGCGCCGATTCGTGCAGCGTGAGCGCGGTGAGGTTGTACAGCGGCCGGCTGGGCAGGTCATAGGTGTTGACGAGGTACACGCCGGCGCCGCCGCGCCCGGCGGTGTAGAACGGCGCCAGGTCATCGGGCACCGGCTTGATCGCAAAGCGGGCGCGCGGCAGGTAGCCGAAGTACTGCCCCGCCTTGCCATCGAAGCGCTTGGCAATCCAGGCTGCGCGCATCAGCAGCTCTTCGGGCGTCTTGGCATAGAAGCGCGGGTCGCTGCGCAGGAACTTGAGGAAGGCCGGGAAGTCGCCGTTGAAGCCGGTCTCGTGCATGGCCGCAACCATTTCCTCGTGCAGCCGCTGCACCTCCGACACGCCCAGCTGGTGAATCTGCGCCGGGTCCATGTCGAGGGTGGTGAACTCCCTGATCTTGGCGCGGTAGTAGGCCTTGCCGTCCGGCAGGTCGGCCGCCGCCAGCGTGGTGCGCATGCCGGGCACGTACTCGGTGCGCATGAACTGCAGGAGCTCCACGTAAGCCGGCTGCACCACCTCGCGGATGGTCTTGACGGCCTGCGCGCGCAGGCTCTCCTGCTTGGCCGGTGCGATGCCCGGCATGTCCTTGAAGGGGGTGTAATACAGGCTCTTTTCCGGCGTCGCCGCGGTGACCGCGGTCAGGGAGGTATCGCGACCCTGCATGGTGACCTGCGGCGGCGTGAAGCCACGGCGCATGCCGGCACGCATCTCGTCCATTTCCTCGTGAAAGTAGCGCGGCACGTCACGCATCTGGGCAAGCCAGTGCTCGTAGTCGGTGAGCGAGCGGAAGGTCCGGTTGGCCGTACCGCCGACGTCGGTCCAGAAGGTGGTGTCGGAGTTAGCCGGCATTTCGAAATCGCGGAAGCGCTGGTTGGCGATCAGCACCACGATCTGCGCGCGATAGATGTCGTAGTTGAGCTGCTCGGGCGGGGACAGGCGGGCGCGCGGCACGGCGTCCAGGCGCTTGAGGACATCCTGCCAGTAGCTGAGGCGCTTCTGCTGCGTGGCCGGATCGACGTGCGGCAGGTGATCGGCGATCGGCCGGGTGCCGTCCTCGTCGTCCGCCTGCTGGTCGGTGCGCCACTTCCACTCGCTGCTATAGATGTCGCGCAGCTGCGCATCGGCGGCGCGCTGGCGCGACTGCGGCGAGCAGGCACACAGGGCCATGAGGCACGCTGCCCACAGGATCACTGGGAACCGGCAATTACGCATGTGGTCCTTTCGCGAGGAGCTCGTGGCCTGCAACACGGACGGCCGCAAGCATACAAGAATCGTTGCGCGCCGCTGATGCCGTGCGGTACAAGAGGCGCAACCATGTGGAAAGCGATCGCGGCGGTAAGTGTCGGAGCCAGCCTGGGGGCGCTGTTGCGCTGGTGGCTCGGTCTGACGCTGAACCAGTATTTCCCCGACGTACCGCCCGGGACGCTGGCGGCCAACCTGATCGGCGGCTACGTGGTCGGCGTGGCGGTCGCGGTGTTTGCCAGCGACTCAGCGCTCGCGCCCGAGTGGCGCCTGTTCATCATCACCGGATTCTGCGGCGGTCTCACCACGTTCTCGACCTTCTCCGCAGAAGTGGTGACGCTCATGCAGCAAGGGCGCGCCGCCTGGGCGCTCGCGGCGGCGGGCACGCACCTGATCGGTTCGGTCATCATGACTTTCGCCGGCATCGGCACGGTGCTGTGGGTGCGCGGCTGACGGCCGCTCATTTGCGTTCGATGCTGTGCAGCGGCACGGCCGCGGAAAGCCCCAGTCGCGGGCGGTCGGCCTCGGCCTGCGCCAGCGGCGTGCACTCCCTGAGCGAGGCGCGGCAGCGCTCGGCCAGTTCCTGGTACTCGCGCGTGCCGGTGGCCTTCCAGGCGAGTTCCTCAGGCTTGAGTTCACGCACTACCCGTGCAGGCACCCCCAGCACCAGGGTGCGGCGCGGTACGACGAAGCCGGCGCGCACGAAGCTCGCGGCGCCGACGAACGCCTCCTCTTCCACCACCACGTCGTCCATGACGATGGCGCCGATGCCGATGAGTGCGCCGCGGCCGATGATACAGCCGTGCAGCACCGCCGCGTGGCCGATGTGCGCCTCGACCTCGAGCACGGTGTCCTTGCTCGGGAAGCTGTGCAGCACGCAGCAGTCCTGCACGTTGGCGCCTTCGCGCATGATGATGCGACCGAAGTCGCCGCGCAGCGAGGCGCCCGGCCCGACGTAACAGCGCGGGCCTACGATGACGTCGCCGATCAGCACCGCCTGCGGATGCACGAAGGCGCTCGGATCGACCACGGGGATGAGTCCTTCCAGACTGTAGATGGCCATGGCTGTGGCGCTTCAGCCAGCGCGGCCGCGGGCGAGAAAGGCGCGAACCCCGGCACGGAATTCCTCCGACTGCAGCTGTGCACCGAAGATCCGTGCCTCCTCGTCGATGCGCGCCAGCAGCTCCTGCGGCGGCGGCCGCAGCAGCCGCCGCGTGGCATTGAGCGCGGCCTGGGGTTGCTGCGCCAGGGCGCGCGCGCGCCGGCGCGCTTCCTCGAGCAGCGCATCGTCTGCGACCACGGTGGTCACGAGTCCCAGTTCGTGGGCGCGCGGCGCATCGAAGGGCTTGCCGAAGAACAGCAGCTCTGCGGCCCGCTGGCGTCCCAGGAGGCGCGGCAGCAGCAGCGAGCTGCCCGCCTCCGGCACCAGGCCGAGCGACACGAACGGGAGCGAAAACTGCGCGCTGCGCGCGGCCACGACCAGGTCGCAGTGCAGGAGCATCGTCACACCGATGCCGACCGCCTGGCCGTGCACGGCCGCGAGCAGCGGCTTGTCGAACTGCACCAGCGTGCGCAGCAGCTGCAGCACCGGATGGCCGGAGCTGAACTGCGGGCCGTCGAGGAAATCCTGCAGGTCGTTGCCGGCGCAGAAGCCGGCGCCCTCGCCGCGCAGCAGCACGACGCGTACCGCGCCGTCGGCCTGCGCGCTGGCCAGCGCCCGGCACAGCCCCTCGTACATGGCGAAGGTGATGGCATTGCGCTTTTCGGGGCGGTTGAAGCTCAGCTCACACACGCCGGCCTCGCCGGAAACCAGAATCTGCTCGCTCATGCGCAGGGAGCTTGCGGCAAGCGCGCGCCGCCGCGCAACAGCAGCTGCCTGCGCCGGCGCGGCCGGGAGCTAAGGATGGGCGTTGGCCGCGTGACTGCGGAAGTCGATCGCGCTGTCGGCCGCGAGCCATACCAGCGCCGCCCAGGCGGCGACGTTCTGATCCAGCTGCGTGCGGTCGACCTTGTCGAGCGTGTCGTCGGGCGTGTGGTGAATGTCGAAGTAGCGCATGCCGTCCTGGTTGAGGACGAACGCCGGCACGCCCGCCTCCACCGACGGCCCCACGTCCGTGCCGGCATCCTCGGGCGGGTGTTCGGCGCTCAGCACGCCGATCGGCGTCAGCACCCGCATGACGGTGTCGGCGAAGGCGCCGCTGAAGACGGCCTTGGGCAGTGCCACCGCATAGACATGGTCGGTGCCCAAGTCGCTTTCGCCGGTGAGCACGTGGTTGGCCAGCTCCGCCTGGTGGGTCGTCGCGTAGGCGTGTCCGCCGTACGCGCCGCCCGGCGGTGCCGGCTGCGCGACTTCCTCGGAGCCGAACAGCACCACCCGCACGGTGCGCCGCGGACGGTGCGGCAGGTCGCGGATGAGCTTGGCGGCAGCGGTGATGATGGCGGTCCCGGTGCCGTCATCGATGGCTCCGGTCCCCTGGTCCCAGCTGTCGAGGTGCGCGCCGAGCAGCACGATCTCCTGGGGCCGCTCGCCGCCGCGCACGTCGGCGATGACGTTCTGCGAGTGCGCGTCGGCGCGGTAGGAGGCGCCCGAGACCAGGCGCACGCGGATGGCCTGCCCCAGAGCTGCGAGGCGCTCGAACTGGTCGCCGTCGGGCGCGGAGAGCGCAAACGAGGGCACTGGCACTTTGCCGTCGACATAGCGGGTAGTGCCGGTGTGGGCGATGCGGTGACTGTCGGTGCCGACCGAGCGCAGCAGGAAGGCGATCGCGCCGCGCTCGGCCGCCGCCTGCGGTCCGTCGGTGCGGGCCACGACCGCCGCGCTGTAGCCGGCGCCGTCCTGGGCACGCACCATGTGCTGCGTCACCATGGCGATCTTGCCGCTGAGCGAGCCTGGCGCGGCGGCCTTCAGTTCGTTCAATGTGCCGAACAACACCACGTCGCCCTCGAGCCCGCCGGGCGGTGTCGGCGGCGACTCGCCGAGGGCGGCGATCACCAGCGGCTGGCTGATGGGCGCCACCAGCTGGGCGCTCTCGCTGCCGCGCACCCAGGCGGTGATCGGAAAGGTCTCGATGTGCACGTTCTCGAAACCGAGTGCCTTGAGTCGCGCTTGCGCCCACTCGGCAGCGGCTTGCTCGTTGGCCGAGCCTGCCGGGCGCGGCCCGAAACGCGTGGTGAGCTCGCTCACCCAGGTATAGGCGATATCGTGTCCGGCCATCGCCGCATCGCGCAGTTGCGCGGCGACCGTTTCCGAGGAGGCTGGCGCGGCGAGCGCTGCCGGTGCAGCGCCACACAGCACGCCGGCCATGCAGAGCAGAGTCAGGACGCCGGCGCGGGCGCCGCGAAGGATGCGAGGTTGATACACGTGAGGCTTTCGCTGTTTGCGGGAGCGCGCATTCTACGCAGCCGCCGTGCAGGGCACCATTCAGTTTTGGACGAAGCGAGTGGCAGGCGCGCTACGATGTTGGATCACTGCGGCAGTTGCGCAAGCGGCAGCGGCGGGGCCAGATGGAACCCTTGTGCGAAATCCACACCGATGCGTTTGAGTTCGGCCAGCACGGCTTCGCTCTCGACGCACTCGGCGATCGTGGCGATGCCGAGCGCACGCCCCACCTTGCCGATGGCCTCGACCATACTGCGATCGACCGGATCCTGGGTGATGTCCTTGATGAACTGGCCGTCGATCTTGAGGAAATCGACCGGCAGAGTCTTCAGGTACACGAACGAGCACACGCCGGTGCCGAAGTCATCGAGTGCGAAACGGCAGCCGCGCCCCTTGAGCTCGCTCATGAGGTAGCGCGCACTCACCAGGCTCGTCACCGCCGCGGTCTCGGTGATCTCGAAGCACAGCGCCGCGGCGATCGCCGGCTCACCGACACTCTGCAGTACGAATTCCACGAACGAGGCGTCATTCAGCGAGGTGCCGGACAGGTTCACCGCCAGCAGCGGCAGCGACTGACCGCGCCGCTGGCGCGTACGCAGCAGCTCGATCGCCTGCCCGACCACCCAGCGGTCGATCACCGACATGACGTTGTAGCGCTCGGCCGCGGGAATGAATTCGCTGGGCGGCACGAGCGCGCCGGCATCATCGCGCAGGCGCACGGTCAGCTCGTGAAAGGCGCGCGTGGCCTGCCCGCCGAGCGCTGCAATCGGCTGGAAGAACAGCTCCAGGCGCTGGTCCTCGACGGCGCGCGTCACGCGCGCCACCCAGTGCATTTCCTTGTGGCGCGGCGAGCCGCCGTCTGCTTCGTAAACGTGGATGCGGTTGCGCCCGGCATCCTTGGCCGCATAGCAGGCGATATCCGCAGCGCTCATGACGCTCGCCACGTTCTGCGTCTCGGCACGGATCTGCACCACGCCGATGCTCGCGCCCACCGATAAGGTGGTGGCACCCCAGACGAAGCGGAAATCGCGGATCGCCTGGCGCACCCCCTCGGCGATGCGCGAGGCGTGTTCCGGCGGGCACTTCTCCAGCAGCACGCCGAACTCATCGCCGCCGAGCCGCGCAATGGTGTCCATGGTGCGTACGTGCGCCTGCAGGAGGCCGGTCACCTCGCGCAGCAGGCGGTCGCCGGCCTGGTGACCGCAGGTGTCGTTGACGACCTTGAACTGATCCAGATCGATGTAGAGAAGCGCGTAGGCGCCCTCGCCGCGCTGTGCGCTGAGGAGCGCCGCGTGCAGGCGGTTGTCAAATTCGCGGCGGTTGATGAGTCCGGTCAGCGCATCGTGGCTCGCCTGCCAGGACAGCGCGCGTTTCAGGCGCCGCTCGCTGGTGACGTCGTGGAACACCACCACCGCGCCGATGACGCGGCCGGCGCGGTCGCAGATCGGCGCCGCCGACTCCTGGATGGCCACCTCGTTGCCGGCGCGCGTGATCAGCACGGCATGATCGGGCGCGGCGCCGCGCTTGGCGCGCCCGAGCGCGCCGGTGAGCGAGTTCTCGATCGGCTCGCGCGTGAACTCGTTGACCAGCCGCATCACCGCGCCGATCGGCTGGCCACGCGCCTCGGCCAGCGTCCAGGCGGTGAGATTCTCGGCGACCGGGTTGATGTATTCGATGTGGCCCAGCGCATCGGTGCTGATCACCGCATCGCCGATCGACTGCAGTGTGACCTGGGCGCGCTCCTTCTCGGCGAATATCGCCTGCTCGGCGCGCTTGCGCTCGGTGATGTCGACCAGCGTACCCTCGTAGCCGGTGATGCGGCCGGTCGGATCGCGCATCGCGCGGGCATTTTCCAGGATCACCAGCTGCTGACCGTCGCGCGTGCGCATGAGGAACTCCGCGTCACGGATCTCCCCTTCCGCCTCGACGCGGCGCGAGAACTCGGCGCGATCGTCCGGATTCCAGTAGAGCGCGGCCGCCGAGGGCAGTGCGTACAGCTCGGCCGCCGTCGCATAACCGAGCATGCTGACGAATGCCGGATTGACCGACAGCAGCGCGCCGTCGCGCCCGCTCTGGTAAACGCCCTCGGTGATGCTCTCGAACAGGCCGCGGAACTTGGCCTCGCTGCTGCGCAGTGCCTCCTCGCTGCGATGGCGCTCGATCGCGATGCCCGCCAGTTGCGCGGCGCGCGCCATGATCTGCGCCTCGGCCTCGGTCGGCAGGCCGCAGTCGCTGCGGTACACGCCCAGCGCCCCCAGCACCTGGCCGGCGGCCGCCAGGATCGGCGTCGACCAGGCGGCACGCAGCCCGGCCGCCAGTGCCGCGGCGCGCGGCGTGCTCCAGAACGGATCGCGCGCCACGTCCGCCACCAGCACCTGCCGCTCCAGACAAACGGCCGCCGCGCACGAGCCGTGCTGCAAATCGAGCGTGGCGTGCAGCAGCTCTGCGCGCAGCGCCGCCGGCAGCTGCGGTGCGAGCAGCTGGCTGAAACTGCCGTGGTCTTCGGCGAGCACGCTGACCGCGGCTGCGGTGCCGACGCCGGCCGACTCGATCAGCCGGGTGATCGATACCAGTACTTCGGGCAGCGGCGCGGTGCGCGTGATCTGCTCGAACACCTGGCGCTCGGCGGCATCCATGCGCTCGGCGCGCTTGCGGGCGCTGATGTCGGCGATGCTGCCGCGCAGCAGCCGGCGCTCACCGCTCGGCAGGCGCACCAGGCGCACCTCGCACACGGTCTCGCGGCCGGCGGCGTCGTACAGCGTCCATTCGAATACCGGCGCCTCGCCGGCAAGCGCACGCCGCATGTAGCCGCGCGCGTGCTCCTCGGAGGGCATGCCGCCGGGCTGCTGCGGCGGACTCAAGGTGATGGGCCCGGCCTCGAGCAGCCGTGCGCGATCGAGGCCGAAGAGCTTCTGCGCCTTGTCGTTGGCATCGGTGAAATGACCCGAGTCGACGTCGAGAATGACGATGGCCTCCGGGGCGTGATCGACCAGCAGGCGATAGCGCGCGGCGTTCTCGCGCATCGCCTGCTCGCTCTGGTGCCGCTCCGTCACGTCGCGCAGGCACAGTACGAACATCTCGCGGCGCGACAGCGGCGCCTTGCTGACGGCGATCTCGGCCGGAAACGTCGCGCCATTCTTGCGTCGCGCCCACAGCTCGCGGGCCGCGAGATCCCGCGCCGTATCGTCCAGGCTCGTCGCCAGGCGCTGCAGTGCTTCGGGAATGGTTTCGTTGAGCGCCAGGGGCGGCAGCAGCAGATCGATGCGCTGGCCGACGACTTCGGCCTGGTCGTAACCGAAGACACGCTCGCCGGTCGGGTTGAAGGTGCGGATGACACCCTGCTCGTCGACGGTCAGCACCACGTCCTTGATGTGATCGAGGATCACCTGCAGCTGCCCGGAGCTGCGCGCCCGCTGCTCGGTGGCCAGCGCGCGCGCCTCGTCGGCCATCAGGCGCATCGACTCGACGATGCCGCGGCGCTCGGCGTCGATGGCCACGTAGTGGTCGTTGATCAGGCGCAGCAGCATGTCGATGTCGGGCGTCAGGCTGTTGGTACGCAGCTGCAGTTCGTGCAGCTGGCTGCGCAGTTGCGGGTGCAGGTCCGGATGGGACTCGGCGAGCGGCCGCGGGTCGGCGCGCACCAGGGTAGTGGTCGCCTCGGAAGCGGAGTGCTGTTCCGGGCGCGTCCGAACGGTCTGCGGGTTTGACATAACGGGGTCGTGGGGGCCCGACTCAGATCATACGGACCGGCCTACGGCTTCCCTGTGAACCCCCTCCCGCTTCTGTCGAATCGCGCGGCGAGAGATAAAGTCAGCCGAAGTTTCGCGCGGGACGCTCTATTGCGTCGCAGCAGCAGTCTTGCTGCCCTTGGCAGGCAGATCCGGGATGCCGGCACCGACGATCAGCGGCATCGAGTAGGTCTCGCTGGAGGTCACGCCGCCGGACTCCACGGAGACCACGGCGCGGAAAACGTAGATGCCGTCGCGCGTCGGCAGCACCTTGATCGTGTGGTTGATCGCCATGCCCTCCGCGGGTCGGTCGACCGATGGGATCTGCGCGCCGTCGAGCACCTGCAGGCCGTCGTCCGCCTCGACCTTGCCGGACACCCGGTCGATCAGGGCATTGAGCGGCACCACCACCAGATCAATGCTCACCGGCTGCGCCACGGCTGGGGTGCGCCGGCAGGTCGAACTTCACCTGCACCGGCACAGGGCTCGCCTTGTTGGCGGCGAGCGCATTCACCATGCCTCTGAGGCGCGCCGCGTCGGGGCTGACCGGCTTGGCGGGCGCTGCCGAGTGCGCGTGCGGCACGAGGGACCCGGACTTGCCCGAGTCGCACGCACCGGCCAGCGTCGCGAGGACGAGGCAGACGGCCAGATTTCTGTTGAAAATCGACATTGCTGCGCGCGTTACCTGCAGGCCCTCGGCATTAAGTCATATACCCCGCAAGGCGCGCACAATAACGCTTCTGTGCGCATTCATGCACGTACCTGATCGGCATTTTCCGCCGACTGCGTCTTCAGCCCTGCAGGAGCGGTGGCTCGTCGATGGTGGCGAGTTGTTCCAACAGGTCATTCAGGTAACCCTCCCAGTAGCGCGGCTCGGCCGCCCAGGGAAAGGCGCGCGGGAAGGCCGGATCGGCCCAGCGATGCACCACCCAGGCGGCGTGATGCAACATGCGCAGCGCGCGCAGCGGCTCGATGAGGGTGACTTCGAGGAAGTCGAAGTCGGCGAACTGCTGGTAGCCCTCGAGAATCTCGGCCCACTGGCGCTGCTGCTCGGCTGCCGGTCCCGACAGCATCATCCACAGATCCTGGACGCGCACGCCGGTGGCGCAGTCGTCCAGGTCCACGAACACCGGACCGTGCTCGTTCCACAGAAGATTGCCGAGATGGCAGTCGCCGTGCAGACGGATCTCGCGCACGCCGCGGGCCGCCTCGAAGGCGCCGCTGACACGCTCCAGCAGCGCGCCACTCACCGAGGAGTAGCGCTCGTGCAGCGCCTCCGGCAGGAGCGCGCTGCCGAGCAGCTGCGAGCGCGCCTCCCAGCCGAGGCGCTCCAGTCCGATGCGCGGGCGCACGCGAAACGGGCGCGTCGCCCCGATCTGATGCACGCGTGCGATGCTGCGCCCGAGCAGCGCGCGCGCCTGCGGCGCATCCAGCTCCGGCGCACGTCCGCGCATCCAGGGAAAGGCGGCGAAGCGGAAATCGCCGTACTTCAGCAGCGTTGCGCCGTCAATCGACAGCGGCGCTGCGACGGGCAGCTCGGCCTGCGCAAGCTCGGCGGTGAAGTCGTGCTCCTCGGCGATCTGCGCATCGCTCCAGCGCGCGGGGCGATAGAACTTCAGCACCAGCTGTCGCTCGTCCGCGCCCAGCTGATAGACACGGTTCTCGTAGCTGTTGAGCGCAAACAGGCGGCCGTCAGGCTCCAGTCCGAAGGCGGCGGCGGCGTCCAGCACGACCTCCGGGGTCAGCCCCGCGAAAGGTTGCAGCTGCTCGGCCCGTGTTTTGTTTATCATGCCTGCCCCATGAAACACGGCAGCATATTGGTCACCGGCGGCGCCGGCTACATCGGCAGCCACGTGGTCCTGCAGCTGCGCGCGCGCGGCGAACGCGTGGTGGTGCTGGATGACCTGTCGCGCGGCTTCCGCCAGGCCGTGCTCGATGCGCCCCTGGTGGTGGGCAAGGTCGGCGACCCCGCCACCGTCCTGCCGCTCCTGCGCGAGCATGGCGTCGATACCGTCATGCACTTCGCCGCCTACACGATCGTGCCGGAGTCGGTGAGCGACCCGCTCAAGTACTACGGCAACAACACCTGCGCCACGCGCTCACTGCTCGAGTGCTGTGTCGCGGCGGGCGTCAACAGCTTCGTATTCTCCTCCACCGCCGCGGTGTACGGCATGCCTGCCGACGGCGTGGCCGCCGAGGACACACCGACCGTGCCCATCAATCCCTACGGCACCTCCAAGCTCATGTCGGAGTGGATGCTGGCGGGCGTTGCGCAGGCGACGCCGCTGCGTTACGCGGCGCTGCGCTACTTCAACGTCGCCGGCTGCGACTCCAGCGGACGAATCGGCCAGGCAAGTCCCAACGCCACGCTGCTGGTCAAAGTGGCCTGCGAGGCGGCCGTGGGCAAGCGCGCGGAGCTGTCGATCTTCGGCACCGACTACCCGACCCCGGACGGCACCGGCGTACGCGACTACATCCACGTGGAGGATCTGGCAGCGGCGCACCTGGATGCGCTCACCTACCTGCGCAACGGGGGCGCCTCCACCATCCTCAACGTGGGCTACGGGCACGGCTACAGCGTGCGCGAAGTGCTGGCGAGCGTTGAACGGGTCACCGGCAAACGCCTGAATGTGCGCGAGCAGCCGCGCCGCGCCGGCGATCCCCCCTCGCTCGTGGCACGCGCCGAGCGCATCCGCGCGCAGCTTGGATGGCGCCCGCGCCTGGACGACCTCGACACGATCGTGCGTAGCGCCTACCGCTGGGAGCAGCAGCTGCAGCGCGAGCCCTGGTAGGTGCGCCGCCCACAGGGCCCGGCATTTCAAGACGCGTCCCGGTGCGCTAGGTAGAATGGCGCCCCATGCAGTGGGGGCGTCCCAAGTCATTGAGTGGACTGATGCTAGTCGGCCTGGCGCTGATCGCCGTGCCGCTCCTGATCGCCATTCTGACGGCGGTGTTGCAGATTCGCGACCTGGCCGACACCGGCCAGAAGATCGTCATCCAGGGCGTCACCGGGGCCCGGGCCAGCCAGGAACTGTTCGGCCAGATCGCCTCCCTGGAGCGCACCGCGCGCCTCTACCAGGTGCTCAACGACCCGAAGCTCCTCGACCTGTACGGCACGCAGGACGGGCGCCTGAGTGCCACCCGTGAGCAGCTGCAGCGCCTGGCGAGCAGCGGCACGCGCGATACGCTGATCGAGGTCGGCGCGCTGCAGGGCACCATCCGCGCCGCCGTGATGAAGCGCGGCGCCACCTCGGATGCGGCCGCGGCGTCGGATCTGTCCGCCCGCTTTACGCAGATGTCGACCCTGGTG
Organism: uncultured Gammaproteobacteria bacterium; assembly: GCA_963787655.1. GTDB lineage: Bacteria > Pseudomonadota > Gammaproteobacteria > Steroidobacterales > Steroidobacteraceae > 13-2-20CM-66-19. Next base: position 1,312,800 of record CAWBDY010000007.1, on the reverse strand, counting down.
GAACGCGTGGCGCAACAGAGCAATACCCAGGTCGACACCGAGGTGGCAGCCCTCGAGGAGCGCACGCTGCAGGCACGCAAGCAGCTCCTGTGGCAGGCGGCGCTGCTGCTGCCGCTGGCGGTGGTGGCGGTATTCGTGCTGACCATCGGGGTCGGACGGCCGCTGCGGCAGCTCGACCGGGCCATCAGCGAGCTCGGCGAGGGCACCTTCACCAACCCGATCGTCGTGGCCGGCCCGCATGACCTGGAGCGCCTCGGCGGGCAGCTCGAGTGGCTGCGGCAGCGTCTGTTGGAACTGGCGCACGAGCGCAACCGCTTCCTGCGACACATGTCGCACGAGTTGAAGACGCCACTCGCTAACATCCGCGAGGGCACTGAGCTCTTAATGGACGGGGCGGTGGGTGAGCTTGATTCCAACCAGCGCGAAGTGGCGGCCATCCTGCGTGAGAACGGCATCAAGCTGCAGCGCATGATCGAGAACCTGCTGTCTTTCAGCGCCTGGCAGACCTCCAGCGTCGGCCTCGAAGCCACCGAATTCCGGCTGCGCCCGCTGGTGAAACAGGTGCTGGAGAACCAGCAGCTGACGCTGCTGTCGCAGCGCGTGCGTCTCGATGTGCGGGTGGAGGATGTGACCCTCGTTGCCGACCGCGGCAAGATCCGGCTGATCCTCGAGAACCTGGTGTCCAACGCCGTCAAGTATTCCCCCAAGGGCGGCACCATCCACCTGCAGGCGCGCGCCACCGGAGCGCAGCTGGTGCTCGACGTCGCCGACGCAGGTCCCGGCATCCCGGTCGAGGACCGCGGCCACATCTTCGATGCCTTCTACACCGGACGCGCCGCCAAGAGCACGGCGGTCAAGGGCACGGGCATCGGCCTGTCGGTCGTCGTCGAGTTCGTTGCTGCCCATGGCGGTACCGTGCAGATCGTCGACGGCCAGTTCCCGGGCGCGCATTTCCGCATCACCATGCCGATCCGCGCCACCAGCGGCCGCATCGAAACCAAGGCCCAGGCCCATGCAGCCTGAGTGCGACCGGGCCCTAGCCCTGCTGCGTGCCGCGCTGAGCGCGGCGGCCGTTGTGGCCCTGGCCGCGTGTACCCCCGGCATGCTGGCGCGTGAACACCCGCCGGAGCCGCCGCCCGCCGTGGTGCCGGCCGAGGCGACCGCAACGCTCCTGAGCGAGTACCTGCAGCTGCTGCAGCGCCTGGTGCAGGGCCCGGCGGCCGAGCAGGCGGAGATCGTGGCGAGCGCACAACGTGACTTCGACAGCGCCCCGACCCCCAGTCACCAGCTGAAACTGGCGCTTATCCTGGGGACGCCGGGGCACCCGGCGGCCAACCTGCCACGCGCCCAGGGGCTGCTGCGCGAGCTCATGGCCAATCCGGAGATGCTGCTGCCCGGGGAGCGCGCCCTCGCCTTCCTGCAACTTTCGCAAATTGACGACCATTTGACGCTCGACACAGAAAACCGCAGGCTCCAAGCGGACGCTGTGCGTGCCGATCATGAGCGCATGGCGAGTGCCAACCACAGGCTGCAGGCGGAGATGGACGAGAATAGCCGCCTGCGGCGCGAGCTTGAGGCGGCGCGCGCCAAGCTTGATGCCATCGCCAACATCGAGCGATCCATGAACGAGCGCAAGCCTGACAGCACGGGACGGTGAATGTGATTAACAGAGAAGCGATCCTGAATCAGACCGGCAAGCGCAAGGCGCGCATCCTCGTGGTCGACGATGACCCGGGTCTGCTGCGGCTGCTGACCATCCGGCTGCGCGCCGAGAGCTACGACGTCGAGGCAGTGGAGAGCGCCGCGCAGGCGCTGGCGGCCTCCAGCCGCTTTCGCCCCGACCTCGTGATCACCGACCTGCGCATGGACCAGATGGACGGCATCGGGCTGCTCAAGGAGCTGCAGAATCGCTGGCCGGGGCTCAAGGTCATCATTCTCACCGCGCACGGCACCATCCCGGATGCGGTGCAGGCGACGCAGATGGGTGCCTTCGGCTTTCTCACCAAGCCGGTGGACAAGCAGGAGCTGCTCGATCAGGTGCAGAAGGCGCTGCGCATCTCCGGCTTCGGCGCCTCCGACGAGGACTGGCGCGCGGAGATCGTCACGCGCAGCGCCAGCATGGAAGAAAAGCTCGCCCAGGCGCACATGGTGGCCGGCACCGACGCGCGCGTGCTGATCACCGGCGAAAGCGGCACCGGCAAGGAACTCCTGGCGCGCGCCATCCACCGCGGCAGTCCGCGACGCAACAAGCCGTTCGTCGCCATCAACTGCAGCGCCATGGCGGAGAACCTGCTCGAGTCGGAGCTGTTCGGCCACGAGAAGGGCTCCTTCACCGGCGCCACGCGTGCGCACCGCGGCCTGTTCATGGCTGCCGACGGCGGCACGCTCATGCTCGACGAGATCGGCGACATGCCGATGCGGCTGCAGGTCAAGCTGCTGCGCGTGCTGCAGGAGAACGTCATCCGCCCGGTGGGCAGCACCGATGCGATTGCCGTGAACGTGCGGGTCATCTCCGCCACCCACCGCGATCTGCAGGCGCTCATGGCTGCCGGGCAGTTCCGCGAGGACCTGTATTACCGCCTCAACGTCGTGCACATCGAGATGCCTTCGCTCAACCGCCGCCGCGAGGACATACCGCTGCTGGTGGCGCATTTCCTGGCGCAGATCGCCAAGGAAAGCGGCGTGCGCAAGATCTATGCGCCGGAGGCGGTGGAGCTGCTTGCGACCGCGGACTGGCCGGGCAACATCCGCCAGCTGCAGAACGTGGTGCGCCAGAATGTGGCGCTGTCGCAGACGCCGATCATCCCGGTGGAGCTGGTGCAGCAGTCACTCGGCGGCACGCCGGGGCGTCTGCCCTCCTTCGACGAGGCGCGCGACGAGTTCACGCGCAGCTACCTGTCGCAGATCCTGCAGATCACCGGCGGCAACGTCAGCCAGGCCGCGCGCCTGGCGCGCCGCAACCGCACGGATTTCTACAAGCTGCTGGCGCGCCACCAGCTCACGCCCGAGGAATTCAAGCAGCGCTAGTGCGCGAAGAGCGGACCTAGGCCATCTTCACGTGGTGGCTCAGGGCGATGCTGGGGCGCTCGATGAAGCGGTAGGCGATCCAGGCGCTCACGATGCTCGCCGCGATGCCGATAAGCATCGCGCTCCACTGATTGACGTAGCGCAGGGCCAGAGACTGCGCACTCCAGCCGAACAGCGGATGGCACAGATACAGGCTGTAGGAGATCCGCCCTAGAAACTGCGACACCGGATCGGCCAGCCAGCGGCCCATCGCATGTGCGCGCGCGGCGATGAAGATCAATACCACCGTTACGACACCGGTCATGCGCCAGTCGGCATGCACGTGCACCGCGGCGCACCGAACACAGCGCCAGCCCACAGGCAAGCGCGAGATAGAGCGCCGGCACCTGCCTGACGAGAGTCCAGTAGCACAGCGCCCCCAGGGCGAAGCCCCACCAGTAATGGAACATGAAACCGGTCGGGGTGTGAATCCAGTTCATGTTGTCCAGCACCGACAGGCCCAACAGCGCCAGAAATGCGATGTTGAAGTAGCGCGGCGGCGCCGCGAGTTTCTGCGCCGCCCACACCAAGAGGATCAGCGCCAGGTAGAACTGTACCTCGAGGCACAAGGTCCAGTAGACGCTGCTGATCTCCGGATAGCCCAGCAGCGTCTGCAGATAGAAAAGGTGGGCGGCGATCTGCGGCACGCTGACGGCGTGGCTTGCGGCGCCGAACCCGACGGCCAGCCGCATCAACAACAGCACCAGCACGATATTCACCCAGTACGGGATGTCCAGCCGGATCATGCGGCGCAGGGCAAAATGCCCGAGAAAACGCAGGTTCATGCGGCGCTCGCCCACCACCGAGGTGATGACGAATCCGGAAAGCACGAAGAAGATCGCTACGCCCAGGTAGCCACGATGCGTGAGCGCCGCAGCACGGGTGCGCTCCGCCAGATGGGAGAACCATGACCACAGTGGCCGCAATGCCGCGCAAGCCATCGATGAATCTGAGCCGCTGATTCTTGAGCGCGTCCGGCACGCTGTCCCGCTTTGCTGCCGCACGTTGCATATCAACCTGCTTTATCACACGGCGCACGGGCGGCGTGAGCCTGATGGCAGCACCGGCACGACTGGCACCCGCTGGTCAGTCTGACGGCGGAAGATCAGCTGCCGGCGTCGCGGGCCGCCGGATCCGGCGGTGCGCTCTCTTCGACCGGCGCGACGGTGGCGTGCCGCCCGAACTGCGCCGCATCGATACTGTGCTTACCCAGGAGGTCGTAGAGCGTCGGGCGGGTCACCCCGAGCAGCTCCGCCGCGCGCGACAGGTTGCCCTTGGCGACCGCGAGCGACTGGCGCACGGCCTGCGCTTCGGCGCGCTGGCGCGCCACGCGCAGGTTCAGGTACTCCGGGTCGTCGCCCGGATCTTCCAGCCCCATGTCTTCGGCCGTGACCACCGCGCCTTCGCACATGATCACCGCGCCCTTGATGCGGTTTTCCAGCTCGCGCACGTTGCCGGGCCAGCGGTACGCCTGGATGGCGCGGATGGCATCCGGTGCCAGGCCGCGGGTCGGCTTGCCGAAGCGCTCGGACACCTGCTGCAGCACGTACTGCGCCAGCAGCAGGCTGTCGCCCTGCCGCTCGCGCAGCGGCGGCACGCGGATGGTGACTTCGCTGATGCGGTAAAACAGGTCGTCGCGGAAGCCGCCCGTGCCGATCAGCGTCTCGAGGTTGCGGTTGGTGGCGCAGACGATGCGCAGGTCGAGCACCAGCGGCACGCGCCCGCCGATCCGCTCCACCGTGCGCTCCTGCACGACGCGCAGCAGCTTCGCCTGCAGCGAGGCCGGCATCTCGCCGATCTCATCGAGGAACACCGTGCCGCCGTCACCGGACTCAAGTTTGCCCGCGGTGCGCTTGTTGGCCCCGGTGAAGGCGCCCTTCTCGTAACCGAACAGCTCGCTTTCCAGGAGGGTATCGGGAATGGCCGCGCAATTGATGGCGACGAACGGCTTGTGCGAACGTCCCGACAGACGGTGCACGGCGCGCGCCAGCAGTTCCTTGCCGGTGCCGCTGTCGCCGAGCAGCAGCACCGTGGCATTCGTCGGCGCCACCTTTTCGATCGCGCGACACAGGCTGCGCATGGCGTCGCTGACGCCGATGATGCCCTCGAGCGCCATCGCGCCGGTGCGCTCGCGCAGCCGCCAGTTCTCCTCCTCCAGCTCGCGGATGCGCAGCGCGCGGCGCACCACGATCGAGAGGACGCCGGCATCGATCGGCTTGTGGTAGAAATCCGCCGCGCCAAGACCGACCGCTGCGACCGCGAGTTCGCGGGCATCGTGCTCGGTCATGGCGATGATCTTGGTGTCCGGCGAGATATTGAGGATCTGGCGCAGCAGATTCAGGCTCTGCGCGGCCACGGCCGGCTCGCGCGCCTGCCCCAGATCGAACAGCACCACGTCCGGCTCGGTGCGCCGCACGGTCGCCAGTGCCTGATCGGAAGTCTCGCAGACAGTCACCTCCAGATCCGAGAACACCGCTTCCAGCTCGCGCCGCAGCGCGCGGTTGTTCTCCAGGATCAGAAGTTTGCGACGCTGTGCATTCGCGACCATCAGCGCGCTCCTTTGCCGAGCAACACCACTTCGGCGGTCTGCACCAGGATGGCCAGATCGAACAGCAGGTTGTTGTTCTTGATGTAGTACAGGTCGTACTGCAGCTTCTCGAGGGCATCCTGCTCCGAGGAGCCGTACGGGTAGCACAGCTGCGCCCAGCCGGTGATGCCGGGCTTAACGCAGTGCCGCTGCACGTAGTACGGGATCTTCTCCGACAGATCGGCGACGAACTCGGGCCGCTCCGGGCGCGGACCGACGAAACTCATGTGACCGCGCAGCACGTTGATGATCTGCGGCAGCTCGTCGATGCGCAGCGTGCGGATGACCGCGCCGACGCGCGTGACGCGCGGATCGCGGCGCTGCGCCCACTGTACGCCGTCGCTTTCCGCGTCCTGGCGCATGCTGCGGAACTTGATCACGCTGAACAGCACGCCGCCGAGTCCCACGCGCTGCTGGCTGTAGAGCGCCGGGGCGCGCCAGCCATCTTCCAGCTTGATCGCGAGCACCGTGAGCAGCATGAACGGCAAGGACACCGCCAGCACCCCGATGCTGGCCAAGACATCGAGCGTGCGCGAGGAGAACAGGCGCAGCGGATCGCGGCGGAAGCCCTGGCCGAAGATCATCCAGCTCGGGTTGAGCACGTCGACGCGCACGCGGCCGGTTTCGCGCTCGAGGAACGTGAGAAGTTCGGTGACATCGACGCCGGCCAGGCGGCACTCGAGCAGGTCGCGGATCGGAAAGCCGCGCCGCCGGTCATCCATGGCCACGACGACTTCAGTGATGTTGAGGCGCTCGCACAGGCTGCGCAGCCCTTGGGGCGCCTCCAGCAGCCGCTCGGCGGGGATGGTAGCCGGCTCGCCCTCAGGCGTAACGAAACCTACCAGCAGGAAGCCGCGCCGGTCGCTCGAGCGGCGCAGGCTCGCGATCGCACCAGCCGATGCGCCGGCGCCGTACACCAGTACGCGCCGCTTGAAGATGTCCTGGTCGACAACGCGTGTGAAGATCAGCCGCGACAGCATGACGCCCACGCCCGTCAGCAGCACCGACAGCGCCGAGACGCCGCGCCACAGATGCAGCGACGGAGCGATATAGAGCAGCGCCGCCAGCACGCAGGACGCCACGGCGAGCGCTGCCACCAGCCGCACGAACACGCCCGTCAGCTGCGCGCGCTGGCGCCCGCTGTACAGGCCGAAGGCCATCAGGCAGATGACGACGATCGTCGCGTACAGGATGCCGCGGGGCCACAGCGGACCGAACTCGTCCTCCAGCTTCGCCAGCTTGTTGAGCGGAGTCTCGAAGCGGATAAAGAAGGCGGTGTACAGCGCGCAGAAGGCAATCACGCCTTCGGCAACGGCGAGCACTGCGATGGAGGCGGGAACGGTTTGTCCAAAGAGACGGATGCGCATAGACCTTGGCGGGATCCGAAATCAGTCAGTGCCGTGAAAACGCACTTTACATGACAGTGTAAAGGCTGGCGGACGAGGCACCATGACCCCGGTCACGGGTTGGCGATGTCATATCGCGAAATGTCTCGATCTGACGACACCGCGAACCCCGGCAGCGCGCCAGCGCGTGAGCCGGCCCCAGATCAGGCGTTGGCGGCGGGACTGAGGTCCAGGGCCGTGGCGCCGCTGCCAATGCCGTCCAGGCGCCAGCGCTGCGGGAAGAATACCAGGCCGAAACGGCTATCGATGCGGCGGCTCTGGCCGTAGATGGGCGCCTCCTCGATGTCGAGGACCACGGCATGCTCGAGCGAGTCGTAGATGCGGGTTTCGACGCACGAATCGAGCAGCAGCGATAAGTAATATCGCCCGGGCATGATATTCAGGGCATCGATCTCCAGCTCCAGGTAGCCCTCGCCTGCCGGCACCAGCGGAATATCCAGTCCATGCAGCCAGGTACCGGTGTCGGTCACCAGCGTGCCGAGCTCGGTGAACATCTTGAACGCAAAAGCCGGGCGCTCGATGGGCTGCTGGGCATGGTAGTAGAGGCGGATCACCAGACTCTTGCCGCTGCGGGTCACCGTCTGCAGCTCACCCTCCCGGGAGCGGAACTCGACCCGCGTGAAGCGGATCTCGCCGCTGCCGCGCCGGCCGTCGGTGGTGGTCAGCGCGTTGGAGGCGCTCTCGGCCGACGCGAACGAGCTCATGTAGGCCTCGATCACGTTGTGCACCGGGCCGTCCTGCTGCACCTGGCCGTGCGCGAGCCAGATGCCGCGCGAGCACAGATTCTCGACAGCGGACATGTTGTGCGAGACGAACAGCACCGTGCGACCGCCGCCACGCAGATCGTGCATCGCGCTGATGCATTTTTTCTGAAAAGCGGCGTCGCCGACCGCCAGCACTTCATCGACGATGAGCACGTCCGGATCGAGGTGGGCCGCCACGGCGAAGCCGAGGCGCGAGCGCATGCCACTGGAGTAGCGCTTGATGGGCGTGTCGATGAAGCGTTGCATGCCCGAGAACTCGACGATCGCCTCAAGCTTGGCGTCCACCTCTTTCTTCTTCATGCCCATCACGGAGCCGTTGAGGAAGATGTTCTCGCGCCCGCTGAGCTCCTCGTGAAAGCCGGCGCCCACCTCGAGGAGCGCTGCGACACGGCCGCGCGCCCGCACTCGCCCGGAGGTCGGATAGGTGATCTTGGCGAGGATCTTCAAGAGCGTGCTCTTGCCGGCGCCGTTGCGGCCCATGATGCCGACCACCTCACCCTGCTGCGCCGTGAAGGACACGTCGCGCAGCGCCCACAGGATCTCCTTGGGCCGCCGCTTGCCGAACGGCGCGCGCACCAGTCGCGCCAGCTGATCGCGCAGCTGCGTTTCCTGCTGCAGCGCCCCGAGCTCGTAGCGCTTGGACAGATTCTCGACGGTGATGGACTCGCTCATGAGGTGCGCTTTACTTCAGACGATATCGGCGAACACGCGCTCGGTGCTGCGGAAATGCCACGTGCCGATCACCAGCAACGCCAGCGTCACCGCCCACGACAGCGCCAGCACGCTCCAGTCGATTGCGCTGCCGAACAGGCAGGCGCGAAATCCCTCGATCACGCCAGTCATCGGATTCAGGGCCAGCCATGGCTGCAGGCGCGCCGGCAGGAAACTCGCCGGATAGATGACCGGCGTCACGTACAGGCCGATCGTCGTCAGGAATGGCAGCGTGTACTTGACGTCGCGATAGCGCACGTTGAGGGCCGCCAGCAGCATGCCGACGCCCATGACCAGCAGCACGGTTTGCGCGACAAAGATCGGGGTCAGCAGCACCGTCCAGTGCGGCGTGATGTGGTAGTAGATGAGCATGCCGACGAGGAACAAGGAACTCACACCCAGGTCGAGCAGGCCGCCGAAAGCGGCGGCCGCCGGCAGCAGCACGCGCGGAAAGTAGATCTTGGTAATGAGGCTGGAATTGGCGACGAGGCTGTTGCCGACCTGCGAAAGCGTCACGCTGAAATAGGTCCACAAGAGCAGCGCCGAGTAGGAGAACAGCGGATATGGCACGCCATCGCTTGGAATGCGCGCAAGTCGGCCGAAAAAGAAGGTGAAGATCAGCATGGTCAGGAGCGGCTGCAGCAGTGCCCAACCGACGCCGAGCGATGCCTGCTTGTAGCGCACTTTGATATCGCGCCACGCGAGGAAATACAGTATTTCCCGCGAGTGCCAGATGTCAGAAATCCATTCGTTCATTGCGCCTATTTCCTGACTTTCCATGATATCAAAATCCCTCCCCCGTCCCGTGGCCGGGCCTGCAAATGCCTTGGCTCGGCGGTTGCGGGTCTTGAACTTAATGTCCGTTAGGCCGCGTATCTGCGTGCTGCGGGGTGGCAGCGCGGGGGTGTCCGGCGGCAGGAAGGCCGCGCGTTACGTACACTACCCAACGCTGTTGCCACGCCCGGACATGGAGCCGATGAGACGCTGGCCAAACCGCGCTGTGCAGGGCCGCTCGCTGCTGGGCCTGCTCCGGCAGCGCTGACTGGCGGCAGGACTGCTGATGACACGCGCGCTGCTGATATCACGCTTCTTTCCCTTTAACGCCGAGAAGGTGCATGGCATCTATCAGCGTCTCGGCACGCAGATCGAGGCACTCGCCCGGGTCGCCGACCGTATCGACTGCCTGTTCCTTGTTCCGGTCGACCAGGACTGCTCAGCGGAGGCGGTGCGTGAGCACCAGGAGCGCCTGCGCCAGCTGTGGTCGCCGGCCATCTCGCTGCAATTCGTCCCCACCATCCGCGACGACGTGCCACAGGGCCTGTGGCAGCGCGTCGGGGCAGGGATCTTTGATTTTCACGCGCAACTCATCGCGCGCCCCACGAGCACCGAGGGTGCCCTGGCCGCGGTGAGCGCCGCGCTCGATTTACGCCCCGACATCGTTCTGGCGCACCGACTGGATGCGATGTGCCTGCTGACAAAGCTCGCGCGGCGCTCGCCGCAGAGCGTTCGCGGCGCGCGGATATTCTTCGACATGGACGATATTGAGCATGTCGCACAAACTCGCCGCCTGCTGCGCGATCCGGCCTGGCCGGCACAGCGCCTGCTGCTGCTGCAGGTGCCCACGCTGTTGCTGGCTGAAGTCCGTGCCATGCGCCTGGCGACGGCAACCTTTGTCTGCTCCGAGCAGCGACCGTCGTTACCTGGCACGCCTGAGCGGTGGCGCGCGCGTCTGCACCGTGCCCAACAGTGTCGCTTCCCGCCGGCTGGCTGCAGGTCGACAGCTCCGAGCCGCTCGTGCTGTTCGTCGGAGCGATGGGCTATCGGCCCAATGCTCAGGCGGCCGATTCTCTCGTGGAGGAGATCTGGCCGCGGCTGCGCGCACGTGTCCCTGCAGCGCGGCTCGCCATCATCGGACCGGGCCGCGAGCGCGCCCGCTCGTTCCACAAGCCCGACCCGACGGCGTCACGTTCACGGGTTTCGTCGATGATCTGCAGTCCTGGTACCGTCGCGCGCGGGTAGTGTGCTGCCCGATCTATCACGGCGGCGGTACGCGCATAAAAATCATCGAGGCCGCGGCCCAGGGCAAGGCGATCGTGTCGACACACCTCGGTGCCGAGGGACTCATCTTCGAGGACGGGCGCGAGATCCTGCTGCGCGACTCGACCGGACGCGATCGCGCCGCCTGTGCACAGCTGCTTGATGACCCGGCGGCCGCGCAGCAGCTTGGACGAGCCGCGCTGCAGAAGGCTAGCGAGCACCTACGAGCGCGGCGCGGTCGTCAGCGCAGCTTGAGAGTAACTTTCCGCAGCGCTTTCGCCGCCGGCGTGCGGCGCGTCCCGGCCTGATAGCGCGATGCTGAATACTGCACGCGTCAACACGTGTCCCGTCCGCCATGAGCACCCCGGCGCGCTACCCGCCCGTGCCGCGCGTCTCGGTGGTGATGCCGGCGCACAATACCGAGCGCTACGTCGGGCCGCGGTGCGCTCGGCGCTGGACGGCGCATGCGCGACGATGTCGAAGTCATCGTGTCGATGACGGCTCGACCGACGGCACGGTTGGACCGTGGTACGCGCCATCGCTGATGCGCGTGTCACCGTCATCCCGATAGCGGCGCATGGCGGGCCCTCCAAGCCGCGCAACGTGGGCATTCGCACGCACGCGCCGATTACATTTCGCTCCTCGATTCCGACGACCTCGTGAAGCCGGGCAAACTCGCCGCCTGCGTCGCGGCACTGGATCGCAATCCCTCGGCCGGTTTTGCCTTCGGCGACTACGAGACCATGGATGCCGACGGCCGACGTCTTCGACGGCTCGTGCGTGCACGCCTATCCGGTGTTCCGTGCGCTGCAGTGGCAGCCGGCCGGCGATGACTGGCGCCTGATTCCGCAGGCTGAGCTGGCCCGTGGCCTGCTCTACGAAAACTTCATCGGCACCTCGGGCGTCGTGGCGCGCCGGGAGCTGGTCATCGCACTCGGCGGCCTCGACGAGTCACTGCCCAATGGCGACGACCTTGATTTGTGGTTCCGGCTGGCGCATCACGGCGATGCGCTTTACTCGTCCGCACCTGGTCACTCTTACCGCGTGCGCCCGGCCAGCGTGGTGCGCGGGCCGCCGCTGCGCAACGCGTTTCGCGCATCAAAGTGCTGCGTCGCGAACGGACAGCGCTGGCCGGAGCGCGCGGCACGCCGGCAGATCGATCGGCGCATCGCCGAGAATCTCGGCGTGATTGGCTACCAGCAGCGGCAGCAGCGCCAGCGGCGCGCGGCAGTGCAACCTACCTGCAGGCGCTGCGGATTTCTCCAGAGCTGCGCTGGCTGCGCGGCGTGGCTCGGCGCGCTGCTGCGCTAGCGCACGCGGTCGCGCGAGCGGTAAAGGAGCGGCAGGATGCGACCGCGCAGCATCTGCACGCAGCTCAGGTTCGCGTCGCACCTGAGCCAGATTCGGCTTGAAATCGTAGCTGCGCCCCGCGCCGGCCAGGAAGTCATAGACCGTAATGCCGCGCTCGGCCGCGGCCTCCATGGCATAACCGAAATGGATCAGACCCGAGCGACAGACGGTTGTTCAGCGCCGGATCGAAACCCATTTTGATGTTGTACTGCCGCGCGCCCTTGCGGATGTCGTATAGCACCGAAACCACGTTTCCCGCGACGCGCAACCGGGTAAAGGCGAATTCGCCGTGCGCGGCCAGATGCGCGGCAAAACTCTTGTGAAACTCCAGACGCTCGCCGCTGAACGCCGGGCCGCTGCCAGCGCAGCTGGTGCAGGCGATTGAGATCATCGAAGCCGCTGTCGATCTCGTCCGACGCCGAGCGCCTCGAACTGCACCGCGCCGCTTTCCTGCACAAGCCGGCGTCGCAGGTTCCAGACGCTGCGGCGCGTTGACTGCCCGAGCCCCTGCAGATACGCGGCAAAGCCCTGCGCCAGATTCGCCTGATAACTCACACCGCGATCGAGTTCGCGCACGTAGTGGTGACGCGGTGGCGCGTGCCGCAGCGAACGTGTCACGCCAGTCCGCGCCGGCAGCGTAAACCCCACGACGAACTCGCCCCAGCGCGGCTGCTCGCAGAACCTCACGCATGCAGGCATCGCGCACCGCCTGCTGTGCGTCCGGCAGGGCCATCGACGTCAAGGTATTCGGAAATCAGCGGCACTGCATCGCGCCACGCATGGCCGATGATCTGCACCGAGCGCGTTCGCACGATCGAGGCGCGCCGCACATACGCGCACGTACAGTGGCGCCACGCCGACCAGCTCGGCACCACGGTAGAACGCCATGATGTCGGCGCTGAGCCCCAGCCTGTCGCCGTAGTGCGCCCACCAACGCGTCAGCCACTGCCATGAAAGAAACAGTGCATCCGCCTCCGTAGCGCGCCAGCAGCGCCTGCCAGACCGCTTCGCCACTTAGCCATTCCTGCAGCGTCCAGCGCCGTACCGTGATCGTCGCTCACTGCAGCGTCGCCCGGGCGGGATGGCGCGCGCACAGCGCGAGATACAGATCGGCATGCGCCGCGCACATGCGCTGCAGGGAGAATTTCTGCTCGCGTGCGCAGCCGCGAAGCGCGCCCCATTGCCGCCGCGCGTGCCGGGTCGCCGTACAGCGCCGTCACGGCGCGACACGAGGGCGGCGGCATCGCCGGCGGGATGACGTAGCCGTTCTCACCGTCCACGACCGCCTCGGCGTTGCCCCCCATGGCCGTGACGATCATTGGCAAGCCGACGGCCATCTGCTCGATCACCGCGTTGGAAAAGCCTTCATTGCTGCCCGAGGTCAGGCAGCCGACGTCCAGGGCCCACAGACACGGCAAGACATCGTCGACAGTCGCCGGTAAAAGTACCGTGCGGCCGCCAAGATCGCTCGCGGCAACCTGCTTCGCGAGAACCTCGCGCGCAGCGGTCCGCCGCCGACCGCCAGAACCCTCAGTGAATGGAATCAGCGGCAGCACCTGCTGCAACCCAGCGAAGAAGATGTCGTGGTTCTTCTCCGGGCGGAACCCGGCCACCATGCCGACAACGAAATCGGCTGGCGCCGAAACCGAAACGCTCACGCGGCGCACAGTCGCGCTGCGCCGCCGACGGCACCGCGAAGCGCGTCGTGTCGACACCGTTGTAGATGATCGTGACGCGCGACGGCGGCAGATGATCGCGCGCCACCACGGCCGCCCGCACGCCCTCCGCCACTGCAATGAAAGCGTCAAACAGCCAGCGCAGCCGCCGGTTGACGAAAGACGTGCAGGGGCTTGCGCAACTCGCCAGTGTCACGTTTGCTGGAGATCAGGTGCCTGGCGCCGGCAAGCCACGCAATCAGCGCGCCATAGGTGTCCGCTTTCTGGTGAAACGTCTGCACGATGTCGTAGCGCTCGCGCCGAATCAGTCTTGCCAGGCGCCACGCCTGCGCCGCGGCGTGCGGCACATACTCCCGTCCAACGGGTAGGTTCACGATCGGCACGCCGCGGGCCCGCAGACCATCCAATAGGGCATTCGATCCCATGTCGAACACTACAACGGCGCACGCGAACCTCCCCGACAGCCCATCGATCAACTGGCTGAGGTGCTTCTCAGTACCGCCGGTGCGGTGAAAGTAGTCGATGAGGTAGAGAATCTTGATTGTTCTGGAATCCATAGCTTTCGCCGGGAACAAACCCGCGCGGCCCGGAAACGTGGCCGCTGCGGCGGCTAGGCCGGCATTTGCATGGCGGCAGTCATCCCTGAAGGTATGGCCACTATGTTAGGTGAGTCGGCTACGCGGCGTGACGCTGTAGCCTCGTTGCTGCAAGTAGGAAGCTGCCGGACCATCCAGCCATCCCTCGACGATCAGGATCGGCCGATCTTTCTGTAACAGAGCCTCCATCCCCCTCAGGACTTGCAGGTCATGACCCTCCGCATCAATTTTAACTAGACGCACCGGCTTCGGAATCGGTATCGCGTCCAGGGGCAGGCATAACACCGGATGCTCGCCCTCGTCACTGATATGTGCCCGATAGTAGTTGTCGAGCGCGCTGTCCTCGTATGCCGGCACGGTCATGCTGGAAACACCGGCCGCAGAAGACAATGCGACATTGAACAATGACACGTTGCGCAGGCCGGTCGCGCGCACGTTGGCTGCCAACAGCGCAAAAGACACGGCAACCGGCTCGAACGCCAGCACACGCCCGCTGCGACCCACGCAGGCGCCCATATGCGCCGTATAGCGGCCGATGTTGGCGCCGACGTCCACCACCCAATCTCCCTCACGCAGATGACGCGTGATCTCCACAATTTCGGGGTCGCGACGTATGAAAGCCTTGCGTCGGATCTGCCGCGCATAGTTGACACGCCGTAGCGCGAACTGCGCGCCGTCCGGCAATCTCGCTAACGCACTCTGCATCAGCTTTACCAGCATGTCGTAACCCCGTGCGCCGACACGTCGGCTTGTTCCAGCAGCAGTCTAGTGTTGCGGACGGCAGTGCGCGAGCCAGCCTCATCCTGTGCGCAGCTCAACATTGCGAGTCACGCAATTGGTCCGCCGCCGCTGCACCGACCAGCTCTTGCATGAGAGCGAGGAGTTCCGGCACACGGTCGGCTACGTCAAACCGCGCCACCGCCTGAGGCACGAACGCCGCGGCCGCGGCGCGCGAGCTCGTGCGTGCCTCCCGCATCACAGCCTCAGCCAGAGCTGCGCCATCGGCCGGGGGCACGATGGTGGCTGGCGTATCAGCAAGGACTTCGGATAACCCGATGCAGCTCGTGCCGATAATCGGTACACCAGCCACCATCGCCTCCATGCCAATCAGCGAACTCGCCTCCCACAGCGACGGAATGACGACGACGTCCACCGCCTTCAGCGCCCCAGCCACATCGGGTGTGAACGGAAAGAAGGTGAAAGATGAACCGAGCCCAGCACGCTCGATGGCGGCCTTCTCTTCGCGCACGAAGCCCCCACCGCCGAAAGCGACAACGTGAAAGGCCTCGATGCCGAGCTGCTGCCGCAGCAGCCGTACCGCCTCAATCAGATAGCGAAAGCCCTTCTGGCCCATGAAACGTCCGAAGAACCCGATCAGCAGCGTCTTGGGGTCCATCTGCAATTCGCTACGCAGGTCGCTCGCCGTCGCCTCGAGCACCGGCCGCGTCAGGATTCCGTTGCGCACCACGCGTACGCGGCGTGCGAGGCCTCTGCCGAAGTGACAGGCGAGATTCTCTTTGACGTCACCGCTCACGGCGTGCACCCGGTCGACCATGCGGAGCAGTACCCGCATGCCGACCTTCTTGGCCACCCCTTTCAGCCCACGGAATTGCGAGTCCTGCACGATGTCGTGCACCGTCGTCAGGTGCGGGATGCGCCGCAGCTTCGTAACCGGCGCACTGGCACATGCCGCGGTGAAACCGTGGGAGTGCACCAAGTCGAACGAACCGAGGCGCAGCGCCTTATTCACGGCGCCGGTAATGCTGCGCGCACTGCACGACCGCGGGAGATAGATGTATTTGACCGGCAGGACAGCCAGATCCCGCTCCAAGATCTCCGCCTGATCCGTGCGCGGCACGATGCACGTGATCTGCAGTTGCGGCAGCCTGGCATAGAGCAGCGGGTAGACATATTTCAGGTGCGTGCGAATTCCGCCGACCGGCCACCTGGCAACCAGCAGGATATTGCGGATGCTCATTTTGTCGGGCAACCGTGCACTGATTCACATTTCTTTGCGGACAATTTTTTTCGCGCCTGTAGCAGATGCCCGACAGGAGACAAGGCTACTGACGGCGCAGTAAATTGCGGCAGCGCGAAGGACAGACGTGCGCGCACGCGTCGCACTCGCGCGACATTTGTAACCGCGCTCGTATGCTGCGATGTGCACTACGCGATTGATTGCGCGGCGAAAAATGCGTGACGGCGACGATGGCATGAATCTTGATAAAAGTAGTATTGGTGCGCACGAAGTTTGTGGTGGGCGAGGTCGTCAATGTGTAATTCAAAAGTATTCTCCTTCTACTGCCTGTTCGTGCTCGCCGCGGGCAGCGTCAGCGCACAGACCGCTGGCATCAGCGCCGCTTCCACATTCGTGGCAGGACAGACCGTCACCATCCAGGGCGCTGGTTTCGGCGTCAAGACCACCCCGGCGCCACTTTACTTCTGGGACTTTGGCAATGGTGCGACGCAAAGCTCACCGCTGAGTCGATCCGCCTACGCAGATGTTATCCGCGGAACTTTGAGCGCTTCGCTGGCTGCCCCGAACTCGAAAACCGCGCTGCAGGTTGACATGGGCGGCATCGAGACGGCCGCGGGACCGACGAACGGCGTGAAATTCACCTCTACCAGCATGTATGTCTGGATCAAACATCTCTACGACTTTGACATCATGAAATCGAGCGGACCTAACGGCTTCAATCTGAAAACGTTCCGGCTCTGGTACCCATGGACGCACAGTACTTACACCTCTTACCAGTCCAAGCCGACTCAGAGCGCCGCGACAGCCGAGCGCACGCAAAATGGTTCGGTCTGGTTCCACATGATGCCCCAGAAGGGTGTTTGGCAGATCGACGAATACGACTACCAGGCCGGCGGATGTCGGCGTGCAGAACGGAATTTTCCAGTACACGCGCAACGGCATACTGGGCTGGGATCCGAGCACCCGATTTCTGATGCGCTCCAGCTCTTTGCCGGAGCAATATAACATCCTGTTCTTCGACCAGGTGAGCAACAATCAAGTCGCGCCGGGTACCTTCCAATACATCGACTCGATCTACGTCGACGACACGCGGCAGCGCATCATCGTCAGCACGGAGCCGACCTGGCGCACGCAGGTCAACAGCGGCAGCACCGCGGAACGGGAGGTGCAAATTCCGGTCACCTGGAACGACAGCCAGATCGAGTTCATCGCGCGCCAGGGCTCTCTCAACTCCTTTGCCGGCAAGTACCTGTACGTGATTGGCGCAGATGGCAACCCGATCTCGACCAAGGGCTTTGCGATCACTCCGGGCGCAGGAGCAAACGGCGCCGCCTCCCCCAGCGCCCCGGTGGCGGTGACGGTGCACTGAGCGGGTTCGCGCCCGATTTCGCAATTGCATCAGAACTGAAAGTAAGAATGACGAATCGCGGCCGCAGCATCTTCAACAGTGCGATGGCGGCGCAGGTGCCGTACCGATTACCGCCGAAAGAGATCTATCGATAGTCTCGCAGACAGGTCGGCACCCAGATGTGCCAGCCAGAAGATCTGACTGGTTTACCGACCTTATGGGGAATTGAAATGCTGCGCGATACGCGCGGCGAAAAATTGGAATCGCGACGGTGTAACACGACGACGTCGGGCTGAAGCTTGGTTACCCAATTGGTCCAGTAGCGACATGTCGATGACAGCGGCATTCACTACCTCGACGCAGCCCTGCGGGCGAGTATTTTCTGCAGAACACTCGGATCCTCGTGCTCCGGCGACTCTGCAAAGCCGAGATTCCGAGGCGCCGAGCACTACAACGCGAATGCAGCCCGGCTCCTTGGTCGCAACTCCTGCATGATGAGATCCTCATAGCGTTAGCGGCACGGAGTGAAACAGCGCGTCGTCGAGACGCGCTGCGACCTCACCACAAACGCCGATGACCAGCAGCGCCGCCGCTGCCCATGCCGCCCGAACCGCCAGCTGCCTGGAGACTCGCGCGACCGTCGGAGACGATGCGGCCGGCGCTCTCAAGTACCTGCTCGTTCATGCCGCGGCCCAGGCGCGCAGCATGGCGCCCAGGGTGTCGGCATGCCGCGACCAGTCCGCCGCCAGCTGGCTGCGTTGCCGCGCCACCGCGCCGGCCATCGGCACGCACTCGTTCCTCAGTTGCTCCAGACAGCGACGAATGTCCTGCGCGGTATTGTCGGTGTACAGCGCACTGCCGCCGAACAGCTCCATGCAGGCCGCATTGTTCGACAGCAACATCGGCTTGCCGACGGCCAGCGCTTCGTACGCGCCACACACCAGGCAATCGGCCTTCAGAGTCAGATCGATGATCACATCCGCCGAGCGCAACAGTTGCCAGTAGTCCGCATCGGCGAGAAACCCGGTAAAGCGCACGTTCGGCGGCGCGCCCTGCGCCACCGACGGTGCCAACTTTTTGGGGTTGCCCGTGACCTGCAGCTGCAGATCGGCCCCACGCACGGCCTCGAAGACCGCCGCCACCGGCTCGTCGCGGGCAAAGGTCGCAATCAGCGCCACGCGAAAGCCCTCTGCCGGAGCAGGTGCAGGACCCGCCGGCGGCGTGGGAATGCGGTCCGGCAGCACATAGGGCGTGCCGCCCTGTAGGGTGACAATCTGCGCCAGCTGGCGGTTGGTCACGATTGTCAGGTCAGCGCGGCGCACCACCCAGCGCGACAGTCCCTTTATAAAGCGCTGGCGATTCTCGTAAGGCGTGACCGCTTCGTTATGGGCGTCCGCAATCAACCGATAGCCGAATAGCGGACGCAGCGTGACAGCCAGAACGGCGAGCACCAGCGACGGGTTCTGCACGAGCAGCACTCGAGGCCGCCGCCGTGCCAGCAACACCAGCGTGCGCCAGCTCAGCAGCAGGTAGCGCCGTACGCCCCGCAGCCTGGTATCCACCAGGGCCAGCTCCAGCGCAAGACCGGCGCACAACTCGCGCGTTCGCCGGTGCTCAAACCACGTCACCGCGAGAACGCCGCGTAAGCTGCGCCCCGCCCCGCTGTCCGGCCCCTGCATTTCGCTAACGCATGCCCAGGCCCGGTGCCGGCCCGGCTCCCCGTCGCGCGCATGCGCAGCCGGCCCCGCTCCCTGGCTGCCCGGCCTAGCTCTGCCGCTATTGGCGAGTTCCGACGCCGCTGGCGACAGCCGAGTCGCCAGTCGTGCTGTCACGACCGACAGGCCGCCGATGAAGTACCAATACGGCTCCGACAGGCCATACGCCGCGAAACTGAAGAACAGGTCCACCGCCACCACGACCACGAGTGAGACGGACACGCGATGCAGGAACCGCAGGCGCTCATCGCTGGTGGCAGTGGCGCTCACCAGCTGCTGCGCGGTCCAGCAGGCGCGCACAAAGCTGTAGATCAAAGCCAGCAGCAGGCCCAGCCCGACGTAACCCAGCTCCTGTGCGGCTTCGGTGTACAGGTTATGGGAGCGCTTGAACTCGTTGCGAAAGTGCGAGTTCGCCTCGAGCGAGGTACCGATGCCGTGGCCGAACAGCGGCCGGCGCAGCGATATCTTGAAGTCGCCGATCAGCCCGGTGATGCGGCCTTCAGCGGTGACCGCGCCGGGCGCATCGTGCGAAACGATAGACCGGTAACGATCACGTTCTGCGCCCGTCATGAGGATCGTCACCACCACGGCTCCCGCCACGGCGACAGCCAGCCACGCGGCGCGGTTCTTGCTGCGCCAGATGACGAACAGACACAGGAACACCAGCGCAAGGAACGAGGACCGCGAAGCGCTCAGCACCAGCGCGTAACACATGGCCCCGGCTACCGCGACCCATGCGATGCGGCGCACCAGGGTATCCGGCTTGATCAGGAACTGCAGCATCGGCAGTGTGATGATGACCACAAAGCCCAGACCGTTCGGATTGATGATGTCGTGCGGGGCGCCCGAGAGTCGGTTCATTACCTCCCAGTTGCCGAGCGATGCCACGATTACCCCAGTAACCGGATGTCACGTGCAGGTACAGCGGTTCCATCACGCGCCACACCTCCAGCGCCACGTAAACGGCCAGCAGTGTCTTGAGCTTGCGCGTGGTGTCGACGGTCGCGAGTACGAAAAAGAAAAAGCATACTGACTTGGAGTAGGGCTCCAGGTTGTGCAGTGCGCTACCCGGCCATTCGACAAACGGAATGGTCACTACGATGTAGCCCAGCAGTATCCACAGGCGGCGCGCCACCGGATCCATCTGGGCGAAATTGAAGCGCCCGGCACTGCTGCTGCGGCCGGCGACGATTGCCACCAGCGTGCAGGCTGCCAGCAGCAGGTCGAAGTGGATGACCCCCAACACGGGGACGCGGTTGGGGAGGCGCCCAAAGTAGCTGACCAGGAAAGCGCAGAACAGGTAAAACGCCGCATTGCGCGTGCCGTGCTCCTGCGGCACCTCAGCGTCACCGGCTGCGTCCCGTTTACGGGGCGCGCCAACCAGCCGCCGCGCCGCGGGCGCCGGCGCGGCCCGCAGCGGGCCCGTCGCGCTGACCGCCGGACGAGCGCGCATCACGCGATCTCCCCGTAGAGGGAGAGGTATTCATCCGCCATACGGGTGCTGCTGTAGCGCTCGGTGACCGCCTCGTGCGCGCTTGCCACGGCGCGCTCAAGCGCCTCGGCCGCGCCTCCCATCAGATCCTGGAGTCCCTGCGTTAGGGCCGCGAGGTCATTCGGGGCGACCAGCCGGCCGCGCGCGCCATCTTCGAGGAGTTGCGGAATCGCTCCCACCGAAGTCGCCAGAATCGGCACGCGCCACTGCATGGCTTCGAGCAGCACCAGCGGCATCCCCTCGGTGAACGAACTCATGACAAACCCGGCGGCGTGCCCCAGCAGCCGGTCGGCGCCGGCCACGTAGCCGGCCAGACGCACGGATTGGTTCAGACCGAGCATCCCAATACGCCTCTGCAGCACCTCGCGCAGCGGACCGTCACCGGCGAGCAGCAACTGGTGCTGCGACCCGATCTGCGCCCGGGCGCCGGCAAACGCTTCCAACAGCATCTCAAAGCCCTTCTCCGTCGACAGCCGGCCGATTGCCACCAGGGTTGGCCGGCGCGTCGCAAACTCGACGAGTGTCAGGCGGGAGGACCCCCACGCCTTGGGTAGTCAGGTCATTCAGACGCTCAGTAAGCGGCGGAATGCCGTTCTCGATTACATAACGGCGCGGCGCCGCGACTCTCTGCAGTGCGCGCAGCTGCAGCATGCGGCGCGTGACCACGACCACCGCGTCAAGGCGGCGCAGGGCCAGCCGGTCGAGATATTCATACAGCCACATCCGGGTGAATCTGCGCGTGTTGGTCCAGCCGTGCAACGTCGTCAGCATGGGCCCACGCTGCTTCCGCGGCAGAGGTCCCAGCAGAATGTTGGCTTTGTAGCCGTGCGAGTGCAGCACGGCCGGCGCGTGCGCGCGTACAGTTCGCAACAGTGCTCCCACCACCGCCGGTGTTGGGCGGGGGGCGATCCGGATCGGGACGACCGGCAGGCCGCGTGAGGTCGCAAGGACCTCAAACGCGGTCTGTGCAGTGCCCGGATCACGGATGCTGCCGATGAGGGGCTCATGACCACGCCGCTGCTGCTCACGGGCCAGATACAATAGAATGGATTCGGCTCCGTACAGACCCTCGCTGTGAATGAGATGAAGAATCCGCATTGGGTCACGATTTGACAGTTCCCCGCGCATGACCTGGAAGCGATGCAGGGCTCTGATCGCCTCGGACCTGTGGCGTCATGCGGGCAGACTCGGTTTCGGCACATTCTGCGGCCGCTGGATCCTTGTGCCTGGCTTCCGCTACGCAGTGCTTCTGCGGCTGTACGGCTATGCGTGCACCACCGCCTGGTGTCAGATCGGCACACGGCAAGCGCTGGTTCTCATGCTGCGCCACTACGCTCTGCGTTTCGGCATCGAGATTTCGCGCGACACCCGCATCGGCAGCGGTCTGTATATCGGCCACCACGGCGGCATCTGGGTAAGCGAAGGCGCCGTCATCGGTGACAACTGCAACATCTCGCAGGGAGTGACCCTGGGCCAGCAGAACCGCGGTCCGCGCGCCGGCTGCCCGGTCATCGGCAACAACGTCTATATCGCACCCGGTGCCAAGATCATCGGCCGAGTGCAGATCGGCGATCATGCCTCGATCGGCGCCAATGCGGTCGTAGTAAATGACGTGGCGCCGCACACAGGTGTTGGCGGAATCCCGGCGCGTCCCATCTCGGACGCCGGATCCGACGGCTACGTCAATCGGACGGACTATCCACCCATCCCCAAGGACTAGACTGCCGGAAGCGCTCATGCGGCGCGCCAGGTTATGAGGGAGCGGATCAGGGCGCGATAGGCCGGCCAGTACCCTGGCTTGACCGCTATGGCGCGCAGGTAATCCCGCACTGCAGCACGCCACTGCCGAGCCCGCCACAGCGTGACGTTGCCTCGTCCAACATAAGTGTGCGCCCAGGCGCGGCGCACGACGGCAGCGTCAACCGTACCCGGATTATTCTTCAGGAAGTTCTCCATGGTGCGGATACCGGTCGCGTACCGACCGACATAGTCCGACGACATCTGGCCGCCCCACACCCGGTAGCGGATCGTGGCCTCGGGCACAAAATCGAACGGGTAGTGCGCCGACAGGCGCAGCCACATGTCGTAGTCCTCACCGGTGCGCAGCGCCACATCAAAACCGCCGTAGCGCTCGAAACACTCGCGCCGCACGACCACCGATGAGGCCGGCAGGAAGTTCTCGATGAGCAGCGGGCCGCTGACCCAGCCGCGGTGCATGGCGGTGAAGCCGGTATGCACCGGCTCGCCTTGCAGATCCATGCGCTGGTAGCCGGAGTAGACCACGCCGATCTCAGGTTGCGCCCGGAACAGCGGCATCTGCCGTGCAAGCTTGTCAGGCGCCCAGACATCGTCGGCATCAAGCAGGGCGATGAAGCCCCCGCGTGTATGGGCAATACCCTGATTGCGGGCATGGGAAAGACCCCCGTTGACCTGCCGGTGCACGCGTACACGCGGATTGCCGGCCCACTGTTGCACCACCTCGGTCGTGTTGTCGGTCGAGCCATCGTCGACGATGAGCACTTCGACGTTGGTATACGTCTGCGCCAGCGCCGACGCCACGGATTGCGGCAGAAAACGCGCCATGTTGTAACTGGGCACGATCACGGAGACGAGATCATCCGCCGGCTCCTTGGCGGATGCGGCGGCGACAACCTTGTGTTCAGCGCTGAGGTTCATCGGGACGCAAGCTAGGTGTTTGGGTGGCTACGGGCGCCGTGGCAGCGCTCAGACCCTGCAGATCGCAAAGCGGTACTTGCCGGAGCGCTCCTGGGGGATGCGCTCGACGTATTGCGGGGAGATGACCATGCCGTCCCCGAACACGGAGCGCAGTTCGGCCAAGAGTGCCTGCTCCGTCGCGGTGCTGAAGTCGGGCGCGCGCACGACATTGACCTGAATTTCATCCAGGGAAGGCTGCACGATCTGCATCTGCTCAAGGCCGGGTATAGCGGTCAGCGTGCGCTCTACCAGCGACACGCCGGCCACCAGTGAGCCGTCGCGGCGCTTGAGATAGTCCGCCACGCGCCCCGTGACCCGTTCCATGAGCGGCATGCCGCGCCCGCATGGACACATCCGCTGCGACGGCACACCCATGTCCTCGATGCGATAGCGGATGAATGGCATGCCCCGATTGCACAGGTCGGTGACCACGATGGCACCCTCTTCGCCCGGGGACGCCGCAGTTCCATCCGGCCGCAGGAACTCGATGTACAGATACTCGATATTGAGGTGCATGCCGTTGTGCTGCTCGCACTCACTGGCAATGAGCGCCACCTCCTCCGAGCCGTAGCGGTCGAACACTTTGCAGGCGAAGGCCTGCTCAATGACCTGTCGCTCCTGCGCGAGCAGCATCATGGAGGTGGAGACGATGCCGCGCGGGCGCAGATCGGTAACGCCGTGCGCCAGCACGTAGCGCGCCAGCATGTAGATTGAATGCGAATGGCCGAACAGGATCTCCGGCTTGCCCTGTCGACAGCGGGCGATGAAATCTTCGATCGTCGCGTCGTTGACGTTCATGGTATCCAGATAGATGAAGCGATCAATGAGCGCGACGCGCAGATGGTGCTTGACGGTACGGGGTACCGGCGGGTTACCCCACAACGACGCCACCTTCATGCCGTGATACCAACCGGCCCACTCATTCGCCCGCATCGTGTCGGCCGTACGCGGGCTGATCCATTTCGGGTCGAAATACGCAACCAGCGACACGCCGGTGGAACCACCGGTGCGGTGTACCAGCAGGGACTCGCGCGGGAACTCCTCCGACAGCATCTCGTCAGTGGAGCTGCGGATTATCGACTTGGTCAGCAGCGGCAGAGCCTGGAAATCTGACAGCGAGAAGTTCTGCGGGTTGAAGCCGCATTCGCCAAACATCCGCCGGTAGTACGGCGAGTGGCTGCCCGCGTAGCGCAGGATCTGGTTCAGTCGCTCGCTCTGCCGCGCCTGCAGGTCTGCAAGCGGCCACCACTGGGTCTTCTCCAGCTCGCGCAGGATCCGCAGCCGGCTGCGCCTGTCCTTCAGATCCCACAGCGGATGAAATACGTGCCGCGACAGCGAACTCATCAGAGGCATGCGTTCACCCGGTGCGCGGCTGCCACAAGGCCTGCTTCTCCCCACGCGCGAAGCGCGCGAAAGCCACCGCGGAGGCCCAATTCAGCAGCAGGAAGTAGTAGCAGTAGCGCGTCATCGAGAAGCGACTCACGCGCGACGACCCAAGCACCGCTGCGACGGCGAGCGTGGCGGCAACCACCTGCCAGAGAGCCAGCCCCGCGTACAGCCAACTGTGAGGTACCAGCAGCCAGTTGAGCACCGCGGCGACGGCCAGCGGCGCGAAACTCAAGTAGCGCAGCAGCTTGTGCGATATCAGCTGCCAGCTGAAAAGCGGAAAGCGCAGCGGGTTGAGTAAGGCGCGCTTGTCCCACAGGGCCCAGAATGCGCGCAGCGCGACGCGCACGCGCATGCGGTACTCGGCCGCCTCGGAGGACAGGGTCTCCTCCTCCAGCACGGCCTCCGGCACGTACACCACGCGGAAATTCTGCTCGACCACCGACAACGGCAGCACGAAGTCCGGCAGCTGATCGGAACGCATTGGACAGTAGAGGGAGCGTCGGATCGCATCGACGCCGCCGTCTACTCCCACTACCGAGCCGATCGCCGACTCGTACCAGCGCAGCCGGTTTTCGTAGCGCATGTAGGCCGTGCACCCGTCGCCGACCAGCGAACCGTGCGGGTCGACGTATAGCATGCGGCCCGATGCGTAGCCGACTTGCGGGTCGGCGAAGGCGGCGACCAGGCGGCGCACCGTATCCGGCCGGTACATGGAGTTGGCGTCGGCGAACACCACGATTTCGCCGCGGGCGCGGGCCACGAGACCATTGAGTGCGGAGGTCTTGCCGCTGCGCGGCTCCTGCCGCAGGAAACTCAGTCGCGGCTCCTGCACGACCAGGCGGCGCAGCGCTTCGTCGGTACCGTCGGTGGAGCGCATCCGACACAACCATGACGTCAAGCAACGCGGCTGGATAGTCCTGCTGCAGCTTGTTGCGCACGGTGGCGGCGATGTGCCCCGCCTCGTTGTGCGCGGAGATCACCACCGTCACGGTCGGTGCAATTTTGCCGCTGCGCACCGGGCGCGGGCGCACGACTTTCAGCAGTGCGATGCACAGCGGATAGCCCACGTACGGGTATAAACCGACGAAGAGGCAAGCCCAGAATGTGACCTCAAGAGCGGGGTGCATGGCATCGGGCGCGGCTCACGGCACGCGCGGAGTTTGCATTGGACTCTGCATTGGACTCATGGGTGCGATCGGCAGCATCTGCGGCATCTCACCTACCGGCTGATCGCTCGGCGGCTGCGTGAGCGCGTAGCTCACGGTCACTCCGACCTGATTGTCCTTGTAGCCGTGCGGCGATGTTTCCGAGAACGCGTACAGCAGGCGCAGGCGCACGCGTCGACTGGTCTGCCAGCGCACACTGGTGATCGCATTGATCGTGTTGACAGAAATGGTGTACTGATCGCGCTCGAAGACCGTGCCGAGCTGCCAGCTGAGCACCGGGTCTATCTGGCGCTCGACCAGCGCTGAAGCTATTTTGGTGGTCTCGTTGAAGCTCGGCGTGTTCTGGTAGCGCTGCGTGGTTTCGTAGGCGCTGAGCTGGAACGAGGTGCGGGCTTCCTGCAAGACGCCAGCTGGCACCGTAGCTTGTGTAGGTGAACGGAGTACCGCTTACGATCTGGTTACCGACCGTACTGGGCACGGGCTGATCGACCCCGAGCCGGAACAGGTTGGCGGCATCGGTGATCTCCCGGCGTGCGTGCAGCGAGACGCGCTGATTCGGCGTGATGAGCCGTGACAGCTCCACCTTCCAGTTCGTGCCGCTGGGCGTCGCGTTCTGCGGCCGTTCGATCACGCCTATGATGCTGTCGACGGTGACCAGATTGACGGTATGCAGCTTCTCGTAGCCGATAGAGACGTCCGCAACGGTACGCAGGTCCGAGTACTTCAGGCCCACAGCACCGCCCTCCTGGCGGAAATCAGTGTTCACAAGCGTATCGGAAAACTGGACCTTCTCGGCAGTGGCGCTGAGGTACGCGCTGGTCGTGTTGCTGAAAGCGCGACTGATCGTGGCGTCACCGCCGTAGCGGTGATTGTCGATATTCACGTACAGCGGCGACTTCGAACTGCTGTCGATGATGGAATATTCGCCGTTAACCACCAGGCTGGTGCGCAGGGTCGGCTGCCACATCAGGCGCGGCCCAGTTGTCAGATAATTGATCGCCTCGAGATTGTCGGGAGTGACCGGCAGATACGGCGAAATGATGAGGTCGTTGTAAGTGTCGCGCGCCGTCCATGAGAACAGGCCGGGCACTATCTTGAACTCCGCCAGGCCGTCCAGGTAACCGAACGGCTGAGTCGGAAAATCCTCATGCAGGTACTTGATCAGCGATATGTCGGAGTCGAGCTTGTAATCCAGCCGCGGACCCTCGCGCTGCGCATCGCCGACCAGCCCGAGCAGCGCCAGCTCGTCCCCCGGGCCGTTGCGCTCCAGGAAAACATTGTCCGTGTAAATGAACCCGGCCTGCAGGCCGAGATAGTTGCCGACGTGGCTGGCGGCGGCCTGATCGAACAACAGACTCTGCGTCGTCAGTGGCCCGGTCTGCGCGAACGCAATCGGGCAGAGCAGCGCCAGCAACAGGGCGCACGCCACAGGGCCACGCAGCGGTAGCCGGATTTTCCATCGCACGTTCATACGCACGCCCCTTCAGCGTGGCTCAGGCGCTGCTGGTTTTTTCGCGTGGCCCCGCCGCCGTACTGCCGTATTGGTAGTAGTAGCCATGCGGCGCCCGTACGCTCTGGTTCAGCACCAGCGAAACCGGCTTGTCCTCCGACAGCATCTCAATGGCCTCAAGGACCACGTGCTGCGGTGTCTGATCAGCCCGCACAACGACCAGAATCTGTCCGGCGATCTGCGCCAGCGCCAGCGACTCGGTGGTGAGCAGCAGCGGCGCTGAGTCAAACAGCACCAGCCGCGCAGGGTTCTGCGCAGCAAGATGAGTGACGACCTGCTGCATACGCGCGCTGGCGAGCAGTTCGGTAGCCTTGTCATCCGGTCGGCCAGCCGGCAGAAACGACAGTCCGGGTACGTCCGTCGGCATGATGAGCGAGGCCAGCGGCAGGTTGGGATCCTTGATCAGATCCAGCAGCCCGAACTCGCTGTCCACGCCCAGGACCTGGCTCAGACGTGGATTGACGACGTCGCCATCGACCAGCAGGACCGTCACGTCTTCTTCCAGGCACATGCTCAGCGCCAGGTTGAGGGTAGTGAAGGTTTTACCTTCGCCGGGCACGGCGCTGGCGACCATCAGCAGATTGCCGTGCGCCAGAGCCGGTCCGCCGCGGCCGATGGCATTGTTGATGAGCGGGCGCTTGATCTGCCGGTATTGCTGGGCGAGCTCGCGCTCCTGATGCGGGGGCGGCAGTAACCCGGCCGCGCGCAACGCGTCCTGGTTGATCGGAATGGTGTGAGCAGACGTGGCTCCCGGGTCCGAATCCAGCACGCGCGGCGCGCCGGGCGCCAGCCCGTCGAAGCCGGTGCGCGGCTGCACGAATCCCGGCCCGCGCGAAGCCTGCAGCCGTTTGATGGCGTTCTCAATGACGCTCATGCGATCAATCCGTGCAGGAACTGCGAGGTAAAGGTTTCGGTCAGCAGCATCAGCACTGCGAGCAGCACCAGCACACAGGTGGCAGCCGAGTACGCCCACATGGCGCGTCGATCCCGGGCCCGATGTCGTTCGAGCCAGGTCATGCTGACCACGCCCAGCACCGGCAACTGCGTGAGCTCGGTGAGCTGGCGCGCGGAAGTGAATACCGGCCGCAACTGGTGCATCAGGTACGCCACCCCGATGCCGAGGGCCAGGCCGCCCGCCAGCACCACGAAGATGAGCCGTGGCCGGTCCGGGGACACGGGAGTGCTGTTGCCGGTCGGCGGTTCGACGACTTCGAAACGAACGACGCCGGTGGCGTCCGCCTTGTCGGAAATCTTGGCGCGTGCCAGCCGGTCCACCAGCGACTGATACTCTTGGCGCGTGACATCGTAGTCGCGATTGAGACGCGCAAATTCGGCTTCCACGCCCGGGGCGACGGTGATCATCTTGCGCAGCTCGGCAATCTTGGCTTCCTGGTCGGCGACCTGGCGCTGGGCAGCCGCGAGCTCAACGTCAACCTGACTAAGCTGCATGCGCATACCCTGATACACCGGGTTGGACGCAAGGCCACTGTCGGCGATGGCGGCCGCGTCACCGCGCTTGACGGCGGACATCTCCAGCTGCTGGCGCTTCTTGAGATCATCGAGCGAGCGCCGCGCGGCAATGACGTCAGGATGGTTGTCCGTGAAGCGCAGCAGCAGCTCGTCGAGCCGCGCCTGCGTCTCGCGAATCTGCGTCGCCGTATCGCTGCCACCCGCGCCGCCAGCGCCCACCAGCGGCTGGTCGCTCGTCAGCTGTCGTTGCAGCTCATCGTGCTTCTGCTGCATGAGGCTCAGATTGAGACGGTCTTTTTCGAGCTCGTCGGTTTCGCTGCGCAGGCGCGTGAAGTAATCGCCGGTCGCACCGGGCACCATGCCAGCGTTGTCACGCTTAAAGTCTGCCAGCCGTGACTCGGCGGCCTGCAGTTTCTTGTCGTAGTCGGCGATCTGCGCCGTCAGAAATTGCTGCGCCTGCTCCGAGCCTTCCTGGCTGCCGCCGAGCGAACTGGCCAGAAACAGGCGCAACAGCTGATCGACCACGCGGTGCGCCTGGCGCCGGTCGGGATCGGTGTAGGTAATGGTGTACAGATCGGCCGGTTGATTGCGCTGCTCACCGGTGGCGTCGACCAGCAGGCGGGTGCGCAGCCCCTCAATGATGGCGCCTTGCTGCGCGGGGCTGGCGTTGGCATAGCTGGGTATGGCGAGGCGCGCCACCTTCTCCAGCTGCGGACCGCCGAGCAGCGCTTCGCGCACCGAGGCGGCCTCGGTCGCGATGTTGGATTCCACCGCGATGCCCTGCGTCACCTGGCTGAGCCGCGTGCGCGTATCGATGAAGACTCGCGCCCAGGCTGCGTAGGTGTCGGGCATGCCCAGCACCACCAGCCAGCCAACCAGGCACACGATCCATGCCACCAGCATCGCGGTCCAGCGGAAACGCCAGATACCGCGCAGCTGTTCAAGAATGAATTCGACTGCTGCGTTCATCGGGCTAGAAAAGCGACTGTGGTACGACCAGCACGTCGCCGGGTTTCAGCGGAATGTTCTCCTTCACATCGCCGCTGTTGACCAGGTCAGCCAGCTTCACGTGGAGCGTTATCTGCTGCCCGTTTACCGTGCGCACGACGCGAGCACGGTTGCCGGCGGCGAACTGGGTGAGGCCGCCCACGGCCAGGACCGCATCGAGCACGGTCATACCTTCGCGATACGGCAGCGCGGTCGGATGGGTCACCTGGCCGACGACCTTCACCAGACTGAAAGCGCTCGCTGCCGTGGTGACAATGATGTTCACCTTCGGCGCGCGCACGTACTCGGCCAGCTGCGTCTCCAGGTCGCGCGACAGCTGCAACGGAGTTTTGCCCACCGCGACCATGTCTTCGACCAGCGGCGTGGAGATCTTGCCGTCCGGCCGCACCGGCACGGTCACCGACAGTTCGGGGTTACGCCAGACGAACACTTCGAGCACGTCGCCGGGCCCGATGATGTAGTCATCACTGACAGTCTTGGCGGGTGCCTGAGTCGTCGCCGGCGGCGTGCCCACCGGCAAGCTTGATGCGCAACTGATGACAATAAAACAGACAGCCAGCCAACCGGCCAGCATCCACACGCTCGGACGTCGCATCGCACTTCCCTGGGCCAAAAGTTGAGCGTATCAGAAGTCGCAGGAGCAGGGCCTTACCAAATGGCAGGACCGCCTCAACCCCCGGTAATTAGCGGTTCGGCCGGGTGTTTGTTTGCGGTTTACACCCCGTAGCAATTCAGCCGTACCGTCTCTTTGTCGCGACGTAGCTTAGCCGCAGCGCGGTCGGCGCAATGTGCGGAGCGTCACATAGGTCGGCGCGTTGACGCCCGGCGCGACATAAGCTGCGCCCTGCGACGTTGGCGTGTCCCTAAATCAACGCACCGCGCCGCTGGCGGTGAACGCCTGCAGCGTGCGGCGCGCACTGGCGCAGTCAGGCCGGCATGCCGCGCGGAAGGCGATCAGCGAGGCAGCCGGGTTGGATACGGTCGCGTGCACGCCGTACCACAACTGTGAGAGCAGCGGCGCGACGAACTCCCGGCTGGCGGTCTCATAACGTGACCAGATCAGAGAACGTGGATGCGGGAACTGCTGATCGGCCACCTCGGTTTCGCCGAACGCGCCCGCAGGACCTGCAATGACCGCGCGCGACAGCGGCTGCAGCTGGCTGCCGAGCAGCGAGCTGCCGGCGCCGAACAGCTTCGCACCCTGACGCTGCGCGAGATAGGTCACCGCGAACACCTCGACCGTCTCGTTGGCGTTGGTAAACGCATGTCGTTCCTCGCGCGCCGCGCCGGCGAACACCGGCTGCCAGGAGGAATGTATGTCGACCAGCGCCGGTGCCCACGGCGCGCGCGGCGCAGACTCGACCGTAGCCTCAAGAGGCGCCGCAGGGTGCGCAGCACGCAGCAGCGCACTCACGCCCGGCAGGCCGACGAGCACCAGCAGCGCCAGCGCCATGCCACCCATCTCGCTCGGCAACAGCTCGCCTGCCACCGCGCGCTGCGGCGCGGACTCGAGCGGCGGCAGAGTCGGGTCGAGCCGGCCGCGAACCCAGAAAAACACCAGCAGCGCGAGCGCGAACACTCCCCAGCCGAACCAGTAGTGATTGGCCAACAGGCTGCTGTGCATGTTGGTGAGGTAGCCCGCCTGGATGACGACGTACACCCGCACCCAGTTGCCCAGCAGCGCCAGCGCCGCCATGAAGCCAAGCTGGGCAGCGCGCGTTTTCCAGGGATCGGCGCGCAACTCGCCATGCAGCGCGGCAACAGCAATGCCGACGATCATGAAGTGCAGGCCGCTACAGCCTTCCTGGATCTCGAAGGTGCCGTTGGGAATGTGGATGAGAGCGCCGGAGATCTGCGCCGACGGACCGGTGAGCGAGAGTACGGCGCGCATCGCCAGGACGGTGAGCTCCTGCAGCGCAGACGTCAGCTGCGCCAGCGACGGCTCGGCGAGATAGAAGAATGCGACCGGGAAAATGAGGAGGCGTGCGACGCCGAAGCCGAACGCTGCACACACTGCGAGCCAGAAGATCGCCGGCTGCAGCGTGATGTGCAGATCCTGAATGCTCGCGCGGTAACACACCAGCCAGGCGAAACTGCACACGGCAAGGGCAAGCAGTGCGACCGCGGACGGCCGCGCGGGTGCCGTGGCAATGGCGCTGCGCGAGCGCAAGACGAGCCACAGACTTATCGGCCAGGATCAGCCAGCCGTGGGTGAAGGTGATGTTGGCGAAATCCGCCCATTGCTCGGCCAGCACCTGGCTGCTGGGCCAGTAAACGGCCGCCACCACGAGCGCCAGGGCGAGAATCATCCACAAACGCCGTGAGCCGCTCATACGCATAGGGTAGCGAACGAGCGGCCACGAGCACCGTGAATATCGCCACGGCGCTTCGGATGGAGGCGAACGGCTAGCTGATGGTCTTGCTGACGACGTCCGACATCGCGCTCTCGACGCCGGCCTGGGTCACTGCGCGGATGGCGAAGAACCAGGTACCCGGGGTGAGATTGTCGATGACATAGGTCTGCGTGCCGACACTGTTGAGCGACACGAGCTGCGTGAGACCCGTTTCGCTCGACCCGTAGTAAATGCGGTAGCCGGCCAGGTTCGTGAGCGCAGCCCCATTGGTATCGGTGGTGGGAGCTTCCCAGGAGAGCGTGGCCGAGTCGCTGGTCGGAACGCTCGTGGCGCTGGAGGTCGCACCGCTTGACCCGGCTCCCACCATGGAGTCGTTGTTGTTGCAGCCCGCCAACGAGCGCGGCCACCAGTCCCACCGCAAGAAACAATTTCCACGTTTTCAAGGCGCAAACCCCCGCTCAGGCGCCTGCGTCACGCAGGCACACGCGTCTCATCCCTGGAAGAGCCGCTGCCTGCGGGCGATGCGAAAACCCGCGGCAGCGGTATGGGGGGAAGTGCAAGGGCCGTGCCTAGTGCGACCCGTCCTTATTTTTCAGTGGCTTATGGACCTTACAGCGGCTGCCTGGGTTAACAATGCCGATCAGGCCCGTCGCGCTCGGCCGACGCGGGCCGCCGAACCCATTTAACGAAACCTGTAACCTATTGATCCATAAGGGCACAATTAGGGTCGCGGGAGCACGACAGGTCGACTGCCAAGTCGACCTTGAGCGTCACAACGTGAGCGTTTTCACGGTTTTACCAGCATATGTCTTATGAGCCACCCTTTCCGGCGCACGACTTTGCTAGTCTTGTGACCAGGTTCACGTCGGCGGCTCTTACATAGAGGGGCGTGGCCTGGTGGTTGTGCAGGGGCTGGAACCTTGCAAGTCATTGTTCGAAGAACGAACATCCAGCGACGGCACGAGTATTGCTTTGAATAAAAGCCCCGTGCCGGGATGGCTAGGGATTGGTCATTGGAGGATTTGCGATGAAGACGATCAGCAAGATTCTTGGAGTTGCCAGTATCGCAGCGACTGCGGCTGTACTTTGCAGCACGCCGGTTATAGCGGACTCCATGGATAACACCATGCGCGAGGCCCACGACAAGTGGCCTGGGCAGAGCGACGACTTCCAGAACCGCGAGACCAACACCGGCGGCGACACGGGCAACCAGGTGACGGCGGGAGTGCCGGAGCCCGGTACGCTGGCCCTGTTGGCCCTGGGTCTCGGTGGCCTCGGATTCGCGGCGCTCGCACGCAAGCGCGCCAAGGTCTGAAAGCGCCACAGCGCTGGATGACGGAATGATTGGCAGTGGCGGTTTCGAAAGAGCCGCTGCTGTATGACTGAACGCACTGGTCTGGACGCCTGACGGCGTCCAGACCGTTGCGCGCACTCAGCATGGAAGCCAGAATCATTTAAAGGACGCGCGCGCTTGTCACCTTCAACCCACACTCGTGCTCTGCCTGCGGACGGCATCGACCTAAGCCCGCAGGAGATGCCTTTCAACCGCGCCGTCGCTCATGCCGGCCGCGCGGCAGGTCAATGCTTTCACCGTCGATGTGGAGGACTACTACCACGTCACGGCCTTGAGCTCTGTCGTCAGTCGCGACAGCTGGGCGAACCGCGAATCGCGCGTGGAAGCGAACACCGAGCGGTTGCTCGGCGTGTTGGGCGAACGCGGCGTACGCGGTACGTTCTTCGTTTTGGGCTGGGTCGCGGAGCGCTCACCGCAGCTGGTGCGGCGCATCGCCAATGCCGGACACGAAATCGCCTGTCACGGCTACGCGCACCGGCTGGTCTACCAGCAGAGTGAAACCGAATTCCGCGAAGAGACCCTGCGTTCCAAGCACTGCATCGAGGACATCGTCGGCCAGCCGGTACTGGGCTACCGTGCCGCCAGCTTCTCCGTGACGAGCGCCTCGCTGTGGGCGCTGGATGTGCTCATCGACCTCGGCTTCCATTACGACTCTTCGGTGTTTCCGATCCACCATGACATCTATGGGTTGCCTGGCGCCTCGCAGGAGCCCAACCGCCTGACCGCCCCGTCAGGTCGCGCCCTCGTCGAATTCCCGATGTCGGCTGCCAGGTTCTGCGGCGTGCCCGTGCCCGTTTCCGGCGGCGGCTATTTCCGCATCCTGCCGTACTGGCTGACGCGGGCAGGGCTCAGACAGATCAACGAGCAGGGTGGCCGCCCGTTCACGTTCTACATGCACCCCTGGGAGCTCGACCCGGGGCAGCCGCGTATCTCCGTCGGCTGGTTCTCGCGCTTCCGCCACTACACCAACCTGTCGGTGTGCGAGGCGCGTTTGCGCCGCATCCTCAGCGAATTCGCATTCAGCACCATGCGCGAGTCGCTGCAGCTGCGGGGACTGCTCCCCTTCTGAAGCTACGGCAGCTCCCGGCCCCTCAGGCCGCGGCTGCTGCCGGCCGGTGCGAAGTGCTGCGGGCCGCTGCGGGCAGCGACACCGTCACGGCAAGACCTCCGCCCTCCAGATTCTTCGCCGCGATGCTGCCGCCGTGCAGCGTCACCGCGCGCGCCGCGATGGCGAGCCCGAGTCCCTCGCCGCCGGTGCTGCGGTGCTCGCGGGCCACCTCGACCCGGTAGAACGGCTCGAAGATGAGCCCCAGGTCCTTCTCCGGCACGCCCGGACCCTGATCCCGCACGGCCACTTCGATACTTGGCTGACCGGGCACCGCGCGGGCAGTCACACCGACCAGAGTGCCGACGGGGCTGTAGCGCACCGCGTTACGGATCACGTTCTCGAAAGCGCTGCGCAGCAGCTCGGGGTCGCCCGAAACGGCCAGCGGCTCGTGCGCCGTCAGCGTGACGATGCAGCCCTGCGCATCGGCCTCGATCGCGACATCCGCCAGGATGTGGCGCAGCAGCTCACTGACATCGACGCTCAGGTGTTCGAGGGCGTGCGCCGGACGCTCCAGGCGCACCAGCTTCAGGGTGCGGGCGATCAGTTGCTCGAGCCGGTCGGCTTCGCAGCCGATGCGCGCCAGATGACGCTCGGCCCCGCCGGCATCGCGGCTCGCGAGCGACAGTGCCAGCTGCAGCCGGGCAAGCGGCGAGCGCAGCTCATGCGACACGTCCCGCAGCAGCTGCTGCTTGGCCTCGAGCAGCTGACACAGCCGCTGCGCCATGGCGTCGAGGTCGGCCGCCAGCAGTCCCAGATCGTCCTGCCGTCCGCGCAACGCCGGCAGCACGCGCACGCTGAGATCACCGGCAGCCATGCGGCGGGTTGCCAGACGCAATCGGTCCACCGGGGAGGCGAGGTAGCGCGCCAGCAGGAAGCACACGCCGGCACTGGCTGCGAGCGCAATGGCGAGTATGGAGAGCGGCACGCCCGGCAGCTCGAGTTCGCCGAACAGACGCGGGCTGTCGCGCACCGGTCCGATCACCACGTGATAGGTGCCGCCGCCGGGCGCCATGAGCACCAGTGCGCCGCCGATGGGCGCGATGGGTCCCGTGGTCCCTTTGGCGCCCGCACCGCCCTCGCCGCTGAGCGAGGCCGGCAGCGGACGCCCGAGCATCTCGTGGCCGCCGGGTTCGACGACGTAGGTACGGCTGAAAGGCTCACCGCCCAGCGACTGCAGCCAGTCCTTGAGTGCTTCAGGTCCGCCCGCCTCGAAGGCGCGCGCCGCCTGCGCGTACATCTGACCGCGCTGCACCCAGGGACGATCGGTGCGGTGCGTCGTCGCACTGACCGCCACCGTCACGGTGCCGACGAGGATGAGCGCCAGCACGGCCCAGAAAGCCAGAAAGATGCGCCAGTACAGCGAGTGCATGGCCCTTACGCCGGCGGCGCGTCCGCCGCGCTGCGCACCGCGCTGAGCGTGAGCGCGTAGCCCGAGCCGCGCACGCTCTGCACGTTGACCCGATCGGTGTGCTTGACCAGCTTGCGGCGCAGATTGGACACGTGCGTGTCCAGGCTGCGATCGGTGGGCAGCAGCCGCCGTCCCAGCGCCTGGGTCATGAGCTCGTCGCGGGTGACCGTGCGCGTGTCGGCACGCACCAGCAGCTCGAGGATGCGCAGCTCCGCCGAGGTGAGCTCCAGATCGCGGTCGCCGATGTCGGCGCGGCGCGCCCGCAGATCAATCCGCAGCGGCCCCCACACGATCAGTCCGCCCGCCGGCGCACTGTCTCCGGGTATGCGACGCAACACCGCGCGGATGCGCGCCACCAGTTCGCGCGGGCTGAATGGCTTGGCCAGATAGTCGTCGGCGCCCATTTCCAGGCCGACCACGCGATCCACTTCCTCGCCGCGCGCGGTCAGCATGATGACCGGCACACGGCTGGTGGTGCGGATGCGGCGCAGCACCTCGAAGCCCGACAGTTCCGGCAGCATGACATCGAGCACCACGAGGTCGACCGGCACACGCCCCAGTTCGTCAAGACCTGCCGGACCTGTGCTGGCCGTGCTGGTGAGGAAACCTTCGGGCCCCAGGTATTCCACGAGCATGGCGCACAGCTCCTGGTCATCGTCGATGATGAGCAGGGTGGGCTTGACCTCGCCGGCGGGCTCGCGCGCGTCCATGGGTCGTGACGATACACGCTCGCCACCGCGGCCGGCCGCTCTACCCGGGAAACGCAGATTTCTTTGCATTTCTTTGCCGCCTGCCCCCGCTAACCCTCTGTATTTATGCGGGATTCTCCAGTGTGAAGGCCTGCCGGTTGTCGTCGTAGGCAAAGGC
The DNA here is from genome assembly GCA_963787655.1 of uncultured Gammaproteobacteria bacterium. GTDB lineage: Bacteria > Pseudomonadota > Gammaproteobacteria > Steroidobacterales > Steroidobacteraceae > 13-2-20CM-66-19. The sequence continues at coordinate 1,275,725 of CAWBDY010000007.1, read as the reverse complement.
CTCGGCGTAGCGGCCCCAGCTGATGATGGTGCGCAGTGTCTGCTCGGCCGCCTCCTCTGCCATGTAGTCCTCGAGCTCATCGAAGAAGCGGCTCTTCGGTGCCGAGTGGCTGGCGCGCTCATCGAGCACGCGGCGGATGTGCGCGGCGAGCGGCACGTAGGTGAGCAGGTGACTGGCGAACAGCCTCTTGCGCTCATCGGTTTCACCGCGCGCAAATTGCAGACCGGCGGTCGTCAGCTTGATGTCACCGCCTTCGACCTCCGCGAAACGCAGCATCTGCAGGGCTTCGGCCGCCGGGAACAGCTCGTCCACCTCGAGGTGTTGTTCCTCCGCGATCACCGGCAGGTCCGCCTTGCCGTTGTAGGGAGGCTCGTTCACCGCCTCCATCAGGCCCTGCAGCACGTTGGAGGAGACGTGAATGAGGGTCGTGCCGATACCGGTACCGGCGAAGCGCTCGGACTTCGGCCCGACGCGCACCTCGCCACGCGGCCGCGCCGTCATCTCCACGTAGACGCGCTCGATGAGCGCGCGGAAGCGCGGATCCTGGGTGTGCCGCGGCTGCGGCAGATCGATCGGAATCTCGCTGCCGACGCGACCGGGATTGCTGGAAAAGATCAGCAGGCGGTCGCACATCTGCACCGCTTCCTCGATGTTGTGTGTCACCAGCAGCACCGCCTTGATCGGCAGCTGCCCCTCCCCCCACAGGTCGAGGAAATCATTGCGCAGGGTCTCGGCGGTGAGCACGTCGAGCGCCGAAAACGGTTCGTCCATCAAAAGTATGTTGGGGTGCACCACGAGCGCGCGCGCGAAGCCCACGCGCTGGCGCATGCCGCCGGACAGCTCGCGCGGGTAGGCCGACTCAAACCCGTCCAGACCGATGAGGTCGATGGCCTGCAGCGAGCGCTTGCGCATCTCCGGCTCGGGCACGCCGAGCGCCTCCAGGCCTATCTGCACGTTCTCGAGCACGGTGAGCCAGGGAAACAGCGCAAAGCTCTGGAACACCATGGCGATGCCCTAGGGCGGGGCCTGCCACCGGGTGGCCGAGGTAGTCGACCGCGCCGCCCGATGGCGCATCGAGACCGGCGATCGAACGCAGCAGCGTCGACTTGCCTGAGCCGGAGCGCCCGAGGAGTCCGACGATCTCGCCCGGACGCAACGTCAGATTGACGTTTTCCAGCACCACCAGCTGGTCGCCGTCGGGCTTGCGGAAGGACTTGCACACGCCCCGCACCTCCAAGAGCGCAGTCTCGTTCACGGCGGGTTGTACGGCGTTCATCGATCCTCTCCTTCCGTGTGCGGTCCTTAAGGCTAGCTGATGCGGAACTTGCGCTCGGCGCGCGCGTACAGCGGCCGCCAGAACACGCGGTTGAGCGTCACTACAAACAGGCTTAAGACCACGATGCCGAGCACATTGCGCTGGAAATCCCCGGCATCCGTGGCGTTGGCGATGTAGGCGCCCAGGCCGTGCGCCTGTACGGTCTCCTTACCCCAGCTGGCCACCTCGGCCGCCACGCTGGCGTTCCACGAGCCGCCCGAAGCGGTGATCGCTCCGGTGACATAGAACGGGAATACCGCCGGTAACGCGATGCGCTTCCACCACAGCCAGCCGCGCACGCCAAGGTTCTCGCCGGCATAGCGCAGATCCGGGGCGATGGCCGAGGCGCCAACGATCACGTTGAAGAGAATGTACCACTGCGTACCGAGAATCATGAGCGGACTCAGCCAGATGTCCGGGGTGAGCTTCAGCAGCACGATGGCCGACACCACGATGGGAAAGAACAGGTTCGCGGGAAAGGCCGCCAGGAACTGGGCGATCGGCTGCACGATGCTCGAGACGCGCGGGCGCAGACCAATCCATACCCCGATCGGCACCCAGATGAGGCTGGCGAGCGCGATCAGCACCGCCACGCGCGTCAGCGTGAACAACCCGTACAGGAACACGTGTCCGATCTCGCCAAAGGAGACCTCGCCCAGCACGAAGCGCGTGGTCTTGATCAGCGCCAGAATGCCGATGAGCACCAGTCCGCCGTACCAGGCGAGGTCCACCCAGCGCGCCCGGGCGGTCGGGGCCGGCCGGCGCACGGGCGCGGCCCGCGGTCCACGCAGTTTGCGGCCGGTGCGCAGGGTCGCAGCGAAGGTGCGGCCGATGAAGCCGACCAAATGCGAACGGCGCATCATGGTCAGCGCCCATGACTGGTTCGCTGTCAGCCCGGCTTCCTGGTCGAGGCGGAACCAGTCGGCGCTCGCGGTCAGCGGACGGAACAACAGCTGATCGAACAGCATGATCACGACGAACATGGCGCCGATCGCCCAGCCGATCGCGGTGAGGTTCTTCTGCTCGACGGCCAGCGCGATGTAGGACCCGACGCCCGGCAGCGTGACCCGCGTGTGGCCGACGACGATGGCCTCCGACACCACGAGGAAGAACCAGCCGCCCGACATGGACATCATCATGTTCCAGATCAGCGCCGGCATGGCGAAGGGCACTTCCAGGCGCCAGAAACGCATCCACGGCCCGAGGTGGAAATTCTGCGCAGCCTCCACCAGCTCGTCCGGGATGCTGCGCAACGAGTGGTAGAAACTGAAGGCCATATTCCAGGCCTGGCTGGTGAAGATGAGGAAAATGGCGGCCATTTCCGCACCCGCGACGCGCCCAGGCGTGAGCTGCAGGAAAAACAGGATGGTGAAGGAGAAGCCCAGGATGGGGACCGACTGCAGGAAGTCGAGCAGCGGCACCAGGATCACTTCTGCGCGCCGGCTCTTGGCGGCGAGCGTGGCATACGTGAAGGTAAACAGCAGCGAGGCCGCCATGGCAATCAGCATGCGCAGGGCCGTGCGCGCGGAATAACCGATCAGCGCGCTGGGCGCGAGCGAGATCGGCGTGGCCTGCAGACGATCGAGCGAGCCGGTCAGCCCGTGCGCCGCCTGGGCGGCATATATAAAGAAAGCGAACACCAGCACGAAGGCGAGCACGTCCCAGCCTCCCGGGACATAACGGGCTCGCAGAACGGAGATTGGCAGCCGCTCGATGCGCATCCGCCGAAGTTTGCCCGAATGGCATGACGATTGGCACCGCCGCGCTTGAGCAAGACGGGTAACCCGCAGGTCGCCGGAGGGCGCGGTGCAAAACGCGGCGCGAGTGTCGTACGATGCTTTCCCATGAAAACAGCCTTTTTCCCGGCGGCCACCGCCGCCACTCTGGCCCTGGTTTGCAGCGCGCTCGGCTACGCGCAAAGTCAGGATTCGCCCGGTCTCAAGGACACCATCAAGGACGACGCCAAAGCGGTCGGCGAGGCCGTGAAGAACGGCGCTCATGAAGTCGCCGACAAGTCCCGCGAGGCGGGGCATGCCATCGCTGCGAGCGCCAAATCCGCCAGCGGCACCCTGCGTGATGACTCGAAGAAGGCGGGCCACGCCGTCGCCGACGGCGCACACACCGTCGCCGACAAGTCGAAGCAGACCGGGCACGCGGTTGCCGATAGCAGCAAGGCCGTCGGCAGCAAGGTCGCGGGTGCGTCCAAGAAAGCCGGCAGCGCCGTCGCCGGCGGCGCCAAGGACGTCGGCCAGTCGGTCAAGGCGGGGGCCGAAAAGACCAAGAGCGCGGTGACCAGCAGCTCCAGCGACTCTGCGCCGAAGAACTGAGCGCGCGCCGAGTTCCCCCACCGATGCGCGCGTCACGCGGCCTGCATCTGGATTACCTCTCACGTGCCGAGTACCAGGCGGCACGGCCGGAGGACATCCTGGGTGTCGCCATTTTCCACGGACCTGCGGAGCGCGCTGCGGCGCCGGCGGCGGTGAGCGAACGGCCGCAGATTCCGACCGCCGCCGTGGCCACGCCGGTACTGGTCACCGGCTCGCAGCTATACGAGGTATGGCGCTGTGGGGAACCTGCCGAATTCGGGCGCCACCAGGAAGTATTCTTCCGCCGCAACGGCGACCTGCTGTTCGGCTGCATCGCGGTCGGCGAGGACGGCGCCGCTGCCAACGGCCAGGACAACTCACCGCTGCATGCCGCCACCGCACGGGCCTATCTGCAGATCTGTGCGACGCTCGATGCCGAGAACTACCCGCATCTGGTGCGGGTCTGGAACTACGTGCCGGCCATCAATCGCGACTCGCACGGCACCGAGCGCTACCGCCAGTTCAACACCGCACGCCAGGACGCGCTGCGGGCGAGCGGCCGCGCGCTGACCGGCAAGGTGCCCGCCGCCTCGGCACTTGGCGCCGCCCACGGCAGTCCGCTGGTGGTGTACTTCCTGGCGGCCCGTACGGCTCCGACTTTCGTCGAGAATCCGCGGCAGGTGAGCGCCTATCACTATCCGCGGGAGTACGGCAGGCACAGCCCGGTGTTCTCGCGGGCGACGCTCTTGCGGCAGCCGGAATGGCTCACGCTGTTTATCTCCGGGACCGCGAGCATCGTCGGGCACCGCTCCCTGCACATCGGCGACGTAGCGGCGCAGACGCGCGAGACGCTGACCAATATCGACGCCCTGCTGGGCGAAGCCAACCGCGTCGCCGCTGGCGCGGCCTTCCGTCGCGAGGCGCTTGCCTGCAAGGTCTATGTGCGTCGCCCGGCAGACCTGCCGACCGTGCAGGCGCAACTCGCCGCTGCGTTCACGCCAGCCACCCGCATCGTCTATCTGCAGGCTGACATCTGCCGCCAGGACCTGCTGGTGGAGATCGAAGCCGTCGGCATGTGCTCGCCCGCGGGCGGCCCATGACCTGCCGCGACCGCGGCCGCGCCTGATGCGAGCGCCCCTCTGCGTAGCGTACGCGGCGCTGTCGGTTGCGGCGCTCCTGGCCCTGCCGGCGCGCGCCGACAAACCGCTGTGGGAATTCGGTCTGGGCCTCGGTGTGCTCAGCTTCAACGATTACCGCGGCGCTGACACCAGCCACGTCTATGCGCTGCCGCTGCCCTATTTCATCTATCGCGGCACGCTCTTCAAGGCCGACCGTGATGGCGTGCGCAGCCTGCTGTTCAATCAGGATCGGGTCGAGCTCAATCTGAGCGTGAACGCGACGACGCCGGTGCGCAACGATTCGGCGCGGGCGGGCATGCCGGACCTGCGCTCAACGCTCGAGATCGGGCCGCAGCTGCAGGTGCATCTGTGGCGCAGCGCCGATGAGCGGGTGAAGCTCGACCTGCGTGTGCCGGTGCGCGCCGCGTTCACCGTGCAGGCCGATCCGCGCTACGTCGGGCTGTTCGTCGCGCCGAATATCAGCCTCGACCTTGCCCAGTTCCGTGGCGAGGACGGCTGGAAGCTGGGATTCCTGGCCGGCCCGCTGTTCGCAAACCAGCGCTACGACGCCTACTTCTATACCGTCGCGCCGCAGTACGCGACTGCCACGCGCGCGGCATACGATGCACCCGGAGGCTACGCCGGCGCGCAGGTCCTCGCCGCCCTGACGCGACGCTTCCCGTCTTACTGGATCGGCGCCTACGTCCGACACGACACCCTGTCGGGCGCCAGCTTTGCCGACAGCCCACTGGTCAAGCGCGACAGTTACTGGTCTGCCGGCGTCGGCATCGCCTGGATCATCAAGCAGTCGACGCAGATGGTCGACAGCAACGAGTGATGCGCTCCGGCACTCATCTGGTGTTGATTCCGAGCTACAACCCCGGCAGCAAGGCACTCGCCGCGGTGCAGGCGGCGCGCGCGGTATGGGCGCCGGTGTGGGTCGTGGTCGATGGCAGCACCGACGGGAGCGCTGCGGCGCTGACGAGCCTGGCGCAGGATGATCCGGACCTGCGGGTCTTCGTGCGGCAGCGCAACGGCGGCAAAGGCGCCGCGGTGCTGGATGGACTGGTGGAAGCGCAGCGCTGCGGCTTCACGCACGCACTGGTGATGGACGCCGACGGTCAGCACCCGGCCGATCGCATTGCAGCCTTCATGGGCGCCTCGGCTGCCCAGCCACGAGCCATGATCCTCGGCGATCCGGTCTTCGACGCCAGCGCACCGAGCATCCGCCTGCGTGGCCACCGCATCGCCAACTGGTGTACCAACCTGGAAACCCTGTGGGCCGGCATCCACGACACGCTTTTCGGCTTTCGCGTGTATCCCGATAGAGCCACTGCTCGCCGTGATGCAGCGCAGTCACTGGATGCGCCGCTTCGATTTTGACCCCGAGGCGGCCGTGCGCTTGAGCTGGCGCGGCGTGCCGGCCGTGAACCTGCCGGCCCCGGTGCGATACTTCACCAGCGCAGAAGGCGGCGTCTCGCACTTTCGCTATTGGCGCGACAACGTGCTGCTGACCTCCATGTACCTGCGCCTGTTCACCGGTTTCCTGATACGGCTGCCGCTCTTGGCTGCCCGGCGTCTGGGCAAGCCGAAAACCAACGGCTCTGCCTAGGCGCGCCCGCCCCGACTTTGCCTGCACGCCATTCGCGTACTATGTCGCAGCGCGGCCCCACCTAGTCCGCTATTTTGTGAAGCAGTGCCAGAGTGTTTCAGAGACCCGTTCGTGGCGGACGGCAACCCCGTTTGTCAGACGTGCAGCCCGCAAATTACCCGCTTCAAAACGCCCTTCGACTGGAACGAACCGACGCAGCCATGCCGCAGGCGCCCGCGCCAATCGCCGGCATGAAAAAATCATGGGAATGAGCAACAAGATTGTCCAGCGCGGCCGGCCGAGCGGAACGACGGTAGCCGGCTGATGCGCGGACAACTCAAAACCATCGGGAACATTGTCGCCAACGTCACCGGCGTCATCGTCAATATGATCTCTGGCCTGCTGGTAATGCCGTACCTGATCCAGACCCTCGGCAATTCCACCTACGGCCTGTGGATTCTGATCGGCACGCTGACCGGCTACTTCGGCGTCCTGGACCTGGGGGTGCCGGCCGCGGTCGGCCGACTCATCGCCATTCACCACGCCCGCCGCGAGCCCGAACAGATCAGTGTCGTAATGTCGACGGCTCTCGCACTGCTGTTGCTCGTATCTCTCGGCATCTGTGTGGCAACCTGCATAGCGCTGCCGCTATTCCCCGTCCTGTTCACGGTTCCTGCATCCAGCGCCCTGGATGTGCGCTATTCCCTGATCCTGGTGGGTTTCAATCTGGCGCTGACGTTTCCCTCGTCCATTTTCAGCGGCTTGCTGTGGGGCTTTGCGCGCTTTGATCTGCAAAACGCCATCGACATTCCCACCCTGATATTGCGCACGGTACTGACGATGACGCTGGTCACCGTGCACGCGCCGCTGATGACTCTCGGTGTCATCGTTCTGGTCGTCGGCACGCTGAATTCAGCCTTCAAGATGCTGCTTTGTTACAGGCTGGTTCCGCACCTGCATCTCTCCTGGCAGCACGTTCACCGTAACAGGATCCGCGAGATCTTCTCTATTGGTGGCTGGTTGAATGTCATCGCCTGGTCGCGAACCCTGATACCCCAGATTGCCCCTACGCTCATCGGTGCACGTATCGGCAACGCCGCCGTTACAACTTATACGGTTGCCCGCCAACTGGTGGTGTACGCCAACATCTTCTCGAACAATGCAACGCAGGTGATGACGCCCGCGGCCACCGGCGCATACGCGACCAACGCAGTTGATTCCCAGAAACGGCTTTTCATAGAGGGCGGGAAGTTCGCTTACGCACTGACGCTTTTCCTGGGCGCCGGGCTTTTCTGCCTAGGGCTGCCGTTCATCCATTGGTGGCAACACGGCCTGCAGGACGCCGCCTACCGGCCGCTCCTCATCCTGATGCTCGGCGAAAGTCTGCCGATGTCTCAATGGCTGACTTACAGCGTCCTGCTGGGCGCGGGCCGACAAAGAGCGCTCGGGCTGCTCGCGTTGAGTGAAGGCGTGTTGACGCTGCCGTTGATCCTCAGCCTCATTGGCAACGGTCTCACCGGCGTCTCCATCGCAGTGGCCATCTCGGGTTTCGTGGCGCGGGGAGCGGCCCAGTGGCTGTATGGCTGCCGGATGCTGCGCGTATCGCTCAGCGCCTACGCGCGGCAGGTATTTGTACCCGTCACGCTCGCCGCCGCGCCCGCTGTGCTGGTGCTGTATGGCGGCGTGGCGGTGCTGCATCCGCAGACCTTCGGTTCAATATTCGTACTGGGGCTGCTCTACAGCATACTTTTTGCCGCGATCCTCGCGTGGGCGGTGCTGGGCTACACGCGACTGCGAGCGATGGTCCGGGCGCCCGCGGCCGAGCGGTAAGCAGGATCCCGCTTGCAATAAAGGGCGCGGACGGACTGAGGTTACCGGTCTGCCCGAAAGATGCTGAAAATGATGTTCATGCCGTAAGGCTCGAGATCGAACTCTTTCAGGCAACGGCCGTTCTGCAGATCGTACAGCGAGATGTGGGTCGCCTCTTCGACCATGCCTTCCTTGAAGACTCGCTTGACCCACAGAACGTTCTCCTGCACGCGCGTCTTGCGGACACGGGTAAAGCCCACCCACACCCTGTCGTCCGCCAGCGGCAACACGCCGCGACACCAGCCAAGCAGCGCGTTCGGGTCGTCGAGCGCCTTGAAGTCGACGACTCGGTCGACGCTCAGGGTGCCGGCATTGGCCACCACCAGGCGTCCGTCCACGAGGGTGAAGTAGATGTCGCTGCCCTGTACCAAGCCGTCATGAGGCGACTCGAGCGCGATGTCGATGCGCTTGCCGGCGTCCGTAAGGCAGATTGCGTCTCGCTGCCGCAGACGCGTGACCCACACTTCGCTCCCCAGCTCGAAGGCGAAGTTGGGATGCGACTGATGCGGCTTGGTACTTTCAACCTTGCGGTAGTCGATGTCGCGGCTGAAGCGCTGCCAGAGCGGCTCGCCCAACACGCTCCATTGTTCCATCATCTCACCGCGGGGCGTCACCCTCACGACCATATCCAGTCCGGTGCTGACAACCAACAGGCTGCCGTCACGGGACGGCGTGACATGGTGAACGTCGTTGAAGCAAGGCAGCGAGATGTAGTTGATCATCTCGAACTGCGGCAACTTGTAAACCAGTATCTCGGTATTCGTGCATGCGTACAGGAGGTCGCCGACCAGCGTGCCGCTCTTGAATATCGACGATGAGTGCTCGTGCGCCCGCGCCTCGCTGCGCGTCTTGTATTCAACGCACGTCTGGACAGCCCCGGACTGCGTATCCACCTTCAGAATCAGCGCCGACTCGTACAGGTTCCATTCCTGCTCCGCCTTGAGGAGAAGCTTGCGCTGCTTTCCACCTAACACGTACAGACAGGACATTTCGTTACCCAATCACGAGCTCTTGCTGCGAGCCGTAGCGTGCTAACTCAGATCACGCCCGACTCAAACATTGTCGCTGCGAACCGCGCCAACTGTAACATCGGCGACCCCGCAAGACTTATCGAGCTGCTGTGAACGCGAAGTTGATGCCTCCAGGCGTGAGACTCGCATCACACTGTTAGTCGCGAAACGGCGTCAAAAACCTTATGCGCGAAGGCGTGCGCGGCACCGGCGGGTGGCGCGAATCAGAGACAATTGCAATGCTTTCCGTTTCCCCGCTAGCATCCTCGCTCATCTGGGGACGCGAGCCGCAAAGTGCACCACGCCAGCAGCTCCACCTAAGCGTCCCACGTAAATGGATTTCAGCTTGGGGGTTATATGACCGATCGAAGGCATTTGAATGCGACGGACCGTGCCGTCAACCATGCGATCTCTCGCAGAGACGTTCTGCGCATAGGCGCAGCGGTTCCGGCGGCTGTCATGCTACCGGCATGGATGACGACGGCAAATGCTCAGACGGCCACGACGTTTGATTTCTATATCTCCACGACTGGCGACGACGGCAACCCGGGCACCGTTGCATCGCCCTGGGCAATCACGTCGCTTATCTCGAATAGCCCCAACAACTCGAAGATTGCCGGCAAGCGTGTCGGCCTCATTGCCGGCACCTACAACGTCGCCGGAACGGCCGGGGTCTCCGGTGCCACCAAGATCGGCCACGGCAGCTACCCGACCAATGGCAGCTTTTGCGCGCTGAGTATCCCACCCGGCACATCCTCGGCCTCCACTTACATAGGTTCGTCAAACACGAGCGGTACTTACTCGGCGCGTGCGGCGATCATCAAGCTCGTGAGTGGCCAGGTCAGCAGCGGCGGCAATCAGTGGTACAACGCCATTATTGGGCGCGACCAAACCTCGACCGCCGGCTACGTGACCATCGATGGCCTCACCATCAACGGCAACGGCATGGACTGTGGCGGCGCTGACGGCAACGAAGGCGCGCACATTGTCTTCTTCCAGAGCACCGATGGTAGCTTCACGGCCGCAGGCTCCATGGCCGGCATCGTCGTGCAGAACTGCGAGCTGTACGGGATCAATGCCAGCGACTCGGGCGGCAACGACGCGCTCGTGTGGCTCCAGGGTTGCAGCGGTGCGATCGTGCAGAACAACTCCCTGCATGACGTTAACAAGTCATCGCAGATCGATCACTGCCATGCGATCGAGGCGTACAGCGTCACAGGTGGTTCCTGGATCTACAACACCTGCTACAACACCACCGGTGGCGCATTTGAGGCGAAGGAAGGGTGCAGCGGCATCACCTGTGCCTACAACTACTTCCATAATTGCGTCACAACGGGTGGCGGCAACGCCGCCGTACTGCAGGGTTGGGATGGCGCTGAGGGTAACCCCAACAGCCCGAACCTGCCGTTCATGCTGCACCACAACATTTTCGATTCCTGCGGCCGGGTGACCTTCGGCGAGTCGAACAACGCTAATCACACGATGGCGGTGCAGTGGTACAACAACACGATCTACGATCCGCGCACGTCGGTAGGCGGGACGGTGGTGCTGCAGGCGGGCAGTCCGCTGATCCAGCATTACAACAACCTGTACGTGCTGCCCCTTGCCGGGAGCGCCTCAGGGTTTGTCTCCCTTAGCAGCGGCAACACGAACCCCATGGGCTTCGACGCCGTCTATGCGCCATTGGGCAGCATCTCCAGTGTGTTCAGCGGCGGTGTGAACGGCGATCCGATCCTCTCGGTCAATCCGCTGCTCACGGTCGCGGTGACCAGCCTCGTGGCTGGCGGCGGAGCTAGTCAGTTCCAGCTCGGCGCTGGCTCGCCCTGCCTCAATGCCGGCCACGTCGGTGGTACATCAAGTGGCCGTGCTTGCAACATCGGCGCCTGGGATGGAACCGTCACCCAGATTGGTGCCAACTTCACTTCGGGCAGCGGCGGAACCGCGAGCCCCGTGCCGAGCGCACCGGTGCTATCGGTCAGCTGATTGTCCCCGCGGACCCTCGTTATCTAATGGCCGGATCGGCCGGTGCCTGAGCGCCGGCCGGTCGTTCGCCTCAGTCTCGACAGCCGGCGCCGCGCGCCACCTGAGGGGCCTCGGTGGCCTCCTTCCGGTTGGCACGGTTGACCCGGTGCGGGACCTGGTTACAGGTTGATGGGACCGTCGCCGTCGGCCCGCGTGAAGTGCAGCGGGCCGGCAGCTGCGCGCGCGGCGAGTTCCGGAGAAAGGGCGAGAACGAAGTTCGACGGCCCACGGAAAAAACCCTGTCGGCGCATCGCCGCAATCCATGCCGGATGCGACTGGTTACTGACCACCAGGTCGCAGTTCGCCGCCTCGAGGCGCTTGCAGCCCTCGCTGATCAGCAGATCTACGTCGCCGGGCGCGGCAAGTCCGTCAACGACGCATCCGAGCGTCATGTTGCCGAACTGCCGGTGATTGCGCACCTGAGACGCGCTCACCACAATCCAGCCGGCGAGCACACCTGACCTGCGCAGAATAAGGCGTGTGAAGCGCGGGTCGTGCGGCGGCAGCTTCTTGCGCATCGCGGCGGCGCGTCGGTCGCACAGTAGACCGTACAGGCCGCACAGGCGGGGAAACAACTGGTCGATCTCATCCGGCAGCGTCGCTACCTCGCTGACGGTAACCTCCGCCGCCGCTCGCCCGGTACGGATGCGGCGACGCAACCGCGCCAGGGCGGTAAACGCTGCCAGCAGGCCCGTGTAGCGCGCCAGGTCCAGGAGGTGGCGAACGGCGCGGCGCTGACGCAACCAGTGGATCTCGCGCGTGAAAGTGCCCGCATTCTCGATGCGAAAGAAAAACGGCACGGTCGATATCTTCCAGCCCAGTCGCTGCAGCATCTGTGGCAGCGGTCGCGTCGTACTGCCCATTCCCAGGCAGTAAAGACGCGACTGTCTTGCCAGCGCGTCCCTGATGAGCTGAACGCCGACAATGGCGTACTTCCGGTCGATGATCCCTTCAGACAAGGGCAGCTGATAATTGCCCGCCGCGAAAGAATCGGCAGCGGCGAAGACCTGCTCCTCCTTCAATATGTAGCCGCCGCGCACTGCCGACCCGTCGCTCAGCACATAGGCCGTCTGATACGGCGCGTCGACTCCCGGCTCCTTCTGCATCAACTCTGTTGAGTCCGCCGGAAAAGGAAACGTCACGCCAGCCTTGGCGAGGCGCGCGTTGAACTCGCGAATTGCCTCCGCATCAGCCGGGCTGATTTCTCGGATCGACGCCGGCATCAGGTGCTGCCAGCAACCAGCTTGTGGGCGAACCAGCGCCATTCCAGCCGCTGTCGCTGGGCGGACGTGAGTGTCACGACTCCTCGCTGCGAGCGAATGTGATCCAGCAGGGTCGACACCGGCACGAACCAACCGTTCTTGCCGGCGATCCGCCTGATGAGCTGGGCGAAGCGCTTCTCCACCGTGTGCCCCTGCTGGAAACCGGAACCGAAATGCGTGTACAGGATGCAAGCACCGCCGGACGCCTCGAGCCGATCCTGGTTTCGCTCGGTCAGTAACTTCCAGCAATCGGGCAGGATTTGCCCATTGGATGCGGCAAACCAGGCCTGTACGTAGGGTCGCAGTGGATCGTAGTAGGGCATGAACGGGCACGCCGCCAGCGTGTTGATGTCGCCGAACACGAAATTGCGGACGTAGCGGACGTGCTGCTGGCACAGGTCGCCCCAGAAGTACGGCGATTGCGGAATGTGCCCCTGGTGCGGATTCGCACCGAAGCGCCGAAGTATCACCCGGTAAAGACTCCTGACGAGACCGGTCAAGCGGTCGTAGCCCCAATAGATGCCTTCGCTCGACTCGGCGTGATTGGCTGCTGCTTGCGGGTAAGAGCCGAACAACATCTTGAAGCGTTCGAATGCCTCCTCGATGCGAGCGCGAGGCAAACCTTCGTAGTACGAGTTGTGATATGCGATCTCAAATCCCGACTGCTGCAACCGCAGCACTGTGCGCAGGTAGTCGGCGTCATCGCATGTCGAGCCGTGGGCGCTGCGCTGCTGAAGATCGGGACCGGTCGCCGCCCACACCGATTTCGTGGTGCGCATCCCCAGCGAGCCTAACAATTCGTAGACGCCTTCGAAATTTCCGGGGGCGCTCAGATCGGTGTCATCGAAAACGGAGAACGCAAATTGCTTGCCGTCCGGCCAGGAAATGCGTGGCGTCACTTGGCCTGGTCCAGCCATCTCAGCAGCTCCGGGAGCGACGTCAGCGTCGCCATGTCCTCAAGGTCGAAGCGCACGCCGAACTCCCGTTCCAGCTCCGAGATCAGGTCCAGATGCGCAACCGAATCCCATTTTTCGACGTCGCCGATCTTTAGATCAGGCCGATACTCATCGGCGCGCAGCTTCAATGACCTGATGACAGTCTCGCGAAACCTTGCCGGGTCGATGCTCATCAGTGTCCCTTCATGACTGAAACCGGATGCCTTCAGGCGACCTGCGCATCATCGACCTGCACAAAATTCGCAGGGACTACCTCAGGTCGTCGGACGTCAAAGGTCCAGGTGTCGCCCGCCTCTGACTCAGTGCCACCGGATGACTGCAGAAAGCTGCGTGCCACTTGGTTGCGGGTGGTCGTCAGGTAGCGAAACGCAACGCTGCTGGCACCCTCTTTGGCTGCCCGAGCGATAACCCACGACAGCAGCGCGTTTTCCACGGTGCGCCCTATAACTCTGCAGCTGAGCAGGAAGTTCCGCACTACCCAACTTTCCGGCGCTCGCTTGTCAACGATCGCCAGGCCGGTGATTCCGCTATCGCCGAAACGGTCGGAAACCCTGAGGCCGACCACCGCGTAGGCAGGATCGTTGAGTAGTGCCCGGAACTCCTCTGCTGAAAGCCGCTCCGCCGTCAGATTGAACTGGTTCGTTTTCAACAACAGCTGATGTAACCGGGGAGCCTGTTCGGCGCGCGCCGAGAAGATCTCGACGCGCAGCCCGAGTGACCTGTAGAAATCCTCCGCCGAGGTGGCGCTCGCCTTGCTGGCGCCGCGTTGCGCTTCCTCGAGGTACGACTGTGCACGCCGCCGATCCTCATCAGTCTGGCGCAGACTGTCAAACCCGGAATAGGCATTCAGCACGCTGACCAGTTGGGCTGGATCGGCGGGAAAAGCAAATACGTCGACGGCCGGATGCACCCGCGCAACCTCTTCGCGCTCCACCGGCGAATCGTCGATGAACAGGAAAGAGTCCAGGCCCAGCCCAAGTGTTTGGGCAGTCCTCGCAATCGCTTCGGATTTCAGGCCCCAGCCTATCTCAATGTGTGCGAAATCCGTCGGCCGCAAAAGGCAGTCAGGATGAGACTTCAATATCGCCATGGCTTCGTCGTGGTTATTCTTCGAGCATATCGTCAGCAATATGCCACTGCGCTTCAGATCGAGGAGACTGCGCTGAAAGCGTCGATAAGGCAGTCCACTTCCGGAATCGGCCATCTGCAAGCCATCCGCGCCGTCCTCACCGAGGATGCCGCCCCAAAGCGTGTTGTCCAGGTCGACCACGCAGACCTTCTTTTGCGGCAGCTCCAGCGCGCGCAGCGCGCGCAGCCACAACGTGCCCAACAGGCGCGTGGCAGATGGAGAGTAGTAGACCTGTGCGGCCGCTTCGAACCGCGGGTCGTGCAATGTATCGACACCATGCCGTAAGGCCAGACCCAGCTGATCGACCACGTGAAACCACGGATGTGCGTCCCGGAAGGCAAGCAGACGCTCGTTTAACTTGGCCGCTAGCGCATGCCGCTCCAGGTTATTTGACAACGGCATCGCGACCAGCGAGTCGGCGAAGAAATTGGAGAACAGCACGGTCGGGGGGGAAGTAAGCTGCGCGAGACGCTCCAGCGTCGCATCAACCCGTGCGCCGATGTCTGGGACATTGTCCAGCACGCGCGGCGAAAGAACGAACGCCCAGACGGCGACGTCCTTGTCGAACAGAGCGCCAGCGGGATCCAGCGGCGCAACCAGCCAGGTATCGTAGCCCGCGTCGACCACGTTCCAGCGTGAGCCAAGCGGCTGCAGCTGAGAATTGAGATTGCGCGCGAGCAGACTTAGCGTCTTGTCGCCGAGCAGAACAACGTTTTGGGGCATACGCGATCGATCGTAAGGGGTCTTGGTGCAGCCACGGTGACCTGACCGGGCCTGGGATTCAACGCGTCGGTCATGACCCGGTGATCACGACCTTCGATTTCGACGCAGGTGCGATCGTCGATCGCAGCTCAGAACGTCGCACGAGGTCCCGACGTTCCACGGACCCTGGCCCCGGGCAACACTGAAAAATTATAGCAGAAGGCATCGGCAATTCCGGGACTTGGCACCCGGTACGCCAACTGGTGAGCGGCGAGGTAACTAAGTCAGATGCGTCCCAGCGCGCGGTCCAGCACGAACTCGAAGCCAAACTGATAAGGCGTGGTGAACCACTCGGCAATCGGGATTCGCTGCAGGTGGTACGGATCGGTCCCGGCCGCGTTCACACCGCCATAACACGAAGCGCAGCAGACAAATCCGAGATCGCGGACGAGTTCACGGGAGCGTTCCGTGATGTTCTCCGGGCCGCCGAACGGGTACGCAAACAGCTGCACGCCGATGCCCAACTCCTCTCTGATTTTTTTCTTCGAAAGCTCGAGCTCTGCGCGTGTGGTCTCTACATCCACGCTGCCCATGTCGATGTGGGTGTCGGTATGAGCCCCGACTTCGAATCCCTGAGAGACGAGCGACCGCACGTTGTCCCAGCTCATCCACGGCGGACGCCGTTCGAACTCGGCGTCCCAGAACGGCACAACCTTGCTGCCGATGAAGCCAGTCGTGATGAAGAACGTCGCGGGCAGTTGCAGTGCCCGCAGTATGGGTGCCGCCACCTCAAAATTGTCCAGGTAGCCGTCGTCAAAAGTGATCGAGACAGTGCCGCGCATATCCCTGCCCTCGCGGCATGCTTTCACCTGCTCCGAAAAGGGAACGACGCGGGCACACTTGCTGAGAAAGCGGCAAAACGCCTCGAACTTGGCGGAACTGCAGGTAAGACCATCTTCCGGTATTTGATCATTGATGCGATGGAACGCCACGATGACCATCGTCTTGCGGAAGGCACGCACGTAGACACCGGAAATCCCAGCGGCCCGGCCCAGTACCGACTTTAGGAGTCTCTTCTTATCTAGCTTCTTATCGAGCATCAGCAGACCCGCGCGACCGGCAGAAGATCATGCGCCAATTGGCGCAGCGCCGACGGCGCTTTGAACATAAACAACGGGGAGCCGGGCGGTAATGTGAGGTGCCGCGGGGCCCGTTCTTCATCACTCGGTGGTATGGTAGCGCACCCGGTCGCCTGCGAGGTTTCGGCGCCAAGTCTTCATGAGTCCACGGTTTTTTGCCCTTTACGTGCTGCGCGCCATGGGGGTCTTTGCCCTCGCCAGGTACCTGACGCGCAAGCAGCTGCGAATCCTGTGCTATCACGGCTTCTCGGTCGGCGATGAGCACGAAGTCGCGCCGGTCATGTTCATGCGCGGACAGGTCTTCGAGCGCAGAATGCAGCTCCTGCGCAAGCGCGGCATACCGGTCGTCACCCTGGACGAGGGGGTCAAAAGGTTTACGCAGCGCATGATCGCAAATGCGGAGACCGTCATAACCTTCGATGACGGTTGGGCGTCGAACCTCACCGTCGCTGTGCCCATCCTGGAGAAGTACGGCTTCCCGGCGTGTGTCTACATTTCCACTGAGCATCTCGAGGCAGGTACGGAGGTATTCAACGTCGCCCTGTCGTACATGATTCGCCGTTCCGGGCTGAAGATGCTGACGCTCGAGCGAGTACATCCGCAGCTCGACGGAACCTACGACATCGCCACGAACCCGGATGCGGCAATCGTCGACTTGATTCTCAGGGCGGAAGGCGCACTGCCTCTGGCTGAGCGCCAGCAGCTGTTGCGCCCCATAGCCCAGGCCTTGGGCGCCAATTTGGACGAGGTACTGAGAGGCGAGCGTTTTCGGCTGCTGTCTCGCGATGAGATCGGCCAAGTTTTCCGTCGCGGCATTGACGTCCAGCTCCACACCCACACTCATCATCTCCCCGATACTGACTTCGACGAGATGGCGCTGGAGATCAGCAAGAACCGCAAGATGATCGAAGAGCTTACCGGCTCGGAGGCTCGGCATTTCTGTTACCCGAGCGGCGAGCACAGCGGGCGCCACCCCGAGTGGCTAGGAAGGCTCGGCATTGTATCGGCGACCACTTGCCACCCCGGTCTCAATAACGGCAGCACTTCGGTGATGCTGCTCAATCGCTTTCTCGACAGCGATAGCACGAGCGATATCGCCTTTGAGGCGCAGATCTGCGGGGTGTACGAACTGGCGCGCAAACTGCTGGGCGGTGCGACAACCGGCTCGCAAGCAGATCCCGGCCACCCGCATTGAGCGCGACAAGGCCCCAAGCCGCCTTACCGCCGGACGTCAGGAATGCGAACTCACACCGCGAACGGGATTCCAAACCACCATCCGTTCGCCCTGCAGGTAGCGCAGCGTCGCGATCAGTGAAGCGACATTGGTCAACAGGAAATAATACGGCTTGCCAAACACGCCGAGTTTTCGTTGCCTGTCCTGCAGTACGAACCCCGTCGTCCCGGCCGCCAGCAGCGCGATCTGACACGTCAGTAGCAGCAAGTACACCGGTTCGCGTACCAGCATGGCATTGGCGGCGAGGGCGCCCAGCCACAGCAGCGGCGAGGCGTATCGCAGCCCTTTGTGCGACCACAGCTGCCAGGCGAAGTAGCCATACCTGAAAGGGTTGAGAAAACGGCGCTCGCGAATCAGAGCGTTGAGACTGCGGATGGCGACGCGCACCCGCATGGAGAGTTCGTGGCTGCCGTGATCCAGCGTCGCCTCAAAGCAGACGGCCTTCGGCGCGAGTACCGTGCGCAGATTCTGTTCGCGCATTCTCATGGCGATGACGAAGTCGCTGATGAGCGCCGGATGAATGGGTCGGTAGGCGCTGCGGCGCACCGCGTAGAGGCAACCGCTCACACCGATCAGGGAGCCGAGCGTGCTTTCCGCGGCCCGCAGGCGCAATTCGTAGCTCCAATAAGTGGCGCCCTCGCGACCGGTCACATTGTCGATCTCGGCAACGTAAACCAGCGAGCCGCCGACGCAGCCCACGCTCTCGTCGCCGAAAGGCTCAACGAGGTACCTCAGCGCATCGCTTTGCAGGCGGGTTGTGGCGTCGGTAAAGACCAGGACTTCGCCCGTGGCGGCCGCCGCGGCCGCGTTCTGGCATGCCGTCTTTCCGCACCGGCCGTCCAGACGTAACACACGCACGCGCTTGGGGTCGTAGCACGCGGCAATCTGCTCGGTCGCGTCCGAGGAGCCGTCGGAGGCCACGATAATTTCGACGAGTTCTGCGGGGTAATTCAACCCAACGAGGTTATCGAGCTTGGCGCGTATGCACCCCTCCTCGTTGTACGCCGTCACGATGATCGTAACGGGCGGCAGCACGGGGCCGGGACGCACGGGGACTCCAACCCATCCCGCCAGCCGTTTCACGGCGAAGGGATAAATTACGTATACGTACAGCAGCAGGCTGCAGGATGCCCAGAAAACTATAACCATGGAAGGCGACTATATTTTTAGTCTCGTCGCGGCGCCGGTAACGGGTCGCAGCTTATCAGCGCGGCTCGTTCAGGGGCTAGGGTTGGGCCCAACGCAGTGCTCAGGATGTGAACTGCTTCACATAAGGCCCGTAAGCGCCGAGCAGCTGGCCAACGCCGTTCCTACACAAGTGCATGATTTATGTGGAATTGGCGCGCCGTACCAAAAAACTGGTGTGAGGAGCGCTGCGCGCCTGGCACCGACTCATCCGTGGCAGTCGGGTCAGGCTTTACGTGACAGCAGAATGACGACGTGATCGCCAGCAAGTGGGGCAGTCGGCTCAGCTCTACGGGTGATGACTCGCGTGACTTCAAGCCCGCAGCGCTCGAGACACTGCCGCGCCGTTTCGATCGTGTAGGACTTTCTTAGCGGCTGCACGATGCGGTGGCGCACCTTCTTGCGAGCCCATTTCACAAAGGCGATCGGCCGGAACCGCGGGAACAGGTACTCGCGCACCTTGACCGCCAGACGCTGACGCCGCGTCATGTCGGTCTGAATGAGGGCTATATAGCGTCCGGACGGCTTCAGCACACGACGAATCTCCGTCGTGGCAGCGTCCACGTCCTCAAAGTGCTCCATGACTCCGGAGGTCACAACCAGGTCGATGGAGTTGTGCGGAAACGGTAGTCGCTCGGCGCGTGCCACCGCGCAATCAGCGCTCGAGCGGCGCTTCGCCCTCAGTAGCGCCTGCACGGAGGGATCAATGCCGAATTTGGCGGCGCCAGGAAGGGCCGCGAGCAACATGCCCTCGCCGCAGCCGATCTCGAGCACGTTATCGTTGGGCGGGGACTGAGCCAGCTCGCGAAAATAGTCGAGGAAGCGCTCCGAGCGACCCTGGTCCAGCCACGCATCCTCGTGGTGCGTGTAGATGTCGTCATAGATCTCGCGAAGCCGCTGGCCGCTGCCCCCGTCTGTCAGAAAGCACGGCACGCCCTGGACGACCGGGAAGGTGATTTGGCAACTCGAGCACCGATACTCAACTAGCGGGCCCTTGCACTCGGGGCAGACGTACATTTTCCGGAATCGACCTCAACTTATGGTGCCGGAGAATAACGTAGAATTGATGTTTACGTGGTGGCCATCGCGGTCTATCGAGCCTGGAATGAGACCTACTTCTCCGGAATCAGAGCCTGCGATGAGGACAAGCTACGCGTGATTCAGGAGCTGGTCGCGCAAGCGCCGCTGCCGCCACATGGGGACGCGCCGTGACGCGAATCTTAACCAGCGAAAGGATTGCGCAGAGTCCCAGCTGGCGATCGCAGACGACACTGGTCGCGCTGTCCGAGGAGGTGCAGGGTAGTCGCTGGCGTGTTGTGCGCGCGCTCAAGAACGCGCTGAAGTTAGTGGCGACCGCTACCAGCAAGGACATCGTCATTCTGACGGATGTGCATGGCCTCTCCGGGAACCTCTTCTGCCTGCTTCGACAGCTCGGGCCGCGCCGACCAACGATCATCCGTGCCGACGCACTTTTCACCCTGCCGCAGCCAGGCCTGGTTCGCGCCCTGAAGCGCAGCTACATCCGCTCGACGATGGCTGGTGTCGATTTGATGATCGTTTGGTCGCCCAGTACGATCGAGCGATATTGTGCGACCCTGGGGCTGCAACGGCAGAAGTTCGCAGCCGTTAAGTTTCATCACACGCTTGCCGGATTCGATATCACAGGTGTCAAGCAGGGCAACTACATCTTCTCCGGTGGCGATAGCAGCCGCGACTATCAGACACTGCTGCAGGCTGTCGCCGGGCTGGACATAGAAGTATTCATCGCGACGCGTCTCGCGCTGCCGAAATCACTGGACGTGCCGGCGAACGTGACCATTCGCGCGGCAACGCCCCGGGAATTCCGCGAGCTCATGGCGGGCGCGAGTCTGGTTGTCTTCCCCTTAAAGATGGACGCGCTGCGAACCTCGGGCCAGCAGTCGTATTTAAATGCCATGGCACTGGGCAAAGCGGTCATCGTCACCGATACGTTCGACGCTCCGTTCTACATCGAAGACGGACAGACCGGACGGCTCACCCCGTCCGGCGACGCAGGGGCTTTGCGCCAAGCGATCACCGGTTTGTTGGCATCCCCTGAGAAGATCGCGGCATTGGGAGAAGCCGGAAGGCAGTCGGCCGTGCCCCTGGACCAAGAGTACACGTGGAGCCGCGTGCTGGCGCTTGCCAGGGCCGCCCACCAGGCTCGAACCCATCCGATCCGACAGTGAACATGACTTCTGCACCCCTCAAGGTCCTGCATGTCTGGTATGCCGACTACCCGTGGGACGTGCGCGTGGAAAAGGTCAACGCAGCGTTGCGCGACGCCGGAATGGAGGTCCACCTTATTGCGCGCAACATCCGCAATTCGCCGCGCAACGAGAGCGTGGACGGAGCGCAGGTGCATCGCCTGAAGTGGATTCGAACCTGGTCCGGAATTTCACGCTGGTTGAACGTCGCGTCCTCGTTCCCGGCGTTTATCAATCCACGGTGGATCGTGCACATTTACCGCGTTGCCCGCACGACACGACCGGACCTCATACTGGTCCGGGACCTACCCCTGGCGCCCGCGGCGGTTTGGGTGGGCCGCGCACTGCGTATGCCGGTTGCTTTTGATATGGCGGAGAATTATCCCGGCTTCCTGCGTACCCGACGGGAGACCGCAACCTTTCGGCCGCTCGATGTGTTGGTGCGTAACCCACGACTGGCGCAGATGGCTGAGCGGTACGTGACACAGCGCTCGCAAGCCATCGTGTGCGTAATCGAAGAGTCAGCGCAGCGGCTCGAGGCTGCCGGCGTACCGGAGCGCAAGCTCAAGGTGGTGAGAAATACGCCCCGAATCGACAACGCGGCGGCGATCAGCGCCGTCGCAGCTGACGATGGCGAGCTGACTATCGTCTATCTTGGACTTGTCGAGCGACATCGTGGTGTTCAGGACCTTGTTCGTGGCGTCTTGCAGAGCCACCAGCGAGGCTTGCCCCTGCGGCTGGTCGTCATCGGTGACGGCAACGGTCTTAACGAACTGCGTGGGCTGGCAGCCGAACTCGGGCTCCTGGGACGGGGCGTGGAGCTGTTGGGTCGAATCGAAAATACGCGCGCTCTCGAAATTGTCTCCCGTGCGCATATCGGGGCTATCCCTCATATGCCGGGCGAGGCATGGGATACTACGATTCCCAACAAGCTGTTCGACTATATGTCGCTGGGCTTGCCCGTGCTGACGAGCAACGTCAGGCCGGTGCAACGCATCGTCTTGGAGGAGGCCTGTGGACTTTCCTACGAGTGGGGCAATATCAGTGACCTGTCCTTGAAAATCGACGTGCTGCGCTCCTCCGCCCAGCGCCATACGATGGGTGAAGCGGGTCGCCGCGCGGTGCAAGCCAAATACAATTGGTCGATTGATGGCGCAGTGTTGTCACGATCGTTGCGCGCGGTACACGATGAATACCTCTTGGCTCGCTCCAGTGCGACCTAGTGACCGGCGGTCGCCGCGCAGCTCCATGGCGCCGCCCTCAACCACATCGGGAATTTTGCAACATGCGCTGGCAAGCTAAGTGTGCAATTGACAACGCCAAAGCGCTGCTGCCTTTCCAAGCGCAGTTGCGACGGCTTAAGGATCGCCTGGTACCGTACCAGTCCAACTTCGATGACGATGTGCGAACCGTCGCGCAGGGGATTCGCCAGGTGCAGTGGGTCACCGCGGCGCGACCGTTGAACGGTGCCACCGTTCTGGAGGTCGGCAGCGGTTGGCAACCGATGATCCCGATCCTCTATTCGCTGGCCGGGGCTGGCCGCGTCCTTCTCACCGATTTGAATGTGCTGCTTCGTCCGGACACCTTCGCCGCCGCGCTGCGGACCTTGCGCACGCAAAGACAGCTGATCCAGGACGGACTCAGGGTCGATCCGGGAGTCCTCGACCACATGCTTCGCGAAGATGCGGCAGCCCCCATGGATGAGCGGCTCAAGGAACTACGCCTCGTGTACATGGCGCCGTGCGATTGCCGGAAACTGAACCTGCCGGCCGCATCCGTGGACGTGGTCACATCCAGGGCCTGCCTTGAACACATTCCGCCGGATGTGCTGCAGGATATCTTTCACGAGTCACATCGCCTCCTCAAGCCAGGCGGGCTCGCATGCCACTGGGTTGATCCCTCCGACCATTGGGAGCACCAGGACAAGAGCCTGAGCCGGGTAAACTTCCTGAAGTATTCCGATTTCTGGTTTCGCTGGACCTACATCAACCCGATCAACTACCAGAACCGGTTGCGTCATCCGCAGTACGCACAGATGCTCGCGACAGCCGGATTCCGCATTGCGCGTGAGGAGCGCGAGGTGGATCAAGCCTCACTGCGCCAACTTGCGCACATGCAGGTAGCCAAGCGCTTCCGCACGTTTTCCAAGGAAGACCTGGCGACCGTCGACAGCCTGTTCCTGGCCACGAGGAACTGAGATCCCCGCGCGCGTGACTCGCCTTGCGCCACGGCGCTGAGAGCGCGCGACACTGCGGCGCAGTCAATGCGGGCGCGCCTTCAGCGCGAGCGATTGGATGCCATGCTGTTTTGCAGCTGCTCGGCGCGCTGCGGGGTGCTGCCACCGAGAGCTTCGGCATAGAAGCTGCACAGGCTGCGCCGGTAGTGGTCCAGCGAAAACTCCTGCGTGGCGCGAGCGTACGCTGCGGCGGCCAATTGCGACGCGCGCGTCGGCTCTTCCAGCAGCCGCGCGATCGCGCGCGCAAGACCGGGCGGATCGGCAATCGCCACCAAAAGCCCCGTTTCGTCGTCGAGCACGATCTCCGGATTTCCGCCCGCCCGGGTCGCGGCAATCGGCACGCTCGCCATCATGGCCTCGAGCAGCACGTTCGATGAGCCCTCACTGTGCGAGGGCAACACGAAGACGTCCGCGATCGCATAAAAGGGCCGCACATCGGCATGAAATCCCGCGAAATGCACGCGCTCGCCAATGCCGAGCTGCTGCGCCAGTTGCCCGAGCGAGTCGCGTTCCGGGCCGGCGCCCACCAGCACCAGCTTCCACTTGCGGCTGAGCGAGCGCAGCCGCCCGAGCGCACGCAGCAGATCGGCGTGGCCCTTCTCGCGCGACATGCGTCCGATCGCAAGGACCACCGCCTCATCATCGCCAACGCCAAGCTGAGTGCGCAGCAGCGCGCGTTCTGCATCCGAGGTGGGCGGCAAGGGCACGGCGGCATTGTGCAGGACGCGTATTCGTTCGGGTCTGACCCCAAAGGCAAGCAGCCGCGGCTCAAATGCCCGGCAGACGCTGATCACCCGGTCGGCCGAGCGCAGGCTGACGCGGTCGATGTTGTTGTACACCCGCTGCTTTAAGGTCTATGAACACATCGCCGTGGTGGAATGCAAACCACTGCCGCTGCGCACGCAACTCGGGCTGCAACTTCACGAGCAGGTGCGACTTGTTGTTGTGCGTTTGGATGATGTGCGGCGCCATTTCGCCAACGATGTGGTGCAGCTGACGGCGCACGCCGAGATCGAAGCGATAGCGCTCGCGAATGACGTGCGTCTCCACTCCTGCCGCGCGCGCGGCGCCCGCGAAGCTGTCTGCCTGGTCCGCTCGCGCGTTGCGGTCGAAGGTCGCAATGGCGACTTTAATTCCGGCTTGCGCACCTTCTGCGCTGCGTAGCCAGCTGCAGAAGCCGATGAGGTTCTTGGCCGGCCCGGTCAGGTGAGCCGCCTCCATCATCGCGAGGATCCGCACACTCGGCGATGCATTCACTCAGCTGGTTGCCTAATCTGTCTGCGGCGAGGTGGCCTGCAGTTAGTCTATACTAGGCTCAACGCCCCGAGCCAATACGCACCACTCATCCGGGGCCGCGATTTATGGTGAATCCTCTCCCGCAGCACTGCGGTCGCACCTTCACGGCGGGGCCGGCAAAATGTGCGGCATAGTCGGATACGCAGGCCCCCCGGGGGCGCTCTCGCAACAGCTGCTCGCGACAATGCGCGACACGATCGTGCATCGTGGCCCGGATGACACCGGCATCTGGTCGACCCCCGATCAATCCGTGATCCTCGGTCATCGCCGCCTCGCCATCCTCGATCTGTCACCGACCGGTGCACAACCGATGGAGAACTCCAGGCGCACGAACGTGCTGGTGTTCAATGGTGAGATCTACAATCACGAGGAACTGCGCCGCGAGCTCGCCGGCGCACGTTTCGTCGGGCGCAGCGACACGGAGGTGCTGCTGGCCGCGTACGACGCCTGGGGTGAAAAGTGCGTCGAACGCCTGCGTGGCATGTTTGCCTTTGCGATTTACGATCACACCCGCAGGGTGTTGTTCCTGGCGCGCGATCGCGCTGGCGAGAAACCCCTGTATTGGGCCGAGCATCGCGGCGGCGTGGTATTCGCGTCCGAACTCAAGGCGCTGATGGCGGATCCCGAATTCCCCCGCCGCCTCTCACCGGACGGCCTGGCGTACTACCTGAGCTTCGGCTACGTCCCGGCGCAGCACTGCATCCTGCAGGGCGTTCACAAGCTCATGCCGGCGCATTGTCTGACCTGGCCACTGGACGGTGGCGTTCCGTCAATACGACGGTATTGGGACCTGCCGGCCGCTGAACCCGATGACGTCGCGAGCGTCGAGGACCTGACGGACGAACTACAGCAGCTGCTGAGGTCTGCGGTGAGTGAACAGCTGATCGCCGACGTGCCGCTCGCCGTCCTGCTCAGCGGCGGAGTCGACTCGAGCCTCGTCACGGCGGTGGCGGCGCGCGCCGCCGCTCACACCGTCCGTACCTTTACCGTGACGCTGCCCGATCATCCGCAACACGATGAGCGGCGCTTCGCGGCGTCCGTGGCAAAGTATCTCGGCACCGATCATGTTGAACTGCCGCTCGATCAATCGAGCGCCGGCTTGATCGAGAAGCTCGCGACCCAATTTGACGAGCCGATTGCCGACTCCTCGATGATACCGACGTACCTGCTGGCGCGGACCGTCAGCCAGCATTGCAAGGTAGTGCTCGGCGGAGATGGCGGCGATGAGCTGTTCGGCGGCTACCGGTCCTATCAGACGACGCTGCGCCGCGAGCAGCTGCAAACAGCGCTACCGCGAGGTGCCCGCGCGCTGCTGGCCGCGAGCGCGCGTGGCCTGCTGCCGAGCGGCACGAGGGGACGCAGCACTCTCATGGCACTCGAAGGCAGTACGGCCGATGGCATCGCGCAGTCAGCCGTGTGGACGGATGCCGCCGACTTCCCGCGCGTGAGTTCCTGGCTTGCGCAACGATTGCCGCAGCGCGCGCCGAAGCTGTGGCGCCGCGACCTGGTCGAGCCGGGCCGGGGACTGCCCGGCGCGGCGATGGCTACCGACTTCAGATCCTATCTGCCCGAAGACATCCTGGTGAAGGTGGACCGGGCCACCATGCTGTGCTCGCTGGAAGTGCGCGCGCCCTTTCTCGACCAGCGCGTCATTGAGTTCGCCTACCGGCGTGTCCCCAACCGGCTGCGCGTCACTTCACTGGAGCGGAAGATACTTCTGAAGCGCCTCGCCAAGCGGCTGTTGCCGCCCGATTTGGACATCGATCGCAAACAGGGCTTCACCATACCGATCTCCAAGTGGCTCACCCCGCAGATCCTGCAGGCCTGGCAGGAGGATTGCCGCGGGGAAATCCAGTCGGTCCTGTCCGACACGGCGGTGGCGCGGCTTATCAAGCACCGCCACCGCGCAGGAGCGGAGCACGGTCTGTACGCGGCTATCATGCTTACCTCGTGGATGCGCCAGTACCGCATCGCGGTTTAGCCACAAGCGCCGCGACAGGTGTAGTGCCTACGGGGTTGCCGTCGGCGGCAAGCCGAGCAGCTCCAGGTAGCGATCCACGATCGCATCGAGCGCATAGTGCCTGCGCAGATTCTGCGTCGCGTTGCTGACCAGCCGCTCGCGCAGTTCAGGCGAGCTTGCGACCGAGGCCATCGCGCGGGCGAGAGCGGGCGCATCCTGGGCAGGCACGGAAAGCCCGCGATCCTCGCCGAACAGATCCGGAATGCCTCCTACCGCCGTCGCTACGCACGGGACGCCCGCGGCCATGGCCTCCAGCAGCACCATCGGCAATCCCTCGCTCTTTGAGCTCATCACGAACGCATCCGCGGCCATCAGCACCTCGGACACATCGTTGCGTGCCCCTAGAAATATCGCGCGGCCGGGGAGCCCAAGGGCAGCGGCCCGCGCCTCCAGCGGCGCGCGTTCCGGCCCATCGCCGACCAGATACAGGCGCGCTCGAGCAGCCAGGTCGGTCGGTAGAGCGGCGAATGCCTGCAGCAGCGTGCCGAGATCCTTTACCGGGTTCAGTCGCCCCACGTAAAAGAACGCAAATATGCCGGCAGGGATCGCAAGTTCTCGACGCTTCAGCTCGACATTAGCGGC
Organism: uncultured Gammaproteobacteria bacterium; assembly: GCA_963787655.1. GTDB lineage: Bacteria > Pseudomonadota > Gammaproteobacteria > Steroidobacterales > Steroidobacteraceae > 13-2-20CM-66-19. The sequence goes on along the minus strand of CAWBDY010000007.1, from coordinate 1,248,528 downwards.
GCTGCGGGTGGGCACCCGTACTCCATTCGCCACGACGTGCAATTTGGCGACGGCAAAGCCGAGCTGCCGATGAAAATAGTCGGCCTGGGTCTGCTCGACCACGGTAATGTCGCTCGCAAAGCGGCAGTAACGCACCGTAAGTCTGCGAGCCTGCGGTCGTTCCATCAGCGCCTGCAGTCCGTGCTCGGTCATGACGATCCGGCTGATTCCCGCCAGGCGCGCGGGAATGCCGCACAGGATCATGGCACCGTGGTGGTGTACGTGCAGTGCGCGGATGCGTTCCCTGCGCAGCATTCGCCACAGCGTCCAGTAATAGCGCACGCGCCGCAGGCTGCCCCGGAACCTCTGATAGTTAAGGTCCAGGCAGCGGATACCGGCACGCTCCAACTCTGCGCGCATCGGTCCGTCCGAACCGTGCAGCGCAAAGCACACGACCTGATAGCCGCGCCGCTTGAACTCGAGCGCAAGATCGACGCCGACCCGTTCCGATCCGCCGAATTCGTAACTGAACAGACCCTCGGCGATGGTCGGGGTCTCACGCACCGCTGTTGCGCTCTCTACCATGAGCGAACGCGCCCGTAGCGCGGTCGCCCGAGCGCCGGCACACAGCCGCGGTGATCACCAGCCTTCGGGGGCGGCAACTTGCCAGACCGCCTTCGCGGGATTGCCGGACACGACCGTCAGATCCGGGACACTCATTTTCACGACCGACCCCATGGCGACGACCGCGCCACGACCAATCGTCACTCCCTTCATGATGGTCGAACCGCTGCCAATCCAGGCGTAGTCCTTCACCGTAATCGAGCCGATCCCCTCGCGCCCCGGTGGTTCGTGGCGTGCGCGCGCGAACGGGTCCAGGGGATGGCCGTCATAGCCGATCAGCGAGACGCGATTGGCGATCATCACGTGCCGGCCGACCTCGATGGAATCACCAACTATGAACTCCGTGCCGAAGCCGATGCCGGTCTCGTCGCCGATCGTCAGCTTCTTTGGTGTGCCGTCACCCGCAGCGATCCAAACCTGTTGGCCGTTGAGCTTTACGCGGGCGCCGAGAGTGACGCGCAGGTTACCGAGGATCTTCGGCATGCCTTCATAGAGTAGTACCCCCTCGCCCACGCTGTCGCACTGCAGGCGCAGCAGCGGTTCATGGTAGAGCTTGTTCCACAGCAAGCGCAGGGGCCCGCGGCGAAAGCGGCGCTCGGCAAGGAGCGCATGATGCACGCCGGGAACTATCGGCAGATTGACGAAGGCCACCGACTTGAGGATTGCCCAGGTGCGCCGCTGAGCCGGCGTCTCCCTGCGTTGTGCCCACTCCAGGATTCCCAAGCTGACCTCGGTTCAAAGCAACAGAACGTTATGATTGATCCGCGCGCCGGCTTGCGCTGCGCCAACACCGCAGGCGTCGGCGAATCTGCGCACCGGGCTGCACGGCACGGCTGCGCGAAAGGTCACGGACGACAGGGGTGTTCAGTCGCCGCCGGACCCTTTGGATGTTCCCGCGCCGTAATCCGAATAGCCATAGTAATAGCCGGCTCCCTGCGCCTCGGCCGTATGGTTCAGGATCACTCCCTGCAACTTGTTCTTGTCCACTTGTGCGATCGCATCGGTCAGCGCGCGCAGTGGCGTCACTGCGGCGCGCGCGACCACGACAACCTGCCCGGGCGCTCGCGCCAGGGCCCGTGCCTCGCTCGACACCAGCAACGGCGCAGAATCGAATACGACGAGGCGGCGCGGATCGCGCGCCGCCAGGCGTGTCGTGATCTGCGCCATGCGGGCACTGGCAAGCAGTTCGGTGGCGTTCTCGACGAATTTTCCAGCCGGAAGAATCTCCAGGCCGCGCACGTCGGTTCCCAGGACCAGGGACTCTACGTCGATGCTGTGGTCGGCGAGCGCGTCCAGCAGACCGGGTTCCCCGCGGATGCCGAGAACCTGGCTGATGTGCGCCCGGGGCGCATCGGCGTCAATGAGAAGCACGGTGGCGTCGCGCTCGCGCGCCATGCTGAAGGCGAGGTTGATGCTGGTAAAGGTCTTGCCATCGCCTGGCAGGGCGCTGCAAACCATGATCAGACGCATCTCGGCGGCGCCGGAAAAGGCCTTCTCGATGAGCGGGCGCTTGATCTGGCGGTAGTGGTCGGCGAAGCGGCGCTCGAGCCCCTCCTCCGGCAGATACCCGGCCTCGCGCAGCGAGCGCATATCGATCGTGATGCGCTTGGCCGGCTCGCGCACCTCGGGCACGGGCACTGCCACCGGTGGCGGCACCGGTGCCACGAGCGCAGCGGGGCCTTTGCTGGCGCCGGCAACGGCCGCGCGCGGCACCGGCATGCCGTTGCGCGCGTCCGCTTCCTCGGCGCGTCGCAACTTAGCGAGCGCACTTTCGATAAGGCTCATGAAGTCACCAAAGCTTCGACCCCGTCAATATCAAGCGGTAACCGGCCTGACTCAAAATGACGGCGACACCGAATGCCACGACTAGGCAGGCGGTGGCCATTGAAATCCATACCACGTCGCGCCGGAAGGTACGCCGCTCGCGCTGCGGAAATGCTGCGCTGACCTGGCCGAGCACCGGCACACCCACCGCCTTGAGAGCCGCGGAGGAGGAGATCACCGGGTAGAGATAGTTCAGGCCATAGGCGAGCCCGGCGCCGGCGGCGAGCGCCGCCAGCAGAATCAGCGACATGAACAGTTTGCGCCGCGGCCACGCCGGTCCAAAAGCCGCAGACGGTGGCTGCACGACATCGAAGCGAACCGAGCCGGCAGTGTCGGCGCGCTCGCCCAGCCGCGCCTTCTGTAGGTTGTTGAGCAAGGCTGCGTACTGCGCCTTGTTCATGTCGTAGTCACGGTTGAGCTGCGCGAGCTGCGCTTCCACCTGCGGCGCGGTGTTCACGTAGCGGCGCAGCTCCGCCACTTTGGACTCGTGCTGCGCCAGCTCGGTATTGAGATCCGCAATATCGACTTCGACCTGATTGAGGGCGAGCTGCACGCTCTGATAGACCGGATTGTTGCTGGCACGGCTGGTGGCGGCAGCGTCCGGATCACCCTTGCGCAGACTCTCAATCTCCGTGGCCCGCCGCCGCTTGAGATCCTCCAGGGTCTGGCGGGCCGCGATGACATCAGGATGGTTGTCGGTGAATCTGAGCAGCAGCTCATCCAGGTGCGCCTGCGCGTCATCGATGCGCGACAGAGTATCCAGACTGCCCTTGGACCCACCACCGCTTGACGGCGTGCCGCCGCCGGTCGCCGTCACTGCGACGTCGCCGTGCAGCTGGCGCATCAAAGTCGCCTTGCGCGATTCCGCCTCGGCCATTTTGGTCTTGGTAGTGGCGGCCGCCTCCGACTCCTTCTGCAATTCTGCGAAGTAGCCGCCCTGCTCCGTCGGCATGACACCGATGTGGCGCGACTTGAATTCCGCCAGGGCATCTTCGGCCGTGCGCAGGCGCTTCTCGTAGTCGGCGAGCTGGCTTTGCAGGAACTGCTGTGCGTTCTCAGCGCCTTCGCGCTTGCCGCCCAGCGTCTCGTTGACGAGCGTATTCAGCAGGATCTCGACGATGCGCAGGCTGCGGGCGCGCTCGTGGTCCTGGTAGGCAATGTGGTAGATGCTGCCCGCCGTGTTGCGGTCCTCCTCACGGTCGTTGGCACTGCGCACCGTGATTTCGACGCGCTGGCGCATTTTGGTGAGCAGCTGCTGCTGCTGCTTATCGTCGCTCGATGCCGTCAACAGTCCGCCGGCAAGCGCGACGCGCCGCAGCGACGGACTTGCGAGCAGCGACTGGCGCACGAAGTTCAGTTCCGCGTCGACGTCCTGTTCGACGGCGACGCCCTGCAGCACGGGTCGCAACGCCGTGCGCGTATCGACGAACACGCTCGCCCCGGCTTCATACATGTCCTCGAGACTGAATATCACGAGCCAGCCGACCAGCGCGATGCCGGCCGCGGCCGCGAGCGCCAGCCAGCGAAAGCGCCACGAACCGCGCAGCTCGTCGCGAACCTGATTGATGAGCGGATTCACTGGCGTAGTCTCATGTCGTCACGCAATGGAAGCGGGCTCGCTGAGTGCGTGGCATGTATCTTGGTTTTCCTCGGTTAGCCTAGGAATGTTATCGCATCAGGGTGTCTCAAATCCCCGACGCCGCTCCCAGACTGTGACGCGGCGCACTTCGCGTCAATGGGGCGTAGAATCTGCGTCGCGCCGTGCAAATCTCCGCGAAAACAGGCAATTACGTCTCTTTGCTGGAGGGGTGTGCAGCTGCCGGGAATGCACGGGCCCCAGGCGCGCCCGGCCGGCGTGGGGTGCCAGCGATCAGCGGCGCCACCGTTCGGACGAACTGCGCAGGCGATTGCGCCTGCTGCGGTGGGCCGCGCAGCAGCGCGGAAACCTGACCGCATGGCCGGTTGCGGTTTGCGGTGATGGGGCAGGTGCTTAACTCCTGGCGCTTATTCTGGCTGCTCGCGCTCGTAATGAGCCTAGCGATCTGCCTCGGACTGCCGCGCACGGATTTTAATTCTGCCCGCGGGATGGAGTTCATCATCCTGCGTTCGGTGCGCTGCGCGCTGCCATGCTTCATCGTGGCCTTCACGGCATCCTCAGTCGCGGTGCTGTGGCCCGGCCGGTGGACCCGCTGGCTATTGTCGAACCGCCGCTACTTCGGCCTCGCGTTCGCCTTCGGCATGGGCTGGCATCTGAGCTTCGTGGCTTACTCCACGGTGCGGTTCGGCAACCAGCTGAACGCCACCGTGACCACGCTCGATGTCATCGTGCTGATCTTCCTCATCGGCATGACGCTGACCTCGTTCCGCTGGTTCGCGCAGCGCCTGAGCCTTGCGGACTGGCGGCGTCTGCACAAAGCCGGTGCTTATCTGATCTGGCTACTCGCCACGGACATCTATCTGGCCAACGTTCGTGGCGGCGGGGACCGCGTTCACAATGCAGGCCTCGCGCTCTTGCTGGCGGCCGGGCTGCTGCGCGCGGCCGCGTGGATCAAGGTCCGGCTGCTGCGCGCTGGCGCAACGCACGCCGCGTTGCCGCCCACGCGCGGTTCGATCAAGACCAAGGCCTGAGAAGGCGCCGCGCGGCGTACTCGGGGGCTGCTTGCGCGTGTCAGCCGGCGTCGGGCCGAAGCCCCGAGCGCGCATCCGCGCTCTGGGAAGCGAGCAGTTGCGGGCGCATCGCACGCGCGAAATCCCCCAGGGTGCGGCGCGCCTCGGCGCAGGAGGGCACGCAGGCGGCCCGAAACGCGAACAGCACCGCATACGGCGGCGCGCCCAAGGCATGCACGCCGTACCACAACTGCGCCAGCCGCGGCGCGACGAAGGCATGTCCGCCGATGTCGTAGAACGACCAGATCACCCAGCGCAGCCCGTGACCATCGATGACCAGGTCTTCACGGTAGCGCCCGTCGCCCTCGACCAGGCCGGCCGTAAGGCTCGTCAGGCCGCCCTCGCCCAGGAGCGAATTACCCTGCGCCAGCAGCTCGTGGCCCGGCGCCGGGGTCTCGTACGCGATCGCCAGCGCCTCGACCCTGCGGCCGGCACGGTCCTGGTAGGTACCGCGCCGCTCCTGGTGCGGGCCGATGAATATCGGTCGCCAGCTGCCGTCCGCGGTCGCGAGGGGGCTGCCCCACTCGTTCTGCCCCGACGGCAGGCGCAGCGTGTGCACCACCTCATGGCCTGCCGATGACATGGCGATGAGGGCGATGGCCAGCGGGGCTGCGGCGAGTGCCAGCACGGCGCTCGCGTACGAACCGGGCGGCGGCACCGGTGCGCTGCGTGGCGGCACTGGCGCTGCAGCCGGCGGCAGCTCGTGGCGCGTGGCCAGCCATACGAACAGCACTAGCACCGTTACGAACAGCACGTAGCCGAACAGCACGTGGTAGCGCGTCACCAGCACATGGCGCATCTGCGTCGCGTAGCCGACCTGGACAATCGTCAGCACCCGGATCCAGTTCGTGACCAGTGCGACACCCACCATGGTGGCGAGCAGGCGCAGCCGGCGCCGCAGCGGCGCCTGCTCGAGTTCACCCAGCAGCGCTGCAACCGCGAGCCCCTCCACGAAGAAGCCGATACCACTGCAGGCCAGCTCAACGCTGAACCTCGCGTCGCCCGGCAGGTAGATCAGATTTCCGGAGATGGTTGCCGGCACGCCGATCGCCGGGGCGAGCAGCCTGACGGCCCAGATCGTCAGGCTCTGCAGCGGCTGGGCGAGCAGATTCCAGGCGGGCATCGCGAAGTACAGAAAGCACACCGGGACTGCGATCACGCGCGTCACGGCGCTGCCAAAGGCGGCCAGCACGGCCAGGAGAATCAGCACCGGCCACAGCAGCAGCTGCAGCGACTGAATGCCTGCTCGCCAGAAGATCAGCGTGGCAACGCTGCACAACAGCAGCGGCACCAGCACCCAGGGCTGCGACTGCCGCGGCGCGAGCGCAATACGATCTTTGGCCCGATACAGCAGCCACAGCGCCAGCACCGCGACAAAGATGCCGTGGCCGCCAAAGAGCCAATCCGTCCAGTACTCCCACAGGGCGCGGCTGGTCGGCCAATAGGCGCCAATCGCGACCGCGATCAGTCCGACAATGCCCAGGAAAGTTCGGCGCCCCGGCACCAACAGTGATGCGGCAGATGCGTTGATGAGCGTGCCCTGTGGTGAGAAGGCCGCATGCTATCCCAGGGTCGTCTGGCCGATCCGCGACCCTCCAGCAGACCGTGACGCACTGCGTGTCGGCCGGCTTTACACTCGCGGTGCCATGCTGCGGTGCAGAGCAACACCGCGATACCGGCCGAACTCGTTGATTTTGTAACCTGGGCGAATTGAGCGTGTGAAGCGCGTCTCAGAATCGACCCCCGAATCCGGGTCGGGTTTCCTTACGGCGACGCGCGCGTGCAACAAAGCGGCTCGGAACCCTAAATCATACGGATCAAATACTTACACAAGCTGGCCCGCTCCTTGCAGGTACTACGGTGCCGTCAGTCGTGTCGTCAGTGTTCAAGGGAGCCCCCGTGCAAAAGATAATGTGGATGTTGGTTGCTGTAGTCGGAGTGATGTCCTTGGGAGTTGCGCCGGCGCACGCAGCAGCGACCTGCACGCTGGTTCCGTCCATGTGCCCGCCGCCTGCCCCTGGCAGCGGTTCAAACCCGGTCCCTGAGCCCGCCTCGATGCTCGTGCTGGGTGCAGGTGCGGTAGCCGCAGGGCTGGCCGCGCGCCGACGTCGCAAGAAGTAGCTAAGCGCTTCACCCAACAAAAAAAGTCTCTAAACGAGAGCGCAGGTCCGAGCGGGCCTGCGCTCTTTTCACATAATCAGCCCGCCTCGCCCGCCGCACTCCCCGTGCGGCACTGACCGTTACGCCCCGCGCCCGCCGCGAACTGCAGCGCCGAGGCACGCGCGCTCGCATCCAACATAAGCGCTCGCAACACCCAGCCTGTGCTGCTGCGGCGCGCGCTGCCGGATGAAAACCAACACGCCGTGCCATGTCGGTGGCCAGAGACATATTGCGTGTTTGGACACGAGACGTTCTACTCGCCCCCGACGCAAGGGCAAACCCTCCGCAAGGAGGGGACGCAAAGCCTCCGGTCTCAGGCCAACAACAATGATTGCCTGAGATAGCGGGGTTACCGGCGCCGCGCCCAGACCGCGCGCCGTTAACGATCTCGGTTGGGGGTCTTGCCTGCCTTTGTGATCTTCGAACGGCAATCCGGGATTGCATAGGTATGGTTGTTACGCTCGCAAACAACATTCGCCGCTGGCGCCTCGGGCTGCTTGCAGTCCTCGTGGCGCTCAGCGTCGCCGCCTGTGGCTCGGTCGGCGTAACCGGCGGCAATAATCTCACTGGCGCCGGCACCAGCAATCCAACTTCCAGCGGCGGCGACCCCACCCCTGGCGCTCCGCCGACCATCTCCGGCACGCCTGCGGCGACGGTGATCGCGGGTCAGACCTATACCTTCACGCCCGCAGCCCTCGACACCTCCGGCAACGCGCTGACCTTTGCGGTCGCCAACCTGCCGGCCTGGGCAAGCTTTGACAGCAGCAGCGGAACGCTGACGGGAACTCCGACGACCGACTTCGTCGGGACCTACGCCAACATCGTCATCAGCGTCAGCGACGGCGCCACGAGCGTACCGCTGCCCGCATTCCAGATCACCGTGTTGGCGCCGCTGTCGATCTCCGGTACCGCGCCGAGCGCCGCCGTGGTCGGTACGCCCTACTCGTTCCAGCCGACGACCAATGCCGCGCCCGGCACCACGCTGACGTTCTCCGTGCAGAACCCGCCGGGCTGGGCGAATTTCAACGCGGCCACCGGTCAGCTCTCGGGCACGCCTACGCAGACCGGCAGCTTCGGCAACATCGTGATCAGCGTGACGGACGGTGTGCAGAACGTCTCGCTGCCCGCCTTCACCATCACCGTCTCGGCGCCCAGCTCTGGCAACCCTCCCACCATCTCCGGCAACCCGGCCAGCGGGGTGACGGTGGGGTCGGCCTACAGCTTCACGCCTGCAACCACCGATCCCAGCGGCAAACCTCTGACCTTCAGCATTCAGAACCCGCCGTCGTGGGCGACCTTCAGCACCTCCACGGGCACGCTGTCCGGCTCGCCGGTGGCCTCCCAGGTCGGGAGCTACTCGGGCATCGTCATCAGCGTCAGCGACGGCACGCAGTCCGCATCGCTGCCGGCGTTCTCGATCAAGGTCGCGGCGACCCTGACGCTCTCGGGCACGCCGGCCACGCAGGTCAATGTCGGACAGGCTTACTCGTTCACGCCCACCAGCAACGCACCGGCCGGCACGGCGCTCACCTTCTCGATCCAGAACCGGCCGGCCTGGGCGACCTTCACGGCCAAGACCGGCATGCTGTCAGGTACGCCGACGGCCGCCCAGGCGGGCACCTACTCGAACATCGTGATCAGCGCGACCGATGGGGTGCAGAACGCATCGCTGCCGGCATTCTCGATCCAGGTCACAGCGTCGCTCTCGATCTCCGGCAACCCGCCGACGCAGGTGGCTGCCGGCAAGGCCTACAGCTTCCAGCCGACCACTAATGCGCCCAGCGGCACCTCACTGACCTTCTCGATACAGAACAAGCCGTCCTGGGCGAGCTTCAGCACCAGCAGCGGAGCGCTCACGGGCACGCCTGCGACTTCCCAGGTCGGCACCTACGCCAACATCGCGATCAGCGTCAGCAACGGCACGCAGACCGCATCGCTCGCAGCCTTCACCATCACGGTGACCAATGCCGCGGGTCCGACCATCGGCGGCAACCCGCCGACGAGCATCAGCGTCGGCTCGGCCTACAGCTTCACGCCAACGACCACCGACCCGAGTGGCGGCACGCTCAAGTTCAGCATCCAGAACCCGCCGAGCTGGGCCAGTTTCAATACGACTACCGGGGCACTGACTGGCACGCCCACGACCGCCAGTATCGGCACGTACTCGGGCATCGTCATCAGCGTGAGCGATGGCACCGACAGCGCCTCGCTCCCTGCGTTCACCATCACCGTAAACCAGCTGTCCAACGGCAGCGCCACGCTCACCTGGACCCCGGTCACCGACAGCACCAGCGGCGCGCCGCTGACGGGCCTCGCCGGCTACAAGGTGTTCTACGGAACATCGCAGAGCGCCATGAATACGACGGTGACCCTGGCCAACCCGAGTCTTACGACCTACCTGGTGGGCAACCTGTCCTCCGGCACCTGGTTCTTCGCCGTGGCCGCGTACACCACGAGTGGCACCCAGGGCGTCATGTCCAACGTCGGTTCGAAGACCATCAACTAAGTGGCGGTGGCCGGCGCCGGCCCCAGCCGGCGCTTGAGGCGCAGAAAGTGCTTCTCCAGTGCATTCCAGCTCAGGAGCGCGAGCAGATAGCTCACTGCGAGCAATAGGAGCGCGTAACCGAAGAGCAGCGGCAGCGGGGGCGCCTTGCCGAACGTGGCCGTGAGCCAGGGCTCGCCGAGCAGCTTATGGATGAGATTGTGGAAGATGTAGATCGCGTAGCTGTACTTTCCCAGCGAGCGCAGCGGCGCCGAGGCCAGGACAGCCACCGCTCGCGCATCGCTCAGCGCCGTCCACGTGACGAACGCTGCGCACGAGCAGGCGAGCAGGGTGTAGCCCAGGGTCTCGCCACTGAGCCGCTCACGGTCGTACAGATGCGTGAGCGCCGCACCCACGAGAAACACCATGAGTGCCACCACACCCAGCAGCGCCAGGTGAGCGCGCAGCGCCGCGCGCAGCTTAGGGATGCGCAGTACGCAGGCGCCGGCGCCCCCGAGGGCCAGGGCGTCCATGCGACAGGCGGTGTTCACGTACAGCGTCCAGGAGGCGACCCCGTAAGCGGCCAGCGCGCCGCGCAGCAGCAACGCGCCGGCTGCGATCCACAGGCACGCGCGCAACAGGCCGCGCGGCGCGAGCCCGACGACCACCAGCGGCCACAGCAGATAGAACTGCTCCTCGACCGCGAGCGACCAGAAATGAGCGAAGCCGTAGGGGAGCGACTCGACCCAGTTGGCCGCAAAGAACCACAGAGGCGCCTGGTGCGCGCTGCTGAACGGGGCGGGCGGCCTCGCCAGCCAGGGCAGCAGCACCAGCAGCACGAACAGCACCGTGTAATACAGTGGCACGATACGCAGCGCGCGTTTCGCGTAGAAATCACGAAAGAAGTGTGGCGAGCCGCGGCTATCGAGTAGTCCTGCGGTGATCAGAAATCCGGACAGCGCAAAGAACAGCTGTACGCCAATCCAGCCCGGCTGCGCCAGCAGCGGCAGCACGTGCCACCAGCGGCTCGCCGGGGCGAACGGCATGGCCGTGGCGTTGTGCAGCACCACCCAGATGATCGCGATGCCCCTGATGCCATCGAGGGCGGGAATGTGCCTGCCGACACGCTCCGCAGCCGCCGGCACCGCCTGCGGCGTCACGCCCAGTACTCGGGGCGTCCGTTATTCAGGTAAGCCCCATCGCAGTCGATCATCTGCACGCGCAGCGGGCCTGGCGGCAGCGCCGCTGCATCCGTCGGCCGCAGCTGCACGGGTGTCTGGAAGCGTGCGTGAAAGCCGCAGACGCTGAGCGCGTCGGCGAGTAAGGCGTCGTTCGCCCAGATCACAACTTCGGCGGCCTGCGGGTCGTGCTGCGCCTGCGCGACGGCACACTGAATCATCGCGCGCCAGTCGCCGAGCTCGTCCGAATCCACCCAGCAGTCCGCGATGCGAACTTGGCCGGGTGCCGAGGCGAGCAGGAAGTAACCGCGCACCCGCCCCGCCCGCTCGAGTGAAAAGAGCCGCATCGGAACAATCGGACAGGCGAGCACGTAGCGGAACAGTGCAACGCTGCGCTCGAGCACGGCCATGCCCCGCACCGGGGATGGAAACACCGACTCGATGCGCCCGATCTCAGCGGGGGCGACGGCATGCACCTCCCAGCCGGCGCTGCCGCCGCGCGGCGCGGCGAGCTTCCACAGCAGGCTGCGAGCCATGCGTGGCAGAATTCTGGCCACGGGGAGGGTGCCGCCGCGCAGCAGACGCATGGGGGACAGGGTACGCACGTAGCCGGTGGCGACACCGAGTGCACGAAAGCCGATCTCAGGCAGGATGCGCAGCGTGGCGGCGCTGCCGCCGATGGCGAGCAGTGCTTGCGCCTGGCGGCCGATGTGCTTCATGAGCGCGACGCCTGCGCCAACCGCGCCCGGACGCGCCGCCCAGTCGATCACGTAAATGACCCGCATGCGCTGCTGCCCCCAGGCACACCACCCGGGAACGACCGCGCCGTGGGCCATGAGTTCGTCGCCCTCGGTCAGGACAAAGGAACGCGGCGCGGGCCAGTCGGCGCGCTCCTGCCAGTACTTCCAGTGCAACTCCTGCGGCGCGGCATTGGGATGCAACCCGGCCGCCTCAAACACGGCGAGCAGTGCCGGTACATCGGCCGCGGTCAGGGGCCGAAGCGTCCGCTTCATCGCAGCTTGCACCTTTTCTGAATTGGCCGTTAATGCTATCCCATGGGTTTGGGGTCAACGAGGCGATAACATCGCACTCGCTTTCTCCGCGCAGGCTATGGGTCTTACCTACTCAGACACTCTGCACCGTTCGCGCTGGCGAGCGGCGGGCATCTTTCTCCTCCTGGCCCTCCTCGCCTGCAGCCACCAAGGCGCTCACGAGGCCACGCTCCGGTGGAACCCGGTGACCCAGTTCAACGACGGCACACCCCTTACGGACCTCGCCGGCTACCGGATCTATTACGGGCCATCGGTGGACAACATGAAGGTCGTGGTGCTGCCCGATCCGCATGCGACGAGCTACGTGTTCAAGAACCTCACACCCGGCCTGTGGTACTTCTCGGTCGCCGCCTATACCCGCAACGGCACCCAAGGGCTGTCGGCGAACCTCACCGAGAAGACCATCCAGTAGGCCGAGGCGGAAAAATCGCACGCGCAACGCCCGCAAAAGCCGGCGCGCCCTTTGCCGCGCGCGAGCAATGACGCTCACGCCCACTCATTTCCCATCGCGGGAGCTTTGAGGGGAACCTCAGGCCTGAATGCGCCCCGCCATACGCGCCGGATTGGCTGACAGGGGGACGAAGAATTCTGTGTGAGTGGCGATGCGCCCGCCGCGCACGTCGAGCAGGTCGACCAGTTCGGTCGGCACAGCGACGCCTGTGATCTTGGAATGAATGTCCACCTGCCAATGGGCGGTGGCGCGCGGCATGTCGACGCTGAGCGAGAGGATCATGTATTGCGTGAGCCTGAAGGTCTTCACCAGGATCGAAAGCCACGGGCGGATCTCGGCGATGCCGCTCGCCTCAATGGCAATCGGCTTGCCGTCCGTGGAACCGGCGATCCGCAGGCGCGCGCCTTCAGCGTACAGAGCGCACAAACGGTCCAGGCTGCCGTCCACGCGGGCCGCGTGCAGCTCGCGCACGAGCTGTTCAACTTGCAGTCGATCGGTCATCCGGTGCTCCCGTTGCGCACATTCGCTGTCGCGAGCACGCTGCGAATGTCGGCGCCCATGTGCCCGAAGGCGGTGCCGGCGTACGCAAGCAGCCCGCGCATGCCGTAGAACAGGTGAATCATACCGGGATGGCAGCGGTAAATGGTCTGCACTCCGGCACTCTCGAGCTTCGTGGCATAGGCCTGCCCCTCATCGCGCAGGGGGTCGAATTCGGCCGTATGCACGACGGTGGGCGGCAGCTGGCGCAGGTCGGCGGCCCGCAGCGGCGAAACGCTGCGGGTCGGCGCGGTCGATGCCGGGCGGCAGATAGTGCTTGAGGTCGTGTTCAAAGGTGTCGCGGTCGACGAGGTAGCCGTGCGAGAGCGCACGGCGCGAGTCGCTCTCGGCTGCGAAATCCATGATCGGACAGAGCAGGAACTGGAAGGCCAGGCGCACCTGCCGTGAGGCGCTCACCCGCTGGCACACGACCGCTGCCAGGGTTGCGCCGGCGGAGTCACCGGACAGGCCCAGCCGCTGCGGATCGATGGCCAGTTCGCCCGCGTGGCCGGCGACCCATGTGCTCGCGGCGCAGCCGTCCGCGACGGCGGCCGGAAAGGGGTGTTCCGGCGCCAGGCGATAGTCCACCGACACGACCCGGCAGAGGCTGGCATTGGCCAGCGAGCGGCAGATGGGGTCATGCGTGTCCAGGGAGCCTGCCACCAGGCCGCCGCCATGGAAGTAGATAAGCCCGGGCAGGAGGTCCTGGTCGCTAAAGGCTGCCGGGGTGTAGAGGCGCAGCTGTAGCGGACCTTGCGGCCCAGGGATCGTCCGGGTGGTGATTGCTCCGACCGTCTCGGGAGCCCCGGAAAAGCTCAGGAGCTGCGCCACGGAGCCGCGCCGCTCCTCCACCGTCTGGCTGAGCACGTTCGCTGGGTTCATCGCAGCCAGGGTGTCCAGGAAGCGCTTCGCCCGGGGGTCGAGGGGCATAGTCTCAGCTGCCGGGCGAGGTCGGCCGCGGCGCTGCACCGGTCACAACGAGAGCGCGCGCCGGGTCGCGGCCGGCCATTTCTCGAGATCTACCCCGTGATTGGCGAACAGCGCCACGGCCAGTCGGTCCATGCCGAAGGCCACGCAGCCGGTATGCGCCGGCTCGTTGCGGCCGTCCTGCATGCCCCACACGTGGCCGAAGTGCTCGCGGTGGTAGTTGAAGCTCATGCAGGCTGTCGGCCTTGCGCCGGGGTAATAGGGGATCAGCAGCTCGAACTTGAGCGCCTGCTGCAGCTGGCTCACCGCCATCACCTGGCCGACCCGGCCAAAGAACGGATCGTTGGCCACGTCGACCGTGTAGGGCAGTGCCAGCTCGTCGGCCAGCCCGCGGGCGCGCGTCATCCACGCCTCACGGAACGCCGTGATCTCCTCGGGTGTCCCGATGCGCACGTACTCGCGCATGCGGAAGGACTGCAGGCGGTCGAGCGATCGGGACGGCTCGCGCCGGAAGCAGTCCGCCGCGACGTCGAACAGCAGGCCGCCGACGGGCAGCCGCCCGCGGCTGGCCACGATCGGGTAGAGCGGATAGCAGGCCGCCGGAGACAGCACCAGGTCGGAGGCGGCCAGTGAAGTCGTCCAGTCGCCCCCGCTGTCGTGCCGGTCGGCCGCCGAGCGGATCGCCGCCTCACTGCCGTGCAGGGCGCACACCGTACCCAGAAGATTTGGGAAACTCTTCAGGTAACCGGACTTCTCCAGCTGGCGGCGGCTCATGACGGGCGGGAAGCGCATCACCTCGGCAGCCGGATCGCGCTGGCGGGTGATCCACGCGGTCAGCCGCTCGATCATGCCCTCGTAGAGCGCGGTGCGCGCGTACACACCGTCGACCCCCATCGAACGGAACAGGAAAGGAGCGATCGGTGCCAGCGGGTCATCCGCCGCGGCATGGGCTTCTGGTCCAGGAACGGTCATGTTCAGTTGGCTCCGGCGCGGCTGGCGCGCAGTCTCGTCGATTGACCTGTGTAAGAGGCCTGTTAGTCGCGCAGCGACGTCGCCAGCGGAGTCATCAGCGACGGTGTTGCGAGGTTGGTGAGAATGCGGTCGTTGTTGATCATGATGGGCGAGGACAACACGTCGCGCAGGTGGCGGCCGATGCTGAACTCGCTGTCATTGCGATAGCCGGAAAGCCCGCAGGCGCGCATCGCGTGCATCACCGTCTGCGCGGCCAGTTCCGAGGCCTCGACCTTGGTCAGGGTGATCAGGGTCTGGAATTCCAGCCCTGCCAGCGCCTGGGGATCGTTCATGCACTGCTCGTACTTACGCAGCGAGGTGCTCAGCATGCCCCGCAGGGTGCGCAGCGTTGCCAGCGCGCGCGTGAACTGGGGCGCGCCCGGGGGCAACTGTCCGCTATGACGCATGGCGTTACGGGTAAAGGCCTGGGCCCGCGCCGTCGCGGCCGCCGCGATCCCGGTCCATACCGAACCCCACAGCAGGTGGGCGAACGGCACCATGGTGCGCATGTGAATGTTTTCGTACGGCTCCGGCAGGATCTGCTCGGCGCTGGCCTGCGCCTTGAGGGTGTAGCCCTCGCTGCAGGTGCCGCGCATGCCGAGCGCATCCCAGCCGTTCAGGCGCGTCAGGGTGTAGTCGCTCTTGAAGAACGCCACCAGCACCTGGTCGGAGGCCACAGCATCGGCGGCGCGGCGCGCGGTCGTCACGACGCCGTCAGCGTAGGCGCCGTAGGAAATAACGCTGGCCTTGCGCTCAAGAGTGATTCGTCCGCCCTCCTGGTGCTCGACGGGCGCCTCGCTCGAGCGAACGTTACCGCCGCCTTGTCCCTCGGTCGTGGAGGAAGCAAGCAGCAGCTGCTCGGCGCACAGACGCCGCAACATCTTCTGCAGCGTGGCGTTCTCGCCCATGTGCCGCATGACGCAGGCCACTTTGACGGAGTGCATGGCGTAGACCATGCCGGTCGAGGAGCAGGCCTGACCCAGCTGAAAGCACACGTCGGCGGCGTCGAGGATGCTGGCACCCTCCCCGCCCAGGGCGCGTGGCACCATGATGCCGAGGAGCCGCTGCGCCCTGACGGCCTCGAAGGATTCGGCTGGGAAACGCGAAGCGCTGTCCACCGCGCCGGCATGCTTGGCGGCGATTGCCACCACGTTTTTGACGCGATTTGTCAAATCCTCTGCGGTGGCTGCCTCAGCCGCCATACGTGCCCCCGCCATCTGCTGCGCTCCCATTAAAAGACCCCCGGATTTTTGTGCTCGCGGCCAAACGGTACGTCTGGCCAGCCCTTTGAATGATACATCAGCCCCTTACAGCGTCCTTGCGGGGGGCGTCACAAAAGGATCCCCCGGTTAAGTGAAACTTCACGCTGGGGCACCCCCTTGCGGCGTTGCGGCGCCCGGGGTGGCGGGAAGGGTGATCCGCACCAAAGCAGCGCAAATGGCGATGAGCGTCCACAGCAGCTCCGAGTAGGACTGGGACAGAAAGAACCCGGCAACCGCATTGCCGACCAGGGCGATGCGCAACGCCCGGGCGTAGATACACGCCTTGGCCAGGTCGCCGCTGGGGGCGGTGCCCCGGCCGAGGGCCGATATCCTGCCGAGCTGCCGGATGGTCCCCCAGTAACTGGCGCAGAACAGAATGAGCCCGAGCACGCCCAGTTCGACGAACGACTCGACAAAACTATTGTGCAGCGCCCGATAGGCCCCGCCGGTCAAACTGTCCACGTACTCGGAGGTTCCCAGACCATAGCCGATCGGACGGCTGAGCACCGCCCCCGAGTTACGCAGCCAGATGGCTGAACGGCTGGCCGTGCTGTCGCCCGCGTTGTAGTCATTCTTCAGATCCAGGAGCGTTGCCATGCGCTCGCGCGACTCCTGCGGCAGGTAACCCCACAGGGCCGCCCCGGCCGCCGCGGTCACGGCCAACACGACCACAAAGCGCCCGATGCGAAAGGGCTTCAGCTGCCCCGTCTTGGCGAAGCCGATGGGAAAGGCCACGAGCAAGAGCATCACCACGCCAAGGCCGATGGCGCCGCCGCGCGAACCGGTCAGCAGGATCGCGATGATCACGGCGACCGAAAGCCCCTGCAGGATGAGCCGGCCACGGGTCCCGGTAATGCGCACCGCGCGGATGAGCGGCAGCACCGTCACCATCCCGTAGGCCAGGTCGTTGGGATCGAAGTTCTGGTTGATGCGCGCGCGGCCGCCGCTGTAGGTCAGCAGCACCGCCAAGGTGAGTCCCCCGGCGGCGAAGCACAAAGCGACCAGCAGTCGACGCACGTCCCGCTGCGTCTGCGTGATCTTCACCACCAGTACGAACGAGAGCAGCAGCACCACGATCAGGTACGACTCAGCGAGGCTCATGGACACGTAGGTCGAGAAGCCGATGCTCAGGATGGCAAGCACCATGTAGGCGAGCGCGGGCCGCACCGCCTTGAGCGAACGCAACCGCACGGCGCGCAAAGTGGCGCGCGCGCGGAAGGCTAACAGGGCCGTGACCAGGATGGCCACTTTGGCGAGCGGCACGTTCGCCAGTCCCGGGACCCACTGCGAGAACTGCCCGACCATGACGCCGACATAGATCGCCAGCCAGAGGTTCGGAGCGGCAGGCAGTGTGGGTGCGGGCGTTTCGGGCGCCGCTGACAGAGGGGCGCTCACGCGCGTATCCATGGCCTTACAGGTGTTCGCCGGGGCTCAGCGTGTCCATTACGAGACCCCGGGATTAGTTTTCTTGGTGTCTGAACGGTAATCTGGCGACCAACTCGAATAATACCTCAGGACCTTTGCGCGCCCTTGTGGGGGGCGTCACAAAAGGCACGCCAATTAAGTGAAAAACCCATGCCGGTAGTCATCGAAGCACCGGGTGCGCCAGGGGTCCGCGCAAGTGCCAGCCGCCCCGCCCACGCGCGCCCGATCACTATCGGGCTCATCAACAATATGCCCGATTCGGCGCTGCAGTCGACCGAGGCGCAGTTCGGGGGCCTGCTGGCGGCGGCCGCCGGAGTCATGCCGGTGCGGCTGCGTCTGTCCACTTTTGTCGAGCTGCCCCGCTCGCCCAAGGCCTTGGAGCACATCGCCAGCTCCTACTGGCCGCTGGATGAGCTGTGCGCCGCCGCGCCCGACGCCCTGATCGTGACGGGAACCGAGCCGCGGGCGCCGCATCTGACGCAGGAACCCTACTGGCAGCGGTTCGTTGAGCTTTTGGATTTCGCCCAAGAGCGCACCATCGCCAGCATCTGGTCGTGCCTCGCCGCGCATGCTGCGGTTCTTAAGCTGAACGGCATCGAGCGCCGGCGCCTCGCAGAAAAGCGCTCTGGCGTGTACCAGCACAGCCTCCTCGCCGGGCACCCGCTGCTCGCCGGCGTCGCAGCGCCGATGGCCATGCCCCACTCGCGCTGGAACGAGTTGTCGGTGGATGCCCTGCGCCAGGCAGGCTATGCGGTCCTGAGCTGGTCGCAGGACAGCGGCGCCGATGCATTCGTGCGCCAGCAAGGGAGCCTGATGCTCTTCTTCCAGGGGCATCCGGAGTACGAGGATACGACCCTTCTCAAGGAGTATCGGCGCGACGTCGGGCGCTACCTGAGTGCCCAGCAGCCGCACTACCCGACGCTCCCCTTCGGCTACCTGTCGGCCGATGCGACGGCGCTGCTTGGCGCGTTCCAGGAGCGGGCGCTCGCCGAGCGCAGCGCTGAGCTCCTCGGCAGTTTCCCTTTCGCCCCGGTCGCTGCGACCCTGCAAAACACCTGGCACACCGCGGCCGTGACCATTTACCGCAACTGGCTGGCGCATATCAGTGCCGCGCGGTCACCGACGCACGCGCCGGAAACGGTATCATTGGTGCGATGAGCGAAGCACTGCGTGACCGCCTGCTGCGCCAGGTCGCGCAGATCCTGGGCAAACCCGACGCTGCCGCCACGCTCCCGGTGGACGGGCGACTGAGTGAGCTCGGCATGAGTTCCATCAAGATGGTGAACCTGATGCTCGCCGTCGAGATGGAGTTCGATGTCACCATCCCGCAAAGCGATATCACCCCGGAAAACTTCCGTTCGATCGGCACCATCGACGCGCTGCTGACGAGGCTGCTGGCGCTTAAAGGGTAGCGCTGAGCCCGGCGGACCCGCTCGGGCAGCGGCCGCGGTGTCGCAGAATCGAGCGCGCTTTAGTTCGCTGCGCGGACGTCACTCATAACCGTGAGCCTCACTTGGGGCGCGTCGCCGCGGCGAGCGCCTGGTCCAGGTCGGCGATGATGTCGTCGATGTGCTCGATACCGATGCTCAGGCGGATCGTCTCCGGCCCGATGCCCGCGATACGCTGCTCCTCGGGCGACATCTGCCGGTGCGTCGTCGAGGCCGGGTGGCAGGCGAGCGATTTGGCATCGCCCAGGTTCACGAGGCGCTTGAAGAGTTTCAGCGCGTCGTAGAAACGCGTGCCGGCATCGAACCCGCCGCGAATGGCGAAGGTGAGCAAGGAGCAGGTGCGCCCGCCCAGATACTTCTGGCCGAGCTCGTAGTAAGGACTGTCCGGAAAACCGGCGTAGCTGACCGAGGCGACGCGCGCATCGCCACGCAGAAACTCCGCCACGCGGCGCGCGTTGTCGACGTGGCGTTCGACGCGCACCGCCACGGTCTCGATTCCCTGCAACAGCAGAAAGGCGTTGAAGGGCGAGAGCACGGCTCCCATGGTGCGCTGGAAGACGCTGCGCATGCGGCCGAGGAAGGCCTTCTGCCCGTAATGCTCGGTGTACACCAGCCCGTGATAGGACGGGTCGGGCTGCGTGAACTGCGGGTAGCGCTCAGCCTGCTGCGCCCACTGGAACTTGCCGCTGTCGACCACTGCCCCGCCGAGCGTCGTGCCATGGCCGCCGAGATACTTGGTCAGCGAGTGCACGATGACGTCGGCGCCGTAGTCGAACGGCCGTACCAGGATCGGAGTGGGGACGGTGTTGTCGACGATCAGCGGGATGCGAGCGCGATGCGCAACGATGGCCAGTGCCTCGAGGTCACAGATGTTGCCGGCCGGGTTGCCGACCATCTCGCAGAACAGCCCGCGAGTATTCTCATCGATGAGCGAGGCGAGCTCGGCCGGCTGGTCGGACTTGCCGAAGCGTACCGTCACTCCGAGTTTCGGCAGAATGTACGCGAACAGCGTGTGCGTCGTGCCGTACAGCTGCGGCACCGATACGATGTTGTGTCCCTGGCCCGGCTCCACCAGATTGAGGGCGGTGTAGTACAGCGCCGTCTGGCCGGAGCTCACCACCAGCGCGTCGATGCCGCCTTCGAGCTCGGCCACGCGCCGCTCCAGCACCGCGCAGGTCGGATTGCCGATGCGCGTATAGCGAAAGCCCTCGACCTCGAGGTCGAACAGCGCCGCGCCATGCGCGGCACTGTCGAAGGAGTAGGCAACGGTCTGATAGATCGGGACCGCGACCGCCTTGGTGGTCGGGTCGCAGTCGTAGCCCGCGTGCAGGGCGATCGTTTCCGGTCTCATGGGTCGAAGCTCATTAGGGTGATTTGTGTCATAGAATTGCGCGCGACCTTGCGGATTTTGTAACACGATGGCAGCCAGCCGCGACGAAAACAAGCGATCGCCTCTCAAGGCTTGGGTGCGGGCGCTGGAGCGCACCGCCCCCATTGAGCGCGATCCTGCCTGCACGCTGCCGGTGCTCATACAGCGGCTGGCGCAGCGCTTTGCAGCGGCGCCCGCGCTGGTCGGGCCGCAGGCGAGCCTCAGCTATGGCGAACTTGCCGCGGCCTGCAACCGTTACGCGCACTGGGGGCTGGCGCACGGCCTGGTGGCCGGCGATCGCGTCGGCCTGTTGATGGCGAACTGTCCGGATTACCTGGCGATCTGGCTCGGCTTGAGCGGCATCGGCGTGACGGTGGCGCTCATCAACACCAACCTGCAGGGCGGGGCACTCGCGCATTCGCTCAATCTGGTCACGCCGCGTTATGTCATCGCAGGCGCAGCCCACGCCGCCGCGCTCGGCGCGATACGCGCGCAGCTGAACGCGGGGACGCAGTGCTGGGTGCTGGGTGAGGGCGGGCACGATATGCCGCGCCTGGATCTGGCAATCGCCTCGTTGCCGGCGCAGGCCGTACCTGCAGGACAGTTCCGCGCACCGACTCTCGCCGACCGCGCCTTGTGCATCTACACCTCCGGAACCACAGGCCTGCCGAAGGCCGCCAATGTCAGTCACTACCGGCTGATGCAGTGGAGCCACTGGTTCGCCGGTCTGATCGACGTGCAGCCGAGCGACCGCATGTACAACTGCCTGCCGATGTACCACAGCGTTGGCGGCGTGGTGGCGACGCTTGCGCCGCTGGTCGGCGGCGCCGCCGTGGTGCTGCGCGAGCGCTTCTCGGCCAGCGCCTTCTGGCAGGATGTGTGCGCCGAGCGCTGCACCCTGTTCCAGTACATCGGCGAACTGTGCCGCTACCTGGTCAATAGTCCCGTGCAGCCGGCCGAAACGCAGCACGCGCTGCGGCTCGCCTGCGGCAACGGCCTGCGCGGCGACGTCTGGCCCGAGTTTCAGCAGCGCTTCCGCATTGCGCAGATCCTCGAGTACTACGCCGCGACCGAGGGTAATTTTTCGCTCTACAACTGCGAGGGCCGCATCGGAGCCATCGGGCGCATCCCGCCGTTCCTGTCGCATCGCGTGCCGGTGGCGCTGGTGAAGTTCGACGTTGATGCGGCCATGCCGGCGCGCGATACGACGGGCCGTTGCCTGCGCTGCAGCCCCGACGAAGCCGGCGAGGCCATCGGCCAGATCGTCGGCGCGGGCGGCACCACGCGCTTCGAGGGCTACACCGATGCGGCCGCCTCGAGCAAAAAGATTCTGCGCGACGTATTCGCCCCAGGGGATGCCTGGTATCGAACCGGCGACCTGATGCGCCAGGACGCGCAGGGATTTTTCTACTTCGTCGACCGCGTCGGCGATACCTTCCGCTGGAAGGGCGAAAACGTCTCCACCACCGAGGTCGCAGGCGTCATCGCCGGCGTCGCGCATGTCACTGACGTCGCGGTCTACGGTGTCGAGGTGCCGCGCAGCGACGGGCGGGCCGGCATGGCGGCACTGGTCGTCGAGGAGGGTTTCGAGCTTGCGGAGCTGCGGCGCATCCTGGCAATGCGCCTGCCCGCCTATGCCCGGCCGCTGTTCATCCGCATCGTCGACGCCATCGAGCTAACCGGCACATTCAAGCTGAAGAAGCAGGACCTGGCCGTGCAGGGGTACGACCCCGGCACGATGAGCGACGCGCTCTATATCGAGGATGCAGCGCAGGATGCGTTCACGCGCTTTGACGGGCCCGCCTACCAGCGCCTGCAGGCAGGCGCGCTGCGCCTGTAGAGCCTCAGGCGGTGTTGCCGGCGTCCACCGTGAGAGTGGTGCCGGTGATGTTTTTCGCTTTGTCGCTTAGCAGGAACTCCACGGCGGCCGCCACGTCCTCGGGGCCCGGCAGACGGTGCAGCGCGCTGCGACGGGCAATCTGACCGCGTTGTTTGTCGGTGAGCTCCTGGGTCATCTCGGTGGCGACGAATCCGGGCGCGACCGCGTTGACGGTGATGCCGAGCTGTCCGACCTCGCGCGCCAGGGAACGTGTAAAGCCCAGCAGCGAGGCTTTAGTGGCCGAGTAGGCCGACAGACCGTGGTAGCCGGTCGCCGCGACGATGGACGACATGTTGACGATGCGGCCGGCACGCTCGCTCATCATCGAGCGCACCACGTACTTGGTGAGCACAATGGGCGAAAGAGTGTTGAGGCGGATGAGAGCCTCGATCTGTTCGTCGCGCATCATGGCAAGCACCCCGGCGGTGCCGATGCCGGCGTTGTTGACCAGAGCATAGATCGGGCCGCAGTCCTTGCGCAGCTTGGCGACCAGCTGCGGCATCGCGGCGGTGTCGAGCAGGTCGAAGCGCTCGAAACTGCAGCGCACCGCGCCCGCTCTGCGCGGCATCGGCGGCGAGCGTGCGCAGCTGTTCGGTTTGCGAACGCGCGATCGCGATCACGCGGTAGCCACTGGCGGCGAGTGCGCCGGCAATCTCCAGTCCGAGGCCGCGGCTCGCGCCGGTGACGATGACGTTACGCACCGGGGCGCACCAGCTTGCCGGAAGCGGATACCTCGAGGGCGGGCACGACGCGGATCATCGCGGGTACCTTGTGCGCTGCCAGCATGCGCTTGCACGTGTCGGTGATTTCACGCGTCAGGGCATCCGCGGCCGGGCGCGCGCCACGCTCGTCTTCGACCAGCACCACTTCGGCCGTCACCACGGCACCCATGATGGCATTGCGGCGCGCGCGCACCAGCGACATGCGCACCCATGGATGTGCGTTGATGACCGCTTCCACCTCTTCGGGATGCACCTTGAGTCCGCCGACATTGATCACCCCGCCGCGGCGACCCATGAAGTAGCAGCGACCCGCTCGTTCCTCCACGCGATCGCCGGTATCGACGAAGCCGTCCGCGCCGCGCAGCGGTTCGGCGCCCTCTCCCAGGTAACGCACTGCCGTTCCCGGCGAGCGGATACGCAGCGTACCGTCTTCGATCTTGAGTTCCACGCGGCCCGGCGCGCCGAGCAGCGTGGCGGGAAAACCCGCGAGCCCGTCGCGCACCTCGAAGGCAACGCCGGCCTCGGTGGAGGCAAAGGCGTGCGCGACCGTGGCCTTGGGATAGGTCGCGCGCAGGTTGTCGAGCACGGCCTGATCGGGAATTTCGCCTGACAGGCGCACGTAGCGCGGCGCAATGGTGGCTGCCGCCCCGCTCATGATCGCCCGGCGCCAATGCGACGGCGTGCCCGAGATATGCGTGATCTGCGCGCGGGCCGCGCGGGCGAGAAAATCCATGACCGGCTCTGCGGCATCAGACAGCACCAGCGAGCCGAAGTGCACGGCGCGCAGGAATATCTGCAGGCCGCCGTAGCGACGGATGTCGTAAAAGGTGCTCCAGGTGATGGTCTCGGCCGGACGCTGCTGCCCGGCCAGCGCGCTGGTGAGGCTGGCCAATGTATGCAGCACCAGCTTCGGTGCGCCGGTGGTGCCGGAGGTGAGCAGGACCCACTCGGTCGCACGCTCGGCGCGGCGGCTCACCGCCTGGCGTGTCAGCTGCGGCTCGGCAGTGATGCAGGTCGGAAGCTTCAGCGTTTCGGCCGGCGCTGCTGCGGCATCGCGCACGCAGGCATCCGCCGCGGCGCCCGCGATCACTCCGGGCACGTGCTCGGCACTGAGATCCGGCGGACATAGCACGATGCGTCGGGCAATCCCGTCCAGCTCAAGCAGCGCGAGCGCCGCCACCAGTTGACTCTTGCAGAGGAGCAAAACGCTGCGGTCGCGCAGCTGTTCTATTGCATCACCAAGGCATGTGGCCTCGGAAAGATCAGCGAGATCGAGCACCGCCTGCGTGCCGTGCAGCCGTCCAGTGGGCCTGCCTGCCGCGGTGATTGATTCCCACAGCGAGCCCGCGGTCATTTCTTGGCAGAGGCTTCGTACAACCTTACGAAATCGCCAAAAGTTACCGGAAACTCGATCGCATCGGTGGCGCTGAACGGATCGACTCCAAGCTCGTCCTCGAGGCGGGCGACGATGATCGCGAAACTCAATGAATCGAGTCCGGACTGCACCAGCCTCATGTCATCCGAAAGCGGCGCAAGCGTGCGGTCCTGCTCTTTGGCGACTTGTTGGAATTGCGACGTGATCGTGGACTTCACCGACATCTGATAGCTCCGTGGCGCTGCTCGCGGACCGTATATTATCCGACTCAGTGTCGCCGCAGCATTGAACCGGCTTAATGCCTCCAGGGTGCGCATGCGGAGCGCGGGCGGCGCAGTGCAGCGAACCGCCGCGTGTTCCTGCTAAGACTCTGATAAAGCAGGCCTTGGCTTGTATAATGGGGCTTGCATAATCCTGAAGGTCTCTTGAGATGTCCGACAACGTCATACCCCTGCGCCAGCCGGCGTCAACGCCGGACGGCGGCCTCATCCGCGAGGTTGCCGCGCTGATCGTCGCGGCGCTGAACCTCGACATCAGCCCGTCAGAGATCAACCCGGATCAGCCGCTTTACGGCGAGGGCCTGGGGCTCGACTCGATCGACATTTTGGAAATTGCGCTGGTCGTTTCCAAGCAATACGGGGTGCAGTTGCGCGCCGACAGCGAGGAAAACGAGAGTATTTTCGGCTCGCTGCGGCAGCTGGTCGATTACATCACCGCACACAGGACGAAGTAGGCATCTGGCAACGCTGCCGCTGATTGCGCACCGCTCACCCGACGCGATAATCGCCTATCGCGGCGGCCAGCCGCTGCGCGCAGCACAATTCCTCTGCGATGCCCGGCAGGTGGCCGCGGCGCTTGGCGCGGGTACCTACGTGCTCAACGCCTGCAACGACCGCTACCGTTTCACGGTGGGTTTCGCCGCCAGCCTGCTGACGGGCAAAATCAGTCTGCTGCCCTCGACGCACACGCCCGAGATGATGCGCCAGCTGCTGGCGTTCGCGCCCGACGTGGTGTGCCTCACCGACGATGCCGAGTGCAGCATCGACCTGCCACGCATTGAATATCCGCGCGCCGCTCTCCAGCCGGACGGCGTATTTGCCGTGCCGCAGCTGGATCGCGCGCAGCCGGCCGCGGTGGTGTTTACCTCCGGCTCCACCGGTACGCCGCTGCCGTACCGCAAAAGTTACGGTCCGCTGCTTGACTGTGTGCGTATCGAGGCCGCACGCCTGGAACTCGCAGGGACGACGCCATGGGCGATCGTCGCGACCGTTCCGCCGCAGCATATGTATGGCTTCGAATCGAGCGTGCTGCTCGCCATCGCCAATGGTCATGCGCTGTGTGCCGAGCGACCGTTCTACCCGGCCGACATCGTCGCAGCGCTCGAG
Source organism: uncultured Gammaproteobacteria bacterium (assembly GCA_963787655.1). Taxonomy (GTDB): domain Bacteria; phylum Pseudomonadota; class Gammaproteobacteria; order Steroidobacterales; family Steroidobacteraceae; genus 13-2-20CM-66-19. Next base: position 1,222,771 of record CAWBDY010000007.1, on the reverse strand, counting down.
GCGCTGCCGCGGCCGCGCCTGCTGATCACCACCCCGGTACACCTGCGGGCGCTGCTCACCTCGGGGGTGACGCTAACCCAGGTGGATCTCATCGTCTCCTCCACGGCGCCGCTGGCGCAGCAGCTGGCAGCCGAGACGGAGCTGCGCTTCGGAGCGCGGCTGCTGGAGATCTATGGCTCGACCGAAACCGGACAGATCGCGGTACGCCGTCCCACGCAGGGCGCCGAGTGGCAGCTGTGGCCCGGCGTGCAGCTGACGGTCAGCGGCGACACCAGCTGGGTGCAAGGCGGGCACATCGAGCAGACGACCCGCATGTGCGATGTTCTGGAGAGCACCACTGCCGGGCGCTTCCTGCTACACGGCCGGGTGACGGATCTGGTCAACATCGCCGGCAAGCGCAGCTCGCTTGCCTACCTGAATCACCAGCTCAACTCCATTCCCGGCGTCGAGGACGGTGCGTTCTTCCATCTCGACGAAGCGCACAGCCCGCATAGCGGTGTCACGCGCGTGGCCGCCTGCGTGGTGGCGCCCTCCCTCGACACCGCGCGCCTGCTCGAGGCTTTGCGCGAGCGCATCGATCCGGCGTTTCTGCCGCGACCCCTGCTGCTCGTGGCGCGCTTGCCACGCAACCATACGGGCAAGCTGCCGCAGGAAGCGCTGCGCGCGCTGGCGAAAGCACAGAGCAAAGCGGCGACGGTGGCGTGAGAGCGCCGTGGTCGCCGTCACCACCCTGACCATCGCTGCCGAGCATCCGGCGCTCGTCGGGCATTTTCCCGGCATGCCGATCGTGCCGGGAGTCGTGCTGCTCGACGAAATGCTGCAGACGCTGGCGAGTCAGGACGGCGCAGCGCGGACCGTCTGGCGCATCGGCGCGGCGAAGTTCGTCAAGCTCGTCCGTCCGGGCGAACTGCTGACGCTCGCACACGAACAGCTCGACAACGGCTCGATACGTTTCAGCATCGCGCGCGACGGCCAGCCCGTCGCACACGGGGTGATCGTGCGCGTGCCTCGCGACCCGCAAGATGACTCAACCGGCCGCTGACCCAGCCACGGCCACCGCTGCTGCGCGCTGGCTGCGCAAGCGCGAGCGTGGCAGTGTCACGCTGCTGCGCATCATGATCTTCCTGGCGCTGCATCTGGGCAGGCCGCTGGCGCTGCGCCTGCTGTACCTCATCGCGGCCTACTTTTTCGCCTTTGCCCCAGCCGAACGGCGCGCCTCACGCGAGTACCTGCGGCGCGCCCTGGGACGTGAACCGCGCGCCCGCGATCGCTTCCGCCATGTATACACGTTTGCCACCACGATCCTCGACCGCCTGTATCTGGCGCGCGAGCGCTACGACGTACTCGAGGTCACTATCGAGGGCGAGCCGCTCATGCGCGAGCTGTTCCTGCGCGGCCAGGGAGCTTTCCTGCTCGGCGCCCACCTGGGGAGCTTCGAGATGATGGGCGCAATGGGCCGGCGCCAGCCGGGGCTGCGCCTGGCGATGGCGATGTATGAGCACAACGCCAGCAACGTCGCGACTCTCTTCAGCGCCGGACAGGTCGCCAACGCGCCCGAGATCATTCCGCTCGGCCACCTGGAAGCCATGCTGCGTATCCGTGACTGCCTGAGCGAGGGCCGATTCGTCGGCATGCTCGCGGATCGCACCTTTGCCGAAGCGCCCGCCCAGAGCGTGAGTTTCCTGGGTCGGGCGGCACACTTCCCGCTCGGGCCGATGCGCGCCGCTGCGGCGTTGCGGCAGCCGGTAGTTTTCATGACCGGCCTGCATCGCGGCGGCAATCGCTACCACGTCGTGTTCCGCCTGCTCGCCGACTTCTCACAGCCCTGCCCCGCGGGCCGCGCTGCCGCCGTCCACCAGGCTGTTGAGCGTTACGTCGCCCTGCTGGAAGAGTTCTGCCACAGCGACCCTTTCAACTGGTTCAACTTCTATGACTTCTGGCACGGCGCCGATGCGGTGACCAAGCCACCCGTAGGTGCGCCCCGCAAGCAGGCCGCCCGCGGAGCGGGGGCTTGATCGCAGCGCGCGAGCACGCGGCGCGCCGCTGGTTCGGCGCGCTGTGCGCCGCGTGTGCGCTGCTGGCCGCCAGCGCGCAGGCGCAGACCCCGGCGGCGGCGCTCAGCCTCGATCAGCTCATGGGCCTGCTCGGTCAGCGTCAGCACGGACACGTGGCCTTCACGGAAGTGACCCACCTCGCCATCGTAGATCGCCCGCTGCAGTCTTCCGGCGAGCTGCTCTACGCGGCGCCCGACCGACTCGAGAAGCGCACGCTGGCGCCGAAGCCGGAGACGCTGCTGCTCGAGCGCGGCACGCTGACGGTGCAACGTGGTCACCGAAGCCGCGTGCTCTCGCTACACGACTACCCGCAGATCGTGCCGTTCATCGAGAGCATCCGCGCAACGCTCGCCGGCGATCGCGCCGCGCTCGAGCGCTACTTCACGGTGCACCTCTCCGGCAGCCTGGCGCAGTGGACGCTCGAGCTGACGCCGCTGGATGCGGGTGTTGCGCATACGGTGCAGCGCATCCGTATCGAGGGTGCCGGCGATGCCTTACACACCGTGGAGATACGCCAGGGCGATGGCGATGTTTCCGTGCTCACGATCGGCGCAAGCCTGAACCCATGAGCGTCGGCGCGCGCACGCCGACGCTCGTCTGGGCACTGTGCGTATGCGCCGCTGCTGGCATCGTGGCGCGCGCGACCTACACCGCCGACCTGTCTGCGTTCCTGCCCAGGCGCGCCAGCGCCACGCAGCGCCTGCTGGTGGAACAGCTGCGCGAGGGTCCGGCAGCCCACCTGGTGTTCGCGGCGATCGGTGGCGGCGATGCGGGCGCACGCGCGCAGGTGTCGGGCGCCCTGGCCGCAATGCTGCGGCGCGACTCGGCTTTTGTCGCCGTCAACAACGGCGACGGGGCGCAGTTGCAACGCGACCGGCAGTACCTGTTCGAGCACCGCTACCTGCTCAGCGCGCAGGTGACGCCGCAGCGCTTCACGGTCAGCGGACTACATGCAGCGATAGCCGACTCGCTCGACGCACTCGCCTCCCCCGAGGGTCTGCTGCTCAAACCGCTGTTCACGCGCGATCCCACCGGCGAGTTGCTCGCCATCGTCGATTCGCTGGATGCGAGTCAGGCGCCGCACACCGATGCGGGCGTATGGAGCTCGCCCGACGGCCAGCGCGCGCTGCTGTTGGTGCAGACCGCGGCGCCGGGGTCCGACACCGACGCACAGCAGGCCGCAGTGGAGACCGTGCGCCGCGACTTCGGCGCCGCGCTCGGCGCAGCGCCCGCCACGCGACGCGCCCAATTGCACCTGCTGCTGAGCGGTCCGCCGGTCTTTGCGGTCGCCTCGCGCGCGACCATCAAGGGCGAGGTGCTGCGACTGTCGGGCATCAGCACTGTCCTGGTGACTGTCCTGCTGCTGGCGATCTACCGCTCGCTGCCGGCGCTGGCGCTGACGCTGCTGCCGGTCGCAAGCGGTGCGCTGGCGGGCGTGGCCGCGGTGGCGCTCGGTTTCTCGGCGGTCCACGGCATCACGCTCGGCTTCGGCATCACGTTGATCGGCGAGGCGGTCGACTACTCCATCTACCTCCTCATTCAGAACGCCGGCGATTTTCGCCAGGCAGTCTGGCCGACCATTCGCCTGGGCGTGCTGACCTCGATATGCGGGTTCGCGGCGCTGCTGCCCTCGGGCTTCACCGGCCTTGCGCAGCTCGGCCTGTATTCGATCGCGGGACTGACCGCTGCCGCACTGGTCACGCGCTTCGTGCTGCCGGCCTGGGTGCCGCGCACGCTCGCGATCCGCGACCTCAGGCCCGTTGGCACCTGGCTCGCGCTGGCGCTGGCGCACGGCCGCCGCGGCCGCGCGGCTCTGCTGCTGGTGCCGCTGCTGGCTGCCGTGGCTCTCGTTCTGCACCGCGGCTCGCTGTGGAGCCGCGAGCTGACTTCGCTGAGTCCGATCCCGGCGGCCGATCAGGCACTGGATGCGCAGCTGCGCGCCGATCTCGGCGCACCGGACGTGCGCTACGTCGTGGTCGTCCCGGCGGCCGATCGCGAAGCGGCCCTGGCAGCTGCGCAGGTGCTCAGTGCCCGGCTGACACCCCTGATCGATGCCGGGGTCATCGGCGGCTTCGAATCGCCTACCCTGTATCTGCCGGCGCGCGCGACCCAGCTCGCCCGGCAGCGCAGTCTGCCTGCGCCGTCGGAGTTGCAGGCGCACCTGCGTGAGGCGGTGGCCGGCCTGCCGCTCGATGCCGCGCGCCTCGAGCCGTTCGTGCGCGATGTGGCGACCGCACGCAGTGCGCCCCTGCTGACGAGCGCTGATCTTGCCGGTACGTCGCTGGCGCATGCCGTCGATGCACTGGTGGTGCGCAGCGGTCCCGGCTGGGCAGCGCTGCTGCCGCTCAACGGCGCCGGCAGTGGCGGTGAACTGAGCGAGGCTGCGGTCGCGCACGTGCGCGCGACGGTCGCCGCGGCAGCGGTCCAGGCGCAACTGCTCGACCTCAAGGGCGAGGCGGATCATCTCTACCGCGGCTACCTCAACGAGGCGGTGCAGCTGGCCCTGGCCGGCTTCGGCGCCATTGTGCTGCTGCTATTGATTGCCCTGCGCTCGCTGCGGCGCATGCTGAGCGTGGTGACGCCGCTCGCCCTGGCCGTGATCGCAGTCGCCGCGCTGCTGATTATGCTGGGGCGGCAGCTGAGCATCCTGCACGTAGTGGGCATGCTGCTCATCGTCGCCGTAGGCTCCAACTATGCGCTGTTCTTCGATCGCGCCGGCTTGCGACCGCACGCAGGTTCGGTGCCCCTGACGCTCGCGTCGCTGCTGGTTGCGAATCTTGCGACCGTCACCGCGTTCGGCGTGCTGGCGTTCTCGCGCGTGCCGGTGCTCGCCGACCTCGGCTGCACGGTGGCGCCCGGTGCGCTGCTGGCTCTGCTGTTTGCGGCGCTGCTGGCGCCGGCCGCAGCGCTCCCCGCGGCGGCGCGGACCCACTGATGAACATCATCCTCGATGCCGCCAGGAGCGGCCGCACCGCGCCGACACGGGTGGTGATGCTGCCCGCGGCGTTCACCGAACCCCAGGACTTCGTGCGCGCCGGCTTCGGCGCTGCCGTACGCGAGCGCGGTCTCGACCTGGATGTCATGTTTGTCGGCTGCGATCTGCGGCATGTGACCGATCGCAGCGTCCTTGAGCTGCTGTATCTCGAACTTGTGCAGCCGGCGCGCGCGCAGGGCTGTGCGGTATGGTTCGGCGGCATCTCCCTCGGCGGCTATCTCGCTCTGTCCTTCGCGGAACGCCACGGGCCGGCACTGGCCGGGCTGTGCCTGTTCGCGCCGTACCTCGGCAGCCACATCGTTACCGACGAAGTCGCGCGCGGTGGCCTTGAGCACTGGACGGCGGGGGAACTGGCCGCCGACGATGAGGAGCGGCGCGTATGGCGGTTCATCAAAACCCTGCGCGCCGGCGCCCTGCCCGTGTATGTGGGTCTCGGCCGCGATGATCGGTTCGCGGCGCGTCACCGCCTGCTGGCGGCAGCGCTGGCCGCGCCGAGCGTGCACACTGTCGCCGGCGGTCACGACTGGCCGACCTGGCGCACGCTCTGGGACAATTTTCTCGATGCACAATTTGCCGCTGCCGCCCCTCGAGCCTGAGCGAGCCGCACCCCTGGTGCGCGCCTCGGTCGCGCTGCATATCGGCGCTGCCGGCGTCGCACTGCTGCGCCCCCACCTGTGGCCGTGGGCGCTGGCAGCGGTGGTGGCCGACCATCTGCTCCTCACGGCCGCAGGGCTGTGGCCACGCAGCCATCTGCTCGGACCCAACTGGACGCGGCTGCCGGGTGACCCTGCAGAGTCCCGCATCGCCATCACCATCGACGACGGGCCCGACCCTGAGGTGACGGGCAGCGTACTGGAGCTGCTGGATCAACACGCGGCCCGCGCGACGTTCTTCTGCGTCGGTGAGCGCGTCGTTCGCTATCCGCAGCTGGCGGGCGAGATCACGCGGCGCGGCCATGAGATCGGCAATCACAGCTATCGCCACCTCAAGCGCTTCTCATTGCTCGGCCCCCGCGGCTTGGCGGACGAGGTTGCGCGCGCGCAGCAGGCGATCAGCGCGGCCAGCGGTGCCGTGCCGCGCTTTTTCCGCGCGCCTGCCGGGCTGCGCAATCCGTTCCTGCAACCCGTCCTGGCGCGCGCCAACCTCAGGCTTGTCAGCTGGACGCGCCGCGGCTTCGACACGGTGAACACCAGTCCCGCGCCGGTGCTGGCACGTCTCACGCGTCAGCTGGGTGGCGGCGACATCCTGCTCCTGCACGACGGTCATGCGGCACGCACCCGCGCAGGCGTGCCACTGATCCTCGCAGTGCTGCCAGCGTTGCTGACGGCCATCAAGGAGGCCGGCCTCGTTCCGGTGACGCTCAGCAGCGCGCTGCCGCCGGGGCAACCTGCAGCGCTCAACGCCGCCCGACCGCCGTGAGCGGCGGCGCAGCTCCGGCGCCGCTGGTGCGCGCCGCCGCCGCCTGCTACCGGGCCAGCGGTCGATTCGCGTGGCACTTCGCCCGCGCCAAGCTTGCGCGGGATCCGGTGTTTGCGGCCTTGCTGGCGCGCGGGCTGCTCGCAGGCAGGGCGCGCATCCTCGACCTCGGCTGCGGGCAGGGACTGTTGGCTGCCTGGTTGTTGGCGGCGCACGGCTGTTATGCGCGCGGCGCGGACGAGTGGCCCGCTGCGTGGCCGGCGCCGCCCCTGCTGCAGTCCTACTGCGGCATCGACATCAACGCGCGCGAAGTGGCGCGCGCCCGTCGTGCATTTGCCCTGGCAGCCGGCGCCTCCATGCAGATCGTGCACGGCGACGTGCGTGACGTAGACTACGCGCCGGCCGATGCCGTAATAATCCTCGACGTGCTTCATTACCTTGACTACAGCGCACAGGAGCGAGTGCTGCAGCGCGTGCGCCGCGCCCTCACGCCACACAGTCCCCTGCTGCTGCGCATCGGCGATGCCGCCGGTGGTACGGGCTTCACCTTCAGCAAGATCGTCGATCAGGCGGTCGTCGTGGCGCGCCGTGGTCGACTGCCGCGCCTGTACTGCCGCACGCTGCCCCAGTGGCAGGCGCTGCTGGCGCAATGCGGCTTCCGCAGCAGCGCTCTGCCCATGAGCGGCGACACGCGCTTCGCCAACGTGCTGCTGCAGGCCGAGGCGACGTGAACCCGCTGGTCTTAAGCAGCTGCACCGCGACCAGTGCCATCGGCCGTGGCCTGGATGCCACGCTCGCGAGCCTGCGCGCGCAGCGCAGCGGGCTTACGCCCTGTGCGTTCGAGAGCGTGCGGCTGGACACCTATATCGGCGAAGTCGCCGGCGTCGACGCTGCCGCACTGCCTGCGGCGCTCGCCGAATTCGAGTGCCGCAACAACCGCCTCGCCTGGCTTGCGCTGTCGCAGGACGGCTTCATCGACGCGGTGGCACGCAGCAGCGCGTGCTACGGGCACGCACGTGTCGGGGTCTTTCTCGGTACCAGCACCTCGGGAATACTGGACAGTGAGCTCGCCTACCGTCGCCGCGATCCGCTGAGCGGCGCCCTGCCCGCCGACTTTCGCTACCGTGGTGCACACAACACCTTTTCCCTGGCCGCCTTCGTGCAGCGCGCCTTGGGACTTGCAGGTCCTGCAGCTGTCATCTCATCGGCGTGCTCTTCCAGCGCCAAGGTGTTCGCATCGGCGCAGCGCGCCATCGCCACGGGTGTGGTGGATGCGGCGGTGGTCGGCGGTGTCGACTCGCTGTGTCTGACCACGCTGTACGGTTTTCACTCGCTGCAGCTGGTCTCGCCGACGCCGTGTCGCCCGTTCGACGCTGCCCGCGACGGCATCTCCATCGGCGAAGCGGCCGCCTTCGCGCTGCTCGAACCGTCCGCGCCCAGCCTGGATGCGCAAGCGGTGCTGCTGCTGGGCAGCGGTGAATCGAGCGACGCTTATCACATGTCCTCGCCGCCGCCGGACGGCCGCGGCGCGCGTGCGGCGATGCTGGCAGCGCTCGCGGCGGCCGCGCTCGAGCCGCAGGACATTCAGTACATCAACTTCCACGGCACCGCCACGCCCAGCAACGATGCCGCCGAAGCACAGGCCGTGGCGAGCGTGTTCGGCAGCGCTGTGCCCGGCAGCTCAACCAAGGGAGCCACCGGTCATACGCTCGGGGCCGCCGGCGCGCTGGAGGCCATCATCTGCACGCTGGCGCTGCGCGACGGGCTGATGCCCGGCGGCGTCGGCACCAGGCAGGTGGACCCGGCCCTGCCGGTGCACTACCTGACCGAGAATCGCGGCACGCCGCTGACACGCGTGCTCAGCAACTCGTTCGGCTTCGGCGGCTCCAACTGCAGTCTCATCCTGGCGCGTGCCGGATAGCGCATGAGGGCAGCGGCTGCATACGTCGACGGCATCGGCTTTCTCGGGCCCGGACTGGCCGACTGGCCGCAGGCAGAGCGCACGCTGCGCGCCGAAGTGCCCTGGCAGCCGGCCGCCACGGTGTTGCCCGCGCCGCAGAGCCTGCCGAGTGCCGAACGGCGCCGCACCGGCGTGCCGGTCAAGCTCAGCCTCGCCGTGGGGCTCGAGGCCTGCACCATGGCCGGCGTCGAGGCGGCGACGCTCGCCAGCGTATTCACCTCCTCCGGCGGCGACGGCCAGAACTGCCACGAAATCTGCCAGGTGCTCGCCTCGGACGACCGGCAGCTCTCGCCCACGCGCTTCCACAACTCGGTGCACAACGCCGCGGCCGGCTACTGGGGCATCGCCACCGGGGCGAGCGCGGCCGCCAACGCTTTGTGCGCGCACGATGCAAGTTTTGGCGCTGGACTGCTCGAAGCGCTTTGCCAGGTGGCGGTGGAGCAGCGCTGCGTGCTACTCATTGCCTATGACGCGAGTTACCCGGAACCACTGCGCAGCGTTCGACCGATTCCCGACGCCCTGGGCGTCGCACTGCTGCTGGCGCCGCAGGCCGGCGCGCGTTCGCTGGCGCGCATCGAGGTTGGCGTGAGCACGGCAGCCGCGGACCGACTGCCCCAGGCCGGGCTCGAACAGCTGCGCACCGCGATTCCGGCGGCACGCAGTCTGCCACTCCTGGCGCAACTGGCGCGGCACAGCTCCGGGCGCGTCGTGCTCGACTACCTCGAAGGCGCCCGCCTCGCCGTGGAGGTCGCCACGTGCCGTTAGACCGCAACTGGATCGAACAGCACATCCCGCACAAGGGCCGCATGTGCCTGCTGGACGAAGTCATCTCGTGGGACGCGACGCACATCCGCTGCCGCAGCGCCACGCATCGCGCCGCGGACAACCCGCTGCGCGCGCACGGCCGCCTCGGCGCGGCATGCGGCATCGAGTACGCAGCGCAGGCCATGGCGGTGCACGGCGCACTGGTGGCGGCGAGCGCCCCGCTCGCCAGCACGGTCGCCACCAGCGTGCGCGGCACGATGGGCGCCGCGCTGGGGTTTCTGGCCAGCGTGCGCAACGTGGTGCTGTACGTGCCACAGCTCGATGACCTGGAAGCGGACCTCATCGCGAGCGCGCAACGCATCACCGGGGATGGGCGTACGGTGCTGTACGAGTTCACGGTGTGCACCTCGGCACCGCTGCTCAGTGGCCGCGCCAGCATCGTGTTCGCGACGGCATGACGAGCAGCGGCAGACGGGCGCTGGTCACGGGAGGCAGCGGCGCCATCGGCGGAGCTGTCTGCCGCCGACTGGCAGGTGCCGGGGATTATGTGTACGTGCACTCGCACCGTGGCGGTGCGAGCGCGCAGGCCCTCGTCAGCGAGATCGAGGCGAGCGGCGGTCAGGCGAGCGTTGTCAGGTTCGATATCACCGACGCGGCCGCAACCCGCGCGGCACTGGAGACGCTGCTGCGCGCCGGTCCGATCCAGATCCTGGTGAACAATGCCGGCGTGCACGATGATGCCGTGCTGCCTGGCATGACCGCCATGCAATGGCACCGCGTCATCGACGTCTCGGTGAACGGCTTTTTCAACGCCACGCAGCCTTTGTTGCTGCCGATGATCCGCACGCGCTGGGGCCGCATCGTCAATATTTCGTCCGTGGCAGCGCTGATCGGCAACCGCGGCCAGGTCAACTATGCGGCCGCCAAGGGCGCGCTCAATTCCGCCACCAAGGCCCTGGCACTGGAGGTCGCCACCCGCGGCATCACCGTGAATGCCGTGGCTCCCGGCATCATCGCGACGCCCATGACGGCCGAGCTCTTTGACGAGAAGACCATCGAGCGCTTCGTGCCGATGAATCGCGCCGGCCTGCCCGAAGAGGTCGCAGCCCTGGTCGCCTTCCTAACCTCCGACGATGCCGCGTACGTGACCGCGCAAGTGATCTCGATCAGCGGTGGCATGGCGTAAACGGCGTCGCGCCGCCGGCCCGGCTCGGTAGCCGGCGACCGGGCCAGGACCCGGGCGCTCCACGCTGTCAGCCGAACAGTCGGATCACGAATGCCAGGTATGCCGGAGTTTGCTCCACGAAAAAGACCAGCTGAAAGCCGACGATCACGGCCAGTCCACCCCAGGCGAACGCCGGGTGCAGGCGCCGATGCCGCACCGTGTCCACCAGCACGGGGGCGGCGATGCAAGCGTAGAAAACGAGGAACTGCGGCAGGGGGGCATGGGTGAACAACAGGACCAGGCGCGCAATTGCTGGCGCGATGCTGGTAATCGCGGCCAATAACATCAGTCGTTTGTGAAACTGCCGATGGCGGCGCAGCAGCAGGCCGGCGCCAACCAGCGCGGCGAACAGCAGCAGGTTGACGAGATTCAGTCCGAACAGAAAGTGGAACCGACCGATCTTGTGCGCCGCGCCCTCACGTGCTACGGCAGCGATCGTCAGCCAGGTGCCGCTCATGACGACCAGGACAGCGAGCAGTGCTGCCGCCACTCCCAGGCGCCGGTGCCAGACAATACGATGGGTGGCGACCAGCCAGGTCTGCGTTACGAACGTAACGCACCACGCGGACAGCACCAGGGCGTGAAGGTGTACGACGGTCGACAGCCCGGGCGTGCCAAAAAATCGCTTCAGATAGTACGTGCGCGCAAAACCGGCGAAGGCGAGCGCACACACCGCGCCCGCGGCCAGCCAGTAGCGTCGCGCCGGCGCTTGCCCACGGGCACCGCTCGCCCAACCCGCATCTGTCAGCGGTGCGCTCATGGTCCTACCGGAAATGTCGGAAAAGACGCGCTGCCGGCGCAGCCGCCCAAGTCACAATGGCGAGGATCCAGGTGGTCCTGCAAGCCTACCGCCGGATCATCAAACGTCTGCACGGTGCGGAGCGTGCGCCGATTGAGACGCGCGCCGACCCCGGCGCGCGGCGGATGCGTCGCGTTCGCCCAGCCAGCCCACGATGCGCGCCGGAATCTCTTCGCGTGCCGCGCGGCTCACGTACATGCCGATGTGTCCGGTCGCGATGGCACATTCGCTGTAATCGCGGCTGCCGACATGCGCGCCCAGCACCGCTGAGGCCGCTGCCGGGACAATGTGATCCTGCAGCGCATAGAGATTGAGCAGTGGCTGGCGGATGTCCGGGAGACGCACGCCCTGTCCACCGATCTCCAAGGTGCCGCGCAGCAGCCGATTTTCCTGGTAAAACCAGCGCACGAACTGGGCCAGCGCCGCGGCCGCCTGCGGCGGACTGTCGAAGATCCATTTCTCCATGCGCACGAAATCTTCCACGGCGCGCTGATCGGGACTACCGCTCAGCAGCCGTACGTATTTTTCCTGCGTGAGGCGAAACGGCATGAGCGCCAGGAATAGCGTATTCAGCAGCTCACCCGGCACGTTGCCGCTGGCTTCGATGAGCTGCGTGTCGATGCCGCGCACCCACTTGGAGAGCAGGTTGTCGGGAGTATGAAAGTCGACCGGCGTGGTCAGCGTGACCAGGTTGGCCACGGTCTGCGGGAACAGCGCCGTATAGCACAGGCTGAGCACCCCGCCCTGACACACGCCCAGCAGATCGAGCGCCGTAGCGCCCCGCTCGCGCAGCACTGCCCGGACGCTGCCGCCCAGATGCACCTTGATGTACTGCTCCAGGTCGACGCGCCGATCGCTGTCGTCCGCATCGCCCCAGTCGATCAGGTAAACCGGCAGCCCGGCTTCCAGCAGCCGACGCACCAGCGAACGATCCGGCTGCAGGTCGAGCACGTAGGGGCGGTTCACCAGAGCGAAGCAGATCAGCAGCGGCCGGGCCCCCGGAAGCGGCGCCACACCGGGCAGCGGCTGATAGCAATAGAGAGTGGTTTTGCCGCAGCTCCAGACCGCGCGCTTGTCCGAACAGCCGACCGTCACAGCGCGCGCCTGCTGCAGGCGCGCCATAGTCTGTGCGACGCTTGCGCCGAATGCGGCGAAGGGCGCGCCGCCAGAGCCTCCGCTCAACGACGCGGTCCGCGCGCCCGCCGGCCCTTGGTGGCCTTGCGCGCGCCACCGGCCGCCCGGGAGCGCGGCGCCGGCGCGGCCCGTCTGACGCTAAAGTCCGCGAGCGCGGCGAGTTGATCGCGCAGCTCCTTCAGCTGTGCATACAGCGCGTCCACCTCGTTGCGCGTCGGCAGACCGAATGCCTTGACCAGCGCTTCCGCATGACGGCGCTGCTCCACGAGCAAGGCCGCCGAGGTGTTGGCCATCTCGGCCTGCAGGCGGCTGAAGTCCTCGCGATGCGCCGTCGCCGCGTAAGCCTCTTCGGCACAACTCACCCATAACTGGTAGAGCTTCAGGCCCTGATCCAGGGTGGCCGGAGCCGCGGCGCTCGCGCCCAGGCGCGCCACGAAGCGGCGGGCGGCAGTGTTGGCGATCTCACTCCAGTGCGTGGCCAGCTGACCTTGCAGCTGCCCGAGACGGCCGAGTAGCTCGAAGGTGCGTTGCGCGTCGCTGTTCGGTACGGCGGCCGGCCCGAGCGGCAGCGGCCCGAACGATCCTGCCGGCATCGCGCCCAGGCCAGCTGCCGGCGCAAACGGTGCCCCGCCCGCCGCGAACCACGGACCGGACGCCTGCGACATGCGCAGCCACTGCTCGAACTGTCCCGCGAGCGGGGCGGTCAGCGATGACCAGTCCGGTGCCTTGCCGGCCGCGGGCGCAGCGAAGCTCTGCATCAGTTCGAGGAAGCGTTGCGCGGCATCGGCGTAGGCCGCTCCGGGCTGAAATCCGCCGCTGCCGAAAGGTGTTTCCATGTTGTATGCGCTGCCGAAAATTGCCCTGAAAGCCGGGGCTGTCGTTAAGTGAAGAACCCCTTAAAGCAGCAGAAACATAGCCTTAAAGGGGGCCGAGGAGTGTTTTACGAACCGTGAAGACGATCATTGTGCGCTGCATACTGTAGGGCTACTATCCGTACATCGCGTGCCGCCTGCGCTCAAGGCTTAAGGCGGCGAGCGGCGGCTGAAAGACTAACTAACATGGCCGAAGAACGCCTCATACGCAAATACGCCAACCGGCGTTTGTACGACGCGCACGACAGCCGTCACGTCACGCTGGACGACCTGCGCAAGCTGATCGCCGCCGGCACCCGTATCAAGGTGATCGACGACAAAAGCGGCGAGGAGCTGACGCGCAGCATCCTGCTGCAGATCATCGCCAGCCAGGAACAGTTCGGTACGCCGGTGCTGAGCACGCAGCTGCTCGAGGCGATCATCCGTTTCTACGGCAACCCCATTCAGCAGATGCTGACTTCTTACCTCGAGCAGAGCATCGGCAGTCTCCTGCGTCAGCAGAACCTCATGCAGGCCGAGATGGCCAAGGCGCTCGAGACACCCATGGCGCCGCTGGCCGAGATGGCGCGGCAGAACATGGAGATGTGGGCAAAGATGCAGGCCTCCATGCTGTCGGCCTTCACGCCCCCGGCAACCGCGGCCGCGGCCGCAGCCGACAAATCCGAGAAACCGGGGCGCCCCGACCCGGGCAAGCGCCGCAGCTAGAGCGCACCGGCCCCGCGCTCGCAAATTTCATTTCCCGCAAACAGGAGCAATGAGCACGTGGACGTACGCGCCAAGACCATTCTCGTGACCGGCGCCGGTCGCGGTATCGGCCGCTCGCTGGCCAGGCATTTCGCCAGGAAAGGCGCAAACCTTGCCCTGCTGGATATGAATGCCGACGGGGTGAACGAGACCGCAGCGGACTGCGCCCAACTGGGCGTCGTGGCGCGCAGCTACATAGCGGACGCCGCCAACGAGGACAGCGTGGTGGAAGCGCTCGATCAGGTGACGGCCGATTTCGGCCGTCTCGACGGACTGATCAACAATGCCGGCATCGTGCGTGACGCCATGCTGGTCAAGGTCAAGGACGGCCAGGTGGTCGGCAAGATGTCGCTGGCACAGTGGCAGTCGGTCATCGATGTCAACCTCACCGGCGTATTCCTCTGCGCCCGCGAGGCCGCGCAGCGCATGATCAACTCCAGCGGCGGCGGCGTAATCGTCAACGTCTCCAGCATTTCGCGCGCGGGCAATGCGGGCCAGACCAACTACAGCGCGGCCAAGGCCGGAGTGGCCGCGATGACGGTCGTGTGGGCCAAGGAACTGGCGCGCTACGGCATCCGCGTGGGCGCCGTCGCCCCGGGCTTCATCCGCACCCCGATGGTCGAAAGCATGAAGCCCGACGCGCTGGCCAAGATGACATCGCCCATCCCTCTCGGTCGCCTGGGAGAGCCGGATGAGATCGCGCATGCCGTCGGCTTCATCTTCGAAAACGACCTCTTCACCGGGCGCTGTGTGGAGGTGGACGCCGGCCTGAGGATGTGATGTTCTTATGAATGCGCCGCAAAATTAAATGGCAATATCCAATTCAAAACGAGCCCGAATACAATAAATATCTTTAAGTAAATCATATACTTATATCTATCAAACCGCAGACGAGCGCTCCAGAGCATTTTTCTCTTGCAGTGCATACAAAATCGGGTAATATGTACGCCACACACCCCCTGCACTGGAGTTTACGACCATGACCGACCGCACCTTTGACCCGAATGCCATGCTCGCCGCCGCCCGCGACGCTTTTGCGCCCGTGCTCAAGGCCCAGCAGGAAGGCTTCAAGACCATTGAGCGCCTGGCGCGCCTGCAGTACGCCGTCGCCGGCGACGTGCTCGAGTCGAACCTGGCGCGCGTCAACGCGACGTTCGCTGTGAGCAATGCCAGCGAGCTGCTGAACAAGCAGACCGAGCTGAACACTCAGCTGGTGGACAAGCTGCGCGCGCGTGCCGAGGAATTTGCCACGGTGACCTCAGAGATCCAGAGCAAATTCACCCAGCTCGGCAGCGAGATTGCTGCGAAGGCAGTGCCGGCCCGCAAGGCGGCCTGATATCTTGGCGGTACCCCGCACCCGGAGGCTGACGCCTCCGGGTGCGGCTCCGACTGGAGACCGCCTTGACCGTTCGCTCTAGAAAAAAAACCGGCACGCGCCGCGTGCCGAAGCCTAAGTCGAAGCCGCAACACACCGCCCCCTCCCCCGAGCCCGCCGCGGACGGCGCCAGCGCCCCGGCCCGGGCCGAAGTCGAGCGCCATCTGCGCGCCCAGCTTGCTGCCCTCACCGGCGGGCTTGCGCCCGATGACTATCTCGACGCTTGGTGGCAGTGGTACCTGGGAGTCGCTACCCAGCCGCCGCGCCAGAAACAGCTGGCGCAGAGTGCCTACGAAAAGGTGCTGGACAGCTGGCAGTTCTTCGCGCGCGCCGCCGCCGGCGCACCGCTCTCGCCCGAGCGCGAGGACTTGGGCTTCAAAGACAACGCATGGAATGTGTGGCCGTTCAACGTCTACGCCCGCACCTACGGCAATTGGGCCTCGTGGTGGCAGCAAGCCCTGAGCTCCGGCGGCCCCGAGCCCGATGCAAAATCGGCGCGCATGAACTTTGCCGGACGGCTGCTGCTGGAAGCGGCGTCCCCTGCCAATTTTCTGCACACCAATCCGGAGCTGCTCAATCGCACGGCCGCGGAATCCGGCCAGAACCTGATCCGCGGATTAAAGAACTGGCTGGAAGACGCGCAGCGCATGGGCAGCGGCAGCCGTGCGCCGGGCACCGAGAATTTCGAGGTTGGCAAGGAGGTCGCGATCACCCCTGGGAAAGTGGTGTTTCGCAATCGCCTGATCGAGGTGCTGCAGTACTCCCCGCAGACCGCCAAGGTGTACGCGGAGCCGGTGCTGATCACCCCGGCGTGGATCATGAAGTACTACATCCTCGACCTGTCGCCACGCAACTCGCTGGTGCGCTACCTGGTCGAGAAGGGCCACACGGTCTTCATGATCTCCTGGAAGAACCCGGACGCTGCGGACCGCGGGCTCGGCATCGACGACTACGTGCAGCTCGGGTTCCTCGACGCGCTCACCGCGGTGCGCGCGATCGTGCCGCAGAAGAAGGTGCACGCGGTCGGCTACTGCATCGGCGGCACGCTGCTGGCGATCGCGGCCGCGCGCCTGGCAGCGGCCGGCGACAAGACGCTCGCCTCGCTCAGCCTGTTTGCCGCGCAGACGGACTTCAGCGAGCCCGGCGAACTGTCGGTGTTCATCACGCCGAGCCAGATCGCGATGCTCGAGGCGATGATGAACAAGTCCGGCGTGCTGGAAAGCGAGCGCATGGGCGCAGCCTTTGCGCTGCTGCGTTCGCGCGACCTGCTGTGGACGCCCGCGGTGTCGCAGTACGTGCGCGGCGAGCGCCCCAAGCTCAATGACCTGATGGCCTGGAACGCCGACGGCACGCGCATGCCGTGGCGCATGCACAGCGAGTACCTTGAGCGTCTCTACCTGAAGAACGAGTTGGCGCTCGGCACCTTCACCGTGCACGGCCAGCGCCTGGATCTGGCGCAGATTCATCTGCCCATGTTCGTGGTCGGCACCGAAACCGACCACGTGGCGCCCTGGCGCTCGGTCTACAAGGCACGCGCGCTCACGCGCAGCTCGGACTACACCTTCCTGCTCACCAGCGGCGGCCACAACGCCGGCATCGTGAGCGGCCCGGTGCATCCCAAGCGCCGCCATCGCATGCTCACCTGGCTTGATGCCAAGACGACGCTGAGTGCGGAAAAGTGGCTGGCGAGCGCGCCGCTGTTCGAAGGATCGTGGTGGCCCGCCTGGCAGCAGTGGCTCGCGCAGCACTCCGCTAGCAAGCAGGAAGCAGCGCGCGTGCCGCCCGCCAAGGCACAGCACGGCGCGGCGCCGCCAGCGGATGCGCCCGGCAGCTACGTACGCAGCTAACGGCGCTGCGCGCCGTGGACGCCTCCTGCAAATTGGCGTACTAATGTCTCCCCAAAGTCAGAGCCTGACAAACGGAACGGGGGACAGGCCATGGGATCAAATCCAAAACGCATTGCTTACGTGACCGGCGGCATGGGTGGCATCGGCACCGCGATCTGCCGGCGCCTGTGTAAAGAGGGCTACACGGTGATTGCCGGCTGCGGGCCGGGTTCATCGCGCAAGGACCGCTGGCTCGCGGAAATGCGCGCCGAGAACTTCGACATCCACGCCTCCGAGGGCAACGTCTCGGACTGGGACTCGACCAAGCGCGCCTTCGAGACGGTGCGGGCCGAGGTCGGACCCATCGATATCCTGATCAACAATGCCGGCATCACGCGCGACGGCACCTTCCAGAAGATGACCAACGAGGCGTGGCATGCCGTCATCGAGACCAACCTCAACTCGCTCTTTCACGTCACCAAGCAGGTGATCGACGGCATGATCGAGCGTGGCTGGGGGCGCATCGTCAACATTTCCTCGGTCAACGGCCAGCGCGGCCAGTTCGGACAGACCAACTATTCCACCGCCAAGGCCGGCATCCACGGCTTCACCATGGCTCTTGCCCAGGAAGTCGCAGCGCGCGGCGTTACGGTCAACACCGTCTCGCCGGGTTACATCGGCACCGACATGGTGCGTGCGGTCAAGCCGGAGCGCCTGGAGAAGATCGTGAGCGCCATACCGGTCAAGCGCCTCGGTGAGCCCGATGAGATCGCCTCCATCGTCCACTGGCTGGTGAGCGATGACGCCGCCTTTGCCACCGGCGCCGACTTTTCGCTCAACGGCGGCCTGCACATGGGCTGAGGCCGGGGCCGGCGCCGCACTCGTGAAGATCTGCGTGGTCGGCGCCGGTGCCATCGGCGGTTTCCTCGGTACCCGCCTGGCAGCGGCCGGCAACGCGGTGTCAGCCCTCGCGCGCGGCACCACGCTGGTGGCGCTGCGCGAGCACGGCTGGCGGCTGCAGCTCAACGACACCCTGCTGCAGGCACCGGCCGCACTGGCAGCCGACGACGCGCGCGAACTCGGCCGCCACGATCTCATCATCCTCGCGGTGAAAAGTCCCGCTCTGCCGGCACTTGCGCCCCTGCTCGCCCCGCTCATCGGCCCCGACAGCATCGTGCTGCCGGCGATGAACGGCGTGCCGTGGTGGTTCGGCAGCGGCGTCGCGGCGCTCGGCGGTCAGCCGCTCGAGAGTGTCGATCCGGGCGGCGTCATCGCCGCAGCGCTCGACGTCACTCACGTGGTGGGCTGCGTGGTGCACGCCAGTGCGACCACATCTGCTCCCGGAGTGACGCAGCATCGCATGGGCCGCGGGCTCATCATCGGCGAACCCGCCGGCGGGCAGTCCGCGCGAGTCGTGCGCCTGCACGAGCTGTTGAGCGCGGCGGGCTTCGAAGTCACGGTGTCGACGCGCATCCGTTACGACATCTGGTACAAGCTGTGGGGCAACATGACCATGAACCCGGTGTCCGCGCTCACCGGGGCCACCGCCGACCGCGTGCTCGATGACGAGTTGGTGCGCGCATTCTGTGCCACGGCGATGGGCGAGGCGGCCGCGGTCGGCGCGCGCATCGGCTGCGACGTACGGCAGTCCGCCGAGGAACGCAGCGCCATCACACGCAAACTCGGCGCCTTCAAGACCTCCATGCTGCAGGATGTGGAGGCGCTGCGGCCGCTCGAGCTCGACGCACTGGTCGGCGCAGTGCGCGAAATCGGGCAGCGTGTTGGTGTAGCAACACCTAACATCGATGCACTGTTTGGTCTCACGCGCCTGTTTGGTCGCGTGCGCGGAATCTATCCGCCAGCCTGAAAGAATCGCTCGCCCGGGCAAAAAAACCTGCCGCGGCGGGCAGTTGCCCGTTGCCAAATTCGCACGTCGCCAGATCGAGACATTTGCGCCGCTCGCTCGAGCACGTTTTACTTTGCGCCGGCTCCAGCGCAAATCACAACGGCTCGGGTACGTACTGCACCCTGCCGCTGCATTGCCAGAAGAGCAAACCCGTCGTAAGGCGGGGACGCAAGCTCCGCTCTCGAGAAGGTCGAGACAGCGGGGTTGTCGGTAAACCGCCGCTCGCGGGGGAAACCGTCATCCGGGTACGGGGCCGGCCGATGAGGCCAGGCCGCGTGGGTCTGCTTGCGCCTCCCTTTGCGTCACATTCATTGCACGGGAGGCACAATGGATCGAGCTTCAATCTTCGCATGGGCAGCGCTGCGGACGGTGCTGGTACGCACCTGCGCTGTAATCGTCATGGGTGGCGTCGCACTGGCGCATGCAGCCGGCGATGGGCTGGCAATTTCCGGATCACCTTCGGCAGAGCGCAACAGTCGGCAAGGCCTACTCGTTCACGCCTACCGTGACCAATCCCAGCAAGAAGACACTGACGTTCAGCGTCGTCAACAAGCCGTCGTGGTTGGCCTTCAGCACGACGACCGGCAGCCTGACCGGCACGCCGGCAGCGGCCAACGTCGGCACGCAGAGCGACATGCTGATACGCGTGACCGACGGCGTGAGTACCGCCTCCCTTGCGGAGTTCCACATCACAACCTCTGCCAGCTCAGGCGGCACGGGGACGGGCGGCGGCAGCGGCGGCGCCCCGACGATCTCCGGTTCTCCGGCGATGACTGCGACCGTCGGCAAGGCCTATTCATTTACGCCGACCGCGTCGGGCAGCGGTTTGACCTTCAGCATCGTGAACAAGCCCTCGTGGGCGAGTTTCAGCGCGAGCACGGGTGCTCTCAGCGGCACACCGAGCGCGGCCGGGACGCAGAGCGACATCCTCATCCGGGCGACGAACTCGAAGGGCACCGCAAGCCTGCCGGAGTTCCACATTACGGTCAGCGGCAGCAGCAGCACCGCCGACGTTCCGGTGATCTCCGGCTCGCCCGGCACCAGCGTCGTGGCGGGCAGCGCCTACAAGTTCCAGCCGACGGCCAAGGATCCGGATGGCAAGACCCTGTCGTTCTCGGTGCAGAACAAGCCCTCGTGGGCGACCTTCAGCATCGCGACGGGCCTTCTCAGTGGCACGCCGACGACCTCGCAGGAAGGCTCGTACGGCGACATCGTCATCAGCGCCAGCAACGGCACGAGTTCCGCCTCGCTGCCTGCGTTCAACGTGGCGGTGACGAGCGGCACGGCCGACCACCGCCTCGGCCACCATCGACTGGGTGCCGCCAACGAAGAACACCAATGGCAGCCCGCTCACCGACCTTGCCGGAATACGCATCTATTACGGCACTTCGGCCGCTAACCTCACGAAGATGGTGCAGGTGGCGAGCAACACGCAGACGACTACCACCATCAGCAACCTGACCGCCGGCACCTGGTATTTTGGCGGCGTCTCCTACACGACCACCGGTGCGCAGAGCACTATGTCGACCGTCGTGAGCTTCAACATCCCTTAAAGACAGCTCCTCCCAGGTAACCCAGCGCCGCGGTCGACCCCAGACCGCGGCGTTTGTCGCAAATAGCCTGCGTCGCCGGGGCGAGACATTTGCGCTTCGCCCGCAACCGCGCTGTACTGCGCTTCGAACGCGCAGATCGGTCGCCCCGCTTTTTCGCAAGAAAGCTTCGACCGTGAGCGCAAGGGCAAACCCGTCGCAAGGCGGGGACGCAAAGCCTCCGGTCTCAGGATGCCTGAGACAGCGGGGTTGCCGGCAAGCTCTCGGACACTGAGGGCTGTCGTCAGACGAACGACGCGACGCGCGGTCCCTGCCGCGTATCGCCCGTCGGGCTGCGCTTCCCCACCGCGACTGATGGTTCGGGGAGGCACATGGAACACGCTCGTTTCTGCACGCACGGACCGCTGCGGCGGATTCTTCTGGCACTCACCCTCATCGGCGGCGCCTGCGGCGCGGCCGCACAGGCTGCGGAGACCACGACCTCGGACGGCTGGCACCACCGCTGGCACGACGACGTGACGATCTCCGGCGCGCCGGCAACGAGCGTCAGCGCCGGCACGGCCTACGGCTTCACGCCATCGGCCAGCGATTCCGAGGGACGTAGTCTGGCGTTCGCCATCGCCAACAAACCGTCGTGGGCCAGTTTCAGCCGTACCACCGGCCAGTTGTCGGGCACCCCGGCTGCCAGCAACGTCGGCACGTACGCGAACATCGTCATCGCCGTCAGCGACGGCATCAAGAACGCGACGCTGCCTGCCTTCACGGTGCAGGTGACGGCCGCAGGGAGCTACGGGACCCTCCGCCGCCGCCGCGCGCCCGCGCCGACCATCTCCGGCACGCCGGCCACGACCGATGTCGCCGGCGCCGCCTATTCTTTCCAACCGACCGCGAGCGGCCCGAGCGGCACCACACTGGCGTTCTCGGTGCAGAACATGCCCGTCTGGGCGACCTTCAGCATCGCGACTGGGCTCCTGTCAGGTACCCCGACCAGTGCGCAGACCGGCACGTATCCGAACATCGTCCTCAGTGTCAGCGACGGTCAGGCCTCGAGCGCGCTGCCGGGCTTCACCATCACGGTCACGGGAGCGACGCCGACGACCGGCAACGCGGTCGTCAACTGGGTGCCGCCGACGCAGAACACCAATGGCACCCCGCTCACGGACCTTGCGGGCATCAAGATCTATTACGGCACATCGAGTTCTAACCTGAATCAGATGGTCCAGGTGGCAGGCACGGGTGCCACGGCCACCACGATCCCCAACCTGGCCAGCGGCGTGTGGTATTTCGGCGGTGTGTCCTACACCACCAGCGGCACGCAGAGCGCCATGTCCTCGGTGGTCAGCACAACCATTCCCTGAGTCGAGAAGGGTGGGCGGGCATGGACGCCAGCCCACCCGCCTTCGCGAGGGCTACTTCGCCTCCGGCGTGACGACGATCTGACTCTTGACGCTGATCACACCGTCCGTGGTCTTGGCGATGCTGCACCGCCTGGTCAGCCACGTCGCGCGACTGAGCGGTACCACTCAACCACACGACGCCGTCGCGATCGGTATCGACCTTCACCTGCATCAGGTTGGCCAGGTGGGCGGCAGCGAGCTTGGTCTTCACGACTGCAGTAATCGCCGAATCCTTTACGTATTGCGCCGGGCGCGCGCTGTCGACGTCCGCGGCCACGAGCAGCGCGGGTCCGAGTAATGCAGTAGCGATCAGGCACGCGACATAGGTTTGGTGCTCATGGCGTCAATCTCCTTCCGTGTAATGCCTAGTCGGGCACTTTCTGCGTGAGCCAAATGCCGGGTACGCCGTGCGGATTCAGGCCGACGGCAAGCAAATGCTCGCCGGATGCCGACTGCCACAGGTGCACCAGCGGCAGTCCCTGGCGGCGGAAGTTGCGCGCCATGTGCTCGACCTGCGGGTTGACGAGTTCGGAATACCTCTGCCAGCGGATGGGGAAAGAGGCGCGGTAATCGCCGCCAGCGCCTTCCATGCCGGCGATCGAGCGCGGATCCGGCGCGCGCAGATCCAGCGTGTGCCGCGGCTGATCGAGCGGCAGACGTTTCTGCAGCGTCTGTGGCGCGGCGGTCATCAGCGCCAGAACCGTTGTGTGCGGGTGCGGCGCATGGGGGCCGGCTGCCATGGCACGGGTCGCCAGCTGCCCCAGGCTATCGGCGCAGGCCAGATGGCCAAGTCCCAGCGCCGCGACCGCGGTTGCGGTGGCTAAGCTTGCTGTGAACTTCCTACCCGACACGACTACCTCCGTTGAGAGGTAGTGTTCTCCAGCGCCCGGGCTGAAAAATCTGGAGGCTTGCCGCAGCGGGCGTCAGTCAGCTCCGACTTGCCGGGCTTATGTCGCGGCTGGACGACGCGAGCGCGGGCCTCAAGCCCGCTAAGATAAAGGCCGCGTTTCAGGCGGCGCGCCTGGCGTCCTCGCGGATTGTCGCGCCGCTGGTCCACAGGTGCCACGCCGCCCACAGGCCGGTCGGCGCAAGCAGCAGCAGCGCCCAGCGCAGCGACTCCGCGCCGGCGCCCCAAGACTGCGCGAACCAGTCGCTGAGCGCCCCGACCAGGAGCGGCGCGAATACCAGGTTGCCGAGGTTGGCGAGGAAAAGCAGGATCGCGCAGGTAGTGGCACGCATCTGCGCCGGCACAACGTTCTGCAGAAGTCCCAGGACCGGACCGATGTAGAAGTACACGCCGGGCACGAAGATCCACAGCAGCGCCGTGGCGAGCTTGGTGGAAACGACCCAGTACGCGAGCCACGACGGGATCGTGCTCAGCACGGTGACCCAGGCGAGCAGGCGCGTCACGTAGCGCGGATCGGCGGCGGCGCGGCCGGTCATCACAAGACCTGCCAGCAGCGTGCCTGCGGTGCCGGCGTACAGGTGCATGAGACCCAGCCCCTGGCCCGCCTCGCTCAGGCTCAGGTGGTGTGAGCGCTGCAGAAATGCCGGTGTCCACCACATGAGTCCCCAGCTCCAGAACGTCGCGACGGAGGCACCGACCAGAAGATGCAGGGCGGAGCGCTGCGTGACGATGAAGCGCAGCGTGCCCAACAGAGTGCCGCGCTCGCTCGGGGGCGCAGCCGCATCGAGCTGCCCGCGACGCGGTTCGCGCACGCTGAGCCAGACGATCGCGGCCACGACAATTCCCGGCAGGCCGAGCACCAGAAAGGCCGCGCGCCAGCCGGCGTGCTCGGCCACGGTGCCGGCCACCGACGAACCCAGCCACGCGCCCAGGCAGGCACCGAGTGCAAAGACCGTAAGAGCCATAGGTCGCCGGCCGGGCGGAAAATTGTCCGCGAGAATCGAGGTGGCCGGCGGAGTGCCGCCGGCCTCGCCGATGCCCACACCGACCCGGGCGAGGAACAGCTGTGCGTAGCTGTGGCTGCGTCCGCAGAGCGCCGTCATGGCCGACCACAGCGCCAGCGCCAAGGCGAGGATGTTGCGGCGGTTGGCACGATCGGCCAGCGTCGCCACCGGGATCCCGACGAAAACGTAGAAGAGCGCGAAGGGCGTGCCACTGAGAAAGGCGATGCCGGCATCCGACAGGTGCAGCTCCTGCCGGATGGGTTCGATCAGCGTCGACATGGAGAAGCGGTCGGCGATGTTGAGGCCGTAGACGAGGGTGAGAATCCCGAGCACGTACCAGCGATCGCGAGGCGCTGCGGCGAGCGCCGGCACGCTCATCGTCTGGCTGCCGGCGACAGCCTAAGGACTCCAGGTCCAGTCATGGGCACTGGCGCGGCAGCCGCCGCCTGGCACTCCGGTCCAGGCGCGGCCGCGCACGGCGCGGCCGCTGGCCGCACCCGTGGCGGTGCCCTCGCGCAGCGCGCGCACGCCGTTGACCCACACGTCGCTCACGCCGGTGGCGAGCTGCTGCGGCTTCTCGTAGGTCGAGTGGTCCTGCACGGTGGCGGGATCGAACACCACGATGTCGGCGAAATAGCCTGCCCGCAGCAGGCCGCGATCCGGCAGCGAGAGTGTGCTGGTCGGCAGCGCCGCCAGCTTGTGGATGGCCTGTGGCAACGTGATCACGTGGTCGTCGCGCACGTACTTGGCCAGCACGCGCGCGAAATTCCCATAGGCGCGCGGGTGGTTGCTGGACTTGAGAAAAACACCCTCCGGCGCCGGCGCCGCTTCATCGGAGTCGAAGCTCACCCACGGCAGCGCCACTTCGCGCGCGACGTTCTCTTCCGACATCAGGAAATACGCCACGCCGACGCGCGAACCGTCCTCGATCACGAGATCGATCGCTGCATCTTCGGGCGACACGCCGCGCATGCGTGCCACCTGCGCCAGTGTCTTGCCGGTGAGGGGCTTGAGCGCGGGATTCTTGAACGCGAGCAGCAGCGTACCGGCAGGTCCGGCTGCGCCGTACAGGTTTTCCCACTGCGGCTTAGGATCGCGCATCTCGGCCAGCACGCGCGTGCGCACGGCCGGCTCTTTCAGGCGTGCGATCCACGCCTCGAGGCCGCCGTCCTGCACCCAGGGCGGCATGGCCGCATCAAGGCCGGTCGCCCCGGCGGTGTAGACGTACATGTCCGCCGTGATGCGCACGCCGGCACTGCGCGCCGCCTCGACCGCGCTGACGAGCTCGGGGAGCTTGTCCCAGTTGCGCTTGCCGGCGGCCTTGAGGTGATAGATCTCGGCCGGCGCACCGGAGGCGCGCGCGATGTCGACGGTCTCGCGGACGGCCTCGAGGAGGCGATCGCCCTCGCTGCGCATATGCGCAGCGTAGATGCCGCCGCAGCGCGCCGACTCCGTCGCAAGCTCGATCAGCTCCGGGGTGTGGGCATACTCGTTCGGACTGTAGATGAGCGCGGTGGTCACACCCACGGCGCCCTGCTCCATGGCCTGATGGACCAGCGCCCGCATCTGCGTCAGCTGCGCGGCAGTCGGCTGCACGTCCTTCTCGCCCAGCACGTTGGCACGCACCGTTCCTGCGCCGACGAACGAGGCGACGTTTGGCGCGATGCCGCGCTGCTCGAGCTTGTGCAGATAGTCGCCGAGCGTGGTCCAGTCGACGGTGAACTTGATGTCGCCCTGGCGCTGCCGCATGAGCTGCTGCATCAGCGGTGTCAACGGCCCCATGGAATCCTCGCCGAGTACCTCGAGCGTCACGCCCTGGCGCAGGTCGCTGAGCGCGCGGCCGTCGGCGAGCAGGGACACCTCCGGATGCGCCAGCATATTGACGAAGCCCGGCGCCACCGCCTTGCCGTGCACGTCCAGGCGCTCGCGCGCAGCGTGCGGCGCGTGCGGGCCCACATAGGCGATGCGGTCGCCGGAAATAGCGACATCGCCGATGAACGCAGCACCGCCGCCGCCGTCGTAGACGGTCGCGCCGCTGATGAGCACATCGTAACGAGGGCCGTCCGTGGTCGTGGCGTAAGCCGGCAGCGCTGCCAGCAGCGCGACCCACACGCACGTGGGCAAGCCGCATCGGTAAGCCATCGCCCGAGTATGCGTGACGGCATCTGCGGCCGCCACCGACTCTCAGTGCGCGTGCTCGCCGTGCGGCTGCGCCACCTCCACCCGCGCCCGCAGGCCGCCGAGGGCGGCCGGCAGATCCTTGCGCAACGATCGCGTGACCAGCACCTGCGGGATCCAGAATCCCGGATCGAGGTACAACTCGTATTCCACATCGGTGCAGCGTCCGTCGGCGGTTCGCGTGAGGGACCACTCGCCCTCCTCGTCCTTCAGATCACCGCTGAGACGGTGGAAGTCGATGCGGCGCGGGCGGTCGTATTCGGCACGGAACACGTAGCGCACGCTCGGCAACAGCCAGGAGTAGCGCACCTCCTGCTCGATATCCTCCCAGCGACCGTCGGCGGCGCCGCCGATGCGGCGACAGCGCTTCAGCCCCGGGACGAAGGCGGCCGCCTGCCGGCAGTCGGTCAGCACCCCCCACACCGCCTCCGGCTGTGCCGCGATGCGCACGGCAGCCCGTATCCAACCGCGCGGCCGCGAGGGATCGATGGAAGCAGTCGTCTGCACGACGACCTCGCCAGCGGCCAGGCGACTCTGGATGCCGGGCTCACCCGTCCAGGCCGCCGGGCCGGCATGGGTGGACGCCGCGAGCCACGGCAGCGCCAGGAAAAAGGAGCAGGATGATCGAAAAGTCACCTTCGTGAGTACGCCACAGGCGGTGCGGTGGTTCACCGGCCGCTGCGGCGCCTGACCTTGCGTGCCGTGCCCGGTCACTCTACCGTGCCCGCCGTGAAGCGCGCTCCCTACGACGTCATCGTGATCGGCGCCGGTGCAGCCGGGCTCGCCGCCGCTGGTGAGCTGCTGCGCGCGGGCCGCTCGGTGCTGCTGCTCGAGGCGCGCGACCGGCTCGGCGGACGCATCTGGACGCGCAAGGAAGCGGGCCTGCCGGTGCCCATCGAGCTCGGAGCCGAATTCATCCACGGGCCGGCGCCGGTCACCCGCGAGCTGCTGGCACAGGTGGGCACCACCGCCATCGAATCCTCCGATGTCCACTGCACGCTGGCGGCGGGCAAGCTCATTCCGCGCAGTCACTTCTTTCCGAAGATCCAGCAGGCCATGCGTGCCGGCGTGGTGCTGGCGAAGCGCGACATGTCCTTCGATGCCTTCCTGAACCGGCACATGGGCGCGACGCTCTCGCTCGCCGAGCGACGCTTCGCACGCCTGATGGCCGAGGGGTTCGACGCCGCCGACCCGGCCCGGGCCAGCGCCCGCGCCATCGCCGCCGAGTGGATAGGCGACACGGTGGGCAATGTGCCGACAGCGCGTCCGCGCGACGGCTACGAGGCGTTGCTGCGGGCACTGGCAGCGCCCCTGGAGTCACCGCACGCGCAGCTGCAGCTGCAAGCCAGCGCGCGCAGCGTGCGCTGGTCGCACGGCACGGCCGAGGTCGGTGGAGAGTGCCTCGGCCGCCCCTTTCGCGCACGTGCCGCGCGCTGCATCGTCTGTTTGCCGCTCGGTGTCTTGCAGTCGCCGGCACGCAGCAGCGGCGGGGTGAGCTTCACGCCCGCGCTGAGCGCCAAGCGCGCCGCGCTTGGCGGACTCGCCTCGGGGCCCGTGGTCAAGCTGCTGCTGCGCTTCGCCACCGCCTTCTGGGAAAGCCTGCACGGTGGTCGCTATCGCGACGCCTCCTTCCTGCATGCAGGGCGCGGCGAATTCGTGACGTTCTGGACACCGGCGCCGCTGCGTGCGCCCCTGCTGGTCGCCTGGGCGGGCGGCCCGCGGGCGCGACGCATCGCCCGTGGCTGCTCCCCCGAACAGATTGCCCGCAAGGCGCTCGTCAGCCTGCAGGGCATGTTCGGCCGCGAAGTGGACGTGGCAGGCCAGCTGCAGGGCTTCTACTACCACGACTGGCAACGTGATCCGTTCGCCTGCGGTGCGTACAGCTACGCCCTGGTGGGGGGCGAGGATGCCCGCCGCGTGCTCGGTGCGTCCCTCGACAACACGCTGTTCTTCGCCGGTGAGGCCACCGACACCGCAGGTGAGGGCGGCACGGTTTCCGGCGCCCTGACGAGCGGACTGCGCGCCGCGCGCGAGGTGCTCGCCGGCTAGCAGTTCTGCGCGCCAACGCTCTCTTCGCTAGCATAGGCGCCGGCGCGTCACGCCACGAACGGGGAAGCGGATTGATCACCAGAGGAATCGTGCTCGCCGGGGGTTCCGGCACGCGCCTGCACCCGGCGACGCGCGCGGTCTCCAAGCAGCTGCTGCCGCTGTACGACAAGCCGCTGGTCTATTACCCGCTCGCCACACTCATGCTGGCCGGTATTCGCGACATTTTGCTGATCGCGACGCCACAGGATCAGCCACTGTTCGAACGTCTGCTGGCGGACGGCTCGCAGTGGGGGATCAGGCTGCGCTACGCCACGCAGCCGCAGCCGGAAGGGATAGCCCAGGCGCTGCTGATCGCCGAAGCGTTCATCGGCCGCCAGCCGGTCTGCCTGGTGCTCGGCGACAACCTCTTCTACGGGCACGGCTTTCCCGAGCAGTTGCGCAGCGCCGCGGCCAGCGAGCGCGGCGCCACGGTGTTCGCCTATTACGTGCGCGATCCCGAGCGCTATGGCGTGATCGAGTTTGATGCGGCGGGTCGCGCCATCGGGCTCGAGGAGAAGCCGGCCAAGGCACGCTCGCACTACGCGGTGACCGGACTGTACTTCTACGACGCGGATTGCGTGACGATCGCCCGGCAGCTGAAGCCCTCGGCACGCGGCGAGCTGGAGATCACCGACGTCAATCGCGCCTACCTGGACAGCGGCACGCTGCGTGTGGAGGTCCTCGGCCGGGGCGTCGCCTGGCTCGATACCGGCACGCACTCATCACTGCTTGCCGCCGCGAACTTCGTCGAGACGATCGAGGCGCGCCAGGGGCTGAAGGTGTGCTGCCCCGAGGAGATTGCCTTCCGCCAGGGGTTCATCGACCGTGCGCAGCTCGCGCAGCTGGCGCAGGACCTCGGGCGCTCCGGCTACGGGGAATATCTCGAAAGCGTCTTGAGTGAGCGGGTGTACTGATGCGCATCCTGCAGCTCGCGCTGCCCGGGGCCTGCGTGATCGAGCACGAACTGTTCGCCGACGGACGCGGCGGGTTTTTCGAGGGCTGGAACGCGCGCAGCTTCGCTGCCGCCGGCATCGAGGCGCGCTTCGTGCAGGAGAACGTCAGTATCTCGCGACGCTTCGTGCTGCGCGGCCTGCACTATCAGATCGAGCACGCCCAGGGAAAGCTGCTGCGCGTGCTGGCGGGGCGCATCTTCGACGTGCTGGTCGATCTGCGTCGCTCGTCGCCCTGCTTCGGACGCAGTGTGCAGCTGGAACTGGAGGCCGGCACCTGCCGTTCGCTGTGGGTGCCGCCCGGTCTCGCCCACGGCTTTCTGGCGCTCGCCGATGACACGCAGGTGCAGTACAAGGTGACCGACTTCTGGGTGCGCGCGGCCGAACGCACCCTCGCCTGGGACGATCCGGCCCTCGGCATCAGCTGGCCTCTGCCGGCCGGCACACAGCCGATCCTCTCGGACAAGGACCGCGACGGGCAGAAGCTCGGCAGCACCGAGACCTTTGCATGAGGGTACTGGTCACCGGCGCCGGCGGGCAGCTGGGACAGGCGCTGGTGCGCAGCGCACCGGGCGGGATTGCGGTGCGGGGCCTAGCACGCGCCGAGCTCGACATCGCCGACGCGGGCGCGGTGGGCGTCGCGCTGCGCGAGCTGCGCTGTGAGCTGGTCATCAATGCTGCCGCGTTCACCCGCGTTGATGCGGCTGAGTCCCAGTCGCAGGAGGCGCAGCGCGTCAACGCCATCGGCCCGGCGGTGCTGGCGGCGGCCTGCCGCGCGAGCGGTGCATGGCTGGCGCAGGTTTCCACCGATTACGTGTTTGACGGCGCGCAGAGCGAGCCGTATGTACCGAGCTCCACCCCCAATCCGCTCAACGTCTACGGCAGGAGCAAGCTGGCAGGTGAACGTGCGGTCATCGACGAACTGGGCGAGCGCTGCACGGTGGTGCGCACCTCCTGGGTGTACGGGGCCGGCCACCGCAACTTCGTCACCACCATGCTGGAGCGCTTCGCACGGCCGGAAGCGGTGCGCGTCGTGAGCGATCAGATCGGCGTGCCCACGCACGTCGCCGGGCTGGCGCGCGTGCTGTGGGCCTTGTGCGAGCGGCGCGCCGCGGGCTTGTGGCACTGGAGCGATTCGGGGGTCGCCAGCTGGTACGACTTCGCCGTGGCCATCGCCGAGGAGAGCACGGCACTGCGTGCAGGTGCTGCCGCTCCCCTACTCGTGCCGATCCGCTCCGCCGAGTATCCCAGCGCCGCACGGCGACCGCCCTTCAGCGTGCTCGACAAGCACGCCACCGAGGATCTCATCGGCATGCGTGCGCCGCACTGGCGCGTCGCGCTGCGCGAGGTGCTCGCCGGGGCTCGCGCCGCGCCGGAGCCGCGCGCGTGAGGCGGCTGCTGGTCACCGGCGGGGCTGGCTTCATCGGCGCCAACTTCTGTCACTACTGGAGTCAGGCCCATGGCGGCGACCGGCTCGTGGTGCTCGACCTGCTCACCTACGCCGGCAACCTCGCCAGCCTCGAGACACTGCTGCGCGGCGGGCAGGTGCGTTTCGTGCGGGGTGACATCGCCGATCGCGACGCGGTGGCAGCGCTGCTGCGCGAGGAGCGCATCGACACGGTCGTGAATTTCGCCGCCGAGTCGCACGTTGATCGCTCGATCACCGACCCGCAGCGCTTCCTGCTGACCAACGTCATGGGGACGCAGGCGCTCCTGGAAGCGGTACGGCAGGTATGGGCCGCCAGCGGCGCAACCGCGGGCCGGCGCTTCCATCACGTCTCCACCGACGAGGTCTATGGCTCGCTCGAGCCGAGCCACCCCGGCGCCGATGAGGACTCGCCCTACGCGCCGAATTCCCCCTACGCGGCCAGCAAGGCGGCCGCCGACCACCTGGTGCGTGCCTACGCGCGCACCTACGGCGTGCCGTGCAGCATCAGCAACTGCTCGAACAACTACGGACCGTATCAGTTTCCCGAGAAACTACTGCCGCTGTGCATCCTGAACATCCTGCAGGGTCGCGCGCTTCCCATCTACGGCGATGGCCTGCAGGTGCGGGACTGGCTGCACGTCAGTGACCATTGCCGCGCCATCGATACGATATTGCTGACCGCAGCGGCCGGCGACAGCTGGAACATAGGTGGCTCGAGCGACGACACCAACCTGACGGTGGTGCAGCACCTGTGCGATCTGGTTGACGCGGCCTTCCACGCCGACAGCGAGCTCGCGCGGCGCTTTCCGGCAAGTCCGCCGGCGCGCGGCAATTCGTCGCGCGGGTTGATCGAGCACGTGCGCGACCGGCCCGGACACGACCGCCGCTACTGCGTGAACTCGGCAAAACTCAAGAGCCGGCTCGGCTTCAGCGCCGTCACGCCCCTCGCCGCCGGACTGGCTGCCACGGTAGCGTGGTATCTCGCCAACGAGAGCTGGTGGCGCCCGGTCGTGAGCGGCGAGTACCGGCACTGGTACGAAAGCCAGTACGCGCCGCCGTAAGCCTGGCCTGCCGCGCCAGCGTCTGCCCGCCACTGCGGCTGCGCCTGCGCTGATCGCTGCGTGTACACTCCTCACATGAATCCAGCATCTCCGGACTTTCGCTTCGCCATGTTGGCGGTCGGTGCGATTGTGCTGCTTGCCGCGATCGTGAACGTATGGATCCCCCGCAACACCGTGCGCACGCAGGGACGGCGTCTGGGGCGGTTTGCGGTTGGCCTCGCCGGCGGCGTGCTGATGATCTGGGCGCTGCTGCCCTACCTTGCCCCGCCGCCGCGCCCGCCACCGGTCGCCGCGACAGCGCCGCCGCTGCCGCCCGAACCCGTCGATCTGATCGCCTCGGCCACCACCGCGTTGCAGGCCTGTACGGTGCCGGGCGCGCCGGCCGTTCCGAACGGCGCCAGCGCTTCGACGAGTGAAATGTCGACGGCCCAGCATGCCTTCCAGGCGTTCGATGCGGCTACCAACAGCTACGCCAAGTGCGTCGACTCGACCGTTGCCAGCGTCAGTAAACAATACCGCAGCAACTCAACGCCGCAGGAGCTGCAGGCACTGGACACGCTGGGGAGGCGGGCGCACAACACCGCTATCGACCAGGAGCAGGCAGCGGTCGATGATTTCAACAAGCAGGTGCGCGTCTACAAGGCGAAGCACGGCAAGGGCTAGCGGTTCAGGACCTGCGGCGCCGTGATCGTCCACCTTGTTGACGGCACCTACGAACTGTTCCGGCACTTCTATGGACTGCGTCGTTTCAGCGCCGCACCGCGTCCCTACGGCGCGGTGGTGGGGGTGCTGGGCACCGTGCTGCAGATGATCGAAGCTGGCGCCACCCACCTGGGCGTGGCGACCGATCATGTCATCGAATCCTTCCGCAACCAGTTGTGGTCGGGCTACAAGACCGGGGATGGCATCGAGCCGGAGCTGCTGCGTCAGTTTCACCCGCTGGAAGACGCCCTGCGCGCCATGGGCGTCAGCGTGTGGCCCATGGTCGAGCTCGAAGCGGACGATGCACTCGCTTCCGCTGCGGCGCTCGCCGCCGCCGACGCCCGCATTCAGCAGGTATGCATCTGGACGCCGGACAAGGATCTGGCGCAGTGCGTGCGCGACGACCGCGTGGTGCAGGTCGACCGCAAGAGCCAGCAGGTGCGTAACGCCGAGGGCGTACGCAGCAAATTCGGGGTCGATCCGCCGCGCATCCCGGATTTTCTGGCGCTGGTCGGCGACAGCGCGGACGGCTATCCCGGGCTTGCAGGCATTGGCCGCGTGACCGCCGCGCGCCTCATCAACCGGCACGGCGCGCTGGAGCAGTTTCCGGCGGAGGTGCTGGGCGAGCGGCGTGAACTGGCGCTGCTGTTCAAGCAGCTGGCGACCTTGAGAACCGATGCCGCACTGTTCAAAGATGTCGAAGAACTCAGATGGCGGGGCAGCGCGCCAGAATTTGCGCAAATGACCGCGCAATTCGCCGATGAACGCCTGCTGCCGCGCAGCCTCAAGGCGGCGCAGAACCTGGCAGGTTAAAACGCCGTGCGCGTCATTCGATGACGTGTGGAGTGGTGGCGATCTGCGCGGCGGAGCGCGGCGTGCGCATGAACATGAGCAACGGCAGCGCCGCCAGCGTCATCACCAGCAGGAACAGGAAGTCGTCGAGGTAGGCAATCATCGCCGCTTCACGAGTGGCCAGCAGGTCCAGTGTGGCCACGCTGCCGGTCTGCGCCAGATTGAATGCCGAAGCCATAGGTCCGTGCAGCGCGTCCTTGTTGGCGGCCGCCATGTTCGCCACCAGGCCAGCGTGCGCGATCTGGGTATTGCGCACCAGCAGCACGTTGACCATGGCGATGCCTACGGCACTGCCGATGTTGCGGAACAGACTGTAGATGGCCGTGCCGTCGGCGCGCATCGACGGCGCCAGCGTGGCAAAAGTCGCCGCGGTAAGCGGCACGAACACCGCGCCCATGCCGATGCCCTGCACCACGCCAGGCCAGACGATGTCACTCTGGGTGATTTCACGGTCGTACTGCAGCATCTGCCATAACGAGATGGCGGTGATGCCGAAGCCAATGCCGAGCAGCCAGCGAACGTCGACGCGCCCAACGAAACGGCCGACGACGATCATCGCGAGCATGGTGCCTATGCCGCTCGGCGCCGTGACCAGGCCGGCGAGCGAGACCGGATAGTCCAGCAGGTTCTGCAGCATGGTCGGCAGCAGGGCGCGCGTCGAGAAGACAATCGCTCCTACGAAGAACATGAGCAAGGTGCCCGATACGAAATTGGCGTTCTTGAGGAGACGGTAGTCGAGAAAGGACTTGCCGATCGGACTCAAGGCGGTGTGCGTTACGAAGTAGGCCGTGCTGACCACCATGATGATCAGCTCCACCCAGCTCTCCCTCGCCGCGAACCAGTCATTCTCCTCGCCGCGATTGAGCAGCAGCATCAGCGCCCCGACCGCAAGGCTCAGGGTCGCGAAACCGAACATGTCGAAGCTGACGGAGCGCGCGGGGGTGCGCCGCGCGATGTAGCGCCCCACGCCGTAGAAGGCCAGCGCGCCGATCGGCACGTTGATGAAGAACACCCAGCGCCAGTTGAAATTCTCGGTGAGCCAGCCGCCCAGCGCCGGACCAAGGATGGGGCCCACCATGACGCCGACGCCGAACAGCGCCATGGCCTGTCCGTGCCGTTCACGTGGATTGATGTCCAGCAGTACTGCCTGCGAGAGCGGCACCAGGGCCGCCCCAAGAAACCCCTGCAGCAGCCGGGCGACGACGATCTGCGCCAGTGAACCGGCGACGCCGCACAACACCGAGGCGCCGGTGAAGCCTGCGATGGAAATGAGGAAAACCTGCTTCAGGCCGAAGCGGTCGGTCAGCCAGCCGGTCAGCGGCGTAGCGATGCCGGCCGCCACGATATAAGAGGTCAGCACCCAGGTGATCTGATCCTGCGAGGCGGACAGATTGCCCTGCATGTGCGGCAGCGCGACGTTGGCGATCGTGCCGTCGATCGCCTGGATCACGGTCGCCAGCATGATCGAGACAGTGATCATGCCGCGGTGAGCGAGCTCGTGACTGCGTGCCTGCGCCTCGCTCTGCGAATTCTGCTGCGTGCTCAACCCCTCGCCCCCGCATGCGCGAGCCACACGCCACGGCAGCGCTTGGGGCTCGTGCGGTCTGCTTAGAACAGACCGCAGAAGATATTGGAACTACATGAAAATATAGCACTTTGCCGAGCGCCGTGAGCGGGAGCGCTAGCTGCGGCAAGCTGCACTTCTCAATCGGTGATGTCCGCAGGCATCTGCGGCGCGTCCGACACGGTTAAGCGTCAAACCCCTTCGACCGAGCTACAACGGCGTGAGAGACAGCACGTGCCTACAGCACCTTGCCGAGTCGCGAGATTCCTTCCGAGATCGCGGCTTCGCTCAGACGCGAGTAGCCGAGCAGGATCCCGGTTCTCTTCGCCGGCCGCAGGTAGTAGGCGCTGATGCCGTACACACCGACACCCTGCGCTGCCGCGCGAGATATCAAGGCCTGTTCACCGATTCGCCGACGCGGCCACAGCACCACGTGCGCGCCGGCGCCGTCGCCGCTCACTTCAACACGGTCGCCGAGGTGCTTCCTGATCGCGGCCAGCAACACCCGGCGCCGTGACGCGCTGCGGCGACGGGCACGACGCAGGTAGCGCTCGTACATTCCGCTGGAAATGAATTCGGCGAGCGCCTGCTGCTCGAGATCCGGCGTATGACGGTCGGACAGCCACTTTGCCGCCGTCAGCGCGGCCACCAGCGATGGCGGCGCCACGATATAGCCCACCCGCAGCGATGCGTACATGGTGCGCGAGAAAGTGCCGACATAGATGACACGCGAGTCGCTATCCAGCCCCTGCAAAGACTCGAGCGGCTGACCGTCGTAGCGGAACTCGCCATCGTAGTCGTCCTCGACAATCACGGCATTCCTGCTGCGCGCCCAGTCAAGCAGCGCCATGCGCCGCGCCAGCGGCAGCGTCGCGCCGGTCGGATACTGGTGCGACGGCGTCACAAATACGGCGCGCGCGCTGGCCGGCAGTCGCGCCGGGTCGAGACCCTCGCGGTCGACGGCCACCGGCAGCAGTCTGGCGCCGGCGGCACGCAGACTCTCCGTGGTCCCCTGGTACGCGGGATCCTCAATCGCGACGTCGTCGCCGGCTTCGATGAGCACGCGCGTGATCAAGTCCAGCGCCTGCTGGGAGCCGTTGACGACAATCACGCGCGCGGCATCGCAGTGCACCGCCCGCGAGCGATGCAGGTGTGCGCTGATGGCCTCACGCAATGCGACGTTGCCGCTCGCGTCGCCGTAGTCCATGCCTGAGGAGGCGGCCCGTCGGGCGCAGCGCAGCAGCGTGCGCCGCCACAGGGCGTGCGGGAAAGTATCGAGGTCACTGCGCCCGTAGGCGAAGTCGAACTGTGGCGGCGGAGTGCGTTGCGCCGGAAAGTTCACGCGCGACCATGCCGCCGCCGCCGCGTGGCCAAAGCGCGTCCGCCCCAGCTCGGCCTCGCGCGTACGGGGCGCGACTTTGTTCTGGCCGACGCCCTGCGCCACGTAGGTGCCCGAGCCGGTGCGGCCGGTGACAAAGCCCTCGGCCAGGAGCTGCTCGTAGGCATACACGACCACTGTGCGCGACACGCCGAGCTGATCTGCCAGCTCGCGCGATGACGGCAGGCGTCCCTGAGCCGGCAGCGCTCCCGCGAGAATCGCTGCGCGTACGCCCTGGTAAATGCGCTTGAAGAGCGGGCCACCGGACTCGGGAACTGGTATCAAATACTGCACACTAAGTGGTCCTTTTCCGCTACCACATCTTGCGCGAAACTTCGGCCGCCTGCCAGCGGGCGAGGCACGGGTCGCCTGCGCCAGCAGGGCTGGATCGGCCTTGCGCGCGTGCGAACGGGAGGCTGCCCCGCACGCCACGGCGCCGAGCAGGCAACACACAGTCGCGGAAGCCGAGCTTTGGCGGCAGCCGTATGCGGGAGAGCGCACCATGATCCGCACGCAGCGAACTGAACTTCGCCGGCTGCCCGAGCGAGGGTCGCATGAGACCTCGGTCATTCATGCCATCCTCGATGCCGGCTTAATCGCACACGTTGGCTTTGTCGCAGACGGTCAGGCGGTGGTCATCCCGATGATCTATGGCCGCGACGGCAACACGCTGCTGCTGCATGGTTCGGCGTCCAGCCGCATGTTGGGCGCACTGGACACCGGCATACCGGCCTGCGCCAACGTCATGGTGCTCGACGGCCTGGTACTGGCGCGCTCAGCCTTTCACCATTCCGTCAATTATCGCTCGGTCGTGGCATTCGGGACGGCACGGGCGATTTCCCAACCGGCACGCAAGATCAAGGCCCTGCGCACGATCTCGGAGCACATGTTGCCGGGCCGCTGGGCGCAGGTGCGCGGTCCGAGCAAAGCCGAACTGGCGGCGACCTCGGTGCTGGAGTTCAACATAGACGAGGCATCCGCAAAGACCCGCGCCGGCCCGCCGCACGATGACGAGGCAGACTACGCGCGCCGCGTTTGGGCTGGCGTATTACCCCTGAGTCTGCAGGCGTCCGCGCCGCTGCCCGACCCGCGCCTGGCCGGCGACATCGACCTGCCGGCGTACCTGCGCACCACTCGACCGGATCGATAGCGCCACTTTGTAGAACCGGTGGCCGTTGCCCGTCCGCAGCGTCCTGAGCGCCGGACGTACGTGCCCACCTCAGCAAGCACCGGCTGTGGCACAGCGCCACAGCAGTACGGCACCGTGAAACCGGCTGACGTCGAAGCGCGCTCCCAGTGCCGTTCGCGCTTGATCCCGCAACCCCGGACCGGGAGGCTCGAGCAGTTGACGCGCCGGGCCTTCTCACGTATCTCCCCTGCGGAGTCCACGCTCGGCCCGCACGCCGGTCCACCTCTCAGCGAGTCATCGTATCAATGAAAATTGTTCTCTCGGCGCTCGAGGCGCGCATCGTCGGTTGTCTCATAGAGAAGCAGATCACGACGCCCGACCAATATCCGCTGTCGCTTAACGCACTGGTCAATGCCTGCAACCAAAAGAGCAACCGCGATCCGATGATGGGGCTGGAGGAAAGCACCGTACAGAGCATCCTCGATCAGTTGGTAAAAAAGCATTTCGTGGTTGAGAAGTCCGGCTTCGGCAGTCGCGTTCCGAAGTACCAGCATCGGTTCTGCAATACGGAATTCGGCACCCTCAAGTTCACTGCGCAGGAACTCGCGATCGTGTGCGAGCTGCTACTGCGCGGTGCACAGACACCCGGGGAGCTGCGCACGCGCGCAAGCAGGATGGCGCCATTTACCGACGCAGGTGAGGTGGAGGCGGCGCTCGAAGGCCTGCGCACCCGCGAAGACGGCCCGTTCGTCGTAAGGCTGCCGCGCGAAGCTGGCCGCCGGGATTCGTGCTACGCACATCTCTTCGCCGGGGATGTCGCCGTGGCAGCAGCGACCGATGAGGCGAGCCCGACGGAAGTTCCGCAGCTGGCCCAGACACCCTCGCGCATGGATCGACTGGAGGAACAGATGCGGCAGTTGCGGCAGGAGCTGGATGAACTGAGGAGTCGCCTGCCACGCGGCGACGCTGCCAAATAAACGCGCTGTCGCCTTCGGCGTGGCGGCAGCCATCCGCCTGCCAAGGCCTGCCTCAAGTCGGTGAACCGCTTGAGGTGGAAAGGTTTTTAACGACTCATTGCGCCGTCTGCTGACGCAGCTTCGCGATATCGTGCTCGCTGAGCGAAGAACGCGCCGCGCCGAAGCGGTCGGTGACAAAATTGGCTACGGCGGCAATCTCGGCATCTGAATACGCATCGCCGAAGCCAGGCATCTGCGTAATGCCGGCTGGGGTTGTGCGTTTCATTCCGGAAATCACGATCTGCGCCACATTAATCGCCTTCGGGTCGTTGACGGCCCGAGCCCCCGTGAGCGTTGCATAGGGGGAGACCGGACTTTCACCGCTCCAGCCGTGGCAACTCACGCAGGCGCCCTCATAAATGGATTTGCCAAGTGAGTTCGCCGCGCTCGCTCCTTGCGTATGCGATGCAGAAGCCGCGGGAGCCAGCCTCGCAGGCAGATCCGCCGATGACACCGCCGGGACACTGCGGAGATAGGCTACGACAGCCCGTACATCAGCCGTCGTCAAACGACTGAAGCTCTCATCCACCGCCTCGCCCATCGGGCCCGCGGCGGTGCCGTGGCCCATCGCGTGTCCCAGCGCGAGATAATTGAACAGCTCATCGTCGTGCCAGCTACCCACGCCGGTCGGCGCATCGCCGCTGATGTTGTAGGCGCGCCAGCCTGCAGTGACCGCGCCACCAAACTTCTTGCGATTGTTGAGCGCGAAGGCCAGATTTCGCGGCGTATGGCACTCGCCACAATGGGCGAGCGCCTCGGCGAGGTACGCGCCACGATTCCATTCGGCGCTTTGCTGAGGAATGGGTGTGAAACGACGATCCGGGTTGAACAGCGCGGACCAGATTCCCATGGCCCAGCGCTGATTGAAGGGAAATGCCAGGTCATTGGGTTTGGCTGGGGCATTCACGGGTGCAAGGCTGAAGAGATACGCCTTTATCGCCAGCGCATCCGCGTCGGTCATATAGCCATACGAGGTGAAAGGCATGGCGGGATACAGATGAGCACCGTCGCGGCGCATGCCCCGATGCATGGCAGCCAGAAACTCGTCGTCTGTATACGCGCCAATTCCGGTCGCTGAGTCCGGGGTGATGTTCGTGGAATACAACGTGCCGAACGGCAACTGGAAGGCGAAGCCGCCCGCGTACGGCTTGCCTCCGGGCGCGGTGTGGCACACAACGCAGTCGGCCGCGGTGGCAAGATACCGACCGCGTTCGATCAGAGAAGCCTGCGCCAGCGCGGCTGGAACGCCGGTTGGATCCGCCCCGCGATAATGCGTGAGAGCGACCGGCTTGCCCCGGATGAAATCGAACGGGCCCGGTCCGGTCACCAGGAACATGGCAGCTAGCGCCAGCACCAGCAGCGCGCTCGCGCCGATGAGCGCCACGCGCCTTCGGCGCGGTGTTCTCTCTGCTGACGTCGCGCTCACGCTTTCTTTCTCCCCAAAAGAACTTCGCGATCGACGGGCAAGCGCCTCAGTGCGACGCCGGTCGCAGCGAAAAGAGCATTGCGCAGCGCGGGCGCCGCGGCCGTAGTTCCGGTTTCCCCGATGCCTCCCGGCGCCTCGCCGCTCTTGATCAGGTGCACCTCGATCTTCGGCATCTGATCGATGCGCAGCATGCGGTAGCTGTTGAAATTCGACTGCTGCAGACGACCGTTCTTCAGCGTAATTTCGCCATAAAGCGCGGCGGTCAGACCGAATACCAGGCCGCCTTCCAGCTGCGCCACGATGGTGTCCGGATTTACGATGATGCCAGTATCAACAGCGGTGGTCACCCGGCGCAGCAAGATCTCTCCGTGCTCGTCTACTTCCGCTTCAACTACGGTTGCAATGAAACTGCCGAACGCGGTCTGGGCACACACGCCCCGCCCGACCCTCGGTGGCAACGCGGCACCCCACCCGCACTTTTCAGCCACCAGATCAAGCGCCGCTCTGAGGCGCGGCTGTTTGCCCAGCATGGCGCGACGGAAGGCGATCGGATCTTTACCGATCTTTTTCGCCAACTCGTCAATGAAGGACTCGATCGCGAACACGTTGTTATTCGGGCCAACGCCACGCCAGAATGCTGTCGGTACCGCGCGTGGCTCGACGCGCAAATACTCGACCTGGAAGTTTGGAATGTCGTAAGGCATGTCCACCGCGCCATCCACGGCGTCGCCGTCAATGCCCTTTTTAAAGGCAGCGGGGAACCAGCGCGCCATCACGGAGGCTCCGCATACCTTGTATCTCCAGGCCGCGATCCTTCCATCCGCCACAGTCGCCGCGATGACATCGCGGTAGATCGGACGGAACATGTCCTGCCGAATGTCCTCTTCTCTTGTCCAGACTACCTTGACGGGGATTCCCTCCAGGTGCTGCGCGACGCGCACCGCGTTGAGCGCCATGTCCGGTTCGAGGCGTCGCCCAAAGCCGCCGCCAATAAAGTGATTGTGTACCACCACTTTTTCCGGGGGCATGCCCAGCAGGACCGCTACCGTCTGCTGCACGCGCGCCATGATCTGGGTACCAAGCCAGATCTCGCACGCTTCCGGTCTGAACAGCACCGTGCAGTTGAGCGGCTCCATCGTCGCATGGGCCAGAAAGGGCAGTTCATAGGCGGCTTCGATCCGCTCGCCGCTGCTCAGGCCCTTGCCGATGTCACCCACGGATTTTGCGACGATGCCGTCCTTTTCACTCGCGCGGCGAATATCCTGCCAAAGATCCTCGGTACTGAGTTGCGCATGGCTTCCCTCGGCCCATGTGATTTGCAGTGCCTCGAGCCCTTGTTTGGCCGACCACATGTGATCGCCGACGACCGCGACCATGTCGTCGAGGGCCACGACTTTGTACACACCTGGAAGCGCCATCGCTGCGGCCTCGTTCAGGTGCGACAACTTGCCGCCCAAAACCGGGCAGCTGGCCAGCGTTGCGAACTTCATTCCAGGCAGCATCGCGTCGATGCCGTAAACGACCTCGCCAGTCACCTTGCCAGGCGTATCGAAGCGCTTCAGCGGCTTGCCAATCAATACGAACTGGCTGGGGTCCTTGACAGTTACATCCTTCGGGACTGCCTGGCGAGCGGCTGCTTCCGCGAGCTCGCCGTAGGAGGCCGCGCGAGCGCTACTGCCGTGAGTGACACGACCATTTGCCGCCGAGCAGCTCGCGGCGTCGACCTTCCAGCGTTCGGCTGCGCTGCGCACCAACATCGCCCGGGCGGTCGCGCCCGCTTTGCGCATTGGTGTCCAGAAAGCACGCACCGAGGTCGAGCCTCCGGTCGCTTGAATGCCGAACGCCGGATTGGCGTAGAGCTTGTCGCTTGCCGGGGCGTGTTCTAACACTACCTTGTCGTATTCTGCGTCCAGCTCCTCCGCAAGAATCATCGCGATGGCGGTATAGATCCCTTGTCCCATCTCTACCTGTGGCATGACCAACGTAGTCACGCCGGTCTTGTCGATGCGAATGAACGCGTTGGGAGCGAACTTTCCCTGGGGCGCATCAGCGGCCTGCTCCGGCTCATTGGTCGCAAGGGCGGGAATGCGAAAAGCCAGCGAGAACCCTCCGGCACAGGTCGCCTTGAGAAAGGTGCGCCGCGAGGCTGATTGTGGGCGATCGACCAGGTCCAGCAACATGAGCCCTATGACTCCGGCGAGGCTGCCGCTCGCTTGATGGCCTCGCGAATGCGCACATACGTTCCGCAGCGACAGATGTTGCCCGCCATAGCCGCGTTGATATCCGCGTCATCCGGTTTAGGTGTGCCGGTCAGGAGTGACGCCGCGGACATGATTTGTCCGGGCTGGCAATAACCGCACTGCACGACTTCGATTCCGAGCCACGCCTTCTGCACACGCGCACCGACCGCCGTCTTGCCGATGCCCTCGATCGTCGTAATGGCGCGCTCGCCAATGCCACCGACGGGTAAGACACAAGAGCGCACCGCGCGCCCATCCAGGTGCACGGTGCAGGCGCCGCACTGGGCAATGCCGCAGCCAAATTTGGTGCCCGTAAGGCCGAGCACGTCGCGCAAGACCCACAGCAGCGGCATATCGTCAGGGACGGTTACCGTGTGAACCTCACCGTTTATTTTCAGTGACAGTGCCTTCAGCATTGGTTTTCCCGCATCGGATGAATTCGAAAGATTCAGCCTCAGTGCGCCGGCGCGAGGTCAGCCTGCGGCATCTCCGCGGCACAGTGAATTATTGCGGTCCAGCCGCTGGTTAACGTGTTCTGCCACAACCCGAGTACGACGACGAGGCCGGACGCGATGCCCGGTAGACTCAGAATGACGTGAACCAGAGTCAGGAGCGAAACGGGCGTTCCTGGATTCATAAGCAGGTTCTCTGCAATCTGCTGTGTTAGCGAGCGGCCGTCAGCCGGCCCGCCGTGGCGCGGAGGCCCCTTACCGCGCGCCGTCGCGTACACAGGTCAGCGGACATAATACGCCAATTGAGCGCTGCCCTGCTGTTGCCCCGAAATCGGAAACAGGTCTTTCGTTATCGCGCCGGTTGCCCGCGGGGGTCAAGAGTCCCCGTTGACCGCAGCCGGACAATCCACAGCGCTGCCGAGTTGCTCACGCCTTCAGTGTGCCAATGACTGCAGATACGCGAGCAATTCTTCAATGGCCACCGGCTTGACGAAGTGACGGTCAAATCCGGCGGCAAGCGCGTCGCGGCGAGCCTGGTCGTGTCCCCAGCCGGTGAGCGCTATTAGCTTTAGATTTGCGCCCCACGAAGTCTGGCGCGCCCTGCACGCGACCTCGTAACCGTCGAGTTTGGGCATGCCAATGTCTAGCAGGGCGACGTCGGGACGGAAGCTTTCGAGAGCCTGCAGTGCAGACTCTCCGTCGTGTACGAACTGCACCTGGTAACCGTGAAACTCCAATAAGGTCGCCAGTGATTCCGCGGCGTCCAAGTTGTCGTCTGCCACCAAAACGCGGGCTGCCTTACGGCGCGCGAGATCTTCCTGGACCACCCTTCACTCCCGCTCACCCGTGCGCTCAGCCGCGCCTCGGCGTGTATTTTGATGTCGTTCGAATCCGCCCTCTGACAGGGCCGACGCAGGCCGAGAACTGTGTCCGGGCATCAAAGTGATCTTCATGACAGGTAATACCGGGCAGCTCGAGCGTCGCACTGCAGCGGTCATCTCAGAGAGGAGACCGCTCCCCAGGGACTCGCCCTCGCCCGCTTGGCGCTCTCTTCGAGCCCCGACAGGCTCTTGCTTGCAGG
Organism: uncultured Gammaproteobacteria bacterium; assembly: GCA_963787655.1. GTDB lineage: Bacteria > Pseudomonadota > Gammaproteobacteria > Steroidobacterales > Steroidobacteraceae > 13-2-20CM-66-19. Next base: position 1,179,296 of record CAWBDY010000007.1, on the reverse strand, counting down.
TCAGGCAGGTCCTACTCCAACAGCAGAATCGATACATAGAAATGCCAGGGTGGCAATCGCTAGGCTGGCACCATGAGAGTTCTTATCGCCGACGACAACGTGGACGGTGCCGCCAGCTTGGCTGCACTGCTGGCGTGCCAGGGACACGAAGTGCGCGTCTGCAACGACGGGCAGAGCGCTCTGGATGCTGCCAAACAGTTTCGTCCCCAGGCCGCCGTGCTGGACATCGGCATGCCGCAGCTCAGCGGCCACGAGGTCGCCCGGCGGATACGGCTGCAGTCCTGGTCGCGCGAGACCTTACTGGTAGCCATGTCGGGTTGGGGTGAAAGCCGCGATAAGGATCTTGCTCGGCGGGCAGGCTTCGACTACCACCTGACCAAGCCGTTAGAAGTCGAGCCACTGCTCAGCCTGCTCGAGGAAAATGCCCCGACCGCCTAGCTGCCCCGGATACGTGCCACACGGGGCCCGGCGTCCCGGGCCCCCGAAAGGGCAATGCCGCTGCCTTACTTCGGAACGTCTTTAGCCGCGTCCTTTGCCGCTTTTGCGTGCGCGTGCGCCTTCGCCTTGTGCACCTGCGCCTTCGCCTTGTCTACAGTCTTGGACGGCTGTGTGGATACGGCACCCTTGGCTTGGTCACCGTACTGCTCGGCCTTCTCGCCGGTGGCCTTGGCGCCTTCCTTCATCGTTGTGCCCACTTGTGCCACAGCTGCGGTGCACACAACTGACATTAATAGCGTTGCTAAGAGCTTCTTCATTTCTCGTACCTCTAATTGCCACAAATCTCTGCGCGACCGTCGATATGCCCCTCGGCACGCGCCCAGTACGCTACGATCGCCGTCCCGATCCTGATTGCGGCCCGAAGCATAAACTCAAGCTTCAGGCTCGCATGTCTCCTTTTACGCTAAACCGGTGTCAGCAACGACTGACACGCGATTGCACACGCCTCGTGTCAGCGGTCCGTCGAGCGCGCGGGAAACACGGCGCAAGCCACAACAATTCAATCATTCAGGTTCTGCGGTCAATCCGTACGGAAGTGGCTCTCCTCCCATTAGTACGTGTCTGCCCAACGTGAAGTCCCATCACACGCGCCCCTTCCGCGCACCCGCAACTGGCCGCTACGGCCGCCGCAGAACGCGCTTCCGACCGCTATTTGCCCATCGTGATCTTGACAACCAATAACCATATGGTTATGGTTCCTGCAACGCCAGTAACGAATCCTGATGGAGATCGAGGCTGGCTTTATCAACCACAGAACCATGCGCGCCGAACCGACTGCAGTTTTCAAGGCCCTGGCCGATCCCACCCGCCGCGCCATTTTCGAGCGCCTGAGTAGAGGTGGTGAACAAACCGTGCATGCACTGACTGCCCCTTCGGGGGTTTCGCAGCCGGCAATATCAAAGCACCTCGGTGCACTCAAGTTGGCTGGCCTCGTGCGCAACCGTCGCGACGGCCGCGAAACCTTCTATCGCGCTGAGTCGAGGGGATTGGTGCCCTTGGTCGACTGGATGAGTCACTACGCGATCTTCTGGCGTGACCGCTTCGACCGTCTGGAGGACTTGCTGAAGAGGATGGACCAATGAACAACTCGAACGAGACGAGGACTTTGATCATCGAGAAAGAGATGCCGCATGCGCCGGAGAAAGTCTGGCGGGCACTCACGCAAGGTCCGCTGATTAAAGAGTGGCTGATGGAAAACGACTTTCAGGCTGTCGTGGGCCACACGTTTAGCTTCCGCTCCACGCCCATGCCCAACTGGAACGGCATAGTGGACTGCCAGGTCCTGGTGGTCGAACCCAACAAGAAGCTCTCCTATAGCTGGGGCTCAATGGGACTGGCAAGCGTCGTCGTCTGGACACTGGCTGCAACAAAAGGTGGAACGCTCGTGCGCATGGAGCAGTCTGGCTTCCGTGCGGAACAGGAGGCGAACTACAGGGGCGCGCACTACGGCTGGCAGAAGTTCATCGGTAACTTGGAGCAGGTTGTCGCAGGGCTCCAATAACGCTCGCACCCCCGGGAGCCGCCTGACCGGGTCGCGGACGTCGAGCCGCGGCCTGTCCTCGTGCGGCGCTCCTGCGGATGCACGAGCCCCCTATTCCAGCCACCTTGCAAATCGTCAATTTGCCTATTGGTGGGCTGACCCCGGAAAATCCGTCTGGAAGAGACACCGCAAGCGGACCGCTTCAGCATGCCGAAGCAGAAATGGGACAGGGTCACCATCGACGCGCAGAGCGTGGATGCTCCCCTGTCGGTCGCGGCAATTTTTCTCATCGTCACCATCAACGACGGCCAGGCGGCATTGTCGCAGGCATGCGCGGCACTCGCTGGGCTTAACGATCTGATCAAAACTGTTGGATTCCGAGATCTCCAGGGACGACTGTCATGTATCGTCGGTATTGGCCGGGACGCCTGGGACCGGCTCTTGCCCAGCCGCAGGCCGATGGAACTACGTCGATTTGCCCGGCTTGAAGGTCCTGTCCATGTGGCGCCGGCAACGCCCGGCGACTTGCTCTTCCATATCCGCTCTGAGCGCGTGGACCTGTGCTTTGAGCTCGCGCGCTTGATCCTCGCTACACTCGGGGCCAGCGTTACGGTCGTCGATGAGGTTTCCGGCTTCCGCTATTTCGACTCACGCGACCTGCTCGGATTCGTCGATGGCACGGCCAACCCGACCGGTGTCGACTTGCCTGCCTGTGCTCTCGTTGGCGCGGAAGATCCGGATTTTGCAGGCGGCAGCTATGTCGTCGTACAGAAATACCTGCACGATCTCAATGCATGGGCGGCTGTTCCGGCGCATGTGCAGGAAGCGATTATCGGTCGCACCAAGATCGACAACGTCGAAATAGACGACGATGACGCGCCGCGAAAGTCGCACAAGTCTCTGGCCACCATCGTTGATGCCGGCGGCAACGAGCACGACATCCTGCGCGACAACATGCCCTTCGGCCAACCGGGGCGAAATGAGTTTGGGACCTATTTCGTCGGCTATTGCCGATATCTGTGGGTCATCGAGACGATGCTCCGGCGCATGTACGTGGGCGACCCCCAGGCGCCTATGACAGATTGCTGGACTTTTCAAAACCGCTCACTGGCGCAACCTTCTTTGCCCCGACGCGGCCGACGCTGGAAACTCTTGCCAACGAGGCACAAGCAAGGCTGGCCGATGCGGCCACCTCGCACATGCCGCGGGCTGTCCCTCCCGACACGCGCTAAAAGGTCCCAAAGTGGCAAGGCGCCGTTCACAGCGAAACTAAGTTGCTTGGGTCGTGACTGAGGACAACGGGTCGAGGTGTATCGAGGGTCGTGTCCGTACGCAGATCAACCGCCCGCGGGCGGGATACAACCTGAGCCCATTCCTATTTAATTCATAGTCGACATGTTGGCGGAATAATTCGATTTCTCGCGCGATGGCCGCTCTGAATTCGTCGCCGTCGACGTTCCCCGAGTACTCCCAGGGCCATGTAATACGCTGCAGATTATTCTGAGGTCCGTGAGTGAAAGGGAGGACCAACAGAAAGCGTCGTAAGCCTTCGCTTTCTCCTATCTGTCGCCAGACCACGTATGACCCGAAAGCTTTGGGAAGTCTAAGGCTCATAGGTCTTTCCCTGCAGATCCGTCCGCCCCGCTAATTCTCCACCGGCGTGCGGAAGTTGCAATTACGTCCGCGTAATGCGGACGTGGCGCCTACCAGCGTCAGCTTTGTCTGCGCAGTACAATCAAAAACTAGACCGACCACGCTCTTGCGCGTCGCGGCCTTTACGAAACGATGCCCGCAGGCTGCACAGCTGCAGCCCTCGGCCGGGCGCGGGATCACACGCGCCAAACAATGCGCATTTCTCCGACAGAGCAAAAGCTTGATGGCGGCTACGCTTACCCACGCAAACAGTTGTTGTTGATACGGAGTCCTTGTGTCCGGCATCCGAGCTGTGGAAGGGATCTGGCGGCTCAACGCCGGCGGATACGGGCGTAACTTCGGCGACCATCGAACCACCGTGCCTATAACGCAAACGGGCGGCCTCGCCGCACGCGATTAAGTACGTCCCTCGTGAAGACCTTTCGACAGCAGCTGGATGCCTGCCGACGGTGCGAGCTGTGGCGGAACGCCACGCAGGCCGTGGCGGGCGGCGGCAACGCGAAAGAGGGAATCATGCTGGTTGGAGAACAGCCCGGCGACCAAGAAGACCGCGAGGGCCGTCCGTTTGTGGGTCCGGCCGGTCGAGTACTCGACGAGTGCCTGGTGGCGGCCGGCCTTGAACGCAAGGGCGTCTATGTCACGAACGCAGTCAAACACTTCAAGTGGGAGCCCAGAGGTAAGAGAAGGCTCCATAAGCGGCCCTCGTCGTCCGAAATCGCTGCCTGTCAGCTGTGGCTCGCGCGCGAAATCCATTTCGAACAACCCCGCGTCATTGTGGCCCTCGGCGCAACCGCTGCTCGCGCGCTACTAGACCGCCAGGTCTCAGTGGCAGCTTCGCGCGGTCACAAGCTTGTGCATCCCAGTGGAAGCGACATAGTCGTGACCTACCATCCCGCCGCAGTACTGAGAGCCGATGCAGTCGCGCTGGAAATACGCACGGCCCTCGTTGAGGACTTGCGGCGCGCTGCGGCTCGTGCCAGTCGGACGCGGTCGGCTTAGCGAGGTGCCAACCATGGACTACGGTTGGGCCCCATCGAAGAACCGCAGGCCGCTTCGATCATCGCGCAGTACGACCGGCGCATGACACGAGTCGGAACGGCCGGATGGACGAATCCACCTGCTGAAAAAGACAGGCGAACGACTGAGAGTACGCATTTGCATCACTATGCGGCGTCGTTCGACTGCGTTGAGATCAACTCCTCCTTCTATCGTTCCCATCGTCAAACTACGTACGCACGCTGGCGCGAGGCAACCCCGGACAACTTTGCGTTTTCAGTCAAGATGCCGCGCCGCGTTACTCACGAGTGCGCGCTTCGCAATTGCCGCCCTGAGATTGAGCAATTCGTCAGTGAGATCAGCGGCCTTGGCGCGAAGCTACAGGTCATTCTGGTGCAACTGCCTCCGAAGCTCAGTTTCGATTTTGGCATAGCAACGAGATTTTTTGCGTTGTTGCCCAGTACGGACGCGCCGCACATCGCTCTCGAACCTCGGCACGAAAGTTGGTTCTCGGCACGCCCAGATGAATTGCTGTCGCGAAGCGAAGTCGCACGTGTCGCGGCTGATCCGCCCAGGGCGCGAAACGGAGGAATACCTGGCGGTGCGACGCACCTCACTTACTATCGACTGCACGGCTCGCCGCAGACCTACTACTCCCGATACAACACTGCCTTCCTTGAAAGACAAGCTGCACTGATGAGGTCTTTGCCCGCACCGGCGAGCGATGCATGGTGCATCTTCGACAACACCGCGCGTTACGAAGCATGGTCAGATGCATTGCGGTTGAAAAATATGCTTTCTGGCGGTCTTGCGAACAGATCCCGCAGCGAGCGACACCAATTGGCAACGTAAAGCATTGCGCCCATCGTGACGTCGCCTTGGCACCACGAGCAGCCGTGCGTCGCCCCTGCGGGCTACGCTCAGGCGAGCCCTTGAGTGAGCTGTGCCGTTTGGTCGCCATAGGCGTTCGCTGCTATTGTTTGCTCTTCGCATTGCCCAGGAGCCGAACATGATTGCGCACACCTCGTTGCCGGTTCGCGATTACAAGAAATCCAAGTCCTTCTTCGTCAAGGCACTTACTCCACTCGGCTATCGAAACAATATGAACCAGGGTAAGGCTGCTGGATTCAACGACGGCAAGAACACTGACTTTTGGATTAGCGAGGAAACCACGGTCGTTCCAACGCACATCGCCTTCGAGGCGAGCGGCAGTAAGGAGGTGCGAGCGTTCCACAAGGCGGCCATAGCTGCCGGAGGCAAGGACAACGGCAGCCCGGGCTATAGAGAATATTCCCCTGACTACTTTGCTGCCTTCGTGTTCGACCCCGACGGTCACAACGTCGAAGCCGTCTGGTACGACAACAGCAAGACGAAATGAGAGGCCCGGCGATGCCTCTGGCACAGCCATGCTCTATCGGTACGACCGCCCCTAGCAGTCAGAAAGCGCCCGCAAGCCCTGCGGTTGACGGCTGACCCGACCGCTCGTGCCCCTGTGAGATCGTACCCCCGATTGAAGGAGGGAACGGCGATGCCAGCCCGAAAGGCCACCAATTCCAAGTCGAGCGCCAGCCGGAAGAAAGCGCAGCCCACCCGCGTTAATACGTGGTCGGGACGGGTGTCGCGCGCTGGATCTGCAACCGGGTATCTTCAGATCGAAAAGCCCGCGCAGCATTGCACTGTCGCTGAAGCGATCGGCAGACGCGAGCCGGAGGCGAAAAACCAGCCCCTTTCAATCTGCCATGTCCATGTTGAACTTCGAAATCAATCGCGGCGGCCGCGGCTTGAGCAAAGTGCGCCGAGAAGTGCTCAATCGAGCCAAGATCGAACTGCGTAAGGTCTATGGACGCCCTACCCCTTAGCGCGCCTGGTCTGATTGCCAAGGGATCCTAGAGAACGCCGGTGTGAATTATGCCGCAATACGCTCCGACGTCAGTCAATGGATACCTATCAAATGGCTCGACTGGCACTTGCGCACTGGCGGCAAAATGCGGGCACGGCGGCTGTCGAATTAGCGGGCATGGAGTGGTAAGTGGAAACGGCTGGGCCGCAACGCTGCAAATTCGGGCACAAGTCCCGTGACCGGCGCCATCATCATATGTGTGACGGCGGCGAACGCGGTGTATGCGCATGCCCGCGGTAGCTGCACATGAAGCTCTCTGTCGAGCTTCGGGGATCGTGATCTTCGCCAACACGCGGAGCATCGCTTCAAGCAGCTGTCTGACGAGCGCTATGGATCTCGGATAAAGTGTGGTTTCTTTTTGAATCTTGGGCCCGGCTTTTGAGGACTGCGCGGCGAACAGCTCCGGTCGCGACCGCGCTTGCCCAATGGGCGGATTCGTTGCGTCAGACCCCTTAGCCGGCCCGCTGCTAACTTAGAATCGGTGCGGGCGGACCTGAGGAGGAGAGGCGCAATGAAGGAACGCAACGCAGGCGGGCGGAGAATCAATCCCGCTGTCAAACCAAGCGGAGACGGCTGTGTCGAGTGCTTGGCGAGCGGCGGCTGGTGGCTGCACTTACGTCGCTGCGCCGAATGCGGACACATAGGTTGCTGCGACACATCACCGAACCAGCACGCGACCAAACATTTTCATTCCAGCGGGCATCCGGTGATCGCGAGCTTCGAGCCAAACGAGGATTGGTTCTACGACTACGAGAAGGGGGCCGTCATTAAAGGTGTCGAACTAGCGCGACCTCGCTCGCATCCCGAAGAGCAGCCCGTGCCAGGTCCTGAGGGATTCGTTCCGCGTAACTGGCGCTCGTTACTACATGATGCCTAGCGGGTGACACGCTAAGCCTCGTTCAGACGGGCCATCGGTTGCTGTTGCCCCTGAGTGCCGTCGTCATTGATATCGCGGCTCGGACAGTCACCACCTCGCGAACCTTCCATGCGCCTTCCGTTCCGAACGCTTGTATTGGCTTATAGTAGATGGCACGACCGAGCAGACCAGTCTGTCCGCCCGTGCCACCACCCTCGCGAGGTCCGCGGAGTGGCCTAGAGGAAGCTCCCACAAACACCATGCTGACATCATTTGGAACTGCATCCGGGGATTCATCGGGTAAACCCACGTGGATCGATTTGCTCAATCCGACCGCGGACGAGGTCGCGCAGGTGGCAAGCGATTGGGGGATTCAGGTGCCCTCTCGCGATTCGCTGGAAGAAGTCGAGAGTTCTAGCCGGACCAGGGCGGAAGGTCAGCGGCTGTACGTTAGCATGCCTCTCGCGGCGGAGGATGCCACTGCCGGTTTTGCGCCACTTCCGCTCGGATTCATTCTCTCGCCAGAACTGCTCATCACGGTACGGTATTCCGAGGTCCACGCCTTCCCCAAGGTGAGGGCCCAGGTCACCACAGATCCGCACAAAAGCAGTGCCCAATTGTTTGTCGCCATAATCGACGGCATGGTTGACTACGGTGCAGACATTCTCGAGAGTTCGAGCGGTAGCCTTGCAGCCGTATCGGCCAATACTTTTGACCGGGCCGGCAGCGCGGTTTCGTCCGGCACTAAACGCGTCACCCGAGCTATGCGCGACAATCTCAAGGCGGTCGGGACGGTTGGAGATACGCTGTCACGCATTCGCCAAAGCCTGCTCGGACTGCAGCGAATAGTCGGATTTGTGTCCGAGATGGCGGCGTCCTGGTTGATTCCCGAGGCGAAGACACATTTAAAGACGGCGCAGCAAGACCTGACCTCTTTGGTGGATTTCGAAGCCCATCTGTCGGGTAAAGCGCAATTCCTCCTGGACGCAGTTCTTGGGTTCATCAACACCGAGCAAAACGAAATCTTCAAAGTGCTCACGATCGTTTCGGTCGTTGGGGTTCCGCCGACCCTCATTGCCAGCATGTACGGCATGAATTTTCACTACATGCCCGAGTTGGCGTGGCGATGGGGCTATGCTTACGGTCTGGTGCTCATTGCGCTCAGCACGCTACTTCCAATCATCTGGTTTAAGCGCCGCGGCTGGTGGTAGCGTTACGCTGAACCTGGTTCGCAATGGGGCCACGTTTAATCTGCAAGGCAGCAACGGTCGCGATGCGGCCCAAACGACCTGGCGCCGCCGCCGTGGCGGCTACATGTGAACTACGGCTGGCATGTCGTACTGTCGCCACGGCCTAAAGCCAAGGAGCCCCGCAACATGGATCTCGGACTACATGGCAAACGCGCCCTAGTCACTGGCTCTACGGCGGGAATAGGATTTGCGACCGCTGAAAGCCTCGCGCGCGAAGGTGCGCGCGTCGTTCTTAACGGCCGAAGTCAAACCCGGGTCGACTTAGCCACATCCAAACTTAAGATGGTCGTCAGCGGTGCGTGGATCGAAGGGATCGCGGCGGATCTCAGCGGCGCTGCCGGCTGCGCGCGAATGATCGAGGCGTACCCGGAGTTCGACATCCTCGTAAATAATATGGGGATCTTTGAGCCCAAGCCGTTCGCAGACATCACAGACGCTGATTGGCTGCGCTTTTTCCAGAGCAACGTTATGAGCGGTATTCGGTTGTCGCGACATTACGTCGCCGGCATGCGCGAAAGAAACTGGGGCCGCATAGTATTTGTGTCGAGCGAATCGGCGCTTCAGATTCCGGTTGAAATGATTCATTACGGCGTCACCAAGACCGCGCAACTAGCTGTGGCACGCGGTTTGGCCGAGACTCTGACCGGAACCAACGTCACCGTGAACTGCGTCCTTCCCGGTCCTACAGCGTCCGAAGGCGTTGGTGATTTTGTGAGGCAACTGGCCGCATCGAGTGGAAGGACCGATGCGGAGGTGGAGAAAGAGTTCTTCCATTCCGCTCGTCCGTCTTCCGTGTTGCAACGGTTCACGGATCCTTCCGAGATCGCTTCTCTCATTACGTATGTCTGCAGCGAGCGAGCTTCGGCAACAACTGGGTCCGCGCTGCGCGCCGACGGCGGGGTGGTACGCTCGATTGCCTGAGCGTCCCCGTGCAACGTCCGCCGTCCGGCTGTGCGGCTGCGAGAAGTCGAGGCCGCCTTTGCCGACTACTTTAATTCTCTGCTGTTCGAACCTGCGGCGCGGCCATTACAGCACGGCAAGCAAGTCTATGACGGTTTCCCGCACCGCAAGCTTGCCATCCTCGAGCGCGACCTCATTGCCGACCTTCCCGCACAACAGGTCGCCGCCTCTCTTCCCAGGCGACCCGAGAGATAGATCAGGTAGCCGGTTTGAACATTTGGAGCGAACGCGGGCACGTGGCCGTCCACAACCGGTGGCATCACATTGGCGAGCGTGACCCCGAGCTCCTTGAGGCGTTCGTTAATGGGTGACATTGTTCGCACCTCGCAGGGCCTCAGCTATTGTTGCGAGGAGGCGCTCGATCTCTTCGATGGAGTTCAGCAGGTGCGGCGCAATGCGAATACGTCCCTCGCGCAGCGCGACCACGAAGTTCCGCGCACGCAGTTTCCGATAGAGCGCCTCGGTCGCCGTGCGATTGCCAGCATCAATACAACCGAAAACGCCGCGACGATCCCTCTGACGCGGACTCGCCGGCCGGCAGCCCTCTGGCAGCCGGTCGAAAAGATGACCGATGAGCCTCTGGCCGTGGTCGCGAACCCGTGCCGGATCCGCCCTCAACACAAATCTCACGGAGGCTTCCATGACCGTAAGGTTGAAGTTGAAGAGCGATGCGGCTTCCGCGCCATCCCAACGACTCATCGTCCGTGATGGGCCGGGATCGATATAGTTCAGGTTCGCCATCGTTTCAAGGCCCTGGGACAACCAATTGTATGGCGCTGCCTGCAGCGAGCCGAGCAGCTCTTTTCGTGCCCACAGGAAGCCCGTACCCCACGGACTGAGCAGGTACTTGTAGCCTGCACAGATGATGAAATCCGCGCCAATCTGACGTACGTCGATCGGAATCGCGCCACAGGACTGGCTAACGTCCAGAAGCAGCAGAGTCCCGTTCGTCCTGCAGGCGGCAGCCAAGCGCGCTGCATCGAGCAGGGATCCGTCGTCAAAGCGCACGTGACTCACTGAAATTAGCCGGGTGCGAGGGGTGATCGCGCCAATAAGGTCGTCTGCCTCAAGGAATTGGCTCTGGGCGTTGACGACTTTCAGCAAGATACCGTGCCGCTGTTCCATCGGCTTCCAAGCGGCGTAGTGCGTCGGAAATTCTCCGCCGGCGAGGATCACTTCATCTCCCGGCTTCCACGCCAGCGCATATGCTACGGTCGTGGCGCCTGCACCGGCGCCGCTGGTAAATGCTATCTCGTCCGTGCTAGCACCTATCAACCTTGCGAGCGAAGCCCGCAACGTGTCCCCCAGCCGGAAGAACATTGCATCGTCGACGATGTGGGGTCTTTTCTTGGCTTCGATTGATGCCTGCAAGGCACCCAACGCCATACGCGGAGTGACTCCGTGCGCGGCAAAGTTCAGATAGGTGGCATCCTCGATGGCGAACCATTCCTGCCGCCAATCTTGCACCTCGCCAGGCTCCCCAGCCACCATATCAGTCCTCATCCATTTCAATCATGGTTCGCCAACAGACTAAATACTAATTAGTCATGTCACGAACTGTCAATCCAATCGATAGGATGCTTTGCTCGCCAGTGCGAATGAGAGACGGCTGCAAACCCTCGAGTGGCTGGAAAGCGACCAGGTAGCACTTCCCTTTTCGAATTGACGACAATTGGTCAGGGAAGGCGTGCAGTGCGCGGATCCCCGAGTTGTTAGACGTACCAGCCCCACAACTCGCCCCTACGTCTAGATTTCCGACATGACGACCTTTTTAAATTTTCGGATTTCCGTCTCGTTTCGTTTGTAAAAGGTCCACTTCTTTGTGCGTTTTGCCTGTACGAGACCAGCCGATTTCAACACTCGCATGTGTTCGCTAAGTGTGGGTTGCGAGATTCCAAGCTTGTCCGCAATTGAGCACGCGCATACCCCATCCTTAACCAAGTCACCGTCAACTTGGGGAGGGAAGTGAGATTCTGGATCTTTCAACCATGCCAGAATCTGCTGCCGCCGATCATTGGCAAGTGCGTGAAAAATCTGCAATATATGCATATATGGTAGGTTTGCGACCCCGACGAAGTAGACTTTAAAGGCTCGCATCCCGCGATGACCCCGCGGGCGCCGGCACGCTAAATACCTGCGCAGCGGACATCCCAAGGATGCTCAAAGGTGCCAGTTATCAGCTGCCACTAGTCGGGGAGTATTCCTTATTAGTACGAAACAATAAACCTTGGAATCCCCGATCGCGAGGCACTGGGGGCTGCAAGGTCCTCTACGCCATCCTGCCTGGCGTGACGGATTGCGCATCGTCACGCCCACACGCTCACGGGTCTGCACGGATCTGTACACGTCAGCTGTAGATTGATGAGCCACGATTTAGCTCGATGGTTACGTTAAGGCGGAGTGTTCACTGCGGCAACAGCTGCGTGTGCTGACTCTGAATGCCAAGACTGCGACCTCGTTGGTAATCATCCCGGTAACATCTGCGAGCGTCCGCTCAGGCCGAATTTGGCGCTATCCATCCGTTAAGACTTGAAAAGTGGCTCGGATTTTAATATCGTCACTTGGCGAATGGACGAAGCACGATATCCACACCGGTTCTCTGGCCAACGGGCAACGCATCGATGGGTAATCCGTCATTTCATACCGGTGCTTGCCGGTTTGTCTGGTGCCGGCCCCAGTGGTCCCGGTCACTCGACCGATCAGCGGCATTGGTCCGATGATTGTCGCTGCTGGCCATAAACACGACTCAAAACAGGCTAATTTGCCCGCCGCACTAATGTTCATGAAGCATTACTTATCGGAGTTCGATGCCGAGAGGAATACCGCACTGACCGCAGACGGCCTTGAGAAATCGATGAAAGAGAGATTTCCCGACTTGGGCCAAGAGGGGTGGCTCCGACTCGCGGCCAAGTCCTCATTCGCAAACTGACGAGGCCCCCGATGGAACCAGATCAATCGCATCACTATCGAGTAGTCGATGTGTTTACCGAACGGCCGCTAGAGGGAAACTCTCTCGCGGTGTTTCCCGATGCCTCAACTCTAGATGCGGGGACGATGCAACGTATCGCGCGCGAATTAAATCTTGCGGAGACCGCTTTCGTCTTGCCACCGACCCGCAACAATTGCGCGGCAAGGGTAAGGTTCTTCACGCCAGCCAGGGAATTGAACTTTGCTGGACATCCGACGATCGGCACCGCCTTTGTGCTGCTCGATGAGGGTCTCGTCCCTAAAACGACCCGTGACCTTCTGCTTGAGGAGAATGTCGGTCCGGTCGCCGTACAGGTTGACAAGGGCACGCGACCAATGCTCTGGCTAACTACGCCCCGCATCAAAGCTGGCCGCTGCTACGACCGTGAGCTTTGTGCGGGCGTGCTCGGGCTGAACACGAATGACCTACTCGCCGCGCAGCCGCAACTTCTGAGCGCAGGAAATCCGACGGTTTACGTCCCCTTGCAGAGCAAAAGCGCCGTTGATCGCGCCTGGATGGACCTCAGTGGGATGCGATCGCTGCGAGGCTCGAGTGAGGAACTCATGTGTGTCTTCGTCTTTACACCGACACCGGAAGGAGCGTATTCGCGCATGTTCGCGCCCGAGTACGGCATCGCGGAAGATCCGGCTACCGGAAGCTCGACCGGGCCCCTGGCGCAATTCATGATGCACCATGGGCTCATATCCAATGCGCCCGACACGTCTTTCGTCAGCGAGCAAGGCACCAGCATGGGCCGCCGCAGCTCATTGCACGTCCGCATCCGCGGGGCGGAGGGCGCGATCGGGATTGATGTTGGCGGTCATGTCACGCCGGTGGCAATCGGCTCGATGCGCTTGGCGATCTAGGGAGTACGTACTGTGAAGAGGATTCGCGTATACGCGTTTGGAGGCCCCGAGGTACTCAAGCTGGAGGAAGTGGAGAATTTGCGGCCCGATCCGGGACAAGTATTGATTGGCGTGCGCGCGGTCGGTGTGAATCCGTATGACACTTACGCACGCTCTGGCAAGTACGGCACGCGCACTCCCACGCTTCCCTTCACGCCGGGGTCGGACGCTGCTGGCATTGTGGAGGCGGTCGGTGCGGACGTGACCGACATCGCTCCCGGCGATCGCGTCTACACCAGTGGCACACTCACCGGCGCTTATGCTGACCTCACGCTTTGCAGGCCCTCACAGGTGCACCCCCTGCCCTCGCGGGCCGACTTTGCCCAAGGCGCCGCCGTGTTTGTTCCGTACACAACTGCCTATCGATCCCTCTTCCAGATCGCGCGTGGGCTACCGTCAGAAAGCGTTCTCATACATGGTGCCAGTGGCGGAGTCGGCCTTGCGGCAGTGCAATTTGCCCGTGCCGCCGGCATGACAATCATCGGCACTGCTGGCACCGGCGAGGGACTGCGGCTGATTCGCGAGCAAGGGGCGCATCACGCTATCAGCCACCGCGCTCCCGACTATGCTCAAGACATCATGCGGGCCACCAACGGACGTGGCGTCGATGTGATCCTGGAAATGCTCGCCAACCTAAATCTCTCCCATGACCTGTCACTGCTGGCCCCTGGCGGACGCGTTGTCGTGATCGGAAGTCGCGGGGACGTCAATATCACTCCGCGTGATCTTATGGTTCGCGAGGCGTCAATTATAGGCATGCAGCTCTGGAACTTACCCGAACTGGAGGTCCGTAATATCAATCGCGCTATCTGTGCTGGCCTTGAGAATGGCTCCCTCCGTCCGATAATCAATCTCGAGATCCCGCTGGCCGACGCAGCGGAAGCACATCGGCGAGTGATGGCACCCGGGGCTCTCGGCAAGATCATCCTCGTGCCCTGAAGGAGCTTTACCAATCAACGTGTGACGCATGTGAAGCGGTCATGCACGTTGGATCGTTGGCAGGTTCGACTTGAGATCTGACTCGGGCAAACTGATCGATGCTCAGTGCAACCACTACGCCGCGCATGGGAGAAACTTACATGCCTCGAGAAGCCATATCCTGCCAGGAGATTGCGCCGCCCGTGGGGCCGTTCTCAGCGGCTGTCAGCGCCGGAGAGTTTGTTTTTCTCAGTGGTCAGGTCGGACAAGACCCGCTGACCAGCAAGCTCGTCGCGGGAGGTGCCTCCGCCCAGACCGAGCAAATATTCAAGAATCTTGGCGCTGTGCTACGCGCGGCCGGCAAAACGTTTGCCGACGTCGCACGAGTCGGTGTGTATCTTACTGACATGGCAGATTTTGCTGCCATGAATGCGGTGTATGAGCGTCACTTCGATAGACCCTATCCGGCGCGTACGACGATCGCGGTCGCAGCGCTGCCCTTGGGGGCATCGGTAGAGGTCGATGTCGTCGCACGATAGGCAAACCGCCGGGTTTTAACGCCGGGAACAAGGGACGGCTTTTGTGGTGTGCGGGCCGTCGCGTTGGCGCTGGAAATGAGGCACGCCCACTTGCGACTCCAGGCATTGGCTCGGTAGTAAGAACTGCTTAATAACTCAGATCGCTATTAAAGCAAAAGCCCGGGCGACAGTGTCTTGCACGATGTCTTCGCCGTCAGCGGTCGAGCCGGTCATGCGCGCGCAGTAGCGATGCAGCTCCGGCCGCAGGTCCGCTACCAGCTCGAGGAAGCGGCGCCGCGCCTCGTGCTGGCTGGCCAGCGCGTCAGCGGCCACCTCACGTTCCCAGGACCCCGATTCCGTGGTCGCCCTTGATGCCAAGAGCCGGCGCTTCCTCGAATTCCGGCTCCGTGAGGATACTGACCACGTACTCGCCAAAGTCCCGAGCGGAAACTGCCTTACCGAAACCGGCGAGGAACTGCTCCGGGGTGACGCCCTTCCGCTTCGAGTAATACTCAGCACCGTGGCGTCCGACGCCTCCCGCGGCCATCATCTGCTGCGGAACCACGGCTTGGAATCGTGCCCCCAAGTCGAGCACCACCGACACGGTGTTGGCATAGGAGGCCATGAGCCACAGCATACGCTTGGCGCCGGCGTAACCGCCGGACATGGGAGAGCCGGCAACCGCATCGCCGCTGGAGAGAATAAGTACCCGGCTGCCGCGCGGCAGGCGCAAGCGGATCGCCTCCTGAATCCAGTGAAAGCCCGCCTTGACGTCGCTGTTCCAAGGGGAGCTAAAGCCCTCCCAGCTCGCCGCGCTAGCGCCGTAGTCAGCTCCTCTGCCTTCCGTTTTCAGCGCGCGGCTCGCGTGGCTAGCGGCACTGCGATATATGGATGCGCCTTTGATGGCGGCCGCCATGTGCAGCCCTTGCCGCGCATACGAACGATCGACGATCGTAAGGCGCAGAATCCCGAGGACTCAATCAGTTGTAAATTGTGAGTTCTATTCATGTCTAGATCGGGAAGCAGCGGCAAATCGCCCGCCCGTGCTACTACCAAAGACAAAGGCCCAAGCAGCAGTGAGAAGGCCATCTGCACCACAGTGAGCGTACCATCTTATCCTACCGCAAGTATGACTGAGCTCGCCAATCACGCCTCCGAGCAACAGACGCTTGTTGAGGCGATGCCTTTCAACGCGGCGAAGCCTTCTGAGTTTGGTGCCCGGTCGGCCTCAGCGCCCCCCGAGGGCCCGCACCAACCGATGCTCTCTCCTACAACGGGCGCGGGAACGTTGAGTGAGAAAAATGAATCGCCCAAGACCGGCCCCGCCACGCGAGCCTCAATCGCTGGCGGGCTCGCGTGTGAGCAAGCGCGTCAACTCCGCCGGTCAGGTGCTCACCACGAATCAAGGCGTGCCGATTGCCGATAACCAGAATTCGCTCAAGGCCGGTTTGCGCGGCCCCACGCTGCTCGAAGATTTCATTCTTCGCGAAAAAATCACGCACTTCGATCATGAGCGCATTCCGGAGCGGATCGTTCATGCCCGCGGCTCGGGCGCGCACGGCTATTTCGAATGTTACGAGCCGCTCACCGAATTAACCCGAGCGGCGCTGTTCGCGGAGAAAGGCAAGCAGACGCCGGTGTTCGTGCGCTTCTCCACGGTCGCGGGCGAGCGTGGCTCGGCCGATACGGCCGCGACGTGCGTGGCTTTGCCGTCAAGTTCTACACCGATGAAGGCAACTGGGACCTGGTGGGCAACAACATTCCCGGTGTTTTTCATTCAGGATGCGATGAAATTTCCGGATCTGATCCATGCGGCGAAGCCGGAGCCGCATAATCAGATGCCGCAGGCGGCGACGGCCCACGACACGTTCTGGGACTTTGTCTCCTTGATGCCGGAATCGACCCATATGCTGATGTGGGTCATGTCGGACCGCGCGATCCCGCGCAGCTATCGCATGATGCAGGGCTTTGGCGTGCATACCTTCCGCCTGGTCAACGCCAAGGGCGAATCCACCTTCTGCAAATTTCATTGGAAGCCGCTGCTGGGCACGCATTCCCTGGTCTGGGATGAAGCGGTCAAGATCATCGGCGCCGATCCGGACTTTCATCGCCGCGACCTATGGGAGGCGATCGAAACGGGCGTCTATCCGGAGTGGGAATTAGGCCTGCAGATCTTCACCGAAGAGCAGGCCGAGACAATTCAGCTTCGATGTGCTCGATGCGACCAAGATGATTCCGGAAGAGCTGGTGCCGGTGACGCCGATAGGCCGGATGGTCCTCAATCGCAATCCGGATAATTTCTTTGCGGAGACCGAGCAGGTGCCTTCTGCACCGCCCATGTCGTGCCGGGCATCGACTTCAGCAACGATCCGCTGCTGCACGGCCGCATTCACTCCTATGTCGATACCCAGATCACGCGGTTGGGCGGACCGAATTTCCACGAGATTCCCGATCAATGCGCCGGTCGCGCCGGTCCACAACAACCAGCGCGACGGCATGCATCGCCAGGCAATTGCGCGCGGGCGCGTGGCCTATGAGCCAAATTCCCTTGGCGGTGGCTGTCCCTTTCAGGCGGGCGATGAGGGCTTCGTGTCGTTTCCGCAGCCGATCGAGCCGGACAACGCGCCGGTCGACAAGGTGCGCGGCAAGCCCGAGAAGTTTGCCGAGCACTATAATCAGGCAACGCTCTTCTTCGACAGTCAAACTGCCGTCGAGCAGGCCCATATCTTCGGGGCGCTTCCGCTTCGAGCTGAGCAAGGTCACGGTGCCGGCGATCCGCGAGCGCAGTGATGTCCTCGCTGATCAATGTGTCCATGGAGCTGGCGAGCCGTGTGGCCGCTGATCTTGGCATTGACTTGCCGGAACCGATGCCGCGGGCGCAAAAAAAAAAAAAAAAAAAAAAAAAAAAAAAAAAAAAAAAAAAAAAAAAAAAAAAAAAAAAAAAAAAAAAAAAAAAAAAAAAAAAAAAAAAAAAAAAAAAAAAAAAAAAAAAAAAAAAAAAAAAAAAAAAAAAAAAAAAAAAAAAAAAAAAAAAAAAAAAAAAAAAAAAAAAAAAACTCTGATTGGAGCCATGGGGACAGTGCGCAGAGTCGATGCGTCAAAAAAAAAAAAAAAAAAAAAAAAAAAAAAAAAAAAAAAAAAAAAAAAAAAAAAAAAAAAAAAAAAAAAAAAAAAAAAAAAAAAAAAAAAAAAAAAAAAAAAAAAAAAAAAAAAAAAAAAAAAAAAAAAAAAAAAAAAAAAAAAAAAAAAAAAAAAAAAAAAAAAAAAAAAAAAAAAAAAAAAAAAAAAAAAAAAAAAAAAAAAAAAAAAAAAAAAAAAAAAAAAAAAAAAAAAAAAAAAAAAAAAAAAAAAAAAGTTGACACCCGTATAGCTTTCGTTTTAATAGTTCGCATACAATCGTTCGTCATATCGCGAACTGGCGATATCGCTAACTATTGATGTTAACGGAGACGGCCCGTGCGGACGAGAAGACGTTTTTTATAATATAAGAGCAAGTCACGTTGCTAAAGCCCGGTTAATAAATTCATAACCCTGAAATAAAAAAAAAAAAAAAAAAAAAAAAAAAAAAAAAAAAAAAAAAAAAAAAAAAAAAAAAAAAACAGCTTTTCGTACGAACAGTTCGCTGATCCCGCAACGCCATCGCAACCCGAACTGCGATCTAAACTATGGTCAACGACACACACGCGTGTAATTGCGCGCTGCATAAGCGCAGCGCGCTATCCCCCTGTCCGAGCCAACCATAGCGATCTCGCAGCGCTGCTGTGCTTATCCACCTCCCCATCGAACTGCCCACGACGCCGTGCGCGAGGGCCAGCGCACTGTCACCGTTTGTGATTTATCCATTTGAGTTCTATTCCGAGCCGCCGCCCTTTCCGTGAGTTTCAAACCTCTTCTCGAGTCACGACACACTCCATGCGCCCGATAAGCAGCGAGCGATCGATCGTGTTGTCAGGGCGGCTTTCCCGATGAGCAGGGGAAAACGCCTGCGTGCTCGAGGTATGCCTCCTCATGAATTGAAAGGAGTTCAACACGCTCTACCAAAGCCACACGAGCCCTCAGTCTAGCGGCTTTGCGCTCCCTGAACGAGAGGAACTCTTGCCTTGTCTAGTAATCCATTTGCCGCACTTGCGCCCTGCCTACCACCTCACCAAGTATCTAGCACATTCACTGCCTCCTACCTTACCGATGATCGAGCTCGTTTTACGGGCTGGCTCTTCCTGATTGGAGCCATCGACCGCCCTACAGCCTGCCCTCCATCATTCTCTCGCCCAAGCTGTGATAGGTTTTTCGCTCCTTCCACCACTCGTTGCGCATGGTCTTTCTGCATACCGCCCCAGACGCACGCGCGCGCCGCTAGCCCCTCTTGTTTAATGTCTATTAAACAGAATTCCTCGCCGCGCTTCTTCTCAGTCCTCACACTCATACACGCAATCTCAGGATGCAAAACCTGCACCCTTTCATCCCGTCATGGCGCCTATCGAGCAATACCTCGAGGTGCGTTATCGCGCGTGAGCTGTAGCCAGTACGCAGCTTCTGTACGGCTCCTTGTCAAATAATGCATGAATCGCCTTGCTTTCGTTCTTAGTCAATGGCCAAGCGCTCGCCTCGTGTGATGGTAGGCCTCACGTCTCGCAGACGCTCCCGTGCGAGGTGCTTCCATGTCCGCGCAGTCGCGCGACGCATCGCTACTTTGATGTTTCTGGTTGATCTGCTTTTAGGCGATTTGCGCCCTCGGCCCTTCAGCCCCCGCTGGTAGCCGATGATCAGCTGTTCCAGCTATGGGCAGTGGTCACTCCCGAAGGTCTGATCCGCGAGCCGCAGAAGAAAGCGACAGCGCGAGACGAATGAGATGATGATCGGTTACCGATAACAGTTTGATCGAATTCCTATATAGGACGTGCTCCGCCGTCCGGGGCCGCCAAGGCCCTAGTTGCCCGCATGACAGTCTCCGCAAATCCACGGGGCGGCCCTTTCTGAACTGCAACTTCCCGTCCCCTTCCAGCCAGCGTAAACTGCAAGTGCTTCTGCGGAGATACGCGCTAGCGCGAATCCGCCATTTTAGCTTCCGCCGAGCATCTAACGCGCGGCGCGTTGCCCCGTCATGGTGGTTGATCTTCCCTGCTCATACTTGTCTTGTCCAGGATGGTAGGCGCTGTTAATTGAAGTCATGCGAACTAGCAATCGACAAAGCTCCCACAATCTCGTTGCCCAGAGCGCGAGATGATAGATGCTCAAAGGCAAGTGCCAGCGGGAGATCGCGCTAGGCCAATTTCCGCCGAGCCGCCTTTTGTTCTAGTCCTTCGGGTGAGCCGCCTGTTCGGCGCGCGTGCGCCAATAGCCGTGCTCACGTGCTTGACTTCCTCCGGCGGGGGCAATACGCTTACAGGCCTAAGGACTTCAGCCACAGTTCTTGCACTACCCTTTCTGCGACAGAGATGCTCTTCTTCCTGCTCCAACGTCTTCCTACGCCGCCTTCAGTATTTTTCCTTCTTCCCCTTTCTAGTCCTTCCCAGGTCGATTTCCCATCGATGCGAGCCTTCAGTTTTGGCGCGACAATCACGGCTACGAAACGGCGGTAAAGGGTAAGAACGGCTTTGAGCCTCTGCCTGGTCTCGCCAGGATCTGCCGAACATCTTCCGCTCTTTTCCCATCCTATGGCGCCTCATTATGTCTCTAAAGATGCTTCGATCTGAATCAGTATGCGCTTTTATTCCGTGTCTGCTCAAGGGAACGGCTCTATTTTTTCTTAAGGTTTGTAACCGTACATTCAAGAGCCGTCATGTAAACCGGAATACCTCCACTTCATGCTCCAGCGATTGCAGCAGTAGTTCCGTCAGTTGGGTCTCCATAGGCATCCCCCGTAGGTATAGGGGCAGTAAGAGGGGAGCGATCGGCACCCCTGAATTTCTGAAACTGCGCCATCCAAATCCGCGCCGTCCGCACGCTGCGAGAGCGCACCAGGTGGCTAAACTAAGGTCGCGGAAGTTGAGTTCATCGGGCGCGCGCCCTCGTCTCGCGCCGCATTGTTTCTTAATCCCGGCACTACCTCGCCCAGCGCGCTAGCGACTTTCGACGCCACGACGCCGACCAGCGCGCTCTGAATAGCGTTCCAGGCTAGGAGGACCTGCCCTTTGTGATCGTTGCGGGCGTCTGGACTCGTAATCCCAACTGCTGCTGCAGATGAACCTTGAGTTTCAATGCGGCGTCCGCCTAGGCGCGCCATCATAAAGCCACCGCCGAACGCGACCGCAAGTATGGCTCCAGGATTAGATCCAAATTTCTCTCGCCAATCGACAGCGGCGGTAATTTTTTCTCCCAACTTATCAAGGTTGGAGCGCAGTTCTTCGCGGCTGCTCTGAATGCTATCTTCTATCTGATCTACTTTTTGCTCATTCCAAATCTCCTTGATACCTCGGCGGTCCTGGGTGTATCCTGGCTGCGACCGTGTCGCCCCGTTATACAACGCAATGAGACTGAGCACAGCCATTGCAAGGGCAACGCATAGGGCGGCGCCCCAGGTCGACATGATCAGCGTAGCGCACTCATGCTCGCCAGGAGCAAAACAAGACGGTGAATACAGTGGCCAGTAGCGCGATGCCAAGGCCGACGGCGGCGAACTTCGCCTTGTGAAGCTCATCGCCTACCTCGGTCTTTACGAGGCGAATTTCAGATCGAACGATATCCTGAACATTGCCGAAAATGTCATCGACGATATCCAACACGGATCTTTCACGACTCACCGCCGCGTCTCCGTTCGCGCCTTATTTCTCGACTAAAAAGCACGGCCGACAGCAATCCAATGGCTACCGCCCCCAATACCGTCACGCCGGGATTGTTTTTTACTACGGTCATGGCATCGTTCACCATCTGTTGCACGCTGTTGTCGCGTATGTAGTCCGCACCTGTTGCAATGGCTTTCGCGGTGCGGTGGGTAACGGCTTACGCCGTCTGCGACTTCGTCCGCGTTGTCGTCATGGCGCCGCCGGCGGCGCTGAGGCCCGCGGCGGATGTTGGCCAGCTTGGTCAGCGATGATGATCGGGAATTTTGGAATCCCAATGTTTTCGTTCTAGCCATTGCTTCGCTGGCCGCGGCGAACAGTCCTTCCCGCCTGCCTTGGAAGCACCGCCGGGGGCGAAACTGGAAGAGGTGGGTTCGGTTGCCATTTTGTCGGCTCCATTTAGGGAAGTAACGGTTTACCCCCTAACTGCGCGGCGTGCGTAGGCCGGACTGCCGAGCGGACGTAGGCGCGCGGACGTACGGGGCGTCATGCGGACGGGAGCGCTGGCATTGACTGGGGTATCGCACGGGTACACGGGAGCCCGTGAATCTCCGTTTTTTGCCCGCTGTACTCCAGCGTATCCACTATGTCCGAAACCTGGGAGCCTACGGTTGGGTTTCTGACAAATCGAGCAGCGAACGGCTCAGGCTGCATTCGCGCAAGCGCTCGGGGACTCACCAGCTTAGCAATCGCGAACCGGTGCATTGGATAACTGCGGCTAAGGCACGCCGGTGGCCCCGTGGTCGGGTCGTCCGCCCCCTCCTACACCCAGCCTGCTAAGTATCCGTCCCCCCGATCTTGGACATCCATGCCATAGTTTGGCCAAACCAGCGCGTGACAATGGAGTTTCCGACACTGCCTACCCAAGCCCGATCGATTGCTTCATTGACGATTTCGTTTGGGCTGGTGTCGATCCCAGTCAAACTGTATTCGGCGACCGCGACCTCGGAGCGGATATCGTTCAACCTGCTGCGCAAGACAGACGGTTCTCGAGTCAAACAGCAATATACCGCCGTGAACGACGGCAAGATCGTGGAACGGACCGACCTGGTGAAGGGCTACGAGTTTGCGAAGGATCAATACGTGCAGTTCACCCCGGCCGAGCTGAAGGCGCTGGAGGAGACGACCACGCACTCGATCGACATAGGGCAATTCGTATCTCTCGAGTCCGTCGATCCTGTGTACTTTTCGGAAACGTACTACCTTGCTCCGGACGAAGGCGGTGCCAAACCATACGCGCTACTTACCACCGCGCTGCGCGAGGCCAAGCAATGTGCGGTGGGACGCTGGATTTCCCGCGGCCGGGAAAATGTTGTTGTCATACGTCCCTTTGAGAATGGCCTTGCGCTGCATCAGCTGCATTTTCAAGCAGAGGTGCGCTCGATGAAGGACGTTGGAATCGAAGCGGCGACGGTATCCGCTGCGGAACTGAAACTGGCTGAACAACTGATCGATCACCTGACTGCGAAGAGCTTTGAACCTTCCGAATTTCACGACGAATTCAAGCGACGGTGGAAATGGCGATTGAGCAGAAGGTCAAAGGTAAAGAGATCTCTCTGCCGGCGCCTCGAAGGCCGAGAATGAAATGACCTGATGTCGGCATTGAAGGCCAGTCTCAATACGAAGTCAGACAAACCGGCCTCGACGGAACGCAGGTCACCAAAGCGGGCAGCGGATGCTCCCGCGCGCAAGGCCGGCCGCCGATGAAACGCCCTGCTTCGAAAAAGCGGAAAGGCACTCACCGCGCGAAGCGTGAGCCATCGAGCTCGCACGTGCACTATCAGCGCTGCGCTTGGCTCAAACCGCAGGATGCCGTCGCCGCGCGGGCCGCTACGAAGCTTTCTTCAACGGTGACTGCACGCACCTGGCGGCGAGAATCAATCTTGGTCGCCTTCTGCACACGCAAGGTCTACTCGAAGAGGCCGAAGCTCTCTATCGGGATGCCGACGCGCCGAGCGCTATCCTCTATTTCAATCTCGGCGTACTGCTCGAGGACCTCGAGCGAGAGATCGAAGCGATCCAGGCTTACCGCGAAGCGATCCTGCACGACCCAGGGATGGCGGACGCGCACTTCAATCTCTCGCTCGTGCATGAACGATTGGGAGAGGAGCAGGCCGCCTTCCGGCACCTCTGGCCTATCGCGCCTGATGCAGCTTTACGCCTAGCCGCGAAAATCGGCGCCCGGTGCAACCTTCGTGGTGATGAACCCCATCAATGTCAGCTGCAAAGGCGCTTCCAGTATCAGATTGGGTAGCCGACCATGAAGCGGAGTAGTCGTATCGCGGCCAAGCAGCTCGCGGTTTATCGCGCCAAGCGCGATTTCACCAAGACCGCCGAGCCGAGCGGCAAAGCCACGCTTGTTCCCTCGAAGCAGCTGCGATTCGTCATTCAGAAGCATGCCGCTACGCGCCTTCATTACGACCTGCGGCTGGAATTGGACGGCGTTTTCAAGTCCTGGGCGGTCACCAAAGGTCCCTCGCTCGATCCCGCGGTCCGTCGCCTGTCGGTCGAGGTGGAAGATCATCCGTTGGACTACGGCGATTTCGAAGGGACGATTCCCAAGGGGCAATACGGGGGTGGAACGGTCCAGCTGTGCGACCGAGGCTATTGGACACCCGAGGGACCGAAGTCCGCGCAGGAGATGCTGCGCAAGGGTGACGTCAAGTTCCGGCTCGACGGGCAGCGCCTTAAGGGAAGCTGGGTGCTGGTGCGGGTGCGCAACGATCGTGATGGCGGCAAACGCCACAATTGGCTTCTGATCAAACATCGCGATGGTGCCGAGCGCGTCGGCGATGCGGACAATATCCTGCTGGCGGACCGATCGGTCGCCTCGGGCCGCGGAATGGCGGAAATTGCGGCCGGTAAAGGACGCAAGCCAAAGCCGTTCATGCTCACAGTCGGCGCGAGTAGGGCGGACGCGGTATGGAACTCCAACCGCGGGTCGGCAGCAGCGGCGCGCGCCAGGGTGAAACGCGATAGCACGACGGAGATTCAGGAGCACTCCTCGTCTGTCGAAACAACGCCCAGTCCCAAAGGTAAGGGGGTCAGCAAACTCCCCGACTTTATCCCGCCGCAGCTGTGCAGGCTGGTTGAGCGGCCGCCCGCAGAGGATGGTTGGGTGCATGAGGTGAAGTTCGATGGCTATCGCATCCAGGCCCGCGTAGCAGGCGGTCGCGTGACCCTTCGCACCCGTAAGGGCCTGGACTGGACGGGCAAATTCCGGGCGATCGCCCAAGCCTGCGCCAGGCTCAGGGATTGCGTCATCGACGGTGAGGTCGTTGCGCTCAACCCGAACGGCGCACCAGATTTTGCGGGATTGCAGGCTGCGTTGTCCGATGGCAAGACCGACGACCTCGTGTTTTTCGTGTTCGACGCACTATTTGCAGCTCGCGAGGACCTGCGGCGCTTGCCGCTGACAGCTCGCAAGGAACGTCTGCGCGGCGCCCTGAGTGCGTCGGGGCGCAACGCCGGTGCTCCGCTACGTGGAGCACTTCCAGGCAGCCGGAGAAGCCGTTCTTAAGTCGGCGTGCCGGCTTTCGCTCGAGGGCATCGTGTCCAAGAAGCTTTCCTCGCCCTACCGCTCCGGGCGTGGCGATACTTGGACCAAGGCCAAGTGCCGGGCCGGACACGAGGTTGTCATCGGGGGTTGGGACGAGACTCAGGGTCGATTTCGATCGTTGCTAGTGGGGGTGCACAGAGCGGACCACCTTGTTTACGTTGGCAAGGTGGGGACGGGATACGGCGACAAGGCGGTGCGAGGACTGTTGCCGCATCTCAAGTCTCAGGAGGCCAAGGACAGTCCGTTCGGCGGTATTAACGCACCCAAGAAGAGCCGGGAGTTCCACTGGGTAAAGCCGGTTCTCGTCGCGGAAATCGAGTTCGCCGGCTGGACCGGCGATGGCATGGTGCGGCAGGCGGCGTTCAAGGGCCTGCGGGACGACAAGCCGGCGGCGGAGGTCAAGGCGGAACGTATCGCGCCCGCCAAGTCCACCCCGCTGGCGACGGCGGGAATCAAACGCACGAAGACGGCTACGCCTGGCATACCGGAAAAACTCGGCGAGAGTTCGGTAATGGGCGTCACCGTCTCCAGTCCGTCGAAGGCGCTGTGGCCGGGGGCGGGCGGCAGCGCGCCCGTGACCAAGTTGGAACTCGCCCGCTATTACGAGGCCGTGGGCCCGTGGATGATGCAACACCTGAAGGGTCGTCCGTGCTCGATCATCCGGGCACCCGATGGGATCGACGGTGAAAAGTTCTTTCAGCGCCATGCCATGGCGGGGTCTTCCAATCTTCTTGAGCTCGTTAAGGTATCCGGGGACCACAAGCCGTACCTCGAAGTGGACCGGGTCGAGGGACTCGCGGCTTTAGCGCAGATTGCTGCGGTGGAACTGCACCCATGGAACTGCGAACCCGGACAGCCGGAGCTTCCGGGACGCTTCGTATTCGATCTGGATCCGGCGCCTGATCTTCACTTCGATGCGGTGATTGAGGGAGCGCTCGAGCTTAAGGCTCGCCTCGAGGCCCTGGGTCTGATCCCGTTCTGCAAGACCACGGGCGGCAAAGGTCTGCACGTGGTGACGCCATTTTCGATCTCGCGGAAGGACAAGATCGAGTGGCCGCAGGCCAAGGCGATCGCGCGGGCGATCTGCGCGCAAATGGCGGCTGCCAGTCCACAGAAATACCTCGTGAACATGTCCAAGAAAGCGCGAGTGGGAAAGATATTTCTGGATTATTTACGCAATGACCGGATGGCTACAGCGGTGGCGCCGCTGTCAACACGCGCGCGGCCGAACGCTCCCGTCTCCATGCCCCTCAGCTGGACGCAGGTCAAGAAGGGGCTCGATCCCGCCCGCTTCAACCTGCGTAGCGTGCCGGCGCTGTTGGCCAGAAGCCGCGCGTGGGCCGACTACTGTGACGGCGAACGTCCACTCATCGAAGCCCTCCGCAGGGTCGTTGCTGCAGACAAAGCTGCGTAGCAAGTGGTCATCGCCAGAAAGACCGCCGCCGTGCCGGCTTCAGGCTGGCTGCCATGGAGGCGCGATAGGTCGGCGAAAGACCTGGGACGGTATTTCCCGGAAATCGAACGACTGCTGGTCGGCGCCAATCATCGGCTCGGGCGCACAAGTCGCTCTATTTGGGCGACATTTACAGTGCGCCAATTTCAGTCTGTAGCTACCCACAGACGTACACGGATGGGGTCGCGAAACTTACGCCAAAGTTACGCCCAATCTTGCTAGCCAGACCACCTAATGTGTAACATCTTGATTTTATTGGCGTCCCCAAGGGGATTCGAACCCCTGTTACCGCCGTGAAAGGGCGATGTCCTGGGCCTCTAGACGATGGGGACGCGGACGGGCCCGCGAGAGGGCTGCGCGGGGCGCAGAAGAGTACACGTCCAGCCCGAAGGGGACAATGTTGGCCGCGAAGCGGCAGCCGCGGATCTTCCACGGCTGCCGCCTGCTGCAGATATCAGAACTTGTACGTCGCCCTGACGTTCCAGAAGGCGCCCGGCAGGTCGTACGTGCCCGCATCGTATCCGTTCAGCGTGCAGGTGTAGCAGACCGGCGGGCTTATACCGAACAGATTGTTCACCCCGAGATCCACCTTGAGACCCTTGAGACGGAAGGCATCAGCCCACGAAACACTCAGGTCGTTGTACAAGATCGAGTGGAGGTTGTGGTAGAGGTTTCCGTCGAAGGCGCCGTTGGGGTCGTTGCAACCCGGAACAGGGTCGGTCGACTCCGCGTTGCCGCAGAGTTCCGCAACCGCCGAAAGGAAGCGCAGGTTCCAGCTCACTTCGAAATCGGCAATGCCCCAGCCCAGCTGGGCATTGGCGCGATAGCGCGGAATCGCGCTGTTGGCGACTTCGATACCCACCTGGCGCTGGGCCACCAGGCCGAGCTGGTCGACCGCCGTGTAGTCGTTGACGCGGGTCGCCTGCACGGACGCCGAGAAGTGACCGAAACTGAACTGCTCTGACAGCCAGTTAGCCTTGAAATCGACGCCACTGGTGGTGATCTGCGCCAGGTTTTCGAGGAAATTCTTCGGCGGGTTCAGCTGCGATCCCGCGCCGCGCGTGAACGGTGCGCACAGGGTCGGGCTCGTCCCGCCCTCGGCCACGCACGCGTCCAGGAGTGCCTGGATGTCTTCCGCTTCGATCGCACCCTTGACCTTATGGTGGTAGTAGGTGGCCTCGAAGTTCAGCTTGGCGGTCGCCGCATGCCCTTCCGCCCACGAGGCGCGATAAAGGAAGCCCGCCGTGTAGCTGTCGGACTTCTCGGGCTGCAGGTTCGGATTACCACCGGTGAAGGTGGTGATCTGCGTGTTGGCCTGCTGGAAGCCGGCCGGAACGCCCTGCGCTCTGCATCCGGCCACGTACTGCGGCGCGACGCCGCCGCCGGTCGGGCCGCAGGGGTCGACCAGCGTCGCGCCGAACTGCGTGAGCCCGTAGAGCTCGCCGAGGTTCGGGGCACGGAACCCGGTCGAATAGGTGCCGCGCACGGCAAAGTCATCGATCGGCTGCCAGCGGAAGCCGCCCTTGTAGGTGGTCGTATTACCGAAGGTCGAGTAGTCCGAGTAACGCACCGCGGCGCTGGCACTCAGGGTCTTCAGCAGCGGGATGCTGAACTCGGTGTAGACCTCGTTCACGTGATAGCTCGCGTTGACGGGGAAGGCGAGCGAGTCCTGCGATTCACCAGTCTGGCGCAGCGGATCGGGCTCGAAGGCGCCATCGTACTGGCGATGCTCGGCGCCGACGGCGATGCCGACGTCGCGGTCCTGGATGTGGAAGATCGTGCCGGTGATGTTTCCCGAGATCGACTTGAGCAGCTGATCGCTCGAGTCGAGCTGCGTCGCGAGAATGTAGTTCAGCATCGACTGCGTGATCTGCCGCCCCTGCCCGCCGAACAGATCCAGCGGTACGCAACCGGGCACCGCGGCGCAGATCGCCGGGTCGCCGAGGGCAATGCCGATCTTGGCGATGTTGTAGCCACCGGTAAACGTCTGACTCGCCTTGTTGTCCGAGTAGATGTAGTTGATGTCCCAGTGGAAACCTTCGAGCAGATGCAGCGTGCCGGTAAGGCCGGTGCTGAAGTAATACGTGTTGACGTCCTGGTCGAAGACGCGCGGGCCCGCCTCGAGCGGTCGGCGCGTGATCCAGCCGAAGTTGGCGACGTCGTTGCCGGCGCCGACACCGCAGGTCGGCGAGGGAAGAGCGCACAGATCGATGCCGAACGGGTTGTATGGGTTCAGACGCGAGACATTGATGGTGTCCGCGATGCCGCCGGTACCGGCATAGGGTCCGACGAAGATCGGCTCGGGCGCCGCCTGATTCACCGAAGTGCGATTGATGAACATTCCCTTGGCATATATCTGGATGTCATCGGTGGCGTCATAGTTGACGCCCGTCCAGATCGACTTACGCTGCGAAGGCGTCAACAACAGATTGTAGGGCGCGAAATTGAAGCGGTCGGCGCCGCTCCAGTTGTGGTAGGTGCTCGGCGGGGTGACCGGGCTGTTGGGATTCCAGACCGGCGTCGTGGTGCCGTTGTTCAGCGTCACGTCGTAGAAATTGCCCTGGGAGGCCGTGCACGAGCCGTAGCCCGGTACCGCAATATTCGGGTCGCAGAACGTGGCACGCCCCTGGGGGGTGGCGGAACTGCCGGCGCCGACGCCGGCGAGCGGCTCGGGGACATCCGACTGCCACCACTTGGATGAGCTGATTGCGTCCTGGTTGTAATAGCTCGCGACAAAGATCCCGGAGAACTTGCCGCTCGAACCACCGGCCGTGAGGCTGCCCTCGGTCGTGCGCCCACCCTTGCTGTACTCGCCGGTGTAGCCGCTGACCTCGACGCCATCCATCTTCTTCTTGGTGATGATGTTCACCACCCCGGCGATGGCATCCGAGCCATAGATGGAGGAGGCGCCGTCCTCCAGGATCTCGATGTGGTCGATGATCGACAGCGGAATGGTGTTGAGGTCGGCGCTGCCGCTGACGCCGGAGGCCGACGACTCGTTGACCCAGCGCTGCCCGTCTACCAGCACCAGCGTGCGCTTGGAATCCAGATCGCGCAGGTCGACCTCGGAGGAGCCCGCGCCGATGCCACCACCGTCCGGCGGATAGCCGAAGTTACCGGAGGAGTTGAATTTGGCGTTGAGCGCGCTGCCGCCCGTAGTTAACTGCTGCAGCAGATCGCCAACGCTTGCGAGCCCGGTTTTTTCGATCTGATCGGAGCTGATGATCGACAGCGGCTGCGAAGCCTGCGCCGCGTTCTGCAGGATGCGCGAACCGGTAACCACCACCTCTGCAACCGATTCAGGCTGCGCTTGCGCGATCTGCTGCGCCACAGCAGGCAGAGAGATGCCAGCGGCGAGAACCGCTGCGGTGAGGAATTGACCAAAGCGGGACCGCAACACGAATCGCATAGACATCTCCCCGGTTCTTCTTCGCAGTGCACAACCGGGCGCATTTGGTGACAAATGCATACCCGGTTAAACCTTGGTAAGGGTCTCTTACTACCCTTAACTTAACTTCAGCCTAGCACTGCGTGAACGGCAGAGGCAATTGGTGTCTTCGAAGCATCAGACGAGCCAGGAGCTCGCGATGGCCGCGCCTGCGGATGTGGTGTTCGCGCAACGCACGGGTTGGGTGCGCTACCGGATGGTGCGCAGCCCGCCGGCAGCAAACCTAAGGGTTGGGGATAAAGCGGGAGACTGGTGGAGCCAGGCGGGATCGAACCGCCGACCTCTTGCATGCCATGCAAGCGCTCTCCCAGCTGAGCTATGGCCCCACGCGAAGCCGCCGCACGCTACGCACGGCTCCGAAACTTGTCAAGCGAGCCCGGGAGGCCCGCGCGCCAGCACCGCATCGATGCGCGCCAGCGTGCGCGAGCGCCCCAGCAGTGCGAGCGTCACATCGATGGGCGGCGATACGGCGGTCCCGGTCACGGCGACGCGCAGCGGCTGGGCGATCTTGCCCAGCCCTGCGCCAAGCTGTGTCGCAAGCTCATTCAGCACGGTGTGAATGGCGGCCCTGTCCCACGTGGCGAGCGCCGCGAGCCGCTCGCGCATGGCAACGAGGACTGCCGGGGCCTCCCCGCTCAGGTGCTTGGCAGCCGCCTTGGGGTCAATTTCGATCTGCTCGACGAAGAAGAAGCGACTGTTCTGCGCCATCTCCTTCAGAGTCTTGGCGCGCTCGCGTTGCGCGACGATCACGCCCTCGAGCAGCGCGACATCCGTACTGTCGAGGCCGAGGCGCCTGAGCTGCGCCTGCAGATACGGAATCAGCATGGCGGGTTCGGCGCGCACCATGTGCTGCTGGTTGAGCCACAGCAGCTTCTCGGGATTGAAAGCCGAGGCTGCCTTATTGACGTCGTGGATGTCGAAATCCGCAATCATCTCCGCGCGCGTGAAGACTTCCTGGTCGCCGTGCGACCAGCCAAGCCGCACCAGATAGTTAAGGAGTGCATCCGGCAAGTAGCCCTCTTCCTCGTACTGCAGCACGCTGACCGCGCCATGGCGCTTGGACAGTTTGGTGCCGTCCGGCCCCAGGATCATCGGCACATGTGCATACAGCGGCGGCGCTGCCCCGAGCGCTGCCAGCATGTTCATCTGCCGCGGCGTATTGTTCAGATGGTCGTCGCCGCGAATGACGTGCGTGACGCCCATGTCCATGTCGTCGACGACGACGCAGAAGTTGTAGGTGGGCGTGCCGTCGGAGCGAGCGACGATCAAGTCGTCGAGTTCGGCGTTCTGGAACGTTACGGCACCGTGTACCAGATCGTTCACCACCACGACGCCGGTCAAGGGGTTCTTGAAACGCACCACCGGGTCGATGCCCGGACGCGGCTCGGTGCGCTCACGGCAGATGCCCGTATAGCGCGGCTTCTCCTTGCGCGCGATCTGGCCCTCGCGCAGCGCATCGAGTTCCTGCTTGCTGCAATAGCAGTGATAGGCCGTGCCGGCCTTGAGCATGCCGGCAAGCACCTCGCGGTAGCGATCGAAGCGCTGCGACTGGAAGTACGGGCCTTCGTCGGCTTGCAGGCCGAGCCAGGCCATGCCGTCGATGATCACCTGCGTGGCCGCGGCGGTTGAGCGCTCGCGGTCGGTATCCTCCACGCGCAGGATGAACTTTCCCTTTAACCGTCGCGCGTACAGCCAGCTGAACAGGGCCGTACGTACGCCACCGACGTGCAGCAAACCGGTGGGGCTGGGCGCGAAACGAGTGACGACGCTCATGGCAGGGGACGACCGGCAGATCTGCAGGGCGCGCATGGTAGCAAGCACCCCGTGCCGCTGGCTAACCGGTGCCACTGGCGCTCGGCAGGCCGTTAATTTGCCTTGGCCTGCGGTCAGCCATTAGACTTCCGCTCCCTCAAAAAGGGCGGTTAGCTCAGCGGTAGAGCACTGCTTTCACACGGCAGGGGCCACTGGTTCGATCCCAGTACCGCCCACCATTTAGCTTCGAATTTACTTCCTAAACTGGCTGTCCCGAATTTGGGACACTCACTGCGCGCGATCGCCCGAACTGCAACGTTGCAGTTCCCCGCGTTTCACGCAACGCAGAGTGCTCGAGGTTCCCTGTCCACAGACGGCAGGTGGCGCCCGTCGGAGAGCGTCTGCTCCCGGCCACCTTGAGACATTCGACCCTTGTATTGGCTAGCACCAAAGGGGACGGTGCCTTTCTTCGTGGTCCTCCGTGCTGGGAAGCAATCAGAGGGAACGCTTGATCGGGAGCTGACAAGCGATCTCGAAATGCTCGTTCCCGTGGGCGAACGGCCTACCGATCCAGGCCTCGAAAGCGGGTTGATTGTCGGGAACATAGCCACTCCGTGGGAGCCAGGTCTTGTACAGCCAGTCGATAGCGCGTGCCTCGAGCGCGATGTCGCCGCTCAAGACGACTTCGGCCACGCGCATCGGCGGGAAGTCGAAGCGGCCGATCTCACCCTGCGGGTCGACGTCGTCGACGACGAGCGCGACGTCGTACCGACAATCCGCGAGGGCGACGATCTCGGGCTCATCCCACATGTAGCCCAGCCACTGGCCGTCTGCGAGTCCGCGCTCGATCGCCCAAGCGAGGAGTCGTTCGCAGGCGGCCTGCGCCACGCCCTCGCGGTAGGGCTCAAGAACGCGTATATAGGCGACTCTACGCGCGGGCAGCTTGCGAAGCTTTACCTCGAAGCCGTCCGGATTTTGTCCCGCGAGCAGGGTCGTTATGCGAGGCGATCCGTTCTGACTCGACAAGACGCGTTCCAACTCCTCCCGCCGGCAGTTCCGGAAGGTCTCGATGTCAAAGACGCTAGGGGGAAGGCCGTAGTGCTGTTTGAAGCTGCGAGAGAACTCGGAGGAGGAGAAAAAGCCGCAGTCTAAGGCCACGTCCGTTAGCGACCGCCGAGGCGCGTGGGACATCAGGAACAGCGCCCGCTCGAGCCGCTGCCGCTTCACGAATTGGTTCAGCGTCTCCCCCAGGAAGGCCTTGAACACGCGGTGAAAGTGGAACGGGGAGAAGCCGGCCGCCTTGGACACCTCCGCCAGAGTCAACGGATCAGCGAGATTGCTCACTACGTGATCGATCGCGCAGTTGACGCGCTCGACGTAGTCCACGGAGACGGCGCTCTCGGCTTTTCCGTAAGTTCGCAAGATTTGGCAAGCGGCTTTTGCGGTTCGCGGGCATCTTATACGGCAGGCGATTTATTGTCTCTGCCCGTCGGCAGACTTTCGCCTGAAGGACTTCGGGAGAATCGCGTGAAAGTACGAACCCTCTTGATTGTCAGTGCCATGGCCTTAATCGACATGGTGGGCGCGAGCATGGCCCAATCCACCCGAGCCGCGGAAAATAAAACCCTGGAGCTGGGAAATTTCTCCCTCAGTCTCACCGTCAAGGACATTAAGGCATCCATGGCCTTCTACCAGAAGCTCGACTTCAAGCAGGTCGGCGGCAAGCTCGAGCAGAATTGGGTCGTCCTGCAGAACGGCACCGCGAGGATCGGGCTGTTCCAGGGAATGTTTGACAAGAACATCCTGACTTTCAACCCGGGGTGGACGAAGGACAAGAGACTCTGACGGAGTTCCAGGACGTGCGCAGCTGCAGCGTGCCCTGAAGGCGCGCGGTCTGACGATGGCGCCCGAAGCGGACGTGACGACCCAGGGTCCCGCATTCTTTGAGGTCACCGACCCCGACGGTAACACGCTCCTTTTCGATCAGCATGTTCCGAGCCCCAAGCGCTAGCGCTATCCCACGCGATGTGAAAAGGCCATCAACATGAAATCCACATATCGGCGGTACGCATGAAACGAGTCACTGGCATAGGCGGTATTTTCCTCAAGGCCGAAGACGCCCTGTCACTGCAGGCATAGCTCGCACAATTGTTTCGTACTTGACTCACTCGTAAGCGGCCATTCGTCACTGACCGCTACGGGTCATGAGCCGCCCGTCGCGAAAACGGTCGACAAGACCGGCAACTGGCAGCTACCGTTTCTCGGCAGCATGTTGCTCATGGTCGCAGGCGGGTTGCTCGTATCCCGTATGCGCCCGGACAGCAGGTGCTATTCGCTGCAGGCACATGATGTCGATCTCGAGAGCTCACGAGATCCTAACGGTCTTCAGCGCATGCGATCTCTTGCCACGCAGGTGATCCATGGCGGCGTGCCGGCCATTGCCTGGCGTGTCAGCATCGGCGGCAGGATCATCGCGTTCTCTGGCGACAGCAACGGTGACAACGGCAATCTGCATGCGTCGGGCCCTCTCCGGGATCTCTGCAGGCGTCAAGCAGATCGCGGCTGCCCGGATCGTATTGCGGGAAATCGACCGGCTGGCAGCTGAGACTAAGCCGTCGCTGCTTTCTCCTTTTCGGGCTTTCTTAGACAGTTCGAATGCGAGCGGGCGTCGGGGAATGAGGAGGCTGCCGTCCTAGCGGCGCCCTTGGATCAGGTCGCCCGTTGCATACGTAGGTTGCGCCAAGTCGATGGAGCGTCCCTGAAGTCCACGGCCTCGCCGTCCGAGGTGAAGAAGAGCCCAGGTTCGAGTTCAATCACGAGCCGGATGTGATTCAGGTACAGCCAGCCGTTATGGCGGCGCACCGTCAGGCTGTCCGACATCTTGCCCCACTGGTATATCCGGTACTCGCCCTCGAACGGTGCCCAGCTCGGCTTGTCGGGACCTGCGACATCGTGCGGACCATCGTTGTAGTCGAGACTAATCTCGCCGACGAAGCACTCGAGGTGTGCGGGCTCGCCGGCGCGCGCTGCGTCGTAGTCGTACACCACCGTGTTGCCGTCCGCCGCGGCCGTGAAGGCCATGGTGGGTGAGAGCAATTGCACCGGCTTGAGGCTCGCCCCGACCTGCATGGCGAGCGCGCCGTTGCTGATTTTCAGCCCCCGCATCAAGGCCCGCCCGACCCAGTTGCCAACAAATTGCTCGAGGCGTTCGGCAGGAAGGTCGATGGTAGCGAGATCATTTGTCGGGAGTCGCGGCTTGCGTGGGCCGAAACGCTCGGCCAGCATCCTATCAACGAGGTCCCCGCCGAACCGGTACGCGGCATCCGCAGGGCGGTTGAACATCGCCACCCAAGCAAGCCCCGCCTCCGGGCAATACTCGAACACGCAGCCGAAGCCGAATCCGCCTCCCTGATGACTGAGGAGGCGCAGCGGCGTGTCGCCATAGCGCCGCTCCTCGCGAATGATGCCGAGGCTGTAGTCCCCGCCGAGCGCAAAGCCGTGCATCTCATTCCAGAGATCCTCCCTGAGGATCTCCCGGTCGCCGGCTTTGCCGCGGTTGAGATGAAACAGCGTGTACGCCGCCATGTCGCGCGCGCTCGTGTAGACACCACCCGACGCAATGAGCGGAGTTTTGAGCGGCACACTCGTGTAGCCCTCCAGGTGCCCGACCGCGCGGTTCCTGCGTCGCACGTAAACTTCCGTCGCCACCGTGCTGTCGCTCATCCCCAGAGGCTCGAAAACCACACTCCGGACCCAGTCTGCAAAGGGCATGCGGGTGCGCGCCTGGACGATGTAGCCCGCCAGATCGAAGCCTAGATTCGAATAGCGGTATCGCTCGCCGACGGGAAAGCGCAGCCAGGTCCGAGAGATGCTGCGCACGTGAGCTTCGAAGTCCGGAAATTTCGGCGCGTAGTTATTCCCGACCGGCGCCTCGTGAGTGAGGCCCGCGTGGTGACTCAAAAGAAGCCGCAGGGTGATCTTGCCTTGCGGCACCGCCTCGAAACGGCTCTGTACGCCGAAGTCCGGCAGGTACGCGGCGATCGGCACGTCAAGGTCGAGGAGCCCGTGCTGAACCGCAAGCAGGGTTGCCACGGCGGTGATGTTCTTGGAGGTCGACTGTATGCTGAAGATTGTGTCCACGGACACAGATTGTTCGATCCCTTGTCGTTTACTCCGAGCCCTTCGACCCAGGCCGGCTTGCCGTCGCGGATCAGGCAGACGGCCACACCCGGAATGTTCGCCTGCGCCATCGCCTTGCGGATGCTGCTGCGCTCGGATTCGACGAGCGGCGCGCCTGCAGGACGACCGCGCCTGGGGCAACTACCCGCGCGTCAGGACGTGCGCGCAACCCATATAGACCGGCAGCAGCCGCCGATCCGGCACCCATGAGAAAAGAGCGTCGCGAACCCATCATCTCTCCTTAAGGCTTGGCGCGCGGGCGAGTATCACGCCCAGAAGATCGGGCTTGCCGGCCATGCGGCGCAGATGCGGGTACTGCAACCCACCGTGATAGTCGATGCGCAAGCTTTGAACCAGATCGCCGTCTGCGACCTGGAGATCGAGCGGCTGAGGACTCGTCCCGACCGAACGATCGCCGCGCTAACTTCACTTATTGTCCACGCGTGCCCGTCGACCGCAATCAGCAGCATTGTAGGTGCCATGCCGCCCGTGAAGGCCGGTGAGCCGCTCACGACGTCCACCACCGTGCCATCGGGCCTGACCCAGGCTCCGAGCGAGAGGCTCAGGTCATCCACCGAGTTGGTCTTCGCAAGCGTCGCGAGGAATTCGTTCTGCGTGTCGTCGTAGCCGAGCTTCCAGCCGCTCGCCTCGATCCCGTCGAGCGGAGCCCGCGGTCTGATGCCCGCCACTCTCGATCTGAAGAAGCGTTCCCAATCGAACGCCGCAGTCCGCTGCAGCGCACCGATGAGATCGGCGCGGCTGTAGGGCCTGACGGCCGGGGCGCGCTCGGGACCTGCGAAGAAGCCGCGGCAGAAATCATCGAGCGAGCGCCGCCCGTGCGTCTGCTCGCGGATGAGAGTATCGGCCTCGAGCCAGACGAGGAGCATCTCGCTGTAGAAGTCCGATCCACGCCGCACACTCTCCCACTCGGCGGGCGCCTGAGCGTAGGCCGAATCCGCGGTGGCAGTTCGGCAATGCTGCGCCAGTCGCGCCCGGGACGGGCCCGAGCCATGAGCGCCGCCACGTAGGCGAGATAGGTCCGGGACTGCTCCTCGCTCGCGAAGCCGCTGCGGGCGCTGAGCACGAAATCGCCGTAGTAGCGGGTCAAGCCCTCGTAGACCCACAAGAGATCATCGATCATCGGCTGCTGATAGTTGCGTGTCGCGAGCCCGTCCGGTCGCCGGTACTTCCCGTTCCAGGAGTGCACGTACTCGTGAGGGAAAAGCCGCCAAACGATCACGTACGCGGGATCGGTGAACAGCCCCTCGGCCGCGCGCACATCGCTCGACTCGTGGTGCTCGAGACCGTCGTGGCCGAGGCGATCCCCGAGGGCCACGAGCCAGACGTAGCGGCGGTAGTGCCCGGGGCCAAAAAGCGCCGTCGCCTCTGAAAGCAGTCGATCGAGGCTCCCGATCATGCTGTCACTGACGGCGACGTCGCCAGGCCGATCGGCCGCGATGCTCATTCTCGCGGGGGCCGAACCGCCCTCGAGCGGGATGGTGCGGAAGTACTCTCCCGCGAGGAGCGGCGAATCGACGAGCGTGTAGAGCGACGCGACAGGCAGCGATACCTCATTGCCCGAAACCTGTTCTAGCGGCAGGGCGCTATCGACCTTCCAGCCCGCGGGGATGTGTACCCGCGTGCTGACTTCGACCGCGTCCGCCGAGGCATCCGCGGGATAGAGGATCAACTGATTGAAGGCGAGCACGAGCAGGTGCGTGGTTGCGTCCGGTGTCTCGCCGAAGCCAGGGCCGAAGGACCGCGGTGGCGAGAAGAAATCGAAGCGCACCGCGATGGCGCGTGTTTGCGACGGCACGGTCAGGTGCAAGAGAAACGCATCGCGCGCATCCCGTCGCCACGGCAGATCTTGCCCACCCGCCTCGATATGAAGATTCGCAAGTTGGGTAATGGGCCCGGTCGGGCGGTGCTCACCCGGAATCCACTCCGGATAGGCAAGCGTCATCGGACCCGCGTGCGCTGGAAGAACGAGACGCACATGCTGAATTCCGTGCAAGACGTCGGTGGCGTCGACCTCGAGATTGATGCGCAGGCTGGAGGCCAGGCTCGATGTACTGGCGAGCAGAACCACGAGCACCAACAGGCGGCGAGCGATCACGGGCGTGCATTCTATAACGTCGCTGAGCCGGGGGCGTACGGCCGACCAACCTTGGCCGCCGCAGCGGTCAAGAACCCATCCGGGTGAACTCCGGTTGCGGAGGGTGCGTGCGTGAGCGCGCTCGTGCGGAGGTCGAGTGTCAAAGTCGCAGAGCATACGTTTTTGCACCGACGCCTTGATCGCAACGAATCCGGCGGTGTTACTGGCGCAGGCGCTGCGCGGGTCACTTCTCTCGCGCGACGTTGGATGGTTCGTTCGGCCGTGTGCGACACGCATGCACTGCTCATAGGGAGCGGCCAGCCGGTCGGCGAGCGGCTGCTCCCGGCCAATACTGGGTTGATCCGTGAGCCCCGTAGCCCCGTTTCACACGGCAGGGGCCACTGGTTCGATCCCAGTACCGCCAGTATCAGGCCGCGCGCGGCGCGTCCGTCAGTCCAATTGTGAGTCGCTTACCTACGGCGGTCCCCGCCGGACGGACAGCATTCGGCGTCCCTGACCGGGCCATGGCCTCATGGAGATCGATTCATCGTGGGCTTCCAATACGACGTAACGAACAAGCCGTCCGGGCGCAGAATGAAGATGGATGAAGTTGGTCTGTACACGTTAGAAAATGGAAAGATAGTTCGCGATGAATTCTTCTACCCGGGAATGTAGTCGCTCGTCTGTTTCCTAACGCGCCTCCGACAGAGCCGCCGCGCGGGCGATTGCCCTGGGCCGGGGCCTGGACGTACAAGATCGGCGCGTTCGAGGATGACCTCGGTCAGTGCGGCGGGATAGGTTTGGTGATGAAGGAAGCCTCGTCCGACGCGATGCAGACGATCGCGTTGCTGCCTGCGGCTAGGATCTGCGGGTTCCTGTTGCGCTCCGAAGTTCACCGCCTGCTGTGTATGTCTGGGCGCACGCTGAGCCCCGCGCGTAGTTACCGCCCTCGACACCCTGGCAGGCAGGCGCCTCTTCTGTACCCTCATTAGGAGCTTCGGACTATTCCCCAGCGGAGTGTGCGGGGTGAAGCTACGCGAGGCGTCGAAAAGCGCCACGCCTCTTTTCCCACCGGTATTCCACATGGAGGTTCCCCATGCTCCCGAGCTTCTCCCCCTATGCTCCGCAAGGACTGATGCCGCAATCATTCGTGGGCTCCCCGCAGTTCAGCCCCGGGCTGCCTGGACCGCAGGGCGCGTACGGCATGAATGCTCCCTTTGGTCACGATTACCCGGCCCAGTCACCGTACGCGTTCGGCGCAGCGATGAATCCGTACCTGCAAAATCCTTTCAGCGCATATCAGTATCTGCAGAACCCGCAGCTCGTGCAGAACCCGCAATTCTCCTATGGCCAGCAGCTGCCCGCGTCCCCAATCCACAATCCGTTCCTGAACTCCGGGAGCCCGAGTGGCTACGCCGGCGGACACATTCCGGCGCAGCTGGTGCCTGTGCTCGCGCAGCTCGCCCAGCAGATCTCCGTTCAGAGCGCCGTCATCCAGCAGCTGGGCATCACGCTGCAGCAGCTTGCTCACCAGCTGACCGGGCAGATTCTGCAGTCTCACTCGGGCGCAACTCTTGGCGCCGGCCAGGGGTTCGGGGCGGCCATGTCGCCGTTCGGCGGCATAGCACAGGCGTCCGCACCGGGCGGTCTGTATTCCGCACAGAATCCGTTCGCCGGAGCAGCGCCAGGCGGCTATGTCGGGTTCAATCCGCAGCCTCAGGGATGGTGGGGTGGCAACCGGTCACAGACCATTCAGTAGCCGTAACGGCCCCTGATGAGATGGCGCGCCCCGGGCGGGTACAACGCACGACCCTGAGTCGCGGCGGTACCCGTCCGCAGTGCGCGCCGCAAGAAGCGCCATCAGGCAAGGAGAAGTTTCATGGCTCAAGAGAAGGACGAGCGCCCTGGCATGTCATCCCGCAAGACTGAGGCCGGTGACGATTCCACGCGCAGGCCGCCGGGCACATTGGGGCGGCCGGTTCCGCGCGAATCGGCCGGCGGTGCCCAGGGTGGCGAACTGGCAGCGACCCCTCCCGGCACGCGACGCGAGCACTACATCATCGGTACGCGCAGGGCGCCGGATGGTCAGTCGTTCACGCCCGCGCAGGCGCATTCAATGGACGAGGTGGTCGAGTACCTCGGCCGCCAGGAAAATGTGGAAGTCATCAAGCGCCTGAAGCTTGGGAGCCCACAGCCCTTCACCGCCGGTGGCAGCGGGGTGAATGAGGTCGTGGTGGCCAAGATCGAGGAGGGCAAGGCGCAGCAGCTGCGAAGCGCCGCGCCGCCGCATCTCATCATTGAGCGCGACGCGCTGCTCTGCTGCGCCGACTACCTGTCGATGCCCTGGAGCATGCCGCTCGGCACGCTGCTGCCGCTGCGCTCCGTTGCCAGCGACATCACCATCCGCGTGCTCGGCGAGCGCGATCAACCGCTCGCGCGGGCTACGGTCGTGATCGACGGCGGAGGCATACCGGCCCAGGCGCTGACTGACGACAATGGCATCGCGCGCCTGACTTTCTTCGGTGGCCCGGTGGACGCTGTGCGCACCGTATTCGTCCGCGCACTTTCCAATCATTGGGATCGTGTGATCGCCGCGCCGCGCCTCAGCTCCGGCAGCACCAATACCGTCAGGCTGCGGCCGCTGTCGCAGTCCTTTGCCAACTTTCCGAACGAGCGCCTGCTCGGCTGGGGTCAGCGCCTGATGGGACTTGATCCGGCCGATGACCGCATCTACGGCAAGGGCGTGCGGATCGGCATCATCGATTCGGGTTGCGACAACTCGCATCCGCTGCTGCGGCAGGTCGCGCATGGCAAGGACTTCACGCCCGGGGCCACCGAGACGAGCTGGACCGAGGACGTCCTCTCCCACGGGACCCACTGCGCCGGCCTGATCGCCGCCGCGAGCAGCGCCGAACAGGGAATCTTCGGGTGCGCCCCCGAGGCGGAACTGCACGTGTTCAAGGTGATTCCAGGGGGCCGCATCAGCAATCTGCTCGCCGCGATTGATGAGTGCATCGAGCGCAAGCTCGATCTCATCAACCTCAGCGTGGTGAGTGACGGGTTCTCGGAGCTACTCAGCCAGAAACTGTACGAAGCACGACTTAGAGGAATCGCCTGCATCGGGGCAGCCGGCAACACCGCCGGGCCGGTCGCATTTCCCGCGGCGCTGCCGGGCGTGATCGCGGTCGCGGCGGTCGGCAAGCTGCGGGAATTCCCGACGGACAGCTCGCACGCGCTGAGTGTGATCCCGCAGCTGATCGGCAGCGATGACATCTTCGCCGCGAGCTTCAGCGCTACGGGTACGCAGGTGGCCCTTTCCGCAGCCGGGGTCGCGGTCGTGTCGACGGTTCCCGGCGGAGGCTACGCCGCTGCGGACGGCACCTCAGTGGCCGCGGCTCATGTCACCGGACTTGCGGCACTGGTGCTCGCTCATCATCCGCTGTTCAAGGAGAGCCTGTTCCGGGCCCGCTCCGAGCCGCGCGTGCAGGCCCTGTTCGAGCTGCTGCGCAGCAGTGCAGTCGTACGCTACCCCGATCCGCTGCGCTGCGGTGCCGGCGTACCCGACCTGCGGCGTGTGCCGGGCAGTCCGAGCCAGGCCAGGGGATTCCCGCTTGCGGACGCTTCGGGGCGATTCGCAATGCCCCCGCCGCCAGTCTGGGGGCAAATGCCTGCGCCGGGAGCGTGGGTGTTGTGAACTCCCTAGTTCGCTTCGAGCGTCGGAAGCCCCTCCGACGCCGAAGCGGGCAACAGTACCTGCGTCCGCAGTAACGTACGGATACGCGCGACCGCTTCGCCGCGGCGATGGACGTTGAGCTTCTCGCACAGGTTGTGGATGTGGTTCTTCACCGTGGCAGCTGCGATGCCAAGCTTGCGGCCAATGGCCTTGTTCGTGAGCCCGCAGTCGACCAGATGCGCAATCTGCAGCTCGCGCCGCGACAGTGGGACCGCAGACTGCGGGCACTCGCCCGGCGTTTCGTTGCCGGCCTGCGACAGCACGGCCACCTGCCGGTATAACGACGCGGTCGCGCGCGCCGAACAGCGCAGCTCATCGCACATTACGCCCTCGAGCACCCGGACTAGATCGCAGCTCGCAGCACTCGCGCGCACGTAGCCGGCAGTGCCCGCAGCCGCGAGAGCCAGGATTTCGTCTTCCGTCTCCTGCACGCCGAAGGCCACTACTCGGGAGTCGGGCG
The DNA here is from genome assembly GCA_963787655.1 of uncultured Gammaproteobacteria bacterium. Lineage (GTDB taxonomy): Bacteria > Pseudomonadota > Gammaproteobacteria > Steroidobacterales > Steroidobacteraceae > 13-2-20CM-66-19. The sequence continues at coordinate 1,136,936 of CAWBDY010000007.1, read as the reverse complement.
TCGCGGCGACCAGCTCCTTAACGAGTTCCAGGCTCTCGTGGCGCGCTGCATCGAACAGGACCACATCTGGGCGCAACCGCGCGCTCTGCTCGCCCGCGTGACGAAGGTCCGTAGTGCTGACCACACTGATCTCATTCCGCCGCGCGAGCACCGAATGCAGGCCTTCCTGCACGATGCGCACATCACTCACGATCAAAACCCGCAACGTCATTGGCATCCTTTCGCAGCGGCACTGGCCTATATACCGCCGGGACATGGGAAGTGAAAGGTCTGACAGCGGCTTCGCAGTTAAGCTCCGCTGCAGCCGTGAATTTTTTCTTACTGATGTAAAGGTGAGGCACAGGCGAGACAGGCCACGGACCAGCAACGATGGCCTTAGCGGTGGCGCTCACCTTCGGTAACCGATGTCGCAAATCGGAGATTCGCGCGCCGGCGCCGGCGACCTCTGCCTCGCTCGCTACTGCGGACTTGCGCAATGATCGTCTGCTGCGTGGTCAAGCATTGCGGCCGCCCAACGATGTCGGCTTGAATCGCGCGAAGCTCTTTTCCGGTGGCCGCAGGCTCGAAAGTTCGCCGCGGACCGCGATCACACGATGAGCGTCTGACCTCGCGACGTTCCAGATCTCTTCACCACGGCGCGGGCTGCACTCGTTGAAGCGCGTCACAGATCACCTGATTCGCGCCACAAACCTCCTGTGTCACTTCACAGAGCGGCCAAGCACTCGTTGCCGTTATGTCGAATGTTGGCGATGATTTTTGGATGTTTGCACACGAACAGTCATCTTTTCCAGCACCCGCCACTGTGAACCAGTCCGCGCAGGTGTCCTCCCTGGCGTGCAGGCGCGCCGCACTGCGCCGCCCGCGCACCGTGGCGTGCCTGCTGGCGCTGTCGCTGGCTGCCCACCTAAGCCCGGTGAGCGCGCAGTTCAAACTGCAGCAGACCTTCATGGGCACCGCGGCGCCCGGCTGGACGTTATCCGGTAACGCCTTTCTGACGGCCCCATCCCTCGATGCATCCGGCCAGGGCTGGTTGCGCCTCACCGATGCTGCCGGGGCCGAGAGGGGGCTCGCGCTCGATACCTCGCAGAACTTCGCAGCTAACGTGCCAGTCAGCATTCAAATCAGCTACGTGTCGTGGGGCGGGACCGGCGCGGACGGCACCACCATATTTCTTTACGATTCGACGCAGGACATGAGCGGGGCGTCCAATGGCGGCGGCCTCGGCTACTGCAATGGCGCGGGCGGCTACCTTGCCATCGGGCTGGACGAGTACGGGAATTTCTCCAACCCGGCCGACCACTGCCTGAGCGGGGGCCCCGGACAGGTGCCTGAATCCCTGGTGGTGCGCGGCCCGCTGAGTGCCGGCAATCCGTATGTGACAGGCGTTGCGGTTGCCGGCGGCATCGACAACCCTGGCGCGGCGGCGCGCCCGCCCCCCAAGACTGTCATCGTGACGCTGACGCCCGCCACGGTGGGCTATACCGTCACCGCACTGTTCCAGGATGCCAGCGGCGATCCATTCCAGCCGCTGTTCAGCAACGTGCCCTTCCCCTATCCGGCTCCGGCCAGCCTGAGTGTCGGCTTCAGCGGCAGCACGGGCGGCGCGACCAACGCGCACGAGCTGCAGGGTCTGGTGGCCGCCACACCCGACGACCTGCAGGTCACTATGACGGGTCCGGCGACGGTGCTAGAGGGCACGCCGGTTACCTACACGCTGACCGTGACCAACAACGGCGCCTACCCGATCGGTGCGACGGACGCGCCGACGGTAACCGACACGCTGCCCGGGGCCTTGACCGGGGTGAGCTGGACCTGCGCTCCTTCTGCGGGGGCCAGCTGCACGGCGTCCGGCACAGGCAATCTCAATACATCCGGACTCACGCTGCCGAGTAACGCGTCGGTGACCTACACCATCACCGGCACGCTCGCTCCGGAAGCCTGTGGCACGGTCGTAAGCAACACGGCGAGCGCAGATTTCGCCGGCTCCTCGACTTTCCTGGACCCGGACCCTACCAATAACTCGGCCTCGGTCAGCTCCACCGTTTCGTGCAGCGTCGCACTGCTTGCCAATCCCGGCACGTTGTCCTTCGCTCCGCAGATGGTCGGCGCACCGAGTGCGGCACAGACCATTATCGTCACCGGCACCAATGGTGCGCTCATCAGCAACATCGCTACGACGGGGAATTTCAGCCAGACCAACGACTGCAGCGCCGCCCTGAGCGGCACCAGCTGCACCATCCAGGTCGTGTTCACGCCCGCCAGCGAGGGGAGCCTCAACGGCACCGTGCTCATTACCAGCAGTGCGTCTGCCTCGCCCACGACCGTGACGCTGAGCGGCACCGGCATCAACGCGGTGCCGAGCCCCTTCCACTTCGTCCCGATCAACGATGTGGACCCGGGCACCATGCAGGTGTCGACGCCGATCACCGTCACGGGCACCAACGTCCCGACCACCATCAGCGTCGGCAGTGGCGCCGAATACAGCATCAACGGTGGCCCCTACACCTCGACGCCCGGCGTGGTGGCCCCGGGCGCGCAGATCACCGTGCGCGTGACCTCCTCCACCTCGTACGCCACCCAGGTATCCGTGGTGCTGACGATCGGTGGGGTGGGTGCCACCTTCACGGTGACCACGCGCAGCCAGCCGCAGCTGCAGGACGTGAGCATCACATCCGGCGGCGGCGGCGCTGTGTCACCTGCGGTGGTGATCGCGCTCGCGCTATGTGTGCTGCTGCGAATCGGTCGCTGGCGGGTGGCCCCGGCAGTGCTGTTGTGGCTCTTCGCCGCCGCGCTGATCGAGCGACCCGCGGCCGCCGCCGACTGGCAGGATATATCCTCCAACTTGTATTTCGGCGGCTGCACTGGGGGAGGTAACGAGCACGCTCACCGCCGGGACGGTCACCAGCCGCCTGCAGGCCGACGGCTACCAGATCGTGGCGAGCGACGTTAAGCGCAACAGTCTGAGCAGCAGTCTGTACGCAGGTTATGAGCTGCCGAGACATTTTGCGCTCGAGTTCGGCTGGAGCTACCTGGGGCGCACGCGCACCGAGCTTGCCGGAGTCGTGCCGCAGAACCTGCAGCAGCTGCTGTTCGATGCGTCGCAGGTCACACGCGGAAGCGGAGATGCGTGGTCGCTAGTCGCTCGTTACAGCTGGGTGCTGCGCCCGAGGCTGTCGCTGGACCTGCGCGCAGGGCCGGATCGCTGGGTGACACATTCGGACCTATGGATCGGCTCCGCCGAACAGCTCAACCGCAACGACCGCGGGTGGGGTTACATGTTCGGGCTGGCACCGCGCTATGCACTCTCCGAGCGCTGGGCAGTGAGCCTTGGAGCCAAGTACTTCGCCTCGACTGCCGACAACCGTTTCATCCAGGTGGCGGCAACGATCGAGTACAGGGTGCGCTAAGAGCTCGCGCCTTGGGTTGGAATGCAGGGTGCGGTTCCCGAGCCGCACTGAGGCACTCGCGGCGCTGTTACTGAGGCGATGAGGACGGCGTTGCGCTCTCGGCGGACCATCGCCGCGTCTCCAGCCACTGCCAGGACAGCAGCGGCGGAACTCCACACAGCAACTCACGCAGGCGCTTGGCGATCGAGACGGTCAGCGCCAGCTCGCTGCTCACGCCGAGGGCGTGGCCAAGAATAACCAGACTGGCTTCCTGGACGCCGAGGCCGGCCGGCACAAAAAATGCCACGTGGCGCACGGCCTGCGTAAGGCTCTCCATGATCACCGCGGCAGCAAAGCCGATGGGGTGCCCGACCAGATGCAGGATGAACCAGATCTCGAACGAGCCTGCAATCAAGGCAAGCAGTTGCAGGCTCCCGGCGAACAACAGAGTCGCCGTACGGCGCAGGCACGCGCGTAGCTCGAGATCCAGTGCCACCGCACCTTCGGATATCGCGGTGAAGCCCACCCACGGTCGCAGCGCACGTTCGAGACGCGCGAATACCGAGCCGTAGCGCAGCAGCAAGCCCGTCACGAGCGGCACGGGCAGCGTGAACAGCGCCACGAGCAACAAGCGCCGGAACTCCGTGCCGGCAGCGTCGACCCCCATGAGCAGCAGCAGGCCCAACACCGTGAATAGATAGAGGGCGACCAGAGTCAACAGAATCTCGGCGATGACGGTCGCGGCAACAGGTGCGACAGGCAGCTCGCGCCAGCGCATCAAACGCACGCCCACGATACCGCCGCCGACGCTGGCCACCGGGAGTAGACGATCGATGCCTTCGCGCACCGTCGTAACCCAGAAGACATACGCGAATGTCGCACGGCGCCCTGGATCGTAGGGACGCAGCAGTCTGAACCAGCCAAGGGAGTAGAGAAGAAAGTACAGCCCCCGGTACGGCACCAGCCACAGCAGGTTCCAGCCGCACAGCCCCACAAGGTGCAGCATGGCTCGATAGTCGGCACCGACGAAAAGCCCCAGCAGCACGGCCAGTCCGAACAGACCGCCAAGATATGCAGCGATTCTCAAGGGCTTGCACCCACTGCCTGTCAGCCGGGAGGCTTGGCCGCTTTGGCGTCAGTGCAAATCAGGACGGCTTGCGCATGATGCCGTCCGACCCGACCGAAAACTCATTGCCACACCAGTTCAGGCGTGCAGCGAAGAAACTACGGAGCCATATCCAGCACATCAAAATGTCCCGCACCGGCATCAGCCACAAATCGGAAAACAGCGGCCGGTCCCCGCCGAGACGGTGCACGAAATACAGGGCGAGACGTGCCGCCACGGTCGTCGTCACCAGTGCCCAGGCCAGAGGCGCAACTGCCGGCTCGGCCGCAGCCAGGAGGCCGCCGACGAGTGCCAGAGGCAGGCTGAAACTCAGGAACAGGAGCCTGAAGCTGCGCGGACGCAGGACTTGCAGCGTCCGCATCCAGCGCAATTCGTGCCGGGTCAGCACCGCGAAGCTCGGCTCGCTGCGCGCGGTGCGCAGCAGATAGCGCGAGAGCGCGATGCGTTGCCCTTGGGCGCGAACGAGTTCGCCCAACTGGTGGTCCTCGGCAAGGTGATTTGCGATCGTGTCCAGGCCGCCGATCGCCCGCAGCGTGTCTCGTCGCATGCACAAGGTCTGGCCCGAAGCGTAGGCGCATGACCAAATAGCCACGCCAGCAGCACTGAAGGCATAAACCATTCATTCACGTACATAGCGCCGAGGCGCGACCAGACCTGCGGCGTCGGCACGTCCCGAAATATGCACGTCACGAGCCCCACCTTGGGATCGCGCAGCGGCGCCGTAACCGCAGCAAGATAGTCAGGCCGCACCCGCACGTCGCTGTCTGCCATGGTCAGTACGTCATGCCGCGCGTGCGCCAGCATGTTGATCAGATTACTCACCTTGCGGTTGCTGCCGTGCTGCGCGGGATCGATGATCAGATCAATCGGCAGACGGGGGAATTCCGCCTGCAGACGCTGCACCACCGGAACCGCCGGGTCATGCGCGTCACGCACGCCAAATACGATTTGAAACTCAGGGTAGCCCTGCAGACAGAACGAACGCAGATTCTCGTAGAGGTACGGCTCGTCGCCGCACAGCGGCTTGAGCACGCTGATCGGCGGCAAACCTGACACTGCCGGTGGTACGCGGCGCAGCTGCCAAACCAGCGCGGCGACGAGAGCCAGGATGACGTATGCGGCGGCGAAAAACAGCTGCGCCAGACCGATCAGGCCCAGCAGCAGATGCAGGATTGGCAGCGGCATCTCGGCGAGTGCGTACAGGTTGCGGGGGGGCCTGCGTGACCGGTCAGGCGGTGTGTGTACGCAGGAAACGCAGGAACTCGACGCCCTCGCGCAGACGGCGCTTCATCATGTCCCAGCTGCCAAGCATTTCCCTCACGATCTCCCAGATTTTGCTCGGCCTAAAATAAAAGCGCCGATAAAACTGTTCCATACCGTTGAAGATCTGCTCCTTCGATAGATGCGGATAGCTGATGGCGGCCAGTTGTACGCCACGCTCGTTCACCAGATTGTCGGCATCGCTCTCCGTCAGCCAGCCATTGGCCATCGCCAACTTATACAGCGCGGTACCCGGATAAGGCGCGGCCAGCGAGACTTGGATCGTGTGCGGGTTGATCTCCTTGGCAAAATTAATCGTGGCCTCGATAGTCTGCTCAGTCTCGCCCGGCAGTCCCAGAATGAACGTGCCGTGAATCAGGATGCCGAGCGTTCGACAATCGGCAGTAAAGCGCCGCGCGATATCGGTGCGCAGTCCTTTCTTAATATTGTGCAGGATCTGATCGTCCCCGGACTCGTAGCCGACCAACAGCAGCCGCAAGCCGTTCTCCCTCATGACCTTGAGGGTCTTGAAAGGAACGTTGGCCTTGGCATTGCAGCTCCAGGTCATGCCCAGAGCGCCCATACCGCGCGCGATGGCTTCGACTCGGGGGAGATTGGACGAATCGGTGAACGTATCATCGTCGAACATGATCTCCTTTACTTCCGGCATGTTGTCCCTGATCCACTTGACCTCGGCAAGCACGTTCTCGGCCGAGCGCACGCGATAGCGATGCCCGCCCACGGTCTGCGGCCAAAGGCAGAACGTGCATTTTGAGCGGCAGCCGCGCCCGGTGTAGAAACTCACGTAGGGATACTTCAGGTAACCGCTGAAATAGTTCGCGCTATCCAGATCTCGCTGATAGACCGGTGCTACGAACGGCAACTCGTCCATGTTCTCGATGGCCGGGCGCGGCAGATTGTGCACGACGGTACCGTTTTCGCCGCGGTAAGACAGACCCTTGATGTCGGCCAGCGGCAGGCCGTCGGCCACGTCCTTGCACGTATAGTCGAACTCCTCGCGACAAACAAAATCCACGGCGTCGCTCGCCTGCAGCGAGCCGTCGGGGTCGACCATCGTCTTGGCGCCGACCAAGCCGATGGTGATGCCCGGATTCTCGCGCTTAAGATGCGCGGCAAACTTGATGTCCGTGGGGAATGACGGGGTGCTGGTATGGATGATGGCTAGTTCGTAGCCGCGCGCCAGTTCGAGCGTCTGCGCCACCGTCAGCCCGGCGGCCGGCGCATCGATCAGGCGCGAGCCGGGCACCAGTGCGGCCGGCTGCGCGAGCCACGTGGGATACCAGAATGACTTGATCTCGCGCTTCATCTGGTAGCGTGAGCCGGCGCCGCCATCGAAGCCATCGAATGACGGCGCCTGCAGAAACAGGGTCTTGAGGGGGTTTCCCGATGGCAGCTGGCGAGTCATAGGCTTGCTCCTGATGCCGTTCATCACAGGCGGCGGCAAGTGTCGAGGCGTGACCGGGCGAAGGTGCAGGCAAAGCTTAGAGCGACTGCGCGGCCGTGCCGGTGCACGTGGAAAATATCACGTATGGGTGGGCAAGGGGCAGCGCTGATGGCGCCGCCGAATCGGCGCAGGAAGCGCATTGCCGCGAGGCTTCTTGGCGTCACAAATGCGTCACAGTCCTCTTAGTCCGACGGCCGCGACCGCGCACCCTAAGTGGCCGTCAGAACGGGTAACTGATGCCGGTAAAGATCGCAACGCCCTCAGTGCCATAGCCGATGTCCACGTAACCGACTACGAAAGGCCTGGCGACGCCTCGAAAACCGATTCCGCCTACTGTATGGATGTGCGCCAACGGGAACGTCCCGAAGCCGGCAAACACCCGTCCCGCGTCGATGAATGGGGTCAGCTCGATGTCGACCACCGTCGAACCCGTGTCGAATGAGAATGCCCGGCGACGCACCTCGAGTGTCATGGAATAAGCGTCGCGGTCGGTAAAGCGCCCGGCACCGAAACCGCGCAATGGCTGCTCGCCGCCGACGTCGCTGCGATCGCCACCGAGGGTGCTCAGCGCCCAGAATGGCGCGTTGTGATCACTCAGGAGGTAGCGTAGGGCAACGTGCGCTGCCAGCACGGTATCGTGAAAGGTCGGCCAGAACGCGCGGCCGTCGAAACCGGCCTCCTTGTAGAGCGCATCGTTGAATGCTTCGCTGCTGGCCGTTCCCGCGTACGCGATCCATTGCATCCCATGACGCGGGGTAGTCAGATCGTCGCGCGTGTCGTAGAGGATCGACAAGCGGTGCAGGAAATCGTTGCCGTCACCGAGGGCGCCAGTGCCGAAGCGCGTCTGAATAGATGCGATCCCCGGCAGGGTTCCTGGCAGTACGTCCACGACCCGCGCGCGCGCTGTGTAGGAAACCTGCCAGATGCGCGACAGATTCAATCCCAGCTGCATGCGCACCACCTGCTGCTGCGCCGTGTAGCTGGTTTCGGCAGACTGGAGTGTGTGATTGCCCGTGCCGTAGAAACGGGGTGCTCCGTCGCGATCCGAGATCAGGCTGGCGCTCAGCGACCAGCGATCGCGCCGCGCCCTGCCCCGCTGATACTCGAAATCCACAGCGCGGTTCACGCGCTCGCCAAGTCCTGCCACGACCGACCACTGCTCGTCCTCAGAGGGATATGCATATAGCCGCGCGTGCACGCCATAGCCAAAGTAGGAGTTATGAAATAGGTCTGGGGCGATGATGCGATCGATTTCGTGCTGTGCATCCGTGCGCAGCCACACCGGCAATATGCCCAGCGTCGTGCCGCCATTGGGATCGGCGCCGATCTCGGGAATGGGAATGAACGGCGCCGTTGCCGGGTTCAGCCACCGCCGCCAGCCTACCGGGGGGCTCGGTAACGGTGGCAAGGGAGTAGCAGGCGGGACTGGAAAGGCTTGTGCCGGCACGTCCGCGGGCGGCAGCTGCGCCACAGCGAGCGCGCACGGCAGGAGCGCGGTCAGCACCATACAGACCAGCGCGGTCACCACTCCTTTTGACAACGCCGCTGAGCAACGCTGCCGAGGCCGGCGCCAGGAGGGGAACACCGGCGGCAGGATCGTGCGCGCGACGAATGGCTCGCGCGCGGGTGCCTTCAGCCAGCACACTGTCGGTCGCCCCCGCCGCGAGGTAACTACGGTTGAGTGCGCGCGAGTTGCGGAGGGTGGTGAATGCATGTGTCGCGGACGGCGCACGCGTCCGGTCGCGATACTACGCGTCTCGTCGACGCGTCACTGAGGTGAATGACTCGCGGCGGGGGCGCAGATGCTTTCGCAGGAGGAGCAAGAGAGGGCTCCGGGCCGATGAGGCGTCGGCCCGATGTCGGCGCCTGATGGCCCCCGGGGAAGCCCCACGGCGGCGGGCCCACGCCACCGCAAGCCCGATGCCCGGCAGCAGCACAGCGCTCCGGGCATTGGCACCGGATTCACATCCGGTGAACCGTGGAATCAGTAGCGGCCAAGTATCTGCCTGATATACGCCCGCCAAGTGCGTCTTCCGCCGGCATCCAGTTCATCCTGCAGCGCCAGTATTCGGCGCAGACTCGCCTGCGACAGGCGCGCGCCCGGGATCTGGGAGAAATTACTGTCGGCCTGTGCAGCAGTCTTCGTCCCCAAGAGCACGCTGGAAACTTCCGGAAACGACAGCGGATAGGCCACGGCGGCGCGCACCATGGAGCCGGCCTCGGCCTCAAGGAAGCGGAAGCGCTCCACCTCATCGACGGTCTGCGCGATCTGCGCTGCGCTCCAGCTGTGGCGCTGGTCGTTCGGATCGGGGAAGGTGGCATCGCGCCTGAACTTGCCGGCGAGAAATCCCTCCTTGAGCGCCGAGCGGATCAGCACCGCCAGACCACTTTGCCGCAGCCGCCCGACCCGCAGCAGAAACGGATCGGGATCGAGCAGGCTCAAGGGCAGCTGCATGCCGTCCATCATCGGGTTGTCGATTACGCGGTCGATATCCCGCCGCGAGTAGACCGACGCGCCGATGAAGCGCACCTTGCCGGCTTTCTTGGCCTGATAGAGCTCTTCGAACACGCGCTCATCATCGACAAACCAGTGCAACTGGTAGAAGTCGATCACGTCGGTGCCGAGACGCCTCAGCTGCTGTTCCAGCGTCGCGGTGAGGCCCGCGGGCTGGTAAGAATATTTGCTGGCGACGATCCAGCGGCTGCGGCGCTCGTGCAGGAATTCTCCGAGCACGAGCTCCGAATCCCCGTACATCATGGCGGTGTCGACCAGGTTGCAACCCAGTGCTTCGGCCCGCGCCAGCGCACGCAGCGTATCCTGGCGATCGACGGCACCGTACGCCTTGCCACCGATGGCCCAAGCACCGAAGCCGATCTCGGAAACCTTCAGGCCCGTACGCCCGAAAGCCCGGTACGGCATGGTACCGACGAGTCCGGTCGTCAGCGGGGCGCTGGCCGGCAGTGCTGCGGCAGGATCATAGGAGGCGCGGCTCAGACGCCGCCACGCCACGCCGAGCGCGGCAGCACCCAGCACACCGCCGGCGAGGGCTGCCGTCAGCACGGTACGACGCGTAAGCTTTGAGGGCTGGCCCAGATAGATACCTCCGCTGTGCCGATGATACCGCCGCGATCTGCAGCAGTGCCTGCCGCCCTCCTCGGCGCTGCTCTGCCGGGCAAGCGGTCAGCCCAGCGCCGTGAACTTGACGTCAGCGCCTACTGCAGCCGCAGGGCGAACAGCTGCTCGAACGCCGGCATCACCGAGTCGATGACATCCTGGTGTTCGGCCGGTACCTGGGTGTCGCGCGCCCGGTACGGCTCGAAACCGGTGGAGCGCAGCACCGCCTCGTACCAGTGAGGCGCCCATACGCCGTCGCTGCTGCGCGCGCCGGCCGGCCACTGCAGCATGCGCGGCGTGAAATCGATGCCGAGGTTGGCGCACAGCGAGCGCAGCTGCGGTTCGGGGGCCTTGAGAAACTCGCCGGCATCGATCACAGGCGGTATGCCACCGCCGCGGTTCCGCACGTACTGAAAGATTTCCAGCTGCTGCGGTACGCCCAGGTCCTCGGCGGTGACCTGCCGCCGGGTCTTGATATAGGAGACCAGCACCGCGCGCGGATCGCGGATCAGGAACACGTGCGTCAGGCCGTCGAGCCAGTCGCGCGCGATATGCGGCAGCAGGTGATGCGTCATGTGCTTCTGGAACCAGATCGGCTTGCCTTCGGGGACCGGGCCGGTCAGGCGCGCCGCCACTTTGCGCCAGTCGGTCTCGCCCGCCGCGATGATCGCATCGCGCCCCGGGTGCTGCAGCCCGGTATGCGCCAGATAATGTGCATACAGAGGCTCGTCGACTACCGCGCAGTCGCCGCGGTTCTCCCAGGACCGCATCATGGCGGTGGAGATGTTGCGCGGGCCGGACCACATGGCGATGCGCAGCGGCTTCATGGGGCCGCGGCCGCGATATCGCGCTCGATGAGCTGCAGATAGAGTTGCTGCAGACGCTCAACCAGCGGGCCGCGCGCGGCACTGATGTGGCGGCCATCAATCTCGGTGACGGGAGCCACGCCTGCGAAAGTACCGGTCACGAAGGCCTCCTGCGCGCCATAGGCCTCGGTGAGACTGAAATTCTTCTCGTACACGGGAATACGGTTCTCGCGGCACAGCCGCAGCACGTTGGCGCGCGTGATGCCCGCCAGGCAGTAGTCGCCGGTGGAAGTCCACACCTCGCCGCGCCGCACGATGAAGAAATGCGTGGAATTGCAGGTCGCAACGAAGCCGTGCGGATCGAGCATGAGCGCCTCGTCCGCGCCGGCCTTGGTGGCCTGGATGCAGGCGGTGATGCAGTTGAGCTTGGAGTGGGAGTTGAGCTTCGGATCCTGCACGTCGGGGGCGCCGCGGCGCACGTGCACCGTGAACAGCCGCACGCCCTGCGTCAGCATCTGCGGGCGTGGCACCTTGTATTCCGGGATGATGACGACCGTCGCCGCGCCGATGCAGGCGCGCGGGTCCTGGTAGGGCGTGCTCTTCATGCCGCGCGTGACCATCAGGCGCATGTGCACGCCTTCGGTCATCTTGTTGGCCGTGAGCGTCTGATACAGGGCGGCACTCAGTGCGGCACGGTCCATGCCGACGTCCAGGTCGATCGCCTTGGCGGCCTCGTACAGCCGGTCGAGGTGCGCGCCGAGAAAGGCGACGCGGCCGCGATGCACGCGCAGCCCTTCCCATACGCCGTCGCCGAGGATGAACCCGGAATCGAATACCGACACCACCGCCTGCGCGCGCGGCCGCAGCTCGCCGTTGACATAGATAAGAATGTCGCGGTTCCGCGGATCGTCGCTGCTGTGATGGGTGCCCTGGGTCATTGCTTGCATCCTGCTGGCGCGCGCGCACGCGGCAAGGGGGCGATTCTAGGGTTTGCTCTGCACCGCGGCGACTGATTTACTTTGGCGATGCCAAGACCACAGGGTGTTCACGTGCTGCTGGCGACGCTGGCTGCCGTGGCGGTGTGGTACGTGTGGCGCTGGCGGTCCCTGGAACGCGGCCGCGGCCGCTGGCGCGAGGTGCGCCCGGCCGACTTCGCGATCGGCTTCGGCACCAATTTCTTCGATACCCTCGGCATCGGCTGTTTCGCGCCCACGACGGCCATTTTCAAGCTGCAGCGGCGCATGCCGGACGAGCAGATCCCCGGGACCCTGAACGTCGGCCACGCCCTGCCGACCCTGACTGAGGCCCTGATCTTCGTCGCCATCGTCACCCTGGACCTGACGACGCTGGTCGCGATGGTGATCGCCGCGGTGCTCGGCGCCTGGCTCGGCGCGGGTGTCGTGGCGCGCGCGCCGCGGCGCGTGATTCAGGTCGGCATGGGCGTCGCACTGCTCGCCGCCGCGGCCCTGCTGCTGGCCAAGAATCTTGCCTGGCTGCCGGCCGGCGACGGTGCCGCCGTGGGGTTGCACGGCGCCTGGCTCGTGTTCGCCGTGTGCGTCAATTGTCTGCTCGGGGCGCTCATGATGCTCGGGGTCGGGCTGTACGCACCCTGCCTCATCCTCGTGACGCTCCTGGGGATGAGCCCGCTCGCCGCCTTCCCGATCATGATGGGGTCGTGTGCACTCCTGATGCCGGTCGGCGGCGTGCGCTTCATGCGGGCCGGACGCTACAACGCGGCGGCCATCGGCCTGGCAGTCGGTGGCATACCCGGTGTGCTGTGTGCCGCCTTCATCGTGCGCTCGCTGTCGGTGACCTGGCTGCGCTGGCTGGTGCTCGTGGTGGTGGTCTACGCAGCGCTCCTCATGCTGCTGCCGCGCGCGGCCGCGCGCGCTAAGGCCTGACACTACCGGTACGCCGGCGTATCCCCTACATTGCTGCGCATGCAGCCCACAGCCGCCGCCCCCGCGCTCAGCTACCCGTACCCCACCGCCCCGCAACCCGGGCAGGCCGTCACGGTGGCGCCGGGCCTGCTGTGGCTGCGCATGCCGCTGCCGATGGCCGGGCTGAACCATATCAATGTGTGGGCGGCGGCGGACGCACCGGGGTGGACGCTCATCGACACCGGCATGCATACCGCGCACACCGCAACGCACTGGCAGAGCGCCTTCAGCGGCGTGCTCAAGTCGCTGCCGGTGGTGCGCGTGATCTGCACCCACATGCACCCCGACCACATCGGCATGGCCGGCTGGCTGACCCGCCAGTACGAGTGCCGGCTGTGGACGACCCGGCTGGAATACCTGACCTGCCGCATGTTGGTGGCAGACACCGGCCGCGAGGCGCCGCCGGACGGCGTGCGCTTCTACCAGGCGGCCGGCTGGGATGCCGCAGCCCTCGCCAGCTACCAGGCGCGCTTCGGCGGCTTCGGCAAGGCGGTCTACGCGCTGCCGGACAGCTACCGGCGCGTGACCGATGGCGAGGAGTTCCCGATCGGCGAGCATCGCTGGGCTGCGGTGGTCGGGCGCGGCCACTCGCCCGAACACCTGTGCCTGTACTCACCGCAACTTCGCGTGCTGATCTCCGGCGACCAGGTGCTGCCGCGCATCAGCTCGAACGTGTCGGTGTTCCCCACCGAGCCGGACGCCGACCCGCTCAGCGACTGGCTCGCATCGCTGGCCGCCATCAAAGAGCGCGTGCCTGACGACGTGCTGGTGCTGCCCTCGCACAACGAACCGTTCCGCGGTCTGCATGCCCGCCTCGACGAACTCATCGCCGGCCACGAGCGGCGCCTGACACGGGTCCTGGGGCTGCTCAGCACGCCGCGGCGCGCGCTCGACGTGTTCGCCGTACTGTTCCGCCGTCCGATCGGTGGCGACATGCTCAGCATGGCCACCGGCGAGAGCATCGCGCATCTGAACTGCCTGATCGCACGGGGCCTGGCACGCCGCGAGCTCGATCCGGGCGGAGTCAGCTGGTACAGCAGCCTCTGACGGCGAAGGCCGCGCGGCGCCCGCGGCGTGTTAGCTAAGATTCGTGCATGCACGAACAGCTCACAACTCTCGCCGAGCAGTCCGGATTCCGCCAGACCGGTCGCAGCGATGAGGTCACGCGCCTGTGCGCCGCCTTCGCCGCCGCCTGGCCCGATGCGGTGCGCAGCTTCGAGTTCGGCCGCTCGGCGGAGGGGCGGCCCATGCGGGCGCTGCTCGCCACGCGCACCGATGCACGCCGGGCACCGCTACTCATGCTGCAGGGAGGCATCCATCCGGGTGAAAGCGACGGCAAGGACGCAGGCTTCATAGCGCTGCGGCAGATGCTCGAGGGGAGCGCTGCGCCCGGAGCGCTCGAGCGCATCGCGGTGCTGTTCGTGCCGGCTTTCAATGTCGACGGTCACGAGCGGGTCGGTCGCTGGAACCGGCCCAACCAGAACGGTCCTGAGGAAACCGGCTGGCGCACGACCGCGCAGAACCTCAACCTGAACCGCGACTACACCAAGGCGGATTCCCCGGAAATGCGCGCCATGCTCGGGCTCATCCGCGCCTGGGACCCGCTGGTGTGCGCCGACCTGCACGTCACCGACGGCGCCGACTTTCAGCCCGACATTTCGTTGCAGGCGGAGCCCGTCAACCAGGGCGACCCGCACCTGTACGCTGCCGGTCGCACCCTGCGCGATGCGCTGATCGCGCAGCTCACGGAGCAGGGCTCACAGCCCCTGCCCTTCTACCCGGATCTGGCCGAGAGCGACGATCCGTCTTCGGGCTTTCTGCTCACGGTTTACTCGCCGCGCTTTTCCACCGGCTATTTTCCGCAGCGCAACCGCTTCACGCTGCTGGTCGAGACGCATTCGTGGAAGGATTATGCGACGCGCGTGCGCGTCACGCGCAACACCATCGTGGCACTGGCGCAGCTCATGGTGCAGCACGGCGTGCAGTGGCAGGAGCTGGCGCGGCAGGCGGATCTGGATGCCGCCCGCCTCGGCGGCAGCGAGGTGGTGCTCGATTACAGCTCGGGCTGGCGCGAGGCCGGTGCCGGCGGCCGCAGCGATGCCGGCGGCGCCGGCGGGACGCAGCTCATCGACTTTCCCGGCTATGCGTACAGCCGCGCGACGTCGGCAATCAGCGGTGCGCCGGCGACGCTCTACGATCCGACACGGCCGCAGATATGGCGCGTGCCGTTCCGCGATCAGGTGTCGCCGTCGCTGCGGGTGCAGGCGCCGCTCGGCGGTTACGTCATCCCGGCTGCCTGGGCAGCCGACATTGCACCGCGGCTGACGCAGCACGGCATCGTGTTCGCGCCGGTGCGCACGGCCAGCCGCGCGGTGCGCGCGCAGGTGTTCCGAGCCAGTCATGCCGAATTCAGTGCGGCGCCGTTCGAGGGGCGCATGCGCGTGCAGCTGCACGGCAGCTGGCAGCGCGAGGCGCAGGACATCGGCGCCGGCGCGGTGTTCGTCCCGATTGCGCAGCCCGTGGCGCGCCTGGTGATGCATCTGCTCGAGCCGCAGGCGCCCGATTCCTTCGCCGCCTGGGGGCTGTTCAACGCCTGCTTCGAGCAGAAGGAACGTATGGAACCCTACGTCGCCGAGCAGATCGCGCGCGAGATGCTGACGCAGGATCCCTCCCTGCAGCAGCAGTTTGAGGCGCAGATGGCAGCCGACGCGGCCTTTGCCGCCAGCAGCAGCGCGCGCCTGGATTTCTTTCTGCGGCGCCACGCCTCGTGGGATACGCGCCTCAATCTCTATCCGGTGCTGCGGGTCGACGAACTGCTGGCCTCCTCTTAAGCGCTGACGCTGTGTGGGCGCGCCAGCTGCGCGCCGGCCGCGCCTCACAGCGCCAGGTCCTCCGGCGGCTGCGCTTCGCTCTGTGATGCGTCGCGTTCGCGCGTGTTGCGCGGCACCGCGGGCGCAGCCTCCCGCGCCGGCGCGCCGCCGGCGATCTGCTGGGAGCGCAGTGCCAGCCATGCCTCGCGCGCCTGGCGCCGCACCTCGCCGATGTCCGCACCCGTAGCCGCAGCGGGTGCGGGCTCACGCTCGCGCGCCGGCGCCGCGGTCGTGACCGCTGCGCTTGCCACGCGCTCCAGCCGCCGCTGCACACGCTCCCGGTAGTCCGCGCGCAGCCGTTCGGCGACCTCGCTGCGCAGGCCGCGTTGTTCCATCTTCAAATGCTTCAGCGGAATGCGCGGCAGCGGCTCACGATCGATGCCCTGCGCGGCGAGACTACGATGGTCGATGCGCTCGCTCAGGTTCGCGGCCCGCAGCGCCTCGTTGGCAAGTATCGCCCAGCGCTCGCGCACGTTGACGAACTCGCGGCTGTGGTCGGGCAGGCCACGGCGGCGGCGCTCCACCGCCTGCATGTCCAGCCCGGCCTTTGCGCCAAGTCCGGTCGGCGTGATCTCACGGGTGGTGGTCAGCAGATGCGCGTGGAAGTGACGCGCATCCCCGTCGGGCCGCGGCTCGTGCACCGCCAGATCCACGGCCACCTTGTAGCGCTCGCTGATCTCGCGCGCGAAGTCGCGTGCCAGAGCCACGCGCTGCCTCGCCGACAGCTCTGCCGGCAGCGTCACCTGATACTCGCGTGCCACGCGGGCGTTGTAGCGCTTCTCGGCATGCTCGGCACTGTTCCACAGACGCTCGCGCTGGCGCGCCCAGCCGACCGGCTGGCCGTCGAACTGGGCCGGCAGGAATATTTCCGTATGCAGGACGTCGCGCCGGCGCGAGTGGTTGTGCACCTCACCGCTGCGCTCGTCGCGTATGCGCTCGCCGGCGCGGTAAGCGGCCGAGGCGGTCGCGCGGCGCCCGGCACTGCGCTGCACGGAAGTGATCTGCAGGAAAAAGATCGCCATCGGCTTAGCGACCGCGCCGCACGTGCACCCGCAGCCACTGCGGGTATGCGGCTGTTTTCAGGTAGCCCGTGAAATCGGGCAGCTGCTCGAGCTGCGACGCCAGCACGGCGGACTCGGTGACCTGCTGCTGGCTCACGCTGGTGGAGCGGCGCGCGCCGCGGGCGCCGAACCATGCCTCACGGTCGCGGCCGCGAGAAGTCTGCCGGCGCAGTACTTCACGTTCGCCGATCAGGCGCGCGGCAAATTGCGAGGTGCCCCCGTGCTCGCTGCCGGCGCAGCGCAGAATCAAAGTCGAGCTGCAGTTCTCGATGATTGTCTGCGCCTCTCCTGCTCCGTAAGTACTGGAGACCTGGGAAACCGACTGGAAGCCAAGGACGCAGCGGCCACCGAATTTTCGCAGGCGCGCGAGCGCGTCCTTCAGCCCGTCGATGGCGCCGAGCGAGTCGAGCTCGTCCACCACGAACCACAGCCGTTGATCGTGCTGCGCGCCATCGAGTGCCTGAAAGATCGCGAGCCGCACCCAGGTCGCGATGATCGAGCGCAGCGCCGCGATCTGCGAGGCGCGGTAAGGAATGAACAGCACCCCCTGCCCGGATTGCACCCATTGGCGCACCGAGAAGCTGCGCGCCCGCTGCGCCTGCAGAAATTCCAGCGCGGCGGCCGCGGAGCCGGCGACCGAGCGAATCGAGCCGAACATTCGCGCGTTCTCCGGTTCGAGAAACGGCTGCGCCGGAGAGCCGGCCACCAGCCCCTGCAGCTCCGCGTTGCCGGCCATCGTCAAGAGACGCCACAGCTCGCCGCTGTCCCGGCGGCCGCTTTCGCAGCAGCGGCGCGTCACGGCGCTGAGGAAGGTGCGTGCATAGCCGCGCCATTCGCGCGTCGACGGATCATCGCTCGCTGGTATCAGGCCGCTCACGAGCTGCTCGACGTCCCAGGGCGCACGGATCTCGGCGAACGGATCCCATTTAACCGCCAGCGGCTCGAACGGATTGAGGATCACGTCGCCGCGACGTCTTTCGAACAGGCGCGCGCGGTAGCCGCCGTCCGGGTCGGTAATGACCGCGCGATCGCCGCGCGCCAGCGCCCGCGCCAGCAGATCCGCAATGGCGGTCGATTTGCCCGTACCGGTCGTGCCGATCAGTTTGAAGTGGCGCGACTCCTCGCTCTCCTTAAGAGCCACGCCCGCGAGTTGCAGTGCGCCGGGGCGCAGGCGGCGCCGCTGGGCGCGGCGCGCGTGTAGACCTTCCAGAACCTGAGCGCCGCGGCGGTGGGACTCGTCCGGGCGTGCCCTGGCAATGAGACAGGCCACCAGCAGCAACGCCGCCAGTGCCGGTAACGCCTGGTGCCACGCATGCGCGTGCAGCTGCAGTGACTGCCAGTCCACGGCCAAGTCAGTAGCCCTTGACCACCAGGAAGTCGCCACCCTCGCCGTAGGCGGGAGCGCCGCGATCGATGCGCACGCACAGACGCTGCGTCGTTCCGCAGCGGCGCAACTGCAGCTTGCCTCCCTGCTGCGTGAGGAGTGCTATGTTGTCGGACAGCTGCTCGCGTCGGGCGGTGAGCGTCGCTACGGCAGCAGGCGTTGGCAGCATCCACCACGCAACCGCAAATGGCGTGGCCACGGCAAACGTCAGGATCGCGAGGCTCCACGCGGTCAGCCGCAGGTTGGCGGCCTGCTGCAACGAGCGCAGCGCGGCTGCCGCGCGCTGGCCTTCGGCGTGCAGCGACTGCATCTCTTCGAGCAGCGTGCCGCGGATCTCATCGCGTACCACCGCGTCGAGGCCGGCGGTGTGCTCACGCAGCCGCTCCAGCGCCGCCGCTACCAGCGTCTGCTGCGTCTGGGCGGTCTCCATGAGAAGACCCAGCTTCAGCGTGTCGCTGTGCTCAGGCGCGCTCGTGCCGCTCACTTAGGGCTCCAGCGCGTGGCCGCCCGGCTCGGCGCCGGACAGCTTCACGTCCGCATGCGCCGTGTGGCCGCGCCGGATCCGCACCACACTTGCTGCGGGCTCATTATTCTCGGGCGCACGCTGCACGCAGGGCTGCAGGCGCACGCGCCGCCACGCGGGGCTCGAGGCGAACTTGAGATAACCGCTCAGGTCCGGCAGCTGCTCGATCTGCGAGGCCATAACCGCAGCCTCGGTGCGGCAATGCTCCGCTTTGGTGACTGCCGGCCAGAGGTCGGTGGCGCGGCGCGAGCGCGAGGTATCGATGCGCGTCACTTCGCGCTCGCCGATCAGGCGCGAGGCGAATTGCGAGGTGCCACCGTGCTCGCTGCCGGAACAGCGCAGAATCAACGTGTTGCCGCAGTTTTCGACGAGCGTCTGGGCTTCGCCCCCGCCGTAAGTGGAAGACACTTGCGCAATTGACTGGAAGCCCAGCACGCAGCGGCCGCCGAACTTGCGTAATCGCGCCAGAGCGTCCTTGAGGCCGTCGATTTGCCCGAGCGCATCGAGTTCATCCACCACGAACCACAGAGGTTCCTGCCCTTCGCCACCGTTCATGGCCTCAAAAATCGCAAGCCGCATCCAGGCGGAGAGCGTCGAGCGCAGTGCCGCGATCTGGCCGGCGCGGTACGGCATGAACAACACCCCACCGCTGTTGCCCGCGCGCGAGCCGCTCACCCAGTCGCGCACCGCGAACGGCGCGCTGCGCTGCCGCGATACGTAATCGAGTGAACTCACCGCGGAGCTGGTCACGGAGCGGATCGAGTCGAACATGCGCCCGTTGTGCTCTTCCAGAAATGGCTGGGCGGGCGTGCCGGCGACCAGCGTGCGCAGTTCGGCGGTGCCGGCCACCATCAGCAGGCGGTATAACTCGCTCACTTCGCGCGTGCCGGCGGCGTGCGCCTGGGCAGTCACCGCGCTGAAGAAGGTGCGGGCGTAGGCGCGCCAGCTGCGATCCGAGCCCTGGTGATCCGGGATCAGGGAGCGCGCCAGCTGTTCGACGTCGTAGTCGGTGGCGATCTCGCCAAACAGGTCCCACTTGGCCGAGCGTGACTCGAAGGGATTGAGGATCACATCGCCGCGGCGCGCATCGTAGAAGCGTCGCAGGTAGCCGCCATCGGGGTCGGCGATGACGGCGCGGTCGCCGCGCGCCAGGGCGGCGCCGAGCATCTCGCTGATCGCCGTGCTTTTTCCCGTGCCGGTGGTCCCGATGACTTTGAAGTGCTTAACCTCGTCTTCCGGGCTCACCGGCAGACCCGCCACGTGATGGGGCCTGCGGTACGCGCGCCACCGCGCGCCCGGCGCGGCGTCGCGGGCACGCTGGCGGGAGCTTCGGTGACGATCGCACCGCGCTGCTGCAGCACGGCCGGCCGTGTACTGCGCGCCAGGGTGCGTCCGGCTGTATAACCGAGCGCGGCGCTGGCGCCGACCCCCGTCGCAACCTGCAGCAGGCTGCCGGCAAGACCCAGCGGCGCCAAGAGCGATGCGCCTGCGGCCATGCCGATCCCGGCAGCCAATGTCAGCGGTGCCGCAGCGAGCGGCGACAGCAGCAGCTGTCGCAGCGGCGCGCGCTGGCGGATGAGTCCAGCGAGCAGCGGTCCCTGCACTGCCGCGTACGCGGATGCCAATCCCCACCAGCCGTGCAGCAGCGTCGCGCTGTGCATCACGGCGGCGCCATCCTCGCTGCGCGCCGGCTGCCGTGCCGCTCCTTGCGCGAGGGCTCGAACCAGACCTCACGGATGACACGCCGGTGCTGTTCGAGTCCGCACTGCACCACGACGTCGACGAGCAGATACAGCAGGCTGCGGATATCGCGACGCGCCAGGCCGCGGCCCGCAGCGTTCTGCTTGACCAGCAGCACCAGCTGCTCGAACGCCAGCTCGGCGCTGGTCGCGTGCACGCTGGTGATCGATCCGGGATGCCCGGAATTCACATTGCGCAGGTAGTCGAAGGCTTCCGCGGCGCGCAGCTCGGCGAGCAGGATGCGGTCGGGGCGCAGCCGCAGGCAGCACTCGAGCAGCTGCTTGGCGTGACGCGCGCCAGACCCTGGTCGTCCTTGCTGTAGAAGAGACGCACGTGATTCGCGTGGCGTTCGAGCACCAGTTCGCGGGCGTCTTCGATGGTCACCAGCCGCTCGTGCGGCGGGATCTCGCAGATGAGCGCCTTGGTCCAGGTGGTCTTGCCCGAGCCGGTCGCACCCGACACCACGATGTTCTTGCGCGCGCGCACCGCGAGGCGCAGGAATGCCGCGTACTGGCCTGCCGCGAGCAGCTGCTGCAGTTCCTCGTCCGCCTCGCGGCCGCGACCGTCGCGCACCTGCAGCGCATCGAACGCGCCGCGCCGTGCCAGTTCCTCGATGGGCCAGACGACGTCCGTCGGACGGCGAATCGTGATGGCGATGCAGCCGGACGTGGTCGCCGGCGGCAGTACGATCTGCACGCGCTCGCCCGAAGGGAGCGCTGCCGACAAAAGCGGCGAGGTCTCATCGACACGCTGCCGGGTGACGTTGGCGACCAGCTTGGCGAACCTGCGGCACCAGTCGAAGTCGGCGAACGGCAGCGGCTCGCAGCGCCAGCCGGCGCCCGTCTCGACGAAAATCTCACCGGGCCGGTTGATGCACAGCTCGGTAACCTGCTGATCCGCCAGCAGCGGGCGTAGCGCGCGCAGCGTCAGGTCGAGCGCGGACAGGCCGGCCGCGGTCGCGGCTGCCGGCGCGGGGCCGGCCCCCTCAGCGGCCGGCAATGCGCAGCTCATAAACCGACCTGAAATCCAGATCGTGCGCGACCAGCACCTGGATGCGGTCGCCGTTGCGCTTCACGACTGTCGGCGCGATGCGCAACGTGTCCTTCAGCACTTCGGTGAGCACGTCCTGCGAGGCAGAAGGGGCGTACACCACGGTGCCCCCGGAACGGCTCGACGCCTGCACGCCGGCCTGCACGGCACCGTCGACGACCGAGATCAGCATGGCGGCACCGAAGCGCTGCCAGAAGTGGTGTTCGACTTCGCCGGGCAGCCCGGCGCGCCCGAGCTCATCGGTACCGGGCGAGTCGAGCGGTACGATCACGCCGGTCGGCGTGCGCGCCTGCGCCCAGGCGACGAACACGCGCGCCTGGCCCTGCTGCACCTGCCCGCGCGTCTCACCGACGAGCTTCGTGCCGCGCTCGAGCAGTACCACCTTGCCGTCCGCTCCGAAGGTGTCGGCAGCCGTGATGCAGGTGGTCATACCCGGCAGGGTCGAGTCGATCGCCGTTTCCAGCGTGCAGTCGATGAATGCGCCCTGCGGCAGGAGCAGGCGCGATGTGGGCAGTCGCTGCGCCTGCAGCACTGCGCTGGCGCTCGGACGCAGCAGGGAGCTCAGCGCGCCCTCGCCCGCCTCGCTGGCCGCACGAGCCGACTCGCGGGTGCCTGAGGCTGCGGCTGCTGCAGCCCCGTCGCCTGTGGCCGCCGGCGCGCCCGGCGTCGCGGCGGAGTCCGCGGCGCGCGTGAACACCGCGCCGCCGCCGCGGCGCTCGCGTGCCACTGCAGCCGGACTCAGCGCAGGTGCGGGGCTCGCTGCCGCGTTGGGCGCGGTGGGGACGCTGACCGGCGCGGGTGCCTCAAGCAGCGGCGCTTCCGCCGGCGACGGCACCGCCTCGGGTACGGGCTGCTCGCTGGCGGCACTATGCGCCCGAGCGGCGGCAGGGGCATTTCACCCTGGGCGCGACTCTGCACGGTTGACTGCGCCGCCGCGCGCGCGTGCGACTGGCGCGTGAGCGCGTGGGCGTAGTACCAGGTGAGTGCGCCGACGCCGAGCGCAATCATGAGAGCAGCGGCCAGAATGTTGCTGACGCGTGCCTGCATGCTGCGGGCGGCGTTGACCAGCGCCGCGCTGCGCTCGCCACGCACCGCTGCCTCCTCGTGCGCAGGCTCGGACGCGCTCACGGCGGCGCCTCCTTGGTGAGGCGCTGTACGGCAGGCGCGACCGTGCCGGACTGCAAACGCTCACCGCTGCCGGTGAAGCCCTGATTGACGATGCAGCCCTCGAGCCGGCCGCGGCGCACGACGAAATGGCGGCTGACGCGATGCAGGACCAGCTCACCGGACTCGACTGTGAAGTTCAAGAGTGACTCGCTGCCGTCATCGTTGCGGACGAACACTGCCGGCAATTCCTGCTGCGGACCGAAGCGCAGCCGCGTCTGCACCCCGTCGTCCCAGGCGGCGACGGGTTTGAGCTGCGTCGCGCCCCCGTAGACGTAGTTCAGGTTGTGCCAGCGGCTCTGCGCAGCCTCCGCCAGGCGCCGCTCGACTTTGTCGGACGCGCGCTCCTCCGGGCCCGGCGGATAGGTGAAGCGCAGTACGTAGATCACGTCGCCCAGCGCCGGCTCGGGCCGGCGCTCGCTCGTCAGGTAATCGAAGTGGTAAGCACGGCGGCTGGTGAGCACGGTGAGATTGGTCTCGATACCGCCCTGCCGTGGCTTCACGAACAGGTGATTGGCCTGGGCGGCGAAGGTGAGGCTGTCCAGGTCGCCGCTGCCGAGGCCGACGAAGGTCTCGCCGGCTTCAAACTCCAGGTCGATCTGATAGCCCACGTAGCCGTGCAGCCGGTAGACCTCGTCGGGTGCGTAACTCATGAGGCGGATGCGGGCATCGCCTGTGCCCGGGGCGGCGGAAGCGGCGTGCGCCCTGACCCCAGCACCCAGCACGGCTCCCGCAAGCAGCAGGGCCATGCGCAGACAGGCCGGC
This sequence comes from uncultured Gammaproteobacteria bacterium, assembly GCA_963787655.1. GTDB lineage: Bacteria > Pseudomonadota > Gammaproteobacteria > Steroidobacterales > Steroidobacteraceae > 13-2-20CM-66-19. The sequence goes on along the minus strand of CAWBDY010000007.1, from coordinate 1,113,281 downwards.
CAGCGTGTGATTGAAAACATGCGCGCTCCAGATCGGCAGCTAACGGGTGGTATCGGCGGCCGCAGGCGCGCTCACCTCGGGCTCGGTGGTGAGTTCCACGACCTTGAAGCCCAGCGGATTCCAGCGACGCACGCGCGGATCGCGCGGCGGCGCGGCATAGGCATACTGAATGGTCGCGATCCAGTGGGAGGTGCGAGCCGCGGCACCGTCACCACCCTGGCGTTCGGTTTTCAGATAACGCACCTGGGCAAGATCGGTCACGCCGCTGCCGCGCTGGAAAAAGCTCACCGCCTCGATCTGCACCGTGACCGTGCTGCCGTCCTTGTGCACGTTGAGGGGTGAGGCCGGGTTGGTTGGGTTCCACAGGGCATACCAGGCCTGGTTGCGCTGTGCCCCGTGAAAGGCGCCGCACTCCTCATAGTCGCTCTCGGCAGTTGCGAAGTTGAAGCGCTCGCACACGCTGACGTAGTGAGTGAGGAAGTAACGCGTCACCGTCTGCTCAAGGCCGGCGCTGCCGTTGTAGACCGGCACCACATCGACCACTCCGGTACTGCTGTCGACGCGCACCACGAACGGCTCGACACGCTTCAGCGGCATCAGCAACGCAAGGCTGGCGGCCATCGCCAGCGCGCAGAGGCAGGCAGCGGCCGCGACCTGCCAGGCACGTCGCGAACTGCGGCGCAGCTGCGCGGCCCGATCCGCGTCCCAGCCGGCCGCTTCATTGAAGTACTCGCGCAGCGTTTCGTCCGTCACCGCACTACCGGCCCGACATCGAATTCGGCACAACGCCCGCATCCTGCGCCTGCGCCGTGTTGATCGGTTGCAGTGGCCCGTGGCAGCGCGGCGGCCGTGCGGCGCATGCTCCGAGCAACGCTGGCAGCAGCAAGGCAATCGCGAGACTGCGTAACATCGTTCGCGCCCTCCTTCAGGAAATGCGCCACACGGCGCGTTGCAGCCGCGGTGCAGCGGCGCCTTGCCCCGCCGTCAGCGCCTGTGCCGCGAGCGCGCCGGCGCCGCCTGCGGTGGCGGCGCCGCGCCGCAGACCCCAGCTCACAAGGCGGCTGACGGTACCGAAGCTATTGAGGGCGATGCCTCCGGCCAGGGCCGCCGCGATCGGCATCACCTGACGCATCAGCAGGAACACCAATACGGCGACCAGCACCATGTTGAGCGCGTCCACGGTGGCGATGGCCGCGCCGCGGGCGGCCGTCTGGGTCGCGTACGACTCCACCACCTGCAGCAGCAGTGCCGCGACCAGCACGGTGAGAATCGTAATGAGCGCGTAGTTGGCAAGCTGCGCCAGCCACGCTTCAAAGAAACGCCGCGTGGCGTCAAACAGCAGCAGCGCCAGGAACAGCGGCCCGAGTGCCAGCAGAATTGCCAGCGCGATCCCGGAAAGAGCGATCAGGAACATCGTGTACACGCACAGAAGTCCCATCAGCACCCACACGACGGCACCGGCGACGTAATAGCCGAAATCGCCGCTGAAGACGCCGCCGTTGTTCCACAGAAAGTCAGCAACGGCGCCGCCGCGCTCCCAGATGGCGTCGACGGTGGTGACCGGGTCCTGCACACCGACCACCGCAGACACCAGCTGCGCGGGCGCGCGATAGAACGTATCCACCAGCACGGTGTTGTACAGCCACAGCTGCACCGCACCGCCGAGCACGACCGCCAGCGTTACGAGCCGCTTGAGGCCGTCCGTCAGTGGTTCCTCTATGCGGCCGGTCAGCTGCAGGTAGCCCCAGACCATGACGTAGATCGTCGCGAGCGTCACGATGGCCGGCTCGAGAGCCGCGGCTACCAGCGCCGTGTTGGTGCCGATGTAACCGGCGAGCTGCCCATTGAGCCAACTCCAGAATGTTGCAAAGAAGCCCACGTCGGCCGCTCCGGCTCACAGTGTCGGCTGGAAGCGGCCGGCGAACTGCCCGTGTCCGGACACCGTCAGCTCGCGCGCGCGCTGCGCGTCGGCCCATTGCTGTGCCTGTGCACTCTGATAGAGCACCTGCAGCTTGGTGTGTTCGTTCTGCAGCATCCCCTGCTCGGCGGCGATGCGTGCCTGCAGCTCAAGAATGGCTTTCTGGTCGCCGGCGCGGCCGATGGCGTCGATGAGCTGTTGCAAGGCAGCAAAGCGCGTGCTGGAGTTGGCCAGCGCTGCGTGCGAGAGGCTTTGCAGAAGCGCGACCGACTGCCGCTCGTTCTGCAGCTGCGTAGCGGCCGCGGGCGAGAGTGTCGCGAGCCGCTGCGGTGTCAGTACTGCGGTCGCGCGCTGCTGCGCCTGCAGATCCGTGGACAGCGCCGGATAGCCGTGGCCGCCTGCCAGCACGGCCTGCAGCGCCGGCCAGCTCGCCGGCAGGTAGTTGCGCTGCGTGCCGGCAAGCAGCTGCTGCATGCCCCGCGCTCCTGTCATCGCCTGGTACTCGGCCTGCGCCTGGGTAAGCTGGCTGCGCGCGGTCGCCACCTGCTGCTGCAGGGTGTTTACCTGGGAGACCAGCTGCGTCGAGCGAGGCCACGTCAATCACCGCGAACTGCGCGTGCGAGGGCGACACCGCCAGCAGGCAGGCGGTAACGAAGAACGCGTGGATGCAGCGCTGGGTCATGGCAGTCTCCTGTCGGCGGGTGAATTGGGCTCACTGCCGGCGGCACCGGACGCGGCAGCCAGAAACGGCGGCAGCCAGTGCTGCGGCAGCGGACCGTGCTCTGCTACGAGGCGGCGCATGCGCTCCAGTTCGCTGGCGCGCCCGGAAATCACCGCGAGCTCCGCCTCGCAGTGCTGCAGATCCAGCCGACACACGACGCTGTGATGTCCCTGCTTGACCAGGAATGCGCGCGAGCCGGGCTCGAGCTGTTCCCTGATCAGCTTGAATTCGCGCTCGCTCAGGCCGAAGCCGCGCGTGTACTCCTGGGCGCTGGCGTCGACATTCGGGAAGAACACCTTGGTGGGCGTCTGTTCGATGATGGTGCGGCTGATTGGACTTTCGAGCACATCGCCCGGGCTCTGAGTCGCCAGGCACATGACACCGTTCAGCTTGCGCCAGGTCTTGGGGCCGTCCTTGGCGAAACCTTCGAAGGCCGGGTCGGCGAGCAGCCGCCAGAACTCATCCATCCAGCACACCAGGCGCCGGCCGTCGAGCAGCTGACGCACCAGGTGGAACATGTAAAGAGTGAGGGGTGGGCGGGTGAGCTCGTTGTCGAGAAACTGGGTGACATCGAAGGCAATGAGCGCCCGCCCGGTCAGCTGCGGCGCCACCGCGTCCACAGCGTTGTCGAAGACCCAGGCATAGTCGCCGCGGGCGCTCGCACACCAGCGTGCGAGCCGCGCATGCACGCCTTCCGGATCGGTGGGGTCGAGATACTCCAGGAGGCGCGACAGCCGGCGCGCCGCATGGATCGAGTGCCAGCGTGCCGTGCAGGGCGTGATCGAGGTCGGCCTCCTCGCGTGCGCTCAGCGAGCGGGCGCGTGGTGAGCGCACCAGCAGGCGCAACCAGGTTTTCTGGAACTCGAGGTGCATGCCGCCGGGCGGCAGCTGCAGCGGATTGAGGCCGGTCGGGATGCCGTGGCGCAGTTCGAAATACTCGCCCCCAAGCGCGCGCACCAGGATCTCCAGGCCGTGATCCTTGTCGAAAATCACCTGGGTCGCGCCAAGGCGCTGCAGCACGGTGATCAGGAAGCCGATGAAAACGGTCTTGCCCGAGCCGGTCGGACCGCAGATGAAGGTGTGGCCGGTATCGCGGCGGCTGCCGCCACCCGGATCGGCTGGGTCGCTGGCGTGCAGTGAGAAGTAGTAGGGCGAACGGGCACTGGTGCACAAGAGCGCGAGTGCTTCGCCCCAGTGGTTGCCCGCGGCCCTGCCCGCCGGGTAGTTGTGGAACGGTGCCAGCGCGGCAAGGTTGCGCGAGGTGATGGGCGCCTTGCGGGTGCGCATGGCGAAGTTGCCGGGCAGTTGCGCCCAAAAGGCAGCCTCGACCGCCAGGTCTTCGCGCGCCACCGTCATGCCGGTGTCGGCAAGCATGTTGCGCGCGAGGGCCACGCGATCGTTGAGCTCCCTGAGCCGGGTGGCCTCAGGCACAGCTGCCGCCTCGACCGGCAGCTCGGTCAGCACCTGGAGCGACAGGTGATGGTCCCCCATGACGAACTCATTGCTGCTCAACGCGTCGAGCGCCTGCTTCAGCTGCGCAGCCTGCGACACGCGCGAAGTCGCCGGCGTTGGCGAAGCGTACGTGCTGGCGCTGCAGCAGTGCCTGACCGGCGGCGCGCGACAGGAAACTGAACGACTGCGTCAGCACCAGTGCAAACGGCGCCGACAGCAGCCGATTGAACATGCCGACGCTGCTCGGGGTCGGGTATTCCTTGATGCCGAGCATCGCCGCGACCCGGGTGCGCGCCGGCAGGCGGTACTCGATGGCCTCGCTGCCGAACAGCAGGCGCGTGGTCACGAGCGCCTCGCCAAGCGGACCCTGCGGCAGCGGCACGCGCCGCCGTTCACCGTTCACCAGCAGCGCCAGGTACTCCAGGAGTGAAGAGCACCAGTAGGGCCCGCAGCGGTAGGTGCCGAGCGCCTCGGGCTCATAGCGCGCCAGCGCGGCCTGCACCGTCTGCGCGAGCTTGGCGCAGTTGTCCAGCGCGTCCGACAATTCAGCCGCGGCCGGCGCCGCCTGCGTGCGCGCGAGCAGCCGCGCTGCCAGACCGACGGCCCGTCCCGCCACGGGCCGGTAGCACAGCGCCAGATACAGCTCGTTCACCATCATCGCCTCGCCCGCCAGGCGCTCGCGGTACTTGGCCGCCAGCACCGCGGCGAAGCCCTCCCCGGTCGCTGCCGGCGGCGGCGCGCGCAGCGGCCGCCGCACCAGGTGCGTCCATACGGCTAGGTTCGGGCTGGCGAGGTTGCGCCACAGGACGTTGAGACGCTCGTGCCAGCTATTGAGGGTCTCATCGTCGGCGCTTTCGAAGCTCGCACCGCCGAGCCGAAACGCCAGCAGGTAGTCCCCCGCGCCCGTCTTCACCACGGCATCCGCGACGTGTGCCGTGTAGGGAATGTGTTCGGCGGCGACGCGCTCGCGCCGCAACTGCTGTGCGCGCCGGCCGTTCAGCACGGAATTCCCCTGTCGATGCCGCCGAGTGCGACTATCACCGTGCGGCCGCGCCGCAGGCCGCGCACGTCCGGTAGATCGAGCGCCAGCGGGCTGTAGCTGCTAGCGCCCCAGAGGCGCAGGTTGCCGTACACGGACGGCAGTCGTGTGCGCCCCCACAGCAGCAGCAGATCGAAATAGCGCGCGTCGCGCGCACACAGGAGGGCGCACAGCCCGTGAATCGGCGCGCACAGCAACAAAGTCAACAAATTGCGGCGTCAGTAAAAACATTTCCATCGTGAAAACCAGATTGAGCAACAGTGCCGTATACGTGACGCCCCAGCGCATTGGCGGCCTTGTGGCGCCGACGAACAGCGGGTCTGCGGTCAATCCCGCGTTGCGCGCGTCCATCGCCGCCTTAGACGCCGAACATGCCGCGGACCCAGCTCACGATCTGCGGCGCGCCGAAGGCGATTGCGATGCCAAAAATTGCGCCGAGACACCAGCCCCACGACATGCGATTTGCCATGGCCATGGCACCGAGGGCCATGACCAAAATCACGGCGATCGGAGTCAGCCAGGCGAGAATGTTAGTTTGCAGAGCGGTCGCGCCGGTCATAAACGGCGAGCCGGCGGCCTGCGCCAGCGCCTCAAGCGGAATCATTACCGGCACGGCCATCGCCCAGCCGTGTGTGCGCCGCAGCTGCCGCGTGTCGTGTGCATGCATCGCGGCTGTCCTAGCGCTGCGCCGCGCTCACGCGCGCGGTTTGCTGATCGCGACGCGCCTCGCGCAGTTCGCGGCCCGCCTTGCCGGGGGCGCCGAAACGGAAGCCGTCGGCGATGAAGGAATGATCATATTGCCGCTCGCCCTGCTTGTCGGTCCAGGTGCTGGCGCGCACGTGAGCGGTCACGATCAGCTGATCACCGAGGCGTGCGTGCTGTGCCAGGGTTTCCGCGAGCGCGTCGAACGCGGTGAACCACATGCTGGTCGCCACGTCCCGCGCCGCGCCCTCCTCGTCCTTGCCGGCGTAGTCATTGCCGATGAGACAGAAGCGCGCATAGGTCGAACCGGCCTTGACGACCAGCTCCGGGTCGCGCGCCAGATTGCCGATCGCGGTCAACGTGAAACTGTGCATGGTGCCTGCTCCGTGTCGTGTTGGTTCGCCAGGTCGGGCGGGGAAGTCTATGCAGGCAGCGGGCGATTGGAATCGCGATTGCCTGTCTGTTTGTGCAGAAACATTGATGCCGGCGCGCGGGCCCCGCGCAGCGCCACGGCACGCTGGTGTACGGTGTCGCCGCAAGCAGTCTCCGGAGCAATGTCACATGCGCAACAGAGAACCGGCCCGCGACGACGGCAGCCTCGAGCAATGTCTGGATGAGATGAACGACCTGATGATCGGACTGCAGCGCTATCCGCTCAGCACGCTCGTCGTGGCACTGCGCGTGCACCTCGAGACACTGCTGCAGGCACTGCTCGAGCGGCAGATGTGCAGCCGTGAGGAAGTACGGGATTTCGTCAGGGAACTCGAGCGCGAGGCGTTGCAGTACGCCGCCGGCGGCGCTGCCGACAATTCCGTCTAGCGCACGGTGCGTTCGCGCGAATCGCGGTCGGCGTGCGCCGCAGAATCGTGCGCTGGCTTGGACGACGGCGCCGGGGCACTCGCGGGCGCACGCGCCGCGGCCGGCCGGTCCTGACGCGACGAGCGCTGTGCGGCAGGGTCTGCGGGAACCTCACCGGGCATGTGATAGACCGGCAGTGGCGCTGCAGTATCCACGTGCGGCGCGCGCGCGGGGACTGAGTCTGCGGCCGGCGGCGTGAGTGGCGCCGTTGCTGCAGCGGCGATCGGCGGCCGGTCGCTGCGCCAGGCGGGAACGTAGTAGCTCGGGAGCGCGAAGCTCGGCGGTACAAACGCATTGGGGCGCGTCGCGGGCGGCGCGCTCGGGGCGTTTGCCGGCTCGATGAGGCGGTTGGGCTGCGCCAGGATGCGCTGGCGTTCGGCGAAGCTGGCCGGTGCACTCGCGGCCGCAGGTCGCAGGGGCTCGGCCGCATGACTGGTAACCCCGTGATGCGGCAGGCCGCTCGCCGCGATCACCGCGCCGGTCGCGGCCAGCACGCGTACGCCCGGCAGCGGCCCATCCGGCTGCAGACGCGCGAGCTGCGCGCGGCCCAGCGGCCGCCCGCCGCTGCCCTGCATGGCGGCCAGCTGCTCCTCGAACGGCACCGGCGCTCGTGGCGGAACCGCGTGCGCCACCACGCCGCGGCGCGTGAGCGCCGCTGGCGGGCGCGCCACGCCGCGTGGCGGCGGTGAACCGAGCGCACTTTGCCGGGTCGGCGCTATGGCGGGCGCGGTGCCGGTGACCAGAGCGCCGGCCAGCACCGCCGGCGGCAGGCGCAGCGCATTTGCGCCCACGCCCTGGGCAGCGACGAAGACGTTCTGCGGCACGGCCGTCACCGCTGCCGGGCGGTTGTTGGCGTAGTGTGCGGGCGGCATGTTGTTCTGATAGATGCTGGCGATGGTGGTGTTGTTGATGCCGGTGGTGTTGGTAAGGTTGACGTTGCGCACGTAGTTCACGCTCACGCGGTACGCCGGCAGATAGACCTCGTGCGGCCCCAGCGGGAACCAGCCGACGTCGCTGCCGAAGACTGCGGGCGCGCCGGCACTCGGTGCGCCCACCCACGCCACCAGCGCCGGCGCATAGGCCGGCCGCAGGCCGCGCGGCCCCGGCACCCAGGCCCAGACGTTGTTCCACTGCACCCAACGACCATAGTGGAACGGCGCGTAGCCCCACGCCGCGTCGTCCACCCAGGTCCAGCCCCACGGCGTGATCCACACCCAGTGGCCGAACCGGTAGGGCACCCAGCCGACAGAGACAGCGGTGGGCATCCATACGTAGCCGTAGTCCGGTGTGTCCTGCCAGCGGCCGCTGTTATCGAGGTCCTGCGCGCCGGGAACGGCGGGCGCGACGTAGCCGGCCGAGGCCGAGTCATCGACCTGCTGCTCGCGCGCCGCCGACCAGCTGTCGAAGGCGTCTGGCGGCCCCAGGGCCTGGGTGTCGTAAGCGAGCTTGGTGGTGCCGGTGAAGATCACCTGCTGCTGCGCGCCGATCGCGATCGTCGCCCCACCGCCGGCGGCCTGGGCCGCGCCGTCGCCGACCTTCACGACCGTCGTGTCGCCACGCTCGTTGACCTCGACGCGGTATTCGCCCGGCTCTGCGAGCGACACGGCAACGTTCGGCGTGTCGACCTCATATACCTGATCGGCCTGCACATCGCGCACTCGCACGATCAGCGTGCCGGCGGTCAGCTGCATCTGCGCGAGGCTGTCGTCGAGGTTGAAGAATGCGAAACCAGTGCCGCTGGCGAGGCGGATGACGGCGTCGCCGATGTCGAGCTCCGCGCGCGCATCCTGGTCAGTCCAGACCCGGTCGCCTGTGGTGAGCGGGCGGTTGAGGCTCGCCGCGATCCAGTCGGAGAACCCGGCCGGCTGCAGGGACACCGCGCCTTCGAGGTCGCTCACCCGTGCCGCGCGGCCGGGGGGATCCCCCTCATCGGCGCGTGCCAGTGCGAACGCCACGCAGCCGAGCAGCCCGAGCGCGGCGAGCGTGCCCGGGAAGGTGAACCGGCGTGTGGGCGTACGCATGGGCTCTCCTTAGTGTAGAGGCTTGGACCTGGGGCGTCCCGCCCAGGTTTCCTGTATGGGCCACAGGCGCTGAAGCGCCGCTGAACGGGGTTTCATTGCTGCTGCGCCGTCCCCGGTGGCAATTGATACCAGCCCTGCCCACCCCCATTGTCCGCCCTTCACAGCGACAGCGGGGTGAGTGCCATGGTTGCAAGCAGCATGACGCAGCGCTCGGTGCAGCGTGTTGTCCGGGGTATGCCGACGGCGGATGGCGCCGGCGTCAAGTTGCGGCGCGTGATCGGTCAGCCGCAGCTGCCCGACCTCGATCCGTTCCTGATGCTGGATGAATTTGGTACCGACGAGCCGGAAGACTATCTGGCCGGCTTCCCCGATCATCCGCATCGTGGCTTCGAGACCGTGACATACATGCTCGATGGCCGTATGCGCCACCGTGACAATCACGGCAACGAAGGCGTGCTCGTGCCCGGCAGCGTGCAATGGATGACCGCCGGGCGCGGCCTGGTGCACTCGGAGATGCCGGAACAGCAGGAGGGGCGCATGCGCGGCTTCCAGCTGTGGCTCAACCTGCCCGCGCGCGACAAGATGACCGCACCGCGCTACCAGGAGTTCGGACCGGAACGCATCCCGCTGGTGCAGCCTGCGCCCGGCGTGAGCATCAAGGTCATCGCCGGACGGATCGGGGAGGTCACCGGGCCCATCCATCAGCCTGCGACCGATCCGACCTATCTCGACGTGGCGCTGAACTGCGGTACGACCTTTGCGCTGGAACTGCCGCAGGAGCACGCGGCGTTCCTGTACACGTTCGAGGGCAGCATCGCGGTGGAGGCGGGAGAGCAATCAGCGCCGGTGCGCGCGCACGAACTTGCCGTGCTGAGCGCAGGCGCGCAGCTGCGGCTCGCCGGACTCGGCGACGGCACCAGCCGCGCGATCGTGGTGGCGGGGCGCGCGCTGCGTGAACCGGTCGCCAAGTACGGACCGTTCGTGATGAACACGCGCGCCGAGCTCGAGCAGGCGTTCGCCGACTTCCAGGCCGGGCGCTTCTAGCAGGCCGCGCAGTCACTCACGGGCCGCGCGGTCCGGCGAGCACGCTGAAGCCGCGGCGCACGAACGCTTCGCGCGCCGTGGCGCTGTGCAGAAACTCGGCATAGCGCGCCGCGGGCGGGCGGGCGCCGGCGGTGAGCGCCACCGGGTAGGTGATGGGCGGATGACTGTCCGCGGGAAAGACCCCCACCACGCGCACACGCTTCTCCGCCTGCGCATCGGTCTTGTAGACGATGCCGAGCGGGGTCTCGCCGCGCGCCACATAGGCGAGCGCGGCGCGCACGTTTTCCGCGCGCACCAGGCGATCCGCCACACTCGGCCATACCCCGAGCTGGGTCAGCGCCGCCTTCGCGTAGATTCCGGCGGGAACCGAGTCCGGGTCACCGGTCGACAGGCGCCCGCTACCCAAGGCGCCGGCGAGATTGAACCCCCTGGCAATCTGCAACTGCAGCGTGCTGTCGGCGGGTGCGATCAGCACCAGCGCGTTGCCGAGCAGGTCGTGGCGCGTGCCCGTGCGCAGCAGACCATGCTGCTCCAGATAGTCCATCCACTCCAGGTCGGCCGACAGGAACACGTCCGCCGGCGCACCGGCCTCGATCTGTTTGGCGAGCACTGAGCTGGCCGCGAACGATACCTTGACCTTGACCCCGCTGCCCGCGGTGAACGCGGCATCGACCTCCGCGAGCGCATCGGTGAGGGAGGCTGCGGCAAACACCAGAATTTCCCCGGGGACCGGCGCGCCGCGGTCGGCCGCCGCAGGTGCTGCCCGCGAGGTGCCGATGTGCAGGGCGCAGAGGCACGCCAGGCCCGCGAAAATCACCCGCGGCAGGAGTTGTCTTGCCATAAGTCTCATCCGTGGGCTAAGAGTAGTAAGGTGGCTTGTCAAGTGAGTCTGTCGCAAGCGTTGCAGTAAATCACGCTGCGTGTGGGGTCCGTTTCGAACTGCTACCTGCGGCAGCTGTATCCGCAGGGATGGCGCGCACAATGTTGGAGTGCATGCCTCTGCCTACTGATTGTCCTTAGGTGCGATGGGCCATGGCCGGCCAGCTGCGCACCCTTACGCCGACCTGGCGGCCGCCGGGCGCGCCGTGGCTTGCGGTGCTCGTGTTGCCGTGCCTCGCGGCGGCCTCGGCCGAGGCGGGCGACAGCGCGCTCGCAAGCGCCAACGACACCGAGCTCGCCGCCTTCCACACCCCCTCTTTCGGGCCACCGCGCGAGACGCCGGGGGTACCGTCGGACGAGGAACTCGAAGCTGCGCACGCCGTGATCGGCACGATCACGATCAACAATCAGAACATCTTTGACACCGCCGATCCGAAGGAAAATACCTGGCTGTTCCGGCTCGCCAACCGGCTGCACTATCGCACGCGCGCGGGCGTCATCCGCGCGCAGCTGCTGTTCAGGAGCGGTCAGCCCTATTCGCGCCGCCTGCTCGATGAATCCGAACGCATACTGCGCGCCGACGGTTACTTCTACGACGCCTGGATCCGCACGGTGGCCTACGCCGACGGCAAGGTCGATCTGCGCGTAACCACCAAGGACGTGTGGACGCTCAATCCGGGTTTCAACTTCGGACGCAGCGGCGGCACCAACTCCACGGGCGTGTCGCTGCAGGACACCAACATCCTGGGCAGCGGCGCGGATGTCATCCTGTCGCACTCGAGCACGGTCGATCGCAGCGGCTCGCAGGTTGCCGTGCAGGACCAGCACGCCTTCGGCTCGTTCATCTCGGCCGGTGCCAACTACGCCGACCTGAGCGACGGGCGACAGCGTGAGTTCACGCTGCAGCGGCCCTTCTACTCGCTCGACACGCGCTGGGCCGCGGGCGTCTACGGCATCAACGATCTGCAGACCGATTCGCTGTGGGACCGCGGCCAGATCATCGATCAGTTCCAGGACCTGCACCAGGGCGCGCAGGTCTACGGCGGCCTGTCAGAGGGGCTGCAGAATGGCTGGGTGCGCCGCTGGAGCACCGGCCTCACCTACGACGAGCATCTGTTCTCGCCGGTGGCCAGCTGGCCGGGGCCCGCGGCGGTGCCCGAGGACCGGAAATTCCTCTATCCGTGGGTGCAGTTCGACCTGGTGCAGGACGACTTCCTGCGGATGTTCAATCACGACCAGATCGCGCGCACCGAGGATTTCTTTCTGGGCAGTGCCGCGAGCGCCCGCATCGGCTACGCCGACGCGAGCGTTGGCTCAAGTCGCAGCGCGCTCATCTTCCAGAGCTCCGCCTCGCGCGGTTTTCGCAACGGCGGCTCGACGCTGCTGCTGTTCGGCGATTTCTCCGGGCGCGTGGAGGGCGGCACGCTCTACAACGGCATCGCGGATGCCTCGGTGCGCTACTACGTCGAACAGAGCAAGAACTGGCTGTTCTACACCATGGCGCTCGCCACCAAGGGTTGGCGGCTGGACGTGGATGACCAGATCCTGCTGGGTGGCGACAACGGCCTGCGCGGTTACCCGCTGCGCTACCAGGACGGCACCGCGCGTGCGCAGTGGACCGTCGAGCAGCGCTACTTCACCGACTGGTACCCGTTTCAGCTGGTGCGCGTCGGCGGGGCGATCTTCTTCGACACCGGGCGTACCTGGGGCACCGGGCCGCTGGCGGCGCCGAACCTGGGACTTCTCAAGGACGCCGGCTTCGGCCTGCGGCTGGGTAGCTCGCGCTCGGGCCTCGGCAACGTCATTCACATCGACCTGGCCTTCCCCTTCAACGGGGACACCAGCATCAGCCGCGTGCAGTTTCTGATTCAGACCGAAGCGCACTTCTAAAGAGTGCGTCGGCGGCACCGCCGTCAGCGTTTGGGTGGGGACGCCGCCGGAGACGCCTTGCCCGACGGGGTGGCCGGCGTCCTGCCGTTGGCGCCGGGCGGCGCCTGCGGCGTCATCATGTCGACTGTCAGGGTGAAGGTGCGCTTGTCGGTGCCCTGCAGCGCACCGACGCTCACGACCTGTCGCGCGACTTCCTCGCCGCGGTCATTGCGGATGGCGATGACGACGAAATATTCCCACGGCTCCTCGAGCGGCGGGTGACGAATCACCCCCTCCACGCGCAGCGCAGACGTGGCCGCCACCTGACGCTTCGCAGCCTCCTGATCGAAGCGCAGGTGGTGCAGGCAGCCCGGGCAGATGCTCAGGCTCTCAAGAATCGTCGCCTTGCAGTGCGGACACGTGCGCGTCTTGCCCGGGGTCACCGGGCGAGAAGCCACGTTCATGCGTTTCCGAAGCCCTTGGTCTCGCCCTTGCGCACTTCGCCCTCGTAGCCGAACTCCACCTGGCCGCGCATGCGCGACCCTGCCGCCACGGTCAGGGAACCCGCCTTGACGTCGCCATTGATGACACCCGTCTCGAGCAGCTCGACGCGCTTGGCATTCTCAATGTTGCCAATCAGCTCGCCGCCGACGCTGACGACGCTGGCCTTAACGTGTCCCTCAAGACGTGCGCCGGCATCCAGGCTGACATTGCCGTCCACCGCCACGTCGCCCTTGAAGCGACCGGCGATGCGTACGTGGCCTGAGCCAGAGATCTTGCCTTCGATCGTCAGATCGGAGGAGATATGCGATTCCTTCATTTCCTGACGCTGTGGCGCCGGGGCCGGCCGTCTGGCGGTGTCCGGGCTTAAGGAGGCTACGTTGGTCTTCTCTGGCTCCCGCGGATGCACAGGCGCCGGGGTAACTCCCGGGGTCGCTGGAGCGGGGCCGGTTCCGGTAGTCGAGTCTTTCCAAAGAGCCATGGGTAATCCCTGTGGTGATTTGAGCGATGGACGTTACGCGCCGCCCTGCCATGGGACCACTGTCTCCGGGCGGAGACAAGTACCCTGCCCCGACATGAGGCGGCCGAACGGTGATTTCACCCCGAGTGTAATCCGATGTGCCTGTCACGTTCATGTCGGGCCTCTCAGTCCGGAAAGGCCCGGGGGCCCCGGGAGCAGGCGCGCCGGGGGCCGGCCGGGAGTGCAGCTGGCGGGGCCGGGGCGACCGCGGACCCCCGCAAAAGACCTCCTCAGCCGTCTATCAGGCGCAGCAGCTCGGCGGTCTTGTCGCGCATCAGCGCGTCATTGCCGCGCGACTCGACGTTGAGGCGCACGAGCGGCTCGGTATTGGAGCCGCGCAGATTGAAGCGCCATTCGTCGAATTCCACGGACAGGCCATCGGTCAGGTCAACGGCCCGCGCGCCCGGCTCATAGCGGGCGCGGACGCGGGCCAGAATCGACTTGGCATCGCTCGTCAGATGGCGATTGATCTCGCCGCTGGCCGGGAACAGCTTCATGCGCTCCCCCACCAGGGCGGACAGCGAGGCACCGCGGGCGCTGATCACCGCCAGCACCAGGAGCCACGGGATCATGCCGCTGTCGCAATAGGCGAACTTGCGGAAGTAGTGATGCGCGCTCATCTCACCGCCGTAGGCGGCATCGACCTCGCGCATCTTCTGCTTGATGAAGGCGTGCCCCGACTTGCACAGCACGGGTGTGCCGCCGTACCGGCGCACGATGTCGAGCGTATTCCAGGTGAGCCGCGGGTCATGGACGATGCGCGCGCCCGGCTCGCGGCGCAGGAAGGTCTCGGCCAGGAGGCCTACCAGGTAGTAGCCCTCGATGAACTGACCGGTCTCGTCGAAGAAAAAGCAGCGGTCGTAGTCGCCGTCCCAGGCAAGGCCCACGTCCGCGCCCGTGCGGCGCACGACGTCGCCGGTGGCGGCCTGGTTCTCGGCCAGCATCGGGTTCGGCACGCCGTTCGGAAACGTGCCGTCCGGCTGGTGGTGGACCTTGATGAACTCGAACGGCAGGTGCGGCTCCAGCGCATCGACGATCGGGCCGGCGCCGCCGTTGCCGGCGTTGACGACCACCTTCAGCTTTTTCAGCGCGGCCAGGTCGACGTAGCTGAGCAGGTGCGCGAGATAGTTCGCGCGGATATCCAGTGGCCGCTCGCTGCCGGCGCGGGCCGCCTTGGCCGGCAGGCGCTCCTCCTCAATCAAGGCGCGCATGTCCTTGAGACCGGTGTCGCCGCTGATCGGCCGGGCCTGCTCGCGCACGAACTTCATGCCGTTGTAGTCGGGAGGGTTGTGGCTGGCGGTGACCATGATGCCGCCGTCGAGCCCTTCGGCGAAGGTCGCGAAATACGAGCCTTCGGTGCCCCACAGGCCGATATCGAGCACATCCACGCCGCTGTCGTTGAGGCCGCGCTTGAGCGCGCGCGCCAGCGGCTGGCTGGAGAGGCGGATGTCATAGCCCACGGCAACCTGACGTGGCTTAACGAAGGCTGCGTAGGCGCGGCCGATGTCATAGGCGAGACTCTCGTTGATCTCATCCGGTATGCGACCGCGGACGTCGTAGGCCTTGAAACAGTCGAGGTTGCGCATGGCCTGATCCTTCAGCCGATCGTTCCCTTGCGTCCGTAGGCATCCTCGAAGCGCACGATGTCATCCTCGCCGAGGTAAGAGCCGGACTGCACTTCGATGATCTCGAGCGGGATCATGCCCGGATTCTCGATGCGATGCTTCACACCGATGGGAATGTAGGTGGACTGGTTCTCCTCGAGCAGGAATACCTCGTCGCCGCGCGTGATGCGCGCGGTACCGGCCACCACGACCCAGTGCTCAGCGCGGTGATGATGCATCTGCAGCGAAAGTGTGGCGCCGGGCTTGACCTTGAGGCGCTTCACCTGGAAGCGCGCGCCGTTCTCGATGCTGTCGTAACTACCCCAGGGCCGGAACACCTCGCGGTGCAGGGAGTGCTCGTAGCGGCCCCGCTCCTTCAGCTGCAGCACCAGCTTCTTGACGTCCTGCACGCGCTCCTTGGGCGCGACCAGCACGGCATCCTTGGTCTCCACCACCACGTGATCCGTGAGGCCGACCGCTGCGACCAGGCGGCTCTCGGCGTACAGGAAGCTGCCGTGCGTGTCCTCGCTGATGACATCGCCATGCGTCACGTTGCCGTTGCCATCCGCATCGCTGGCGGCGTGCAGCGACGCCCACGAGCCGACATCGCTCCAGCCGGCGTCCAGCGGCACCACCACCGCATCCGCGGTCTTTTCCATGACCGCGTAGTCGATCGAATCGGACGGGCAGGCGGCAAAGGCCGCCGCATCGATGCGCGTGAAGTCCAGATCCGCCTGCGCGGTACGAAAGGCCACCTCACAGATGCGCGCCATCTCGGGCTGAAAGCGCGTCAGCTCCTGCAGGTAGCGCCGCGCGCGGAACATGAACATGCCGCTGTTCCAGTAGTAGTCGCCCGCGCTCAGGAATTCGCGCGCCTTCTGCGGGTTCGGCTTCTCGACGAAGCGCGCGATGCCGAACGCTGCGCCATCGGGCGCGCCGCGCTGGATGTAGCCGTAGCCGGTCTCGGGGCTGCTCGCCACCACGCCGAAGGTGGCGAGCTTGCCGGCCTCGGCAGCGGCAAGCCCGATGCGCGCAGCGCGCTGAAAGCCCGGCACGTCGCGGATCACGTGATCGGCCGGCAGCACCAGCAGCACCGGATCGACGGCATTGGCATCGGCGGCGATGCCCTTGAGGGCGGCGTGCGCGGCGAGCGCGATGGCCGGTGCGGTGTTGCGCCCGAACGGTTCGAGAATGGTGGCGCGCGCGGCGACCTTCAGCTGGCGCAGCTGCTCGGCGACCAGGAAGCGGTGCGCCTCGTTGCAGACGATGACCGCAGGCGCACTCGCCAGCCCTTCCAGGCGCAGCACCGTCTGCTGCAGCAGCGTGCGCGGACCGGTGAGGGCCAGGAGCTGCTTGGGGTACAGCTCGCGCGACAGCGGCCACAGGCGCGTGCCGGCACCGCCGGAGAGGATGACTGGGGTCAACATGCCTTGGATTCCCGCCCGACGCGTCTTAAGCGGCCGACAGCAGCTTGCCGCGCCCGATGGCGTAGTAGGTCAGACCGAAACGGCTCACCATCGCGGGGTCGTACAGATTGCGGCCGTCGAAAATCACGGGCGCCTTGAGGAGCTCGCGCAGCCGCTCGAAGTCCGGGCTGCGAAACTCCTGCCACTCGGTCACGATCGCCAGGGCATCCGCCCCGCGCGCGGCATCGTAGGCGTTCTTGGCGAGCGTGAAGCCGGCGACACCTGCGTACAGGCGTTGCGCCTCCGGACCTGCCACGGGATCGTAGGCGTGCACCTGGGCACCCGCCTTCAGCAGCAGGTCGATGAGCGTGCGCGCCGGCGCCTCGCGCATGTCGTCGGTCTGCGGCTTGAAGGCCAGGCCCCACAGGGCGAGCGTGCGCCCGCGCAGGCCGTCGGCAAAGTGGCGCTGCATCTTGTGGAACAGCACCTCTTTCTGCTGCGCATTGACCGCTTCAACGGCGTTGAGGATCTGCGGCTCGTGACCGGCGTCGTGCGCCGAGCGGATCAGCGCCTGCACATCCTTGGGGAAGCAGGAACCCCCATAGCCGGTACCCGGATAGATGAAGCTGTAACCGATGCGCGGGTCGGAGCCGATGCCGATGCGCACCTTCTCGATATCGGCGCCCACGCGCTCGGCGATATTGGCCAGCTCGTTCATGAAGGAGATCTTGGTCGCAAGCATCGCGTTGGCAGCGTACTTGGTCAGCTCGGACGAGCGTATGTCCATGACGATCAGGCGGTCGTGGTTGCGGATAAACGGCTCGTACAGCGCCCGCATCAGCTCGGTCGTGCGCGGGTTGTCGGTGCCGATCACCACGCGGTCGGGCTTCATGAAGTCGCCGATCGCGGCCCCCTCCTTGAGGAATTCAGGATTGGAGACGACGTCGAACTCGACCTGCGCGGCCCGCTGCGCGAGCGTTTCCGTCAGAGCCGCGCGCACCTTGTCGGCCGTGCCCACCGGTACGGTCGACTTGGTGATGACGATGGTGTAGCGGCCGAGGTGCGTGCCGATGGTGCGCGCCACGGCGAGCACGGAACGCAGGTCCGCGGAGCCATCCTCGCCGGGAGGCGTGCCGACGGCGATCAGCTGGAACAGGCCGTGCTCCACGCCGCGCACCGCGTCGGTGGTGAATTCGATGCGGCCGGCCTCGGCGTTGCGCTTGATGAGCGCGTCCAGCCCCGGCTCGTGGATCGGGACCTCGCCACGGTTCAGTCGCTCGATCTTTCCCGCATCCACGTCCACGCAGATGACGTGGTTGCCGGCATCCGCCAGGCAAGCCCCGGTTACGAGGCCCACATAGCCGGAGCCGAAAATGGTCACACGCATGGAGGGTTAAGTAATTGAGTACTAAGGAAGAAAGAAGCGCGAAGCCTAAAGGAAGGCGCTCCCGCGCTCAAGCGTCCGACGCAACCTGCGACGTCGATTGAGGTTTATGCGAGCGGCGTTTGGCCCTGACTGGGCTTGCCGGCTTCCGACAGACGCCGCTTGGCGGCGAAATCGGCGACCTTGGCGGCCGGGGCGTGCGGCAGCACCGCCTTGCGCGTCCAGACGTAGTCGCGGATCTCGACCTCGGCCTGGTATTCGGCGACCGATTCGGCCAGCAGTGCCAGGGCGCGGTGGCAGTCGAAGCTCGCCAGTGCGACCAGCAGCTCATTCAGCAGCTGCTGCATCTTCGCCCACGGCAGGCGGTGCTCGATCGCGCGCAGGATCATGGGGTGATCGGTACCGGTAACGTTGGAACCGATCAAGAGTTCCTCGAAGAGCTTCTCGGCCGCACGCAGACCGGTGTATTCGATCTCGATGTCGCCATCCGGATTATTGGCATCGCGTACCGTCAGCCCCATGAGGTTGACCAGGCGCCGCGCCAGGTCATCGATGCGCACGGGACGCCCCATGTCGAGCACGAACACGTCGCCGCCGTTTGCCATCGAGCCGGCCTGGACCACCAGCTGGGCCGCTTCCGGGATGGTCATGAAGTAGCGGATCACATCCGGGTGGGTGACGGTGACCGGGCCACCGCGCCGGATCTGCTCCTGGAACAGAGGCACGACGGAGCCTGAGGACGCCAGCACGTTGCCGAAGCGCACCATGCAGAAGCGCGTGTGCGTCGTGCGCTCCTGCAGCGCTTGCAGGACCAGTTCGGCCAGACGCTTGGTGGCACCCATGACGTTGGCGGGATTCACCGCCTTGTCGGTGGAGATCAGCACGAAGGTCTCCACGCCGGTCTCGAGGGCTGCCTCGGCTGTGTACCAGGTGCTGATGATGTTGTTGTGGATGCCCTCGATGACGTTGTGCTCGACGATCGGCACGTGCTTGTACGCGGCGGCGTGGTAGACGGTCTGTACTGCGAAGGCCGACAGCACTTCGCGTACGCGGTGCCGGTGGTGCGCATTGCCGAGCAGCGGCACGACCTCGACCGCCAGGCGATCGTGCGCGGCGATTTCCTCCAGCTCGCGCTCGATGTTGTAGAGCGCAAGCTCCGACATCTCGAACAGCACCAGGCGGCTCGGGCCGAGGCGCACGATCTGCCGGCACAGCTCCGAACCGATTGAGCCGCCGGCACCGGTGACCAGTACGCATTTTCCCCGAATGCACGAGCCAAACAGCTTGGGCCGCGGCGGGACCGGGTCGCGCCCCAGGAGGTCACTGACATCGACATCGCGCAGTTCGCTGATCTGCGCCCGGCCGGAAATCAGATCGGACAGGTTGGGCAGCGATTGCACGCGTACGCCCAAGGGTTCCAGCTCGCTCAGGATCTCGCGGCGCCGGCGCCGCGACGCCGACGGCATCGCGAGCAGAATCCGATCCACCTTGCGCTGGCGCACCAATTCCGGAAGCGATTCTGCGGCGTAGACGCGGACGCCATTGATATTGCTGCCCTGCAGCGATTTCTTGTCATCAATGAACGCGACCGGTTCGAAATCTGTGCCGCCGAGAAGCACCGAGCAAGCGCGAGCGCCGGCGTTGCCCGCGCCGTAGATCGCCACGCGCGCTATAGACTTGCCTCTCGCGCCGGTCCTATAGAGAAACAGGTAGCGGGCCACGAAGCGGCTACCGCCAACGTATGGCAGTGCCAGCGCCCAGTAAATGCCGAAGGCCGAAAGTGGAATCTGATGGCTGGCCACCAAACGATCGAAGGCGGCGAGTACGAGTACGGACAGGCTCACGCCGGCGATCACCGTGAGCATCGCGCGCGGACCTACGAATCTGATGACCGCACGGTACAGGCCAAACACCGCGAAAAAGAACAGCGCCGAAGCAATCGCGACCAGAAAATAGGCGAACGTACGCTCGAGTGCGGGATCGAGGCGGTCAAACTTCAGCGCCAGCGCCGCCCATAGCGCGGTCGGAATGGCGACCGCGTCCGCGCATACCATGATGAAGCGCTTCGTGTGACGGGGTAGAGCGAGAATCGCTTCGGCTGCGGAGGCACCCATCCAGGCTGTTGCGCCGGTGGCGTGGTAGTCCTTCATCCCCCCTCCATCATTGGTCGTCACGTCCCATGTGCACACTGATCAGGTCGTGGCAACGGCTGCGCGATTGTAATGTATCCATCTGCGGCACGCGATGGCCAGGCTCCGTTCCAACCTCCCGTTCCTGTAACGTCGTGTCTCCCGTTCAGTTGACGTTCACCTTGCGGGCAAGCTGAACCGTATCGACGGCGCGGCCCGCGACCGCCAACAGCGCGTCGTCGCGAGGTTCACGCCAACATTTGGTTACGAACGCGCGGGTTCGCGGCGACCGGATCCCGCAGCCAGCGCGAGCAGGGCCGCTGGCGCGAGCGCCCCCAGAACGGCGGCGCCGGCGGCATGCGGATGGCGCGCGGCGAACACGGCCCACGGCAGCAGCCACAACAGATCGAGGCTCAATACCAAGAGCGTTACCTTGCGGTGGCTGTGCCAGCGGCGGGCGAGCCATTGATAGGCGTGACTGCGATGCGGCTGCGAAGGGTGATCGCCCCGGCTTACCCGACGTAGCAGCGTCATCGTGGCATCGACAAAAAAGGCGCCCCCGAGGATGAGCCATACCCACAATGCCACCGGATTGCTGCGGCCCGCCGCCAGGGCCATAACAGCGATCATGTAGCCCAGGTATCCGCTGCCAGTGTCGCCCAGAAAGATCTTTGCCGGGGGCCAGTTCCACAGCAGGAAACCGCAGCTGGCTGCGGCGAGCGTCAAACTGAGGCTCGCCAGGCCACTGGCCGCAGTCGCCGTCAGAGCCGCGCCGGCGAGCAGTACAAACACGGCCTCAGAGCCCGCCAGGCCGTCGATGCCGTCCATGAAGTTGAACAGATTGAGAGTCCAGACGATGCCAAGTACCGCGACAGTATCGCCAACCCATCCCGGATGCAGCAGGTAGTCGCCGAAGCGCAGCGCCGGTAGTCCGCCGAGCCACCAAACCGCCCACACGGCTGCAGCGAAATGAACGAGCAGCCGGATGGCAGACGAGAGCGCCCTACGGTCGTCCAGCAAACCCACCAGCGCGACCGCGAGGCCACCCAGCGTGCCGGCGAGGAACAACTCGGCATCAAGCGAACGGCGCACTCTCAGGAAGACGCAGACAGCCGATGTGACGACCACAATCACAACGCCGCCGCCACGCGGCGTCGAGACTCGGTGGGAACTGCGCGCGGTCGGTATGTCGACCATGCCGCTCGCAAGCGCCAGTCGGCGCACCACGGGCGTCAGCAGCAGCGAGACTAACAGAGACGCGACGGCCGTCCAAACTGTCTCAGGCTGCACAGCCGCTACCAATCGTCAGGACCGGCCAGGCGGGGCCGCCGCGGCAGGCAGGGCAATCATGCACTGAAGTATCAGCGAATCTTCTCGCGCGCGCCCCCGGGCGGGGCGCTGATGTTGTTGCTGCCCATATTGATCTCGCTCCCGACCGAGGAGATGCCAATGTAGTTGTTGGCGAGTTCGTTATCCTGCAGCGCCGAGACGTTCTTCACATGATTGAGCGATATCGCTCCTTTGGGCAGCGTCGCATCCCAGCGATCGGACTGTCCTGAAATGCGATTTGCGATGATCTCGATGTTCCTGCCGCCCGCCACATAGATGCCGCAAGAGACCGCATTGGTAATCACATTGCTAGCCACACGCACATTGTCGGGCGGCAGACCCGGCCGCTCGTGCGAGCTTTGGTACACCAAAATGGCATAGCGTCCCAATTCCGTGCCCGGGGCCGGGGGCAGGCGCAGGCCGGCATCCCGGATCAGGTTGTGCTCGATGCTGATGCTCCGGGTGCCACTCCAGCTTACGACGGCACCTTTGACATACGCGGCATTGAATGTGTTGGATTCGACCGTTGCGTTGGCGACCAGACCCTGCGCGGAATCGTCCGAACCGTGCAGCCACACCATCATCACGGGATAGCTGATACCGCCGCTGCCCGCGCAGCCGCCCCTGAGATCGGCATCACTGTCGAACACGTTGTTCCTGATCGCAACAGCGCTGTTCAGCCCGACGCCGGGACTGCCGTCTGCGGCGTTCACCGTGATCCAGCTCTGTCCGTTGAAATCGTGGAAAGCGTTGCCGGATATCTCGACGCCGTCGACCCCGCGGCTCTCACCGGCATCAGACTGGACATAGATTGCATGCCCGTAGTCGAGGTGCCTTGCACAGCCACTCTCGTAAGAGCCGCCTTCAAAGTGAATGCCACGAATGGCAACGTTGGATACGTTGCGTACCCACAATAGTGCCTGGAAGTTGCCGGTGGACGCGATTTGAAACACCGTCTGCTGATCTCCTTGCGAGCCGTCCCCGACGAGGCTGGTATCCGGCGGCATCCGCAAGCCAGGAGCGAAGCCGCTCGGACTAAAAACATAGCTGCCGCTAGCCACGTGAATCGACCTGCCGGCGCACTCCGACAGAGTTCGTGTGAGCGCAGCGGTGTTATCGCTCCCGTCGGCATGCATGCCGTGGTCGGTCGCCTCGCAGCTCTGCTGCGCCTGAGCGACCTGTCCGAACGTTCCGAGCAATACCCCGCAGGTAAGCGTCCATGTCACTCGCCGTCGCCAGTCGGTACAGAGCCCGCGCATTACGTCTGCAAACGTCGTACTGTCCATGGCCACTCCTTAAAATTCCCAGACTAGCCAGCCTGCGGCGGTTTGTCCGGGGGCGGTTCCGGGCGAGCATCGGCGTCGTCCGATGCGCAATACGCCACAAAAAGATACGTAAACATCCACGGCGCCAGGCGCGCCGACAGCTTAAGCGCGCTGCGGCGCAGCGCCGCCTTGAGTAGTCCGCGCGTCCGTCCTGCGCAATGCTGCTCGTACGCCAGTGACGAATACCAGAGCCGCGAGCGGATCACCCGCAGCCCGCTGGTGCGCAACAGATTCAGCAGGGTGTCAGGCAGATAGAAGTTGATGTGCCCGAAACGCACACCGCTAACGATCTTGCGATCGATGCGCAGCCCGTGTTCGATGGGCACTTCGATAAGGACGTGGCGCGCGACGCGACGCAGCTCCTGAAGCAGGATCCGTTCGTGTTCAACGTGCTCGAGTACATGACAGAGGATCGCCAGATCGAAGAACCGGTCTGGGTACGGGATCTGATAGCCGTCAAACTGCTTGATTTCGACCAATGACCTGAGGTGCCGCGCCTCGATGGCGCGGACGCCGGTTGACGAGATCTCGAGCGCGTACAGCTCGGAGGCGAAATGTCCATCATCGAGGACTTGCAGCAGACTGCCCTCGCCCGCACCCACATCGATCACACGCGCGAAGGAGCCAGAGCCGACCATCGCGCTGATGTGGGCGGCGGCGTCGAGCGCCGACATGCCGCGTTTAATAGCTACGGCACCGTCACCATAGTAATTCTGATAGAGAGCGCGGTAGGGCTCACGCAGCAGGTCGGCCATTTCGCGTCAAATCCGCACAATCGCTGTCGCCATCATATGCCTGGCGCCTATCACAAGCGCAACGCGCCGGTGTGCTCGCAGTACCACCGATACACCTGCTCGATGCCGTTACGCAGCTCGATCTTCGGCCGCCAGCCGAGCGCGTTGATCTTGCTCACGTCCAATAGTTTTCGCGGTGTTCCGTCGGGTTGCCCGGCATCGAACTCCAATCTGCCCGGGTATCCGGTAACCGCCATGACGATCTGGCATAGCTCGCGAATGGTAACGTCCTGACCGCAGCCGACATTGATTATGGACTCATCGTCGTACTGCTCGAGCAGCAGCACGATCGCATCCGCAAGATCGTCCACGTGCAGAAACTCACGGCGCGGCGTACCCGTGCCCCAGGCAACCACGCGTTCATCGCCGCGTACCTTTGCATCGTGAAAGCGGCGGATCAGCGCCGGCAGCACATGCGAATTCTCACTGTTAAAATTGTCCGCCGGCCCATACAGATTAGTCGGCATCGCGCAGATGGCGTTGAAGGCAAATTCACGCCGGTAAGCCTGGCACAACTTGATGCCGGCGATCTTGGCAACCGCGTACGGCTCGTTGGTGGGCTCGAGTGGCCCGGTGAGCAGATACTCTTCTTTAATCGGCTGCGGCGACAGCCGCGGATAGATGCAGCTCGAGCCGAGAAAAACCAACTTCTCGGTAGCGGCCTCGCGCGCCGCGTCAATCACATTGCTCTGGATCAAAAGGTTGTCGCGGATGAAGAGTCCCGGGTGCGAGCGGTTTGCCTTGATTCCGCCGACTCGCGCCGCGGCAAGAATCACTGCCTGGGGCCGCTGCGTGCGGAAAAACTGCTGCACGGCTGCCTGCTGCGTCAGGTCCAGCTCCGTGTGCGTGCGCAGCAGCAGCTTGCGGTAGCCGTTGCGCTCGAGCGCCGCGTGAATCGCAGCCCCGACCATGCCGGTGTGACCGGCTATGTAGACGAGGGAGTCTTTGCTGATCGGCATGCGAGCTACTCGTGATGCCGATAGATCTTGTAACCCTGTTTAGTCACCAGCGCATCGCGCTCGGCCAGAGCGAGGTCAGCCTCGGCCATTTCACGTACCAAGGCGTCGAAAGAGATCTCGGGCTTCCAACCCAGCCGCTCGCGAATCCGACTGGCATCGCCAAGCAAGGAGTCGACCTCGGTGGGCCTGAAATAACGCGGGTCCACACGGACTACGGTACGCCCGCTGCCGCGCTCAATCCCCACCTCCTCGTTGCCACGTCCGCGCCACTCGATATCCATCTCCAGCACTTTGCCGGCGCTGACGACGAAATCGCGCACGGCATGCTGTTCGCCGGTAGCCACCACATAGTCCTCGGGCTGGCTTTGCTGCAGCATCAGCCACTGCGCGCGCACGTAGTCGCGCGCGTGCCCCCAGTCGCGTCTGGCGTCGAGATTGCCGAGGTGCAGGGTGTCCTGCAGCCCGATCTTGATGCGTGCCAGGGCGCGCGTGATCTTGCGTGAGACAAAGGTCTCCCCGCGCAGCGGTGATTCGTGATTGAAGAGAATGCCACTGCACGCAAAGAGGCCATAAGCCTCGCGGTAGTTCACGCAGATCCAGTGCGCATACAGCTTGGCCACGCCGTAGGGCGAGCGTGGATAGAACGGCGTAGTCTCGCGCTGGGGACTTTGCTGCACCTTGCCGAACATCTCCGAGGTGGACGCCTGATAGAAACGTGTGCGCCGCTCCAGGCCCAGAATCCTGACTGCCTCGAGCAGCCTCAGAGTCCCGACTGCGTCTGCATTGGCCGTGTACTCAGGGGTCTCGAAGGAGACCGCGACGTGACTTTGCGCAGCGAGGTTGTAGATTTCATCCGGCTGCACCTGCTGAATGATACGGATGAGATTAGTCGCATCCGTCAGATCGCCGTGGTGCAACGTCAGCCGCACGTCCGCCTCATGCGGATCCTGATAGAGATGATCGATCCGATCGGTATTGAGAAGGGAAGAGCGGCGCTTGATCCCGTGAACAACGTAGCCTTTCTCGAGCAACAGCTCGGCCAGATAAGCTCCGTCCTGCCCCGTGATCCCGGTGATCAGCGCGGTCTTTGGCAAAGGTGACTCCTTCGGGTTATCGCTACCGCAAGTCTAGCACTCGCGGCGTGCACGAAGGACTCAGGGCAGCGAAGCGGCTGGCGGCAGCGACAGTGTGCGAATGCTGTTAATTACTTGGGCGTCCCTATCGTTGGGATCGCTACCACCGGTGCCGGCGATCAGCACGAGGCTCAGACTCGCTGCCGAGTCGCGCGTGACATAACAGGTGGCAGCATGGCGGGGCTCGAGTTTACCGTCATCGGGCAAGCCGGAACCGGCGTCGGCTTTCAGTTGCTTCCAGAGCGTGCCGTCCTTTGTATACCAGATGTCAGCGTGATTAGCGCCGTAGCGCGGCACTATGCCATCCGTATTTCTCCAGTCGGTCGGCGCGTAGCCGGCCCCCAGCCACATGACGCCGTCGCCGCCGGTCGCGACACAGGGCCACATGCGCGCAGACCAGGCAGCCGGCGTGGCGTTCTGGGTCCAGTTGACTCCGTCCGCACTCGACCAGATGTCGTGATACGTTTGAGAATAGTCGCAGGCGCCGCCACCTTCGATCCATATCCTGCCCTGGAGTGTGAACACCGCCGCGCCACAGCGTGCAGTAAATCCAGGGATTGCGCCCAGATCGGTCCACACGGCGGCGTTCGCATCGGTGCTGCTATATACCTCCCCACTGTCGGGCTGCAGCAGAAACAGCGTGCCCGCCAGAATCTCAGCGCGGGTATTCTCGGTCGCGCGGATCGGCAGCGGACCGGGCAGCGCCGCGCCGGTAGCCGAGTTGTTGCGCAGCCAAGTTACGCCGTCGGCCGAGCGCCATGTTGTCGCACCGATGGCCGTTAGCTGGCCATTCCAAACCACGATGGCACTGTAGGAGTCGTAGAAATCCGTCGGCAGCGCGACGTCCGGCACGCCGTTGTTGACAACCGGATTAGTGTCGCGCGGGTCCGGAGTAGTGGCGGTCGCGAACGACGCTGCGGAGTTCCAGCGTGCCCCGAGCGAGTCGATCGAAGACCATAGATCGAAGAAACTGCAGGTCGAGAAGCAGCTGTCAGTATTGGTCGCGTCGGCAAAGCCCCCGCTAAACCACAGCCTGCCGAGAAACTCAACGCCGTGTGCGCTATCTCGCGCCGGGAACGGACCGTTGCCGTAGCCTGTATTCCAGCTCGCCACAGCTATCGTGCCGCCGCCCCCGGCGAGATCCTTGCCGTCTGGGCTCAGATACACCGTGCCATTGCCGAACTCCGTTAACACCCCGCCCCCGACCGGCACGAGCCCCACAGCGTACGCCGTGGGCGCCGCGTGCACGGTGTTGCCGCCGCCGCCAATGGCCCGATTGTCGGGGCTGTAGAGCACGGTGCCGCCACTGAGTAGGGTAACAACGCCCCCTGCTTGGCCGACGGGCACAATTTGCAGGACGGAGTTGCCCCCAGGATAGATAAGCGTGCTCTTGCCGCCGCCACTCAGATTCAGGCCATCAGGACTGAAGTAAACCTGACTGTGGTTGACAACTACCGCGTCCACCCCGCCGCCGACGGCGGTAATGCTGGCGATAGTATTAGTGTCGGGCGCCGCGCTCACAGTGTTGCCGCCGCCACCGAGATTCAGGCCGTCAGGACTAAAGAATGCCGAGCCGTCAGAAAGCAGCGTGTCTACCCCGCCAGAGACCACCGGCACGATATCGCGTACCCGCAGCGTGCCGCTGTAGGCCGGCACTGTGCTGCCTCCACCGCCGAGATTGAACCCATCCGGGCTGTAGAACGCCCGGCCATCGGGGAATAGTGCGACCACAGCGGTGCCAGACAGCGAAACGATCTTGGATACGGGGCCTGTCTCCGCGCTGACATTGATGCCGGCATTGACAGTGGTGGGCGACGAACTGCCACCACAGGCAGACAGGCTGATGCCAGCGAGGGCCAGCAGGTAGCGGTGCGCGCTGCGCCGCGGTGTGCCATTCCGCGACTTCAAAATGAGGCCCGCCCCCCTCGTTCGCTTCATCGCTTTCCTCGTACGCAAATTGTCATCCCGCCACGCCTCTCAACGCACGCGCCGTACGCCGGCTTACTTACTGCGCCGGTTCTCAGTTGCGGCGAGGCGCCTTGCTTCGAGCTCAGCCACAGCCGTGCTCAAGAGTTCGGCTTCCTGCGTATGCGGAGGGTTCCAGTGAAATTGCAGCTGCGCGATCTTCGGGCGCAGCAAGAACGCGCCCGTTAGGCGGTTGAAATCATCGCTCCGACCGGTCAGCGCTAAGAGCGATCTTATAAGGGCCGGCGGAGCAGGTGCAAGCCAGGGCCGGTGGCCAGCATGAAGTGCAACGGTTTGATACAAATCGGAAACACAGGTGACCTCACGATCGGCTACCAGCATGGTTGCACGCACCGGAGTCGCATCGCTGGCAAGCGCTGCTAGCAGGTCGACCAGATTCCGTACGGCAAGCAGCGAACGCGGCGCGCGCAACGCTCCGAGAGGAAGCGGCCACCCCTTGAGCGCCAGATGTAGCAGGCGCATGAAGTTTCCGGGGGCGCCCGCGCCGTACACCAGCGGTGGTCGCAGCACGACCAGGCCCATGCGCGGGTCCACTGCGGAAGTCAACCACTGCTCGGCAGCCAGCTTGGAGGCCGTGTAGTCATTGTGCGGGCAAGGCGCGGCGTCCTCGCTGAAACCCAGGTGCGGGGAGGTTGCCCCGAGCACGCCCGCTGAGCTGACGAAGATGAAGCGCTTGACGCCCGCCCGCTGGGCTGCCACAGCCGCGGTTTGGGTGAGTGTCACGTTGCTTCGCCAGAACTCCGCGCGCGGGTCGGCACCAGCATCGTGCAGCACGTGGACGCGGGCCGCCAGATGCACGAGCGTATCGGCCCCCGCTAGCCGCTCACCGAGATCGGCTGACTGCAGCAGCGTGCGCGAGATCGCACGCGCCTCCATGTGGCGGGCCGCGAGTTCCTGGCACAGATGACGTCCCACGAACCCCGTGGCGCCGGTAACTGCGACCACGCTCATGGCGGCGCTGTGCCCGCCGCAAGCAGCGCCTGAACGACGGCTGCATATCGCGCCAGGCCACGCTGCGCAGAAAACTCAGCCGCGTAGAAGTCCCGCGCGTTGCCGGCGAGCCGCGCCAGGCGCTCGGGGCTTGCGGCAAGCTCGACCAGGGCGCGCGTGACTCCTTCAATGTCGCCGCAGCGGAAACAGATGCCACCCTGCGAGCGCGTCACGAAGCGCTCGATGTCGCTGTCGGGCCCGATATATAGAACCGGCACTCCGCGAGCCATATAGCCCTGCAGCTTGCTCGGCACAACGAGGCCGGCAAATGCCGGCTGCAGCGTGACGACAGCCAGATGCGCGATTCCAAAGCTCTCCGGCAGGCGTTGCGCCGGCAACAGATCGCTGAAACGCACGTAGCTGGCCAGTCCCAGCTCCGCCACCTGACGCCGCACCTCCGCGAGCCGGCTGCCACGGCCGATAAACACCACACGCAACGACGGCACGGCCTGCACCGCACCGCGAACGCCCCGCAGAAACGTGTCAAATTCATGGGCGAAGCCCAGGTTGCCCGAGTACAAGAGCACGAATTTGTCTTCCAGGTCCCAGTCTGCGCGTAGCGCGTTGCCCGCCCCCTCAGCCGTACCCAGTGCGCCGGTCGCCCAGTTGGGAATCTCAACGATGCGTTCCGGCCGCACACCCTTTTCCAGCAGACGCTGGCGGGCGACCGGCCCCAGCGCGACGAGCCGCTGCGCGCCACGGTAGGCCCATCGAAAGGCCGCAGCGAGGATCGTGCCCATCACAGTTCCGGCCCGCACGCTGCCATGGGCGAGCAGCACCTCAGGGTAGATGTCCATGGCGATGATCATTAGCGGCTTGCGCCACAGACGCGCCGCCGCCGCGACCAGGATTAGCGCGAGCGGCGGATTGGTTTGCGCAACGAATAGGTCCGGTGACCGCAGCAGCAGCGGTGCGAGGGCAAGGTAAAACCACACTTGGCGCAGCAGCTTGGCGCGATGGATATCCCCGCCAAGCAACGCCGGAATGCGCCGGATGCGCACGCCTGCCGTGCGCGGATCCGCGGGCGGCTCGCCCGCGAGCGGCGCATATTGATCGCTGCCACAGATTACCTCCACGTCGTAGCCACAGCGCGCGAGGTGCTTGGTCAGATCGAGCGGTAGCTCAGCACCACCCCAGCCGTCCGGGAAATAGAATTGCTCGATAAAGACGATGCGACCCAGGTGACGTTGCGCAGTGTCTGGCACCGAAACCTCGTCAGGGCGCACGGCGCGAAGTCAGACGTGAACCAGCGCGCGCACGATCGCCGGCGCGGGTGAGCTGCTCTGCAAACTCGCGTATGCGCGCGGCAGCGCTCAGCGCTGCGCTCTGCTGGTCGGCGAACGTTGGTGGCGCACGAGCCTCGAGCCACACCCGTTCCAGACAGTCCGCGATGGCACGCGGATCATTCGGCGCGAAAAAAACCGCGCCGTCGCCAACCTGTTCGCGGTGCACACTGAGATCAGAAATCACCATACGCACCCCAAGTGACTTGGCTTCCTCCACCGTCGTGCTCCAGCCTTCGAAAAGCGACGGGTTGAGCATGGCAACCGCCCGCCGCATAAGAACCGCCACTTCGCGAGCCGAGACGCTGCCAAGGAACAGAAAGTGTTCCGTTAGCCTGCGTGCTGCGACCAGGTCCCGCAGACTTTCGTAGTAACCGAGCAGGCGGGGATCGCTAGGATTACCGCTCGATGCGACTACGACGTCCACGCCGCGATCGCGCAGCAGTTCAAGTGCTTCGGCAACGCGCACATGATTCTTGTGAGCCCAGTATTGATTGGGCAAATAGAAAAAGCGCGCCGGCAGGTGATGGTCCTGCTGTACCTGCGGGTCGCACTCGCCGGGCGCCAGCGCCGGGGACACTGCGAAGCGCGCCACGGCGGTGCGTGTGCGTGCGCGCGGATAGAAGCGCTCGCAATCGCCACGGGCGTCCTCGCTACTGAGCAGTACGCTACGTCCCGCCGCCAGCTGCAGCTGCAAGCCAAGGGATCTTCGGTAGCGCGCCGCGCGGGAAAACAGCTGCGGCAAGTGGCGGTCCTGAAAGTCCGGCACCCAGGCAAGACAGGCGAACGGGAAGCGCCAGCCGAAAAAGTCGGCGGCTTCCAGTATGACGTCAATCCCGTTGCGCTCACACAACGCATACATGCCGCGATTGCGTCCGAGCGTCACGGCGCTCATCAGGCCCGCGCGCCGACCGCGTGCGAGATACGGGTGGCGCACGAGTCGCGCTCCCAGCAACGCTGCGAAGCGGGCCTGCACTGGCGCTGCGGCTGCGGGACTGCAGAACACAACGGGTTCGTAACCGAGATCCGGGTGAGCAAGGAGCGCGCGACAGACGGTCTCCACGTAGTTCACGCCGCCGGTCCAGACGCCCGCGTCCGGCAGGCACAGCGCGAAGCGCTTCATCAGCGCTTCTGCGCCAGATTGAACCAGTCCGCATAGCGCCGGATACCTACCGTCCATGGCACCTGACAGGCGTGGCCTGCTCGCGCGAGCCGTCCGGCATCGGCCACCAGTGAGGCCGGATCGCCGCGACGGGAGCGGCCGCTGAATTCTATGCGCTTGGGGCGGCCGAGCGCCTCGGCCAGCAGCGTGACGATCTCGCGCACGCGATACGCCCAGGCCGGAGCCGCCGTTAAACACGGGGCACTGCGCGCCCGCGTGCTGCACTACGCATTGCAACATCGCCGCCGCATCGTCGACATGCACCCAATCACGCAACTCCTGGCCGGTGCCGCCGAGCTCGATTGCATCCCCCGCCTCGAACAGCTTTACTCCGCAATCCCACAGCAGCTGCTTGCGCAAGCCCTCCCCGTACACGGAGAACAGCCTGAGTACGGCGATCTGCAGCCCGAAGACCTGCGCATACTCCCGGCACAGCAGTTCCATCATCTGCTTGTGGTACCCGTAGGGAGAGACCGGAGCGGGCGCCCGGGATTCAGCGGCGGCAATACCCTGCGTGTCGCCATAGACCGCGGCACTTGAAGCGACTACGAGCTGCGCTCGTGGCGCATGGTTGCGCATCCACTCCAACAGCCTCGCCGTCGTCTCAGTGGTGCGCCCGAAGTCTTCAAAGGGCGCATCCATGGAAGCCCCCACGGTGGAGCCCCCCGCCAAATGAAACACCAGCTGCGGACTACCGTGCTCGACGGCGAGCTGGCCAAGCGCCTCCGCGCTGATTTGCGAATTTACCCAGCAAGCAAGCCCGGCGGCGCGCCACAATTGCGCAGGCAGCTGGCCGTGCCCGATGCCGCACACCACCGCCCCCCGCTCAGCCAGCGAGATCGCAAGGCGGCGTCCGATGAATCCGCGCGCCCCGGTGACCCACGCGATGGGCCTTGCTGTGTCAGGCGCGCTCATCGGCAGTCAATTGCCGCAGGACACGCGCGGGACTACCCGCCGCAATGGTCCACGCGGGCACGTCACCGGTGAGCAGCGAGCACGCACCAATCACCGCGCCCTCGCCCACTACCACTCCGGGCAGAATCGAGACATTGAATCCGAGCCAGGCGTGATTCTCTATGCGCACCGGCGCGATCTTGATTCCGGTCCAGTCTTTTTGGCCCTTGAGCCATTGAACGACGTCGGCGCCACGTTGCCGCGCGCTGATACTGTGGGAGTTGTGGTCCACGATCGTGCTGCCCCAGGAAATCATGACATCGTCGCCAATTTCCACGCGCTGCGCGATTGACATGAGCCCGAGCCCGACAAATGAGCGTGTGCCGACCGTCAAACTGGCGTCCGGTCGCTCGAAGACAACGCGACACGCGAACATGGAACTCGCCCCGATCTGAAGGCTATTTCGCTCCTTTGCCTTAAGCTTCCAGAAATCTACTCGGCTGCCGGCCCCGATGCGCACGGTCTGGTAATGCCGCCGGCTGGCGACCCTGGCCAGCACCGAAAGAGTCGCGCGGATCACAACGGCGCCTCCGCCGCGGGCACCCCAAGTGCGCGGCCATAGTCGAGGATACGTCGGCGCACCAGCGCGTCCCAACTGAACAGCTGCGCCATGCGCCGCGCCCCTGCCTCCCCCAAAGCCCTCCTGCGCGCTGGATCCAACAAACCGGCAAGCACTTCCTGCAGAGATGCCTGATCGTTGAGCACATAGGTAAGCCCGTTACCGTCTATTCGTTCAGTCGCGCGTAAGGTGTCATTGACCACGATCGGCAGGCCGCATGCGGCCGCATCCAGCATCGAGGTCGATTCCTGCGTGGGCCATACCGCGACGTCGGCGGCTCGATAATAGTCGACCAGGTCGCGGTGCGGCACGAACGGCAAGGCAGTACTGCTGGCGTGTGCGGCGATCTCCTCGCGCTGCGCGCCATCGCCCAGAAACACTGCCTTCACCCTTAGCCCCCGCGCCCGCATGGTCTCGACCGCCTGTGCCAGCAGCGCCGGGTTCTTGGCGGCTGAGAACTGGCCGGTATAGATGAACAGCACCTCGTCTGGCTGCACGCCGAGCCGCGCGCGCAGCAAGTCCCTGTCAGCGCGCTGCTGCGGATTGGAGACTGGACTCAACAATTCGGTATCGACCCCGAGCGGTGCGAGGTCGATCTTGCGAGCTTCAACACCGAAGAACCGAACGGCGACGTCCGCGCAGTCGATGGTTGGGGCGTAGCATTTCACAGTCTGCGTGCTCACCAGCCGACCCGGCAACCAGCGCGAGACGAAGTTGCGCAGCCGCGCGGGCTCGAACGAGTGCGAATCGCGGTTGGCCAGCGGAAACACCGAAGCGGTGGTGTGGGCGGAGGTGAAAAGGCGATAATCAAGCGGCGCGCGCAACAGTGCCGCATCGAGCGCGACCCAGCCGATGGACAGGAACGACTGCACAATGTCGGGTCGAATGCTCGCCAGCTTGCTGCGCAGACCCCTGAAGCGGGGGTAGCCTCCGATCTGCCGATGTCCCAGACAGTGAAGACGAAACCCTTCGAAGTTCTCCTCTTCACCCGGGCGCATCGTGGTCAGTGCGTCGAATTTTGCGTAGGAAGTCTGCTGCGACTTATTGAAGAAGTAGTGTGGCAGATCCATCGTGACGTAGTGGACATCGACACCCTGTCGTGCAAGGTAGCGCGGCAACATGTTGACGATATAACCCATGCCGCGTGGGAACCAATAACTTAGCAATGCGACTTTCACGAGACTCTCCGCGACGCAGTAACGCAGCTCAACGCGGACTCAGATGCACGCGCGACCCGATCAGCAGGCGCAGTACATCTATGCCACCCCGCGCCTTTGTCCAGAGCAAGATGACAAGAACCATCACGGCCGCGTAGGCCGGCACCCGCCAAGCCAGCGACGGAATTTGATGCACCAGCAACCCCAGCAGCAATGCGCTTGCGAGGGTCACAAGAGCGCTCGTGCACGCACGGCGAAACTGTGCAAGATCGAAGCCGCATGCGGCGAAGGTGACCAAGAAGTACACCCAGTAGTACAGGAGTGCCAGTGCGCCGAATGCCCAGGCGACCAAGACCGCATTGATGAGTTTTGACAGAACTGCGACGGAGGCGACAGCCACAACGGTGAAGGTAGCTTCGAGGGTAAAAGCGACATTTTGCCGTCGGAACGCATCAAAGGCACGATCGAGCCAGCAGGTAGCCGCCAGCAGCAGCGCCGGGGCCGCCAACGCCTGCAGATACGGTCCGGTGCCGCGCCATTTTTCTGATAACACCGCATCGGCCACTGCGGGTGCCTCGATCGCGAACGCGACGTATGGCACTACCAGCACGACGAACGTCACCTCAACCAAGCCCGCGGCGAAGCGGCCCACGGCAGATTTGCCGCTTCGGCTTGCAATGCCATAGAACACCGGTGAAACGGCACTGTAGATCAGTGAGTTCGGCGCGAACGTCACACGGTACGCCAGGCCAAAACGTCCCACCGCCGCCGCGCCTGCGCCGATGCCGAACATCATCTGCACGAGCCGATCGCGCGCCGAGGACGCCAGCGCGTAGCCAACCATATATGCAGGAAATCGGCGGTACTTGCGCGCGGCGATCCGCATGGCGCGACCGCCCTGCGCGCGGGGCCACACGCGCCCCCCTCACGCAGCACCGGAGCACCCAAACATACCGCCTGACAGCCCAGCGCGCACACATAGCCCCAGACAAGAGCGGGAAACTGCCCAAGCACCGACACCAAGGACAGCTGTGCGAGCACCGTAACCAAGCAAAAAACAAACTGCCCCCAGCCAATCAACAGAAAACGTCCAGCCCTTACGCACCACGCGTTCAGGCAGCGTTGCACAGCGCCAAGCGTGGTCGCCACTGCCAGACCGTAGCCGAACTGTCGCGCGGCGTACGGCCAGTGTTGCGGCAGCAGCTTCAGCACCGAGACAACCAAAGTCGCGGCGGCAATCAGCGCTGAAATAACGAGAGCAATGAGCAGGACCAACACTGAAAGTGCGGCCGCCAAGTGCTGCGCGCGCGGCAGTACGATGGCGGTATCGTACCTTACCCCGGCCAGCACGCTGGCGATAGTGAACGCCCCGATGAAGATGACGTATTGGCCGTAAATGCCCGGCTCAAAAAAGCGCGAATACAACGGCAGCGTGCCGATGATAAGCAACTGTCCCGCGCCAGTCAGCACGCCGAGGCCTGCTACTCGGGAAACGACGCTGGAAGCCAAACCTAACTTACCCAATGAAGCTTGTGCTTCAGAAACCGGTATAGGTCGAGCCCGTGGCTGAATGCCCAGTGATTTTGCAGGTTCGGGTAATCCGCGTAGCACTTTTTCGGCGCTGCCATGATGGCCTCAAACTCTGCAACAGAGATCCCCAGTTTCTTCGCCACGAACGCTTTATCCGGGTCAACCCATTCAGGCGGATAGGGCGGCTCGGCTACCTCCTGCAGCGCCTGCGGACGCGCCATCTGCCCGCTGCAAATCAATGTCGACAGGTGCATACGGCGCTTGTCGTAACCAAACTTGTGCGGAAGGATCCAACCCTGATAGAAGCGCGTATACACCGACTCGTAGTGCTTACCGCCGTAGTCCTCCCAACCGTACTTGTCGATCAGCAAACGCTTGGTCGACTGCTTGTCGTAGTCAAGATAGTCCAGCACAAAGACGTTGCGCGGCCGATGCAGCACGATATTGAGCACCAGCGTTGAAACCGGGATGAGCGGAAAATGCTCGAGCCGCTTGCCGGTAAAGGCGCGGTACACGCTGCGTATGTAGCGGCTGTCCAGATGGCCCTGTGACCATGCGCGTACATGAATACCTTCGGTACGGAAGTTGATCCCGTTGAGCAGGTAGCCAACGCGATGCCGCGCGCTGGCGGCGTAAAAAGCGGCGACAATCGCATGATCGGAGGGAATCTCAGAGTCGGGAGTAGATGCCCGCAGGAAGGCCAGTTGCAGCGCGCGGAATTCCCGCCAGTTCAATACTAGCGTGGAAAGGTCGATGTGCAGGGGTTCCAGAATTCGCTTGATGTTGCCAACGGCCTTGTCCGAGTTCCAGCCGTTGTCGACGTGGATGGCGAGTGGCCGCAATCCCAGCTCCTTGGCTTTGATCGCAACGAAGCTCGAGTCCACACCGCCACTCACGCCGATGATGCAGTCGTAATCCTTGCCGTGTCCGCGGCGCTTCATCTCATCCACCAGCATTTCCAGCCGCCTGGCGCGCTCCTGCGGGGCGAGGGCATAAATCTCCGCGCGCTTGAACCATCCGCGGCAGTGGTTACAGTAGCCGGCGGCGTCAAACACGATATCCGGGTCACTGGTGTCCATGATGCAACGCGTGCAGATCTGGTACGGCCGGTCTGTCACGCTATGCCCCGCGCCGCAGCGCCAAGCGCGGCAATCTCATCTGCGCGCGGATAGCTAATGAGGGGCGCCTTGTGCTTACCGTGCAAGACGAACATCGTCCCGGCAGCCGCCGCGGCCACGCCGGTAGAACGCAGCAGCAGTCTCATGTCCTCAAGGCTGCCCGCTCCGCCGCAGGCAATTACCGGAATGGTCACGGCGGCGCTCAGTTCCTTCATCAGCGCGACGTCGTAGCCGGAACGGGCGCCTTCCAGGTCGATCGACTGCACGAACAGTTCCCCGGCGCCAAAACCCTGCATCTGCAAGGAATATGCGCTTGGCTCGACGCCTAGATTGGTTGTGCCGCTGTGCGTCCATACTTCGCGACGACCGAACAGCGTTCGCTTGACATCAACGGCCACCACGATGCTCTGCGAGCCAAAAACCTCCGCTGCTGCGGAGATCAGTCGGCCATCACGTGCCGCCGCCCCAATCACGACTTTTTCAATACCGATCGACAAAATGCGCTTGATCTGCTCGATTGATGTGATGGCGCCGCCGTACGTTAGAGGCATGAACGCCTCCGAAGCGAACTCCTCTATCATTGTATAGTCCGGCTCACGCGCCTCGAGCGTCGCGCGGATATCGACAACAACCAACTCGTCGCATTCCAGATCATTGAACAGCTTGACCGCGTTGATGGGATCGCCCAGATACAGCGGACTCTTGAAGCGGCGCGTTTTAAGCAGCTCGCCGCTGGCAAACTGAAGACACGGAATGATGCGGGGACGCAGGGAGCTCATGATGCCGCGAAGTTCTTGAGGAGCTGCAGGCCGAAGCGGTGACTTTTCTCGGGGTGAAACTGCACGCCTGCGAGATTGCCGCCCACGATCGCGGCTGAAAAGTCTTCGCCATAAGTGCACTCGGCCAGCGAGTTGGCCGCCGACTCGCAGGTTACACAGTACGAGTGCACGAAGTAGAAGCGGTTTTCCCCGGTAAGCTCTCGCGCCAGCGGGTGATCTGGAATCTGCCACCGGACGACGTCCCATCCCATGTGCGGGACGCCCAGACCGGCGCGCGCCGCAAACTTGCGCGTATGAGCCCGGATGAGGCCCAGCCCCGGCTGTGTCCCCTCCTCGCTGCCAAGTGTGAGCATCTGCATGCCCACGCAGATGCCCAGCAGCGGCCGGCCGGATGCGCAGAATTCCAGCAATGGCTCATGCAGCCCTGATCCCTGCAGCGCGAGCATGCAGGCATCGAAGGCGCCGATGCCCGGCAGTACCAGGCGCTTCGCAGCGCGCAACCCCTGCGCATCCGCGACCAGTGTGGCCGGCGTCCGCAGTTTGCCCAGCATGTTCAGAATCGAGCCGGTATTACCGATGCCGTAGTCGAGAATGCTCACCTCTGCCACTGAGCCCGCCCACCTGCAAGATCGTTCACCAGCCCTTCTGATACCAACACCAGCAACGGGATAAACACCAGTCCGCCCGAAAGAAACGCGGTAAACGCGGAGGTCACCTGTAACTGGAAAAGACCGTACGTCCCACTGCCGATCAGCGCCACGGCCAGGGGCGTCTTGCCGAGACTGGTGACGTAGAGGTCCACCGTCTTCACTACATAGCCCACCACAATCGCCATCACCAACACGCCGGCATAGCCAAAGTCCACCCAGGCATCGGCGACGAAGAAAGCATCGAAGGTAGCCCCCTCCGCGCCGAAAAATTTCGCCACTTGCGTGTGTGCGGACAGCAAGTCACCGCTACCGAAGATGGCGTGCAGCAGGCCGATGTTCATACCCCACGTGTGCGGTAAGTATTGTGGGTACACATAGAAGGTTTGGTAGATCACCTCATTGTTGACTTCGAAGAAACGGTAGCCAAGCCATTCGAATATGGTGACCGAGTCGAGCTCTGGTATCGCCACGAGCGCCCCGAGGATCGCGCCGACGAGCAGCACCACTGCAAATACGAGGATCCGGCCCGCGCCGAATTCCAGGCGTTTGCGCACCTGAAATATCACGATCAGCTGCAGTACGTATACCAGCCACGGCACTTTGTGGAACGTACCCACCTTGCCGGCGAATACCGCCCCACATAGCAGCACCCCTACGGCAACCAAGTATCGCTGCCGAGTGACGGTGCCCTTGATGAGCAACAGGAAACTCAGGAAGGGTGCGATCGAGGCGATCAGGGTCTGATAGACGTAGCCGCCCTGGCCACTGTAGTCGAGGCGGTACTTCTGCTTTTCATGTGTGCCTTCGATGGCCAGGAACGTGAGAATCTGCGCGGGCTTTCCGAAGCCGAAAAACACGGCAAGAATGAACAACGCCACCAGCACGCCGACCGCGGCCAGTAATTGATCTCCGTATGCGCGGTCGGTGAGTGTCGTTGTTCCCCATGCACGGATCGCCCGGTGGGACTCCCGAGTCAGCCTGGGCGCCAAACATCGCGCAGCCTCAACGCCAAAGATGAGACCGATCCACATCAGGATGAGGCTCAGTGTTACGGCGTAACGCGGCTCGGGAACAGTGTCTGCGCCGAGGAAGTAAATGATGTTGCCCACCCCGTACAGCACGAAGAAGGAGGCCAGCATCAGTGGGGTCAGTAACAGGCGTAACGGTTCGCGACGCCACACGTACAGCGCGATGCCGACAAGGGATAGAGCGTGCAGGTAGTCCAGCGGCAGCACTATTGGGACTTGGCGCGCGCGACGCTTGCTCGACGTTGCCTTGTCGCGGCCAGAACCACACCGATGAGAAGCCCAAAGGCTGCGCCGAGCGCGATGATGAGGGGTTTGTTGGGGCTGTCGGTATCCTTTGGATCACGGGCTACAGCCGGATCGAGCACCTTGAAGGCATAGGCATCGCGCGTGCGGGCCAACATCGCATCTTTCAGCTCCGTTTCCATCGTCTTGTAGACTGCCTGCTGCACCTCGACGACCGAGGTGCCCGAGCCCTCCTCCTTCAGATAGTCGATGCTGCGTGCGTACTCGGCGATCGCCCGCTGCCGCAAAGCGGCGTCCGCCTCGGCGACCAGTGCGTTGGCCCACTGTGCAGCGGCCAAGCGATCGCGCCAAATAATCGCCAGAGTCACTATCCCGGTACGATGATCTTCGGTGATCTGCCGTACTTTATTCGCGAATCTCTCTACACCCTGAGAGATAGTTGGCGGATCGCTTGGATCGCGCCAGCGCCCCTGCTGCGCATCCCACTTGCTGGCAAACAATAACGGCATTAGCGAGTGTCGCTGAATAAACTCGCGCGTGAATTGCCGGGAGCGCAGGTACTCGATCGACTCGTCGGATTTCTTGCCGGCTCCGCCCAGGCTTATGCCCGCCAAAGCTGCGAGTCCGCCCAGTGAGCCGCCGCCCAACTCCCCGCCGAAGCTGCCGGAGCTGCTGACCGGGGAAAATACTACTTCCGCGCGAT
The DNA here is from genome assembly GCA_963787655.1 of uncultured Gammaproteobacteria bacterium. Classification (GTDB taxonomy): domain Bacteria; phylum Pseudomonadota; class Gammaproteobacteria; order Steroidobacterales; family Steroidobacteraceae; genus 13-2-20CM-66-19. The sequence goes on along the minus strand of CAWBDY010000007.1, from coordinate 1,073,552 downwards.
ACTTTGGCACCAGCGCGAATGCCATCAGGCCGGCGGCAATCCCGCATACGAGGACACTGAGCGGAGACGATCGTTTTGTGCCTGCCAAGAAACGCTGACACGCTCAGTAAACTGATTTCGCGCCGCGGCAAATCGACGGTCTGGTTCATAGGCTTGACTCACCAAAGTGGCAAATTGCCTCGACGATCTGCTGCGCCGCCCGTCCGGCGCCGAACGGACCGTCGGCCGGCTCAACCGGCCGTTCAAAAGAGCGTGACGGACGCTCCGCCAGATCGCTCAAAATCTCCATGACACGCCCGCCATCGCTACCTGCGATCCGGTTCGCGCCGTTCTGCAAGGTCTCAGTCCATTCGGTCTCATCGCGCAGCGTCACGCAGGGACAACCAAGAAAATAGGCCTCCTTCTGCAGACCGCCGGAATCGGTGAGAATCCAGCTGGCCCCCTGGATGAGCGCCAGCATGTCGCGGTACGCGACGGGAGAGGTCACTACGAGCTCGCGCAGGGGGCGCCAGTCGGATAGCTCCTTTTGCAGGACCGCCGCGGTACGCGGATGCAGCGGCAGGACAATGCGACCAAAACGCGCGGCGGCATCGTTGAGCGTTCCCAGCAGTCGCCGCAGCTCCTCAGCTCCCGTGTTCTCGGCGCGATGTAGTGTGGCCACCCCGTACCCGCCGGCCGTAAGTCTCAACGTTTTCAGTATCGTCGAGTGATGTCGTGCGCGCTGCGCGTTGAAGAGAACGGCGTCATACATGACATCTCCCGTCAGCAGCGCCCGGGCGTGCAGTCCTTCCGCAGTCAGGTTATCGATGGCGGTTTTGGTAGGCGCAAACAGCAGCTGGGCAAGATGGTCAGTGACGATCCGATTGATTTCCTCCGGCATCCGCCGATTGAAGCTGCGCAATCCTGCCTCTACATGCGCCACGGGTATGTGCATCTTGGCCGCAGCGAGTGCTCCGGCCAGGGTCGAGTTGGTGTCGCCATAGACGATGACCAGATCCGGGCGCGCCTGCGTGAGAAAAGTCTCGACGGCCTCGAGCATGCGCGCGGTTTGCTGTCCCTGCGGCCCGGAGCCAATGCCCAAATTTGCAGTGGGCTGGGGAATTGCCAGCTCGTCAAAGAATATGCGCGACAGCGCGTCGTCGTAGTGTTGTCCGGTATGTATGATCTGATCGTCGATGGGCAGACGCGCGCACTGCATCGCGCGGACGATCGGCGCAAGCTTCACGAACTGCGGCCTTGCGCCGACGATGCTGGCGGTCCTAATTGGCTCAACCGCGGCCGAGGGCACTAGGTTGCTTCCTCGATTGCGCAGACCCCGTCGCGCAACACGTACGCCTCCCCGCTAGCCACGCAGCGCGCCTCGCCGTGGCCGTGTAGCGGCAGCGGCAACCGACAGCCGAAGCGGCTCATCCATCCTATCTGACGCGCGGCCACGCCGACCATCAGAGCAAACGCGGCAACATCGCGGTTAACCACTGCACCCGCGCCGACGAAGGCGTACTCGCCGATCGTGATGCCACAAATCACTGTGCAGTTTGCGCCGAGCGTGGCGCCGCGTCGCACCAGTGTGTCGCGGAACTCGTGTTTGCGGCTGATCGCCGAGCGCGGGTTGTATACGTTTGTGAAGACCACGCTGGGCCCGCAAAAGACGTCGTCTTCCAAGGTCACGTTGTCGTAGACCGATACGTTGTTCTGTATCTTGACGTTGCTGCCGATGACTACGCGATTACCCACGAATACGTTCTGACCCAACGAGCAATCCGCGCCTATGCGTGCGCCGGCGCTGACGTGCACCCAATGCCAGATGCGGGTGCCGTCGCCGATCGTCGCGCCTGCGTCGATGATTGCGCTCGGATGGATCGACACCATGCCTCAATACTCGAGCGGCAACGCCACGCGACGGCCGTCGCGTGCCGAAAGGTACGTGGCGATCAGCACTTCGAGCGAGCGCAGGCCTTCGCGTCCGTCGGTCTCGGCCTCGGCTTCACCGCGAAGCGTGCAAATGACGTTGTCGTAGTACAGCGGATGCCCGAACCCGTAAACCGAGGTGGTCTTATAGCTTGCGTCTCTGACCTGTGCATCGGTTGCATGGGCCTCGGAAAACTCCCAGTGCTGGATGTCGTTGACCGCCACTCCGCCAATGCGCACCGTTCCGGTCTCGCCTAGGATAGTAATCGAGCCCTCGAAGTTTTTCGGATAAGCGAGCATGGTGGCGTTGAGCGAGCCGAGCGCGCCGGAACGCCAGCGAATGCCCACGACAGCGCTGTCCTCGACCTGTATGTCACGCGCCAGCGTGGCCGTATACGCCTGCACACTCTCGATCGGGCCGATAAGCCAGTCCAGCAGATCCACGTAGTGGCTCGCCTGATTCATGAGTGCGCCGCCGTCGAACTCCCATGTGCCGCGCCACCGAGCACTGTTGTAGTAGCTTTGCGGTCGACTCCAGAATACGTTGACATTGACCATGAATATGCGGCCGAAACGCTTGAGCTCCACGGCGCGTTTGAGTAGCTGCAGTGTCGCGTTGCGCCGGTTCTGCTTTACGACAAACAAACGCACATTGGCGGCATCGCAGGCCTCGACCATGCGCTTGCCGTCAGCCCAGCGCGTGGCCATCGGTTTCTCCGTGATCACATGGCGGCCGGCGGCGGCAATCTGAATAGTCTGCAGCGGGTGCAGTCCGCTAGGTGTGCAAAGAACGACTACGTCGGCGTCGCTCCCGGCGAGCAGGGCGGCGATCGAGGCAAAGCCGCTCGCGCCGGTCGACGCAACCGCCGCATCGAGTGCCGTGCGATCGGCGTCGCAGACCGCCACCAGCTCGATGCGCTCACGGTGTGCCGCGATGGCCTCGAAATGCTTCTGAGCAATGCGCCCACAACCGACCAGCGCAATGCGAATTCTGCGTCCGACGACGGGTTCGTAAGGAGTGCTCATGGCCAGGCAGACCCCTGCACGACCTCGGTCGCGCCCGCGGCGGCCTCACGCCGCAACTGCTCGATCTCGGTGCGCAACATCTCGTACTCGCGAACTTTTATCCGCAGAAAGCGCACTGTCAGCGCCGCCTTTGCTTCGATTCCACGCGCTGTCAGCAGATAGCGGTAGGCGATCTTGTTACGGCTATTACTGAAACGATTCACCTTGATCCAGCCGCGCTGTACCAGTGCCTGTAGACAGTAATTGACCTTGCCAAGGCTGATGCCCAACTCGCGCGCCACGTCGCGCTGAGTCGCGTCCGGGTTGGCCTCGAAGAGCCGCATCAGTTTGAGGCGTATTTCATCGCTGAGCATATGGAGCTGCTGCCGCGCCGACCCCCAGCGCAACTTGACCAAGGCGTTCAATCATTGAACGCACAGGCTAAGAGCCTCACCGCCCGGAGTCAACTCGGAGGCGGCAGCTGCGGCGGGCCGAGCGCGTCTCAAATGGATCGCACCGCCAGCACAGCGACGGCAATGTTGTAGAGAATCTGGGACACCTGCGTCCACAGCGGCAACGCGGGGATGTGATCGGTATCGAGTGGCACCACGATGGTGTCACCCGGTTTTATCGGCACGTCGGAGCGATGTTCGAACCAGCGATTGCCCTCGGCTGCCACCACGGAGCCGTTGGCGCGGACAATATAGATCTTGCTACCGTCTGCACGCCGGGTCAGCCCACCGCTTAGGGCAATGTAGTCGTCACGCCTCAGGCGAGGATTGTAGAGATGCGAAGTCGCATTCTGTACTTCACCGATGATGGTGACCTGCTGCTGGAAGCGCGGCACGCTAAGAGTGTCGCCATCGCGCAGTATCACGTCATAGGTGGAATCTTGCGGCGAGCCGATGAGACGCGGCAGGTCAATCACCAAACGCCCGACGGCCTTAGAGCTCTTCAGCTGCACCAGCAGCGACTGCCCCACAGAGAGCGCGTTCGCGGCACCATTCTGCCCCGCGGCTGCCGACTGTAGTGCCAGCAGAGTAACGTCGCGCTGCATGCGGTCGCCAAGCACGTCGAGCTGTTCCTGCTCACGCTGACGCAACTCGTCACGCGTAAAAACACTGCCGTCCGGAAACGCATAGGGAGTGAGACCGCCGGCGCGGCCGATGACCGACTTGAGGGTCTCGCCACGTCGAATGGTGTAGCTGCCGGGAAAACGCACTTCGCCGCGCAGCGCAACGTGCTCCTGAGTACCCCATTCCGGCACCTCTTTGACGCTCAGAGTATCAAACGGAAGCAGCTGTAAATTGGCGCTTGGGTCCCCGCGCAGCGCAGCCTCAAGATTGATGTCATGCAGCTCAGTGCGGCGCGGTTCACCGTCAACGACCGTGTAGCGCGTCAGCTCGGCCTTCTCGCGGTAGGCCTCGTCCGCAGTGCCGCCGCCGGCGCGAATAAGGTCACGAACCGTCATCCCCGGCTCGAGCGGATAAGAGCCCGGTACCTTGACATGACCGGCCACCTCCACGACCTGTGATGGCTCGTCGGCGTTGCCCTCAAGGTGCAGCTCATTGAGGACCGGCTGGATGACGTGATCGCGCCCCGAGGACAGATCGAACACGGTAATGCGATCGCGTGGCAGCAGTTGCACGTCCGCTGCGGCACCTGGGGCGGCCAGCGCCGCGGCCAGGTCGGCAGAGAGCACCGTGACATGGCGGTCGGGCGGCGCCTCGCGACGAATGAGCAGGTAGTGCAAATCAGCGTTGGGAGGCAGATCGTCGACCGAGCGGATGACCGACGACAGACGGATTCCCGTCATGCCAGCCAATGGGTCCGGGCGCAAACACATAGCCCTGCACAAGGATCCCGGAATCGAGCGTAGGGCTAAGTCGCGCAACGCTCAGAAGATCGCCGTTGTGCAGCGCTTGCGCGCGCGCAATGCCGGACGGGTCCACCGCCAGCACCACCCGATGGTGGCTCTCATCGAAACCGGTGAGCATCGCCCGCGAACTGTCGGCCTCCGGCGTAAGGCCGCCGGCCAGCTGGACCAGGTCAGCTACGGTGGTGTTCCCCTTGAACTCATAGATGGCCGGCCGGCGTACCTCGCCGTCAACGCTCGCCGTGGCTCCTATGGGGGGCACGAAGACCACGTCCCCCTCGAGAAGCTTGGCATCGTCGCCCGTGTCGCCGCGAATCAGCATGTTGTACAGGTCCAAACGCCGCACCAGCGCCCCCTGGCGCTTCAACTGCACATCGCGCAGGGAACCGATGCGCTTGATCCCGCCGGCCGCGTACAAGGCGGAAGTGATCGTCCCGAGTCCACTCAGGGTATAACTACCGGGCCGTCGCACCTCACCCAGCACGAACACGTGCAGTGAGCGCGTATCACCCATTGACACACTCGCATGGACGCCGAGCTTGCGATGCTCGAAGCGCGCTTCGATGGACTCCTTTACGCGGGTGAAGCGCTCACCGGCGACCTGCATTGGACCGAGTTCGGGAATGTTGATGGAGCCATCGCGGTCCACCGTCAGACGCAGGCTGCGATTCTGATCGCCGTATAGCTGGACATTCAGTACGTCCGTCGGTCCGACGACGTAATCGGCCGGCACGGGGACGTTGGCAACCGGAGCGAACGTCGATGGCGCGCCTTTGTTGAAAATGTCGTAGCCGAACGGCTTAAGACCGGCAACGCCGGTCCTGCGCAACGACAGGCGCGTGAGACGGATGTTCAGACCGTGCAGGCCCGGCTCATAGGTCAGACGCAGCGTCGCCTGCTCATCACTGAGTCCGAGCAACGCGATGGGCGCAAACCCCGGCAGCGACAGTTCGCCGTCCCTGGATAGTTGATACGGATTTCTGGCGCGGATCAGATCAACAAGCGCCTGCAGACGACGAGTCTTCTCGTCCATCTCCGGCGTCGGTGGAGGCGCTGCCGAGGGGGACGCGGCCGGCGCGCTGGTCGCGGTGGCCGCGAGCAGACTAGCCAGTGCGCTGGGAGTCGCACCGGTCGCGGCCGCCGACGGCGGCACGGGGGCGGGTACGGGCGGCGGTTGGCGCGCTGCCACAGGAGCGGGCGGCGGCGGCACGTCGGCCTGCACGATCACCCAGTCGAGTGCCTTGAGACCCGGGATCTGGTCCTCTTCCTGCTCCTCGTCGAGCACCTGCGGCTGCTGTTCTCCTCCCGCCGCCTTTCTGTTGAGCACGCCCTGCTTATCGAGACCGCCTGCCGCCGCACCGCCCTGCCCTCCCAGCAGCGCGCCGAGTCCGCCGCCGCCACCGCCGGCGCCCAGCTGCTTCATGATGGCTTCCTGCTGGTCCGGCGTCAGAGACTGGAACATCTGCAGCAGGTCGGAGGAGGAGCCACCGCCGGGTAACTGAGAAAAAGCGGGGCTGCAGTTCAGGAAATTCAGAACCAGCAGCATAGCCAGCGCGGCCAGGAGCCGTTGCAGCGTCGGAATCATCAAAACTCTCGCGTTCAGAACAGTCCGCACCGAAAACGACCCCACCAAATGCACGGGAATGCGGGATTGTACTGGATGCTGGCCGAGGCGCATGTGTTACCGCGGGCGGCGGCGGCGGAACGCCTCGGCATGCGATACTGCTCGCGGCCGACCGTCGGGTGTCGAAGGAACCATGAAGAAAGCCGGATCGTTTGCCGCAGGGATGCTGCTGGCTCTCCATGCCGCTGCTGGTGCGCGAGGGGTATCGCCGTACCTGCCTCTGAATCTCGAGCCGGAAATCGAAGCACAGATCGAGCGCGTGCTCATACTGGCCGGGACGCCGGTCATGCGCCGCCCCATTGCGGCCGCCACCGTCTTGGACGCCCTGCCCAAGGCCTGCGCCATTGATCACCTGCTGTGCGACCGCGTCGGCCGCTATCTGGCGCGCTATACGCATACCACCGCGCTCACGCACGCCAGCCTCGAAGTCGCCGCCACCCGTGGCGCGAACGACCCGCTTCCGGATCGTTACGGCTTGCCGAACCGCAGCGCCTGGGACGCCTCGCTCGCCGGCTACGTGCAGCCGAGCGATTACCTGTTGGTCAACATCGGCGGCGTTGCCTATGACGGACGTGAAAGTTTCACCGGTTCCTATCTCAGCGCGGGGTTCAGCAAACTGCAACTTGATATCGGTTACAAGCCGCACTGGTTCTCGCCGCTGACGGATAGCAGCATGTTGATGAGCACCGAGGCGCCGACCATGCCCTCGGTAAGTGTTTCCAACTATGAGCCGCTCACCCGCCTCGGTCTGTCCTACGAAATATTCGTGGCACGTATGTCTTATTCGAACGACATCGTGTACACCGCGGCCCCCGGGGGCATTACCCAGGGCTATCCGCGCCTGGGCGGGATCCACCTCAGCATGGAGCCTGCAAGCGGCTGGTCGCTGGCACTGAATCGTCTGGTGCAGTTCGGCGGCGGGGCGCGCGGCGGAAGCTCGTTGGGCGATGTCCTACGGGCGATCTGGGATCCGTCGCAGTACTCGAATGTCGGGCCAAACCTCAGCGTCGATCAGAAAGCCACCAACCAGGAGGCGTCGATCACCAGCAGCCTCGTGTTTCCCGGCAAGGTACCGTTCGCCGTCTACGCTGAATATGCCGGCGAGGACACTTCGCACGGCCGCAACTACCTACTCGGGAACTCCGCCCTTTCCTGGGGCATCCATTTTCCCCATCTGCCCGGCCGCCTCGACCTCACGCTTGAGGTGTCCGAGTGGCAGGACTTGTGGTACGTGCATACCGTCTGGCGCGACGGCATGACAAATGACGGGCTGGTTGTTGGTAACTGGTTCGGCGATGAGCGCCAGTTCGGCGACGGGGTAGGCGGCCATAGTGCGATGGCACGCCTCGCCTGGGACGCAACTTTCGGCGGGCGGCTGGAGGTGCGCTACCGCACGCTGCAGAACCAGGATTACGCGGTGCAGGGGGTGGGCCCCATTGCCTACCAGCGCTTTCATGAGTTCACCCTGGGCTATTCCCGTCCCTGGCGCGGCGTTGTCGTCGGCGGTGAACTCGACAGCGGCAGTGACGTCTTCGGCCGCAGTTTCAGCCGTCTGGCGGGTTTCCTGCGCTACAACGACGCGAGCGCCGAGTCCAGCGCAGCACTGTTCGACAGTGAAGATTCGAGCGCCGCCCCCGCGGACAGCGAAAAGCAAGGCGAACTGTTCGTAACCGCCGGCGCTTACGCATTGAGGGAGAACGTCGATCTAACCGAGCTTGCGCCGCGGGTCACGGGGCCGCAAAAAGTCGGACCCGACTTCGCGCTGGGTGCGCGGCGTTTTGTCTCCGAACACAGCGACCTGGGCGCACAGGTGGATTTCGATGAGTTCGCCGGTCACAGCCTCATCGGCGTGCGTCTGCTCGACTATCGCTATCGCATTGGCAATCACTTGGCTGCCACCGGCTCCCTCGGCGCCGCGCGCTACGATCTCGCCACGCCCGCTTACGGCTTTTACGTCGCCCTCGGGCTGCAATGGCGCGACCTGCTGCCGCACATCGACCTCGGCCTGGAAGGGCGCTACTACGACAGCATCGCGCGTGACCATGTGTTGCCGACCGACCCGCACACCAATCGCCCGGACAGCTTCTACGACATTTACGGCACTGTGCTGTCGCTCAGCTATCACTTCTGAGAGTCGTGGGTCGTGTGCAGCCTCAATCGCGCCACTGCGCCACGGTGGCTAGCAGCTTCTTGACGGCCTGCGGCGCCGCATGCCCGCCGGCTGGGTCCTGGACGGCGGGCGCGAGTTGCTCGCACAGCTTCTTGCCGAGCTCTACACCCCACTGATCGAACGCGTTGATGCCCCAGATGACGCTCTGGGTGAACACGCAGTGTTCATAGAGCGCGATAAGGCGTCCGAGGGTTGCAGGGTCGAGCTTCTGAAACATCACGATGGTGCTCGGCCGGCTGCCCGGATCGACCTTGTGCGGCACCAGCGCGTCTGCCGCCGCCGGCGCCATGTCCTGCTGCCGCAGGTCCGCGCGCACGGTTGCGGCGGACTGGCCATTCGCGAGGGCTTCCGCCTGCGCCAGGCAGCTGGCGATGGCCAGGTTCTGCTGCGGCTGATTGCCGCAGGAGGAGCGCACCGGCAGCAGGAAGTCCAGCGCGGCGCGCGCGCTGCCCTGATGCAGCAGCTGAAAGAAGGAATGCTGCCCGTTGTTGCCCGCCTCGCCCCAGATGACGGCTGCCGTGTGACACTGCGCCGGCTTGCCGTCCAGCAGCACGGACTTGCCGTTGCTCTCCATCTCCAGCTGCTGCAGGTATGCCGGAAAGCGCCGCAGGGAGTCATCGTACGGCAGCACCGCGAGCGTCGGCAGGTTCATGAAATTGATGTTCCACACGGCGGCGAGGCCCATGAGAACCGGCAGATTCTGCGGCCATGCCGTGCCGCGGAAATGCTCATCGACCTCATAACCGCCGCTGAGAAAGTCGAGGAAGTTGCGCTCGCCGATGGCGATGGCCAGCGATACGCCGATCGATGACCACAGCGAGTAGCGGCCTCCCACCCAGTCCCACATCTGGAAGCGGTAGTCCGGATGCACGCCGAACTCGTCCATGGCCTTGTGGTTGACGGACACGGCGGCAAAATGCTGCGGCACGGCCGCCTCGCCGAGACGGCCCGCGAGCCACGCACGCGCGCTTTGCGCGTTGGTCTTGGTCTCGAGCGTGGTAAATGTCTTCGATGCGACGATGAACAGCGTCGCGGCGGGATCGGCCGTTGCCAACACCTGCGCCAGGTAGACGCCGTCGATGTTCGAGACAAATTCGCAGCGCGGCGCTGCGCCGGTAAAAGCATGCAGCGCCATCACCGCCATCGCCGGCCCGAGGTCCGAGCCGCCGATGCCGATGTTGACTACCAGGCTGAACCGCTGTCCGCTGCTGCCTTTGATCGTCCCGCCGCGCACGCCCTCGGCGAAGGCCAGCATGCGCGCGCGCTCGGCCATCACGAGCTGCTCGATCTGCGCGCCGCCGACCGCGGCGCCTTGCGGCTGGCGCAGTGCCACGTGCAACACCGCACGGTCCTCGGTGGTATTGATGTGCTCGCCGCGCCACATGGCCTCGATGCGCGCACGCAAGCCGCAGGCGTCGGCGAGCTGATACAGCTTCGCGAGCGCCATCTCGTCGAGACGTTGCCGCGAGAAATCCATCAGCAGACCGGCCTGCCGGCGTGACAGGCGCTCGAACCGCCCGGGATCGCGTTCGAACAGTTCCTGCACCGGCACCGCGCTGAGGCGCGCGGCATGGGACTGCAGCTCCGCCCATACAGGCGTCTGCGGCCCGGGATTGATGGTGAGTGTCATCGTGCTCAGCGACGGTAGTAGGCGGCGATGGTATCGACTACATATTGTAGTTGGGTTTCAGTCAGTTCCGGGTAGATCGGCAGCGCGAGCGTCTGCTGCGCGGCTTGTTCGGCATGCGGGAATTGACCTGGCTTGCCGCCGAGGTAGGCGAAACACTGCTGCAGATGCAGTGGCACCGGATAATAGATCTCGGTGCCGACGCCCTGGGCCGTGAGGTGCGCCCGCAGCGCATCACGGTCGCGCGCGCGGATGACATACTGATTGTAGATATGCCGCCCGCCAGGCAGCGCAAGCGGTGTCTGGACGGCAGCGCCGCAGCCGGCCCGCGCAAAGGCGCGGTCGTAGAAGGAGGCATTGCGCTGCCGCGCCGCGCTCCAGCCGTCGAGGTGGCGCAGCTTGATGTTGAGCACCGCCGCCTGCAGCTCGTCGATGCGGAAATTGCCGCCGATCAGTGCGTGGTAGTACTTCGGCTGGCCGCCGTGCACACGCAGGATCTCCATGCGCCGGGCGAGCGCGGCGTCGCTGGTCACGCACATGCCGGCGTCACCGAATGCGCCGAGATTCTTGGTCGGGAAGAACGACAGACAGCCGACATCGCCAAAGCTGCCGGCGCGCCGCTCTTGTGCGTCGGCGGAGCCGATCGCCTGGGCGGCATCCTCGATCATCAGCAGTTGATGCTGACGGGCGCTCATCATGAGCGCCGGCATATCGGCGAGCTGGCCGTAGAGATGCACCGGCATGATGGCCCGCACCCGCGCGCCGCTGGCACGATGCACCAGCTGCGCGCCGCGCTGCTCGCACTCGGTTTCCAGCAGCCGCGCCACGGCGTCGGCGCTGATGTTGAAGGTCGCCGGATCGATGTCGCAGAAAAGTGGCAGCGCCCCGCTGCGCGCGATCGTGCCGGCGGTGGCGAAGAAGGTAAATGTACTGGTGATCACCGCATCACCCGCGCCGATCTCGAGCGCCATCAGCGCCAACAGCAACGCGTCGGTTCCCGAGGAGACACCTATGCCGTGGCGGCACTGGCTGTAGGCCGCGACCGCCGTCTCGAGCTGCTTGACTGCCGCTCCGAGAATGAAGTGCTGGCTGGCGCAGACCTCGGCAATGGCCGCCTGGATGTCCCCGGCCAGCGGCTCATACTGCGCCTTGAGGTCGAGCAACGGCACTTGCATCGTCAAACTCCCGTGTCAGCGCGCGTAGCCGTAATACTCGCAGAACCAGTCAACGAATTTGCGCACGCCTACCTCGATCGGCGTCGCCGGGCGGTAGCCGACATCGCGCACCAGATCGTCGATGTCGGCGAACGTCTCGGGCACATCGCCGGCCTGCAGCGGCAGCATGTTCTTCTGCGCCTTGCGCCCGACGCATTCCTCGATGACCTCGATATAGCGTAACAGCGGCACGGGTTGATTATTGCCGATGTTGTAGATGCGGAACGGCGCGTAGCTGGATGCCGGGTCCGGTCTGGCGCTGTCCCACTGCGGGTTCGGCTGTGCGATGCGTACGCAGGCTCGCACGACGCCCTCGGCGATGTCATCGACGTAGGTGAAATCGCGCCGATGATGACCGTGATTGAAGACGTCGATCGGTTTGCCCTCGAGGATGTTACGCGTGAACATGAAGAGCGCCATGTCCGGGCGCCCCCACGGGCCGTAGACGGTAAAGAACCGCAGACCCGTCGTCGGCAGGCCGAACAGCGCCGAGTAGTTATGCGCCATCAGTTCGTTGGCACGCTTGGTCGAGGCGTACAGCGACAGCGGATGATCGACGCCGCTGTGCACCGAGAACGGCATGTTGGTATTCGCACCGTACACCGAGCTGGTGGAGGCGTACACCAGGTGCTCGACGGCGTTGTGACGGCAGCCTTCCAGGACGTTCAGCGTACCGGTGACATTGCTGCGCACGTAGGCGTGCGGGTTCTGCAGCGAATAGCGCACGCCGGCCTGCGCTGCCAGGTGAATGACGCGCGCAAACTTCTCGCGCGCGAACAATGCGGCCATCTCCGCATCGTTCGCGAGGTCGAGTTTCACGAAGCGGAAGCTGGGGTGCTGCAGGCGCTGCAGGCGCGCCTGCTTGAGAGTCACGTCGTAGTAGTCATTGAGGTTGTCGAGACCGACCACCTCCTCGCCTGCGGCCAGCAGGCGCTGCACGGTGTGCGAGCCGATGAAACCGGCTGCACCAGTAACCAGAATCTTCACAGCCGTCCGTCGGTCTCGTCCGCACGGAATACGTGCTTGATATCGAACAGTACGTGGCGGCGGGTGCGGCACAGGCGCCGCACGCCGTGCGCGCCGAGTTCACCAAACTCGCGGTGCGCGACCGCCACCACCGCCGCATCGTAGCGCCCGGCGCGCAGGGTCTGCACCGGCAAAAGTCCGTATTCGCGACGGCATTCGGCGCGGGCTGCCCACGGGTCGTAGATGTCCACGCGCGCGCCCTGCTTCTGCAGCTCGCGCACCACGTCGACTACCTTGGAGTTTCTGATGTCGGGGCAGTTTTCCTTGAACGTGATGCCGAGCATCAGCACGCGCGCCCCTTTTATGTGGATGCGCTTGGCCGCCATGAGCTGGGTAATCCGCCCCGCGACGTGCAGACCCATGTTGTCGTTGAGGCGCCGCCCGGCGAGGATCATCTCCGGGTGATAGCCGACTTCCTGGGCCTTGTGGGTGAGGTAGTAGGGGTCGACGCCGATGCAGTGCCCACCGACCAGGCCCGGCTTGAAGTTGAGGAAGTTCCACTTGCTGGCGGCCGCGTTCAGCACTTCCTCGGTATCGATGTTCAGGCGGTTGAAGATCAGCGCCAGTTCGTTGATGAGCGCGATGTTGACGTCGCGCTGCGTGTTCTCGATGACCTTGGCGGCCTCGGCGACGCGGATGCTGGACGCCTTGTGGGTGCCCGCGGTGATGATGGCGCCGTACAGCTGATCGACGAAATCGGCGATCGGCGGCGTGGAACCGGAGGTGACCTTGCGGATAGTGGTGAGCCGGTGTTCCTTATCGCCCGGATTGACGCGCTCCGGGCTGTAGCCCACGAAAAAATCGCGGTTGAACTTCAGCCCCGAGACGCGCTCGAGGATCGGCACGCAGACCTCTTCGGTGCAGCCCGGATAGACCGTCGATTCGTAGATGACCAGTGCGCCCTTGCGCAGCACCGTAGCGACGCTCTCGCTGGCACGCATCAGCGGGGTGAGATCAGGGCGCTTGTAGTCATCGATCGGCGTGGGCACGGTGACGATGAAGACGTGCGAGCGCTGCAGGCGCTTAAGCTCGGTGGTAAAGGTCAGGCGCTGCGCCGACTTCAGCTCCGCGCGCGTGACCTCGAGCGTGCTGTCGCGGCCCCTGCGCAGCTGCGTGACGCGCGAGGGGTTGACGTCGAAACCTATCGTCTCGAAATGCTTGCCGAATTCCACCGCCAGCGGCAGCCCGACATAGCCCAGGCCCACCACACCAACGCGGCACTTGCGCAACTTAAGCATCAAATCAGCCCTTGACGTCGTTCTTCAGTAATTGTTGTTCAGGCACTCGAGCGCTGCGGCTCGGCTGCCTGCGCCAGCATGGCGCTGCCGTCACGTGCGTCGTTGGCCGCCCACAGGCAGCGCCCGCCGCTCGCTTTGCCAATGACCGCAAGCATGATCTCGTGCGCCGCCAGCTCTGCGGCACTGGCGGCCACCACCACCAACGGCAGCGTGGTACGCAGCGGCACACGGGCGCTGCGGCTGCCGGCAACCTGCAGTGTCGTGTCGCTGTCGGCGAGCGCCAGGGCGCCCTGGCCGCCGGTCATCGCCAGATAGACGTCGGCGAGGATGCGCGCGTCGAGGAGCGCGCCGTGCAGTTCGCGCTTGGAGTTGTCGACCGAGTAGCGCTTGCACAGCGCGTCCAGGCTGTTGCGCTGTCCGGGGTGCAGCTCGCGCGCCAGCGCGAGCGTGTCGAGTATCTGGCACGTGGCGCCCAGCTGGCGCGGCAGGCCGGGCAGGCGCGCCAGTTCCGCATCCAGAAACGCCACGTCGAAGGCCGCGTTGTGGATCACCAGCTCCGCCCCGCTGATGAAGGCCAGCAGCTCCTCGACCACCTCGGCAAAGCGCGGCTGGCCGTCGAGCTCGCTGCGCGAAATACCGTGGACCGCGAGCGCGCCGTCGTCGATGTCGCGCTCGGGGTTGAGGTAGCGGTGGAAGCTGCGCCCGCTGGGGCGGCGATTCACCAGCTCCACGCAGCCGATCTCGATGACACGGTGATCGAGTTCGGGCTCCAGGCCCGTGGTCTCCGTGTCGAGGACGATCTGTCGCATGGGGCGCGAGTCTACCGCAACGATTGTCGCGACAAAGTGTCGATCGCCGCGTTTGCGAGCTGATCGACACGCTCGTTACCCGGCACCCCGGCATGTCCCGGCACCCATAGCCATTCCAGCCGATGCTGGGCGCTTACCTCGGCGAGCCGCTGCCACAGATCCTGATTCTTGACCGGTTTGCGGTCGGCGGTGCGCCAGCCACGCGCCTGCCACGCGGACAGCCACTCGGTGATGCCGCGGCGCACGTACTGCGAGTCGGTATAGATGCGTGCCTCGACCGGACGTTTGAGTACCTCGAGCGCGCGAATGACGGCAGTCAGCTCCATGCGATTGTTGGTCGTGTGCGTCTCGGCGCCACTGATCTCGCGCACGCGCTCGCCCATTTGCAGGAGCGCCGCCCAGCCGCCCGGACCCGGATTGCCGCGGCAAGCCCCGTCGGTGTAGATCTCGATCACGCGCGCGAACGGGTGGTGGGCTTCACCAGCCCGCCGATCACCGCGGATTTTTCGCGGAAGCGCGGGCGCACCGGCGTGAGCGTGTAGAGGCGCTTGCGCGCCTTGAGCAGATAGCCGCCGGCGGGCAGCGGATAGGTGAGGCCGCGGCGCAGCATCCGCCCGGTGCCCTCGCCGCTGGCAAGCCCGCGGCTCCACGGACTCAGGTACAGGTAACGCTGCGCCGCCACCACTTCGAAGCCGAGCAGCACGAGCCACTCGCGCAGCAGCCGCTCGGACAGAACGCGCCGCATACCCGGCGGGAAGCCGCTGCGGCTCCAGCGCGCGCGCATGCCCCACAGGCTCCAGGGCCGGAAGCCGAGCACCAGGAGCTGCCCCTCGCCGACCAGCACCCGATCGACCTCGCGCAGCACTGCGTAGGGGTCCGGCGCGAATTCCAGGGTGTGCGGCAGCAGTGCCGCATCCGCGCAATCGGCGATGATCGGCAGGTGCGAGGCGCGCGCGATGACGTCAGCGTGCGCCGGAAAGCCCGCAGCGGCGATCAGGCTCTGGCGGCGCGTGCGGCTGGCAGCGAGCAGCTCGCGCGCATTGCCCCAGGCCCCGACCTGCAGCAGTTCCCAGCCGAATACGTCCTCAAGCGCCTCGCCCAGGAGCTCCGCTTCGGCAGCGATAAGCGCCCGCCCAAGCGGCCTGTCCCACCACGAGCTGAGAGCGGCGTCACGATCCGGAATGCGTGAAGTGCGAACTGACACGTCAGAAGTGCTGGCAATAGTGTGAATTTACCGGTTAAATTCCGTACTTGAACCCGTAGTGTCCTTGATCGTAAGGACCCGTGCCCTGGCGCGGGAAAAGTAGCACGCCGACAGAGGGTACGGAATTGGCGCAGGTTCCATTCAGAACGCCTTTCACGTTCATGGCCGTGGCCCTCTTAGGCCTGGCCGGCTGCGCGCACGCGCCCTCCCGCTCCCAGGCCAGCCAGCCGCAGCTGCTGAACAGCAGCCTGGGTGCGTGGCCGGTGCCGGCGGGCACGCCCGCGGCCACCCCGGTGGCACCGCCCGCCGCTGAGGCCCTGCCAGGTCCCGCGGCGGCCGAACCCGCCGCCGACGCCACTCCCACCCCGCCAGCCAGCGCCGATGCGACCGCGGCGAGCGCGACGCCCGGTCCCACCCAGGTCGCGGGCCTGACGCCGGCGCAGTACGCCGACCTTTTCGACCGCATGCGCGCCGGATTCCGCCTGGAAGACGAGAGCGAACAGAAAGCCGTCGGGCAGCAGCTGCGCTGGTACGCGGCGAACCCCGAGTATCTGCAGCGCGCCTTCGGGCGCGCCGATCTGTACCTGTACCAGATCGTCACCGAACTGGAACGCCGCGGCATGCCGCTCGAGATCGCGCTGCTGCCGGTGGTGGAAAGCGCCTTCGAGCCCTATGCGTACTCGCGCGCACGCGCCTCGGGCCTGTGGCAGTTCATTCCCGACACCGGCTCGAAATACGGGCTGAAGCAGGACTGGTGGTACGACGGGCGGCGCGACATCGTCGAATCGACGCGCGCAGCGCTCGATTACCTGCAGTCGCTGCATGACCAGTTCAACGGCGACTGGCTGCTCGCCATCGGCGCCTACAACTGCGGTGAGGCGCTCATGGCGCGGGCCGTGGACGCGAACCGCGCCGCCGGGCGCCCGGTGCAGTTCTGGGACCTGTGGCTGCCGGCCGAGACGCGCGCGTACGTGCCGAAGCTCCTGGCCATGAAGCAGCTGGTGCTCGATCCGGAAGCCTTTGGCCTCGCGTTCAGCCCTATTCCGAACCAGCCCTACTTCGCCCGCGTCTCGACCGAAAGCCAGGTGAGCTTCAAGGTCGCAGCCGAGATCGCCGGCATCAGTCCCGAAGAACTCTACGAACTGAATCCGGCCTTCCACCGCTGGGCCACCGACCCGACCGGGCCGCATGTGCTGCTGCTGCCGGTCGACGTGGCCGACGTGTTCGCCGACAACATCGCACAGCTCACTCCCGACCAAAGACTCGGCGCCACGCACTACACCGTGAGGCGCGGCGACTCGATCGCTTCGGTCGCAGCTCAGTTCCACACCACCGTCAACGTCATCCGCGAGTTGAACGAGATGCCGACGCGCGGGCTCGCGCTGGGCGACGACTTGCGTGTGCCGAGCGCCGTGCCGGAACTGCCCGCCAAGGTCATGCTGGCTGCCGCGCAGGTCGACGGGCGCGTGCGCACGGGACGCGCGCACGTGCAGGTCGTGCGCCGCGGCGACTCGCTGTGGACCATCGCGCGCCGTCACGGCATGAACGTGAATACGCTGGCGCTGATGAACGGCATGCACCCCGACGATGCGCTGCGCGCCGGGCAGCGCATCCGCCTGTCCTCGGGCTCGGGCAGCACCCACACGGGGCGCCGCCGCATGGAATACACGGTGCGCGAGGGCGATACGGTCCCGCAGATTGCGCGCCTCTTCCAGTGCAGCGTCCCGCAGCTGCTTGCCTGGAACGGACTCGGTACGCACGCGCGCATCCATACCGGCCAGAAGCTGCGCATTCAGCTCGCGCACCACGGCTGAAAGCATCCGTCCTGGCGGCCCAAGCCGCTGCCTTTCCGGCATAATCCGCGCCGGAGGCCAACACCATGGGATTTCTCGCCGGTAAACGTGCCCTGATCGTGGGCGTCGCGACCGACCGCTCGATCGCCTGGGGCATCGCACAGGCAATGCATCGCGAGGGCGCCGAGCTCGCCTTCTCCTACGTCAACGACAAGATGAAGGAGCGCGTGCAGCCCCTGGCGGCATCCCTGGGCGCGCATCTGACGATGCCGCTTGACGTCACGATCGATGAACAATGCGACAGCGCTTTCGCCCTGCTGCAGCGCGAGTGGGGTGTACTCGACGTGGTGGTGCACGCGGTCGCCTACGCACCGCGCGAGGCGCTCACCGGGGGCTTTGTGGAGGCCACCAGCCGCGAAGGCTTCCGCATCGCGCACGAGGTGTCGAGCTACAGTCTCACCGCGCTGGCCCAGCGCGCCCATCCGCTCATGGCCGGTCGGCGTGGAGCGCTGCTCACCCTGTCTTATCTGGGCGCCATGCGCTCGATACCGGGTTACAACGTGATGGGACTGGCCAAGGCGAGCCTCGAGGCCAGCGTGCGCTTCCTGGCGGCCGACCTGGGCCCCAAGGGGATCCGCGTCAACGGCATTTCCGCCGGGCCGATCAAAACACTGGCTGCCGCAGGCATCCCGGGCTTTCGCAAGATGCTCGGCCGGGTCGCGGAAGTTGCGCCACTGCGCCGTAACGTGACGCCCGAGGATGTGGGCAATGCCGCAGCGTTTCTGTGCTCGGACCTGGCTGCCGGTATCACCGGGGAGATCCTCTACGTCGACAATGGTTTCAGCACGGTCGGCATGAGCTTCCCGCTCGAAGCCGAGGGCTGAACGCGCCTACTCGAAGGCCTTGGGGTTCTTTTTTACGTCCGCCGTGCGCCGTACTTCTTCGACGTAAGCCAGCACGTCCGCCATGCCGAGCCGCTGCGCCTCCTCGAGGGCGCGACCTGCCTGCTGCTGCGCATCGTGGGCTGTGGCCGTGCGTACCCCGCTCAGTGCCACGACCGCCGCTCCTCCGTCGTTCAGCTGCATTGCGCTGTACTCGGTCTTCCCGGAAGGCCGCGGCAGCGCGAAGGCCGCATCGCGGATCGGCTGAGGAATGGAGGGGTCGTTGCGGCCGATGAAATGCGCCGGGTCGGCAGTGACTTTCAGCTGCTGTGCGACCGCATCGAACGAGGTGCCCGCGGCCAGGCGGCTGCGCGCCTCCTGCGCAGCCTTGAGGGCCGCCTTGCTCTCCTGCTCCTTGGTGAACGCGGCCACAATGCCGTCGCGCACCTCGGCGAGCGGGCGCACCTGTGGCGCACGATGTTCCAGCACCTTGACGATCACCAGGCGGTCGTCGCCGAGCAGAACCGGTCCGCCGAGCTTGCCGGCGGCCAGCACCGGATCCCCGAACAGCAGCTCCTGCAGCGGTGCGGCCGGGCCGAACGGCGCCCCGCCTGCGCCCTTGGCGAAGCTGGCGAGGTCCCCTGACTGCAGCTGGTACTGCTGCGCCAGTGCATTGAGGTCCGCGCCCGGTTCGCCCAGTTTGGCCTGCAGCTGTTCCTGGATCTCACCGAAGCGATCCGTCGCACGCGTGCGGCGCACCTCCGCTTCGAGCTCCGGGCGGGCCTCATCGAACGATTTGTACTTGACCGGCTGGATCTCATCGAGTCGGATGATGTGGTAGCCGAACTCCGTCTTCACCAGCCCGCTGAGCTCGCCGACCTTCATGCCGAACAGCGCATCGGCGAAGGGCTTCACGAAGCTTGAGCGCTCGGCGAAGCCGAGGTCGCCGCCGTTCTTGGCCGAGCCCGGATCCTGGGAATACTGCTTGGCCAACTCACCGAAATCCTTACCGGCCTTGAGCTGCGCCAGCACCTGCGTCGCCTGCGCGCGCGCCGCCGCATCGTCCTTGCCGGTAATCAGAATGTGGCGCGCGTGGCGCTTCTCGGGCAGCGCCAGGCGGCTCTTGTCCTTGTCGTAAGCGGTGCGCAGGTCCGCATCGCTCACCGTCTGCTGCGCCGCGAGCGCATCGAGACGCAGCTCCGCGTACTGCAGGTGATCGGACTCGGCCGTCATGTAGAGCGCCTGATGCGCTTGGTAGTACGCCTGCACCGCCGCATCGTCGATCGTGACCGCCGCCTTGAACTGCTCTGCGGGGAGCGTCAGATAGCGCACCTCGCGTTGCTGGTCCTCGAGCTCGGTAACGCGGGTCAGTTCCTTCGGGGTGAGGAAGTCCGAACCGCGAATGCCGCCCTCGAGCTGCACGCGCTGCACTTCCGTGCGCAGCTGCTGCTGATAGGCATCGAGCGACAGCCCGGCCTGCGCCAGCGCCGCCTTGGCGGCCTCGGGCGAATACTGGCCATCGATCTGGAACGCCGGTTCCTGCTGGACCGCGTCGCGCAGCGCGTCGTGACTAACGCGGTAGCCCAGATCCTGAGTGCGCTGCGTCAGCAGCGCACCACGCACCAGGCTCTCCAGCACCTGCTCCTGCAGCTGCGAGCGCAGCTGCGCAGGCAGCTCCGCCCCGCCCAGCCGTTGCTGCCACTGGGCCTGCTGGCGCTGCCAGGCGTTGCGGGCATCTTCCAGCGAGATCTTGTTGCCGTTCGCTTCCGCCGCGTAGGTCGAGCCGCCGACGCTCAGGTTGACGATGCCGTAGGCGCCCCAGGCGGCGAACACGAACGAGAGGATCCCCAGCACCAGGTACAGGAGCCACTTGCGCCATGGACTGTCCGACTTGCCCTTGAGGGCGTCTCCGATCCGCTGAAGCATTTGTAGATGGCTGGCTTTGCAGAGTTTGGCGGAGCGGACGGGACTCGAACCCGCGACCCCCGGCGTGACAGGCCGGTATTCTAACCAGCTGAACTACCGCTCCGAATTTTGGGGGGCGAATGCTAACGGATTGATGAATAAGGCCACAAGCAGTTTCGCTGCGGCGCTCGCCGCTGTTGCATGCACGCCGCGGACGCCGACTGGCCGTTTTCGGACCGTGGCACTGCTGAACGACTCCTGAACGCAGCTGTCAACGAAACAGCGTGTGAACCGCTGTCTAAATTCAGGCCAAAAGCGCTTGAAAATAGAATTATTGCGTCGCTAAGTTAAGACACGCTGCTCCCTAGACCCTTTGCTCAGGCACAATGCCGCGGGGGTTACGTAAAGGAAGCCGTTCATGAAGCCGACCCGTGTTCTTTTTTGTTCCTTCGCCGCCGCGCTGATCGCCGCGCCCGCGTTGGCAGCCCTGGGTGGCGGTGCCTCCTCGGTCGAGGCCGACAGCGCGCACATGAAGGGCACCGTACGGGTCTCGCCGCAGGCGAACTTCACCGTGCACGAGATCGAGACCAGTGCGGGCATCGTGGTGCACGAATACCTGTCGCTGGACGGCAAGGTGTTCGCCGTCAGCTGGCGCGGAGCGGGCATTCCGGACCTGCGGCAGCTGCTCGGCAGCTACTACGGCTCGTTTGCGCAGGCTGCGAGCACTGCGGCCCACAACCATCACAATCTGGCGGTGCAGACCCCGGACGTCGTGGTGCAGTCGAGCGGCCATACGCGCGCCTTCTCCGGCCGCGCCTGGGCACCGGCCCTGCTGCCGCAGAACTTCTCCCCAAACGACATCAACTAATCGCGACACGCGGACAGAGGGAACACACCCGTGCGTAAGTTTCTTGCCTTCTTATTGATTCCGCTGATCCTCGCCGCCTGTGGCGGCGGGGGCAGCAGCTCCAATGGTGGTGGTGGTGGTGGTGGTGGCGGCGGTAGCGGCGGCCCGACGCCCCCGCCGACGCACACCATCGCGACCGCAGGCGGTCCCAATGCGGAACCGCTCGTAATCGACGGAGGCCCGACGGCACTGCCGCAGCTGGCCGCCAATACGGCCTACGTGAGCGTGAATGTCTGCGTACCCGGCACCTCCACCTGCCAACTGATCGACCACGTCGAGGTCGATACCGGCTCGATCGGGCTGCGGCTCATCGCCTCGGTGGTCAACAACATCACCCTGCCCGCCCTGACCGACGGCACCAACCCGTTGGGTGAGTGCCTGCAGTTCGCCGACGGCACCAGCTGGGGGTCGCTGGCGGTCGCCGACGTGCAGATGCCGGTCTCTGGTGAGAAAGCCACGAACGTCAACGTGCAGCTGATCACGCCGAGTTCGGGCACGGTCGGCACACCGCCCGCCGCGTGCACCGGCACGGCCGAAAACACCGTGGCGACCTTCGGTGCCAACGGCATCCTGGGCGTCGGACCGTTCACGGATGACTGCAACGACTCCGGTCTGTGCACTCCCGGCGCTTCTGCCAGCTATTACAGCTGTCCGTCGTCAGCCACATGCGCCCCGTACAACGCGCCGGTGGCAAAGCAGCTGCCCAATCCCGTGACGCTGTTCGCCACCGACAACAACGGCGTGATCGTCGAGCTGCCGACCGTGGCTGCGGGAGGCGCTGCCACGGTCACCACCGGTGTCCTCGTGTTCGGCATCGGCACCGAGAGCAACAACGCGCTGGACGGGGCGGTGCAGCTGCTGGCGGACCCGGGCACGGGTGAGGTCAGTGTCACCTTTACGGGCCTCGTCGCTATCAGCACGGGCTTCCTCGACAGCGGCTCGAACGGCACCTTCTTCGCAAGCTCGCTGGCGGTGTGCCCGCAGAACGGCATGGCTCAGACCACCGGCTTCTACTGCCCGCCCGCAACCGTCAGCGAGACCACCATCCTGACCGGCACCAACGGCACGCAGCTGGCCGCCAACTTCAGCGTCGCGAATGCGGCGACGCTGTTCAACGCCAACCCGACCTTCACGGCGTTCAACGACCTGGCAGGCACGTCTGCCAGTTCCAGCACGCTGGACCTCGGCTTGCCGTACTTCTTCGGCCGCAACATCTACGTGGGCATCGAGGATCCGACCACGAGCTCCGATCCGTATTTTGCGATAGCTCTCAACTAGCCAAACCGGCCGCCGCCTTTCGGGCGCCGGCCCCTTCCCTCAGGTGCGCTGCGAGAATCGCCGCCGGTAGGCGCTCGGCGTCGCGCCGACGCGTTTGCGGAAATGATGCCGTAGCGACTCCGCGCTGCGCATTCCTGAGCGCAGCGCGATCCCCTGCGCGCTCAGCCGGGTCGTCTCCAGCAGCTCCTTGGCGCACGCAATCCGTTCCGCCAGCAGCCACTCGTAGGGCGCAAGGCCGGTGGCAGCCCGAAAAGCGCGCTGCAGGGTGCGCCGGCTCATCGCGGCGCGTTTGGCGAGCGAGGCGAGCGTGTGCGGCGCCTGCGGATGCGCGCGCACGAAGTCCATGAGGCGCGCGAGCCGGCCGCGTCCGTCGGCAGCCAGTGGCCGTGGCACGAACTGCGCCTGATCGCCCTCGCGGTGCGGTGCGATCACCAGCCGCTGCGCCACCTGGTTGGCCACGGCGGCACCGAAATCCCGCCGCACCAGGTGCACGAGCATGTCGAGGCCGGCCGCGGAGCCGGCGGAGGTGAGCACGCTGCCTTCGTCCACATATAGCGCGTTCGCTTCGACGCGGATGCGCGGATAGCGCTCGGCCAGGCGCGCGACGTAGCGCCAGTGGGTGGTGGCGCGTCGTCCGTCGAGGAGGCCGGCGGCAGCCAGCACGAATACTCCCGAGCAGATCGAGCACAGCCGCGCGCCGCGGGCATGGGCGCGCCGCAGGCTGCGCAGCAGCGGCGCCGGCGGCAGCTCATCAGCGTCGCGCCAGCCGGGGATCACGATGGTGTCGGCGCGCTCGAGCAGCCGCAAGCGTGTGCGGCACCTGCAGCGCCACCCCGCCGGTGGCGCGCAGCTGGCCGCGCTCGGCCGCGCACACGGCAAAGTCGTACCACTGCACCGGCAGCTCCGGACGTGGCAGCGCGAACAACTCCACCGCACAGCCGAATTCGAAGGTGCATAGCCGGTCGTAGGCCACCACCACCACTTTATGCCTCATGGCGTAATCTTAACGCGTACTGGCTTGGACGCCACTGGGCTGGCCAAAGGCGCCGGCGCACAATCACCGCCGTTGCAGCTCACGGAGAAAAGCCCACCATGCCCACGCTCGTCAGCCAGGTGCCGGCCGCCGACAGCGCCAGCGCCGTAAGTCACTTCAGCGCAGCATTCGGCTTCGAGACCGATTGCTGGGACGTGCACGAGGCGCTGGCTGGCGCGCCCGATTTCGTGCTGCTCGACGTGCGCAGCCCCGACGTCTTCGCCCGCGGCCACGTGCCCGGGGCGATCAATCTGCCGCACCGCAAGATCATCGCGTCGCGCATGGCCCGCTATCCAGCCAGCACGCTGTTCGTCGTCTACTGCGCAGGTCCGCACTGCAACGGCGCGCACCGCGGCGCACTGCGGCTGGCGCAGCTCGGGCGGCCGGTGAAACTGATGATCGGCGGGTGGACGGGTTGGCTCGCTGAGGGCTTCGCGGTCGCCCGCGAGCCGACCGCGGCAATCAGCGAGGGGGCTGACGCCTAGGCGCGACGCGGCCGCACCTGCGAGGCGCCGTGGCATCATAGGCGCATGAGTACCTTGCAGAAGATCACAGCCGCCGTACTCCTCGTGCTGCTGCTCGGGGTCGGCTACGGCTTATGGGCGACCAACGAGGCGGCCACGGCGCCGGTGCAGAAGGCGAGCGCCACGGTGGTCGTGGCCAAGGGCAGCGCGCTGCCGGTCATCGACCAACACACCCTGCTGGTCGCCCAACGCCTGGCGCGCTACGCCACGACGTCCGAAGAGCAGCCGCTGGCGCAGTCCGCCGTACAGACCGCTGATCACGAGCTCGACCTGGCCTTCGCTGCCGCCCTGCACCATCTCGAATCCCATCCGCCACCGCTCAGTCCGCAAGCCGCGCAGATCCAGCAACGCGTGGAAGAGGCGCAGAAGGCGGCAGCGACGGATACCGAAACCGTCACACAGCTCACCGCCGAACTCGCCAAGGCCAACGCTGCCGACAAGCCCGCCATCCAGGATCGCCTCGACCTGGCGCAGTCGCAGGTGGAACTGGAGCAGGATGAGGTGCAGGAAGCCAACGCGGACCTCCTCGAGGCCGGTGGCAACGTGCACCAGCGCATCCAGATCATGCAGGAGGAGCATCAGGCCGCCGAGCGCAATGCCAGCACGACCGCGGCAACCGCTGCGGCAGCGACGGCGCTTGGCACGCTGAAGGGCATGGTCGGCCAGACGCGTCAATGGCTGGCGCTGCGCCGCAAGCAGCGCTGGCTCAGCTGGGCGCACGAGCACGTCGTGGCAAGCGCCGACGAACTGGCGCTGGAGCGACAGAAGATAGCCGCTGAACTGGCTGCCAGCAAGGCGCGCGTTCCGGAAGTCAGCGCACACCACGAGCGTGCCGCGCCGCGCGTGGCCGCGCCTGCCCCCGCAGCGACGAGCGCCGCCGCTGCCAAAGGTACGGCACCCGCAGCTGCGCCTGCTCCCGTCGTGCCTGCGCCCGCCGCAGGGGCCGCGACGACCGCGGCTGCGGCAAACGCGGCGCCCATGACGCTGCTCGACCTGACGCGCCAGATTGCCGCCGAGCAGCGTCGTCTGACGCTGCGCGATGAGCGCATCGCCGCGCGCCGCAAGCTCGGCGACATCTACACCAAGTGGGGTAGCGTCGTCGCCGAACAGGCACGCGTGGCACTGCACGGCGTGCTGGTCGGCGCGGCGATCGTGCTGGCGGCGCTGCTGCTGCTGTTGTTTGCCGACCGCTGGCTCGAGCGCCTGCTGGGGCGCGCCAAGATCGACCGGCGCCAGCTGCAGACGCTGCGCAGCGTGATCGGCGTCAGCCTGCAGATCGTCGGCGTAGTGGTCATCCTCCTGGTTCTGATCGGCAAGCCGGAGCAGCTGGGCACCATGCTGGGGCTCGCGGGCGCCGGTCTCACGGTGGCGCTCAAGGACTTCCTCGTCGCCTTCATCGGCTGGTTCGTGCTCATGGGCCGCAACGGCATGCGCCTGGGCGACTGGGTGGAAATCAACGGCGTCAGCGGCGAGGTGATCGAACTCAACATGTTCCACACGGTGCTGCTCGAGACCGGCAACTGGACGGATGCCGGTCACCCGACGGGGCGGCGCGTGACCTTCACCAACAGCTTCGCCATCGAGGGGCATTACTTCAATTTCTCGACCTCGGGCCAGTGGTTGTGGGACGAGCTGTCGGTGATGGTGCCGTACGGCCGCGATCCGCACAGCATCGCCGACGCGATACAGAAGGAAGTGACCGAGGCGACCGCGGACGATGCCCGCCAGGCCGAGGAGGAATGGAAGCGTGCCTCGCGCGGCCAGCGCGGCATGGGCTTCACCGCGCAGCCGGGCATCGCCGTGCGCCCCGCCACCGGGGGCGTGGAGATCGCCGTGCGCTACGTGACACGCGCCAACGAGCGTCTGGCGCTGCGCGCACGCCTGTATCAGACCGCCGTGCAGATGCTCGGGACTCCCGCCTGACATGAGCGAGCCGATGCCGGCGCTGTTTCTCGGGCATGGCAACCCGCTGAACGCCCTGGCTGACAATGACTGGACACGCGCCTGGGCCACGCTCGGCGCTGCCTTGCCGCGCCCGCAGGCGCTGCTCGTGATCTCAGCCCACTGGTACCTGCCGGCGACGGCCGTCACCGCCATGGCGGCGCCGCGCACCATCCACGACTTCGGCGGTTTTCCGCGCGAACTGTTCGCCGTGCGCTATCCGGCGCCGGGCGATGCGCGCCTCGCCGCACGCGTGCAGCAACTGCTGGCACCGCTCCCGGTTGCGGCCGATCACACCTGGGGACTCGATCACGGCAGCTGGTCGGTGCTGCGCCACATCTTCCCGCAGGCGGACGTGCCGGTGGTGCAGCTGAGCATCGACGAGCGACAGCCACCGCAGTTCCATCACGCGCTCGGCGCGCGTCTGCGCCCGCTGCGCGACGAGGGCGTGCTGCTGCTCGGCAGCGGCGACGTCGTGCACAACCTCCATACCTACGCCTGGGGCCGCCACCCGCGCGAACCTTACGACTGGGCGGCACGCTTCGAAACGCGCGTACGCGAGCTGCTCGTGGCGGGCGACCATGCGCCGCTCATCGACTACAGCACGCAGGGCGAAGACGCGCTGCTGGCCGTGCCCACCCCCGAGCACTACCTGCCGCTCTTGTACGTGCTCGGTGCCAGCATCGCCGGCGAGCCGGTGAGCTTTCCGGTGCAGGGCATGGACGGCGGCTCGGTGTCGATGCTGGCCGTGCAGTTTGGCGGCGGGGCCCGTAGTAAACTCCACCATCTGGAACAGTAGGTTGGCAGTTCTTTTATAAGCCTTAACTTTTGTTAAGACGGGCGGCTGGTATGGTGCACGTTCATGCATGGGCGCTGCGGCGGCCTGAAGAGTGCGCCGCGGCGCCGCTTCTCGCGATGCCGCGCTTGCTGCGGTGGCAAAGGATAGCCCGCCCGCTCGTCCCGCCGCGCGCCGCCTGCAACGCCGCGCCACGCGCGGCACTCACATCAACACCCTATCGGCAACGCTTGCGCGCCCCCCATGAATGACGAAAACCGCTATCTGCACCCCGGTCAGCTGTTGGATCAGGACACCACTGCCGGCTGGCGCAGACACTTCACTGCCCGCAACGTGGCCATCATCGTGGCGGTATTGCTCGCGCTGGCGCTGCTCGCCTGGGCACTGACGCCCAAGGGTGGCACCAAGGCCGCGGGCGGGCGCTTTGCCGCCGGCGGACCCATGCCGGTCGTAGGTGCAGCCGCTCACAGCGGCGACATGCCCATCACGCTGTTGGGACTCGGCGCGGTGACGCCGCTCGCGACCGTCACCGTGCAGAGTCAGATCAGCGGCCAGATCGTGAACATCGCCTTCAAGGAAGGGCAGATGGTCAAGGCCGGCGATCCTCTGATCCTCATCGACCCGCGACCCTATCAGGTGGCGCTTGAACAGGCCCAGGGAACGCTCGAGCGTGACAAGGCGCTGCTCGACAACGCGCGCATCGACCTGAAGCGCT
The DNA here is from genome assembly GCA_963787655.1 of uncultured Gammaproteobacteria bacterium. GTDB lineage: Bacteria > Pseudomonadota > Gammaproteobacteria > Steroidobacterales > Steroidobacteraceae > 13-2-20CM-66-19. The sequence continues at coordinate 1,046,078 of CAWBDY010000007.1, read as the reverse complement.
ACGAGACGCTCTGGAGTCAGGACTCCATCGCCGAACAGCAGCTGGCAACACAGAAGGCGCTCGTCGTGCAGGACCAGGGCAACGTCAAGACCGACCAGGCGGCCATCGACTCCGCCAAGCTCAACCTTGTCTATTGCCACATCACCTCGCCCATCAGCGGCCGGGTCGGTCTGCAGCAGATCAACGTGGGCAATTACGTGACCCCTTCCGAGGCCAACGGACTGGTCGTGATCACGCAGCTGCAGCCCATCACGGTCGTGTTCACGCTCGCCGAAGACTCGATCCCGCCGCTCCTGAAGCAACTGCAAGCCGGCCAGACACTCAGCGCCACCGCGTTCGACCGCACCAACACTACCCAGCTGGCGACCGGCACACTCGCGTCGGTCGACAGCCAGATCGATCCCACGACCGGCACGATCAAGCTCAAGGCGAGCTTTCCCAACACCGACCAGAACCTGTTTCCGCAGCAATTCGTGAACGTGGTGCTGCTCCTGGACACGCTCCATAACGCCATTCTTATTCCGCAGGCGGCCGTGCAGCGCGGCGCACCGGGCACCTACGTGTACGTCATCAACCAGGACCACACGGTGAACGTGCGCAAGGTGGTGCTCGGCCCGGGCGATGCCAACAACATCACTATCACGCAAGGACTGAAGACCGGCGAAATGGTCGTGGTTGACGGCGCCGACAAGCTCAAGGACGGCGCCAAGATCACCCTGCCGCAGGCGAAGGCCGCGGCGGCTGCGCCCGCCGCAGGCCAGAAGGCGCCTGCGGCACCGGGCAGGGACAGGGCCAGGGCCAGCATCGGCACCGACAGCAGCAGCAACAGCAGAGCAACACCGGCGGCGGATGAGCACGGCAGCCGAGTCTCCGGCGGCGCCGGCGGCGCCGTCCATGAATCCCTCCCGCATCTTCATTTTGCGGCCCGTGGGCACGTCGCTCTTCATGATCGCGATTCTGCTCGCCGGCATCGTGGCGTTCGGCTTCCTGCCGCTGTCAGCGCTGCCCGAAGTCGATTACCCGACGATCCAGGTGCAGACCTTCTACCCCGGCGCGAGCCCGGAGGTCATGACCTCGTCCGTGACCGCGCCGCTGGAAGTGCAGTTCGGGCAGATGCCGGGACTGAACCAGATGTCGTCGACCAGCTCGGGCGGGGCCTCGGTGATCACGCTGCAGTTCAGCCTGAACCTGAGTCTCGACATCGCCGAACAGGAAGTGCAGGCCTCGATCAACGCGGCCGGTAACCTCCTGCCCTCGGACCTGCCGGCGCCACCCATCTACGCCAAGGTCAATCCGGCCGATGCGCCCATCCTGGCGCTCGGCATCACCTCCACGACGCTGCCGCTCACGACGCTGGAGGACCTGGCCGATACGCGCATGGCGCAGAAGATCTCGCAGATTGAGGGCGTCGGGCTGGTGAGCGTCAGCGGCGGCCAGCGCCCGGCCGTGCGCGTCGTGGCCAACGTGCGGGCACTGGCAGCCTATGGGCTCAACATCGATGACCTGCGCACCACCATCAGCAATGCCAACGTCAATTCGCCCAAGGGCACGCTCGACGGACCGGCACGCTCCTGGAGCCTGAATGCCAACGACCAGATCCAAAGTCCGGACGCGTACCAGAGCATCATTGTCGCCTACAAGAACGGCAATCCGGTGCGGCTGTCGGATGTGGCAGACGTCGTCAGCGGGCCGGAGAACGTCTACCTCGCAGGCTGGGTGAACAACGCCCCGGGCATCATCCTCAACGTGCAGCGCCAGCCGGGCGCCAATGTCATCCAGGTCGTCGATCGCATCAAGAAGCTGCTGCCGCAGCTGTCGCAGAGCCTGCCCGCGGCCGTCAACGTGACCGTCCTCACCGACCGCACCAACACCATCCGCGCCTCAGTCCACGACGTCGAATTCGAGCTGACGCTTGCGGTCATCCTGGTCGTGCTGGTGATCTTCCTGTTCCTGCGCAGCATACCGGCGACCGTCATTCCCAGCCTGAGTGTGCCGCTGTCGCTGGTAGGCACGCTGGCCGCCATGTACCTGCTCGGCTTCTCCCTGAACAACCTGTCGCTGATGGCGCTCACCATCGCGACCGGCTTCGTGGTGGACGATGCCATCGTCATGATCGAGAACATCTCGCGCTACATCGAGGAAGGCATGCCGCCGCTGCAGGCGGCGTTGCGCGGCGCCGGCGAGATCGGCTTCACGATCGTGTCGCTGACCGTATCGCTGATCGCGGTGCTGATCCCGCTGCTCTTCATGGGGGACGTGGTGGGCAGGCTGTTCCATGAATTTGCCATCACGCTCGCCGTCACCATCGTCATCTCGGCGGTCGTATCCCTGACCCTGGTGCCGATGCTGTGCGCCAAGCTCCTGCGCCATCATCCGCAATCCGAGGAGACCGGGCTCGCCCGCTGGGCCAACGCCAAGTTCCAGGGCCTCATCGACTACTACGGCCACGCGCTGAAATGGGTGCTCGATCGCCAGCCGCTGACGCTGCTGGTGGCCATCGCCACGCTGGCAGTGACCGTGCTCCTGTACGTTTTCATCCCCAAGGGCTTCTTCCCGGTGCAGGACACCGGCGTCATCCAGGTGATCACCGAGGCCCCGCAGTCGGTCTCCTACGGTGACATGGCGCGGCGGCAGACGCTCTTGGCGCAGGCCATCCTCAAGGACAAGGACGTCGTGAGTCTCTCCTCGTTCATCGGCGTCGACGGCACCAACATCACGCTCAACAGCGGCCGCATGCTGATCAACCTGAAGCCGGTCGACGACCGCTCGGATTCGGCGAGTGACGTCATCCGTCGCCTGCAGCGCGAGACGCAGGACATCACCGGCATCTCGCTGTACATGCAGCCGGTGCAGGACCTGTCGATCGACGACACCGTCGCCCGCACGCAGTACCAGTTCGTGCTGGAGGACGCCAACCCCACCGAGTTCAACACCTGGGTGCCGAAACTGGTCGAGCGCCTGCAGCAGCTGCCGCAGCTCGAGGACGTCGCCAGCGACCAGGAAAATCAGGGACTGTCCGCCTACCTCACCATCGACCGCGATACCGCCGGCCGTTTCGGCATTACCCCGGCAACCGTCGACAACGCCCTCTACGACGCCTTTGGCCAGCGCATCGTCTCCACGATCTTCACGCAGTCGAACCAGTACCGCGTCATCCTGCAGGCCGACAGCTCGCTCATGGCCTCGCTCGATTCACTCGGCACCATCTACCTGCCCTCCTCGACCGCGGTCGGCGGCCAGGTGCCGCTGTCGGCGCTGGTAAAGGTCTCGACCCGGGTGGCGCCGCTCTCGATCGACCATCTCGGCCAGTTCCCGGCGACCACCGTGTCGTTCAATCTGGCGCCACGCGCCGCGCTCGGTGATGCCGTCGACGCCATCCGCACGGCGGAGACCGAGATCCAAATGCCAGACAGCGTCATGACGACGTTCCAGGGCGCGGCGCTCGCCTTCCAGGCGACGCTCGGCAACGAGCTGTTCCTGATTCTGGCCGCGATCATCACCGTCTACATCGTGCTGGGCGTGCTGTACGAGAGCTTCATCCATCCGATCACCATTCTTTCCACGCTGCCCTCGGCCGGCGTCGGCGCGCTGCTGGCGCTGTTCATCGCGCGCAGCGATCTGGGCGTCATCGGCATCATCGGCATCATCCTGCTGATCGGCATCGTCAAGAAGAACGCCATCATGATGATCGACTTCGCCCTGGTCGCCGAGCGCGAGCAGGGCATGCAGCCGCGCGATGCCATCTACCACGCATCGCTGCTGCGCTTCCGGCCGATCCTCATGACCACGATGGCGGCGCTGCTGGGCGCCCTGCCGCTGATGCTCGGCACCGGCACCGGTTCCGAACTGCGTCACCCGCTCGGCATCACCATCGTCGGCGGCCTCATCCTCAGCCAGCTGCTGACGCTGTTCACCACCCCGGTGATCTACCTGTACTTCGACCGCCTCGAACGGCGGGTGTCGCGCTGGGGCAACCCGCAGGCAGCGAGCGGACCGGCCGCGCAATGATCCCGTCCGAACCCTTCATCCGCCGACCCGTGGCGACGACGCTGCTGACGATCGGCATCGCCCTGGCCGGCGCCATCGCCTATTTCAAGCTGCCGGTCGCGCCCCTGCCGCAGGTCGATTTCCCGACCATCTCGGTATCCGCCTCCATGGCCGGCGCCAGTCCCGACGTCATGGCCGCGACGGTGGCGACACCGCTCGAGCGGCACCTCGGGCAGATCGCGGATGTCACCGAGATGACGTCCTCGAGCTCCACCGGCGCCTCGCGCGTCACGCTGCAGTTCGGACTTGACCGCGATATCGATGGTGCCGCCCGTGACGTCGAGGCCGCGATCAACGCGGCGCGCGCCGACCTGCCGACGGCGCTGCGCAGCAATCCCACCTACCGCAAGGTGAATCCGGCCGATGCGCCGGTGCTCATCCTGACGCTCACCTCCGAAACTCTGACCGCCGGCCAGTTGTACGACGCCGCCGACACCATCCTGTCGCAGAAGCTGTCGCAGGTGAGCGGCATCGGTCAGGTACAGGTCGGCGGCAGCTCGCTGCCGGCGGTACGCGTCGAGCTCAACCCCACCGCGCTGTTCAAGTACGGCATCGGCCTGGAGGATGTGCGGGCGGCGCTGGCAGCGGCTAATGCCAACACCCCCAAGGGCTCGATCGATGTTGGCGGGCAGCGCTTTCAGATCTACACCAACGACCAGGCGAGCAAGGCGGCCGAATACCGCAGCATGGTCATCGCCTACCGTGACGGGGCGGCGGTGCGGCTCGCGGACGTCGCCGAAGTGCTCGACTCGGTGGAGAACGTGCGCAATCTCGGTCTTGCCAACGGCAAGCCCGCGGTGCTGGTCATCCTCTACCGCCAACCCGGCGCCAACATCATCGACACCGTCGACCGCGTCATGGCGCTGGTCCCGGCCCTGAAAGCCTCGATCCCCACCGACATCGACATTCAGGTCGGCATGGACCGCACCACCACCATCCGCTCCTCGCTCCTGGCGGTGAAGGTGACACTGCTGATCGCGATATTGCTGGTGATCCTCGTGGTGTTCATGTTCCTGCGCAACTGGCGCGCCACGCTGGTGCCGGCGGTTGCCGTGCCGATTTCACTGCTCGGCACATTCGGTGCGATGTACATGCTCGGCTACAGCCTCGACAACCTGTCGCTCATGGCGCTCATCATCGCCACCGGCTTCGTGGTTGATGACGCGATCGTGGTGCTGGAGAACATCAGCCGCCACGTGGAAGACGGCATGCCACGCTTCGCAGCTGCAATCCAGGGCGCACGCGAGGTCGGCTTCACGGTGCTGTCGATGAGCCTGTCACTGGTGGCGGTGTTCATCCCGATCCTCATGATGGGCGGCATCGTCGGCCGGCTGTTCCGCGAGTTCTCCATCACCTTGTCGGTGGCGGTGCTGGTGTCGCTCCTGGTGTCGCTGACCACCACGCCGATGATGTGCTCGCGGCTGATCCGGCACGTCGATCCCGCCAAGCAGGGGCGGCTGTTCCAGCTGAGCGAACGGGCGTTCGAGGCGATGCTGCGCGGCTACGAGCGCTCGTTGCGCTGGGCGCTGCGCAGCGGGCCGCTGCTCATGATCCTGCTGGCGGCCACGGTGGCTTTCAACATCTACCTCTATATCAAGATACCGAAGGGCTTCTTTCCGCAGCAGGACACCGGCAGGCTGACCGGCGGCATCCAGGCCGACCAGGCGATCTCGTTCCAGGCGATGTCGAAGAAGCTGCGGCAGTTCCAGCAGATCGTGAGGGATGATCCGGCGGTGCAGACCGTGGTCGGGTTCACCGGCGGCGGCTCGCAGGGCGGCGGCCAGGTCAACAGCGGTTTCATTTTCGTGTCGCTGAAGCCCAAGTCGCAGCGCAAGCTCTCGGCGGACGCGGTCATCGCCCGACTGCGGCCCAAGCTCAATCAGGTGGCCGGCGCACGCCTGTTCCTGCAGTCGGTGCAGGATATCCGCGTGGGCGGGCGGCAGAGCAACGCCCAGTACCAGTACACCCTGCAGGGCGACAGCATCGCCGACATCTATAAATGGGCGCCGAAACTCACCGACGCGCTGCAGAAGGAGCCGCTGCTCACCGACGTCAACTCCGACCAGCAGCAGAACGGCCTCGAAATCCAGCTGAGCATCGACCGTGACACGGCGGCGCGCCTGCAGCTCAATCCCGCCTCCATCGACAACACCCTGTACGACGCCTTCGGCCAGCGCGACGTCTCCACCATCTACAATGCGCTCAACCAGTATCACGTGGTGATGGAGGTCGCGCCGCAGTACTGGCAGAGCCCCGACACGCTGAACAACCTGTGGGTCAGTACCGCCGGCGGCACGGTGAGCGGCAGCCAGTCGACCAACGCGGTGGCCGGCACCGTGGCCTCCGCCGCCACCTCCGCCAGCAGCACGGCGGCGACGATCGCGACCGATACCGCCCGCAACGCCGCCAGCAACGCGCTCGCCAACTCCGGGCGCGGCGCCGTCTCCACCGGCTCGGCGGACAGCACCGCCAAGGAGCAGATGGTGCCGCTGGCGGCCTTCAGTCGCTACGCGCCGGGCAACACGCCGCTCGCCGTCAACCATCAGAGTACGTTTGTCGCGACCACCATTTCCTTCAACCTGGCAGCGAACGCTTCGCTGAGCAATGCCACGGCGGCGATCACCAAGGCCAGTAACGAGATCGGCATGCCGTCCACGATCCACGGCAGCTTCCAGGGAACGGCGCAGACATACGAGCAGTCCCTCGCCAATGAGCCGGTGCTGATCGCAGCGGCGCTGGCCGCCGTGTACATCGTGCTCGGCGTGCTCTACGAGAGCTACATCCATCCCGTGACCATCCTCTCGACGCTGCCTTCGGCAGGCGCCGGTGCGGTCCTGGCGCTGCGGCTCTTCGGGCAGGAGTTCAGCATCATCGCACTCATCGGCGTGATCCTGCTGATCGGCATCGTCAAGAAGAACGCCATCATGATGATCGACTTCGCACTCGATGCGCAGCGGCACGGGCGCGATCCGAAGAGCGCGATCTTCATCGCCGCCACGCTGCGCTTCCGTCCCATCATGATGACCACGATGGCGGCGATGCTCGGGGCGCTGCCGCTGGCCTTCGGCACCGGCGACGGCGCCGAGATGCGCCAGCCGCTCGGCATCTCCATCGTCGGCGGCCTGATCGTGAGCCAGATGCTGACCCTCTACACCACTCCGGTGATGTACCTGTATCTCGATCGCTTCGGCCGCTGGTGCGGACACCAGTGGGCGCGGCTCTATCCCGACGCATCACAAGTGCCACCCGCAGCCCCGGCGCCTACTACCCTATGACTGCACATTCCCTGCAACGCCTGCGCCCGCTCCTTGTCGGCCTCGTCGCCGGCTCACTGGCCGCCTGCGCCGTCGGCCCGAACTACCATCGCCCCAGTGCGCCTGTGCCCCAGCGCTTCAAGGAGGCGGAAGGTTGGAAGCCGGCCGAGCCGCGCGATGCGGCCAGCGGCACCGACTGGTGGTCGGTGTACGACGATGCCACGCTCAGTGAGCTGGAGAAGCAGATCGACGTGTCGAACCAGACGCTCAAGGCTTCCGAGGCGAGCTGGCGTCAGGCGGTCGCGCTCGTCAGCCAGGCGCGTTCGCAGCTGTTTCCAACGATCGGGGTGACTGCTTCCGCCACGCGTTCGCGCGGGCCGCAGGGCGTCGCCAATAGCTCCGGTGTTTCGGGCACGGCCACGACCACGACGACCCCGTCTTCGCATCCGGTCAACCAGTTCGATCTGCTGGGCTCAGCCTCCTGGGACATCGACATCTGGGGCAAGATCCGCCGCACCATCGAGAGCGACGTCGCAAGCGCGCAGGCGAGCGAGGCGGATCTCGCGGCAGCGCGCCTGTCGCTGCAGGGCATGCTGGCCACGGACTACATCGAACTGCGCGTCGCGGACGAACAGCGCCAGCTGCTCGATGAGACCGTCGAGGGTTACAAGCGCGCCCTGCAGATCACCCAGAACCAGTACAACGTCGGCATCGTTGCCAAGACCGACGTGATTACCTCCGAAACGCAGCTCGAGGGTGCCCAGTCGCAGCAGATCAATGTCGGGGTCACGCGCGCCACACTTGAGCATGCCATCGCGGTGCTGGTCGGCAAGCCCCCTGCCGACTTCACCCTCGCGCCCGCCACCCTCGGCAGCGCCGTGCCGGTGGTGCCCACGGGTGTACCGTCGACGCTGCTCGAGCGGCGGCCTGATGTCGCGGAGGCGGAGCGCAAGATGGCGGCCGCAAACGCGCTGGTGGGCGTCGCCATCTCGGCCTACTTCCCGGATTTGACGCTCACCGGAACCTACGGCTTTACCAACACCATGCTGTCGCACCTGGTCAGCGCGCCCAACAACCTGTGGTCTGTCGGCGGCAGCGCCGCCGATACGCTTTTGGATTTCGGGGCCCGTTCTTCGCAGGTGCGGCAGGCACGGGCCGCTTACGACAATGCGGTCGCGAACTACCGCGAGACCGTCCTCACCTCGTTTCAGCAGGTGGAGGACGAGCTGGCCACGCTGCGCATCCTCGAGCAGCAGGTGCAGGTGCAGGAACAGGCGGTCAAATCCGCCAACCAGGCAGCGCAACTCACGCTCAACCAGTACAAGGCCGGCACGGTCGCCTACACCGCGGTGGTCACGCAGCAGAGCATCGCGCTCGCTGATGCCGAGACGCTGCTCACCATTCGTCAGAACCGGCTCACGGCCAGCGTGGCTCTCATTCAGGCACTGGGCGGCGGCTGGGATGCGTCCACGCTCGGCAGCGCGCACGGCACGGGCGCCTCTCTTGCGGCCGGGGACGCGCAGGCGCACTGACAGGGGACGCCGCCTGCGCTGTTGGCAACTTCAGCCAGACCTTGGGCGCTTTCCACGTCGAAGAGCCACGACACTGCTCAGGCAGCGCTCAGCACCGTGTGGGAAAGTGCAATAACACAACTCCTTACACTTGTCGCAAGGTTCTCAAGATGCGGCGGACCCCTGCTTGCCGTCGCCCGGCCTGTTAGGATCAACACACCATTCACGTCAGGAGAATCCTTGTGTCAGCAGGATCCAAGGTTGCCATCGCCCTCTCCCTCGCTCTGATCGCAGGCGGAATCGCGGCAGCGCAGGAGCCGCACGCCGGCGGCCCGGCACGCATGGAACGCCCGCCAGCGCACGGTGAGCCACACGCCGGGCCACGCGGCTATACGCGCGTTACCGAACCGCACGGCTGGGATGCCCGTCCCGCCGCCGCTGATAAGGCTGCGTTTCAGCACAATTTCCAGGCGGCGCGCGCCTATCGCATAGGCGTCTACCACCGCCCCGTCGGCTGGGTAGCCCACCGCTGGGGCTACGGACAGATTCTGCCGCGAGCCTACTGGGCGGCGCCGTTCATCCTCGCGGACTACTGGCTGTTTGCACTGGAAGTGCCGCCCGCGGGCTACGAGTGGGTACGTGACGACACCGACGCGCTTCTGGTCAACATCAGCACCGGTGAGATTCTTCAGGTCGAATACGGGGTCTTCGCGTAGGAAGTACTGCGCACGGCGCGCCGCAGGCGGCGCGCCGTGCCCGATTCCAATTCAAGGCGCTACAGCGACCTGTCAGCCGCTACGCGTGCTGCGGTTGCGAGGCGCGCAGCTCACTTCACTGTGCCGCGCTGCCGTACGGACTCGAGATACCGGCCGATGAGCCCGATGTCGTCGTGTGCGGCCGCGCAGGCCACATAGCCATCCGGCCTGACGAGCCACGCGCCACCGGCATTGAGAGGCGCGCGAAGCGCCGGCTCGAGCAACTGCGCAAATTGTCCCAGCAGCCGTGTCGTGCCCTCGTTGGCCTCTGCAAAAAGCGAAAACCGCGGCGTATTCGCCGTCCCCACCGCAGGCTGACCGGCCGCCGGCGCCACTCGCTCGCCGGGCAATGGACCGGGGACGAAGTGCAAGCCCGGGCCGTTGAGGGGGCTGTGGGCGTAGCCAACGGAGGTCTCCGACATGGCATCGGCCAGAAGGTGGCGCACCGGTGCGAGTCCGAAGGCGACGTGCGCAACGAGGTTGCGGATCGCCTGTATGCCATGATTTCTCAAGGTCGCCAGCTTCGTCAGCCGTCCCGCGGCCTTCAGCACCGTATCGCCCACGGCGCTGCGTTCCACGCTGTAGCTGTCGAGCAAGGGCTCGGGGCAGATTCGGGCGCACACCAGCGCAAGTTTCCAGGCGAGATTGAATGCGTCCTGCATCCCGGTGTTCATGCCCTGGCCGCCCGCCGGACTGTGAATGTGCGCAGCGTCGCCGAGCAGAAATACCCGCCCAGATCGGTAGTCGGCAACTTTTCTCTCGTTGATGCGAAAGCCCGCAAGCCAGTTCGGCGCGGAGGCGCGGCACCCGCGCGGCCCGCGCCCGGCAATCAGCGCCTGGACCTGCTCCAGGGTTGGCATCGCCGGCTGATCGGCGCCACCTGCCGGCACATCGGCGATGACCCGGAAACGCCCCGACGAAATGGGAAATACCGCAAGGACACCGTCTTGGTGCCAGTAGACCGCGATCTCTGATTCAGGGAAGGGATAGCCCTGCAGGTGACAGTCGGCGAGTACCCAGTCGCTCGGCAGCGTTTCGCCCGAAAACGACAGCCCAAGGCCGCGGCGTATCACGCTATGCGCGCCGTCACAGGCGAGGAGCCACTCGGCCTCGGCAGACTCTTCGCAGCCGTCAGGCCGGCGCAAGGTGGCACTGATGCCGCTCGGGTCACTTGTGAATGCGGTGAGCTCGGTGTGACGTTCGACCTTCACGCCCAGGCGAGCAAGGTGCTCCTCCAGCAGCCGCTCCGTGTCGGACTGCGGCAGCGCCAGCGCAAAGTTGTACTGGCTCGCGACTTTGTCGAGACTGACATGGGCGATCTGCTCGCCTCCCGCGACAATGTTGGCCGCGTGAATCTTCATCCCGGCGGAAATGAAGGCCGGAGTGCAGCCGCTGCGATCAAGTAACTCCAGGGTGCGACTCCAGATCACCAGTGCTTTGGACCTGTCGCTACGCTGCGGCGCCTGATCGACAATGCGCACGGCGACCCCATAGCGGGTGAGCTCGCCTGCCAGGGTCAGACCGACCGGGCCCGCACCTGCAATCAGAGCTTGGACTTTGGCATTCCCGGGCATGCTCGCCTCCGGCTGCGACATGTGGAGCTCAGGCCTATGACGGTCTCATGGAGAACCTCGCCGCTGCAAACGCATGCCCTGAGCGGTCGGAGGGTCTTATGAGAATTTACTCGCAGCGACCGGTGACCAATGGGAATCCAAACCATGCAGCCTCAGCCCGAGGTCACGGCTGGGCAACACTGAAACCTACCGGCGGCGCGGATCGTCCGCAGTGTTGACGTAGACCGTGTCGCTCGGGCCAAACCCAGTGATGTAAACCACCACTGGCTCTGCTTTCGTCTCGGCAAAATGCGCGACGCCGGCCGGCTCGCTGTAGAAGCTCCCCGCCGGCAGCGCCCGGGCAGCCAGCGGATCTGCGGGATCGTTGTAACCGAAGTACCAGACCCCTGAAACCACCACCGCGGTGCGGTTGTCCCGATGGGTATGCACGGCGATGGTCGTGTGCGCCGGAACGCTCACACTGATGGTGTAGGGACCTGCCGCGGCGGGATCCCCGGCAAGCACCGTGGTGCGAATGCCGGCGACGCCCGAGGTCCCGGTGCCGGCGGCGTGTGCCTGCAACGCGACGATATCGACTCGCGTCAGTCTGATCCGTGGTGCGGCAACAGGCGCAGCATAGACCAGGGCCGCCAGACAAGGCGCGAGGACCGCCGCAATGGCGCGCGCGTTCATTTCGCCAGGAAATCCGTGATGAAGGCGATGGTCGCCTGCGGATTCTCCTCCATGATCCAGTGTCCGGAGCGAGGGATGATCGCCATCTGCACGTTCGTCGCCACGTTACGCAGCACCTCGGCCTGCGCCGGGCCGAAGGACTTCTCGGCACCGAGGGCGAGCACCGGCATGCCGAGTTTGCCACCTTTGGCGAGCAGCGCCCTGTTATCAATGGCGTCCTGATTAAACGCAGCAAACTGCGCGAACGCGTCGTGCATCGCCAGCGGGCGTGCGTAGAGCGCTGCATAGTGCTCACGCGTCGCTTCATCGATGGCTTTCGGGTCTGCCGACAACTCGTTCCAGAAGCGATCAAGGTAGATCCGCTCGCGCCCATGGACGAGTCGCTCCATGTCAGGCCCACGGAAATTGAAATGCCACAGCAACGGCGAGCGGATGATGTTGTCCCAATCGCCGATGCCCGGCAGCGGCGCGTCGATGACGACCCAGCGCGTTACACGGGCGGGGTATTGCGCTGCGAATGCATAACCGACCATGTTGCCGATATCGTGGGTGACGAGATCTGTCCTCTGGACCTTCAGTGCATCCAACAGGCCTGCGATGTCGACCGCCTGGTTTCTCTTCTCATAGCCGCTCTCAGGATGCGCAGACAGTCCCATCCCGCGCAGATCGGGGACGATGACGGTGTGATCCTTAACGAGCCTGGCGGCCACCGGAGCCCACATGTCTCCCGTGTCACCGAAGCCGTGCAGGAGCAGGACAGCCGGCCCGGCGCCCCCAATGCGGACGTACAAGGCGGTGCCGTTCGTCGCCACCATCTGCGTGCGGAAACCCGGCGGGTACGGCTCCACACGCGCCCATGCCAATGGCGCCAAGAGGATCCCGAGCAGGAGAACCAACAACATGCGCCGCATGAGTGCCCCCAAAGCGTGGATGGTCCACGACTGTCAGCGGAGAGTATGCCTTTACAGTACAGATGGTTAGGTGAGAATGACGTAACTTCACTTTCGGCAAAGCCGAACAATGCTCAGGCTCGAAGCCGCAGCGGCATTCGTGGCGATCGCGGAGACCGGCTCGATCACCGCGGCGGCTCGGCGTCTGGCGCTATCGAAGTCGGCTGTCAGTGAGAGACTGACCGAGGTGGAGCATGCGCTCGGCGCCAAACTGGTCTCGCGTACCTCGCGCCGGGTGTCCCTGACGGAAGACGGCAGCATCTTCTATGAGCGCGCCAAGCGGATAGTTCATGAGGTCAACGATCTCGCGGCGGAAATTGCTGAGCGTCGCGGCGCGCTGACCGGGCCCCTGCGCGTTTCTGCCCCGGTGAGCTTTGGCTGCCTGCATCTGGGACCTGCCCTCAATGGGTTTCTGGCGAAGAATCCCAGGATCGAATTGACGCTCGATCTGGATGATCAATTCGTGAACCTGACGGCGGACGGCTACGGTGCCATCATCCGCCACGGTCCAGTCGACGATGACCGGGTGATCGTCAAGCGCCTCGCCGACAGTAAGCGTTTGCTCGTGGGCTCGCCTGGCTACCTGGCGCGCCGCGGCGAGCCCAAGTCAGTCCGCGACCTGGAGCGTCACGATGGCATCATTTACAGCAATCGTGGCGCGGCGGACTGGCGATTCCGAACTGGCCGTCATCTCGCGACCGTGCGCCCCCGCACTGCGCTGCGCGTCAACAACGGGCTGTTAATGCACGATGCGGCCGTCGCCGGACTCGGGCTTGCGCTCCTGCCCAGCTTCTTTCTGCAGGGCGCGCTCAAAGCAGGCAAGCTCAGAGCTGTCGATATGGGCGCAGAGCCAGAAGGGGCAACGATTTATATTGCTTACCCTGAGCACCACCGTGCATCGGGGAAGATTCGCGCGCTGACAGTGTGGCTGCAACAGGCATTCGGGGATCCGCCCTACTGGGATACGGCGCCAGGGCGGCAACGCTAATACCGGTGTTATGGTGTCGCGCCGGCGGACTGGTCTGATGGCGAAAGCTTCTCCGACGACGTGGTTGCGGGGTACAAAGCCCCACATCCGGCTGTCCATGCCTTATCCCTGTCATCGCCCCTCACAAAGTAGCTGCCTACCCGCACACGAAAACTCGACATGCTCTCGGTGGCTGCAATGAATTGGCTTGTACGAGCGATGCTCTACCAGGTGTGCTACGCACCCATCCGCAAGAGCGCGGCACCCCTGAGCGCGGCGGCGCGCATCTGCCGCGCACACGGAAAAACCCGCCCGGTTTGCACTGAGCGGGTTTCAGGGTTACCCCTCGCGAGGAACTATTTCGATGCCGTCGGCGGACTGGAGATAACGACCTCCACACGCCGGTTCTGTTGCCGTCCGGCTGCCGAGTCATTGTCGGCGACCGGAGAACTCTCACCCCTGCCGTCCGCGGCGAGTCGCGTCGAGGCGATGCCCTGAGTCGTCAGGTAGGACTTCACCGAATCGGCACGACGCTGCGACAACCCGAGGTTGTAGTCATCGCCCCCGACGTTGTCCGTGTAACCTTCAATCGTGACAGTCCGGGTCGGATAGCTGTTCAGAAAGGTAACGAGCTGGTTGAGCTTAGATGTGGCACCGACCTTCAGATCGGATTTCCCGGTTGCAAAGAGCACATCGCCCAAGGTCAGGACCAGGCCGCGGTCGGTTGGCTTGGCGTTCAACTCATCAAGCTGCCGCTGTAGGTCGGCGGACTGTTGCGTGGCGTCAGCAAGCGCCACGCGAGTCGTCGCGAGCTTGCTGCTGCTGGCGTCGGCCTCGCGCGTGCGCGCATCAAGACGCGCCTGGTCGCGCTGCTGGCTCAATCCCGCGCGTTGAGCTTCGGCTAGAGCGGTCTTGGCCCGCGCGGTCGCGATGTCGACCTTACGATCCGCCATGTAGACCCGGTACTGCCCCAGCGCCGCGTCCGTCTGCGGCTCCTCCGCGGCCCGCACGGCGAGTTCAGCCTCCTTCATCGCCACCGGTGCACGGGCGGCCAGGTCGGGATTGGACTGCAGCTGCGTCAGTTTCGCGCGCGCCTCGTCGGCGCCAGAGGGTTTGACCGGAGCCGCCGCGCACGCTGCAAGCAGTAATGACGCGACGGTGGCACCGATGAGGGTCCGACTGCGGGACGGGATATAGGCAAATATTCTGTTCATGGCTGGCTTCCTGGCTGACTTCCAGGCTCGCGCTGGATTTCTTGCTGCAACGTATTGTTGCTGTGGATCATTTCAGTATTGACCGCGACGGCCTTAGCTTCGGCGGTGTTTGCCGCAGCGAGTTCCGCTTCGACGCTACTTTGCTCGGCTAAGCGCTGCGCGCGCGGCATGTCTTTCTGCTCGACTGCGCTGTTGGCGTCCGTGAGTTTCTGACGGGCTTCGCCAAGTTCCGCGTTAGCGTAGCTCCCGGCGCCGGCTTTCTCAGCGTCGCCAATCGCCGTACGCGCCGCCGTAAGGCTGGCGGTGGGGGGCGGGGGAGTCGATGCGCAGGCGGCAAGGCTCAGAACGGCGGCGATGGCAGCTATTAGCAGCAGTCGCGAGTCCGCGCGTCTCTGGGGTGAATCATTCATATCAGTTCTCGCAGTGGACGTGGAGCAGCGGCCCATGGCGGCCGTCCATCGAAGGGACCCGACTGTATACCGCGGACGCTCCGGGGTCGGTGCGTCAGCGTACATTCAGGCAAAGACGCTCACCGATCCGCGGTCGATGAGGAGTGCTTTGTACGGCTAAAGTCACGACTTGTCGGCCAAACAGCGCTATCGTCGACCTGAAACTGCTCGCGCCGAGAGCGCGCTATCGCGGGCGGACGCTCGGTACGCTTGCGTACGCGCGGGTCCAGGAAGGAGTAGACTCTAACGCGCCGCAGCATAGGCCCCGATGCTCCTTCCATGCCCTCAACTGTCCCAGGACAAAACCAAATCTTGAACGCTTTGCCCGCCGCGGCACAGGAGCGGCTGTATCCGCACCTGACGCTGGTCGAGATGTCGCTGGGGAAGGCTCTGTATGAGTCCGGCGACGTGTTGCGCCATATCTACTTTCCCACCGATTCCATCGTGTCCCTCCTTTACGTGCTCAAAGATGGTGCATCGGCGGAGATCGCCGTGGTCGGCAACGAAGGCGCAATCGGGGTTGCGCTTTTCATGGGTGGTGAAACCACCACGAACCGCGCCATCGTGCAAAGCGCAGGCTCCGCCTATCGCCTGAGCGGCGCACGCCTCAAAGAGGAGTTTGGCCGCCACACTGAGATGTTGCACATACTGCTGCGCTACACGCAGGCGCTGATCACTCAGATGGCCCAGACCGCGGTCTGCAACCGGCATCACTCGGTTGATCAGCAGTTGTGCCGCTGGCTGCTGTTATCGCTCGACCGGCTGTCTTCGAACAAGCTGACCATGACGCAAGAACTCATCGCGAACATGCTGGGCGTGCGGCGCGAGGGTGTCACCGAAGCGGCTGGCAAGCTGCAGAAGCTTGGAGTAATCACGTATAGCCGGGGAAATATCTCGGTGGTGGATCGGGCGCGGCTCGAGGAGCTTTGCTGCGAATGCTACGGCGTGGTGAAGACTGAAACAGACCGCCTGCGGTCGATGTACTTGGTCAATTGAAGCCCTCTCCCACGGAAGGATTCGGTCCTCCTCTGAATTCGCGCTAGCCGGCAGAAACGGCGCTGGCTCGAATGTGCGCCAGCGCACCGATCCTGTGGCGCTGCGGCGCAAAACTATCTCCCAATCTAAGGAGTCCGTCCTGACCCAGGGATGCGGTGACCGACGACAGCCACCGGCATCGGTGCGCTCCCGTTTCCGGTCCGGGAACATGGGTTCCGTTGCCTGTGCGCGTTCAACGCGACGGCCCGCTCAGTGAGATCACTCATCCGCCGCGTCTTCGGACACCGGTCCCCCGTTTCTCCGTGGAATAGTGACGAGGTCCTGCGCGCCGAGCTGTTTAGCATTGAGCGCCTGGAGCAACACGCGCAGAGCCTCGCCACCGCACAACAGGTCACGGAGCAACCGACGCCCCGGAAGCCCCTTGGCGCGCGGCTTCGGGACAACGAATCAGTGCTTCTCGCAGCCTATCGGGCCATCGCTGCGGCGACGGGCGAAGGCCGAACAATCACGCCGGCCGCCGAATGGTTACTCGACAACTACCACCTCGTCGAAGAGCAAATCCGCGAAATCCGCCAGGACCTCCCGCCGCGCTTCTATCGGCTGCTTCCCAAGCTCGGCGGTGGGCCATTTGACGGCTACCCGCGAGTTCTTGGCGTGGCCTGGGCATTCATCGCGCATACCGACAGCCGCTTCGATTCCGAGTCACTGCGTGCTTTCGTGCGCGCCTATCAGCGCGTTCAACCACTGACTATAGGCGAGCTGTGGGCAGTCGCGATCACGCTGCGAATCGTACTAGTGGAGAATCTGCGGCGCGCCGCCGTGCGCATTGTGATGAGTCGTGCCGCACGCCAGGAAGCGGACTTGCTCGCGGATCGCATTCTGGGCGTCAACGGCTATACGAGCGAGTCTGACGCCCTGATGCGCCGCGAGGCAGGCGGCGCGTCGTTGTCACCGGCATTTGCGGTCCAGCTTATCCAGCGACTGCGGGATCAGGACCCCACCGTAACGCCGGCACTGCGCTGGCTCGAAGAACGCCTCGGCGCGCAGGGAACTACCGCGGACGAGACGGTGCGCGACGAGCATCAGAGACAGGGCGCGTCAAACGTCACGGTGCGCAACATCATCACGAGCATGCGGTTGCTCTCGGATGTGGATTGGCCGGAATTCTTCGAGAGCGTCAGCCTGGTTGACGAGCTGCTGCGTACCGGCAGCAATTTCGCAGCATTCGATTTTCCGACACGCGACCTGTATCGCCGCGAGATAGAGCGTCTGGCACGAGGGTCGGGCGTGACGGAACTTGCAGTCACGCGTGCCGCCCTGGCCGCGAGCGAGGCGGCGGCAAGGGAGCACAGCGACTACCGCCGTCATGATCCCGGTTATTACCTGATCGCAAACGGTCGGCCTGCCCTCGAGACGGTCATCGGCTATCAAGTCCGCCTGTTCAGCTGGCCCCGTCGTTTTGGACTTGCGAGCGGAGTGGGTGAGTATGTAAGGGGAATCGCCCTGATAGCGGCGCTCACTCTGTCGATTCCCTTGATTATTCTCAAGACCTGGCATGTCGCTGGCACTGAACTGGCAATGCTCGCGTTGCTCGGGCTGATTCCGGCGTTCGATGCCGCCATCGCACTCGTTAACCGTGTCGTCATGAGGGAGTTCGGCGCGCGGATCCTGCCCGCTCTCGCGCTGCGCGACGGTGTGCCGGCGCATCTGAGGACTATGGTCGTCGTTCCCGCGTTGCTCACCACTCGCATCGCACTCGAGGAGCAGATCGACCGCCTCGAAACGCACTATCTCGCCTCTCCCGAAGGCGAGCTGTACTTTGCGCTGCTCTCGGACTGGACGGACTCTGCGACCGAAAGCGCCGGCGAAGATCAGGCCCTTCTCGCGGTGGCGGCCGAGGGAATTGCGCGACTGAACCGACTGCACGGTAATGGTGCAGCAGGCGCGCGTTTCATCCTGCTGCATCGTCGCCGCGTCTGGAGCGAAGTGCAGACGCAGTGGATGGGATGGGAACGCAAGCGCGGCAAGCTTCACGAACTCAACGGACTGCTGCGTGGAGCGACCGCTACGAATTTCCACGTCCCTGGTGAGCGTCGCCCCGCAGTGCCGTCGGACGTCCGTTACGTCATCACGCTGGATGCCGATACTAGGCTACCGCGCGACACCGCACGGCGCCTGGTGGGCAAGATGGCCCACCCGCTGAACCATCCTCGGTTCGATGCGCTAACCGGAGTCGTCGTTGAGGGCTACGCCGTCCTGCAGCCGCGGGTAACGCCGTCCTTGCCAGTCGGTCGCGAGGGCTCGCTCTTTCAGCGCGTGTTCTCGAGCGCGAGTGGGATCGATCCGTATACGGCCGCCGTTTCGGATGTCTACCAGGATCTGTTCGGGGAAGGCTCCTACGCGGGCAAGGGCATCTACGATGTGGATACATTCGAAGCGGCTCTCGCCGGTCGGGTATCCGATGGAACACTGCTCAGTCACGATCTCTTCGAAGGCATCTTTGCGCGCGCGGGACTGGCTTCCGACATCGAGGTCGTCGAAGAGTTCCCCGCCCGCTATGACGTGGCCGCTGCACGACAGCACCGCTGGGCGCGGGGCGACTGGCAACTGCTGCCGTGGATCCTGGGGCGGCGCGACGCAGCGGCCGACACCCGGGGACATCGCCGCTTGCCAATGATCGGCCTGTGGAAAATGGTCGACAATCTGCGACGCTCGCTGTCGGCGCCTGCGAGTGTCGCGGCCCTGTTGGCGGGCTGGTTGTTGCCCCGCAACGATGCTCTCGTCTGGACGACCTTTGTGGTGCTGACGATTGCCCTGCCGGCGCTGCTGCCGATCTTCGCTGCGATCGTGCCGCGCCGTGCTGGCGTTAATGCACGCAGCCATTTGCGTGCCCTGCAAAAGGATATCCGGCTCGCGGCCTCACTGACCGCCTTCCTGATCATTTTTCTTGCGCACCAGGCCTGGCAGATGAGCGACGCGATCAGTCGAACGCTATTTCGTCTGTTCATCAGCCGGCGCAACCTGCTGCAGTGGGTTACTGCGGCGCAGACGCACCTCAGGTCGGAGTTCAATCTCAGAAGCGCGTATCGCCGCATGAACGGGGCGGTGGTCATAGCGCTGGTGGCCGCGGCGGTCCTCGGCTATCTGCGAGCCGCTGCCTGGCCGGTCGCAACGCCATTCCTCATCCTCTGGATTGCCTCTCCGGCGATCGCCGTCTGGATCAGCCTCTCGCCGCTCGTCGCAGGTCGACTGGCAGTCACGGATGTCGACGCACGTACGTTGAGACTCATTGCCCGCCGCACGTGGCGCTACTTCGAGACATTCGTCACGGCGCGTGACCATATGCTTCCGCCAGATAACTTCCAGGAGGATCCGAATCCAGTATTGGCCCACCGTACTTCTCCGACCAACATCGGCCTCTATCTCTTGTCGGTCGTCAGCGCACGTGACTTCGGATGGCTGGGAACGGTCGACAGCGTCGATTGCCTGGAAGCGACGTTAGCAACGATGGGCCGCCTGCAGCAGTATCGCGGTCACTTTTACAACTGGTACGACACACTCGATCTGCGCCCTCTTGAGCCGCGCTACGTCTCCACGGTCGACAGTGGCAACCTTGCCGGCCATCTCATTGCGTTGGCCAACGCGTGTCGCGAATGGCGCGCTCTACCCGGCGCTGTTCAGGTGCCCTGTGGGGGGATCGTAGATGCTCTCGACCTCGCACGCGAAGCCCTGCACGAACTCCCGGGCGAACTGCGAACACACACCATACTTTCTACGCAGCTGGAACAGGCGCTCGATACGCTCACAGCGGCGCTCGCTGCGGAGGGGACGTCGCCCGGGAGCGCCGCGGCGCTAGCCGGGAACATAGCACCCCTGGCCGCAACGCTTGCCGACATTGCGCGGGCCCTCGCCGGTGAGCTCGGCGATGAGGTGGGCGGCGAGATACGATTTTGGGCGGAAGCGGCCGGACGGTCGGTCGCAAGCTGGCAACGGGATCGCAGTGTGCCGGATGCGACCGCCCTGGCTCTGCGACAGCGGCTGGCCCGCCTGGAGTCCACGGCGCTGGAAATGTCCGACGCGATGCAGTTTGGCTTTCTGCTCGATCCCGAGCGGCGACTCCTCTCGATCGGCTACAGCGCGGCCGACGGCGCGCTGGATCCCAGCTGCTACGACCTGCTCGCCTCTGAAGCGCGTCTCGCAAGTTTCGTAGCCATCGCGAAAAACGATGTACCGGCCCGCCACTGGTTTCGGCTCGGGCGCGCGGTTACCGCAGTAGGACACGGTGCGGCGCTCATCTCCTGGTCGGGCTCGATGTTCGAATACCTGATGCCATCGCTGGTCATGCGTGCACCTTCGGGGAGCCTGCTGGGCGAGACCAACCGCCTGATCGTCAAGCGACAGATGCAATACGGTAGAGAGCTCGGCATCCCCTGGGGCGTCTCGGAATCCGCTTACAACGCGCGGGATTTGCAACTCACTTACCAGTATTCGAACTTCGGAGTCCCGGGCCTCGGGCTCAAAAGAGGCCTGAGCGAAAACGCAGTAATAGCCCCCTATGCGACGGCGCTCGCCGCCATGATCGACCCGAAGCACGCTGCGCTCAATTTTGCCAGCCTCGTTGCGCTCGGCGCCCGCGGCCGATACGGCTTGTACGAGGCGTTCGATTACACTCGCAGCCGCCTGCCCGAGGGCTGCGCCTTCGCAATCGTGCGGGCATTCATGGCCCATCATCAGGGCATGACCGTGGTTGCCATCGCCAACGTCCTCTTTGACGGCAGGATGCGCGAACGGTTTCATGCGCAACGCAGCATCCAGGCAACCGAACTGCTGTTGCAGGAGCGCGCTCCACGCGACGTCTCGGTCGCGCATCCGCGCGCCGAGGAGGTCGGCACGGCGGCAAGAATCCGCGACGTGCAACTTGCGGAAGGACGACGTCTCAAAACCGCGCACGACCTGACGCCCCAGACGCATCTGCTCTCCAACGGCCGCTATTCGGTGATGCTCACGGGCGCCGGTTCCGGCTTCAGTCGCTGGCGCGATCTTGCCGTGACGCGCTGGCGGGCGGATCCGACGCGCGACGACACCGGCAGCTACTTCTATCTGCGTGACCTCGAAAGCGGTGCACTGTGGTCGGCGGCCTATCAGCCAAGCGGTGTCGAGCCTGACCGGTATGAGGTCAATCTCTCCGAGGACCGGGCGGAATTCACCCGCACCGACGGCATGATTACCACGATGCTGGAAGTACTGGTTTCCCCGGAAGACGACGCGGAAGTGCGCCGCATATCGATTGTGAATGTCGGCAACGCGGTGCGCGATGTGGAAGTGACCTCCTACTGCGAAGTGGTGCTTGCTCCGCCCGCGGCCGATGCGGCGCATCCGGCATTCTCAAAGCTCTTCGTGCAGACCGAACACGTGGCGAAGGTGGGCGCTATCCTGGCGACGCGACGACGCCGCTCGGGCACCGATGCGGAAGTCTGGTTGGCTCATCACGTCGTCATTGAAGGCGAGGCCCTGGGGAAACCAGAACTCGAAACCGATCGGGCGCGTTTTCTCGGCCGTGGCCGCGACATTCACGCGCCCCGCGCCCTGCTGGACCGGCGCCCTCTGTCCAACACCGTGGGCACTGTCCTTGATCCGGTGTTCGCGCTGCGCCATCGAGTGCGCATAGCAGCGGGCGCTACCGTGCGCCTGGCATACTGGACCAGTATTGCCACTTCGCGCGAAGGCGCGCTGGACCTCGTCGACAAACACCAGGATGCCAACGCCTTCGTGCGCGCAGCGACATTGGCCTGGACGCATGCGCAGATCCAGCTTCGCCATCTCGGCATCGACACCGCGGAGGCCGGCCTATTTCAGCGCCTCGCCGGCTACCTGCTCTATGCCGACGCATCGATGCGGCCATCGTCCGATGCCATACGCGGCGGCGCTGGCGGCCCAGATGCACTCTGGACCCACGGCATCTCCGGCGATCTGCCGATCGTGCTGTTGCGGATCGACGATGTCGAAGACGTCTCCATTGCGCGGCAGCTGCTGCGCGCCCACGAATATTGGCGGATGAAGCAGCTGCCCGTCGACCTTGTCATCCTGAATGAACGAACAACCTCCTACATTCAGGACCTGCAGATCGCGCTCGAGACACAGCTGCGCATGAGTCAGTCGCGGCCCCAGCTTGGGGCAAGCAACGCGCGTGGCGCTGTATTCCTGCTGCGCAGCGACCTGATTTCGGAACAAACGCGCGCACGGCTGTCAGCCGTGGCGCATGTTGTTCTGGTCGCGCAGCGCGGCAGTCTGGCCGATCAACTCGATCGTTTACGGGGCCCCGCCGCGGCCGTTATGCGGCGAGTGCATGGCAGCACGGAAAGCGAAGCGGCCACAGGCGCGCCGGTGCCACATGATCTGGAATTCTTCAACGGACTTGGCGGATTCGCAGACGGCGGGCGCGAATACGTGACGCGTCTTGGTCCGGGGCAGGCAACGCCTGCGCCGTGGATCAACGTTATCGCCAATCCCGGATTTGGTTTTCAGGTTGCGGCCGAGGGAAGCGGCTTCACCTGGGCACAGAACAGCCGCGAGAACCAGTTGACGCCATGGTCGAACGATCCCATAACGGATCGTCCTGGCGAAGTCGTGTATGTGCGCGACGAGGAAAATGGCGAGATCTGGGGACCAACGGCTTCGCCGCTTCGTGATCCCGGCGCTCATTTCGGTGCTCGGCATGGGCAGGGTTACAGCTGCTTCGAACACACCTCTCATGGCATCGAGCTCGAGCTCACGATGTATGTTCCGATGGACGATCCAATCAAGATATCGCGCCTGAAGATCCGCAACGTCTCGCAAAAAGCGCGCAAGCTCTCCGTCACGGCGTACGTGGAATGGGTACTCGGGCCTTCGCGGGCGGCAAGCGCACCATTCATCGTGACGACAATGGATCCCGCCACGGGTGCAATGTTCGCGCGAAATCCCTGGAATATAATGTTCCCGCAGGTGGCGTTCGCGGATCTCGCGGGACACCAAACGCGCTGGACCGGCGACCGTCGGGAGTTTCTCGGACGCCATGGCGCACTCGACAGCCCGGCAGCGCTTAACGGCCGGACGCCCCTGTCCCAGCGGGTGGGCGCTGGCCTCGACTCGTGCTGCGCCCTGCAGACCTTCGTCGAACTTGCACAGAGCGAGACAGTCGAGGTGGTTATCTTCCTGGGACAAGCCGCAAGTGCCACCGACGCCCAAGCGCTGCTGGTCCGTTACCGCTCGGTCGATCTCGATGCGGTGTTGCGCACGGTGGTTCAGTACTGGGACGACGTGCTCGGCAAGGTCCAGGTGAAGACGCCGGACCGTTCCCTGGACATCATCCTCAATCGCTGGATGCTCTACCAGACGCTCGTCTGCCGCTTGTGGGCGCGATCGGCATTTTACCAGGCGAGCGGAGCATACGGATTCCGCGATCAGTTGCAGGATGGTATGGCCCTCGCTCTGTCCAGGCCCGGCCTGACGCGCGAGCATCTGCTGCGTGCGGCACGCCGACAGTTCGTCGAGGGCGACGTTCAGCACTGGTGGCTACCCTCGGCTGTCCAGGGCTCGGCCGGCGCAGGCGTGCGCACGCGCATTGCCGACGATCGTGTCTGGCTGGCCTTCGCGACTGCTCAGTATGTCGAGGCAACCGGCGACAGCGGGGTTCTGGATGAGAGGGTGCCGTTTCTGGAAGGCCATGCGCTGCGCCAAGATGAGCAGGACGCATATTTTCAGCCGACGATCTCGGACGACACCGCGGCGCTGTTCGAGCACTGTGCGCGCGCGCTGGAGCAGAGCCTGGCTGTCGGACAACACGGTCTTCCCTTGTTCGGAACCGGCGACTGGAACGACGGCATGAACCGCGTCGGCGAGCTTGGACGGGGCGAAAGCGTGTGGCTCGGATGGTTCCTGCACACCACGCTGCTCGCGTTCGCGGCTCTGGCCAGAACACGCAATGAACCTGGGCGCGCGACGCAGTGGTCGGACCATGCGGCAGCACTTCGCGACTCACTCGAGCGGCAATCCTGGGATGGCGGATGGTATCGGCGTGGCTATTTTGACGACGGCACGGCGCTCGGATCGGCTGCAAGCACCGAATGCCGGATCGACTCCATCGCACAATCGTGGGGTGTCATCTCCGGAGCCGCCGACCCGATCCGTGCCGCCCTGGCAATGGGCGCAGTAGGGAGCCATCTCATTCGGCGCGACACTGGGTTGGCGTTGCTCTTTACTCCACCCTTTGATCGCACCACGCTCGATCCGGGCTATATCAAGGGATACCCGCCCGGCATTCGCGAAAACGGCGGCCAGTACACACACGCTGCCACCTGGTCAGTGATCGCGTACGCTCTTCTCGGTCAGGGCAACAACGCCTGGGAGCTCTTCTCACTGCTCAATCCCATCAACCGCACGAGCACCCGCACCGATGTGCACCGCTACAAGGTCGAACCCTACGTTATTGCGGCGGACGTGTACTCCGTCGCTCCGCATGTCGGTCGTGGCGGCTGGACCTGGTACACCGGCGCTGCCGGCTGGATGTATCGCGCCGGCCTTGAGAGCATCCTCGGATTTCGCGTACACGGAACGAGCCTGATCCTGACTCCGTGCATCCCGGAAAAATGGCCGCACTTCGAGATTGTGTTCAAGCATCGCTCAGCGCGCTACGAAATCCGTGTTGACAACCCTCACGGCGTCAGCCGCGGCATTGCACACGCTGAGTTGGATGGCGCGACACTTGCGTCGGAATTCCAGGCGCGTATCCCGCTGCGGGATGATGGCAAGACGCACAGCGTACGCCTCGTCCTGGGCGCGCAGCCTCCAGGAACTGGCATCGCGCCTGCAGTGTCAGAGCAACGACAGGGCACGAACGCTTGATATTCCTTGCCTGCCAGAGATCCGGCAAAGAGCGCATACTCCGCCTCCCAGCCAATCGCGCTGAGTTGGTCGGCGAATTCTCGTCGAGCATATTCTAAGGACTACTCTATGGATCAATCGAACGGCGTTGCCACAGGCAAAGGCACCAGGGACCTCAACACCACACCCACGAAGAATCTCATCGATACGGCAATCGCCGCCGGGAATCTCACGACTTTTGTCGCGGCCGTTAAGTCAACGGGCCTGATCAGTGCACTGGTTGCCAGAGGTCCGTTCACCGTCTTCGCACCGAACGATGAAGCGTTCAAGAAGCTTCCATCCGGTTCGCACGACGCGCTGCTCAGGGATCTCGGCAAGTTCAAGGCCGTTCTGAACTATCACGTGATAGCGGGTTTCTTCTATGCCGGCGACCTGAAAAGCGGCGAGGTCGTGACGCTACAGGGTCGTACATTCACCGCCGCAGTATCGCCATCGGAAATACGTATCAATGGGGCGCATGTCACGGACGCGGATCTCGTTGCGACCAATGGCATCGTCCATATCCTTGATACCGTCATCCTGCCGAAGAACTGGCAGCTGCTGGCCGTCGTCGCCTGACGGGCGTTTTCTTGTAGGCATCCCGTGCGCGGCAACAGACCCCACGGGCTCTGCGCTCAACGGGCACCGCACCCGTCCAGCAAACTCACGAGCCGCAGAATGTTCGCTGTCGCACCGACGGTTCAATGCCGTAAGAGCAGGCTTACAAAGGACCCCAGGAGACGGACTATGGATAACAGTACGACGAAAGATGGCTGGCAGCGCTTCCTGGATAGGCTCAAGGAGCTATGGGGTAAGCGCGCTGACGAGAAACGCGACAATAATGGATCCGCCGGTTCTCCGGCGATCCTTGGGCCCCTCAGGGCCCCCGACAACGCCTCAGCGGCTATGCTCGCTGCGCGGCGCGCCAAACGGGCGGCACCCACTGATGCCTGGGAGGATGA
This sequence comes from uncultured Gammaproteobacteria bacterium, assembly GCA_963787655.1. Classification (GTDB taxonomy): domain Bacteria; phylum Pseudomonadota; class Gammaproteobacteria; order Steroidobacterales; family Steroidobacteraceae; genus 13-2-20CM-66-19. The sequence continues at coordinate 1,019,826 of CAWBDY010000007.1, read as the reverse complement.
GGGCGGCGCCCCGGTGGGCCAGCCTCGTGTCGTGCGGCGGGACCAGTTCGCGCCTCCGCCAACGCACTTTCGATTTCCGTAGTTTCGCGCGAGCTTCATAGGAGGGGAGCGCAAAGCCGGCGTACGCGGTCACTGTGCCGCCGCAGAGGCTCGTCGCCATATGAAAACTACCTAAGCACCGCGGGCCGCCGCGACCTGCGATTGCCTGCTCCGGCCGCAATGCTGCGCGAAGGCCACGTGCTCGTTGGAGACACATGTGCCCTTGGGCGGTGGGCTTTCGCAGAAGACGGCTAATGTGTCCCAGCGAACTGAAGGAAAGCGGCAGCGCTGACTAATCTGGATGCCAGGAAGGACGGCCTCCCCCGCCCCTTCCTCCTGGGATTGGCTGCGGGAGTTTAGAGATTGCCTTCCCGCAGCCACTCCATTTCTGACGGTTTGTGTGGCGTGAGAATGCGCGTATCTCTGGCGGCGCTAGTCTCTGAGTATCTGCACCATACCGCGACCTCCCGGCAACCACCGGCGGTTTGATCCGGACCTGTCTCAGCACGCCGACCGTACATTCCAAAACATGATGCACGCCCGCGCCAACCACGCACGGGAGCAAAGCGTCGGAAGCACCGGACACCGCTCATAGGCAGCCGTCACCCGCACTGCGGAGTCTTGTACGGTGCCGAACAGACGCAGCGCAGCCTGCGCCTTAGCCTAGCGACTCCTAACTTGGTTCGACACCCAACCAGGATCAGCACGCGGTGCTCGCCAGGGTGGGTGGATCGGAGCCGGTAACGCTGACCAATTGGAAGTCACCATGAGCCATCAATCCGCATCTATCCGTCGTGCCGATCGGGCGGTCGGGAAGATTATCGGCCGCTCGGCGCTCGCCGCGTTTGGCGATACCCATGCCGACTCGCGGCGTGAATCGCTTCGCAAAAACAGTTGTGAGATTGTTGACATTCGTCTGCCGTCGTTGCGGTTGCGCGCCCCGGAGCGCGACGCGGAAGATGGTGGCAACAACGAGTTCATGGCCGTCTTTTCTCACGAGCTGCGCAATTCCCTCAGCGCGATCCACTTTGCGGTCGGCATTCTGAGTCTGGAGACGTCCGCGCAACCGGCTACTCTGAAGGCCAGAATGGTCATCGAGCGTCAGGTCGCTCAGATGACACGCATGGTAGAAGACCTTCTCGACGTATCACGCGTCCGTCGCGGCCAGCTGACTGTGCGGCACGAACGAGTCGACCTGTGCGCAGTGGCAGCTCGCGCGGCGCAGACGGTTGAATTCACAATGCGAGAGCGCAATCATTCCCTCAGCACTTCCCTTCCTAACGCGCCGGTGTGGCTGCAAGCCGACTCCGTGAGACTTGAGCAGGTGCTTGTGAATCTGCTCTTCAACGCGGCGAAATACACGCAACCGGGCGGCCGTATCCACCTGTCCGCGGAACGGCAACAGAGTGACGTGGTTATTCGCATACACGACTCCGGAATCGGCATCGAATCCCATGTCTTGCCGCACGTTTTTGATCTCTTTGTCCAGGCGGATCCCTCATCGCGCCGTGACGGAGGCCTGGGTATCGGGCTCGCTCTAGTGCGCAATCTGGTCGAACAGCACGGCGGCCGTGTAACCGCCGCCAGCGCCGGCCTCGGGCACGGCAGCGAGTTCACAGTGCGACTCCCATTGCCGGTCGAGTAGTCGCCGGCCCGACCGAAGCTGCCGGCCGCCTAGGGCAGTCCACCGGCCCCGTCATCTCGCTAGCGTTGTGGCAGCACCGCTAATCGCTCGATCGTGGACTTAGAGCGACACGTTCACGGCAATGGCACCCGGGGGTTGGACCTGCACTCGCTTAAATGCAGTTTCAACGATCTGATAGCAGGAGCAAGACGCCGCCTTGAGCCCTCGCAAATCCAGGATCTCAATTACGCCGCGTTGATAGCTGATCAGCTTCCGGCGCTTGAGCGTACTGGCTGCCTGCGTAACACCCGCGCGCCGCATGCCCAGCATATGTGCGAGAAATTCATGCGTGAGAGGAAATCCATCCGACATGACCCGGTCGCGAGTCATCAGGAGCCAACGCGCCAAACGTGGTTCCGCCGCGTGAAAGCGGTTGCACGCGGCAGTCTGTGAAATTTGTGCCATCAAGGCGTACATATAGCGATAGAGAGCGTCCTGCAACGCACGATTGCGGTCAAATTCCTTGCGAAAGGGGCTAGCAGCCACGCGCAGTGCTTGTCCACCTCCCTGCACAAGCGCCAGGACACCGGAGACACCCATCCCGAGGATAAACGGCATACCGGCCATCCCCTCGTTGCCCACCATTCCGACTTCCAGCGATCTGCGCTTATCGACAGCAGTCAACAAGGAGATGAGGCAATCGATCGGGAAATAGACATGCTGGATCGCCTTTCCCGGTTCGTACAGCACCTGCCCGAACCTTAAACTCACGGACTCCAGCGCCGCGTGTAGCGGCGCGAAGTCTTTCGGACAAAGGCTGGCCAATATCGTGTTCCTCAGCCCCTGAGGATCCGTCATCACTTCGGCTCTCACCATAGGCTTCTTGCACTGCACGACGGCCAAGGCAGGCGCGGTTGAAGGCCGCACTGAGTGGTCTACAAACCCTACAATTCAGTATCCAATGCAGATCAGTCTGTTCGGTGTCGAACATGTGGCGCGGCCCTGCAAGCGCCACCTGCCTTACGACGTTTGCCCGTGAAGGCCTGCGGCCACGCGCTAGTAAGCCTCCTGAGGAAGCTATTTCAGCCCTCCATCAAGCAGCACGCGACCTCAGCTGTGGGTCATTGGCGCATACCTTGGCGTTTTACGATGTGGTGTGCAGGCAGCCAGCTGGCGTTTCCTCAGACGCAAGATGTGAACCGGCCTGCGCCGAATTGCTGCGACATGTCGCTAAGGCACGAGCACCGCTGCGCCTTCGAAGCGTCCGGCGCGCAGATCTGCGAGAGCCTCGTTGGCTTTGGTCAGCGGGTAGCGCGTGGTATGGGTGACGATGCCGATCTGCGGAGCGAGGCGCAGAAAATCCAGGCCATCCTGGCGCGTAAGATTGGCGACGGACAATAGCTCGCGCTCCTCCCACAGCAGGCTGTAGGGAAAGCGCGGGATATCGCTCATGTGGATGCCTGCACAGACAACGCGGCCGCCCTTGCGTACTGCCTTCAGGGCCTGCGGTACCAGATCGCCGACGGTCGCGAAGATGATCGCGGCATCGAGCAACTCAGGTGGCGTCGCATCGGAGTCGCCCGCCCAGGAGACGCCCAGACTGCGCGCAAACGCCTGAGTCGCCAGGTCCCCGGGTCGCGTAAACGCGAACACCGAACGTTTCTGCCAGATTGCCACCTGCGCCAGGATGTGGGCAGCGGCGCCGAACCCGTAAAAGCCGAGCTTCCTGCCCTCGCCTGCAATCGCGAGCGCGCGCCAGCCGATAAGACCCGCGCACAGCAGCGGCGCAAGCGCGACATCGTCGCCGGCCTCACCCAGCGGAAAAGCAAAGCGTGCATCTGCGACCACGGCCGTCGCAAAACCGCCGTCGCGCGTGTAGCCGGTGAATAGCGGCTTGTCGCACAGATTCTCTCTTTGCGTCACGCAGTACGGGCAGACGCCGCAGGTATGGCCGAGCCAGGGAATGCCAACTCGCTCGCCGATGGAAAGACCGTTGACGGCCGAACCGAGCGCATCGATCCGACCCACGATCTCGTGGCCGGGAATGATTGGTAATTGTGGGTGAGACAGCTCGCCGTCGATTACGTGCAGGTCGGTGCGGCAAACCCCACAAGCTGCGACTTTGACGCGAATCTCAGAAGGCTCGGGCTCCCGCTCCGCGAGTTGGGTCCATTGCAAGGAGGTCCCAAGTTCCCTCAGCAGCATTGCATGCATCAAATTCTCCAGAACAGCTGCGGCCAGACGCCCGAAGTGCGCTTATCAGCGTCGTTTGATCTGCCGTACGACAGCACAGATCCGGTTCGGCGGCCTGCCGACTATCCGGAAGTGCCAACCGCAAGTCGATCGCAATCCCCGTCGTGCTCGCGTGAGTTGTCCGCGCCATTTAAGCGGTGTCGGTGCTCGCCGCACCGGTAAGGTTCAGGCTGGGCGACCCAAAGCCTGCTCGGCCAGTTCCAGCAGTTGCGGAGTAGTGGCGGCGGAGAGGTCCGCATCGATCTCCACGACGCGCTGGTACGTCTCGGGGTGATGCGTGCGCAGGTACTGCGTTAGGTGCTCGGCCGCGTTACTCTTTCCCGTTCCATGACCGACGACGACAATTCGGCCTCCCGCCGCCAGAGCATCGGCGATGCTCTTGTAAAAGTCAGTGTCCTCCGGCGCCCGTTGGCCCTGCACCCGCGATTCTCCTTTGTGTGTGAGGTGATGGAGGAAATGGTGCGGATCGTATGGCTTGATTTCATGCTCGGATGCGTCCGAGGATGCAACATCGATGCGATAGATCCTCGCGCCATGATGGTCGACCACTACCATCAGACTGAGCGCCGCCGGGTCGGGGCGAGCGGCAGGCTCGGAGGGCGATTCCGGTGACCAGCCAGCACGCTGCAGAAAGTGCCGCAAGTCGACCACCTCAGAACTGGTGAGGTCTTTCGCATGCGGCTTGTGCATCAGGTGATGTTCACGACCGACGTCGAAGGCGAACTTGTTATCGGCTTTCTGATGCACCGCGCCGATCTTCTCAATCAGCGCGACCACATCCATCCACTCAAGATTGTGCGCTGCCGGGTGCCGAAACAGGGCTTCGAGCGTCCTACGATGCGCACCGTGCAGCGCCACGCGCCCCCCGGAGGCTGCCGTTTGGCCGTTTTCGATTTCATGGGTTTTCATAAGGGGTATCCGTTTGGCAAGCGAGTTCAAAGTGGTCCTGCAGGCGAACGCGCGGTCGCAACAGCGCCCCGCGGTCGATCAGGGGGGCGTAATGCTCGGCGCATGTCGGGTTCGCATCGAAGCTCACCGAGCCTCGCAGATCGGCAATACTGAGCCGCGGCCTCGAGCACGGCACCGGCAAATGGCGCCCGGCGCCCTGGTTAATGGCTCGTGCCATCTCACTCGCCGGAAGGTCGCTGTCTGTTCGATACGCCACAGACGACTTCTGTTCCCGTAGGGCGACTAGCGAAGCAGCACTCCATTGACGGGTCGGCCACCCGTTGTTCATCCGGTCGTCCCAGTTTACTTGTGTCGGGTGCTCCAGCGCATCACTGACTCCCGTCTTGACCGGGACACCGCAAGCTACCACCCAGTAGCTGCGATCGGTGCAAGTGAACCGCCCGCCATTTATTAGCTCACCGCGCCAATCGTATGTTCGACACCGTACAGAATGGACAGGTCCGCTAGGTCATGTTGCTAAGCAAGATGTAGTCGCGTGAATTGCAATTCCGGCCTGCCAGTGTTTCGGTTGCTCGGGGTCGTCACGGATGACGCGACAGCCAGGGATGGCCGCGCCCGCGCAGTCGGAGAAAGCGAAGCGGCCTTGGATTCACGCCGGCTTCTACATGATACGCTCACCCTCACTGCTTCCTTTGAAATTTGTAGCGCCCTCGGAGGTCGGCGTGGGGTGAGATCATTCACCATTTGTCCGGTGCATCCATGAGCAGTCCAGCGTTCGCAGCACGCGCGGTGCCGCAGCCGTCGCGCAATCCCGTCGAGCCCAACGGCGGGGCAAACGCAGGTTTGACGAGCTCGGAAGCGCGAACTCGATTGGAGAAGTTTGGGCCGAACGCGATGCCCGATACGTCGGCCCATCCGCTACGCCGGGCACTGGCGAAGTTTTGGACTCCGGTTCCCTGGATGCTCGAAGCCGGCATCGTGCTCGAGTTGGTCACGGGCAAGTATGTGGAGAGCGCGATCATCGCCGTGCTTCTGGTGTTCAACGCCGCTCTCGGGTTCTTTCAGGAGAGCCGCGCTCAAGCCACCCTGGCTGCGCTGAAATCGAGGCTCGCCTTGACTGCAGCCGTCCGACGCGACAGCACGTGGCAAACCGTCCCCGCCGCGCAGCTCGTGCCGGGGGATGTCGTGAAGCTATCGCTGGGCGGTGTGGTCGCGGCGGACGTGACTCTCACGGGCGGAGAGGTGCTGCTCGATCAGTCGATGCTCACTGGAGAATCCGTCCCTATCGAGGCTGGCGCCGGAGTCCAAACCTACGCCGGCGCACTGATACGGCGCGGCGAGGCAGTCGCTGAAGTCACCGCGACCGGAGGGCGCACCAAGTTCGGACGCACGGCAGAACTGGTCCGAACGGCTCATGTCGTCAGTTCGCAGCAGCAGGCCGTGCTGCGCGTGGTCCGCAATCTCGCCCTGTTCAACGGTATCGTCCTAGTGTTGCTTGTGTCTTGCGCCTACCTGCTCAAGATGCCACTCGCCGACATCCTCCCTCTCGCGCTCACGGCCGTGCTTGCCTCTATCCCGGTAGCACTGCCCGCCACCTTCACCCTTGGCTCGGCGATTGGAGCGCGTTCCCTGGCAAAGGTCGGGGTACTCCTGACACGCCTTTCAGCGCTCGATGAAGCGGCCACGATGAATGTCCTGTGTGCCGATAAGACCGGCACGCTGACGCGCAACGAGCTAACCGTGACGGCGGTGCGCGCGATGCCGGACTGCAGTGGGGCGCAAGTACTCGCGCTCGCCGCCCTCGCCAGTTCCGATGGAGGGCAAGACCCGGTCGATCAAGGCATTCGTGCGGCCGACAAAGTCCAAACTGCTACCGATCGCCCGCGCCTAGTGAAGTTCGTGCCGTTCGATCCGGAAGCGAAGATGTCGGAGGCGACGGTTGCAGACTCCTGCGGGGCGATACGACGTGTCGTAAAAGGCGCTTTTGCCGTGGTGGGTGCTCTCGTCCCGCCGTCAGCGACTGCGACGGCAGCGGCCAAGGAACTTGAGGTCCAAGGCTACCGAGTGCTGGCGGTTGCCGCCGGGCCGCCGACGGCCATGAAATTGATCGGCTTTATTGCGCTCAGCGACCAGCCCTGCACCGACTCATCCCAGCTGGTGGCCGAGCTCCGTCGATTGGGCGTGCGTACCGTAATGATCACGGGGGATGCGCCAGCGACTGCCGCTATCGTGGCGCACGCCGTTGGGATAGACGGCCCGACGTTCCCCGCCGGACCTATCCCAGCGAGATTGCGCCCCGATGCGTTCGCAATTTTCGCGGGTGTGCTGCCGGAGGATAAATACAAGCTCGTCAAGGCATTCCAGACTGGTGACCACGTGATCGGCATGTGCGGCGATGGCGCTAACGACGCCCCGGCATTGCGCCAGGCGCAGATCGGCATTGCCGTTGCGACGGCGACCGATGTTGCGAAATCAGCGGTCGGCATGGTTCTGACCCAGGCAGGACTTGCCGGCATCGTTGCCGCAGTCAAGGAAGGTCGCGTGACTTTTCAACGTATCCAGACCTATACACTGAACTCCATCGTCAAGAAAATGATTGCCGTACTGTTCCTGATCGTCGGCTTGATCCTGACGGGCCAAGCGGTTCTGACTCCGCTGCTGATGGTGATCGTGATGATCACCGGAGATTTCCTCGGCATGTCATTGACGACCGACAATGTGCGACCTTCACCCGCACCCAACAGCTGGCGCATTGGCAAGCTTACAGCCGCAGGCGCAGTCATGGCGGCCTGTCTGCTGGCCTTCTTCGTAGGCGTCCTGGTGATCGGCAAATCTGCGCTGGGGCTCGGTATTGAGTCGCTCCGAACTCTGAGCTTCGTGGCCCTGGTCTTCGGCGGGCAAGCTACGCTCTACGCTATCCGCGACCGTCGCCATTTCTGGGGCTGCCGCCCGAGCAGGTGGCTTGCGGCCTCCTCACTCGCGGACATTCTCATTGCGGCAAGCTTGGCAATCGGCGGCATCGCCATGACCGCGCTGCCGGCGTTTGTGGTCGCCGCCACGCTAGCCGCGGCGCTGTTACTGGCGGGGGTCATGGCCACTGTGAAGGTACCGGTGTTTGCTCGCCTCGGCGTCGCTTAGAAAAGCGCTAGCACACGCGCTGCTAGAGCAATATCGCGTCAGCCTGGGCAGGCCAAGTGAATGCACGTCAGCAATGGGCACGACTGACGGCGCTGACGACGCTTATCGCGGGCATCACGACCAGTGACAATCCAAGGGTCCGCTAAGGAAGCCAGTCAAATCTCGAGGATGACAGCCCGCCACTAGGCTTGCCCTGACCGAAACTTCGGACTCAGCGATGTGATCCTGCGGCTCCGCTCTCACCTTCAACAGCCCAATAGCCGGGGCGGCCATAGTGCTGGTGTATCCCGATTTCCTGCACACGATTGAGCGACACCGCAGAATCATACCGCGGAGCGTCCTGCACCGCCCGACGGGCCAGATCGACCGAGACTTTGCAGTCGGACCAGCTCACATCGTCGATCCATTGAGGCGCGATGAGCACGTGATGACCGAGCCACCAGTTGCTCGTGTCAACGATGAGGTAGCGGATTGCCCAGGTTTCATCGTCGACGAGCAGTGAGTCTACATGCCCGATGTCGCCGTCTGTTGCCCGGATGTGATACTTCATAACAGCATTGCAACTGCGCAGGTGGGAGTCGTAGTGCTCGCGCCGGCCCATTTCCTCCCGCTTAGCTTCGGCCTCAGGGAATTGCTCTGCAGACCAATTGACCCCTGAATTCATTGGCATCATGTTCGGGTTCACGCCTTCACCCCACAAACCGGTACTTCCCCAATAAGAGGGATAGCGGTAGTACCTGAGGTACTGCATTTCGTATTGGCGCGAGATTGGCTTGTCGGTGTCAACGTCGGGGCTGTTCTTGACTTGCTCCTTGGTGAGCGTGGCGGACAATAGCTCTTGATCCAATCGTGGGTGGCAGATCGCATACGGGGAAATCAAGACTTTTCGATTCGAAAGCCACTCGCCCGTAGATACCACTAAATAGCGGACGACCCACGCTTTGTCATCGAAGTAGAGATCCTTAACCTCGCCGATTGGGCCATCGGTGGCGCCGATGGTGCACCCTTCAAGATCGTGTGAGTTGTGTAACATGGTCCTCTCGTTCGCCAATGTCAGACGACGTGTGCCCGACGAATCGACATTCGGCCGTGGGTTAGCATCGCGCGACAGCCGCGCATCACGCTGCGACGGGGGCTGCGACCGGAGGCCGTGGCGGAGTGAGCTCGGCTACGCCGTTACCTGCGACCAACGCTGAACCCTTCCCGTCGAACCCGCTGGTTCCCGCAAGTGCCAACGCCAGCGTCGTAGCAGAAGGATTCAGACTGTCGACCATCGAGCTCGGCATGAGGATTGTCGCCCCCCGCTCCTTCGTGGTCTCGTAGATGATGTTCATCGCTCGAAGCTGCAAGGCCCAGGGATGTCCGGCGTAGATGGCGGCCGCCTCGACGAACTTCCCGGCGATCGCCGCTTCGGCCGAGCCGAGAATCACGCGTGCCTGCTTTTCGCGCTCAGCCTGGGCTTGACGAGACATCGCGTCCTGGAGGGCGACTGGAATGGCTACATCACGAATCTCGACCGAACTCACCGATATTCCCCAAGGAGCGGTCTTTTGACCGATCTCAACCTTGAGCTGTTCATCGGCGTCCTTACGGTCGGACAATAACGAGGCCAACATCGACGAGCCGATCATCTCGCGAAGCGACGTCTGCGCCACTCGATCAATCGCCTCGCGGTAATTAGTGATTGCCAAGGCGGCCTTCTCCGCATCGTGCACGTGCCAGAAGATGATCGCATCAACGTTGACCGGAACAGTGTCCTTGGCGAACCCGCATACAGATACTCGTACCCATAATCGCTTCTCCACTGATACGTTGACGCCCACGCCGCAAATCCGTCCTGAGCCAGCGGATACGTAGGCGACCCGAGAGCCAACACGTAGAGAAGCAGCGCTTCGTCGTAACCCTCCCATCGATAGGGCAGGAAGCCGCTCTCTGGATTCCACCCGTGGGTTAGCGTTGCACCCTCATTTTGTGCCCAATGCCAATTGGCACGACGATAAAGCGCATCGGCGAGGGCACGGATTTCCTGCTCGTCGCTCGTAGGTGCATCGAAATACGCGGATGCCGTCAACATCCCCGCCAACAAAAAGGCGGTGTCTACAGTCGAAAGCTCGCACTGCCAAGCCCGCCGCCCGGATTGCATGTCCAGAAAATGATAGTAAAAGCCCTGATACCCAGTGGAGTCGACTTCCCGTCCTTGGGGGCTGTTCGAGAAAAAGCGCAAAGTCGCGAGCGTTCGCTCAATTGCCACCGCACGGCTGATGTACCCGCGCTCCACTCCTGCTGGATAGGCCGCCAATGCAAAACCCGTCGCCGCAATGCTGGCGGGCAACGCTTGTGCGGTCTTATCGCGCACCAATCCGTTGACAGGGTTTACTTCATGCTCAAAGTAACAGAATGATTCGCGCTCAAGCGCCTCGAGCTCCGCTTCGGTGGACGGCTTCAGTTCTCTCATTGTGTTGGCGGCTAACTCGTGAGTCGCTTGCGGATGGACTCCAGTTCTCGTAGACGTTTCGGCGGGCTCTTGGGATAGGCCATTTGAAGGTCGTCAAAAGCATCGATGATGATTTGAGACACGATTAGGCGGGCGTTTTCCTTATCGTCGGCCGGAACAGCGTACCAAGGAGCGTGATCCGTACTGGTTGCGGCCAAACAATCCGCATAAGCATGCATGTAGCGCTTCCAATATTTTCTCTCATGAATGTCCGACGCGCTGAATTTCCAGTTCTTATCCGGCTCATCAATGCGCTCGAGGAATCTCCTTTTCTGCTCTCGATTCGACAAGTTAAGAAAAAGCTTGATGATCTGGGTGCCATTGCGGTGAAGATGAGCCTCCAGGTCGACGATCGATCGATATCGCTCATGCCAGAAGTGCTTGGTATCGCGTGAGTGCTTCGGCAGATTTTGAGTACTTAGGATTTCGGGGTGCACTCGCGTGATCAATACTTCCTCATAATAAGAACGATTGAAGATGCCGATCCGCCCGCGTTCCGGAAGCCGGCACGTCGTCCGCCATAGAAAGTCGTGCTTCAGCTCCTCAGCGCTCGGCTGCTTAAAACTGAATACCTCACAGCCTTCCGGGTTCACCCCGGACATGACGTGTCGAATCGCGCCATCCTTGCCGGCGGAATCCATGCCCTGAAAAATCAGCAGCATTGCGTAGCGACCGGACGCATAGTGAAGCTGTTGCAGCGCGCTCAAGCTCGCAACATGCCTTTCCAGGACCGTCTGATACTTTTCCTTCGATTTGCAGAACGGCGGCACTATTGTGGACCACTTGTCCAGGTCCACCTTTTTGCCGGCTGGCACTCTGAAATCGTCCGACTGGATCTTCAATGACACACCTTTGAGCGCTATCTATACGTTAATGGACGAGACAGGAACCCCTTACCGGCCTCGCGGTCAGGCATGTTCTTGACCGATTGTCTATTGCTGTGTCTTCGTTCTTGCCACCTCGTCCGCTTTTTCCAGTTCCTGCACCGCAATTACATCCTGGCGCCCCAGCTCCTCGTACAGCGCATGAACTCGCTCGACAAGCTTTGGCGTCAAATCGGGGCGGATTTTGGGCGCGGCAGCAGGTCTCGAGTCGACCGACGCCTCTGAGTTCGCATCCGCTTGCGTCGCCGCTTCGGGCTCGGGCTTGGCATGTGACTTCACATCCGCGGCCGCAGCCGAGGGCACAGCCCCGGTATCATCCGGGACGGTGCTGGCCTTGGCCGCACCTCGAGGCTTGCCCTCGGTATCCGCTTGTGCCTTGGTCGCCGAAGCCGGTTCCGCGTTGGCGATCGGATTCGCCTCCGGTTTGGCTGCAGAAATGGGCTCGGCCTTGGCAACTGGTTTTTCCTCAGCCTTGGTAGCCGGCACAGGCTTTGCTTTCGCTGTCGGAACGGGTTGCGCTACGTCTTTTGCCTCCGACTGGAGTGGTGCCTGGGCGCCTGCCTTCAACCGCGCACTTTGTCGATCGAAAATCCGATAGGCGAGCAGCTTTACCCGATCATTTACGAGGAACCAGGCCAGCGCGTATCCCCATACAATCCCAGCGTATCCCCAGCCGAGGGGCTCCATGAACACGCCGTACACCGCAATCAGCGTCGCAATGGCTTGCGTACCGAATACCGCGATCAACAGGGTCCGCGCCGGGCGTATGGACCAGAAGGGTCCCCGTGTGCGCGTTAGAAATATCGTCAGGTGACCCGCCACGGACATCTTGAGATACATCATTGTCTGGGTATGCGCGCGATCGAGATGGAAAACCTCGAGTGACAGGTAAAACAAGCCGAAAATGGCGACGGTGCCGATAACGCCCAGGACTGTGGCAATGCCGAGCACCCGGCGCATATCCCAGGCCTCGGGTTGATTACTGTAGTTGACATGATCGTAGGCGATCGACAGGATCGCCCCATCGTTGAGCAGCGCGATAATGACGATCATGACGGCCGTTACCGGGTAGAAATTAAAGACCAAGATCGCGAGCGTCATGAACAACAGCACGCGCAAGGTCTCCGTGATCCGATAGATTGCGTAGCTGTTCATCCGCTGGAATATCTTTCGGCTCTCTTTGATTGCGTCGATGATCACCGAAAGGCCCGGCGTCATCAGCACGATGGCCGCCGCTGCACGCGCGGCATCTGTCGCCGTGGAAACGGCGATGCCGCAATCGGCTTTCTTCAATGCGGGGGCATCATTTACCCCGTCGCCCGTCATGCCGACGATATGTCCGCGCTTCTGCAGCGCATCGATGATGTCGTACTTGTTCTCCGGGAACACTTGCGCGAACCCATCGGCCTTTTCGATCAGCGTCGCCACCGCCGTCGACTCCGCCTGCTTCGTGTCGTCCAAGCTGCCGGCATCAAGAATATTTGTGCCCATACCAAGCGTCTTGGCAGTCTCCTTGGCGATCGCGAGGGCATCGCCCGTCACCATCTTGACCTTCACGCCCATTGCTACTGCGGTTGCGATGGTCGCCTTGGCTTCGGGACGTGGCGGATCGAACAGTGGCAAGATCCCGACCAGCTGCCATTTCCCGTCTGCCTCCGCACGGGCTACACCGAGCGATCGAAAGCCGCGCGCCGCGAACTCGTCGACTGCTTTCTGCACCGCCGCTTTCACCTGCCCCGCGTTGGCCGAAAGGGCGAGGATCACTTGGGGCGCGCCCTTGGTTACCTTGAACGGCTTCCCGTCCTTGTCCTTGATGCTAGCCTCCGTGCGTTTATGCACCGGATCAAATGGTGTGAAGTGCACAACCTCGTAGCTCCTGAGGACCGCCTGATCCTTCAAGCCTTTCAGAACTGCCAAATCGATGGTGTCGTCGTTATCCGCGCGGGATGCCAGGGCGGCATCGAGAATGACTTGCGCCGCAGGGATGCTATCCACGCAGAACGGGTCGCCCAACGTGAGCTCATCCTCGGTCAGCGTGCCGGTCTTGTCCGCGCACAGAACATCCACGCCTGCCAGTTCCTCGATGGCCACCAAGCGGCTTACGACCGCTTGCTTCTTGGCAAGCAGGCGTGCGCCCACGGCCATCGTCACCGACAGTACCGTCGGCATGGCCACGGGAATCGCCGCCACCGTCAACACAAGGGCGAACTCCAACGTGGTCAGGATCGGATCGCCGCGGTAGATCGCAAACCCAATGATCACAGCGACCAGACTCAACGCGAGGATGATCAGGTAGTTGCCAATCTTCAAAACCGCCTTTTGAAAATGGCTGACGGTAAGTGCCTTCTCTACCAGTTGCGCGGTCTTGCCGAAGTAGGTGTTCGTACCCGTGGCATAAACGAGCGCCGTGCTCTGACCGCGCCGCACGATCGAGCCGGAAAACACCGCATCACCCGGGTTGCGCGTGGCGGGTAGGGATTCGCCCGTCAGCGCGGACTGATCGACCGACATCGGATCGCCGTCCAGCAAGCGAGCATCCGCAGGTACGATGTCTCCCTGCTTCAGCTGGATGACATCCCCCGTCACCAGATCGCGCGCCGGCGGGGTCACCCACTTGCCGTCGCGTTTCACCCGCGTCTTGGTTGCGAGCTTGGCCTTCAATGCGGCAATGGCATTGCCGGCAGACCGTTCCTCCCAAAATCCCACGACGGCATTGCTGACCAACAGAAGCAGGATGATGAAGAAATCAGGCCAGTGTTTGACAACCCCCGACAGAATCACCGCGATTTCAATCATCCACGGGATGGGTCCCCAAAAATATTTCAGGAACTTCAGGAGCGGATTGACCTTCTTTTCCTTAATCTCATTGGCCCCATCTTTCGTGAGCCGCGCGGCGGCCTCATCCTGAGTGAGTCCCTGCGGGGAGGATCGCAGTCGCTTCTCGAGCTCGGCAAGCGGCAGCGTCTTCAAATCGTCCTTCGCATCGGTTTTGGGGTTAAGGTCCGCCTTGGACTTGGCCTCAAATACCGGGCGCTTCGCCGGCTCCGATTGGGGATTGGGTTTCATTTTCGGTAGTCCTAGGGTCCATGAACAACTCGTTTCTCTTCAGGTAACTGCGATGATGTTTAGGCCAGCGCAATGGCGGCGTCCACGATTGCTTGCGCTTCCTTCAGGATCTGCTGCAGCTGATCGGCACCGCGAAAGCTTTCCGCGTAGATCTTGTAGATGTCTTCGGTGCCCGAAGGTCTGGCTGCGAACCAACCGCTCGCAGAACTTACCTTGATACCACCAATGGCGGCGCCATCCCCGGGTGCGCGGGTGATGATGCTTTCGATCTGCTCACCGGCAAGCGCGCTGACTGTGACGTCCTGCGGCGACAGCGCAGCTAACCGCTTTCTTTGCTTCGCCGTCGCGGCAGCCTGCACTCGGTCGGTCACTGGATTACGGAATTCGCTGGCCAACTCGACATACAGGCCGCCCGGGTCGCGACCTGTGCAGGCCGTGATTTCGGCTGCAAGCAGTGCAGCGATGATGCCGTCCTTGTCGGTGGTCCATACCGACCCGTCGCGGCGCAGAAAGGTCGCGCCGGCACTCTCCTCCCCGCCAAAGCCAAGACTGCCGTCAAGCAGCCCCGCAGAGAACCACTTAAATCCGACTGGCACTTCGTAAAGACGGCGGCCGAGCTTCGCCGTTACAAGATCTATCATTCGGGTGCTGACCACCGTCTTGCCCACCGCCGACCGTTCACCCCACTGCGGCCGGTGCCGAAACAGGTAATCGATGAGGACTACCAGATAGTGATTGGCTGGCAGCAGACCGCCATCGGGGGTAACAATTCCGTGGCGATCGTGGTCTGTGTCACAGGCGCACGCGATTTGAAAGCGGTCTTTGAGAGCAAGCAACCCCTGCATTGCATACGGTGAGGACGGGTCCATGCGAATCTGGCCGTCCCAGTCGAGCGTCATGAAGGCGAACCGCGCGTCCACCTCCTCGCGGACTACCGTGAGGTCCAGGCGATAGCGTTCGGCAATCGCGCCCCAATAGTGAACACCCGCACCCCCCAAGGGATCGACGCCCATGCGGATCTTGGCATCGCGGATCGCGCCCATGTCGATCACCGATCCGAGGTCGGCCACGTAGGTCCCAAGATAATCGTGCCGGTGCGTGGTCGGGGCAACTAAGGCTCTCGTGTGTGAGATCCGCTTCACGCCACGGAGGTCTGCTTCGATATAGCGATTAGCCGCGGCTTCTACCTCATCCGTGATGTCCTTATCCGCCGGTCCCCCGTTCGGCGGGTTGTACTTATAACCGCCGTCGCGTGGTGGATTGTGCGATGGCGTGATGACGATGCCATCGGCCAGCCCTGTGCTGCGCGCTCGGTTGTAAGTCAGGATCGCGTGAGAGATTACAGGCGTCGGGGTGTATTCATCATTTATTGCCAGCATGACATCCACGCCGTTGGCAGCGAGCACTTCGAGCCCGCTCGCGCACGCCGGTTCCGATAAAGCGTGGGTATCGATTCCAAGGAAAAGGGGTCCGCTGATATCGTGAGCCCGACGGAAGTCGCATATCGCCTGCGTGAGTGCCAGCACGTGGCGCTCATTGAACGTCCCATCGAAGGCCGAGCCGCGGTGCCCGGACGTTCCAAAGAATACGCGCTGCGCGGCAACTGCCGGATCGGGCTTGATCTCGTAATAGGCCGTAACCAGTTTCGCCACGTTGATCAGGGACGAGAGCGGGGCGGGCTTCCCGGCGAGCGCGCTGATGGCAGTAGCCATTACGCTACTTCTGCCACGGATGCCGTCTGCCTCAGTAACGATATCCTCCCGTCGCTCGCGTGCCCCGATGACCGTTGACTAACGTGCTCGCTGAAATTAGGACATGACGCCATCGAACTGCAGTTCAGCTCGTCGTCCGAGGATTCCCGCACGATCGCGACGCCCTATGCCGTTTCATGATGCCGGATGTGCCGTTAGCTCGCCTTTCGTGTTTGACGCGGCAGCTCGGCGAGGCTTTGGGGTGATACAACAGCGGCCTTGGTTGGGTGCGTTGCTGTACCCGCAGCTGCTCGCAGCCACTTCCAATTTCGGACCTCCGGCATGTCTTGGCCGTGCTTGTTGATGTAATGCTTGTGTTCGATCAGCTTGTCCCGGAGCATCTGCTTGAGATAGGCACCCCGCGTGCCCAGCTGCGGTAGCCGATCAACGACGTCGATAACCAGGTGAAACCTGTCGAGGTCATTTTGCACACGCATGTCGAACGGCGTTGTGATCGTGCCCTCTTCTTTATACCCGCGGACGTGCAGATTGCGGTTGGCTCGGCGGTAGGTCAGCCGGTGGACCAGCCAAGGATAGCCATGGAAGCCAAAAATGATGTGCTTGTCCTTCGTGAATAGAGAGTCATAGTCCTTGTCGGTCAATCCATGCGGGTGCTCAGAGCTGGATTGCAATTTCATAAGATCCACTACGTTCACGACGCGAATCCTCACCTCGGGCAGATGCTCTCTTAGGATAGAGACTGCGGCGAGAATCTCCAGCGTCGGCGTGTCGCCGCAACAGCCCATCACGACGTCCGGCTCGTTGTCTTGGTCGTTGCTCGCCCATTGCCAAATGCCGATACCTTCCGTGCAGTGCGCCACCGCCGCATCCATTGTGAGCCACTGGGGAAGCGCGTGTTTACCGGCCACCACCACATTGACGTAATTGCGGCTCCGCAGGCAATGGTCGAAAACTGACAACAGGCAGTTAGCATCTGGCGGCAGATACACGCGGACGATATCGGCCTTTTTGTTAATGACGTGATCGAGAAAGCCAGGATCTTGATGCGTAAAACCGTTGTGATCCTGCTGCCAGACGTGCGAGGCAAGTAAATAATTCAGGGACGAAATCTTGCGCCGCCAGGGCAGCTCCATGCAGACTTTGAGCCACTTGGCGTGTTGACTGAACATCGAGTCGACGATGCGAATGAACGCCTCGTAGCTGTTGAAAAGCCCGTGTCGGCCAGTCAACAGATACCCCTCCAACCAGCCCTCGCACTGATGCTCGCTCAACATCGAGTCAAGCACCTGTCCCTCGGGTGCAAGGAATTCATCATTTTTCAGTTCCCGGGCGTTCCACTGTCGATTGGTGACTTCAAACACCGCGCCCAAGAGGTTTGAGACCGTTTCGTCAGGGCCGAAGATGCGGAAATTGCGCTCTCCCTGATTCAACAGGGTCACGTCCCGTAGGAAGCTTCCCAGCACCTGCGTATCGCAGGCCTCGACTGCTCCCGGGACCGGCACATGCACGGCGTGATCGCAGAAGTCGGGCATTTTGAGATCTCGCAGCAGCAGGCCACCATTGGCATGCGGATTCGCGCCCATCCGGCGGTCGCCCTTCGGGGCGAGCTCTGCCAGCTCAGCGCTTAGGCGGCCGTTCTGATCGAACAGCTCCTCCGCGTTATAACTCTTCAGCCAGCTCTCCAGCAGCGCGACATGATGCGGGTGCGCCGCATCCACTAACAGCGGCACCTGGTGCGCTCGGAACGTACCTTCGATCTGCAACCCATCAACGACTTTCGGTCCAGTCCAGCCCTTGGGTGACCTCAGTACGATCATCGGCCATCGCGGCCGAGACGGGTCTTCCTGGCTGCGTGCCTTACCTTGGATCCGCCGGATGTCTTCGATAGCCGTGTCCAGCACAGTGGCCATGCGCTCATGCATCGTTGGTGGATCATCGCCCTCGACAAAAACGGGCGCCCAGCCGCAGCCGCGCAAGAACTGCTCCAATTCCTCGTGTTCAATGCGCGCGAGCACTGTGGGATTACTGATCTTATAGCCATTAAGGTGCAGGATCGGCAACACGGCACCGTCAGTGACGGGGTCCAGAAACTTGTTGGACTGCCAGGCCGTCGCCAGAGGGCCTGTTTCTGCTTCTCCGTCACCGATCACGCAGGCGACGATCAGCTCCGGGTTATCAAACGCCGCTCCGAAGGCGTGGCTCAAGGAGTAGCCCAATTCGCCCCCTTCGTGGATCGACCCCGGCGTCGTGGGCGCCACGTGACTGGAAATGCCACCCGGGAACGAGAACTGTTTGAAAAGCTCCTTAAGTCCAGCCTCGTCCTGGGTCACGTTCGGATAGATCTCACTCCAGGTGCCTTCGAGGTAAACGTTGCCAACAATTGCCGGACCACCGTGACCGGGACCAGCGATATAGAACATATCCAAGCCATATTTATTAATCACGCGGTTCAAATGCACATAAATGAAATTCTGACCTGGTGTTGTGCCCCAGTGGCTGACCACCAGTGGCTTGACATCAGACAGTTGCAGCGGCCGCTTGAGTAGCGGATTGTCGTAGAGATAGATCTGGCCAACGGACACGTAATTCGCCGCCCGCCAATAGGCGTTAATCTTCGCAAGGAGTTCGGGCGTGAGAGTATCGGTTTGCATGGTGAGATCTTCCGGCTTTCACGCGCCTCTACCGTCGACCAAGAACAGACGGGGGAACAGAGGACGCCGCTACGGCGCGCATGTAGAAAGGCTCCGGAAGTGTTACCAGCAGGTATGCAATTGTTCTGTCCGCTGACGCACATAGGGCAGCGCAGCCGTCCCCCGCGGTATCGAGCTCTGATGTGACCCGCGCGCGTTCGGGACGTCCCCGGCCCGCGCGGGCGCCACGCGGCGCACGGAGAGGGTCAAAAGCGCCGACGAAGGACGGCGACGGTCGGCCAAACCCGCGCCGAAACCGAAAACGCTAAGGCTCCGCAGCCTCACGTGCGAATTGTAAGGCCTGGCGATTCACGCGCACGGCAAGATTCTGTACCTTGGCATACGGATTTGGGTGAGCTAGTGCTGGGCGGTCATGGGGAATTCAGTGCAACTTTCGCGTGCGTACTGCTTCCTGCCGTCGGTGGCGTTGCTTGCGTTGCTGATGTCGGGCTGCGGCGGAGAAAGCCCACCAACGAATGGGTCTGCGCCACCTGCCCAGGACGACACGGCTGCCGTGCAGAGCGCCGTGGATCACGGTGGCGTAGTCAGCTTCGCAGCGCGTACGTACTACCTGAGTCGTACCATCGTCATAAGCCAGAGCAACACTACCATCCAGGGTTCCGGACCACAGACGGTGTTCCAGTTCCGCGCCAGCGCGACGCGCCAGCAGTGTGTGAACGACCGTGCTTTCACGACTCCATGCGGGATTGACCACAATCCGCCACGGCGCATAGCCAACGCTATCGCTGTCGGAGATCCATCTTTCTCGGCCGTCGCCGCGGCTGACGCGGCTGATATTCAGCCCGGAGACTGGCTCCTCGTATCAGAGATCGATGACGTGATCGCTAACCGCGTCACCGTTGACTGGGTGCAGGTAGCTTCGGTAGCCGGCATCGTGGTCAACCTGACCGTGCCCTTTCGCACTGCCTTCAGCAGCGCTCGGACCTGGGATCCCGGACACAGCGGACTCGGCTTCCAACGCATCAGTCCGCTGGTTCAAAACACGGCCTTCCGCAATTTCACCGTTTCCGTCCCCGATGCGGGGCCAGACGCTTTCGCAGTGGGTATATCGGTTTTCAACGCCCTGCATACGGTCATCGATCACGTTGTGGCCAACAGCTTCAGCGCCCAGCCCCTGTACTCCTACCTATCCAAGGACCTGACGGTTACCAGCAGCCAGGGACAGGGGCACGGGACTTTGAACGAATTTGCAGCCACCGTGGACGCCACCTTTAACGACAACCATTTCAGTGTCGATAGCGCGGCCGGGTTTGGCCTGGATTTGGGCACGGCGTTTTTCGACGTGTCCGACAACAGCATCGACCAAAGCAGCAACATCGGCGCCTACATTTTGTACGGCGTGCATGATGGCAGCTTTGCGGGCAACCAGATTGCCTACGTCAGCACTACGGCCAATGGGCGAAGCGCCGTCGGCATCCTCGTCTGGGGCTCGCAAAATATCAGCGTGTCGGGTAACTATCTGGCAGGGGGCGCTGGACCGGACAGCACCGGCATGTTGGTTCGTAGCATCAGCAGTGAGATCCCGATGCCATCCGCAGGGGTCAGCCTGGTCAATAACACCTTCGGGGGTGGCTGGGTGTTGAATTACGCGCCGGGCACTCAACCCGCAAACTAGCGCATCACCCCGCGCACTCAATCGATTGCGCGACGTGCATCGTACCTCCCTCTCGATGAGCGCTGTTTCTATAGAGTCCACCTGTTTCCGGCGTTTGTACCGAATTTGCCCTAGAAAACTCTGCGTGCGCAGCCGGGAGTCCATGCCATTCTTGGCATGGCAGCTTGGTGTGTCACGCGGGTGCCTACCCCCGGTGCCTGTTCAATCCGCCGCGCGTAGCTTGGCGACCTTAGCTGCGCTCAGGTCCGATCCACGGCTACCAAATCGCCCGGTGACGTAGTTGGCGACACTTGCGATCTCGGCATCCGAATAGGCGTCGCCGAAGGCTGGCATGTTGCTCGAGGTCTCAGCCATGTGCCGTTGCGAACCTCCGATGATGACCTGGGCCACGTTGATGGCCGTGGAATCGTTGATGGCACGGGTACCCGTCAGAGTCGCGAGGTCCAGCACGGGGCTGATGCCGGTCCAGCCGTGGCAACCGGCGCAGGCGCCTTCGTACACGGCTTGGCCGCGCAGATGATCCTTGGCGGCGACGCTGTCTGAATACATTGCCGACGCCGGTGCCGTTTTGGGCGCGGGTAGGTCGGACGTGGCGATGCCCGGCACCGTGCGCAGGTACGCGACCATCGCGGCGATGTCGCTGGGTTTTAGGTGGCTCAAACTTTCATCCACAGCTTCGCCCATGGGGCCTGAGGCCGTGCCCCGGCCCGCGGCGTGGCCCGCGGCGAGGTACTGGGCCAGATCGTCGTCGCTCCACGCGCCCACACCGCTGCTCTTGTCCGCCGTGATGTTGTAGGCGCGCCAGCCCGCCTGCACCGCGCCGGCGAATTTCTGCCGGTTGTTCAACGCGAAGCCCAGATTACGCGGCGTATGACATTCGCCGCAGTGTTCCATGGCTTCCACCAGGTAGGCGCCGCGATTCCACTCAAGACTGCGCTCGGCATTGGGTTCGTAGCGCTTATCGGGATTGAAGAGTGCCGACCAGATACTCATCAAGGCGCGCTGATTGAATGGGAACGCGAGCGTATTGTGCGGCGCCGGCGCGTGCAGCGGTTTCAGGGTGAAGAGGTATGCCTTGATCGCGAGCGCATCGGCATCCGACATGTAGGTGTAGCTGGCATACGGCATGGCGGGATACAGCCTGGTATTGCCACGACCGATGCCCTTGTGTACGGCATCCAGGAAATTAGCGTCGGTGTAGCTGCCGATGCCCGTCTCCACGTCCGGTGTAATGTTGGTCGAGTACATGACGCCGAACGGCACTACGAAGGCCCGGCCGCCGGCGAAGGGCGCGCCATCCTTGGCCGTATGGCACACCACGCAATCCGCCGCACGGGTGAGATATTCGCCGCGCTCCACCAGACTCGCATCTTTCAGCTCGGTGGGAACACCGGTCGGATCTCCAAGGTGATAATCGGCGAGCGCCACCTGCCTGCCCCCGGCGAAGTCCGTGGCACGGGGTCCCCACACGATATAGCCGGCCAATACCACGGCGACGCCGACGATCACCGCCAGGGCCCAGAGCACAGCATGCGTGGCGCGTCCGCGTTGCATCGAGATGTCTCGCTAAGTCGAGTCCTTCATCGAGCCTCAGGCAGCCTCTGCACTCGAGAACGGCAGCACATGGATGCGCTTGCCGGTGGCCGCGAAAATGGCGTTCGCCACCGCGGGGCCGATGGGCGCGACGCCGGGTTCGCCGACCCCCGTAGGCGCCGCGGTGGACGGTACGATGTGCACTTCGATCTTGGGCATTTCGTTCAGGCGCAGCACGCGGTAGCTATTGAAGTTGTCCTGCTCCACATGGCCATCCTTCAGGGTGATGGCGCCATAGCGCACCGCACCCAAGCCGAAGGCGATCCCGCCCTCCATTTGGGCCACGATAACATCGGGATTGATGGGCGTGCCGCAATCCACCGCGCAGACCACGCGATCGATGGTCACGTGACCGTCGCCATCCACGCTCACTTCGGCGACCTGGGCGACCAGCGTCTTGAACGCCTCCGTGACGGCGATACCACGGCCCTTGCCCTTGGGCAACGGCGCAGTCCAGCCGGCTTTCTCGGCGGCGAGTTCCAACACCGCCTTCATGCGGGGTTGATGCTCGAGGAGCTTGCGCCGAAAGGCGAATGGGTCTGCGCCGGCGGCATGCGCCACCTCGTCCATGAACGCCTCGACGGCAAACACGGTGTGCGAGCTGCCGACCACGCGCCACCACAAGATGGGCAACGGCGATGAAGTGGTCGACAGCTCCACCGAGAGGTTCGGGATGGCGTAGGCCATGGTCGCGGCGCCTTCCACCGAAGTTGGATCGATGCCTTTCTTGACCATCGCAGCAAACAGGCCACCGGCCATGATGGATTGACCGACGATGACCTGGCGCCACCCGACGAGCTCTTTTTTCTCGTTGAGGCCGGCTTCGAGTTTGTGGAAATACATCGGGCGGTAGTGGCCGCCACGAATGTCGTCCTCGCGCGTCCACTGCAGCTTGATCGGGATACCGTCGGCGCCGCTCGCCTTGGCAATCGATACGGCCTCCACGATGTAATCGGATTGTACATTCGCGCGGCGCCCGAAACTGCCGCCGGCGTAAAGGGTGTTGATGGTGACCTGTTGCGGATCCAGACCGGCCGCTTTTGCCGCGTTCATTTGGTCTACCGTCTGGAACTGATCGCCCGCCCAGATTTCGCAGCTGCTGGCCGTGAGCTTTACCACCGCGTCCAGGGGTTCCATGGGGGCGTGCGCAAGATAGGGAAATTCGTAGCTGGCCGAGACCTTATGGGCCGCGTCGCGGATGCTCGCCACGGCGTCGCCATCGTTGCGCGCCGGCACTGCGGGTTGTTCCGCCAGGCGCCGGTACTCGGCCATCATGGCCCCCGAGCTGCGCCTTTCCGCGCCACTGTCGTCCCAGGTCACCTTGAGTGCATCGCGGCCCAACTTGGCGGCCCAAAAACCCTTGGCCAACACCGCGACGCCACCGGGCACCTCAACCACTTTGACGACGCCGGGCACTGCCGCAGCGGCGCTGGCGTCGAAAGCCTTGACGGTGGCGCCAAATTGCGGCGGCCGCTTGAGCAGCGCCACCAGCATGCCAGGTAACGCCACGTCCAACGTGAACTGCGCCGTGCCGTTGACCTTGGCAGGCACATCCACGCGCGGCACTTTGCGTCCGATGAGTTTGAAATCCTTCGGGTCCTTGAGCGTTACCTTATCGGGGACCGGCAGCTTCGCGGCTTTGCCGGCGAGCGCGCCGAAGCTCGCGTGGCGTTGCGTGCTCGCATGCGCGACCACGCCCTTATCCACCGTCAGCTCGGAGGCGGGGACCTTCCATTCCTGCGCAGCGGCGGTGACCAGCATGAGACGGGCCTTGGCGCCAGCGTCGCGCAGCTGGTTCCACGAGTTCGCCATCGACGAACTGCCGCCCGTACCCTGTAACGTACCGAAGACCAAATTGGCATAACGCTTCGCATCGGCGGGCGCGCTCTCGACGCGCACCAGCGACCAATCCGCGTCGAGTTCCTCGGCTACCACGGTGGCAATACCGGTGTAGGCGCCCTGCCCCATTTCGACGTGTTTCGCGATGACGGTGATGCTGTTGTCGGCACCGATACGCAGGAAGGCATTGGGCGCGAACAGCGGACCCGCGCCCGACGGCGCAAGCGCCAGTGAGCGACGCGTGGTACCGCCCCACTCAAAGCCGATCGTGAGGACCACGGCGGTGGCTGCACCGGCGTTCTTGAGGAAGGCGCGCCGCGCGGGTTGTGCCACGACGTCGGAGGTCATGCCGGCGCCTTCAGCGAGTTGGCCGCTGCATGAATAGCCGCGCGTATGCGGGCGTACGTCCCACAGCGGCAGATGTTGCCGCTCATCGCAGCGTCGATGTCGGCATCGGTCGGCGTTGGATTTTTTTCCAGCAAGGCCGTCGCTGACATCACTTGGCCGGATTGGCAGTAGCCGCACTGCGGCACCTGCAGATCGATCCAGGCGGCTTGCACCGCTTTGGCGGAACCGCCTTGCAGCCCTTCGATGGTGGTGACGGTGCGCCCCGCCACGGCGGACAGCCGCATCACACAGGAGCGCGTGGCCTGGCCATCGACGTGGACCGTACAGGCGCCGCACAGCGCCATGCCGCAACCAAATTTGGTACCGTGCAACCCCGCTTCTTCGCGGATGGCCCATAGCAGCGGCATAGTGGGATCGGCATCCAACGTGACGGGATGGCCATTGAGAATAAATGACGTGGACATGAACTATTTACCGCTCAATCGATTCTACAAACACCGCTACCCATAGAAAAAGAAAAACTCGATTGCACCGCTTTGCCGGATTCGGCCTGCTTTGCTAGAGCTTATGTGGATCCCGCTTTGGAATTCTTGCACGGAATTCACCTCCTCGATAGGCACGGGTCAGCAGTGACTCCCAAGGCCTCGGCGCAGGCGTCTCGTTGCATATCACTTCGCGACTGGGTTGTCCGCGGACTTCCGGATCAGATCGCGCCTACTCCCAAGAGTATCATTGCCATCGGCTTCAACATTTCCGCGCGGCAGCTCGCCCTGGAGTGGCTCAGCGGGAGCCCAGTTTCGCCACAGGGGTACTCATGCGCATACAGAGCAACGTCCTCGTACTATTTCTGGTCTCTTGCCTAACCCGTGTGGGTACCGCTTGCGCTGGAGTCGACGTCATCGACGCCCATGCCCGCTATCCCGAAGGGCCTTTATGGGATCACGGGCGACTACTGTATGTCGAGTATGCGGGAGATGACATTAAGGCGTGGGACGGCACGGAGCCGAAGACCTATTGGCACAAGGAACATTGCGGCGCTAACGCATTGATTCACTTTCGCGACGATCACATTTTGGTGGCCTGCTACGACGGTAATTACCTCGTGGAGCTCGATGCGCATGGCAATGAGGTGCGAACGATCACCAAGGACAGTTCCGGCAAGCCGTTCATCGGCCCGAACGATTTCACCGCAGATGGCCATGGCGGCATCTATTTCTCGGCATCGGGCGTGTACGACGTGAAGGCGCCTATCACCGGTGCCGTGCTTCACTTGTCGGCGAACGGCGAGGACGTACGCGAAGTAGCCAACACCATCCATTATTCGAACGGGCTGACGCTGTCGAAGAACGGCCAGCAACTGCTTGTTGCCGAGATGCTGGCTGGCCGAATCCTGGCCTTTCCGATACAAGCCGATGGCACCCTCGGTCCCCGCATCGTCTGGGCACGTCTGCAAGACCTCGCGCCACCCACTGCCAACGAAGACGCCTACAACGGACCGGACGGACTTAAAGTGGGTCCCGACGGCAACTATTACATCGCGCAAAACGGCTCGGGTCGTGTGCTCGTCGTGAACGAGGAAAGAAAGCTAGTGCGGATGATTGAGGTGCCCACGCCGTACGTGACCAACGTCGGCTTTCCACCCACCGGCGCTGACACGCTCTACATCACCGGAGCGTTCGACCAATGGAAGCCACCGTTCCCTGGGGCCGTCTATCGCTGGACGAAATGAGCCCACGGAAAAGTCCACCGACGGCTATGGCCACGGCCGACCGCGCGCGATAAGTCCGCGTGTCGCAGCGCCAGAAAACTCGTGGCTCTCAGAAACGGCCTTCGACTCAGAAAAAATAGCCCACGCGAACTCCGATTTCACGCGGAGGGTTGACCAAGTAGTCATTGGTCAGATTTTCAACTTGATTGGGCTGCGACGGCTGGGCAAGAATCTCTTGCTTGTCAAAGACGTTCCTCACATACAACGTCCCGCGCCAGGGCTTGTGATTCAACACAGCGTTGAGGTTCATGATTTCGAACGTTGAGGAATGCTGGATCGTCGTGCCGCCCACGCTGGGTGCCACCTCAAGCGCCATCGCGCTCCGATAGACGCCATTGACCGACAGCGTGAGATCGTATCCGGGCTTCAGATTGACATCGTAGTTGAGCGCAGCGCTAACGCTGGTCTTGGGGCTTCCAGGAAGCTGCTCGCCAGACTTTCCAGAGAGTAAGCCGGGAACGATGGTGCCTGTGCCATCATTCGCCGGGTAGGAGAAATCGCTGGTCAACCTGGCATCGGCATAGGCAAAGCCGATGGAGTAGCTCAGGCTGGGCACGAACAACGGGCCGGTGGATTCAAACTCGACACCCTGTGACTTTGCCGTGTTGGCGTTGTACACGGCCAGATTGCCGGACGGCAGGCTGGAGGAGATCTGCGGTCTATCCCATTTAATGTAGAACACCGCGAACGCATAAGAAAGGCCATTACTGAAGCGTCCTTTGAGCCCCGCCTCGTAGTTATTCGTCTGGTCCGGTTGGTAGTCTCGCAGCAGCGGACTTTCTTGGAATATCCCACTCGAGGGGACTGAGTTAGCGCCCCCGCGACGAAAGCCTTGCGACCACAGGGCGTAAGCGAACTGATGCTCGGTGTATTCGTAGGAAGCGTCGACCTTTCCGATCGTCTTTGTCGCCGGTGCGCTATATGGGATCGGCGGAACGACGATGTTGAAGGTGAAATCCTGGTACAACTGCGCATCGGTAAATGCCTGGTGGAAATGTCGCAGACCGCCGGTAATCTGTCCGTGTCGCATGAAATGCCAGGTCAGCTCGCCGAACACCGACTCGTCTTTGAAGGTCTGCTTATCGAGCTGCTGGAAGGTGAGATCGTTCGGGCCGCTTACCAACAGGCAATTCGGGAACGTCGACCCGGCGACGAAATATCCAGTGCATCCCTGCGCCACAGCTCGCTCCGGGGAGCCGGGATTCGTGACGTACCAGTTGCCGAAACGCGTTTGGTTCTCATAGAACCCACCCAGAACATAGTCGAAGATGTTCGCGGGGTCGGCTTTGGACACGAGGCGCACTTCCTGGGCGAAGGTATGCGCCGAGTCAGTAAAGAGGAAAGGGTAGATGAATCGCGGGTTGGTCGGAATCCCGGCGTAGTACGGCAGGAAATAACCGCCATCAAAACCGGCGTAGTCGAAAGTGGAATCCTGGATCAAAGAACCCTTCGTGGTGTGATACGAGCTCGTGGAGGAGATCGTGGCAAACCCCGCGTCGTAGCTCAGATCGAGACTCGTTAGGTTCGTGGTTCGGTTGAACGGCTCATCGACAAGCGCGAATTCTTGGTAGTGACCGCCTGCGGGGTAGGTGGTGGCCGGATCCAACGGGGAGGGGCCGCCTGCGAAGTCGGGGTTCACCTGGGGTCCACCATCGCCACTGACGTGCGCATAGAGCGTTGCGAGCTCCGCGTTGAACTTCTCATTTGGTTTAAACAGCAGGCTCGCGCGCCCGCTGAAGGTCTTTTGCCAGTTCCAGTCGTTGCGACTTGAGTAGATAGCGGAGCTGTTCACAGGGTCGGCGGGATTCGCGAGTAGCGGAACCCCGTATACGCCGTTGTTGGTGCGCTCGAGCAAGCCGAAGGCCTTGATCCATCCGGGTTCATAGGCGTACTTTCCTGCGACTCTAAAGGCCACACTGTCGCCGAACGGCACATTGAGCAGGCCGTTCAGCGTGTAGCCTGTCCCGTCCGAGTGCGCCACTTTCGAGCCGCCCGCTTCAACCGATCCGGCGAACGTATTCAGTTGCGGAGAATTGGGAATCAGCCGAAGCGCACCACCCAGCGCGCCGGCCCCGTACAAGGTTCCCTGCGGTCCGCGCAAGACCTCGATGCGATTCAGGTCGTCCAGCTGAAAGTACCCGTCGATCGGCGAATTGCCGATATACGTGCCCACGGGGTCTTGCTCGAAGGTGCGAAAGCCCCGGGGCGGACTGCCCGTCGCGTTGATGCCGCGGATAATCGGCGTGGTGGCCCCCGCGAATCGAGCACCGTAGTCATACATGCTCAAGCCCGGCACCTGGGTGGCAAGAGTGGCGAGGTCGGTAACGCCGGATGCGCTGATTTGGTCGGCGCTGATGACGGAAAGGCTGTACGGCACTGATTCGATGGTCTCCGTACGTCGGGTCGCCGTCACCGTGACTTCTTGCAAGACACCTTGGGGCTGGTCAGCGGAGTCGGCTGCCGCCGGGGGCGGCAGCCCATACAGGGCGAAGCAGACCGCTGCCGCGATACCGGTCGGCACGGGACTAGCAGGAAGCGGTTCGCGGGTAGCTGGGCTCTTTGAACGGGTGTCTTTCTTTATCATTACGCTAACCCCCAGCCATTTGATTTGATTTGTTGCAGCGTGTGTCAACGGGCAGCTTCGGACCCCAATCGCTTTGCGCTCTTCACCTGGAGACCTACAAATACCGCCCCTTACAGCCTTGATAAGCGTCAGCCGACAAGCCTGTTCTCCCCAACCATTCGTGACTTCCAGCGCGATGGCAGCGTCAAGAATCCATCGAATCCGCACTATGTGCGAACCTACATACTCGAAGCCGGTCATTGCTGATGGAGCGCGTAACCCCCTCCAATCCCTAGCGGCAATTCAGACGCGTGCCCAGTCGTGTGGAGAGTGCGCACGATACCCCCGGTTCCACTGAGGATGTTCCATTGCCGCCACGTGATTATCGCCATATCGGAAAGACCAGACCTATCTCAAAACCTCATAGAACTATCTCAAAACCTCAATTGCCGTATGCCGGTGGTGCTGACGGGATCGAACGGCCGACATTTGCCAGCGTCCAGGTCGCACCACCAACGACTAAGTTACGAGTACGACCGCCAACGGACCTCTGGCGGGGCATACCGGACGACGGACGCTGTCGAGACAACTCCTAGAGTCTTCGCGTGCTCGCCTGCCAGTTACTCCCGCGCGAGGCGCGGCCCGCCCGGCTGTATCGTTCGGCCGTAGGGCTGCCGGCCGAGCCTCCGGCGACAGCCAAAGCATGCGAAGCGTCTGAAGCTCAGCCTGAGTGCGCTCAACGCCGCAACGCATGTAGCACAGATGAATATGCCGGGGATGCGGTTCCGCCGAGGCATGCGGTCAAAGGAAGCCTTTTTGAAATGTCGGGTCCTTCCTGCGTCCGAAGCCTCGCCTCGTGGACCGGCTTTAGGCCGGCGCCCACTGCCCTACGTATCACCTGTCGAGTTCTGCGAGAGGCAGATATGAAGAGATTCCTGGTTTCTGTCTTCCTGGTCGTTACATTCTCGGCAGCCGCTTTTGCCGACAGTCCGCCACACACCCGCGGCTGAAAACGCCGGTGCCAACCCGGCCGGCTTTAGAACACACGATCGTTCGCCTCATGGATGCCAGTCGCCCTCGCAGTAAGCGGACCGCAACTAGGATGACGCGCGGTTCGACATTACGCCGTCGCGATAAGAACGCAATCGCATCTGCCCCTAGGGCCGCAATCTCGGTAGCCGAACAGTGAAAACGGTTTCATTTTCATCGGAATTGGCTGCAATATCGCCACCGTGCGCAGTAGCGATCTCCCGAGCGATATACAGCCCAAGACCCATGCTTCCATCGGTTCCCGAGACGAGCTGACCATCCAATCCGCGCTTCAGGGGCTCGAATATCTGAGCGAGCGTCGCGGGCTCAATCTTCGCTCCATGGTTGTGAACCGCAACTTTCACCTCTCCCGGTAACCCACTCAGGACAACCTTAACGGGGGAGCTAAACGCTCCATATTTGAACGCATTCACCACGAGGTTATCTAGTAACTGGTTAAGACGGTTTACGTCCCACACCCCACTAACGTCACCGTTGGCCTCTAAGACAATCGATCGGCCAGCATTTGCAACGCGCAACTGCTCCAATTCGGCCGAGAATGCTTCCGCCAAATCGACGGCCGCAGGTGAGATAGTGATGCCCAAACCAAGTTTCGTGCGATTGAAGTCAAGCAGGTCATCGAGCAGTGCTTTCAGACTGCTGGCACTCTTTAAAAGTCGCGCGACACACGTAGCCACATTGGTGCCTGCGTCCACCGTCGATAAGTATGTTGCCGTTAACTGAATGACGTTTAGAGGGCTGCGCATGTCGTGCCCAAGCATCCCGAGTAATAGATTGCGCTCGTGATCGACCCGTGCATTGAAGAATGCCACCGATTCCGCGACAGCTTGATCGATCGCCTCGTTGAAGCGAATCATCTCCTGCGGATCCAGGGCAGTGGGCTCCGATTTCTTGGTCCATAGGGAAAGCACGCTCGCACGAAGCGCTCGGTACTCGGCCGCCATTTGATTGATGCTAAAGCCGCTTTCCGCCCTGAGCAGCGCGTGCGTTTCTGCCGCGGTGTTGGAAGCCTCTCTGAGCCGGGCGGCGCGGCCCTTAGACTTCTCCGACTGTTCGTCGCTCGTCTGGGCAGTCAAGATGTCCTTTGCGATCGCCTTCAGAATCTGCTCAACGTGATCCCGTAACGCCAGCGATCCCATTTGCGCAGCGGCAGGCAATTGAGCCGCGGCGAAGACCTCCCATTCCGTCGCGATCGAGTCAATTTCGCTGAGAATAAAACTCGAAAGTTTCAAGCTGATGGTTTCCTCTCGCCGACGCGATGCCTAGACGCAAAACGAACTAACCTAAGTTTCGTAACGCAGCCGCGCCACTACCTATGTTATTGACAGGCGCCAATTGTTAGCGAAGAAGGCGCTATCCCGATCGACGACGGGCTTGTTACGGACGATGATCGAAACAGCGACAAGTCGCGCCTAGTCCGTCAGCGTTCGTCATCTGTCCTGACTCTGCGCGCAGCTAAAGGTAGCGGCAGGATCCCAAGCCGTGGCGCCTTCCGGCATCGACGAAACTATCGCGGATGTTGTTGTCCGGAATCCATCTGCCGCTTACTGATAATCGCCGCTACAGTCGAAGCGTTTCCGGATCGTTAGTCAAGTGTGTTCGAGCCCGCGTTTTGCTCACCTACATACGCGGCGGTCACACGCTCATACGGATCGAGCAGCGCCGACGCGCGCTGAGCGAGCATTTCCAAGTTCGCAATTGTGACGCGACCGTCGCGCACCGTGACTATGCCGCTGTCACGAAAGTCCTTGAGTACGCGACTTACGTGGACGGCCGTGATCCCGAGGTGATCGGCCAGCTCAACCTGCGTTAGCGGCATGTCGTAGATTAGGGAATCGGGACCGATTGTCTTTGACAGGATAAGACGCCCACGAAGATCTATGAGCAGCAGAGCGACGCGCTCTTCCGCGCTACCTTGTCCGAGACCCACGACCCAGCTATGAAGACGACGCTCTTCTTCCACTATCTGCCAAATGCATCGCATGGCAACATCGCTGTCTGAAACGTAGGCATTGTGCAATTTGCGATAGTCGATCCGCTCCGTAACGAGGTCCGTGATTGCTACGACGGCATCGGTTTGGCGGATTAAGAACATACTCTTGACGGCAAACAAGTCTCCGGGCAGGAAAATGAGAATGAATTGATTGCGTCCGTCCGGAAGCAATCGTGTCCGACCGGCCCAGCCTTTGAGCAGACGGTAGACAAACTGGTGGTCTGTATTGGCCTCAACAAGAGTCGCGCGAGCGGGGACATTGACTGAGCTCTCTTTCAGGAGGGCGGCGATCTTGTCCTCGCCTTGCACAAGGGCGTTCAGAAATTCTGGCCGGTGAAGCGCAAAGCGGGCGGAGTCAGACATTCGACCTCCTCCGTCGCTAGGGACGGATTTGTCGATACCCTACTGCATTTCCGCCCACCAATGGGCTGAAGAGTCGGACCCTCGCGCGCGATGGGACACCAATTGCGTCGTTCGTTTTACTATGATTTCCGTGGGCAACTCAACAACGTCGTGACGCCCGCAGGTGGCCGGTTGCTGGCCTTCGACACCGCGCTACCAGGTTCAACGAGCGCAATTCGACCGCACCGGCGGGCGGTCACCGACTTTCGGACGCGTCACGATAAGCCTCCTCGAAGCTCTGTACAGGTCTGAACGAGCGCCGGCACTGCATGGACGCCATTTCCTTGCACTCCGCGAGCGTCAACGCGCTGGGACGCGTGCCGGACGCGGGCTGTAGGCGAAAACGCCGATGTAGCGTAGAAACGAGGCGTCACCCGACGATGTCCCGGCAAAGCTTCGGGTTGCCGCTGCAGTTAAATTGATGGGAGGCACGATCCAGCGCCAACTTCCTTGTCGTAACTATCCAGCTCGCACAAGAGGCTGATACTGGATGGACGCATCAGAGACAGGCCGCCTACCCTTTTGCCCCATGCGGTGGCACAGCGTAACCAGTGTGGAGTTTGAGAGATTCTTGCCAACCTACCCGCGACCTCTTGAAGCGCAGCCGCCTATCAAGCGCAAGGCGATCTACCGGGAATGGCTGGACTCAAGCTTTGGCGAGTGGCCGCAAAGTGTAGTTGCGAAGCGCTGGCTCCGCGGGCGGTGTCACGGGTTTCAGATTCGAATCATTCCCGACTAACAGTTCTTGCTGTCTTGTCTGGCCTCAGTCCGACAAATGACGCGTGACGCAGCCTCCCCTCCTCCGTCCATTCCAGAAAGCTGATTTGCACAACCAGCTTCGGAGTCACCCATTGGATCTCTGCCATATCCTCGGCAGTCACTCCAGCGCCCCAGCGCGAGTGCTTAGCGTCGGGAAGTTCGGGGAACGGGCACCGTTCGACTTGCAGGGGCTTGAGCGTCCGGGCTAGTTCGCGGCGAGTGTGAGGGACAAAGCCCGCCTTGATCTTGCCGGCAAACTTCAGCTGCCTGTCCTCGTAAACTCCGACCAGTATTGCATCAACGCCATTGTTCCCTGGGCGGTATCCCCCTACGACGAATTCCTGCGAGAGAACAAAGCGAACCTTCACCCAATCGCCGGAGCGTTCGCCCGGCGAGTATGCAGACGCCCGGCGCTTGGCTACCACGCCTTCCAATCCCATCGCTTTGACAGCTTTGACGATATCGCCCGGCGCTCCCGGGAGTACCTCTGATATCAGCAGACCGGAGTCAGCAATCACGCCTGGCAGCGCCTCGCGGCGCTCCTCGAGCGGGCTCTTGGTGAGATCGCGCCCGTTCAGATGCAACAGATCAAAGGCGTAGTAGGCGATTCGGTGCTGTTCCGGCAGCTGACTGCGATTCTGCAGCGCGTTGAATGACGGCAGCCCTTTGGCGTCGAGCGCTACCAACTCGCCGTCTACTACGGCCGTCTTAGCAGCAAGGCGCTTGCCGGCCGCTCTGATAGTTGGGTAGAAGTTGGTCAAATCCTTTTCGTTTCTGGAGATAAGCCGGGTGGACTCTCCATCCTTGATGATCAGTACCCGGTATCCATCCCATTTAACTTCATACAGCCAGTCCGTATTTCCTTCTGGCAGCTCTTTGACCCGCAGTGCCGCCATCGGCTCTACAAAATCAGGAGGTAGAAGAAGCGCAGCGGCCGCTGCTGTCTTTCGCATAAACTTGCGCAAGGCTAGGGGGATGTATGAAGAAGAGCAAGAAGCCAAAACGCCGCCCGCCTCTCAAGCAGGCCATCATCAGCATAAGTGACGGTTTTCTTGCCAAGCGTCTACCCTCGATTGAGGCTGTGCGAATCGTCGGGGCCCGGGTTGCCACGCACAAGTTGGATGCAGAGACGATTGCGAGAATTTGCCAAGTGCCTTTGGCTCAAGCAAAGCGCTGGCAGTCTGGGGCAGAGAGAATTCCATATACGGCATCTGCGCTGCTCTATGGTGATCTCGGAGCATTCAGTCAGTCTTGGCTGTATTGGCATGTGGACCGCGATGCGCTGATATCACCGGAGGGCGAAAGAATCACGCAAGAAAGCGTGCTTCTCATTCCGATGATGCGTGAGCAGATCGCCGCGCTCCTCGCAGAGTTGGAGAAGTACAAAGCGCAACCTGAGGACGACCAACCTGCTCCGCCAGACGAGGTGCCGACAATTCAT
Organism: uncultured Gammaproteobacteria bacterium; assembly: GCA_963787655.1. GTDB lineage: Bacteria > Pseudomonadota > Gammaproteobacteria > Steroidobacterales > Steroidobacteraceae > 13-2-20CM-66-19. The sequence goes on along the minus strand of CAWBDY010000007.1, from coordinate 985,625 downwards.
CCCCGAAATCCCCCGTCTCTTCGGTGTCAGGCGGTGAGTCGCACGTCCAGCCGTGTGGCATTCGAGGATCGCTACCGGAGCGCCGACTATCTGGCGTACGCTAATTGGTAGATGGAAATTTCGCTTATCGCCGCCATGATTTTGGTCGGAGCGCTTGCGTATCGAAGCGCCTCCTACATCTTCGGCCGGCGGCAGAGCGGCCTGAAGGGGCTACGCTGGCACGACCTGCGGCACACGGGCGCCTCGTGGGCCGTCCAACGCGGCGTGAGCTTGCCGGCTGACGGTGCTCGGCGACTGGAAAAGCTATCGGATGGTGCTGCGCTACGCGCACCTTGCGCCCTCGAATGCGGCTGAGGCGGCGCGCGCGGTAGGGACATTGGTGGCACAGAGCCTTCGGCGCCCGCGACGGCACAAGTGACGATTATGCTATGTTTTAAGTGATTTAATGGTGGGTGCTGACGGGATCGAACCGCCGACATTCGCCTTGTAAGAACGAAGCGACCTTATAGGCCGCGAACTTCGCAAACAAGGCCGTATCGCAAGTGTTTGATTCTGCTGGCAGTGAGTGAATCAAAAACCTGTAGGTCGGACGGCCGTTGCAATCGTCGAGCGCAGGAAAGCACAGGAGAGTCCCGCAAAAGTCCCGCAGAATATCGGCCAGAGGGCGCGATTGTCGCGCGAATACGAATACGCTCTGCTTGCTGACTCGAATACGGAAGCATTCCGCAAGGGTTCCGCAAGAGTCCCGCAGAGCCGGCGCCGGTGCGACTCTCTCTGGTCTTGCGTAAGTCCCAAGCAGACTCTCGGCGAACCGTAGATTCCGTTACTCGTATTAAACGAGGCGCGGATCGGCTTTAGAAGCCGTGCCTCACTGGTCGGTCGCAAGCGTGAGCAAGTAACGCCGGCGCGGCACAACTCAGCGGACCGGTCTAATCCTCGAGTCAGCCGCACCGAATGCAGTTGCCTAGATTTTTTTTTTTTTTAAAAAAAAAAAAAAAAAAAAAAAAAAAAAAAAAAAAAAAAAAAAAAAAAAAAAAAAAAAAAAAAAAAAAAAAAAAAAAAAAAAAAAAAAAAAAAAAAAAAAAAAAAAAAAAAAAAAAAAAAAAAAAAAAAAAAAAAAAAAAAAAAAAAAAAAAAAAAAAAAAAAAAAAAAAAAAAAAAAAAAAAAAAAAAAAAAAAAAAAAAAAAAAAAAAAAAAAAAAAAAAAAAAAAAAAAAAAAAAAAAAAAAAAAAAAAAAAAAAAAAAAAAAAAAAAAAAAAAAAAAAAAAAAAAAAAAAAAAAAAAAAAAAAAAAAAAAAAAAAAAAAAAAAAAAAAAAAAAAAAAAAAAAAAAAAAAAAAAAAAAAAAAAAAAAAAAAAAAAAAAAAAAAAAAAAAAAAAAAAAAAAAAAAAAAAAAAAAAAAAAAAAAAAAAAAAAAAAAAAAAAAAAAAAAAAAAAAAAAAAAAAAAAAAAAAAAAAAAAAAAAAAAAAAAAAAAAAAAAAAAAAACATACGGTCGCGCCGGTGACGGACATGGCGTAAGGCTTGCGGGGGTATTCGGCACTGAGCACGAAAAAAAAAAAAAAAAAAAAAAAAAAAAAAAAAAAAAAAAAAAAAAAAAAAAAAAAAAAAAAAAAAAAAAAAAAAAAAATTACACACGGGCTCCGATTCCTCGCCATGCTCCGAGCCCAACGATTGGTCCTGCCGGCGCCGAATTGCGCGGAGGCGCGTGACCGCAACCGCTTCTACGACTTCGCAATCGCCTCGGCCGTCCGTGGCCACGACGTGAACTCAAGACTCGAGTTCGCTGTGCGCGTTGTCCACGCGCCAAACGCCTGAAGTCCGCCGGTTAAACGTCTTTAGGGCGTCGACGCAGCGCTCGTCGCTCCTGTGCACCAGCCTTAGCTGCTGCCCCGAGTCAGTGCATGAAGTGCGCAAGCAGATGATGATCGCCACGTACGGAGCTACGATTTTCGCCCCCCCATTGCAGACCCGCTTGATGTCGGTGGTAACCATCCGTTGATCATGTCATTCCGCGGGTTCCGAAGCCGTACGCAGCTCCGGCGGCGTGCGGAAGATCAGCCGCTCTAATGCTTGCGGATAGAGCGGTCGCAGCTTCACGATGAAATCCCAGGCCATAAGTAGCGCACCGAGCGCGAACACAACGTCGCCCGGCAGCCGCATCCACTGCCAGAACAGTGTGGTATTGTAGAAGGCGCTGCTGCGGGCATAGGCGAGTCCGTGCTCGTAGACCGCATCGAGCTGCGGCCACCCGATGGGGAAGAAGTTGAGCAAGATCCAGAGCACCAGCCCGCCGTTGTAGAGCCAGAAGGCCCAGAGCCCGAGCTTCTCGCCGAAGCGTTGCCGGTCGGCCGCGACGTAGCGCAGGCAGAAATAGATCAGGCCGATCGCGAGCTCGCCGAAGGCGCCGAACAAGCGCGGTATGCGCGTGGTTGAGGGTCAGGAATGTGCCGTGCTCATAGTAATTGACCAGTGGCGCGTTGAGTGTGCCGCCGCCGAACACGCCGGCGCCGACGAAATTCCAGAACGCAGCGCCGATAATGTAGGTGTATGCCAGGCGATATTTGAATTCCTGATGCGCCTTGATCAGGCGATAATGATTGATCGCCTCGATGATCAAGAGCACCAGCGGCAACACTTCGATAAAGGAGAACATGCTGCCCATCGGCACCCACATGCTGGGGCCGCCCGCCCAATAGAGATGATGGCCGGTGCCGATGACGCCGCCCAGAAAGATCAGGATGATCTCGAAATAGGTCGCCCGCTCGGCGAGCTTGCGCGAGACCAGGCCTACCGACATAAGCAGATAGGCGGTCATCGTAGGCGGCGAAGAACTCGAAGGACTGCTCGACCCAGAGGTGGACCACCCACCAGCGCCAAAAATCCGTCAGGGTGAAAGATTTCTCGATCCCCGTGAGCGGGATCATGCCGAAGACATAGAGCACGGCAATGTTGATCGTGGAGGCCCAGATCAGATGCTCCAGGCGAATGCGGCCGGACCAGAACTGGCCTGCGGCCTTCCGCCACAGCACCGACGTCGGCCATAGTGCGCGCATCACCAGCACGCTCCATAGCACAAGCCCGATAAAAAATCCGATCTGCCAAAAGCGGCCCAGTTGGATATAGGAAAGTCCCTGATTGCCGAACCAGAACCAGTTCTGGTTGATGAAGCCCATAATGCCCAGATAATCGCCGAGCAAGGCACCGGCGACCACCAGCAATGTTACCCAGAATAAGAAGTCGACCAGCCAGTGCTGGTCTTTGGTTCCTGGCCGCCGGCGATGGCGGCGCCAGGAAAAGCGCCGCGCCGATCCATGACAAGCCGATCCAGACGATCGGCGCCTGGATGTGGACGTCTCGCAGGAAATTGAAGGGGAAGATAACGATTGATAGCGATGCCGTAGAAGCTCGTCCGGTCGTAATAGGAATGAGCCATGACCGTGCCGGCACCGATCTGCACCAGCAGCAGGGCCGCAACCACGAGAAAATATTTCCCGATGCGCTTCTGACTGGGCGTGAGGGGGCCGGAACGTCCGCCAAAACCGGATCCATGGGCGCGTCATCGGGATTGTTCAGGAAGAATTCGTAGATAAAAAGCACCACGCCAAAGGCGAAGAACGTGAAGCAGAAACTGATCCAGGTCCAACGGAAGGTATTGGTGGTCGGGATGTTGCCGACCAGCGGCTCATAGGGCCAGTTCTCCGTCCAGGACCAGGTCAAGCCAGGCCGCCGCGCCACCGTGGTCAGCGCCGAGAATATCAGAAAATCCGCCGTCTGGCGCGCAAGCTGTGGGGTGAGACTGTAGGCCGGCGTCCAGCCCGTAGCTGGATCAGCGACGTTCAGGGACTTGGTCAAAGCCCGTCGCGCACCGTGCTCCACGGCTTGCGCCACGGGCGCGGGTAGCAGGACCTCCGGCTCGGTCAGGTCGATGCCTTGTAGAACGCACTGCATGGCGGCTGGCGCCGACGCCTGTTGGTCGGCGGTGAGTGCTTGATGAACTGCTTACCGGACGTCGCTATTTGCGACATTGTTCTGCGTGTCGCTGTGCCGAGGCGCACCAGGATCGAGGCGGTGTAGTCCTCGCCGTAGTAAGAGCCCATCCCGTAGAGGCTGCCGTAGTCCATCAGGTCGGCTTTCTGGAATCCCCCCTTGCCGGCGACGATATCGGCGTTCGTCATCAGCACTGCGCCATCGGCACCAACGAAACGGTCAGGCTTGTGGCGGCGCTAGTGCGGTAAGTCATCTGTCGTCGCCCACGCGAGCAATCCGAAGGTGAGAATAGCGACCGACCAGCAACACCCATTTGAGGATGTTGCTGACGCGATCTTCGACCGGCGGGTCGATGCGTTCGGCATCCAGTGTCATTGTTTTGATCTCCCTTTTCAGCGCCTTTTTTTTTTTTTTTTTTTAAAAAATGACCATCCCTGGCTGCCCGCCACAGCACCAAATATCGTGACTACACTCAGGACAAGCAGCACCCAATGCGCGCGGTGCAGCCAAGCGAATGCCGCCGCCGGTTCCGCAGCTGCCCAACGATGGAAATCGCGGTGCAAAATGAGGGGTTCAGCGATGAATCAGAATTATGACGAATAGCAGCCACAGGCAGACCATGGCGTGCATCCACCAGAAGGCGGCTGAGCGGAACCGATCCCAAAGGTCGAACCGCCATGCGATGTAGAAGCCGGTCAAGCCCGACGAGGAGGATGGCGGTCACGCGCCTGCCAGACGAAGCGGCGCTCGATCGCCCCCCCCCCCCCCCCCCCCCCCCCCCCCCCCCCCCCCCCCCCCCCCCCCCCCCCCCCCCCCCCCCCCCCCCCCCCCCCCCCCCCCCCCCCCCCCCCCCCCCCCCCCCCCCCCCCCCCCCCCCCCCCCCCCCCCCCCCCCCCCCCCCCCCCCCCCCCCCCCCCCCCCCCCCCCCCCCCCCCCCCCCCCCCCCCCCCCCCCCCCCCCCCCCCCCCCCCCCCCCCCCCCCCCCCCCCCCCCCCCCCCCCCCCCCCCCCCCCCCCCCCCCCCCCCCCCCCCCCCCCCCCCCCCCCCCCCCCCCCCCCCCCCCCCCCCCCCCCCCCCCCCCCCCCCCCCCCCCCCCCCCCCCCCCCCCCCCCCCCCCCCCCCCCCCCCCCCCCCCCCCCCCCCCCCCCCCCCCCCCCCCCCCCGAATTGCGCGGGCGTCTCATGCCCAATGAAAAAAAAAAAAAAAAAAAAAAAAAAAAAAAAAAAAAAAAAAAAAAAAAAAAAAAAAAAAAAAAAAAAAAAAAAAAAAAAAAAAAAAAAAAAAAAAAAAAAAAAAAAAAAAAAAAAAAAAAAAAAAAAAAAAAAAAAAAAAAAAAAAAAAAAAAAAAAAAAAAAAAAAAAAAAAAAAAAAAAAAAAAAAAAAAAAAAAAAAAAAAAAAAAAAAAAAAAAAAAAAAAAAAAAAAAAAAAAAAAAAAAAAAAAAAAAAAAAAAAAAAAAAAAAAAAAAAAAAAAAAAAAAAAAAAAAAAAAAAAAAAAAAAAAAAAAAAAAAAAAAAAAAAAAAAAAAAAAAAAAAAAAAAAAAAAAAAAAAAAAAAAAAAAAAAAAAAAAAAAAAAAAAAAAAAAAAAAAAAAAAAAAAAAAAAAAAAAAAAAAAAAAAAAAAAAAAAAAAAAAAAAAAAAAAAAAAAAAAAAAAAAAAAAAAAAAAAAAAAAAAAAAAAAAAAAAAAAAAAAAAAAAAAAAAAAAAAAAAAAAAAAAAAAAAAAAAAAAAAAAAAAAAAAAAAAAAAAAAAAAAAAAAAAAAAAAAAAAAAAAAAAAAAAAAAAAAAAAAAAAAAAAAAAAAAAAAAAAAAAAAAAAAAAAAAAAAAAAAAAAAAAAAAAAAAAAAAAAAAAAAAAAAAAAAAAAAAAAAAAAAAAAAAAAAAAAAAAAAAAAAAAAAAAAAAAAAAAAAAAAAAAAAAAAAAAAAAAAAAAAAAAAAAAAAAAAAAAAAAAAAAAAAAAAAAAAAAAAAAAAAAAAAAAAAAAAAAAAAAAAAAAAAAAAAAAAAAAAAAAAAAAAAAAAAAAAAAAAAAAAAAAAAAAAAAAAAAAAAAAAAAAAAAAAAAAAAAAAAAAAAAAAAAAAAAAAAAAAAAAAAAAAAAAAAAAAAAAAAAAAAAAAAAAAAAAAAAAAAAAAAAAAAAAAAAAAAAAAAAAAAAAAAAAAAAAAAAAAAAAAAAAAAAAAAAAAAAAAAAAAAAAAAAAAAAAAAAAAAAAAAAAAAAAAAAAAAAAAAAAAAAAAAAAAAAAAAAAAAAAAAAAAAAAAAAAAAAAAAAAAAAAAAAAAAAAAAAAAAAAAAAAAAAAAAAAAAAAAAAAAAAAAAAAAAAAAAAAAAAAAAAAAAAAAAAAAAAAAAAAAAAAAAAAAAAAAAAAAAAAAAAAAAAAAAAAAAAAAAAAAAAAAAAAAAAAAAAAAAAAAAAAAAAAAAAAAAAAAAAAAAAAAAAAAAAAAAAAAAAAAAAAAAAAAAAAAAAAAAAAAAAAAAAAAAAAAAAAAAAAAAAAAAAAAAAAAAAAAAAAAAAAAAAAAAAAAAAAAAAAAAAAAAAAAAAAAAAAAAAAAAAAAAAAAAAAAAAAAAAAAAAAAAAAAAAAAAAAAAAAAAAAAAAAAAAAAAAAAAAAAAAAAAAAAAAAAAAAAAAAAAAAAAAAAAAAAAAAAAAAAAAAAAAAAAAAAAAAAAAAAAAAAAAAAAAAAAAAAAAAAAAAAAAAAAAAAAAAAAAAAAAAAAAAAAAAAAAAAAAAAAAAAAAAAAAAAAAAAAAAAAAAAAAAAAAAAAAAAAAAAAAAAAAAAAAAAAAAAAAAAAAAAAAAAAAAAAAAAAAAAAAAAAAAAAAAAAAAAAAAAAAAAAAAAAAAAAAAAAAAAAAAAAAAAAAAAAAAAAAAAAAAAAAAAAAAAAAAAAAAAAAAAAAAAAAAAAAAAAAAAAAAAAAAAAAAAAAAAAAAAAAAAAAAAAAAAAAAAAAAAAAAAAAAAAAAAAAAAAAAAAAAAAAAAAAAAAAAAAAAAAAAAAAAAAAAAAAAAAAAAAAAAAAAAAAAAAAAAAAAAAAAAAAAAAAAAAAAAAAAAAAAAAAAAAAAAAAAAAAAAAAAAAAAAAAAAAAAAAAAAAAAAAAAAAAAAAAAAAAAAAAAAAAAAAAAAAAAAAAAAAAAAAAAAAAAAAAAAAAAAAAAAAAAAAAAAAAAAAAAAAAAAAAAAAAAAAAAAAAAAAAAAAAAAAAAAAAAAAAAAAAAAAAAAAAAAAAAAAAAAAAAAAAAAAAAAAAAAAAAAAAAAAAAAAAAAAAAAAAAAAAAAAAAAAAAAAAAAAAAAAAAAAAAAAAAAAAAAAAAAAAAAAAAAAAAAAAAAAAAAAAAAAAAAAAAAAAAAAAAAAAAAAAAAAAAAAAAAAAAAAAAAAAAAAAAAAAAAAAAAAAAAAAAAAAAAAAAAAAAAAAAAAAAAAAAAAAAAAAAAAAAAAAAAAAAAAAAAAAAAAAAAAAAAAAAAAAAAAAAAAAAAAAAAAAAAAAAAAAAAAAAATGGTGGGCAAAAAGCGGACACCAAAAAAAAAAAAAAACCCCAAATTTTTTTTTTTTTTTTTTTTTTTTTTTTTTTTTTTTTTTTTTTTTTTTTTTTTTTTTTTTTTTTTTTTTTTTAAAAAAAAAAAAAAAAAAAAAAAAAAAAAAAAAAAAAAAAAAAAAAAAAAAAAAAAAAAAAAAAAAAAAAAAAAAAAAAAAAAAAAAAAAAAAAAAAAAAAAAAAAAAAAAAAAAAAAAAAAAAAAAAAAAAAAAAAAAAAAAAAAAAAAAAAAAAAAAAAAAAAAAAAAAAAAAAAAAAAAAAAAAAAAAAAAAAAAAAAAAAAAAAAAAAAAAAAAAAAAAAAAAAAAAAAAAAAAAAAAAAAAAAAAAAAAAAAAAAAAAAAAAAAAAAAAAAAAAAAAAAAAAAAAAAAAAAAAAAAAAAGGATCGCAGGGTCAGTTAGGAATTTTTTTTTTTTTTTTTTTTTTTTTTTTTTTTTTTTTTTTTTTTTTTTTTTTTTTTTTTTTTTTTTTTTTTTTTTTTTTTTTTCCCCCCCCCCCCCCCCCGGGGGGGCGCTCTTAGTTATTGATTTATTTGGTGGGTGCTGACGGGATCGAACCGCCGACATTCGCCGTGTAAAGGCGACGCTCTACCAGCTGAGCTAAGCACCCATCCGCTTTAGAGTCGTGGGACGCCTGAGCCCGATTGCGCTCAGTGGGCCGGGGACGACCTGTTTCAGGCGCCGGCCGTTGCGCGGCCGGCGCTTCTCTTCGACGTCGGCCGCGGGAGCCGGAGGCGTCGGCTCCGCCGGCAGCCGCGGCATCGGCTGCTGCGTCAGCGCGAGCGCCAGCACCTCGTCGATCCACTTCACGGGCTTGATCTCGAGATTGCCCTTGATGTTGTCGGGAATCTCAACCAGGTCCTTCTCGTTCTCATCCGGGATCAGCACCGTCTTGATGCCGCCGCGGTGGGCCGCCAGCAGCTTCTCCTTCAGGCCGCCGATGGGCAGCACTTCGCCGCGCAGGGTGATCTCACCCGTCATGGCCACGTCCGACCGCACCGGGATCTTCGTCAGCGCCGAGACCAGCGCCGTGCACATGCCGATACCTGCGCTCGGGCCGTCCTTCGGCGTCGCGCCCTCGGGGATGTGCAGGTGGACGTCGTGCTTCTGATAGAACTCGCTTCGAGGCCCAACACCTGGGCGCGGCTGCGGACCACGGTCATGGCCGCCTGGATCGACTCCTGCATCACCTCGCCGAGCTGGCCGGTGTGCTGCAGCTTGCCCTTGCCGGGCACGACCGCCGCTTCGATCGTCAGCAGCTCGCCACCGACTTCCGTCCAGGCAAGTCCGGTCACCTGGCCGACGCGGTTCATGTCCTCCGCCTTGCCGTAGCGGAAGCGCCGCACGCCCAGGAACTTGTCGAGATTCCGCGGCGTGACGGCGACCGACTTCTGCTCCTTCTTGTGCAGCAGCATCTGCTTGACGGCCTTGCGGCCGATCTTGGCGATCTCGCGCTCGAGGTTACGCACGCCGGCCTCGCGCGTGTAGTAGCGCACGATGTCGAGCAGCGCCGCATCGGAGACCTTGAGCTCATCCGGCCTTCAGCCCATTGCTCTTCATCTGCTTCGGCACGAGGTAGCGCCGGCCGATGTTCATCTTCTCGTCCTCGGTATAACCGGGCAGACGGATGACCTCCATGCGATCGAGCAGCGGCGCCGGGATGTTCAGGCTGTTCGCCGTGCAGACGAACATCACCTCCGACAGGTCGAGATCGACCTCGAGGTAGTGATCGTTGAAGGTCGTGTTCTGCTCCGGGTCGAGCACTTCCAGCAGCGCCGAGGACGGGTCGCCGCGGAAGTCCATCGACATCTTGTCGACCTCGTCGAGCAGGAACAGCGGGTTGTGCACGCCGGCCTTGGACATGTTCTGCACGATCTTGCCGGGCATCGAGCCGATGTAGGTGCGGCGATGGCCGCGGATCTCGGCCTCATCGCGCACGCCGCCGAGCGACATGCGCACGAACTTGCGGTTGGTCGAGCGCGCGATGCTCTGCCCGAGCGAGGTCTTGCCGACGCCCGGCGGACCCACCAGGCACAGGATCGGACCGCGCAGCTTGTCGACGCGCTGCTGCACGGCGAGGTACTCGACGATGCGCTCCTTCACCTTCTCCAGCCCAAAGTGATCCTCGTCCAGCACCTTCTCGGCGCGGGCGATGTCCTTGAGGATCTTGGTGCGCTTCTTCCACGGCACCTTGACCAGCCAGTCGATGTAGTTGCGCACCACGGTGGCTTCCGCCGACATGGGCGACATCATCTTCAGCTTGTTCAGCTCGCTGGTGGCCTTCTCGCGCGCCTCTTTCGGCATGCCGGCCTTGGCGATCTTCTGCTCGAGCTCGGTGATCTCGTTGCCGCCCTCGTCCATCTCGCCGAGCTCTTTCTGAATGGCCTTCATCTGCTCATTCAGGTAGTACTCGCGCTGGCTCTTCTCCATCTGCGCCTTGACGCGGCCGCGGATGCGCTTCTCGATCTGCAGCACGTCCATCTCGCCCTCGATGGCGACCAGGATGTGCTCGAGGCGCTTGCGGACGTCGAGGATCTCCAGCACCTTCTGCTTCTCGCCAAGCTTCAGCGACATGTGCGCCGCGACGGTGTCGGCGAGGCGTCCCGCGTGCTCGATCCCGGCGAGCGCGGTCAGCACCTCGGGCGGCACCTTCTTGTTGAGCTTTACGTACTGCTCGAACTGCGAGATGACCGAGCGCGCGAGCACGTCCATTTCCCGCTCGTCGTACGCCTCGACGTCCGGCAGCAGCGTCGCATCCGAGGAGTAGTACTCGCCGGCGTGCAGCTTCTCGATGCGCGCGCGGTCGACGCCCTCGACCAGCACCTTCACGGTGCCGTCCGGCAGCTTCAGCAGCTGCAGGATGGTGGCGACCGTACCGATGCGGTACAGGTCGTCCGCCTTCGGGTCATCGACGTCCGCCTGCTTCTGCGCGACCAGCATGATCCGCTTGTCGGTGCGCATGGCCACGTCGAGCGCCTGGATGGACTTCTCCCGCCCGACGAACAGCGGGATCACCATGTGGGGATAAACCACTACGTCCCGCAGCGGCAACACCGGCACGTTCTGCAGGTCGGCAGGCGGTCGGAGGAGTGGAGAAGTCGGTTCGGACACGCTCAAGCCCTCGGTGCAGATGGAGGCGGCTGAGGCGTCTGGCAGAACATCGGCCGACAGCGTTCGTGACGCTAGTGTAACGGGAAATAAGGGCAGTGCCGGGCGTTTCAAGTGACGCAGCTCACGACGCGAGCTGACGCGAAGCACCGAAGTCCGGAAAAAGCGCACCGCCGCAGCGGAGCGGCCGTTCAGTGATTGGTGCCGGACGCGCGGCGCGGCTCGTCGACGCTGGCCAGCCGGGCGTCTTCGGTGCCGTAGACGATATAGGGCTGCGTCTGCCCTTCGATCACGGTCTCGTCGACCACGACCTTGGCGACGTTACGCATCGAGGGCAGCTCGTACATGGTGTCGAGCAGCACCGTCTCCAGGATCGTGCGCAGACCGCGGGCGCCGGTCTTGCGCTGCATGGCGCGGTGCGCCACCGCCTTCAGCGCCTCATCGCGGAACTCGAGCTCCGCGCCTTCCATCTCGAACAGGCGCCGGTACTGCTTGGTCAGCGCGTTCTTCGGCTCGGTCAGGATGGAGATCAGCGCGGCCTCGTCCAGCTCATCGAGCGTCGCGACCACCGGCAGGCGGCCGACGAACTCGGGGATCAGGCCGTACTTGATCAGGTCCTCGGGCTCGACATCGTGGAACAGGTCGCTGCCGTGCGGCCGGGTATTGACGTCGCGCACTTCGGAGGTGAAGCCGATGCCCCTCTTCTGCGTGCGGTTGAGAATGATCTTCTCCAGGCCCGCGAACGCGCCGCCGCAGATGAACAGAATGTTACTGGTATCGACCTGCAGGAACTCCTGCTGCGGATGCTTGCGGCCACCCTGCGGCGGCACCGACGCAATCGTGCCCTCGATGAGCTTCAGCAGCGCCTGCTGCACGCCCTCGCCGGAGACGTCGCGGGTGATCGACGGGTTGTCCGACTTGCGCGAGATCTTGTCGATCTCATCGATGTAGACGATGCCGGTCTGCGCCTTCTCGACGTCGTAGTCGCACTTCTGCAGCAGCTTCTGGATGATGTTCTCGACGTCCTCACCGACGTAGCCCGCCTCGGTGAGCGTCGTCGCATCGGCGATCGTGAAGGGCACGTTGAGCAGCCGCGCCAGCGTCTCCGCCAGCAGCGTCTTGCCGCAGCCGGTCGGACCGATCAGCAGGATGTTGCTCTTGGCGATCTCGACGTCGTCCTTGGTGCGCGTGCCGGTGCGGGTCTGCAGGCGCTTGTAATGGTTGTAGACGGCGACCGAGAGCACCTTCTTGGCGCGCTCCTGGCCGATGACGTACTCGTCGAGAACCTTCTTGATCTCGTGGGGCTTCGGAAGCTTGTCGCGCGCGCGCTCGGCGCGGTCCTCCAGCTCCTCGCGGATGATGTCGTTGCAGAGCTCGACGCACTCGTCGCAAACGAATACCGACGGTCCGGCGATCAGCTTGCGGACCTCGTGCTGACTCTTTCCGCAGAAGGAGCAGTAAAGGAGTTTGCCGTCGTCGTGGCGGCCGCGTGAGTCTTCGCTCATCGAAGGCCCTCATTGAGCTCCACGCCGCGCAGTGCATGTGAAGACGCGTCTGACGCGAGTTTCTTATAGCACGGGGTCCGGCGATGAGCAAAACGCGCCGCACGCTAAGTCGTTGTGCGGGCAGGAGTTGTATGACGCGGTTCACACTTTTACATTTGTCCTGCAAGTCCATTTGCAATAGGGCAAATCAGGCCGCCTTGGCGGGGGTCGGCACGGGCAGCTCGCCGCGCTTCTCGAGCACCTTGTCGATCAGACCGTAGCGCACCGCCTCGTTCCAGTCCATGAAACGGTCGCGGTCGGTGTCCTGCTTGATGCGCTCGACGCTCTGGCCGGTGTGCTTGGCCAGGATTTTGTTCAACCGGTCGCGGGTCTCGAGCATCTCCTTGGCATGGATCTCCATGTCCGCCGCCTGACCCTGGAAACCGCCCAGCGGCTGGTGGATCATGACGCGCGCATGCGGCAGGCAGTAGCGCTTGCCGGCGTGCCGCCCGCGAGCAGCACCGCGCCCATGCTGGCCGCCTGGCCGATGCAGATGGTGCTGACGTCCGGCTTGATGAACTGCATGGTGTCGTAGATCGCCAGGCCGGAGCTCACGACCCCGCCGGGGGAATTGATGTACAGGGCGATGTCCTTTTCCGGGTTCTCGGACTCCAGGAACAGCATCTGCGCGACCACGATGTTCGCCATGTAGTCGTCGATCGGGCCGACGATGAAGATCAGCCGCTCCTTGAGGAGGCGGGAGTAGATGTCATAAGCCCGCTCGCCGCGCGCGGTCTGCTCGACGACCATGGGGACCAGATTCAAGCCACGCTCATTCATGTGATGTCCACCTGTCCTGCTGCGGGTCGTGCTGCGGTTCATGTGAGTGATCGGATCGTCCTGCCTGGCCGAATCCGGTGATTTCCGAAAAGTCATCGGCCGGTCGGTGACCTGCGCCCGTCCCAGCAGCCACTCGACTGCCTGGTCCTCGAGCACCGCGGACTCGATCTGCCGCATGGCATCCGGATTCTGCAATACGCGCGGCGCGCCTCTTCCGGATTCGGGTAGCCTCGACCAGCTCCTCCAGGCGCGTCTGGACGCGCTCGCGGTCCAGGTTCATCTCCTCGCCTGCACGATCTGCCACATCAGCAGCCCCAGGGCGACCCGCCGCGCGCCGGCTCGAGGAAGGCCTCGCGGGCGGCAGCTGACTCGCATCGCGGACGCCCATGCGCCGCGCCGTATCGATCTGCAGCTGCTGGACCTGCTCTTCGACCAGCCCCTGCGGCACTTCGATCGGATTGTTGCGATAGAGTGCATCGAGCACCTGGGTGCGCACCCGGTCGCGGATCACCTCGGCCAGCTCTCGCTCCATGCTTGCGCGGACTTCCGCGCGCAGCGCATTAAGCCGCCCTCTTCGACACCGTACGCGCGGCAGAATTCCTCATCGACCGCCGGAAGAGACTGCTCCTCGACTGCCTTTATGGTGAGTTGCAGCTCCGCGGCTGGCCGGCGACCTGCTTGTTCGGGTGCTCTGCGGGAACATGACGCTGATGGTGCGCTGCTCGCCGGCGCTGGCCCCTTGAGCCCCTCCTCCAGCTCCGGCATCGCCTGGCGCGAGCCGATGACGATGGGCACATCGCTCAGCTCGCCGCCCTCGAATGGCTTGCCGCCGATGCGGGCCTGGTAGTCGATCATGACGCGGTCGCCGGTGCGCGCCGGGCGCTCCACCGCCGTGAACACCGGGCGCTGCGCCCGCATGTTCTCGATCATCGCGTCGATGTCGGCCTCGGTGACCGTCGCGGCGGGCGCTCGACCGCGATCGCCTCGGGCGGGTGACCTTACTTCCGGCATCACCTCGAAGTGGGCCGCGTACTTCAGGTCCGAGCCGGGACCCAGCGCGATCGGCTCGATGCGCGGGCCGCCCGCCGGGCGCAGCTTCTCCTGGGTCACCGCCTGCGCGAACGAGCTGCGCATCAGGTCGTTGACGACCTCGGCGCGGACCTGGTCGCCGAACTGCTTGGGGACCACGGCCAGCGGCGCCTTGCCGGGACGGAAGCCCTTCAGGCGGGCCGTGCGGGAGAGCTGTTTCAGCCGCTGCTGGACCTCGTTGGCGACCTCTGGGCGGGAACGGCCACTTCCAGCGTCGCTAGAGGCCGCCGGTGGCGGACAGTGAAACCTCCATCATTCCATCCTCGTCAGAAATCGGCAACGTTGGAGTCTTTCTGAAGCCTGGTGCGAAAGGAGAGACTCGAACCCTCACGGGTTACCCCACTGGATCCTAAATCCAGCGCGTCTACCAGTTCCGCCACTTTCGCCCGTGCCGTGCGCACGGACGTATGCACACGCCACGCCTTCGGCCGTGCGTCGGGGACTTCAAAGTATAGCCGATGAGCCACGGGGCCCTTCGCAAGCGTCCGGTAAGGGTGTGGCGCGAGGAGACATAGCACGACGCGCAGCGCCACCACCTCCCTCCGCGCACCCGGCCGCCGGAGGCGCCTTCCCCGCCGCCGGCCGGTGCAATTGCGAATAGGAATGATTCTCATTAAGATTAACTGAGGCATAACAGGAGCGCCAAAGATTGAGGGGGCAGGCCCGTCACGCCGGCGCTCGCATGGAGCGCGCTCGTCATCGTGATGCTCGCCGGCTGCGGCGGCGGCGGCGATGCCGGCGGGGGCAGCGCGCCAGCGCCCCCTGCCGAATCGGCCAAGGCGCAGGCCGGCAAGGCCCGTTCTTCGATCGGAGCTTGTCCGCCTCCGGCAAGCAGTCCTGTGGGACCTGCCATGTGGCTACACGGGCCTTTACCGCCGATCCGGAGACGGATCAGGGGCTGCCGGTACCGCTCGGCGGGCCGAACATGGACTTGCCGGGTTTCCGTAACGCGCCCTCGCTCATGTATGCGTCCCTGACCCCGCCGTTCTTCGTCGATGCCGGCACCCCGACGGGGCGGCTTCTTCGGTGATGGTCGCGCGTCCTCCCTCGACGTGCAGGCCCAGCAACCGTTCATCACCCCTTTCGAGATGGGCAACGAGGACGCGACGGAAGTGCTGGCACGGCTGAACGCCTCGCAGGCCACCCTGCAGCTGTTTGTTGCGGCTTCGGCTCACAGTGCTCTCCGACCCGCAGGCGACGCTTGCCGACATGGCTCGCCGATCGCTGCCTACGAGGCCGAAGATCCCGACTTCCCTCCCTTCAGCAGCAAGTTCGATTTTTGGCAGAAGGCCAGGCGACGCTCACGGCTGGAGAACAGAGGCCTGGCGCTTTTCAACAACCCCGTGAAGGGCAACTGCACCGCCTGCCACCCCAGTCAGCGCCAAGGCTACAGCGACCATGCGCTGTTTACCGACTTCACCTACGACAACATCGGCGTACCGCGTAACTGGAACATCCCTGCAACACTCCGGGGGCCACGAGCCCGATCAGCGGCGTGCCGCTCGACAACATCCCGGTGCAGACGAACGTGCCCGCGGACGCGGAGTACACCTATTACGACATGGGCCTGTGCGGGCCGTTTGCACCGGCCGACAACGATCCGAACCCGCGGCCCTCGTTCATGACGATCACCACGCTGTGCGGCAACTTCAAGGTGCCGACGCTGCGCAACGTCGCCATCACCTCACCCTACTTTCACAACGGCAATTTCGAGACCCTGCACAAGGTGGTGCAGTGGTACGTCACGCGCGACATCAACAACAACACCGGCAACAACCCGGCGCCCGTGCCGGCAGGCCCGGGCGGCAACCCCTACTTCACCGTCGGTACCCCGTACGTCGCGGCCGATGGCTCACCGGATCTCTATGAGTACAACGACCTGCCGGTGACCTTCGACGCCAACGTCAATATCGGCGAAGTCCCCTACACGCCGCCGACATTTTCGGGCGGCCAGGCACCCACGCTCACCGCGCAGGAGATCGACGACGTGGTCGCGTTCCTGTGCACGCTGACCGACGGCTTCGACCCGAACAACCCGTCCACTTACAACGTCCCGGCACAGTGCGCGGCGGGCGCGAACTGATCTCTCGTCTTCAACTTCCATGAACTGCACGCGATGTACCACTCCCGACAGATGACCCGCCGCTTCGTGCTGCCGGTCGTGCTCCTCGTTTTCGGCATCCCCCGCCTCGCCGCCGCGGCCGGCGATGACGACGCGCGCCTGAGCGCCCTGCAGCACCAGCTCGAACAGGTACAGGCGGCATTGCAGCAGCTGAGCGATGAGAATCGCGCACTGCGCGAGCACCAAGAGGAGGTGGACCGCAAGCTCGCCCAGCTCAGTGCGGCGCAGCCGCAGGTTTCCCCGCCTTCCCAGCTGGCGGCCGTGCCACCGGCCGCCCCGGCAGCCGGCGCGGCGGCGCTGCCGAATACGTCCGCCCTGCCAGCCGGCGCTGCCGAATAGCTCGGCCTTACCCAGTACGGCAGCACTGCCGAATGGCGCGCCATTGCCGCCGGGGCCGGTGCCGACCAGTGACAGCCCGGGAGGCTACCGGCCATTCCCCGCATCGCTCGGCGGCCTGCGCTTCTGGGGCTACGGCGAGGCGTACTACACCGATCCCACGAGCGCGCGCAAGGAGTCGCAGTTCGACCTGGCACGCGCGGTCTTCGGCATCGGTTATCAGTTCGATCAGCGCACCGAGTTCAACTCCGAGTACGAGGTCGAGCACGCGGTCTCCTCCGCCACTGACGTAGGCGAGTTCGAGGTCGAGCAGTTCTACGTCGACCGCCGCCTGAACGATGCCGTGACGGTGCGCGCCGGCCTCTTCCTCATGCCGTTCGGCCTGCTCAACGAGTACCACGAGCCCACCAACTTCTACGGCGTGCAGCGCAACTTCGTCGAGACGCTCATCATTCCGAGCACCTGGCGTGAGGGCGGCTTCAACCTGCACGGCAGCACCGATAGCGGCTTCGGCTGGAACCTCGGCCTCACGACCGGCTTCGATCTGTCCAAATGGGACTTCGCGCCCGAATTCCCCACCTACCGCAATGCGCTGACGCTCGAGGACAACGACGTCGCGCCGCTGCAGGCGACGCACCAGGAACTGGCGCTCGCCAACGCGCAGCACCTGTCGCAGTACCTCGCCCTGAGTTACTTCGGCATCCCGGGACTGACGCTTGGGGCTGCGGTCACGAGCGGCGATGCGGTGCCGGTGCCGGCGCCACCCAACGCGCCGATCCCGGGGAATGAGCGCGTCACGCTGTGGGAGGCGCACGCACGCTGGACGCCGGCGCGCTGGGACCTGTCCGCTCTCTATGCCCGCGGCACCTTCAGCAATACGGCGCTAGCGAATGTCGCCAATCCGGGCTCGCCGAACCCGCTGCCCGCGTCCTTCTACGGCTACTTCGTGCAGGCCGCCTACAAACTGTGGCAGCAGGGGGACTATGCGTTTAATCCGTTCGCGCGCTTCGAGCGCTACAACATGGGCGCAAGCTACGAGGGCACGACCGGCCCGGTCGTGCCGCTCGGTATCGTGCCGCTGTCGGCAGTGCCCGGCGACTACGGCACGTGGCCGCTCAACCACGATCGGGTCTGGACCGTGGGCGCGAACTTCTACCTCGGCCAGCACCTGGTGCTGAAGACCGACTACCAGTGGTTCCAGGAGAACGTGAACTTCAAGCGCTTCGATCTGGGGCTGGGGCTGGCGTTCTAGTCGTGCACAAAGCGGCGTGGCCGACTAGCTCAGCGCCACGCACTCCGCGCCGAATTCGCGCAGCAGAAGGCGCGTGAGTGCCGGCGGGCCCAGCAGGGCGCACTTGGTGAGCGCATCTGCGCTCATCGCAGCCGGTGCGCGCACCGCGGCGAAGCGCCGTAACGCACCAGCGACGCCGCCACGCACGTAGTAGCCGCGGTGTTCGGGCGGACGCCGCACGAGGTCGACCTCACTCACCGCGAGCGCAGCATCCGCAAGTGCCACGGCGTCGCACTGTCCGTCGCCTGAGCGCAGCAGCACGGTCTCGCGCAGCGCGCCGAAGAGGCGCAGATCCCCGCCCGCATTCACCAGTCCGCCCGTGCAGCCGGCGGCGCGCAGCGCGCCGATCGCCTGGTCCACGGCAAACCCCTTGGCGATCCCGCCACAGTCGAGCTCGACGGGCGACGGGCCCACCAGCACGGCCGCCTCGTCGCTTCGCAGTTGGAGCTCTGCCAGCCGTCCGGGCCGGGTGGGCAGGCACGGGTCGAAGAGGCCACCACTTAACCGGTTCAGGCGCTGGGCGCACGTGAGCACGGTGAGCGTGTCGCGGTGGACCGGGACCCAGGCCCCGGCAGGGGCGCTGTTGATGCGGTAGAGGTCGCTGCCAGGGCGACTCGGGTGCAGGCGCCTCCCGAGCTCAGCAATGGCCGCAAAGGCCGTCTCGATCCCCTGCTGCGCCCCGGCAGCGGTGGCGGCCAGCGCCTCGACGGCGACGAAGGTACCGAGGTCCAGGCGCATGCGGCGCAGTGCCACGCCCTGCTGCCGGGGCATGTTTCCGGATGCCACTGCGGCGGTGGAAGGGGTCATGGCGCACGCTCGGCCAGGGGATGACTATGCTACAGTAATTAAGAATCATTCTCATTTGAGAGGGCGGCGGTGTCCAATCTGAACCCGGGAGGGCTCGCCTGGCTCGGCCTGGCAGCATTTGCGGCGGCTCCCGTGCAGATCGTGGTCGCCGCGGATTACCTGTCGGTGGAACAGGCGCAGAAGGCGCTCTTTCCGCAGGCGGACCGCTTTACCGAGGTGGTGCTGGGACTTTCCCCCGCGCAGCGCGACCAGGTGATGACGCTCGCCGGCCCCCAGCCGCCGCACCGCAGCCTGCGGGCCTTCAAGGCGCTCTCGGCGGATGCCCTCCTCGGCTACGTGTTCATCGATGAAGTGATCGGCAAAGAGGACTTCATCACCTACGCCGTGTCGATCGACGTCGCAGGAAAGCTCGGGCCGGTCGAGGTCCTGAGCTACCGCGAGAGTCACGGCGGGGAAATCCGCAGCGAGGCCTGGCGCCGGCAGTTTGCCGGACGCGCAGGTCTTGGGCAGCTGCAGGTGCAGACCGACATCAAGAACATCGCGGGCGCCACGCTCTCCTGTGGGCACGTGACCGAAGGGGTGCGCTGGATCGTCGGGCTGTGGCAGGTAGCGCTGCAGCCGGCCACGGCGTCGTAGGCTCACACGCTGGGTCGCGGCCGTGTCTGCCGGAGATTCACTGCGCTTACCCGTGACGCGCGCGCAGCGCGCGGTCATCTTCACCGTCTGCGGCCTGCTGTGGTTCACCGGGGTGATCTGGCTGGTGCTGCACTACGCGTTCCAGCGGCACAACGAGTTCGGCGACCTGCCCAATCCCGCCGAGCCCGCGCTGATGCGGCTGCACGGCCTCTTGGCCGTGGCCGGCGTGTTCCTGTTCGGCTGGCTCACCGCGGCGCACGTGACGCCGCGCTGGTCGATCGGGCGCAACCGAACTTCCGGGCTGGTGCTCGCCAGCTGCGTCGTCGTGCTGGTCGTGAGCGGCTACGCGCTCTACTACACCACCGCGGACCTACACACGCAGGCATCGGTGCTGCACCAGGTACTTGGCGTGTTGGCGCTCGTCGCGGCGCTCAGCCACTGGCTGCGCAATCGCACGGTACGCTAGCGCCGCGTGGGCGGGCGCTGCGGCTTTTTTGAGCCGTCCCGGCCATAGCGTAGAATCACGCGCCGCCACGGGGTGTAGCTCAGCCTGGTAGAGCGCTACGTTTGGGACGTAGATGTCGCAGGTTCAAATCCTGTCACCCCGACCAACGAATTCGGCTCCATCCCTTCTCCCGCCGAGCGTGCAGCACTACCGGCACGGCATCTGCGTATCCTCGCGGAAGGATCGCGCATGCCGCACGTGTCACCCATGTGTCCGGAACATGGTGCTACGCGCTAGCGAGGCCTGCGCAGAATATCCTTCAGCTGCTCGAGGGTGCGCTGCGGATCGCGTTCATTGAAGGCGCGCGAGCAACACACGCAGCGACGTCGCCGCCTCCGCGCGCAACCTTCTCAAGCACCCGCTCTGGAATCGGACGAGTGAAGCACCAGCAGGTCCCCTTCCCGGCAGTGATGCCGCGGTGCGTAGCGCATCGCCAGCGCCGAGAGCTGCCGCGTCGGCATCATCTAGCTCCGGCGCGGCGACGCCAGTATCGGCCTCCTGCGCCGTCCGTACCCTCATCCCGGGCCGCTGCGGGTGCACGCGGGGCATCTCTCGATGCAGCTGCGTACACGAACATGAGGCGTACGGATCGCTGCGATCTCCCGGACCGTTACAGCACCGCGCGCCAGTTCCAGGGATCGCCTCGACTCGAGCAGCTTGCGCAGCCGTGCCTCGTTGTCACGCGCTCGCGCGCGCGCCCACTCAAGCGACATCGGTGAGCTGCGGCGCGGCCACGCTTCAACCGCGCCTGCAAGCGACTGCAGTACCAGTCGACAAACTGCCGCACGCCGGTCTCCTGCGGCTCGGCGAAGGGGCCGGGCTCGTAACGCGGCGAAGAAGCCGATTTTGCCGAGGGGTGGTTTCAAGGTCGTAGTCCGGCCTTCGACCGCGTCGCGGTGCACGAGCCACTTGTCGTCAACTGGGTGCGCGTGGGTCCCAGCGGCAGCACGCGAAAAGAGAGCGGTGGTCGGAGCCGTGGTTCCAGGTGGTCGGGTAGTGGAAGATCATCAGCGCGCCGATGTTGTGGGTGCCGGCAATGTCATCGCTGAGTGCGCGGCGCACCGCCGCGGCGCCCAGGCCGTATAGTGACCGCGGAACCGATCAGCGGCACGCGCGTAGTAACTGGGCGGCGCAACTGGCCGGCGGCGCGAGAGCTGGAACTCGCTGCGCAATCCGGCGGCTTCGCAGTGCTGCCCCGCGATGGACGGGTCGGCGGCCGCACCGCTCACCCCGGTGGTGGTCGGGGTGTCGGAAAAGCTCACGCGCGAGCTCCTCTTCGATGATCGTCGATTCGTAAGCCACCTTCGCCTCGTGCAGGCGATGCGGTGCGAGGTAGGCCGTCAGCTGCACCCGGGTGGCGGTGAAGTCCGGGGCTTCATCGGCCAGACAGATGAAGACGTAGCCGGCAATGGCTTCGCAGTGCACGCGCCTGAGCGCGAATGGGGTGCGGTCGAACCCGGCGCCCATCTGGCGTGCGGCGAACAGGCGCCCATCCAGATCGTAGGTCCACTGGTGATAGGGGCAGACGAGCTTCGCTGCCCTGCCGCGCGCCGCCGCGCACACGCGCGAGCCGCGATGCCGGCATGAGTTGACGAAGGCGCGAATCGCACCGGAGGCTGCGCGCACCAGCACGACCGGATAGGCGCCGACCTGCAAGGTCACATAGCTGCCGGTGCCGTGCAGCTCGGCCTCGTGGGCCGCGAACAGCCACTCCCGGTAGAAAATCAGCTGCAGATCAAGATCGTAGATTGCGGCATCGTGGTAGAACTCGCGTCCCAGGCCGGCCGCCGGCGCGCGCCTCTGCAGGCTGCGCAGGGTCATCGAAGCGGTACTCATGCTCACTCCCCGTGTCACGGCAAATGGACCGTTAGGAGCGTGGGGGCTGACGGACAGGGACGCGCGGCGAGAGTCACGCATGCGCCTGACGATCGCCCACCGCGATCCAACGGCTGAAATGCTCAAGGCTGGTTTCCGGGCTCTGGAGTGGCCCGCGGCTCATAGCCGCTGACCGACTCGGCGCCTTCCCGGACCTCTGTCGAGGCTCCGGTGGCTCTATGCCGAGTTCATCGCTCCACTACCGTTGCGGGGGCAGCGCCGGAATTCACCGGCTTCCCAATTCTCCGACCCACGCGCACGTGGGTCAGCACCTTCAGCTATTTGATGATACGGGAAGTCGTCAGGCGCAGGCAACGACTACGCCCGGGGTGAGGGGCTCTGTCCGGGAGCTAGATTCAAAGCAGGTACTTGCTGGTGTTCACGGGCAGTGCAAAGTTGCCGGTTGCGCCATCGCCGCCGGCCGCTGACCTTACTCATCGTCACTGCGCACCGGCTCTTTGCCAGGCGCGGCGCAGCAGCTGCTCGAAGTTGGCCGCGAACCGCTTCTCATCGCGCAGCGGCGATCGCTCCAGACGGTCGCGCAGACCTGAGCGAAGCTGATCGAGCCGGTCGAGATCGCCGGCGAGAGTCACGGCGATGTTCACGTACTCGTCCGGCGAGGCTGCCGCCAGTTCCTGCAACCCCATGCTCGAGAGAATGCTCAGTCCGCTGCGCGAGACACCATGCGTGCCGTGCAACGAAACGACCGGCAGGCCGAAGTAGAGTGACTCGCAGGTCGTCGTAACGCCGTTGTAGGGGAAATGATCCAGCGCGATATCGACGCCCGCATACTGCAGGCCATACGGTACGTCGTTGCGGAACGCGGTGAATTCGATGCGCGCAGCGGCGATGCCGGCGCGTGCCAACAGGGCGAGGATCTCGGCCGCGCGCTGCGGACTGCGCAGGCGCGTGATGCGCAGCCGGGAATTGGGCACCGCGGTCAAAATCCGTGTCCAGCAGCGCAGCAGCGTATCGCTCGCCTTGGAGAGATTGTTGAAGCTGCCGAACGTGACGAAGCCGTTGCGCTGCGCGGGCAACGGGGCGACTTCTCGCGCTGCGCCGAACGGGCGGAAGCACCATTGTGAATCGGGCAGCCGCAGCAGTTTCTCGCTGTGCAGCTCATCGGCGAGCGGGCTCGGATCGGTACGGCCATCCGTGATGCGGTAGTCCATCGCCGGCACGCCGGTGGAATTCGGGAAACCCAGGTAGGTGATCTGCACCGGTGCGGCCCGTCGGGCGAACAGCGGCAGGCGATTGAACTCGGTGTAGCCGGACAGATCCACGAGAATATCGATGCGATCGGCGCGGATCTGCTCGGCCAGCGCATCATCGCTCAGCTGCCAGACATCGCGCCACGCGTCGCTCGCTGCGCGCAGGCGTTCGGTCACCTCATCCGGCTCGCCCTTGTTGTTGTAGCAGATGTACTCGAAGGCATCGCGGTTGCGCGCGCTCAGGATCGGCTCGAAGAAGTGAGCGACTGAGTGCGTGCGCAGGTCGCCGGAGACGAAGCCGACGCGCAATTTCCGGGCAGGGCCGGGGTCGCGCTGCGCCGTGGCTAGAGCGCTTGCGTGCGCCGCCGGGTATTGCGCGCCCAGCTCGCGAATGGCGGCGGCAATATCTTTGGGTTCGATCCGATCCGAGTTGTGGAGGGCCAGGAGATAGCCGGTCCTGGCCGGCAGGTAGGAGGGATTGAGGCGGCAGGCAACCGCAAGCTCCTCGATGGCGGGATCCATGAAGCCGCGCCAGAAATGGCTCAAGCCGAGGTTGTAATGGATGACGTGATCGTGCGGCGCAAGATCGCGCGCGCGCGCGTAGTGCACCACCGCGGCATCCAGGTCCCCGAGTTCGGTGGCGGCGTTGCCGAGCATGAAAAACGGCAGGTGCGAGGTGGGCTCCGCGGCCGCCGCGCGCTCGAAATAGGGCACCGCTGCGGCGGTCCCCAATTGCTGTCGTTGCCGCAAGCCTTCATTGATGAGTTCGGCCGCGCTCGCCTGCGGTGCAGCCGGGGCCGCGGCGACCCGAGGGGACTCGGCCGCCGCTGACGCAGTCGTGGGGGTTTGCCTCAGCGGGTCGCCCGCGCTGGCTGAGCGCAGCTTGCCAGCAAGGCGCGCGAATATTCCTGCGGACTTTGACCCCTCACCCATCAGACACCGGCCGGGAACAGCATGCCATCACGCGATTGTAACGAGGAAGCTCCGCGAGCGCGCCCGCGCGGAGGCTCGCGCACCGATGCGATTGCGACGGCTGACGCACTATCTAAGCCGCTGGCCTGCGACCGTGCGCCGCCTGCAGCGTTGTCCGAATTACATCGCGATGGGCGTGCCGCATCCGCCGTTCTCAGCTGCCATCGCGGTCACACGGCAAGCGGCCTCTGCGCGGAGATGCAGGCGAGCAAGGTGAGCGCCTCAGTGGGCGGCGCCCGATTGCCACGCCATTGCGCCACGCAGGACGGTGACCGAGGCGGCCGGGAGGGCGAACTTCACAGCGGCATCGGCTGCCACCTGCGTAGTCTTCGGCGGACCGTCGGGATCGGCGCGACCGCCTGCAGGCTCGGGATGCCAGGCGTACTCATTGGGGCCGAGCACGATCGCCGTCACGGGCCCTGTGAATGATCCCGTGCGCGCCGCATCCTCGAAGCGCACGCTCACCTCGTGGGCGTTCTCCTGGTCCTTGTTGACGATGAGGAGTGCCCAGGCACCGTCGGGGCGCTGCACCGGGTACGCCGTGACGAGCTCGTGGCCGGCACCGTCGCTGATATCCGAGTGCGCAGCGTACAGGCGATGCTCCTGATCGCCCGGCTGCAGCCACTCGCGGTTGATCAGCTGGCTCACGAAGAACTGCGCCGTCGGCTGACCCAGTTTCAGGTCCTTGTCGGCGGTATAGAAGCTGAACGTCCCGGGCGAGCCGTTGTGCCCGCTGCCCATGGCTTCCGGCAGGTAGTGGAAGTAGTAGACCGCGTTGCCGCCATTGGCGAGGAACGCGCCGATATAGTCCGCCAGCCACAGCCCTCCCCACAGGTCCATGTAGGCCTCCGAGTACTGCGAGGACAGGTTCGACTCGGTGATGAAGAGCGGCACGTTCTGCGGCACGCCGTCCTCGCGCCACACCTGCATGATGTGCGTGACCCACGTCGCTTCCTCGTAGAGGCTGCTCCAGGCGATCTTTCCCGGATCGATCGGGTAATGCTCGAATGAGAAGAACGCGAGGTCCTGGAGCCGCCCGTGGGACTTGAGGTATTCGATGAAGCGTCCCGTCCACGAGGTGCTGCCGGAGGCGTCCGCCCAGGTCTGGATGTCCTCGTTCTGGCCGGTGAAGATCGGGCCGCCGAGCTTCAGGGTCGGATCGAAGCGGTGGAGCGCCGCTGCGAACTGCAGATACAACGCCGCGTAGTCCTCGGGCACGGTGTAGTGGCCGTCCGGCTCCTCGCCCATCTCCACGTACGCCACCGGGTAGCCGCGGCGCTTCAGGTACTTAAGCTCCGCGACCGCATCCGCGGGCGTCGAGTAGAGCATGGCGATCGGAATCATCGCCGGGAGTCCGCGGGTGATGCCGCTGGTAAAGAAGCGATCGAACCCGACCTGCTCCCCCGCCTTCTCGTCCAGGTCCTGACTCTGGTGCCAGGGATCGACGGAGGAGCAGTAGGTCGCCGTCTGGTCCTGGTCCGCTGTGTGGCGCAACACGTCGTGGAACTTGCCATCGCGGCTTAAGATGCCGAGCGCGATCTCGCCGATGGCGTAGCCCACGCAGTCGCGCGGGTCCTGCCGGGGCGATGCGCTGCAGGTGTTCGACGAGTGACTCATGAGGATGCGCACGAACTGCGCGTCCACGGGCAAATCAGCGAGCCTGAGCGCGCCGCGGCCGCCGTGGCCGTCATTCACCGCCCCGTGCGGGAAGCGCTGCCAGCTGCCGGCGGCGGGCTTGCGGATCGGGTCCTCGCCGGTCCAGAACTGCACCACGTAGCTGGTGGCATACGGGTTCGCCCACTCGATGCGGATGGCGTCGAGCTTCTGCCGGGTGGCGAGATCGAGGATTACCCACTGCGGGTGCAGCGTATCGGCCTCGCCGGTGTAGGCCTGGGTGAGGTAGGGGTTGCTCTTCCAGAACGTCGCCGGGTCCCCGTCCGTCAGGCGCGAGTAGCCGATGGTATCGGTGCCGTCATCGCGCGTGACGCCGCGCCGCGGCAAGGGATAGCCCCAGGAGTGGATGATGGGCGCCTTCGCCGGCGCGGCATCGCCCACGAAGTAACCGCGTTCGCCCGGACCGCTCCAGGTGCCGTGGGGATTCCAGTGCCAGGCTTCCGCGTGCAGCTCGGTGTTCTGGCGATAGGTGAC
Organism: uncultured Gammaproteobacteria bacterium; assembly: GCA_963787655.1. Taxonomy (GTDB): domain Bacteria; phylum Pseudomonadota; class Gammaproteobacteria; order Steroidobacterales; family Steroidobacteraceae; genus 13-2-20CM-66-19. The sequence continues at coordinate 959,676 of CAWBDY010000007.1, read as the reverse complement.
CCTGTTCCAGCCGGCCGCGTGCAGTTTCTCGATGACGGCGGGCGTGAGGAGCTTGTCGGAGGCGCCGTAGGGCAGACGGTCGAGCCCGGCCCCGAGCGCCTCAGCCGGCCGGATGAGGTTGGTGGCGTGCTCGGCGGCGGCATCGATGCGGATCGTCTGCGCCGCGCACGGCAGCGCCCAGAGCAGCAGCGCCCAGCGCAGGTATCCCCTCATCCGCCCTCCCCTTATATCCGGGCGCGCAGCGCCCGTGCACTTCGCTACAGCGACAGCCGCACGCCCAGGTAGTACTGGCGACCGTTGGAGTAGAAGGCCTGCGGCTGCTCGGCGTTGGAATAGTACTTGAGCACCGGGTTGTTCAGGTTCAGGCCGTCGAAGGTGAAAATGAGGTGCTCGTTCAGCGCGTAGTTGAGGGAAGCGGCCAGGGTGCCGATGCCGGCCTTGTACTGCTGGGTGACGTTCGCCAGGCCCACCAGGAACGAGGAGCGGTAAGTGTAGGCGACGCGCACACTCAGGCCCCAGCGCTCGAAGTACAGCTCGCCGTTGGCGGTGTTCTTGGAGGAGCCCACCAGCGGGGTGCCGTCGGCCGCGTGGCCGTCTGCATAGGTGTAGTTGGCGAGCGCCCCGAAGCCGCCCCCCAGCGGCTGCTGCCAGGAGAACTCCGCGCCCTTGTTCTTGGCGGGGCATTGTCGCGTTGAGCTATGCGATTTATCTGACCGACGAAGATCGCTACCGGTCCGGCCGGTCGCCCGGGCGACCGGCCGGTTCATCGTATGCTCATGCCACATCCACTTTGATCTTGCGCGTGCGGAACTCAGCCCGTTTCGGGATACGTACCGTCAACAAGCCATCCTTGAGACTCGCTGCAATCCGCTCCGTCTCAAGCTCGCCGCTCAGGACGAAGGTTCGTCGGTACTTCGTGGTCTGCAAGTCCGCATAGAGTGCGCACATCCCCGAGGGCAGGTCGAGCGCTATGTCACCCTCAATGAGTAGACTGTTCCGGTCGGCCCGGACATTCAGTCCCTCCTTCGAGACCCCCGGCATCTCTGCCTGCACCGTTATCTGATGCGCGTCCTCGAGGATATCGACTGCAGGCACGCGCGGCACGTCTGTCTGCCGCGCCTCACTCTCAGTCGCGGCGGAGGATCCCTCTGTTTTCTCTTCGACGGCGGTGGACCCGCGCGTCGCGACGTCTCGATCTGTTTTCATGGTTTGCGCCTCCATTCCTAACTCACGGCGATCTGCCGAGGCCGTGCAGATTCACGCCGCTGAATCGTGATCTGCAACACGCCATTGCGGTATTTTGCTTCAACACGCTCCGGATCCACGTCATCCGGAAGCGTGATCACGCGCCTGAACTCACCATCGAAGCGTTCGCGCCGGTAGTATTCTGCCGCCTCGTCCAGTTCGACCTTGCGAGTGCCGGAAACGGTCAACAGGTTCTGCTGGATGGAAAGGTCAAGGCTCTTCGGATCCAGGTTGGCGGCGAACAGATACACATCCACCCGCTCCGGGTTCGCCGCAACATTGAGCGGTGGAAAGGTACCCCGCTGCACCGCACGAATCCCGGCGGGCCATGGCGAGTGGCCAAAGAGCTGACCCATCTCGTTTTCCAGCCGCCTGAATTCCTTGAAGAGGCCATCTGTATCGAAACTTGTGAAGACACTTTCGAACATGGCAACCACCTCCCAGTGGGCTTTGGACAGACGGCTCCAAAGTAGGATCTGGGAATGACGTTTCAAGAGCGGGTCCCGCCAGATTTTGGCCTATATAAGCGTCAGCGTAACAATTAGCGCGGCCATTTTCGGCTCGCTTGAAACTTGCCCGCAGGCGGCTTAAAAGCCACGTTTGAGTGCCGTGTTCCGGCGGCACGGCAGGCGTGTGATTAGTCGGAGGTCCAAATCTCGATGGATCCCCTCAAGAAGCTACGATCGGAGTTGGAGCGCGGTATCTCCCGCGCATGGGTAGGCCTCACGGAAGGTTGGCGGGAGATGCTGACGCGAAGCAACGACGCCCTCACGCAGTACGTGAGTTCTGCCAAGCAAAGAAAGGCCGACGGTAACACCAAGCACTTCCCCACCTGGGCTCTCTTGGCCGGCGAATGTTGGGAAACCGCCCAGGCAGTCATCGTACGCATCGAGCTGCCTGGGATGCGTAAGGAAGACATTAACGTTTCGGTCGATCGCGGGCGCCTTCGGATCCGTGGGGATAAACAGTTCTCCGGCGAGGATGAGCCGCGTTTTTATCATCTGATGGAGCGGGCGTTCGGCCGCTTTGAGCGCAGTATCCCGCTGCCTCACAACATCGATGCGAGGCGCGCGGAAGTTTCGTACCAGGATGGAGTTCTTACCGTGATCTTGCCCAAGAGTGAGGTGGCTCCCCCAACCCAGCTGTCCGTCCAGTGAGGCGGCCTCGAGGCGCCGCCGCTCAGCGGCTGGGATCACTTCGTTGCCCGGCGTTCCGCCTGACGGCGCATGGGCAAGCCGCATTGCTATCTGCTTATGCTGCGCAATTGTTGGAACTTACGCGCTGCGAAACGCGCAAGTCTTTGAAATTGGTGGGCCGTGAAGGATTCGAACCTTCGACCAAGAGATTAAGAGTCTCCTGCTCTACCAACTGAGCTAACGGCCCCGAAAATTTGGGGTGGACGATGGGACTCGAACCCACGACAACCGGGATCACAACCCGGGGCTCTACCAACTGAGCTACGTCCACCGTCGTTCCTCGTCGCGGCTGGCGTGCCCGGCAGGACTCGAACCTGCGACCCTCGGCTTAGAAGGCCGATGCTCTATCCGCCTGAGCTACGGGCACGAAGTGACAAATCGCCCCTAGCCGGCCCCGCCGCACGGGGGGCGCGAATCATACGTAAGTGGCTTACGCAGCGTCAATTTCCGCCGCTAAGGGCAGCGAAGCGGACCCCCGGCAGGCCGCGCTGGAGCGGCGCTGCGGGGTGAGGCAGCGATAAATCAGCTCTTGACGTTCTCGCTGGTGGCCAGCGCGCGGATGGCCTTCAGGTGCGAGCGCACCGTCGGCAGAACCGCCTGGGCGAAACTCTTCGCGTCCGCATCCTGTCCCGAGGCGATCTCCTTGTTCAGCAATTTGACCGTGTCGACGTGGCCCTTCACCTGCGCCTTGATGTACGACTTGTCGAAGGTGTCGCCCTTGAGGACTTCCAGCTTCGCCTTGGTTGCCATCTGTCCCATGCTCGCAGAGGTCGGCAGCGAGATGCCCTTGGACGAGGCCAGCGCCTGCAGCTTGTCGTTGGCGGCCGAGTGGTCCTTGACCATCATGGCGCCGAAATCCTTGACCTGCTGATTGCTGCTCTTGTCCTGGGCAAGCTTACCGAGGTCCACCTCGGAGATGCCCGCCTCCGCTGCCGACTTGTAGAACGACTCATCCGGTGAGCTCGCTGCGGCCGCGACCAGTGGCAGGGCGAGCAGCGCCGCTACGATCAGATACTTCATCTGCAATCTCCTTGATTAAAGAATCATTTGCGTTTTTATGTGTGCGCCCGCGGACGCACCTGAGCGAATAGCTTCAGCACTTCGCGGTTGAAGGCGGGCAGATCGTCGGGCTTGCGGCTGGTCACGAGCTTGCCGTCGACCACCACCTCCTCGTCTACCCACTCGCCGCCTGCGTTTTTGATATCAGTCTTGAGTGACGGCCAGGAGGTCATGCGGTGTCCCTTCGCCGCGCCGCTCTCGATCACCGTCCACGGTCCGTGGCAGATCGCGGCGACCGGTTTGCCGGCCGTGAAGAAGGACTTCACGAACGCCACCGCGCCCTGATTCATGCGCAGCGCGTCGGGGTTCATGACACCGCCGGGCAGGACCAGCGCATCGTAGTCGTGCGGGTCGGCGCTGTTCAGCTTCTGATCGACCTCGACCTCGCTGCCCCACTCCTTGTGGTTCCAGCCGCGTACCCGCCCGTCCTTCGGCGAGACGACCTGGGTCGTGGCGCCTGCCGCATCCAGCGCCTTGCGCGGCTCCAGCAGCTCCGACTGCTCAAAACCATCCGTGGCAAGAATTGCGACTCTCAGTCCCTTGAGCTGTCCTTCGGACATGGCCTCTCTCCTTGAGTGCGTGGGGATGACATAGGATCAGGCACATAGCATGCACGGCTGGCCGCTTCTTGCCGAGCGCAAGCGCCATCGCAGCGCCGCTTTTGTTAGACTTTCTCGACAATGAAGACCCCCGGGGGACCACGCGAGCCGCAGGCGCTCATTTCCAGCGAGCTGGTGCAAGTCACGCCTGCGGCGGCGGCCACGCTCAGCGAGGCGCAGCGTGCACCGGGCGGCGCGAGCAGCGCGCACGACGTGGCGATCGCCGAGCTGCAGCGCCTCTTGGGCGCGTGGCACGCGCATGAGCCGGGTGCGCGGCTCGGTGAGGACCCGGAAGAGCTCCATCAGCTGCGCGTGACGGCGCGCCGCATCGACGCCACGCTGGCACTGTTCAAGCGACAGCTGCCGCGCGCGCTGTTGCGACTGCGCAAGACCACCAAGATAGTGCTCCGCAGCCTCGGCGCCGCGCGCGACCTGGACGTGCAGCTCGAGGAACTCGGCCGTTACTGTGCGCGGCTGCCCGAGCGTGAGCAGGCCGCCGCCGAGCCGCTGCGCGCGTTTCTCGAGCGCGAACGCGCCCAGGCGCGCGAGCGCATGCTGCGCAGTCTTGATTCGGAACCGGTGCGGCACTGGCTGGAAACGCTCACGCTTTCCGGCGCGGTGGCGGCCCGCGCGCGCGGCAATGACCGCGCCATGGCCGTCGTGCCCGAGCGCGTGCAGCGGCGCTATCGCAAGCTGCGCAAGTCCGTGGACCGGCTGCGCGCCAAGGCTTCGATGGAGGACTACCACCAGGTGCGGCGGCGTGCGAAGCAGCTGCGCTACGCGACCGAATGCGGCGCCCTGATGTTTGGCAAGCCCGCCGACGAGCTGCTCAAAGCGCTGCGGCGCCTGCAGGACCGGCTGGGTGCGCATCAGGATGCGTACATGGCGCAGACGCGGCTCGCGGCGCTCGCTGCGGATCCTGCGAGCGCACTGCCAGCCCAGACGCTGTTCCTGATGGGGCGCCTGGCCGAGCACCATGCGCAGATCACCACGCAGGCGCGCCAGACGCTCGCGAGTTCGTGGCGCAAAGTGCGCGGCAGGCGCTGGAAGGCATTGCGCACGCGGCTCGGCGAGCTGCGCGAGAGCGCCACCGCGCTCCCCGACGTGCTCGCCGCGATCGAGGCGGCGAACGCGGCCCCGGCGCAGATGGCGGCCGTGCGCGCTGCCGAGACGGACGCCCGCCCGCTCAAGCACTAAACTGGCCGCGGCAGCGCATCGCCCATGGAGCTGCTGATCGTCCGTCATGCCATCGCCTGCGAGCGCAACCGGCAGCGCTGGCCGGATGATGCGGACCGCCCGCTGTCGTCGCGCGGGGTGGCGCGCGCGCGCCGCGCCGCCGCAGGGCTGCGGCGCATCGCGCCGCGGCCGCTGCAGGTGCTGGCAAGCCCCCTGGAGCGCACCCGGCACACCGCGGCCCTCCTCACCAAGTTTGCCGGGCTGGCCGGACGCGCAGCCCTGCCCGCAGCTGCGACCCGGCGCAGCGACGCAGGCCCTGCTGTCGCTCCTGGCGCAGCGCACCGCTGCCTGCGTCGCCGTCGTCGGACACGAGCCGGACCTAAGCCAGCTGCTCGTCGCGTGCCTGCCCGGCAAAATCTCCGGCGACGCCTTCGCACTGCGCAAGATGGGAGCGGCGCTCGTGGTGTTCCCGGCTTCCGTGCGCAGCGGCGCCGGCGAGCTGCGGTGGTTGCTGGCGCCGCGCTTGCTGCGGCTCGCCCGTCACGGTTGAGCCGGGCGGCGCTGAAGCACTGCCGGGCCGAATTTCAGTGCGCGCCGGACGCGGCGGCGGCGGCGTTTTTGCCGCGCACCGGGTGCGCAAGCCAAATGAGGAAGATGAGCGCGAGAAAGGCGATCGCGGAGACATAGAAGATGTCGTTGGCCGACAGCATGAACGCCTGCGCATCCACCAGACGGTTGACGACAAAAAAGCCCTGATCGCTGCCCACACCGCCGGTGTGCAGCGTGCCAAGCGCCTGCGACGTCACCGGGTCGCCGGTAGTCATGCGCTCGACCAGCTGCGCATGGTGCAGCGTCGCACGGCGGTCCCACACCGTGGTGGTGATGGAGGTACCGAAGGCGCCCGCGGTGATGCGCGCGAAGTTGAACAGTCCGGATGCGGCCGGAATGCGGTCGGGCGGGAGCCCCGACAGCGAGATCGATACCAGCGGGATGAAGAAGGCGGCCATGCCGGCGCCCTGAATGATCGTGGGCAGCATGAGCGTGCCGATCGTGGCATCGGTGCTGAAGTGCGAGCGCATGAAGAGCACCAGCGAGAACACCCCGAATGAGATGGTGACGAGGATGCGCGGATCGACGCGGTCGGAGATGCGGCCGACGACCGGACTCAAGATGATGGCGAGGAATCCCACGGGCGCCAGCACCTCGCCGGCGAGGGTTGCGGTGTAGCCCATGTACTGCTGCAGCCACAGAGGCAGCAGCACCACGTTGCCGAAGAACAGTCCGTAAGCCCCCAGCATCGCGAGCGTGCTTACCCAGAAGTTGCGCCGGCGGAACAGCGACAGGTCGACGATCGGATGCTCCTCGGTGAGCTCCCAGATCAGGAACACGGCAAAGCCGACCACGGCGATGCAGGCGAGCGTCACGATCATTCCCGAATTGAACCAGTCGAGGTCCTTGCCCTTGTCGAGCATCACCTGCATGGAGCCGACCCACAGCATCAGCAGCCCCAGGCCCACCGCGTCCACCGGCACGCGGGCCGTGGGCGTGTCGCGCTTGCGATAGATCGCCCAGGTGGCAATGGCCGCGCCGATGCCGACCGGGATGTTGATGTAGAAGATCCACGGCCAGGAAATGTTGTCGGTGATCCAGCCGCCCAGCACCGGTCCCACCACCGGAGCGACGAGTGTGGTGATCGACCACATGGCGAGCGCCATGCCGGCACGACTGCGCGGGTAGCTCGCCAGCAGCAGCGACTGCGACAGCGGGATCATGGGACCTGCCACCGCCCCCTGCAGCACACGGGCCAGAATGAGTATCGGCAGCGTCGGCGCCAGCGCGCACAGGAACGAGGCGATGACAAACAGCATCACCGACAGGGTGAAGAGGCGCACCTGTCCGAAGCGACGCGACAGCCAGCCGGTCAGCGGCAGCGAGATCGCGTTGGCCACGGCGAAGGAGGTGATGACCCAGGTGCCCTGGTCCGGGGAGACGCCGAGGTCGCCGGCGATGGAGGGCAGCGATACGTTCGCGATCGACGTATCGAGCACGTTCATGAAGGTGGCGAGCGAGAGAGCCACCGTGCCGAATGCCAGCTGTGCGCCGCGCAGCGGCTGGCTGCCGGGCGGGGTGGGCGGCGCTGCCCCCGCAGCGCCGCCGCCCGCCGGTCTGTCAGCATCCTGTGCCATGCGCCGCCCGCAAGCCTTTAGCTCAGTGCAGGCGCCGCGCCGGGCCCGGCAGGTGCGCGGTGGCCAGCAGAGCGTGGCGGGGCGCATCGCCGGCCAGCGGCGCCGGGGCACCCGCTGCCGACTCGTTGGCGGCGATGATCGCCTGCACGCGCGCGCCAGCCTGCGCATCACTCGTATCGAAGACATCGGTCGACCAGCTGACCGCGTTGGTCGCCAGCTGCGGCAGACGTGCGTGGTCATCGCCGGCGCTGACATCGACGTCGGCCTTCATCGACAGCCCGATCTGCAGCGGATGGGCGGCGAGCTCGTGCGGATCGAGCGCCACGCGCACCGGCACGCGCTGCACGATCTTGATCCAGTTGCCGGTTGCGTTCTGCGCCGGCAGCAGTGAGAAAGCCGCGCCCGTGCCGGCGCCGAAGCCGGCCACCGTGCCGTGATACACCACGCGCGCGCCGTACAGGTCGGCGCTCAAGCGCACCGGCTGCCCGACCCGCATGTGCGCGAGCTGCGGCTCCTTGAAGTTGGCATCCACCCACACCTGGTCGAGCGGCACGACGGCCATCAGCGCCGTGCCGGGCGCGACGCGCTGCCCGAGCTGCACGTTGCGCCGCGCGACGAAGCCGGCGACGGGAGCCGGCAGTTCGGTGCGCGCCAGCGTCAGGTAGGCATTGCGGACCGCCGCCGCCGCGTCGCGCACCTGCGGGTGGTTGTTGAGCGTGGTGCCATCGACGCGCGCGAGGTTGGCGGCCAGCTGCTGGCGTGCGGCCAGCAGGCCCGCCTGCGCCGCGTTCACGGCGTCCACGGCATGCTGCAGCTCCTCACCGGATACGGCGCCCGAGGCACCCAGTCGCTTGCGGCGGGCAAGATCACTCTCGGCCGCCGCGAGATCCGTCTGGCGCAGCTGCACCGCCGCCTCCAGCTGCGATGTAGTGGCGAACAGGTTGCGCACGTCGCGCACGCTGCGCGCCAGCTGGGCTTCCGCCTGGTCGAGCGCCACGCGCGCGTCGGCCTGATCGAGCCGCACCAAGGGCTGTCCGGCTTTGACGAACTGCGTATCGTCGGCGCCGATCGCGATGACGGTGCCGGAGATCTGCGGGGTGATCTGCACCACGTTGCCACCCACGTAGGCGTCGTCGGTCGTCTGGTGATAGCGCAGAACCTGCGCCCAGTACAGCGCGTATATCAGCAGCGCGACGAGCGTCGTGCCCAGCACGCCGCCAAGCCAGCGCCAGCGGCGGCTGCGCAGCGCGGTAGCAGAAGTCGGTTTCGTATCCATTGTCGTCCCTTTAGCGGGCTGTCATTGCCGCGGCGGATTTTGCCTAGGCAGACATCCCTCCAAAAAAATGCCTACGCCGTCGCGCGTGCAGCCACGTCCTGGGCGTTGTCCAGCATCCGGCCCAGCAGTCCCTCCAGCTGGCGCACTTCGGTCTTCGTAAAGCCGTGCAGGAAGCGGTTGGCCACCTGCAGCGAAATCTCACGCATGCGCGGGTAGGCCGCGCGTCCCTCCTCCGTCAGCTCCAGAATCATCAGTCGCCGGTCCTCGGCGCTGCGGCTGCGACGGATCAGCCCCTTGTGCTCCAGACGATCGAGCATGCGTGTCATCGCGCCGGCATCGTAGGAGATGCCCTTGCACAGGTCTGCCGCCGAGCGCGGGCCCTGCGGACCTGCGAGGTTGGCGATGATGATCCACTGCGCCGCGCTCATCTCCAGCGGGGCCAGGCGCTTGTCCGTGCTCAGCTCGTGGTCGAGCGCGCACAGCATCTCCATGCGCACGCGGCTTAACAGCGAGCCGAGGCTCTTGCACGGCTGGTAGTTCGCGCTGTCGTAAATGTCGCCCATATGTACGGCTCCGGGGATCTCCCCTTGGGGGTACGCCACTCCCCTCATGCGGGGAGCAGGACGCTAATTTAGTTGCCTAGGCTGTCGTTGTCAAGGCTTTTATTGCCCCGGCAGATCCGCAACAGATCTGTAGACTGCGTGCAAGCAGGCTGTCATACAGCTTCGGCATCATGGGCCGGTGGCGGCACGGACGTTTCCATGTCACAGACGGCAATTGCGCGCTGGCGGGCAGCGGTGATGCAGGCGGCGCGGCAGACCCTGAAGGGGCGCTGGCGCAGCACGCTCGAGGCGCTGGCGCACGCACGCTCGGAGTACGCAGCGCTGCGTGCTGCAACCGCCATCGACGTGCGGGCGATGCGCAAAGCGGCCCAGCGCGTGCACGACCTGGAGCAGATGCGCGCGGTGCTGGCGCACCAGCTGGGTTCGGGCGGCTGACGCGGCGCGCGTGCCTCAAGGCACGGGCGCGGCCAATGCGATGCAAGCGCGCCGACCCAAGCTCATCCTGGCGGTGATTGCAGTGGCGGCCTGGCTCGCGCCGCTGGCCGTGACGCGCGCGGCCGATACCTGTCCGCGGCCCGAGCCCGGCAGCACGGTGCCCGAACCGCGCGATCTGCGCAGCAGCGCTGGCGTGCTGCAGCTCGACCTGAGTGTTCACAACGTCAGGGAGCCGGACGGGTCGGTACGCTACTGCTACCTGCTCGGCGATGGCACACAGTCCCCGACACTGCGCGTGCATCCCGGCGACCTGCTGATCCTGAAACTGCGCAATGCGCTCGTCGATCTCGGGGCCGGCGCCGGCGCGCCCGCCGTGCATGAGCACATTCATGCACCGCCTGCGACCGATCCGTGCAGCAGCGGCGTCATGAATGCGACCGCCACCAACCTGCATTTCCACGGGCTGACGGTGCCGCCGCTGTGCCACCAGGACGAGGTGGTGAAGACCTCGATTCAGCCGCAGGACGGCCCGTTCGAATATCGCTTCCGCATCCCCGCCGACGAGCCGCCGGGGCTTTACTGGTACCACCCGCATATTCACGGTTTCAGCTCGGTGCAGGTCCAGGGCGGCGCCTCCGGCGCCCTGATCGTCGAAGGCCTGGAGCGGGCCGACCCGGCCGTGCTCGGCCTGCCGGAGCGCGTGCTCGTGATCCGCGATCAGGCCCTGCTCAATCCGGATGCGCAGCCGTCCAAGTCGGAGCCGGTGGTGCCGAAGATGCTCATCGACCGCGACGGCGATGCGGCCAACAACGGCACCGGTTTCGGCAAACCGGCCAAGGACCTGTCGGTCAACTTCGTCCCGGTCCCCTACCCCGATTACCCGCCGGCCGCGCTGCGACTTAAGCCCGGCGAGCGCCAGCTGTGGCGCGTGCTGAATGCCTCCGGCGTCACTTATCTGAATCTGGCGCTGCTGTTCCAGCGCGCACCGCAGCGGCTCGGGATCGTCGCCATCGACGGTGTGCCGGTCAACCGCGCGGACGCCGCTGCGCCCACCATTCAGTGGAGCGAGCACATCGGCGTGCCGCCGGGCGGGCGCGTCGAGTTCATCGTCACCGGACCGCCGGCAGGGGTGCCGGGGCTACTGGTCACGCGCACCGTCGATACCGGCCAGGGCGGCGAGAACGATCCCAACCGTGCGCTCGCCACCGTCACTGCAGCCGCCGATGCGCCCGAGCCGGCGGCGCAGTTGCCGGCAAGCGCCGCGCCGCTGCCGCCGCCGGATCGACCGTGGCTCGGCAGCGTGACGCCGGTGCGTGTGCGGCGCCTGTACTTTTCCGAGAAGCTCTCCGATCCTGCCAACCCCAACAGCGCCACCGCCTTTTTCATCACCGTGGACGGCGACCAGCCGGTCGCGTTCGATCCGGCCGCGACCGTACCCAATATCGTGGTGCACCAGGGAGACGTCGAGGACTGGATCATCGAGAACCGCTCCACCGAGCTGCACGCCTTCCACATCCATCAGATACATTTTCTGCTGTTGGACTGGTCCGGCGTGCCGGTCGACGAGCCGTTCCTGCGCGACACCGTGAACGTGCCGTACTTCAACGGCCGCACGCTGCAATATCCGAGCGTGCGGCTGCGCATGGACTTCCGCGATCCGGATACCGTCGGCACGTTCCTCTACCACTGTCACCTGCTCGAACACGAGGACGGCGGCATGATGGGACTGATACGCGTCGAGCCGGCGGCGAAATCTCGCTGAAGCGCTCTGTGGCCACGGCCACGGCACTGTTCGCACGCCGGTCACACGGCGATCATGTCGGTGCAATAAACGGCGGCTACAACGGAGCGGCCCACAAAAATCGGGCAATTGAAGGGAGAATTTTCATGGAACTCGACAGCCCCCGCGGCCGTGTCGTGGATGGAGTGCGTCTCGCACTCGGCTCACTAGCGATGCTGCAGATGTCACTCGGTGCCTCACTCGCCGGCGCGGCGACCGCCAGCGCGGCCGAGACCCGCACCGCCAGCCCCATTAAGCATGTGATCGTGATCATCGGCGAGAACCGCAGCTTCGATCACGTCTTCGCCACCTACGTGCCGAAGCGCGGCGAACACGTGTGGAATCTCTTGTCCGAAGGCATCGTCAAGGCCGACGGCTCGCCCGGTCCCAATTTCGCAAAGGCGCAGCAGCGCGCGGCCAGCGACCCCGGCTCGGACGCATTCCTGCTGAACCCGCCGAAGTCGGCGTTCCCCGGCAACGTGCTGCCAGCCCCGCTGGTGGGCGGCCCGTCGAGCTCCTGGGTCAGCGACGACAGCCTGCAGCTGGCGGAGACCTCCGAGAACGGACTGCCGCCGGAGTACTACCCCTCACTGGTTACGGGCGGCTCGGGCCTCACCTCCAAGACCCCGGACACGCGCATCAGCAACGTCAATGCGCTGCCCACCGGCCCGTTCCAGCTCACCAACAACACCAGTTTCTTCTACACCTCGTACGCGGCGAGCCCGGTGCACCGCTTCTATCAGATGTGGCAGCAGCTTGACTGCAGCGTCGAGCATGCGACCGCCCAGCGCCCCTCGGGATGCGACGCGTCGCTGTTCTCCTGGGTGGAAGTGACCGTCGGTGCCGGCACCAACGGCCTGGCCCAGCCGAGCAACTTCAGCACCGAGTACGCACCGGGCATGAAGACCACCGGTGAAGGTTCCACCGCGCTCGGCTTCTACAACGTGCAGCAGGGCGATGCGCCCTACTTCACCTCGCTCGCCGACCGTTTCGCCATGAGCGACAACTTCCACCAGTCGGTCAGCGGCGGCACGGGCGCCAACCACATCATGCTCGGCCACGGCGATGCGATCTGGTTCAGCGACGGCAACGGCCATGCGGCCGCGCCGCCGCAGAACGTCGAGGTGGCCATAGGCAGCGCCAACCAGGGCATCGTCAGCGAGGTCGAAAACCCGAATCCTGCGGCCGGCACCAACAACTGGTACGCCGAGGACGGCTACGGCGGCGGCTCGTTTGGAGCGGCATCCTTCGGCGGCGGCTCGTACAGCGAATGCGCGAACAGCAAGCAGCCCGGCGTCGCAGCGATCAACAAGTACCTGCAGTCACTACCGCGCCCGATCGAGCCACGCTGCGAGCCGGGACATTACTATCTCCTGAACAATTACAACCCGGGCTATTTCGGCAACGGCGCCAATGCCTTCACCGACACCAACGCCAACAACACGGTGTTCACCGTTCCGCCGTCCTCGACGCCCAGCATCGGCGACACGATGCTGAAGGCACAGGTGTCCTGGAAGTACTACGGCGACCAGTGGAACAACTACGTGCCGGACCCCTATCAGCTGAACTACGGCGCCATCGGTGCGCAGACCGACGAGTACTGCAACATCTGCAATCCGTTCCAGTACGACACCTCGATCATGGCGGACCCGAAGATCCGCAACGCGCACATTCAGGATACGGCCAACCTGTACAACGATATCGCCAAGGGCACCCTGCCGGCAGTCTCCTTCGTCAAGCCGAGCGGACTGGTGGACGGGCATCCGTCCTCCTCGAAGCTCGACCTGTTCGAAGGATTCTCGAAGAAGATCATCGACGCGGTGCGCGCCAATCCGCAGCTGTGGAAGGACACCGCGATCTTCATTACCTTCGATGAGGGTGGCGGCTACTACGACTCAGGCTACGTGCAGCCGCTCGACTTCTTCGGCGACGGCACGCGTATCCCGCTGCTGCTGGTGTCACCGTACGCGCGTCACGGGTTCATCTCGCATGACTACACGGATCACGTCTCGATCCTGAAGTTCATCGAGCGCAACTGGAACCTGCCGACGGTCACGCGTCGCAGCCGCGACAACTTCCCGAACCCGCTGGTGAAGGAAGAAAACCCGTACGTGCCGGTCAACAGCCCGGCGATCGGTGACCTGTTCGACATGTTCGATTTCCACGCGGCTCTCTAGCAGAACGATCTCGCACGGATCGCGCACAAGTCGCGCACGGATCGCGCGCGTCCAGGAGGACGCATCAGGGGCAGCCTGCAGGGCTGCCCCTATTTTCTTCTTATGCGGAGTTGACACCAGTCACGGCGCAAGCGGGTGGAGCGGTTACCCGGATGTTCTTGCTCGCACCGTAAGCGGCTAGCAACAAGCGCGCCACGAAAACCCGACCGGATCTCGCCGGCGCGGGCTCACGGTCTACGCGAAAGAGGAAGCAAGGTCTGCTCCGGAGTCGGCTTAGCTCACGCCCGCCGCCACAGTGTCTCGCCACCGGCGCGGTCCTCGAGCACGACCCCGGCAGCGGCGAGTTCGTCGCGGATGCGGTCCGACTGTGCGAAATCGCGGGCGCGGCGCGCGGCCGTGCGTGCGGCGATGCGGCTCTCGATGTCGGCATCACTCAAGGCGTTCTGTGTCGGCTGCTCCTGCGCTCCGCGCTTGGCGAGACGGAACCACTGCGACGGCGCCACGCCAAAGAGTCCCAGCACGCTTCCCAGGGTCTTGAGTTCGCTCGCCAGCTGCGCGGCACGCGCCGCATCCCCTGCGTCCTTGGCGGTGTTGACCTCGCGGGCGAGCCCCTGCAGCACGGCGAGCGCCTCCGGGGTGTTGAAATCGTCGTCCAGCACCTCGTGGAAGCGCGCGCTGGCGGCACTCGGCGGCGCCTCGGTCACGGTGACGTCGCGCAGCGCCGTGTACAGGCGGTTGAGGCTCGCGTCGGCCTGGTCGAGCAGCTCGAGCGAATAGTTGATCGGCCCGCGGTAGTGGCTCGAGAGCACGAAGAAGCGCAGCACTTCCGGGTGGCGCAGGGTGGGCAGCACCTCGCGCAGCGTGAAAAAGTTGCCGAGCGATTTCGACATCTTCTCGTCGTCGATGTTGACGAAGCCGTTGTGCATCCACAGGTTGGCGAAGCGCGCCCCGCTCGCCGCGCACGACTGCGCGATCTCGTTCTCATGGTGCGGGAACTTCAGGTCCAGTCCGCCGCCGTGCAGATCGAAGTTCACGCCCAGCAGCGCCGAGGCCATGGCCGAGCATTCGATGTGCCAGCCAGGGCGCCCCGCGCCCCACGGCGACGGCCACGAAGGCTCGCCGGGCTTGGCGTGCTTCCACAGCACGAAGTCGAGCGGATCGCGCTTGGACTCATCCACCTCCACGCGCGCGCCGGCGCGCAGATCCGCCAGATTCTTGCCTGACAGCCTGCCGTAAGGGGCGAAGCGCGCCACCGCGTACATGACGTCGCCGTTGGGAGCGAGGTAGGCGTAGTCGCGCGCGATCAGCTCGCCGATCATCGCGATCATCTGCGGCACGTACTGCGTGGCGCGCGGCTCGTGGTCGGGCCGCACGATGCCGAGCGCGCTGCAGTCCTCGTTCATGGCGTCGATGAAGCGCTGCGTCAGTGCGCCGATCGGCTCGCCGTTCTCCGCCGCCCGCCGGATGATCTTGTCATCGATGTCGGTGATGTTGCGCACGTAGGTCAGGCGGTAGCCGCGGTGGCGCAGGTAGCGGCTCACCATGTCGAAGACCAGCAGCATGCGCGCATGGCCGATGTGCACGTAGTCGTACACCGTCAGTCCGCACACGTACATGCCGAGCGCACCGGCCACGATCGGCTTGAGCTCCTCTTTCTGGCCGCTGAGCGAGTTGTGGATGCGGATCATGCAAAGCGCTCGAGTCGCTCGCGCGCCTTGCCGGCGGGCATCGCCTTGAGAAGCGGCGCCAGCTCCGGTCCGTGTGCAAGCCCGGTGAGCGCCACGCGCAGCGGCATGTAGAGAGCTGCGCCCTTGCGACCGGTGGCCGCGCGCACCGCGCCCGCGATGGCCGGCAGGTCGTTGCCGTCGCGGGCCGCCGCCGCGGCGGCTGCCGCGAAATAACCGCTGCCCGCCTCGCTTACCACCTGCGCGGCCTGCGGCTCGAGCACCGGCAGGCCACCGAAGACGATGTCCAGCCAGGGAAGCGCGTCCTCCGGCAGCACCAGGTTCGGCAGGAGCGCTGCGATGAAGGCGCTGGCGGCGCGCTCCTCCAGTGCCGGCGGCAGCACGGCCGACAGCCAGGCACGCGCGGCCTCGGGCGAAAGGTGGTGCACGACATCCTTCTGCCAGACGTGGAGCTGCTGCTCATCAAAGCGCGCCGGCGCGCGCCCGAGGTGCGCGGTGTCGAATGCGGCGGCCATCTGTGGCAGGGTGAGGATGCCGTGCGCGGAACTGGAATGACCGAGCCGGAACAGGTGGTTCAGGAGCGCCGCCGGCTGGTAGCCGCGCTCGCGATACTCGCGCACGCTCACCGAGCCGTGCCGCTTCGACAGGGGCGCACCGTCGGCGCCCACCAGCAGCGCCACGTGGCCGTAGCTCGGCGCCGGCAGCGACAGCGCCGCCAGAATGAGCAGCTGTCGCGGCGTGTTGGTGAGGTGATCCTCGCCGCGCAAGGCGTGCGTCACGCCCATGCAGGCATCGTCCACGGCGTTGGAGAAAAAAAACGCCGCGGTGCCGTCGGCGCGCCGCACGACGAAGTCGCCGATATCGTCGCTGAGGAAGCTCTGCGGCCCATGCACGAAATCGACGAAGCTGACGCGCTCGCCCGCCGGCACCCGGAAACGCAGCGTCGCCGCCAGCCCCTGCGCTGCACGCCGTTCGCGCTCGGCGGCGGACAGCTCCCGGCACGTCCCGGCATAGCGCGGCGGCCGGCCGGCCGCAAGCTGCGTGCGGCGCGACAAGGCCAGCTCGAGCGCGCTGCAGAAGCACGGGTAGACGGCGCCCGCTGCCTCCAGTGCAGCGAAGTGGCGCGCGTACAGGGCGCCGCGCTGTGACTGCCGGTAAGGCCCGCGTGCGTCCTCGCGGTCCGGGCCGGCATCCCAGTCCAGACCGAGCCAGCGCAGGTCCGCCAGCAGCGCCGTAGTATGGATCTCGCGGCTGCGCTCGCTGTCTGTATCCTCAATGCGCAGCACGAAGCGGCCCCCGCTATGGCGCGCCAGCAGCTGGTTGAACAGCGCGGTGCGGGCGTTTCCGAGGTGCAGCTCGCCGGAGGGGCTGGGAGCGAAACGGGTGACCCGCTGCTGCCCCTCGCCGGGCGAGAAACTTGCGCTAACGCTCATGACGCCATGTTACGGGAAACTCAGGAAACTCAATAAGCGCAGCCCCTGCCGCGCTGCTATAGAATTCGCGGCCGGCGTGCGTGCCTGCTGCAGATGGAAGCGGAGGAGTGATGCTCATGAAGTCCCGGATACGGATGGCGGCGCTGGCTGCCCTGTTCATCGCCCTGCTGCCCGCCACGCCGCGCGCCGACGAGGGGCCGACCCAGGTCAAGGTGACCACCAATATGGGCGAATTCGTGATCGAGGTGCGTGCCGACCGCTCACCGATCACGGTCGCGAACTTCCTGCGCTACGTGCGCGAAGGCTTCTACACGAACACGCTCATACACCGCGTTATCGCCAACTTCGTCATCCAGGGTGGCGGACACGACGCGGCCAGCCAAAAGATCAAGCCCACCCACGAAAACGTCTTCAACGAATCCGGCAACGGCCTGCAGAACAAGCGCGGTGCGGTGGGACTGGCGCGGGCCGAGCCGCCACACTCGGGCAACGCGCAGTTCTATGTGAACCTGGTCGACAATCCGGACCTCGATCCGGTGCCGACCCGCTGGGGCTACACCGTGTTCGGGCGCATCGTGCAGGGCATGGACGTGGTCGACCGCATCGGCGAGACGCCGACGGGGGCGACCGGCCCTTGGAAGAGCGATGCGCCTTTGAAGCCTGTGATCATCGAGAAGATGGAGATCGTCGGTGCGCCCGCCAGCGCCGCGACGCCACCGACTCCGATGACCCCGTCCCAGCCCAACGTCCTGTCGCCGAAGTGAGCTGATGGCGCGGCTGTTCGTCTCGGACGTGCATCTGGACGCCCGCGCGCCGCCCGCCACGGCACAGTTTCTCGATTTCCTCGCCACCGAGGCGCGCGACGCCGAGGCGCTCTACATCCTCGGTGATCTGTTCGAGGCCTGGGTCGGTGACGATGACCGCGAGCCCGACAACGAGCGCGTGTGCGAGGCACTGCGCCGCCTGAGCGCGCGCGGCGTCACCTGTTTCGCCATGCACGGCAACCGCGATTTCCTCCTGGGCGAGGGCTTCTGTCAGCGCAGCGGCTGCCGGCTGCTGAACGATCCGGTGATCGTGCAGCTGGACGGCGAGCGCGTACTGCTCACCCACGGCGATGCCCTGTGCACCGATGACCAGCCCTACCAGGAGCTGCGCACCATCGTGCGCGCGCCCGCCTGGCAGGGGCGCTTCCTGGCACTGCCGCGTGTGCGCCGCGAGATCCTGGCCAACGAGCTGCGCGCCGGCAGCAAGCGGCACACGGGACGCACCGTGCCGAAAATCATGGATGTGAATGCGGCCACGGTGGACACGGCGTTTCGCGCCGCCGGGGTGCGGCGCATGATCCACGGACACACCCATCGCCCGGGGGTCCATGACAGTCAGATCGACGGGCAGCCGGCGCAGCGCATCGTGCTCGGCGCCTGGTACGAGCAGGGCAGCTATCTTCGATACGAAGCCGGCAGGTACGAGCTGCGCGAGCTGCCGCGCTCATCCTGAACGCGACAGTCGCGCAGTCGCGCCGGAAAATCAGCTGGCAGCGGGCGGCGTGGCCCCGGCAGGCGGGGGCCCGTGATGGCCGTGCATATGGCCGTGCATCTGGCTCAGCACCTGGAACTTCTTCAGCTGCAGGGCGGACAGCACCGGGGTCAGCTGCTTCAGGGTGTCCGCCTGGAGCTGCTGGTGGAACGCCTTCATCTGCGCGAAGTCGGGCTTGGTGCCTGAGGCCTTGCTCTGCTCGAACTGCGCCTTCATCTTGGCGTGCTCGGCCTGCAGAACGGCCTGCACCTGCGGCTTCTGCGCATCGGTCAGATCGAGCAGCGTCGCGAGATTGTCCATCATGCGCGCCTCGTGGGCTGCCGCATTTGGCGCCGTGGCGGGCGCGGTCTGTGCGACCGCTGCGCCGGCACACAAGAGGGCGAGCGCTAATACTGTGGCTTTCACTCAGTCTCCTTAAGCGGGGTGGTGACGGGGGCCGCTTTGCGAAGCCTAGAGTAAGGGCCAGAAGTGCCCGCACGCGTGAACAATCGTTAGCGAGTGTGCGGGCGCGGCCCGCTGTGAGCCGCGTCGCAGTTACGCCTCAGGGACGGCGCGGCAGGCGCAGAACGGCCTCCAGGCCCCCCGCCGGCAGGTTCGCAAGCGTGAGGGTGCCGCCGTGCGCCTGGGCGAGATCGCGGGCGATCGAAAGCCCCAGGCCCGTGCCGCCGCTGTCGCGGTTGCGCGAGTGCTCCAGCCGGTAGAAAGGCTCGAAGACGCGCTCCAGCTGGTCCGGGGGGATGCCCGGCCCGCGGTCGCGCACCCGCACGATGAGCTGCGCGCCGTCCTCCACCACCAGATCCGCGCGGCCGCCGAACTTGATGGCATTCGCCACCAGATTCGTGAGGCAGCGCTTGAGCGCCTGCGGCTTGCCCACGAACGGGGCGAGCGCATGACCGGTGAGCGTGACCTCGCTCCCCATGTCGGTGAATTCGCCGCGGATCTGCGCCAGCAGGGCGTCCACATCGACTGCACTTGCCGGCTCGCCGTCATCCATCCCGCGAAACAGCGACAACGCCTCGTGCACCATGCTCTCCATCTCGTCGAGCTCGCGCCCGATGCGCTCCTGCATGGGCGGGTTGTCGAGCGCCTCCACCTGCAGCCGCAGCCGCGTCAGCGGGGTCTTGAGGTCGTGCGACATGGCCGCGAGCACGCGCGTGCGGCTGTCGAGGTAGCGCCGCAGCCGGTCCTGCATCGTGTTGAAGGCGCGTGCCGCGTCACGCAGCTCGCGCGCACCGCGCTCCTGCAGCTGTGCGGCACTGGCGTGCCGCCCGACGCTGTCGGCCGCGCGTGCCAGATCCGACAGCGGCCGGGTGATGTTGCGCGCGGCGATGTACAGCACCACGACCAAGAACAGCACCAGCAGTGACAGGTTGACGAACAGGTTGCGCGGCAGCAGCGCCCCGCCCGACAGGCGCGCCACGCGATACAGCACCGCATCGCCGTCGGCAAACCGTACCGTCACGTCGTAGTGGCGCACCCTCTCCTGATGCACCGCCAGCTCATGCGCCTCGTAGAACGGCGCGGCCACGTGGATCGCCGGTGGCGGCGGCTCGGGCGTCGCATGGACCTCGACGCCGTAACTGGGCCCGAGCGCTGCGCGCAGCTGCTCGCCCAGCGCCTGCTGGAAGTCCGCCAGCAGCGGCAGGGGCACGAAGGCGCCTTCCGCCGGGCGCGGCGGCGCATCGTGGCGGCGGTCGCGCGGCATGCGCACCTCGTCCGCGGAGCTGTGCGGGCCATGCGGGGCGGACAGCTCGCTGACCGCCTCGGCGCGTTCCGCGCCGCTCAGGGACCTGAGCATCAGCGTGGTTTCGGCGATGCGGCGCGTCCACTCGCGCACGCTCCCCTGCAGCACGAAGCGCTCGCGCTCCTGGGCGATCAGCACCAGTCCCGCCGCCTGCGCCACGAGCACCGCGGCAACCGTGGCCGCCAGCAGGCGACCGAACAGGGATTGGGGCCACACGGACAAGCGCATGGACGGGCGGCTTTAGTCGCTCACGACGTTGACGCCGATGACGTACCCCTCGCCGTACACTGTCTTGATGATCTGCGGCGCACGGGCGTCGTCGCCGAGAATCTGGCGCAGACGGCTGACGCGCACGTCGATGCTGCGGTCGAACGGATCGGCGTCACGCCCGCGCAGCAGTTCGGTGAGCTGCGAACGGGTGAGCACGCGGTTAGCGGAGCCGAGCAGCACTGCCAGCAGGCGATACTCCGCGCCGCTGAGCGCCACGTCCTTGCCGGCGGCATCGGTCAGCGTGCGGGTGACGGTGTCCAGGCGCCAGCCGCCGAAGGAGAAGCCACGCACGGTCTCCGGACTTGGGTCGCGCGGTGTGTGCGCGGCACGGCGCAGGACCGCCTTGATGCGGCCCAGCAGCTCGCGCGGGTTGAAGGGCTTGGCGACATAGTCATCGGCACCGAGCTCCAGGCCGATGATGCGGTCGACATCTTCGCCGCGGGCCGTGAGCATGATAATCGGCATCTGCGAGCGGCTGCGCAGCTCGCGGCACAGCGACAGACCGTCCTCGCCGGGCAGCATCAGGTCCAGCACCAGCAGGTCCACGTGCGTGCGCTCCAGCACGCGGCGCATCTCCTTGCCGTCGGCCACGGCGGTCGTGCGGAACTCGTGCTTCTCCAGGTACTGCGCCAGCAGCCCGCGGATTTCGCGGTCGTCGTCGACGATCAAAAGATGTGGCCGTTCGTTCATTACGTCTCACCCAAACCAACTTGCGAGGATACCCGGCCAAAAGACACTTGGCAGCGCATTTGGTGCCCGCGGCGATGTGAGGTTCCCACAAGCTCCGGTACGTGATTTGTAAGAAACTGTGGACCCCGCGAGCCAAGCGCGCGACTTAACACCGGTGTTGGGATCGCCGGCCGGCCGTCAGGCGCTGCGCAGCAGCGGCCCTGAGTGAAACCGCAGGCCGCGCTCCGGCGCGCTGATCAGTTGTGCCTCGCAGGCGGCGAGGACGGCGAGGCGCTCGCGCCACTCGTGCGGCGCGCAGCGGCGGGCGAAGTCCAGGTACAGCTCAAAATGCCGCGCTTCGGAGGCGGCCAGCGCATCGTAGAGCGGCGCGATGGGCGCCGGCAGGCGCGGCGCCAGCAGCACGAAGCGCTCTGCGGAGCGCGCCTCGATGAGCGCACTGACCAACAACAGATCGAGCTTGCGCCCGGGTTCGGCAGCGCGCATCGCGGCGCGCAGCTGCTGCGCGTAGCGCCCGGGACGCTGGCGCGCGAACGGCACGCCGAGTGTGACCATGAGGCGTGTTACCTGCTCGAAGTGGCGCAGTTCCTCGCGCGCCAGCTTCGACAGCGCCAGCGCCAGCGCGCGCTCCTCGGGGTAGGCGAAGATCAGCGCCAGCGCCGTGGACGCTGCCTTCTTCTCGCAGTTGGCGTGATCGATGAGAAGTTCGCGCCAGTGTAAACAGGCATCTTCCAGCCACGCTGCCGGGGTCGCCGCGAGCAATGGCGAGTGCGCCGGCGCATCCGCCGCCGCGCGCACGAGGCCGGTCATGCCTCCGCCGCCCCCCGCGCCAGCCAGCTGCTGAGCGTCTCCTGCAGGGCATCGGCCGCCTGGTGGGCATTGTCGAAGCGCTCCTCCGGCGTCTTGGCCAAGAGGCGCTCCAGCACCGGCTGCACCGCCGCGAACTGCGCGGGCAGCTGCGGCAGCGGCTCCTTGCGGTGCTTGTAGACGATCGCCATGGGATTCTCGGCACGGTACGGCTTGTGGCCGCTCAGCATCTCGAACACGATCACGCCGAGGCTGTACAGATCGCTGCGCGCATCGAGCGGCTCGGCGTGGCCCTGCTCCGGGCTCATGTAGTGCGGCGTGCCGAAGATGGTGCCGGTGTCGGTGACGTCGAGAGCCAGCTGCGCATCCTTCGACAGACCGAAGTCGATGAGCGCCACGCTGCCGTCCTCGCGCAGCATGATGTTGCCCGGCTTCAGATCACGGTGCAGTACGCCGGCGGCATGCACGGTCGCCAGTGAGCGCGCGACGGCCACCGCCAGGCGCAGCGCCTCGCGCGGCGTGAGCGAGGCGCGCATGCGCCGGCGCAGGTCGCCGCGCGTAAAGAACTCCATGACCAGCCAGGCGTGCTCGTCGCTGACGCCGAGGTCGTAGAGACGCACCACCGCCGGGCTGTCGATACGCTGCACGATCTCGTATTCCTGCAGGAAGCGCCGGAACGGGTCCACCGGCTGGTCGTCGTCCTGGCGGTCGCGGGCCACCTTGAGTGCCACCAGTGCCCCTGCCCGCTCGCTCTCGCCCACGTACAGGTCGGTCGTGACGCCGGCGGCCAGACGGCGGATGCAGCGGTAGCCGCGAATGAAGGCATCGCCAAAGCGCTGGGTATCGCGTCCCACGCGGCTGCTGCGCCAGATGGCGCGCGCGTGCGCCTGACGTCGTTCGGCCGCCGCCAGCACATGCACGAAAGCCTCGCGGTCCAAATCCGCGCGCGTGACGGTGAACGCGCCGAGCGCCGCGGCGTCACGCGACACCGCCGGGTCCGGCGTCTGACATAACAACACGATGGGCGCGAATCCTTCGCGGCCGGCGAGCTCGCGCGCCCAGGTGAGACCGCGCCCGCCTGGCCACTCGTCCGCCAGCAGCACCGCATCGAAGCCCTGCGCCAGGAATTCGCGTGCCAGGGAGCCCTGCGCGACGGGACTGTGCACGACCAGCTGTGCGTGTGGGCGCCAGGCCGCGAGCCGTTCGCGGATGTGGTCACAACGCGCGGCGTCTTCTTCTATCAGCAGCAAACGCATCGGCGCGATTACAGCATGCGCGCGCCGCTGCCGCCATGATGCTGCGCAAGAAGCGCGCGCGCTGCCGCGGGCGACAACTTAAGTCCAATGACGAGATCGCCGACGTTGCTGCCGGTGACTCCCGTGTGCAGCAGATCGCCGCTCGCCGCCAGAGCACGCGCCGCGTCCGCCTGCTGCAGGCAGCGATCGGCGTCCAGCTGCGCAAGTGCCAGGCGCGCGCAGCTGTCGGCATCGACCAGCGCGCCGGCATCCTCGGTGTTGCCATCGGTGCCGTCGGTGCCGGCGACCAGCAACAGCAGCTCGCCGTGGCCGGCGATCAGGCGCGCCGCCGCCAGCGCCAGGTGTTGATTGCGGCCACCGCGTCCCGGGTGCGCCGGCAGCTGCACGGTGGACTCCCCGCCCCACACGCACAGCTGCACGCTCGCCATGCTGAGCTCGTGGGCGAAGCGCGCCGCCAGTCGCAGCGCATCGCCGGCGAAGCGCGCCGGCGGGGCGTGCACGCTCAGGCCCAGCCGCCTCGCCTCCGCTGCGATCGCCGCGCAGGCCTGATCGACGCTCGCCACCACCTCGCGCGCGACCCGATCCTCACCGCCGGCGGCCGGCCCCATGAGGCCGGAGCCGATCACGCGCGTATCGTCGTGCGGCACGTCGGAGATGAACAGGGCCCGCGCCGGGCGCCCCTGAAGGTGGCTCGCCAGCCGCCCTCCCTTGATGCGCGACAGGGCCGTGCGCTGCGCATTGAGCTCGCCGATCGGCATGCCGCAGGCGAGCGCGTTTGCGGTGAGATGCTCGAGCGTGGCAAGCGTTGTGCCCTCCTGCAGCACCTCCGCGAGACTCGAGGCGCCCCCGGACACCAGGAACAGCGGCTGCACCCCCTGCGGCAGCTCCTGCACCCAGCTGAGCAGCCGCTCGCCGGCGGCGAGCGAGCGCTCATCCGGCAGCGGATGCGCCCCAAACCACACCTCAGGGGCGACGGATTGCCGCGACAGCTCGGGCATGCCCGCTTCGTCGCGGGTAATGATGAGGCTGCGCTCGATGGCCGTGCCCAGGGCATCGTGCGCCCCGAGGGCCATGGCGGTGGCGGCCTTGCCGACCGCTGCCAGCCACACCGGTCCGGCGAGCGGCGCGGCGCGCAGCGCCTGCGCCACGCAGCTGCGGCCGTTCACGCGGGCGAGCCCGGTTTGCCACAGGCCAAGTAACAGTTCGCGGCGCGGGTCGATGGCGTCCGCCGGGTCAGCTCCCGCGCACGACCTTGAGCAGGCCGCCGCGCTCGCCGCGGGCGAGCTTGGCGGCGTCGGAACGCTCGAGCTGCAGCCGCTCGAGATACTCGGGGGTGACATCGCCGGTCACGTACACACCTGAGAAACACGAGGTATCGAACTCCTCGATGCGTGCGTCCTCGTGCTTGCACGCGGCGATCAGGTCATCGAGGTCCTGGTAGATGAGCCAGTCGGCGCCGATGAAGCGCGCCACCTCGTCGACGCTGCGGCCGCTGGCGACCAGTTCGCTCACCGCCGGCATGTCGATGCCGTAGACGTTGGGAAAGCGCACCGGCGGTGCGGCGGAGGCGAAGTACACCTTGACGGCACCGGCCTCGCGCGCCAGCTCGATGATCTGCGCCGAGGTCGTGCCGCGCACGATCGAGTCATCGATCAGCAGCACCGTCTTGCCGCGGAACTCGAGGTCGATGGCATTGAGCTTGCGCCGCACCGATTTCTCGCGCTGCTCCTGGCCGGGCATGATGAAGGTGCGGCCGATGTAACGGTTCTTGATGAAGCCCTCGCGGTACTTCACCCCGAGGCGCTGCGCCAGCTGCAGGGCGCTGGTGCGGCTGGTGTCCGGAATGGGTATGACGACGTCGATGTCATGCACCGGTCGCTCGCGCAGAATCTTGTCGGCCAGGCGATCGCCCATGCGCATGCGCGCGCGATACACCGAGATGTTGTCAATCTTCGAGTCGGGGCGTGCGAAGTAGACGTATTCGAAGATGCACGGAGTGTGGCGCGCCGTGGCGACGCACTGCTGCGTGTGCAGCCGGCCCGCCTCGTCGATGAACACCGCCTCGCCGGGGGCGACGTCGCGCACCATGCGGAACGACAGGCTGTCGAGTGCCACGCTCTCGGAAGCGAGCATCCATTCCGTGCCGCGCGGCGTGCGCCGCTCGCCCAGCACCAGCGGCCGGATGCCGTTCGGATCACGGAAGCCGAGGATGCCGTGGCCGATGATCATGGCCGTCACCGCGTAGCCGCCGCGGCAGCGCCGGTAGAGTGCGCTCAGGGCGGCAAACACGTCGGCCGGCGTGATGCGCGCCGCGCCGACCCGCTGCAGCTCGGAGGCGAACACGTTCAGCAGCACTTCCGAATCGGAGCCGGTGTTGAGGTGGCGGCGATCCTCGCGGATCAGGATTTCGGCCAGCTCGGTGGCATTGGTGAGATTGCCGTTGTGCGCCAGGCAGATGCCGTAGGGGGCGTTGACGTAGAACGGCTGTGCTTCCGAGATGCCGTCGCAGCCGGCGGTCGGGTAGCGCACGTGACCCAGTCCGACGTTGCCCTTCAGCTCCAGCATGTGGTGCTGCTGGAACACGTCGCGCACCAGGCCGCTGCCCTTGCGCACGCACAGCTCCCCCTCCCCCGAGGAGGTGGCGATGCCGGCGGCATCCTGGCCGCGGTGCTGCAGCACGGTGAGCGCGTCGTAGAGGCGCTGGTTGACCGCGCTGGTGCCGACTATGCCGACGATACCGCACATGGACGTTTCAGCTCCTCATACGCGCACGTGCTCGTCCGCGGACGGGCGCACGTGCGCCTCCCCCACGAGCGAGCGCAGACCATTGGCGACCGCTTCGCCGTACGGGACCAGCATCGAGTGGCGCCACCACGGCTCGCCCTGCAGCTGCAGCAACTGGCCGAGAATCACGAACACGCCCAAGAGCACGATCCCGCGCGCTACGCCAAAAAGGAAGCCGAGCATACTGTCCATGCCGCTGAAGATCGACAGACGCACGAAGCGCCCGAGCAGTGCGCCGACCAGCGCGCCGAGCATGAGGATCAGCACCACGATGATGATGCGTGCCGCCCACGGGCGCACTTCGGAGCCCGCCATGAGGCCGCCCAGATGCGGCGCCACGAGATCGGAGAAGTGCCAGGCGAAGAACAGCGCGATCACCCAGGTGACCAGCGCCACCGCTTCGCGCAGGAAGCCGCGCATGGCGCCGACCACTGCGGAGATGACTATTGCGACAATAACCACGTAGTCGGTGGCGTTCATCACAGCTCGTTGTGACCGCGGTCGCCCCGCGCGGCGCGGATTGTACAAGAGCCTCGCCCGGGCTGCCTGTGCAGCCGGTCACGGCCGCTACTGGCGTTATCTTGCAACGATGGAGCCGCTGTGGCCGCTGGCGCGCAGTTTCTGCTCCAGCTGTGCGGCCGCCGCACGGTCGCGCGCCGGTCCGACGCGCACACGGTAAAGTCGCCGCCCGGAACTGCCCTGCGACACGCTGACGGCAAAGCCCTGTGCGTGCACCTTCTGCGCCAGATGCTCCGCGTTGACGCGGCTGGCGAAACTGCCCAGCTGCACCATCCAGCCGCCCGCATCGCCGGCAGCCGGCGCATTGGGCGGCGCGACGCTCGTGCTCGGCGGTGGTGGCGGCGCAGGCGGCGGGTTCTTCGCCGCCGGGGGCGGTGCGAGCGGAGTCGGCACACTCGCCGCGCTGCCCGCCTCCTGCGGCGCCGCCGGCGCGCTGGCCGGGCCGGCCGCGTCGGGCGCAGGCGCTGTGGTCTGGGCCAGCGGTGCGGGTTGCTGCGGGCCGTTCGCCGTGGCCGCGCCGCCATGCCCGTGCGCATCGTCCGTCAGGTTGATGGTGTAGGAGCGTAGCGGCGGTTCCTCTGACGATGATGCCGGCGCCGCTGCGCGCGTCGCGGAGCGAACCGGCCCGGACAACAGTTCGGGCACCAGCAATACGATCAGGGCCACGAGAATGATCGCGCCCGTCAGCCGTTCTTTCACTTGACCACCGACCATGGGGGCGAAAACCGCACGAAACAAGCAGCGCGGGCGTCCGCGCGCTGCGGGTGGCTGCCCGCCAGGAGGCGCCGCCCGCGCCGTTAGTATATCCGAAGCCACCGCAGCGCCGGCCCCACGCTGTAGACCGAACCGCAGACCACCACGCGGTCACCGGCACGCGCGCCGGCGCGCGCCACGCTCGCACCCGGCGCTGATCGAATCGGCCAGCTCGTAACTGCCCGGCGCAAGTGCCAGCCGCGCCGCCAGCTGCGCCGCGCTGCTGCCGCGCGGACCGGGCAGCGCACAGACGATCCAGCGGTCGACGAGCGGCGCGAGTGCGGCCGCGATGGCCGGCGCATCCTTGTCGGTGAGCACGCCGATGACCGCGATGGTGCGCCCGCGCGTAGCGGGCGCTGCCGCCGGCATCGGCCGCGCGGCCAGCTGCGCCGCCAGCACCTGCGCTGCCGGCTCGTTGTGCGCGATATCGAGAATCCACTCCACCTCGCCCGGCACGATCTGGAAGCGCCCGGCCAGATGCACGCGCGCCAGCGCCGAGGCGGCGGTGCGCTCATCGAGCGGCGCCAGACGCTCTAGCAGGCGCTGCACTGCAGCGCCCGCGCCGCTGCGGCCGAGTGCCTCGACGGCTGCAAGTGCGGTGGCGGCGTTGCGGTACTGGATGGCGCCGGCAAGCCTCGAGGGCGGCAGACCCTTGAGCGACACGGCAAGGCCCTGGTAGTCCCAGCGCTCGGCACCGATGCGCCAGCGGAAGTCGCGCTCCGCCACCAGCAGTGGCGCCCCGCAGGCGCGCGCCGCGGCGAACACACTGTCGGGCATGTCAGGGGTGCCCAGCACCGCCGGCTTTCCCGGCCGCAGAATGCCGGCCTTCTCCGCGCCGATGAGTTCCAGCGTGTCGCCGAGCCAGTCACGGTGGTCGAAACCGATCGAGGCGATCACCGCCACATCGGCCGCGACCAGGTTAGTGGCGTCCAGCCGCCCGCCGAGGCCCACTTCCAGCACGGCCGCATCGACGCCGCGCGCCACGAAAATGCACAGCGCCGCGAGCGTGTTGTACTCGAAGAAGGTGAGCGTGGTGGCGCCGCGCGCCGCCTCGATGCGCGCGAACACCTCGAGCAGCTCCGCGTCGCTCACCTCGGCGCCGCCGACTTGGATGCGTTCGTTGTAGCGGATGAAGTGCGGGGAGGTGAACATGCCGGTGAGCGCACCGCGCGCCCTGAGCAGCGCCTCGATGTGCGCCACCACCGAGCCCTTGCCGTTGGTGCCGCCGACCGTGATGACCGGGAACTGCGGCTGGGCCACGCCGAGGCTGTGCGCGACCGCGCTGACGCGTGCCAGGCCGAGGTCGATGCTCCTGGGATGCACCGACTCCTGCAGCGTCAGCCACTCGGCAAGCGTGCGCATACGCGGTGAGCGGCGGACGAAAACGCCGTCCGGTCAGGCGGCGGCGGGCAGCTTCAGCAGCAGGCGCAGCATCGCTGCGATGCGATCGCGCATCTCACGACGGTCGACGATCATGTCGAGCGCCCCGTGATCGAGCAGGAACTCGCTGCGCTGGAAGCCCTCCGGCAGCGTCTCGCGCACCGTCTGCTGGATCACGCGGGGACCGGCAAAGCCGATATGCGCGCGCGGTTCGGCGAGATTGAGATCGCCGAGCAGCGCCAGGCTTGCCGAGACGCCACCGGTAGTCGGATCGGTGAGCACCGAGATGAACGGCAGGTGCGCCTGCGCCAGGCGCGACAGCGCCGCAGCGGTCTTGGCCATCTGGAACAGCGAATACAGCGCCTCCTGCATGCGCGCGCCGCCGCTGGCGGAGAAGCAGACGAACGAGCGGCGCTCGGCGATGCAGGCGTCGACGCCGCGCTTGAAGCGCTCACCGACCACCGAGCCCATGGAACCGGCGAGGAACTGGAACTCGAAGGCGCAGGCGACGATCGGCAGCGCGTGCAGCGTGCCGGCCAGCACCACCAGCGCATCGCTCTCGCCGGTCGCCTTCTGCGCCTGCGCCAGGCGGTCGCGATAGCGCTTGCTGTCGCGGAACTTGAGCGGATCCTCCGGCAGCACCGTGGCGCCGATCTCGACACCGCTGTCGGCATCGAGGAAGCGCTCCAGCCGCTCGCGTGCGGCCACGCGCATGTGGTGGCTGCATTTCGGGCACACATAGAGATTGCGATCGAGTTCGGCGCGATACAGCACCGCATCGCACGCCGGACACTTGATCCACAGCCCCTCGGGCACCGAGCGCGTGCGGCGCTCGGTCTTGATGCGCGAGGGCATGATTTTCTCGAACCAGGACATCGCTTCAGATCCGCGCAACCGTACGAACAGGTGTCGTGATGATAGCCGATCAGGCCGGCACGACCGTGCCGGGAGAGCTCGCCGGGAGTGCGAACGCCGCCGGGTAGCGCACCGCCAGCAGGTACAGCCCGCCGGCCGGGGCGGTAGCGGCATTTCTGCCGCGGTCGCGACCCTCCAGCACCTCCTGTGCCCACTGCGGCGCGGCCTCGCCCTTGCCGATGGCAATCAAAAGACCCGCGATATTGCGCATCATGTGGTGCAGGAATGCATTGGCCGTGGCCTCGATCGCGAGCCACTCGCCGTGCCGTGCGACGCTGATGCGCTCCATGCGCCGGATGGGCGATTTCGCCTGGCAATCGGCGGCACGGAAGGCGCTGAAGTCGTGCACGCCCTCAAGCATCGCGGCCGCCTGCGCCATGCGCTGCGCATCGAGCGGGCGATGCACCCACGCTGCGCGTTCGGCCCACAGCGCCGAACGCGCGGTGCGATTGACGATCAGGTAACGATAGGTGCGCGCCTGCGCGCAGTAGCGCGCGTGGAAGTGCGGCGCTACCGGCAGCGCCCAGCGCACGCTGATATCGCGCGGCAGCTCGCTGTTGGTGCCGAGGACCCAGTTGCGCGGGCTGCGCTGCGCCTCGGTGTCGAAGTGCGCTACCTGGCCGTGGGCATGGACGCCGGCATCGGTACGGCCGGCGCAGGTGAGGTGGACCGGCGCGGCCGCGATGCGGCCGAGCGCCTGCTCGGTAATCTGCTGCAGCGTGCGTCCGCACTGCTGCGCCTGCCAGCCGCGGTAGGCGCGGCCGTCGTACTCGATGCCTACCGCAATCCTCGGCACGCCGGCAGCTCTGCCCTGGCAGCGGCGCTTCGCAGAAGCGCCTGTGCTCTTACCCGGGCAGCGACTCCATCAGGCGCTGCGCTTCCTGCTTCTGCGCAGCGGAGCCCTCGCTCAGCACTTCCTCGAGAATATTGCGCGCACCGTCCGGGTCACCCATATCCATATAGGCACGGGCCAGGTCCAGCTTGGTGCCGACCTCGCTCATGGTCACCGGCTCCAGGTCCGGCAGGGCGAGATCCTCGGAGGACAGCTTCTGTGTGGCGGCGAAGGCGGTGTCCGGCACGGTAGCCGTGCCGACGTCCAGATCGAGGCTAGCCGCGCCGTTGGCCGGGTGCGTGTCGGTGGTCTAGCCCACGTCCAGGTCCAGTCCACGCCGCCGGGGGCTGCCCGGTGTGTGCCCGTGGCTTCCCCGACGTCCACGTCCAGCGCATGACCCTTGAGGGCCGCCAGCCGTGAGGTGGAGGAGGTATCCGGGACCGCAAGACTTGTCTGGGTCAGGGCGGCTTCCAGCTCGTCCTGATCGAAACTCCAGGCGCCGGTGCTTGAGGAGTCGTCCTTGGTGGCGCGCTGCTGCGCGTCTTCCATGACTTTGCGCGAGTGCTCGTCGAGGCCTGCCACGAGCGTCGGGCCATCGGGCGTGGAGGCGCCAGCCGCGGCCGGCCCCAGCTCGTCGATGGTGTCGACCGAGCCGACATCCAGGCCCAGGTCGTCAATCGCGAGTTCTGCAGTCTGTTCGACGCCGCTGCTCTGGCGCAGCGCCGTCTCGACCTTCTGGCGCACGGTGGGCTGATGGCCGCTGCTGAGCTGCGGCTGTTCCACCGTCGGGCCTTCGAGCTCGCCGGTCGCGGAGGTATCGCGCACGCGCTGGGTCATCTGGCGCGTCGTGCCGGTGGTGCTGCTGAAGGTGTTTTCCAGCAGCGCCGCGTTGCGGTCGGTGACGTTGGTGGTCGACTCGGCCGGATCGTGTTCGCCGACCGCCGAGCCGATGTCCAGGTCCACGCCCTGCGGGGCATCGGCCGGGACCGGCTCACCGAGCAGGTCGAAGTCCACGCGGCTCTGGCCGCCTTCCAGGTCGAGATCGACACCGCCGGCGGCAGCGCCGGTGGTGGTGCCGGCGCCCGCGCCGGTGAACAGCTGGTCCTCGGGCGCCAGCTGCTTGCCCATGATGAGGATCTTTTCCCACTCGCCCGGAGCCGCATCGCCGCGCGTCTGCGCCAGTTCGCGCGCGGTGGTCAGGAACTGCTCCTTGTTACCCCAGACGAAGAACACCTCGAGGAGCTTCAGCTTCAGATCGCGGCGTGCCGGCTCGCGACTGATGGCAATGCGGATGAGGTCAGCGGCCTGGTCGTACAGACCATAGGCCATGTGGAAGTCAGCCTCGGCCAGCGGATCACCCTGGTCGAGGTGGATCGCCGTTTCGCTGCTGATCGTCTCGTCGCTCGCGACGTGGCGCGGCGCCGGTGCCGCAGCCGCCGCACTCCCAAGGCGCGGACGTTCATGGCTGCCGGACTCTTCAACAAGGAATGCTGACTCGGGCACCGGCGGCGCCGCGGCGCGCATCGGCACATCGCCGCCGGAGAACCCGCGTGCGCCGCCACCGCCAGACCCGAGGCCGCCCGAGCCGCTGTCGACGGACCCGGCTCCCGCCACTGCCAGGCGACCGAGCGAATCATCGAATTCGGAGGCGCGCCGCGAACGCAGGAAGCGCAGCGCGGCAATGACGATGGCTGCGACCAGGAGCAACAGGATGACCCACCAGAAGCTCTTGATCGTGTCGAACAGCGAGCCACCCGAGCTGCTCGGGGTCTCCGTCACAGGCTTCGTGACCGGCGGGTTCTGCGCGACCGGTGGCGGCTGCGCGGCCGGCGGTGCCGTCTGCTCGGCCGGCGGCGGCGCCGTCTGGGCAGCAGGCGGCGGCGGTGTGGCCTCGGCGGCCGGCGGCGGCGCCGGTGGTGTCGCAGCGGGCGGGGTGGTCACCGCGCTGGGCGGCTGAGCCGGCGGCGGGGTCGCCGCCGTGCCCTGCTTCTGCGCCAGCTGGGTCTGCATGCGCGCGAGCTCGGCGTTCTTCAGATCCAGCAGGCGCTTCTGTTCGGCCAGCTGACCTTCCAGATCGTGCACGCGGCCTTGCAGCGCGCTCACCTCTCCGCTTGACGCGCCGGGCGTACTGCCGGCTGCACCCTCTGAGGGGGTCACGAGTTTCAGCCGCCCCGGCTGCTGCGCAGCCGGGGCGGCAGCCTCACCGGTATTACCGCGCCAAGCGGCGTACTGGCGTCTGATCTCCGAGGATGCATCGCGGGGCGACACAGCCGACACTGTCGCGGCGTCCGGGATGCGGAGAACCGCACCGGTGCGCAACAGATTCATGTTCTGATCGAATGCACGCGGATTTGCCTGGTAAATGGCCAGCATGTAGCTGCGCGCACGCGGAGTCGTGGCATCGGCGCCGGCGACACTGGCGGCGATGTGCGAGAGCGTGTCGCCACGCTGCACGACGCGCGTCGAGCCTTCGCTCGGTGCGCTGCTGCTTCGCGGCCGGAGGCGCGGCCGCAGATGATTCGGGTTCGCTGGCGGGCGCTGCGGAGGTCGGCGCCGCGGCGACGGGTGCAGGGCTCGGCGCGCTCGCCGGCGCCGGCGTCTCGTTGGCGCGCGCGATGGATCCGGCGCGTGTTTCTGCGCTGGTGGCAGGCGCGGTGACCGGTGCGCCCGCGACGGCGGACGGCCCCGGTGCGTATACCGGCGGATCGAGCAGCATGGTGTACTCGCGCACCAGGTGCCCGTGCGACCAGTTCACCTCGACGAGGAGCGTGATGAACGGATCGGAAATCACATCGCTCGACTTGAGCGTGATGACCTGGCGACCGTCGGCGGTACGCGTGTTACGCACCTGCACCGTGGCGAGGTAACCCGGCCAGTCCAGGCCGTTCTGCGCGAACGTATCGCGCGAGGCAAGCGCGACCTGCACCGTGCCTGCTTCATCGGGAGCGACGTCGACGAGCTCGATTTCGGCATTGAGCGGAGCGTTAAGGGGTGACAGGAGATGTATGTCCCCCAGACCCAACGCGAACGCGGCCGACGGCAGCAATAGCAGCAATGCCAGCGCCCGACTTGGTCGTTTGGCGATCATCAGCACACTCCGGCAGGCATTATTGCAGAGAAATATGTAGTAGAAACATAAGGATGGGTCATGCGTTGCGACCCCCTACGCCGTCCGGCCGCAATATAACTTAAATAGCCCGCTGGGCCAAAGCCTGCGCGATCTGCAAGCTGTTGAAAGATGCGCCCCTGCGCGTGTTGTCGGCGACAATCCATAAGTTAAGTCCCACGTCAGGGGCGAGATCTTCCCGAATTCTTCCGACACAAACTGTGTCGCGTTTCGCTGCCTCAGTAGCCGCCGTGGGGTAGCCGCCGGGACGGCCCGGCTCGTCCAAAACCGTGACGCCAGGCGCACTTCGCAGCAGCTGGCGCGCCTCGGCCGCGCCCAGGCGCCGCTGCGTATCGAGATGCAGTGCGATGCAATCGCCGTAAAAGACAGGCACGCGCACCGCGGTGACGTGCGCGAGGAGCTCCGGGGGCGGCCAGCACGCGGCGGGTTTCCGCGGCAATCTGCAGCTCCTCGGCGCTGTAGCCATTGTCGGCGAACGCCTCGATCTGCGGCACGCAGTTGAAGGCGACCTGCGCCCCAGCCTCGTCCTGCAGGGTCACGCCGCGGCCGCTCAGGGCCTCGATCGACTGTCTTGCCAGCTCCTCCAGCGCCGCGCGGCCGGCCCCGGAGACCGCCTGGTAGGTCGCCAGATCGATGCGCGTCGCCGTCGCGGCCGCGTGCAGGGGCGCAAGCGTCAGCAGCAGTGCGATGGAGGCGCCGCGCGGGCTCGCCACGATGCCGCTCGTGCCGATGCGGGACAGGGCCGCAGCATTGAGTGGCGGCACCACCAGCGGCACGTCCGCGTGCCCACTGAACTCACCGCTGCTGTCGATGACGATGCAGCCGGCCGCCGCCGCGTGCGGCGCGTACTGGCGCGCCACGGCCGCACCGGCGCAGAAAAATGCCAGTTCGCACTGCGCGAAATCGAAGCCCGCGAGCGCTGCGACCGGGTAGCTGCGGCCGCGGAAGCTGACGCTGTGGCCGAGCGAACGGTCGCTCGCCAGCGGCAGCAGCGTGCTCAGTGGAAAATCGCGCTCCTCGAGCAGCTCGATGAGCGTCTCGCCGATGAGGCCGGTGGCACCGACCACCGCGACTTTGAAGCTTCGGTCCATGGTGCTGCGCGCGGCCGCTTCAGGTGCGCGCGCGGGTGATATCCGGGGTCGTCGATTGAACGTCGGCATTCTGCGCGCGCTGCCGCAGATAGTGATCCATGAGCACGATGGCCAGCATCGCTTCGGCGATCGGCGTGGCGCGCAGCCCGACGCACGGATCATGCCGGCCGGTGGTGACGATCTCGACGGCATTGCCGGCCGTGTCGATGGTGTTGGCGGGCACCTGGATACTGGAGGTTGGCTTCAGCGTCAGGTGGGCCACGACCTCCTGGCCGCTGGAGATGCCGCCGAGGATGCCGCCGGCGTGGTTGCTGCGAAAGCCGTGCGGGGTGAGTTCGTCGCGGTGTTCGCTGCCGCGCTGCACGGCGCAGCGCGTGCCGGCGCCGATCTCCACGGCCTTGACCGCGTTGATGCTCATGAGCGCGTGCGCGATGTCGGCATCGAGCCGGTCGAACACCGGCTCGCCCAGGCCCGGCGGCACGCCGCTGGCGCTGACCGTGACGCGTGCGCCGATGGAGTCGCCGGCGCCACGCACCTGCCACAGGAGTGCCTCGATCTCGGCGATGCGCTGCGGATCGGGACAGAAGAACGGGTTCTGGTAGGCGAACGCCGGCTCGACCGGCTCGAGCTGCAGCGCGCCAATCTGGCTGAGGTATCCGCTGATGCGCACGCCGAGCCGCTCGCCGAGGTAACGACGCGCGATGGCCCCGGCGGCCGTGCGCATCACCGTCTCGCGCGCCGAGGAGCGTCCGCCGCCACGGTAGTCGCGCACACCGTACTTCTGCTGGTAGGTGTAATCGGCGTGCCCCGGGCGGAAGCGATCCTTGATCTTGTCGTAGTCGCGCGAGCGCGCGTCGGTGTTTTCGATGAGGATGCCGATGGGCGTGCCGGTGGTGCGCCCTTCGAACACCCCGGAAAGGATGCGCACCTGGTCGGCCTCGCGGCGCTGACTGACGAAGTGCGAGGTGCCGCTGCGGCGGCGATCGACGTCCTGCTGCAGGTCCGCCTCGGAAAGTGCCAGCCCCGGCGGGCAACCGTCGACGATGCAACCCATGGCCGGCCCATGGCTCTCACCGAAGGTGGTGACGGTAAACAGTTTGCCGATGGTGTTGCCGGACATGATAGCGGACTTAAAGCGGCCGACTCCCGTGTGCCCGATGGCGTGTTCGCAGCTGCTCGCGTGTCAGCAGGAAGACCCCGCCGCCACCGCGCGTGAATTCCAGCCAGAGGAATGGCAGCTGCCGATAAGCGCGGCGCACCGCGTGCTCGGTGTTGCCCACCTCGACGATCAAAAGCCCCCGCGGCTGCAGGTGTCGCGCCGCCTCCTTGAGGATGATGCGCACCGCATCGAGCCCGCGCGCGCCGGCCGCCAGCGCCAGCTGCGGCTCGTGGCGGTACTCCGGCGGCAGCCCCTTCAGCTCGCGCGCCCCCACGTAGGGCGGGTTTGCGACGATGATATCGTAGGTGCGCCCCCGGAGCGCACGGAAGTAATCGGAAGCAATCAGGCGCACGCGCCGTGTCAGGCGATGGTGGCGCACGTTGCCGCGCGCCACCGCCAGCGCCGCGGGCGAGATGTCCACCGCGTCGACGCGCGCGCGCGGCAGCGCCCGTGCGCAGGCAATCGCTATGCAGCCCGAACCGGTGCCGACATCGAGCACGCGGCGCACGCGCGCCGGGTCGATCCACGGAGCGAAGCCGCGCTCGATCAGTTCCGCCAGCGGCGAACGCGGGATCAGCACCCGCGCATCGACGGCGATGCGCAGCCCGGCAAACCAGCTGACGCCGGTCAGGTAGGCGGCCGGCACGCGCTCGGCGATGCGGCGCGTGACCAGCGCCCGGGCGCGCTCCTGCGCTCGCGCGCCGACCTGGCGCCGGTACAGCGCCGCAGTCGCGGTATGCGGCAGGCGCAGCGCATGCAGCACCAGCGCCGCGGCCTCATCCCAGGCATTATCGGTGCCGTGTCCGAAGAACACCTTGGCGCGCTGCAGCCGGGTGGCGCACGTGGCAATGAGCGTGCGCACGCTCAGCGGTGGGCGGCGCGCGGTGGCAGCGCGCCCGGCGCGGCGGCGTGTGTGAAATAATTCGCTCATGATCACTCGTGCCCGCTTGATGCTGCTCGCCGCGGCCGCCGTGCTCGCCGCCATCGGCGGCTTTTTGCTGGCGCTGCAACTTGACAGGGGAAGCCCGACTCTGGCAAGCGGCACGTGGCTGCCGCAGGCGAAGCCGCTGGCCGACTTTCATCTGGTCGATGAGACCGGCCGCCCGTTCACGCGCGCGGATCTCGCCGGCACGCCGTCGCTGGTGTTCTTCGGCTTCACGCATTGCCCGGATGTGTGTCCGACGACTCTTCTGAAACTGGCGCAGGTCAGAAAGCGCGCCGCGGTGGCCGGGCTGCGTGTGCTGTTCGTGAGCGTCGATCCGCAGCGCGACACGCCTGCGGTGCTCGGCATGTACGTGCATGCGTTCGATCCGCAGTTTCATGGCCTGACCGGCGATGCCGCCGCCATCGCACAGGTCGCCGCCAACTTCGGCGTGGTGGCGAGCCGCGTCGCCCTGCCGGGCGGCGACTACACCATGGATCACTCCGCGGTCGTCTTTCTAGTGAATGACGGCGCACGCATCGCCGCAATCTTCACCCCGCCCTTCGAGGTGGCCGCCATCGCCGCCGACCTGGCGCGCGCCGCCCCGTATCTTGGCCGCGCGCGACCGAGCGCATGAGCACCGGCCCCGACAGCATCCAGGCGCGCCTGTTCGTCGCGCTGCAGTACCTGCTGCCGCAGCACTTCCTGTCAGGAATCGTCCACCAGCTGACGCGCAGCCGGACACGCTGGCTGAAGAACGCGCTGATTCGCGCCTTCGTCAGCGAGTTCCACCCGGACATGAGCGATGCCGCGCAGCCTGATCCGCTGCAGTTCGACAGCTTCAACGCCTTCTTCACGCGCGCCCTGCGCGACGGGGCACGGCCGGCCGACCCCGATGCGGCGACGCTGCTGTGCCCGGTCGACGGCACGGTGAGTCAGATCGGGCGCATCGAGGCATCGTTCCTGGTCCAGGCCAAGGGACACGCCTATACGCTCGAGACGCTCTTGGCGAGCGATGCCGGCTGGGCGCAGACCTTCGCCGGCGGCTCCTTTGCCACGCTCTACCTCGCCCCGTTCAACTACCATCGCGTGCACATGCCGCTCAGCGGCACGCTGCGCGCCGCCTGGTACGTGCCGGGTGCGCTCTTCAGCGTCAACGCGACGACGGCGGCCAGCGTGCCGGGCCTGTTCGCCCGCAACGAACGACTCGTGTGCATCTTCGCTGCCGGCGCGCTCAGCTTCGCGGTCGTGCTGGTGGGGGCGCTGTTTGTTGGCAGCATGTCCACCGTCTGGCACGGAGAAGTGACGCCGCGCAGCCCGCGCCGCCGCGCCGATCTGTCCCTGCAGGGCAGCGCTGCGGCGCTGAGCCTCGCGCGCGGCGCCGAGCTCGGGCGCTTCAACATGGGTTCGACCGTCATCCTGCTGCTGCCGCCCGGCGCCGGCAGCTGGCTGCCGCAGCTGGCGCCCGGCAGCGCCGTGCGGGTCGGGCAGACGCTGGCACGCCTGACATGAGCGACGGCGCGGACTGGCGGCCGAGCGCGACGCGTGCACGGCTGCTCGCACGCGCAGCGCTTCTTAGGAGCACGCGCGAGTTTTTTGCCAAACGCCAGGTCCTCGAGGTGGATACGCCGCTGCTGGTGAATGCCCCGGTGAGCGACGTACACGTACACTGCGCCAGCGTGCGCCTGGCCCGCGGCGGCGAGGCCGGCAGCGCGCCCGCCGAGCTCTTCGTGCACAGCTCGCCCGAATACGCCATGAAGCGGCTGCTGGCCGCCGGCAGCGGCGACATCTACCAGATCTGCCATGTGGTACGCGGCTTCGAGTGCGGCCGGCTGCACAACCCGGAGTTCACGCTCATCGAATGGTACCGGCTGGGCTTCACGCTCACGCAGCTCATGGACGAGGTGGAGGAGCTGGTGCGGGAACTGCTCGGAGCCGCGGCGCACGCACGTGGCAGCGAGCGCCTGAGCTACCGCGAGGCGTTCCTGCGCGAGCTGCAGCTCGACCCTCTGACCGCAAGCCTTGCGCAGCTGGCCGCCGCCGCCGCCCCGCTCGGCCTGCAGCCGCTCACCGCTGCCAGCCCGCGCGATGAGTGGCTGGACCTGCTCATGGCGGCGCGCGTCGGACCGCGGCTCGGCCGCAATGCCCTGACCTTCCTGCACAGCTACCCCGCCTCGCAGGCAGCGCTGGCGCGCTTGGACCCGCAGGACGCGCGCGTGGCGCAACGCTTCGAGCTCTACTGCGAGGGCGTGGAGCTCGCCAACGGCTTTCACGAACTGGCCGAGGCCGGGGAACAGCGCGCCCGCTTCGAGCGGGACAACGACGAGCGGCGCCGCCGCGCTTTGCCGGTCGCGGCCGCCGACGAGCGGCTGCTGGCGGCGCTCGCGGCCGGGCTGCCCGACTGCGCAGGTGTCGCGCTCGGCTTCGAGCGCACCTTGATGCTGGCGACCGGCGCCAGCCACATCGATGAAGTGCTGGCCTTTCCGAGCGCGCGCGCATGAGACAATGCGCGACCCTGAGGCCGGCACCCGTCACATGACGACCTATTCCCCGACACGCTACGACTTCCGTGACAAGGCCGCCGGCTACGCGCAGCTGCAGCAGGAACTGGCAGCGCTGCTGGCAGGCGAGCACGATGTGGTTGCCAACGCCGCCAACACCGCCGCGCTGCTGTTCGATGCGCTGCCGCAGGTCAACTGGGCCGGTTTCTATTTCCTCAAGGATGGCGAACTGGTCGTGGGACCCTTCCAGGGCAAGCCGGCGTGCGTGCGCATCGCGCTCGGGCGCGGCGTGTGCGGCACGTGCGCCGCCGAGCGGCGCACGCTCGTGGTGAGCGACGTGCACGCCTTCCCCGGACACATCGCCTGCGATGCGGACTCGCGCGCCGAGATCGTCGTGCCGCTGATCCACCATGGCGAACTGCTCGGCGTGCTGGACGTCGACAGCCCACTGGCGGCGCGCTTCGATGCAGCGGACGGCCGCGGCCTGGAAGGGCTGGCGCACACCTTCCTCGCAAGCCTCGCCGCCGCCGGCCCCAGCGCGCGATGACGGCGGCACGACTGTCGCCGCGCGGCCTTGCGGCCGCCGCCGGTGCATTCACGATCTGGGGCCTGTTCCCGATCTACCTGCATGCGCTCGCCGCGGTGCCGGCCAGCCAGGTGGTCGCACACCGCATCACCTGGTCGTGCCTGTTCATCCTCGGCTTCATGGCGCTGCGCGGCGAGCTGCGGCAGCTCAAGGCGACGCTCAGCCGTGCGCCGCTCGTGGCGCGCCTGACGCTCACCGCGCTGCTGATCAGCGGCAACTGGCTGGTGTACGTGTGGAGCGTGACGCACAACCACGTCGTCGACAGCAGCCTCGGTTACTTCATCAATCCGCTGATGAACGTGGTGCTCGGGGTGTTCGTG
This sequence comes from uncultured Gammaproteobacteria bacterium, assembly GCA_963787655.1. Classification (GTDB taxonomy): domain Bacteria; phylum Pseudomonadota; class Gammaproteobacteria; order Steroidobacterales; family Steroidobacteraceae; genus 13-2-20CM-66-19. Next base: position 919,677 of record CAWBDY010000007.1, on the reverse strand, counting down.
CTGCGCGAGCGGCTGACCGCGGCGCAATGGGCGGCCGTGGCACTGGCGGCGGCGGGCGTGCTGTACCTCGGCTTGCTCGCCGGGCGGCCGCCGTGGATCGCGTTCACGCTCGCCACGACCTTTTCGCTGTACGGCCTGGTGCGCAAGGTCATCAGCGTCGAGGCGCTGCCGGGACTTGCGACCGAGACGCTGGTGCTGATGCCCGTGGCGCTGACGTACCTGTTGTGGTGTGCGTGGGCCGGCGCGGGCGCACACCCTGCCGCCGACCCGCGAATCGCTGCGCTGCTGGTGGGCAGCGGCCTGGTGACGGCGGTGCCCCTGTTCCTGTTCGCCTACGGGGCGCGCCTCCTGCCCTACTCGACCGTCGGGCTGCTGCAGTACATCGGCCCCACCCTGCAGCTGCTGTGCGGGGTGTTCATCTTCCACGAGAGTTTCGGGCCGAAGATCGCCGCCGGCTTCGTGATGATCTGGGCGGCGCTCGCGATCTACGCCGCCGACGGCCTGCTGCGGGCGCGCGCCGCGGCGCTGCGCGCGGCGCCGGCCTGAACCGCAGCGCTACTGCCTGGCGCGCGAAATATATTCGCCGGTGCGCGTGTCGATGCGGATCGTTTCACCCTCGTTGATGAACAGCGGCACGCGCACCACGGCGCCCGTCTCGAGCTTGGCGGGCTTCTGACCGCCGGTAGCGGTGTCACCGCGCAGGCCGGGATCGGTCTCGACGATCTTCAGCTCGATGTGCGGCGGCGGGGTGACCAGCAGCGGCACGTTGTTCCACAGCGTCACCACGCACACGATCCCGTCCTTGAGCCACTGGGCGTTCTCGCCCACGGCGGCGGCGCCTGCGGTGTACTGCTCGTAGTTGTCCGGCACCATGAAATGGAAGAAGTCGCCCTCGCGGTACAGGTACTGCATATCCGTGTCGACGACGTCGGCGGCTTCGAGCGACTCGCCGGAGCGGAAGGTGCGCTCGATGGTACGACCGGTCTTGAGGTTTCGTACCTTGATGCGGTTGAAAGCCTGACCCTTGCCGGGCTTGACGAACTCGTTCTCGATCACGGCGTACGGATCGCCGTCGAGCAGGACTTTGAGACCGCCGCGGATCTCGCTGGTGGTGTAGCTGGCCATGTTCTTCTCGCGCTGGGGGGCGTAGCCGCGTGGGCGGGCGCTCAAAACAGCCGCGTATGATAACGGCAAGCCCCTACCCCCGCCAGCCGAAGGGCGCAGCGGCGCACACTTCGCGAGTCCGGTCACGCAGGGGTCATCGAGGCGGGTGCTAGAATCCGCGCGGTTAGCACCGTGGAGGCCGTCTTGACCGAGCAGAGCGCTTTTCCGCTCATCGTGCTCAGCCCCGCGCGCGACCCCGCCGAGGCCATCAACGGCATGCTGCGGCGGGCCGGCCAACCGGTTTATTGCACGTGGATTCCGGCGCTGCGCGACGTGGGCGATGCACTCGCGCAGCTCAATCCCGAGCTGCTCATCTGCGTGTCGGCCGGCGCCGAAGAACTCCAGTCGGTGATACGGGTGCGCGATCAGCTCGCCCCGACGGTACCGGTGCTGGTGCTGGCCGCGGCCGTCGACGAGACGAGCATCGCTGCGGCGCTGCGCGCCGGTGCGCGCGACGTCGTGACGCTCGCCAACGAGGCGCGCCTGCAGGCCGTGGTGCTGCGCGAGCTCAAGGTGTTCCGCACCGCGCGCGCGCTCGATGCCACCCTCAAATCCGCCAGCGACGCGCGCAACCAGCTCGACAACGTGCTGCAGCGTTCCAACGACGCGATCATCCAGGTGCAGGAAGGCATCGTCATCGAGGCCAATCCCGCCTGGCTGGAACTGTTCGGCGTCGAGGAGACTCTCGCCGGCCAGCCGGTCATGGACCTGTTCGAGGATGCCACGCACGCGGCGCTGCGCGGGGCACTGGCGGCCTGCCTGCAGGGCCGCTGGAGCGGCGAGCACCCGCTGCGTGCCAACGCACTGCTGGCCGACGGCACGGTGCTGCCGATCGAGATCGCGCTGGCGCTCGGCGAGCACGACGGCGAGCCGTGCGTACGCCTGGTCGTGCCGTCGCGGCCGCACGAGGCCAAGATCATCGAGAAGGCGCCGCCGGTGGCTCCGCGCCCCGAACCGGGCGCCGGCCTCCTGCGCCGCAGTGAGCTGTTGCCGGCCCTGACCGAGCGTCTGGCGACGCCCTCGCCCGGCGGCATGCGCTGCGTGGCGCTGCTGCGCATCGACAAGTTCGCCCCGCTCGAGCGCGTGGTGGGCGCCACGGCGAGCGAAGTGGTGCTGATCGAGGTGGGCCGGCTGCTGAAGGAAACCCTGCACCCGAAGGAGCTGGCCGGGCGCTTCGGCGGGACGCGCTTCCTGGTACTGCTCGAGCGCGGCAACGAACACGACATCAGCGCCTGGAGCGAGCGGCTGGTGGCGCGCGTGCAGAAACACGTCATGCGCGTGCGCGACAAGTCGGTGTCCGTCACCTGCACCATCGGACTGTCGGTGGTGACCCCGGGCGAGGTCGACGTCGACGCGGTCATCGGCGATGCGCAGGAGTGCGCGCGCAAGGGCGCGGCCCGCGGCGGCAACCAGAGCCTGAGCTCCGATCGCGCCGACGCCGACAGCCGCGTGATGTCGTACGACAAGGTGTGGGTCAAGCACATCAAAGCGGCGCTCATGGAGAACCGCTTCCGCCTGGTGCAGCAGCCGATCGCGAGTCTGCAGGGCGACGATCCGGGCATGTTCGACGTGCTGGTGCGCATGATCGACGCGCAGGGCAAGGAAGTGCTGCCGTCCGAATTCATGGCGGCCGCCGGCCGCAACGACCTCCTCAAGAACATCGACCGCTGGGTGGTGGGCGCGTCACTGTCGTTCGCGGCGCAGAAGAAGCCCACCTGCCTGTTCGTGCGCCTCTCGCGCGAGACCGCCCGCGACCCGAGCTTCGTCAGCTGGCTCGACAACCACCTGCGCTCGAGCAAGGCCGAGCCGCAGCGCCTGTGCTTCCAGATCACCGAGGAGAGCGCCACCAGCTACGTGCCGCAGGTCAAGGCGCTCGCCGCGGCACTGCGCGAGCGCAAGTTCCGCTTCGCGATCGAGGGCTTCGGCTCCGGGCGCGACAGCATGGGCCTGCTGGAGTCGGTGCCGCTCGACTTCGTCAAGATCGACGGCACGCTGATCCAGAATCTCGCCGCCGATCAGCAGGTGCAGCTGCGCGTGCGGGTGCTGGTGGAGGCGGCGCGCAAGCGCGCCATCCAGACCATCGGCGAGCGTGTCGAGGATGCCAACACCATGGCGGTGCTGTGGCAGCTCGGCGTGCAGTACATCCAGGGCTACTTCGTCAACCAGCCCGAGGAAGTGGTGCTGCGCGCCGAGCGCTGAGCGCGCCGCTCTAGGCAGCCGCCGCCGGCAGCTGCACTTCCAGGCGATCGATCTGGCGCGGCCAGCCGCGCTTGAGCACCGCGCCGCGCTGCGCGCGCTCGCCGACGTAGTCCTGCAGGTCGCGCCACTCCAGGGTCTTGCACACATCGCCCGCCCACAGCAGCAGGCTCGCCTTGGGCGGCACGACCGCCACGCGCCGTCATGAGCTCGGTGCGTGCCGCCGCCTTCTTGCCGGGAATGTCGTACAGCTTGTTGCCCTTGCCGCGCGGCATCTCGGGCACCTCGCTCACCTTGAAGGCGAGCAGCTTTGCCTTCGCTCGAGACGACCGCCACCAGCGCGTCCGCGCTCAGCACCGGCGCGGGCGCCAGCACCTGCGCGTTTTCGGGCACGTTCAGCACCGTCTTGCCGGCGCGCCGGTCGGTCACCAGATCCTTGAGGCGCGCGGTGAAGCCGTAGCCGGCATCGCTCGCCAGCAGCCACAGATCCTCGGGTTCGCCGATCATGACGCCGGCGAACTTCGCGCCGTCCGGCGGATCGAGGCGCCCGGACAGCGGCTCACCCTGGCCGCGCGCGGATGGCAGCGAGTGCGCCGGCAGCGAGTAGGTGCGGCCGGTGCTGTCGATGAACACCGCCGGCTGCAGGCTGCGGCCGCGCGCCAGCGCCTTGAACGGCATCGCCGCTCTTGTAGGCAGAGTGCGTCGGGCTCGATCTCGTGGCCCTTGGCCGAGCGCACGAAGCCGCCGGTGGACAGCACCACGGTCACCGGCTCGTTGGGAATCAGGCTGGTCTCGTCGATCGCCTGCGCGGCCTCGCGCTCGATGATCTTGGTGCGGCGCTCGTCGCCGTACTTGTCCGCATCGGCGCGGATCTCGCCGGCGATGAGCTTCTTCAGCTTCGCCTTGCTCTTCAGCAGTGCCTCGAGCTCCTCGCGCTCGCCCGCCAGCGCCTTCTGCTCCTCGCGGATCTTCATCTCCTCGAGCTTGGCGAGGTGGCGCAGGCGCGTATTCAGGATCTCCTCGGTCTGCTCGTCCGAGAGCTTGAAGCGCTTCATCAGCACCGGCTTCGGCTCGTCCTCGCGGCGGATGATGCGGATCACCTCATCGAGGTTGAGGAAGGCGATCAGCAGGCCGTCGAGGATGTGCAGCCGCCGGGTGACCTTGCCGAGGCGGTGCTCGAGCCGGCGCGTCACCGTCTTGGTGCGGAACTCGAGCCATTCGCCGAGGATCTCCTTGAGGCTCATGACCCGCGGCCGGCCATCGAGCGCGATGATGTTGAGATTGACGCGGTAGCTGCGCTCCAGATCCGTGGTCGCGAACAGGTGGTTCATGACCTCGGTGAGGTCGACGCGGTTGGAGCGCGGCACGATCACCAGGCGCGTCGGGTTCTCGTGATCCGACTCGTCGCGAAGGTCGTCGACCATCGGCAGCTTCTTCGCCCGCATCTGCTCGGCGATCTGCTCCTGCACGCGCGTCGGCGAGACCTGGTAGGGAAAGGCGGTGATGACGACGTTGCCGTCCTCGATCTCCCAGGTGGCGCGCGCCTTGAAGGTGCCGACGCCCTTGTCGTAGAACTCCTTGAGATCCGCGCGCGGCGAGATGATTTCCGCGCCGGTCGGCAGATCCGGGCCCTTGACGTGCTTCATGAGCGCCGCGGTGGTCGCCTCGGGCTCCTCCAGCAGATGGATGCAGGCGGCCGCCACCTCGCGCAGGTTGTGCGGCGGAATGTCGGTCGCCATGCCGACCGCGATGCCGGTCGTGCCGTTCAACAGCAGATTCGGCAGGCGCGCCGGCAGCATCACCGGCTCCTCCAGCGTGCCGTCGAAGTTCGGCGGTCCAGTCGACGGTGCCGTCGGACAGCTCGCCGAGCAGCACGTCGGCGTAGCGGGTGAGCTTGGCCTCGGTGTAGCGCATGGCGGCGAAGGACTTCGGGTCGTCCTGCGAGCCCCAGTTGCCCTGGCCGTCGACCAGCGGATAGCGGTAGGCGAACGGCTGCGCCATCAGCACCATCGCCTCGTAGCAGGCGGTGTCGCCGTGCGGATGGAACTTGCCGAGCACGTCGCCGACGGTGCGCGCCGACTTCTTCGTGCTTGGAGACGGCCGAGAGCCCGAGCTCGCTCATGGCGTAGACGATGCGGCGCTGCACCGGCTTCAGCCCGTCGCCGAGCGCCGGCAGCGCGCGGTCGAGGATCACGTACATCGAGTAGTCGAGGTACGCCTTCTCGGTGAAGGTGCGCAGCGGCTGGCGCTCGACGCCCTCGAAGTTCAGTTCCTGGTTCTCGCGGCATGCCTAGACCTGCACTTCCGCGAGGTTGCCCTTCTGCTCCAGCCACTCGCGCCGGTCCGCGGCGCGCTTCTTGGCGAGCAGCATGTCCATCAGCTGGTCGGTGTTGTCCTTGCCGTCGATGGTGAGCTGCACCAGCCGGCGGGTGCGCGGGTCGATGGTGGTCTCGCGCAGCTGCGTGGGATTCATCTCGCCCAGACCCTTGAAGCGCGTGACCGTCGGCTTGGTGCGCGGGTTCTCCTTCTCGATCTTCTTCAGCAGCTGTTCGCGCTCGGCGTCATCGAGCGCGTAGTAGACCTGCTTGCCGGCATCGATGCGGTACAGCGGCGGCATGGCGACGTACACGTGGCCGTGCGCCACCAGCGGCCGGAAGTGGCGCAGGAACAGCGCGCACAGCAGCGTTGCGATGTGCTGCCCGTCGGAATCGGCGTCCGCGAGGATGCACACCTTGTGATAGCGCAGCTGGCTCAGGTCCGCCGAGCCCGGTTCGACACCCAGCGCCACGCTGATGTTGTGCACTTCCTCGCTGCCGGCGATCTGCCCGGGATCGAGCTCCCAGGTGTTCAGGATCTTGCCGCGCAGCGGCATGATCGCCTGGAAATCCTTGTCGCGCGCCTGCTTGGCCGAGCCGCCGGCGGAGTCGCCCTCGACCAGGAACAGCTCGCAGCGCTTCGGCTCCTGGCTGACGCAGTCGGCGAGCTTGCCCGGCAGCGCAGGTCCGCCGGACGATGCGCTTGCGCACCACGCGCTGCGCGGCCTTGGCGCGCTCCTGGGCGTTGGCGATCGCGAACTGCGCGATGCGCTCGCCGGCATCGGGGTGGCGGTTCAGCCACAGCGCCACTGAATCGCGCACGAAGCCCTCCACCAGGGGGGCGGCATCGCGGCTAGCCCAGGCGCTCCTTCATCTGACCGGCGAACTGCGGCTCCTGGATCTTGATCGACAGCACGTAGTTCGCCTTGTCCCACACATCCTCGGGCGTCAGCTTGATGCCGCGCGGCACGAGATTGCGGAACTCGCAGAACTCGCGCACCGCCTGCGCAACGCCGGCACGCAGGCCGTTGACGTGCGTGCCGCCTTCGGGGGTCGGAATGAGGTTGACGTAGCTCTCGCCGATCGCGGTCTCGGCGTCCGGCGCCCAGCACAGCGCGTAGTCGACCGCGTCGTCCTCGCCGCTGCGCGTGGCGGTGATCGGCTCGGGCGGCATGCGCTCGTGCTTGCCCAGCTCCTCGAGCAGGTAGGCGCCCAGGTCGCCGGTGTAGAACCACTCGTCCTTCTCGCCGCTCGCCTCGTTCTTGAAGGTGATGCGCAGGCCCGGACACAGCACCGCCTTGGCCTTGAGCGTGTGCTTCAGCTGCGGCACGGAGAATTTGTCCGAGTCGAAGAACTTCGGGTCCGGCCAGAAGCGCACGGTGGTGCCGGTGTTGCGCTGGCCGACGCTGCCGGTCTCCTCGAGCCTGGAGCTGATCTTGCCGTCCTTGAAGGCGATGTTGTATTCCTTGCCGCCGCGCTTGATCCAGCACTCGAGGTGCTTCGACAGCGCGTTCACCACCGACACGCCGACGCCGTGCAGGCCGCCGGAGAACTTGTAGGTCTTGTCCGAGAACTTGCCGCCGGCGTGCAGGCGCGTGAGGATCAGCTCCGCGCCGCTGACCTTCTCCTTGGGATGGATGTCGACCGGCATGCCGCGCCCGTCGTCGGCCACCTGCAGCGAGCCGTCCTTGAAGAGCGTGACGTCGATCTGCTTGCAGTGACCGGCAATCGCCTCATCGACGCTGTTGTCGATCACCTCGTGCGCGAGGTGGTTGGGGCGCTGCGTGTGGGTGTACATGCCCGGCCGTCGGCGCACGGGCTCAAGGCCGCTCAAGACCTCGATGTCGGAGGCGGTATACGACTGACTCATCCGAGTGCGCGGATTTTCCCAGCTGTGCGCCGCGAGGGCGCGATGATGCGGCGCGCCTGTCAGTGCCGCCGCGGCAGCGAACGCTACTGAAAATCGTCCGCGAGCGCCAGCCGCACGGCGCCCGGCACCTCGCTGACCGTATGGCGGTAGTTCGGGTGATCGATGCCGGCGGCCAGCGCGGCGCCCGAGCGCAGGCTGGCGATCATCGAGGCGTTCAGCTCGAAACGCAGGAAGTGCACCGCGGAGGTCTTCTCGTCGTTCTCGCGCTCGAGATCCTCGTCGGCGATGGCGAACACGCGCTCGTGGCCGCGCCACCTGCACCCAGCAGCGGTCCTCGATGCCGCTGCAGCTGCGCGAGCTGCGCGCGCGCGCTCCTCGGGCTGCGCGGAACTCGATGAGCAGCGTCACCTTCCAGTTGCTGCCGTCCGGAATCAGCGGGTTGTAGGCGCCGAGCTCCTCGGCAATGCCCTCGCGGCTCGAAGATGCGCTCGGCGCGCAGCATCTCCTGGACCTGATACTGCACGGTCAGGCGGTCCTCGAAGCACCAGGTGGCGTTGGGCCCGACGGCGAGCTGCCGCTCTGCGCTTGTGCTCGCAGCACCCGCGCGCGGAACAGCGGGGCGCTCGCGGGCGTAGTGCTCGAGGCGACATGAGATCGCCGCTCGACGAGTTTGTCCATCAGGCACCGCTCCCAGGGCCGCTACAGCCCGTAAGCCAGGCGCAGCAGCCGCAACGGATGCTCCGGCGCGCGCGGCTCGCTGCAGGCCGCTCTCGATCTGGTGGCCCGCCATGGGGCAGTCGCTGGCGTAGTGATCGGCACTGCGACGCTCTCGACCCGCTGCATCACCGGACGCCCGATCTTCATGGAGGCGGCGCGGAAGCGCTGCTTCACGCCGTAGGTGCCGTTGTGTCCCGAGCAGCGCTCGATCGGCTCGACCGTGGTCTCCGGGCACGAGCTGCAGCACGTCGCGGGTCTTGAGTCCCGATGTTCTGCACCCGCAGGTGACAGGGCACGTGATAGCTGCACCTTGCCGAGCGTGTTCTTGAAGTCGGTGCGCAGCAGGCCCGCGCGCGTGGCGGCAGCATCAGGTACTCGAAGGGATCGAAGATGCGCTCGCGCGACGCGCTGCACCTGCGCATCGCCGGCGAAACATCAGCGGCAGTTCCTGCTTGAACATCAGCACGCAGGAGGGGATCGGCGCGATCGATGTCGTAGCCTGCCTCGATGGCGGCGATGCAGCTGCGGGATGTTGTGTTCCTTGAGCTTCGCGACCCCCGTCGAGGTCGCCCAGCTCCAGCCGCGGCATGCCGCAGCAGCGCTCCGGCGGCGAGCAGCGTCACCTCGATGCCGTTGTGTTCGAGCACGGCGACCAGGTCCTCGTCCAGCTCCGGCTCGTTGCGGTTGCCGTAGCAGGTGGTGAAGAGCGCCACCCTGCCGGTCGTGTCGGCGGTGGCGCGCGCCGCCTCGGGCGGGTCTGCCGCGCGCTGCACGGTGCCCAGCCCCGCCAGCCGCCGCCGCGCGCTGCGCGCCTGATACTTCGGCAGCGGCGCCGTGCGATCGACGCCCAGGGTCTTCTCGAGCAGCACCCGCCCGGGACGCGAGCCATTTACGGCGTTGACCACCTCCGCCACCACCGGGATGCCGGCGAGCTTGCCGACGGTATCGGTCGCAGCCAGCACCCGCTCGGCGAACTTCAGCCCTCCGTCGCTTGGCGCGCACGGCCTTGGCGCGCAGCATCAGATGCGGAAAGTCGACGTTCCAGGGGTGCGGCGGCACGTACGGGCACTTCGTCATGAAGCACATGTCGCACAGGTAGCAGTGGTCGACGACCTCCCAGAAGACCTTCTTGTCGAGCGCCGTACACCTCGCCCTCGACGGAGGCATCCACGGCATCGAACAGCGTCGGGAAGGAGTTGCACAGGCTGAAGCAGCGGCGGCAGCCGTGGCAGATATCGAAGACGCGCTCGAGCTCCTTTGCGAGCGCGGCGTCGTCGTAGAAGCGGGTCTGCACGCCACTCGAGCGGGTGGCGGGTGGGCGCCTCGAGGCTGCCCTCGCGTCCCGGCCCGACCGGCCCGGACCGCCCGGCGTGCTGCTCATGGGCGGCATGAAACCGTGCCGGCGAGTCGCGCGCCCGCAGCGCGCGGCGCCGCGGGCGCGTCGCCGTGACACTCAGATCCCGTCCAAGTGCCTTCTGGAAGCGGTTGGCGTGCGAGCGCTCGGCCTTCGCCAGCGTCTCGAACCAGTCGGCGATCTCGCCGAAGCCTTCCTCGCGGGCCGACTTCGCCATGCCCGGGTACATGTCGGTGTACTCGTGCGTCTCGCCGGCGATGGCGGCCTTGAGGTTCAGCTTCGTCTCGCCGATCGGGAGTCCCGTCGCCGGGTCACCCACCGCCTCGAGGTACTCAGATGGCCGTGCGCATGGCCGGTCTCGCCCTCTGCGTGGAGCGGAACACGGCGGACACGTCATTCAGGCCCTCGACATCGGCCTTGGCTGCGAAATACAGGTAGCGGCGATTGGCCTGCGATTCCCCGGCAAACGCATCCTTGAGGTTCTTTTCCGTCTTGCTGCCTTTGAGATTCATGGCGCTCCTCACTTAGACTTGGTCTAACGCAGAGCCGCTCGACTCTATAGCCGCCCCGCAGGCGGTTTAACCCTCGCGTTGACCCCCGCACGCTGCGCGGAGACACTGCGCGGCCCCGCCGGAGACCTTTTGAGTGAGCCAAGTGTCCCGCAAAGCAGAGACCCCCGATTTCGAGACGGCCCTGGCCGAGCTCGAGACGCTGGTGGAGCGCCTGGAACACGGCGACCTGCCGCTCGATGAGGCTCTGCGGACCTTCGAGCGTGGCGTGGCGCTGACGCGCCAGTGCCAGGCGTCGCTGCAGGCCGCGCAGCAGAAGGTGGATATCCTGCTGAAGAAGGGTAACGAGGCACAGCCGACGCCGTTTGAGCCGGGCAGCACGGAGGCGGCCGCCGAGCCCGAACCGCAGTGACAGCTGCGCGCCGGCGCGCCCGGAGGTGCCGCTGCGGCGTGCGCGCAACGCCTGGGCGGCTCTGTGACGTTGCTTTCGGTGCGGCGCGCCCGCTTGTGTAAACTGCAGACCGATGAGCGTTGCGATGGACAAGTATCCGCTTCTCGCGCCGATCGACACGCCGGCGGACCTGCGGCGACTGCCCCAGGCGCAGCTGCCGGCGCTGGCGGCGGAACTGCGCGACTTCCTGATTCACAGCGTCAGCACGCGCGGCGGCCACTTCGCCGCAGGTCTCGGCACGGTCGAGCTCACGATCGCCCTGCACTACGTCTATGACACGCCCCGCGACCGGCTGGTGTGGGACGTCGGCCACCAGGCGTACCCGCACAAGGTGCTGACCGGGCGGCGCGACCGCCTGCACACGATCAAGCAGGACGGCGGCCTCGCGCCCTTTCCGAGCCGCGCCGAAAGCGAGTACGACACCTTTGGCGTGGGCCATTCGAGCACTTCGATCAGCGCCGCGCTCGGCATGGCGATCGCGGCCGCGCGCGCCGGCGAGGACCGCCGCGTGGTCGCCATCATCGGCGACGGCGCGATGACCGCCGGCATGGCGTTCGAGGCGCTCAATCACGCCGGCTCACTGCCCGCGGACCTGCTGGTGATCCTCAACGACAACGACATGTCGATCTCGGAGAACGTCGGCGCGCTCTCCAACCAGTTCGCCCGCGCCCTCTCCGGGCGCGTCTACGCGCAGTTGCGCGAGGGCGGCAAGAAGGTGCTGCGGCAGATGCCCACGGTGTGGGAGCTGGCGCGCCGCTCGGAGGAGCATCTCAAGGGCATGGTGCTGCCCGGCACGCTGTTCGAGGAGCTGGGCTTCAACTACATCGGCCCCATCGACGGGCACGACGTGAAGGCGCTGGTGAGCACGCTGCGCAACATCCGCAAGCTGCGCGGCCCGCAGCTGCTGCACGTGGTCACGCGCAAGGGCAAGGGCTACGCACCGGCCGAGGCGGACCCGATCAAGTGGCACGGACCGGGGCCGTTCGACCCGGCGAGCGGCACCATCTTCAAGGAAAAGAGCAGCGGCCCTGCGTATTCACAGATCTTCGGCCAGTGGCTGTGCGACATGGCCGAGCGCGACCCGCGCATCATCGGCATCACGCCGGCGATGCGCGAAGGCTCGGGCCTGGTGGAGTTCTCCAAGCGCTTCCCGGAGCGCTACTTCGATGTCGCCATCGCCGAGCAGCACGCCGTCACCTTCGCCGCGGGGCTCGCCACCGAGGGCTTGAAGCCGGTGGTCGCGATCTACTCGACCTTCCTGCAGCGCGCCTACGATCAGCTGATCCACGATGTGGCGCTGCAGAACCTGCCGGTGGTCTTCGCCATCGACCGCGCCGGCCTGGTCGGCAGCGATGGCGCCACGCACCAGGGCAGCTACGACCTGTCGTTCCTGCGCTGCATCCCCAACCTCACCATCATGGCGCCGGCCGACGAGAACGAGTGCCGCCAGATGCTGTACACCGCGAGCACGCTCAGCTCGCCCGCCCTGGTGCGCTACCCGCGCGGCACCGGCCCGGGCGTGCCGCTGGTGGCCGAGATGAGTGCGCTGCCCGTCGGCAGAGCGCAGCTGCGGCGCGAGGGCAAGAGCGGACTGGCGCTGCTCGCCTTCGGCGCGCTCGTGGCGCCCGCCGCGCAGATTGCCGAACGACTGGATGCCACGCTCGTCAACATGCGCTTCGTCAAGCCGCTGGATGAAGAGCTGGTCGTGGCGCTCGCCACGCGCCATCGCGCGCTCATCACGATCGAAGAGAACGCCATCCAGGGCGGGGCGGGCTCGGCGGTCGGTGAGCTGTTGAGCGCCGAGGGCGTGCAGGTGCCGCTGCTGCAGCTGGGGATCCCCGACCGCTTCATCGAACACGGCTCGCGCGACAGCTGCCTGGCGGCGGCGGGACTGGATGCCGCAGGCCTGGCGGCAAGCGTGGAGCACTGGTGGGCGCTGCAGGCCCCGGAACGGCTGCGTTCCGCAGGCGGCGGCTAGTCAGCCGCGACACGCGCGCCGCGCGCTGTGCGCGGCATTACAGATTGTCCCCCCCATGCGAGGTATTTCCGGCCCCGGCGCCGGGCGGTGACAATGCCGTAACGGCTTAACGGCGTTTTACTGTAGGCTTTTGTGTCATGAATCCGCCCGGCGGCATCGCCAAGCTCGCGCGCGCCAGCGTCCCCGAAGTGGAGGACGTGCAGGGGCGCGCCGACACCCGTCAGCTGCCGATCAACCGCGTCGGCATCAAGGACATCAGCCACCCGGTGCGCGTCAAGGACCGCTCGGCAGGCGAACAGCACACCATCGCCAGCTTCAACATGTACGTGAGCCTGCCGCACAACTTCAAGGGCACGCACATGTCGCGCTTCGTCGAGATCCTGCACGCCGAACGCGAGATCTCGGTCGAGTCGTTCCGCCACATGCTGCGCACCATGACCGCGCGGCTGGAAGCCGACAGCGGCCACATCGAGATGACGTTCCCGTTCTTCGTCATGAAGAAGGCGCCGGTGTCCGGGGTCGAGAGCCTCATGGATTACCGCGCCTCACTCATCGGCGAGCAGCGCCACGGCCAGGACGAGCTGTGGGTGCGCGTCACCGTCCGGTGACCAGCCTGTGTCCGTGTTCGAAGAGGATCTCCGCCTACGGCGCCCACAACCAGCGCTCGCACATCACCATCAGCGCCAAGCTGCGCAGTCACATGTGGATCGAGGAGCTCATCGAAATCGCCGAGAGCGAAGCCTCGTGCGAGCTGTACGGCATCCTCAAGCGGCCGGACGAGAAGTACGTGACCGAGCGCGCCTACGACAACCCCAAGTTCGTCGAGGACATGGTGCGCGATGTCGCCAAGCGCCTGAATGACGATGAGCGCGTGGCCGCCTACGCGGTGGAATCGGAGAACTTCGAGTCCATCCACAATCATTCCGCCTACGCGCGCATCGAATGGGACAAGGACGCCTGAGCGCGACGCGTGCACGTCGCCCGCGCGGCACGATGAAGATTTCTTAATGCCGGCTTAATGGCCTCGTGAGGCCGTGCCCTCTAACTTCTCCTGCCCGACAGCGTGCAGGAGCCTTTACGGGTATGAAACCCCTTGCGGTGCTGGCCGCGCTCGCAGCCCTGGCCTGCGCCGGCGCCTTCGCCGCCGATCCGCCGGCCACCCCCTCGGCCACGCCGGTCAAGAACACCTCGCTCAAGGTGTGCAACAAGCAGGCCGATGCCCGACAGCTGAACGGCGCGGCGCGCGCCCAGTTCGTCAAGGACTGCCGCACCGGCAAGAGCTGAAAGCGACGCCTGAGCTCAGCTGCCGCCCGGCAGCTCGACGAGGACCCTCAGCCCGGGCTCGTTGCTGGCCAGTTCCAGGCGCCCGCGGTGCAGCCGCGTGATCGCGGCCACGAGGCTCAGACCGAGTCCGCTGCCCTCCTGCTGACCGCCGCTGCCGAAGCGTACGAACGGCTGCAGCGCACGGGCCCGGTCGGCGGCGGCAATGCCGGGGCCGTTGTCGCTCACCTCGAGGCGCACCCCGTCTGACACAGGCTCGACGGTCACCTCGATGCGTCCGCCAGCCGGCACGTACTTCAGGCAGTTCTCGATGAGATTGGTGAGCAGCTGCGCCAGCAGCTGCCGATTGCCCTGCACGAGCGCGGCCGGCTGCGTGCGGCAGGCAAGCGCCAGACCCTGCTCCGCGGCCACCGGCTCGAACAGCTCGACCAGCTCCGCGCTCAGCTCCGCCAGGTCCACCGTGGCGGCTGCGGCCAGCGGTGCGCCGGACTCCGCCAGCGCGATCTGCAGCAGCGTCGCGAGCGTGCGCTGCAGGCGCTCGACCTCACGCAGCGCCGACTCGACCGACTCGTGCACGGCGGGCTCGAGCGGCGGCGAGCGCAGCAGCAGCGCATCCATACGCGTGCGCAGCCGCTGCAGCGGCGCGCGCAGATCGTGCGCGGTGCTGTCGAAGGTGGCGCGCAGCGTGCCGGCCTGCTCCTCGAGGCGGTCGAGCACGCGGTTCACTGACGCCGCCAAGGCATCGAACTCGTCGTTGGCGCCGGCGAGCGGCAGGCGGTGCCCTGACTCGCCGTCCATGATGCGCTGACAGGTGCGCGTCACTTCCCCGACGCGGCGCGCCAGCCTGTAGCTGAACCAGAATCCGGCCAGTGCCGCGGCGAGCGTCGAAAGTCCGATGCCCCACAGGGTCGCGAAGCGGAACTTGTCGGCGAAGCGCCGCCCCTGCGAGATGTCGGTGCCGACCAGCAGCAGGTCGCCGCCGGGCAGCGTGCGCACCGCGGCGCGCACCGGATGCACGGCGCGCCGCCCGGGCTCGATGGTGGCGATCTCGAATTCCGGCCAGCGCTCGCTCGGCATGCCGTCGAACGGCCAGTGCGTGACGTTGCCGGCGATGCGCTCGAAGTTGGCATCAGCAATCATGTACACCGCGCCGATGCGCCCCCAGCTGTCGATGCGCAGGTTGATCTCGTCGCTCACGCCGGGCAGGCCGCTGCGCGCAAATTTCTCTTCCAGGCTCTGCAGCTCGGTGGCGATGATCAGGTCGACTTCATCGGTGATCAGGCTCTCGGTGAGCAGATAAGCGCTGCCGAGCGTCACCGACACCGCCAGCATCACCAGCAGCGTGTAACCGGCCGAGAGGCGGAACGCCGTGGTATTGAACAGGTCGAGCCGCACGCGCCCTCAGGCGTCGCTGCGCAGCACGTAGCCGGAGCCGCGCACCGTGTGGATGAGCGGGTGATCGCTGCCGCGGTCGATCGCCTGGCGCAGGCGGCTGATGTGCACGTCGATGAGATTGCTCTGCGGATCGAAGTGCAGGTCCCACACCCCTTCCAGCAGCATGGTGCGGGTCACCACCTGCCCGGCGCGGCGCATGAGGAACTCCAGCAGCTTCAGTTCGCGGGCGGTGAGCTCGACTTCGCGGCCGCCGCGCGTGACGCGGCGCGCCAGCAGATCGAACTCCAGATCCTCGACCTTGAGGCGGGTCGTGTGCGGGGCGCCGGCGCGCCGGCGCAGCAGCGCCTCGATGCGCGCCAGCAGCTCGGCGAAGGCAAATGGCTTGGTCAGGTAGTCATCGCCGCCGGCCTTGAGTCCGCGCACCCGGTCGTCGACGCCGCCGAGCGCCGACAGCACCAGCACCGGCGTGCCGATACCCTTGGCGCGCAGCAGCTCGATGATCGCCAGGCCGTCGATGTGCGGCAGCATGCGATCGGTGACGATGAGGTCGAAGGCACCCTCGGTGGCGCGGAACAGGCCGTCGCGACCGTCGGCGGCGTGATCGACGCTATAGCCGCTCTCGCGCAGACCCTTGACCAGGAACGGCGCCGCCTCGGTGTCGTCCTCGATGAGCAGTACGTGCACGGGGCGAGAGAGTAGGAGGCGCCGCCGTCAGGGCGCAAGAGTCACCGCTGCAGGTGCGCTCGGCGGCTCGGTCAGGAAGCGCTGGACGGGGTGCGCTCGGCGCTCTGCAGACGGGCGATGAGCGCGCTCAGGAAGACGCGGTTGAAGCGCAGCTGGCAGGAGGCCGAAACCTGCTCCAGCAGCGTCGAACTGACCTTGAGGACCGTCACCGCGCCGCCGGCGCGGATGGTCGCGGTGCGCTTGGCGCCCGGCACGTAACTCGCCTCGCCGAAGCAGTCGCCGGTATCGAGCGCGCCGATGCTGCGGCCGTGGCGCTCGACCACGCAGCCGCCGCTCACCAGGATGTAGAAGCGGTCGTCCATCTCGCCTTCCTTGACGATCTCCTCGCCCGCGGCGTAGTCCTGCCAGCTGCTGGCGCGCAGCACTTCCCAGATCTCGGCATGCGAGAACTCGTGGAAGAACTTCAGCCGGCGCAGCACGCCAAACTGCTCCTGGCGGTCGATGCGCGAGTTCGCCTCGCGCAACCGCTGGTGCACGCGCGTCAGCTCAGCGGCGAAATCCAGGCCGGTCTTGCAGCGCTTCTCCGGATCCTTCTGCAGCGCCGCGGCCACGACCGTCTCGAGCTCCTCGGGCACGTCCTTGCGCAGCGTGTGAATCGGCGGCGGGGTCGCGTAGACGATCTGATGCAGCAGCTTCTGCAGGTTGCCGGCACGGAACGGGCGCGCACCGGTGAGCAGCTCGTACATCACCGCGCCCAGCGAATACAGATCGGAGCGATTGGTGAGCTCCAGGCTCTGCACCTGCTCGGGCGACATGTACGACGGGCTGCCGGCGATGCCCTCGATGCGGGAGATGTCGGAGTCGGACACCAGCGCGATGCCGAAGTCGATGATGCGCACGTCGCTGTCCTGCGTGAGCATGATGTTCGAAGGCTTGACGTCGCGATGGATCACGCCGCGCGAATGCGCGTAGTGCAGCGCCTTGGCGCACTTGAACATGATCTCCACGGTGTCGTCGATGCGCAGCAGGTTGTCCGGGCGGCAGTAAGCGGCCAGGGTGCGCGCGCCGTGCACGTGCTCGGTGACGATGTAGCAGTGACCGTTTTCCTCGCCGGCGTCGTAGATCGGCAGGATGTGCGGATGCTGCAGCATGCCCACCAGATGAGCTTCGGAGAGGAACATCTTGCGTGCAATGCGCGCGCGTTCCTCATCGCCGCCGGTGTCCATGTTGTACACCTTGATGGCGACATCGCGCCCGTAGTAGGCGTCGTGCGAGAGGTAGACGATGCCGGTGCTGCCGCGGCCCACTTCGCGGATGACGACATACTTGCCGATCTTGTCCGGCATCTTCGCCCCGGGCTTGGCGGGCGGCATGGTTTTGGAAGCCGGTAATGACATGAGCGCGGCGTGCAAAAGAACGGCGCGTCAGGATAAGGTTTCGCACCGCCAGATGACTGTGATGCACGCCTCAGGCGCTCGGCCGCGGGCGCGCGCTCCTCAGCGGCGCGCGCCGCTGGCCGTGCAGCGCGACTCAGCCGAAGTGCTGATAACCGGAATGCGAGAACTCCATCACAGTACCTTCGCGCAGCACCTGTGCGCCGACGGCCGCGCGCAGCGCGCCGATGCGCGTGTAGTTCCAGTGCTGCGGCGGCAGCTCGCGCAGCAGCCGCGCCACCTGCTGCGGCGGCACGGCGAAGCACAGTTCGTAGTCGTCACCGCCGCGCAGCGCCAGCTCGCGCGCCGGCGCGTCCCCGAGTGCGGCGCTGAGCGATGGCGACAGCGGCAGGTCCTCGAACACCAGTTCGGCGCCGACGCCGCTGGCGCTGGCGAGCTTGCCGGCATCGCCGAGCAGCCCGTCCGAGACGTCGATGCAGGCGCTGGCGTAGGCGCGCAGCCGCTCGCCGAGCGCAAGCCGCGGCGTCGGAAAGAGGAAGCGCTCGCGCAGGTACGCGTGTGCCGCGGCCGGTGCGACGAGCCGCCCCTGCTCGAGTGCCAGACCCGCCGCCGCATCCCCGGGCGTGCCGGAGACGAACAGCACGTCGGCAGCGGCACCGCCGCCGCGGGTGAGCGCGCTGCCGCGCGGCACGTGGCCGAGGAGCTGCACGGTGATGCACAGCGGCCCGCGGGTGGTATCGCCGCCGACCAGCGCCACCTGGTGCGCGCGCGCCAGCGCTGCGAAGCCGGCGGCAAACTCCGCAAGCCACGCCTCCTCGGCGTCCGGCAGGGTGAGCGCCAGCAGCGCCCACGCCGGACGTGCGCCCATCGCGGCGAGATCGCTCAGATTGACCGCCAGCGCGCGGTGACCGATCGAGGCGGGCGGCGAGCCTGGCGGGAAATGCACTCCGGCGACGAGCGTGTCGGTGGCCGCCACCAGCATGCTGTCGGGCGGCATGGTGAGGAGCGCGGCATCATCGCCGACGCCGAGCACGACGTCGGCGCGCGGACGCGCCGCCGTTACGGAAGTAGCGCTCGATGAGCGCGAACTCCGACAGCGCCATATGCGCGCTCCCCGCGCCTTCAGTGCTCGCCCGGCCGCAGCTCGCGCGCGGCCCGATCCAGCACGGCGTTGACGTACTTGTGGCCGTCGGTGGCACCGAAGCGCTTGGCGAGTCCCACCGCCTCGCTGATGGCCACGCGGAACGGCACATCGGGCTGCGCGGTGAGTTCGTACAGGCCGATGAGCAGCACCGCGCGCTCGATCGGGTCGAGGTGCGCCGGCGCGCGGTCGGCGAAGCTGGCGAGGCGCGCCTCAAGATCGCCGTGGGCGCTCGCCACGCCCTGCACCAGCGTGCGGAAATACGCGGCATCGGCGCGCGGCATGTCCTCGGCCTCGCCGAACTCCTGTACCAGGTCCTGCCACGGACAGCTGTTCAGCTGCCAGCGGTACAGAGCCTGCAGCGCCAGCTTGCGTGACACGGTGCGCGTGCCGTTGAATTCGCCGGCTCTCACAGGCGCGCCATGACGGCGGCCGTCTCGAGCGCACTGTCCATCGCCTCGCCGCCCTTGTTGCCGGCGCCGGCCGCGGCGCGCTCCAGCGCCTGCTCCACCGATTCGACCGTCAGCACACCGAAGGCCACCGTGACACCGGTCTCGAGGGCCGCCAGCTGCAGGCCGCGCGCGCACTCGCCGGCCACGTAATCGAAGTGCGGGGTATCGCCGCGGATCACGCAACCGAGCGCCACCACTGCATCGTAGCGGCCGCTGCCGGCAAGCTTGCGCGCCACGACCGGCAGCTCGAAGGCGCCGGGCACGCGCACCACGGTGAGGTTCTCGGGGCTGCCGCCGCGCTGCAGCCAGGAGGCGCGCGCCCCTTTGAGCAGGCTCGCGACGATGAAATCGTTGAAGCGCGCGGCGACGATCGCCACTTTGCGTCCGCTGGCGCTCACCTCGCCTTCGATGAGCTCGGCGGCACTCACCCCTCTTCCCCGCAGTAACCCTCGACTTCCAGGTCGAAGGCCGAGATGCCATGCATCTGCTTGGGCGCCGACAGCACGCGCATGCGCTTCACGCCGAGGTCCTTGAGAATCTGCGCGCCGACGCCGAAGGTGCGCAGCACCGCGCCGTCGGCCACTGCCGCCGCATCGGGCGCGGCAGGCGCCGGCTGCGGGCTGGCGGCGAAGCTGCGCAGCGCCTCGGCGAGTTCGCGCGCCGACTCCTGCTGGCGCAGCAGCACCACGACGCCGCTGCCGGCCTCGACGATGCGCTGTATGGCCGCGCGCACGGTCCAGGCGCGGCCCGGACCCTGCAGCCCGAGCAGGTCACGCAGCGTGTCGGGCAGATGCACGCGTACCAGCGGCACGGCATCCCCGTCCAGGCGGCCGTGCGCGAGCGCCACGTGCACCTCGAGATTGACCTCGTCCTGGTAGGCGTACAGCCGGAACTCGCCGAGTTCGGTGGCGACGCTCTGCTCGGACATGCGCGTCACGGTGCGTTCGGTACGCAGCCGGTGCCGGATCAGATCGGCAATCGTGCCGACCTTGAGCGCGTGACGCCGCGCGAACTCCTGCAGCTGCGGGCGCCGCGCCATGCTGCCGTCATCGTTCATCACCTCGCACAGCACGCCGACGGGGCTAAGCCCTGCAAGCCGGCACAGATCGACCGCCGCCTCGGTGTGACCGGCGCGCACCAGCACGCCGCCGCGGCGCGAGCGCAGCGGGAAGATGTGTCCGGGCCGGGCAAAGTCGCCGGCTGCGGATGCGGGATTGGCGAGCGCGCGGATGGTGGCGGCGCGATCGCCCGAGGACACCCCGGTGGTCGTGCCGCTGCGTACATCGACCGACACGGTGAAGGCGGTGCGGTGCGACTCGCTGTTGACCGGGACCATCTGCGGCAGTTCCAGGCGCGCAAGCCCCGCCTCCTCCATCGGCACGCAGATGATGCCGCTCGTGTGGCGGATCATGAAGGCGACCGCCTCGGGCGTGATGCACTCGGCCGCCATGATGAGGTCGCCCTCGTTCTCGCGGTCCTCGTCGTCCATGATGACGACCATGCGTCCGGCACGCAGGTCCGCCAGGATCTCCGGCACCGAATTCAGAGGCGCGGCCGGCGCTGGCGCGACGCCCTTACCGGACAGGGGCAGGATTTTGGACATAACCGGGCGCAGCTGATACGGCACAGCAGTATACCCGAGCCTCCGTTGCGGCTCCGGCGGCCCTCAGGGGCTGGCGGGCGCGGCGCGCGGCTTGAGCAGCGGCAGCACCGCCTGTGACAGTGACTCATCGGTGACCGCGGTGCCCGACACGAGGCGGGCGCGCACGATGCCCGCGGCGTCGATGATCCACGTCATGGGAACGGCCACCGGCGGCCCGAAGCCGTTGACCTTGGCGTTGCTGGCGAGCGCTGCCGGGTAGCCGATCCCCTGCATCACCTGGCGCACGGTGGCGAGATCGGACGCCTCGTCCACACTCAGGCCGAGCAGTTCGACCCCCTGCGCGTGGTAGCGGCGATAGAAGGCGGCGAGGCGCGGCATTTCGGCACGGCACGGCGAGCACCAGGTCGCCCAGAAATTCACGATCACGACCTTGCCGCGCAGGGCCTTGAGGTCGAACGTCCGGCCGTCGAGCTGCGTCACCACCAGCGGCGGCGCCGGCTGACCGACCGCGGCCGGCAGCGCGCTGCCGCCGTGCGCCGCGCCCGACAGGAACGCCGCCGCCGTCACGGCGCGCACTGTGCGCACCCAGGATGAGCTACTCAGTTTAGGCATCGTCGGTACTCCAGTTTGGACTGCGCCCACCCATTTTAGACAGCCGGGGTCTTAAGCATCGTTGCCCTCGTGTACGATCGCTCAAATGCACCTGCCCGCATGGTCGACCCGGCGCGCGCTGCTCAGCATGGTGATGCTGGGGGCCTTTGCGGTGCGCGCGCTGGTGCCGGAGGGCTTCATGCCCGCCGCCGGCGCGCCGCTGTCGCTCGAGATCTGCCCGGAAGGCTCGGGGCCGCTCGCCTCTAATCACCTCGCCCATCATCATCACGGCACCCCGGGCGCGCACAGCGAGCATTGCGTGTTTGGCAGCGCCGGCGCCGGCGGCCCCGCGCCGCAGTCGAGCGCGGCGCACTTCGTGCCAGGCCCGTTGCCTGCCGCAGCCACGGCCCGCAGCGCGCCGCTCAACGACGTACGTCTCGTCTATCTGCCGCACGCCCGCGGCCCTCCCACGCTCAGCTGAGCGTTTGGCACCGGCCGGAAGACTCGCTCTTCCGGCACCGGCAGCGCGCGCGTGCCATCACGCACGCGGACTGCAGCCGAAGTTCGTTGGGAGAATTTCAATGGAGCGTACTGACGCGCCGGCCGTGCCGGCGCGGGTCTCACCTCATAGTGAAGTGCGTGCGCGGCGCACCTGGAGCTGGCGCCGGGGACAGTGGCGGCCGCGACTTGCGCTGCTCGCCGGGTTGGCACTGGCGGGCCACGCCTGGGCCGCCAGCACGGGCGAAGTGCGCGGTGTCGTGCACGATGCCGGCCATCGTCCGCTGGCAGGCGCTCTCGTGGAACTGCACGCGGCGAGTTCCGCCTGGTCGCGCAGCAGCTCGAGCGATGCTGCCGGCGAATTCTCCTTCAGCGCCGTGCCGGTCGGTGAGTATCAGCTGCAGGTGACGCAGAGCGGCTTCGCCAGCGCGCTGCTGCCGCTCACCGTGATCGCAGGCGCCGCGCCCTCGACGCACGTGCAGTTGGCGGCCGGCGAGCCGGCGCAGACCATCACGATCAACGCCGCCGCAGCGGCGGGCGCCGAATCCTTCACGCCCACGACGCTGGTGAGCCGCAGCGACATCGCCGTCACCCCGGGAGCGGACCGCAGCAACAGCCTCGCCATGATCACCGACTTCGTGCCGGGAGCCTACGTGGTGCATGACCAGCTGCATGTGCGCGGCGGCCATCAGGTCAGCTGGCAGATCGACGGGGTGCAGATTCCCAACACCAACATCGCCAGCAATCTCGGACCGCAGATCGACCCCAAGGACATCGACTACCTGGAGGTGCAGCGCGGCAGCTACGCGGCCGATGATGGCGATCGCACCTACGGAGTCTTCAATGTAGTGCCGCGCACCGGCTTCGAGCGCGACCGCGGCGCGGAGCTCGTGGTGAGCGCCGGCAACTACGGCCAGACCAACGACCAGCTGAGCATCGGCAGCCACAGCGACGACTTCGCCTACTACGCGAGCATCAACGGCAATCGCAGCGAGCTCGGGCTCATGACGCCGGTGGCGGCGATCCTGCACGACACGCAGTACGGCTACGGCGCCTTCAGCACGCTGATCTACAACGTCGATGCGGATGACCAGCTGCGCCTGGTCGGCGCCGCGCGCCGCGACAGCTACCAGATTCCCAACAGTCCCGGCCAGGCAGCGGACGATGTGCAACGCGAGGCCGACGCCTTCACCCTCCTCTCGTGGGGACACACTTTCAGCCGCGACCTGCTGCTGACCAGTTCGTTCTTCTATCACTACAACCGTGCCGACCTCGACGGCGCGCCCGGGGACTATCCGATCAGCACTACGTATCAGCATGCTTCCAGTTATGTCGGCGGTCAGGAGAGCCTGCGCATGCGACTCGGGGAACACGAGCTGGATGCCGGCATCGTCGGCTTCAGCCAGTCGGACGATCAGCTGTTTCACGTGCTGTTCAACGATGGCAGCAATCCGGCACTGCTGCAGTCGCTGCATCCGGGCGGCAATCTCGAAGCGGCGTATCTGCAGGACAGCTATCGCGCCACCTCCTGGCTGACGCTCTCGGGCGGCGTGCGCCAGAGCCATTTCGCAGGCGCAGTGCACGAGAACGCGACCGACCCGCGTCTTGGCTTCACCGTCAAGGTGCCCAACCTCAACTGGGTCGTGCGCGGCTTCTGGGGCCGCTATTACCAGGCCCCGCCGCTTGAGACGCTGGCAGGTCCGCTGCTGCAGTTCGCGCAGGCGAGCGCGCTCGGCTTCCTGCCGCTGCACGGCGAGCGCGACCAGGAGCTGCAGTTCGGCGTCACCGTGCCGCTCGGCGACTGGACTCTCGATGCCGACCATTCCCGCACGCAGGCGCGCAATTTCTTCGACCACAACCCGATCGGCAACTCCGACGTGTTCCTGCCGATCACGATTGCCGGCGCGCTCATCAAGGCGAACGAGCTGACGCTGCGCTCGCCGCGCTGGCACGGCCTGCGGCTGCACCTGGCCTACTCCAACCAGACCGCCGATGGGAGCGGCGCGATCAGCGGCGGCCTGACCGACTTCGAGCCCGCCGCCGCCACGTTCGCGTTGGATCACGACCAAAGAAATACCGTCAACGCGGGACTGGACGCGGAGTTGCCGCAGCAGGTGTTCGCCGCGCTCAACCTTTATTATGGCTCAGGGTTTGCCAATGGCGACGCGCCGCCGAGTCATCTGCCTGGTCACGCCAGCGTGGATGTGAGCCTCGGCAAAAGGTTCACGCCGGACCTGTCCGCTTCGGTCAGCGTTCTCAACCTAACCAACCGCCACCTGCTGATCGACAACAGCCTGACGTTCGACGGTTTCCACTACGATAACCCGCTGCGAGATCTACGCTGAGCTTCACTACAAGTTCCGCTACTGAATCGTCTTGATTGCGACGTTTGCCGGCGGTCCCTGCGTCCCCGTGTTATGAAGCGTCTTGCTAACGCCAGCGCGAGGAGTCATGCCTGAGGGACGCTGCGAATCATCCTTCATTTTTCCGCGCAGCGCGCCGCACCGGCGCAGTCTCTGGCAACAGACACAGCGCCGCCAGCCCCACGATGACTCCGCTGAACATGTACCAGGCTGGTGCGAGCGGATTGCCAGTGGCGCGAATCAGCCACGTGACGAAGAACTGTGCAAAGCCGCCGAATACCGAGATCGCGAGTGCGTAGATGAGCGCCAGGCCCGCCGAACGCACGCGCTGCGGCAGTGATTCCGTGATCGCGACAATGACCGTGGCCGAAGACAGCGTGGAGACGCCTGCCAGCACGGCACTCGTCGTGTAGAGCGCCGCCGCAGAACGCAGATGCTCAAGCAGCAAGAAGGCCGGGAATACCGCGAGCGCCAGCAAGACCCAGGGCACGACGAGGATCGGTTTGCGACCGAAGCGATCCGATAGCCAGCCGCCGATGGAGTCACAGACGAGGCCGCTGAACCCGATGACGGCCGTCGCACCGAAGGCCACGCGCTTCGGCATGCCGAGCGTCACGCTTGCGTAGGTCGTCATGTACTGGAGCAGATAGTTCGTCGTGGTTGCCGTGGCGAGCAGCACCAGACCGAGTGCCACGATGCGGCGCTGGCTGACCCGCGCAGGCTCGCCGCGCGCAGTCGTCCGCGGCGGCAGCGTCTCCATGAGCGAGCGGCGCGCCGCGAAGGCGAAAGGAATGGTCACGGCGCCCAGCAGCATCGCTATCCGCCAGCCCCATGCTTCGAGCGCCGCCTCGCTGAGGAGGCCGGCGAGCGCTACGCCCACGAGTCCGGCGAAGCATACGGCGGCGTCCGCACTCGTCGCCTGCAGCGAGACGTACAGCCCGCGGCGCAGCGGCGGCGCGGCCTCGAGGAGAAAGGCGGTGCTCGGCCCGACCTCCCCGCCAAGCGCGAAGCCCTGCAGTAGCCGAAGGGCGATGACCAGCAGCGGCGCCGCAATGCCAAGGGCGGCGTACGACGGCACGAGCGGCAGACCGATCACCCCTACACTCATCAGAAAGAACGACAGCAGCATCGCGGGCTTACGGCCCGCGCGGTCACCGATCCGGCCGATCACAAGGGCACCGAGCGGGCGCGTGAGAAATCCCACGCCGAAGGTCGCGAGCGAGGCGAGCAGACTGGTGCCGGGCGTATCGGCTGGAAAGAACGCCCGGCCGATCTGCGGGGCGAAGAAAGCGTAGGTCACAAAGTCGTAGAACTGCAGCGCGTTACCTGCGACCACCGCGAGCACCTGGCCGGTGGGCAGCCGGCGCGGTTCAGCGATCACGCCGCTTCACCTGTGAGCGTTGGCTGCGAGCCGGGCGAACACTGCGCACCTGTCGCGCGGTGCCTTACTGTCTTTACGGGGCACCGGAGGCCGACATCAGCCGCTCGATGTACCGCGCCAGCTGATCGACTTCGAGATTGAGGCGTGTGCCGACAGTGACGCCGCCGAGCGTGGTGTGTGCGAGGGTGTGCGGGATGATGTTGACGCCGCAGCTGGCGCCCTCTACCGAGTTGACGGTGAGGCTCACGCCATCGAGCGCCACCGAGCCCTTGGCCGCAACATAACGCGCCAGCGGCTGAGGCACTTCGACCGTGAGGCGCTGCGAACGGGCATCGCCGCTGAGCGCGGTGATGCGCGCCACGCCGTCGACGTGTCCGGATACCAGGTGACCGCCCAGGGCATCGCCGGCGCGCAGCGCCGGTTCGAGATTGACCTGGGAACCGGCCTTGAGTACGCCGAGCGTGGTGAGTGCGAGAGTCTCGCGCGACAGGTCGGCGGCAAAGGTCTCACCGCGCACCATGACCGCAGTGAGGCAGCAGCCCTGCACGTTGATGCTGTCGCCCACCTGAGTGCGCCACTGCGCGAGCTTACTTGCGGCGATGACGATGTGCAGGTCGCCGCCGCGCGGTTCACACGCGCTAACGCGGCCGATGTCCTGCACTATCCCGGTGAACATGCGCCGTTCCTAGGCGCCCGGCGCGTGCGGTCGCAAGCGCAGGCGCAGGTCGTCGCCGATCTGTTGCGTCTCGAGCAGCGCGAAGGACGGCGCCTGCGACAGCTCCTGCAACGCCGGCAGGTTCACCAGCGCGCGCGCGCTGGGTCCGAGGAGACGAGCCCCGACGTACAGCAGCAGCTCGTCCGCGAGCCCCTGGCGCAGCAGCTCGCCGGCAAGCGTGGCACCGGCTTCCACCAGCACTTCGTTGAGTTCCAGCTCACCGAGCCGATCGAGCATCGCCGGCAGGTCCACCCGTCCGTCCTGCGCCGGCAGCGACTCGATGCGCGCGCCGCGCGCCGTCAGCGCGGCGGCGCGCGCATCGTCCGGGGCCGCGAGCGCTGTGAGGATCAGCACCTCGCCCCCGCCGTCGAACAGGCGCGCCGTCGGCGGCGAGCGCAGCCGCGAATCGAGAATGATGCGCAGCGGTTGCCGCCGCGGCGCCGTGCCCTCCGCTGGCAGCCGCACGTCCAGACGCGGGTCGTCCGCGACGAGCGTGCCGACGCCGGTGAGCACCGCGGAACTGCGCGCGCGCCAGCACTGCACGTCGTGGCGCGCCGCCTCGCCGGTGATCCAGCGGCTTTCGCCATTGGCAAGCGCGGTGCGGCCATCGAGGCTCATGGCGAGCTTGACGCGCAGCAGCGGCCGGCCGCGCGTCATGCGCTGCATGAAGCCGGCATTGAGCTCGGCCGCCTCCTGCTCGAGGAGTCCCGCTTCCACGACCATGCCGGCGCTGCGCAGGGCCGCGGCGCCACGGCCGTTCACCAGCGGGTTGGGGTCGGCGCCGGCGTACACCACGCGCGCCACGCGCGCCGCGATCAGCGCCTCGACGCACGGCGGCGTGCGGCCATGGTGACTGCACGGTTCGAGGGTGACGTACACCGCGCCGCCGGCGGCCTGCGCCCCGGCGGCCTTAAGCGCTGCCACCTCGGCATGCGCCTCGCCGGCGCGCTCGTGCCAGCCTTCGCCGACGATGCGGCCGCGCTGTGCGATCACGCAGCCGACGCGCGGGTTCGGATCGGTGGATTCCAGTCCGCGGGCGGCGAGCGTCAGCGCCCGTTGCATGGCAAAGCGGTCGAAGTCAGAGAACATGCACTGCCATCCCGGTCACTTCTTGCCCGCGCCGGGTTCGGCGTCCGCGGCCGTGTCGGCCGGCAGCAGTGGCAGCTGATCGCGGCTCGCCGCACCGCCCTTGCGCGAGCGTCCCTGACCGGCGTGCGCATGCGCGGCGGCCGGCGGCCGCGAGCTGCGCAGGCGCTTGATCTCCTCGTGGAAGGCTTCCACGTCCTCGAACTGGCGATAGACAGATGCGAAGCGCACGTAGGCGACTTCATCCAGGTGGCGCAACTCCTCCATCACCAGCTCGCCGATGGCGCGCGCGGAGACTTCGCGGTCGCCGACGCTGCGCACCTTGTGGACGATGCGGCTGAGCGCCTCGTCGATCTGCTCGCGTGCCACGGGGCGTTTCTCCAGGGCTTTTTCCATGCCAGCACGCAGCTTACCTTCATCGAAGCTCTCGCGGCCGCGATCGCCCTTGACGACCAGCGGCATGAGCAGCTCCGCGGTCTCGAAGGTCGTGAAGCGTTCGCCGCACTTGAGACACTCGCGGCGCCGACGGATCTGGCGTCCCTCGCCGGCAAGGCGCGAGTCGTTCACCTTGGTCTCCTCGTGGCCGCAGAACGGACAGTGCATGCGGCGTGCTGCCTCGCTGCTGTTACGGACCGTAGACCGGAAAGCGCCGGCACAGCTCGATCACCTGCGGCCGCACACGTTCGATCACGGCCGGTGCCGCCTCGGCATCGAGTATCTGTGCGATGAAGTCGGCCACCAACTCGATCTCAGGCTCCTTGAAGCCGCGGGTGGTCGAGGCCGGGGTGCCGAGGCGCAGTCCGCTGGTCACCATCGGCGGCCGCGGATCGTTGGGTACGGCGTTCTTGTTCACCGTGATGTTGGCATGACCCAGGGCGGCGTCGGCCTCCTTGCCGGTGATGTTGCGGTCGGCGAGGCTGACGAGGAACAGATGGTTATCGGTACCGCCGGAAACGATCTGGTAGCCGCGCTTGGCGAGGCGGGCCGCCATGGCGCGCGCGTTGGCGAGCACCTGGCGCTGATAGTCGCGGAATTCCGGCTGCAGCGCCTCCAGCAGCGCCACGGCCTTGGCGGCGATGACGTGCATCAGCGGGCCGCCCTGCGTGCCGGGAAACACCAGCGAGTTGAGCTTCTTGGTGATCGCCTCGTTGGCGCGCGCCAGGATCAGTCCGCCGCGCGGACCACGCAGCGTCTTGTGGGTGGTAGTGGTGACGACGTCGGCGTGCGGCACGGGGTTGGGGTAGATACCGGCTGCGACCAGACCGGCAACGTGCGCCATGTCCACGACCAGGTAGGCCTCGACGCTCTTGGCAATCTGCGCGAAACGCGCCCAGTCGACGACGCGTGAATACGCCGAGAAGCCCGCGATGATCATCTTCGGGCGGTGCTCGTCGGCCAGACGCTGCACCTGCTCGTAGTCGATCTCGCCGGTGTCGGGACGGATGCCGTACTGCGCGGCGCGAAAGAACTTGCCCGAGAAGTTGACCTTGGCGCCGTGGGTGAGATGGCCGCCATGATCGAGGCTCATGCCAAGGATGGCATCGCCCGGCTGCACCAGCGCCAGGTAGGCGGCGGCGTTGGCCTGCGAGCCCGAATGCGGCTGCACGTTGGCGAAGTCGGCACCGAACAGCTGCTTGGCGCGGTCGATGGCAAGCTGCTCGACCACGTCCACGAACTCACAGCCGCCGTAGTAGCGCTTGCCCGGGTAGCCTTCAGCGTACTTGTTGGTGAGCACCGAGCCCTGTGCCTCGAGCACCCGGGGGCTGGTGTAATTCTCGGACGCGATGAGTTCGACGTGGTCCTCCTGACGCTGCCGCTCGTTCGCCAGCGCCTGCGCCAGCTGCGGATCAAAACTCTCGATATTCATGCTGGTGCGGAACATGGGCGGCGGGGCCTTCGGCTGCGCGCAAATCGGGCGCGAATTGTACCGGAACGATGTACTAGCCGCCCTGTCGCGACGCGCCGCGGCGGCGGAAGGTTCACGACAGGGCACTGCCCGCACCGGGGCCGCGCCGCGGCGCCTCCTACATGAGGTTTTCCACCACCGTCGTCCACGCCTGGGCCAGATTGGCGCGGTTATAGCCGCCACCGCCAAGTGCCAGCACCCGGCCGTGGCCGAGCTCGTCGGCAAGTTCTGCCAGCTCGCGCGCCGCCTGACCATGCACGCGCGCCGAGAAGCGCAGGTGCGTGATCGGATCGCCTTCGAGGCTGTCGGCGCCGCACTGCAGAATGATGAATTCGGGCGCGAACTTCTTCAGATGCGCGGTGACGCGCGGCCAGACGCTGGCGAAGAACTCGTCGTCGGCGCCCGGCGGCAGGGGCACGTTGAGCTTGGTGCCCACCGCCGGCCCGCGGCCGGTTTCGTCAGCGCCGCCGGTACCGGGGTAGAGGTAGCGTCCGTCCTCGTGCAGATCGGCGAACACCACGGCCGCGTCGTCCTCGAAGGCATAGAACACTCCGTCGCCATGATGCGCATCGATGTCGACGTAGGCGATGTGCTTGAGCCCGGCAAGCTTGAGCTGCTCGATCGCCACACCGCAGTCGTTGAAAACACAGAAGCCGGCCGCGCGGCTGCGCGCCGCGTGATGCAGACCCGCGATCGGCACGAAAGCGCGCCGGCACTCGCCCTGCATGATCGCCTCCATGGCGCTGAGGGTCGCGCCCACGACGACGGCGGCGGCCTCGTACACGCCCTTGAAGGCCGGTGTATCGCCGCCGTCGAGCATGCCGGTGCCGCTGGCGGAGCGTTCGCGCACGAACGCCAGGAACTCCGCGCTGTGGAACGATGCGAGTTCGGCGTCGGTGGCGCTGCGCGGCTCAAGCACACGCACGCGCTGCGCCAGGCCGCGCGCCGCGAACTCACGCACGAAGGCCGCTAGACGGTCCGGTCCGAAAGGGTGGCCATCGCCGAAGCCGTAGCGCGCCAGGCGCTCGCTGACGACCACTGCGACACTCGGCATGGCGGTTGTCACCCTTGTCACTCACAGCACGCGTTGAAGCGCGCAAGCCTAACACAGCCGCCCGCGATGCACGGCCTGCCGGCCATCGCCATCCGCGCCGCCCTCGCCCATAATTAATGAATGGCCCAATACATCTACACCATGAACCGCGTCTCGAAGGTCGTGCCGCCGAAGCGGACGATCCTGCGTGACATCAGCCTGTCGTTCTTTCCCGGCGCCAAGATCGGCGTGCTCGGCTTGAATGGCGCGGGCAAGTCGTCGCTGCTCAAGATCATGGGCGGCATCGACACCAGCTTCGATGGCGAGGCGCGTCCGCAAAGCGGCATCCGCATCGGCTTTCTGCCGCAGGAACCGCAGCTCGATGCGTCGCGCGACGTTCGCAGCACCGTCATGGAAGGGCTGGGCGATACCTTCCGCCAGCTCGAAGAGTTCAATCAGATCAGCGAGAAATTCGCCGAACCGATGGACGATGAGCAGATGAACACGCTGCTCGCCCGCCAGGCGACGCTGCAGGACGCCATCGACGCGGCCGGCGGCTGGGAGCTCGAGCGCAAGCTCGAGATCGCCGCCGATGCGCTGCGCCTGCCGCCGTGGGAGGCGAACGTCGGCACGCTCTCCGGCGGTGAGAAGCGCCGCGTGGCGCTGTGCCGGCTGCTGCTGTCCGCGCCCGACATGCTGCTGCTCGATGAGCCGACCAACCATCTGGACGCCGAGTCGATCGCGTGGCTCGAGCGCTACCTCGAGGAATACCCGAGCACCGTGATCGCGGTGACGCATGATCGCTACTTCCTCGACAACGTCGCCCAGTGGATCCTGGAACTGGACCGTGGCTACGGCATCCCCTGGCACGGCAACTACTCCTCGTGGCTGGAGCAGAAGGAGCAGCGCCTGGCGCTGGAGGAGCGCGAGCGCGAGGCACTGCGCAAGACCCTCGCGCACGAGCTCGAGTGGGTGCGGCAGAACCCCAAGGCGCGCCAGGCGAAGAGCAAGGCGCGCCTGCAGCGCTACGAGGAACTGGCCTCGCGCGAGTTCCAGGAGCGCAACGAGACCAACGAGATCTACATTCCTCCCGGCGAGCGGCTCGGCGACCTGGTGATCGCGGTGCAGGGATTGCGCAAGGGCTACGGCGAGCGGCTGCTGATCGACAACCTGAGCTTCAGCCTGCCGCGCGGCGGCATCGTCGGCATCATCGGCCCGAACGGGGCCGGCAAGACCACGCTGTTCCGCATGCTGACCGGGGTGGAGCAGCCTGACGCGGGCGAGATCCGCCTCGGGCCGAGCGTGAAGCTCGCGTACGTGGATCAGTCGCGGCAGACGCTCGATGACAAGAAGACCGTCTGGCAGGAGATCTCCGGCGGCCTGGACATGATCCGCGTCGGCAGCTACGAGACGCCGTCGCGCAGCTACGTCGGACGCTTCAACTTCAAGGGCTCACAGCAGCAGCAGATGATCGGCGAGCTGTCGGGCGGTGAGCGCAACCGCGTGCACCTCGCCAAGGTGCTGCGCGCGGGCGGCAACGTATTGCTGCTCGATGAGCCGACCAACGATCTGGATATCGAGACACTGCGCGCGCTGGAGGAGGCCCTGGTCAACTTCCCGGGCTGCGCCGTGGTGATCTCGCACGACCGCTGGTTTCTCGACCGCATCGCCACGCACATCCTCGCCTTCGAGGGCGACTCGCAGGTGGTGTGGTTCGAGGGTAACTACCAGGAATACACAGCCGACTACAAGCGGCGCAAGGGCGAGGATGCCGTGCAGCCGCACCGCATCAGGTACAAGCCGCTGACGCGGTAGCGGCACCATGCCGTGAGCGTCGAATCCTCGCAAGCAAGCGACGAGCAGAATCTGGCGCGCTGGCTCGGGCCGCTGGCCGTGCTGATCGTATTCGCCGCGGTGGTGCTGCTTCTGCATCACCAGTTCGCGCACCTGCACGTCAAGAGCGTGTTCGAGCATCTGCACGCCATCCCGCGGCGGCAGATCCTGGCGGCGCTCGGCTTCACCGCGCTCAGCTACTGGCTGCTTTCCACCTACGAGGTGCTGGCCCTCGCCTACCTGCGGCGCATCATTCCCTACACGCGCGTTCTGTTCACCTCGTTCATCGCCTACTCGTTCGGCCACACGCTGGGCTTCGCCGCCTTCACCGGCGCAGCGATACGCTTTCGCCTCTATGCCAGCGCCGGTGCCACGGCTATCGATGTGGCGACCGTCTCGGCCTTCTGCAGTCTGTCGCTCGGCATCGGTCTGGCGACCGTCTCGGGAGTGTCACTGCTGCTGGCGCCCTCACATGCCGCCACGGTTCTGCGCCTGCATCACAACTGGTCGATACTCATCGGCCTGCTGCTGCTGGCGGCGGTCGCAGCCTACGCAATATGGGCGTGCCTGGCGCGTACCGCGTTCGAGATCCGCGGCTGGGCCCTGCGTGCTCCCGGGCCGCTGATCGGGCTCACGCAGATCGTGCTGTCGGTACTCGATGTATCGCTGTCCACGGCGGTCATGTGGAGTCTCCTGCCGGAATCGGCGCACATCGGCTTCATCAGCTTCCTCGGTGTGTACGCCGCGGCGGTGATCGCCGGCATCATCAGCCACGTCCCGGGTGGCGTCGGCGTGTTCGAGGCGGTGATCCTGCTCACCCTTCCCGGCGTGCCGAAGGAGGCGCTGCTCGGCTCGCTGCTCGCCTACCGCGCGATCTACTACCTGGTGCCGCTGGTGTGCGGCTCGCTGCTGTTCGGCTCGAAGGAACTCACCGCGCAGCGTCAGCGCTTCGCCTGGGCGCACGAACTCGCCGCCATCTACATCGCGCCCGTCGTGCCGCAGATCGCCGGTGCGCTCACTTTTCTCGCCGGGGCGCTGCTGCTGTTCTCCGGGGCGACGCCGGCGATCGACGAGCGCCTGGCGTTCCTCGATCAGTTCTTGCCGCTTGCGGTGCTGGAGGTCTCGCACCTGGTCGGCAGCGTCGTCGGGCTGGGACTGCTGGTGCTGGCGCGCGCGCTGTTCCGCCGCGTGGCGGCGGCCTATCACATCTCGGTCTGGCTTCTGGTGGCGGGCATCTTCGCCTCGCTCCTCAAGGGACTCGATTTCGAGGAAGCGAGCCTGTTGGTGCTGGTGCTGGGCGTACTGATGCTCGGCCGGCGCGCCTTCTACCGCCCCACCGCCATTCTGGCCGAGCGCTTCACGCCGGCGTGGGTGGCGAGCATCGTCGGCGTGATCCTCATGGCGCTGTGGATCGGCGTGGTCAGTTACCGCCATCTCAATTACTCGCACGATCTGTGGTGGACCTTTGCATTGGATGCCAACGCACCACGCATGCTGCGCGCTTCGCTCGCGGTGGTGGTGCTCGCCGGCGCCTACCTGCTCCTGAACCTGCTGCGTCCGGCGCGCCCCGAGCCGGCGGTCGCAGGTGCTGAGGAACTCGCGCGCGCCCGCGCGCTCATCGACGGCTCCGACCTCACGCTGCCGAACGCGGCCCTGAGTGGCGACAAACGCCTGTTGTTCAGCGATGCCGGCGATGCCTTCGTCATGTACCAGATCGCCGGTCGCAGCTGGGTGGCGCTCGGTGATCCGGTCGGCTCGCAGAACGGCGCCGAGGAGCTGGTGTGGCGGCTGCGCGAGATGTCCGACCGCCATGGCGGCCGGCCGGTGTTCTACCAGGTCAGCGCTGAGCGGCTGGGGCTGTATGTCGATCTGGGACTCGCGGCGATGAAGATCGGCGAGGAGGCCCTCGTGTCGCTCGGCGGCTTTTCGCTCGAAGGGGCCGCGCGCGCCGAACTGCGCCAGGCGCACCGGCGCGCACAGCGCGACGGCGCCAGCTTCGAGGTCGTACCGGCCGAGCAGGTCGAGGCGCTGCTGCCGCGCCTGCAAGGCATCTCAGACGCGTGGCTTACCAGCAAGTCCACCGGCGAAAAGCGCTTCTCGGTCGGGTCATTCTCGGCGCAGTACCTGCGGCAGTTTCCGCTGGCGATCGTGCGCGCCGAGGGAGTACCCGCCGCATTCGCCAACCTGTGGACCACCAGCAGCAAGGCCGAGCTGTCGGTGGATCTGATGCGCTTCGGCCCGGACGCGCCGCGCGGCTCCATGGATTACATGTTCATCGAGCTGATGCTGTGGGGCCGCAGCCAGGGCTACGGCTGGTTCAATCTCGGCATGGCGCCGCTGTCGGGGCTGGAGGCCCATCCGCTGGCACCCGCCTGGCACCGCGTCGGCAACTTCATCTTCCGCCACGGCGAGCACTTCTATAACTTCGACGGCCTGCGTCGCTACAAGATGAAGTTCGACCCGGTGTGGGAGGCGCGTTACCTGGCGGCACGCGGCGGAATCGCCCTGCCGCGCGTGCTCATGGACGTGTCGGTGCTGATCGCCGGTGGCGTGAAGGAGCTGTTCGCCCGATGAAGATGCCGCGGCAGGCGTTTGCGTGGCAGGCCATGGCAGCACTAGTTGCTGCCGCGACCTTAGGTCTGTGCGCCACGGCCGCCGCGGCTGCCGCGGCAGTCAAGCCCGCCACCGTCGCGAAACCCCCTGTGGTCGATGACCACAGTACGCGCCATCTGACGGCCGGCCGCTTCGGCAGCGTGGCCGTCTACATGCCGGCCGGCGCGCCGCACAGCGTCGCGATCTTTCTGTCCGGTGACGGCGGCTGGGAGCTGGGCGTCGTCAACATGGCGCTGGCACTCAGGGAACTGGGCGCGGTGGTCATCGGCGTTGACATCCGTCAGTACTTCGCGAGCCTGCGCCACGCGGCCGCGCGGCCCGATGCGCCCTGCCAGATGATCGCCGCAGACCTCGAAACGCTCAGCCACAACGTGCAAAAGCAGATGGGCATGAGCGAATACTACGTGCCGGTGCTGGTCGGTTACTCCTCCGGCGCCACCGTGGTTTACGCGACATTGGTGCAGTCGCCACCGGGCACGTTCAGCGGCGCGCTGAGTCTCGGCTTCTGCGCCGACCAGGACTTCGCCGGCGCGCAGCTGTGCCCCGGCGCGGGGCTGCACTACACCCCGAATGCGCAGCACGAACTGGTACTGGCGCCCAGCGCCACCCTCAAGCAACCGTGGATCGCCTTTCAGGGCCAGAAGGATCAGGTGTGCAACCCGCACGCCGCGGATGAGTTTGCGGCGCAGGTGGCTGGCGGCGAGATCGTGCGCCTGCCGTTGGTAGGCCATGGCTTTTCGGTGGAGCGCAACTGGATGCCGCAGTTCCGCGACGCCTATACCCGCCTGACGAGGCGCGTGGAGTCACAGCCGCAGCGCGCAGCGGAGATCAGCGACCTGCCGGTGCAGGAAGTGCACGCGAGCGGCACCGCGCCCGAGTTTGCGCTGCTGCTCACCGGCGATGGTGGCTGGTCCGGCCTGGATCAGGAGCTCGCCGCGCGCCTTGCGGCCAGCGGTGTGCCCACCGTGGCGCTCAACTCGCTCAAGTACTTCTGGACCGCGCGCAGCCCGCAGCAGACGGCGCGCGATGTGGCGCGCGTGCTGCAGCACTACCTCACGGCCTGGAACAAGCAGCGCGTGCTGCTGGTCGGCTATTCGTTCGGCGCCGACGTGCTGCCGTTCGTGGTCAACCGCTTGCCGGCGGACCTGCGTGAGCGCATCGCCAGCGTCAGCCTCCTCGGCATCGACGGCAACGCCTCCTTCGAGGTGCACGTCAGCGACTGGGTGGGCGCCGACAACGACGGACCGCCGACGCGACCGGAAGTCGCCGCTCTCTCGCACCTGCCGGTGCTGTGCATCTATGGCGAGGGCGAGGCGGACTCCATCTGCCCCGACCTGCCGCCGAGTGCCGTGGTGCGCGAGGAGATCGGCAAGGGCCACCACTTCAGCGGCGACTACGCGACCCTCGCGGAGCACATCCTGAGGTTCGCACGCAGCCCGCACCCTGTAACATAACGCGGCTACCGTGCCACCGCCGCGGGCGCGTGGACGGTGCAGGCCCGCCTGCTGGTACCATGCAATGGGCGGCATACAACAAACATGAGCCGCGCGTGCGCATGTCCCTGTACATCGATTCGACCAGTCAGCTGCACCACGACCTGGACAAAAATCTGGTCGTGACGTGCCCGCATTGCCAGGCGGTCGCGCACATCACGCCGAGCGCCGTGCCACGCTTCGAGGAGCTGCAGCTGTACCGGCCGCGGCAGGTCGGGCTGGTCTACATGTGCGACGCCTGCCACATGCCGATTTTCCTGCGCTTCACCGTGCGGGTGTACGGCGCTGCGCGCATCGAGCTGTCGCCGCAATTCACGGAGATCGAGCGGGCGCGCGAAAAGTTCAGCTTCACCTACATCCCGGAAGACGTGGAACTGCTGTTCCGCGAGGCACTCGCCTCCTTCTCGCACGGCGCCTTCAATGCGTTCGCCTCCATGTGCCGGCGCACCGCGCACGCGCTGTTCAGCGACCTGGGCGAATCCGGCAAACTGCGGCTGTTCGATGAACTGAACGCGGTGCGCGAGCTGGCCAACATCGCACCCGAGATCTTCGCCAAGATGAAGAACGTGCTGTTCGGTGCGGAGCTCGATACGCGCTCGGCGCTGCCGCTGCTGGACGGCTACGAGGCGGGCATCATGCTCGAGGTGGTCAAGGACCTGCTGTACGAGGCCTACGTGCGCAAGGGCAAGCTGCAGCAGGCCATCATGGTGCGCCGTTTCTTCCTCGACGAGACCGGCACGCACGTCGCGCCACTCATCTCGGAAACCTGAAGGTTTCAGTCCACGAAGCGCCGCGCGTTGCGGAACAGCCGCATCCAGCCGCTGTAGCCGCGGGCCGCGCGCGGCCGCCAGGAATTCTGCAGGTAACGGAATGAGCGCTCGGGGTGCGGCATGGTGATGGTGACGCGACCGTCGCTGTTGGCAAGAGCGGCGATGCCGAGCGGTGCACCGTTGGGATTGGCCGGATAGGTGCTGGCGGGACTGCGGTCGCCGTTGACGTAGCGCAGCGCCACAAGTCCGCTCGCTTCGCACTCGGCGAGCGCGGCGGCGGATGCGAACTCGGCGCGTCCCTCGCCGTGCGACACCACAATCGGCAGCAGCGAGCCGGCCATGCCTTGCAGCACCACCGACGGTGAGCGCTGGATCTCCACCTGCACGAAGCGCGCTTCGTACTGCTCGCTGCGGTTCTGCACGAAGCGCGGCCAGTGCTCGGTCCCGGGAATGAGGCTCTTCAGCGCCGCCAACATCTGGCAGCCGTTGCACAAGCCGAGCGCGAAACTGTCACGCCGCGCAAAGAAGCGCTGGAATTCCTCGCGCACCGGCTCGTGGAACAGGATCGACTTGGCCCAGCCCTCGCCCGCTCCCAGCACGTCGCCGTAGGAAAAGCCACCACACGCCACCAGCCCCTTGAACTCGCCGAGACTGCGCCGGCCACTCAGCAGGTCGGTCATGTGCACGTCGTGCGCGGTGAAGCCCGCCTGTTCGAAGGCCGCCGCGGTCTCGGTCTGGCTGTTGACGCCCTGCTCGCGCAGGATCGCCACCGCCGGCCGCACGCCGCGCGCCAGGTAGGGTGCGGCGATGTCCTCGGCCGGGTCGAAGCTCAGCTCGACACGCAGGCCGCCGGCATCCTCGGCGGTGAGCGCGGCGAACTCCTCGTCGGCGCACTGCGGCTCGTCGCGCAGCCGCCGCAGCCGCCACGAAGTCTCCGACCAGGCGCGGCGCAGTTCGCGCCACGGCTCATCGAAAAACGTTGCGCCGACGCGGATCTGCACCTGCAGCTGCGACACCGGCGCGCCGAGATAGAGCGCCTGCGTGCCAAGTCCGTGGCGCGCCAGGATGTCGGTGAAAGCCGGCTCGTCGCTGGCCATGATCTGCACCACCACCCCCGGCTCCTCGGCGAACAGCTGCGCCAGTGCTGCACCGCGTGCCGGCGGCAGCGAGATGTCGAGCCCGCAGTGCCCGGCGAATGCCATCTCCAGCAGTGTGGCGATGAGGCCGCCGTCCGAGCGGTCGTGGTAGGCGCGCAGCATGCCGGCGGCGCGCAGCTCAGCGAGCGCGGCGCACAGCTGTGTCAGACGCTCGGGTGCATCCAGATCGGCCGGCTCATCGCCGAGTTCGCCGTACACCTGCGCCAGCGCCGAGCCGCCGAGGCGGTTGCGGCCATCGGCCAGGTCGATGAGCCACAGCGAGCTCGGTCGCTCGTCCAGCTGCAGCGCCGCGGTGAGCGTAGCGCCGGCATCGGCGACCGGCGCGAACGCCGACACGATCAGCGACACCGGTGCGACCACGCTCTTTTTTTCCGGGCCGTCGTCCCACGCGGTCTTCATCGACAGCGAGTCCTTGCCGACCGGGATGGCAATGCCGAGCTGCGGACACAACTCCTTCGCGACCGCCTGCACGGTCGCATAGAGCGCCGCATCCTCGCCCTCCTCGCCGCAGGCGGCCATCCAGTTGGCAGACAGACGGATCTGCGTCAGCGCGCCGATATCGGCGGCGAGGATATTGGTGATGGCTTCCGCCACCGCCAGGCGCCCGGAGGCGGGCGCGTTGAGTACCGCCACCGGCGTGCGCTCACCCATCGCCATGGCTTCGCCGGCGCTGCCCTGATAGTCGGCAAGCGTCACGGCGACATCGCTCACCGGCACCTGCCAGGGACCGACCAGCTGGTCGCGGCTGATGAGGCCCCCGACGGTGCGGTCGCCGATGGTGATGAGGAAAGTCTTGTCGGCCACCGCCGGCAGGCGCAGCACGCGGTAGGCCGCCTCACGCAGCTCGATGCGCGTGGTGTCGAAGGGGCGCCCGGGGCTGGCGCGGCTCGTGACCGTGCGGGTCAGCCGCGGCGGCTTGCCGAGCAGCACGTCCAGCGGCATGTCGACCGGCGTAGTGTCGAACAGCGGGTCGCGCACCGTGAGCCGACCGCTGTCGTTGATCTCGCCCAGCACCGCGTGCGGGCAGCGCTCGCGCGCGCACACGGCCGCCAGCTGCGGCAGGGCCGCAGCGGCGACCACCAGTACGTAGCGCTCCTGCGCCTCGTTGCACCACAGCTCCAGGGGCGACAGGCCCGCTTCGGCGCTCGGGATGGCCCGCAGGTCCAGCCGCGCGCCGCGGGCGCTGTGGGCGACCGCCTCGGGCACGGCGTTGGAAAGACCGCCGGCGCCGACGTCGTGGATGAGCAGGATCGGATTGGCGGCGCCGAGCGACCAGCAGTGATCAATGACTTCCTGCGCGCGACGCTGCATCTCGGGGTTGCCGCGCTGCACCGAGGCAAAGTCCAGATCCGCGCTCGAACTGCCGCTGCCGACCGAGGAGGCGGCGCCGCCGCCGAGGCCGATGAGCATGGCCGGGCCGCCCAGTACCACCACCTGCGCGCCGACCGGGATCTCGGCCTTGGCGACGTGCGCGCGCCGCACGTTGCCCAGGCCGCCTGCGATCATGATCGGCTTGTGATAGCCGCGCAGGCGCTGCGGCGGATCGGCGCTGGCGTGCAGCTCGAAGGTGCGGAAATAACCGCAGATCGCCGGGCGGCCGAACTCATTGTTAAAGGACGCCGCACCGATCGGCCCCTCCAGCATGATCTCGAGCGCCGAGGCGATGCGCGCCGGGGCACCGAACTGCGGCTCCCACGGCCGCTCGAAGCCGGGGATGCGCAGGCTCGAGACCGAGAAGCCGGTGAGGCCGGCCTTTGGCTTCGCGCCGCGCCCGGTCGCGCCCTCGTCGCGGATCTCGCCGCCCGCACCGGTGGCCGCCCCGGGAAACGGCGAGATCGCGGTCGGATGGTTGTGCGTCTCGACCTTCATGAGGATGTCGACCGGCTCGCAGCTGGCGCGGTAGATGCCGCTCGCAGGATCGGGGAAGTAGCGCGCCCCGGGGCTGCCCTCGATCACCGCGGCATTGTCGACGTAGGCAGACAGCACGCCGTGCGGATTGCGCGCGTGCGTGTAGCGGATCATCGCGAACAGCGACTCCTCGCGCGGCTTGCCGTCGATGACCCAGTGGGCGTTGAAGATCTTGTGGCGGCAGTGCTCGGAGTTCGCCTGCGCAAACATCATGAGCTCGACGTCGGTCGGGTCGCGGCCGAGGTGGCGAAAGCTCTCGAGCAGGTAGTCCATCTCATCGCCCGACAGCGCCAGGCCCAGTTCGCGGTCCGCCCGCTCGAGCGCGGCACGCCCGGCGTGCAGCGACACCTGCGCCAGCGGCCGTGCCGGCGCGTGCTCAAACAGGCGCGTCGCCTGCCCGGCATCGAGCAGTACGTCCTCGGTCATGCGGTCGTGCAGCGCTGCTGCCAGGCGCGCCAGCTGCGGCCCGCCGAGCGGCCGGCTGGCGCGCAGCCAGTAAGCGATGCCGCGCTCGATGCGTCGCACGCTGGCGAGTCCGCAGACCCTCGCGATGTCGCTCGCCTTGCTCGACCACGGCGAGATGGTGCCGATGCGCGGCACCACCAGCACGCAGCTGCCTGTTTCATCCGGGGACGGCAGCTGCGGACCGTAGCTGAGGAGGGCCGCGAGTACCTCCTGCTCGGCGCTCTCGAGCGGCCGTGCGACGTCGACGAAGTGCATGAAGCGCGCGGCGACCGCGCCGACGGAAGCGTCGAGCGCGCTCAGGCGATCAAGCAGTTTGGCGATGCGAAACGCGGAGAGTGCGGCGGGACCGGAGATCTGCAGCATGGATTATCCGCGCGTCACTTCTTCTCGCCCGGCGGCGTCGAATAGATCGGTATCGGAAACTGCGCAATGTTCGCGCCGCTTTCCAGCGTGGTGATCTTGCTGATGCCGTGCTTCTTCACTTCGTCGATGCGCAGGATCGAATGCATGGGCAGGAAGGTGCGCTTGACCCCCAGGAACTCGCCCTTGATGCGCTCTTCGGCCGGGTCGAGCACCACCGAGGAACGCTCCCCGAACAGCAGCTCCTCCACCTCTATGAAGCCGAACAGTTCGCCGTGACTGACGCGCCGTGCGTAGACCTCGTAAACCTTGCCCTGATTCACGAACATAATGCGGAAAATGTGACTGGTTGCCATGGCGAGTTTCTGGGCCGCTGCTACTTTGATGCTGACATTATATGTCCGGGCGCCGGGGAATCGGCCGCGCCCGCCGGGAAAACGACCAGCTAAGGGACGGATGACTCTTTGAGTCGGGGAATCATGCTCAGGCTGCGTATCGTCAGCGACCAGCGGCGCACTCTCGCGGAGCGCAGCAGCGCCACGTTTTCGGTCGAGGGCGGCACCATCGGCCGCTCGGCCGACAATGACTGGGTGCTGCCGGATGCGCTGCGTTACGTGTCCGCGCACCATGCGCGCATACAGTTTCGCGAAGGTCACTTCTATCTGCAGGACGTCAGCACCAATGGCGTCTTCGTCAACGACGACATGGAGCCGCTCGCCAAGCGCGGCTCCAGCGGCTACCGCCTCGCCAATGGCGACGTGCTGCGCATGGGCGCCTACCACATTCTCGCCGCCGTCGAGCAGCGTCGCGCCGGCGAAGAGGAAGACGATGCCGCCGCCGCGGTGCCCACCAGCATTCACGCCCTGCGCGCGCTCGGACGGGCGACGGAGCGTGACATCGGCGCCAGGCTCAACGTGCAGGAACTGCTGGTGCCGGTGATCGACATGGCGCCCAATCCGGTGCTGCCGGTCAATGCCTACGGCCAGTCGGTGAATTCCGGACGTGTGCAGGCGCTCGCGCACGAGGAGTCCTCCGGCAACTTCGCCATGCCCCCCGACACGCACAGCAACGGCGCGCAGTCGCAGAGCGGGCGCATGGCGCGCCTGGCCGAGGCGGTCGGTCGCGAGCCGCGCAACGGCGCGAGCGCGCGCCCTCGAAGACGTGCACAGCGGCCTGGAAGCCTTCTGCCGTGGCGCCGGCGTCGAACCGGGTCGCCTGCCGGCCGATGCCCAGTCCCGCCTGCTGCACCTCGCCGGGCGGCTGTTCCGCGAGGCGCTGGTGGGTTTCAAGGATCTGGAGCGCACACGCAGCGATACGCGCAACCGTTACCGCATCGAGCTGCCAGCGCCCGAGCACGACGACCCGCGGCCTTCGCTGGCCAGTTCCGGGGTCGAGGATCTCGTGGTCGCACTGTTCGTGCGGCACGAGGGACGCGCGCTCGACTCGGTGCAGTGGCTGCGCGAGTCGGTCGCGGAAGCGAAGCTGCACGAGAATGCCACCGGCCTGGCGATGCGCGCTGCGTTCGTCGAGTTTCTCGATCGACTGGATCCGGCCGAGCTCGAGGCGCGTTTCGAGCGGGCCGCGCGGCGCGGCAAAGCGCGCTCCGCCGACAAGGCTCAGTACTGGGATCTGTTCACCACCTTCTACCGCAATCTCATCGAGATGCCGGTCGACCACCTGCCGCATACCTTCGTGGAAGCGTTCGCCGCAGCCTATCGCGACGCAATGAAGAAGCCCGATACCTGAAGCGCTTGCCGTGGCCAGGACGGCCGTTCGCGACGCTACCGCGTCGCGCGACACTGCGGATATAGTGAAGGATGCACGCGAGGCGGTGAGAGGCAGCAAGGATGAGAGGATGGCGGAGAGGGTGGGATTCGAACCCACGTGCCGGTTTTACCCGACCATCCGATTTCGAATCGGCGCCGTTATGACCGCTTCGGTACCTCTCCGGCTGGTTCTGCAGGTTTTGCGGGGCGGGTATTCTAACGGAAAGGCCGTGCGGTGAGGGGAGGTTCGTGCGCGCATCCACCTTCGCCGCTGCCCTGCTCCTGTCGTCCGCACTGGCCGCCTGCTCCAAGTTCGCGCCACCGCCCGCGGATGTTGTGGCGGCGCGCGGTGAACTGCGTGTAGTCACGCTTAACCTGCCGACCTGCTACTACCTCGGCGCGCAGGGGACCGAGGGTCTGGAGTTCGAACTGGCCAGCGCCTTTGCGGCGCGCCTGCGCGTCAAGCTCACCATGTACCCGGTGGCCAACGAGGCTGCCATGCAGGCGGAACTCGCCGCCGGTCGGGCCGACATCGCCGCCGCCTCGCTCACCAACACCCCCGCGTGGAGCCGCGTGGGGGAGGCGGCCGCCGCCTACGCGCGCATTCCGCAGCTCGTGGTCTATCAGAGCCACGGGGTACGGCCGCGCGACACGCTGCAGCTGGAATCGGCGAAGCTCGCGGTGCGCGCCGGCAGCCCGCAGGAGCGCATCCTGCAGCGTCTCAAGGGCACGGTCGCGCCGGCGCTGCAGTGGGAGGAGACCGCGCCGACTTCGGCCGACCCGGTGGAGGATGTCGATGCGGGCGAAGCGCAGTACGCCATCACCGATGCGCGCGAGTTTTCCTTCGCCCATCACCTGTACCCGAACGTGCTGGTCGGCTTCGAGCTGCCCGAAGAGCGGCCGGTGCAATGGATCGTGCGCCACGGCGATCCGCAGCTGCTGGCGAGCGTCAACACCTTCTTCCGCGACCTGAGCGCCTCCGGGCGCCTGGCGCAGCTCATGCAGGACTCCTCCGGCGATACGCGGCGCTTCGCCTACGAGGAATCGCGCGAGTTTCAGAGCCACGTCGCCGATCGCCTGCCGCTTTATCGTTCGCTGTTCGAAAAGGCCGGCGCCGAGAACTCACTGGACTGGCGACTGCTGGCCGCGGTCGGTTATCAGGAATCGAAATGGGACCCGCACGCCCAATCCGGCGACGGCGCACTCGGCGTGATGATGCTGACCGCGGACACCGCCTCCGCGATGGGCATCAAGAATCGCAGCAACCCCGAGCAGAACATCCCGGCCGGTGCGCGCTATCTCGCCCAGGTGCGCGACATGATTCCCGAGCGCATCCCGGAACCGGATCGCACCTGGCTCACCATTGCCGCCTACAACGTGGGCTTCGGTCATCTCGAAGACGCGCGCATCATCACCCAGGCGCAGGGCAAGGATCCGGATTCGTGGGCGGAGGTACGCCAGCGCCTGCCGCTGCTGGCGCAGGAGCGCTGGTTCGAGCACGCCAAGCGCGGCTACGCGCGCGGCTGGGAGCCGGTGCAGTTTGTCGACCGCATCCAGCGCTTTCTCAGACTGCTCGAGTGGCAGCCCGGTGAATCCGGCAGCGCGCAGGCGGCGCTGCAGGACAGCCCCTCCGGCGCCAGCGCCCCCGCGGCCGTGGCGCCGGC
This sequence comes from uncultured Gammaproteobacteria bacterium, assembly GCA_963787655.1. Lineage (GTDB taxonomy): Bacteria > Pseudomonadota > Gammaproteobacteria > Steroidobacterales > Steroidobacteraceae > 13-2-20CM-66-19. The sequence goes on along the minus strand of CAWBDY010000007.1, from coordinate 875,571 downwards.
GACGACCGTACCGGCACCGCCGTCGGGCCACCGGCCACCATCGCCGCCGGCACCCGCCAACGCAACGGCGCCTGCGCCTGCGACGACCCCCGGAGCCTAGCGCGCTAGGCGGGCAGACTCAGGGGCGGCGCTCGGCGAAGAACTGCTGCAGCAACAGCGCGCCCTCCTCCATCAGCACCCCGCCGAATACGTCCACGCGGTGATTCAGGCCGGGCAGCGTGAACACGTTGGTGATGCTGCCGGCACCACCGGCGCGGGCGTCCCAGGCGCCGAACACCAGACGCCGCACGCGCGCGTGCACGATCGCGGCGGCACACATCACGCACGGCTCGAGCGTGACGTAGAGAGTTGAGTCAGTGAGACGGTAGCTGCCGAGCGCCTGACCGCCGGCGCGCAGCGCGACGATCTCCGCATGGGCGGTGGGATCGTGACTGGCGACCGGCGCATTGCCGGCGCGCGCGATGATCGCATCCCCGTGCACCAGCACCGCTCCCACCGGCACCTCGCCGGCGGCGGCAGCGGCGGCGGCGCACTCGAGCGCGGCGCGCATGAATGCGGCGTCGCGCCCGCCCTCAGGGTCCGCCATGGGTCTGCGGCGAACCGCTCTCCGGCACGAGAAACAGCGCCGGATCGACGAAGGTCGCATTCAGTGCGACGCCGAAGTGCAGATGGGGTCCGGTGACCCGCCCGGTCGCGCCGACCTTGCCGATCACCTCGCCCGCGTGCACGCGTTTGCCCGGTGCCACGTCGATGGCGCTCATGTGGCAGTACATCGTCACGAGGCCCTCACCATGGTCGATGATCACGCTGTTGCCGTTGAAGAAGAAGTTGCCGGTATCGACCACGCGGCCGTCGGCGGCTGCGTGGATCGGCGTGCCGGTGGCGGCCGCGATGTCCATGCCGCTGTGCGGGTTGCGCGACTCGTTGTTGAACACGCGCCGCAGCCCGTAGGAGCTCGAGCGGATTCCGGGCACCGGCTGCTGCAGGCGCATGGTCAGCGGCGCATTCGCCGAGTAGGTGGCGACCGCCTTATGGATGCGCGGCGCCTCGCGCTGATAGCGCGCCACGTCCTTTGGCGCCAGATCCACCTTGCCAGGCGCAACGGTGAGTTTCTGCACGCTGTACTGCTTGTCGGCGACCTCGAAGCCGACGGCCGTGCCCTCCTCGCCCTTGCCGTCATGCACGCGCACGAGCGCGGGACCCAGGGCCTGCGACAGCGGGATGCCGACGACAGCCAGCCATTGATCGGCCACGCGCACCACCAGCACGCGCTGCGCGGCGAATGTGACGACCGGCGCGGCCGCGGCCGGCGCCTCGATCGGCAGCAGCGCCACGCCTCCGGGAACCCGCTCCTCCTGCGGCAGGTCCGGCCGCGCGGCGGCGGCGCACACGCTCAGGAGCATCGCCGCAAGGCCGAAAGTGGCGCGGCTCATTTGCGGCCCGTCACGCGCGCAGTCAGGGTGCCGTGCGCCAGACGCGCCTCGATGTCATCGCCGGGCTGCGCGCCCGCCGCATCGCTGAGCAGCGAGCCGTCGGCGCGCGTCACGATGGCGAAGCCGCGCGACAGGGTCGCCAGCGGGCTCACCGTATCCAGAGCGCGCTGCGCCAGCGCCAGACGCTGCGCCGCATGCAGCACGCGCGCGCCGACGGCACGCCGCAGGCGGCCGGCAAATTCCTCACTGCGCGCCGCGCTGGCGCTGAGCCGCAGCTGCGGCGAGTGCTGCAGCAGCCGCCCATGACGCTCCGCGAGGCGCCGTGCATCACGGTGCAGCCCGGCGCGCGCCGCCCCGCCCAGGCGCTGGGCGAGATCGTCGAGCCGCTGCACCTGTTGCTGCAGACGTATGCCAGGGTGCACGACCTGCAGACGCCGCCCGACGGCCGCAAGGCGCGCGCCGCACCCGCGCAGCTCGCGACGCAGGCCGGCGGCCAGGCGCTGGCGCGTATGCAGCAGCGCTTCCAGACAGGCCTTGCTGTCGGGGACCACCAGCTCCGCGGCCGCCGACGGGGTGGGCGCACGCGCGTCGGCGACGAAGTCGGCGATGGTGAAGTCGATCTCGTGGCCGATGCCGGACACGACCGGCAGGCCACAGGCGCGGATGGCGCGTGCCACGCGCTCATCGTTGAAGGCCCACAGATCCTCCAGCGAGCCGCCGCCGCGGGCCAGAATGATGACGTCACACTCGGCGCGCTGCGAGGCTAGCGCCAGCGCCGCCACCAGATCCGGCACCGCGGCAGCGCCCTGCACCGTGGTCGGATAGATGAGGACCGTGGCGGGCGGATAGCGCCGCGCCAGGATGTGCAGGACATCGCGCAGCGCCGCCCCGCTTGGCGAGGTGATGACGCCGACACGCTGCGGGAAGCGCGGCAGCGCGCGCTTGCGCTCGAGCGCGAACAGCCCTTCGGCGGCGAGGCGCGCCTTCAGCCGTTCGAATTCGCGCTGCAGCGCACCGGCGCCGGCCTCCTCCAAATGCTCGACGCCCAGCTGGCACTCGCCCTTGGGCTCATAGAGGCTGATGCGGCCGCGCACCAGCACCTGGCTGCCCGCGCGGGGCGTAAAGCCGACCAATGCATTCTTCGAGCGGTACATCACGCAGCGCAGCTGCGCGTCGCGATCCTTGAGCGAAAAGTACCAGTGGCCGGAGGCCGCCCGGGTGAGGTTGGTCAGCTCGCCCTGCACCCACAGCACGGCCAGACCCCGATCGAGCAGGGCGCGTATTTCACGGTTGAGGCGTGAGACGCTGTACACATTGCGGGCGGGCGTCGCGCCGGCGCCGCTGTCGTGACCCGAAGACATAGCGGCACCTTAGCATGAGGTTTACCGGCCGGGTCCGGGCGCATATAATTGCGCATGCGCATACTCGAAGAAGCTCTCACCTTCGACGACGTCCTCCTGGTTCCGGCCTACTCGGAAATTCTGCCACGCGAGGTCGACCTTTCCACGCGCGTCACGCGCCGTATCCGCCTCAACGTGCCGCTCATGTCGGCGGCCATGGACACCGTCACCGAAGCGCGCCTCGCCATCACGATGGCCCAGGAAGGCGGCATCGGCATCATTCACAAGAGCATGACGATCGAGGCGCAGGCGCGCGAAGTCGCGCGCGTCAAGAAATTCGAAAGCGGTGTCATCAAGGACCCGATCACCGTGCCGCCGACGATGTCGATCCGCGAGGTCATGGACCTCACCCGTGCACGCGGCATCTCCGGCGTACCGGTGGTGGTCGGCAACCGCGCGGTCGGCATCGTCACGCATCGTGACCTGCGCTTCGAGGACCGGCTGGAAGCGCCCGTGTCCATGGTGATGACCCCGCAGGAGCGGCTGGTGACCGTGCGCGAGGATGCGCCCAAGGACGAGGTGCTGGCGCTGCTGCACAAGCACCGCATCGAAAAACTGCTGGTGATCAACGGCGCCCAGGAGCTCGTGGGCATGATCACGGTCAAGGATTTTCAGAAAGCCACCGAGTTCCCGCGCGCCTGCAAGGATGAAACCGGGCGCTTGCGCGTCGGCGCCGCGGTAGGCACCACTCCCGATACCCTGGAGCGGGTCGCCGCCTTGCGCGATGCAGGCGTGGATGTCGTCGTGGTCGATACCGCGCACGGTCACTCCAAAGGCGTGATCGAGACGGTACAGCGCATCAAGGCGAGGTGGACCGACTGCCAGGTGATCGCCGGTAATGTCGCCACCAAAGAGGCGGCACGCGCGCTGGTCGATGCCGGCGCCGATGCCGTCAAGGTCGGGATCGGACCGGGCTCGATCTGTACCACGCGCATCGTGGCAGGCGTCGGCGTGCCGCAGATCTCCGCCGTCGCCAATGTCGCCGAGGCGCTGCGCGATGCCGACGTACCGGTCATCTCCGACGGCGGCATACGCTTCTCCGGGGACATCGCCAAGGCCATCGCGGCCGGCGCGCATGCCGTCATGATCGGCGGCCTGTTTGCCGGCACCGAGGAGTCACCGGGCGAGGTCGAGCTCTACCAGGGCGCCTCCTATAAGTCCTATCGCGGCATGGGCTCGCTCGGCGCGATGGCGGAGCGCCACGGCTCGGCCGATCGCTATTTTCAGGATGCGGCCACCGAACTGGAGAAGCTCGTGCCGGAAGGCGTGGAGGGACGCGTGCCCTACAAGGGCAGCGTCGTGACCATCCTGCTGCAACTGGCCGGCGGCCTGCGCGCGGCCATGGGCTACACCGGCAGTCGCCACATCACCGACCTGCGCACCCGCCCGGTGTTCGTACGCATCACCAGCGCGGGCGTGCGCGAGAGCCACGTCCACGATGTCAGCATCACCAAGGAGGCACCCAACTACCGGGTGTCCTGACACTTCACCTCATGGCGAGCGTTCCAATTCCTGCCGGCGCCACCCGCAACGGGGCGAGCGCTCACCCTGACATTCATGCGCACCGCATCCTGATCCTGGACTTTGGCGCGCAATACACCCAGCTGATCGCGCGTCGCGTGCGCGAACTGGGCGTCTACTGTGAAATCCATCCCTGGGACATGAGCGACGCCGCCGTGCGCGCGTTCGCGCCGCGCGGCGTGATCCTCTCGGGCGGACCGGAATCGGTGACCGACGCCAGTCCGCCGCGCGCCCCGGCGGCGGTATTTGAACTGGGCGTGCCGGTGCTCGGCATCTGCTACGGCATGCAGACCATGGCGCAGCAGCTCGGCGGCCGCGTCGCTCCTTCGAGCGAGCGCGAGTTCGGCTATGCCGAAGTCACCGTGACCGGCGCGACGCCGCTGCTCGATGACCTGCAGGACCGTCGCACGCCGGCCGGACGTGCCCTGCTGGACGTGTGGATGAGCCACGGCGACCGGGTCGACGCCCTGCCGCCGGGATTCACCGCGACGGCCAGCACCGATGCCATCCCCTTTGCCGCCATGAGCGACGAGCGGCGCCGCTTCTACGGTGTGCAGTTCCATCCCGAGGTCACGCACACCACGCAGGGCGCACGTGTGCTGGAACGCTTCGTGCGCGAGATCTGCGGCAGCGACGCGCTGTGGAGCACGGGCAACATCATCGAAGATGCCGTCGAGCGCGTGCGCGCCCAGGTAGGCAGCGGCAACGTGCTGCTCGGCCTGTCCGGCGGCGTGGACTCCTCGGTGGTCGCCGCGCTGCTGCACCGTGCGATCGGCGACCAGCTGGTGTGCGTGTTCGTCGACCACGGCCTGTTGCGACTGGGCGAAGGCGACCAGGTCATGAGCACCTTCGCGCAGCACCTCGGCGTGCACGTCATTCGTGTCGACGCCGAGGCGCGCTTCCTCGCGGCACTCGCCGGCGTCAGTGACCCGGAAGCCAAGCGCAAGATCATCGGCCGCATGTTCGTCGAGGTCTTCGATGAACAGGCGCAGCGGCTGAGCGGTGTGCAGTTCCTGGCACAGGGCACCATCTATCCGGACGTCATCGAGTCGGCCGGGGCGCGCACCGGCAAGGCGCACGTCATCAAGTCACATCACAACGTCGGCGGTCTGCCGGAGAAGATGAACCTGAGGCTGGTCGAGCCGCTGCGCGAGCTGTTCAAGGATGAGGTGCGCGAGCTGGGCGTCGAGCTCGGGCTGCCGCGCGAGATGGTGTATCGCCACCCGTTTCCAGGTCCGGGGCTGGGCGTGCGCATACTGGGCGAGGTGCGCAAGGAATACGCCGACCTGCTGCGCGCGGCCGATGCGATCTTCATCGAGGAGCTGCGCCGCCACGATCTCTACGACCGCACCGCGCAGGCCTTCGCGGTCTTCCTGCCCGTGCGCTCGGTCGGCGTGATGGGCGACGGCCGGCGCTACGACTACGTGATCGCGCTGCGGGCGGTGGAAACGGTCGATTTCATGACCGCGCACTGGGCACGCCTGCCGTACGATTTCCTTGACGTGGTGTCGCGACGCATCGTCAACGAGGTCGCCGGCATCTCACGCGTGGTCTACGACGTTTCCGGCAAACCACCCGCGACGATCGAGTGGGAGTGAGTTGGGCCTTTCGGGATCTATTGCCTTCTATCGGCTCCCGGGCGTGACTCACTGAAATTCAGAAAATTACCTTTCGCCGTCTATCTACATCTATCGCTCCCAAGCGGATGGTTTTGACGGTAAATCTGACGGAAAATTTCTCTCCCTGTTCTTTTTCGAAATTTTACCGTCAAGCCGACACGCGGAACGCGGGAACCCCCGCAAATTACGGAGCTTTTGCCACTCTGGATCGTCGAGCTTGGGAAATCGTTGAGTTTCCCGTCGACGGGGAATCCCGAATGGAGCGATCGCTCGAAATCTCTAAGTCCGGACTTCATGGCCGAAAGCATCCCACAGTGTGCGTACCGAGACAGTGGGGAGTTTCGGGGGAAATACACCGGAAGGTCCCACAACCGCGAGCCGAGGCCGGTGTTGCACTCGTTGACAGACGCGCTGCTCACGACGCGATCGTGTGCCCGATAGGGCGGATTGTTGACGTGTTCGGCGAATGGCGGGTTTGGAGCGAACAATCGGGCCGTTCCCGGCCAAGCGGAAATAGCGCACGTTCAAAATCCTGCTCCAAAGCGGCCATTCGAAGAAGGTCATATCCCTGGAGCGCACCGGCACTGTCGCGGAAGTAGCTTGAACCCACTGACCGGCGGTGCTGATGCGGGTCATGCCTTGGTGAATCATCATTGGCCGTGGATGACCTGAAGGCCGCGGTTGACCCGGTATGCCGTCTACGATCCGACGCCCGCAAACCGACTCGCGATCTGGCTGTGGCATCCTTGTGTCAATGTTTGCGTTTCGAATCCGCGGGCGACGCTGGTGGCTTGGAGCGATCGCTACTGCGCTGGTCGCAAGTGTGGCCGCGCTGTTGCTGAGATCCACGCTCGAGCACGCGGTTCGTGTGCGGATAGATTCCGCGGCCGTGCGCCATGGCGCAGTTGCACGAATCGGGCTGGTACACATTGGTGTCTGGCCGTTGCTGCGACTGGAGGGATTCGATCTCGACCTCGGTCATGGAGAGCGTCTACATGCCGACATGATCACGGTCACGTGGCCGGGCCGCCTGCGACTCACAGTTCGCGCCGCCGCTCTGGCGGGCCCAGCAGGGGTCAGGGTCAGCTTGCCGGCCACTGCCTGGGACGCGGTGGGCATTTTCGGCGACGACCTACAGCTCGCGCTGGTGGAGCCACAGTCCGGCCTGTCAATTCACAAGCTGGCAGATTCGGTGGGGCAGCGCGTGGAACATCGAGGTACGTGGGCTCGACGTCGGCCATCTGCTCGACGTGCGGCGCGACGCCCACCCTCTGCTCGACGGTGGTATCGCGGTCGGCCGCGTGGATCTTCAGGCCAGCACCGATGCGCTTCGTTTCCACGTGGACATGGGCGCGCGCGGCGTGCGCCTGGGTGCGCTGGCGGATAACGCCGCCGACGCGCCGCAGCTCGGCGATCCGACGGACGTGACCATACGATTCGATGGCGCCTGGCGGCGGCCCGGGGGCGCGATCGAGATCCCCGAGGTCCACGCGGCGGTGGCCGGTGCGGCGCTGTCGGGCTCGATCACACTGCGCGATCTCGACACCGATCCGGTTGTCGACCTCGCACTTGGCGTGCGGAATCTGGACTTCGCGCAACTGCTGGGTGCATCCGGGCTCGCGGTGCCGGAAAGCTTGGGAATGGCGCCCGGCGCCTGATCTTGGCTCGGTCACGATCGACGTGCGCGTGCGCGGACGCCCGGCGGACCCTGCCTCGCTCTCGGTGAGCCAGAAGATCGACTTCAGGCCGCCACGCGAGATGCCGCCGGCGATCGTGCGCCTGCGCCGCGATTTCATCTTCCGCCCCGAAGACGGCCCCGGGCCGCACCGCCCCATCGACGTCTCGCTCGCGTCGCCCGACTTCATCGCCCTGCGCGACGTTCCGCCGTTGTTCGTGCGCACTCTGCTGCTTGCCGAAGACACAGGTTTCTACGGGCATCGCGGCATCGACCTGCGCGAACTACCCGCGGCGCTGCTCACGAACTGGTCGCGCGGCGGCGCCGCGCGCGGCGCGTCGACAATCACCCAGCAGCTGGCTAAGAACCTGTTTCTGTCGCGCGACAAGCAGCTCGGACGCAAGCTGCAGGAACTGGCGATCACGTTTCTACTCGAGTCGGCGCTCGGCAAGAATCGTATTCTCGAGATCTACCTGAACATCATCGAATGGGGACCGGACCTGCGTGGCCTGCGGCCCGCGGCCCGCAGCTATTTCGGTCGCGAACCCCAGGCGCTGACGCCGGCCGAAATGGCATTTCTGGTCGCGATCATTCCCGGGCCGATCAAATACCAAAGCTCATTCGCGCATGGCACCCCGGGGCCTGGGCTGCGCTCACTGATCGAGGAGCTGCTGGCGAAACTTCGGTCGGTGGATGCGATCGGCGAGGAGGAATATCGGCACGCCCTCGACGAACCCATCGTCGTTGCCGGCGGCAGGCCGCGCGGATGATCGGTGGCGAATGGAAGCGGGCGGGCGGGGATCGACAAAGTCCCCTTCTAGCCATCGAGTTTGGTGATTCGGATCTTTGCCCCTAGGCCGGTTGATCCTGCCTCGGTTTCATTTCGAGCCCCCGGTACAGCGGTCTGCATGGTCGAGTTCGATGGAATTCCCGATGAGACGCTGGGCGAAACTTACGGCGCCGATTCACTGCAGGCCCTACAACTCGCCTCTGACATTGAACCTGTCCTGAAGCGTCTCAGCCAGCGTTACGATTTCTATTTTCCCACTGGCGAGGGCTACTTCGACGAATAGGACTTCTGCCGGTGAGTGGATCTCCATGTCCGGCAGGTTGGCCATCGATCGCCGCTGCTCGCGCCCTGCCGCGCACCGGGTTGGTTGTTGTTATGTGCCGGCCGTCAGGATACGCGAACGCGAGCTTAAACAGTTGCGTGGAAGTGACCGGGACGAGTCAAAGTGGAGCGGCATCAAGGCTCCGCTGAGGTGTCATCCCCCGCCGCGAGGCGCGCCTTGGCGTTCGCGACCATCGCCTTATAACGAGGATGATCGCGCAGGGTATCGAGGTCCGGGTCCGCGTTCGCGTGGTTCAAGAAGCCAATCGCCAGGGTTTCGAACACCGGCTCAAGAAGCTCGAGCGCGGCCTCCGGCTCCTTCAGATAGGTGGCAAGGACGCACGCAAAGTTGTAGCGCGCGTTCATGTTGTCCGGATCAATCAGCAAGGCTCGCTTAATCCAATCCTTGGCCCGTTCGGCCTCACCGAGCGCCGCCAGAGCATTGGCGCCATACGCCATGGCGGCGCCGTTGTTAGGATCCTGCGCCAGCGTTTTTTCGGTGCGGGAAAGATTGATCTGCGCGACCCGCCGCCCGGCCTGCACATCTCCGACCGCGGTATAACAGGTGCCGAGCATGGCACCTGAATTGAGGTCCGTCTCCATGAGGCTCATCGACTTCTCGTAGTGGCGGATAGCCTCGTCCAGCCGCTGCTGGCGAAACCGCAAATAGGCAGCCGCCCTGTTGACCTCGTAGGACTCGGAGTCCAGACGCAGCGCGACATCGATCTCGGCACCCGCTTCATCGTGCCGGCCATGCTGGGCCAGGATTCTCGCCTTGACGGCGTGGGCCTCGGCCAGATTGGCGTCCAGCGCCAGCGCCCGTTCAGCCGGCTCCAGGCCGTCATCGCCTTTTCTGCCGTGGACGAAGCGCAGGTTCATCTGCCCAATCGCCATGAGGGCCCAGGCACGCGAATACTTGGGGTCGATTTCGGTGGCGCGCTTGCACAGGCGGAGGATCGCTTCCACGCGCCGCGCGTCGCCTTCATGGCCGGTGATGTAGGACTGCCGCGCCATCAGATAGAGGTTGTAGGCTTCGACGCTGTCGGTGCCGCGCTGCTCGATCGCCTTCTTCTCTTCGGGCAGGAGCTTGAGTTTGAGTGCCTTGACGATGGCTTCGGAGATTTCGGCCTGCAGGGCGAAGATGTCATTCAGGTCGCGATCGTAGCGCTCGGCCCAGACATGACCGTTGCTCGAACCGTCGACCAGCTGTGCGGTAATCCGTACCCGCCCGCCCGCCTTGCGTACGCTTCCTTCGAGCACGTGGCCGACCTTGAGCTCGCGTGCGAGTTTCAGAATATCAACATGTTTGCCCTTGTACATAAAGGCACTGTTGCGCGATACCACTGCCAGCGCCGAAACCTTGCTCAGGTCGGTGATGATGTCCTCGGTGATGCCATCGCTGAAGTACTCCTGCTCCTGATCGCCGCTCATGTTGGCGAAGGGCAGCACGCAGACTGCGACGCGCGGAGCAGCGATCGCGGCTGCAGCTGACGCCGAGCCGGCGGCCGACCTCGTTGATTGACGCGCGCGTTGACGCTTGATCACGGCCCCGAGTGAACGCAGCAGGTCCTGGAACGATGCGCTACTGGGATCCTCCTCCCACTTGTCGAGGTCGGTCGTTTGAATCGCCCGTGCGTCGATTGGCAGGCGCGCGTCTTCGAATCGCACCGGTACCAGGATGCCTCGCTCAGCAGCATCGCGCGCCTCGCCGCGTACCCAGCGGGAGCTCACCGAGGTTGGTGTCCAGACCACCACGACGGCGCAGGCTGCCAGGAGTTCTGCGTCGATCTGGTCGTCGAACTGCTGGCCAGCCTCGATCGCCGGATCCCACCAGACGGACCAGCCCTGCGCCTCGATGGCCGCCACGAGCGGCGCGACGCGTGCCTTGTCGCTGCGGGAGTAGGAAACGAAGACATCGGCCATGCCGCTGCACCTCAAAATGGGATCGTCGCCGCAGGTCAAATGCGGCGTCTGTAGCTTAACTGGGCCCAGCGCCTTCGGCCGGGCCTTGAATCGTTATTTTGCTCGATCTTAGGGGGAGACCGAGTTTCAGCGCAACGCTGAAGGAAGTCACCGATCGACCGCCGGCGGCTTGCGAACCTGAAGGCCGTACGGCGGTTCGCGCCGCGGTTTTGCCAATTGGCGATGATCGCAGTACAAAGGTTCTCATCCTGTCGGAGCGCCCATCGACGCCGTCTATCGAAACCATCGAAAAGATCGACAGCGCGCTTGCGCGTCCGGGAATATATTCCCTGCACTCAACCGACGCGGGAGGCCACCGTGAACGACACCACTGCAGCTAAGTGCCCCTTCAATCACACCTTCGGCGGCGGCACGTCGAACAAGGACTGGTGGCCGGCACATTTGCCGGTGGATCTCCTGCACCAGCATTCCTCCAAGTCTGACCCGATGGGCGCAGATTTCGACTATGCCAAGGAGTTCAAGCGCATCGACTTTGCGGCGCTGAAGAAGGATCTGGCGGCGCTCATGACGAACTCGCAGGACTGGTGGCCGGCGGACTTCGGTCACTACGGGCCGTTGTTCATCCGCATGGCATGGCACAGCGCCGGCACGTATCGCATCGGCGACGGCCGCGGCGGCGGCGGCAGGGGTCAGCAGCGCTTCGCGCCGCTCAACAGCTGGCCGGATAACGCCAACCTCGAGAAGGCCCGGCGCCTGCTGTGGCCGATCAAGCAGAAGTACGGCCGCGGCATTTCCTGGGCCGATCTCATGATTCTCACCGGCAACGTCGCCCTTGAATCGATGGGATTCAGGACCTTCGGTTTCGGCGGCGGTCGCGCCGACGTTTGGGAGCCCGATCATGACGTCTCGTGGGGAACCGAGAAGCAATGGCTGGGTGCCGACACGCGCTATTCCGGAGAGCGCGATCTTGCCAATCCGCTCGGCGCCGTGCAGATGGGTCTCATCTACGTGAATCCCGAAGGACCGAACGGCAAGCCGGACCCGGTGGCCGCAGCGCGCGACATTCGCGAGACCTTTGGCCGCATGGCGATGGATGACGAGGAGACCGTTGCACTGATTGCCGGCGGCCACACCTTCGGCAAGACCCACGGCGCGGGCCCCGCCTCGCACGTCGGCTGCGAGCCGGAAGCTGGCGACATCGAGGCGCAGGGCCTCGGCTGGAAGAGCACGTTCGGCACAGGCTGGGCGGGCGATGCGATCACCAGCGGTCTTGAAGTCACCTGGACCAGCACGCCGACCAAGTGGAGCGGCGACTTCTTCAAGAACCTGTTCGGCTACGAATGGGAGCTGACCAAGAGCCCGGCCGGCGCACACCAGTGGCGGCCGAAGAACGGCGCAGGCGCGGGCACGGTGCCTGACGCGCACGACAAGTCGAAGCGCACCACCCCTTCGATGCTGACGACGGACCTTGCGCTGCGCCTCGATCCCGCCTACGAAAAGATCTCGCGTCGCTTCCTCGCGCACCCGGAGCAGTTTGCGGACGCGTTCGCGCGCGCCTGGTTCAAGCTCACGCACCGCGACATGGGTCCGCGCGCCCGCTACCTCGGCCCGGAGGTGCCGCAAGAAGAGCTCATATGGCAGGACCCGATCCCGGCGGTGAATCACAAGCTCATCGACGAGCAGGACGTTGCCACCCTCAAGAGCAAGATCCTGGCTTCCGGGCTCACGGTCGCGCAGCTCGTCTCGACCGCATGGGCCTCGGCATCCACTTTCCGCGGCTCCGACAAGCGCGGCGGCGCCAACGGCGCGCGCATTCGACTCGCGCCGCAGAAGGACTGGGCGGTCAATCAGCCGACCCAGCTCGCGAAAGTGCTCAGGACGCTGGAAGGCATCCGCAGCGAGTTCAACAAGGCGCAGACCGGCGGCAAGCAGGTGTCAATGGCTGACCTGATCGTTCTTGGCGGCTGTGCCGGGGTCGAGCAGGCGGCAAAGAATGGCGGGCAGAGCCTCAAGGTCCCCTTCACGCCCGGACGCATGGACGCCTCGCAGGAACAGACCGACGTGGCGTCCTTCGCCGTGCTCGAGCCGGCCGCAGACGGCTTCCGCAACTACCAGCAGGGCCGCTCCACCGTTGCCGCCGAGGCGCTGCTGCTGGACAAGGCGCAGCTGCTGACGCTGACCGCGCCCGAGATGGCGGTGCTGATCGGTGGCCTGCGCGTGCTGAACGTCACGCAGAGTAAACACGGCGTCCTCACCAAGCAGCCGGAAGCCCTGACCAACGACTTCTTCAAGAATCTGCTCGACATGAGCACGCAATGGACGGCGACGTCGGAGGCGAAGGACCTCTACGAAGGTCGCGATCGCAAGAGCGGCGAGCTCAAGTGGACGGCCACGCGCGCAGATCTCGTGTTCGGCTCCCACTCGCAGCTGCGGGCGCTCGCCGAGGTCTACGGCAGCTCGGATGCGCAGCAGCAGTTCGTCCGGGCGTTCGTGGCGGCGTGGCACAAGGTGATGAACCTCGACCGGTTTGAGCTGCGATAGTCGATTCAATCCACCTCGACCGGGTTAGGGCAGGCCCGGTCGAGGTGAACCCGCAGCCGAGAACTCCGCGGCAAACGCAGTGCCGCGAGCACGTTCCCGGCCTCAGGTCAGATCGTGCGCCACAGCTCGTCGTGTACCGACCCGGGCAGGAAGGTACTGGCATTTTTTGCAATCATTCCCATGTATTCGCTGTCGGCGATGAGCTTGGCCGACAGGGTCTCCCATTCGCCGAGACTCTGGTAGCGTGACGTCCAGGCGATCCTTCCCGGATTACCGCCGATTGGCATGAGCAGCTCGAGCGTCGTGCCGTACTTTTCCCCGATGTGCCTGGCCACCTGGTTGGCAAATGCGAGCGCATCAGCGGTCTTACCTGGCGCAATCAGCGCCGTGCGCATAAAGTTGATCATTGGCTTCTCCTCGTTCTGATTTTTGATTCGATTCCCCTGCCCCGTCTGCGGGAATCGGCTTCGCGCAGAGCCGACAAGCATACGCCCGGGCGCCGGCGCTCTACGGCTTGGCGTCCAGTCGTTCTGACCGAGACCGCCGTAAGCCTCTTCTCAGTCAACCAGACGAGCGACACCTACAAGAAGGGTTCTCACATGCCAATCACCGCTTTCAGCAGTTTCTCCGACGGCCTCGAGGCGAGTCGCAGGAGCCGCGATCATTTCATTGCCAACATCGACCTCGAAGACGAACGCCTGTGGGTCCCATACGCGCCGGGTGTCTGGTTCCAACCCTGCTGCTTTAATGTCACCTCTGGCGGATTCAGCGTCGTTCTGAAAGGACTACCCGGCGCCAAGCTCGGTGTTCACTATCACGTCGGCACTGTCCGCGGCTATACGCTGCGTGGCCACTGGCGGTATCTGGAGCATGACTGGATTGCCAAGCCCGGCACTTTCATCTACGAACCGGCCGGCGAAGCTCATACGCTGGTCATCACCGACGACTCGCCGGAACCCGCGCTGATTGTCTTCATGGTCGAGGGCGGCCTCATCTACCTGGATAAGCCGGTGAACGGGACCGTTGCCGCGTACGAGGACGGCTTTACGGCGCTCGAGTTGAGCCGGAGGTATTACCGTGAGGCAGGTCTCGACGTGCGCAAGCTGGACCTGCTCGTTCGCTAGTTGCCGCGGTGTGTCCACGAAACAGGAGTGAACGTATCGCCTGGCCTGCGCAGTGAGTTACGGCGTGGCGTATGTCAGGAGTGCCCTACAGGCAGCTCTGCTTGCGGCTGCTTTGCAGCGGCCCATAGAGAACAGCATCGTGAGCGCATCATTCGTTATCGAGGCAACGCTGTGAAAACCCTGACCTGCAAGCAACTCGGCGGAACGTGCGAGCAGAAACTGTCGGCCAATTCCTGGGATGAAATGGCTAAGGTCATGACGAAGCACGTCATGGACAAGCATCCAGACGTCGCCAAGAAAATGGAGAAAATGCACAACGAGGATCCGCAGCGCTGGGCACGGGAAAACAAGCCCAAATGGGAGGCTGCCGCAGACGCCTAACAGCGGGGTCGTCCCGGCGCTCGGGGCAGGCCGCGCTCAGTTTCTGGGTTCGTGCCAGCCCTTGAACGGCGTGATGAAGATCGAGGCGATGCGCCAGCCCGATGGCGTCTTCACAAACACCCCGCCCCACCTGATCGGCACCGTGACCGGAGTCGCCCCGGGATCGCCGAACGTGTACAGGAGCGGCGTGATCAGCACCGCCACGCCTGGAGCCGGATTCTCGACGCGCGCCTCCGCCAGCTGCGGATCCAGCTTCCAGGTTCCGTGCCACTCTTTCTGAAAAGCCTCCATGACCTCCTCGCGTCCCCAGACGGACTGGCCACCGTACTGGGCCCACACAAGTTCCTTTGAATCCAGCAGCACCGCGGCGACGGCTGTCGCGTCGTGCGCGTTCTGGCCGGCGATGAAACGCGCGTAGGTCGCCATGACGTCATTGCCGGCGGGTTCGGCAGCGCTCGCAGGGGCACTCGCGGCGGGGGGAGCCACAACTGGCGTGCTGGCAACGGCTGCTGGTGCGGCAGGTGGCGGCGCCGCTGCAGCGCTGGCAACGGCAGCTGGTGCGGCCGGCGCAGGCGGCGGTGCAACCGCGCTGGCACCGGCGGCGCGGCCTTTCAGGACGTAGCCGCTGGTGACCAACAACCCCTTTTGTTCCGCGTCGGCGCAACTCAAAGGTGCGACAGCTCCTCCCTTGATACCGGTCATGCCGTCGCGCCGCGTCACCAGCTGACCTGCTACGCCGTTCGGCTCCCTCTTGCCCGTCTTGGTATCGACGAGGCAGTAATAGCGATGCGCGTCGGGCGCTGCGCCGACGTCGAAATGGCCACGCACCACTTCGCGATCAAAGTCCTCGCCGAATGCCTGGCGAAGGGAGGACATGAAGCCGCCCTTGCTGTCGGACACCTGGGCATCGCCGGAGCCTGCGCCGCTCGTCGTGCCCGCCGGCGGATCGGCGCGACTGCTGCCGAGGGCGCTCAGGAACAGCAGCAGCCCAAGTGCCAGGGCCTGTGAAAAACACAGAACTCGCGCATGAGTGGCCACGCTTCCCCCCTTGGATATGTTCTTGTCCGCGCTGATTCTAGCGGCTCCGCTGCCGGCGCGCGCCATAGGTCGCAGGTCGCTTACCGCGGGGTCGTCGTCCCGGGAGGGCCGGCGCTGTTGGGCGCAGTAGTAGAATGTCGCGCCGGCTGGCAGGCCAGCCGTCCGCGAACATAAGAATCACTCGTCGGCGCCAGCGGGAGCCAGTATGGAATTTCACTTGCCGGGGCACATCCGCACGCTCAAGGATTTTCTGGTCCATCTGGCGATCGTGACGCTGGGCATCCTGATCGCACTGGGTCTGGAGCAGTTGGTCGAATCGCATCATCGTACGAAGGTGGCGCGCGAAGCCGTCGCAGGCTTCCGCCGTGAGCTGCGCGATAACCGCACTGCGGTGGTCGCCATGATGACGGCAATGCCGCAGCTGCGTGAGCAGATCAAGCAGCAGATCGCCCTGCTGTCTGCGCCTGCGACCGACAGCAAACAGCCGATACACCTGCGCTATGCAGACATCCATTTTGAGCTGGTGTCGACCGCCAGCTGGGACACGGCCATTGCAACGCAGGCGCTGAACGACATCCCGCCGGAGGAGGCGAAGCGCTACAGCGCCGCGTACGGCGTATTCAACGTGTTTCTCGAGGAGGAGCGCAGCGGACTTAGGTCCTGGCAGGAACTGCTGCGCTTCGGCACCGATGCGTCGCTGCTCAGTGCGGAGCAGCGCACGCGTGCCATCGAGCAGCTCAACGTCTACGCAGGCTTCACCTACGTCGTGGAACTCATTGGCGGCGGCACGCTGCGCACCTGCGACGAAGCGCTGCGGTGAGTGCGGTGCGCAGCCGGCGCGCTCAGCGCGAGACGCCGCGCTGCTCGAAGATCCACTGACGAAATGCCGCGATCTTCGGCTCGTGCAGGCGGTCTTTGCGGCACACGAACCAGAAGCCGAAGGCGCTCGGAATCTCCACCTCAAAGGGCTTGACCAGTCGGCCGGCGGCCAGATCCTCGTCCACGAGCGGTGCCAGGCCGAGCGCAAAGCCCTGCCCCGCCACGGCCGCTGACAGCGCCATGTGACTGTTGCCGAACAGCACCCCGCCGCCGTCGAGGGTGCGCGGCACACCGGCCTGCGCAAACCACGCGCTCCAGGTGGGCAGCCCCGGGGCGACCAGCGACGATTCGTCGTGCAGCAGCAGCGCCGAATCGATGGCTGCGGGGTCCTGGCCGCAGCGCGCCGCCAGCTGCGGACTGCATACCGGAAAAGCGCGCGCCTGGGCGATGCGTTCATGGTGCAGCTCGCCATAGTCGCCATCGCCGTAGCGCAGGCCGATGTCGACGCCGTCGCGATCGAAGTCGGCGCGGCGATCGCCGCCCACGATGCGCACCTGTATCTGCGGATGGCGCGCGACGAAGCTCGCCAGGCGCGGCGCGATCCACTTCGAAGCAAAGGTCGGCATGGCGCTGATCTGCAGCGAGGTGACGTCGAAGTTTGCGACCTCGGACAACAGGTGCTCCAGCTCCGTGAACAATGCCTTGAGGCGCGGCGCCAGCGTGCGGCCGGTGGCCGACAAGGCAATGGCACGATGGCCGCGCATGAACAGCGGTGCCCCGACCCATTCCTCCAGGCGTCGCACCTGCACGCTCACGGCGGCCGCGGTGACGCCGAGCTCGGCGGCCGCGGCGGCAAAGCTCAGATGCCGTGCGGCGGCATCGAAGCTGCGCAGGGCGTTGAGGGGCAACATGCGAATGGGCGTCGCCATGACGGCCTCCCGGGCCAAAGTGCTGATCAACAATTTCTTGCCGTCGCGCGGAATATTTGTAGTTTGAGCAAGCCGCCGGCGGCGGGCACTCTGCGCTCGCGTGGCTTCCCACGAGTGACCCTGGAGACAGCGATGAAGTTCCCCCGCAGCGTCCTCGGCCTGGCCGGCGCGATGAGTCTCATGCTGCTGGCACCCGGTGCCGGCGTCGCCGCCGATACTGCCGAGTCGAGCGCCCCGGCGCAACGCGACGGCGCGCACGACTTCGACTTCAACATCGGTACCTGGCATACCCATATCCGGCGCATCCTCGACCCGCTCGCCGGCAAAGCCGATGCGCTCGAACTGGATGGCACCGTCACGGTGCGCAAGGTGTGGGGCGGGCGCGCGCAGCTGGAAGAGATCGAGGCCGACGGCCCCAACGGGCACTGGGAAGGGCTGACGCTCTTTCTCTACAACCCGGCCGCGCACCAGTGGAGCCAGACGTTCGTGGACAGCAAGATGGGCGAGCTGAATCCGTCGTCGATCGGCTCATTCAGCAATGGCCGCGGCGAGCTCATTGCGCAGGACACTTTCAAGGGCCGCACGGTGCTGGTACGCGGCGTATGGTCCGACATCAAGCCGGACTCGCACCATTTCGAAGAGTCCTACTCGCAGGATGGCGGCAAGACCTGGGCGCCCGCCTTCATCGCCAGTCTCACGCGGCTGAAGCCATGAGCCTGCATGGCTCCTGGCGCAGTCGCGCCTGTGCGCCGCAGGCGGCCGAGTGTCGGCGCACTGCCGGCACCGCGTCCGCCGGCGGCGCCGTCGCTCGACAGCGGCGCGGGGTTTGTCGCAGCCATTTCTGTGATCATCCAGGCGCACTGACGAGGCAGCAGCGGCGGCCCGCTGTCCCAGCAGGGGTCGGTGCGTTGCGGTGTCCACGGATGGTGACGGTAGAATGCGCGCGGCATTCACCGTGAAAGGTTGGTCGATGACACCCGAGGAGCTGGTCCCGGAAATCCGCAAGGTCGGACATCGCTGGATCGACCTGAGCGTCGCCGGGTGCGCGCTGGTGGTCTCGGTCACGTCCCTGTTCGTGGCGTTCCGCCACGGCCACTCGATGGAGCGCATGGCCGAGGCGAACGCAAAACTGGTGCAGGCCAACTCCTGGCCGCTGCTGCAGAGCTACCAGTCGGACGTCGGCTCACAGGGCGCGAGCGTGTTCTCGCTGGATGTGGTCAACAACGGCGTCGGGCCGGCGAAGGTCGAGGCGCTGGAGGTGTTCTGGAAGGGCCAGCCGGTGCGCAATCCGCGCGAGCTGATTGCGCTGTGCTGCCGCAAGAGCCCGGTGTCGCAGTCCGAGCCCCTGGTGCAGACGAGCGGCCTCATGGGCACCGTGCTGCGGGCCGGGCAGGTGCGCGAGATCCTGGTCTTCCCCGAGGACGAGGTGCACCAGGCCATGACCGAGCGCATGCGCGTCTCCATCACCGACATCCACTGGCATGCCTGTTACTGCTCGGTGTTCGACGAATGCTGGGTCAGCGACCTGCATACGCTGCACCCTACCGTCGTGAAGGAGTGCCCCGTGCCCAAGGTACCTTTCGAGGGCTAGCTCCGAAGGTTCACCCTTCCGATGGGGTAAAATCGCGCGTGCGGCCCCCCGTGTGTCAACCGCGCGGGGCGGTGCGCGTTGCCGGGCCAAGGGGGCACTGATGCCCGCCCGCAGGGAGAGTGCATGAAGCGCTTCCAAACAGGTCTTGCCGCAACCCTATGCTGCGGCGCGCTGTCGCTGCTGGCAGGGTGTGACGACGATCACCACTACGGCTACTTTCCGCCGCCGCCCCCGCCCACCGGCGACGGCCTGAATCCGGATGCCCTGATCCAGGGCACCGATGGCAATTTCTATGGCACCACCGCCGCCGGCGGCGCCCACGGCTTGGGTACGGTCTTCAAGGTCACCGCCGCCGGTACCGAAACCCTCCTCTACTCCTTCACCGGGGGCAGCGACGGCGCGACGCCCCAGAGCCTGGTCGAAGGCAGCGACGGCAACTTCTATGGCACCAATGCGAACGGCGGTTCCAGCGCGTGCCAGCAGGGCTGCGGCACGGCGTTCAAGATCACTCCGGCAGGCGTGCTCACCTCGCTATACGTCTTCACCGGCGCCGCCGATGGCGCAAATCCGGTCAGCCTCATTCAGGGCAGCGACGGCAACTTCTATGGCGCCGCCGCCTATGGTGGTGTGATCAACAACAGCTGCGGCTACGGCGGCTGCGGAGTGCTGTTCAAGGTCACGCCCGCCGGCGCCGAGAGCGCGCTCTATTCCTTCACCGCCACCGGCAGTGACGGTGGCCTGCCGGTCGGGGTGCTGCAGGGCACCGATGGCAACTTCTATGGCACGACGACCTTCGGCGGCACCGGCGGCAACGGCACGGTGTTCAAGGTCACCCCGGCAGGCGTCGAGACCGTGCTGCACTCCTTCGCAGGCAGCAGCGACGGCGCCGAGCCGCAGGCAGGTCTGGTGCTGGCGAGCGACGGCAATCTCTATGGCACCACGCAGTTCGGCGGCACCGACTCGGACGGCATCGTCTTCAAGATCACGACGGCCGGGGCCGAGACCGTCCTGTACTCCTTCACCGGCACGGCAACCGATGGCGCCAATCCGGCCACGCCCCTGATCGCGGCGAGCGACGGCAACCTGTACGGCACGACCGGTTCGGGCGGCAATGCCGGCTGCCGCGGCGGCTGTGGCACGGTCTTCAAGATCAGCACGGCGGGGGTCGAGGCGGCGCTGTACGTGTTCACCGCCGGCGGTGGGCAGTCGCAGCACGGGCCCGACCCGACGGCACTCCTGCAGGGGAGTGATGGCAATTTCTATGGCACCACCGCCTACGGCGGCGCGGCAGGCTGGGGCGCGGTGTTCAAGATCACACCGGCCGGCGTCGGCACGGTGCTCTACTCCTTCAACGGCACGGGGCTCTGATTAAGAGGCAGCCCGCGCACGCGGGCGTCCTCAGTGGAGCTTGCGCAGCGAGAAGATCGCGAAGGTGTAGTGCAGGTCGTACGGCTGCCAGTGCACCACCGGCTCGTCGGCATCCAGCTGCGGGGTGGCCAGCGGCTCGAAGCCACAGCGGCGCGCCAGCGACAGTGCGTCGGTGATCTCAGCGCGCGTGAAGATGTGGATCGGCACGCCGTAGGCGCGCTGCCCGCGCGTGTCGACCGGCGTCGGCCAGTAATCCGTCGACGTCACGAGCAGCCCGCCCGGCACGATGATGCGCGCCATCTCGTTGAAGTAGCGCTCGAGGTCCACGCCGTGCTCGATGACTGACAGGCAGGTCACCGCGTCGAACCGGCCGTCGGGGTAGCGGGTGCGGGTGATGTCCGCCGGCTCGTAGAGGATGGGCCCGAGTCGCGCGCGCGCGGTGAACGCCAGGTTGCCGGCGATCAGGTGCCGATAGCCGTACAGCCACAGCCACGGCAGGATCATCGAGTAGCGCTCGCCCCCGGCATCGAAGACGCGGGCACCGCGCGCGGTGCTCTTCAGGATCAGATCCAGTGCCGCGAGCGCATCCCAGTTCTTGGGCGTGTCCTTGCTCGGCGGCAGTCCGAGTGCCTGCAGCTGCGCGAGGCAGTCCTCGACCTGCGAGTGCTCGCGCAGTACCGCGTTGGCCCACGGTGCCGTCGGCCGGCCGTGCGGTCCGTTCACTCCGTTGCGATGTTTGAAGTACCAGCGTGGCGAGGCGTAGCGGGCGGCAGTCCCTGCCGCAGCACGTAGAGTGCGAACATCCATGGCCCGAGTTTACTTAACCCGCGGCGCGATAACACCACTCCGGGCGTCGGGGGCGGGCGACGCGCTCAGCGTTTGGCGCGCGAGCCTGAGCGTCGGCGCGGCCCTTGCGGACGTGGCTTGACGCGTTGCTCGCGCTTGTAGGGGTTGGCGTCGGTGCGATATTCGATGAATACCGGCGTGGCGAACAGGTCGTAGGCCTTGCGAAAGACGTTGGCCAGATAGCGCGTGTAGGCCTCCGGCACCGCCGCGGTCTGATTGCCGTGAATCACGATGCGTGGCGGATTGCGCCCGCCCTGATGGGCGTACCGCAGCTTGATGCGCCGCCCGCGCACCAGCGGCGGCTGATGCACCGTGATGGCGCGCTCGAGGGTACGGGTCAGCTGGCGCGTCGGCAGGGCGCGCATGGCTGCCTCATAGGCGCGCACGGTCGCCTGCATGAGTTCGCCCACACCGGTCCCATGGCGCGCCGAGATGAAGTGCAGGGGCGCGTACGGCACGAAGTCGAGCTTGAGCGCGAGCTGGCGATGGATCTCCTCGCGCTGCTCCTGCGGAATGCCGTCCCACTTGTTGACCGCGATGATGAGCGCGCGGCCGCGCTCCAGCGCCAGGCCCAGCACGCTCGCATCCTGCTCGGCGACGGCATCGTGCGCATCGAGCACCATGATGACCACCTGCGCCTCATCGATCGCCTGCAGCGTCTTGGCGACGCTGGTGCGCTCCACGACATCCTCGACCCGGGCGCGCCGGCGCACACCTGCGGTATCGATGAGCGTGAAGCGTCGCCCGTCGCGCTCGAACGGCACGAGGATGCTGTCGCGCGTCGTGCCGGGCGCCTCGTTGGCGATGACGCGCTCCTCGCCGAGCAGGCGGTTGACCAGAGTCGACTTGCCGACGTTCGGCCGGCCGATGACCGCGACGCGGATCGCGCCGCCATCGTCGGCGTCGGGTGCCTGCGGCTCGATGCCGGCCAGCGCGTGCTCCATCAGCTCGACGCAGCCCTGGCCGTGACTGGCGGAGATGGTCAGCGGCTGTCCGAAGCCGAGCGTATGAAAGTCCGCGGCGACGACGTCGGCGTCGAGCCCCTCGGCCTTGTTGAGCGCGAGCGTCACGGGCTTGCCGGAGCGGCGCAGTTCGCGCGCGACAAAGTAATCCTGGGGCGACAGGCCGCCGCGCGCATCGGCCAGGAAGATCAGCCGGTCGGCCTCATCGACGGCGCGCTGCGTCTGCGCGCGCATCTGCGCCTCGATCCCCACCGGGTTTTCGACCAGTCCGCCGGTGTCGATGACCACGCACGGTACCGGCCCCAGCCGCCCGAAGCCGTACTGGCGGTCGCGCGTGAGCCCGGGCACATCCGCGACGATGGCGTCGCGGGTGCCGGTCAGTACATTGAACAGTGTCGACTTGCCGACATTCGGCCGGCCGACGAGAGCGACGATGGGCAACATGGCGGACGCGCTGCCGGGCTCACGCCGCTACTTGCTCTCCGTTGGTGCAGGCTCGGCTGCGGGCGCCGCCGCCGGGGCCGGCGCGGCCGCCTGGGGCGCGGCGGCTGGCGCGGGGGCGCGCGCGGTCATGCGGTAGGCATTGATCTGGCCGCGGTCGTTGCTGACCACGACCATGTTGCCCGCCACGAGCGGCGCGGTGCTGATGCGCGCCTTGCCGGCCTGCACGCGCGCCGCCAGCGCACCGGTGGACTTGTCGAGCCAGTGCACGTAGCCCTGAAAGTCGCCGGCGATGATCGCATCGTCGGTCACGGCGAGTGCCGAGAGGCCACGATGCAGCAGCGCCTTCTGCCGCCACTGCTCGGCGCCGGTGCGGGTCTTGAGCGCCACGACCTCGCCGTCGGCGGTCGCCATGTAGAGCGTGTCCGCATCGAGCGTCAGGCCGCGATAGCTCGAGGCCTCGTGCGACCACCATACCTGTCCGGTGTCGAGCGCCAGCATGGCGACACGTCCCTGGAAACCGACGGCGTACACGTCATGTCCGGACACATCGACCGCCGAGTCGATATCGGCGAGACGCTCGAGCTCGGTACGGCCGTGTGGCGGGGTGACCGTGGCTTCCCACAGCACCGAGCCGTCGCTCGCATTCACCGCCAGCACCTTGCCGTTGTCGAAGCCGCACAGCACCAGGTCGCCACTGATCACCGGGCGGGCGGTACCGCGCAGCGACAGACGTGGTACCTGCTGCTCCTGCGTCCACAGCTCGTGACCGTCGGCGGGACTTAAGGCGTGCAGCTTGCCATCGCCGGTGCGCACCACGACCAGGTGGGCGGAGATGGTCGGAGCTGCCAGCACCTCACCGTTCAGGCGCACCTTCCAGCGCGGCTGGCCGTTGGCCGGATTGAAGGCGAACAGCTGTCCGTCGCTGGCGCCGATCAGCACCAGATCGGGGCTCGCAGCGGTGCCGCCCGACAGCGGCGCGCGCGTCTTGGCGCGCCACACCACGTGGCCGTTCTGCAGATCGAGCGCCACGACATCGCCGCGATGGCCGGCGGCATAGACGCGGTTGCCCTCGATCGCCACGCCGAGTCCGAGGCGCAGCACCGCGGCCTTCTTGTCATCGACGTGCGCCTCCCAGACGTGCTGCACCTTGAGGCTCGGAGACTTGAGCGGGCTGAGTTTGGCGGGCTCATCGATGGCCTTGTCCTTGCTGCAGGCGGCGACGATGCACAAGGCGAGCAGGCTCGCGATCCGCCAGGCGTAAGTGTGTCGCATGGGTTTACTTGCCGGGCAGGGCCGCAGTGGCCTTGGGCGCCGCGGCAGCCGCAGCGCCGGCCGGCGCCGCCGTCGCCAGGTCGGCGATCTTGAGATCGAGCAGTGCCGCATCCGTGCCTTCGCTGCCGCTGCGCGCGCTGCGGTATTCGGTGAGAGCGGCCTGGGTATCGCCCTTGGCGAAGTAGGCATCGCCGCGCACCTCGTGCACGCGCGGGGCGAATGCGCCGGCGCCGTTCAGGGTCGCCAGTGTGGCGAGCGCCGCCTCCGTCTTGCCCTGTGCGATCTGCACGCGGGCGAGCCGCAGGCGCGCCACCTGGGCGAGCTCGGCATCCTTGGAGTGCGCGGCGACGCTGGCGAGCTCGCCGGCGGCGCGCTCAAGATCGTTGCTGTCGACGTAGACGCGCGCCGCCATCAGTTGCGCCTGGTCGGTGTAGGGCGAGCCAGCATGCTCGCGCTCCAGATCACCCAGCAGACTCAGCGCCTGCGAACGGTCGCCGTGCTCCAGCGCCTGCACCATCTGCATGTACTTGGCGCCCGCGGCGAGGCGCGCGGTGTCCTGGTGATCCTGCCACCAGCGCCAGCCGAATACGCCCCCCAGGGCGACCATGATGGCCAGCACCACGGCCGGACCGTTGTCGCGGACCTGCTGCTTGACCCATTCCCATTGCTCTTTTTCCGACAGGTAGTCTTCCACGCATCCTCCCCAAGATCACGGCGCCGGGCCGCTGTCCAGCGCTGCCAGCGCCGCATCGAGTCCGCCCGCCAGCTGCGCGATCGCGCACTCGCTCTGACCGGCGTTGTCGCGTAAAGGTTTCATCCCCACCACGCCGCGCGCCAGCTCGTCTTCACCAATGATGAGCGCGAGTGCCTGCACCGCTCTTGTCGGCACGGCGGAACTGGGCCTTGAAATTGCCCCCGCCGACATTGAGCTCCAGGCGCAGCCGCGGGCGCTCGTCCCGCAAGCGCTCCACCAGCTGCAGCGCCTGCCGTTCCGCGCCTGCGCCGCTGACCACGACGTACACGTCCGGCCGCGCGCTCGCCGGCACGCCCCCGGCCGCGGTGAGCAGCGCCACGAGGCGCTCGACGCCCATGGCAAACCCGACCGCCGGGCTGCCATCGCCCCCCAGCTGGGCAATCAGGCCGTCGTAACGGCCGCCGGAGCATACGGCATTCTGGGCACCCTTGAAGCTGGTAATCCACTCGAAAACGGTGCGGTTGTAGTAGTCCAGACCACGCACCAAGCAGCGGGTTGATCTCGTAGGGCACGCCGAGCGCGTTCAGCATGCCGCACAGGGCCTCAAAGTGCGTGCGCGACTCGGGGTCCAGGTGCGCGGTGAGGCGCGGCGCTGCCTGGATCAGCTCCTGCATGGCGGGGTTCTTGCTGTCGAGCACGCGCAGCGGATTACTGAGGAGGCGTCGCTGGCTGTCGGCATCGAGCTGGTCGCGGCGCGCGCTCAGGTAGTCCACCAGCTGCGCGCGGTAGGCGCGGCGACATTCCGCAGTGCCCAGTGAATTGAGCTGCAGGGTGAGGCCTGTGATCCCCAGTCGCTGCCACAGACGCGCAGTGAGAGCGATGAGTTCGGCATCGACGTCCGGGCCGGGACAGCCGACTGCCTCGACGTCCACCTGCCAGAACTGCCGGTAGCGACCGGCCTGCGGCGCCTCGTGGCGGAACATCGGGCCGAGGCACCACAGCTTGTGGCGCTGGCCGCGCAGCATGCGATTGGAGATGAGCGCCCGCACGATCCCGGCGGTGGCCTCGGGTCGCAGCGTCAGGCTGTCGCCGCCGCGATCGGTGAAGGTGTACATCTCCTTGCCCACAACGTCGGTGTGCTCACCGATCGCGCGCTTGAACAGCTCGGTGTGCTCCAGCAGCGGCACACGGATTTCCTCGTAGCCATAGGCGGCGAGCAGTTCACGCGTGCAGCTCTCGAAGTGCTGCCAGGCACCTATCTCGGCCGGCAGGACATCGTTCATGCCCCGCACCGCCTGGATCTCGCCTGCCATGTCAGTCCCCGTGCGCCAGGCGCGCCGGCGCGGCCGTGGCGCGGCCGCCGGCATCGATCAGGAGGCGCGCGCTGCCGTCGCGGCGCATCAGCCCATCGACGCTCACCGGCTGACCATTGAAGCGCAGCGCCACGGCGGGGGAATTGCCCAGGACGACGCGCAGTGGCGCCGCACCACTTAGCGAGCGCGTCGTGCCGGGTGCGATCAGGCCGTGCAGCAGCCGGCGACCGGAGGCGTCGGAGATGTCGACCCAGCTCGCTGCGGTGAAATTCAGTTGCAGCTGTGCCGCAGCGCTCACCGCGGGCGGCGGCGCGCGGCGCAGCGAAGTCGTGGGCAGCGCCCCGCCGGCCGGAGCTGCGGCCGGCGCCTCGGCTGGCGTCGCAGTCGCCGGCGCCGCCGCGGCCGGGACCACCTCGCGCGCGCGCTGACCCGGCAGGTGCAGCGCCCACCACACGATGCCTGCGATCGCGACGCCGACCACGGCCAGCAGCGCCGGCAGCGTCAGTGCCGAGGAATGCGCGGCGGGCGCGGCGCGCGGGATGCGGGTCAGATCCGGGCGGGCGGCCTGCACACCGCCGCTGTACAGCTCCTGCAGTTCGCTCGGCGACTCGCCGACCAGTTCGGCGTAGCGGCGCAGGTGACCGCGCACGTAGACATCGGCGCCCAGGGCTGCGAAGTCTTCCGCTTCGAGTGCTTCCAGCACGCGCGCATCCACGTGCAGCTTCTCGGCCGCCTGCAGCACCGTGAGGCCCTTCTTCTCGCGCGCCGCACGCAGCCGCGCACCGGTGCCGCGGTCGGTGGGGGCGCCAGCTTCAATGGCCATGACGCTCAGCCTGAATTGTGATCCAGCGCCGCGAGCGCGCGGGTCTGATTGCTGTCGGGGAAATCCAGCTGCAGCTTGCGGGCGTAGCGCTGCGCGGCCATGCGGTCGTTCTGCGCGCGTGCCACGCGCACGCCGAGCAGCAGCAGCTCAGGAGTGGCATCGAAGTTGCCCAGAAAGTTGTCGATCAGCTGGCGCGCCGGCACCAGCTCATTGTGCTGGAAACGCAGGTCGGCGAGCTGGTAGGCGGCCTCGCCGAAGTTCGGCTTGATCTGCAGCGCCTGCGTGAAGTCGGCGCGCGCCTCGTCGTCGCGCTGGGCGGCGTGCAGACACACACCGGCGTTGGTGTAGGCCACCTCAGGCGTCGCGTACAGGGCGTTGTGTGCGGCCTCTAGGAAACGCTTCACGCCCTCGTCGGTGCGGCCGCTTTGGCACAGGTACACCGCGTAGTTGTTGATCACCTTGGGATCATGGGGCGCCAGACGCAGCGCGGTGCGGAACTCATCGTCGGCCTTGGCGGTGTCGTGCATGCGCTCGAACAGCATGGCGCGCGCACTGCGCACGTCGGCGTTGTCCGGGTCCTCGCTGACGGCGCGATCCAGTTTCTCCTTGGCGCGCGCCAGGTCGCCCTGATTCATGTAGGCGACGCCCAGCTGCGTGTTGTAGGCCGCAGCATCCTTCTGTTTGTTGGCCTTGTGCGTGGCGGCGGCACAGGCCGCCAGGGACAACAGCAGCAGGCCAACAAGCGCCGGCCGCAGCAGCCACACGGGGGAATTTTGCAAACGTTTGTTCATGGTTGAACCGCAACGCCAATGACTTTGTTGCCGAGCCGCACCGTGGTGCGATCGATGACGCGCCCGGCCAGCTGTCCGCACGCGGCATCGATGTCGTCGCCCCGCGTACGGCGGATCGTGGCCAGCACCCCGCGCTGCAGCAGCTCGTCGCGAAAGCGCTGGATGACCGGCGCCGGCGAGCGCTGATAGCGCGTGCCGGGAAACGGATTGAAGGGGATGAGGTTCACCTTGGCCGGGTGACCCTTGAGCAGCCGCGCCAGCGGCGCGCGCCTGTGCCGGCGAGTCGTTGATGCCGTCGAGCATCACGTACTCGAAGGTCACGCTGCGGCCGTTCTGCTCATCGAGGTAGTGCCAGCAGGCCGCCAGCAGCTCGGCGATGGGATGCTTGCGATTGATCGGCACCAGCTGGTCACGCAGCGCATCGTCCGGCGCGTGCAGCGATACCGCCAGTGCGACGTTGCTCACTTCGGCCAGCTTGTAGATCTGCGGCACGAGGCCCGAGGTTGAGAGCGTCACGCGGCGCCGCGACAGGTCGAAGCCGAAATCATCCAGCAGGATGTCGAGTGCCGGGACGACGTTGCGGAAGTTCGCGAGCGGCTCGCCCATGCCCATCAGCACCACGTTGGTGACGTGGCGCTCGTCGCGCTGCCCGGGCGGCGGCGGCTCGGCGACCTCGCGCTGCGCTTCCTCACGCTCGAGCTCGCGCACCGCGAGCCATACCTGGCCGACGATCTCGGCGGTGCTCAGGTTGCGGTTGAAGCCCTGCTGCGCGGTGGCGCAGAACGAGCAATCGAGCGCGCAGCCGACCTGCGAGGAGATGCACAGCGTGCCGCGATCGGGTTCCGGGATGAACACCATCTCGAATGCCTGGCTGGCATCGGCGCGCAGCAGCCACTTGCAGGTACCGTCGCTGGAACGGTGCACGCTCACGATCTGCGGCGCGCGCACCGCGGCGACGCCAGCCAGCCGCGCGCGGAAATCCTTCGCCAGATCGCTCATGTCGGCAAAGTCGCCGGCACCGCGCTTGTAGATCCAGTTCATCAGCTGGCGTGCACGGAACGGCTTGCTGCCCAAATCCGCCACGAACGCCTCAAGTCCCGCGCGCGGCAGGCCGAGCAGGTTGGTGCGCTCTGTACTTGAGGTGTCCATGGGTGCGCGTGCGCGCTTCAGCGGCGCGGGTGCAGCTCCGTGGCGCTGAAGAAGTAGGCAATTTCGCCGGCCGCGGTTTCGGCAGCGTCCGAGCCGTGCACCACATTCTGTTCGATGCTCGCGGCCAGATCGGCGCGAATGGTGCCCGGGGCGGCCTTCTTCGGATCGGTCGCGCCCATGATCTCGCGATTCTTGGCGATGGCGCCCTCGCCCTCCAGAACCTGCACCATGACCGGGCCCGAGCTCATGTAGCGCACGAGGTCCTTGTAGAACGGCCGCTCGCGATGCACGGCGTAGAAGCCTTCCGCTTCGCGCTGCGACAGATGCAGCATGCGTGCCGCGATGATCGACAGCCCGGCCTTCTCAAAGCGGCGATAGACCTCGCCGATGTGATTGCCTTTGACGCCGTCGGGCTTAACGATCGACAGGGTGCGCTCGAGCGCCATTCGTTCTGACCTTTCTAGACTTCGGCTTGAGAGTGGGGGAATCGCCGGCGCCAGGGTGCGTGCGCCTGGCAGCCGGGCAAGCCGCGCAGTTTACTTGGGTCACGTCCCGGCGGCAATTCAGCCTCTAATGGAAGTGCCGGTTTGATAAGGAGTTTTTGCGCTCGGCCAGCGCAACGCAGTCCAGCGCGCGGGTGCCGCGGCACCCGCAGGGAAGCCTAGACCGAGAAACTCTCGCCGCAGCCGCACTCGCCTTTGACGTTCGGATTGCGGAAGCGGAATGCCTCGTTCAGCCCCTGCTTCACGAAATCCACGATCGTGCCGTCCAGGAGGGTGAGGCTCGAGGAGTCGACGAACAGCTGTACGCCGCGGTCCTCGAACACCGCATCGCCGGGCTGGGGCCCATCGGCGTAGTTGATAACGTAGGCGAAACCGGAGCAGCCGGTCTTTCGCACCGCGAGCCGCAGTCCGATACCGTGCCCGCGCGCCGCCAGGAAGGTCTTGACCCGGGTAGCCGCAGATTCGGTCAGTGAAATGCTCATCGCTCCTCGCATTCTAGCGCCTTAAGGCCAGTTCGTGAGGCAGGCACGCAGCGCGTCCTCGACGACCAGCAGCCGCCCGAGCTTATCCACAGGCACCGCGTGTGCCGCGGCCCAGGCCGCAGGCGTACCCGGAATCAGCCCCTGGCGGGTCCGCCCGGGCAGCTCGCCCTCCAGCCAGCGGGCCACCTCCATAGTATGGGGGCACGCGAGCGCCCTAAAACGTGCCTCTTTCACAGAGTCGCCTGCGATCCCCAGTTCAAAGCGCACCCAGGTGTCCTCAGCCGGTCCCCCGGCTTCCCCGCTGACCCGTTTCAGGCCCGCTGCCGCCGCCGCCGGGGGGGCAGCCGCCGGCGACAGCGCCCGCAGGCGCGACACCTCGCGACGCACCACGGCGCTCGCGGCGTCGATCTCGGCGGCCTGGGTAAAGCGCCCCGGGCTGAAGCGCAACGAACTGTGCGCGAGCGCCGTGCTGCGCCCGAGCGCACGCAGCACGTAGGAGGCATCCGGCGAGTCGGAGCTGCAGGCCGCCCCGGTGGACACGGCGAGCTCGCCGATTCCTGCCAGCAGCGATTCGCCCTGCACGCCCTCGAAGGAAATGTTGACGATGCCGGCAGCGCGCGGTGCCGCCGCGCCGTTCAGGTGCGTGCCGCCGAGCGAGGCGACGCCCTGCCACAGCCGCTCGCACAGCTCGGCGAGCCGCGCGCTCTCTGCCGGCAGCGCCTGCGCGGCAAGTTCCGCCGCCGCGCCGAAGCCGACGATCTGGTGTGTGGCAAGCGTGCCGGGGTGCAGCCCGCGCTCCTGGCCACCGCCGAACATGAGCGGCTGCAGGAGCGCGCGCGCGCCGCGGCGCACGTACAGTGCGCCGATGCCCTTGGGTCCATAGATCTTGTGCGCCGTGAACGCGGCAAAATCGCACCCCAGCTGCGGCAGGTTGACGGGCAGCTTGCCGAGCGACTGCGCGCAGTCGCAGTGAAAGGCGACGCCGCGCGCGCGGCACAGCGCGCCGATGGCGGCGACGTCCTCGATCACGCCGGTCTCGTTGTTGACGTGCATGACCGACACCAGCACGGTGTCCGGGCGCAGCGCCGCTGCGAGCGCCGCGAGATCCAGCCGCCCGTCGCGTGCGGGCGTCAGCCAGGTGACGCTGCAGCCATCGCGTTCCAGGCGCCGGCACGACATCGAGCACGGACCTGTGCTCGGTGCGCAGCGTGATCAGGTGGCGGCCGCGGTCGCCGCTGCCGCGCAGGCAGCCGAGGATCGCGACGTTATTGGATGCGGTCGCCCCGGAGGTGAAGACGATCTCGTCGGGCTCGGCGCCGACCAGCGCCGCCACCTGGGCACGCGCCGCCTCGATGCAGCGGCGTCGCCTCGCGGCCGTAGACGTGCGCCGAAGCTGCGTTGCCGAACTGCGCGTCGCTCACGAGGCAGTCGTGCATCGCCCGGGCCACGCGTGCATCTACAGGCGTCGTTGCCGCGCAGTCGAGGTAGATCGCAGCGCTCATCGCGGGCCGTTGCCGGCAGGTCGACGGCGGCTCTGCACCGCGGTCAGGATGCCGCGCAGGATGTTGACTTCGTTGTGATCCAGCTCCGCGCGCTGCAGGAATCTGCGGATGCGCGCCATGAGATGGGTGCCGCCCTGGGTGCGGTCGCGGAAGTCGATCTCCTCGAGCACCAGCGCCAGGTGCGCGTACAGCCGCTCCATCTCCTCGGGGCGCGCCAGCGGCGCCGCCGGCGGCGCGCTCACGATGGCGCCGCCCTCGCGCGCACGGAACAGCTCGTACGCCACCAGCTGCACCGCCATGGCGAGGTTCAGCGACTGGTAGAGGCTGCTGCTCGGGATGCGGATCAGCGCGTGCGCCTTCTCCAGCTCCTCGTTGGTGAGCCCGGTGCGCTCGGCGCCAAACACCACCGCGGCGGGCGCGCGCAGCGCTTCGGCGACGATGCGCTGCGCGGCGTCGCGTACGTCGAGGACACGAAAGTACTGATCGCGCTCGCGCGAGGTGGTGGCGGCGACGAAGCCGCAGCCTTCGAGCCCCTGCGCCAGCGTTGCCACCACGCGCGCAGCGCCCAGCACGTCATCGGCGCCCGAGGCGCGCGCGCTGGCCTCGGCGTGCGGAAATTCCTTGGGATTCACCAGTACCAGCGAGGTGAGCGCCATGTTCTTCATGGCGCGCGCCACGGCGCCGATGTTGCCCGGATGCGAGGGTGCCACCAGCACGATGCGAATGTCGGAGGAGTCCATCTGCTACGCTAAGCCGTCGATCGTTCACCCGAGCTTAAGGACCGTGCAGCCGCTTCTCAACATCGCCGTGCGCGCCGCGCGCCGCGCCGGCGAAGTCATCGTACGCAGCATGAACCGGCTGGAGTCGCTCACGGTCTCCTCCAAGGGACGCAACGACTTCGTCACCGAGGTGGATCGCGCGGCCGAGCAGGAGATCATCGCCTCCATCCGCCGTAACTATCCGCAGCACGCGTTCCTGGCCGAGGAAAGCGGCCGCAGCGGCGAACACGACACGCTGTGGATCATCGATCCGCTGGATGGCACCACCAATTACCTGCACGGTTTTCCGGTCTTCTGCGTCTCGATCGCCTGCCAGATCAAGGGGCGGCTGGAGCACGCGGTCATCTACGACCCGACACGCGGCGAGTTGTTCACCGCCAGTCGCGGCGCCGGCGCGCACCTGGACAATCACCGCATGCGCGTCAGCAAGGCGCGCACGGTCGAAGGGTCGCTGGTGTCCACCGGCTTCCCGTACCGCGCCAACCTGCAGTACCTCGACGCCTACCTCGCCATGCTGCGCGCCGTGACCGAACAGGCAGCGGGCGTGCGCCGCCCCGGCAGCGCGGCGCTCGATCTGGCTTATGTCGCAGCCGGGCGCGTCGATGCCTTCTGGGAGATCGGCCTCAGCCCCTGGGACACGGCCGCCGGGACGCTGCTCATCCAGGAAGCCGGCGGCCGCATCGGCACCCTGACCGGCGCTGAGTACCAGCAGGGCGGCCACCTCGTGGCCGGCACGCCCAAGGTCTACGCAGCGCTCCTCGAGCTCATCGCACCACACGTGCCGCCCGCTCTGCGCGGCAGCTAAAGCCCCGCGGCGCCCGTGTCTTTGCGCGCGCGCGCGCGCAACAGCGTCGTCTCGCTTTCCATAGGTCGCTTGTGTAGAGTCGTTGCGCAAAAATCGGGGGTTGCATGGCGAGCCAGCTTCTTGCTACCAAGTCCATTGCCGAGCTGCACGAGCAGGAATCCACCGGCAACCAGCTGCGCCGCGCGCTGGGCGCCACGCAGCTGACGCTGCTCGGCATCGGCGGCATCATCGGCACCGGCATTTTCGTGCTCACCGGCACCGCCGCCGCCAACTACGCAGGGCCGGCGCTGGCGCTGTCCTTCATCGTGGCAGGACTCGGCTGCACGTTCGCGGGCCTGTGCTACGCCGAATTCGCGGCCATGATTCCGGTTTCGGGGAGCGCCTACTCCTATTCGTACGCCACCCTCGGCGAGGGCATCGCCTGGTTCATCGGCTGGAACCTGGTACTCGAATATCTGTTCGCGGTCGCCACCGTTTCGGTCGGCTGGTCCGGCTACGCGATCAGCCTGCTTGAGCAGCTGCACATCCATCTTCCGCCTGCGCTGACGAATGCGCCGCTCGACCAGGGGATCGACGCGCTGCACTGGGTGCGCACCGGGGCGATCATCAACGTGCCGGCCATGGCCATCGTCGCAGCCATCGCCACCATCTGCTACATCGGCATCAAGCAGTCGGCCACCTTCAACGCGTTCATCGTCGCCATCAAGGTCACGGTGGTGGTGCTGTTCATCGTCTTCGGCGTGAGCTTCATCAACACCGCCAACTGGCATCCGTTCATTCCGGCGAATGCCGGGCGTTTCGGCGCGTTCGGCTGGAGCGGCGTGATGGCCGCTTCCGGCGTGATTTTCTTCGCCTACATCGGCTTCGACGCCATCTCCACCGCCGCGCAGGAGACCAAGAACCCGCAACGCGACATGCCGATCGGGATCCTCGCAAGTCTCGTCATCTGCACCATCCTCTACGTGATCACCGCCACGGTGCTGACCGGCATGGTCAGCTACAAGCAGCTGGACGTATCGGCGCCGGTGGCGCTGGCGATCGACCAGTACCCGGGCCTGCACTGGCTTGGCATCCCGGTAAAGCTCGGCGCCGTGTGCGGCATGACCTCCGTCATGCTGGTCATGACGATCGCGCAGGCACGCATCTTCTTCGCCATGGCGCGTGACGGCCTGCTGCCGCCGGTGTTCGGTCGGGTGCATCCTCGTTTCCGTACTCCGTCTACCGGCACTATCGTCACCGGCGCATCCGCCGCCATCATCGGCGGCCTGTTCCCGGTGAGGATCCTGGGCGAGCTGGTATCGATCGGCACCCTGGCCGCCTTCGTCACGGTGTGCATCGGGGTGCTGGTGCTGCGCCGCACGCGGCCCGACCTGCCGCGCCCGTTCCGCACGCCCTATCCGTGGTTCGTGTGCATCGCTGGCGCCGTCGTGTGCGGCGCGATGATGATCTCACTCGGCCTGGCCACCTGGATCCGCCTGGTGGTGTGGACCGGTGTCGGGGTGATCATCTACGCCGTCTACGGCTACAAGCACAGCTGCGTGCGCAAGGCTGCAGAAACGACGGGCACGCCCGCCGCCCGTCCGGCCTAAAGAATCAGACCGCGCGCTAGCGCGGTTCGTCAGGCGGGCGCGGCTGCTCTTCCAGACGGCGGCGCACCCGCATGTTGATGAGCTCCACGAGCACCGCAAACGCCATGGCGAAGTAGAGGTAGCCCTTCGGGATCTCGAAGTGCAGCCCCTCGCCCACCAGCGCCAGTCCGATCAGCAGCAGGAACGACAGCGCCAGCATCTTGAAGGTCGGATGGCGGGCAATGAAGGCGCCGATCGAGCGCGACAGCCACATCATGACGAGGATCGCCACCACGATCGCCGCCACCATGATCGGCAGCTCGCGCACCAGTCCCACCGCGGTGAACACCGAGTCGAGCGAGAACACGATGTCGATGAGGCCGATCTGGGCAATGACGGCCACAAGTCCTCCGCCGAGCGCACGGCGCTGCATGCCCGGGCCCGGACCCTCGAGTGCGTGGTGTATCTCCAGCACGCTCTTGCCGAGCAGGAACAACCCGCCGCCCAGGAGCACCAGGTCGCGCGCGGAAAAGCTGCGCCCGGCGAGCTGCAGCAGGGGCTCAACCAGCCGCGTCAGCCACACCACCGAAAACAGCAGCGCGATGCGCGTCAGCATGGCGAGCGCCAGGCCGCTGAGGCGCGCGCGGCTCTGCAGCTGCGGCGGCAGCCGCTGCACCAGGATCGAGATGAAGATGAGGTTGTCGATGCCGAGGACGATCTCGAGCAGCGACAGCGTCAGGAACGCCAGCCACGCATGCGGGTCGGCGATCAGGGCCAGCGCGCTCCGCTACGGCATGTGGTCAAGGGCTTCCTTCTTGACCGTCGGGAACACGTGCTCCGCGGTCAGTCCGCAGTCGAGCGCGATCGCGGCGGAGATGTAGATCGAGGAGTAGGTGCCGGCGATGATGCCGATGAGCAGCGCTGACGAGAAGCCCTTGAGCACCGCGCCGCCGAGGAACAGCAGCGCCACCACCACGATGGAGGTGACGACCTTGGTCATGATGGTACGCGACAGCGTCTGGTTGATCGACTGATCGAGCACCACGCTGGCAGGCGAGCGGCGGTTGGTCTCGAAGCGCTCGCGGATACGATCGAATACCACGACGGTGTCGTTCAGCGAGTAGCCGATGACGGCGAGGATCGCCGCCACCGACGCCAGATCGAAAGACATCTGCGTGATCGAGAAGAAGCCCACCACCAGGATCGGGTCGTGCAGCACCGCGAAGATCGCGCCGAGAGACAGGCGCCAGGTGTGAAAGCGGAAGGCGATGTACAGAAAGATGAGGAGCAGCGTAAAGAACAACGCCCACATGGCGCTCACTTTCAGCTCGTTGCCGACCTGCGGGCCGACGACGTCCAGCTGCGCCACCTGCGCGCCGGGATCGATGCTCTTCATCGCCGTCTCGAGACGTGCGCGCACTTCGGTGGCGCTCTGCTTGGCATCCGGCGGCAGGCGGATGGAGATATCGCGGGAAGAACCGAAATTCTGCACCTGCGGCTCGCGAAAGCCGTCCGCCGTCAGCTTGGCGCGCACCGCATCAACGTTGGCGGCGTTCGCAAAGCTCACCTCGGCGCTGACGCCGCCGGTGAAGTCGATGGCGAGGTTGAGACCGCGGGTGAAGAACGAGCCCAGCGACACGATCATCAATACGGCGGACAGCGTGTACCACACCTTACGTGTGGCCATGAACTGGAAGTTGGTCTGGTGACTGAAAAATTCCACTGCTGGTCCTTAACTGGCGCGGCCGCGGTCAGATCGACAGCCGCGCAAGCTTGCGACGGCCGCCGTACATGAGCGTGAGCAGCGCCCGGCTGCCCATGAGGGAAGTGAACATCGAGGTGGCGATCCCCAAGGTCAGCACGATGGCGAAGCCGCGGATCGGCCCGGTTCCCAGCACCCACAGCACCAATCCGGCGATGAAGGTCGTGAAGTTGGAATCGAAGATGGCGGAGAACGCCTTCTCGAAGCCGGCGCGGATCGCCGCCTGCGGCGAGACGCCCTTGCGGATCTCCTCGCGGATGCGCTCGTAGATCAGCACGTTGGCGTCGACCGCCATGCCAACGGTGAGGATGATGCCGGCGATGCCGGGCAGCGACAGGGAGGCGCGCATCATCGACAGCAGCGCGGTCAGCAGCACCACGTTCGCGAGCAGCACCACGTCGGCCACGAGGCCAAAGGTCTTGTAGTAGATGGCCATGAACAGGAACACGCCGGCCATGCCGACGATGAGCGCGGTCACGCCCTTGTCGATGTTGTCGCGCCCGAGACTCGGGCCGACGGCGCGTTCCTCGACCTCGTAGATGACGGTGGCGAGCGAGCCGGAACGCAACAGCAGCGCCAGCTCGCGCGCTTCGCCTGCGCCAAGTCCGGTGATCTGGAAGTTGTTGCTGAACACGCCCTTGATGGTGGCGTCGTTGATCACTTCCTCGTCGGTGACTTCGCGCGACACCGGCTTGCCGTTGACCTCGGTGGTCTCGCGACGCTTCTCGATCAGCACCACCGCCATGCGCTTGTTGATGTTCTGACGCGTGGTCTTGAGCATGTTGTCGCCGGCGCGCGCGTCCAGCTTGATGTTGACCGCCGGCCCTTCCTGCGACTGGCCGGTCGTGGCATTGGTCAGCTGGTCGCCGGTCGCGATGATCTCGCGCTTCAGCAGCACCGGCCGGCCGAAACGGGTGTGCGTGTACAGCTTGGAGCCAAGCGGCGCGCGCCCGCTCTGCGCTGCTTCGATGGCATTGCCCTGCATGTCCTCGAGCCGGAACTCCAGCGTCGCGACCCGTCCGAGCAGGTCCTTGATGTCCGCCGAGTCCTGCACGCCCGGCAGCTGCACGTTGATGCGGTCGACGCCCTGGCGCTGCACGATGGGCTCTGAGACACCGAGCTCATTGACGCGGTTGCGCAGTGTCGTGATGTTCTGCTGGATGGCATAGTCCTGGCGTTCGCGGATCTGCGCGGTGGTCAGGGTCGCGGTGATCGCCGAGCCGCTGGCCAGGCTCTCGTTCGTGATGGTGAGGCCCTGCAGCGGGGTGTTGAGCGCAGCGCGGGCCTTGCTGACATCGGCGTCCGGCGGCAGCACGATGCGCACGGCATTGAGGACGCTGCCAGCGGTGGCGACCGAGGTCACGTCCTTGAGCGGGATATTGGCCGCCGCCAGAGCGCGCCGCGCATCCAGCGCGTACCCTTCCAGTGCCTGAGCGACGGCCGAGTTCACGTCCACCTGGTAGAGCAGATACAGGCCACCGCGCAAGTCCAGGCCGAGCGGCATCGGGCGCAGACCGAGCGCGCGCAGCACGGCCGGCGTGCGCGGCGCGAACGACAGGGCCGTGATGTAGGTACCCTTGTACTGCTCGTTCACCGCATCGCGCGCCGCCAGCTGCTCGGCCACGCCGTTGAACCGCACCATGAGGCGGCCGCTGTCCAGATAGCCGTTGCCGTGGATGCCGCGTTGCGTGAGGAACGCCTGCACCGATTGCAGCGCATCCGGGGTGATCGCCGCATGGTCCTTGCGCGCCACCTGCAGCGCCGGATCCTCACCGAAGAAGTTCGGCAGGGCGAACACGAGGCCGAGCAGCAGCACGGCCGCGATGAGCAGGTACTTCCAGCGGGGGTATTCGAGCATTTCAGGCGCTCTTCAGCGTTCCCTTGGGCATCAGCGCCGTGATCTGCACCTTCTGCACCTTGAGGCGCACGCCGTCGGCCACCTCCAGCGTCACGAAGGTGTCGCCCACGTCGGTAATGCGACCCAGCACCCCGCCGCCGGTCACGACTTCGTCCCCGGCGGCGAGCTTCGTCAGGAGCGCCTGATGCTCCTTGGCACGCTTCTGCTGCGGGCGGATCAACATGAAGTAAAACAGCGCGATGAACGCCCCCATCAGCAGCGCGAACTGCAGCTGTCCGCCGGGAGCGCCGGGGGCGGCCTGCGCCCAAGCGTCGGAAATCAAGCCATTCATTTGAGGGGTCCGGGCAGCGAAAAGGGCGGCATTATGCCACAGCACCGGCGTCGCGCCGGCTGAGCGGGAAGCGACGAGCAAACTCCTGCAGATTGCCGCCGCGGATGGCGTCGCGCAGCGAGCGCAGCAGCTGCAGGTAGAAGTGCAGGTTGTGGATGGTGTTGAGCCGGGAGCCGAGCATCTCGTTGCAGCGATCGAGATGGCGCAGATAGGCACGGCTGAAGTTCTTGCAGGTGTAGCACTCGCAGCTGCTGTCGAGCGGCGCAAGGTCGGCGGTATAGGCGCTGTTGCGGATGTTGAGAACGCCGGCCGCGGTGAACAGGTGGCCGTTGCGGGCATGGCGCGTCGGCATGACGCAATCGAACAGATCGATGCCACGCAGCACCGCGGCAACGATGTCCTCCGGCCGCCCCACCCCCATCAGATAGCGCGGCCGCTCCACCGGCATGTGCGGCACCAGCCCCTCGAGCACGCCCAGGCGCTCCTCCTCGGACTCGCCCACCGCCAGGCCCCCGACCGCAAGCCCCGGCCAGTCGAGCCGCATGAGCGCCTCGAGCGAGGCCAGCCGCAGCGGCAGGTGCATGCCGCCCTGCACGATGCCAAACAGGCCCCCGGGGGGCTCCGCCGCGTAGTAACAGGCATGGCTGCGGGCCGCCCAGCGCATCGAGCGCTCCATGGAGGCCCGCGCTTCGGCCTCGGTGGCCGGGTGGGCGGTGCAGTCATCGAGCGCCATGGCGATGTCAGAACGCAGCGCCAGCTGCATCTGCATCGAGTCCTCCGGCGTCAGGCGCACTTCCTGGCCGTCGACCGGCGAGCGGAACAGCACGCCCTCCTCGCTGATGCGCCGCAGGCTCTTCAGGCTGAACACCTGGAAGCCACCCGAGTCGGTCAGGATCGGGCGACGCCAGTGCATGAACTGGTGCAGGCCGCCATGGGCGGCGATGACCGGTGCGCCCGGGCGCAGCAGCAGGTGAAAGGTATTGCCGAGAATGATCTGCGCACCCAGACCCTCGAGCTCCTCGGGCGTCATCGCCTTGACCGTCCCGTAGGTGCCGACCGGCATGAATGCCGGGGTCTCGACCTCGCCGTGAGCGGTGGCCAGAAGTCCGATGCGTGCCGCACCGTCGCGCGCCTGCACGCTGAAGGTGGGATTCACGTCGCGCTCCGGGTAAGCAACATCGCGTCACCGTAGCTGAAGAAGCGGTAGCGCGCCGCCACCGCGTGACGGTAGGCCGCCAGCACGCGCTCCTGTCCCGCGAAGGCGCACACCAGCATCAATAACGTCGACTCCGGCAGATGAAAATTGGTGAGCAGCAGGTCGGCGACCTGGAAACGGAAGCCCGGCGTGATGAACAGGCGCGTCTCGCCCGACCAGGGAGCGAGCGCAGCCGCCGGCGCCGCGCAGCGCCGCTGATTCCAGCGCGCGCACCACGGTCGTACCGACCGCCACCACGCGCCCGCCGCGGGCGCGGGTCGCTGCGATCGCGCTGCACGCCGCGGCGCCCACACTGGCGCGCTCGGCATGCAGCACGTGCGCGGCGACGTCGTCGCTGCGCAGCGGCTGGAAGGTGCCCGCGCCGACGTGCAGCGTGACCAGCGCATGACGCACGCCGCGCGCGGCGAGCGCTGCGGTGAGCGCCGCGTCGAAGTGCAAGCTGGCGGTGGGCGCTGCGACCGCGCCGGGTTCGCGCGCGAAGATGCTCTGGTAGCGCTCGCGGTCGGCCGGCGCCGGCGCACGGCGGATGTAGGGCGGCAGCGGCACCGCGCCGAACTGCTCAAAGAACTCGAGCGCCGGGGCGGGCAGCGCGATGCGCCACAACTCCTGCTCGCGCGCCACCACCTGCACGATGCCGCCCGCCGTGCTCACCGCGAGCCCGGCGCGGATCGGCTTGCTGGCAGACAGCTGCGCCAGCGCCTCGTGGCCGTCGAGAGCGCGCTCCAGCAGGATCTCCACGCGCCCGCCGGAGGGTTTCGTGCCGAGCAGCCGCGCGGCCACCACGCGCGTGTCGTTCAGCACCAGCAGATCGCCGTCCGCGAGCCACGCCGGCAGCTCGCGGATGGTGCTGTCGCGGGGCGCACCCTGCGCTGCCGGCAGCACCAGCAGGCGTCCGTCTGCGCGCCCGGCGGGCGGCGCCTGCGCAATCAACTCGGCGGGCAGTTCGAAGGAAAAATCCTGGCGGCGCACGCTTGCATGTTACACGCCGCCCGGACGCGCCCAGCTTTCAGGCGCAAGAGACAAAGAACGCTCCTTCAGGCCTCGCCGCTGCCGTAGATCACCGGCCGGGCCGCAGGCACGCCCGGCAACGCGCGCTCGCGGCGCAGCGCCTCGCGCCGCACCGGCGGGGTGTTCTGCGGCAGGGTCGCCGGCAGCTCGATCGTCTTGTGCTGGCGCACGATGCGCAGCGTGATCTTCTCGCCGGGCTGGTAGGAGCCGAGGATGCGCGTGGCATGCGAACCACTGGTCGGTTCGCGGCCGTCGATGGCGAGAATGACGTCGCCGTCCTCGAGCTGCAGGGCCCCATCGCTCGGTGCGCGCACCACCAACACGCCCTTGTCGGTGCCGAAGTAGCTGCCGAGCCGCGGCGTCAGCGTGACGAGCTCCAGGTCCCGCAGCGGGCGGCGAAACATGAAGTCGCCGCGCACCTCGGGCAGTGTGGCAAGGTCTGCCATGTCCGGAATGGACGCGAGCAGCGACGGCCCCGCGCGCGCGGTGAGTACAAACTCGCGGGACTGGCCGTCGCGCAGCACGCGCACCTTGACGTGGCTGTCCGCTTTCACCTCGCGCATGATGCGCACCACCTGGTGCGTGGGCTCGCCCGGCTTGAGGTCGGTGCCGTTGATCGCCACCAGCACATCGCCGCTGCGGATGCCGGCCTCCGCCGCCGGGCCGCCGGGGGACACCTCGCGCACACGCGCACCGGCGCCGCCGCCGGCAGGCTCGAGCTCAACGCCGATGATGGCGCGCTGGCCGCCCATCACCTGATCGAGGATCGAGCCACTCATCTGCGTCGAGAGGCGCGCCACCTCGCCCGCGGCCTGCTCCATCTGACGGCGCGCCGCCTCGAGCTGCGACTCGAGCTGCGCGTTGCTCGCGGGCGCAGGCGGTGCAGGGGGAGCGGGAGGCGCGGCAGGCGCCGGTGCGGCGGGTGGCGGCGTATCGGCGGCCAGCTGCGCGGCCGGCACAGCCGCAATCAGAACCAGGCCCACGAGGGCCATGCGGAGGAGGGGACGGTAGATTTGCACGGCAGCTCCTGTGACTTCAGTAGCGCGATTCATTGGCAAGGGTTTCCGCATAGCGCACCTGCACCAGCGTGCCGATCAGGCGGGTGCGCTCCTGCTGCAGCAGCGCCAGTTCACCCGGCTGTTCGCCCAGGCGGGCGGCGCTCAGAAGGTCATCGACCTGCGCGATGCGGTCCTCAAGTCCGGTGACCGCCGCGCGGGTGCCGATGGACTCCACGGCCGGCTCGGGCGGCAGGCTCGCGAGCCAGCGGTCGGCAAAGTCAGCGCGCGCCGCGCGGGCGCCCGGCTCGCTCGTGCCGCCGGCTGCCGGCGCGACAGGGCTCGCGGGCTGCCGTGGCGCCGGTGCGCTCAGGCGCAGCGACACGGCCAGGACGCCGACGGCGACGACCGCCACCGCGGCCACTGCCTGACCGCCGGCGAGCGTGCGTCCGGCACGGGCGCGCTCGCGGGCACGCCGCTGAAACTCGCCGAAGCCGTAGGGCTGCGCCGCCTCGGGCGGCAACTCGCGCAGCAGCTGCGCCACCACGCCGGATTTATCTAGATCAGATTGCATGAGGGCCGGCTCTCCTGCGGCTCGAACCAGGCACGCAGCCGCACGTGCGCGCGCGCCAGCTGTGATTTGGAGAAACTGACGGAGCGGCCGAACTCGCGCGCGATTTCCTGGTGCGAATAGCCCTCCACCTCGTACATCCACACCACCGCACGGGCGGTCGGTGTCAGCATCGCCAGCGCCCGCTCCAGGTCGATGGAGTCGCCCCGACAGGCGCTGACGACGGTCGTGGCGAGGTCGGCAAACTCGGGGCTCTCCAGGCACAGGCGCGCGCGCCGCCAGGGCGAGCGCAGGTACATCAGGCAGCGGTTGACGGCGATCTGGCGCAGCCATGCCCCGAGCGGGGCCTCGCGGCGAAACTGTGGCAGGCGTTCGTAGAAGGTCATCATCGTGTCCTGAAAGATGTCCTCGGCCAGGGCGCGCTGCCCCACGATGCGCCGGATCAGAGTGAGCGTCGCTGGCGCCAGGGCGGCGTAGAGCGCGGCGCGTGCCGGCTCGGCACCCGCGCACGCCTGCGCGATGAGTTCGTCGGGAATGTTGCTGTCCGCCAGTCGGGTCACGCTTCTTAGATGCGCCAGCCCGGCAAAAGGTCGCAAAGCTCTCTATACTTCGCGCGCCCGCGCCCGGATGGCGGAACTGGTAGACGCGCCGGACTCAAAATCCGGTTCTGGCGACAGAGTGTGGGTTCGATTCCCTCTCCGGGCAGGCCGCCACCGGCGACGCGCTCACCGCGCGGCGTGCGGTTCCCGGTGCCACAACCCTGCCCGTCGGGCATCCTGCGGCATGCTGCGCGCAAGCGCCGACGGCCTGCGAGCGCGCTGCCCCCTGAACCCGGGGCGCGCACTGCAATATGTTATGGCCGGGTGCAAAGTACTCATGACAGCGCTGTCGCACTGCAACGACTACTTGCCGCTGCCTCCCGCCCCGTGTCACTTTCGCTGCAAACCATTACACAAAAAGCAGATCCGGCAGATGCGAACCTACCTTGCGGGCGCAGTGTGCTTACTACTGGCCGCAGGTCTTACCGGCTGCGGCCAAGTTGGCGTTTCCAACTCCGGCGGCAGCAACACCGGCGGCACTCCGACAGCCGTCGCTCCCGCCATCACGCGGCAGCCGGCCAACGCGGTCGCCGCTCTGGGAACGC
Source organism: uncultured Gammaproteobacteria bacterium (assembly GCA_963787655.1). Lineage (GTDB taxonomy): Bacteria > Pseudomonadota > Gammaproteobacteria > Steroidobacterales > Steroidobacteraceae > 13-2-20CM-66-19. The sequence continues at coordinate 832,280 of CAWBDY010000007.1, read as the reverse complement.
AGGCCACTTTCTCGGTGGGCGTCACTGGCACCTCCCCGCTCACCTACCAGTGGCTGCGGAACGGCGCGGTGATCCCCGGCGCGACCGGCACCGGCTATACCACCCAGGCCACGACCAGCGCCGACAACGGCGCGGAGTTCTCGGTCATCGTCAGTAATGTCGCCGGCAGCGTCACCAGCAGCACCGCGCTGCTGACCGTGGTGGGGGCATCCGGCGCCGCAGCGCCCGTCGTCACCACGCAACCTGCAAACCAGACCGTGAGCCTCGGTCGGCAGGCAACCTTTGTGGTCGCCGCCAGCGGCAGCGCGCCGCTCACCTACCAGTGGCGCAGGAACGGCGCGGCCATCAGCGGTGCGACCGCTGCCAGCTACACCACCCCTGCGACGTGACCAGCGCCGACAACGGCGCGCAGTTCGCCGTGACGGTCAGCAATACCGCGGGCAGCATCAGCAGCAACAATGCGCAGCTGACCGTGACCGGCACCACGCCGGGCGGCGGCACGGACGTCGTGACCTACAAGAACGATGTGTCGCGCACCGGCCAGAACCTCACCGAAACCACACTTACGCTCGCGAACGTCAACTCCACGAGCTTCGGCAAGGTGCGCACGCTCGCCACCGACGGCAAGGTGGATGCGCAGCCGCTGTTTCTGTCAAAGCTCACTGTGGCGGGCGCGCTGCACAACGTGGTGTTCGTCGCCACCGAGAAGGACTCGGTGTACGCCTTTGATGCCAACACCGGCGCGACGCTGTGGAAGGTGTCGCTGCTCGGCGCCGGGGAATCGCCCAGTGGCACGCATGGCTGCAGCCAGGTGACGCCCACGATCGGGGTGACCTCGACGCCGGTGATCGATCGCAGCGCCGGGCCCCACGGCACGATCTTCGTGGTCGCCATGTCCAACAACGGCACCGATCACCAGCGGCTGCACGCGCTCGACGTCACCAGCGGCGCGGAACTGCTCGGCGGCCCCACGGAGATCATGGCCAGCTACGCGGCCCCCGCCGGCGGCGGCACGCGCATCTTCGATCCGGGTCAGTACGAGGAGCGCGCAGCGCTGCTCCTGTCGCAGGGCACGATCTACACCAGCTGGACCTCGCACTGCGATTTCGCGCCCTACACCGGCTGGGTCATCGCCTACAGCGAGGCGACGCTCGCGCAGACAGCGGTGGTGAACATCGCCCCCAACGGCACCGGCACCGGCTACGGCAACGCCGGGCCCGCCATCTGGATGAGCGGCGGGGGACCGGCCGCCGATGCGGCCGGTAACGTCTACCTGCTCGCCGGCAACGGTGCCTTCGAGCCGACCCTGACTGCGGCCGGCTTTCCCAGCGGAGGCGATTTCGGCAACTCGTTCGTCAAGCTCACCCTGAGCGGCCACACGCTCGCGGTGACGGACTATTTCGCCATGTCCAACGCCGTCGCCGCGTCCGACGCCGACCTCGATCTCGGCTCGGGCGGTACGCTGCTGCTGCCGGATGTGACCGATGCCAGCGGTGTCGTGCGTCACCTCATGGTGGGCGCGGGCAAGGACCACAACCTGTACGTGGTCAACCGCGACGCGATGGGCAAGTTCAGCGCCGCGAGCAACAACATCTGGCAGGAGCTGGGCGGCGTGCTCGCCAGCGGCATCTGGTCGACGCCGGCGTGGTTCAACAACACGCTCTACTACGGGCCGAACGACGGCCACGTGCTGGCATTCAGCCTCGTGAAGGCGCGCTTCAGCGCGACGCCCTCCTCCACCAGCCCGGAAGCCTTCCCCTATCCGGGCAGCTCCCCGGCGATCTCGGCCAACGGCACCGCCAACGGTATCGTCTGGGCGCATCAGAACGGCGGCAGCGCGGTGCTGCACGCGTACGAGGCCGGCAACCTCGGCAAGGAGCTGTACAACAGCTCGCAGGCCGGCAGCCGCGATCAGTTCGGCGCGGGCAACAAGTTCATCACGCCCATGATCGCCGACGGCCAGGTGTTCGTCGGCACGCCGGGCGGCGTGGTGGTGTTCGGCCTGCTCAACTAAACCCCGGCTTCAGGCCCGCTCGACGCGCGCGGCATAGCAACCCGGCTTCGCATTGTGCAGGTGCAGATACGCGACCGCGCTTGACGCCAGCTGCTGCTCCAGCGCCGGCGCGAGCTCGGCATCGGCGCCAGCTGCGCATCCAGCAGCATGCCGTCGGCGCTGAAGGCGCGCACCGCGATGAGGCGCCCGTGCAGCACCGGCGGGATTTCGTTCACCGCCGGATGAGCCTCGCGGGCCGCCTCGCGCACGTAGATGGCGTAGCGCGCACGGTAGGGGCTGTCGACCGCCAGGTGCTCGTAATTGACCAGCAGCACGCGCTCGCCCGGCTGCGCATCGACGAGACTCACACGACAGGGGAAGCCCGGGTGGCGGTCGGCCACGACGCGACGGGCGCCATGCGCCGCCAGTTGTGCGTCCGACAGCCCGTGCAGGGCAGCAAACTGCGCGGCATCGAGCCCGCTGATACGAAAAGCCATGGGCGCTCCTGCGAAATACGACATGGGTTCAGGAGGGCCGAGTGTGGCCCCGAGGGGCGGCTGCCGGCATTCCGATTCTTGCGCAGCGTCGACAAGACGCAGCGCCGCCCGTATCCTCGCGCCGCATCATGAACTTCTGCGCCCAATGCGGTGCTCCAGTGCAGCTGCGCGTGCCGGAGGGAGACCACCTACCGCGCTACACCTGCGACGCCTGCGGCACGATTCACTACCAGAACCCGCGCCTGGTGGTGGGCTGCGTTCCCGAGCACGACGGCCGCATCCTCCTGTGCCGCCGGGCCATCGAGCCGCGCCGGGGCTACTGGACCGTGCCGGCCGGTTTCATGGAGAACGGTGAGACGCTGCAGCAGGCGGCCGCACGCGAATCCCGGGAGGAGGCGCTCGCGGAGGTGAAGATCGGCTCGCTGCTGGCCGTGGTGCACGTGCTGCATGCGCAGCAGGTGCACGTCTTCTTCCGCGCCGTTCTGCCCGCGGCCCAGTTCGGCGTCGGCGCGGAAAGCCTGGAGGTCGTGCTGCTGGCGCCGGCCGACATCCCGTGGGCGGATATCGCCTTCCCCAGTACCGAATTTGCGCTGCGCCGCTATCTAGAGGACCAGCCCGGCGCGCGCGAGGATCACTACTTCACCACCGTCGACCGGCGGCTCAACCGCACCCCGGAGGCGTGATTGACCGGGCGGCGCGCGCGCGTGGCACAATTGCGGCAGCGCTGCGGGCGTGCTGCCGCGGGTCTGTCCGCCGAGGGAATTGCATGACTTTTGTCGTTACCGAAAACTGCATCAAGTGCAAGTACATGGACTGTGTCGAGGTGTGCCCGGTCGATTGCTTCCACGAGGGACCGAACTTCCTCACCATCGATCCCGAGGAGTGCATTGACTGCACCCTGTGCGAGCCGGAATGCCCGGTGGAGGCGATCTTTTCCGAGGAGGAACTGCCCGCCGGGCAGGAACATTTCAAGCAGCTGAACGCCGAACTGGCGAAGGCATGGCCGGTGATCACCGAAAAGAAGGATGCCCCGCCGGACGCCAAGGAATGGGAAGGCAAGCCCGATAAGTTAAAGCTGCTCGAGCGCTGACTCGCAGCCGGCGCAGCGCGCAGCCGCTGCGCCGCCACGCACCGTTCAGGGGTGCGCCTCTTTCAGATGCTGAACCAGCGCGTCCGGCGGCAGGTAGCCGGGCAGCATCTCGCCGCTCGCCATGACGATGGCCGGGGTGCCCTCGAGGGCAAAGTCCTTGCCCAGGGCAAAGCTGTGCGCCACCGGATTGTCGGTGCACACCTTGGTCTTGAGCTCTTCGCCGAGCTTGGCGCGCGTCAGCGCCTCGTTACGGTCGGGCGAACACCACACCTGCTCGGCCTTGGTCCAGGACGGCGTGTTCGGCCCGGTGCGCGGATAGAGCAGGTAGCGCACGCGCACCCCCAGGCGGTTGTACTCGGCGATCTGGCTGTGGAGCTTGCGGCAGTACGGACAGTCAACGTCGGTGAACACCGTGACGGTGTACTTCGGATCCTTGGGACCGAATACCAGCATCTCGCTTTCCGGGAAGTTGGCGATCGCCTTGGCGCGCAGGTCGCGCCGATGCGCCTCGGTGAGGTTGTTGTTGCTGTCGAGCTCGATCAGATCGCCGGTGAAGGCGTACTTGCCGTCGGCCGTGACGTAGGCGATGTCCGAGCCGCGCGTGAGCTCATACACCCCGGGGATCGGCGAGGGGCGCAGTTCCTCGGCGCGTGCACCGATACGGCTGGCGATCTGCGCGCGCAGGTCCGTGCCGGACTGGACCGGCTGCGCCGCGCCGCTGGCGGGCGCCGGCGGCGGGTTAGCGCCTGACTGGGTCGGCTGCGCCGTGATCGCAGCGGCGACCGTGCACAGCGCCAGTAACGCCAGCAACCTTTTGGCAACCATGGTGATGTTTCGCTTGTTCGGTGTGGCAGTGGACCGCGGCGGCCGCAGAAGGTTCGCCCTCAGGCTGCCGGCTCGTAGAGACTCAATAGTTTATCACGGTCCGTCGCATACGACGGGCGGGCAAGAGCTGCCCTGTGGCGGTAAGCCGGCGGCGTCAGCCGCGCGGATGGTGCTCGGCGTGCAGTTCCTTGAGACGCTCACGCGCGACGTGCGTGTAGATCTGCGTGGTCGACAGGTCGCTGTGCCCGAGCAGCATCTGCACCACGCGCAGGTCCGCGCCATGGTTAAGCAGGTGCGTGGCGAAGGCGTGCCGCAGGGTATGCGGTGAGAGTTCCTTGGCGATGCCGGCCTTGCGGGCGTAGCGCTTGATGATGTGCCAGAACGCCTGGCGGGTCATGCGATCGCCACGGCGCGTCGGGAACAGGTAGTCGGTCTGGCGCTCGAGCAGGATCTCGCCGCGCGCGCCACGGCTGAAATCTTTGAGCGCGCGCATGGCTTCCTCACCGAGCGGGATGAGCCGTTCGCGATCACCCTTACCGAGGATGCGGATCACCCCCTGATTGATGTTGATCTGGCCCTGACGCAGGTTGACCAGTTCCGAGACGCGCAGGCCGGTGGCGTACAGCACCTCCAGCATGGTGCGATCGCGGTTACCGAGCGGGTCGCTGACCACCGGTGCCGACAGCAGCGACTCGACTTCCTCTTCGGTGAGCGAGCGCGGCAGCGACCGGCCGATCTTGGGCATGGCGATCTGCGCGGTGGGATCTTCGCGGATGACGCTCTCGCGCATGAAGTAGCGGAAGAAGCGTCGGAAACTGGACAGCTGGCGGGCGGTCGAGCGGGGCCGCGCGCCGGCGCGTACGCGCCAGGCAATGAAGTCCTGCAGGTCGGCGCGCGTGGTGCGCATGATCTGCACGTTGCGCTCCGCCAGCCAGCGCGCCAGCGCGGTCAGGTCGGCGCGATAGGCGGCCAGCGTGTTGGGCGACAGGCCCCGTTCCATCCACACCGCATCCAGAAAGCGGGACACCGCAGGATCTGCGGAATCGGTGCTGGCAGTCACGGCAACGGCGGTATTGGACAAAGCCTCGTCTCGGTGGAAGCGATCAGCTCGGCGCTCACGCGCGGCACGCCTGTGCGAGCCTTAAGCTTCCCGGTAATGTGGTAACCGCAGTATGGTGAGCGCAGCCCCGCCATCGACGTGACCACCTTCACATCTACCGGGCGGCATTAACATAAAGAGAACCAGGTCACATACCGCAGCCGTGAAATTCTCCCCCACCCTGAAAAGCGCATGCGGCTAGTCGCACTGCTTCGCGCGATTGTGCTCGCCACGCTACGTCTCGCCTACGGCCTGTGGGCGCTGACGGCGTTCCTGGCCCTGGGGCTTGCGGTGCTGGTGCTGTTGGTAGCGCTGCCGCGCCTGGCGCAGCGGCGTGCGACGGCGCGCGGCGCCGCCCGACTGCTGCTGCGCATGCTCGGCATGCCACTCACGCTCCGGTTCGCTGAACGCCTGCCGCAAGGTCAGTGCGTGGTGGTGTGCAACCACGCGAGCTACCTCGACGGCATCGTCCTGACGGCGGCACTGCCGCCACGCTTCGGCTTCGTCATCAAGCGCGAAATGGCCGCCGTGCCGCTCGCCGGACCGCTGCTGAAGCGCCTGGGTTCGGAGTTCGTGGAGCGCTTCGACCGGCGCCGCGGCGCGGCTGACACGCGGCGCGTGCTGCGCAACGCCATCCAGGGGAACTCGCTCGTGTTCTTCCCGGAGGGGACCTTCACCCGCACCCCGGGACTGCTCAAGTTTCATACCGGCGCCTTCGCTACCGCGGTGCGCGCCGGCTGCCCGCTCGTGCCCGCCGTGCTGCGCGGCACGCGGCGCGCGCTGCCGCCGAGCGGCGCCCTGCCGCTACCCGGTCCGATCGAGATGCAGATCCTGCCGCCGCTCGAACTCGATGCGGGCGCGGCCGATCAGGCGGCGGCGCAGCTGCGCGACGCGGCGCGCGCGGCGATCCTGGCGCAGCTCGACGAACCGGATCTCACATGTTGCGACGATACTGACCGCCCACCTGGTACAGCGCGTGCGAGATCTGCCCGAGCGAGCAGACCTTGACCGACTCCATGAGCTGCGCGAACACATTGCCGCCGCTGGCGGCCGCCTGCTGCAGCTGCGCGAGTGCCTGCGGGGCGCGCTGCGCATTGCGCGCCTGGAACGCCCGTACCGCGGCCACCTGATCCTGCTTCTCCTGGTCGCTGGAGCGGATGAGCTCGGCGCCCTTGTGCTCGTCGCTGGCATCACCGGCCGACAGGAAGGTGTTCACGCCGATGAGCGGCAGTGAGCCGTCGTGCTTCTTCGTCTCGTAGTAGAGCGACTCTTCCTGGATCTTGGCGCGCTGGTACATCGTCTCCATCGCGCCGAGCACGCCGCCGCGCTCGGAGAGGGCTTCAAACTCCTTGTAGACCGCCTCTTCCACCAGATCGGTCAGGTAGTCGATGGCGAACGAGCCCTGCCACGGATTCTGAATCTTGTTCAGTCCGAGTTCGCGGTTGATGATCAGCTGGATCGCCACGGCGCGCCGCACGCTCTCCTCGGTGGGCGTGGTGAGCGCCTCGTCGTAGGCGTTGGTGTGCAGGCTGTTGCAGTTGTCGAACAGCGCGTACACCGCCTGCAGGGTCGTGCGGATGTCGTTGAAGGAGATCTCGCGCGCGTGCAGGCTGCGGCCGGACGTCTGCACGTGGTACTTGAGCATCTGGCTGCGCGGGCCTGCCTGGTAGCGCTCGCGCATGGCGCGCGCCCAGATGCGGCGCGCAACCCGGCCGATCACCACGTACTCCGGGTCCATGCCGTTGGAAAAGAAGAACGACAGGTTGGGCGCGAAGTCGTCGATCTTCATGCCGCGCGCCAGGTAGTACTCGGCGATGGTGAAGCCATTGGCGAGCGTGAAGGCGAGCTGCGAGATCGGGTTGGCGCCGGCCTCGGCGATGTGGTAGCCGGAGATCGACACCGAATAGAAATTGCGCACGCGCCGGTCGATGAAATACTGCTGCACGTCGCCCATCATGCGCAGCGCGAACTCGGTGGAGAAAATGCAGGTGTTCTGCGCCTGGTCTTCCTTGAGGATGTCGGCCTGCACCGTGCCGCGCACCGACTGCAGGGCGCGCTCGCGGATGCGCTCGTAGGCCGCGCGCTCGAGCAGTTCGTCGCCGCTGACGCCGAGCAGTGCCAGTCCCGAGCCGTCGTGGTGCGCCGGCAGCTCGCCCTTGTAGCCGGGCGGGGCGACGCCGCGCGCGGCGGCCGCTGCGTTGGCCGCGTCGATGTATTGCTGCGCCGCCTGCCACTTGCCTTCCGCGCGCAGGTGGCGCTCCACCTGCTGATCGACGGCAGTGTTCATGAACATCGCCAGGATGATCGGCGCCGGACCGTTGATGGTCATCGACACCGAGGTGCCCGCCTGACACAGATCGAACCCCGAATAGAGTTTCTTCATGTCGTCGAGGGTGGCGATCGACACACCGGAATTGCCGGTGCGGCCGTAGACATCGGGGCGCGTGTCCGGATCCTCGCCGTACAGGGTCGTGGAGTCGAACGCGGTCGAGAGGCGCGGGCCGTGGCCGTGCGCCAGGTAGTGGAAGCGGCGGTTGGTGCGCTCAGGTCCGCCCTCGCCGGCGAACATGCGGGTCGGATCCTCCTCCTCGCGCCGGTAGGGATAGACCCCGCCGGTGTAGGGATAGGCGCCGGGCAGGTTCTCGGTGAGGATGAAGTGCAGCACCTCGCCCCAGTCCTTGAGTCGCGGCACCGCCAGCTTCGGCACCGCGGAGTGGGACATGCTTTCGGTGTAGTTGTCGCCCGTCACCAGGCGCTCGCGCACCGGGTACGAGTAGGTGGGGTCGGTGGCCGCTCGCATGCGCGCCGGCCAGGCCTTCAGTTCCGCCACCGCTTCCGCGCCGATCTCATCGAGCGCGCGGCCGTAGGCGCTGCGCAGCTCGCGCCGCGTGGCATCGGCGCCGGCATCGTGCAGAGCCGCTTGCGGGTAACGCTCGAGCGGCGCCGGCAGCGGCGCATCGTGCAGCCCCTTCAGTGACTCGTACAGACCGAAGGCGCGCCGCGCCGCCTCCACCTGCGCCTCTATGCGCGCCCGCATGGCGCGGCCGCCGCTGGCGATCTCCGCCAGATAGCGGGTACGCGCGCCGGGAATGAGCGGCGCGCGGATGCTGAGCTCGGTCGGGCCGACCTCGCTCACCGCCCAGACACGGCTGCCGATGTGCCGCTCGTCGAGCGCGGCACAGACCGCGGCGAACAGGCGATTGACGCCCGGGTCGTTGAAGCGGCTGGCGATGGTCGGAAAAACCGGCAGCGCGCTCTCGGGCGTGTGCGCGCGCTCGGGGTGATTGCGGCGCCACTGCTTGCGCACATCGCGCAGACTGTCCTCGGCGCCGCGCTTCTCGGCCTTGTTGAGCACGATGAAATCGGCGTAGTCGATCATGTCGATCTTCTCGAGCTGACTCGCCGCCCCGTACTCGCTGGTCATGACGTACAGCGACAGGTCCACCAGATCGACGATCTCGGTATCCGACTGGCCGATGCCGGCCGTCTCGACGATCACCAGATCGAAGCCGGCCGCCTTGTACAGTTCGATGACGTCCTTGAGCACCGCCGCGGTGGCCAGGTGCGCGCGGCGCGTCGCGAGCGAGCGCATGTAGATGCTTTCCGCAGCCAGACTGTTCATGCGGATGCGATCGCCCAGGAGCGCGCCGCCGCTGCGCCGGCGCGTCGGGTCCATCGCCACCACCGCGACCTGCGCCTCGGGAAAGTGACGCACCAGGCGCGCCAGCAGCTCGTCGGTCAGGCTCGACTTGCCCGCCCCGCCGGTGCCGGTGATGCCGATGACGGGCACCTTGTGCCGCGAGCGCGTCAGCGCGCGGCGGATCACTTCCAGCTGCGCGCTACCGCTGTCGGCGCCCTCGGCGCCTTCCAGCACCGAGATCGTGCGCGCGATCAGACCATGATCGCGGGCATTCAGCGGCCGGAATTCGTACGGCGGCCGGTGCCAGGCGGCGATGCGGGTGAAGACGTCGTCGATCATCCCCGCCAGGCCCATGCGCCGGCCGTCCTCGGGGGTGTAGATCTTCTCCACGCCGTGTTTTTCGAGCGCTTCGATCTCGTGCGGCGCGATGGTGCCGCCGCCGCCGACCACGATGCGCACGTGCTCGTAGCCGCGCTCGCGCAGCATGTCGACCATGTAGGTGAAGTATTCGTTGTGACCGCCCTGGTAGGAGCTGACCGCGATGGCGTCGGCGTCCTCGTCGATGGCGGCGCGGACGATATCGGCGACGCTGCGGTTATGGCCGAGGTGCACCACCTCGGCGCCGCGCGCCTGCAGCAGGCGCCGGATCATGTTGATGGCGGCATCGTGACCGTCGAACAGCGAGGCGGCGGAGACGAAGCGCAGCGGTGGCTGCGTGTGCGCCGCAGTGTGCGGCAGCGCCGCGCTACCCTTGGCATTCATTGGTTTTTTCCTGACATAGGACGTGCGTACACGACTGCTTCAGGCGCCTCCCTACCAGCCGGTAGGATATCTTACTTTCCGGTACGATCAGGCCGGCGCGACCCGCAGCGGCTGCGCCGCGCGGCGCCCCGCGGCCGTCACGCCCGGCACGCCGCGCCGCTATAATACTCCCCAGCCCATGAACAGCCGCCGCGCCAGCCCGCCGCCCGCGGGCAAGCCACCCCTCCCCGGCGCCTCCCCCTGGCGCGCCAGCCGCGAACGCCTGCGCGACCGCGAGGTCAAGCGCGAGGCGGTCATCCATGCCGCGGCGCGCGAATTCAACCGCAAGGGCTACCACAACACCTCCCTCGACGACATCGCCGCCAGGCTCGAGGTCACCAAGCCGACGGTGTACTACTACGTCACCAGCAAGGAGCAGCTGCTGTTCGAATGCTTCGTGGCCGGCGTGGAGCAGATCCGCGCCGCGTTCCGCGAGGTGCGGCATCTGCAGGTGCCCGCGCGGGCGCGCCTGAACGCGGTGCTGCGTCACTACGGGGAGGCGGTCGCCTCCGAGTTCGGCTGGTGCATGGTGCGGGCCGAGGATCTGGACCTGTCGCCGGCCATGAGCCGCCATATCAAGGCGCTCAAGTCCGAAATCGACCACGGCATCCGCCGGCTGATCCGCGAGGGCATGCAGGACGGCTCCATCCAGCCGTGTGATGCGAAAATGACGGCCTTTGCGCTGGCCGGTGCGCTCAACTGGATAGCGCACTGGTATCGTGAGGACCAGTCCCTGACGGGTGCCCAGATCGCCGACGCATTCGTCACCATATTCGAGGGGGGCCTGCGCCCGCGCGGCAGCGTCCCCCAGGTCAGCGCCCGCGACCGCACGCGGCGGCGGGCGCGCACTGCCACGGCGCCCTGAGGCGGGCGCGTTCAGAAATTCAAGCGAGGCTCCCATGTCCGGTGCAGAAGTCGTCATCGTCTCCGCCAAACGGACCCCGATCGGGGCGTTCCTCGGCATCCTGTCGCCGCTCACTGCCGTGCAGCTCGGCAGCGCCGCCATCAAGGGCGCAGTCGAGGCGGCCGGCATCGCCCCCGGGGATATCCAGGAAGTCCTGATGGGCTGCGTCCTGCCGGCCAACCTCGGCCAGGCGCCCGCGCGCCAGGCGGGGCTCGGCGCCGGGCTGCCGCTCGCGGTGCCGGCCACTACGGTCAACAAGATGTGCGGCTCGGGGCTGAAGGCGGTGATGATGGCCGCCGACCAGATCCGTTCCGGCACAGCGGACGTCGTCGTGGCCGGCGGCCTTGAGTCGATGAGCAATGCGCCGTACCTCCTGCCCAAGGCGCGCACCGGCTACCGCATGGGTACCGGGGAGATCATCGACCACATGATGCGCGACGGCCTGCAGAGCCCGTTCGATGGCAAGGCGATGGGCAGCTTCGCCGATGCCACCGCGGCTAAGTACAACTTCACGCGCGCGCACCAGGACGCGTTCGCCACCGAGTCCGTGCGGCGCGCCACGCAGGCGCTGCAGGCGGGCGAGTTCGACGGCGAGGTTACGCCGGTGACCGTCAAGAGCCGCAAGGGCGACACGGTCGTGGCGCGCGATGAGACGCCCGGCACCTGCGACATCAGCAAGATCACCAGCCTGAAGCCCGTGTTCAACAAGGACGGCACGGTGACGGCGGCGAGCTCGTCCTCGATCAGCGACGGCGCGGCCGCCCTGGTGGTGATGAGCGCCAAAGCCGCGTCCGCCAAGGGCCTCAAGCCGCTCGCCCGTATCGTCGCCTACGCGAGCAACGCGCACGAGCCGGAGTGGTTCACCACCGCGCCGGTGGGCGCCATCCGCAAGGTGCTCAGCCAGCTCGGCTGGAAGCCGCACGACGCGGACCTCTACGAGATCAACGAGGCGTTCGCGGTGGTGACCATGGCGGCCATGCGCGACATCGACATCGACCACGCGCGCGTCAACGTGAGCGGTGGCGCCTGCGCACTCGGTCATCCGATCGGCGCGACCGGCGCACGCATCCTCACGACGCTCGTGCACGGCCTGCGCCGCCGCGGCGGCAAGCGCGGCATCGCCGCCCTGTGCATCGGCGGCGGCGAAGCTGTGGCACTCGCCGTCGAGATGCTCTAGCGCGCGGCGCAGGGGGTTTTCATGAAGATCCAGGACGCACGGGCGGTCGTCACCGGCGGTGCCTCGGGACTCGGCAACGCCGTGGCCCGCCACGTCGCCGCGGCCGGCGGCAAGGTCGTGATGCTCGACGTGCAGGAAGGGCCGGGACGCGCCGCCGCGACGGCCATCGGCGCGAGCGCCAGCTTCGTGCGCTGCGACGTCACCTCGGAGGCCGAGGTGAATGCGGCTATGGAGTCAGCGCACGCCCGCCTGGGCGGACTGAATCTCCTGGTGAATTGCGCCGGCGTGGTCGGCGCCGGCCGGGTGCTGGGCAAGAACGGGCCGATGGCGGGCGAGTTCTTCACCAAGGTCATTCATATCAACCTCATCGGCACCTTCCTGTGCGACAAGGCGGCGGCGGCCATCATGCAGAACAATGCGCCCGGCGCCGACGGCGAGCGCGGCCTCCTCATCCACACCTCCTCGGTGGCCGCCTTCGAAGGACAGATCGGCCAGGCCGCCTACTCCGCCACCAAGGCTGCGGTCGCCGGCATGACACTGCCGATCGCACGCGAGCTGGCACGCGTCGGCATCCGCTGCGTGTCGATCGCCCCCGGCATCTTCCACACGCCGATGATGGACGGCATGCCGCAGGAGGTGCAGGACTCGCTCGCCGCGCAGGTGCCCTTCCCCGCACGCCTCGGCCGGCCGGAAGAGTTCGCGCAGCTGGTGGCGAGCGTGTTCGAGATCCCGATGCTGAACGGCGAGACCATCCGTCTCGACGGCGCCATCCGCATGCAGCCGAAATAGTCAGGGGGCGGCCGTGGCAGAGGCGAGCAGCGCGACCCCGCCGATCGAGCGCGACGTCATGCAGTACGACGTGGTCATCGTGGGCGCAGGGCCTGCCGGCCTGTCCTGTGCCATTCGCCTGAAGCAACTCAAGCCCGACTTAAGCGTATGCGTGCTCGAGAAGGCCTCCGCGGTCGGCGCGCAGTCGCTGTCCGGGGCGGTGCTCGAGCCCGGGCCACTCGAGCAGCTGCTGCCGGAGTGGGCGAGCGAGTATCCGGGCATGAAGGTGCCCGCCGGCGTCGATGATTTCCGCATCCTGACGCGCGCCGGCTCCTTCCGGCCCGTGCCCAACTGGCTGGTGCGGCTGCTGCCGCGGTCGATGACCTATTCGACGCCCTTCAACAATCACGGCAACTACATCATCTCGCTCGGCCAGCTGACGCCGTGGCTCGCCGCCAAGGCCGAAGCACTCGGCGTGGAGGTGTTCGCAGGCTTCGCCGCCGCCGCACCGCTCTACGACGAACACGGCGCCGTCAAAGGCGTGCGCATCGGCGACATGGGACTGGACCGGGCGGGCAATCCCGGCCCCAACTTCACCCCCGGGGTGGAGATCCATGCACCGCTGACGGTGCTGGCCGAGGGCGCGCGCGGCTCGCTGAGCAAGGAGCTGCAGGCGAAGTTCGACCTGTGCCGCGGCCACTGCCCGCAGACCTATGCGCTCGGCTACAAGGAGCTGTGGCAGCTGCCGCCCGGGCGCGTCCAGCCCGGGCGCATCGAGCACGGACTGGGCTGGCCGGCCGACCGCCATACCTACGCCGGCAGTTTCCTCTACCACCTCGACCAAGACCGGGTGTACGTCGGCTACATCGTCGGGCTCGACTATCGCGATCCGCGCCTGCAGCCGTTCGAGGCGTTCCAGCAGTACAAGAATCACCCGAGCGTCAAGGCCCTGCTGCAGGGCGGCGAGATCGTCTCGGCCGGGGCGCGCACCATCGCCGCCGGCGGCTGGCAGTCGACCCCGACGCTGGAGATGCCCGGCGCCATTCTCATCGGCGATGCCGGCGGCACGCTCAACTTCGCCAAGATCAAGGGCGTCCACCAGGCGATACGCTCCGGCACGCTCGCCGGCGAGCACGTGGCAGGCAGCGGCAGCGGCGCAGGCTTCGACGCCCGCTGGCGCGCCTCCGCCGGCGGGCAGGAGCTCAGACGCGTCCGCAATTTCAAGCCCGCCTTCAAGCGCGGCCTGTGGCTCGGACTCATCAACTCCGCGTGGGAGATGCTGAGCGGCGGCAGGTCGCCCTGGACGCTGAAGAACACCGCTGACTGGTCGCGCCTTGCCAAGCTCGACGAGTTCACCTCGCCCGAGCGGCACTGGGTGGAGCGCACGCTGCCGCCGCGCGATCGCGTGTCGTTCGTGTTCTTTGCCGGCAACGCGCACGAGGAAAGCCAGCCGGTGCACCTCAAGGTGGCCGATACCAGCGTCTGTGCCGAACGGTGCGGCCGCGAGTACGGCAACCCCTGCGAGCGCTTCTGTCCGGCCGGGGTGTACGAGATGGTCGACGACGGCCAGGGCGGGCGGCGCCTGCAGATCAACGCGGCCAACTGCGTGCACTGCAAGGCCTGCGACATCAAGGACCCGTACGAGCTCATCACCTGGACCACGCCCGAGGGGGGCTCGGGGCCGAACTACCAGTCGTTGTAGCATCAGCACCGTATGAGTGAACTGTGGCGCCCCTCCGCCGCGCGCGTCGCGGACGCGAACCTGACGCGCTTCATGCGCTGCGTGAATGCGCGCCGTGGCACGACGCTTGAGGATTTCACCGCCCTGTACGCCTGGTCGCTGAGTTCGGCCGAGACGTTCTGGACCGAAGTGGCGCGCTTTGCCGACCTGCGCGCCGACTTCGGCACCGGCCCCGTGATCGAAAACGCGCAGCAGATGCCGGGCGCGCGCTTCTTCCCGGCGGCGCGTCTCAACTTCGCCGCCAACCTTCTGAAATTCGACGACGAGCAGCCGGCGCTCGTCTTCCGCAACGAGCGCGGCACGCGCCGCACGCTCTCCTACCGCGAGCTGCGCGCCGAAGTGGCGCGCGTGGCGGCAGGCCTGCGCGAGGCAGGCGTCGTGCCCGGCGATCGCGTCGCCGGTTTCCTGCCCAATCTGCCGGAAGCCGCCATCGCCATGCTCGCCAGCGCCAGCCTCGGCGCCATCTGGTCGTCCTGCTCGCCGGACTTCGGCCTGCACGGCGTGCTGGACCGCTTCGGCCAGATCGCACCGAAGGTGCTG
Source organism: uncultured Gammaproteobacteria bacterium (assembly GCA_963787655.1). Classification (GTDB taxonomy): domain Bacteria; phylum Pseudomonadota; class Gammaproteobacteria; order Steroidobacterales; family Steroidobacteraceae; genus 13-2-20CM-66-19. Next base: position 817,205 of record CAWBDY010000007.1, on the reverse strand, counting down.
TTCCTGGCCGACGGCTATTTCTATGCGGGCAAGAAGCTCGATTCGCTGCAGCTGGTGGCGCAGCTGCTGGCAAAACTCGACATCGAGCGCGTGATCGTCATTCCCTACGTCGAGGCCGACCCGCAGCTCGCGGTGCTTGGCGCCGCGGCCGGCCGCGCCACGCTGTGGCCGCGCTTCGGCCGCCCGGGAGCTGCGCCGTCCTTCGCGCCGCTGCCGTTCAATCAGCCCCTCTATATCCTCTATTCCTCCGGCACCACCGGCGTGCCGAAGTGCATCGTGCACGGCGCCGGCGGCACGCTGCTGCAGCATCTGAAGGAGCACCTGCTGCACACCGACCTCAAACGCCACGACCGGCTGTTCTACTTCACCACCTGCGGCTGGATGATGTGGAACTGGCTGATGAGTGGACTTGCCTGCGGCGCGACGCTGCTGCTGTACGACGGCAGCCCGTTCTACCCCGCCCCCGGCGCGCTGTGGCAGATGGCACAGGAGGAACGGGTGACGATCTTCGGCACCAGCGCGAAGTACCTGTCATCGCTGCAGAAAAGCGACTTCGTCCCGGCACAGAGTGTCGACCTGAGCGCGCTGCGCACCGTGCTGTCGACCGGCTCGCCGCTGCTGCCGGAAGGCTTCGATTACGTCTACCGGGCGGTCAAAGCCGACGTACAGCTCGCCTCCATCTCCGGCGGCACCGACATCGTGTCGTGCTTCGCGCTCGGCTGTCCGACGCGCCCGGTGCGGCGCGGCGAGATTCAGTGTCGCGGGCTGGGCATGGCCGTCGAGATCTTCGACGAGGACGGCCGTTCGCTGCGCGGCGAGCGCGGCGAGCTGGTCTGCACCGCGCCCTTCCCCTCCATGCCGGTGGGTTTCTGGAACGATCCGGGCGGCGCGCGTTACCGTGCCGCCTACTTCGAGCGCTTCCCGGGGGTGTGGCACCACGGCGACTACGCCGCCATCACCGCCCACGACGGACTGGTGATCTACGGCCGCTCGGATGCCGTGCTCAATCCGGGCGGCGTGCGCATCGGCACCGCCGAGATCTACTCCGCGGTGGAAGGCCTGCCGCAGGTCGTGGAAGCCCTCGCCGTCGGTCAGGACTGGAGCGGCGATGTGCGGGTAGTGCTGTTCGTGCGGCTGGCCGAGGGCGTGACGCTCGATGAGCCGCTCAAGCGCGAAATCCGCAGCACCATCCGCACGCACACCACCGCGCGCCACGTGCCGGCCAAGATCATCGCCGTGCCGGACATCCCGCGCACCCGCTCGGGCAAGATCACCGAGCTTGCGGTACGCAACGTCATCCACGGGCAGCCGGTGAAGAACGTCGATGCGCTCGCCAATCCGCAGGCGCTCGAGCATTTCCGCGACCTGCCGGATCTCCTCTCCTAGCGCTGACGTGAGCGAGCTCACCCCGGGCGCAGCGCGCGGCGCGGCCGCCGCCGCACCGGCGCTGCGCACCCTGTACGAGCAGCAGGTGGCACAGCGCCACCTGCAGGCCGATGCCGCGCAGCTGGCAGCCCTGGCGCGACTCGAGGACCTGCGCGAGCGGCTGCTGTCCAGCGGCGCGCCAGTCGCGCTGGCTCTCGGCCATCACCGGCCGCAGGGCGTGGCCGCAGGTGCGCGGCCTGTACCTGTGGGGCAGCGTCGGGCGCGGCAAGACCTGGCTGATGGACCTGTTCTTCGCCAGCGTGCCGTTTGCACAGAAGCGGCGCCGCCACTTCCACCGCTTCATGTACGAGGTGCACCAGCGTCTCGGGCAGATGAAGCAGCAGCGCGCCCCGCTCGAGCGCATCGCCGCGGACCTCGCCCGCGACACGCGCCTGCTGTGCTTCGATGAGCTGTACGTGGCGGACATCGCCGATGCCATGATCCTCGGCGGCCTGTTCGAGGGCCTGTTGCGACGCGGCGTGACCCTGGTGGCCACTTCCAACGTGCCGCCCGGCGATCTCTACAAGGATGGCCTGCAGCGGCAGCGCTTCCTGCCTGTCATCGCGCTCCTCGAGCGGCACCTGGACGTGCTGCAGCTGGCCGGCAGCACCGACTACCGGCTGCGCGAGCTCACGCAGGCGGGCGTGTACCTGCCGAGCGCTGACCCGGCGACCGCGGGGCGTCTGCTGGCGCTGTTCGAGCGGCTCGCCGACCACGGCAAACAGAGCGCCGGCCATATCGAGATACAGGGACGGCCGATCGCGGTGGTGCGCGCCAGCGCCGCGGTGGTGTGGTTCGAATTCGCGGCGCTGTGCGCCGGAGCGCGCAGCCAGGACGACTACATCGAGATCGCGCGCGAGTACCAGTCGGTCATCGTCGCGGACGTGCCGGTGTTCGACGAGCAGCGCGAGGACGAGGCGCGGCGTTTCATCGCGCTGGTCGACGAGCTCTACGACCGCAACGTCAACCTGGTGGTGTCAGCGGCCGCGCCCGCCACCGAGCTGTATCGCGGCGCGCGGCTCACGGCGCTGTTCGCGCGCACCAGCAGCCGCCTCATCGAGATGCAGAGCGAGGAGTACCTGGCGCGCGAGCACCGCGCTTAACGAGCAGCGCGGCTTTCAGATCACGCCGCGACGGATCTGGTCCGCCTCGATCGATTCGAACAGCGCGCGGAAGTTGCCCTCGCCGAAGCCCTCGTTGCCCTTACGCTGGATGATCTCGAAGAAGATCGGACCGATGACGTTCTGGGTGAAGATCTGCAGCAGCACGCCCTCACCCTTCTGCGGGTTGCCGTCGATCAGGATGCGCCGCGTGCGCAGTTCTTCCAGTGACTCGCGGTGGCCGGGGACGCGCGCTGCGATACCCTCGTAGTAGGTGTCCGGGCTGTCCTGAAACGCCACGCCGTGCGCGCGCAGCACGTCGACGGTGCCGTAGATGTCGCGGCTGGCAAGGGCGATGTGCTGGATGCCCTCGCCGTGGTATTCGCGCAGGTACTCCTCGATCTGACTCTTGTCGTCCTGCGACTCGTTGATCGGGATGCGGATCTTGTTGCACGGGCTGGTCATGGCGCGCGACAGGAGTCCTGTGTGCTTGCCCTCGATGTCGAAGTAACGGATCTCGCGAAAGTTGAACAGCTTCTCGTAGAAGCCGGCCCAGACGTTCATGCGACCGCGCCCGACGTTGTGGGTGAGGTGATCGATCAGCGTGAGACCGGCGCTGTCGGTGGCGCCTGCGCCCTCGACGGCGCGGAAATCGACGTCGTAGATCGAGCGCTCGCCGTAGAGGTCGACCAGGTAGATGAGCGAACCGCCGATGCCCTCGATGCAGGGGATGTTGAGTTCCATGGGACCGGCGCTCTGCGGGCCGGGCTTGGCGCCGAGCGACAGCGCCCGGGCGTAGGCCTTGGCCGCATCGCGCACGCGAAACGCCATGGCGCAGGCCGACGGCCCGTGGGCGCGCGCGAAACCCTGGGCGAAGGACTGCGGCTCGGCGTTGATGATGAAGTTGATCTCCCCCTGGCGATGCAGGGTCACGTTCTTCGAGCGATGGCGCGCCACGGCCGGGAAGCCGAGCCGCTCGAACAGCGAGCGCAGTAATTGCGGGTCCGGGGCGGTGTATTCCACGAACTCGAAGCCATCCGTGCCCATCGGGTTGTCATGCAGAGCGGTCATGCGACACCTTGGCGATCCGAAGCGCTGCAAAAGGTCGTTGCGCGGGCAATCATTATAGCCGTCCCGGGCCGTGCACCACGGCGCCGCAGGCCGCGTGCAAGGTGTAACCCGCCGCGCAGGTGGCGCGGCGGCCTTGGCATGTATAATCGCGCGCCGCGGTCACGGGGCCTTGGGCCGCGCTCTTATTGCATAACATGCGCACCATACGCGACACCCGCCGCCTACCAGGAATGATTGGGCATGCACGCGCCAGTTGCCGCCGACGATAGCCGCTCACTTCGTGGAATCCCCACCGCCCGCCTCGCGCTGATCGAGCGCATTACGCGTGCGGCCGCCGCCGCCGGCGGCCGCGCCGAGCTGCGGCAGCGCTTTCTGCGTGGCTATTTCCGCGGCGTCGCCGAAGAGGACCTGGCCGAGCGTGCACCGCAGCAGCTTGCCAAGGCGGCGCTTGCGCATCTGGCCTTCGGCGCCAGGCGCCCTCCCGGACGCTCGCTGGTGCGCGTATTCAACCCCGTGGCTGGCCAACGACGGGTTCGAGTCGCCGCACACGCTCGTGCTCACCGTCACCGATGACATGCCCTTCCTGGTGGACTCGGTCGGCATGGCCTTCGGCCGGGCGGAACTGGCGGTGCATCTGATCGTCCATCCGGTGCTGCGCGTGCGCCGCGACCGGCGCGGCACGCTCATCGACGTCGGCGCCAACGGTGCCCATGCCGCCCGGCCCGAGTCGTGGCAGCTGTACGAGATCGACCGCGTCACCGAGCCTGCCCAGCTGGCGCAGCTGCAGGCAGACATCGCGGCAACGCTCGCGGACGTCGCCGCCGCGGTCAAGGACTGGGCAGCCATGCGCGCGCGCGTGCGTGCCATCGTCACGCAGCTGCAGGATGCCCCGCCGCCGCTGCCGGCCGAGGAGGTGAGCGAGGCGGCGCACCTGCTGGACTGGATGGAAGCCAAGCACTTCGTGTTCCTCGGCTACCGTCGCTATCGCCTCGAGCGCGGCCGCGCCGAGGACCGCCTGATTGCCGACAGCCGCTCGGGCCTGGGCGTGCTGAGCAGCGCGCGGCGCGCGGCCGGCCGCGGCGGTGTGACGGTGCTGCGCGGCGACGTGCGCGAGCGCGCCCGCGAGCCGGAACTGCTGATCGTCACCAAGGCCAACTCGACCGCCACGGTGCACCGCGGCGAGCTGCTCGACTACGTCGGCGTGAAGACGCTTCGACGGCCGAGGTCGCGTCGACGGCGAGCACCGCTTCGTCGGACTTTGGACCTCGACCGCCTACCACGGCAGCCCGCGCGACATCCCGGTGCTGCGCCGCAAGGTCGAGCGCGTCATCGAGCACTTCGGTCTCGATCCGGCCAGCCACGACGGCAAGGCCGTGCTCAACGTGCTCGAGACCTATCCGCGCGACGAGCTGTTCCAGGCGAATTTCACCGATCTGATCCGCATCGTGCGCGGCGTCGTCAACCTGTACGAGCGGCGCACGGTGCGCCTGCTGGTACGGCGCGATCCCTATCACCGCTTCTACTCGTGCCTGGTGTACGTGCCGCGCGACCGCTACAACACCGAGGTTCGTCAGCGCATCGAACGTATCGCGCTGGCAGGTTTTGCCGGCACCAGCGTCGAGAGTCACGCCCAGATCTCAGGCTCCAGCCACGCGCGCGTGCACGTGGTGGTGCGCACCGATCCGAGCCAGCACCACAAGCCGGATTTCGGCGCCATCGAGCAGCGCATCGCCGCCGCGGCCCTCACCTGGGCTGACCGGCTGCGCGAGGTGCTGATCGAACGCCGCGGCGAAGCCGCGGGCCTCGCGCTCGCGCACCGCTACCGGCACGCCTTCCCGATCGCCTACCAGGAGGATGTGACGCCGCCGGAGGTGCTGGAGGACCTGGGCGACCTCGAGGTGCTGCGCCTGCAGCCGCGCACGCTGCAGCTGAGCCTGCACCGCCCCGAGGGCCAGAAAGCGCAGCGCGTGCACCTGAAGATCGTGCGCCTCAGTGACCCGGTACCGATCTCCGACGTGCTGCCGATGCTGGAGAACTTCGGGCTGCGGGTCATCTCCGAGCACCCCTACGAGCTTGCCTGGCCGGACGGCGGCGCTGCCTGGATCCAGGACTTCGAACTCGAGCACCGCGACGGACTCGGCGTCGACATCGCGCACGTCGAGGCGAATTTCCGCGAGGCGTTTCTCGCCGCCTGGGACGGCGCTATCGAGAACGATGGCTTCAACCGCCTGCTGCTGGCGGCGGACCTGAGCGCCCGGCAGACCGTGGTACTGCGCGCCTTCTGCCGCTATCTGCTGCAAACGGGCGTGCCCTTCAGCCAGGCCTCCATGGAGCGCACACTCGCGGCCAACACTGCCATCGCCAAGCAGCTGGTGCGCCTGTTCGAGACGCGTTTCAATCCGGCGGCACCAAAAAGCGTGCGCGGCACCGAGCGCAACGCGGACAGCATCGTGGCGCAGATCCGCACCGCACTGGATGCGGTGGCCAGCCTGGACGACGACCGCATTCTGCGCGCCTACCTGACGCTGGTGCAGGCGACGCTGCGCACCAACTTCTATCAGCTGGATGGTGCCCGCCAACCGAAAAGCTACGTGTGCTTCAAGTTCGACCCGGCCAAGATCCCGGACTTGCCGCTGCCCAAGCCGAAGTTCGAGATCTTCGTCTACAGCCCGCGCGTCGAGGGCGTCCACCTGCGCATGGGCGACGTGGCCCGTGGCGGCATCCGCTGGTCAGACCGGCGCGAGGATTTCCGCACCGAGGTCCTCGGCCTGATGAAGGCGCAGAACGTCAAGAACACCGTCATCGTGCCGGTCGGCGCCAAGGGCGGCTTCGTGCCCAAGCGCCTGCCGGCCGGTACGCGCGAGGAAGTGCAGGCCGAAGTGGTCGCCTGCTATCAGACCTTCATCCGCGCCCTGCTCGACCTCACCGACAACATCGTCGCGGGGCGCATCGTGCCGCCGACCCAGGTCGTGCGTCGCGACGGCGACGATCCGTACCTGGTGGTGGCCGCCGACAAGGGCACGGCCACGTTCTCCGACATTGCCAATGCCATCTCCCTCGAACACGGCTTCTGGCTCGGGGATGCGTTCGCCTCGGGCGGCTCGGCTGGCTACGACCACAAGAAGATGGCCATCACGGCGCGCGGCGCCTGGGAATGCGTCAAGCGGCACTTCCGCGAGATCGGCATCGACACGCAGAAAATGGACTTCAGCGTCGCCGGCATCGGCGACATGTCCGGCGACGTGTTCGGCAACGGCATGCTGCTGTCGCGCCATATCCGCCTGCAGGCCGCCTTCGATCACCGCCACATCTTTCTCGACCCGGATCCGGACACCGCGCTGAGCTTCGCCGAGCGTGCGCGGCTGTTCGCACTGCCGCGTTCCAGCTGGGACGACTACGACCGCAAGAAACTGTCGCGCGGTGGCGGCATCTTCGCGCGCTCCGTCAAGTCCATCCCGCTGTCGGCGGAAGTGCGCACGCTGCTGGGACTGGAAAGCGTCAGCGCTGCACCGAACGACGTCATCCGCGCCATCCTGCGCATGCCGATCGACCTCATGTGGAACGGCGGCATCGGCACCTACGTCAAGGCGAGCGATGAGCGCAACCTCGAAGTCGGTGACCGCACCAATGACGGCGTGCGCATCAACGGCCGCGAGCTCAAAGCCAAGGTGGTCGGCGAAGGCGGCAATCTCGGGCTGACGCAGCGTGGCCGCATCGAGTACGCGCTCGCACGCGGCCGGCTCAACACCGATTTCATCGACAACTCGGCCGGCGTCAACACCTCGGACCTCGAGGTCAACATCAAGATCCTGCTGAATCCGCTGGTGCGCGAGGGCAAGCTGACGCGCGGCGACCGCAACCGCCTGCTGGCGCGCATGACCAACGAGGTGGCAGCACTCGTGCTGCGCAACAACTACCTGCAGGGCCAGGCGATCAGCACGCTCGAGCTGCAGGGCACCGCGCGCCTGCCGGAGTTCCAGCATCTCATACGCGCGCTGGAGCGCTCCGGCGAGCTCAACCGCGCACTCGAGTTCCTGCCGACCGACGACGAGCTGGCCGAGCGCCGCAAGAGCGGCTTCGGGCTCACGCGCCCCGAGCTGTCGATCCTGCTGGCCTACAGCAAGATCTGGCTGAACAATCACCTGCTCGCCTCCGACGTGCCCGAGGACCGCTACCTGTCCAACGAACTGGAGCGCTATTTCCCCGCGCCGATGCAGGAGCGCTTTCCGCGCGAAATCAGCCGGCATCGTCTGCGCCGCGAAATCATCGCCACCGCCACGACCAACAGTCTGGTCAACCGCATGGGCCCGAACTTCGTACCGCGCGCGCAGGAGGACACGGGCGCGGAGCCGGCGCAGATCGCGCGCGCCTACACGGCGGCGCGCGAGATCTTCGCGATGCGCGAGGTGTGGGAAGAGATCGAGGCGCTGGACAACAAGGTGCCGGCCAAGCTGCAGTACGAGGCCGCCTTCCAGACCAGCCGCTTGCTGCGCCACGCGACGCTGTGGCTCCTGAACGCCCGCAGCCGCGGGCTGCAGGTGGATGCGGCGGTACGCGAGTTCCGCGGCGGCGTGCAGCAGCTCGCGGGCGAGATCGCCACGGTCATGACCGGCGCGGAGCTCGCGCGCTTCGAGGAGCAACGCAAGCACTACCTCGAGGCCGGCCTGCCGCAGGGGCTGGCTGAGCGCGTGGCGAGCCTCGAGGCGCTGAACGCGGCGCTCGACATCGTGGAGATGGCCTCAGGTCATCGCTTCAGCGTGATCGATACCGCACGTGTGTACTTCGAGGTCGGCACGCGCATCGGCTTCGACTGGCTGCGGGCGCGCATCGAGAAGCTCACGGTCGAGGGGCCCTGGCAGGCGATCGCGCGCACCGGGCTGCGCGATGCGGCGCTGCGCGTGCACCGCCGGCTCACCGAGCGCGTGCTGTCGCGCAAAGAGCGCGGCAGCGCCCAGGCGCGCGTGACGGCCTGGGTGGAGTCGGCCGGCAAGGATCTGGCTCACTGGCAGCGCACGCTGGCGGACATGCGCGCCGCCGGTGCCGGCGATTTCGCCACGCTCACCGTCGGGGTCGAGTCGGTGCGCAAGCTGGCCAACTGAGGTGAGCGGCAAACTGATCCTGGTGCGCCACGGCCAGAGCACCTGGAACGTCGAGAACCTGTTCACCGGCTGGACCGACGTCGACCTGTCGGCGCAGGGACGCAACGAAGCAGCCCAGGCCGGGCACGAGCTCCTCAAGGAGCAGCTGGCCGTCGACATCGCCTTCACCTCGGTGCTGAAGCGCGCCATCCGCACGCTGTGGATCATGCTCGATGAGATGGACCGCATGTGGCTGCCGGTCGAGCGCAGCTGGCGCCTCAACGAGCGTCACTACGGCGCGCTGCAGGGACTGGACAAGGCGCAGACCGTGGCGCAGCACGGCGAGGCACAGGTGAAGGTCTGGCGGCGCAGCTACGATATCCCGCCGCCGCCACTTGCCATGGACGACCAGCGCCATCCGCGTTTCGACGGCCGCTATACGGGCGTGGATGCCGGGCAGCTGCCGGCCACCGAATCACTCAAGGACACGCTCGCCCGCGTACTGCCCTTCTGGCATGCGCGCATCGCCCCGGAACTGCGCAGCGGCCGCAACGTCATGGTGGTGGCGCACGGCAACAGCCTGCGCGCCATGGTGAAGATGCTCGACGACGTCAGCGAGAGCGACATCACCGAACTCAACATCCCGACCGGCGTGCCGCTGCTGTACGAGCTGGGCGCGGATCTCAAACCGCGCAGCAGCCGCTACCTCGGGGATGCCGCCGCCATCGCAGCGGCGGCGGAAGCCGTCAGGCGTCAGACCGAAAAGCGCTGAAGCGCGCCGTCAGGCCGCCCAGCCGTCGTAGCGGCCGTTGAACTCGGTGGCGAGCGCGGTCAGGCGGCGGCTGATCTCCTGCATCTCCGGCACCACCAGGCGCATGCTCTTGCTGGCGTGCAGACTGAAATGCAGCTCGCGGTCGTTCTCGAGGGGCTTCGCATCCACCGTGAACTCAGGCTCCAGACGCGTGCGCACGCCCTGGCAGGCGGCCTCATCCGGCAGCGCCAGGAAGAAATCCACGCGATAGTCATTGAAGGGCGCGTAGCCCTGCGTGCGCAGCCGCGCGATGGTCTGTTCGTCCCAGCTCTCGGAGCGCGACTGCCGCGCGGCGCGCAGCTTGGTGTAGATGCGCAGCGCGATCATCGCCGAGCGCCGCCACCAATAACACGAACCACAACATGGCGCGCCGTCAGCCGCTGCCCGGGAACTGCGGGCGGCGCTTCTCGAGAAACGCGCCGATGCCCTCGGTGCCTTCCGCGCTGACCGCGTGGGCGGCGATGGTCTCGCTCTCGAGCACCATCTGCGACTCGAAGGCGCCGAGTGAATGGGCGATGAGGCGCTTGGTGGCGCCGAAAGCGCCGCTTGCCCCCTGTGCCAGCTGTTCGGCGAGTTCCAGGGCGCGCGGTAGCAGCTGCCCGTCCGCCACCACTTCGTTGACCAGGCCCCAGCTGAGCGCATCGGCGGCCAGGAGCGTGCGGTTCAGCAGCAGCAGCTCCATGGTGCGCTTCACGCCGACGGTGCGCGGCAGCAGGAACGAGGTACCGGCATCGGGCGTCAGACCGGCGTTGGTGTAGGCGAGGTTGAACTTCGAGCCGTGCGTGCACAGGGCCAGATCCGCCATGGCCACCAGCCCCACGCCGGCCCCGGCCGCCGTGCCGTTCACGGCCGCGATCACCGGCGCATTCATGCGCACGAACTGCGAGATGGCCGCATGCAGGTAGGTCGTGAGCTCGCGGATGTAGTCATCGCCGGCGGTGTCGCGCGAGGCCATGGCGCGCAGATCGCCGCCGAAGCAGAAGTGCCGCCCCGCACCGCTCAACACCACCGCGCGCACCGCGGCGTTGCGCGCGCAGGTCATGGCGGCGGCCAGGAGGTCCATGGCCATCTGCAGGTTGAGCGTGTTGGCGCTGTCCGGGCGGTTGAGCGTGACCAGCGCCACCGGCGCCGCGCGTCTCGACCTGTACGCGTGGGTGCGGACATGGCTATTCGTCCGGCGCGATGCTGACGCGCAGGCCGGCGAGATCGGGGGTGAATTCCACCTGGCAGGAGAGGCGCGAGTTCTCCTGGTAGTGCGACAGCTCGGTGAGCAGCTCCCGCTCGTCCGACATCATGGCCGGCAGCCGCGACAGCCAGTCGGGATCGACGTAGACATGGCAGGTCGCGCACGAACACATGCCGCCGCAGATGGCCGCCACGCCGTAGTCGAGTTCGCGCAGATTCTCCATCACCTTAAGACCGGTCTTCGCCTCCACCTCATGCTCGATCCCGTCGCGATCGACCACTCGCATTAGCGTCATGCTGCCTACCTGTAATCCTGCAGTTTGTACGGGCATGCTCGCCCGCGGCCGGCTAGTTTGCCGATTCGCCCCGCGGGAGGCCAGTGCAGTGAGTCAGGCCGCCGCCAGCGGTCCGAGCACCTTCATCACGAACACCGCCTTCTCGCCCTGCGCGCCCAGCGCCTCGAAGGTAGTGTGCAGTTCCCGCTGCAGCGTGTGCATGACCGCCTCGTACGTGCCGAAGACCTGCGTGCTCATGCTGTTCGTCACGACCCGCAGCCGGGCATCGCCGTTCAGGCGCGCCAGGAACGCGCGGATCACCGGTGCGAACTCCGCCCGCAGCGGGTACAGGCTGATCTCTACCCCGATATCCATGCGCCAGCGTCTCCGTCAAGCACTGCCGCCGCCAGTATTGCACGACCGGTGCGGGTACCTGCAGCGGCGGTGATCCTGCGGACGGACTAGAATGGCGGTCGCCCCGGGCGGAAAACGGCGGAACAGCAGATGACGCGGAAGATTCAGGTCCACCAGGTCGATGCGTTCACGCGTGAACCCTTCACCGGCAACCCGACCGGCGTGGTGCTGAACGCGGACGCGCTGACCGAGGCGCAGATGCTGGCGATCGCGCGCGAGCTGAACAACGCCGAGACCGCCTTCATCCTCGCACCCGACGCCGACGATCATACGGTGCGGGCGCGCTTCTTTACCCCGCGCAGCGAAGCCGGCTTCGTCGGCCATGCCACCGTCGCCGCGCAGTACGTGCTGTCGCGGCGCCACGAGGCGCCGCGCTGGCAGCGCCAGAAGTCCAAGGCCGGGATCGTGGACATCGAGGTGCGCGGCAGCGGCGAGGAGCGGCGCATCGCGATCCGCCGCAGCCCCCCGCCCATGGGACGCGAGCTGAACGACCGCGAACGGCTGGCGGTGCTGGACGCGCTGGCGCTCGCCTCGGAGAGCCTCGACACGCGCATGCCGCTGCGCATCGTCGGTGCCGTCGGCACGCGGCTCTTGATCGGCGTGCGCGGCCCGGAACCGCTCAAGCACCTGAAGCCGGACCTCACCCGCCTGACGACGCTGTCCGCGCAGATCGGCGCGGCGGGCTACTTCGTGTTCACGCTCACCCCTGAGGCGGGCGACCACCTCACCGAGTCGCGCATGTTCTGCCCGGCACTGGGCATCGCGGAAGACCCGGTGAGCGGCAACGCCCACGGCCTGCTCGGCGCTTACCTGGCGCGACTCGGGCTGCTCGAGCGCAGCGGCGAGCGCGCGCGCTTCTCCGGGATCCAGGGGCATTCCCTGCATCGCCCCGGGCGGGTCGAAGTGGAGCTCGAATTTACCGGCAACGACCTGGCGGGCGTGTGGATCAGTGGCCAGGCGGTGTCCATCTTCCAGACCGAGCTCGTGCTCTAGGCAGCGCCATGCAGTTCGAGGCAGTGGTGAAGCTCGCCGAGCTTCCCGTGGGCAGCATGCGCACCTGGATCATCGGCGAGCGCGAGCTGGTCATCTGTCACACCCGCGAGGGGCTGTTCGCGCTCGACAACATCTGCACGCACGCGCATGCGCGCCTGTGCGAGGGGCGCCTGCGTGCCACCCGCCTGGTCTGCCCGCTGCACGGCGCCTCCTTCGACATCCGCGATGGCCGGGTGCTCGGGCCGCCGGCGCTCGTGCCGCTGGCAACCCACGCGGTGCGGGTCACCGACGGCATGGTCGAAGTGGCGCTCGCCGCTCCCGCCGCACCGGCCTGAAGTCAGGCGGCGCCTGAGGGGTCCGCGAGCGGCGCGCCGCTCGCGGCCACGCGCCGCACCAGCCACGCCGCGGGCAGCGTCACGCAGGCGCCCACCACAAATGGCGCTGCCGGTCCCAACAGCGCATACAGCACTCCGGAGCTGAACGGCCCGAGCACGCGCGCAAGGCTGGCGCTCGCGGCGTAGGTGCCGAGCACCGCGCCGCGTTCCTGTGCGCCGGCCTGCCGCGAGGCGAGCGCGTAGGCGCTGGGGTTGTAAGCGCCCAGGCCGATCCCACACAGCAGCAAGTCCCGTCACGGTGACCGCCAGGCGGGGTGACTGCGTCAGCGTCATGAGGCCGGCCACGAACAGCAGCACGCCGCAGCTCGCCAGGCGTGCTTCGCCGACGCGCGGCACCAGCACGCGCACGATGCCGCCCTGCATCAGCAGTGCCGGCAGCGCAATGGCGAACAGCAACAGCCCGACCGCGCGCGGCCCGAAGCCGTAGCGGTGCAGCGCCCAGATCGCGAAGATGGATTCCAGGATCGACTGCGAGTAGGTGACCACCAGGGTCGCCGCCGCCAGCAGCGCCAGCGCCGGCCGCGCCCGCAGCAGCTGCACGGAACGGCGTGGGGCACGCGCGTGCGCGCGCCGCGCGGCCGTGTGGCTCTCGGGCAGCACGCGCCACACCAGCAGGATCGCCATGAGACTTGCACCCACGGACACGATCGCCGGCCGCACGAAGTCGGCGCTGAGCGGATCGGCGCCGGCGAGCAGGCCGCCGAGCGGCGGCCCGAGCGAGAAGCCGATGCCGATGGCCGCGCCGACCAGACCGAGCGTCGCGGCGCGGTTCTCGTCGCGGCTGACATCGGCGGCATAGGCGAAGGCGGCCGCGATGTTGCCCGCCATGAAGCCGGCGAGCATGCGCGAGGCGAGCAGCCACCAGATGTTGCTGGCATAGGCCAGCATCACGTAGGACAGGCAGGCGCCGGCCAGAGAGCTCATGAGCACGGGGCGCCGCCCGTAGCGGTCGCTCAGGCGCCCCCACCAGGGAGCCGCCAGCAGCTGGCACAGCGAGTAGCTGCCGAGCACCGGCGTGATGAACTCGGGCGGGGTGCCGAAGCGCGCGGCCATGTAGGGCACCAGCGGCACGAGGATGCCGAATCCCAGCGTGTCGATGACACAGAACAGAAACAGCGCGGCGAGCTGGCGTCGCAAGGGCAAGCAGTTTAAGGGTGACCGGGGACCATCGAGGAGATATCGGCGCCGGGCTGCGCCGCTGGCGGCAGGTAGTCGTGCGCGGCGCGCAGGATGAGGTTGGGAATGCGGCTGTCGTCCCAGTGTGGATCGCGCCCGGCCGCATCCCCGGTGCACAGGATCGCGATCTGCATCGACGGCACCAGCCACAGGCGGTTGCCACCGCTCCCCTCGACCACGAAAACGTCGCGCGTCGCGTACTGTTCCTGGCCGGGCCAGCTGGCGAGGCGCACGAAAGCGCCGTAGTCCGCGTCGGCTTTGCTCGGGCTGCGCATCAGCGTGACCCAGCCCGGACGGATGACCTCGGCGCCGCGGTAGTTGCCATCGCGCACCATCAGCTGGCCGATGCGGATCCAGTCGCCCTGGCGCGCCACCATGCAGCAGTCGGCGTGCGCCGTGCCCGCGGGCCGGTCGAGCCACAGCCAGGCATTGCCCGCGCCGACGCGGCGCCACAGCGCCTGCGACAGATACTGCGCGTAGCGCTGGTGGGTGACGCGCTCGAGCACCAGCGCCAGCAGCTGCGCATCGGCCGGCTTCTCCAGGCGCCTCGTCGTCGGCGCCGTCGCGAGCGGCGTGGCCAGGGTTGCGGCGAGCAGGTCCGTGGGCGGCGCGCCGGGCGCGGCGGGGCCAAGTCCGCTCGACAGCTGCATGAGGCTGCGCAGCGGGATGGCGCCGCGCGGGTCCTGGCTCCACTCGCTGATGAAGGCGCTTAAGGGTTCATCCGGCCAGCCGATGAGGCGATGGGACATCGCGGTGCCGATGGCGAGTGCTGCGAGAAGCTGCGTGAAGGACTGCGCATCGGCAAGCGTGTTGAAGCCGGTGCCGTGCCAGTAGCGCTCGAACACGATGTGGTCGTTGCGGCTGACGATCAGCGCGCGCGAGTCGTGCGCCTGCGCATAGTCGGCCGCCGCCGCGAGCGCCTGGGCGTCGAGCTTCTCCAGTTCGGGAGCGACCCGCGGCGCAGGCGGCTCGTTGCCGCCCGCGACCAGCTCGAGCGGCTGATGGGCGGCGAGCGCCGCCACGCCCTCGGCGTGGGTCAGGCCCGCCCAGCGCGCGCAGCGCGGCGCGGCCAGCAGCAGCGCAATGAGCACCGCGGCCCACAGCGCGAAGCGCACGCGTGACATCGACCCGAGACTCATCGGCGCGCCTGCCGGCTCGGTCGCAGCGGGCCGCAGTAGCGCGCCTGGCCCGCGGCGAGTTCGAGTTCGTGCGTGGCGCAGGCGCGCCACTCCTGCGGCCGGTGAGCCGTGACGACCACGGCGAGCTGGCCGGCGGCGAGCGCGCGCAGGCGCCGCCGCAGCGCGCGCCGCGTCGGCAGGTCGAGGCCGGCGAAGGGCTCATCGAGCAGCAGCAGCTGCGGATCGCGTACCAGGGCGCGCGCGAACAGCACGCGCCGCGCTTGTCCGTACGACAGCTGCGCCAGCCGGCGCGACGCCAGGCGGCTCAAGCCCAGACGCGCCAGCGCCCGCCGCGCCGCTGCACGGTCAGCCGCCGAAGGCGCGGCATTGAGGCCGATGCTGGCGTGGCGCCCCGACTGCACCACTTGCGCAACCGTCAGCTGCCGCGGCTGGTCACTCTGCAGATGCGGGGCGACGAGGCCGACGCGCTTCTTGAAGTCCTCGAGCGGCACGCCCGGTGACTGCGCGGCACGCTCGATCGCCCCGCCCACGGCGACGCCGTGGTCGCCGTACAGCGTGCGCAGCAGTGTCGTCTTGCCGCTGCCGTTGGGGCCATGCACCAGCCACCACTCCCCGGCGTGCACGCTCAAGGAGAGCCCGTTCAGCACGCGCCGTGCGTCGAGGTAGACGCGCGCGTTGGCAAGCCGCACGAGTCGCCGGCCGCGCGCCGGCGCACCGCGCAAGCCCCGCCCCGGGTGCGCACGGCGCTGCCCGAGCCAGCGCGCCAGCGGCGCCCGCCGCAAGGTGCCCGCGTAGGCGATGCGGCCGTGCTGCAGCAGCAGCGCATGAGTGGTGGCCGCGGGCACATCCGCGGCGTCATGGGTGGCGAACACCCACGGCAGCCGGCGGCGGCGGGAGGCGAGCCAGGCAAGAATGCGGCGGCGGTTGGCCTCATCGAGTCCGTTCAGCACCTCATCGAGCAACAGCAGCCGCGGCCGCGATGCCAGCGCCCGTGCCAGTAGCACCACGCGCCGTTCGCCGTAGGACAACGACAGGAACAGCCGCTGCGCCAGGTGCACGATGCCGAGCGCCCGCAGCGCGCGGCGCACACGGCGTGCATCCGCAGCGCTCAGCGCATCGAGCGGCACGTCGGTGCGGTACAGTCCGGTGCCGACGATGCGCGCCGCGGATACGTCCCAGCCGTAGCGCTCATACTTGTCCTGACGCTCCGCGCCGAGATAGGCAATTTCGTCCTTGATGCCGTAGGGCGTCACGGCTTCGTGCCGCCCGAGCCGATAGCGCAGTACCGGCCGAGGCGCAGGCGCGGGCCAGACAATGCCCGCGACCACTTTCAGCAGCTGCGTCTTGCCCGCGCCATTGGCACCGGCGAGCAGCCAGCGCTCGCCGGGGCGCAGCGTCCAGCTGACATCGCGCAGTACCGCGCGTGCGCCGCGCCGTACGGTGGCGTGCTCGAGGCGCACCGTGAGATAGCGCGCAGCGTCGTTGCTCATGCGGCGCATTGGAGCATATTGCCCGTCTGGAATGCGGTATTCTGCGACGCAGACCTCGGGGGTCACGATGCAAATACGCCTGCTCGCGCCGCGCTACTGGCTGACGTGGGCCGCGTTGGGTTTACTGCGGCTGATCGCCCTGCTGCCGTACGGTGGCCTCGTCCGCCTGGGGCGCGGGCTGGGCGCGGTGCTGCGCCATCTGCCGATCCGCTTCGTGCGCACGGCACGCCGCAACATCGAGCTGTGCCTGCCGGAGCTTGGGGAGCGGGCGCGCGAGCAGCTGCTCGATGCGCACTTCGCCAGCCTCGGCATAGCGCTGCTCGAAATCCCGCTCGCCTGGTGGATCAAGCCGGCGCAGCTGGCGAAGATCGTGCACTTCGAGGGCGTCGAGCATCTGCAGGCGGCGCGGGCGCAGGGGCGCGGCGTCATCCTGCTCACCGCGCACTTCACCTCCCTGGAAATGGCGGGCCGCGCGCTGCTGTCGGTCGCGCCCGTCGGCTTTCTGTACCGGCCCACCAAGAACGAGGTGCTGGCCTATGCGCTCAAGCGCTTTCGCTGCGGCTACGGCGGCTACCCGATTCCGCGCGACGACATCCGCGCGTTCATCTCCGCCCTCAGGCACAACCAGTGCGTCTGGTATGCGCCCGACCAGAGCTATCGCAAGAAGGGCGCGCAGATGGTGCCGATGTTCGGCATCCCGGCCGCCACCAACACGCTCACTTCGCGCCTGGCGCGCATGACCGGAGCTGCGGTGTTACCGTATTTCTTTCAGCGTCTGCCGGGTACGCAGGGCTACCGGGCGATCATCCACCCGCCGCTCGAGAACTTCCCGAGCGAGAGTGCGGTGGCCGATACCGAGCGCTTCAATCACCTGATCGAGGCGCAGGTGCGCATCGCGCCCGAGCAATACCTGTGGATACACCGCCGCTTCAAGGGACTGAGCCAGGACTATCCGGATTATTACGGTCCGCAGGCACCGCGCGGCGCGTGACCGGGACGCCCGCAAGCTGCGATCTGCTCGTCGTCGGCGGCGGTGTCAACGGCACCGGCATCGCCCGCGACGCCGCCGGGCGCGGACTTACGGTGCTGCTTGTGGAACAGGACGATCTGGCCGCGCACACCTCCTCCGCCAGCACCAAGCTGATTCACGGCGGCCTGCGCTACCTCGAGGAGTTCCATTTCGCGCTGGTGCGCAAGGCACTGCAGGAGCGCGAGGTGCTGCTGGGCTCAGCCCCGCACATCATGCGACCGCTGCATTTCGTCATGCCGCACGCGGCCCACCTGCGTCCGGCCTGGATGATCCGCGCTGGCCTCTTCCTCTACGATCACCTCGCCCGGCGCGCCCGCCTCGCCGCCTCCGCCGGCGTGGATCTGCGCACCCATATCGCCGGCGAGGCTCTGCAGCCGGGCTACCGGCGCGGCTTCGTCTACTCGGATGGCTGGGTGGACGATGCACGGCTCGTCGTGCTGAACGCGCTCGATGCACGCGCGCGCGGCGCAGTCATCATGACGCGCACGCGCTGCGAGCGGCTGCGCGCGCACGCCGGCGGCTGGGCAGCGACACTGCGTGCCGGCGAGCAGAGCTTCGAGGTCCAGGCGCGCGCGGTGGTGAACGCCTCGGGACCATGGGTGAGCGACTTCGTCGGCAGCGCCACCCCGGTGCGCGCGGCGCACCAGGTGCGGCTGGTGAAAGGCAGCCACATCGTGGTGCCACGCCTGTTCGCGCACCGCTTCGCCTACATCTTCCAGAACGAAGACCGGCGCATCGTGTTCGCGATCCCCTACGAGCACGACTTCACGCTGCTCGGCACCACCGACGTCGACTATCACGGCGACCCTGCCGCGGTCAGCAGCTCACCGGACGAGATCCTCTATCTGTGCACACTCGCCAATCGCTACTTCCGCCAGCCCATCGCGCCGGCGGACGTGGTGTGGAGCTATGCGGGCGTGCGGCCGCTGCTCGCCGATGAGGCGCGCGACCCGATGAGCGTCACGCGCGACTACGCACTCGAGCTCGATACGCACCCGGCGCCGCTGCTCTCCGTGTTCGGCGGCAAGATCACCACCTACCGCCGCCTGGCCGAGGATGCGGTCAACCTGCTCGCGCCGCGGCTCGGCAGCTCGTCCGCCCCCTGGACCGCGGCGGCGCACCTGCCCGGCGGCGATCTGCCCGAGGGCAGCTTTGCGGTGTTCCTGCGCACCGTGGAGCGCCGCTATCCGTGGCTGCCGGCGCGCCTGCGGCTGCGCTACGCGCACGCCTACGGCACGCGCATCGAGCAGATGTTGGCGGGCGCAGTGGCGCTCACCGGGCTTGGCGCGGAACTGCTGCCGCAGCTGTACGAGCGCGAGGTGGAATACCTGTGCCGCGAGGAATTCGCCTGCAGCGCCACCGACATTCTGTGGCGCCGTTCCAAACTCGGTCTGCACCTGCTCCAGACCGACATCAGCCCGCTGGAGCGCTGGCTGGCAGCAGAGACCGGGCGGCAGCGCCTGCGTCGCGAGGTGCCGACAGGCCTCGTGTGATGGGCATCGCGTTTTTGGCCTCCGCCGACGATGCCGCGCGGACCCATGCTAGCGTGGCGCCGGAGCCTCTCGCCGCCGCGCATGACGATGTCCGACTCAGTGCTTGCCGCCATCATCGCGGGAACCGCGACGCTGTCCGCGTCGTTCCTGCAGCTGCGTACCGCGCGCCTGCGTGACGGGCCAAGCCGCGCTCCCTCGCCCGCGCAGCGACGCCGCAGTCGTCTGCAGCTGATCGTATTGCTCGTCATCATCGGCGCCGCCGGCGCCTCGGGCTTCGCCCTGTCGCAGTGGCTCGACGCCGGCGCGCGCGCGGCGCAGCACGTGCTGGAGAGCGAACTGCAGGCGCGCGTCGCCGAGATCGGCCGTACCGCCAGTCAGCTGGAACTCACCCGCGGCAGTCAGCGCCTGGAGATCGAGAGCGGCGTGCTGCGCCGCCAGGGCGCGGAAGGCAGCAGCGTGTTCGCCACCGTGCCGCCCTGCCGCCCGGCCGTCATCGTCACCGCCGCGGCGGGTTCGCCCGCCGCAGAGACGGCCACCGAGACCGCGCCGGCGGTGCGCGCCTGCACCGAGAGCGAGGCGAACACGGTGACCGTGTGCGCCACCATCCCGGCTAACGCCGCGGTCAGCGAGGTGCTGCTGTTCAGCCGCGTGGATGCCGATGTGCCCTGGAGCGCCAGCCGCTTTCTGCCGGGGCAGGAGTCCGGGCAGGCGCGCTTCGCCGACAAGTACACCGAGAGCACGCCGGAGGCCGGCGTGCGGCAGGTGTGCCAGGGATTCGCGCACTGGTCGGTCGAGCACACCCGCACCGTGCGCATGATCGTGCGCTACTCTGTGCCCGCCTGACCTGCGCATAATTGCGCCTGGCGAACGACGACCCGTAAAGGGGAGCTGTTGATCTCACTGCCGCGTCCGTCTGCGTCCGCGCGCGCCGCGGGCGTGCTGATCGTGCTGGCGCTGGCACCGTTGTGGCTCACCGGGATGTTCGGGCGGGGACTGTGGACGCCGGACGAGCCGCGTGAGGCGGATATCGCCTGGCGCATGAGCCTGCAGAGCGACCGCACGCTGCCGCAGCTTGCCGGCGTGCCGTTCCTGGAAAAACCACCCCTGTCCTACTGGATGTCGGCAGCGGCCTCGTCCGTGCTCGGCGATAATGCGGCGGCCCTGCGTGCGCCCAATCTTCTCTACGCCCTCCTCGCCGCGCTCGCCGTCGGCGCACTGGCGCTGAGCATGCAGGCGAGGGCCGCGGCCGCGGTCATTGCCGCCCTCACGAGCCTGAGCGCGCTCCTCGTCTTGCGCGTCAGCCTCTGGCTGGCGCCGGATGCGGCGCTGCTGGCAGGTTGCGCGCTGGCGCTCTTGGGTGCGTGGCGCGGTTACCGCGCCGCGCCCGGTCTGGCCAAGGCCGCAGGCTATGCACTGATGCACCTGGGGGCGGCCATCGGATTCATGGCCAAGAGTGCGCCCGGCTGGCTGGTACCGGCGCTCGCGCTGCTCACGCTGATCGTCTGGGAGCGGCGCTGGTCGGAGCTGACGCGCTGGGAGCTGTACGCGGGGCTCATCCTGCAGGGGCTCATCATCGGTCCGTGGCTGTGGGCCGTGACCCGCTCGCCGACCGGCAGCGCCGCGCTGCGTGCGCTTTTCTGGAACAACGTCGTGGGACGCTTCACGCAGGTCGCGGCGCCTGCGGCACTCGACTACACGAGCGGGCATCGCAACTCGCCGGGCAAATATCTCGTGGAGCTGCCCGTCTACCTCATGCCATGGACGCTGCTTGGTGGCGGCGGCGCTCGTGCGCGCCTGGCAACGCCTGCGCGCGCGGCAACCGCAAGACACCGCCTGGCGTTTCGCAGTGGCCGCCAGCCTCCCGTTCCTGCTGCTGCTGTCCTGCGCCGCAACCGCCCGCGACATCTACGCCGCCCCGGCGCTCCTAGGGATGGGCGTGCTGGTGGGACTGTGGACGGATGCGGCCGAGGCGGCCAGCCGCCTGGATGCCGCCGCGGTGCGCATCACGCGCTGGCTGGTAACCGCGATCGCCCTGCTCTTCGCCAGCACGCTCGCGCTGTTCGCCGCCGCCGGCGCCGCCGCGCCGCTTGGCAGCGCGCTCGCCGCGGTGGCGCTCCTCGGCGTCGCATGCTGGGCGCTGCTGCGCGGCGGCCGCGCGCAACAGGCCGGAAGCCTGCGCGTGAGTGTCGCGTGGAGCTACGCCTCCTACGCCGCCGCAGTGTCTTTGAGTGCACTGGTGGCGTTCCCTGTCATCGATCGCTGGCAGGACCTGCCCGCGATCGCCCAGCGCATACACGCGGACACGCGGCACGAGCCGCTCGCGCTGCTCGATCCCGACGAAACCACCATCGCCATGCTCGATCACGGGCTGCACACGCCGTTCACGATTCTGAGCAGCGATGCTGCCGATCCGGCGCAGGTGGTCGGCGGCTGGTTCACCGCGCACGGTGCCACGGCGCGAGTGCTGGTGCTCCTGCCCGGCCACGCCCCGGGGCCCGTGACGCGCTGGCTGGGCTACACCGCAGCGCCGGCAGACGACGGCGCGGCCGGGCGACTGCTGGCCACGGGCGCCGCAGCGCTGGCGCAACGCTATGAGCTGCCGCAGGGGCGACGCTACGCGCTCCTCGCACCGCCGCCTTGAGTATGCTTGCCGCTGCCAGAGGCGCCTGAAGGTAACACCGCATGTCGCAAACCCAGCCCCAGCTGTCGCGCAACCTGCGCAACCGCCACATCCAGCTGATCGCCATCGGTGGCACGATCGGAGTCGGCCTGTTCCTGGGCTCCGCCAGGGCCATCCACAACGCCGGGCCGGCGCTGCTCATCGCCTACCTCCTGGGCGGCATCGCCATCTTCTTCATCATGCGGGCGCTCGGTGAGCTCCTCACCTACCGCCCGGTCGCCGGCTCGTTCGCCACTTACGCGGAGGAGTTCTGCGGTCCGTTTGCCGGTTTCGTGACCGGCTGGTCGTACTGGTTCATGTGGGTGGCCACCGCCATGGCGGAACTTACCGCCATCGGCATTTACGTCGGCCACTGGTTCCCGCAGGTGCCGCAGTGGCTGCCGGCGCTGATCGCGCTGGTGGTCCTGTACGGCGTCAACCTGCTGGCGGTGCGGGTGTTCGGCGAACTCGAGTTCTGGTTCGCGCTCATCAAGGTGGTCACCATCGTCGCGCTGATCGTGGCAGGCCTTGCGGTGATCGTGCTGCACGTCGGCAGCCTCGGTCCCACGGCAGGTTTTGCCAACCTCTGGTCGCACGGCGGCTTCCTTCCGTTCGGCGTGGTCGGGGTGCTGTTGACGATGCAGATCGTCATGTTCGCCTACTCTGGGGTGGAGCTGATCGGCGTAACCGCCGGCGAAGCGCAGGATCCGCAGCGCTCGCTGCCGCAGGCCACCAACGGCATCATCCTGCGCATCCTCATTTTCTATCTCGGTGCGCTCACGGTCATCATGGCGGTGGTGCCCTGGGACCAGCTCAGTCCCTCCGTGAGTCCGTTCGTGTTCGTGTTCGAAAAGCTCGGCGTGCCGGGAGCCGCCGGCATCATCACGCTGGTGGTGATCACCGCCGCCGCGTCCTCCTGCAACAGCGGACTGTTCAGCACCGGGCGCATGCTGTGGGCGCTGGCACAGCGCGGCCAGGCGCCGCGTGCCTTCGGTGCTCTCAATGCGCAGCACGTTCCGGCCGCCGGTATCCATCTGTCGGCCGCCGTCATGCTGCTGACGGTGGCACTCAACTACCTCGCGCCCAAGAATGTCTTCATCTGGGTCACGAGCATGGCCCTCATCGGCACGCTGTGGACCTGGGGGATCATCCTCGTGGCCCACCGCAACTACCGGCGCGCGGTGCGCGCCGGACGTGCGGCGGCGGCTCCGTTCCGCATGCCCGGGGCACCGGTGGCGAACTGGCTGGTGCTCGCCTTCCTGGTGGTGGTGGCGGGGCTCTTATGGCTCGATGACGATACGCGGGTCGCCTGGTACGTCGCACCCTTCTGGTTCGGGCTCCTGGGCGTCGGCTACCTGCGCGTGCGAACGCACGCGCCGGCCTGAAGACGGGCGCGCGAGCGCGCCGTCAGCTCACGGCCGGAAGTTGCGGCAGCAGCAGGTGCGCGACTGGCTGCGCGCCATGCGTTACAGCAGCGGTTCGCCACCGCCGATGAGGCCGCCGCCGTCCACGACCAGCGTCTGGCCACTGATGAAGTTGCCGGCGCGCGAGGCGAGCATCACGGCCACGCCGGCGACGTCGTCGGGCTCGCCCAGACGCCTAAGTGGATTCATGCGCGCAAAGATGGCGGCGCGCGCCTGATCTTCCCACAGGGCCTTCGAGAAGTGCGTACGAATGATCCCCGGCGCAATGCAGTTGATGCGGATGTTGTGCGGTCCCCACTCGACCGCGAGATTACGGGCCAGCTGCATGTCGGCCGCCTTGGAGATGCAGTAGGCGCCGAGATGGCTGCTGCCGAGCAGGCCGCCCACCGACGAGACGATGATGACCACGCCATCCTTGCGCGCCGCCATGGCGGGCAATGTCATGTTGCACAGCCAGAGATTGCTGTGCAGGTTGGTGTGGATGATCTTGTCGAACAGCTCGTCCGGCGTCGTGAGCGACGGGCCGAAATAAGGATTGGTGGCCGCATTGCAGACGACGATGTCGATGCGGCCGTAGTGCACCAGCGTCGCATCGACCAGCGACTGCAGCTCCTTCCTGTGCCCTACGTGGCAGCCGTGCGCCAGGGCCTGGCCGCCCGCAGCTTTGATCTCGTCGGCGACCGCCACGCAGGCTTCGGCCTTGCGGCTCGAGACGACAACGCGTGCGCCTTGTTGCGCCATCTGCAGCGCGATTGCCTTGCCGATACCGCGACTCGAACCGGTGATCAGCGCCACCTTGCCTGTCAGGTCGAACATCGTCATGTGCTTGGCTCCGCTCGGCGTGGGTTCGCGACGGCATTCTGCCGCGCTTGCGGCGGCGGCGGAACAAGCCGCCGCCAGATGCCGCGCAATTCTTAGTAAGATCGGCTTATCGCGCCCGTAGCTCAGTTGGATAGAGCATCAGGCTTCGAACCTGAGGGTCGGGAGTTCGAATCTCTCCGGGCGCGCGAGTCCGCTTTGAGATAGCGGCCTCGAAGGCACAGAATGTAACGGTAGGCTTCCGTGTCACCTAAACGGGGCCGGACACTGAAGGCATGCTCCCATGGAAACTGATCTGCTTTCGGTTTCTAAGCTTTTCACCGATCCCTTGTATCGAATACCGGACCACCGGCGCGGCTCGACGGGTGCTCGGATTGTTTGGATTATCGCGTTTGCTTTCATGGCAGGTTGTGGCGGCGGGGGCAGCGGCGGTTCTGCGCAGACGCCATCCGCGTTCATGTACGTGAATGCCGACGAAGGTCCCAACAGTTTCTACACCGAGACCTATGGTTTCACCGTGTTTTCCGGCGGTACGCTCCAACCGGTTACAGGATTTTCACCGATCCCATCACCGTTGCCCGACGGCGGCGGGCCGCTTGCGATCACCTTTGACTCCAAACTCCTATATACAATCAACACTAATGGACTTACGGCCTTCCAGATCAATTCGGATGGTTCATTGACCAATGCTCCAAGTCCTTCTTTATCACTGGCCGACACGCCGGTGGGTCTGAGGGCGCATCCGACGGCGGACTTTCTCTACGCCTCTTCGAGCTCGGGCGTTCTGTCGGTCTTCGCAATCAATTCGGGAACCGGTGCTCTTGATCTGACGTCGTCTGTCTCATTGGGCAGTAACAACATCGAGATCGTGAATTCTGCTGTGATCACACCGAATGGGAAGTACCTTTACCAGGCCGACGTGTACTACCCCAATGGGCTCGGTCAGCTCCCCGCTATGCCTCAACTTGCGGCTTTCTCAATTGACCCGGCGACTGGCGCGCTTAGTGCCATTCCGGGGGGGCCAATCTCAACCAATATCTCGATCGGCACCATGAGCATTGATCCGGCTGGCAAGTTCCTCTACGCGAGCTACGCAGATCACAATGAGGTAGCCGCCTTTTCGATCGATGCAACTTCCGGCATGCTGACCGCAGTACCCGGATCACCGTTTACCGTCGGGTCTGCAACTACGCTCGTAACGACGGTAGTGGTCGATGCCTCCGGGAAGTTCCTGATCGTCGGCCTAGAGCCGGGGGCGGTGGGCAATTGCCTCGACGTGCTATCCATCGATTCTGGAACCGGAGCTCTGGCTCTGGTGCCCGGATCGCCGTTCCCCCCTGCTGCACTATACTGCCCGGTTGTTACTGCGGATCCCGCAAAACCGCTTATTTATGCTGGGACGGGCGGCATCCAACCGGGTCCGGGAGTACCCCCGGCAGCTGTCGTCACGTTGTCATTAGACCAAACAACTGGCACGTTGACTCCCGTCGGACAGGCTGCGGTCCCCGATACAACAAAGGTCACTGTGGATTCCATCGCGATGACCCATTAACCCCGCTCCGCCCACCCTTCCGTGGAGTGCCGCAAAGCTTACTGCGTCTCGACAGCAGCCTGATCGATCCTTCAATAGAGGCACTTCGCTGATTTCCGCCTTACGCCAGCTAGCGTTAGATGAACCCGGGTGGCGCTGGCGCTCGACGCGGTACAAAAGTGGAGACACCGTTGGTCCATAAGGGGTCGTTGTAGACGACTCCATCGAAGTAAAGGGGACGATGTCCGCTTCCCGCAATCTGAACGTCATGGTCCGTCGCCCTTCTCACAGCCACGCCACCCAGGCAAACAAAATGCCGTACTCCACGACATCACCGACATTGTGTCCGATGCTTGGTGCCACGACGCTGCGTGATTTCTCCAGCCAGTAGGCGTACAGCACCCCGAGGGTGAACGCATAGAGCTGCTGGCCCAGCGCTTGCGGCCACGCACGCGTGCTGAAATTAGTCGCGTGCAGCAGCGCGAAGATCAGCGCTACGATGACGCCCGCCCAGTTCATCTCGAAGCGACCGATGCGCAGCCGTCCCGGCATGGCGGCGGCCAGGTAGGTGACGAGCAGCGCGCGGAAGGGGATCTCCTCCGTCGGTCCGACGTACACGCCCTCGAAGAACAACCAGCCCGTGACGTTCCCCGCGGTGAGCGGGAAGCCGGGGTCGGGTTTGCGGTGGGCGAGGAGCTCGGGGGCGTAGTCGACAAGCGTCATGAGCACGCCGAACGCCACACCCCACAGAATCGCCGGCAGGATGTAGGTCTTCTGGCGCGGCCAATGCAGTCCATAGTCGGCCGGCACGTACCGTTTCACCACCGCGATCGCCAGCAGCGCGAACAGGCACTGCATGCCGTGCTGCATGTAGAGCCACGGCAGTGTCGGGCCATGCGGCGACGGCGTATGGAACAGACGGCTGCTGAAGTACGCCGCGTAGCCCGCCAGGTAGGGAATTCCGATTCCCATGACCGTGACCAGCACGAGAGGCAGGATCTTGAGGCGCAGGCGCGCGCTGTCTGCTGTCATTCCTCCTTTTAAGAGCGCGGCCGGTTAGCCGTCTTGAAGGAATTTGATCTGAGCCAGTGACCGGGTGGGCGCCCGGTGAGCGCCGTGATGGCGCGCGTCATGTGCGCCTGATCGGCAAAGCCGCAGGTGGCTGCGACGGCAGACAGCGGCAGGGCCGCGCGCTCCAGCAAGGTGAGCGCACGGTGCACGCGCACCTCGGCGCGAAATGCTGCCGCTGAGGTCGCAAAGACCCTGGCGAAGCCGCGCGACAGCGTCTCCGCGGCGAGCCCATGGCGCTCGCTCCACGGACCGAGGCGCAGCTGCGTATCGGCCAAGAGGTCCCGCGCCAAAAGATCGGGCCAGTCGATGAGGCGCGGCTCACGCGGCTGCAGCTGTTCCAGCAGGGCCTGGCTCGCCGCGATGGCGTCGGTCTGCGCCAGCCGTGCGATGGCGTCGGCATCGGCGACCTCGCCGAAAGCGCAGTGCGGCTGCCACGCCAGCAGCAGATTCAGAATCTGCGCACCGTGCGCTGCGAAACGATCAACGTGCGCATCGAACCTGCGGTGCAGCAGCACCTGCCCGCTGCCGACACGGTGGCGGCCGCGGCTGCCACTTTCCTCGTAGCCACCACGCAGTACCAGCGCTGCATAGGCCTGGTCGTGGCGATGGCGGGGCAGATTCGCGTGACCGCACCATGTGGCTTCACCCGGCGTGACCTGCGCAAAGCGGCTCATGAGTGGCGCGATCAGCGTCGTGCGCTAAAACGCGGGGCATTCATTCGCCGCAGTGACACAGCGCGTCCTTGAAGCCCGGCGACTGCGCCATGCGCCACGACGGCGCGCTCGAGCGCCTCGTTGAGTGTTTCCTGGTAGTTCTCGATGCTGCCGGAATAACCGTAGTTGACCGACTTGCCACTGCCCGTTTGCTCAAGCAGCTCTTGCCAGATGCGCTGCTCAGCTGCCCGGTGAGCGCGACGGTGGCGCCGTAACTGGAGCGATGCCAGATGCTTTCGGTCGTTTGCACCGTATCGAGGGCGACGGTGAGCGCCGGGCCGCCACTGCCGTCCCGCACGCCGTTCTGCGTCAGGACATTGTGCACACCGTCACGCACCCACGTGGTCGGATCGCCGCCCGCTGAGACGTCCGCCTTGAGCGGTTTGCTTTCGTGGACGCGCGTGCCGAGCGTCTTGTCGGTGCGCGCGTCCGTGACCTGCAGCTGCGCGATCGTGTTGCAGGACAGCGTACCGAGTGCGCCGGCACTGGCGGAGCTGGCGCGGTAGGCCAGCGGTACGGTGAGCGGATCGACCCGCGACACCGCACAGCCTGCAACGCTCAAACACAGCAGCAACAACAAGAAGGTGCGCATCTCACAAGTCCTGCAATGCAGCGCGCGGCAATCGCGCCGCGATGATAGCCGAACCGCTACTGCGCAAGAGTACGCCCGTAGTTGCTGAGCAGGATCTGCACGCCGAAGTAGCCCATGAACCGAACCTGGCCGGCGCCGTTGCCGCCGATGCTGCGGCCCGCCATGAACAGCACGATGAACGCCGGACTCAGCTTGAAGCGGCCGCCGACGTCCAGCGTCGTGACATCCGGAGAGCTCCCCAGCACGTGGTCGTTGTAGAGCTCGGCATCCAGTTCCAGCCTTGGCGTAAACGCGCTTCCGGCTACCAGCCCGACGATGCGTTCCGGCACACCTTGGAGGTAGTAACCCGTCTCGAAGTTTAGATTGAGCGGACCCACGGCCCTGGCAACCTCCACCGGCAGCAGCCAGCGGCCGCCAGGAGCTGCCAGACCGCTGCGCTGCGCGGACGGCGAGCCGGCGGTCTCGTATTGGGGAAAGGTCGACAGCTGCCAGCCGCCCTCGCCCTGGTCGAAGAAGCGCCACTTCACGCCCGTATAGGCGTTGCTCCAGCCGGAAGTGGCCGGCGCACCGTCGCGGGTCTGCAGCACGTAGGGAATCTCGTAGGAGAGCTGCAGGCGCTCGCCCAGCCCGAAGTTCACATCGATCTGCGGCAACTGATAGCTGGCGCTCCCCCGTGCGATGGTTGGCATGGCCGCAAGATTGATCTCCCAGTTGCCGTTGCCGGGGGTGCCCGGATCATTGGTGAGGTAGGGCGGCCCGGCATCCGCGCGGCTCGCTGCAGGAGCCCACACGCACAGTGCCAACAGCGCCAGGCAGCAGCTGTGACGCGAAAGCAATCGGCGCAGGCTCGGCATCGCTGCTGCGTACCACGTTTTGGTGCGCTCTGTCATGATGTTGTCGGGAGCGCACGGCGCGATGCGCGCGGGCGGATGCGGCCATGACACCTAAACATACGAGCTCGGGCAGGAAGGCGCGGCCCTGTGGCGCGGCGCCGCTGCCACTGGGCGCAGGGCGCGGACGCCGACATGGTTCGCTACCACGATCGGGAATGGGGTCGGGCGGTGCACGACGATGTGCATCTGTTCGAGATGCTCACCCTGGAGGGTGCGCAGGCGGGACTTTCCTGGTCAACCATTCTGCGCAAGCGCGCCGGCTACCGCGCCGCCTTCGCCGGCTTCGACCCACGTCGCGTGGCGCGCTTCGATGCGCGGCGCCGTGCAAAGCTGCGGCGCGACGCCGGCATCGTGCGCAACCGACTGAAGATCGAGTCCACCGTGACCAACGCGCAGGCCTTTCTCGCCCTGCAGCGCGAATTCGGCTCCTTCGATCGCTACCTGTGGTCGTTCGTGGGCGGCCGGCCGGTCGTGAATCGTCCGCGCCAGGGTGACATAGCGGCACACTCGCCGCTCAGCGATGCCATCTCGAAGGACCTGCAGCTGCGCGGCTTCCGCTTCGTCGGCACGACCATCATCTATGCCTTCCTGCAGGCCGTGGGCGTCGTCAACGACCATTCCCAGGGGTGCTTTCGCTGCCCGCCGCGCCGCGCCCCCCGGCAGTAGCGTCGGGCCGCGAGCGCCTCTTAAGATAGCGGTCCAATGACAAACGATTCAGGACTGTGACCATGAAGGCATTTCTGGCTCTGGCGGCTATGGCAACTCTCGGCGTCGGCGCAGCCTATGCCGACTGTCCCTACCCTGCGGCCCCCGGCAAGCTGCCCGACGGCGCCACGGCCAAGCTCGAAGACATGCTGGCGGGACAGAAGACCGTCAAGGACTACGAGACGGCGATCAACGCGTACAACGCCTGCATCGACAAGGAACTGGAAGACGCCATCAGCAAGGGCGGCGATCAGCTCAAGCCGGACCGCAAGGCCGATATGCAGCGCGTCGAGGCGCAGAAGCACAACGCCGCCGTCGATCAGCTGCAGGCCGTCGCCGATCGCTTCAACGAGCAGGTCAAGGTCTTCAAGGCAAAGAACGCCGACAAGAAGAGCTGAGTGCTGACCCCGGCCGAGGCCGACCGGCTGATCGGGCAGCATCTGCAATGTTTGCCGATAGAGTCGCTGCCGCTGGCGCAGTGCGCCGGGGCGGTGCTGCGCGAGAACATTTACGCCGAGCGTGATCAGCCGCCCTTCGATCGCGTCGCGATGGATGGGGTGGCACTCGACAGTCGCAGCGTCGCAGCCGGCACGCGCACCTTCCAGGTCCAGGCGACGCAGGCGGCCGGCGATGCACCGCTCGCCCTGGGCAGTGCGGCGGCCTGCATCGAGGTGATGACGGGCGCGGTGTTGCCCGAAGGGTGCGACAGCGTCGTGCCGGTGGAGGACCTGACGCAGGCGCACGGCACCGCAGCGCTTGCCCCACAGCTGCGCGTCGAGCCGTGGCAGAACGTGCACCGCCGTGGCAGCGACACACGTCAGGGCACGCTCCTGATCGGCGCCGGGCGCGCGCTGCATGCCCCCGAGATCGCCATCGCCGCCTCCGCCGGCATGGCGCGCATCCGTGTCAGCAGCCAGCCGACGCTGGTCGTCATCTCGACCGGCAACGAACTTATCGAGCCCGGCGAAGCGATGCTCGCTCACCAGGTGCGCCGCTCGAACGCCTACGCCATCGTCAGCGCGCTGCGTGAGCACGGCTTCACGCGCGTCGCGGACGATCATCTGCGCGATGACCCGGTGGAGTTGCGCGAGCGTCTGCACTTCCACCTCGAGACCCACGACGTCCTGGTGCTCTCGGGCGGGGTGTCGATGGGACGCTTCGACCTGGTCCCCAAGGTGATGGAAGAACTCGGCGTGCACGCGATTTTTCACAAGGTGGCGCAGCGGCCAGGCAAGCCCCTGTGGTTCGGCGTCGCCCCCTCCGGAGCCGCAGTCTTCGGCCTGCCCGGGAACCCGGTGTCGACGCTCGTGTGCCTGATGCGCTACGTGCTGCCGGCACTGCGCATCGGCCTCGGTGAGACCCAGCAGTACGTCGCGCGCATGGCGCTCGGTGCGCCGTTTACCGTGACGCCGCCGCTGACGTATTTCCTGCCCGTACGCATCGAACAGGATGGCTGGGGCCGGGACTGGGCGGTGCCTGCCCCGACCAACGGCTCGGGCGACTTCACCGCCCTGGCAGGCACCGATGGTTTCGTCGAGCTGCCGCCCGGGCCCAATACCTATCCGAAGGGGTTCGTGACGCGGCTGTACCGCTGGTCCTGAAGGGTTGCAGGAAGCCGCCCCGGCCCCATCAAGTCGTTGCAGACCCTCAGGATTTCCGCCGGATAGCCATTTGGGCTTAGGGGTCGCCATACTTGGGTCACCATGTCACTACGCGACGTCATCGTCCCCCTCAAAGCCCTGCCCGGACCGCGCGATACGCTCGCGCGTCCGATGCGCGACCTGCGCATCTCGGTCATGGATCGCTGCAATTTCCGCTGCCCGTACTGCATGCCGCGCGAGACCTATCACGAGCGCTACCGCTTTCTCGGCTCGCAGGAGCGTCTGTCGTTCGAGGAGATCGTGCGCCTGGCGCGGCTGTTCGTGCAGCTGGGTGTGCGCAAGCTGCGCCTGACCGGCGGCGAGCCCTTGCTGCGCGCCAACCTGGCGGACCTCATCGGTGACCTCACCGACATCGCCGGTGTCGAGGACGTGGCGCTCACCACCAACGGCATGCTGCTTGCTCGCTATGCGACTGAACTGAAGGCGGCCGGGCTGCAGCGCGTCACCGTCAGCCTCGACAGCCTCGACCCGCAGGTGTTCGGGCAGATGAGCGGCGGCTTCGGCGGGGTCGAAGAGGTCTTGAGCGGCATCGAGCAGGCCAGGCGCGCCGAACTGACACCGGTCAAGGTGAACGCGGTCGTGCAGCGCGGCGTCAACGACCATACCGTGCTGGATCTGGTGGAGCGCTTCCGCGGCACCGGTGTCATCGTGCGCCTCATCGAGTACATGGACGTCGGCAACCGCAACCACTGGAGCTCGCAGCTGGTGGTGCCTGCCAAGGAACTGCTGGCGCTGATCCATGCGCGCTGGCCGCTCACCGCGCTCGAGCCCGGTTATCGCGGCGAGGTGGCCAAGCGCTACGCCTTCGCCGACGGCCAGGGTGAGCTGGGTTTCATCTCGTCGGTTTCGCAGCCCTTCTGCGGCGCCTGCTCGCGCGCACGGCTGTCCTCCGATGGCGTCATGTACACCTGCCTGTTCGGCACGCACGGCACGAGCCTGCGCGATGCATTGCGCGGCGGCAGCAGCGACGAGCACCTGCTGGAATTGATCCGCGCGGTGTGGCTGAAGCGCGCCGACCGCTACAGCGAGCTGCGCGCGAGCCTGCGCCACACACCGCACGATGAGCGCAAGGTCGAAATGTTCTACATCGGTGGCTGATGGCAGTACGGCGCCTCACGCACCTCGATAGCGCACACCGGCCCGCCATGGTGGACGTGGGCGACAAGGCCGTGACCCGCCGCGTGGCGCTCGCCGAGGCGCACCTGCGCCTGCCGCGCGGCGTGGGGCGGGCGCTGCGCGCCAGTGGTCATCGCACCAAGAAGGGCCCGGTGTTCGACACCGCCGTGATCGCCGGCGTGCAGGCGGCCAAACGCACCCACGAGCTCATCCCCTTCTGCCATCCGCTGGGCCTTGACAACTGCCAGCTCGAGATCGAGCAGCGCAGCGAGACCGAGATCCGGGTGCGCTGCGAGGTGAGTGTGCGGCACCGCACCGGCGTGGAAATGGAGGCGCTCACCGGGGCCACGGTGGCAGCCCTCACCATCTACGACATGTGCAAGGCGCTGTCGCACGAGATCGAGATCACGGGCGTGCGGCTCGTGTCCAAATCCGGCGGTCGCCGGCCCTTCAAACGCCGCGCCGGGCGACGCTCATGAGCGCTGTCGCCGCAGCGCGCGACGCCGCCGCGCCACCGCTCTACGGCCTGCTGCTGGCCGGCGGCCGCAGCTCGCGCATGGGGCGGGACAAGGCGGCGCTGACCTATGGCGACGGACCGCCGCAGCTGGAGCGCGCCATGGCGCTCCTGGCAGCGCACGTGGTACGCGCCTACGTGTCGGTGCGGCCGGATCAGGCCGCCGACCCGTTGCGCGCCCGCTTTGCGCAGATCGTCGATACGCAGGCGAACCTGGGACCGATCGCCGGCCTGCTGGCCGCACAGGGGCAGCATCCGCAGGTCGCCTGGTTGGTCGTCGCCTGCGATCTGCCGCTGCTCGATGCGCCAACGCTTGCGCACCTCGTGGCTGCGCGCGACTCGGCGCGCATCGCCACCGCCTACCGCTCGAGCCACGACGGGCTGCCGGAACCGCTGTGCACGATCTACGAGCCCGGCAGCCGGGCGCTGCTCGCCAGCTACCTCGAGGCCGGCAGGAACTGTCCGCGCAAGTTCCTGGCGCAGAGCGACACGCTGCTGCTGGCCGAGCCCAATCCGCGCGCGCTCGACAACATCAATACGCCCACGGAGTACAGCGCGGTCATGAGCCAGGTGAGCGCCCCGAAGCAGATCACCGTCCAGTACTACGCGCTGCTGCGCGAGCAGGCGGGGCGGCGCGCGGAGGCGCTGGCGACCAGCGCCGCCACCCCGGCGGAGCTGTACGCCGAGCTGGCAAAGCGCTACCCCTTCACGCTCGCCGCCGCGGTGCTGCGCGTGGCCATCAACAACGAATTCCGCGACTGGACGACGCCGCTGGCGGACGGCGATGCGGTGGTCTTCATTCCGCCGGTCGCCGGCGGCTGAGGTTTGCGCATGGCCGCCTTCGCCTTCACGCACGCCGCCATCGACACGGCCGTACTCGCCGCCCAGCTCGCCGATCCGGCCTGCGGCGGCTACGCGGCCTTCGAGGGCTGGGTGCGCGACAGCCACGAAGGCGTAGGCGTGCGGCGGCTCGAGTACGAGGCGTTCGAGACGCTGGCGCTGCGCGAGGGCGAGCGCATTCTCAGCGAGGCGATCGCGCGCTTCGGTGTCCGCCACGCAGGCTGCGTTCACCGGCTGGGAGATCTCGCGGTAGGCGAGCTCGCGGTATGGGTCGGAGTGAGCGCGCCGCATCGCGACGAAGCCTTCCGCGCCTGTCGTTTCATCATCGACGAGATCAAGCAGCGCCTGCCGATCTGGAAGAAAGAGCATTACGTCAGCGGCGACTCGGGCTGGGTGAACTGCGAGCGCTGCGCCACGGCAGCGAGCGGCGGCGCCGCCGTCCACGAGCACGAGCACTCCTAGGCGCGGACCTGCCCGCTGCCGCGCACCAGGTACTTGTAGCTGACGAGCTGCTCGAGTCCCACCGGACCGCGCGCATGGAAACGATCGGTGGAGATGCCGATCTCCGCGCCCATGCCGAACTCTGCGCCGTCCGCGAACTGCGTCGAGGCGTTGTGCAGCACGATGGCGCTGTCGACGCGCTGCAGGAATCGCTCGGCGGTGGCCGCATTCTCGGTGACGATCGACTCGGTATGCGCCGAGCCGTAGTGCGCAATGTGCGCGATGGCCTCATCGACGCCTGCGACCACGCGCGCGGCGATGACCGCGTCCAGGTACTCGGTGTACCAGTCATCCTCGCGCGCCGCGACGACCCGCGCATCGCTTGCCTGCACCGCGGCATCACCGCGCACCTCACAACCCGCATCGAGCAGGTCACGCACCAGCGGCGCGAGGTGCGTGGCCACACAGCCGGCGTCGATGAGCAGCGTCTCGGCGGCGCCGCAGATGCCGGTGCGCCGCATCTTGGCGTTGAGCGCGATGCTGCGCGCCATGCGCACATCGGCGTCGCGATCGATGTACACGTGGCAGTTGCCTTCCAGGTGTCCGATCACCGGCACGCGCGCCTCGCGCTGCACGCGCTCGACCAGCGACTTGCCGCCACGCGGCACGATCACATCGATGTATTCGCTCATGCCGGACAAAAGATAGCCGACGGCAGCACGATCGCGCGTCGGCACGAGCTGCAGGCAGCCCGCCGGCAGCGCCGCCGCCGCCAGGCCGGCGGCAAGACACGCATGCAGCGCGGCGCTCGAGTGCGCGCTCTCCGAGCCGCCGCGCAGGATCGCGGCGTTGCCGGACTTGAGGCACAGGGCACCGGCATCGGCGGTGACGTTGGGGCGACTCTCGTAGATGATGCCGATGACGCCGAGCGGTACGGTGATGCGCTGGATGATGAGGCCGTTCGGCCGCTGCCACGCTGCGGTGATGCGTCCGACCGGGTCGGGTAAAGCTGCCACCGCCTCGATGCTCGCGGCGATGGCCTCGATGCGGGCCGCATCGAGCTGCAGCCGCTCGAGGCGCGCCCCGCTCAGGCCCAGCGTCCGCGCCGCTGCCAGGTCCTGCTGGTTGGCGGCCAGCAGCGCCGTGCACTGCGCGCGCACCGCCGCGGCGGCGGCCGTGAGCGCGGCATCTTTCTGTGCTGTCGGGGCGAGCGCCAGGATCGCGGCGGCGGCGCGGGCCTCCTTGCCGAGCGCCTCCATGAGCGCGCCGAGCGACTGCTCGTGCCTGGCGCTCACGGCTCGCTTACCCGTGGCAGGTCGGCGAGCGCCGGCTCTTTGTGCATCAGCACCAGATCGTCGCGATGAATCATTTCGTCGCGGCCGCGAAAGCCGAGCAGCTCGACGATTTCGGAGGACTTGCGCCCCATGATGCGCGCAGCGTCGGCGTCGGAGTAGGCAACGATGCCGCGGGCAATTTCCGCGCCCTCGCTCGTGAGGACGCTCACCGTATCACCGCGGTCAAAGCGTCCGCGCGCAGCGGTGACGCCGGCGGGCAGGAGGCTGCGCCCGTCGAGCAGCGCGCGCAGTGCGCCGGCGTCGATGGTCACGGCGCCCGACGGCCGCAGCGTGCCGGCGATCCACTGCTTGCGCGCCGCCGCCGGCGTGGCGCTCGGCACGAACCAGGTGCAGTCCGCGCCCTCCTCGATGCGGCGCAGCGGGTGCTTGTGCGCCCCGGCCGCGATGCACAGGTGACAGCCGGCGGCCATGGCGATCCGTGCGGCCGCAAGCTTGGCGCTCATGCCGCCGGAGCCGAGGCGCGAGGCCGGGCGCCCCGCCATGGCTTCGATCTCGGGAGTGATCTGCCGCACTTCGTGGATGAAGCGCGCGTTCGGGTCCTTGTTGGGATCGGCGCTGTACAGGCCGTCGACGTCCGACAGCAGCACCAGGCAGTCGGCCGCCGTCATCTGCGCCACCCGCGCCGCCAGGCGATCGTTGTCGCCGTAGCGGATCTCGGCCGTCGCGACCGTGTCGTTTTCGTTGATCACCGGCAGCGCGCCCAGCTCCAGCAAGGACTCGAGCGTGGCGCGCGCATTGAGGTAACGGCGGCGGCGCTCGCTGTCCTCCAGGGTGAGCAGCACCTGCGCCACGGTCACGTCCTTGCTCTCCAACAGTTCCTTGTAGGCATGTGCCAGACGGATCTGACCCACCGCCGCGGCGGCCTGGCTTTCCTCGAGGCGCAGCGTGCCGTGCTTGAGGCCCAGGCGCCGCCGGCCGAGCGCGATCGCGCCGGATGACACCAGGATGACACGCTGGCCGCGCTTGCGCAGTCTGAGCAGGTCGTCGATCAGGGTTTCGAGCCAGGCGCGGTTGACGCGCGCGCTCTCTGCGTCAACCAGGAGCGCAGAACCCACCTTGACGACGATTCGCCGCGCCTGCGTGAGAGGCGCCGCGGAATCGGGACGTCGGCCGGTCATGAAGGAAAACTATACGCATTCGGGCTGCGTTGCCCAAGAACAGCGCAGCCCCTACACTTATCGTCGGCGAATTGACGACAGGATGGCTTTCGCGGTGAGCAGAGATTACGAGCCGGTACCCGGCCAGTGGTACGAGAACCTCGAAGAAGAAGAACAGTTCCGCGTGCTGTCGGTCGACGAGGATTCGGAACTGCTCGAGATCGAGTACCTCGATGGCGACATCGAGGAGATCGACCTTGAGACCTGGCACGAGATGGACCTTGAAAAGATTCAGGAGCCGGAGGGCTGGTCTGAGTCCGATGACGAGGACGACGCGGACGAGGACGACTGGGACGAGGACGACGACGAGGACGATGACGACGGACGATGACGAGGAAGAGGACGATGCGGACGAGCAGCGGGAAGAATATTGACCGCATCCGGTCCTGACAGCTGGTACCACGAGAAAGAATCCGCCTGGCTGTATCGCCAGGTTGCCGCCGCCGAAGCTGACCCGCACAAGAGCGACCTGTTCCTGAAACTTGGCGCCGCCGCCGAGGAGCAGGCGGCTCACTGGCAGCGGCTCGCGCAGCGCACCGACGCCGCCGCGCCGCAGCGCGTATTCGTACCCTCGCTGCGCGCGCGCATCGTGGCGCGCCTGCTGAGGCACTTCGAGCCGCGCGCGCTGCGCACGGTGCTTGCGGCCATGAAGCTGCGCGGCCTGTCGATCTACGCCGCCCCGGCCAGCGGCGGCCACCTCATGCCCACCTCGCTGGCGCAGGTGGGCGTGCGCCATCGCAGTGCGCTCGGCGGCAGCCTGCGTGCCGGCGTGTTTGGCATCAACGACGGGCTGGTATCCAACGTCAGCCTGGTGCTCGGTGTTGCCGGTGCCGGGGTCGGCGGCGGCACAGTGCTGACCGCCGGCGCCGCCGGACTGCTGGCGGGCGCGCTCTCGATGGCCGCCGGCGAATACGTCTCGGTGCGTTCGCAGCGCGAGATGTACGAATATCAGATCGCGCTGGAGCGCGAGGAGCTCGCCGAGTACCCGCAGGAAGAGGCGGAAGAACTGGCGCTCATCTATCAGGCGCGCGGGCTCGAGCTGGCACAGGCGCGGGCCGTCAGCCGGGCGCTGCTGGCGAACCCGCAGGCCGCCCTCGATGTGCTGGCGCGGGAAGAGCTGGGACTGAACCCCGACGATCTCGGCAATCCGTGGCAGGCGGCCGGCGTATCGTTCGTGGCCTTTGCGCTCGGCGCCCTCGTGCCGCTGCTGCCGTATCTGGCCGGCCTGCGCGGCGTCCGGGCGACGCTCCTGGCCGCGCTCGCGACGCTCCTCGCCCTGTTCCTGGTAGGTCTGGGCCTGTCGCTGTTCACCGGCCGGCAGGCGCTGCGCGGCGCGCTGCGCATGGTGCTGATCGGCGGCGCGGCCGGTGCCGTCAGCTTCCTGGTGGGCAAGGCGCTGGGCGTCGCCATCGGCTGAGGCGGGCGGCGCCAAGCTCTTGAAAAAACAGCGCCCGGCCCCACGCTGGCGGGGGTAGGGCCGTAACGGTACAGTGCCACCCCGGCCCCGGATTGACCCCTATAACTACCCTATTGCCACCGCAGGCATCGACGTCATGAAACGCATCGTGCTGTTCCTCGCGACCAACCTCGCCGTATTGCTGGTGCTGTCGATCGTCGCGCACCTGCTGGGCCTGGACACCTATCTCGCCATGCACGGCGGCAGCATGTCGGGTCTTTTGGCCATGGCCGCGCTGTTCGGCTTCGGCGGCTCCTTCATCTCGCTGCTCATGTCGAAGACCCTGGCCAAGATGTCCATGGGCGTGCGCATCATCGGGCAGTCCCCCGACCCGACCGAGCAGTGGCTCGTGTCGATCGTGCAGCAGCACGCGCAGCGGGTCGGCGTCGGCATGCCGGACGTCGGCATCTTCAACTCCCCGGAGCCGAATGCCTTTGCCACCGGTGCCAGCCGCAACCATGCGCTGGTCGCGGTGAGCAGCGGGCTGCTGCAGAGCATGAAGCGCCAGGAGATCGAGGCGGTCCTCGGCCACGAGATGACGCACGTCGCCAACGGCGACATGGTGACGCTCACCCTCTTGCAGGGCGTGGTCAATACCTTCGTGATCTTCCTGTCGCGCGTCATCGGCAACATCATCGACCGCGCGGTGTTCCGCTCCGACGACGGGCGCGGTATCGCCTCTTTCGTCACCGTGATCGTGCTGCAGCTGGTGCTCGGCATCCTCGCCAACATGATCGTCATGTGGTATTCGCGGCGCCGCGAGTTCCGCGCCGACCGTGGCGGCGCCGAGCTCAGCGGCACCGGCAACATGATCGCCGCGCTGGAGGAGCTCAAGCGCGTGCACGAGCCGCTGCCCTCGCAGCAGTTCGCCGCCTTCGGCATCGCCGACGGCGGGGCCGCCGGCGGCCTGAAACGCCTGTTCATGAGTCACCCGCCGCTGGATGAACGCATCGCGGCATTGCGCGCACTCGCCAGCCATTGACATCGTCAGCGCCGCAGCTGCGCGCCCGGCTGCGCGAGATCCTGGGCGCGGACGGACTGCTCACCACGGCGGCGGACTGCGCGCCGTTCCTGAGCGATCATCGCAAGCTCTATCACGGGCAGGCACTGGCGGTGGCGCTGCCGCACTCGGCCGACGAAGTCTCCCGCCTCCTGGCGCTGTGCCATGAGGCGCGCATCGCCGTGGTGCCCCACGGCGGCAACACCAGCTACTGCGGCGGCGCGACGCCGGACGATTCCGGGCAGCAGCTCGTGGTCTCGCTGCGGCGCCTGAACCGCATCCGTCGCATCGATCCCGACAACTATTCGCTCGTGGCCGAGGCCGGCTGTCTGCTCGCACAGGTGCAGCAGGCGGCCGACGTGGCCGGGCGCCTGTTTCCGCTCAGTCTCGGTTCGGAAGGCAGCTGCCAGATCGGCGGCAACCTCTCCACCAACGCCGGCGGCACCAGCGTGCTGCGCTACGGCATGATGCGCGAGCTGGTGCTGGGGCTGGAGGTGGTGCTGCCCGACGGCCGGGTGCTGGCGGCGCTCTCCGACCTGCGCAAGGACAACACCGGCTACGACATCAAGTCATTGTGGCTCGGCGCCGAGGGCACGCTCGGCATCATCACGGCCGCCACCCTCAAGCTGTATCCGAAGATCCGCGCCGCCGCGACCGCGCTGGTCGCCGTCGCCGACGTGCACGCCGCGGTGACGCTGCTGGGTGAGCTGCGCGAGGCCAGCGGCGACCGTGTCAGCTCCTTCGAACTGATTCCGCGCATCGCCGTGGAACTGACGGCGCGCCACATCGAGGGCGTGCGCGATCCGCTGCCAGGCGCGCACGACTGGTACGTGCTGTGCGAGCTGAGCTCGCCGCGAGCTGCGGAACCGCTCGCCGAGGTGTTGCAGGAGGCCCTCGCTGCTGCGCTCGCGCGCGGCCAGGTGCTCGATGCCGTGCTGACGCACAGCGAGCGCGAGCGCGCCGCGCTGTGGCAGCTGCGGGAGAGCATTCCGGAGGCGCAGCGCCGCGAGGGCGCCGGGCTCAAGCACGATATCTCGCTGCCCGCCGGGGCACTGGCAGACTTCGTGGCGAGCGCCACCACCTGGCTTCGCGCCAACGTGCCCGATGGCACACTGGTCGCCTACGGGCACCTCGGCGATGGCAACCTGCACTTCAACCTGACGCAGAGCCCGGGCGCGGATCCCGAGGCGTTCCTGGCACGCGGCGCGCACGTGCAGCGTGCGCTGCACGACCTGGTGCGGGAATACGGCGGCAGCTTCAGTGCCGAGCACGGCATCGGGCAGCTGAAGGTTGCGGAACTGGAGCGCTATGCCGACCCGGTCGAGCTCGCTGTGATGCGCGCCGTCAAGCACGCACTCGATCCGCACGGCATCATGAATCCCGGCAAGGTATTGCGCGCTTAGGCAGTTGGAGCAATTTGCATGGTTTATGGGCGCTGGGTCTGCTGCGGACTACTGCTCGTAGGGCTCACGGCCTGCGGTTCACACCCGCCGCCTCATGCCTCTGCGGCCGCCGCCGCGCCGCCGGCCGCTGCGGCAACGCCCGCGAAGCCTGCCGACCCGGGCGAGGGCCCGCGCATCACGCTGTCGCCGGATAACGTGCACATCGAGTATCACGTCTACGGTCACGGCGATCCGGCTATCGTGCTGGTGCACGGCTGGGCAACCGATGCCAACTACTGGAACGCGCAGCTGCCGCTGCTCAAAGCGAGCTACACGGTTGTGGCGGTGAACCTCGCCGGTCACGGCGCCTCCGGCAGCAATCGCAGCGACTGGTCGATCGCCAACTACGCCCAGGACGTGGTCGCGGTGGCGCGCGACATCCCCAACCCGCAGCTGATCCTGGTCGGGCACTCGATGGGTGCGGCCGTGGCGCTGACGGCGACGCCGCTCTTGGGCACGCGCGTCATCGGCGTCATCGCGGTCGATGCGCTGCGCTCGGTCGGGGACGCGCCGCTGGCGAAACGCGAAATAGAGCAGCGCGTGGCGCCCTTCGCCGCCGACTTCATCGGCGAGACGCGCAAGCTCGTGACCACCTCGCTGTTTGCCAAGGGCGGCAATGCGGCACTGGCGCAGAAGATCGCCTACGACATGTCGCTCGAGCCGCCGGCGGTCGCGATCCCGAGCCTGCGCGCGCTGCTTGGCACCGACCTGAGCGGCGTGTTGCCGGCGATCCACGTGCCGGTCTACGCCATCAACTCCGACCTGCTGCCCACGGACGGGGCACGCATCCGCAAATCAATCCCGGACTTCACTCTCGATGTCGTGCCGCACAGCGGCCATTTCCTCATGATGGAGGATCCGGCGCGCTTCAATCCGCTGCTGCTCAAGGACATCACCGCCATCACGCAGCACGCGGCTCACTGAGCCAGTTCGTCCGAGTCGGGGGCGATCGAGCCACAGCGTACTGCCAGCCAGCCCAGATCGAGCACGATCTGCTGGGCATCCATCTGCGCCCAGGCGGTGGCGAGCGGGCTGTCCGCGCCCGCCTCCTGCAGCGTCAGCAGCAAGGCATCGCGATCCACCGCGAACGGCCAGTCGCGCCCGTGCAGGGTCAGCTGCAGCGTGCGGCCATCGGGGGTGACGAAGTGGCCGCGCCCGCCCTCCTCGTAAAGATCGAGCGTCACGAACGGGTGCCGGTCGCGTGCGCTGCCGGATGCCGACCAGGCGATGCGGCAGGCGTACAGGCGCGCCTCATCCGGCTCGAAGCGGTTGAAACCGATGACCTCCTGCTGCAGTTCGCCGTCGCTCTGCCGTAGCACGCGGCGGCGGTACCAGTAGAGGTCCTCGCTGATGACCATCTGCAGGTCGAGGTAACGCGCCACTCCGGCGCGCACATCGGTGCAGTGCCTGCCCTCGGTGCCGCCGCGGAACTGATCGGCCGAGCGCGCCAGCAGCAGATCGCAGCCGCTGGCGGGCACGACGTCCTGCGCCTGCAGTGTCGCGGCCAGCGCCGGCCGGTAGTTGAGATGGATCCAGCGCAGCGGCGCCACGAGCGTGTACAGGTGCACGCGCACGCTGTGGGCGGCCTCGCTCGCGGGCTCCAGCTGCATGAGCACCTGTCGCCGCGGCTGCTGTGGTTCGTCTTCCAGGAACTCCTCGAGGTACAGCACGTGCGCGCCGAGCCAGGCCACGTGCACGGGCGCTACGATGGTGCGCACGCGCCGGTCGCTGCTCTGCGGCCACAGCAGCGCGCCGCGGTCCACGCTCATCACGACCTGTTCGCTGGAGTCGCGCGTTCCCGGCCACAGGCGTTCCAGCGCGCCTACGTCGCCGGCATCGGCGGCGGCTGCCGCGGTCAGAACTGCCAGAAGCGCCACCATGGGCCTGCCGGCGCCGTGCGCTAGCTGTCCTTGCGCGTGCGCACCAGGCCTTCCTGGGCCGCACTCGCCACCAGCCGGCCGTCGCGCGCAAATACGCTGGCGCGGGCAAAGCCGCGGGCCCCGGAGGCGCTCGGACTGTCGATGGCGTACAGCAGCCAGTCATCGAGGCGCAGCGGACGGTGGAACCACATGGCGTGATCGATGCTCGCCATGACGATGCTCGGTCGCAGGAGCGAGGTGCCGTGCGGCAGCGTCGCGGTGTCGAGCAGAAAGAAATCCGACACGTAGGCGAGCAGGCGACGGTGCAGCATCTCATCGTCCGGCAGCGCACCCACGGCGCGGAACCAGATCTCGCGCGCCGGCGGCGCGTGGCGCGGCTGCAGGTAGTCGATCGGCTGCACGGCGCGGAACTCGAACGGCCGCGGCTGCTCGAAAAAGCGCCGCACCCGCTCGGGCAGACGCGCCAGTACCTCCGGCGGCGGCCCGCTCGACTCCGGCAGGCTCTCCGGCGGCGGCGCCGGCGGCATGCCGATCTGGTGATCGAAGCCGCTCTCGGCCACCTGGAAGGAGGCGGTCATGTTGAAGATCTGCGCGCCGTGCTGGATGGCGACGACGCGACGATTGGAGAAGTGGCGGCCGTCGAGGCTGCGATCCACCTCGTAGACGATCGGCGCGGTGCAGTCGCCACGCCGCAGGAAGTAGGCGTGCATGGAGTGCACCACGCGCTCGACCACCGTGGCGGCGGCCGCCGACAGCGCCTGGCCCAGCACCTGGCCGCCGAAAACCTGCGGGCTGCCGATGTCGCGGCTCTCACCGCGGAACAGGTTGTCCTCCAGCTGCTCCAGCTCAAGCAGCTGCAGCAGGTCGGCCAGGCGCTGGTCCATGAACTTACGAGGGGGGACCGCCGAACTTGAACGTGCCATGCATCAGCGCGTTGTGGCCGGGAAAGGTGCACAGGAACTTGTAGTCGCCGCCCTCTTTCAGGCCGGCCGTCGGGAACGTCACCGTGTCAGACTCGCCGCCGCCCACGAGCTTGGTGTGTGCCAGCACGCGCTTGTCGCCGGCCGGTACGTAGTCGCTCGCAGGTCCCGCGCCCATGCCGGCGTTGGCGACCGCGGGCAGATCAGGACCGTTGACCAGCACCCAGTTGTGGCCCATGGCGGCCTTGGGCAGCTTGCCGGTATGGTGCAGCGTGAGCGTGACTGACTTGCAGGCGGAAGACACCCACAGCGTCTGCTTGTCGTACATCATCTGATCGTTGGCGCTGATCTCCAGTTTGCAGCTGTTGTCGGCGTGCGCGCGCAGCGGCAGGCAGCAAGCGGCGGCCAGGGCGGCCACGGCGA
Organism: uncultured Gammaproteobacteria bacterium; assembly: GCA_963787655.1. Classification (GTDB taxonomy): domain Bacteria; phylum Pseudomonadota; class Gammaproteobacteria; order Steroidobacterales; family Steroidobacteraceae; genus 13-2-20CM-66-19. The sequence goes on along the minus strand of CAWBDY010000007.1, from coordinate 773,518 downwards.
GCGTGTGGCGTAGCATTGTCATCGTCGTCTCCTCGTGGTGTGCAGGCAGCTAATCCGGGACACCCAGCCGCTGGTGCATGACCGGGCTGGTGGTGGTGTATTGCAGGAACTGCTTCTTCTGCGGAAAGAGGTGGTGCTGGATGGCGAAGGACGCCAGCGCTGCCTCGTGAAAACCGGACAGGATCAGCTTCTTCTTGCCCGGGTAGGTGTTGATGTCGCCGACCGCAAACACGCCCGGCAGACTCGTCTGGAACTTCTCGGTGTCGACGCGCAGCGCCTTTTTCTCCAGCGCCAGCCCCCATTCGGCGATCGGCCCGAGCTTCGGATGCAGGCCGAAGAAAACCAGCAGCTGATCCGCCGGCAGCGCATGCACGGCACCGTCGGGGGCCTTGATGTTGACGCCCCGCAGCGTGCCCTGCTCCACCAGCAGCGAGTGCGGCAGAGCCTCGAAGCAGCGCATGCGTCCCGCGCCGACGTGCTCCTGCATGCGCGCCACCGAGGCAGGCGCCGCGCGGAAATCGCGCCGCCGGTGCACCAGTGTCATGGAGGCCGCGCGCGGCAGCAGTTCCAGCGTCCAGTCGAGCGCGGAATCACCGCCGCCGAAGATCACCAGGTGCTTGCCGGCCAGGTCCGCAGCGCCCTTGACGCGGTACTGGATGGCGCCGCCTTCCCACGCATCGGCACCCTCGATGCCGATGCGCCGCGGCTGGAACGAGCCGACGCCTGCGGCGATGACCACGGTGCCGGCATCGAAGCTCACGCCGCCCGCGGTGGCCAGGTGAAAGCGCCCGTCCGGCCGCTGCGCGAACTCGGTCACCTCGTGGCCGAGGTGCAGCTGCGGGTGGAAGGGCTTGATCTGCTGCAGCAGGCGATCGACCAGTTCCTGTGCGCCGCACACCGGCAGCGCCGGAATGTCGTAGATCGGCTTGTCCGGATAGAGCTCGGCGCACTGGCCGCCCGGGTGCGCCAGCGAATCGACCAGGTGCGCGCTGATGCCCAGCAGGCCGAGTTCGAACACCTGGAACAACCCGCAGGGGCCCGCGCCGACGATGACGCATTCGGCGCTGAGCGGTGCCGCGCCGCCGGCGTTTGAGATGGCTTGGTTCAAGGCAGATACTTTCGCGAAGTCATGTTGCCCCCGCATTGTAGAGCGTCTATCGACCCCTCGCATTGCGCCCGCCCGCCGTGAGATGCGCGCGGCTTGCCGCCGGCCGTATAGTAGTCAGCTTAAGACCGCGCCCTGGTTAGCTCAGTGATCAAACTCAACCTCAACGGCCGTGACACTGCGGTCGACGTGGACCCCGACACGCCGCTCCTGTGGGTGCTGCGCGACACGCTCGGCCTCACCGGCACCAAGTTCGGCTGCGGCATGGCGCTGTGCGGCGCCTGCACCGTGCACCTGGACGGCCAGCCGGTGCGTTCCTGCGTGACGCCCGTCAGCGCCATCGGCAGGCGCCGCGTCACCACCATCGAAGGTCTGTCGAGCGACCGCAGCCACCCGCTGCAGCGGGCCTGGATCGAGCTCGACGTGCCCCAGTGCGGCTACTGCCAGTCCGGTCAGATCATGTCGGCAGCGGCGCTGCTGGCGCAGACGCCGCAGCCGAGCGACGCCGATATCGACGCCGCGATGTCCGGCAATATCTGCCGCTGCGGCACCTATCAGCGCATCCGCGCTGCGATTCACCGCGCCGCCACGCTCAAGAGCAACGCCTGAAAGGATATGACGTGAAGAAGTCGAACGCTGATCTGCAAGCCCGCCGCCAGCAGGCGGTGCCCCGTGGCGTGAGCAACTCGCTGGCGGTGTACGCCGAGCGCGCCAGCAACTCCGAGCTGTGGGACGTCGAGGGCAAGCGCTACATCGATTTCGGCAGCGGCATTTCAGTGCTCAACACCGGTCACGTGCACCCGAAGGTGGCCCAGGCGATCGCCCAGCAGCTGGAGAAGCTCACGCACACCTGCTTCCAGGTCACCCCGTACGAGAGCTACATCGCGCTGGCGGAAGCCTTGAACGAGCTCGCCCCCGGCAAGGGACCGAAAAAAACCATCTTCCTCACGACCGGCGCGGAAGCGGTCGAGAACGCCATCAAGATCGCGCGCTACCACACCAAGCGCTCCGCGGTGATCGCCTTCCAGGCCGGCTTCCATGGCCGCACGCTCGCGTGCATCAGCCTCACCGGCAAGGTGCAGCCGTACAAGGCCGGCTTCGGGCCGATGCTGCCGGAGATCTATCACCTGCCCTACCCCATGGCCAATCACGGCGTGACGGTGGAGCACACGCTGACGGCGCTCGAACAACTGTTCAAGGCCGACGTCGATCCGGCGCGCGTCGCCGCCATCATCATCGAGCCGGTGCTGGGTGAAGGTGGTTTCTACGCCGCGCCCGCCGAGCTGCTGCGGCGCCTGCGCAGCGTGTGCGACGCGCACGGCATCGTGCTCATCGCGGACGAGATCCAGTCGGGCTTTGGACGCACCGGGCGCATGTTCGCCATCGAACACTCCGGCGTCGAGCCGGACCTGATCACCATCGCCAAGAGCGTGGCCGGCGGCGTGCCGCTGTCGGCGGTGACCGGCAAGGCAGAGATCATGGACGCGCCACCGGCCGGGCGGCCTGGGCGGCACCTTCGCCGGCTCGCCGCTCGCCTGCGCGGCGGGACTGGCCGTGCTCGAGGTGATGCGCGATGAGCGGCTGCTGGCCCGCGCCCAGGAGATCGGTCGCTTCATGAGTTCGCGTCTGAAGGGCCTGCAGGTGCGCTTCCCGTGCGTGGGCGACGTGCGCTCACTCGGGGCGATGGTGGCGATGGAGCTGGTGAAGAACGGCCGCGCCGACGCCCCGGATGCGGAGCTCACCCGTGCCCTGGTGCAGGCGGCCGGACGGCATGGGCTCATCATTCTGTCGTGCGGTCAGTACGCGAACGTGATCCGCTTCCTCGCCCCGCTCACCATTCCCGACGCGCTGCTGAAGGAAGGTTTCCGCCTGTTCGAGCTGGCGCTGGACGAGGTCGCGGGCGGTGCGCGGCAGCCGGTGCAGGCCGCCAGCTGAGCCGCTGCGCCGATCTTCAGGCGCGGCCGGCGTTGGCGTCGGTCGGCGTGTGGAAGTACTCGCTCTCGGAGGCGAGCTGCTCGAGCAGGCGATTCAGCTCGGCCATGCGCCCCTGAGCCGTACTGATCGGCATGCAGTCCTGACAGCGCGGATCGCCGCACGGCTGGCGCGAATACAGCCAGTACTGGATAGCACCGGCGAGCAGCCCGTCGGCGATGTCCCAAAGATCGGCGTCCTTGTCCTTATCCGCAATGCGGTTTCCCAAATCGACGGCCTTGGAAAAGGCCGCGTCGAACGTATCAGCAAGCTCGCTCATGCTTTCGGCCGCCCTTCATCTGTGCGCCTAGTATAGGGCAAAAGCAGCGCCAGCCCGGGCGCCAGCGGCGCTCCCGGGGGTCGAGCCGGATCCCACCCGACGCGCTGCAAAAGACGCGTACTGCGTCACGCCGGCCCCCCGTTATGCGATGCCTGCCACGGAAGCGTGGCAGCAGCTGCGCGCATCATGCCGCAGGACTCGGCCAGTTCACGGATGACTGAGAAGCCTCTCGTCGGCGGCGGCTTATGTCGCATGCAAAGAACCAATGATTGAAGCCAGCGTATCGCAGCCCACGGACTCGCCCGCGCCGCTTCGGCGCCGCGCGCGCCGCTGGCGCGGTCCGCGCTTCGGCATCGGCTGGCGACTGCTGGTGGGGTTTGGCGCGGTGGCCGGCGTGCTGGTCGCCGGCGAAGACCTGGCCACACGCACGACCCGCACGACGCTGACGACGCTGCGCAGCATGCAGATCGAGCATGAGCCGCTGGCCCGCAGCGCCAGCGCGGTGCTGGAGCAGCTGGTCGCCTTCGACCGCGCCATCGGCGAGTACGTGCAGTCGCGCGATGCCGGCGACTTCAGCAGCGTGACCGCGGCAGGCGATGCACTCGAAACCGCGGTCACCAATTACTTCGCTCTCGCCCCGGGCACCAGCACCACGCCCGGTGCGCCGGACCTGCGCGCCCAGCTGACGCGGCACATTGCCACCGCGCGCGAGCTCGCGAGCCGCGTCACGCAGCGTGCCCAGTGGGCGAGCGAGCGCCAGGCCGCGCTCAACCGCGTCTACCAGCGCGTGGCCGGTGCCGGCGGCACGGGCCTGGCCATCAATGGTACCCAGGTGGTCGCCAACCGTTCGCTGGCCGAGCTGCAAGCGGCCATCAACGCGGTACGCGGCAGCGTCGACAGTCGACACCATCCTCGCGCGGCGCGAACGGGATTTTCTGGCAGTCCTCGATGCCCATGTCGCCGACTTCGAGGCCTCGCCCGGACGCTCCTGGCTCGCGCTGGTGCGCGAGGACTTCCGCGACGCGGCCCGCCTGCGTCTTGAGATCCAGCGCTACGACGCGCAGAGCGCGCCCGAGTGGCACCGGCTGTTTGAGGACAGCGCCGCGCTTACCGCCGGCGTGCAGCAGCAGCTGCAGCAGCCGGCCGACCGCGCCCTGCTGGACGCCGGACAGCAGGCCGCCGGCGCTGCCGAGCAGGTCGAGCAGACGCTGCGCAACACCGGCGCCGCCATGCTGGCGGTCCTGTTGGTGATCTCGGCGCTGCTCGCCGCGAGCATCAGCCTGCCGGTGCGACGCCTGACCGCCGCCACCCGCCAGTTCGCCGGCGGCGACCGCGCCGCGCGCGCCCGGCGCGGCGGCTCGGCCGAGATCGACGAGCTGGCGGAATCGTTCAACACCATGGCCGATCGCATCGCGGCCGCCGAAGCGGAGCTGCGCGCGCACCAGGCCGAGCTGGAGCAGCACGTCACCGAACGCACGCAGCAGCTGCATCACCTGGCGCATCACGATCCGCTGACGCAGCTGCCCAACCGCCGCAAGCTGTCGGCGCATCTGGAAGCGGCCCTGGCGCAGGCGAGCGGCCGGCGGCGCCTGGCGCTGCTGTTCGTCGACGTCGACAACTTCAAGTCCATCAACGACACCCTCGGTCACAGCTTCGGCGACCGCGTGCTGCAGCACATCGCCAACCGCCTGCACAGCGCCACCGGCGCCAACGCGCTGCTGGCGCGCCTGGGCGGCGACGAATTCACGGTGCTGCTCGAGAACGTCAGCTCGATCGAGCAGGTCGAGAACCACGCCGAGCAGATCGTGGCCACGCTGCAAGAGCCGCTCATCGTCGACGGCCGCGTGCTGACCACCAGCGCCAGCGTCGGTGCGAGCCTCTATCCGGACCATGCCGCCGATGCCGAAGGGCTGCTGCGTGCCGCAGACGTGGCGCTGTTTCGCGCCAAGGAGCTGGGTCGCAACCGCTTCGCGCTCTACAGCCCCGCGCTCTACGATGCCGCCGCGCAGCGCTTCCGCCTCGAGCAATCGCTGCGCCGCGCGGTCGAGGGCGGCCAGCTGCTGCTCATGTACCAGCCGGAGGTGTCGCTGCATACCTTCGAGGCGCTCGCACGTGGAGGCGCTGCTGCGCTGGCGCAAGCCCGACGGCCGCATCGCTGCCGCCGAGGAATTCATCCAGGTCGCCGAAAAGACCGGCCTGATCCACGAGCTGACCGACTGGATCCTGCACACCGCCGCCTCGGCGGCCGCCGCCTGGCGGGCGCAGGGCTGGACGCGCGCCTGCGTGGCGATCAACGTCTCGCCGCCGCAGTTCTTCGAGAGCGACTTCGTCGAACACATCGCGCGCACGCTCGAGCTCACCGGGCTGCCGGCGAGCGCCCTGCAGCTGGAGATCACCGAAACCGTCTTCCAGACCGGACCGGCAACGATCGAATCGCTGCGGCGCCTGCGCAAGCTCGGCGTCGCCATCGCGCTCGACGACTTCGGCATCGGCTACTCCTCGCTCACCTCGCTCGAGCAGCTGCCGATCACGCACGTCAAGCTCGATCGCCTGCTGGTCGCAGGCGTGGATACCAACCCGCGCTCGGCGGCGATCGTGCGCTCGGTCGTGGCGCTGTGCCACGGCCTCGGGCTGCAGGTCGTGGCCGAGGGCGTGGAGCGCGGCACCCAGCTCGAGTTCCTCGCACAGTGCGGCCCCATCGCCGTGCAGGGCTTCCTGCTGGCGCACCCGGTGGAGGCGGCAGCGGCGGCCAGCGAGGCAAGTCTTGCCGGCTCGCGTGCCCGGCTGTCACTGGAAGCCGCCGCGCAACTGCCGCGTCGCGACGTCGACGAGACGCTGGTGTTCGTCGGCGGCCCGGGCCGGCGCCGCGGCGCCTGAGGCTAGCCGCCCGCGAGCCAGGCGGCACGCGCCGCGACACCGACATCCGCCTGGTCGGTGAAGAATCCATCGATCCCGCACTCCAGGAACGCGCACAGTTCGCCGGCCAGGTCGCCATGCTCGGCAGGCGTCGTGCCGCGCCGAAACTGCGCCGGCAGGAAAGCGTTCTCGGCGCGAAACGTCCACGGGTGCACGGCCAGTCCCTGCAGCGTGCGCCTCAGCCACGAGCCTGGTGGGCTCGGCCAGGCTGTCGTCGGCGCGGCGCGCCATGATCAGCGACTTATTCGGGCCGATGGCGTGCGCGTAGCCGGCGATGTCCTTGAGTCCCTGCGGGCTGATGAGATCGGCGTAGCTGCGCTTGCTGCCGGCGGCGACGCAGTCATAGGGTGCGCCGCCGTCCTCGATCAGCTGCACGCGCCGCAACGGCGTGAGCGCGGCCAGCTCGCGCAGGTTGCCCACCTCGAATGACTGCAGCCACACCGGCGCGCTGGCAGTGGCGAAGCCGTGCTGCGCCAGCAGCGCCACCAGCGGCCGCTCCATCGCCAGTCCGCGCCCGGCAAAGTAGCTCGGGTGCTTGGTCTCGGGGTATACACCGATCGGTGGCGGCGGCGGCACATTCAGCTGCCGCGCACGCGCGGCGCGCTGCGCCTCCACGCCGCGCAGCAGCACCAGGATCTCCTCGAAGGTCGGGATCTCGAACTGCCCGTCGAAGCGCGTGTTACCGGGACGCAGCTGCGGGATGCGCTCGCGGGCGCGCAGCGTCTTCAGCTCCGCGAGCGTGAAGTCCTCGGTGAACCAACCTGTTACGCTGACAGCGTCGATCAGGCGCGTCGTGCGGCGCGGCGCGAACTGCGGGTGCGCCGCGACGTCGGTGGTGCCGCCGATTTCGTTTTCGTGGCGCGCGATCAGTACAGCGTCGCGCGTCATCACCAGGTCCGGCTCGATGAAGTCGGCGCCGTACTGCATGGCCAGAAAATAGGACGCGAGCGTGTGCTCGGGCGCATAGCCGCTCGCGCCGCGATGGCCGATGACGATCGGAGGCGAACTCATCTCTTCCATACCAGCACAGTACAGGACGACTTGCTAGACTTTAGCGGTGCTGCTGACCGAACAAGACATCTATCATTTTCGCGAAGGAACCTACTTCCGCGCCTACGAGAAGTTGGGAGCGCACGCGCTGCGCGCCCAGGGCGGCACTTCGCGCGCCACGCATTTCGCCGTTTGGGCACCCAACGCCAGCGCCGTTTCGGTGATCGGCGATTTCAACGACTGGCACAACGACCGCCACCCGCTGCGGGCGCGACCCGACTCCTCCGGCATCTGGGAGGGCGTGGTGGCGGGCGCCGGCGCCGGCTCGCTCTACAAGTATCACGTCGTCTCGCAGGGTAACGGCTTCAGCGGCGACAAGTGCGACCCGTACGCGTTTCGCACCGAGCTGCCGCCGCGCACCGCTTCCATCGTCTGGGATCTGGACTACGCGTGGGACGATGGCGCGTGGCTCAAGCAACGGGCGCGTCACAACGCCCTGGCCGCGCCCTGGTCGATCTACGAGCTGCACCTGGGCTCCTGGCGGCGCGTGCCGCAGGAGAACAACCGGCACCTCACGTACCGCGAGCTGGCGCATGCCGTGGCCGACTACGCCAACGAGCTCGGCTTCACGCACGTGGAGCTGATGCCGGTGATGGAACATCCCTTCTACGGCTCATGGGGTTATCAGGTCACCGGCTACTTCGCGCCGACTGCGCGCTACGGCACGCCGCAGGATTTCATGTACCTGGTGGACTACCTGCACCAGCGCGGCATCGGCGTGATTCTCGACTGGGTGCCATCGCACTTTCCCAACGACGCGCACGGCCTGGCGCGCTTCGACGGCACCCATCTGTACGAGCATGCCGATCCGCGCCAGGGGTTTCACCCCGAGTGGAGCAGCGCCATCTTCAACTACGGCCGCGCCGAAGTGCGCGACTTCCTGGCGAGCAGCGCGCTGTTCTGGCTGGAGCACTACCACATTGACGCGCTGCGCGTGGATGCGGTCGCCTCCATGCTGTACCTCAATTACGCGCGGCGCGAGGGCGAGTGGATCCCCAACCGCTTCGGCGGCCACGAGAACCTCGAGGCGGTCGATTTCCTCAAGCAGCTGAATCTTGCGGTGTACCGCGATCACCCCGAGACGCAGACCATCGCCGAGGAGTCCACCGCCTGGCCGATGGTATCGCGGCCCACCTATCTGGGCGGGCTCGGTTTCGGTCTGAAGTGGAACATGGGCTGGATGCACGACACGCTCAAGTACTTCCAGCAGGACCCGCTGCACCGCAAATACCATCACAGCCGCCTCACCTTCAGCCTCTGGTATGCCTTCAGCGAAAACTTCGTGCTGCCGCTCTCGCACGACGAAGTGGTGCACGGCAAGGGCTCGCTCATCGGGCGCATGCCGGGCGACGAATGGCAGCAGTTCGCCAGCCTGCGGCTGCTGTTCGGCTACATGTGGACGCACCCGGGCAAGAAGCTGCTGTTCATGGGGGGCGAGATCGGCCAGCGCCGCGAATGGCAGCACGAGGAGAGCCTCGAGTGGCACGTGCTGCAGTACCCGCTGCACGCCGGCGTACAGCGCTGGGTGCGCGACCTGAACCGCCTGTACCGCAGCACCCCCGCACTGCACGAGCTGGACTTCACCGACAGCGGCTTTCGCTGGGTCGACTGCGATGACGCCGACGTCAGCGTGATCGCGTTCCTGCGCATGGACCGCAGCGGCGCGCCGCTGCTGGTGGCGTGCAACTTCACGCCGGTGCCGCGCGACAACTACCGCATCGGCGTACCCAGGCGCGGCCGCTGGCTCGAGCGCCTCAACAGCGACGCGGCCGACTACGGTGGCAGCGGCCAGGGCAATCTCGGCGCGCTCGAAACCGTCGCGTCTGGCGCACACGGCCACCCGCAGTCGCTCCTGGTGCGGCTGCCGCCGCTGGCGGTCGTCGTGCTGAGTCCCAGCTGACCCTGCGGCGCATGAAGGCGCGGCGCAAGCAACCTGCCGGTGGAGACCCCCTGTGGTTCAAGGACGCCGTCATCTACGAGGTGCACGTGCGTGCCTTCTTCGACGGCAACGGCGATGGCTGCGGTGACTTCGCAGGCCTGACGCAGAAGCTCGAGTACATCCAGGACCTCGGGGTCAACACCATCTGGCTGCTGCCGTTCTATCCCTCGCCGGGGAAGGACGACGGCTACGACATCGCCGACTATCACAACATCCATCCGCAGTACGGCACACGCGCCGAGTTCCGCGCCTTCGTGCGCGAAGCGCACCGCCGCAACCTGCGCGTGATCACCGAACTGGTGCTCAATCACACCTCGGATGCGCATCCGTGGTTCCAGGCCGCGCGCCGCGCCGCACCCGAGTCGGCCAAGCGCAACTACTACGTGTGGAGCGACACCCCGGATCGTTACCAGGGCACGCGCATCATCTTCAGCGACACCGAGACTTCCAACTGGGCCTACGACCAGCAGGCCAAGTCGTACTACTGGCACCGCTTCTTCAGCCACCAGCCGGACCTGAACTTCGACAACCCGCACGTGCTGCGCGCCATGCTGCGCATCATGGATTTCTGGCTGGGCTTCGGCGTCGACGGCTTTCGCCTGGACGCGATCCCGTACCTCGTGGAGCGCGAGGGCACCAACAACGAGAATCTGCGCGAGACGCACGAGATCATCCGCACCATCCGCAGCAACATCAGCAAGCGCTACCCCGACCGCATGCTGCTGGCGGAAGCCAACCAGTGGCCCGAGGACGTGCGCGACTACTTCGGCGACGGCCGCGACGAATGCCAGATGGCATACCACTTTCCGCTCATGCCGCGCATGTACATGGCGATCGCCCAGGAGGATCGCCATCCCATCGTCGAGATCATGGAGCAGACGCCGGAGATTCCCGACACCTGCCAGTGGGCCATCTTCCTGCGCAACCACGACGAGCTGACGCTCGAGATGGTGACCAGCCGCGAGCGCGACTACATGTACCAGTCGTACGCCGCCGATGCGCGCGCCCGCCTCAATCTCGGCATCCGCCGGCGGCTCGCGCCGCTGCTGGAGAATGACCTGGAGCGCATCAAGCTGATGAACAGCCTGCTGCTGTCCATGCCCGGCGCGCCGATCATCTACTACGGTGACGAGATCGGCATGGGCGACAACGTCTTTCTCGGCGACCGCAACGGGCTACGCACGCCGATGCAGTGGAGCCCGGACCGCAACGCCGGTTTCTCGCGCGCCGATCCGCAGCAGCTGTTCCTGCCGCCGATCATGGACCCGGTGTACGGCTACGAGGCGGTGAACGTGGAGGCGCAGACGCGCGACCGCTCCTCGCTGCTCAACTGGATGAAGCGCATGTTGCAGGTGCGGCGCAGCTCCCAGGCCTTCGGCCGCGGCACGCTGCGCTTCATCCGGCCCGGCAACCGCCGCGTGCTCGTGTACCTGCGCGAGTACGCTGAGGACACGATCCTGTGCGTGGCCAATCTCGCCCGCTCGGCGCAGCCGGTGGAACTGGATCTGGCCGAGTACAAGGGCGCCGTGCCGATCGAACTGCTGGGCCGCGCCGCCTTCCCGCCGATCGGGGAGCTGCGCTACCTGCTGACGCTGCCTGGCTACGCCTTCTACTGGTTTCGCCTCAGCCGCGAGGCCGAGGCGCCACCGTGGCACGATGAGCGCGCCGCGCCCGATGTCCTGCCGCTGCTGGTGCTGATCGAAGGGTGGCGCAGTTTCTTTCCTGAGCGCGTGGCGCCGTGGCGCCAGACGCTGGCCGGCAAACTGCGCACGCAACTCGAGAGCCGCGTGGTGCCCGGCTTCCTCGCGACGCAGCGCTGGGCGGCGCCGCTGCCGGTCGCGACCAGCGCGACGCCGGCCGCGCGCGGGGCGGGCCTGAGCGGCGCACTGCTCGTGGACTGGATCCTGCCGGAGGCGAAGCACCGCTGGCTCGCCGCGATCTTCGAGATCAAGAGCGGCGTGCAGGCGGGCCGCTACTTCGTGCCGCTCGCGCTCGCCTTCGAGGACAGCGATGAGGCGCGCTACCGCAAGCTGCTGCCCGGGGCGCTGGCGCGCGTGCGCCAGCACTCCGCGACCGGGGTGCTGGCGGATGCCGCCGCGGACGAGGACTTCGGCCGTGCCGTGATCGATGCGGTGGGCGCGGGCCGCGAATTCCCCATGCAGGCGGGGAGCCTGCGCTGCACGGCGCTCGCGCCGTTCGCCGAGCTGCGCGCCAGTGCCGGCAGCGAGTTACCCGTGGTGTTCGCCGGCGCGCAGGGCGCCAACACGACGGTGCGCATCGGGGACGTGTTCTTCCTCAAGATCTTCCGCCGCCTGCACGCGGGTCGTAACCCGGGCGTGGAGATCGGCCGCTATCTGACGGAAGTGGCGCACTTCCGCCACAGCGTGCCGCTTGCCGGCTTCGTCGAGTATCGCCACGCCGACGGCGCGTGCAGCACGCTCGCGCTGCTGCAGGCCTACACCGGCAACCAGGGCGACGGCTGGGACTACACCGTCAATCATCTGGTGCGTTTTCTCGAGGAGAGCGTCACGCACGCGGCGCCCGCCACGCGACGCACACGGGCTGTACCTGGCGCTCATCCGCACACTCGCCACGCGCACCGCGCAGCTGCACGGCGCGCTGGCGGCGGCGACGGCAGACCCCAAACTCGCGCCCGAACCGATCCGGGCCGCCGATCTCAAAACCTGGCGCACTGCGACGCAGGAGGCCGTCACTGCCGCGCTCAAGCTCCTGAGCCAACACACCGCCCAGCTGCCGCCCGCGATGGCCGGCGCCGCCACAACAGTGCTCGCGCGCCGCACCGCGCTGCTGCGCAGCCTTGGCGGCGCGCCGCCCGCAACGCCCAAGGGACTGAAAATCCGCGTGCACGGCGACTACCATCTGCGGCAGGTGCTGCTCAAGCGCAATGATTTCATCATCACCGACTTCGAGGGCTCACCCGATGCGAGCGTGGCGGCGCAGACTCGCAGGCGCTCGCCACTGACGGACGTGGCCGGCATGCTGCGTTCGTTTGCATATGCCCGGCGCATGGCGTTACAACAATGCTCGCTGATCCCCGCCGACGAGCGCAGCCGGTGGGAGCCGCAGCTGGATGCCTGGGAAGAGCGCACGCGCGATGTGTTCCTGTCGACCTACGACGAGATCGCACGCGCGCACGGTCTGTACGAGTCCTTCAGCGACATGCGCCCGCTGCTGCGGCTGTTCGAGCTGCGGGCGGCGTGCGCCGATCTGCAGCGTGAGCTGGTAACCCGTCCCGACTGGGTGGGCGTGCCGCTGCGTTGTCTTGCCGCGCAAGCGGCTTAGATCCTGCCAAGGGGCCCCGAAGCACCATGCAGCCGACGCTCCGGCGCCGACATCAGATGCCGTTCGGCGCGCAGATCGGTGCGGCCGGCCAGGTGCGTTTCCGGCTGTGGGCGCCGGCGGCGCAAAGCGTGGAACTGCTGCTGGGCGAGGCGCGCGCGGCGCTGCCCATGCAGGCGCAGCCCGGTGGCTGGTTTGAACTGCAGACCGGCGCGGCGCAGGCGGGCACGCTCTATCGCTACCGCATCAACGGAACACAACAAGTCGCAGACCCGGCCGCGCGTTTCAATCCGCAGGGAGTACACGGCCCGAGCGAGGTGATCGATGCGGATGCCTATGCGTGGCCGGACGCAGACTGGCGTGCCCCGCCGTGGCCGAGCGCGGTCATCTACGAACTGCACGTCGGTACCTTCAACGCGCCGGGCACCTACGCTGCGGTCGCGGCGCGCCTCGGGCATCTGGCACGCCTCGGCGTCACGGCCATCGAGCTCATGCCGCTCGCCGCCTTTCCCGGCGAACGCGGCTGGGGCTACGACGGCGTGCTGCAGTATGCCCCGCACTGCAGTTACGGCCGCCCGGAGGATCTCAAGGCCCTGGTAGCCGCAGCTCATCAGCATGGACTGGCGGTGCTGCTCGACGTGGTCTACAACCATTTCGGCCCGGAGGGCAATTACCTGCACGGCTACGCGCCGCAGTTCTTCACTGAGCGGCACAGCACGCCGTGGGGTGCGGCGATCAACTTCGACGGCGCCGACAGCCGCACCGTGCGCGACTTCTTCATTCACAACGCGCTCTACTGGCTCACGGAGTACCACTTCGACGGCCTGCGCCTCGACGCCATCCACGCCGTGCACGATGGCGGCGAGCCGCACGTCGTGCGCGAGCTGGCGGCTGCGGCGCGCGGTGCGGCAGGGCCGGCACGCCACATCTATCTGACGCTCGAGAACTTCGACAATGCCGCGCGGCTGCTCGGCCCCGCCGGAGCCGCCGACACCTGTGATGCGCAGTGGAACGATGACGTCCACCACTGCCTGCACGTGCTCCTGACGGGCGAGAACCACAGCTACTACAGCGACTACGGCGCGACGCCGCAGGCGCTCGCTCGGCCGCGCGCTCGCCGAAGGCTTCGCCTACCAGGGCGAGCACTCGTCCTTCGTCGGGACGCCACGCGGGGAGCCCAGCGCCCACCTGCCGCCGAGCGCCTTCATCAATTTCCTGCAGAACCACGACCAGATCGGCAACCGCGTGCACGGCGAGCGCCTCACGCAACTGGTGCACGAGAGCGCCGCGCTGCGCGCCGCCAGCAGCCTGCTGCTGCTCGCGCCCTCGCCGCCCCTGCTGTTCATGGGCGAGGAATGGGGCGCGCGCGAGCCGTTCCCCTGGTTCTGCGATTTCGAGCCACAGCTGCAGGCCCAGGTGCGCGCCGCACGCGAGCGTGAGTTTCCGGGCAGCCCCGACCCGGGCGATCCGGCGACCTTCGCCTCCGCTCGACTGGACTGGACGAAGCGCCGCGGCGAGGGCCAGGCGCGCATACTGCTGCACTACCGGCGGCTGCTCGCGATCCGGCGTCGCGACATCGCACCGCTCCTGCCGCAGCTGCACTCGGCGGCCTGCCGCAGCAGCGCCCAGGGCGTGATCGCGGTCGACTGGCACGCGCCGCAGCAGGTGCTGCACCTGATTGCGAACCTGAGCGCGAATCCTGCGCCCCTTAGCGTGCCGGCCGCCGGGCGCGTGCTGTTCGCCACCCATCCGGGCGTGCGGGCGAGCCTGGCGCGCAAGGAGCTGCCGCCGTGGAGCGTGCTGTGGCTCCTGGAGCATCGCGATGAGGCGTGACGGACGGCGCGACGCGCGCCGGCGGCCGAAAAGCCCCGCGCAGGCCGCGGGCGGCGGGCCCGTCATCCCACGGGCGACTTACCGCCTGCAGCTCAACGCCGGATTCACGTTCCGCCACGCCATCGCGGTGGTGCCTTACCTGGCCGCGCTCGGCATCAGCCACGTGTACTGCTCGCCCTACTTCCGCGCCCGCGCCGGCAGCACGCACGGCTACGACGTGGTCGATCACAACAGCTTCAACCCCGAGATCGGCACGGCCCAGGAGTTCGAGAGCTTCGTCAGCACCCTGCGGGCCCACGACATGGGGCACATCGTCGACATCGTCCCCAACCACGTCGGCATCCTCGGCGCCGACAACGCCTGGTGGATGGACGTGCTGGAGAACGGCGAGGCATCCGCTTACGCCGGTTTCTTCGACATCGACTGGGCGCCCCCCAATCCCGAGCGCGCGCACAAGGTGCTGGTGCCGGTGCTGGGTGCCCCGTACGGCATCGCGCTCGAGCGCGGCGAGCTGCAGCTGCGCTTCGAGCCGGCCGGCGGCTCGTTCGCCGTCTTCTATCACGCGCATCGCATGCCGCTCGATCCGCGCACCTATCCGCGCATTCTCGACCGCGCCGCAGCTTTGGTCACCAACGGCGAACTGGAGATCATCCGCCGCGGACTTGCCACGCTCCCGGACCGCCGCGCCACCTCGGCCGAACAGATTGCCGAACGCAGCCAGGCGAAGACCCAGCAGCAGCAGCGCCTGGCGGCGCTGGTCGCCGCCAATCCCGCGGTCGAGGCGGCACTGGAGGCCGCCGTACGCAGCTTCAACGGCACGGCGGCGGAACCGGCAAGCTTCGACGCCCTGCACGAGCTGCTCGAGCAGCAGGCGTACCACCTCGCCTACTGGCGTGCCGCCGCCGACGACATCAACTACCGGCGCTTCTTCGACGTCAACGATCTGGCCGCGCTGCGCGTCGACAACGAGGCGGTGTTCGAGGTCACGCACCGGCTGCTGCTGCAACTGATCGGCGCCGGCAAGATCGACGGCCTGCGCGTCGACCACGTGGATGGCCTGTATGACCCGGCCGGCTACGTGCGCAGGCTGCAGCGGCGCATCAACGAGGTGCGCGGCACGGACTGGCCGCGGGCGCTGTACCTGGTGGTGGAAAAGATCACCGCCTCGTTCGAGCATCTGCCGCAGGACTGGCCGGTGCACGGCGAGACCGGCTACCACTTCGCCAACGTGGTCAACCGCATGCTGATCGACTCGGCCACGCGCGTGCGCATGGACCGCGTCTACCGCGGCACGACCGGCGAGACGCGCGAGTGGCGCGACGTTGCCTACGAGTGCCAGCAGCTGGTGCTGCGGCGCTCGCTCGCTTCCGAACTCAATGTCGCCACCAATCAGCTCACGCGCATCGCGCGCGCCCACCGCAGCACGCGCGACTTCACCTTCAATACGCTGCGCCATGCGCTCGCCGAGGTGATCGCCTGCTTCCCCGTGTACCGCACCTACATCGCGACCAGCGTCGCCGACAGCGACCGTCGCTACATCGAGTGGGCCATCGGCACCGCACGGCGGCGGCGCGCCGCCAGCGAAGGGTCCGTGTTCGATTTCGTGCGCGCGGCGCTGCTGCTCGAACTGCCGGTGCTGAGCGATGCGCAGCTGCGCGCGGTGCGCGCGTTCGTCATGAAGTTCCAGCAGATCACCGCACCGATCACCGCCAAGGGCATCGAGGACACGGCGCTGTACCGCTTCAACCGCCTCATCTCGCTCAACGAGGTGGGTGGCGAACCGGGCCTGTACGGCGGCGGCGTGCGCGCCTTCCACGCCGATGCCGAGCAGCGCCTGCGCCACTGGCCGCACGAGATGCTCGCCACCTCGACGCACGACAGCAAGCGCTCGGAGGACGTGCGCGCACGCCTCGACGTGCTCTCGGAAATGACCACGCCGTGGCGCGACGCGGTGCGTCGCTGGATGCGCATCAATCGCTCCCGCAAACGCGACCTCGACGGCGATGCGGCGCCCTCCGCCAACGACGAGTATCACTTCTACCAGACGCTGCTCGGCAGCTGGCCGGCCGGCACCATGGATCCTGCCGCGGCCGGCGCCTATCGGGAACGGCTCGAGGCTTACATGATCAAGGCGGTGCGCGAGGCGAAGCTGCGCACCAGCTGGACCGAGCCGGACGCAGCCTACGAGGAAGCGCTGCTGCAGTTCGTGCGCGCGGTGCTGGAGCCGCGCGACTCCAATCTGTTCCTCGCCGATTTCCTGGAGTTCCAGCGCGCCCCGGCGCGCTTCGGGCTCTACAACAGCCTGTCGCAGACGCTGCTGAAGCTGACGGCGCCGGGTATGCCGGACGTCTACCAGGGGAACGAGCTGTGGGACTTCTCCCTGGTGGATCCGGACAACCGCCGGCCGGTGGATTACGGGCAGCGCCGCGCCTGGCTCGATGCGCTGCAGCAGCACGGCAGCGCGGCACTGCCGCAGCTGCTCGAGCACATCGACGACGGTCGCTGCAAACTGCTCCTGACCGCCAAGGCGCTGCAGCTGCGGCGCGCGCGGCCGCAGCTGTTCAGTCACGGCGACTACCGGCGCCTGAGCGTGCACGGCGAGCGCGCGCACCATGTGTGCGCGTTCGCGCGGCATCACGCCGGCCGCACACTCCTGGTGATTGCGCCCCGCCTCTACCGGCGGCTGCTGGATGACCCGGCGCTCTTGCCGCTCGGCGAGGCCGTGTGGCAGGACACACTCATCGAGCTGCCGCGCGAGGAGCGTTCCCGCGACACGTTCCGTAACGTGCTGGACGATGCGCAGCTGGTGCCGGTGCGGCGCGGCACGCTGCTGGGAATTCCCGTGGCCCAGGCCCTGGCGGCCTTTCCGGTGGCGATGCTGTTCGGCGACTCCGCGGAAGCGTCGGCTTGAGTAAACGCGCTGGGCCGCGGCGCGTTGCTCCCTTAGTATCCGATCAGTGCGCTTTCTTTAGGAGCGTGGCATGCGCTACAAGGGACTTGGCTTAGCGGCACTTGCACTACTGACCGCCTGCGCCAGCGGGCCGCCGCAGAAAACCGCCCAGGACGTGGCGCTCGAGCGCTACCAGTCCTACGCCGGACCGCCGCTGCCGTACTTCACCTGGCTCGGCCGCTTCTACAGCTGGGAGCCGCTCGGCAAGGACCATCTGGTGGTGTTCACCACCTCCTTCGATGCGTATCTGCTGAAGGTCTGGCCGCCGTGCGACATGCGCTTCGTGGTCAATGCCATCGGCGTGACTTCCACCTCCAGCACGGTGTCCGCACGGCTCGATTCGGTGATCGCCGGCCGGCAGCGCTGCCCGATCGACGAGATCCGCCGCATCGACTACCGCCGCATGCGGGCCGAGATGCACCAGGCGCCCAACCCCGCAGCGCCGGCCGCCGGTGCCCAGTCCCCGCCGCCCGGGGCGCCGCCGCCACCACCGCCGCCGCAGTAACGCCGGCGCAGCCGCCCTCAGCGGTAGCCGCGCGCCTGCAGGCTGAAGAGCTGCGCGTAGCGGCCGTTCAACTGCATCAGCTCGGCGTGCGTGCCGCGTTCGACGATCCGTCCGCGGTTCAGCACCACGATCTGATCGGCCATGCGCACCGTCGAGAAGCGATGCGAGATGAGGATCGTGATGCGCTCGCGCGCCAGCTGCCGGAAGTGCTCGAATACTTCCGCCTCGGCCTGCGCATCCATGGCGGCGGTGGGCTCATCGAGCACGAGGATATCGGCGCGGGTGCGCATGAAGGCGCGCGACAGCGCGATCTTCTGCCACTGCCCGCCGGACAGCTCGCGGCCGTCGCGGAACCACTTGCCGAGCTGCGTGTGGTAGCCGCTCGGCAGCGTCGCGATGAACTCGCTGGCTCGTCCCTTGTCGGCCGCCGCGCGCCAGCGCTCCTCGTCCTCGAAGAAGTGCTCGTCGCCCGCGCCGACGTTCTCCCCCACCAGCATCTGGTAGCGCGCGAAGTCCTGGAAGATGACGCCGATGCGCTCGCGCAGCGCCGTCTCTTCCCACAACGCCAGATCCTGGCCGTCGAGGAGAATGCGCCCCGCGGTGGGTGCATAGAGGCGGGTGAGGAGCTTGATGAGTGTGGTCTTGCCGGAGCCGTTCTCGCCGACCAGGGCGAGACTCGTCCCCGGAGTCAGGTGCAGCGTGATGTGCTCGAGCGCGGCCTCTTCGGCTCCCGGGTAGCTGAAGCTCACGTCCTCGAAGCGCACGCCATCCTGCGGCAACGGCCCGCGCGTGAGCGTGCCGGGGGCACGCGCTACGGGCGTCTCCAGATACTCGTACAGCGTGGAGAGGTAGAGGTTGTCCTCGTACATGCCGCCGACCGCTGCGAGCATGGCCGACACCGCCGCCTGTCCCTGGCGGAACAGCGCCACGTACATGGTCATCTGGCCGAGCGTGATGATGCGCCGCGCGGTGGTCACGGCGACCCAGGCGTAGGCGCCGTAGAGCGATGCGGTGCCGATCAGGCCGAGGGCGAAGCCCCAGGTGTCGCGCCGTACGGTGAGCGCGCGATCTTCCGCGTACAGGCGGCGGAAGATGTCGCGGTAACGGTCGAGCAGGCGCGGGCCCAGGCCGTAGAGCATGACCTCCTTGGCGTGGTCCTCGCGCGCAATCACCGTCTCCAGGTAGATCTGCATGCGCGTCTCGGGGGAGCGCCAGCGGAACAGGCGAAACGCATCCCCGGAGAATTTCGCCTCCGCAGCGAATGACGGCAGTCCTGCCAGCAGCAGCACCAGCACCGCCCACGGCGAGAAGCGCGCCAGCACCGCCGCGTAGCTCACCAGCGAGATCGCGTTCTGCACCAGGCCGAAGGTGCGCGTCACCAGGCTTAAGGGGCGGGTGGAGGCCTCGCGCCGGGCGCGCGTGAGCTTGTCGTAGAACTCCGAGTCCTCGAAATGCTGCAGCTCGAGGGTGAGGGCCTTCTCGAGGATCATGACGTTGACGCGTTGCCCGAGCTGCGCGCGCAGCAGTGACTGGCACAGCGACAGACCGCGCTGCGCGGCCGCGATGGTCGCCACCAGCGCCCCTTCCAGTACGACCAGTTCCACCACCGGCCGCGCGGCGGCGCCGCTGCGCATCGCGGCCACGACCGCATCGACGATGAGCGCGCCGACATAGGCGACGGCTGCCGGCAGGATGCCGGCAGCGAGTGTGAGCAGCGCCATGGCCACCGTGAGCCTGGCGCTGGTCGTCCACACCAGTTCCAGCGCCCGCCGGCTGTAGCGGAACACGCCGAAAAAGCCGCGCACCGTGAAGGCTTCCTTGCCGGCACCCTGCGTCAGCCTGCCGGGAGCGACCGGGGCCACCGTCAGGCGCCGTGCCGCGGCGCGGCGCCTGGCACGGGCGCGGCGGCCGGCGCGCTCGCCTCCTGCGCAGGCAGGGCAGCCTGGGTGATCAGCCGCGAGCCGCGGCGGAAGAAGACGTAGCTGTAGATCCAGGAGAACAGCACCGCCACGCGGTTTCTGAAGCCGATCAGCACGGACACGTGCAGCGCCATCCAGGCGAGCCACGCCAACAGGCCGCCGAAGCGCAGCCTGCCGATCTCGACGACGGCGCGTGACTTGCCGACGGTGGCCATCGAGCCCTTGTCGTGGTAGCGGAAGGCGACGGCGCGCGCATCGCGTGCACCGCGCAGCTCGGCGCCGATGAGGCCGGCCACGTAACGTCCCATCTGCAGCGCACCCTGCGATACCCCGGGCACCGGCTTAGCGGTCAGCGGATCGATCAGCCAGGCGGCATCGCCGATCACGAATACCTCGGGGTGGCCGGGCAGCGAGCAATCGGCCGCCACCGGCACGCGCCCGCCCGGCCCGAGCGGCACGCCGAGAGTCGCGAGCAGCGGTGCCCCGTACACGCCCGCGGTCCAGATGACGTTCTGGCTGCGCAGCCGCTCGCCGCCCACTTCGACGCCGTCGGCAAACACCTGGGTGACCGGGGCGCCGAGGCGCACTTCCACGCCGAGCGTGCGCAGCTGTTGCAGCGCCCGCTGCGAGGAGTCCTCGTGCAGCGCCGGCAGCACCCGCGGGCCTGCCTCGATGAGGATGACGCGCGCGTGCCGCGTATCGGCCACGCGGTAGTCGCGCGGGATCACGTCGACCGCCAGCTCCTTGATGGCGCCGGCCAGCTCCACGCCGGTCGGACCTGCGCCGACGATGATGAACGTGAGGTGCATCTCGCGGTCGGCAGGATCACTGTCGGTCTCGGCGGTCTCGAAGGAGCGCAGCATGCGCGAGCGGATGAAGGTCGCCTCCTGCACCTCCTTCATCCCCGGGGCATAGGCGCGCCAGTCATCGTGGCCGAAATAGTTGTCGACGGCGCCCGGCGCCACCACCAGGTAGTCGTAGGGGATGTCGCGGCCGTCCGTGTGCACGGTGCGCGCCTCGAGGTCGACGCGCTCGACCTCGCCGAGCATCACGCGCGCATTCTTCTGGTGACGCAGGATGGTGCGGATGGGCTGGGCAATCTCAGAAGGGGCCAGCGCCGCCGAGGCGACCTGGTAGAGCAGCGGCTGAAACAGGTGATAATTGTTGCGGTCGATGACCAGCACGTCGGCGCTCGTGTGCTTCAGCGCGCGTGCGGTAAACAGGCCGCCGAAGCCGCAGCCCACGATCACCACCCGTGCCCGTTTCTCGTCCGCCAATACCGCAACTCCAGTCCCCGGCTGTCGCCGCGGATATGGGGGCGATTATCGGCTATTCCAGCGCGCCTGCTTCAGGGGCGCGGGCGCAGGCTCTGGATCCAGCCCTCGCACAGCGCCACGGCCTCGGCGGGCTTGAAAGTGCCAGGTTCGAGGCACCACTCGAGCCACAGCCCGTCCAGCAGCGCCGTAAGTCCAATGGCCGCCAGCCGCAGATCCACCGGGGCACGCGCGCTGCGCCGCGCGCGTAAGCCCGGCGGCTCCTGCAGCAGCTGCGCCAGCATGCCGCGCAGCAGCTGCACGTAGTCCTCGTAGGTCTCACGATGTACGCGCTGAATCAGGCGCGAGTGCCGGTACAGCCCCCAGAACACCACCCACACGGCCAGCACGTCGGCATCGAGATTGGGCGGGGAGAAGGATGCCTCCAGGAAGGCGCGCATGCGCGCCGCGGGTGAGTCGGGGGCGCGCGCCACCGCGGCCAGCATGCCGCCCACCAGCTCGCCGTTGAAGTGGCGGTAGGCGGCTGCGACCAGCTCATCCTTGTTCGGGAAGTGGTGGTTGATGAGTCCGACCGAGACGCCGGCCTGCGCGCTGATGGTGCGGATGGAGAGGCCGTCGTGGCCGTAGCGCTTCAGACACTCGATGGTGGCGCCGATCAGCGCCTGGCGGCGCACCTGTGGCAGCTGGCGCTCGAAGCGCGGCTTGCGCGCGGCGCGCGCCATGTCAGGCGACGCGGCGCAGCCGCCCGCGGCGGAAGTCGGCGAGGATTTCCCGCGCCGCGTTGTGTCCGGGCGCGCCGGTCACGCCGCCGCCCGGATGGGTGCCGGCGCCACACATGTACAGTCCCTGCAGCGGCCCGCGGTAGTTGCCGTAGCCGAGCATGGGGCGCGCCGAGAACAGCTGGTCGAGGCTGAGCTGGCCGTGGAAGATATCCCCGCCGATCAGGCCGAAGGTGCGCTCCAGGTCGAGCGGACTCATGATCTGGCGACCGAGTATCGCCGCCTTGAAGTTGGGGGCGTGGGCGTTGACGGTGTCGATCATGAGATCGGCCACGGTCTCGCGGTGCGCATCCCAGGACTCGCCGTTGGGCAAGGTCGGTGCGACGTGCTGACAGAACAGGCTCGCGACGTGCTGACCGGGCGGCGCCAGCGAATCATCGAGCGTGGACGGGATGACCATCTCCACGATCGGCTTGCGCGACCAGCCGTGCTCGCGCGCATCGAAGTAGGCGCGCTCCATGTAGCCCAGCGTCGGTGCGATGATGATGCCGGCGGTGTGATGATCGCCGGGCGATTTGCCAGGCAGGCAGGTGAAGTCGGGCAGTTCACTCAGGGCGACATTCATGCGGAAGGTGCCCGAGCCGCAGCGCCAGTGGCTCATGTGCTCGCGCACCTCCGGCGGCAGCGCGCTCGGGGCGAACATGCTGCCGAAGAGCAGCTTCGGATTGAGATTGGAGATGACGGCGGCGGCGCGCAGCGTCTCGCCCGACTCGGTCACGACGCCGACGGCGCGGTCGCCTTCGACCAGCACCTCGCGCACCGGGCTCGACACACGCACTTCCACGCCGCGTGCCGTGGCGACGCGCGCCATGGCCTGCGTGATGGCGCCCATGCCGCCGATGGCGTGGCCCCACACGCCGTGCTTGCCGTTGACCTCGCCGAATACGTGGTGCAGCAGCACGTAGGCCGAGCCCGGTGTGTAGGGGCTGGCATAGTTGCCGACGATGCCGTCGAAGCCGAACACCGCCTTGATCGGATCGCTCTCGAACCAGTTGTCCAGATAGTCGCCGGCGGACATGGCAAAGAGCGCCAGCAGCTCGCGCCGCAGTCCCATGTCGAGACGGCGCAGGCGACCGCCGATGCGCGCCGCCTGCATCAGCTCCGGCAGCACCAGGCGCCAGCTGCCCTCGAGCGCGTTGGGCGGAGTCGTGAGCACCAGATCGCGCAGCACGTCCGCGATCGCCTCCAGGCGCTCGCCATACTCGGACAGGCGCGCCGCATCACGTGCCGAGAAGCGCGCCACTTCCGCCTGGGTACGCCCGGCCCCGGTCAGCAGGTAGCGACCGTCGGCGGTGGGCAGGAAGTTGGCGCAGCGGCGCTCGACCACCCTCAGGCCGTGTGCCGGCAGATCCAGCTCGCGGATGATCTTGGGGTTGAGCAGTGAGACGGTGTAGGCGGCCACCGAGTTGCGGAAGCCCGGATGGAATTCCTCGGTGACCGCAGCGCCACCCACCACGCCGCGCCGCTCGAGCACGGTGACCTTGAGGCCGCCGGCTGCGAGGTATGCGGCACACACGAGCCCGTTGTGACCGCCGCCGATGATCAGCGCATCGCGCTGCCCGCCAGCCTTGTCAGGCATGACTCCAGCCCCGGCTCGGCGGATGCGGCAGCGCGCTCTCGGGGATCAGCTTGCGCATGCGGCGCGCAAAGCTCTTGAGACACACCTCGCCCTCGCCCAGCGGTCCGAAGCTGTAGCTGCTGGAGGCCATGCCGGCCTGCACGCGCTCGATCAGGGTCTTGTCCTCGAAGCTCACGCGCCGGTTGATGCGCCAGTTGAGGTAGCGTGCGGCGCGCATCTCGCGGCTCGGCTCCGCCTCCGGGTGCACGTAGGCGATCTCGCGGATCAGCGTCTGCGTCGGCGATACCGGCAGGAACTGCATGAAGTCGATCTGATCGGGGTAGATGTCGAAGGCGACGTTCGGCCACAGCTTGAAGTAGGTCCACAGCCGCTGCCGCTCCGGCGGCAGCTGCGCGACCTTCGGCAGCAGCTGCTGATAGAGCCGTTCCGACCAGTTGCTCGACGGTGTGTCGCGCAGCGTGCCCCACATCTTGTCGATCCAGGGCTTCGCTTCGATCCCGTAGCCCCTGCCGAACAGGCGCGTCAGGCCCGGGTGCGCCACGTTGATGTGCAGGCCGTCGGAGAAGTTGTCGGCCACGTTCTTCCAGTTGACCGCGCGCGGCCGCAGGCTCACGCGCCCGAGCGGCTGCAGCTGTTCCAGGCGGTACGGCGCGAGCTCGTGGGCGTAGGGGGCAGCCATCTCCGCCACGCTCGGCAGGCCTGGGGCGAAGCGCACGAAGATGAAGCCGAGGAACACCTCGTGCTCGAGCTGCGCCAGCCCGTGGCGCGCGGTGTCGACCGCCTTGAAGGCCTCGCGGTTGGGCAGCGCGACGAGGCGCCCGTCGAGCGCATAGGTCCAGGCGTGATACGGGCAGGTAATGCGGCGGCCGCAGTGGCCGCTCGGCCCGTCGAGCAGGCGCGCGGCACGATGGCGGCAGACGTTGTGGAAGGCGCGTATGCCGCCGTCCTCGGTGCGCACCACCGCCACCGACTCGCCGAAGAACTCGAAGGTGTGAAAGTCGCCGGTGCGCGGCACGTCGCTCAGGTGACACACCAGCTGCCAGCTGTTGCGGAAGATCGTCTGCCGCTCGCGCTCGAAGAACTCCGGATCGTGGTAGATCCAGGCGGGCAGACTCTGGCCGTCGAGGTCGGCGGGGGCGAAGGTTTCGACGCGATGCAGCGGGGTGGGCTTCATGGCGGCCAGCCTAAAGTTACGTTGTTGAACGATCGTACAACAAGTGACGGCGAGCCGCAACAGCAAATACGGCGCGCGCCTCGCGCAAGCTCCTGAGTTTCCTGCTACAAATGGCGGCGCGCCGGTGGCAGCATAGGCCCTGCGGCTGCACCTGCCTGCGCCTACCAACAATTCGCCATGGATATCGCCCACCTTATCCAGTCATCCGTCGCACCGGTATTCCTGCTGTCCGGTGTCGCAGCCACGCTTGGCGTTCTGACGAACCGCCTGTCGCGCATCGTCGATCGGGCACGCACGCTCGAGGATCAGCTCGAAAGCCACCCGGGCCGCGGACCGCAGCTGCTCGGCGATCTGCGGGTGCTGGCGCGGCGCGCCAACTACATCAATGTCGCGATTTCGCTGGCCACGATCGCCGCCCTGCTGGTGGCGCTGGTGGTGGTGACGCTGTTCGCCAACGCCTTCATCGGCTCGGAGCTGGCCATCGTGATCGCGCTCCTGTTCGTCGGCGCCATGGTGTGCCTGAGCGCCGCCTTCATCGCCTTCTTCATCGAGGTACGGGTGGCCATGACAGCGCTGCGTATCGGCCTGCCGAGCGCTTAAGGCCCCCCTGCCGCAGGGCTGCGGCAAATGCGGGCGGCGGGGGCACGAATCTGCTACCCTGCGCACCCTTTTTTGGGACACCGCCCGTCAGCCGCGCGGCGCCGCGCGGCTGAGGCCGCCGGCGAGCGCGGCCGCCTCGAGGCAGCCATGAATCGCCCGATCCGCAACATCGCCATCATCGCGCACGTCGACCACGGCAAGACCACGCTGGTCGACTGCCTGCTGAAGCAGTCCGGCACCTTCGCCGCCCACGAGCACATGGGCGAGCGCATCATGGATTCCAACGACATCGAGCGCGAGCGCGGCATCACCATCCTCGCCAAGAACTGCGCCATCGAATACGGCGGCACGCGCATCAACATCGTCGATACGCCGGGCCACGCCGATTTCGGCGGCGAGGTCGAGCGCGTGCTGTCGATGGTCGACGGCGTGCTGCTGCTGGTCGATGCGGTCGAGGGCCCGATGCCGCAGACGCGCTTCGTGACCCGCAAGGCGCTCGCGCTCGGCCTCAAGGCGATCGTGGTCGTCAACAAGATCGACCGTCCCGGCAGCCGCCCGGCCTGGGTGGTCGACCAGACCTTCGATCTGTTCGACAAGCTCGGCGCCAGCGATGCGCAGCTCGACTTCCCGGTGATCTATGCCTCGGCGCTGCAGGGCTGGGCGAGCACCGACTACACCGAACGCGCGCCCGGACATGTCGGCGCTGTTCGAGGCGATCCTCACCTACGTGCCGCCGCCGGCGGCCCAGGCGGAGCTGCCGCTGCAGCTGCAGATCTCGACCCTGGACTACAACTCCTACGTGGGGCGCATCGGCATCGGCCGCATCCGCTGCGGCGTGGTGCGTCCGGGCGAAAACGTGGCGCTGCGCTACGGCGACGAGGACCGCGGCACGGCGCAGCATCGCGCAGGTGCTGGCCTTCATAGGCCTCGAGCGCCAGCCGGTCGAGGAGGCCGGCGCCGGCGACATCGTCGCGATCACCGGCATCGAGGACGTCAACATCGGCCTGACGGTCTGCGACCCCGAGCAGCCGCACGGGCTGCCGCCGATCAGCGTCGACGAGCCGACGCTCGCCATGAATTTCCAGGTGAATACCTCGCCGCTCGCCGGGCGCGAAGGCAAGTTCGTCACCAGCCGCCAGCTGCGCGAGCGCCTGTACCGCGAGCTGCAGAGCAACGTCGCGCTGCGCGTCGAGGACACCGAAGAGCCCGACGTCATGCGCGTCTCGGGCCGCGGCGAACTGCACCTCACCATCCTCATCGAGAACATGCGGCGCGAGGGCTACGAACTGGCGGTATCGCGGCCGCAGGTGCTCACCAAGATGGTGGACGGCGAAGTGCACGAGCCCTACGAGGCGCTCACCGTCGACATCGAGGACAGCCATCAGGGCGCGGTGATGGAGGCGCTCGGCAGCCGGCGCGCGGAACTTGCCGACATGAGCATCGACGGCAACGGCCGCGCGCGTCTCGAGTACCGCGTGCCGGCCCGCGGCCTGATCGGCTTTCAGGGCGAGTTCATGACGCTGACGCGCGGCACCGGCCTCATCAGCCACATCTTCGACGGCTTTGCGCCGGTAAGCGGCGAGATCCCCGACCGCCACAACGGCGTGCTGGTCAGCAACGAGAACGGCGAGGCGGTCGCCTATGCGCTGTTCAACCTGCAGGAGCGCGGGCGGCTGTTCGTTGCCCCGGGTGAGAAGCTGTACGAGGGCATGATCGTCGGCATCCACAGCCGCGACAATGACCTGGTGGTGAACCCGATCAAGACCAAGAAGCTCACCAACATCCGCGCCGCCGGCAAGGACGACGCCATCCTGCTGACGCCGCCGATCCAGCTGACGCTGGAGTACGCCGTGGAGTTCATCGCCGATGACGAGCTGGTGGAGGTGACACCGCTCTCCATCCGCATCCGCAAGCGCTTCCTCAAGGAACAGGACCGCAAGCGCGCAGCCCGCAGCGAAGCGACCGCCGCTCTCACCTGACGCGGCGGCGTCCGCCGGCGGCGCGCCTAGACTTCCTGGGCGCCGCCGATGCCGATAAAGCTCAGAAACTCGCTGCGCGTGCGGGCATCGCTGCGGAACGTGCCGGTCATGCGGCTCGTGACCATCGAGACGTTGCGCTTGTGCACGCCACGGGTCGTCATGCACTGGTGGGCAGCGGCCACCACCACACCCACGCCGCGCGGCTTGAGCACGTCCGCGATGCAGTCGGCGATCTGCGCGGTGAGCTTCTCCTGCACCTGGAAGCGCCGCGCGTAGCCGTCCACGACGCGCGCGAGCTTACTGATGCCCACCACCTTGTCGGCCGGCAGGTAGCCGATGTGCACGCGCCCGATGATCGGCGCCATGTGGTGCTCGCAGTGTGATTCGAAGGAGATGTCGCGCAGTACGACCATCTCATCGTAGCCGCCGACCTCCTCGAAGGTGCGGCGCAGGTACGCCGCCGGATCGATCTGGTAGCCGGAGAACCAGTCGCGGTAGGCGTCGACGACCCGCTGCGGCGTCTCGCGCAGCCCCTCGCGGCGCGGATCCTCGCCGGCCCAGCGCAACAGCGTGCGCACGGCGCTTTCGGCCGCGCGCCGTGAAACCTTCTGTGAAGCGCTCGCCATGACTGTCAACTCCGCGGCTAACGGCTGAGGTACCCGCGCGGCAGTTTAGCGTGCGCGCGCCGCACGCGCAGGGGGCGAGCTTCAGCCGTGGAAGTGCAGCAGCACGCTCGTGAGCGTCAGGCTGCACAGGCCAACGAGGGTTGCCACCATGAGGCCCGCGGCCAGCGGTCGCCAGCCGATGCGCCACATGTCGGTGAAAGAGACCGACAGTCCGACCGCCGTCATGCCGCAGGTGAGAAACAGGTCAGACGCCGTGTAGCCGGTGTTGACGAGTGCCGGCCACAGCCCCGTCGTTGCCGGGAACAGCGCATCGCCGGCGGTGCGCAGCGCAATGAAACCGATGAAGGCCAGCACGAAGAAGGGCACCAGCGAGGTCTGGCCCGCAGGCGGCGCCGCCACGCGCTCCTCGGGCTCCGCGGCGCGCTCGGCGGCCGCCTCGTGGCGTTGCGTCAGCCAGGCCGCCACCGGTATCAGCACGGCGATCGAGAGGTTGCGCAGCAGCTTCGCCACGCTTGCGGCCGCGAGCGCCGCCGGCGCTCCGGCCTGCTGCGAGTAGATCAGTGCCGCACCGATCACCTGCGAGGTGTCGTGAATGGCGGTCCCTAGGAAAATACCGGCGTGCACCGGGGAGCGCGCCAGGAAGTGGCCCGCGACCCACGGATAAAACAACATGGCCATGCAGCCAAACAGCACCACGCAGGTGACCGCAAAGGCGGTCTCGGCGTGGCGCGCGCGGATCACCGGCGACATGGCGACCACGGCGGTGCAGCCGCACACGGCCGTACCGATGGCCAGCAGGAAGCCTAATCGCCGCGGTACGCCGAGCATGCGGGAGATGCCGATGCCGGCGGCCAGCGCGATGCCAAGGCAGGTGAGCGCCACCGGCAGTGCGGTGAGGGCGATGGCGGTGGCGCCGCCGAGGGTCAGGCGCAGGCCCACCAGCGCGATGCCCACGCGCAGCAGGCGGTGCATCGCCCAGTTCAGCCCGCGGCTCGCCCAGCTCGGTACGCCGAGCGTGTTTCGCCACAGCATGCCGAGCACGACGGCACACATGACGGGGCTCAGGGGGAATTTCGGCAGGCCGCCGACGCCGTGGGCGAGGCCCTGCGCCATGGCACGGGCCAGCGCTGCCAGCACTACGGCGATCAGTACGCCCGGCGCTGCCTCAAGCAGCGCAGACCAGCGCGGAGCGATCGCCTGCCGCAGCGACCGCACGGCTACTGCGGCAGCCGCTTGTCGCTCGCGATCGGGTTCAGGGTGCCGCGCCGGTTCGCGACCATGCAGTCGTTCAGCCGCGCGATCGTGCGGCTGCCGGTGCGCTCGAACAGGAACGGCAGCACGCCGTGCACCAGGCACGCGAGACCCCCGAACATCATGCGCAGGCCGAACCCGGTGGCATGCAGCAGGTGCTCGCTGTAGCTCTCACCGACCGAGGCCGGGTGCTGGCTGAAGGCGCGGATGGGGTTCATCGCCCCATGCTAGCCCCCAGGCGGCGCTACGGGGTTGCGAAGGTATGGCCAAGTCCGTGTTTTTGCGCAACAATGTTGCGCATTACCGCTAAATAGTGGAACTTTGTCTCATGGACAAGCTGGACGCTAAAATCCTGGACCTCCTGCAGGGCAATGGCGAGCTGAGCGCCGCCGAGATCGCCGACCGCATCGGCCTGTCGAAGGCGCCCTGCTGGCGGCGCATCCAGAAGCTGCAGCAGGACGGCATCATCCGCCAGACGGTGGCGCTGCTCGATGCCCGCGCGCTCAACGTCGGCACGACGGTGTTCGTCACCCTCAAGACCGGCAACCACAGCGAGGCCTGGTTCGACAAGTTCGTGCGCGCCGTACGCGACATTCCCGAGGTCACGGAAATCCATCGCATGAGCGGCGACGTCGACTACCTGATCCGCATCGTGGTGCCCGACATCGACGCCTACGATGTCGTCTACAAGCGGCTGATCTCGGCGGTGGAGTTTCAGGATGTCAGCGCCAGCTTTGCGCTCGAGACCATCAAGTCGACCACCGCCCTGCCCCTGTGCTACCTCAGGTTCGATTGAGCTGACGGCGCACGAGGCGCGTTACTGGGCAGGTGCGCCCGCTGCGGCGGCCGCTGTCGGTGCGCTGCCCTCGAGACTGTTGTCGCCGATGATCTGCGCGATGCGCGCGCGGATCTCACTGCGGTCGATATCGAAGGCATCGGTTGCCAGCACCGCCTTGCCGGGCGGGCTCTGCGCCAGCTGCTCGCCGCTGCAGTCGTGCACATCGACCGTGGCATCCGTGGACAGGCCGATCCGCAGCGGGTGCTGCTCGAGCTCCTTGGGATCCAGCGTCACGCGCACCGGCACGCGCTGTACCACCTTGATCCAGTTGCCGGTGGCGTTCTGCGCCGGCAGCAGCGCAAACGCCGCCCCGGTTCCCATGCCTAAGCCGGCGACCCTGCCACTGAACGCGGTGTGACTGCCGTACAGGTCGGACACGACCCTGACCGGCTGGCCGATGCGCATACACTTCAGCTGCACTTCCTTGAAGTTGGCATCGATCCACAGCCGCTCGAGCGGCACGATGGCCAGGAGCGACCCGCCCGGGGAGATGCGTTCGCCGAGCTGCACGCTGCGCTTGGCGACGTAACCGGTCACGGGTGCCTTCACGGTGGTGCGCTCGAGGCTCAGCCAGGCGCGCTCCACCTGCGTGGCCGCGGCCGCGACGTCCGGGTTGTCGGCAACTCCGGTGCGACCCACCAGCGCCAGGCTGGCAGAGTAGTTCTTCTGCGCAGCAAGCAGCGCATCGTGCGCGGCGCTGAGCGTGTCCTGCGCATGCCCGAGTTCCTCGCCGGATACCGCGCCGCTGGCGGCGAGATTCTTGCGCCGGTCGAGGTCGGCCTGGGCGCGCGCCAGGTCGGCGCGCCGCTGGCTGACGACCGCGTTCAGCTGGTCGCGGTTGGCGAACACGGTGCGGGTCTGGCGCACGGTGCGCGCCAGCTGCTGCTCGGCATCCTGCAGGGCGATGCGCATGTCGGTCGCGTCCAGCCGCACCAGTTCCTGCCCGGCCTGCACCTTGTCCGTTTCGTCGGCGCCGATGGACACCACCGTGCCGCTGACCTGCGACATGACGTTCACCAGGTCGCCGGAGACGTAGGCGTCGTCGGTGCTCTCATAGAAGCGTGCGAACACCAGCCACCAGATGAGCACCAGGACGGCGATGACGATGATCGCCAGCGTCAGGATGAGCAGCCAGGTGCGGCGGCGCTGCCGCTGTGCGGCCGGTGTCGGGGCGGTGGTGACTTGTGCATCCATGGGGCTGCGATCTTGCGATGAAATCAGCCAGCGGGCGCTGGCGCGTAGCCGCCACCGAGCGCGCGCACCAGATCGACGCTGAAAGACAGCCGGCGGGCCTCGAGTTCCGCGCGCAGGCCCTGCGTCAGCAGCAGCTGGTTCTGGCTCGACAGCACGCTCAGGTAGTTATCAAGGCCGGCGCGGTAACGTTCGGTGGTCAGATCGTAGGAGCGCTGCGCATCGTCCAGGGCGCTCTGCGCTTCAACGGTCTCGCGCTCGAGCGCACGCCAGTTGGCCACGACGTCCGCCACCTCGCGCACCGCATCGAGCAGCGTCTGATTGTACTGGCCCACCGACTGATCGAGCTGCGCCTGGCTCTGATACAAGGCACCGGTGAGGGCGCCGCGGTTGAAGAGCGGCAGCGACAGTGCCGGACCGCCGCCGAGAACGCGGTCCGAGGCATCGAACAGCTGCGCCAGTCCCAGGCTCTGGAAGCCGGCGAAGGCGGTGAGATTGACGTTCGGGTAGAAACTCGCCTCGGCCGCCTTGATGCCGTGCGTACCGGCTTCCACCTGCGCGCGCGCCGCGGCGACATCGGGACGACGGCCGAGCAGCTCGGCCGGCAATACGGACGGCAGCGTGATCTGCGCCGGGGGCAGCAGCTGCGGCCGTTTCAGATCGAGCGCGCGATCGGGACCGGCGCCCACCAGGTCCGCGAGCTGATTGCGTGCCAGGTCGATGTTGGCCTGCACGGCCGCAACCCCTGCGCGCGTCAGCGCCAGCTGGCCTTCGGACTGCTTGACGCGTGCCGTGTTCTCCAGCCCCGCGCTCACGCGCTGCTGGGTGAGATCGAGGATCGCCGTCTGCTGCTTGAGGTTGTCGTCGGTCACATCCAGCAGCGCGTAGGAAAGATCGAGTTGCACGTAGGCGCGTACCACCGCGACGGCGAGCTCGAGTCGCGCCGCGGCGCGGCTCGCCTCGGCGGCCTGCACGCCCGAGCGTGCTGCCTGCGCCAGGGCGCGATTGCGACCCCAGAAATCGAGGTCGTAGCTGAAGTCGAGCGTCACCTGTCCCTGCGTGAAATAGCTGCCGCCGTACGGCGGCGGATACAGCCCGTTCACCGGGAAGCGCTGCCGGACCACCGAGCCATCGAGCGCTACGGTGGGCGCGAGCTGCGCACGCGCCGCGATCGCCTGGCCCTGCGCGGCGCGCAGGCGCGCCTGCGCGATCTCGAGTGACGGACTGCCGGCGAGGGCCGCATCCACCAGCGAGTCGAGCTGCGGATCGCCGTAGGCATGCCACCACGCATCCGTCGGCCACGCGCCGGCATCGACCTTGGCATCGGCCAGGGTGCGATCAGCCGCCAGCGCCTGTGGCTGCAGCTGGGGCGCCGGCTTCCAGCCACCGCGGTCGACACAGCCACTGAGCAACAGCGCAACCGCCGCTGCAATCCCCGCCAATGGCAGGGCTAAAGCACGCTTACTCATGATCCAGTACCTGTCATGCGAGGCGCATTGTCCCCCTGCCCCCGGCCGTTATCGATCATCCGTCCGAGATAGGCCTTGAGGGCTTCGACCTCGGCGTTGCTGAATCCCGACAGGTGCGCCTCGACCACGCGCGAGGCCACCGTAAGCAGGCGCGGCAGCAGGGCGCGACCATTCGCTGCAACACGCAGGAAAACCACGCGGCGGTCCTCGCGGCAGCGCTCGCGCCGCAGCAGGCCCTTCGCCTCGAGCCGGTCGAGGATGCGTGTCATCGAACCGTTATCGTGGTGCATGAAACGGCATAGGTCCGCGGCGGTGCGCGCCGTACCATCGGCCAGGTACTTCAGCACCGCGCACTGCACGCCGTTCAGCCCGAAGGGCGCCAGCTGCGCGTCCAGCGCCGACAGCAGCGATGCGCGCGCGCGCCCCATGAGGTGCCCGACGGCCAGAGCCTCGGCGGGGGCTGGTGCGAACGGCGACTCGGCCTTGCTGGCGGCGCGGCGGCTCATGCTTGCAGGGATGGGTCAGGTAGCTGTCGGTGAGATTACTGCTTGTAATAATACTGCCTCGGCAGCTATTTGTCACCTCGAAGCCCGCAGCGGCTGCAGCCAAGCAAGACGCGACCCGCGCGCGGCAGGCCATTCGGGTAAGACCGGCGGCTAGGGTGCCGGTGGCTCAGAGTGAAGACGTCTGCACCAAAAGTGCGCAGCCCCGGCGCGGCGGCATAGCCGAGCGGAGGCAGGCCAAAGATGGTTTCCACCGTGCGCAGCAGCGCGTAGTGGTTGTACGGCTGGTGCGACACCGTGCCGGGCTTGACGAAGGGCGACAGCACCAGCGCACCGATGCGGCCGCCGCCCGGACCGTTGAAGCCGGGCGGGTAGCGCTGACCCGGCAGCGGCTGCTCATCACAGCACGCGGCTGAACCCGCAGCGCCCGCCCGGTCGGACTCATCGAACGTGATGATGAGCGCGCCGTCCGCCTTGAACGCCGCGGAGCCGGTGATGAGCGGCACCCACTTGTGCAGGAACTTGTTGATGGCGACGAGTCCGCCGCTGCGGCCGTCGACGCAGCGCGCGTCATGACCGTCATTGCACAGATTCGGGGTGATGAACACGTAGTTGGGCGTCGTGGCGCGGCGTGCGAGATCGCCGCGACAGGTACTTCAGGTTCACGACGTGCGCGTCACAGCGCTGCTGGTCGTCGATGATGGAATGGAAGTACACGAACGGATCGTGTCGCGCGGCGTACTGGTCGTGCGGCTGCGCCACCTGGGTGATGTCGCGCTGCCCGAGCGGCACATGACCGCAACTGGCCGGTTCGCGCGCCGGATCGTTGCCCATGTCCTCCATGTACGCCTTCCAGGTGAGGCCGGCGGCGTCGAGCTGGTCCGGCAGCGTCTTCACCAGCGGCGGATAGACGCAGCCGCTGCCGCGCAGCTGGCCGTGCTCGTCCAGTGCCGCGGCGCTCGGTCTGAAGTCGCCGAAGATCGCGCAGTCGAGCTGAGTTTCCTCATTCGGCGCCTGGCCGCTGATGAGCGCGATGTAGTTGTCGAGGCTCGCGTGGCCGATGGAGTAGTACTCGGTGAGGAGCGCTCCCTGTGCCCGAAGCGTCTTCGACAGATACGGCGCGGGCGATCGTGCGCCGAAGGTCACCGGGTAGGACTTGTTCTCGAGCAGCAGCACGAACACGTGGCGTATCGGCGGCGGAGCCGGCGGCGGCGCGGGCACCGCGCCGTGCGCGCCGCAGGTCACGATCGCAAGGGCGCAGGCGAGGACCGACAGTCGCATCAGGCCTCGGGGGCAGTGGAGGGAAGTCGTGCGGCAATGCCGCCCGGATGGCGGCGCAGCGCCTTGACGAACAGCAGCGCGCACGCCGCTGTGAGCACAGCTGCGGTCAGGAAGGCGGCGCCGGGAAAATGCAGCGGTGCGCGCGGCCCGGAAAAGTAGCCGAACACCTGCGTCATCAGCGGCGGCCCGAGAATGGCGCTCAGGCTGTAGAGGCAGGCGATCGCCCCCTGCAGCTCGCCCTGCGCATCGCCGGGAATGAGCTGCGAGGCGAGCGCATTCATCGACGGATAGGTGAGCGCGAAGATGAACGTCGTCAGCGACACCACGTACATCATCCAGCCTTGCGTGGCGAAGGCGTAGCCGAGATAAGCCACGATGGCGGCCAGCATGCCGGCGACGGCGGCGCGCCGCTCGCCGCCGATCCAGGGAATGAGCACCCCGGTCAGCACGCCCTGCGCAACAGCCATCACCGTGCCGACCCAGGCGAGCGACCAGCCGACCTCGGCGCTGCTCCAGTGGAACTTGGAGATGGTGAAGAACGCCCAGGTACTCGGCAGCACCTGGTGGCCGAGCTGCCACAGGAACACCGCGCCGAGCATCAGCAGCACGGTCGGGTAGCGGCGCATCTGCGCAAGGGTGCCTAGCGGGTTGGCGCGCGCCCAGTGGAAGGCACGCCGCGAAGCCGGTGGCAGTGATTCGGGCAGCGCGAAATAGCCGAACGTGGTGTTGGCGAGTGCGATGCAGCCGGCGGCGAAAAACGGCGCGCGCGCGCCGAGGCCCCCCAGCAGGCCGCCGATCGCAGGCCCGACGATGAAGCCGATGCCGAAGGCCGCGCCCATGAGGCCAAATTTCTGCGCCCGCTGGGACGGCGCGGTGATGTCGGCGACGTAGGCGTAGGCGGGGGTGAAGGAGGCGCCGGCGACACCCGCGACGGCGCGACCGATGAACAGCCAGCCGAGCACCGGTGCAAACCCCATGATGAGGTAGTCGCAGCCGAGCGCGAACAGCGCAAACAGCAGCACCGGGCGGCGCCCGAAGTGATCGCTGAGGTTGCCGAGCACCGGTGCGCAGAAAAACTGCATCAGCGCGTAGACAAACGCCAGCCAGCCGCCGTAGCCGGCGGCACGATCGATGCCGACTCCGGTCAGCTGCATGATGAGCTGCGGCAGCACCGGCAGGATGATGCCGAAGCCGATGGAGTCCACCAGCACGGCGATAAAGAGGAACAAAAAGGCGCCGTTGCTGGCGTTGCGCGCGCTCAATGGGATCCTTCGTCGGGCGGTGCGCTATCTTAATACGAAGCTGGCGTGCAGCGCGGCCGCAGCCCTCACGCCCGCGCCTGCCAGCGCGCGCGCAGCCAGTACACCGGGATACCCGCCAGGATGATGGCGAACGTCACACCGGTGTTGCGCGGATCGGTGAACAGCGCATTCAGTACCATGAACGCCGAGGCGAGGAGAAACACGGCGGGCACGACCGGGTAACCCCACACGCGGTAGGGACGCACCAGGTCCGGGCGACGACGGCGCAGCACGAATACACCCGCGACCATGAGCGCGTAGAACGGCCAGATACCCAAGATGAATTTGTCTGCCAGCTGCGCGAAATCGTTCTGCAGTACGTAGACGACGCCGAGCGCGGTTGCCAGCCAGATCGCCACCGACGGACTGGCAAAGCGTGGCGACACGCGTGCGACAGCGCGAAATAACAGACCGCGGTCGGCCATGGCAAAAAAGATGCGCGAGCCCGTCATCATCGAGGCGTTCAGTCCGCTGAAGGCCGACAGCACCACGGCTGCGGCGATCACGGCAGCGCCCGCGCCGCCGAGCAGCGGGATGCGCCCGGCGACGGTGGCGGCGATCAGCTTCGCGCCACCCATCTGCGCGGGCGCCAAGGCATACATGAAGCCGATATTGACGACCAGATAGACCAGCATCACGCACGAGGCGCCCGCGATCAGCGCCAGCGGCAGGTTGCGCTGCGGATTGCTGATCTCCCCTGCCATCGAGGCCGGGTCCGCCCAGCCGTCGTAAGTCCACAGCACCGGGATGAGCGCGGTGGCCAGGAGCGACCAGGGCACGGTCGCAGGCCAGGCGGGGGTGAAGTGCGCAGCGCTGCCGCCGGTGGCCGTGAACGCCAGCAGACCCAGGCCCAGCAGCACGACATACTTGATCGCCGTGGTGGCACTCAGCACCGCCGCCGCACGCTGCACGCCGATGTAGTTCATCGCGCCGATCAGCACGATCGCGAGGGCGGCGGTGTAGCGCACCTGCGCAGGGGTGAGAGGCATGAAGTAGCCGAGGTACTCGGCGAAAATTGTGGCGGTGGCGCCGAGCGCCGAGGCGCGGATCACGGCGAGTTCCGTCCAGCCGAACAGGAACGCCGTCGGCGGCCCGTAGCTCTCCAGCAGATAGGCGAAAATGCCGCCCGAGCGCGGCAGCGCGCCCGCCAGCTCGGCGACGGTGAGCGCACCGCACAGCGCGACCACCCCGCCCAGCACCCAGCACACGAGGATCGTCCCCGGCGCCTGCAGCTGCGCGGCGATGGTGGCGGGCACGCGGAAGATGCCGCTGCCGATCGCGACGCCCACCGAGACGGCGATGGTCTGCAGCAACGTAACCGAGCGCGGCATGCGCTCGCCCCACTGATCAGTCACCGGCGCATCTCGCGGCGAGCAGCTCCACCCAGTGGCGCACCGGCAGCGCGGTGCCGCCGCGCAGGTGCATGAGGCAGCCGATGTTGGCGGTGGCGATCACCTCGGGCGCGCCGGCCTCGAGGGCGGCGACCTTGGACCTGAGGAGCTGCCCCGACAGCTCCGGCTGCAGCACCGAGTAGGTTCCGGCCGAGCCGCAGCAGCGCTGGCCGTCGTCGACCGCGGTCAGCGTAAAGCCCCCGGCAGCGAGTAACCCTTCCACGACGCCGCTCACTTTGAGCGCGTGCTGCAGTGTGCACGGCGCCTGGAAGGCGACGCGCACGCTGCCGCCGAACGGCGGCAGCGCACTGCGCAGTGCCGGCGCCGCTGGCGCCAGGAGCTGGCTGATGTCGCGCGTCAGCGCGCTGATGCGCGCCGCGCGCGCGGCGTACTGCGGATCATGCTGCAGCAGCCGGCCGTAGTCGGCGACCATCGCCGTGCAGGCGCTGGCGGTCACCACGACCGCCTCCGCGCCCGCCTCGAGATGCGGCCAGAGTGCGTCGACATTGCGGCGCACCTGCGCGAGCGCCTCCGCGTGCGCCGACAGGTGGTGGCTGAGCGCGCCACAGCAGCCGGCGGCGCGCGCCGGCACCGTGCTGATGCCGACACGATCGAGCACCGTCGCCGCGGCCGGATTGATGTCGGCGGCGAGCACCGGCTGGACGCAACCTGCCAGCAGCACCACGCGGCGCGCATGGCGCGCGGCAGGCCACTTAGGCGGAGTGGCGCGCAGCAGCGCCGGCAGCGGCACGGCAGGCCGTGGCAGCCGCTGTCTGAGCGAGCTCGGCAACAGCGGCGCGCGCGATGCGCGCCAGCCCGCAGCAGCCCGCGCACGCGCCCGCCGTACGGCACCACTTTGCGCAGCAGGTAGCGCTGCAGCCGCTCGGCGGGCGGGCGCGCCACGCGCTCATCGGTGAGCTCGCGCCCGATGTCGAGCAGCCGCCCGTACTGCACGCCCGACGGACAGGCCGTCTCACAGGCTCGGCAGGTCAGGCAGCGGTCCAGGTGCAGCTGGGTGCGCGCCGTCACCGGCTCGCCCTCGAGCAGCTGCTTCATCAGGTAAATGCGCCCGCGGGGGCTATCGAGTTCGTCGCCGAGCAGCTGATAGGTCGGGCAGGTGGGTAGACAGAAGCCACAGTGCACGCAGCTGCGCAGAATGGCCTGTGCCTCGCGGCCCTGCGGCGTGTCCTTTACGGAATCGGCAAGCGCGGTCTGCATAACCTTGACGATTCCATGAGCCCTGCGCGGGCGGAAGTCGTGAAGGCCGATTCTACCTGCAAACGCGCGCGCGCCGTGCGCGCTGCGAACTCAGCCGGTGATCACCTTAAGGCGCTGGGTGCGCGAGGCGTCGCCGACTTCGTTCACCCGCCGCAGCAGCTCACGCGCCGCATCCGCGGCCAGCGGCCGGCTGAGCAGAAACCCCTGCGCATCCTGGCAGTCCTGCTCCTGCAGGAAAGCGAGCTGCGGGAAATTCTCCACCCCTTCGGCCGTGACGTTGATCTGCAGCGAGCGCGACATGGCGATGATGGCGGCCGCGATGGCGCGATCGTCGCTGCCCTCGTTGATACTGGTCACGAACGAGCGATCGATCTTGAGACGATCCACCGCGAAGTTGCGCAGGCGCCCGAAACTCGAATAGCCCGTGCCGAAGTCGTCGATGGCGAGCGACACGCCCAGCTGTTTCAGCTGATTGATCGCCTTCTCCGCCCAGGCTTCATCCGCCATGACCACCGACTCGGTGATCTCAAGCTCCAGCACCGCCGGCTCAAGTCCGGTCTCTTTGAGGGTGGCCGCGACCTCCTGGGGGTACTCGGCGAGTGCGAACTGGCGGCCGGAGACGTTCACCGCCATGCGCTGCACCGGCAAACCCTCGGCGCGCCAGGCGACCGCCTGCGCGCAGGCGGTGTGCAGGGCCCACTTGCCGATGGCCAGTATCAGCCCGGTCTCTTCGGCGACCGGCACGAATTCTGTCGGACTCACGGCGCCCAGCTGCGGATTGGTCCAGCGCAGCAGCGCCTCGATACCCGATATGCCGCCGGTGCGCACGTCGAACTGCGGCTGGTACTGCAGACTGAATTCGTCGCGCTCCAGGGCGCCGCGCAGCTGCTCTTCCACGGTGAAGCGGTGCAGCGCGGTCGCATTCATCGACACGTCGAAGAAGGCGAAGGTGCCCTGCGCGCGGCGCTTGGCGAAGTACATCGCCAGGTCCGCGTTACGCAGCAAGGTCGCAGCATCCGTGCCGTCCTGCGGATAGATGGCGATACCGACGCTCGGGGTGACCACCAGCGAGTTGGACGCGAGCTGTATGGGCTCGCGCAGCGCGGTGATCAGCCGCTCGGCCACCATGCCGGCATCGACCGTGTTGCGCAGGCTCGGCAGCAGCACCATGAACTCATCGCCCCCCAGACGGGCGATGTCGCCGTGGCGCGAGCTGTTGGCATTGGGCGAGTCGACTTCGGCAGCCGTAGCGCAGCGAGCTGCGCAGCCGCTCCGCCACCACGCACAGGAGCTCATCGCCCACGGCGTGACCGAGCGTGTCATTGACGCGCTTGAAGTTGTCCAGATCCAGGTACAGCACCGCCAGGTGGCAGTTCTTTTCCTTGGCCGCCTGCAGCGCCCCGACCATGCGGTTGTGGGACTGCTCGCGGTTGGGCAGGCCGGTGAGCGTGTCGAAGTAGGCCAGCCGCACGATGCGGCGCTCCGCGCGCCACTTGCTGCCGAGCGCGATCGTCATCTGGCGGATTTCGTGGGGGTGAAACGGCTTCTGCAGGTAGGACAGCTTGTCCTCCGGCGGCACGTAGCCACCGATCTCGCCCGGATCGGCGTCCGAATAGGCGGTGCAGATGACGATCTCGACCGCCGGGTCGAGTTCGCGGATCTGGGTTGCGGCCCACACCCCATCGGGTCCCGGCGGCATGCGCATATCCAGGAACACCAGCGCGAACGGCTCGTTGCGCGCCAGGCCCGCCTTGATCGCCGCGACGGCGGCGGTGGCCTGGTCGCAGAACACGGTTTCGAACACCGCGCTGCGGGCCGTGGCGCGCGCCCGCGGGTTGTCCGGGGCCTTCTTGAACAGCCGGCTGCGCAGCTCGCGAAACCCGGCCATTTCCGAGCTCGCCTCGCTCTCCACCAGAATCTGGCGGTAGGCGTCGCGGATCTCGGCCTCGTCGTCGACGACGAGTACCCGGATCGGTGTTGGGTTAGCTTCAGCCATGATGACCTCAGGCGGCGCCGGCGAGCGGCGCAGTTTCACGGGTAGCGAGTGGCACCACGAAATGCATGGAGGCACCGTGGCCAGGGCCGTCGCTGGCGGCCCAGATCCGCCCGCCGAGTGCGCCGATCGCGTTGGCGCACCAGTGCAGGCCGATACCGTGGTTGGTTTCGGGCGATTTCGTGGAAAATCCCTTTTCGAACACCCGCTCCAGATTCTGGGGAGCGATGCCGACGCCATCGTCCTCACAGTGCAGGTGCAGCTGCTCGACGCTCTGCGTCGCGCACGATCTCGGCGCGCACGCGCAGCGTGCCGCGCTCCTTGCCGGCATCGCGGACGGCATCCGCGGCGTTGATGATCAGGTTCTGCAGCACCAGGCGCAGCACCGTGCGCGCCACCCGCACCACGCCGACCCGCCGCAGGGTCTCATCGGCCTCGACACGCAGTCGCTGCCGGCACGAGTCGGGCACGATTTCCAGCGACTGCGCCACCAGCTCCGTCAGGCGCACCGGCTCGACCACGTGCTCGTTGCGCGCCGCGCGCAGCTGTTCGCCCAGCACGCCCTGAATCACCCCCGTCTGCCGGGTGATGATGGCCACGTCCTCCTGCGCCCCGCGCACCGTCTGCGCGAGCTCCTGGCAGGCCAGCCGCAGGAATTCCTCGAGATCCGCCTGCCGCTCGGGGTCCGCGCCGTGCCCCCGCAGCTCGCTCACCGCCTGCTCCGCATCCTGCGCGGGCGCTGCGCGCAGGCGCTCGGTGAGATTGGCCAGCCGCACGCCGATGGGCGTCATGGCATTGCCGAGATTGTGCAGCACGCCCTTGGCGAGCTCGGCAAAGCCGGCTTCGTAACTCTGATCGACCAGCTGGGTGCGCGATGCGGCCACGCGCTCCACCATGCGGTCGAACTCGCGCGCCAGCACGCCGAACTCATCCCGGCGCTTGAGGTCGAGCCGCGTCGTG
Organism: uncultured Gammaproteobacteria bacterium; assembly: GCA_963787655.1. Classification (GTDB taxonomy): domain Bacteria; phylum Pseudomonadota; class Gammaproteobacteria; order Steroidobacterales; family Steroidobacteraceae; genus 13-2-20CM-66-19. Next base: position 732,343 of record CAWBDY010000007.1, on the reverse strand, counting down.
AGGTCCTCGTTCTCGCCGAGGTCCACCGCATGGCGCGTCACCGTCGGCCAGGGGATTGAGCACAACCCGGTTGAGCACGAACATCAGCAGTACCAGTATGGTGACGGCGGCGATGACGAGGCAGGTCGAGGCGAGCGCCACCGCCTGCTGTCCCTGCGCCGTGATCCGGCGCGGCACGTCGACGCGCAGCGCCATGATCGGCTGCCCATAAAGGTCGCTGAAGCCGCGGTACACCTGCGTGACCGCGTCGGTCTCGACCAGATCGGTGCTGCCGCGGCTCATCGCCGGCAGCATGGTCAGGTCGGCCTGCGCCTCGACGCCGATGGCCTGCACCTCGGCCGGCGTGAGCAGGCGACCCATGATCACCATGCCGCGCGTTGGTCCCTGGCCGTTGCCGTCGAGCACCGGGGCCGCTGCCAGCATGAGGATGCCGCGGTTGGTACGCAGCAGGCCCTGCGCCGCCTTGCCGGAGCGCAGGTTGGCGCGCCACGGGAAGTCCGCAGGCAATGCCCGCCATGCCGTCAGTTCGAGTCGCAGCGCACGGTCGGTTTTCAGGTCGAGGTCGTTGGACTGCACGAGCCGGCCGTCCAGGTCGACGATCAGCAGCGTGTTGACGTTGAGCTCGCGCAGCGCCAGCTTGCTGATGTTCGCCGCAATGAAGGCGCTGTTATGGTCCAGAACGAAGCGGTAGGTATCGGCCCAGTTGCCCCAGTCGGTCGCCGACACGGCGATGCCGTTGAGACGCAGGTCGAGTGCCTGGCCGATGCGGCGCATCGCGGTACGTGCATCCGATCGCTCCAGTTCCGCAAAGCTCGGCAGCACTACGTGCCTCTCGACCAGCACTTCCGCCAGCACGAGGACCACGAATATGGCCGCGATCAAAGCGAGCACTTTTGAGCGTATATTCACTGAAATAAGCTAAATCGATTCACGGCTCAATTGGTGTGCTGGCCTCGCCGAATTCGCGGTCGCGGCCAGGCCGGCCCTGCAGAAAGTGACGGGCGTCACACTAAGATTCACGTTACGGATGGAGGGTCCATGACTACAGTTTCCAGGCGCGGACTGTTCGCCATTGCCGCCGGCGGCGCGGTGCTCGCGGCGCGCGGCCAAAGTGGCCCCGGCCACAGCACCGCTGCGCTCACTGACCAGCGCCGTGCAGCCGATCGGTGCCGCGGAGTACGGCGCGCGCCTGGCCAAGGTGCAGAACCTCATGCAGCGGGCCAAGGTGGCAGCCCTGCTGGTCGAATCCGGCTCGACGCTCGCCTATTTCACCGGCATTCGCTGGAGCCGCTCCGAGCGCACCACCGCGGCCCTCATTCCGGCAAGTGGCACCGTGATCGTCGTCACGCCGTATTTCGAGGAGCCGTCCATTCGCGAGACCCTCAAGGTCAGCGCCGATGTGCGGCCCTGGCAGGAGGATGAGAGCCCATTTCAGCTTCTCGCCGCGGCACTGCGCGAGCGCCAGGCGTCAGGCCCGCTGGCCGTCGAAGCCACCACGCGCTTTTTTATCGTCGACAACGTCAGCAAGGCCGCCGCCAGCCGGCCGGAAATCGTTCCCGGCGACGATCTGGTGCGCGCCTGCCGCATGTTCAAGTCGCCCGCCGAGCTCGCACTGCTGCAGGTCGCCAACAACGTAACGATCGCGGCGCTGCAGTACGTGCACGGCAAGATTCAGGCCGGTATGAGCAGTACGGACATCGCGGCGCTGATGACGACGGCCACCGAGCAGCTGGGCGGGAATCACGAGTTCTCACTGGTGCTGCTGAATGAGGCCAGCGCGTTCCCACACGGCTCGATCAAGCCGCAGTCGGTTCGCGAAGGCTCCGTGATTCTCATCGACACGGGCTGCGATGTGCACGGCTACCAGTCCGACATCTCCCGGAGCTGGGTGTACGGGCAGATCTCGGCCCGCCAGCGCGAAGTGTGGGACACGGTCAAGCACGGGCAGGAACTCGCGCTGCAAACTGCGCAGATCGGCGTACCCGTGGGAGCCATCGACAAGGCGGTGCGCGGCTACTACGAGCAGAAGGGCTGGCACAAGGACTATCGCCTGCCGGGCCTGTCGCATCGTACCGGTCACGGCATCGGCATGGACGGGCACGAGTCGCCCTACCTGGTGCGCAGCGATACGACACCGCTGCAGGCGGGCATGTGTTTTTCGGACGAGCCCGGGCTCTACATTCCCGGCGAGTTTGGCATCCGGCTGGAGGATTGCTGGTACATGACCGCCAGCGGGCCGAAGCTGTTCACGGCGCTGGCGAAATCCATCGATCAGCCAGTCTGAAGGTTACCGCCGGTCGAAGACCTTGCGCAGCGCGGCGACATCCAGAACGCTCCACTCTTCGACGATGCGACCCGCCTCGAAGCGGAAAATCGTCATGCCCTCGATGCCGAGGGGATCGCCTTTGCCCGGCATTTCGCCCATCGCGACGGTGTTGGTACCTTTTGCCAGCCAGTGCACCGCGACCATATCTTCGCCCGCGACCGTGCGCTCGACGGTCACTTTCAGATCCGGCATGGCAGCGCGCCACGACTGCGTCGAGGCCAGGTCCTGCTGCAGGGTGTGATTGGCGGATGCGGCGTGCGCGACGAAGTTGGGGCCGAAGGTCCGCTCGGGGCGCTCCAGGCGCCCCTCGCCCATGAGCTGGAGCAGCACCCGCTTCGCGGTGCGCACGTTATCGGCGGTACCGGCCTGCGCGTCAGCGGCAGCGGCCAGTGCAGCGAGCAGCAAGACAATTACCCTGCGCATGTACTTGTTCGCGACCTGTACGGCAAGCCGGTCGCCCGGGCAGCCTACTGTTTAGCAGCCGCAGGCTGCGAGGTCGCGAGCGCCACGGCCGAGGCCGGCTGTGCGCTCGGATGGGGGGAGTCGGCCGCGACATTCTGGATGTCGGCACACTGCGGCATGGTCGTCCCCTTGTAACCCTCTTCCGGAAAGTACTTGGACTGCCATGCGGTGAATCCCCATACGTCCAGTCCGGCCTTCAGGTACTTCTGCGCGCGGTCGACGACCTCGCAGTCGTACTGGGACCGTTGCGCGTGCTGCTTCAACTGCGCCAGCAGCTCTGCACGAGCCCTGGCTTCCTCCTTCTGCAACAGCTGTTCTTTGAGGGTTGGAGGGCCGCGATGGAACTTGTGCCGTACTTTGAAATCCGCGTCCTTATAGGGATCCGGAGTGCCCGCCGCGCCCTCGTCGGCGGCGTCGGCAGCCGCCAGCGCAGGCGGCGGTGGCGTCAGCGCCGCGTTGCCATGCTGATCGTTGCCCGCGGCACCCATCGAGGGGTCGAGCGCACTCGCCATCGCCGCGCCACGCGCGGATTTGGCGGCAAAGTAATCACCGACTGCCCACGCACCCAGTGTGATCAACGCCGCACCGACCGCAACCGGGGCTGCGTATTTTACGAAGCCGTGAACGATCACCGAGCCCCGTGCGGGCATCAGCTTGCGCAACCGCAGCCGCAGCTGGTCGCGCTGTGCCGACCCCATCGATCCGCGGATGCCGAAAAGCAGGACCTGGGCGACGATGAAGCCGAAGGCCGTGCCGATGATGAGTTGACTCATGCCCATGACGGATACAGTGCAGCCGCACACCTCTTGTTAAGTCGGCATTTTGAGGGTCGGTGGGCCTGCCAACCGTGAGCGGCATCACGCCGCCGGCGCACACACCGTGCATGCCGCACGCAATGGAAGGGGATCTGGGGCCGTGGGTCAGCCCAAGCGGGCTTTGCTGCTGGGCTCACGGGCTGGAAGTGTGCACTGGTGTGCAGTCCGGCGCACCCGCCTATCCTGCGCTGGCGGCGCGTCCGATGACTTGGGCGGCAACGCCATTACAGGCATGGTGCCCGAAATATGGGGCCACCACGGCGCGCACCACCCCAGCGGGGGTGGCATGAGCGATTACACCGCCGGTTCCCCATGCACCCCGTCTCTACGAGGACTCACGCCAGGCGATGGAGGATGCCAGCAGGCCGGTAAGCATTCCGGACGCCCCGGCCGGCGCGCCACCGGTCGCACCGAGTTTACGCTGAATTCCCGCAGCTCTTCCGGCACGGTTGTTCGGGTTTGACCAAAAAGTGCCCGCGCTGCCGGCTGCCGCCAGCATCAGGTCCCTGTATATTGGCGGGCATCGATCGAAGCACCGTCAGAGTGGCATATGGTTGCAGTTCCAGTTTCCCGGCCTCGTGCGTCCTGGTTCCGGTCAAAGAACCTCCTCTTCGCCTGCATCGCCCTGATGATGGCGTACGTCTTGCGCCACAACGAGCGCTTCGTCATCGATCGGAGTGATGCCTTCTGGGATCACATCCAGACATTTAAGTGGTGGCTGCTTCCGCACGGATTGGCGGGAGCCTGTGCGCTTCTTCTCGCCCCGTTGCAGTTCTCCGACCGACTGCGCCAGCGGTTCACCAAAATGCATCGCATCATCGGGCGTATCTACATTGCGGGCGTATTCGTCCTCGCACCGCTAGGTGTCTACATTCAATATCTTGAGGAGCGGATGGGAGGGACGCGCTCCTTTACGATCGCGACACTGGTCGACGCGATTCTGCTGACATCGGCCACGGCCTTAGCGCTCTACTTCATCCGCAACAGGAAAATCCAACAGCACCGCCAGTGGATGACCCGCAGCTACGCTGTTGCGCTGGTGTTTTTCGAGGTCCGCCTGATCTCGGGAGTCTTCGGGCTGGACGACAGTAACACCGCCACCGAGATCATCGTTTGGACGTGCGTCGCGCTAGCCATACCTTTGGCCGATGTCGTTCTGCAATTACAGGAATTCCTGCGAACGCGCTCGCAGGCGCAGCGCGGTCGAACGGGAGCGGAAGCGACGGTCAGCTAGCGACGGCGCATTGCTCGCCGCTGCTGAAGTAAACAACGTTTGGGCTTCGGAGCGTGCGATGGCAATGTCAGGCCATCCGTCCTTGTTGATATCGCCAATGGCGATGCCGTATGCGGCGCCGTGGTCATCACCAAATGCCACGGGCGTGAAATTCCGGCCCGAGCCGTCATTGAAATACACGATCGGTCGGGCGTTGACATAGCCGACCACGATGTCGATTTTGCCATTCCGGCTCAGGTCACCGACGGCGAGCGCATAGGGAGGGGCCTTCGCTGTGCCCACCGCAACACCTGCCGAGAACGTGCCGTCTGGTTGGTTGAAATAGATAAAGGTCCCGCGGCGTTCGTCGATCGCCACGATGTCTACACGTCCGTCACCGTTCAGCTCTGCCGCTGCCGCCACTCGGAATGTCGCGTCAGGCGGCCCAAAAGCAATGCGCGTCGGGAAATTCGCCTTGCCGTCGTTCAGATAGACGTAACTCTGACCACCGTCCCGGTTCGGCACCGCCAGATCAATATATCCATCTTTATTGAAATCCGCGGGCGTTATTGTCGTTGCGGACTCGTGCGAGAACGCGATGCAGTCCGCGTCGAACCGCGGTGCCGCCGAGGAAAGGCGGTAGACACGCCCGGCGCGCCGTAGGACGATACATGCCGAAGCAAGGAGCCGCGCTGTGAAACTGAAAGAACACGAAGACGAGTTAGAGTTGCTCGAGCAGCAGCTAAAAGCACTTCAATCGGGGAAACAGCAGCCCGGCACGTATGGTCCGCTGTTGTCCGCCGGGACAGGTAGCAAGGTCGCGCGGGACAAGCTTAAGACGCGAATAGAAGAAAAAAAACTCCAAATCAAGAAGCTGGAAGCAAAGAAATAGATACCGCTCAACGCTTGCAACGAATCGGCATCCGGGTCGGACAAGCTCGAATATCTGCGAGGGTCGCCTGGTCGGACTATCGCGGAACTTCGGGCATTCGCGCCACGCAGATGGGCGCTGAAATCTCCGCAAGGCAACTTTCGATTATGAATGGGGTCGTGCGAAACTGTGCCTGCGATCATGGTTCCTAGACAAACGGCCAACGCTGGAATGTTCACGATGTCGCAGAAGGGGAGGATTCAAGAATGATGTCCGTCGGATACAATGGTCTTTGGGGCCTGCTGGTACTTGCTGGCGACATTTGGGCGATCATCAATATCGTTCAGAGCTCCGCCTCCAACGAAAGGAAATTGCTTTGGATACTAGTAGTGGTGCTCCTACCGCTGCTGGGTCTGATTCTGTGGTATTTCCTTGGGCCACGTGATGGCAGGGTGTAGCCGTCATCGTGTTTAAGCGGGGACCGACAGCCAGCGCTCCACTGGCCGCAGTCGGCCAGACCCAGTCGTTTAGCCAATCGGATTTGCGTCCCCTAAAGCGAGTTGTTTCCCGACTCCGAACTTCCCTGGTTGCCAAGCCCGGAAGCATCCGTGACGATATGCGCACGGATGGCTGGGAGGCTGGCGATGACCGAAGACGGTGGCGAGGAGAATCGCTGGAGGCGATCCGAACGGGCTGACCGCGACCCGCCAACGGCGCCGAAGAACTCCGCGGTCGCGCTGATCAATGAAGGAAATGCTCTCGAGGAACAGGGGCGGATCGCGGAGGCAATGGAGCGCTACGATGCTGCAGTCCAAGCTGACGCGCGATGCGCGAGAGCACACCTGAACCGGGGCAACATTCTGCTCGCCCGTGCCCAAATCGAGGAGGCACGCACGGCGTACCAACTCGCCCTAGCCTGCGACCCGCAATATGCAGCAGCCTACTTTAATCTGGGCAACCTGAATTATCGCGCCGGGGAATACGAGCGTGCCTTGCGCAACTACCAAATGGCCACCGACATCAATCCCGACTTTGCCGATGCGTTCGTGGCGATGGGAAATACACTTGACAGTCTAGGTCGCACTGCCGAAGCAGTCGTCAGCTACGAGCGCGCGCTGGCCATCAATCCAGCGTATGCCGAGGCCCATTTTAATCTGGGTGTACTTGCGGCGAGCCAGGGACGGCCTGACGAGGCGCTGAATAGCCTGCGCAGGGCAATCGACATACGTCCTGACTACGCCGCGGCGCACGCCGCCTTGGGCAGGGCGTTAAACAATCTCGGGCGTCTCGATGCGGCCGAGCAAAGCCTGCGCCGCGCCTTGTCTACCGCGCCCGAGTCCGGGGAAATTCTGTACGAGTTGGCGATGGTTCTTCGGACACGCCACAAGTCTCCGGAGGCAGTGCAGCTCACGATGAGCGGCCTCGAGCGCGCGCCAACGTGGACGATGAAAACAGCATTTGCCAATTGCGTGTCGCGCACAAGGTTTTTGACCAACGACACACGGGTCCGCGCCGCACTCACAACTGCCATCACCGAACCATGGGCTGTTCCGTACCAGCTTTGCTGGCCCGCGCTCAGTCTGATCATGCTTGACCCAAAGATTGCGAGTTGTGTTCGCCTCGTCAACGAAAGGTGGCCCGCACGTGTGCCGAAGGCAGCGTTGTTCGGTGGGGAGGGCCTCACCGCGCTTGCAGCCGACCCGTTGCTGCATGCACTGCTCCAAGCAGCGCCCGTGAGCACGATTGCTTTCGAGCGCTTCCTAACTGGCGTGCGACACGCCCTGCTCGAGACCGCATCGAGCGAGCAACCGCCGGACCCGGCGGACATCGCGGCGCTGCAGTTCTATGCCGCACTCGCTCGGCAATGCTTTATCAACGAGTACATCTTTAATTGTAATGACAGCGAACGGGAAGCGGCAGCCGCCTGCCGCACGAAGTTACTAGCCCTGCTAGACGCCAATGCTGTGGTTGCGCCACTGCTCTTGCTCGCCGTAGCCACGTATTTCCCGCTGTACACACTGCCAGAACCAAGTCGGCTTCTTGCTACAAATCAGTCGGGGCCAGTTGACGAGGTGCTGCGCCAACAGGTTCGCGAACCGCTCGAGGAGCAGGTGCTGCGCGCTGGGATAGAGTGCTTGACCTCGATCACCCTCGGTGTCTCAGAAGAAGTGCGCGATCAGTATGAGCAAAATCCTTACCCGCGCTGGGTGAAACTGCCGGTGCATAACCCGGCGCGGCGCTTCAATGACGAGCTGCGACAATCATTCCCGCTCGCGCGGTTTACGCCACTCCGCGATGACAGCCAACCGGAGGTGCTTATCCCCGGGTGTGGCACCGGAAGTCAGCCGATTCTTGCCATTCGAAGATTCCGCGATATTCGTGTACTGGCGGTAGACCTGAGCTTGAACAGCATCAGCTACGCTAAACGAAAGACGCAGGAGTTGGGCATCAGGGACATCGAGTATGCGCAGGCCGACATTCTGCAGCTCGGCCACATCACGCGTACGTTTGATATCATCGCAGCAGACGGCGTGCTCCATCACCTAGCTGACCCCTTCACGGGATGGCGAACCTTGCTATCTCGCTTGCGGCCCGGGGGCTTTATGAAGTTGGGCTTCTACAGCCAACTGGCGCGCAGGCACGTCGTCAAAGTGCGTGAACTGATTGCCGCACGCGGTTATGCAAGTACCCCCGATGACATTCGTCGCTTCCGCCAGGATCTGGGTAAAGAAGACGCGAGCGCCGAGCTGCAATGGCTGAGCAAGACTTCGGACTTCTATTCGACGAGCGAATGTCGCGACCTGCTCTTTCACGCACAGGAGCATCGCCTAACATTAGATCAGATCGAGTCATTTCTTTCCGAATCCGGACTCCACTTCATCGGCTTCGAGCTAGATTCCGGTGTGCTGCATCAGTACCGTACGCGCTTTACCGACGACCCAAGCGGGATCAATTTGAGCAACTGGGCGCGCTTCGAGGCAGACAATCCCGATACGTTTGCCGCGATGTATCACTTCTGGATTCAAAAGCCGATCAGTCATTGAAGGCCCGACTGTTCAGCCGGATCTTCGAACCGGCGGCCGGGCGTGAGTCGGGTCGAGTGCGCTCTCAACCCCTCCACCGCAAGAGTGTTGGCGGTCTCAAGGGGTCAGCGAAACACTTCAGTTGATTTTAGGATGTGTTCGGTATGAGGCTGGGACGTCCCGCAGTAATTACGGACGAGCAGCGCGAGGAGCTCTGGCGGCGATATAAGACAGGCGAGACGATACCAGGGATCGACGTGCGGGACAGACGGCGATTCGCCGCGTACTGCAAGCACCGGCGCGTAGCGCCTGCAAAGGACAGTCCTGCCGAACGCGAGGCGATCTCGCGCGGCATGGCCGCAGGTAACTCCTTTCGTGTCATCGCCAGCACCCTCAACCGCGCCGTTTCTACGGTGAGCCAAGAAATCGCCCGCCATGGGCGACGGTCGGATACCGCAGGTGGGGCGGCTTGGGCGGGCAGCTCTCTTTGGGCCAGGAATTTGGCTACGGGATGTCTGGACGTGTTTCGTCGCTGCGGCTGCTAGCCCTCGCCCCAGCGAACATTTTGGTATCACGCGTTAGCGCCAACGCCCCGAGCTCGCGAAGTGCGAGAGCGAACTCTCCTGCATGATCCAACCGACTCCATTGTGCCGCGAGCAGGCTCCGTGCCTGCGGCATCTCGCCCAGGCGTATGTAGGCCGCAGCCATGACGGTTGTCAGATACGTGAGATCATCCTGCGATAGTGAGACAGGCGATTCCACTAGGCGCGTGCCGAGTGTCACGATCTCCGCGGCGTTCCGAGCGGAGACAGCGGCAAACAAGTCGGCCCATGCCCTGTGCTGGCCGTTGGCGTCGCGATAACAGGGCGTGGACTTCACGCTGCTCCAGACATCGGCGAGTTCGGAGGGATTCAGGTACGTTGCGGTCATCGCGCCGATGTTTCGAGCTGCCGTTGTCCAGGCGTTCTGCACCCGGGGGTCCGCGCATTTGTCCCCGCTCGTTCGGACGAGTAACAAGGTTATTGCGCCCACCGCGTTTAGGTCATCCAATCGACCACTAGAGAGGGCGCGACGAATCGCGAGGGCGCGCCGCACCTGGTCGTCGCGGTTGAGGTAGCTGTGATGCGACGGTTCCAGGGTCGCGCCGACCGGGGAATCCGGGCGCAGCAGATCCAGAAGGGGAATTGACAATGAAGTGAGTCGCGGCAGCTCGAGCGCGTTATTCGACATGAATCGCAGCCGTGGCGCGTTGAGATCGACGAAGGGGAAGAAGTCCGAATTCACCGGAACCGGCAGAGCGTTGAACAGCGGGCCGATGGTGCGATCGTCTCCGATGAGTCGCATTTTCAGGTCGCTGAGCGACTGCACTCCGATCCGGTCGAGCTCCGCTCGCATCCGCGGCCACTGGAACACCTGCTCGGTCGCAACCGGAAGGGCCGCTGCGCGCGTCGCGACGATCAAAATGTCCAAATCGTTCAGATTGTAGATCGCGTACGCGCCAAAGTTGCGCGACAGCGCCTTGACGACTGAGGCGACGACGTTGATATCCGTCTCGTAGACCTGAATCCACTGCACAAACATGCCGTCAGGTCGCAGGTGCTGCACGATGTGAGCATAAAACTCGTTGGAAAACAGAGAAGCGACTCCGCTCACCCACGGGTTCGACGGCTCGGACACGATCAGATCATAGGGCTCGCGTGAAGCTGCGAAGAATGTCTTCGCATCCTCGTAGACGATATGGTTGCGCGGGTCCTCGAACACGTCGTGATCCGCGGACCAAAGCCCTGGCGCGCCGCCTCGACGATCAGCGGCTCGATCTCGATTGAATCCAGCCGCTGGAGCTGGCTGCTCGTAAGAAGGACGTGGGTCGTGAGGCCTGATCCAAAGCCAATATTAGCCACGCGTGCCGCATTGGGCTTTAGGCTGAGCGGAATCGCTGCAACCTGCACCATAGTTGACTCGTCGGGGCTGGCATTTCCCGCGCCCATCTGGATTGCAGCATCAGCCTTGCCATTTGTCGCGATAGAAACGAAGCCAAGGTGCTTTACCAAAGTGATCGTCGCGGTCTTGCCGTCGCGCAGATAGGCGACCCGGGCGCCGGCCGGCAAGCTCGCGACGCCAGATCGATAAACGCCGGAGGCGACCCGCATGGGATCGATCTTGCCGAAGACGGCGATAAGGCTGAATGCGGCGAGGCTTGCCGCCACCAGGAAGGCGGACGCGGGTTGCCGCCCACCGCGCGGAGCAAGGCGCGACAGCCCCAGGGCGATGTGCACCCCCGCGCCCATGAGAATGACACCTTTGACTCCGATTAATGGCATCAGCACGTGGACTGCGAGTAGCACACCGGCAATCGCGCCTAAGGTGTTGACCGAATAGATCGTGCCGATCGCTCTTTCGCCTATTCCCCGGCGCATGAGTGCGTGCGTGAGCACGGGCAGGGTCATGCCGGCGCAAAAGGTCGCCGGGAACATGATCAGCATGGCAATGGACTGGCTGACCACATTGAATGCGACGTAGCCCCCCGGAGTATGCGTAAAGGTGCCCAAGGACCACGCCATGAAGTCGTACATCAGGTTGCACGCAGGTAAGGTGAGTGCGGCAAGCAATCCCATCGCGAGCATTGTGCGGCCCAGATACCTCTCCGGGTCTGCGATCCGCTCTATGCGTTTGCGCACGTACAGTCCGCCGAATGCGAGACCGAAGATGAACGCGCTAAGCATCAGCTCGAACGAATGCGTCGAGCTACCCAGCACCAGGCTGAGCATTCGAATCCAGCCCAGCTCGTACATGAATGAGGCCGCGCCGGTCAGGAAGGCCGCGACTACGAACCACCTTGCCAGCGCGTCCGTGGTGCCAGACGCGGAGGCGGCGCCCGTGTGGAGACTAAGTGAGGCAGCGGTTCCGTCTGACGGCGAACGACCAGCCAAACTGCGAGGGCGAGTGCCAGGTTGAGCAGTCCCGCGGTCAGGGTCGCGCCAGGTAGGCCTACCATGCCGATCAGCACGAACCCGCTGACCAAGACTCCAAGGGCGCCGCCGAGACTGTTGGTAAAATAGAGGATGGACAGTGTCTCGCCGGCCCGGTCAGGCCAGCGGCGGATGATGCCGCCGCTGATCAACGGGAAGGTCATGCCCAGCAGCACCGATTGTGGCAGTACGAGGAGCGCTGCCAGTGACCATTTGTAGGCGTTAATCACCCAGCCCGAGGGGAGCGCGGGTATGACCCTAGCGAAGGACAGGTCGGTCGTTGTAACGAATGCCCGATGAAAGCAAATGCCGAGGATGCCGATCACCGCCTCGACCAGCAGGTAGCCCCACAGCAACTGTCGCAGCCCTCGGCTGTAGCGCGACACGGCCCAGGACCCGAGTGCCATTCCGCCCATGAAGATCGCCAGCACAACGGTCTGTGCATAAGCGGCGTGCCCAAGGAACAGCTTCAGGTACTGCGACCAGACGGACTCGTAAATGAGCCCGGTGAAGCCGGAGACCACGAATATGGCAAGTAGAAAACGTCGCCGGGCAGAATCGGGACTCTGCATCGTGGTACTCCGTGTCAGGGCTGGTACGACCGCAGCGGGCAGCTTATGTAATCTGGCTGGCGATTAGGCGTGAGTTTGATCACGATTCCTCGTCGTATCGTGGGTTAGAGCCCGGCCGACCGTACGGAGAAAGCGATGCCCCGGCCCCGGGATGGGGAGTGTGTCGCGGATGAGGACAACGACACGGACGTGTAGCACCCGTTACTGGAACCGCGTCAGCCAGGTGCTGTTCAATCCGCCGTGCTCACATGAACGGTTCGCGGCTCAAACGGCACGACGACTATCTTGACGCCGCCGCCGGAATAGAGCGTCACCTATCCAACCGGAATGGATGACTTCACAGACGACCATTGGCGCGCCCGGAGAGATTCGAACTCCCGACCTCCTGGTTCGTAGCCAGGCGCTCTATCCAACTGAGCTACGGGCGCGCTGCCGAGGGTCTCGGTGGTTCGTCGGTACCGCATCGCGGGTCCGCCAGCCGTCTCGGGGGCGCGCATCCTACCACATCAGCCAATGAGCCTAGGCGGGGAGGCGGCCGACGCCTTCCCTCAGGCCCTCTCCCGCTGGAGAATGACCCGCAAGGGGGTTCCAGCATGCTGCAGATTCCGTTGCGCATCTACGCGATGTTCTTCGCGTCCGTGGGCTTCCAGATCCTGGCCGTTGGCCTGTTGCCCCGCACGCGCGGGTTCACGGCGCTCGTGCCGACAGCCCTCTGTTCGGCTCTGTTCGTGTGCGGCATCTGGATGATCGCGCGCATGTATCAGAGCGGCGCGAAGCTCGGCATCATGAGTCCGCTGCTGGCGGCGGTGATACCACTGGGGGTGATCGTGGTGAGCGTCTTCGCCTACCACGAGAGTGCCTCGCCGCTGCGCGTAACACTGCTGGTACTTGCCTGCGCCTTGATCGGCGCTGCCGCAGCGGTGCCGTAAGCCATCGGCCGTTCTACGGCACGGGCTGTTGGGGAATCTGGCGGAGAGAGAGGGATTCGAACCCTCGAAGGGCTTTTGACCCTTACACCCTTAGCAGGGCAAACCACGTCAACAGGGCGGTCCACCGCCATTCTTGTCGATTGGGCGCTTTCACACGGCAGGGGCCACTGGTTCGATCCCAGTACCGCCCACCAATCACCACCACGTCACACCGATCCGAGGTGTATGGAATTGCCTATGGAAGTCACCCACGAGACTCTCTCATACACCCGCGAACATGCGCACGGCTGCAAACGCATTTGTTCGTGCGGACGAGTCCGTTCGCAATCGACCGTCGACAGCTTCTCCGCCTATGCTGTCATTGAGCTTAATGCTGCCGGGGTCGCCTCGCGAGGATATGTCCCCGGTCCGTAGTTGGGCCGATTGCCGGCTAGGGCCAGATCGGAAGCGGCCGTCTTGGCACTCCTGGACGCTGGCCGCACAATCTGTCACGACGAACCGTAGCGACGGGAGCCATATTGGATCAGTTTCGACCGGACGTGCAGGGAAATTCCCCACTCATCGTGGGGGTATCGGGTCATCGGGATCTCGACCCCGCCGAACTCCCGCGCCTCAAGGACGCCGTTGCGGCGTTTGTCACCCAACTCAAGTCGTATCTGCCCGACACGGAGGTGCACATGGTGGTCGGCATGGCGCCAGGGGCGGACCTCCTGGTGGTCGAGACGGCCCTGGATCTCAATGTCCAGGTCGAGGCCGTACTGCCCATGCCGCTGGACCAGTATGCGGCCGATTTCCAGCCCAACACGCTGCAGCACCTTAAGGAGCTCCTGCGCCACCCGCGCGTTCATTGTAGGGAGCTGCGTGCCGATGCCCAGGAGTCACGGGACGCGGCACCGCTATCGTCCGTGGATGCCCGCAACGCGATGTATGCCAAGCTCACCGACACGCTCATTCGGCGCAGCAGCCTTCTGCTCGCCCTTTGGGACGGGCGTCCATCGAATCTCTCCGGCGGCACAGCCGACACGGTGCTTCGCTACCTGGGCGTGCACACCGATGGGAGCCATCATGCCGACGCGCTGGGATTTGTCTCCGAGGTCGAAGAGCTCGACCCGCGGACGCGGTTGGTGTACTGGGCTCCCACCGCGCGCATCAATGTCGCACCGCTGCCGCTTCAGCGACCCGCGTGCTTTCTCTCAGGCGCGGGGGACAACGCTCTGCATGCGCACCCCAGCATGCCACGCTGCCTCAAAATCCAGCTAGAGCAGCTCAACGATTACAACCTTGAGTTTCGCACTCTCTCGGCATCAGGAAGGCTCGGCACGCCTGACTCGCTGCTCGCGCCCCTGCCACGCTTGGGCGCAGGCTCGAGGTCCGAGCTGCTCGAGGACATCGACGCGCAGTACACCAAAGCAGATGCGCTCGCGGTGTACTACCAGCGCCGGTCCGACCGTCTCTTCGACTTGTTTGCCGTCGTGGCATTCGCCATGGGCATCGCCTATCTTATGTACGACAAGCTGACCTCATCGCGCGCGCTGCTGATCGTTTATCTGGTCATGCTTTTTACCGGGTTGGGAGCGTATTACGTTCTGGAGGGTCGGCGCTGGTTCAGCAAACACCTGGCCTACCGGGCGCTCGCGGAGACTTTGCGGGCGCGTTTCTATCTGCGACTGGCCGGCGCCGATCACCGGGTAAACTCGACCGAGGTGCTCGCGCTCTCGGGAATCGATCGCTTTGAGGGTTTCAGCTGGATTGCATTTGTACTGAACAGTATCGAGCCAGCGGATATCTCGGTGCTCACCGACCGACCGCCGGAATCTGCCCGGCAGCGTTGCGTAGAGGAAGCGTGGATCCAGAGCCAACACCGTTATTTTACTGTCAAAGTCGCGGTACTGGAGAAGCGCAGCCGTCGGATTGAACGCCTGAAGCGGGCGCTGCTGGTGAGCATTCTGGTCGTCATCTCCTCGCTGTTCATATCAGGCGATTCGTTCGATCGTATGCAGACCCCGCTCGGCATCTCGATCAAGAACATGCTGACCTTCACCTTGGGGCTATTGGCCGTCCTGCTCGGCGCCTGGGAGCTGCATCAGAACAAGATGGCGACCCGTGAACTGCTCTGGCAGTACCGCAACCAGCGCGGGCATTTTGCCCGGGCAAAGGCCTTGCTTTCGAGGGTAACGTCGGTGCGTCGGCGCCACGAGGTGCTCGCCGAGCTCGGCAAGGATTCGCTCATGGAGAGCTATCTATGGACGATCCATCGCTACCATCGCGAGCATGAGCCGCCAGGAGGCTGACGACGGTTCCGCGCGGAGAGGGGCTAAAGGCGACTGGCGCGCAGCAATGTCGCACCGCCAGGCAATGAGCAAAGGTGCTCAGATTACTTCGGGAATTACGCGCGTGACCACGTCGCCCCCGGTCTTGGTCCACCGGTTGTTCGAGCCGGAGTGGATATATTCCTCGAACACCAGGTAGCGCACCACATCGCGGAACTCAGCTCATGCTCTGCCGGTCACTGTTGCCGAATCCCGCAGTAAAGTCCTGGTAGAGAGTGAAGCTGCTGGCCGTCGTCGACCATGCACCGGGAATCATCCATACGCTCGATACCTCCCAGCTCATGACAGCGGTTGCGGCGAAGTTCGAATCACGGGCCGGTCGCAGCGCGCGCTCATGGCGGCGCCACGTCGGTACCGTCACCCGGAAGCAACCGTTGCGAGACCTGGGAAAAACTCCAGCCCGCGCGCGGAGCGTTGCGCTCCAGAATCCAGATCAGGTCGAACCGGTCATCTGGCCAATGGACGGGACAGCCCGGCAGCTTGCCGGCGATTTCCATGACCAGCCGCGGAATGGCGGCATGGTGCCAGACAATCAGCGCCGGTGCTGGAGCCGCGATCACTACCGCCGCCAGCGCTGCCTCTTCTTCTTCCGCATACGCATGATTGACCGGGATGCCCAGGGCAGCCGCCAGCGGGCCCGCCGTGTGCATCGCCCGCAAGCTGGGACTGTCCCTGGTAGCATCAGACGCGAAAATCGAGCGAGGCGTGTGAATCTTGGAGCCATCCGGCAGCCCCCCGGGCGGTGCGAACAGATGCACCAAGGCGCCCGCCCGTTGCCAGCCGCGCACGGTCAATTCGTGATGCGCAGGACGGCCGTCTTCGCTGACGCCCCGGTCATGACCGCCATGCTGATGCTTTTCCGCATGCCGGATGATCATGATCTTCAACATGCCGGTGACCCCATGGTCGTCGTCGGCCAATGCTTGCACGACAACCGGAAATTGGACAACACTCTCCGGAGGAAAAGTACCAAAAAAGGGCACCCATTTGCGGGGTCTCTGGTCGCGCATTGCTTGGCTGGCGACGGTCCTAGCCTTAGCCGTACCTGCCACAGCCGCCCCCCTGCATCGCATCGTTGCGGTCGGCGACCTACATGGCGATTTTTCCGCCTGGCGGGTTATCCTGCGTTCCGCAAGCCTGGTCGATAACAATGGCCACTGGACCGGCGGCGACGGGGTCTTAATACAGACCGGCGACGCCGTCGATCGCGGCCCGAATTCGTTCGAGATCATCGAGGATCTCATGCGGCTGCAGAAAGAAGCGGCCCGCGCCCACGGTCAGGTCATCGCCATGGTCGGCAATCACGAAGCCATGAACCTGACCGGCGACCTGCGCTATGTCTCCGCCGCCGACTATGCCGGCTATGCCGACCGCCGGTCGGCCTGGCGGCGCGAGAATGTCTACAATTCCAACAAGACTGCTATCGAAACGGCCTATCGGCAAAAAGACCCGCAGATGAGCGGCGACGCGATCAAGAAGGCCTGGTTCGAAGCCTTCCCACTAGGGCGCATCGAGCACCAGATCGCCTGGAGCGACCACGGCGAGATCGGTCGATGGGTCGTGAAAAATCCTGTTGTCGTCCTGCTGGACGGCACGCTGTTCGTGCATGGCGGCATCAGTCCGGCTTATGCCAGTCTGAGCGTGGCGGAGATCAATGTCCGCGCCGCAGCCGCGTTGACGGCGCGAAACACCGATCCTGCAGCGATCATCAATGACGACCAGGGACCGCTCTGGTACCGGGGGCTGGCGCAGCCGCTGGCGTCCAGCAACGGCGAGACGCTCGTGGCGGCGACGCCAGCCCAGATTCAGCCGGCCGGCGAAGATCAGCTGGATGCCCTGCTGTCTGCTTATGGCGCGAGGCGCATCGTGGTCGGTCACACGCCCATCCTTTCGGGAATAGCCCTCTTCCATGACGGAAAGCTGATCTGCATTGATACTGGAATATCGGCCGTGTACGGCGGTACGGTCTCTTATCTGGACATAGTCGATGGGACGCCCGTCCCGCATGCCGTCGCACGATCTCAGCAACCCTCAAAACAGGCAGCAGCGCCGTGATGTGCTCGGTTTTTAAAATGGCCTTCGCTGCCGCGACGTTTTCCATCCTGTCCTGGGCAAGTCCCGTCCGCGCCGCCGACGGCCCCAAACCGTTGTTTGCCAGCGACGATGTGTTGAGTCTGACCCTCACGGGACCCCTCGACACGATTTCGCGCGACATCGGCGCCGAGCCGGTCGCGGGTGTGCTGAAGGTTGGCGGCGCGGCGCCAGAAACCCTGCCCGTGACCTTGTCGGTGCGCGGCATCACGCGGCGCAAGAAAGAAATATGTGCCTTTCCGCCCCTGCGCGTGGAGTTCCCGCAAAAACCCGGAGCGGATTCCATCTTCAAGGGACAGAAGCGGCTCAAGCTCGTGACCCATTGCCAGCGCGATTACCAGCAATATCTGCTGCTGGAATATACGGCCTACCGGCTATACCGCGCCCTGACCCCGGAAAGCTTCAACGTCCGACTTGCCAAGATTGACTATACCTATAAGGACGGCCGGGCCCTCATCACACGGCTCGGCTTTTTTATCGAGGATGTGAATGACGTGGCGAAGCGCAACGGGCAGGAACGGCTCAGGGGTGTCGGAAGAATATCCGCCTCGCAACTGGATGCGGCCGCCGCGGCGCGCTATGCAGTGTTTGAGTACATGATCAGTAACCTGGATTGGGCCATGACGGCCGGTCCGGCCGGCGCGGATTGCTGCCACAATGCCCGGCTGATGGGTGCCAAGGGCGTGACCGGCGCATCGACGGGCCTGATCCCCGTGCCTTATGACTTTGACTATGCCGGCCTGGTTGACGCGCCCTATGCCGTGCCGCCGGACGGGATCCGTGTCGCCAATGTGAAAGTGCGGCGCTATCGCGGCTTCTGCGCGCATAACGAGGAGGCCAAGGCGCTGCTCGCGCAGATTTCCACCCGCCGTGATTCGCTGATGGCCATTCTGAACGAGACGCCGCTGGAAGACAGGACGCGCCGAAAGGCGGCCGGTTATCTCGGCGACTTTTTCGAGGAGGCCGGATCGCCGTCCAAGGTGGCCGATCTCATGAAAGTGTGCTTGCGTTGATCGCCTGAAGGCCGGGGCCATATGTCATGACACATCTACACTTTGACAAGGCTGTTCCGGGTCAAGCCCTGTTTGACGGAACGCATGGTCCGGCTGCCGCGCTGGACTGGCCCGACCTGACAGACGTGCGATTCGTTGCGACCTCGGTCGGCATCCTGCTGCTGGCCACCGTGCTGGGCGCCCTGATTGGCTACCACCCAGCGACGCGACGCACCATAGACGGGCTGCATGAAGCGGACATGCCGCATGTCTATGTGTTGTATGCGGTGATCGGCGCGGTGATCGGCGTGGCCGTGCGCGAATTCGGCACCGTGGTCGGTGTGGTGGTGTTCGGCATCGGCGGTCTCCTCCGTTTCCGCTCGGCGACAGATTCGACGCGCGACACGGTGCGGCTGATCATCGTTACCCTGGTGGGACTGATCGCGGGCCTCGGCCTGTTGTATTTTGCGGTGATCATCACGCTGTTCACGTTCGCGCTGATCTATATCTTCGACACCAGACCGCCCTACCGCATCCGGGTGGAAGGCTTAGCGAAGGATCGCGCCGGCAGTTGCGCCGAGGTCTATCGCGGCATTCTAAAGGGGCATGGCTGCAGCATCATTGCTGAGCATCATTCGCTGGAAAAGGCGCGGATTGAATTTGTCTTCCGTTTGCCCCGCCGCAGCACCCGCGACCGGCTGGACCTGGAGTTGCGCAGCATCGCCGCCGATCTGCGCGGCGAAGTGAACTGGGAAGTCCGCTAGGCGGGTCTTTCAAGCGGCGACGTTGAGCACTGGATCAGCACCTCGAGACCCCTTTCGATAGCGAGATCCTTGGCGTCACGGTGACCGTCGATCGAATCGATATGACCGACGACGGGCAAATCGTGGCGATCTGCCGACGCAGCCGCTCGCGGCAGGCGATTCCGATTCTCGACCTTTCACTTCCAAATCCTCGTCCAGCGGGCGCCGAGTGGATCGAGGCATACCGCTCCTGGGCTGCTGGAGAATAATCCTTTCGGCTTCCGTTCACGCCGTTTGCGCACGATGGGCGAGTTTCAATACTACGAGTTTGTCGCGATCGATCGCCCCCTGAGCGCAATGGAGCGCAAGCGGCTCCGGACGATTACCAGTCGGGCCACGATTACCTCGACCCGGCTCGTTAACACGTACGAGTGGGGTGACTTCAAGGCAGACCCGCGCGAACTTGTCGCCAAGTACTTCGACGCTTTTCTCCATTACGCTAACTGGGGAACGCGCCGGCTCTTGTTGCGAGTCCCAACTGCACGGCTTGATATGAAGACCGCGAAGCAATATTGCGCAGTTCGCACCAGCAGGACCGACAGCGCGCGGAGCGTCGCGACGGTCACCGCAGCCGGAGCGAATCTCATGATCGACCTATGGTCAGAGAGCGAATCCGGCGATGACTTGGAGGACATCGACCCCGGCCTGCTCAGCGCGCTCGTGCCAATCCGCAACGAGCTGATAGCCGGCGACTATCGCGCGCTCTACCTCGGATGGAAGCTGCGCGTTCAAGCTGGCGAGACTAGCACCCGAGCGCCACCGGTGCCTACGGGCACGCGGCGCCTGACGGGCTCACAGCAGGCGCTCGTCGAGTTTCTGCGCGTCGATCCTTCCTGAGCGGCACGCAGCGTGCGAGCGACTGACCGGGTGCCTCGCGAGACCAGGCGTGTCTTCCTTGGACAACCTCGAGCCGATGCGCGCATTCCGTTGCAGACAGTCGATAGAACTGACCGAGCCACTTTACCGGGGTGCACTTCAAGTGAGCAGGAAATCCAAAACGGGCGGCGCGACCGCTGCGGGCCGAAACAGAATCCGTTTCGATTTCCAATTCGAAGGCGTGCGATACCGCCCCACCCTGCGCAGAACGCCCACGGAGACCAACCTCCGCCGGGCACGTCAGCAGCTCGACGGAATTAAGCAGCGTATTGCCGCTGGCACCTTCTCGTTCGCAGAGGAGTTCCCTGACTTTCGTCATCTCAAGAGGGTTCCGCGTGAAGGTTCTCCGCGAACCTGTGCCCAGACGTTCGATTCGTTTCTCGCGCACTGTGAATCGCGGGTGGTGAAGAGCGACATGGCCGCGGTGACTCTTGCGTCCTATCGGAGGGTTCTGAATGGGGTCTGGCGCCCGCAGATCGGCACCGTCCAGGTTTCCGTACGCGTTCCGTACGGCAATCTCTGGGTGTTTTGGCACCGTGCCGTATCCAGCTTAAGTTATTGATTATGGCGGAGAGAGAGGGATTCGAACCCTCGAAGGGCTTTTGACCCTTACACCCTTAGCAGGGGTGCGCCTTCGACCACTCGGCCATCTCTCCGCGCACCGGAAACGCTTGTCGTTCAGCGACTTGGACGGCACTTTTGGTCGTGCCGCGCGCGTGCGGGGCGGCCATGATACGCAAAAGCGCTCGCCTGCCGCAAAAGCGCGCGGCCTTCAGGCCATGAGACGCGCGCGCACGAAGTCCTGAACCGATTCGAGCGCCGCGTCGAGCGCCTCGGGCTTGCTGCCGCCGGCCTGCGCAAAATCGGCCCGGCCGCCGCCGCGCCCGCCGACCTGGGCGGCCACTGCACCGGCGAGCTCGCCGGCCTTGATGCGCGCCGTCTGATCCGCCGTGACGCCCGCGACGAGCACGACCTTCACCGGACTTTCCACGCTCGCCAGCACCACCACCGCCGACTTCAGTCGCTCCTTGAGCTGATCGACCGCGGTGCGCAAGGCACCGGCATCCGCGCCGTCCACCTTGGTGGCGACGACCTTCACGCCGTGAACGTCGATCGCGCCAGCGGCAAGATCGACGCCCTGGCCCGAGGCCACGCGATCCTTGAGCGAGCGGACCTCGCGCTCCAGCTGGCGCGTACGCTCCAGCTGCTCGCGCACCTTGTCCGCGACCTCCTCGCGCGAGCCGCGCAGGAGTCCCGCCAGGTCTTTGAGCAGCGCGTCGTTGCGCTCGACGTAC
Organism: uncultured Gammaproteobacteria bacterium; assembly: GCA_963787655.1. Classification (GTDB taxonomy): domain Bacteria; phylum Pseudomonadota; class Gammaproteobacteria; order Steroidobacterales; family Steroidobacteraceae; genus 13-2-20CM-66-19. Next base: position 710,776 of record CAWBDY010000007.1, on the reverse strand, counting down.
TCGAGCGCGCCGGCCCCGGTGAGTGCCTCGATGCGCCGCACCCCGGCTGCGACTCCGCTCTCACCAGTGATCTTGAACAGGCCGATGTCGCCGACGCGCTGCACGTGCGTCCCGCCGCACAGCTCCGTCGAGAAATCCCCCATGCGCAGCACGCGTACTTCCTTGTCGTACTTCTCACCGAAGAGCGCTATGGCGCCGCCGGCGACCGCGGCGTCGTAGTCCATGAGGCGTGTCTCGGCGAGCGCATTGCCGCGGATCTGGGCATTCACCAGCCGCTCGATCTCGGTCAGCTCGGCCTGGGTCAGCGCCTGGAAATGCGCGAAGTCGAAGCGCAGACGATCCGGAGCCACCAGCGAGCCCTTCTGCTGCGACGTGCGTGCCGAGCACTGTGCGCAGCGCCGCGTGCAGCAGGTGGGTGGCACTGTGATTGAGCGCGGTGGCCTGGCGGCGCGCGCCGTCCACCTCGGCCTCGAGCGTATCGCCCACGCGGATGACGCCCTGCGCCACCTGGCCCAGGTGCGTGTGCGCGGCGCCGCGCTTCTGCGTGTCGGTGACCGCGAAGCGGCCGCTCTCGCCGCGCAGCTGGCCGGCATCGCCGACCTGGCCGCCGGATTCGGCGTAGAACGGCGTGCGATCGAGCACCACCTCGCCCGTCTCGCCGTTGGCGAGGCTCTCGACCTTCTCGCCCTCCTTCAAGAGCGCGAGCACCTGCCCGGAGGCGGTCAGCCCCTCGTAGCCGCGGAACACGCTGCGCTCTTCGAGCACGGTGCCGGCGCGCATGTCCACACCGAACTTGCTCGCCTCCTGCGAGCGGCGGCGCTGCTCTTCCATCGCGGCCTCGAAAGCCGTGCGGTCGATGCTCAGGCCGCGTTCACGCGCCACGTCCGCGGTCAGGTCGGCCGGGAATCCGTAGGTGTCATAGAGCTTGAAGACCGTGTCGCCGTCGATGACCCGGGCACCGCGCAGAGCGCGGATGGCGCTCTCGAGCAGCACCATGCCGTTGGCCAGCGTCTCGGCGAAGCGCTCCTCTTCCTGCTTGAGAACCCGTTCGGCAAGCTTGCGGCCGCGCGTCAGTTCCGGGTAGGCCGCCGCCATCTGCTCTTCCAGCACCGGCACCAGCTTGTAGAAGAACGGTTCCTGGATCCCGAGCTTGTAACCGTGGCGCACGGCGCGGCGAATGATTCGCCGCAGCACGTAGCCGCGCCCCTCGTTGGAGGGCAGCACGCCGTCGATGACGAGGAAGGCGCAGGCGCGGATGTGATCGGCGATCACGCGCAGCGAACTCGAAGTGAGCACCGAAGTGCCCGCCAGCTTGCCGGCAGCGCGGATCAGGTTCTTGAACAGATCGATGTCGTAGTTCGAGTGCACGCCCTGCATGACGGCGGCGATGCGCTCCAGCCCCATGCCGGTATCCACCGAGGGCCGCGGCAGGGGCGTCATCTGGCCGTCCGCGGAGCGCTCGAACTGCATGAATACCAGGTTCCAGATCTCGACGAAGCGATCGCCCTCCTCGTCCGCCGATCCTGGCGGTCCGCCGGCGATTTCCGGACCGTGGTCGTAGAAGATCTCGCTGCACGGGCCGCACGGCCCGGTGTCGCCCATCGCCCAGAAGTTGGAAGCCTCGCCCAGACGCGAGAAGCGCTGCGGACTGACACCGATATCCTTCAGCCAGATGTCCGCCGCCTCGTCGTCGTCCTTGTACACGGTGCACCACAGGCGCGCCGGGTCGAGACCGAGCGTATAGATGAGGTAATCCCAGGCGAGGTGAATCGCCTCGCGCTTGAAATAATCCCCGAAGGAGAAGTTGCCGAGCATCTCGAAGAAGGTGTGGTGACGCGCGGTGTAGCCGACGTTCTCGAGGTCATTGTGCTTGCCGCCGGCGCGCACGCAGCGCTGGCTGGAAGCGGCCCGCAGGTAGTCGCGCTGCTCCTTGCCGAGGAACACGTCCTTGAACTGCACCATGCCCGAGTTGGTGAACAAAAGCGTCGGGTCGTTCGCGGGCACGAGCGAACTGGAGGGCACGATCATGTGACTCTGCCCGCGAAAGAACTCCAGGAAGCCGCTGCGGACCTCCGCCGCGCTCATGTAGGTCGGTTTGCTCAAGTTTCCTCGGTCATCTCGGGATCGGCGCCGGTTGCGGCGCGGATCTGATCCGCTGCAAAGCCACGATACAACAAAAAACGGGCCTGCCGCGCCTTGAGGGCCCAGCTGCCGGGGGGCTGCCGGCCGAACTTGGCACGAGACACCTTCAGTGCGAGCGCGCGCCAGTCGGGCCCACCGGACAGCGCCGCGTCGATCAGCTGCGCCGCCAGCCCGCGGCGGCGCAGGTCGGCAGCGATTCGGATCGGGCCCTGGCCGCGGCCGGCGTGGTAAGCCACGTAGTTCTGCGCGTAGCGCTCGTCGCTCAGCAATCCCTTCGCGGGTGAGAGCGGCCAGCAGCTCCACCACCACGGCTTCGTCAAACGCTTTGGCGCGTAGCTTGTCGCGCAATTCACCACTGGAAAAATCACGCCGTGCGAGGCACGCCAGCGCCGTGATCCGGGCCTTTTCGGCATCGACGCACGGTGTCTCAGCAGTCATTCCAGGTCGTCTGCGACCGAGCATTGCCTACAGTATAGTGATCGGGAAACGCCCGTCTGCGCGCTGCCGCGGGTCAGCGCCGCCACCGACAAAATCGGCCCGGTTCAGGATGCTCCCATCCCCAGCCGGGCGCCGATTTGAGTCATCTGTGCGCCATGGTTTAAGGTAGCGAAGTCATGGACTGGCTCCCTGCCAATCCCGTGCGCATCATTGAATAGAATCGAGGAATAACCATGCGACTTATCCTAGGCGCGCTGGCCTGCGTCGGCATCGGCGGACTGTCTGTTGCTCTGGCGGATGCGCCGACGAGTTCCGCTACTTCTCCCCCCGCCGCGGCGGCTCCCACGGCTACGGCAGCGACCAGTACCTCACCGGTGACAGCGTCCACCGACAAGCCTGCAGCCCCTGACACCAGCGTGGATGAAAAGCACTTCCTGGCCGAGGGCTACAAGCTGGAAATGCGCCACGGCGAGAAGTACTTTTGCCGCAGCGAGGAGGTCTTCGGCTCAAGGCTGGGAACCGGGAAGGTCTGCTCGACAGCCCAGCAGCTGACTGAGACCGAGCGGGACGCCAGGGCGACGGTAGACCGCAACATGATGCAGCAACATAATCCCAAGGGTAACTGAACGCCGGCGCCGCGCGGCGTCGGCCGCGCTCAGGCCGTATTCGCCGCCGGCTCCAGGACGCGCGGCGGGCGGGGCGGCAGCAGCCGCGCGCGCACCTGATCCTCGATCTCGCGCGCGACCTCTTTGTTGGACTGCAGATAGGCGCGCGCGTTGTCCTTGCCCTGGCCGATGCGACTGCCTTTGTACGAGTACCAGGCACCGGATTTCTCGACGATGCCGAGCGAGCTGCCGAGTTCGACGATCTCGCCCTCGCGCGAGATGCCCTGGCCGTACATGATCTCGAACTCGGCCTCGCGGAACGGCGGGGCGACCTTGTTCTTGACCACCTTCACGCGCGTCATGTTGCCGGTGACTTCCTCACCGTTCTTGATCGCGCCGATGCGCCGGATGTCCAGGCGCACCGAGGCATAGAACTTCAGGGCGTTGCCGCCGGTGGTGGTTTCCGGGCTGCCGAACATCACGCCGATCTTCATGCGGATCTGGTTGATGAAGACCACGATGGTGTTCGAGCGCTTGATGTTGCCGGTGAGCTTGCGCAGTGCCTGCGACATCAGGCGGGCGTGCAGTCCGACCTGCATCTCGCCCATCTCGCCCTCGATCTCCGCCCGGGGCGTGAGCGCCGCCACGGAGTCGATGACGACGATATCGACCGCGTTGGAGCGCACCAGCATGTCGGTGATCTCCAGCGCCTGTTCGCCGGTGTCCGGCTGCGATACCAGCAGGTCGTTGATGTTGACGCCGAGCTTCTCGGCGTAGCTGGGATCGAGCGCGTGCTCGGCGTCCACGAATGCCGCCGTGCCGCCGGCGCGCTGTACCTCGGCAATCACCTGCAGCGTCAGCGTCGTCTTGCCGGAGGACTCCGGCCCGTAGATCTCCACCACGCGCCCCTTCGGCAGTCCGCCGATGCCGAGCGCGATATCGAGCCCGAGCGAACCGGTCGAGACCGCCTCGACATCGTAGGATGCCGTGGCGTCGCCGAGGCGCATCACCGAACCCTTGCCGAACTGCTTTTCGATCTGACCCAGTGCGGCGGCGAGCGCCTTCTTGCGGTTTTCTTCCATCTGCACGTGTTCCCGAGGTGAGTGAGGGCAGGAAAATAATTGCTGCGCAATTATCACATAAAGCGGCGGCGCCCGGTGCGCGCTGCAGGCTCTGTTTCGCGGCTATTCGTGCGCTTTCTGCAATCCAACCAGTGGATAGGATTCGACGACACTGTATACGGGCGTGCCGCCGCTGTTGCGGCTGTCGATCAGTGCGAAGGATTCGAATGCCCACCTCACCGCGCGCATCGTGAGCGGCGGCGGCGGCTTCGCAACCTGCCGCGCCACGGTGACATGTGCACGGAAAGGCTTGAGATCCGGAGTGAATCCGGCGCCGCAGGTACCCTCGCGCAGGGCCAGCGCCAGCGCGGGCACGGCCGGGGCAAGCTCGCGCGCCAGGGCCGCGAGGATGCGCGGCTCGGCCCAGTGCGTCACCTGATCGAAGCACAGGGTCAGTGCAGCCGTGCTGGCGCAGCGCGCGGCGCAGCTGCGCGCCACGGCCGCCAGCTGGGCGATGCGGTGCGAGGGGACCGTCCCCAGGAAAACGAGCGTGACGTGCAGGTTGGCCGGCGGCACGGGCCGGCCGCCGCTGCGCCGCAGGACTTCGGCGACCGCATCGCTGAGCACCTGGCGCGCCTCAGCGTGCGGCCACAGACCAAAGTACAGGCGCTGCGTCGGCTGCGACGCGTGCACTCTCAAGGCGAGTCCGGGCGCGCGGTGTCCAGCCGCACCGGCAGGTCGAGCCGCAGAATGAGCCGCAGCGCGTGCTGCACCGCGCGGCTGCGCACGAAGCCGCGGTCACCGCCGAAGAGCTTTTCCTCGGCGATGATATCGGTCGCCGCTCCCGAACGCGCCGCGGCGCAGAACCACACCGTGCCCACCGGCTTGCCCGCCGTGGCGCCGTCGGGACCGGCTATACCCGTGACAGCCAGTGCCACGGTGGCGCCACTCACCCGCAGGGCCCCTTCCGCCATTTCCCGAGCGGTCTGCTCGCTGACCGCTCCGAAGCTCTGCAGCGTACTGGCGGCCACCCCGAGGTCGCGCAGCTTGGCGGCATTGGAGTAGGTGACGAAGCCACACTCGAACCACTGCGAGCTTCCCGGGATGTCGGTCAGCATCTTGGCCACCCAGCCGCCGGTGCAGGACTCGGCCGTGGCAATGCGCCGCTCGGCGGCGCGCAGCTTGTGGCCGACGCGTGCGGCCAGCTCGTACAGCTCGGGGTCGCTCACCATGGCCTTGAGGCTACCCCAGCGGCGTGCCGGGGCGGTAGCGCACGATCGGGGGGCTGCCGGGTCAGGCGCCGCGACCGGTGGCGATGGCGGCCGCGGCAGCGGCAATCCGCTCAGTCGGGCCGCTTGCCGAGTATGCCGCGCATCAGGTGCTCCTTGGTCGAGTCCGGAACGAAGCGCTCGGAGGCGAAGGACTTCTCCGGCGCGGTTCCTGGCCAGGTGATCTGCATGAGGTCGGCGACGGTATAGAACACGTCGTGGCTGCGGATCTCCTTGGCAGCGTTGGCTTGCAGCGCTGCGACCTTCTCAGGATGCGCCGTGCGGTAGGCCGCGTTGACCCAGATGAAGGCGGGGATCTCGAATTCGGCTGCCACGTAGTGAGCCGCGCCATGTCCCACGGCGCCACCGTCCAGGTACGGGGACGCTTCCCCGTGGTCCGGCAGGAACGTCACGGTGGCGGGGACCTTCAGCGCGCTCGCCTGCTCGATCACCTGCTGCAGGAACCAGTCCGTGTACAGCACGGTATTGTCGTAGGCGTCGGCCAGGTCGGAAACCATCGACCGATCGGTCTTTGCCGAAGTCAGCATGGACAGTCTTTGCGGGGAGCCGAATCGCTGGAAACTCTTCGGGTAGCGCAGGTAGTACTCCCAGTGCGAGCCCATGACGTGCATGCCGATGAAGCGCGCCTGGCCGCTGCGGGCGATTTCCCGTCGGTAGGCCGGCAGGAGATCCTCGTCCAGGGCGTGCCGTCCGAACAGTCCTTCCTGCGGGTCCGGAGGATAATCGAGGTGATCCGCCGCGATCCCGAGCAGCGTCGAGACGCCCACGTCCTGGTTCACGAGCCACGACGTCGTGTAGCCGCCTTCCTTGGCCAGGTCCACAAGGCTGCCGTGGATCTGCGGATCCGCCGCCATCTGCCGCGGCGTGAGCCCGGTGAGAATGATCGGGACGGCCAGGATCGTCAGGTTCGCATCGCTCATCGCATCGCGCAGAAAGATGGCCTGACCGCTCTTCTCGAGCCGATCCAGATACGGCGTGGTCGTACGTGCGTAGCCGTAGGCCGACCAGGAAGCCCGCCGCGCCGATTCGCCGATGATGAGAACGTGGACTTCCTCACCTGTCCCGGCACGCTGCGCGTGGTAGGGCGTTTTCGCCACGAGCGCGCCGTGCAGCGCGGCGTGCGCGCGCGGCATCTCAACGCTGAAGAACGCCACGCTGCCGATCACCGGGTTCAGGCCAACACTCGCCACGAGATCAGCGGAACGCTGCACGGCGTACGCGGCGACCGGCACCACGAGCAGCAACAGTACGCGGAGGCGCAGCAGGATCGCAGGTGAAAGAATCGGCCGGACCGGCAACCGCCAAGCCAGAATCAGGTACAGCGCCACGAGCCCCGCGATCGGCAGCGTCAGCCACTTCTGCTGCCACAGGCCGAAGAGTCCGGAGATTTCCTCCCACGATGCGCCGCACAGCAGCAGCGCCATGGCGCTCCCCGGGACATGACCGACGAGAAGCGCGTAGGCCGCGTAGGCGCTGGCGATAATCCAGAACGGCAACATCAGCAGGAAGAATTTGCGCCAGGTGCCCGCGCACACGGCAAATAGCATCGTCACCAGGACTGCCGTGACCGCAAAGAGCACCATGCTGCGCAGCGTCTGGGACTTAACCGACCACAGCATGGCGATGTAGGGCGCTGCACACAAAAGGCCCAGCGTGCCGTAGCTGAGTGAGGTCGAGCGGGAATCAGGCGCAAGACCTGCGCCCCCCGCATCACGGTCGCCGGTCGTGGGGATATTTGTCATGCAGCTGCGGACGCGGGATTCAGGAGCTGCAATATATTGTGCTGCCGCCGTGATGCGCTCGACATGCTTCACATCTTACCCATTTGCCATGTCGGTGCGGCCCGTGCGTGCTGACTCGCCGGCTGCGTGCGTGGTGCATTTCCGGATTCCCGCAGCCACGCAGGATGGCAGCGCCGTGTGACTGCAGGCGCACGGATGCATACTTTTGACTCAGCGCCATGGCACTCTATGGCTCTGCCGGATCACCGACCCGTGAACGCTACAAACATAACCAGCGCCGCTCACACGCCCATGATGCAGCAGTACCTGCGCATCAAGAGCCAGCATCCGCACACGCTGCTGTTCTACCGCATGGGCGACTTCTACGAGCTGTTCTACGACGACGCACGCCGCGCCGCGAGTCTGCTCGACATCACCCTCACCGCGCGCGGGCAGTCGGCGGGTGCCGCCATTCCGATGGCCGGCGTGCCGTATCACGCCGTCGACAGCTACCTGGCGCGCCTGGTGCGCCGGGGCGAGAGCGTGGCCATCTGCGAGCAGCTGGGCGATGCCGGTGCCGGCAAGGGTCCGCTCGAGCGCCAGGTGGTGCGCATCGTCACACCCGGCACCGTCACCGATAGCGCGCTGTTGGAAGAGCGCGCCGACACGCTCGTGGCGGCGCTCTTGTGTGAGGAGCCGCGCTTCGGGCTCGCGTGGCTGGATCTCGCGGCCGGACGCTTCACGGTGCTGCAGGGTGAAGGCGCGGTGGCGCTCGCCGCCGAGCTGGAACGACTCAAGCCCGCGGAGTTGCTGCTGCCGGAGGGCGCAGGCGCGCAACCGGTGCGCCAGGGCACGGCGCTGCGCAGCCGGCCGCCCTGGCACTTCGAGCTGGCGAGCGCATCGCACCTGCTGACCGATCAGCTCGGTACCCTGGACCTCAGGGGCTTCGGCGCGGACGAGCTGCCGCTGGCCATCAGGGCCGCGGGCGCGCTGCTGCAGTACGTGCGCGACACGCAGAAATCCGCGTTGCCGCACATCCGCGCGCTGCATGTGGAAGAGCGCGGCGAGGCGCTGACGCTCGATGCCGCGACGCGCCGCAATCTGGAGCTCGATGCGAGTTTGAGCGGTAACGCGGAGGCGACGCTGCTCGCGGTCATCGACAGCTGCGTCACCTCGATGGGATCGCGGCAGCTGCGCCGCTGGCTGAATCGCCCGCTCACCAGCCAGCCGCAGCTGCGCGCGCGCTACCACGCGCTCGGCGTACTGATCGATGGTCGCCGCTTCGAGGTGCTGCGCGGGCTGCTGGCCGGCGTCGGCGACGTGGAGCGCATTCTGGCGCGCGTCGCGCTGCGCTCGGCGCGCCCGCGCGACCTGACGCAGCTGCGCGCCTCGCTGGCGCTGCTGCCCGGACTGCGCGCCGCGCTCGCCGCCCTCGACGCACCGCTCCTGCAGGAACTGCGGGCGTGTACCGGCGAGCACGCGGATACGTTGGCGCTGCTGCATCGGGCGATCGCCGCCGAACCCGGCGCGATGGTGCGCGACGGCGATGTCATCGCCGCCGGCTACGATGCCGGCCTCGATGAGCTGCGCGCCATCGCTACCCACACCGATCAGTTCCTGCTCGACCTGGAGAAGCGCGAACGCGAGCGCACCGGCATTGCTGCACTGAAACTCGGCTACAACCGCGTGCAGGGGTTTTTCATCGAGCTGGCACGGCGTGACGCCGAGCGTGCGCCCAAGGACTACATCCGCCGCCAGACCGTGAAATCGGCCGAGCGCTTCGTCACCGCGGAGCTGAAGGGCTTCGAAGACCGGGTGCTCGGCGCGCGCGACAAGGCCCTGGCGCGCGAGCGCGAACTGTACGAAGCGCTGCTGACCGAGCTGATCGCGGTGCTCGCTCCGCTGCAGGACAGCGCCGCAGCGCTCGCGCAGTGCGATGCGCTGGCAGCCCTCGGCGAACGCGCCTGCGCGCTCGAATGGAGCCGACCGGAACTTACCGATGCGCCACGCCTGCTGATCGAAGCCGGCCGTCATCCGGTGGTGGAGCGCTTCAGCGACGCCCCGTTCGTACCCAATGACCTGCGCCTGGACGGCGAGCGGCGCATGCTCATCATCACCGGGCCGAACATGGGCGGGAAATCCACCTACATGCGCCAGGCGGCGCTCATCGCGCTTCTGGCCCACATCGGCAGCTACGTGCCGGCGACCCGCGCGGTATTCGGCCCGCTCGATCGCATCTTCACGCGCATCGGCGCGGCCGACGATCTGGCCGGCGGCCGCTCGACCTTCATGGTGGAAATGACCGAGGCGGCCAACATCCTGCACAACGCCAGCGCCAGAAGCCTCATCCTGCTGGACGAGATCGGCCGCGGCACCAGCACCTTCGACGGCCTGTCGCTCGCCTGGGCCATGGCGCGCGACATCGCCACGCGCCTGCGCGCCTTTACGCTCTTCGCCACACACTACTTCGAGCTGACGTCGCTCGCCGCCGAGGTGGAGGGCTGTGCCAACGTGCACCTGGATGCCACCGAGCACAGAGACGGCATCGTCTTTCTGCACGCGGTCAAGGACGGGCCCGCCAACCGCAGCTACGGCCTGCAGGTCGCGCAGCTTGCCGGGGTGCCGATGGCCGTCATCAGCGAGGCGCGCCGCTACCTCGAGCAGCTCGAATTCGAGCGCGATCGCCAGCGTGCGGCAGCCGGCCCCCTGCCGCAGCTGCCGCTGTTCGGCGCCACGGCGTCCGCGGCCGCAGATCCGCTGCGCGCAGCACTCGCTGACCTCGATCCGGATGCGCTGTCGCCGAAGGCGGCGCTCGAAACGCTCTACCAGCTGAAGCGCCTGCTCGATCGCGAGTGAGCGGCTCGCCAGCTGTGCTGAAGGTCAGCGCAGCGAGAAGCGACCCTGCGTGAGGAACGTGCCGGTCTCGCGCGCAACGCGCGCCGACACCAGCATGCCCAAATGACTCACCGGCAGCACGATGTGGTCGGCAGCTCCCGGCATGCGCGTCTCGCTCACCGCCACCGTACCGTCGTTCTCCTCATCGAACGCTGCCAGCAGCTGCCCTACCCCGATCGGCTGGCTGCCGGCGACGATGCCGAGCTCGCGCGCGTGGGTCCAGCGCCGTTCGCGCCGCTGCAGCAGCTCTTCGGCGACGGATTGTCCCATGAGGTGCGCCACGGGTGCGAAGCGCCCGGCGCGCTCGGCGGCGCGGCTGGCCACGCACGGCGTGCCGAGAAATACCGCGCGGCCGGCCGCCTGTGGCTCGGGGAAGCGCTCGAGAAAACGGTGGATGACGAGGCCGCCCAGGCTGTGGCCGACGAAGTGCACCTCGGCTGCCTTGAGCTCGCGCACGAAGCGCTCGAGACGCGCGGTGATGGCGCCCATGTTGGAGTAGGCCGCCGAATAGCGGAACGAGTGCAGGGTGAGATCGAACTCGTGCGCCAGACGGTGGCGCAGCAGCAGCGACTCGTCCCCCGGCATCCACAGGCCGTGCACGTAGACGACGTGCGCCATGGGCTTAAGGGCCGCCGTGTCAGGCCGGCGGCAAGCGCACGCGCACGTGCAGCTCACGCAGCTGCGCCTCGCTCACTTCGGTCGGCGCATCGGTGAGCAGGTCCGCGGCGGTCTGGGTCTTCGGGAAGGCGATGACCTCGCGGATGCTGTCGGCGCCGGCCATCAGCATGGCGAGTCGATCGAGGCCGAACGCTATGCCGCCGTGCGGCGGGGCGCCGAACCTGAGCGCATCGAGCAGGAAGCCGAACTTCTTCTGCGCCTCCTCGCTCGCGATACCGAGGAGATCGAACACCGTGGACTGCATCTCCTGCCGGTGAATACGCACCGAGCCGCCGCCGATCTCAGAACCATTGAGCACCATGTCGTAGGCCTTGGCGACGGCTGCTGCCGGGGGCGGCGCGCAGCGCCGCCGGGTCGTCCTCCCTGGGCGCGGTGAAGGGATGATGCATCGCGGACCAGCGCTTGGCCTCGACATCCCACTCGAACATCGGGAAGTCGACCACCCACAGCGGCTGCCAGCCGGCCGTCACCAGCTTCAGCTCCTGCCCGACCTTCAGGCGCAGCGCACCGAGCGCGTCGCTGACCACGTGCGCGCTGTCGGCGCCGAAGAAGATCAGGTCGTTGTCGGCCGCACCACAGCGCTCGAGGATCCCGTTGAGCGCCGCATCGCTCAGGAACTTGATGATCGGTGACTGCAGGCCGTCGCGCCCGCGGGCGCGCTCGTTCACCTTGATGTAGGCCAGGCCCTTGGCGCCGTAGCGGCCCACGAACGCCGTGCACTCATCGATCTGCGAGCGCGGCATGCTGGCGCCGCCGGGCACCTTGAGCGCCGCGACACGCCCGAGAGGATCCTTGGCAGGGCCGGCGAACACCTTGAAGTCGCAGTCCCTAACGAGGTCTGCGACATCCACGAGCTCGAGCGCGATGCGCAGGTCGGGCTTGTCGGAGCCGAAGCGCCGCAGCGCGTCCGCGTAGCTCAGGCGCGGAAAGGGCGGCAGCTCGACCGCCAGCACTTCCTTGAAACAGTGGCGTACCAGGCCTTCCATCAGGCGCATGATCTCGTCCTGCGGCAGGAACGAGGTCTCGACGTCGAGCTGTGTGAACTCCGGCTGGCGATCGGCGCGCAGATCCTCGTCGCGGAAGCAGCGCACGATCTGGAAGTAGCGATCGAAGCCGGCGATCATCAGCAGCTGCTTGAAGATCTGCGGCGACTGCGGCAGCGCGAAGAACTTGCCCGGATGGGTGCGGCTCGGCACCAGATAGTCGCGCGCGCCCTCGGGCGTCGCCTTGGTGAGCATCGGCGTCTCGATATCGATGAAGCCGTGGCCGTCGAGGTAGGCGCGCATGGCGCGCGTCAGGGCGTAGCGCAGCCGCAGCCGCTGGCTCATCACCTCACGGCGCAGATCCAGGTAGCGGTAACGCAGCCGCACCTCTTCGCCCACCTGCTCATCGAGCTGGAAGGGCAGCGGCTCGGAGCGGTTCAGCACGTTGAGCGCGGATGCCAGCAGTTCCACCGCCCCGGAGGCGAGGTGCGCATTGGCGGTGCCGGCGGGCCGCGCCCGCACCCGGCCTGTGACCTGCACGACGAACTCGTTGCGCAGGCGTTCGGCCTCCTTGAACACCGCGGCCGCGTCGGGGTCGAAGACGATCTGCAACAGCCCTTCGCGATCGCGCAGGTCGACGAAGATGACCCCGCCGTGATCGCGGCGGCGGTGCACCCAGCCGGCTACCGTGACCTCCTGGCCCAGCAGCTGTTCGCTGACCTGTCCGCAGTAATGTGAACGCATGAGGCGCGCGATGTTACGTAGGCGCCCAAGGCCCCGCAACCGCGGCGCCGCGCGTGCGGTCAGGCGGCGGGTTTGGCGAGCGAGGGGGCCTTATGGACGGCCGGCGGCACCACCACGCCGCAGGTGATGATCATCTTCATGGCGGCATCCACCGACATGTCCAGCTCCACGACCTGGCGGCGCGGCACGACCACCAGGTAGCCGGCGGTGGCATTCAGGGCGGCGGAGATATAAACGGCCGCGTGCGGCTCGCCGAGCTTCTCGCTCACTTCCGGCACGTCCTCCGCGGTGAGGAAGCCGATGCTCCAGGCGCCGGCGCGCGGATACTCGACCATGACCACCTTGCGGAACGAATTGGACTGCGACAGGACGCTCTCGGCGAAGCTCTTGACGCCGCCGTACACCGTGCGCACCACCGGGATGCGGTTGAGCAGGTCCTCGCCCCACAACACCAGTCGCCGCCCGATCAGGTTGGTGACCAGGAGGCCGGTGAGCAGCAGCACGAGCAGCGCGAACAGCAGGCCGAGCCCCGGTATCCTGAAGCCGAGCAGCGCCTCGGGACGCACGCCCGCCGGCAACAGCAGCAGCGTGCGATCCATGATGTGCAGCAGAAAGTTCACGACCCACACGGTGGCGAGGATCGGCAGCCACACCAGGACGCCGGCGACCAGATAACGCCGCAGGCTGTGCTTTCTGCTGCCGCTGGCGCCGTTCATCGTCTTCAGCGCCGCCGCTTGCGCGCAGCCTTGCTGCTCGGACGGGACACGCGGCGCCGCGTCTTGGACGAGGCGCTGCTGCGGCGCTCCGGCGCGGTAGCGGACTTCGCGGCAGCCGGTTTTGCCTCCTTGGATTCCTTGGCGGTCTCCTTGGCAGGCTCCTTGACAGGTTCCTTGGCGTCTTTGCCGGCCTTGTCGTCCTTGGCCTCCGCCTTGCTCTCCGCCTTGGCCTCGTCCTTGTCAGGCCCGGAGAGGTTGCGCTTGTTTTCCTTGTCGGTCTTGAAGTCGGTCTCGTACCAGCCAGCGCCCTTGAGGCGGAAAACCGGTGCCGACACCAGCTTCTTCAGCGCACGCTTGCCGCACGAGGGACACTTGACGAGCGGCTTGTCGCTGATCTTCTGCATGACTTCGGTGTAGTACTTGCAGGCCTGACATTCGTATTCGTAGAACGGCATGGGTTGATTATAACGGAGCGTTGCCGCGACCGTGCTCAGCGTGCGGCCGACTTGGCGAAAGTCAGCTCGCCGTCGTGCGCTGCCACGCGGATGCGGTCACCCGGCAGGAATTCGCCCTGCAGGATCTTCTGCGCCAGAGGATTCTCGATCTGCTGCTGGATGGCGCGCTTCAGCGGCCGCGCGCCATACACCGGATCGAAGCCGGCCTCGCCCAGGAGGTCGCGCGCGCCGTCATCGAGCTGCAGATCCATGTTGCGTTCGGCCAGGCGCTTGCGCAGGTAAATGAGCTGAATGTCGACGATCGCGCGGATCTGGCGGGTGCCGAGCGGGTGGAACACCACGATGTCGTCGATGCGGTTGATGAATTCGGGCCGGAAGCTCTGTTGCACGACCTCCATGACCGCACTCTTCATCTTGGCGTAGTTCTTCTCACCGGCGTATTCCTGGATGACCTGCGAACCCAGGTTCGAGGTCATGATGATCACGGTGTTGCGGAAGTCGACGGTGCGGCCCTGGCCGTCGGTGAGGCGGCCGTCGTCCAGCACCTGCAGCAGCACGTTGAAGACGTCCTGGTGCGCCTTTTCCACCTCGTCGAGGAGGATCACTGCGTACGGCCGGCGCCGCACCGCCTCGGTGAGGTAACCGCCCTCCTCGTAGCCGACGTAGCCGGGCGGCGCGCCGATCAGGCGCGCCACCGAGTGCCTCTCCATGAACTCGGACATGTCGATGCGGATCATCGCCTCTTCGGTATCGAACAGGAATTCGGCGAGCGCCTTGCACAGCTCGGTCTTGCCGACGCCGGTCGGACCTAGGAACAGGAACGAGCCGTTCGGCCGGCGCGCATCGCTCAGACCCGCGCGCGCGCGGCGGATGGCGTTCGCGACGATGCGCAGCGCCTCGTCCTGCCCGACCACGCGCTTGGCGAGCGCATCCTCCATGTGCAGCAGCTTTTCCTTCTCGCCCTGCAGCATCTTCGCGACCGGAATGCCGGTCCACTTGGAGACGACCTCGGCGATCTCCTCCTCGGTGACCTTGTTGCGGACCAGCGTCGGGGCCTTCTCTTCGGCCGCGGCGGCGGAACTGAGACGCTTCTCGAGCTCGGGGATCTTGCCGTACTGCAGCTCCGCCATGCGGCCGAGGTTGCCGGCGCGGCGCGCCGCCTCGAGCTCCAGGCGGGTGCGATCGAGCTCTTCGCGGATCTGGGCGCTGCCCTGCAGCGCCGCCTTCTCCGAGCGCCACACCTCTTCCAGGTCGGCGTATTCCTTCTCCAGGCCATCCAGCGTGGCTTCCAGGGTCGCAAGACGCCGGCGCGAAGCCTCGTCCTTTTCCTTCTTGAGCGCTTCCTGCTCGATCTTCAGCTGGATGATGCGCCGCTCGAGCTTGTCGAGCGCTTCCGGCTTCGAATCGATCTCCATGCGGATGCGCGCGGCCGCCTCGTCGATGAGGTCGATCGCCTTGTCGGGCAGCTGGCGATCGGCGATGTAGCGGTGCGACAGCATCGCGGCGGCGACGATTGCCGGATCGGTGATCTCAACCTTGTGGTGCACCTCATAGCGCTCCTTGAGGCCGCGCAGGATGGCGATGGTGTCCTCCACCGAGGGCTCATCCACCAGCACCTTCTGGAAGCGCCGCTCGAGCGCTGCGTCCTTCTCTATGTACTTGCGGTATTCGTCGAGTGTCGTCGCACCGACGCAATGCAGCTCGCCGCGCGCGAGCGCGGGTTTGAGCATGTTGCCGGCGTCCATGGCGCCCTCCGCCTTGCCGGCGCCGACCATGGTGTGCAGCTCGTCGATGAACAGGATGACCTGGCCTTCCTGCTTGGCGAGGTCGTTGAGGACTGCCTTCAGGCGCTCCTCGAACTCGCCGCGGAACTTGGCGCCCGCGATCAGTGAGCCCATGTCGAGCGCCAGGATGCGCTTGTTCTTCAGGCTCTCGGGCACCTCGGCATTGATGATGCGCTGTGCGAGCCCCTCAACGATGGCAGTCTTGCCGACGCCCGGCTCACCGATCAGCACCGGGTTGTTCTTGGTGCGGCGCTGCAGTACCTGGATCGTGCGACGGATCTCGTCGTCGCGACCGATGACGGGATCGAGCTTGCCGGACGAGGCGCGCGCGGTCAGGTCGACCGTGTATTTCTCCAGCGCCTGGCGGCTCTCTTCGGCGTTGGCGTCGGCCACTTTCTCGCCGCCGCGCACTTCATCGATGGCCTTCTCGACCGCACCGCGCACCACGCCCGCTTCCTTGAAAAGCCGGGCGAGCGGGCGGTCCTCGAAGGCGGCGAGCACGAACAGCTCGCTCGAGATGAACTGGTCGCCGCGCTGCTGCGCCAGCTTGTCGGTGACGTTGAGCACGCGGTTGAGATCGTTGGATACGTGGATCTCGCCCGGCGTGCCCTCGACCTTCGGCAGACCATCGAGCAGGGTTAAAAGGCCCAGCCGCAGCTTGTTGACGTCGGCTCCCGCCTTCATCAGCACGGGCCGCAGTGAACTACCGGAGGCATCCAGCAGGGCGAGCATCACGTGCGCCGGCTCGAGCACCTGATGGTCGCGCCCGAGGGCGAGCGACTGGGCATCGGCCAGAGCCTGCTGAAACCGGCTGGTGAGTTTGTCCATGCGCATGGGAAAAGACCTGCAGTGGGATGGCGACTTTGTGGGGACAAACGGCAGTCCCTTCAAGGGCCTGCGACCCGGGCTAGCCTCGCGCGAGGCGCTACACGGGAGTCAATCGGCTTTTTGAATGAGTCACCGCCCCGGGCTTATGAGCGCCAGCCGATGCCGGCGGCTGCGCTGCCCGGGCCGTGGGAGCGGACTGCGCCGGATCAGTCGGTCGTATCGCGCAGGCCGAGGAGCGGGGAGATGAACTTCTCGTAGTGGTGCCAGCGGCCGAGCGAGGTCTTGTACATCTTCTGCCGCACCTGCCAGTAGCTTGACGTGAGCACCGTCCGCTGCGTGCTCGTGAAGTCGAGGCAGCGCGCATCCCATTCCAGACCGAGAAATTCGACGATCTTGCGGGTCCACAGCTCCTGCTGGGCAACCATCTCCGCGTACGGCACTTCGAGCAGAACTCCCGGCGGCAACACGGCGCGCCAATGCGCCAGCAGCCGCTGGTGCTCGGCGTAGAAATGCGCCAGGTCCGACAGGTCCATGGCGAAGTCCAGGTCCGGCAGAGAACTGCTGGAAGTAGCAGGACAGACAGGTGTCGATCGGGTCGCGGCGCACGTAAATCATGCGCGCCTTGGGAAACACCGCGTGAATCAGACCCAGGTAATCGGTATTGAAGGTGGCCTTGTCGACAACGCGCGTGCCATCGGGCGCCTGAGCGGCCAGGACCTGCAGGTAAGAGTCCGCCAGCTTTCTCCGCAGAGGGTCGGCAATCACTTCGCCCCGCAGGTTCTGCTCGTGCTTGCGCATGGCATCGCCCCAGAATCCGAGCTCGCCCGCTCCGCGCGCTGACGGATGCGAAGCGATGATCTGCTCGATGAGTGAGGTGCCCGAGCGGGGCATGCCGACCACGAACACGGGCCGCTGCGAGTCGGAGCCGCCTGTCGCGGCACGCGCCAGCGCCTCGCGGGTATACGTCCGGCGCATATCGTCGACAAAGGCCGTGCGCGCCTCTTTGCTGTAGTGCGGCACCGCCAGTCGTTGCAGTTCGTTGGCGCGCTGGTAATTAAGAAACGCCTTCGGGTAGTCGCCGACGTCATCGCAATACTTGCCCATTGCGTAGCGCAGCGTGGCCTCTTCCTGCGGCGCGATCCCGGCGGCGACGATCTTTTCTGCCCGCTTCAGCCAGTCCGCATCGGCCCGCGTCATCTTGAGCAGCGAGACCTGGGCGGCCCACGCAAGTGCGGATTGCGGATCGATCTCGGCCGCCCGCCGGAACAGTTCCCCGGCTTGCGCGAAATGTCCCTCGTGACCCTGCGATCTGCCCCATGGCGACCAGGGCTGGAACGTTACGCGGCGCGGACCTCAGTACTTTTTCGAGCAGCGCCTTGGCCTCGCGCCAGCGGTGCAGCGGGAGCAGCGTGGTGCTCAAGTTGATCTGGGCGTCCACGTAGGCCGGCTTCAGCTTCAGCGCGCGGCGCAGGGACGCTTCTGATTCGCGCACACGGCCCTGCCAGCGCAGCACCGTTCCTAAGTTGTTATGGGGATCGGCGAAGCGCTCTTTGAGCTCGATGGCGCGACGGAACTGCGCCTCGGCCTCGCGCGTAGCGCCCGAGATTGCACAGTGCGGCGCCGAGGTTGTTGCGGGCCACCGCATGATCCGGGTCTTCGCCGAGCAGCTCCTCGAAACATCGCGCCGCCGCGGCGCTGTCACCCTTGGCCAGGAGTTCGTTGCCGCGGGCAAGGAGGGTGTGAACCTGGCCGCCGCCGTTAGGGGCCGCGGCGGCAGGCTTGGCGGCCACCGTGGGTTCGGGAGCGCCACCGTTCAATCTCACGACCAGCGCCCGCGTCAGCTCCTCGACGAGGCCGTTGTCGACGCCCCTTTCGAGCAGGCGCCACTTGAAGGAGTTGGCAAGCTTGGCTCTTTGAAAAACGTTCAGATGCAGCGGCAACGCTTCACGGTCCACCCGGTACACGAATTTCTGCAGCAGTTTCTGAAAGTCATCACTGCGCGGCGCGGTACCGGCCTGCCCCTTGGTGCGATGCTCCAGCGCCTCAGGAGCGGTGCGCGCGACGATGTCGTCCGCAAAGGCGGCGCCCATGGCGGTCGCCTCGCGAGCATCTAACCATTTAAGCACCGTTGTTCCTTCGATCGGCCTGCGCGGCAGTGGGCAAATGTTACCTGAACCGCACCGGTGCGCACCGCGTGATTAGAGAGGGCGTTCACACTCGACCAAGAAAACTACTGGTGCGACAGCCGCTCCGCACAGGCGACGAGTGTCACGCCGGCACCGATCAGCAGTATCTGCAGGACGCTGGTGCGCGGATCAGCACGACGCTGCAGTCCGGGAATGAGCCCGGCCACGGCGATGTAGAGGAATCCCGCCGCCGCAAACGCCAGGGCGTACGGCAGGACGCCCATGGCCTGGCGCAAGGCTGCCCAGGCGAGCGCCGCCCCGACCACCGAGGCAAGCCCGGTGGCAAGGTTCAGAAGCAGCGCCCGCGGCCGGGACAGCCCCGCCTGCACCAGAATGGCGAAGTCGCCGACGCGGTGCGGAATCTCGTGCGCCGCCACCGCCAGCGTGGTCACCATCCCGAGGGAATGGCTGGTGAGAAAGGCTGCCGCGATCAGCACGCCATCGAGCGCGTTGTGCACGCTGTCGCCGATCAGCACCAGTACGCCGGAGGCGTGGTCGCGGGCGTGATCATGGTCATCCTGCAGGTGCGCGTGCGTGTGCCACCACAGCACCACTTTCTCGATGACAAAGAACACCCCGAGCCCAAGAATCAAAGTGAGGCCGATGCGATGCGCACCGCCCGGGCCCGCGCCCTCGATGGCCTCCGGCAGCAACGCCAGCAGCGCCGCCCCCAAGAGCGCGCCGGTGGCAAAGCTGACGAAGTGCGGCAGGATGCGTGCGCTGTGCTCCTCACGCATCCACAGGAACACCACCGCGAAAGCGGCACTGGCAATGCCGCCGAAGGCGGCGAACAGCATGATGGTGAGGAGCAGCGGCACGCGCTAGCTCTTCCACACGAGCGCCGCCATGCGCCCGCACCGGCCATCACGTCGAAACGAGAAAAAGCGCTGCGCATCCGCGTAGGTGCACTCCCCGCCGCCGTACACGGCGCTCACGCCGAGCGCTGCCAGGCGCTGGCGCGCCAGCGCCGGCAGATCGCACTGCCAGCGGCCGCGTTCATTGGCGCTGAAGGCTGCGGCGGCGCCGCTGGCGCGCGCGAGGAACGCGCCGCGCACTTCCTCACCCACCTCGAAATGCCGCGGCCCGATCGCCGGGCCCAGCCATGCGATCAGCCGCTGCGGCGCCACAGCGAGTCGGGTCACGACGGCTTCCAGCACCCCTGCCGCAAGTCCCCGCCAGCCGGCATGCGCGGCCGCGACCGCGCTGCCGTCCGTAACGGCCAGGAGCACAGGCAGGCAGTCGGCGACCTGTACCACGCACACCTGCCCTGCGCGGCGCGTGAGCGACGCATCCGCCGTCGCGCCCTGCGCCTCGCCGGGTGATGCCGCGCCGAGCTCCACTACCTGGGCGCCGTGCACCTGGTGCAGCCATACCGGCTCCGAGGGCAGGAGCAGCGCTGCACGTACGCGCCGGCGGTTCTCGCTGACCGCCGCCGCATCATCTGCCACGTGCGCGCCGACATTGAGCGAGTCGTAGGGCGCCGCACTCGCGCCGCCGCCGCGCAGTGTGAAGGCGGCGTGCACGCCCGGCGGCGCCGGCCAGTCCGGCCTGAGGATGTCGATCGCGATCGCAGGCGGTATGGTCACGCCGATTCTGCCGCAAGGGCCGCAAGCAGCCGCTGCATGTCGGACGGCAGCGGCGCCTCCCAGGCATGCTCACGCCGCGTCAGCGGATGGGCCAGCACCAGACGCGCCGCGTGCAGGGCCTGGCGCGGGAAGGCCCGCAATTCCGCTGCGAGCGCCGCGGAGCAGCCGGCGGGCAGGCGGCGCCGGCCGCCATAGACCGGATCGCCCACCAGCGGAAAGCCGCTGTGCGCCAGGTGCACGCGGATCTGGTGCGTGCGACCGCTCTCGAGGCTCACGCGCACCAGGGTGTGGGCGCGGAAGCGGCGCACGATGCGGTAATGCGTCACCGCCGGGCGGCCGTCGGCGCGCACCGCCATGCGCGTGCGCACGCTGCGGTGCCGGCCGATCGGTTCGTCGATGGTGCCACCGCCGGTCATGACGCCGGTACAGATGGCGAGGTACTCGCGCGTGATGTCGCGCGCGGCCAGCGCCGCCACCAGAGCGGTGTACGCCTCGAGCGTGCGCGCCACCAGCAACAGCCCGCTGGTGTCCTTGTCCAGGCGATGCACCAGCCCCGCCCGCGGCAGCAGCGCCAGCTTGGCATCGAGCGCCAGCAGAGCGTTCTGCAGCGTATGGCTGGCGTTGCCGGCGCCCGGATGCACCACCATGCCGGCCGGCTTATTGATGACCAGCAGCGCGCGATCCTTGAAGACCACATCAAGCGGCAGGTCCTCGGCGCTGACGCGCGTGTCGGCCGGGAGCATGGCGCGGATGCGCACCTGTTCGCCCCCGAGCACGCGATCCTTGCCCCGTAGCGGCCTGCCCTCGACCTCGACCGCGCCGGCAGCGATCCAGCCGGCGAGCAGCGTGCGCGAATACTGCGGCAGCGCCCGACCCAAGGCCTGGTCGAACCGCAGCCCGGCGGCCTCCGGCGGCAGGGTCAGTGCGTGGCTGCGGAACTCCACAGGTGCCGCCGCGGTCGGAAGTCCACCTGATGGATTCGCTATACTCGGCCCACTCACACGGCGCGAAGCCAAAGAAAGGCCCTTTCCAGATGTTCCGGTCCGGTCCCGTGCGCGCCTGCGTGGTCGCGTTGTGCATCGTCCTGCTCGGCGTTTCCGGGTGCAAAACGCACCGCGAAAAGCAGGAGAAGAAAGTCACGCCGGAAGGTCTGTATAAGAAGGCTCACAAGAGTCTCGAATCGTACGATTTCAACGGCGCCATCAAGACCTACGAGCAGCTGACGGCGCGCTTTCCCTTCACCGACGAGGCACGCCAGGCGCATCTCGACCTCATCTACGCATACTACCGCGCCGGCGAGGGCGAGTCCGCGACCGATGCCGCCGAGACCTTCATCCGCGAGAACCCGACGCACCCGCGCGTGGACTACGCCTGGTACGTGAAAGGCCTGGTGGATTTCGAGCGCACGCCCAACGGCATCGAACGGCTGTTCCGCGCCGACCTCACCAAGCGCCCGCCGAGTACAGCCCGCAAGGCGTTCGCCGCCTTCAAGACCGTGGTCGAGCAATACCCCAAGAGCGAGTATGCGCACGATGCGCTGCAACGCATGGTGTACCTGCGCGACCGGCTGGCGAGCTACGAGGTGCACGTGGCGCGCTACTACTACAAGCGCGAGGCGTACATCGCCGCCTCACAGCGGGTCAAGGCCGCGATCGAGCAGTACGATGGCGCACCCGCCACGCGCGAAGCGCTGCAGATCCTGATCCAGTGCTACGACAAGCTCGACCTGCAGCCGCTCGCCGCCCAGGCGCGCCAGGTGTACGCCGCCAACTACTCCGCCAACGTACGCACCGCAGAGGCGGACGTGAAAAAGTCCTGGTGGAAGATCTGGTAGGACGCGCCCGTCAGCGGCGGTAGCCGCTGGTGATCGGGTAGCGCCAGTCACGGCCGAAGGCGCGCCGGCTGACGCGCACGCCCGGCGGTGCCTGGCGGCGCTTGTACTCGTTGCGCTTCACCATATCCAGCACGCGCGCCGTGGTGGCCCGATCGAAACCGCGTGCCTCGATCTCATCGACCGACAGATCCTCCTCGATGAATGCCTCGAGGATCGGGTCGAGCACTTCGTAAGGCGGCAGCGAATCGGAGTCCTTCTGTTCGTGGCGCAGTTCGGCCGAGGGCGGCCGGTCGATGACCCGCTGCGGGATGACCCGGCCGAGCGAGTTACGGTAGCGCGCCAGGCGGTAGACCAGGAGCTTGCTGCAGTCCTTGATCGGCGCGAAGCCACCGGCCATGTCGCCGTACAAGGTGGCGTAGCCCACCGCCATCTCGCTCTTGTTGCCGGTGGTCAGGAGCATGCGCCCGGTCTTGTTCGACAGCCCCATGAGCAGCAGCATGCGGCAGCGTGACTGGATGTTCTCCTCGGTGGCATCCGCCGGCCGGCCGACGAACTCCTCCCTAAGGGTCGCCAGCGTCGCGTCGAACATGTTCTCGATCGACAGCACGCTGTATTTCACGCCGAGCGAGCGCGCCTGCTCCTGTGCATCGGCAAGGCTCATGGCGGAGGTGTAGCGCGAGGGCATCATCACGGCGTGCACGTGGTCGTGGCCGAGTGCGTCCACCGCGATCGCCAGTGTCAGCGCCGAATCGACGCCGCCGGACAGTCCCATGACGACGCCGGGGAAGCCGTGCTTGCCGACGTAGTCGCGCACGCCGAGTACCAGCGCGCCGTAGACGCTCGCCTCGTCCGACAGCTCGGCCGCAACGGCAGCGGGCAGCGGTCGCACCCGGCCGTCCGCCTCGCGCACGAACTCGGCCAGCCACAGGCCTTCGGCGAACGGCGGCGCGCGCAGCACCACCTCGCCCTGCGCATCCATGACAAAGGAATTGCCATCGAACACCAGCTCGTCCTGGCCGCCCACCAGATTGACGTAGGCGAGCGGCAGCCCGACGTCGCGGCTGCGGGCGCGGGCGACCTGTTCGCGCTCGCGCTGCTTGTGAATCTCGTACGGCGAGGCATTGATCACCGCCAGGAGCTGCGCGCCGTCGGCGCGCGCCAACTGCGCCGCCTGCGGCTCCCAGATGTCCTCGCACACCAGCAGGCCGACCTTGAAGCCGCGGTACTCGCTGACGGCCGCCTGGCCGCCGCCGCGGAAGTAGCGCTTCTCGTCGAACACCTTGTAGTTGGGCAGCACCGCCTTGCGGTAGATGGCCGCGAGCTCGCCCGCGGCGATGAGCGCGGCGGAATTGTAGATGGCGTCGTGCGTGTACTCCGGAAACCCCAGCATCACCGCGACATCGCCGACCGCGGCGCGCACCTGCGCCAGTCCGGCCTCGACCTGGCGGCGGAAGCCGCGATGGAACAGCAGGTCCTCGGGCGGGTAGCCGCTCAGGGTCAGCTCGGGAAACAGCACCAGATCCGCGCCCAGCGCGCGCGCCTGCCGCGCACGCTCGATCGTGTGCTGCGCATTGCCGCGCACGTCCCCGACCAGCAGGTTGACCTGTGCCAGGGCGATCTTGAGGGACTCACTCATCGGGGCAGCGCTCGGACCTCAAACGCCATGGTCGCACGAGTCAGCGGCGCTTGCTCCGCGCGCTGCGGCCGGCACGCTTGCGCGGGCGCCCGGCGGCCTTGCGGACCGCGGCCGGCTTGGCGCGTGCCGCGGGCGCCCGACGCGGCGCCGGCGCGCGACGCCCGCGGCCGAGCAGCTCGTTGATGGTCGAGCCGAGTTCCGCCGGGGACTTCACGGTGCGCACACCGGCGGCCGCAAAGGCTGCGTACTTATCGGCCGCAGTGCCCTTGCCGCCAGCCACGATGGCGCCGGCGTGCCCCATGCGCTTGCCCGGCGGGGCGGTGACGCCGGCGATGTACGCCACCACCGGCTTGCGGACGAATTTGCGGATGTAGTTTGCGGCAGCCTCTTCGTCGCTGCCGCCGATCTCGCCCACCAGGATGATGCCCTCGGTACGCGGGTCGCGCTCAAACAGCTCGAGCACGTCGATGAAGTTCATGCCGCGCACCGGATCGCCGCCGATGCCGACGCAGGTACTCTGTCCGAGCCCGACGTTGGTGGTCTGAAAGACGGCCTCGTAGGTGAGCGTGCCGGAGCGCGACACGATGCCGACCGCGCCCTTCTTGTGGATGAATCCCGGCATGATGCCGATCTTGCATTCCTCGGGCGTGATGACGCCGGGGCAGTTCGGCCCCACCAGCCGCGTGGCGGAGGTGGCCAGCACAGCCTTGACCCGCACCATGTCGTTCACCGGCACGCCTTCGGTGATGCAGACCGCAAGTTCGATGCCCGCATCGGCCGCTTCCAGGATGGAGTCCGCAGCCCCTGCAGCCGGCACGTAGATCATGCTGGCGGTGGCGCCGGTGGCGCGCACCGCCTCCTGCACCGTGTCGAAGACCGGCAGGCCCAGGTGCTGCTGGCCGCCACGCCCGGGCGTCACACCGCCGACCAGCTTGGTGCCGTAGTCGAGGGCAGCCTGCGAATGGAAGGTGCCCTGCTTGCCGGTGAAGCCCTGGCAGATCACCTTGGTGTTCTTGTTGACCAGAATGCTCATGCCTTCCTGCCCTTCGCCAGCGCCACGACCTTGCGTGCGGCATCGGTGAGATCTGCGGCCGCGGTGATGGTGAGCTTACTGTGCGCCAGGAGCTCGCGCGCCTTGTCGGCATTGGTGCCCTCGAGGCGCACCACCACCGGTACCTGCACGCCGACCTTCTGCACCGCGTTGATGATGCCCTCGGCGATCAGATCGCAGCGCACGATGCCGCCGAAGATGTTCACCAGCACCGCGCGTACCTTGCTGTTGGACAGGATCAGCTCGAAGGCCGCGGTCACGCGCTCCGCGGTGGCGCCGCCGCCCACGTCGAGGAAGTTGGCGGGCTGGCCGCCATGCAGCTTGATCAGGTCCATGGTCGCCATGGCCAGTCCTGCGCCGTTCACCATGCAGGCGATGTTGCCGTCCAGCGAGACGTAGTTGAGATCGTGCTCGGCGGCGCGGCGCTCCATCGGGTCTTCCTGGGTCGGGTCGCGCAGCTGCGCCAGGTCCGCATGACGGAACAGCGCGTTCGGGTCGACGTTCATCTTGGCATCGAGCGCCATGAGCGTGCCGCCCTTGGTGACGATCAGCGGGTTGATTTCGACCAGGCTCAGGTCCTTGTCGATGTACAGCCGGTAGAGCGCGAGCGCGAGCGCCTGGAACTCGCCGATCTGCGTGCCTTGCAGGCCGAGCCCGAAGGCCAGCTCGCGCGCCTGGTAGGGCTGCAGGCCGGCCGCCGGATGAATGTTGACCGCCAGGATCTTCTCCGGGGTCTTGTGCGCCACCTCTTCGATGTCCATGCCACCGGCTGAGGAGCCGATGAGCGCGATGCGGCCGCGTTCGCGATTGAGCGTCAGCGACAGATAGATCTCGCGCGCGATCTCCGAGCCGCTCTCGACGTACACGCGCCCGACCGGCAGGCCCTCGGCGCCGGTCTGCGGGGTGACGAGGCGCTTGCCCAGCATCTGTGCGGCGGCTGCGCGCACCGCCTCGAAGTCGCGCGTCAGTTTCACACCGCCGGCCTTGCCGCGCCCGCCGGCGTGCACCTGCGACTTCACCACCCACACGGCACCGCCGAGCGCGCGCGCCGCCTCAACCGCCTCAGCGGCGCTGGCCGCCACTTTGCCGGCCGGCACGGGAATACCGTAGCTGCGGAAAATTTCTTTGGCCTGATACTCGTGCAGATTCATCGTCGCCGCCCGTCACGCGTAAAGCGCGCTATTCTGCGCGAAAACGCCCGAGCGTGCGATGCGAGTCGCGTTTCGGGCGCGGACGAAGATGCTAGAGTCCCCGGCCATAACCTCCACCGCCCGCCGCAGCATCTTGTCGCCAAACCTGGCTCCTGCCGCCACCCCGTCCACGACGCCGAGCGATCTCGCCTGGCGCGTGATCGGGCTGCTCAATCTCTATCGCGTACTGGTGCCGCTGGTGCTCCTGGCGATGCAGACGCTCGCCGGTCCCGACTGGGGCCTGGTGACGGTGCGACCCAAGCTGTTCGTGGGGGCCTGCATCGCCTACTTCACGGCGGCGGTGCTGCTGGTCATCGCGCGGCGGCTGCACTGGTCCAGCCTGCGCATCGTCGCGCTGGTGAACGCCAGCGTCGATGCCGTGGCGATGGGCCTGGTGCTGTATGCGAGCGGCGGCGTGGCCAACGGTCTTGCCATCCTCTTGGTGCTGCCGGTGCTGGCGCTGAGCGTACTGGCATCGTGGCGCGATGCGCTGCTGATCGCAGCCGTCGCAGCGCTCGCGGTGCTGGTACAGCAGGTGTTCGTCGGCATGACCGACAACGCCCCGCTCAGCGACTATGTGACCGCGGGCGTGTTCGGTGCGGTGCTGTTCCTGGTGGCGGTGGCCACCTGGCCGGTGGCGAACCGGCTGCGCCAGAGCGAGGCGCTGGTGCGGCGTCAGGAAGTGGATCTGGCCAACATGGCGCAGCTGTCGCAGTACATCGTGCAGCACCTGCGCGAAAGCATCCTGGTGCTGGACGCACACGACCGCATCCGTCTCATCAATGAGTCCGCCGCCCAGATGCTCGGCGACGAACACGCCTTTCCCGGAGCCCTGATCGGCGAGGCCTCACCACGGCTTCTGTACCTGCTCGAGTCCTGGCGCAAGGACACGACCACCGTGGCCCGCGGCGTGCGCGAGCAGACCTTCGTGGCTGCCGACGGCGCCCGGCTGATCCGCCCGCACTTTGCGCCGCTCGCGCAGAACCCGGGGCCGGTGCTCATCTTCCTCGAGGACACGAGCCTCCTGGAAGAGAAGGTGCAGCAGAGCAAGCTCGCCGCGCTCGGACGATTGAGCGCCAGCATTGCCCACGAGATCCGCAATCCGGTCGGTGCCATGAGTCACGCGGCGCAGCTCCTGGGCGAATCGCCGCACGTCAGCCCCGAGGATCAGCGCCTGACCCAGATCATCCGCAGCAACGGCGAGCGCGTCAGCGGCATCATCGAGAACGTGCAGCGACTGTCGCGCCGCGAAGAGGCCCATCTGGAGCGACTGCCGCTCGCAGCCTGGACTCAGGAGTTTCAGCAGGAGTTCTGCGAGACCATGCAATGGCCGACGACGCGCCTGCAGCTGACTTCGAGCAGCCCCGAAGTCGAAGTGCGCGTCGATCCGGATCAGTTGCGTCAGATCGTCTGGAACCTGTGTGAGAATGCTCTCAAACACGCCATCGGTGAGGCTGCCGACCTGAGTGTCGAGCTACGATACGGGCGCATGCTGGTCAACGACCGCCCGTTTCTGGAGGTTGCCGATCGCGGACCCGGGGTCGCGAGCGAGCATGCCGAGCGTATGTTCGAGCCGTTTTACAGCGGCGGCCGCGGCACCGGCCTCGGCCTGTTCCTGGCGCGGGAACTGGCGCAGACCAACGGCGCCACGCTCCTCTACGAGCCGCGCCCCGGCGGCGGCAGCATCTTCCGCCTGGTGTTCGCAGATCCGCGACGGTGGGAGCGCTAATGAACGAGTCAGTCGCCGGCACGCAGCACGCGGCCGAAGCGCCGCTGGTGCTGGTCGTGGACGACGAGCCGGATCTGCTGGAGCTCGTGAGCCTCACCTTAAGCCGCATGAGCCTCAAGACCCGCACCGCGGCGGATCTGGCCGGCGCCCGGCGCCTGCTGAAAAGCGAGCGTTTCGATCTGTGCCTCACCGACATGCGCCTGCCCGATGGCGACGGCCTCGACCTGGTCGGCTGGATTCAGGAGAACCGGCCTTCCCTGCCGGTCGCGGTGATCACGGCCCACGGCAATGTCGAGTCGGCCGTGCGCGCGCTCAAGCTCGGGGCCTTCGACTTCGTCTCCAAGCCCCTGGACCTGGGGGTGCTGCGCAAGCTGGTCGGCAGCGCGATCAAACTCGGCCATAGGTCGCACGAGGAGACCGCCGCGACCCTGCGCGGTCCGCGACTGCTCGGCGGCTCGGCCATCATGGAGCAGCTGCGCGAGATGATCGGCCGCGTGGCGCGCAGCCAGGCACCGGTGCATATCTGCGGCGAATCCGGCACCGGCAAGGAGCTGGTGGCCCGCATGATTCACGAGAGCGGCGCGCGGCACGAGGGCCCCTTCGTGGCCGTGAATTGCGGCGCCATCCCCACCGAGCTCATGGAAAGCGAGCTGTTCGGCCACAAGCGCGGCAGCTTCACCGGCGCGGTGGCGGACAAGAAAGGACTCATCCAGAGCGCCGAAGGCGGCACGCTGTTTCTCGACGAGGTGGCGGACCTGCCGCTGCACATGCAGGTGAAGCTGCTGCGCGTCGTGCAGGAAAAGACCGTGCGCCCCGTCGGCGCGGCGCGCGAGGAAACCGTCGACGTGCGCATCCTCTCCGCGACGCACAAGAATCTGGCGGACCTGGTCGCGCAGGGCCTGTTCCGCGAAGACCTCTTCTACCGCATCAACGTGATCGAGCTGCGCGTGCCGGCGCTGCGCGAGCGGCGCGCCGATATCGGCGAGATCGCGGAAGCGGTGCTGCACCGCCTCGGGCGCCGTGCAAGCACGGCGGCGCCGGAGATCACCGCCGAAGCCATCGCCACCCTGGAGTCCTATCCCTTCCCCGGCAACGTGCGCGAGCTCGAGAACGTGCTGGAGCGGGCGGTGACACTGTCGACCGGCGGGGCGATCACTCCTGAGCACATCCGGCTGCGTACGACCCCCACGACGCGTACCGCTGAAACGAGCGCGGCACCGGCAGTCTGCATCCGCCGAAGAGGGTACGGCGCTGGGCAGCCAGCTCGAGTCCATCGAACGTGAGGCCATCGTCAAGGCGCTCGAAAAGACCCGCTACAACAAGACAGCGGCGGCGAAGCTTCTGGGCATGAGCTTCCGCGCGCTGCGCTACCGCATCAAGAAGCTCGGCATCGAGTAGCGGCGGCGGCGCAAGTCGTGCGTGCCGCGGCGTCAGACCCGGGCGGGCTGGCACTTTAGGTCACTTTGTGACGTCGGCTCCGGCAGGTGGCGTCAGTGTGCGACAGGAATTAAGTCAATTTTGGCCTGCGCTGCCAGCCCATTTAATCAGCTATATCAATAACTTGATTAGATAGCCGTCGGCATGGCACGCGCCTTGCTTTGATCCCGGCAGGGCGCCCGTTTGCGCCGCTGAGTTCGATCTTAAACCTTAGGAGTTTCTGCAATGAAGGCTGTGCAAAAGGGTTTTACCCTCATCGAGTTGATGATCGTGGTTGCGATCATCGGCATTCTTGCCGCGATCGCGATCCCGGCGTACCAGGACTACACCATCCGTTCGAAGGTCACTGAAGGCCTGAACCTCGCCGGCTCTGCCGAGGTCGCTGTCGCCGACGGTTTCCAGTCGAACGCCATGACCGGTGTTAGCACTGCGTCCGACGCAGTGGGCCTCCGAGTTCGTGGCCACCAAGTACGTCAGCACTGTGGCGATCAGCGCCGCCACGGGCGTGATCACGGTGACCTACGGTGCGGCCACCCCGCAGATCAGCGGGTCGACCCTCACGCTGACCCCGAACATCAACAAGGCGGCACTGGCTGCCACGGCATCGGGCAGCATCGACTGGGCCTGCGCCTCCTCGACCAGCACGACCGCCACTGCCCAGGGTCTGGCTGTGACCGCTGGCCACCCTGCTGGCACGTTACGCGCCGACGCAGTGCAAGTAAGAATCGTCAGTTTTCCTAGCTGACGTCCAATGAGCCCCGGCCACCTGGCCGGGGCTTTTCTTTGGGGGTCCTGAACCAATTGTGACGCGCACCCCGCCGATGCCTGCGGGTGGTCCTTCAGAATCAGGCGCTTGATATGACATTGCGCGGCACAGTTGCTCAGGTAAACTGATCTTTCGGTTTTTTCGGCTTGCCATAACCCTATGAATGACAACGCTTCTTTGGCGTTCAGCGGTGCGCGCTCGGGCCTTGGGGGGCTTCCCCAGCGGCTCGTGCAGGACGGGCTGATCGACGAGGCAGCCATGCTCGAGGCGGTGAATAACGCCCGCGAGCGCAAGACGAGCGTCGTCACGCAGCTGGTGGCGAGCGGCGCGGCCAATGCGCGCGATATCGCGGTGGCGGCCTCCAATGAATTCGGCGTACCGCTGTTTGACCTGGATGCGGTGAACCTGGACATGGACTCCGTGCGCCTGGTGAGCGACAAGCTGCTCGCCAAGCACCGGGTGCTGCCGCTGTTCCGCCGCGGCAAGCGGCTGTTCATCGCGGTAGCCGATCCGGCCAACCTGCACGCGATCGACGAGGTCAAGTTCCAGACCAGCCTCGGCATCGAAGCCATCGTGGTCGAGGACGACAAGCTGCAGAAAGCGCTCGACAAGGCGCTCGAGCAGATCGACAACCAGATGTCCTCCCTCACGGACGAGGGTGACGTCGATCTCGATTCGCTGGAAGTGAGCGGCGGCGAGGACGAGCTCGAGGACAAGGCCAGGAGCGACGATGTCGAAGATGCGCCCATCGTGCGCTTCGTCAACAAGGTGATGCTGGATGCCATCCGCCGCGGCGCCTCGGACATTCACTTCGAGCCGTTCGAGAAGATGTACCGCGTGCGCCTGCGCATGGACGGCGTGCTGAAGGAGATCGCGCAGCCCCCGCCGCAGCTGGCCATGAAGCTGTCGGCGCGACTGAAGGTCATGTCGCGCATGGACATCGCCGAGCGGCGCGTCCCGCAGGACGGCCGCATCAAGATGAAGCTGTCGAAGAACCGCGCCATCGACTTCCGCGTGAGCACCTGTCCGACGCTGTTCGGCGAGAAGATCGTGCTGCGTATTCTGGACCCGGCGCAGGCCTCCCTCGGCATCGACTCGCTCGGTTACGAGCCCTTCCAGAAGGACCTGTACGTCAAATACCTTGCCAAGCCGCAGGGCATGATCCTCGTCACCGGGCCCACCGGCAGCGGCAAGACGGTGTCTTTGTATACCGGCCTCAACCTGCTGAACCGCGAGGACACGAACATCTCCACCGCCGAGGATCCGGCGGAAATCAATCTGCCGGGCGTCAACCAGGTCAACGTCAACGCCAAGGTGGGCCTCACCTTTGCCGCGGCCATGCGCGCTTTCCTGCGTCAGGATCCCGACGTCATCATGGTCGGTGAGATCCGTGACCTGGAGACCGCCGAGATCGCCATCAAAGCGGCGCAGACCGGACACTTGGTGCTGTCGACCCTGCACACCAATGACGCACCGCAGACCCTCACCCGCATGATCGACATGGGCGTGAAGCCCTACGCCATCGCCACCTCCGTCAGCCTCATCATTGCGCAGCGCCTGGCGCGGCGCCTGTGCAACAGCTGCAAGATCCCGCGCGACATCCCGAAGGAAGCGCTGCTGAAGGAGGGCTTCCAGGAAAGCGATGTCGCGCACGGGCTGAAGATCTACGGGCCCAAGGGATGCTCCAACTGCACCGACGGCTACAAGGGCCGCGTCGGTATCTACCAGGTCCTTCCCGTCACCGATTCCATTGCGCGCATCATCCTGTCCTCGGGCAGCGCTGTGGACATCGGCGATCAGGCCGCCAAGGAGGGCGTGTGGGACCTGCGGCGCGCCGGGCTCGAAAAAGTGAAGAACGGCTTGACCAGTCTCGAAGAAGTCAACAGCGTCACGGTTGAGTGACGAACGGAAGTAACTCATGGCTCAGGCAGCAGCAGCAACCGGCACGGTGCGGACCAGTCAAACGCGACACCGCGTTCAGCTGGGAGGGGCGCGACAAACGCGGCGCGCGCGTCACCGGCAAGAGTCTCGCACCCGACGAGCAGACACTGCGGGCGGAACTGCGCCGCCAGGGTGTGGCACCCGGCAGAATCCGCAAGCAGCGCCAGGTCGCCAGCGGCGGCAAGGTCAACGCCGGCGACATCGCGGTGTTCGCCCGCCAGCTCGCGACCATGCTGGCCGCGGGTATTCCGATGGTGCAGGCGTTCGAGATCGTCGGCTCCGGCAGCGACAAGCCGTCGATGCGCAAGCTGATCCTCGACATCAAGGCGGACGTCGAAGGCGGCACCTCGCTGCACGAGTCGCTGGCCAAGCATCCCCTGTACTTCGATGACCTGTTCGTGAAGCTGGTGGAAGCCGGCGAACAGGCCGGTGCGCTCGAGACGCTGCTCGACAAGGTCGCCACTTACAAGGAGAAGACCGAGGCACTGAAGAAGAAGGTCAAGAAAGCGCTGTTCTACCCCGCGGCGGTGATGGCCGTTGCCGTGATCGTGACCACCGTGCTTCTCATATTCGTGATCCCGCAGTTCCAGGCACTTTACAAGGGCTTTGGCGCCGACCTCCCCGCCTTCACCCTGTTCGTTATCGGCATCTCAAATTTCGTAAAGACAAGGGGCGTCTATCTCGTCGTAGTGTTGGGCGCCGCCATTTACGCCTTCTCGTATTTCAAGAAGCGCTCGCGCAAGATGCGTGAATTCCTCGACCGCGCCATTCTCCGCTTCCCGGTGATCGGCCCGATCCTGCGCAAGGCTGCCATCGCCCGTTATGCGCGCACGCTGTCGACGATGTTCTCCGCTGGCGTACCGCTCGTCGAAGCGCTCGACTCCGTCGCCGGCGCAACCGGCAACATCGTCTACGAGCTGGCCGTCTACAAAATACGCGACGAGGTCGCAACCGGTCAGCGCCTGCAGCGCGCGATGGAAAACACCGCCCTGTTCCCCAACATGGTCAACCAGATGATCGCCGTGGGCGAGGAATCCGGCTCACTCGATGCGATGTCGGGCAAGGTGGCCACCTTCTACGAGGCCGAGGTCGACAACGCCGTCGATGCGATGTCGAGCCTGCTCGAACCGCTGATCATGGTGATCCTGGGCGTGCTGGTGGGCGGCCTGGTCATCGCGATGTACCTGCCGATATTCAAGCTGGCCTCGGTCGTCTGACGCGCCCGCGGACGATCGCCACGTCCCGCGCGCGCCGCGCTGTTGCAGGGCAGGCACGCGCCGTGATGGCGGTGCTGAGCGGCACGCCGCTGCTGTACATCGGCGGCTGCCTGCTTGTGGGCCTCGCGGTCGGCAGCTTCCTGAACGTCGTCATCTTCCGTCTGCCGATCATGCTCGAGCGCCAGTGGCGCGAGCAGGCCGCCGAGGCAGGCACTCCCGATTGCGCGCCACCAACGCCGCAGCGACCGCGCCGCCCTTCAACCTGGCCGTGCCGCGTTCGGCCTGCCCCTTCTGCAAGACTCCGCTCGCGGCCTGGCAAAACGTGCCGGTCGTCTCCTGGCTGCTGCTACGGGGTCGCTGCGCGCGCTGCGCCCACCCTATCTCCGTTCGCTACCCGCTGGTGGAGGCGCTCACCGGATTGCTGAGCGCGGTCGTGGCGTGGCGGTTCGGCCTCGGCTGGCCGGCGCTGGCGGCGCTGGTGCTCACCTGGTACCTGGTCGCACTCACCTTCATTGACGTCGATCACCAGCTGCTGCCGGACAGCCTTACACTGCCGCTCCTGTGGGGGGGCCTGTTCATCAGCCTCTTCAGCGCTTACGCCGGCGAAGCTGCGATTCCCGTGGACGTGCGCTCGAGCCTCATCGGTGCAATTGCCGGTTACCTCAGCCTGTGGAGCGTCTATCATCTGTTCCGGCTGCTGACCGGTAAGGAAGGCATGGGGTACGGCGATTTCAAGCTGTTTGCCGCACTGGGTGCCTGGCTCGGCTGGCAGATGCTCCTGCCCGTCATCCTGCTGGCCGCGGTAAGTGGCACGGTCGTCGGCCTCGCGCTCATCGGGTTGCGCCGCCACGATCGCGCTAACCCGCTGCCATTCGGGCCGTTCCTTGCTGCCTCAGGTTGGCTGGTGCTGGTGTACGGGCCCCCGCGGATCGCGCGGTACCTCGGCCTGTTCTAGCCAAATGCGCAAGCGAAGCAACATTTGAGCGCACGAGTATTCCGCGTTGGGCTGACAGGCGGCATCGCCAGCGGCAAATCCACCGCTGCCGGGTTCTTCAGCGCGCTGGGAATACCCGTGCTCGACAGCGACCGGATCGCGCGCGATGTCGTCGAGCCCGGGCAACCGCCGCTGGAGCGGCTGGTCGAGCGATTCGGCCCCAGCATCCTCACGGCCGACGGGCACCTCGACCGACCGGCACTGCGCAACATCGTGTTCTCCGACCCCAAGGCGCGCGCCGACCTCGAGGCGCTGACGCACCCGGCCATCGGCGCGGCCATGGAAGCCCAGTCCAGCGCCGCCGGCGGCCCCTACCAGATCCTCGTCATTCCCTTGCTGATCGAGAAGAATCTCGTTTCGCACGTGGACCGGGTGCTGGTGGTCGACTGTGAGGAGGCACTGCAGCTGCGTCGTCTGCGCGAGCGCGACGGCACGAAGGGCCCGGACGCGCAGGCCATTCTCAATGCGCAGGCAACGCGTGCGGCACGTCTGAAGGCGGCAGACGACGTCATTAACAATGACGCGGCAAAGAGCGCAGTGCAGACCCAGGTGGCAGCGCTCCATGCCCGCTATCTGGAATTCGCGGCGCGCCCGCGCAGCTGATGCGACCTGCCGGGGCGTTTACTGGCGAGGGCAGCGTCAAGCACAATATGGGCGTGACCACGACCGCCGCGCCACAATCCGCCCCGCCTGTGTCTCCCGATGCCGACAGCGGCGTGCTGGTCTTCGAGCAGCCGCTGAACGAGCGCATGCGCACCTTTCTGCGCCTGGATTTCCTCTACAACCAGGCGCTCTATCACAACGAGATGGCGAGTCCCTGGGGCAGCCGCGCGGCGATGGCGAGCTTGATCGATATCCTGGCCATTACGACCCGCGGTGATGTGCGCTCCGACGTCCTGAAGGAACTCGAAAGTCAGCTGTCGACGCTCAACGAGTTCGAAGCCAAGCCGGGCGTCGATGGGCAGCGCCTCAAGGTATTGCTGTCGAACCTGCAACGCCTGCGCACCGACCTGATGGGAGCAGGTTCCGCGTTCCTGCAGCCGCTGCGCGACTCCGAGTTCGTCAGCGCGATCAAGCATCGCAGCGCCATTCCGGGCGGCACGTGCGAGTTCGACCTGCCGGACTATTATTTCTGGCTGGCCCAGTCGGATGAAGCGCGCATGCGCACCTTCAACCAATGGCTGGGACTCCTGCGCCCGATGTGCGACGGCATCGCGGAGCTTTTGTGGCTGCGGCGCCAGAACGGGCGTACCCGCCAGGAAATCGCCACCGGCGGCTCGTTCAGCATCACTTTCGAGCGCGACAATCCACTGCAGCTGCTGCGCATCTCTCTGCCAGCCGCCGCCGGCCTTTACCCCGAGATCAGCGGCAGTCACCATCGCTGCAGCATGCGCTTCCTGAGCTGGAACGGACTGGCGACACGTCCGACGCAGACGCAGAGCGACGTGCCGTTCCTGCTGAGCTGCTGTACCTAGCGTCGTTGTCGTCGCCATGCCCCCAGTGAGCGTCAAATGCCCGACGTGTCACCGCGATGTGGATTGGCACAGCACGCCCTTCCGCCCGTTTTGCAGCGACCGCTGTCGCCTCATAGATCTCGGCGCATGGCTGTCGGAGCGACATGCGATCCCGGCAGAGGACGCGCCGGCGGAGTCGGGCGGCGATGTCGATGACGGGCTGGCGAGGATGTCGCCAAATGAAATACCGCCTGCGCGCATTCGGACTGCATCTGCTCGGCAGCACCTGCCTCCTCAGCGTGGCAGTCGGCGGACTCTATTTCGGCTGGTACCGCTGGCCCGGCTGGTACCTGACCGAGGTCACGAAGGTGCTCGCGCTGGTAGTGCTGGTTGACCTGGTGCTGGGGCCAACGCTGACGTTTCTGGTTGCGGCTCCCAAGAAACAGCTCCGCGTGCTGGCCCGCGACATCGCGATCATCGTGACCGTGCAGCTGGCGGCGCTCGTCTATGGATGCGTGACGCTATGGCAAGGGCGCCCGCTTTACTACACCTTCTCGGTCGATCGTCTCGAAATCGTGCAGGCATCGGATCTCAAGCGCGATGAGATCGCGCAGGCGCAGCGTGACAACCCGGCGCTCGCGCCTCACTGGTACAGCCGCCCGCGCTGGATCTATGCCCCGTTACCCGATGATCCGGAAGCGGCTGCAAAGATCGTGAATGGCGCCGTTTTGGCGGCGACGACGTCATCGATATGCCGCGCTATTTCAAACCCTGGAACGCAGGTCTGCCGCAGCTGCGATCCCAGCTCCAGGCGGTGGCCGACATCAAGGGGCTGAACAAAGCCGAAAGGCAGCACATGCAGGCGCGCCTGTCGTCGCTGGGGTCTCGACCCCGGCGGAGCGCAACGCGATCGTGATGTGGGGCGACATCAGGCGCGTGCTCGTGATCTTCGATCCCGACACGCTGAAAATCAGGGCCATTCTGAAGGTCGCCTGAAGCCTGCCTCGTCCGCCTTTCGACCCAATATGTTAACGGCGTCACCCCCGGGATACGCGGTCCATGGAGTGAAAATAACGGCATGCCCACTGCCGCACGTTACCGCCTTTATGCGCTGCTCACCCTGTGCGCCGCGCCTTACGCGGCAATGCTCATTTTCTGGGCCCGCCATGGACACGTGCTGCGCAGCGCGCTGGCGTTTCTGGCCGCCGCTGCGCTCGGCGTCACTGCTGCTCGCCTACTGCACTCGCACCTGGCGGACGTTGTTCCTCGCCTATGTTCCGCTGCTGCTGCTGAGCGCGGCCTACGCCGCCTATGCACTGACCTACGGGATCGTGCCTGGCCATACCCTGGCGTACTGCTGCTGAGTGCGTCCCTGGAAGAGATCCGGGGCGCGCTGCTGCTGTGGCCGCAGAAGTGGCTGCTGCTGCCGGCTCTTGCGGTACTGGGCGGTGTATCTTTGGCTTGCCTGGCGCTTGCCCGCGTGGCCGATACTCACCGGCAAATCCAAACTCGTAGCGCGGGTGATCCTGCTGCTGACGCTCCCGGCCGTGGCATACGCGGCGACCAACTCACGACAGCTCGTCGACGGCCTTGCGCTTAATCCGGTTGTGGGCAGCGTGATGTTCCTTGGCCGGCGAGCTGCCGCGCGACCGTGCGGAAATCCGCGGCGTCAACGTCGTGAAGACTCCGTTTCACGCCACCCGCGACAGCGCTGCCGAGGAGGTGCACATTCTCATCATCGGTGAATCAGGCCGGCGCGACTCGTGGTCCGTGTACGGCTATGCGCGCCACACGACCCCGTATCTCGAGCACATCAAGAACGAAACGATCCTGCTGCAGCACGTCACGGCAGACGCAAATCTCACCGCCTGGCAGTTCCCATGATTCTGACCGGACTCGCTCCGACGGACATGA
This sequence comes from uncultured Gammaproteobacteria bacterium, assembly GCA_963787655.1. GTDB lineage: Bacteria > Pseudomonadota > Gammaproteobacteria > Steroidobacterales > Steroidobacteraceae > 13-2-20CM-66-19. The sequence continues at coordinate 673,502 of CAWBDY010000007.1, read as the reverse complement.
AGTTCACCGGCCGCTCGGATCCCGGCGCCGGCCGGCAGCCGGACCACTGAGCCGCAAGGCGAGCGCAGCGGCAGCACCCTGAACGTCACGGGATTTCGTGGCACGCTGCTGGATGTTGCCAAGGAAGGCGGCTACACGACCACCTGGCTGGTGAACCAGGACATCGGTGTGACCACTTCACTGGGCATCACTGCCTGACCACTTTGATTTTCCGCCGGAGATGCAGGGCACCGTGTTCGGCCGTGAGGTCCTTGACGAAAAGCTGCTCGCGCCTTACCGCCGCGAGCTGAACCGCAGCGGCGCACCGCGTTTCATCGGCATGCATGTCATGGGCTCTCACTGGGAATACTACCGGCGCTACCCGCCAAGTTTTCAGCGCTTCGGCCACGCGCACGAGCTCAACATCCTGTCGATCGCGGACTCCGGCGCGCGCACTGACCAGGCGATGGTGGACGCCTACGACAACAGCGTGCTCTACACAGACTGGTTCATCGAACAGGTGATCGAAGCGGCGCGCCCGCTGCAGCGTGCCCGTGAGCGTCACCTTCCTGCCTGACCACGGCGAGTCTCTGGCGGCAATGGACGAGGGAATGGCCGGTCACGGTGGTCCCGTCTACTCCGCATCACAGTTCAAGGTCCCGGCTTTCGTGTGGCTCAACGATGCCTACCGTAAGGCGCATCCGCAGAAAGTTGCCGCTCTCGAGGCCAACGCCGACAAGCCCATCCGCAGCCACGAGTTCTTTTATACGGTGGCTGACCTCATGGGGCTCTCCTGGCCCGACGAGCCGGCGCAGCACTCGTTTGCATCGACGGGCTTCGTGCCGGATACCTCAGGACAGATGCTGGTAGGGGGCGTGCCGCAGACTCATCCCTGAGCCGGCGGGACGGCAGCAGAAAACGCCGGCGCTACGGTGCTGCCGGCGGCTGCATGCCGAGCCACTTCGCCAGAAACGCCCACTGGTCCGCGAAATCGTCGATCTGCATCCACACGGGCTTGCCGGCGCCGTGCCCGGCGCGCGTCTCGACGCGGATGAGGATGGGGTTGGGACACACCTGCGCGGCCTGCAGCGCGGCGGCGAACTTGTAGCTGTGCCAGGGCACGACCCGATCGTCGTGGTCCGCCGTGGTGATGAGGGTCGGCGGATAGCACACGCCCGGCTTGACGTTCTGCACCGGTGAATAGGCGTACAGCGACTTGAACTGCTCCGGATCCTCCGACAGGCCGTAGTCGGAACTCCACTGCCGCGCGTTGGCGCTGGCGGTGTGGTAGCGCAGCATGTCCAGCACGCCGACGGTGGGCAGCGCTGCGGCGAACAGCTCCGGGCGCTGCGTCAGCACCGCACCGATCAGCAGCCCGCCGTTGCTGCGCCCGTGGATGCCCAGGCGCGCGCTGCGCGTGTAGTGCTCACCGATGAGATACTGGGCGGCCGCGATGAAGTCATCGAAGACGTGCTGCTTGTTGGCGAGCGTGCCGGCCTTGTGCCAGGCCTCACCGTACTCGCCGCCACCGCGCAGGTTCGCCTCGGCGTAGGCGCCACCGAGTTCCAGCCAGGCCTCGACCGAGGGCCGGTAGGTCGGCGTCAGCGAGATGTCGAAGCCGCCGTAACCGTAGAGGAGCAGCGGCTGATTGCCGTCCTTCACCATGTCGCGCCGGTGCGTGATGTACATCGGCACGCGTGTGCCGTCCTTGCTGGTGTAGAACACCTGCTCGGTGACGAAGGCGGCGGCCGCGGGCGGCGCTGCAGGGGCACGCCACAGGCTCGCCTGGTTGGCGCTCACGTCCAGACGGAAAATCTTCAGCGGCGTCAGGTAGTCGGTGTACGAGAAGAAGGTCTCGGTCTGGGCCTCCTCGCCGTGAAAGCCCGCGATGCCGCCGAGTCCGGGCAGCGCCACATCGCCCACCGGGCGGCCGTCGCGCTCGTAGATGCGCGCCACACCATGGGCATCCTCCACGTACTTGGCGATGATGCGCCCGCCGACGTAGCTTGCTTCCTCGAGCGCCGTGGCGCCCTCCGGCACCACTACGCGCCGGCTCGACGGGTCGCGCGCATCGACGGCGATGACGCGGCCGAGCGGTGCCTCCTGGGTGGTCTGAAAGAGCAGCTCGTGGCCGTGGGCACCGATGTAGTTGTAGAGCGCATCCCAGGCCGAGAACAGCGGCCGCGGCGGGCTGTCCGGGTGGCGCAGGTCGAGAACGTCCACGCCGTTCCGCTCGTAGCCTTCGACCAGCGTCACGATCAGGTAGTGGCCGTCCTCGCTGACCCGCGCCTGGGGGATGCGGGTCGCGTGATTGTTCACCTGGTACACCAGCGCATCGTGATCCTGCGGCGTGCCGAGCTTGTGGAAATACACGGCCGGTCGCCCGGAGTCATCGCCGCGTCCGTCCGGCAGCGCCGGGTAACGGCTGTAGTAGACGCCCGAGCCGTCGCGCGCCCAGGAGACGCCCCAGAACTTGGTGAAGCGCAGCGTGTCGGGCAGATCCACGCCGTCGGCGACGCGCCGGAAGCGCCACAGCTGCCAGTCGGTGCCGCCGTCGGAGACGGCGTAGGCGACCACGCTGCCGCGCACGTCGGGAGTGAATTCCGACAGCGCCACCGTCGCATCCGCGCGCGCGCTGTTGGGATCGAACAGCACCCGCCCGGGTGCGCTCAGGCTGTCGGCCACCAGCAGCACGCTCTGGTTCTGCTGGCCGTCGTTGTGCAGATAAAAGTAGTGCGTGCCGCGCTTCACCGGCACCTCGTAGCGCTCGTAGTTCCACAGCTGCGTGAGGCGCGCCTTCAGCCAGGCGCGCGCCGGCAGCTCCGCCAGGCGCGGCTGCGACAGTGCGTTCTGGGTCTTCACCCACTGCGCCACCGCCGGCGAATCGAGGTTCTCGAGCCAGCGGTACGGGTCTTCGACCTTGGTGCCGAAGTAGCTGTCGGTGACCGCGACGCGTGCCGTGACCGGATAGATGGGAGCGTTGGCCGCCGGTCGCATGCCGACGGCTGTTTCGGTAACCGTACGCATGGGTTTGCCCCCCGGCCCGCTGCCCGGGAAAGGCTGCGGGCCGCCGCCCACCTGTGCCGTAACGCAGGCGTACAAAAGTGCCGCGCTGGCGAGCGCTGCGCCGGCGGCGACGGCGGGCTTCAGCAAGGACGACGCACGCATCGCCTAGAGCTTACGGAAACTTGATCTTGCCGCCGCCGCCGGAGGGGCCGGGACCTGCGCCCACGTCCGGCACGACGATGCGCGAGGCGGCTTCGCGGCGCATCTCGCGCGCCTCGTCGATCGCCTGTTCCAGCGCGACCTTCACGCCGTCGGAGAATTTCTGCAGCGCCTCGGGAAGCGTCTGCGCGTCGATCTCGAACGCCAGCGGCAGCACGCCCGCGGGCGTCAAGAGCTGCGTCTGGCCGGAGAACAGCACCGGGCGGCCGGTATCCACCGCGCCCTCGGTGGTCACCGGTGTCAGGCGCCGGATGCTGCCGGCGCGGCGATCGGTGAACACGTCCTCGCGGTAAAGACCCTGCGAATCGAGCTGGATTTCAGGAAGATCGTTCTGCGCTGCCATGGGAATTTCCGCGTGAAGAGTGCCTCGGCATTGTACACCGCGCTCGCGCGAGCGCCGCTCGTCACGCCGACGCCGGCGGGCGCGTGAGCGCTGCGATGAAGGGCCGGTCGGCTTCCAGCATGTCCTGCGCGGCGAGCGCATCGAGGGCCACCCACTTGAGCTCCTGGCCTTCGACGGCGCCGGGCGTGCCGCTGAAGCGCTCGATGATCCACAGCGACAATTCCACCTCGCGATCTGCGTAGGCGTGCGTCAGGCGCATGCACGGACGTGCCGCGCCGACCTGGATGCCGAGTTCCTCGTGCAGCTCGCGCTCCAGAGCGGCGCGCTCGCTCTCGCCCGGGTGCACCTTGCCGCCGGGAAACTCCCAGCGGCCGGCCATGTGCTTGCCGGCCGGCCGGCGCGCGATCAGTACGCGACCTGAAGGATCGTAGAGGGCGGCCGCCACCACCAGGATCTGCGGCCTGGGCGCGGCGGGGTACGGCATCGGTGCGGCCGGCTATTCGACGCTGGAGAGCGCGCCGTGGCAGTGCTTGTACTTCTTGCCCGAACCGCATGGGCACGGCTCGTTGCGTCCGACCTTGCGGTCGCCGCGCACGAACGTGCCGCTCGCATCCGTCGCCTGAGGCGGCAGCGCGCCGGGCGAGGCACGCAGGCCTGGCGCGCCCGGCGCGGCTGCGCGCGCGGCGGCGGCCGGCTCCTCGGGGGCCGCCAGGAGCGAGGTCGCTTCGGCGTGCTGGGCCTGCAGCGCCTGCATCAGGCGCGTGCGGCGCTGCTCCTCCTCGCGCTCGAGCTCTTCCTGGGTGCGCACTTCCACGGTGGCGAGGAACGAGCTGGTCTCGAACTTGATGCGCTCGAGCATGCCGGCAAACATCTCGAAGGCCTCGCGCTTGAACTCGAAGCGGTAGTCCTTCTGGGCGTAGCCGCGCAGGTGGATACCCTGGCGCAGGTAGTCCATCGCCGCCAGGTGCTCGCGCCAGTGCTGGTCGACCTTGCGCAGCATCACGTCCTTCTCGACGTGCCGCATGATCTGCGCGCCGGTGCGCGCCACCTTGGCCTGGTAGGTGTCGTCGACCGCCTTGAGCACGCGCTCGCGCAGCGCCTGCTCCTCCAGTTCCGGCTCGCGCTCGAGCCAGCCCTTGGGGTCGATGCTGGTGCGAATTCCTTCTGCAGTGCAGTGGCGAGGCCCTGCAGATCCCAGTCGGCCGGCAGCGCCTGCTTGGGCATGTACTGGTCGAGCAGCGTGCCGACCGAGTCCGCCATCAGCCCGCGGATCGCCGCGGACAGGTCCGCGGTCCCCATGATCTCGGTGCGCTGCGCGTACACCACCTTGCGCTGGTCGTTGGCGACGTCGTCGAACAGCAGCAGGTTCTTGCGGATGTCGAAGTTGTGCGATTCGACCTTGCGCTGCGCCTTCTCGATCTGGCGGGTGAGCATGCCGCTCTCGATCACCTCGCCTTCCTTCATGCCGGCCATCTTCAGGAGCCGCTGCGTGCGCAGCGGATCACCGAAGATGCGCATCAGGTTGTCTTCCATGGACAGGTAGAAGCGACTCGAGCCCGGATCGCCCTGGCGCCCGGAACGCCCGCGCAGCTGGTTGTCGATGCGCCGCGATTCGTGCCGTTCGGTGCCGACGATGTGCAGTCCCCCCGCCTCGAGCACCTTGTCGTGGCGCAGCTGCCAGGCGGCGCGCGCCGACTCGCGGCTGGCGTCATCGAGGTTGCCGGCGGCGGCCAGCTCCGCCTCGAGGTTGCCGCCGAGCACGATGTCGGTGCCGCGGCCGGCCATGTTGGTGGCGATCGTCACGGCACGCGGGCGCCCGGCCTGCGCCACGATGTGCGCCTCGCGCTCATGCTGCTTGGCGTTCAGCACCTCGTGCGGCACGCCCTCCTGCGCCAGCAGGCCTGCCAGGTATTCCGACGTTTCGATGGAGGTCGTGCCGACCAGCACCGGCTGCTCGCGCGCGACGCAGTCGCGGATGTCTTCGGTGATCGCTTTGAACTTGTCCTGCTGCGTCAGGTAGACGAAGTCTGCGTTGTCCTTGCGGATCATGGCGCGGTGGGTGGGGATCACCACCACCTCCAGCCCGTAGATCTGCATGAACTCGGGCGCCTCGGTGTCGGCCGTGCCGGTCATGCCGGACAGCTTCTTGTAGAGACGGAAGAAGTTCTGGAACGTGATCGAGGCGATCGTCTGGTTCTCTTCGCGGACGCGCACCCCTTCCTTGGCCTCGACCGCCTGGTGCAGACCATCGGACCAGCGCCGTCCCGGCATGGTGCGGCCCGTGAACTCGTCGACGATGATGACCTCGCCGCCGCGCACGATGTACTCGACATCGCGCTTGTAGAGCGCGTGGGCGCGCAGCGCGGCATTGAGGTGATGCATGAGGCGGATGTTGGCGGAGTCGTACAGGCTCTCGCCTTCCTTGAGCATGCCGCTCTGCACCAGGAGCTGCTCGACGCGCTCGTGACCGGCCTCGGTGATGTGCACCTGCTTGGTCTTCTCCTCGACGGCGTAGTCGCCCGGGCCTTCCTCCTGCGCCTGGCGCGCGAGTCGCGGCACCAGCTCGTTGATGCGCAGATACAGCTCGGTGCTCTCCTCGGCGGGCCCGGAGATGATGAGCGGCGTGCGCGCCTCGTCGATGAGAATCGAGTCGACCTCGTCGACGACGGCGAAGCTGAGCGAGCGCTGCACGCGCTCCTCCAGGTGGTACGCCAGGTTGTCGCGCAGGTAGTCGAAGCCGAATTCGTTGTTGGTGCCGTAGGTGATGTCGCAGGCGTAGGCGGCGCGCTTCTCGGGCGGGCTCTGGGCGTTCTTGATCACCCCGACCGTCAGTCCGAGGAAGCGATACACCGGACCCATCCAGTCCGAGTCGCGCTGCGCCAGGTATTCGTTCACCGTGACGATGTGCACGCCCTCGCCGGACAGCGCATTGAGATAGGCGGGCAGCGTCGCCACCAGCGTCTTGCCCTCGCCGGTGCGCATCTCCGCGATCATGCCCTTGTGCAGCGCGATGCCGCCGATCAGCTGCACGTCGAAATGGCGCATCTTCAGTGTGCGCAGCGCGGCCTCGCGCACCACCGCAAACGCCTCCGGCAGGATCTCGTCGAGGGTCGTGCCCGAGCGTACCCGCTGCTTGAACTCCTCGGTCTTGGCGCGCAGCGCCTCGTCGCCGAGCTCCTTGATCTGCGCTTCGAGCTGGTTGGCGGCGCGCACGTCGCGGCCGTAGCTGCGGACGATGCGCTCGTTGCGACTGCCGAAGACGCGGGTGAGAAGTTGGCGCAAAAGCTGAACTCGCTTGGAGAAAAAGTCTTTAGTGACAGGCACTTACGATAGCGAGGGGCCATCGAAAGCGGCGTATTGTACGCAATAGAGGACTGTAGCGGCCAATTGGTTCAGGAGGCGGGAATTTCAAGGCCGCCGACGAAGGTCGCGGCCGGGACAGCTCGAACGCGGCCTTCAGCGGCCGATGAAGGTCAGCGGATCGACCTGGCGGCCGTTGCGCAGCACTTCGAAATGCACGTGCGGGCCGGTCGAGCGACCGGTGGAACCCATGAGCGCGACCGGCTCGCCGCGCTTGACCGTTTCGCCGACGCTCACGAGCGTGCGCTCGTTGTGACCGTAGCGCGTGACGAAGCCGTCGCCGTGGTTGATCTCGACCATCTTGCCGAAGCCTGAGCGCTCGCCGGCCCAGGTAACGACGCCGGCGGCGACCGCGACGACCTTCGAGCCGACGCTGCCGGCGAAATCGACGCCCTTGTGGAAGGCCTCACGGCCGTCGAACGGATCCGAGCGCTCGCCGAAATAAGAAGAGATGAAGCCGTTGGCCACGGGGCGGCCTTCCGGATGAATCTGCGCCTTGAGCTCGCGCGCCAGGATGACGTTCTCCAGCGCACTCAACTGCGACTCGCGCAGGTCCACGTCCTGCTGCAGCTGCGCCAGCATCGCCGACAGGTCCGGGATCTGGGCGCTCACGCCCTCGCCGTCACCTTCCGGTCCGCCGCGCGGCGGATCGCGGTCGAAGTTGAACTCGCGGCTGTCGATGTCGGCCATTTCGGTGAGCCGCTTGCCGAGCGCATCGAGGCGGATGACGTGCGCATTGACCTCGCCGAGCCGCATCGCCATGGCGTCGACACGCAGCTGCAGCTGCTGCTTGAGGTCCTGGATCTGCTGTTTCTGCTGCGCCAGGACGTCGCCGAAGTGCACCGTGTCGCTCAGCGCCACGCGCTCGCGCGCGCCGCGGCCGAACTGCAGCCCGAGCAGGAAGGCGCTGGCGAGCACCGCCAGCACCAGGGCGCCGACCAGACTTAACGTCAGCGGGCGCGCCAGGTTGAGGTGCCAGCCGCGCCCCTCGCCCCTGGACAGGAAGATAAGGTTCATGCCCTGCGTTCCAAACGTCTGAAATCCTCAGCTGGCAGGCAGACGCGGCTAAATCGCATGGGGGTCAGCCTCGGGCGTGTCGCCGCCCTGTTCTGTTTCAGAAACCCTGTACGATGCTGGCAACCCCGCTGTCATAGCTCCTCGCTTTAGACCGGTGGCTTTGCGTCCCCACCTTTCGGCGGGTTTGCCCAAGCAGCAAGGGTTCAATATGCCGAAGAAGACCAGCCGAAACAAGCGCGGCAGGCCGCCAGTGAGTACTGCGACGGAGCTTAAGTCGCGTCGGATTCATTCTGTAAAGGAGCTTCTGGGACGGCAGCTGCCCGGCTTGAAGCGTGTCACAGATCAGCTGGCGCGCCAGGGCTTCTGGGGAGACTGGCTGCAGGCGCACGTGGCCGCGGACCTGCGGCAGCGCATCTCAGGCGTCACCGAGCGCGACGGCACACTGGTGATCTTCGCGGAAAACGCCGCGTGGTCGGCGCGGCTGCGCTACCAGATCGGCGAGCTTGAACATGACATAAGGGCCGCCGACCCGGCCATCACCCGCATCGAGGTGCGCGTACTGCCGCGCGCGTAGCCGCCCGGCGGCCTTAGGAACGCCGGCACGATCGCGGACGCGCCGGCGCAGCGCGAACAGTAGCGCGTGGGGTGGTGAAATCAGCGGGTGGCGCGCGCTGCGCGCGCGAGGCTTCAGCCCCCCGGGGGATGGAGGGCCGGTGCCTCGATGTAGGAGATCGGCGCATCGGTGTAGCGCTCGAACACGACCTCTTCCCAGGTCGAGGTGTCGGCGAGCAGCGTGCGCAGCAGCTTGTTGTTGAGAGCGTGGCCGGACTTGTGGCCGCTGAACTCGCCGATGAGGCTGTGCCCGAGCAGGTACAGATCGCCGATGGCATCGAGGATCTTGTGTTTGACGAACTCGTTCTCGTAACGCAGTCCGTCCTCGTTCAGGACGCGGAAGTCATCGAGCACGATGGCGTTGTCGAGACTGCCGCCGAGCGCCAGGTTGCGCGAGCGCAAGGTCTCGAGGTCGCGCATGAAGCCGAAGGTGCGCGCACGGCTCACTTCCTTGAGGAAGGAAGTGGTGGAGAAATCCATCGAAGCGCTCTGCGAGCGGCGCTTGAAGATCGGGTGGTTGAACTCGATCTCGAAGTTGACCTTGAAGCCGTCGAACGGATCGAACTGCGCCCACTTGTCGCCGTCCTCGACGCGCAGACGCTTCTTGACGCGGATGAAGCGCTTCGGCCGGCGCTGTTCCTCGATGCCGGCCGACTGCAGCAGGAACACGAACGGACCTGCGCTGCCGTCCATGATCGGCACCTCGGCTGCCGACACTTCCACGATGGCATTGTCGATACCCAAGCCGGCGAACGCCGACAGCAGGTGCTCGACCGTGGAGACGCGCGACTCACCCTTGCCGAGCGTGGTCCCGAGCATGGTGTCGCCGACGTTCTCGGCGTTGGCGCGGATGTCGACCGGGTTGGCAAGGTCGGTGCGACGAAACACGATGCCCGTGTCAGGATCGGCGGGCTTCAAGGTCATCAGCACCTTCTTGCCCGTATGCAGCCCGACGCCGGTGGCGCGAATCGAGTTTTTTAGGGTCCGTTGTCCAACCATGCTCGTGCTTTTCCCTAACGCCCGGGTGGCTGCGCGGATGACAGGCCCGGGCAAGGAAGGAGGGACCACCGACCGAGGAGGTCCCTCCTTAGGCTTACGTAAAGTCGCGTTACCGTATCACATCAATCGGCCTGCCGCCGCAGGAACGCCGGGATATCCAGCAGCTCCTGCGCGTCGGCTTCGGGGCGCAAGCCGTCGCCAACGGCTCGTTGGCGTTGAACCGTCGGCTTGTCGAGAGTTGCGTAGTCACTGCTTGACAGCGGTTGCCGACGTACCACGCGCATCGACGGTTCCCCGCGCACATCGCGACCGCCGGCAGCCTCGCGCTGCGGCATGAGCGGTGTGCGCGCGGCGGATGCCGGGCGGCCGAGCCCGGTGGCGACCACCGTGACACGCACCTGGTTGTCCAGCTCCGGATCGATCACCGTGCCCACGACCACCGTGGCGTCGTCGGAGGCGAACTGCTTGACGATCTGGCCCACCTCCTGGAACTCGCCGATCGACAGATCCATACCGGCCGTGACGTTCACCAGGATGCCGTGGGCGCCTGCCAGGTTGATGTCTTCGAGCAACGGCGAAGACACGGCTGCCTCTGCTGCAGCGCGCGCACGACCCTCACCGCTGGCCGCACCCGAACCCATCATCGCCATGCCGGTCTCTGCCATCACCGTGCGCACGTCGGCAAAATCGACGTTGATGAGGCCAGGACGCGTGATGAGCTCGGCGATGCCCTGCACCGCTCCCTGCAACACCTGGTTGGCCGCCTTGAAGGCATCCAGCAGCGTCGTCTGCGGGCCGAGCACGGTCAACAGCTTCTGGTTAGGAATTGTAATGAGCGAGTCGCAGTACTTGCCGAGCTCGGCGATGCCGTGATCGGCAATGTAGGTGCGCTTGTTGCCTTCCATGTCGAACGGCTTGGTCACGACCGCCACCGTGAGGATGCCCAGCTCCCGTGCGACCTGTGCCACCACCGGTGCGGCGCCGGTGCCGGTGCCGCCACCCATGCCGGCGGTGATGAACAACATGTCGCAGCCTTCCACCAGCTCGACGATGCGGTCACGGTCTTCCATCGCGGCCTGGCGGCCGATCTCCGGGTCGGCGCCTGCGCCCAGTCCCTTGGTGATGTTGCAGCCGATCTGCAGCGCCGTCTTGACCTTGGCGTGCTTCAGGGCCTGGCTATCGGTGTTAACGCACATGAACTCGACCCCGTCGATGCCGGCCTGGATCATGTGTGCGACGGCGTTGCCGCCGCCGCCACCCACGCCGATCACCTTGATGACGGCGCTCTGGCTGTACGCGTCCATCAGTTCAAACATGTTGTCGCTCCTCTACACGAATAAAGTGGTTGGTTGACTGTCGTTCTCAGCAAGCTCTGTCAGCTTCAAAAATTTCCCTGGAACCAGGAGCGCATGCGGTCAAGCACCGTCCTGGCGTTTCCCAGGGAGCCCCCGCGACGTGCGGGCAAGGCGTTGTCACGGGCGTAGAGCAGCAGCCCCACACCCGTGGAATAAATCGGATTGCGCACCACGTCGGTCAGGCCGCGCACCGCTTGCGGCACGCCCAGACGCACCGGCACGTGGAACACTTCCTCGGCAAGCTCGATCGCGCCCTCCATCTTGGCGCTGCCGCCGGTGAGCACGATGCCGGCGGCGATCATTTCCTCGAAGCCGCTGCGCCGCAGCTCCTCGCGCACCAGACCGAACAGCTCCTCGTAGCGCGGCTCGACGATCTCGGCGAGCGTCTGCCGCGCCAGGCGCCGCGCCGGGCGCTCGCCGACGCTCGGCACCTCGATGCTCTCGTCGGGATTGGCGAGCTGCGACAGCGCGCAGGCGTAGCGGATCTTGATGTCTTCCGCATACTGCGTCGGGGTGCGCATCGACACCGCGATGTCGTTGGTCACCTGGTCGCCGGCGATGGGGATGACCGCGGTGTGGCGGATCGCGCCATTGGCGAACACCGCCAGGTCGGTGGTGCCGCCGCCGATGTCGACCAGGCACACGCCGAGCTCCTTCTCATCGTCGGTCAGCACGGCGAAGCTGGAAGCGAGCTGCTCCAGCACCACGTCGTCGACGGTGAGTCCGCAGCGCTGGATGCACTTCTCGATGTTCTGCGCCGCGCTGTCCGCGCCGGTGACGATGTGCACCTTCGCTTCCAGGCGCACGCCCGACATGCCGATCGGATCGCGGATGCCTTCCTGCCCGTCGACGATGAATTCCTGGGGCAGCACGTGCAGGATCTTCTGGTCGGCCGGGATCGCCACGGCCTTGGCGGCATCGATGACGTGCTCGACGTCGCCGTGACTGACCTCCTTGTCGCGCACGCCCACCACGCCGTGCGAGTTGAGACTGCGCACGTGGCTGCCGGCGATGCCGGCGAACACCGAGTGGATCTCGCAACCGGCCATGAGCTCGGCCTCCTCCACCGCGCGCTGGATCGACTGCACGGTCGATTCGATGTTGACCACCACGCCCTTTTTCAGGCCGCGCGAGGGCTGCGAGCCCAGGCCGAGTAGCTCGATCGAGCCATCGAGTCCGACCTCGCCGACCAGCGCCACCACCTTGGAGGTGCCGATATCCAGGCCGACAATCAGATTGCGTTCCGAGCGCTTAAGCATCGTGATCCCCTTCGTGGGGCGCACCGTGAGCGGCGGCGCTGCGCCACCCGATGGCAAACCCGTTTGTGTACCGCATGTCGACGTAAACGATGTCTTCACCGCGCTGCGTCACCAGTTTCAGGGCGGTGTGCATGAATTTCTCGAAGCGCTCGTCCACCTGGCGCCTGCCTAAGCGCACGGTCACGCCGTTGGCGAGATCGAACTCCCAGGCGCCGCGCGCATCGAGGCGCATGGCGGTGAGCCGCAGTCCGGCCTGCATGAGCCGTCCCTCGGCGGAGAGGTAACGCTGCGCCACTTCCGCTTCCTTGCCCTCCGGCCCCTCCAGCTGCGCCAGCTCCGGCGGCACGTGGCGCTCGTCCGCATCGAACAGCTCGCCGCGCGTGTTGAGCAGGCCCCGCTCCCCCCAGCGCGCGGCCGCGGTCTGTTCGATCACCAGCACGGTGAGTCCGCGCGGCCAGGCACGCTGCACGCTCACGGCATCCACCCACGGCAGCGCGTGGATCGCGTGTCGCACGGCCCCCAGGTCCACCGACAGCAGTCCCGTGCCGTGCACCTGCGCCTTGACCACGCGTTCGACATCGCCGGGGGCGACCCGCTGGAAGCGCCCTTCGACGGACACCTGTTCGATCGGCCGGTTGAGCGCCCACGCCACCGCGGCCGTGCCGCCGGCGATGAGCGCGACTGCGCTGCCCGCGACGCCGAGGGCGCGCCAGTTGATCTGCGGCAGACGCAGGCGTGCCTCGGAGGGCTTGCGGCGGTTCTTGGGGCGGCGGCGCAGCATGCTCAGCCCTGCCCCGCGCTCGCCAGCCGGCGCGTGAAACTGGTCTCGAGGACGCGCCACACCAGCTCCTCGAAATCGATGCCCACCGCGGCGGCGGCCATCGGCACGAGGCTGTGGCTGGTCATGCCCGGGATGGTGTTGATCTCCAGGAGCAGCGGACGACCGGCCACGTCCATCATGAAGTCCGCGCGTCCCCACCCTGAAGCGCCGGTGGCCTCGAAGGCGGCCAGCGAGAGGGCCTGCAGATGGGCTTCCATGCTGGCGGGCAGTCCCGAGGGGCAGAAGTAGCGCGTGTCGTCGCGGAAGTACTTGGCCTCGTAGTCGTAGAAGGTCTTTGGCGTCTCGATGCGGATCGAGGGCAGCGCCTGCTCCTGCAGCAGCGCCACCGTGTACTCCTTGCCGCTGATCCACGGCTCGGCGAACACCAGCGTCTCCAGCTGCGCGGCGGCGGCGTAGGCGGCCGGCAGCTCCGACGGCGCGCTCCACCTTGCTCATGCCGACGCTCGAGCCCTGCGTGGCGGGCTTGACGATGAGCGGCAGCTGCAGGCGCTCGAGCGCGAGCTCGAAGTCCTGCGGGCCGCTCAGCACCACGAAATCCGCGGTCGGCACGCCGACCGACAGCGCCAGGCGCTTGGTGCGCAGCTTGTCCATGCCGATCGCCGAGCCCATGACACCGCTGCCGGTGTAGGGCACGCCCAGATACTCGAGTGCGCCCTGCAGCGTGCCGTCCTCGCCGCCCGGGCCGTGCAGCGCGATCCAGACGCGCGCGAAGCCCTGCGTGAGCAGCTGCGCGAGGTCCTGGTCGCGCGGATCGAAGGCGTGGGCATCGACGCTGCGGCGCTTGAGGGCCGCCAGCACCGCGTTGCCGGACAAGAGCGAGATCTCCCGCTCGCTCGAGTCGCCGCCGAACAGCACCGCGACGCGGCCGAAATCGGCCGGTGCAGTGATGCGTCGCAGCTCCTGTGGCGCGTAGGACAGGCGCATCGCTTACGGCACTCCCACGATGCGCACTTCCGTGTTGAGGCCGACGCCGTGCACGCGCTGCACTTCGTCGCGCACGTGTGCGATGAGGCGCTCGAGGTCCACGGCGCTCGCCTTGCCGTGGTTGATGATGAAGTTGGCGTGCTTCTGCGACACCGAGGCGTCGCCGATGCGATAACCCTTGAGGCCCGCCGTCTCGATCAGGCGCGCAGCGTGATCACCGGGCGGGTTGGTGAACACCGAACCGCAGCTCCACTCGCCGATCGGCTGCGAGGCCTTGCGCCGCTCGAGCAGCTCGCGCACCTCGGCTTCGTGCGTGCCGGGGCGGCGCTCGAAGCTCAGGTTCGCCGAAATGAACCATTCCTCCGGCACCGGCGCGACGACCTGGCGGTAGCTGACGCGGTACTCGGTCGGCGGCCGGCGGTGCGTACGCCCGGCGCGGTCGACGGTCTCGACGCTGGCGACGTGCTGCCAGGTCTCCCCGCCGAAGGCGCCTGCGTTCATGGCGAGCGCACCGCCGAGCGTGCCGGGGATGCCGGCCAGGAACTCCGCCTGCCCCAGTCCCCAGTTGATGCAGGCCTTGGCGATGCGCGCGCAGGCGACGCCGGCGCCGGCGCGCACCGTCGTCTCGTTGAGCCGCGCCAGCGCATCGAGCGTGCCGCGCGTGGAGATGACGATGCCCCTGAGGCCCCCGTCGCGCACCAGCAGATTGCTGCCGAGGCCGATCCAGGTGATCGGCACCTCCGCGGGCGCGGCGCGCAGGAAGGCGCTCAGGTCCGCGCTGTCGCGCGGATTGAAGAACACTTCCGCCGGGCCGCCGACGTGCCAGGAGGTGTGCCGGCTGAGCGGCTCGTCGCGCCGGATGCGCGTGCTGAACTCGGGTGCCACGGCGAGGCTCATGCCGGCTTCCCCGGCGGCAGCAGGGCTGCGAGTCTTTGCGGCAGCTCGTGCGCGACCGCGCTGATGTTGCCCGCACCCATGGCCACGATCACATCGCCCGCCAGGATGACGTCCTTGAGGGCACTCGCCAGTTCCTCGACCCGTTCGACGAACAGCGGCTCGAGCTGGCCGCGACTGCGCACCGCGCGGCAGATGGCGCGCCCGTCGGCGCCGGCGATCGCGGTTTCACCGGCCGCGTACACCTCGGTGACGCACAGGGCATCGGCCTGCGACAGCGCCTTGCCGAAATCGTCGATCAGATCGCGCGTGCGCGTGAAGCGATGCGGCTGGAACACCAGGAGCACGCGCCGGCCGGGATAGCCCTGGCGCACCGCTTCCAGAGTGGCGCTGATCTCGGTCGGGTGATGACCGTAGTCATCGATGATCGTGACCTGGCCGGCCGCCGTCAGCACATCGTCGATGTGCTGCAGACGCCGGTCCACGCCCTGGAACGAGGCGAGCGCCCGCTGTATCGCGGCCTCGGCGACGCCGAGCTCGGTGGCCACCGCGATGGCCGCCAGCGCGTTGCGCACGTTGTGCTGCCCCGGCAGGTTGAGCGTCACGCTGAGCGGCTGCGCGTTCGCCCGCAGGACATCGAAGCGGGTCTGCAGCTGCTGCGGCTGGATATTGACCGCGCGCAGGTCGGCACCGGCACTCAGCCCGTAGGTGCAGATCGGGCGCGCGACTTCCGCAACGATGCTGCGCACGTGTGCGTCGTCGCTGCACAGCACCGCGAGCCCGTAGAACGGCAGGTTGTGCAGGAAGTCGAGGAAGCTCTGCTTGAGCAGGCCGAAGTCACCGCCGTGCGTGCTCAGGTGGTCGTTGTCGATGTTGGTGATGATCGCGATCATCGGCTGCAGGTGCGTGAACGAGGCGTCGCTCTCATCCGCCTCGGCGACCAGATAGCGACCGGCACCCAGGCGCGCACCGCTGGCCGCGCTCTTCAGGCGGCCGCCGATGACGTAGGTCGGATCCTCGCCGCCCTCGGAGAGGATGCTGGCGATGAGACTCGTGGTCGTGGTCTTGCCGTGGGTGCCGGCGACCGCGATCGAATAGCGGAAGCGCATCAGCTCGGCGAGCATTTCGGCGCGCGCCACGAGCGGGATGCGCGCGCTGCGCGCGGCCAGCACCTCGGGGTTGTCGCGTGGCACTGCGCCCGAGGCCACGACCACGTCGGCGCCGGCGATGTTGTGCGCGGCGTGCCCGATGGTGATGCGCGCGCCGAGGCCTGTCAGCCACTGCGTCACGGCGCTCGCGCGTGCATCCGAACCCTGCACGCTGTAGCCGAGGTTCAGCAGTACCGCGGCGATACCGCTCATGCCGCTGCCACCGATGCCGACGAAGTGGATCGTGTTGATGCGGCGCATGCGGTCGCGCCGCTCGGGCGCCGTGCGACGTTCCGCCGGCGCGGCTTCGCTGTGCCCCTGGCGCCCGCCGCTCATGCGGCCACCCGGGCGAGTGCCAGGCAGGAAGCGGCCAGCTCGTCCGCGGCGCGCGGCTTGGCGAGCAGGCGCGCGCGCTCGGCCATGGCGAGCAGCTTGCCGCGTCCCGCGCACAGGCGCTGCAGTTCGCTCGCGAGGCGCTCCTCGGTCAGCTCGCGGTCGATGATCAGCACCGCGGCACCTTCGCGCACCAGGAACTGGGCGTTGTGCGCCTGGTGATCGTCGACCGCGTTGGGAAAGGGCACGAGGATCGAGCCGACCCCGACCGCGGCGAGCTCCGACACGGTGAGAGCGCCCGCGCGGCAGATCACCAGATCCGCCCAGCCGTACGCCTCGCTCATGTCTTCGATGAAGGGGCGCACGTCGGCGCGCACGCCGGCCTGCGCGTAGCTGGCGCGCCCGGCGTCGATCCAGCGCTCGCCGGCCTGATGGCGCACGTCGAAGGCCAGCCAGGTGGACAGGCGCTTCAGCGCGAACGGCACGACGGCGTTCAGGCGCGTGGCGCCCTGGCTGCCGCCGATGACCAGGATACGCACCGGACCCACGCGCCCGGCGAAGCGCACCGACGGCGGCGGCAGATCGATGATGTCGCGGCGCACCGGATTGCCGATGACACGCGCGTGCACGTCGCGGCCGAAGCTGCCGGGGAAGGCCTCGAGCACCTGGCGCGCCAGATGCGACAGGCAGCGGTTGGTGAAGCCGGCGATGGCGTTCTGCTCGTGAATCACGAGCGGCCGGCGCGTCAGCCAGGCAGCCACCCCGCCCGGTCCGGTGACGAAGCCGCCGAGCCCCACGACCACCAGCGGCTGGTGGCGCCGCATGATCGACAGGGCCTGCAGCAGCGCCCGCATCAGGCGGAACGGCGCCGTCAGCCACGGCAGCAGCCCCTTGCCGCGCAGGCCGCTCACCGACAGCCACTCGATCGGGATGCCTTCCGCCGGAATCACGCGCGACTCCAGGCCGCGGGCGGTGCCGAGCCACACGACCTCGAGCGATTGCTCGCGCAGCAGCCGCGCCAGCGCCAGCGCCGGAAAGACATGACCGCCGGTGCCGCCGGCCATGATGAGAATCGGACGACTCACGTGGCGCCCCGCACGGTGGCCGAGCCGCGCTGTTCGCGCATGGCCTCGTGATAGACGCGCAGCAGGATGCCCACCCAGGCGAGCGCGACGATGAGGCTCGAGCGGCCATAGCTCATCAGGGGCAGCGTCAGCCCCTTGGTCGGCAGCACGCCCATGTTGACGCCGATGTTGATGAACGCCTGGATGCCGATCCACAGGCCGAAACCGGCGGCCAGGTAGGCGGCGAACTTAAGATTCGCGCGCGCGGCGAGGCGTGCGATCTGGAAGCTGCGCCAGATCAGTCCGAGAAACAGCGCCAGCGTCAGCACCACGCCGGCCAGTCCCAGCTCCTCGGCCAGCACCGCAAAGAGGAAGTCGGTGTGCGCCTCCGGCAGATAGAACAGCTTCTGCACCGACTCGCCCAGACCCACGCCGAACCACTGGCCGCGGCCGATGGCGATGAGCGACTGGGTCAGCTGGAAGCCGCTGTTGTAGGGGTCCGCCCAGGGATCCAGGAAGGTGGTGAGGCGGCGCAGGCGGTAGCTGGAGCTGACTGCCAGAACCGCGAAACCGGCCCCCGCCAGCGCCATCATCGCGATCACATAGCGCAGCCGCGCGCCGGCCAGAAACAAAAGCCCAAAGCCGGTGGCGAACAGCACGGTCGCCGCGCCGAAATCCGGCTCGAGCAGCAGCAGCACGCTCACCGCGAACAGCAGCCCGAGCGGCTTCACAAGTCCCGCGAGCGACTCGCGCAGCTGCGTCTCACGCCGCACCGCGTAACTGGCGATATAAATGAGCACCAGCACGCGCGCGAGCTCAGATACCTGGAAGTTGCCGCCGGCCAGGCGCAGCCAGCGCCGGCTGCCGTTGACCGCGTGCCCGAGTCCGGGCACCAGCACGATGACCAGGAGCGCCACGCCGATGGCCAGCAGCGGCACCGCGGCGCGCTCGATCAGCTCGGTCGGGATCGAGAACACCAGCGCGGCGCAGCCGGCACCGATCAGCGTCAGGAACAGCTGCCGCTCGAGGTAGTAGAACGGCTGCCCGCTCTCCTGGCTGGCGATCGACACCGAAGCCGACGTCACCATCACCAGACCCAGGAGCACGATGCCGAGCGCCAGGGCGAGCGTGACCGGGTCGAGGTGCACGGCTGCGCCACGGCCGCTGCCGCGCGCGAAGCTCATGAGCGAGCCGCTGGCCGCGCTGTTCATGCCGCCAGCTCCTGCACCGCGGCGGTGAACACCGCGCCGCGATGCGCGTAGTCGCGGAACATGTCGAGGCTGGCGCACGCGGGCGACAGCAGCACGGTATCGCCGGGCTGCGCGGCGCGTGCCGCCGCCTGCACCGCCTGCGGCAGCGTGCTGCAGCTCTCGAGCGGACACACGCCGGTGAGCGCGCGCGCCAACAGTGGCGCGTCGCGCCCGATCAGCACGCAATGCCGTGCCTTGCCGCGCAGCGCCGCCGCGAGCGGCGCGAAATCCTGGTTCTTGCCCTCGCCGCCGGCGATCAGCACGAGCGGGCCGGGCATCCCCGCCACCGCCGCAAGCGTCGCCCCGACGTTGGTGCCCTTGGAATCGTCGATGTAGGTGACGCCTTTCACGTCCGCGACCCATTGCGAGCGGTGCGGGAGACCGGTGAATGCGCTGAGCTCCGCCAGCATCGCCGGCAGCGGCAGCGCCAGCGCGTCGCCCAGGGCGAGCGCTGCCAGCGCGTTGGCGGCGTTGTGCAGTCCCTTGGTCTTCAGCTGCGCCACCGCGAGCAGCGGGGTGCCCGCGCGCGTCAGCCACCAGCTGCCTTCGTGCATTGCGAGGGCGTAATCGGCGCCGATGCTGGCACGCAGCGAAAAACTCAGCGTGCGCGGCGGGCGCGGCATCGCCGCCACCAGCGGATCATCCAGGTTGATCACGGCGGTATCGCAGCGCGCGAAGATGCGCGCCTTGGCGGCGGCATAGTCGGCAAGCGAGGCGTAGCGGTCGAGATGGTCGGGCGTCACGTTCAGTACGGTGGCTGCCCGGCAGTGCAGCGTGCTGGTGGTCTCGAGCTGGTAGCTCGACAGTTCCAGCACGTACAGCTGCGCGCTGCCGGAGAGCAGCTCGAGCGCCGGCTTGCCCAGGTTGCCACCGACCCGTACGGCAAGACCCGCCCGCTCGGCCATGCGCGCGAGCAGCGTCGTCACGGTGCTCTTGCCGTTGGTGCCGGTGATGCCCACCACCGGTGCTGCGGCGGCGCGGGCAAAGAGCTCGATATCGCCGACGATGCTCAGGTTGCGGCGCCGCGCCTCGTCGAAGAACGGGCCGCTGAGGGGCACCCCCGGCGACACGACTACGCACACGGCCTCTTCCAGGAGTGCCGCGTCGAGACCGGCGAGGCGCACCGGGATGGCGGCATCGAGCGCGGTGAGGGCGGCGAGCTGCGGCGGCGCCGCGCGCGTATCGGTCACCGCGAGGCGCCAGCCGTGGCCATGCAGATAGCGCGCGCATGACAGCCCGGTGGCTCCCAGGCCCACGATCACGGCGTACGGCTCGCGTGCGGTGCTGCTCATCGCAGTTTCAGGGTCGCAAGCCCTGCCAGCACCAGGAGCAGCGAGATGATCCAGAAGCGCACGATCACCTTGGGTTCGGCCCAGCCCTTGAGTTCGAAGTGGTGATGAATCGGCGCCATCTTGAAGATGCGCCGCCCGGTGAGGCGGAACGAGGCCACCTGCAGGACGACGGAGGCCGTTTCCAGCACGAACACGCCGCCCATCACGAGCACCACCACCTCCTGGCGCACGATGACGGCCAGCACGCCGAGCGCTGCGCCGATCGCCAGCGCCCCGACGTCACCCATGAACACCTGCGCGGGGTAGGAGTTGAACCAAAGAAAGCCCAAGCCCGCCCCGGCGAGCGAGGCGCAGAAGATCAGCAGTTCACCCGCGCCGCGGATGTCGGGAATCCCGAGGTAGTGCGCGAACACCGCGTTGCCGCTGGCATAGGCGAAGATGCCCAGCGCCGCCGCCACCAGGGCTGCGGGCATGATCGCCAGTCCGTCGAGCCCGTCGGTGAGGTTCACCGCGTTGCTCATGCCGACGATCATGAGATAGGCGATGGTGATGAAGCCGAACGCCGTCAGCGGCTCGTGGAAGGTCTTCACGAACGGCAGGAACAGCGTGGTCTGCGCAGGCTCCGTGGCGGTGTAGTAAAGGGTTGCGGCGGTGGCAACTCCTGCGACCGACTGCCACAGATATTTCCAGCGCGGTGCGAGCCCGCGCGGATTGCGCACCACGAGCTTCAGGTAGTCGTCGTAGAAGCCGATCAGGCCGAAGGCGAAGGTCACCGCGAGCACCGTCCACACCAGACGGTTGTCCAGTTCCGCCCACAGGAAGGTGCTCACGAGCGTCGTGACCAGAATCAGCGCGCCGCCCATGGTCGGGGTGCCCGCCTTCGGCAGGTGCGTCACCGGGCCGTCGTCGCGCACCACCTGGCCGATCTTGAAGCGCGACAGGCGCGAGATCATCGGCGGCCCGACGATGAGCGACAGTCCGAGGGCCGAGGCGGTCGCGAGGATCGCGCGGAACGTCAGATAGGCGAAGACGTGCAGCCCGGTGATGCGGCCGGCGAACTGCTGCGTGAGCCAGTACAGCATCAGTGCCCGCCCCCGCCGCCGGGCGCGCCGCTCAGTGCGTCCACCACGCGCTCGAGTCGATTGAAGCGCGAACCCTTGACCAGCAGGCGCACGGTGGGCGCGGCTGCCGCGAGCGCGCTCTCCAGGGCGGCCGTGAGCGCCGTCGTGTCCGGGTACCAGTGCGCGCCGGCGCCGAAGCTCTCGACGGCGCGGGCCATCAAAGGACCGGTGGCGTACAGCCGTTCGATGCCGTGCTGCCGGGCGAACTCGCCGATCTGGGTGTGCGCCTCGGGCGCGAACGCACCGAGCTCGCCCATGTCGCCGAGCACCAGCCACTTGGCGCCTTGCAGCGAACTCAGTACTTCGATGGCGGCGCGCACCGAGCTGGGATTGGCGTTATAGGAGTCATCGATCAGCCACGTGCCGCCCTTGGTCTGTTTGAACTGCAGGCGTCCGGGCACGGCGCGCACGCCGGCAAGGCCGGCCGCGATCTGCGCAAGGCTCGCGCCTGCGCTGGCGGCGGCCGCAGCTGCGGCGAGCGCGTTGGCGACGTTATGTGCCCCGCCGAGGCCAAGCTGGATGTCGGCGCTGCCATGCGGCGCGCTCAGGCGGAACTCGGTGCAGAACCCGGCCGCGCCGACGGTGGTGCGCACCGCGCTGGCGCTGAAGTCGGCGCGCTCACGCACGCCGAAGGTGACCACCTGGGCCTCGGTGAGGCCGCGCCACAGCGGCGCGAACTCATCGTCGGCGTTGATGACGGCGGTGGCCGCGGGCGCAAGCCCCGCCACCATCTCCCCTTCCGCGCGCGCCACGCCTTCCAGCGTGCCGAAGCCTTCGAGGTGTTCCGCGCCCGCGTTGGTGATCATGCCGACCGAGGGGCGCGCGATGGCGACGAGCGCTGCCACTTCGCCGGCGTGGTTGGCACCCATCTCCACCACTGCAAAGCGATGCGCGGGGGTCAGGCGCAGGAGCGTCAGCGGCACGCCGATGTGGTTGTTGAGGTTGCCGCGCGTCGCCAGGCACTCGCCCGCCTGGCCGAGGATCGCGGCCGTCATTTCCTTGGCGGTGGTCTTGCCGTTGCTGCCGGCAACGCCGACCAGGGGCCCGGCGAAGGCGTCGCGGAAGCTGCGCGCGGCGCGGGTGAGAGCCACCTGCGTGTCGCCCACCAGAATCTGCGGCAGCGCCACCGGCTGCAGCGTGTCGACCACGGCACCGGCAGCACCGGCGGCCAGTGCTGCGGCGACGAACTCGTTGCCATTGAAGTTCGGCCCGTGCAGCGCGACGAACAGCTGCCCGCGCTGCAGCGAGCGCGAATCGCTCCCCACATCGCTGTAGGCGGCATCGCCGCCGCGCAGCGCGCCACCACAGATGCGGGCGAATTCGGCGAGCGTGCGCTTCACGGCGGGAGCCTTGCCAGCTCGTCGGCGACCACGCTCTGGTCGCGGAATGGCAGCCGCTGCGTGCCGCGGATCTGGTAGTCCTCGTGGCCCTTGCCGGCGATCAGCACGACGTCATCGGGGGCGCAGCGCTGCAGGGCTACGCGGATGGCGAGCGCGCGGTCGTGCTCGATCGTCAGCGGCGCGTGCGCCGGCAGGCCGGCGACGATGTCGTTCACGATGCGCTGCGGGGCCTCGCCGCGCGGGTTGTCGTCGGTGAGGACGATGTCGTCGGCGAGCTCGCTCGCCACCCGGCCCATGAGCGGGCGCTTGCCGGCGTCGCGATCGCCGCCGCAGCCAAACACGACGCGCAGCTGGCCCCGGCAGTGCAGCCGCGCCGCGCGCAGCGCCTTGGCGAGCGCATCGGGGGTGTGGGCATAGTCGACGATCGCCAGCGGGCTGCGCCCGCGTCCGCCGAACAGCTCCATGCGCCCGCTGGCCGCGCGGCAGCGCGACAGGGCCTGCACCGCATCCGCCAGCGACAGGTCCCAGGCGAGCAGCACCGCGAGTACGGTCAGGGCGTTGTCGGCGTTGAATTCGCCGAGCAGCCGCAGCGGCAGTTCCGCAGCTCCCCAGCTGGAGGCCACCTCGACGATCAGCCCGGCCGGTTCCGCCCGCACGCGTCGGGCGTGCACGAACTGCGCACCGGCAGGCACCGCAGCTGCGGCCTGCGTGCGCGCGGTAACGATCAGGCGCCCGGCACCGGCGGCCGCGGCGAGTTCGGCGCCGAAGGGATCATCCACATTGATAATGCGGCAGCTGAGTCCTGCGGCAGTGAACAGGCGCGCCTTCGCCGCACCGTACGCCGCCATGCTGCCGTGATAGTCGAGGTGATCGCGGGTGAGGTTGGTGAAGGCCGCCGTGTGGAAGCGCACGCCGTTGACGCGCCCCTGGTCGAGGGCGTGCGAGGAGACTTCCATGCTGATGCACTCGGCGCCGGCGGCCAGGAGCGCTGCCAGCTCGCGCTGCAGCACGGTGGCATCCGGCGTCGTGTGCCGTGACGGAGTGATCTTCGGCGGCAGGCCGACGCCGAGCGTGCCGATGTAGGCCGTCGGCCGGTGACGCTGCTGCAGGGCCTGCGCCAAAAGCCACGCACAGGTGGTCTTGCCGTTGGTGCCGGTGATGCCGGCCACCGTCAGGTGCTCGGAAGGTGCTCCGAAGAAGCGCGCGGCAATGAGCCCGGCGCGCTCGCCCAGCTGCGGCAGGGGGGCCACGAATGTGTCGGCACCGAGGGCGGGCGCGGCGCTGTGCGCCGTATCCGGCTCGTAGAGCACCGCGCGCGCGCCGCGTGCCACCGCCTCGGCTGCGAACTGCAGCCCGTGCGCCTGGCGGCCGCGGCAGGCCAGGAACAGCGCTCCAGGGGTCGCCGCGCGGCTGTCGAGCGTGACGTCGCTGACCAGGAGATCCGCAGGCGCAGTGGCGAAGCCTTCGACCAGCTCCGTCAGCGGGCGGGGCGCGGCCGCGTACGCCAGGTTCATCGCAGCGCCGCCGTGCGCACGTTGCCGAGCGCAGGTCCGGCCGGCAGCTCCTCGGGAGTGGTGACCGGCTGGTCGGGCGCGACCGCCAGCAGGCGCAGGGCGCCGCCGACGATGCGCGAGTACACCGGGGCTGCCACCTCGCCGCCGCGGTGCTGGCCGGCGGTCGGCTCGTCGATCACGACCACTGCGGCGAGGCGCGGATCGGTCGCCGGCGCCACGCCACCGAACACTGCCATGAAGCGGTCTGTCGAATAGCCGCCGGCGGTCGCCTTCCAGGCGGTGCCGGTCTTGCCGGAGACGCGATAGCCGGGAATGGCGGCGAGCTTGCCCGTGCCCTCGGCTGCGACCACCGATTCCAGCATGCCGAGCAGCTCGCGGCATACGTGCTCATCGATCGCGCGCTCGCCCTGCGGCGGCCCCTCGACACGCATGAAGGACACCGGCCGGGCGACGCCGAAGGAGCCCACGGTGGCGTAGGCGTGCGCCAGCTGCAGCGGCGTCACCGACAGGCCATAGCCGTGGGACATCGTGACGATGCCGATCGGGCGCCACTGCGCGACGGCCGGCAGCAGCCCGGCAGATTCGCCCGGGTAGCCGCTGGTGGACACCTGGCCGAAGCCCAGCCGGTTCAGTGTGGTCCAGATCTCCTGCGGCGGCAGCGACAGCGCCAGATGCGCCATGCCGACGTTGGAGCTCTTGGCGAGCACGGTCGCGATATCGATGGCGCCGAGGTTGTGCTCGTCCTCGAAGATCTTCACGCCGACTTTGAAGTAGCCGGGCGAGGTGTCGATGATGCTGCGGTTGTCGTACTTGCCGGAAGCAAGGCCTGCGGCCACGAAGAACGGCTTGATGGAGGAGCCCGGCTCGAAGATGTCGGTGGCGGCGCGGTTGCGATAGGTGGCCGCGTCGATCTGGTCGCGGTCGTTGGGGTTGTAGGCGGGCTGGTTCACCATTGCCAGGACTTCGCCGGTGGCGATATCCAGCACCACCACCGAGCCGGCGCGCGCCCGCTGATCGCGAATCGCCTCCTTGAGCTCGCGGTAGGCGAGGTACTGGATGCGCAGGTCGAGCGACAGCACCAGGTCGCGCCCGGGCCGCGCCGGCCGGATGCTCTCGACGTTCTGCACGATCCGGCCGTAGCGGTCCTGGATGACGCGCTTGGCGCCGTCCTCACCGGCCAGCCAGTGATCGAACGCGAGCTCCAGTCCCTCCTGGCCGGCGTCGTCGACGTTGGTGAAGCCGAGCAGGTGACCGGTGACCTCGCCCGCCGGGTAGTAGCGGCGATATTCGCGCGAGGTGTAGACGCCGGGGATGCCCAGCGCCTTGATTTCCTCGGCCTGCGCCGGCTGGCGGTGGCGCGCGAGGTAGAGAAATTCCCGGTCCAGATTGCTGGTCACGCGGCGCGCCAGATCCTGCCGGTCCAGCTTCAGGGCGCTCGCCAGGCGCGGGATCTGATCGGTGGCGAGCGCCAGCTCGCTCGGATTCACCCACACCGAGTCGACCGGCGTGCTGACGGCCAGAGGCTCGCCGTAGCGGTCGGTGATGGTGCCGCGGTGGGCTGCGATTTCGAGCACGCGCGAGAAGCGCGCATCGCCCTGCTTGGCCAGAAAGCCGTGATCGACCAGCTGCAGGTTGACCGCGCGCCACACGAGGCCGAGCGCAAAGGTGCCCAGGAGCCCGAGCAGCAAATACGCACGCCACCGAAAGGAGAGCGGCGCGCTCTCGCGTGCGGTGCGCCCCTTCATTGCAAAACGATCTCGATCTCTTTCGGCGGCGGATTGGCCATGTGCAGCTTGGCCCCGGCCACCCGTTCGACGAAGGCGTGCGTCGACCAGGCGCTCTGCTCCAGCTGCAGCTGGCCCCATTCGATCTCGAGGTTGTCGCGGCGGGCGTTGAGGGCTTCCAGCTGCACGAAGGTTTCGCGCGCGCGGTGCTTGCACCAGACGGCGCCCGCCGCCGACCCGAGCGCGGCCACCCACAGCAGCGGCACGACGATGTACAGCACCCGCTGGCTCATGGCAGACGCTCCGCCACGCGCAGGAGCGCGCTGCGGGAGCGCGGATTGCGTGCCACTTCGGCCTCGCCGGGGCGCAGCTTGCGCCCGACCAGCTTCAGCCGCGGGCGGGCGCTGGGCGGGATGACGGGCAGACGCTTCAGGGCCGGATCGACCTGCGACTCGCGCTGCATGAACTGCTTGACCGCGCGATCCTCGAGCGAGTGAAAGCTGATGGCGACCAGGCGACCGCCCGGAGCCAGCACCTCGAGCGCGCCGGCCAGGCCCCGCCCAAGCTGTCCCAGCTCGTCGTTGATGAACATGCGCAGCGCCTGAAAGGTGCGCGTCGCGGGGTGCTTGCCCGGCTCGCGGGTGCGCACCGCGCTGGCTACCACTGCAGCCAGTTCGCTGGTGCGGCTCAGGGCGCTTACGCGCCGTGCCGCGACAATGGCCTGCGCCACACGACGCGCGAAGCGCTCCTCCCCAAAAGTGGCGATCACCTGGCGTATCTCGTCGAGGCCCGCGCGAGCGAGCCACGCGGCGACCGGCTCGCCGTGCGTCGGATCCATGCGCATGTCGAGCGGACCGTCGGCGCGGAAACTGAAGCCGCGCTGCGCGTCGTCGAGCTGCGGTGAGGAAACGCCAAGATCGAACAGCACGCCGCGGCACGGTTGCGCGTTTGCCGGCACGAGCGTGGCGAGATCGGCAAACGACGCATGGACGAGCGTAAGCCGCATTTCGTCGGCAAAACGGCGGCGGCCGGCCGCAATGGCCTGCGGATCCCGATCGAGCGCGAGCACGCGGCCTTCTCGACCCAGGGCCTGGAGTAGGAGTGCCGTATGACCGCCACGCCCGAACGTCGCATCGACATAGTAACCGTCCGCTTCCAGCGCCAGCCCTGCGAGCGCCTCGCCGGCGAGCACTGGTGTGTGCTCATCCACCCCAACCAAACCTCGTGCGAGGGACCGCTACAGCGACAGGGATTCGAGCTCGGAGGGCAGATCGGTCGGCGCATCCGCGTTGGCGAGCCAGGCGTCGCGGCGCTCGTTCCAGCGCGCTTCATCCCAAAGCTCGAAGCGGTTACCCTGCCCGATCAGCATTCCGTGCCGCTCAAGCTTGGCGAACTCGCGCAGCTCGGGCGGCAGCAGGACTCTGCCGTGCCCGTCGAGGGGCAGATCGGTCGCGTGGCCTACCATGAGTCGCTGCAACCGGCGGGCGGTCGCGTTGAGGCTCGGCAGGCTCATCAGCTTGCGTTCGATCTGTTCCCACTCGGGCAAGGGATAGATGAGAAGGCACTGGTCTTTGTCGACGGTTACGACCAATTTCCCCTGGGCGATCTCAGCGATCTGCTCCCGGTAGCGGGTGGGCATAACCATCCGCCCCTTGTCGTCCAGGGTTATTTTTGTTGCACCGCGAAACATTACCCGGCCTGGGTGTGTTTACACCCATTTCCCCCCACTTTCTCCCACTAGATGCCACTATAGGAATCGCAGGCGAACTATGTCAATTGAAATAGTGTGAAATTCGTCGCAGTCACAACGACTTATGTGTAAATCCACAGTATTCGCCTGCGCATTGCCCTCATTCATTCTTAGCAATCAGCGGCTTGGCCGGCGAAGCTTATACAGTGGGTAAGCTTTCCCGGCCCTGATCGGGCCATCGCCACTCCTCAGGTGTGACATAACGCGCAGGCACCGCTCAGGTGGCTCCCTAGAATCCGTGCTGGATTCGGCCGTTGCCCCAGCGAGAACCACTGTGAGCCTGACTTGAGCATCGAAACCGCCCTGCGCATGCCCGCGGAACCGGCAAGCCGCGGCCACGCAGGTCTCGTGGCGCTGTTCTTCGTCTCCGGAATCGCCGCGCTCGTCTACCAGGTGTGCTGGCAGCGTCTGTTGTTTGAAGCCTTCGGCGTCGACATCGAGTCGGTCACGATCATCGTGTCGACCTTCATGCTCGGACTCGGTGTTGGTGCACTGGTTGGTGGCATATTCGCCGACCGCCATCCAACACAGGCTCTTGCGATGTTCGCGCTCATCGAACTTGCGATCGCGCTGTTTGGTTGCGCGAGTCCGTGGCTGATCCACGCGGCGGGTGTCATGGCGGTGCGCGCCTCGCTGCCCACCATCGCGCTGACCAATTTTGTCTTGTTGTTGGTGCCGACCATGCTGATGGGAGCGACGCTGCCGATCCTCGTGACCTACGTGGTGCGTCACTACCGCAACATCGGCGTGTCGATCGGTTTGCTGTATTTCGCCAACACCCTCGGCGCTGCACTCGGCGCCGCCGCCACCGGCATGCTCGCCCTCTATTATCTGGGACTCGCCGCCACGATCTACGTGGCGGCCGCTCTCAACGTGTTGGTGAGCGCCAGTGTCTGGTTCGGCCTGCGGCGGAACGGTGTTTAGCTTCCCCTGGTGGCTGTCGCTGTCCATCGGCTTCCTCAGCCTGAGCGAGGAGATCCTGTGGGTACGCGTCGTGGGTTTCTCGTTCCGGACCCTGCCGTTCGCCTTCTCCTTCGTGCTGGCGTGTTATCTCGTCGGCATTGCGCTTGGCGCCGCCTACGGCAAGCGGCTGTGCGGACGCGCGCGCGACCTGTACGTCGCCGCCGGCATCGTGCTGGCGATTGCCGCGCTCGCCGACGTGCTCACGCCGCTGTTGATTGGCCGCGTGCTGCTGCCCGACAACCCGCATCGTCTGGGCGAGTTCGGCATCGCTATCATCGTTGCGGCGGGCCTGAAGAGCGTGTTGTTTCCGATCGCCCATCATCTCGGCTCGGTGGCGGAGGGGCCGCGCGTCGGCCGCACCGTATCGCGCATTTATTTTGGCAACATCATCGGCGCCACGCTCGGACCCCTGGTCATGGGCTTCGTCGCGCTCGATCACCTGAGCGCGGACGAGTGCTTCGCCCTGACCGGAGCTGTCTGCCTGTTGATTTCAGTCGCCTGCGTGCTCAAAAGCGGTCGGCGCGCCTACATCCTCGTGCCGCTCGGCGCGGCAGCTGCTGCTGAGCACGTTCATAGCGCCGGTCCTGCGCCCCGGCCCGGGCTCACTGCAGATGCAGGCGATCGGCGCCAGCGCGATGACGCATTTCGCGGCCAACCGTCACGGCGTCATCCACACCGCGCGCAGTGACCGGTGGGAGACGTAATATTCGGCGGCAACGTGTATGACGGCATCGCCAGCGTGGACGTGGACACGAACGCCAACCGTCTCGATCGCCTTTACCTGCTGGCGCTGCTGCAGCCGCAGCCGCGCAACGTGCTTGTGATCGGCCTGTCCGGCGGCGCCTGGGTACGCGCGGTGCAAAGCTTCCCCGGCGTCGAGCGTATCGACGTGGTCGAGATCAATCCCGCCTATGTCGACCTGATACGCGCCTACCCGGAGCTCGCGCCACTGCTGGCCGATCCGCGGCTGCGTGTGCACATCGACGACGGGCGGCGCTGGCTGAAGCGCAACCCCGACACGCGCTTCGATCTCATCATCCAGAACACGAGTTACTACTGGCGCGCCAACACCGGCAACCTGCTGTCGCGTGAATACTTCAGCGACGTGCGCCGGCACATGAACCCCGGCGCGGTCCTCGCCATCAACACCACCGGCTCCTACGATGTGCTGGCCACCCAGCAGGCAGTGTTTCCCTTCGCCTATCTGTACGTCAACTTCGGCTACGCCTCGGATCATCCGCTGACGCCCGACCTCAGCCGCCTGAGCGCACTGCGGCGCCCCGACGGTAGAGCGCTCGACGCAACGGTACCGGCGCAGAGCGTCGCAGCCGATTTGCTGAGCGCGCGCCTGTAGCCCGTGCGGGACTTCATTCGCAGAGCATGGCGCGGATGCGCAGGTCATCACCGATGACAACCTGCTCAGCGAATATCGTCACGGCGAGCGCTTCGGCCCCGCACTCGCTGCAGGCGCTGCTGCCGCCGACGGTGACGCCGTTCGCGCACTGATGGCGCTACGCGCCCGCAGCTGAGCGGACGCTGTTATTGCGCCGCGGCGGGCAGCAGCCGCAGCTCACCGTCATGCAACTGCGCCCAGCCGAGCTCGCGGCGCACGCGCCGCTCCGGATCGATGCTGAGGCGACCGGTGAGCCCTTCCACGTTCACCTCGCCGTTCGTGCCCGCGTGACGCAGCGCCTGGGCAAGGCGGAAGGCATCGAAGCCGAACGCGAACAGGCGGCCGCGCCGGGCCGCGCCCGCCGGCCACGCATCCCGCGTGGCGGCACGCACCGCTTCGGCCAGATCGCCGCCCAGCATCCAGGGCATGTCCGGGAACATCAGCCCTTCCAGATCCTCGTTGCCGCGCACTTCGGGCTCGAAAGCATCGGACGTGGCGTAGGTCGGAATGTCGCCGGCGTAGTGGAAGCGCAGCTGCGGGCGCACCAGGCGCTCGAGGTTGGCCGGTGCGGGCGAAAAGATGAATTCGATGTCGTTGCGGCGCCGCGGCTCGAACTGCAGCTTGGTGCCGAGGATCGATTCGAGCCGGTGATAGCGCGCATTGCTGTCGCTGATGCGCAGCACCTCGGTGATGCTGGCGGCGAAGTCGGTGCGGCCGGTGTCGATGGTGCTGCTGCCGATCAGGTCGCCGCCGCCGGCCTGCAGTTCCTGGCGGAAGGCCGCCAGCACGCGCGTGCCCCAGTCGCCGGCCGGCACCAGGGCTACGCCATGGCGATGGTGGTCCTCGAGGACGCGGCGCGCCGCCAGGCGCGCTTCGTCCTCGGGTGACAGCGCGTACTGATAGAAACGCGCCGGCGCCGGACGTTCGGGCGGCAGAAAATTGAGCGCCAGGAGCGGTGCATGGGCCGCCGGAAATTCCGCCGCCGCCGTGACTTCCTCGCGTGTCAGCGGGCCGACGATGAAGTCCGCCCCCTGGCGCGTGGCCTGCGTGAGGGCGTCCGCCACGCTCTGCGTGCCGGTGTCGTAGATACGGATGTTGGGCCGGTCGGTCGCCGGCGTCTGGTAGAAGGCCGTCATGAAGCCGTCGCGCACGCTCACGGCGGCGGCGGCGGCGCGCCCGGTGATCGGCAGCAGCAGCGCGATGTGCGGCGCGGCCCCGGCCGCCTGGCCGGGCGGCGGCAACTGCAGGCGTTCGCCGGCGGCGAGCGCCGCGGCGCGGCCCTGCAGGTCACGGTAGCGTGCCGAGGCTGCGGCAGCGGCCGGCTCGGGCAGCGCGTGCAGCTGACGCAGGGCCTCCTGCGCCTGGCCACGATCGATCGCCAGCTCGATATTGAGCAGTGCACGGTCGGTCGTCTGCTCCGCCGACAGCGGCGCCTCGGTCTGCGCCAGCACGCGGGCGGCGTCCTCGGGGCGCCGGGCGGCGAGGTAGCCGTGTGCGGCACGCAGCAGCAGGTTGTTGCGGTCGCTGCCGCTGTTCTGCGCGGCAAGCTCTTCGTACACGCGGGCGGCGCCGGCCTGGTCCCCGGCATGCTCCAGCGCCTCGGCACGATCGATCGAGGGCGGCGGTCCGGCGCGTTCGCTGAGACTCGGGCAGCCGGCCAGCAGCACCACGGCGGCCAAGAAGAGCGCGAGGCGGGCGAACAGGCTTAAATGCATCGGTACAGAGCCTCGTTGGCGGACAACATGCCGGTCAACCGGGGGGCCGCGAGCGCGCACGGCGCGAGGCGCGATTATAGTGGCCACGGTGAGCGGCCGGCTGCAAGTAATCGCAACCCCTATAGGCAACCTTGCGGACCTGAGCGAGCGCGCCCGTGCGGCGCTTGCGCAAGCCGACGTGGTGGCCGCCGAAGACACGCGTCACACCGGCGCACTGCTGCGGGCCTGCGGTATTGCCACGCCTTTGGTGTCGCTGCACGAGCACAACGAGACGCAGCGCGCGCCGGCGCTGCTGGCGCGCCTTGCCGCCGGGCAGACTGTCGCGCTCGTGAGCGATGCCGGCACACCGCTGCTCTCCGATCCGGGCTACGAGCTGGTGAGGCTCGCCGCGCAGGCGGGCATCCTGGTGAGCATCATTCCCGGACCTTCGTCGATCACCGCCGCGCTGGCAGTTGCGGGGCTGCCGACCGACCGTTTCTGTTTCGAAGGTTTCCTGCCGGCGCGCGCGCGCGAGCGGCGCGCAAGCCTTGCAGCGCTGGCGCACGAGCCGCGTACGCTGGTGTTGTTTGAAGCCCCGCACCGCATCGCCGCAACGCTTGCCGATCTGGCACAGGAATTCGGGGCTGCGCGCCAGGCCGTGGTGGCACGCGAGCTGACGAAGGCGCACGAGACCATCTACCGCGGCACGCTCGCGGAGCTGGCCGCGCGCGCGCAGTCCGAGGACAACTTCGCGCGCGGCGAGATCACCCTGGTGGTGCATGGCGCGCCACCGGCCGCGGCAGGCGTTGATGAGGCGCTGCTGCAGCGCGTGGTCGGCCTGCTGCGCGACGAACTGCCGCCCGGGCGCGTCGCCGCCATCGCCGCGCAGCTGAGCGGCGCCACGCGCGAGGTCGCCTACGCGCTCGTCACGCGCCGCGGGGCCGCCGCGGGGGCCGACGATGCGCCTGAAGCCCCTTAATTGACTTCCACGCCAGCGCCCGTATCGTGCGCAGCGAGAGTCGGCCGGGCAATCGCTGTTGCAGCCTCAAAAGCTGTGGTGGAGGAAAGTCCGGGCTCCTGCGGATCGGGTGCCAGGTAACGCCTGGGGGGCGCGAGCCCACGGAAAGTGCAACAGAGAGTAGACCGCCTAAGTCCTTAACCGGACCGGCAAGGGTGAAACGGTGCGGTAAGAGCGCACCGCGTCGGTGGTAACACGCGACGGCACGGAAAACCCCACCTGGAGCAAGGCCAAATAGGGAAGCGGCGTCGCCTTCTTAACCGAAGGTGGATGCAGCGCCGATCCGCGTGCGCTTCCGGGTAGGCCGCTAGAGGTCCGTGGCGACGCGGATCCCAGAGGAATGATTGCCCTCGACAGAACCCGGCTTACAGGCCGACTCTTTTTATCTTCAGTGCGCGCCCACGGCCGGCGCAGGCCGCCGGATTTAACAGTAAGGACGCACAGCAGTGGCGCCGGTGACCGGCGCGACAGGGGCTTACTTGACGACCTTGAGCTGCGGGCGGCGCGAGCCGCCCTCTTCCGTCTGTGGCGAATGACTCGGCGGCTCAGGACCGAGGTCCTGCTCGGAGAACACCATGCCCTCGCCCGTCTCGCGAGCGTAGACGCCGAGCACGGCGCTCACCGGGAAGCGCACGTGGTGGACGACGCCGGCAAAGCGCGCGTCGAATTCGATCTCGTCGTTGCCGAGTCGCAGCCGCTGCGTCGCGCCTTCGCTTAAGTTCAGGACGATCTTGCCGTCCTTGACGTAGGCGCGCGGCACTTCGGTGTGGTCACGTGCAGCATCGACGATGACGTGCGGGGTATGGCCGCATTCGGTGATCCACTCATGCATCGCGCGCAGCAGATAGGGCCGCTTGGGGAGTACCTTTGGCATGACTACAGCAGCCGCATCTCCTGTTCACGCTCCGACAGGCCTTCGCGAAATGCGGGGCGCGCAAAAAGCAGCTGCGCGTACTTCTCGATCGGCTGCGCCTGCGGCGGCAGGTCGATCTCGTAATGTGGCAGGCGCCACAGGATCGGTGCGATGGTGGCATCGACCAGCGAAAACTCATCCGACAGGAAGTACGGCTTGATCTTGAACAGCTCGGTGCTCTGCAGGATGGTGTCGCGCAGGATCTTCTTGAGCTTCACGGTCTGCTTCTTGTCGGGTTCCTGATCGATCTGGCGCGCGAGGCTGTACCAGTCGCGCTCGATGCGGTACAGCGCGAGCCGGAACTGCGCGCGCGTCACCGGGTCGACCGGCATCAGCGGCGGGTGCGGAAAGCGCTCGTCCAGATACTCGATGATGACGCGCGAGTCGTACAGCACCAGGTCGCGATCCACCAGCGTGGGCACGCTGTGATAGGGATTGAGGTCGAGCAGATCCTCGGGGAAGCGGCCGGCCTCGACGCTGACGATGTCGATGCTGATGCCTTTCTCGGCCAGCACGATGCGCGTGCGATGACTCCACGGGTCGTCGGGCGCGGAGAACAACGTCATGATGGATCGTCTGCTCGACAAATTAGCGCTCCTGCGACCCGGGTGCCTGCAGACGGCTGGGCGCCGACTGCGCCCGTGCCGGCGGTCAGTGCACGTCTTTCCAGTATTCGCGCTTCATCAGCCAGGCCAGCCACGTGAACACCAGCAGGAACAGCACCACCCACACGCCGAGCGCGTGCCGCGCCGTCTGGGCCGGGTCGCCGACGTAGTCGAGAAAATTGACCGTATCGCGCACGAAGCCTTGATATTCGGTGGCACTCAGCCGGCCAGGCGCGAGCGGTACGAAGTGGTCGAACACCTGCTCGCTGCCACCGTCGCTCTTGCGCACGGTGCGGAACACGGCGCCCTTGAGGCCCTCCAGCTCCGACAGCACATGCGGCATGGCGATGGCGGGCAGGCGCAGATTGTTGGCGCCGGTCGGACGCGTCGGATCGACGTAGAACGTCGTGAACAGCTGATAGAGATAGTCGGCGCCGCGCTCGCGCGCCATCAGCGAAAGGTCTGGCGGCGTCTTGCCGAACCAGTTGGCGGCATCGGTGGCCGGCATGCTGGTGAGGATGTAGTCGGTCGTCTTGTCACCGGGCGGCAGCAGGTCCTTCTCGAGCAGCGCCTGCGGAATCGCAAGATCGTGCCCGAGGCGCGACCAGTGCTCGTACTTGAGCGAATGGCAGCCCATGCAGTAGCTGACGAAGTTGCGCGCGCCGCGCTGCACGGAGGGCATGTCGCTGACGTCGTTCTTGGCACGCCAGCTCTGCCAGTCGGCGCCCAGCTTGCCGCCCTCGGTGGCGCCTGCTTCCTCGGCCGCCGGGCTCGCGGCGCTGCCAAGAGCGAGCAGCGCGGTTGCCAGCAGCGCCAGCGCGCCGCGTGCCGCCTGGCCCACCTCAGTGCGCATGGTAGGTCACCCTGTCGGGCACGGGCTTGACCCGATCGATCTTGCTGTAGATCGGCATCAGCAGGAAGAACAGGAAATAGATCGCCGCGAAGAAGCGCGCCAGGTAGACGTACAGGCCTTCCGCGGGCTGTAACCCGAGATAGCCGAGCGCGATGAAGGCTACGGCGAACAGCGTCAGCGCGGTACGCGACATCCAGCCGCGGTAGCGCATCGACTTCACCGGCGAGCGGTCGAGCCACGGCATGAACAGGAAGGCCATGACGGCGAGCCCCATCAGGAGCGCGCCCAGGCGCTGGTCCGGGACCGCGCGCAGGATCGCGTAATAGGGCGTGAAGTACCACACCGGTGCGATGTGCTCGGGCGTGGACAGCGGATTGGCGGGCTCGAAGTTCGGACCCTCCAGGAACAGGCCGCCGAAGGTCGGCACGAAGAACACGACGATGGCGAACAGCACGAAGAACACGCCGACGCCGACCACGTCCTTGACCGTGTAATAGGGATGGAAGGGGATGCCGTCGAGCGGCTTGCCATCGGCGCCGAGCTTTTCCTTGATCTCGATGCCGTCGGGATTGTTCGAACCGGTACGCCGCAGGGCCACCAGGTGCAGCAGCACCAAGCAGCAGCAGGGCGAGCGGCAGCGCCACCACGTGCAGCGCGAAGAAGCGGTTGAGCGTCGCATCGGCGATGCCGTAGTCGCCGCGGATCCACTCCACGAGGCCCGGCCCGATGGCGGGAATCGTGCCGAACAGATTGACGATGACCTGCGCGCCCCAGAAGGACATGTTGCCCCACGGCAGCACGTAGCCCATGAACGCCTCGGCCATGAGCGCGAGGTACACGAACATGCCGAACAGCCACAGAAGCTCGCGCGGCGCCTTGTACGAGCCGTAGAGGAAGGCGCGGAACATGTGCAGGTACACGACGATGAAGAACGCCGATGCGCCGGTGGAATGCAGGTAGCGGATCAGCCAGCCGTAGTTCACCTCGCGCATGATGTATTCGACGGAGTCGAACGAGGTGGCCTCGCCCGGCTTGTAGAACATCGTGAGAAAGATGCCGGTGGCGAGCTGCAGCACCAGCACCAGCAGCGCGAGCGAGCCGAAGAAGTACCAGATGTTGAAGTTCTTCGGCGCGTAGTAGCCGGTCAGCTGCTCGGCAATGAAATCGGAGAGCGGCAGGCGCTTGTTGATCCAGGCCCACAGGCCTTTCTTCGGCGACAGGTCGTCGCCCGGCAGCCCGGCAGGTGCCCCACTGGCGCTGTTCACGGCCATCAGGCGGTTCCCTTCTCGTCAGTGCCGATCACGAGCGTGGTCGGCTTGGGATAGGAATACGGCGGCACGACCAGGTTCACCGAGGCGGGTGAGCCGGTGAACACGCGCCCGGCCAGATCGAAGCGCGAGCCGTGGCAGGGGCAGAAAAAGCCGCCGGGCCAGCTCGGGATAGACCTCGCCCTGCGCGAAGCGCTGCTTGGGCAGGCAGCCGAGGTGCGTGCAGATGCCGATCAGCACCAGGTACTCGGCGCTGCGCGCGCGCAGCGCATTCTTGGCGTACGGTGGCTGCTTCGAGTCCTTGGAGTCCGGATCCTTGAGATCGCCGTCGTGACCTGCCACGCGCGCCACCATGTCGGGGGTGCGCCGCACGACGTAGATCGGCTGCCTGCGCCACACCGGCACGGCCATCTGCCCCGGTTCCAGCTTCGACAGGTCGAACTCAACCGGCGCGCCCTGAGCGCGGGCGCGCTCCGAGGGGCTCCAGGACTCGATGAACGGCACTGCGGCAAATGCCGCACCGACCACCCCGGTGGCAATCGTGGCCCGCGTCAAAAACTTGCGCCGGCTCAGGTCGACTTCATCGGCGACGAGTGCGTGATCCGCCATCCAACCGTCTCCACTTTCGTTCGCATTTCGCGCGCCGCGCGGCCGAGTTACGCACGCGCGATTTCGTACCTTGCGGGGGGCGGCGCATTATACACAAACGCATAAGCCTTCCGGGCGCACCGCCCTGGTGTGCCACGCAAGGATTCCCGGAGTTTAGTGATGCTCAGGCGCTTGGGCGGCGCATTGGTTTTCGTGGCGGGATCGGTCGTGGGCGGGCTGGCTCTGGCCTTCCTGATCGTGGCGCTGCGGCCGGACCTGATTCGCGGCAGCGCCGCGGGTCAGGCGCCCGCCGCCGTCGCTGTGCCGGCGAGCCCGACGGTGCCCGGCCAGGGCAGCTATGCCGAAGCGGTGCAGCGCGCCGCCCCGGCGGTGGTCAATGTGTACACCGCGCGTGTCGTGACCGAGCGACTGGCGCCCTCCCTGGGGGAGCTGTTCGGCGACTACGTGCCGCGCTATCGGCAGCGCATCGAACGCAGCCTCGGCTCCGGCGTCATCGTCGACAAGGAGGGTCACATCGTCACCAACCATCACGTCATCGCCAATGCCGACTCGATCCGCGTGCAGCTGAGCGACGGCCGGGTGGCCGAAGCACGCATCGTCGGCCGCGACCCCGACACCGATCTTGCGGTGCTCAAGATCGACCTCACGCCGCTGCCGGTGGCCGTGTTCGGTCGCTCTGATCAGCTGAAGGTCGGCGACGTGGTGCTCGCGATCGGCAATCCCATCGGCCTGTCGCAGACCGTGACGCACGGCATCGTCAGCGCCACCAGTCGCCAGCAGCTCGGTATCGCACCGCTCGAGGATTTCATTCAGACCGACGCGCCGATCAACTTCGGCAACTCCGGCGGCGCGCTGGTGGACACCAACGGCGCACTGGTGGGCATCAACACGGCCATCGTTGCCAAGAACCTCGGCGTGGAGGGCATCGGCTTTGCCATCCCGGTGAACATGGTGCGCGGGGTGCTCGGCGACATCGTCGCGCATGGCCGCGTCATCCGCGGCTGGATCGGTATCGTGCCCGAGGATCTGCCCGCGGAGCAGGCGCAGCAGCTCGGACTCGCACAGGGGGCGGTGGTGATCGGTAACCTCTATATCGGCAGTCCGGCGCAGCGCGCCGGACTGCAGCCCGGGGACGTGCTGCTCGCCATCGATGGCACGGCGCTGCACAGTGCCCAGGATGCGCTCGGGCGCATCGCCAGCCACGCGCCCGGCAGCAGTGTCGAACTGCGCGGTGTGCGCGAAGGACGGGCGTTCGAGCTACGCGCCGAGGTGGGCGAGCGCCCGCACAGCGGCTGACGGAGGCACTCATGACGACACTCACCACGCGCCGCTTTGCAACTCGCGCCGCCCTCGATGCGGCACTCGCCGAGCGTCTCGGCGGCGCCATCGCCGCCCGCGGTGCCAGCGCCATCATGCTCTCGGGCGGCCACACGCCGCTGCCGGCCTATCGGGCGCTCGCACGCACCCCGCTCAAGCACGACGACCGCTTGCACCTGCTCTTCTCGGACGATCGCTACGTCCCCAGCGATTCGGACGCCAGCAACTACCACCAGTCGCGCCCGCTGCTGGAGGCGCTGGCGCTGCCGGCCGAGTCGCTGCTGCGCGTGCGCACGGAGCTGACGTTGCCGCAAGCGGCGGCGGACTACGAGCGCCGGCTTGCCGCGCTACTCGGTGCCGGCATACACATCAGCCTGGGACTGCTCGGCCTCGGGGCCGACGGCCATACCGCATCGCTGTTCAGCGTCGCGGACCTCGAGCGTGCGCGCGGCCACTATGCGCTGGCCGTGCAGCGGCCGGACGGGATGTCGGCGGTGAGCGTGACACCGGAGCTGCTCGCCACCATTCCGGAGGTGCTGTTCGTGGTCGCCGGCGCCGATAAACGCGACGCAGTGGCGGCTTTGGCGGGCGGCGATCCGAGCCTCATCGCCTGGCGTGCAGTAGCGGGCTGCCCGGCCGCACAGCTGTGGCTGCACGAGTCGGAGTGAACGCGCCACGGCCGGCGCTGCGCCTGCGCTGCGTGCGCTAGGGCTGCTCCCGGTGCGCGTGACCCGCGTCTATACTAAAGGCCTCGCAACGGCGCGGCGGCGGATTGGCAATGTTCCTCGTGCTCGAGAATTTTCTGGATCCCGCCGAGGTGCAGGCCGTTCGCGAAATCGCACAGACGGCGAAGTTTGTCGACGGCAAGGTCTCCAATCCTCACAACGTCACCAAGAACAATGCCATCGGCGACGTCGCCGATCCGATGGCGCGCAAGGCGGCACAGATTGCGCTCACAG
Source organism: uncultured Gammaproteobacteria bacterium (assembly GCA_963787655.1). Taxonomy (GTDB): domain Bacteria; phylum Pseudomonadota; class Gammaproteobacteria; order Steroidobacterales; family Steroidobacteraceae; genus 13-2-20CM-66-19. Next base: position 634,566 of record CAWBDY010000007.1, on the reverse strand, counting down.
CCCTGCAGCGCAGCGAAGAGGTCAAGAACTTCGTTTTTCCCCGCCGTGTAGCGCTGCCCACGCTGTGTCGTTACGAGGTGGGCATGAAGTACGGAGCACACATCGACGTGGCCTTCATGGCGGTGGGTGCGCAACCCCTGCGCGCAGATGTGTCCTGCACGATGTTCGTCGCGAATCCCGCCGACTACGAGGGCGGTGAGTTGCTGATTCACCTGGGCACAGAAATCACGCGCATCAAGGGCAACGCCGGCTCCGCCGTGTTCTACCCGTCGACCCACATCCATCAGGTAGTACCCGTCACGTCGGGCCAACGCCTGGTGCTGATCACCTTCATCGAGAGCCAGATACCCGATGAGATGCAGCGCGACCTGCTGTACACGCTCAATGAGGTGCGCGCGCTCGAGGGCCTGAAGATGGATTGGCATAATCGCACCCAGCTCCAATACGTGAGCGAGAACCTGCTGCGCATGTGGTCGCGCTGATACGGCGAATTTAAGGCGCGTGCGCCAAAGCGCCCCGCCAGCTTCGCGTGCGCCAGTCCTCTGAAAACCAGGCCCATGACCCCCGCGCCCCCCACCATCGTGCCCCTCTTCGCGACGCCGTTCGCGACCGTGCCGCTTGCCGGGGAGGCGGACCTCAATGCGGCGCTCACGGCGCTGTTCCTCAGCCGCGCCACGGAGGAATACCGCGATCCGGACTCCGTCCGGGACGCGCTGTGTTTCCGCAGCCGCGAGAACCTTTTCGAGTGGCCGGAGGAGGCGGTGCAACGGCTGCGGCGGGAAATGCTTGGCGGAATCTGCGCGGCCGTGATGGCCGTGAACCGCTCGACCGAGGCCGAGTTCGACGCCCTGGGAGTGCAGGCCCGGGCCCGCTTTGCGATCGTGCGCCCGAACGGCAGCATACCGGCCGCGACCGCGCCGCTGGCCTCGTGGTACGCGCTCTACTGCGTTGCCGCGCCCCCGCCGACCGTGGCCCGCGCGGACAGCGCGGTCCTGCGCCTCTACGCCATCCGTGATGCCTCCATGTTCCTGGATGCGGCCAGTTACCAGTTGCGGGAACCGTTTACCCGTGCGCATCACGTTTGGCGACCCGTTGCCGGCCAGATGGCGGTTTTTCCCGCCTCGATCCTGCACGAAGTCGCCCTGAACCGCACAGAAGCCGGCCTGCTGCTGGTTTGCGCGCGCACCCGCTTCTCGCACGGCGCAGAGGCTCAATCAGCGCCATGGTGACCGACGATCCGCCTCAGTTCGGCATTCGCGGTGCCTTTCGGCGAGGCAAGGCTCGGGGGCTGCGAGCCGCTCAACCGCCAGCTCGAGGCGCTGTTCCTGGCCCGCGAAAACGACCAGTACCGCAACCCGACCCCCAGCCACATCCCGCAGCAGGAGATGTTCGAGAGCCGCTTCAACCTGTTCCTGTGGCCCGAAAGGTGTGTGCAGGAACTGCGCACCTTCATGCTGAACTGCATCGGCCAGACGATCCTGAAGACGACCGAGTTGCAGCCGGCAGAACTGGCGCGGCTGCAGATCCACAATCACACCTGGTACCACGTGACGCGCTATGCCGGCTCGTTCGTAGCCCACAATCATCCGCTCGCCTCCTGGTCGGCCGTTTATTGCGTCCGGACCGGCGAGCCGGTGCCCGACCATCCGCAAAGCGGCGTCCTGCGGTTCATGGATACCCGACCCGGGGCAGAGGCCTACCTCGACCCGAGCAACCGCCGGCTGCAACCGGCCTACGCCCTGGGCAGCCGTGAAGTCCGGCTCCAAGAGGGTCAGGTGATCGTCTTCCCCTCATTCGCCTTCCACGAAGTCGCCCCGTTCTACGGCCGCGACGCGCGCATCACCGTAGCCACGAACTGCTGGTTTGCCGCTGAATCACCCTGAAAACTGGGACGAAGTGCCTGCCGGTCGTCCCGGCAACGCCCCGTCTGATGTCTAAATTTGACTGTTGTATTCTAGCAACGGTCGGGTTCCCCTACCCTCAACAGCCTAAAAACCCTGCATTAAGCAGGCTTGGCCCCGCGACGCAGGTTGGCAACAAGAAGGCCGCGTGTTAATAATGCGACTCTAAGACGCCAGCGCTCCGTTGGGACGAACTTGTATTCAGGGAATGGGCGGGGCCGGCGGCTGCTTTGCACTACAAATTCGCGAATTACAAATTCAGAGGAATCTACACATGGCGAAAAGTCGCAGCTTGCAACAGGCGGTGCGCTTCGCACTGGCTACTGCCACAGCCGCAACTGGGGTTACCGCGCTCCATGCACAGGAAGCGCCGGCGCCAGCGGCAGCCGCAGCACCAGTTGAAGAAGTGGTCGTTACCGGATCGCGCCTGCTCACGCCGAACGAGCAGTCGATCAGTCCAGTGACTGCCGTGTCGGCAGTGGACCTGCAGCAGACCGGCCTAACACGCGTTGAGGATGTTCTCAACAATCTGCCCCAGGTATTCGCGTCGATGAATTCCACCACGTCGAACGGCGCGGATGGCACGGCGACGGTTGACCTGCGCGGCCTCGGACCGCAGCGCACCCTGGTGCTGGTCAACGGTTTGCGCCTGGGACCCGGCTCGGCGATTCGGCGGACGCAACTATTCCGACATCAATCAGGTCCCTGCCGCCCTGATCGAGCGCGTGGACGTGCTCACCGGCGGTGCGTCCGCAGTGTACGGCGCGGACGCGGTCGCGGGCGTAGTGAACTTCGTCCTGAACGAGCATTTCGAAGGCCTCAAGATCGAGGCGGGATACCACTTCGACGAGCACAACAACAACAACCAGGCAGGCGTGGCGGCGTCGTCACCGCCTCCGGCGATGCGCTGCCGCCCAGCCGTGTGGACACGGGGTTCGGCAAGGACGTCGCCGTCATCATGGGCTCGAACTTTGCCGACAACAAAGGCAACGCGACCGGTTACATCACGTATGACAACCAGTCACCGGCCCTGCAAAGTCAGTTCGACTACAGTGCCTGCACGCTGGGAGCCGCCAGCGCGACCAAACTAACGTGCGCGGGTTCAAGTACGTCCGCGAAGAATGGCGCGGGCGGACACTTCTACGCGTCGACCTCGAATGGCCATAGCTTTATCCACCATACGGTCGACGGCACGCACCGGCCTGTTCCGGCCCTTTAATGCTTCCGACATCTCAACTACGGGCCGTACAACTACTACCAGACGCCGAACGAGCGCTGGACCGCGGGCGCTTTCCTCAACTACGACGTCAATTCGCACATCAACGTCTACGCGAATGTGATGTACATGAGGAACCAGTCACAGGCGCAGATCGCCCCGAGCGGCGACTTTTTCCAAAATTCATTCATCCCGTGCGCCGATCCGCTGCTCTCGGCGCAGGAACGCGGAGTACTTTGCACGGCGGCCAACCTCGCCGCGCAGGGCAATCCGTTCGAGACGTACAACGGGGTGAATTACCCCGGCCTCAACATGCTCATTGCGCGCCGCAACGTCGAGGGAGGCCCGCGTATTGCCACCTTCCTCACCGACTCGGCGCGTGAAGTGATCGGCATGAAAGGCGACCTCGGCGACCCGCAGGGAGTCTGGACGTACAACGTCTACGCTCAGCACGGTACGGTCGACACCAGCAACGGCAATGAGAACTACACCAGCAACAACGCCATCGACCAGGCGCTGAATGTGCTGCCCGGCGCCGCCGGACCGATCTGCGGCGGACCGAATTCGCCTGTGAACAATGGTCCTCTCGTAGGCCAGGGCACGGGCTTCACACCCAATTCGGCGTGCGTGCCGTGGAATATCTGGAAAGCAAGCGGCGTAACGCCCCAGGCGCTCGCCTTCCTGCAGGTTCCCCTGCTCGATGAGGGTCAGGTCGAAGAGTACGTCGCGGATGGCTCGGTCACGGGCGACCTCGGCAAGTACGGCGTGCAGCTGCCCACCGCCGATCAGGGCCTGCAGATCAACGTGGGTGCCGAATGGCGGTCGGAGCGCACCAACGATCTTCCGGACTACCTGACCCAGCAGGGCTCCGCGGGTGGCAGCAGCGGCCCTACGCCTCCGATTGCCGGCGAGTTCAACGTGAAGGAAGCCTTCACCGAGCTGCGCCTGCCGCTGGCAAGCCATCTGCCCGGTGCGGAAGATCTTTCCCTGGAAGGCGGCTATCGCTACTCCAAGTACAGCGAGGGCTTCGACACCAACACTTACAAGATCGGGCATGGAATGGGCGCCCGTGCGGGATGTCCGCCTGCGTGGCAGCTTCCAGCGCGCCGTGCGTGCACCGAACATCGGCGAGCTGTACAGCCCGCAGACCGTGGCTCTGGACGGCTCGATCGATCCGTGCGCCGCGCCGAAACTCAACGCCACGACGCTGACGAATGGCACGACGCTCGCGCAGTGCGAGCTCACCGGTGTGAAACCGATCCAGTTCGGCAACATCGCGCCGAACAGTGCCAACCAGTACAACGGCCTGCTGGGTGGAAATCCACACCTCGTGCCCGAGGTCGCCGATTCGACCACCTTCGGTTTCATCCTGAACCCGCGCTGGGTGCCGAACTTCTCGCTGTCGGTCGACTACTTCCAGATCAAGATCAACAATACGATCGGCATCATTGGCGCCGACACCATCATCAATGACTGTATCGCGAACGGACTGTTCTGCAGCCAGATCCATCGTGACTCCGCTGGCTCCCTGTACAGGACGAACCATGGCTACGTGACCGACACCACGGTAAACGAAGGCGAGGAAAGGACTGAAGGCATCGACATGCAGGGCTCTTACCGCCTGCCTCTCGCGACCTTCGGTTCGCTGCTGTTCCAGCTCAACGGCACGCGCCTGAAGGAGTTGGTGATCACGCCTGTGGCCGGCGGTAATTCGTACGACTGCACCGGACTGTTTGGCGCCACCTGCGGCGGCGGAGACCCGAAGTGGCGTTCGGTGTTCAACGTCACCTGGTCGACGCCGTGGGACGGCCTGGACTTCAGCATCAAGTGGCGCTACTATCGGGAATAACGAAGACGAGCGCACCAGCACGAACCCGTTCCTCGCTGGGACGCCGTTCCTGCCGCTGGCGCATATCCCGGCGTACAGCTACGTGGATCTGCAGACCTCGTTCAACATCTACAAGACGATCAGGCTGCAGCTGGGTGTTAACAACGTGGCCGACAAGGTCCCGCCCCTCGTTGCCGACTGCCCGACCACCGCTCCCACCGGTGCGAACTGCAACGGCAACGCCTACCCTGGCGTGTATGACGCAACCGGACGGTACTTGTTCGCGCGTGTGACGGCGCAGTTCTAAGGCAAGTGAGCTGAACTGAAACGGCGGACCTGCGGGTCCGCCGTTTTTTTTGCCCGGCTTGTGGCCGTCAGTGCAGCCGACGCACGCGGTGGGTGCGCTTGCTTGGAGTGCGCAGGAGGTACGATCCGAGCGCGGCGCGAGTCAGAGTTACGCTCTGACCGACCGCGAGCAGCGGATCTTCGTCGTCGAGTTCCCAGATCGCCCCGCCCTCGAGCGACACGGTCACGTGGCCGCCCGGGCTGCGTCCCAATGCGACTACATGCGCCTCGAGGGAGCTCGCAGCGATGACCTGCGGCTTGGGATGTTCGAGTTCATAGGACCCGAAAGACTGTTTCGGCGAGGGTGCCATCGGCGCGGGGGCGGGCGCGGGCGTGGTGGAGGCTGCGCCTGCAGCGGCCGGTGCGGCGGGGATCGGGCTCGCCGTAGCCGTCGGCGCCCGGACCGCTGGCGACCGCGACGCTCGGCCTGACGCGCCCGGCGAGTCGATCGTAGCAGGCGAGCCGCTCGGCATCGGCGACGACGGCCGCGCAGGCCTGCAGAGCGCTCGGCGGCGCGGCAGCGGCAGGTTGTGCCCCAACCGGGGCCACGAAGATCGTGGCTGTCATGAGTCCGAGCACGCGCAGCAGCCGGACGCTGATGCCACGCCGGGATGTGCTCGCTTGCGCCGGCCTCACAGCGCTTCCTGCGTGGACGTGCCGTAGTAGGTGCCGACGGTCTCGGTGACGGCGCGGATCAGGTCGCGCTCCGCCGGGGTGAGGAACGGATTCCAGACATCGAAGATCAGGACCGCACGCGGCGAATCCGACAGATTCCAGGCCTCGTGCTCGATGGTGTCGTCGAATACCCACGCCTTGCCGGGGACCCACTCGCGCGTCTCGCTGCCGACCCGAAAACCGCAGTCCGGCGGCACGATGAGCGGCAGATGCACTGTCAGTCGCGTGTTGGTTACGCCACTGTGCAGCGGGATGCGCGTGCCGGCCTCGAGGATCGAGAAGAAGGCGGTCGGCCCACGCGCGGCCACATCGCACTGCGGCGCCCCCGTCAGCACTTGCGCCGTGCGCGGGCAGCGCGCCAGGTGCGCTGGCTGCGGCACCGACTGGTTCCACAGGAAGTACGCACTCCAGCGGCGCGATTTGTTGAGCTCCTTCCACTGGTTGAGCGGCGTGCCCTCGGGGTAAGCGACGTAGGGCTCGAGCCCTTCGCGGTCGGCGACCAGCACGCTCATCAACTCCGCGCGGATCTCATCCGAGGCCGCCTCGATCGCATCCAGCCACGGGAAGTCGCTGCGATCGAAGAACTCGACTGCCGGGATCTCAGGGAAATACATGAACGTCGGTTGCGGCAGATGGCGGCTGCGTCTGCCGGTCAAAAGATCGATGCAATGCTCGACGCGCCGGTACCGCCCGCCGCCATGGCGCTCGCGTATGGCAGCGAGACGCACCTCGATCTCGCTGGCGAGAGCGGCATCGTCCTTGGCAATGGCCGCGCGCGCGTGCTCGATCATCTCCACCACCGTCTCCGGCGGCTGCGTGTTCCCGGGAGGCAACGTCGCCAGCGCGGCGCGATAGGCGCGCGCAGCGTTACGCGGGTCGCCGTTGGCCTCGAGCAGCGCGCCCTTCTGCAGCAGGGACGGCAGGTGGCGCGGCTCGAGCGCGAGCGCACGCTCCAGGGCGTCGAATTCTTCCGTCAGGAGTTTCAGAGCGTGCAGACTGGAGGCGAGGTTCGACCACAGCGCCGGATGTCCGGGGTCAGCCTGCGTCGCCCTGGCGAAAAGTTCGCGTGCCCGGGCTGCATCGCCACGCTGCAGCATCCTCAGGCCCAGCTCGTTCAGCACCGCCGGATGTGCGGGCGCAAGCTGCGCCACGCGCGCGAGCAGCTGATCCGCTTCGCCCGTACGGCCGGCGGCCCCTGCAGCCTTGGACGCCTGAATCAGGCGCAGGACTGTGGCATTGTCCGGGGCCGGGGTGCCGGCCATGGCATTGACGTCAGTCACGAGCTTCCCCTATGGTTTTCCACGTTTGCGCTGCGATCTTAGCGCGCCCGGTAGAGGCTTGGAGAGCGTATTGACCACGGCCAGTGAAGCGGATCTCAAGCTGATGCGCCTCGCCTCGATGTTGGAGAGCAACCCGGCCGGCGCAGCCGCCGGGGCCGCGCAGCTTGTGCGCGCGCACCCCGGGCACACAGCGGCACTCCTGCTGCTCGCTACGGCGCACCGCGCCTGTGGCGACGCACAGACCGCCGCCGCGGAGTTTGCCGAGCTCGCCGCGGCGCAGCCCGATTCCGCGGTGGTCTGCCTCGAGCTCGGGCGGGCACTGCTCGCCGCGGGACGCGATTCCGAGGCACTGGCCGCGTTCCAGCGCACGGTAGAGCTGGCGCCCGATCTGGCGGCGGCCTGGCGTGAGCTGTCGATGCTGCACGCGGCGCGCGGTGACATCGCCGCGTGCGATGCAGCCTACGCGCACTTCGAACGGCTGGCGCCCGAAGGCAGCCGTCTGGCCGAGGCCGCAGCGGCCCTCGCCAACGAGCGATATAGCGCTGCCGAAGCGATGCTGCGGCGTACGCTTGCCGGCTCGCCCCATGACGTCGCAGCGCTGCGCATGCTCGCCGAAGCTGCGAGCGCGCGCGAAGACTACCGCCAGGCCGAACGGTTGCTGGCGGAATGCCTGCGCCTGGCGCCCGGCTACAGCCGGGCGCGCCTGGATCTGGCGCTCGTCCTGCACAAGCAACTGAAGGCGGAGCCGATGCTGCCGCTGCTCGAGCGGTTGTTGGCACTGGAGCCGCAGAATATGCGCTACCGCGTGCTGCAGGCGGCCGCGTTCAACCTGCTCGGACAGATTGACCGCTCCATGGGGATCCTTGCCGGGCTGGTGCGCGAGAGTCCCGACAATGAGCAGGTGTGGCTCAACTATGGTCACACGCTGCGCGCTGCCCGGCGCCAGCCCGAGGCCATCGAGGCCTACCGCAAATGCATAGCAGTCAAGCCGAGCTTCGGCGATGCCTGGCTGGCGCTGGCGAATCTCAAGACCTTTCGCTTCACGCCTGCAGAGGTCGAGGCGATTCGCGGCCAGCTCGCCCGCGAAGAGTTGCGCCACGACGATCGTACGCAGTTCGAGTTCGCGCTCGCCAAGGCCCTGGAGGATGCCGGGGACTTCGCCGCCTCCTTCGAGCACTATGCCCGCGGCAACGAGCTGCGGCGGGAAGTCATCCACTACCAGGGCGAGCACGTCACGCGCCTCGTGCAGCGCACGCAGGCGCTCTATACGCGGGAGTTTTTCGCCGCGCGCGAGGGCAGCGGCTCTCAGTCGTCGGAGCCCATCTTCATCGTCGGGCTGCCGCGCGCGGGGTCGACGCTGCTCGAGCAGGTTCTCGCCAGTCATTCTCAGGTGGAGGGTACGCGCGAGCTGACCGACGTACTGGGTTTTGCCCTCGAGCTCGGGGATCGGGACGAGGAACCGGGCAAGCCTCCTAGCTATCCGCAGTCGGTGGCGCAGCTGACGCGCGCCGACCTTGCAGCCCTTGGCGAGCGCTATCTGGCGCAGACGCGCGCGCACCGCCTGCTCGGCCGCCCGCACTTCATCGACAAGATGGGCAGCAACTTCATGCATATCGGGCTCATCCACCTGATGCTGCCCAACGCCCGCATCATCGACGCGCGCCGCGCCGCGCTGGGCTGCTGCTTCGCGAACTTCAAGCAGCATTTCCATCGCGGCCTGTGGTTCACCTACAGCCTCGAGGACCTCGGCCATTACTACCAACAGTACGTGAGCTTGATGGCGCATTTTGACGCGGTACTGCCCGGACGTATTTACCGCGTCTGCTACGAGGACGTCGTGCAGGATCTCGAAGGCGAAGTGCGCCGGCTGCTCGATTACTGCGGTCTGCCGTTCGAAGAGCAGTGCCTGCGCTTCCACGAGAACCGCCGCATCGTGGCAACTGTGAGCTCTGAGCAGGTGCGACGGCCGTTGTATACGGAAGGTGTCACGCAGTGGCGCAACTTCGAACCGTGGCTGGAGCCTCTCAAACAGGCCTTGGGCGAGCTGGTGGTGACGCCCGAGGCGTAGGCTTGCGCTCCGGTCGCAGCAGCCTGCCTCCTGCGGCCGGCTCGACGCGCATACGTCAGCGCCGCGGCCGCTCTTCAGGGCGCAGCGGTGAGCAGCTGCCGTAGCGGCGCGACATAGTTCTCGTAGTTGCGCCAACGCCCGACCGATGCCGCGTTCAGCCTTTGGCGGACCTGCCACCTGCTGGCAGTGATCACCACACGTTGCGTTTGATGGAACTCGAGACACTGCGGATGCCAGGGCAGCCCGATGAACTCCACTATGCGCCGCGACCAGCCCTCCTGGTCCTCGATCAGCGCTGCATAGGGGATCTCCAGCAGCGTGCTCGGAGGAAGCAGCCGCCGCCAGTGATCGGTCAGGCGCACATATTCGCCGTAGTAGTGCACGAGGTCGTCGAGATCGGCCGCGTACGGGTGCAGAGTGGAAAAATTCTGAAAATAAATCGACAGGCATGTGTCGATCGGGTGGCGTTGCATGTGGAGGATCTTGGCACGCGGGAATACGGCATGGATCAGGCCGGCATAGAGGAAATTGGCGGGCAGCTTGTCGACCACGCGCTGCGCCGCGCCCGCCAGGCGTGTGACCTGCGCGAGATAATCGCGCGCCATGGCCGCAAAGGCGCCCGCTCTGGCTTCGCTGTGAGGCTCCGTGCGCGCAAAAACCTGTGAAGGCGCTGTCCCAGAAGACCGGTTCTCCCGCGCCGAATACCTGCGGGTGCGAGGCGAGGATCTGCTCGGTCAGGGAGGTTCCCGAGCGCGGCATGCCGATGACGAAGACGGGCAGTTCGGAAGCGGATGCCCCGGCATGGGACGCGCGCATGAACGCGTTGCCGAAGCTTGCGATGATCCGGTCGACCTCTTGGGTCAGCCGCGTGCGGTCATAAGGTGTTTCGTAGCGCTTGCTCAGCTCGTTTGCCCGTCGATACTCGCTGAACGCGTGGTCGTACTGCCGGGTGTCGTCGTAGTACTTGCCGAGGGCGAAGCGCAGACCGATCTCGTGCTGCGGTACGAGGCGCTTGGCCAGCAACGTTTCGACGCCCGCTAGCCAGCCGCAGTCCGCGCGCGTCATTTTGCGATGCGCGGCGATGCTGCAAAAAACCGCCGGAGAATCCGCATTGATCGTCAGCGCGCGCTCGAACAATTCCTGCGCCGACTCAAAGTCGCCCCGGTCGGCGTACAGGTCGCCGAGCAGGCACAGTGCCGCGACATCGTCGGGGTGCGTGGCGAGCGCGCTGCGGCAGCTGTCCTCGGCCTCGCTCGCGTGGCCCTGCAGGCGCAGTGCGGTTGCCAGGCCCACCTGCGCCGCCGGATAGTCCGGCCGCAACGCCAGGGCGGCGCGGAAACTGGCCAGCGACTGCGCCACCTGTCCGTGGGCGTATTGCGCGGTGGCGAGGTTGTAGTGACTCTCCGCGCGCTGCGGACGCAGTTCGATCGCAGTGCTCAGGTGCGAGAGCGCTTCGTTGTTCTCGCCCCGCTCGCGCAGCGCGTTGCCGAGGTTGTTGAGCGCCTCGACGAAGCGCGGATTCAGCGTCAGTGCCTGGCGGAAGCTCGCCACGGCTTCTGCTTCTCGTCCGAGGGCCGCCAGGGCAAGCCCCAGGTTGTTATGCGCAAGACTCAGCCGCGGCGCGAGGGCGATCGCCCGCCGGGCGCAGCCCAGCTGCTTCGTCCAGCTCTCCCTTGCTGCCGCAGGGCATTGCTCAGGTTGCAGTGCGTCTCCGCATCGTCGGCTTTGAGTGCGAGTGCGGCACGGTAGCATCCGACCGCATCCGCGTATTCGCCCAGCTCCTGGAACGCGTTCCCCAGATTGTTCTGTGGCTCGGAGAACTGCGGGTCGATCTGCAGTACTGCTTGATATAGCGGCACGCCTTCGCGAGCGCGCCCGAGCGCGCACAGGGCGTTGGCAGTCGCCATCAGCACCTGCACGTCGCGCGGTTGCAGCTCGAGCAGGCGACGCAGGCTGCCGAGCGCCTCCGCCAGCTGGCCGCGATCCAGCAGGGACGCGCTTACGCTGCGCAGCGCTGCCGGGTCATCGGGCAGCTCGGCAGCCTGCGCTGATGACTGCCCGGCGCCCGGCGGCTGCAGGTGCCCCGCATCCCCCGCCGCGGCCGATCCCGGCAACACGCCGCAGCAGTGTTTGTATTTCCTGCCGCTGCCGCAGGGGCACGCTCGTTGCGACCCGGTTTCACGTGCTAATGCTGCGTGGGCCGCACCGGCCACAGCGGAGAGTTCGCCCGCGGAGCATGAGATACCAGCGCAGCGCCAACGGTTACCGTACGGGCTGGTCCTGCGGACCATCGGCGCCGACGAGAGTGGCAGCCGATGGGGGACGCGTGGCCGCGAGGCGGCCGCTGACCCGCTCTGCCTGGGCCAGCACGCGCAGCAGGTTGCCGCCGGCGACCTTGGCGAGGTCCGCATCACTCCAGCCGCGGTGTGCCAGCTCAACAAGCAGTGCCGGGAACTTGTCGACGCCCTCCAGTCCTGCCGGCGCCTCAGGTATGCCGTCGAAATCCGAGCCCAGCCCGACATGCTCGACGCCTGCGATCTTGCGGATGTGCTCAATGTGATCGGCGACGTCGGCGAGGGTCACCGGCGGCTTCGGGTGCGCTGTGTCCCAGGCCGCCAGGGCGGCGGCAATGCGCTGCGGCTGGCCGATGTACAAGCCACCGAAGGGCGGGCTGCTGTTGCGCGCCTGCTCCGCGGCGCGCTCGGCATCCCAGCGCCGCCGCGCCTCAGAGACGTACCCCGGCAGAAAGTTGACCATCACGACCCCGCCGTTCTGCGCCACCAGCCGCAGCACTTCATCGGGCACGTCGCGTGGATGATCGACCAGTGCGCGCGCCGAGGAATGCGAAAAGATCACCGGCGCCTCGCTCACACTGAGTGCCGCACGCATGGTCTCTTCGGAGACGTGCGCGAGGTCCACCAGCATGCCGAGGCGATTCATTTCGCGTACCACTTCCTTGCCGAACGGCGTGAGGCCATGGTGCACGGGGCTGTCGGTGGCCGAATCTGCCCAGGCGGTGTTGAAGGAATGCGTGAGCGTCATGTAGCGCGCGCCGGATGCGTAGTAGGCGCGCAGCACCGCGAGCGAGTCGTTGATCTGATGGCCGCCTTCGACACCAATCAGGCAGGCCACGCGGTGCGCGGCATGCACGCGGATGATGTCGGCGGCGCTGTAGGCCATCGCCAGATCGCGCGGGTAGCGGGCGCACATTGCCTTGACCAGATCGATCTGCTCGAGCGTGGTCTGCACCGCCTGCGGGCCCTTGATGTCCGCCGGGATAAATACCGACCAGAACTGCGCTCCCACCTGCCCCTGACGCAGCCGCGGTATGTCGGTCATGAGCGGCGGCGAGCCGGCCGGCGGCGGCAGCGCCAGGGTGGAAGCTGCCAGGTCAACCCGCGTCAGATCGCCCCCAAAACGCGTGCGCAGTTCCCACGGCAGGTCATTGTGCCCGTCGATGAGCGGAGTCTGCGCGAGTACCCGCGCTACGCGCTGCGCATCGTTTTCGGCCGTCGCGCTGCTGGTGGCCGCCACCAGCGACGCCAGCAGTGCTGCAAGTACGCATCGGCCTACGCGGTATCTCATGCCTGTTGACCTCGCTCCACAACCGCCGCGATCAGCGGCACCTCTTGGGCCGCCTGCTGCAACCACTGCATGCCGCGGCGAATCTCCTCGTGGTGTTCCCGCTCTGCGCCTGCCAGCACGGCACGCCGCAAAGCGGCATCGTAAGAATGTTCAGGTGCCTTGGAATATTGGCGCATCAGGGGCCCTGTCACGAGGGACTCGAGCTGCGCGGGCGCCAGCGGCGCGCCGAGCGCGCCGAAAAGTCGCTGCAACCCCGCCCGCGGCGCCGCCAGCAGCGCATCGAACTCGAGCCACAGCACTTGCGCAGGCACGCGCGCGGCCGCCTGCTGTAGCGCCGCCATCTCGCACAGCCAGCTCATGGCGATGTATTCGCCCTCCGAGCGCAGAGCGGCGCACCAGGCGCCCTCGCCCACGCGCTGCCGGAGTCGCGCCAGACGCGCCGGCGCGAGCTGCCGGGTCTCGATGCGTGAATTTGGGCCCGCCAGGATCCCCTGCAGGTAGGCGAGCGGCCGCGCGAACATCAGAATGCCCACGGATTGCGGCTCGGCAGCGAGGATGCGTTCGGCCAGCTCGCTGACGAAGCTGGTGGCTTTGATGACGGCGCGCTGCTCGGCGCGCCAGGTACGCGCGAACAGCGCCAGCACGTCCTCCAGCGTGAGCGGCGCGGCGACGTCGACACCGGCCGCGGCCAAGGCGCGCAGCAAGGCCGGCTCGCGCAGCGAAAAAAAACTCTGCTGCGCACCAATCAGGCGCGAGACGAGCGTCGAACCCACGTGCCCGGTATGAAAGATGTAATGCGCCCGCGCCTTGAGCCGCTCTGCCACGCCCTGCAGCAGCGTGAGCGCGCAGCAGCGCTGCGGAAAACCCTGCTGCAGCAGGCGCTGATCGAGGAAGCTGGCGGCGCGGTAGGCAGTTTCGTCGAGCTGCAGCATCTGCATCGACGCACCCTCCAGCACTTGCAGCGGCAGCCAAGCGGGCGAGGCGGCGATGTCCCCGGCGTTCAGCAGCACGGCTCACTACGCCGGGCCGCGACCGCAGGAGCGCGTCCAGTCCTGCGGCTTCGCGCCGGGATTGTGCCAGCCGCACGGTCCCGCGATGAGCTGTTCGGCCTGCGCCGGACCCCAACTCGACTTCAGGTATGGCAGCGGAGCGGGGCCGGCTCTGAGTATCGGATCGACGATCGCCCAGGCGGCTTCCACCTCGTCCTCGCGCGCGAAGTGTGAGGTATCGCCGATGAGCGCGGCGCCGATCAACACCTCGTAGGCATCCATGTCATCGCCCTGCTGCTGCGCAACGTAGAGCTCCACGTCCTGGCCCGTCATGACGGAGCCGGGCTTCTTGATGTGCGCCCCGAGCGCGATCGCCACGTCCGGACCCACGCGAAAGCGCAGGTGATTGGGCTGCTCCGGCATCTGGTCGCCGAAGACGTTGGCCGGGGGCGGCCGCAGCTCCACGACCACCTCGGTGGCAGTCACCGGCAGGCATTTGCCGGAGCGCAGGTAGAACGGCACGCCGCTCCAGCGCCACGAATCGATCTGCAGCGACAGCGCGGCGTAGGTTTCCACCTGCGAATCGGCAGCCACGCCCGGCTCCTGGCGGTAGCCGTCGAACTGGCCGCGCACCAGCTGCGCCGCCTGCAGCGGCCGCACCGCTTTCAGCAGCTTGACCTTCTCATCGCGCAGCGACTCGCCCCCGGCATTCACCGGCGGCTCCATGGTGAGCAGCGCCACGATCTGCAGCAGGTGATTCTGCATGACGTCGCGAATCGCCCCGGTCTCCTCGTAAAACTTCCCGCGCCCCGCGACGCCGAGCGTCTCGGCCATCGTCACCTGCACGCTGGCAACGAAGTTGCGATTCCACACCGGCTCCAGGAAGGAGTTCGCGAAGCGGAAGAACAGCAGGTTCTGCACCGCTTCCTTACCCAGATAGTGATCGATGCGGAAGATGCTCGATTCGGGGAAATGCTTGTGCAGCGTCTGGTTGAGTGCCCTGGCGGATGCCAGGTCATGGCCGAACGGCTTCTCGATGACCACGCGCGCACCCTGCGCGTTCTCGGTGGCCGTCAGGTGTTCGATCACGATCGCGAACATGCTGGGCGGTATCGCGAGATAGTGCAGCGGCCGCTGCGCGCTGCCCAGCGCCTTGCGCAGCGCTTCGAAAGTGCTGCGCTTGTTGTAGTCGCCGTCGACGTAGCGCAGCAGCGCAGCGAGTTTCTGTATCACCGCCTCGTCGGCGTCCGGGACGAACGCCTTGAGGCTGTCGCGCACGCGCTTGACGAGCCAGGCGACATCGCTCCCCTGGCGCGCGACACCGATGATCGGCACGGTGAGAAGTCCGCGGCGCACGAGGTGGTAGAGCGCCGGGAAGATCTTGCGGTAGCACAGGTCCCCGGTTGCCCCGAACAGTACGATGCCATCACTGTCGCGACGTTCCATGTAGTGGCCTCCGTCAGCTCTTCTCGACGTGCCCGCCGAAACCTAAGCGCATCGCCGACAGCAGCTTGTTGGCAAGCTCGCCGCGCCCGCGCGACTCGAAGCGCCCATAGAGTGCGGCGGTCAGCACCTGCGCGGGCACGCCCACCTCGATGGCTGCTTCCACCGTCCAGCGCCCCTCGCCCGAATCGGCGACGTGTCCCTCGAAGCCGGCAAGCTTGCCGTCCTTGGCGAGCGCTGCGGCGGTCAGATCGAGCAGGCGCGAGGCGATGATGCTGCCGTGCCGCCAGACCTCGGCGATGGCGGCGAGGTCGAGCTGGTACTGAAAGAAGCGCGGGTCCGACAGCGGTGCCGTCTCGGCGTCGGCAACGGCCTGCGTGCGGCCGGCATCGGCATGCGCCAGGAGGTTCAGGCCTTCCGCGTAGGCGGCCATGATGCCGTACTCGATGCCGTTGTGGACCATCTTCACGAAGTGGCCGGAGCCGACATCGCCGCAGTGCAGGTAGCCCTGCGCCGCCGCCGCGCTGCTGGCCGCGTTGCCGGCGCCGCCAGCGGGCATCTTGCCGCCCGGCGCGAGCGTCGCGAGCGCCGGCTCGACGAGTGCCACCGCGGCGCGTGACGCCGCCGATCATCAGGCAATAGCCCTGCTCGAAGCCGAGTACGCCGCCGCTGGTGCCGACGTCCATGTAGTGAATGCCGGCGCTCTTCAGCTCGCCGGCGCGGCGGATGTCATCGCGATAGTTGGAGTTGCCGCCGTCGATGAGCACGTCGCCACTTTGCAGCTGTGGCCGCAGCTGCGCGATGACCGAATCGACCAGTGCTGCCGGCACCATGATCCACACGGCGCGCGGCGGCTTGAGGGCGCGCAGCAGCTCCTCGGGCGAGCCCGCCGCCTCGGCGCCGTAGCCGACGACGCTCTTGACCGCGTCCGCCGAGCGGTCGTAGGCCACGCAGTGATGGCCGCCCTGCTGCAGGCGTCGCACCATGTTGGCGCCCATGCGCCCCAGTCCGATCATCCCTATGCGCATGTGTCTCTCCTAGTTTGGAACGCGGCGGATCTGCGCGCCGAGCTGAGCCAGCTTCTCCTCGATCGCCTCATAGCCGCGGTCGATGTGATAGATGCGCTCGACTTCGGTGCGCCCTTCGGCCACGAGCCCCGCCAGCACCAGGCTTGCCGAGGCGCGCAGATCGGTGGCCATCACCGGCGCCGCCGTGAGTTTCTCCACGCCGTGAATGATGGCGGTGTTGCCCTCGAGGCGGATCTCCGCGCCCAGGCGCCGCATCTCCAGCATATGCATGAAGCGGTTCTCGAAAATCGTCTCGGTGATCGTGCCGACGCCGCGCGCCACCGTGTTGAGGGCCGCGAACTGCGCCTGCATGTCGGTCGGAAAGCCGGGATAAGGGGCGGTGCGTACGTCGACCGCCTTGAGGGTCCGGCCGCGCATGTCCACCTCGATCCAGCCCTCGCCTACCCCGATCTTGGCGCCGGCCTCGACCAGTTTCGCCACCACTGCATCGAGATGCTCGGGCCGCGTGCTCTTGATACGCACGTGGCCACCGCTGATGGCGCCGGCGACCAGGTAGGTGCCGCTCTCGATGCGGTCCGGCAGGACCTCGTAGTGTGTGCCGCGCAGCCGCTCGACGCCGTTGATGACGATCTTGTCGGTGCCCGCGCCCTGGATCTTGGCGCCCATCTGCACCAGGAAGTTGGCCAGATCCACCACCTCCGGTTCGCGCGCGGCGTTCTCGATGATCGTCTCGCCGTCCGCCAGCGTCGCCGCCATCATCAGGTTCTCGGTACCGGTGACCGTCACGGTGTCGAGCACCAGGCGCGCCCCTTTCAGACGCGAGGCGCGCGCGCGTATGTAGCCGCCCTCGATGGTGATGTCCGCGCCCATGGCCTGGAGTCCGGCGACGTGTATGTTCACCGGCCGCGCCCCGATCGCACAGCCGCCGGGCAGCGATACGTCGGCGCGTCCGTAGCGCGCCACCAGCGGCCCCAGCACCAGAATGGAGGCACGCATGGTCTTGACCAGCTCGTAGGGCGCGAAGCACTCGCGCACCGTGGAACCGTCCACTTCGATGCGCATGCGCTCATCGATGGTCACGGTCGCCCCCATGCGTCCGAGCAGCTCCACCGTGGTGGTGACGTCCTTGAGGTGCGGCACGTTGGCGACCACCACCGGGTCGTCCGCCAGCAGGGCGGCGGCCAGGATCGGCAGCGTGGCATTTTTCGCGCCCGAGATGCGTACCTCACCCTCGAGCGGCACGCCACCCTGGATCTGCAGTTTGTCCATGCTAGGCCTGCCCCGCTTCTGCGGGTGTCAGCGCCTCGATCGACAGGGCGTGGATCTCGCGGCCCATGAGCGCGCCGAGCGTGCGATACACGAGTTGATGGCGCGCGAGACTGCGCTTGCCCTCAAACTCGTGCGCCACGACGCGCGCCGCAAAATGCGTGTTGTCCTGCGACTGCACGAGCACCTGCGCACCCGGCAGCCCGGCGCGAATAAGACTCGCGACTTCTTCAGGGTTCATGGGCGTGATATTACATGGGCCGCCCGCGCGCGCGCCTATAATGACCGCCATGGATTTGCCCCCGGCCGCTCCGGCCGCCCCCGCGCCGCTTGGCGACGAACAGCTGCTCGCCTCCGGACGCGCGAGCTTTAGGAATCGAAGCCCGAGCGATTGAGTCGCTGACGCCCAGGCTCGGCCCCGCATTTGCGCGCGCCTGCCGCATCTGTCTGGAGTGCCGCGGCCGGGTGGTGGTCACGGGCATGGGCAAGTCGGGGCACGTGGCCGGCAAGATTGCCGCGACGCTCGCCAGCACCGGTACGCCGGCATTCTTCCTGCACCCCGCCGAGGCCGGGCATGGCGATCTGGGCATGATCACGCGCAGCGATGCGGTGCTGGCGCTGTCCAATTCCGGGGAAACGCCCGAGCTGGTGCTGCTGCTGCCGCACCTGAAGCGTCTGGCCGTGCCGCTCATCGTCATGAGCGGCAGGAGCGATGCCACGCTCGCGCGCGCGGCCGACGTGACGCTCGACGTCGCGGTCGCCGAGGAAGCCTGCCCGCTCAACCTCGCGCCCACCGCCAGCACCACCGCCACGCTTGCCATGGGCGATGCGCTCGCGGTGGCCGTGCTCGAGGCACGCGGCTTCACGCGCACGGATTTCGCGCTCTCCCATCCGGGCGGCGCGCTCGGCCGGCGTCTGCTGCTGCATGTCGAGGACCTGATGCGCACCGGCGATGCCGTGCCGCGCAGCGCGCCTGAGGCGCCGCTCAGTGCCGGGCTTTTGGAGATGTCGCGCAAGGGACTGGGCATGACGGTGGTGGTCGATGAGGGCCAGCGCATACTCGGAGTGTTTACCGACGGCGACCTGCGGCGCGCGCTCGATCGGCAGATCGACGTACACGGCACGCCGATGCGCGCTGTCATGACGGCGCGCGGCAAGAGCATCGCGCCCCGCGCGCTGGCCGCCGAAGCGGTACACCTGATGGAACTGCATCGCATCACCGCCTTGCCGGTCGCCGATGCCGACGGCCGCCTGGTGGGTGCGCTCAATGTGCACGATCTGCTGCGCGCCGGCGTGGTGTGAGGCGCAAAGCAAATGACACCGAAAGTCGCGACAGCAAGGATTCGCCTGCTGATCCTGGACGTGGACGGGGTGCTCACCGACGGCCGCCTGTACTTCGGGCCGCGCGGCGAGGCCCTCAAGGTGTTCGACGTGCGCGACGGCTACGGCATCGTGCAACTGCAGCGCGCCGGCGTCACGGTAGCCGTGATATCCGGGCGCCGCTCGCCGATGGTCGTGGTGCGCTGCCGCGAGCTCGGCCTGCGGTACGTGCAGCAGGGAGTGGCTGACAAGCTGGGCGTATTCGCCCGCCTGTGCGCGCGCCTGAAGCTCACGCCCGCGGCCTGTGCCTGCGTGGGCGACGACCTGCCGGACCTGCCGCTGATGCGCGCCGCGACGCTGTCGTTTGCGGTCGCCGACGCGCATCGCGAGGTGCGCCGCAGCGCGGACATCGTCACGCGCGCGGCCGGCGGCCGCGGCGCGGTGCGCGAGGTATGCGATTACCTGCTGGCGCTGCGCTCGCGTCAGGTGCGCCGCCGATGATCTACCGCATCGTGGCGCTGCTCGCGCTGCTGGCGCTGATCGTGGGCGTCGTCGTGCTCACCGGACCGCAGCGTGAATCCACCGCGCCGTCGAGCGGGGTTGGCCCGCCGCACGATCCGGGCTATTCGGCGCTGCAGGCACGGCTGGTGCAGAGCGGCGCCGACGGCCTGCCGCTCTACACCCTCGATGCAGCGCGTATTCAGCAGCAACCCGATCGTGAGGTCGTCGATCTCGAGCAGGTGAAGCTCGGCTTCCGCGACAGCAGCGGCAACCAGTGGACGGCGCGTGCACTGCGCGGCGAAGTGGCGCAGGACTCAGGCGTGGTGCAGCTCGACGGCGACGTGCACGTCGACGGGCGGCTGCCCGGCAACGATGCCCCGGCACAGATGATCTCCGAACATCTGGCCTACGATACCGGTGCGCAGATCGTCTCGACGCACGAGCCGGTCACGCTGGTGCTGTCCGGTCGACAGCTGCATGCCACGGGCATGACCGCCAACTTGAAGGACCGTCAGGTGCAGTTAGAATCGGCCGTTCATGGCTCATTCCTGCCGTAAGTTACTGCTGCTGCTCGGCTGCGCCTGCGCGTGCAGCGCCAGCGCAGCGCCGCCCGGCGCGGCGACCAGCAGCAAGGCGCTGCTGCCGGGAGTCGGCACACAGCCGATCACGCTCGATGCGGCGTCCACCCAGGTGGACCTGGCCAGTCGCACCACGCTCTTCAGCAACATCACCATCACCCAGGGAACACTCAAGCTGCAGGCCGATCATGCCCGCGCCACCGACCCGGGTGACTTCTCCAACACGCGCTGGACGTTCGAGGGGCACGTGCGCATGGACGCCGAGCAGCAGGGCAGCCTGCGCTCCGACGAAGCCGTCGTGGAATTCAAGGCCAATCACATCGCGCGCGCCACGGTCACCGGCAAGCCCGCGGAATTCGAGCAGAAACGCAGCGACTCGCAGGCGGTCGCGCACGGTCACGCCGATGAGATCGTCTACGACGTGACCAACGGCACCGTGCGTCTGTCGAAGGATGCATGGCTGTCGGACGGACAGAACGAGATCTCCGGACCGCTGCTCGTCTACGACATCCGCGCCCAGCGCATTCAGGCGGCGACCTCGCCGGGCAGCGATCAGCGCGTGCACATCATCATCCAGCCGCAGTCGGTGCCGAAGCCCGCGCAGAATCCCCAGCCATGACGGCGCTCAAAGCCACCGGCCTGGCCAAGAGCTACAAGTCCCGCCAGGTGGTGCGCGACCTGTCGCTGGAACTCGCCAGCGGCGAAGTGGTGGGACTGCTCGGCCCGAATGGCGCGGGCAAGACCACCGCCTTCTACATGATCGTGGGACTGGTGCCGTGCGATGCCGGGCGCATCTACCTGGGCGACGCCGACGTCACGCTGCTGCCGATGCATCGCCGCGCGCAACTCGGCCTCGGCTACCTGCCGCAGGAGGCCTCCGTCTTCCGCAAGCTGTCCGTGCAGGACAACGTCATGGCGATCCTCGAGACGCGCGACATGGAGCGCGCGGCGCGCGAGGAGCGCCTCGAGCAGCTGCTCGAGGAGCTGCGCATCGGCCACGTGCGCAAGACGATGGGGCAGGCGCTCTCCGGCGGCGAACGCCGCCGCGTCGAGATCGCGCGGGCGCTCGCCGCCGAGCCCCGGTTCATGCTGCTCGATGAGCCCTTTGCCGGCGTCGATCCGCTCTCGGTGCTCGACATCCAGCGCATCATCCGCGAGCTCACGCACCGCGGCATCGGCGTGCTGATCACTGACCATAATGTGCGCGAAACTCTGGGCGTTTGTGCCCGCGCCTACATCGTCAATCAGGGCACGGTAATCGCCTCCGGGAGTGCGGAAGAAGTCCTTGCCAACCCCCAAGTCCGTGAGGTGTACTTGGGTCAGTCATTCCGGCTCTGAGTGCCGGGCAGCGGAAAGATAATCTTCATTTTTTTCAATTAGTTACAAGATCAATCTGGAAGCACTGCGCGCAGCTTTCCGCCACTCACCATGCTGAAACCTTCTCTGCAGCTGAAGCTGGGTCAGCAACTGACCATGACCCCGCAGCTGCAGCAGGCGATCCGGCTCCTGCAGCTGCCGGCGCTCGAGCTGCAAGCCCACATCCGCGAGCTGCTCGAGACCAACGTCATGCTCGAGCCCATGGAAGAGGCCGAGATGACCGGCACGTTCGAGGCTGTCGTCACGGCCGCCGAGCAGCAGCCCAAGCCCGCCGAGCGCGCCCAGGAGAGCACCGTCGAGGTCCTCGACGAGGGCTGGGGCGAGCACAGCGTCGGGCCGGCCGACAACACCTGGAACGGCGACGACGACGAGCGGCAGCAGGAGTACGCGGACGCAGCCGGTCAGTCGCTGCAGGATCACCTGCTGTGGCAGCTGGAACTGGCGAGCCTCGCGCCGCGCGAGCTGGCGGTGGCCCGCGGCATCGTCGACGCGATCAGCGACGACGGCTACCTCACCGAATCCCTGGACGAGATTGCGCAGACGCTGCGCCCGGAAGTGGAGTGCGCGACCGAGGAGGTGGCGGCGGTGCTCGCCATCGTGCAGGCGCTCGACCCGCCCGGCGTGGGCGCGCGCTCGGTCGGCGAGTGCATCGAGCTGCAGCTGCGCCAGCTGGATCCGGCCACTCCGGGCCACGCGCTGGCATTGCAGATTGCCCGCCACCACCTGGCACTGGTCGCAGAGCGCGAGCTGTCGCTGCTGCGGCGCGAGCTGCGCGCCACCGAGGACGAGATCACCGCAGCGCTGGCGCTGGTGCGTTCCTGCCACCCGCGGCCGGGCTCGACGGTGAGTGCCGGCAGCGCCGAGTACGTGGTGCCGGACGTGTTCGTGCGCCGCACCGAACACGGCTGGGGCGTGGAGATCAACCCCGCCACGCTGCCGCGCGTGCGCCTCAACCAGAGCTATGCCAGCCTCATCGGCCGCAACGCCAGCCACGCCACCATGCGGGCACAGCTGCAGGAAGCGCGCTGGCTCCTGAAGAGCCTGGAAATCCGCCACGAGACACTCATGAAGGTGGCCCGCTCCATCGTCGAGCGCCAGACCGCGTTCCTCGAACACGGCGACGAACACATGCGTCCCATGATCCTCAAGGACATCGCCGAAGCGGTCACCATGCACGAGTCGACCATCTCGCGCGTGACCTCCGGCAAATACATGCATACCCCGCGCGGCGTGTTCGAGCTGCGCTACTTCTTTTCCAGCCAGGTCGAGGGCGCCGACGGCTCCGGCACTTCCTCGACGGCCATCCGCGCCAAGATCCGCAAACTCGTCAAGGACGAGGACGCGGAGAGTCCCTTGAGCGACGGACGCATTGCGGAACTGCTCTCGGCTGAGGGCATCCCGGTCGCACGCCGCACGGTCGCCAAGTACCGTGAGGCGATGGGCATCGCCGCGTCCAACGAGCGGCGCCGCGCAGGATCAAAGCAGATGTGAACGTAAAAACGAACCGTACAGGAGACCGCCTATGCAGCTCAATCTCACCGGTCACCACGTCGAAGTTACCAAACCATTGCGGAGTTACGTCGCCAAAAAACTCGAACGGATCGGCAGACACTTTGATCAGGTCATCGACGTGCATTGCGTGCTGACGGTAGAGAAGCTGCAACAGAAAGCTGAGGCGACCCTGCACGTGAGTGGCTGCTCCATCCACGCCAACGCCACCGACGCAGACATGTACGCCGCGATCGACCTGCTGACCGACAAGCTTGACCGCTGCATCAAGAAACATAAGGAGAAGCGCGCTGATCACCATGCTGCGGAAGCACGCGCGCTGCGTCTCTGAAGCGCCGCACGCTTCCCCGAACGGCCAGACTTGCGGCGCGCCAGCCGCTG
Organism: uncultured Gammaproteobacteria bacterium; assembly: GCA_963787655.1. Taxonomy (GTDB): domain Bacteria; phylum Pseudomonadota; class Gammaproteobacteria; order Steroidobacterales; family Steroidobacteraceae; genus 13-2-20CM-66-19. The sequence goes on along the minus strand of CAWBDY010000007.1, from coordinate 611,276 downwards.
GATGACCATTAAGCCGTGCGCATCATCATCCTCAGCGGGCTGTCGGGCTCGGGCAAGAGCGTTGCGCTGCACATGCTCGAGGACCTCGGCTTCTACTGCATCGACAACATTCCGGCGGCGCTGCTCAAGCCGTTCGTCTCCTACACGGTGCGCAGCGCCGAAGCCACCTACGAGCGCACGGCCATCGGACTCGATGCGCGCAACACCGCGGCCGAGGTGGCGAGCGTGCCGCAGCTGATCGACGAGCTGCGGCGCAGCGGCCTGCAGTGCGAAGTGGTGTTCCTGGTGGCCGCGGAGGATGAGCTGCTGCGGCGCTTCGCGGAGACGCGCCGCAAGCATCCGATGAGCACCGCCAGCGTCGGCCTGCGCGAGGCCATGTCGCTGGAGCGCGCGCTGCTCGAGCCGATCGCCTCGGTGGCCGACCTGCTGATCGACACCTCGCGCCTGTCGGTGCACGCGCTGCGCGACATCATCCACAAGCGCGTCGAACAGCGCTCCGCCGGCCGCCTGTCGATCACCTTCGAGTCGTTCGGCTTCAAGCGCGGTATCCCGGCGGACGCCGACTTCGTGTTCGATGCGCGTGCTCTGCCCAACCCCTATTGGGAGCCGGGCCTGCGCAACCTCACCGGACGCGATCTGGAGGTGGTGCGCTTCCTGGAGACGCACACCACCGTGGCAACGCTGATAGCCGATATTGCGCACTTCGTGCGTCAGCGCGTGCCGGAATACCAGGCGAGCAACCGCGGCTACCTGACCGTGGCGGTGGGCTGCACCGGCGGCCAGCACCGCTCGGTGTACATCGTCGATCGCCTGGCGGAGATCTTCGCCGCGCAGTTCGCCGACGTCACCGCCCGGCACAGCGGCCTGCCCGGCGCCAAGCTGTTTGCGCCGCAGCCACGCGCGGCGCAGCCCGCCGCCACCGGCTGAAGAGCCTCAGGTCGCCTGCGCGACCCCGGCCGCAGTCATCACCTGCGGCAGCTTCTCGCCCTCCATGAACGCCTGCAGCGCGGCGCGGGCCTCCATGGCGTCGCGGTAACCGAGCTCGATGAGCGCGCGCGTATAGCCGGACTCGAAGGTGAGGTAGCTCGCCAGCTGGAAGCCGGAGGCGTCACGCCCGCCGATCACGCGCAGCAGCGCGCGCAGTCCCGGTGGCATCTCCTGCGTGTGGCGCGCCACGATCTCGCGCGGATCGACGCTCGGCGCGAGCATGAGCGTCTCGATGACGCGTTCGCCGTGGGTCACCTGCGGGGCACTGTGCACCAGATCGTTGATGCGGCCGAGCTGCTCCAGGTCGCCGTAGATCTGGTCCGTGAACAGCGTGTCGAGCATGTAGCCGAAGATCGCCCCGGGCGTCGGCATGGCGGTGGCCGCGCGATTCACGGCGACACCTGCCGCACGGCGGGCGCGCACGCCGATGATCAGCAGGCGGTCGGCGCCGAGGTGGATCGCGGGGCTGAGCGGGTGGACCTGGCGCATCGCGCCGTCGCCGTAGTAGTCGTCGCCGAGCTTGATGGGCGGGAACAGCAGCGGTATGGCGACGCTCGCCATGAGGTGATCCAGATCGAACTGCGTGCGGCAGCCGAGTCGCTGCACGCGCGACCAGTCGCGGATCGCATCGATGCCATCGTAGAAGGCGACCGAATGGCCGCTGTTGTAACTGGTCGAGCACAGTGCAAACGCCCGCAGGTGGCCGCGCGCGATGCTGCGACGAATGCCGGCGCAGTCGACATGCACGCCCAGCAGTTCGCGCAGCGGCGTGTTGTCCAGTATGGATTTGGGCGGCGCCAGCACCATGCCGCCCGACAGCAGCGCCAGCACCCAGTGCGCGCCGGCACGCAGCATGTGCGGCGCATCGACGTGGAATACCTGATGGGAGCGGAAATTGGCCCAGACCTTTTCCAGGCCTGCGACCGCGCGCCGCCAGTGATGCGCCTCGGCCGCGAGCACGCTGGCGGCCACCGCGCCCGCCGAGGTGCCGACGATCACCTGGAAAGGATTGCGCGCCCGCGGCAGCAGCTCGGCGAGCGCCAGCAGCACTCCCACCTGGTAGGCCGAGCGTGAGCCGCCGCCCGTCAACACCAGGCCGACGGTCGGGCGATAGCCCGGCCGCGTGACTGTCTCGGCAACTCCGTCCATAGCTGTTTGCACGGTCGCCTATTATGAAACTCGCGGCGCCGGGTCCTGTGTGACGAAAGTCGCGCCCGCACCGGGCGCGGCACCGCCTGGGGCCGTGAAGGGGCGACGCAGCTCGCGGATAGCGAGGTCCAGCCCCGCCACCGTCAGTGGAAACATGCGCTCGCCGATCAGCTGCCGCGTGATGCGCACCGACGGGGTGTAGTCCCAGCGCTGCGGATCTTCCGGGTTCAACCACACGAGGCGCGGGAAAGCCGCACACAGCCGCTGCAGCCATACAGCTCCCGGCTCCTGGTTCCAGTGCTCGATACTGCCGCCGTGCTGCGTGATCTCGTAGGGACTCATGGTGGCATCGCCCACCACGATCGCGCGGTAGTCGCGCCCGTAGGTGCGCAGCAGGCGCTCGGTCGGCAGCAGCGCCTCGAAACGCCGGCGGTTGTCCTGCCACAGGTTCTCGTAGATGAAGTTGTGGAAGTAAAAGTGCTCGAGGTGCTTGAACTCGCTGCGCGTCGCCGAGAACAGCTCCTCGCACACGCGCACGTGCTCGTCCATCGAGCCACCGACGTCGAGGAACAGCAGCACCTTGACCGCATTGTGCCGCTCCGGCACGAGCCTGATGTCCAGCATGCCGCCGTTGCGCGCGGTCGCATCGATCGTGCCGTCCAGATCCAGTTCCTCGGCCGCGCCCTGGCGCGCGAAGCGGCGCAGCTTGCGCAGCGCCAGCTTGAGGTTGCGGGTGCCGAGCTCCACGCTGTCGTCGAAGTTGCGGAACTCGCGCCGCTCCCACACCTTGACGGCGCGCTGCGCGACGCCGTTGCCCTCGCCGCTGCGGATGCCTTCCGGATTGAAGCCGTGCGCGCCGAAGGGTGAGGTGCCGCCGGTGCCGATCCACTTGTTGCCGCCGCGGTGTGCCGCCTGCTGCTCGGCGAGGCGCGCGCGCAGCGTCTCGAGCAGCTGCTGCCAGCCGCCGAGGGCCGCCACGCGCCGCTGTTCTTCCGCGGAAAACACCCGCGCCGTGAGGCTCGCCAGCCATTCGGGCGGCACGCTGGCGAGCAACTGCGCGAACAGCTGCTCGGCGCCGTGAAACACCTGCGCAAAGACCCGATCGAAGCGATCGTAGTGACGCTCGTCCTTCACCAGGCAGGTGCGCGCCAGGTAGTAGAACTGCTGCGGCGAGAGCTGCGCCATGCGCGCGCCGAGCGCCTCGAGCAGAGTCAGGAACTCGCTGATGGACACCGGCACGCCGCTGGCGCGCAGTGCGAAATAAAACTGCACCAGCATGCCAGCTGCGCCCTCTAGCGCGCGCGTCGGTGCATGAACACCAGCTGCTCGAACAGGTGCACGTCCTGTTCGTTCTTGAGCAACGCGCCGTGCAGGATCGGAATCACCTTCTTGGCATCGCCGCTGCGCAGCGCCGCCGGCTCGATGTCCTCGGCGACCAGCAGCTTGATCCAGTCGAGCAGCTCGGAGGTCGACGGCTTCTTCCTCAGGCCGGGGGTGGCGCGCACCTCGAAGAACGCGCCGAGCGCCTCCGCCAGCAGGTCCTGCTTCAGGTGCGGGTAGTGCACCGCGACGATGGCGCGCATGGTGGCCTCGTCCGGAAAACGGATGTAGTGGAAGAAGCAGCGCCGCAGGAAGGCATCGGGCAGCTCCTTCTCGTTGTTGCTGGTGATGATGATGATCGGGCGGTGGCGCGCCTTGACCAGGGTGCGCGTCTCGTAGACGTAGAACTCCATGCGGTCGAGTTCGCGCAGCAGGTCGTTGGGAAACTCGATGTCGGCCTTGTCGATCTCGTCGATCAAGAGCACCGGCTGCGTCGGCGACTCGAACGCCTCCCACAGGCGCCCCTTGAGGATGTAGTTGCCGATGTCGTAGACGCGCGCCTCGCCGAGCTGCGAGTCGCGCAGGCGCGAGACGGCGTCGTATTCATACAGGCCCTGCTGCGCCTTGCTGGTCGACTTGATGTGCCACTCGTGCAGCGGCCGCCCGAGTGCCGCGGCAATCTCCTGCGCCAGCTGCGTCTTGCCGGTGCCGGGCTCGCCCTTGATGAGCAGCGGTCGCTCGAGCGTGATGGCCGCATTGACGGCCATCATCAGCTCGTCGGTGGCGACATAACGTTCGGTGCCGCTGAAACGCTGTTTGTTCATGCGCACGAGTCTAACCGCGCAGCCCCCGCGTGCGCAGCGCAGCGCCCCGCCCTCACTTGGGCGTCAGCGTCAGGGTGTGTTGCGCCGGCCCGGGCAGGAACGGCAGCGGCTGCCCCTGCGCCCAGGCGAGAAAGCCGGCGCGATAGTAGGGCGAGAGCGGATGGCCGCTCTGGCCGCCGGGCAGGAGCAGGTAGCCCTGCTCTTCGTGGCCGGGCGAGACGGCGAAGCGTTCGGAGGCACCGAAGGGGCCCTCCTGCACGCGCGGCATGTCGTGATCGCCGGGCAGTTCGAGGGTCGGCATGTCCAGGAACCAGGCAAGCCAGGGGAGCGCCCGCGACAGCGGATGGCGGATGCGCACCGTATTGCGCGCCCCCCAGGTGCAGCGCGCCATGTCGGGGCAGCGGCTGCCGACATCGGCGATAGTGGCATCGAGCTGGGCGCGCAGGAACTGCGGCCAGTCACGATAGCCGCCGGCGAGCAGGTGCAGCGGCTGCACGGTGACGAGCTGCCACAGGGGTCCTTCGAACTGCGCCGGCGGTCCGAAATCGTCCTGCGCCGGAACGTGCAGCGGCGCCAGCAGCATGTTCCACACCGCCTGGGTCGTGCGCGCGTGGAAGGCGCGCACCAGGCGGTAACCGACGGCATCGACGCTGGCGCGGGCGTTCCAGCCCTCGACCAGGCGCCGGAACTCGGCGCGCGCCGGCGAGCCGGCCGTGCCGGCGCCATCGAGCAGTGACAGCACGAGCGTGCGCCAGCGCGCGAGGAACACGGCGCGGTCATCGAGCTGGATGCGCAGCATGTCGGCAGGCGTGGCCGGCGCGGACAGCGCCAGGAGATCGTCGCGGATCTGCCCGGCGCGCGCGCCGAGGTCGTACTCGGAACCGAGCATGGCGACGTCGGCGCCGATCAGTTGCTGCTGACGCGCATCGCTGGCGACGCGGGCATTGGCGGTCCACAGCCGGCCGGCGGGCGGGTCGATGATCTGCGGCTGCTCGGCGGCCGTTGTCCAGGGCGCCGCGCGCAGCGCGCGCAGCGCACCGGTGTCTTCGGGAATGCGGCCGAAGATCGTCCAGCCAATGTGGCCGGCCGCATCGCCCACCACCACGTTCTGGTGCGGGATGCCGATCTGCGCGGCCAGTGCGAGTGCCTGCGCCACGGACGTTGCACCTTCCAGGTCCATGATGTTGAGGTTGGTGGCCGCCGGCAGCTGCGCCAGCCACGCGCCGAACCAGCAGCGCTGTTCCTGCGCATCCGCGCGCAGCAGCACTCCCATAGGGCCGGAAGCCACCGTCAGCGACACACTGGCTGCGCCCTTCACGCGGATCTGTTCGTGCGCGAGCGTCAGGGGCGCAGCGCCGGGCGCTGCGAGGCGCACGTCCTCGCCCCGTACCGTGCACGGCAGCGGCGTGACGTCGAGCCATTTGCCGTAACTGTTGGTAAAGCCCCAGGCAATGTGTCCGTTCGACCCGGCCACCAGCAAGGGCGTGCCCGGCAACGTGACGCCGTTGAGATCGGGGCTGAATTGCCCGCCCGGCAGCCGCACTCGCAGCCGCGCGTGGTACCAGATGGTGGGTACGCGCTGCCCCAGGTGCATGTCGTTGGCCACCAGTGCTGCGCCGCTGCTGCTGTGGGCGCCCGCCACCGCCCAGCTGTTGCTGCCGGCATCGACCGCGTCGGGTTTGCTCGTGTCTGCCGCAGGTGCGGGCGCGCCGCCGCGCACGTCGAGCTGCAACGCATCGGGCAGCGACTGCAGCCGGCGCGCTGGCGTCGGCCAGCGCCGGTGCATCCCAGCTGGTGCCCTGCGGATAGAAGAAACTCAGCGCGCACTTCCAGCCGCCGGCGCAGTCCGGACCCTTCAGCCGGTCGTTGAGCTCGCGGCGCAGGATTTCCCGCTTGAAGCCGTTGGCCTGCAGGTCCCACCACATGGCGTACTCGACCAGCAGCGCGTCTTCCGCGCGCCACGGCTGCGGCTGCTGGCCGAGCAGCCAGTACTCCCACGGGCGCGCCCCGAGAGCGTGCAGGCCGGCATTGACGCCGTGCGTGTAGGCCTCCAGCACGCGGCGCTGCGCCGGCGTCGCTGCGGCCAGCACCTGCAGCGCCACACGGCGGAAGCCGAAAAGGCGCGTGCTGCGGTCCTCATCCAGCGCGACTGTGCCGAACAGCTCGGCGAGCTCGCCTGCGGCAAGGCGCCGCGACAGGTCCATCTCGAAGAAGCGGTCCTGGGCATGCACGAAGCCGGTGGCGTAGGCGAGGTCTGCGCGCGTCGCGGCGGTGAGGGTCGGCACGCCGCGCGCATCGCGCTCGATGCGCACCGTAGCGCTCAGCGGCGGCTGGTGCGCGGTGCCATCGAGTTGCGGGAGGGAGGCGTGCAGGACACCGTAGACGGTGGCGATGCCAACCAGCAGCAGCACCACCGCGCCGAGGCTGAGGTATTTCAGCAGCCGCATGGCAGCGTGGCGGCCGGCACTAGTCGAGCGTGACCTTGAGGATCTGCATCGAGTTGGTGCCACCCTCGACGCCCGACGCCTCGCCCTTGGTGAGAATCACCAGATCGCGGCGCTGCACGAGCTGCAGCTCGAGCAGCCGGGTGAACAGCGCCCGGTACAGGCTCTCGGTCGAGTTGCCGGCGCCGGTGACATCGAAGATCACCGGATAGACGCCGCGGTACAGGGTGACGCGGCGGCGCGTCGCCTCGAAGCGCGTGAAGGCGTACACCGGGATGTCGGCACGGATACGCGACATCCACAAGGGCGTCGCGCCCGACTCGGTCAGCGCCACGATGGCGCGCACCTTCATGTGGTTGGCCGTGTACATGACGGCCCGGGCGATCGCCTCCTCGGTGGAGTGGAACTGCGTCTTGTTGGCGCGGTCGCGCGTGCGGCTGTGCGTCAGCTGATACTTCTCGGCGCCTTCGATGACCTGCGCCATGGCTTCCACGGCGCGTATCGGATAGCGGCCGGCGGCGGTTTCCGCCGACAGCATCACCGCATCGGTGCCGTCGATGACGGCGTTGGCCACATCGCTCACCTCGGCGCGCGTCGGCACCGGGTTCTGGATCATCGACTCCATCATCTGCGTGGCGGTGATCACTACCTTATTGCGCGCGAGCGTCTGCTGGATGATGGTCTTCTGCAGCCCGGTCAGCTCGGCGTAACCCATCTCCACGCCCAGGTCACCGCGCGCCACCATGATGACATCCGAGGCGTCGATGATGCCGGAGAGGTTCGCCACGGCTTCGTGCCGCTCGATCTTGGCGACGATGCGGCCGTCGCCACCGGCCGCGCGCAGCAGCGTGCGCGCCTGTTCGATGTCGGCCGCGTCGCGCGCGAAGGATACCGCCACGTAGTCGACGCCTTCCTGCGCAGCGAAGCGGATGTCCTCGAAGTCGCGCTCCGACAAGGCCGGCGCGGAAATGCCGCCGCCCTGGCGGTTGAGGCCCTTGCGGTCGGACAGCTCCCCGCCCACGCGCACCTTGGTTTCGACGCGCGTCGCGGTGACGTTGACCACGTCGAGCACGATCTGGCCATCGGCGAGCAGCAGCGCATCGCCCGCCACCACGTCCTTGGGTAAGTCCTTGTAGGCCACGCCGACCGTCAGCACCGTGCCGGCCTTGGAATCGAGCGAGGTGTCGAGGGTGAAGGGTGCCCCTTCCACCAGCTGCACCGGCCCGTCGCGGAAGCCTTCGATGCGGATCTTGGGCCCGCCCAGATCGAGCAGCACGCCGATGCACATGTCGCAGGCACGGGCTGCCTCGCGCACCAGTGCCAGGCGCCGGCGGCGATCCTCCACCGTGCCGTGCGAGGCGTTGAGACGCACCACGTCGAGTCCGGCGCGCATCATCTGCGCCAGTACGCCCGGCTCATCCGTTGCAGGTCCGACCGTGGCGACGATCTTGGCGCGTCGCCGCAACGCCGTTGCAGGCTTGTCAGCCACGGGCACGCTCTTCGAGCACCGCCACGGCCGGCAGGGTCTTGCCTTCGACGAACTCGAGGAATGCGCCGCCGCCGGTCGATATGTAGGAGATGCCGTCCTCGACCCCGTACTTCTCGATGGCGGCGAGCGTGTCGCCGCCGCCGGCGATGGAGAACGCCTTGCCGCGCGCGATCGCGCGGGCGATGGCGCGCGTGCCCTCGCCGAACTGATCGAACTCGAACACGCCCACCGGTCCGTTCCACACCGTGGTGCCGGCGCTCTGCAGCAGTGCGCTGCAGCGATCGGCGGTGTCCGGGCCGATGTCGAGGATCATCTCGTCGCGACGCACCTCGCGCACCGGGCGCACGTCGGCGTGCGCGGTGGCGGCGAACTCCTTGGCGACCACCACATCCGTCGGCAGCGGAATCTCCGTGCCGCGCGCGCGCGCCTTGTCCATCAGGCGGCGCGCGACGTCGAGCATCTCGGACTCGCACAGGGACTTGCCGACATCGATGCCGGTGGCGGCCAGGAAGGTGTTGGCAATGCCGCCGCCGACGATCAGCTGGTCGACCTTCTCCAGGAGCGACTCGAGCACCGTCAGCTTGGTGGAGATCTTGGAGCCGCCGACGATCGCCACCAGCGGCCGCGCCGGCTCCTTGAGCGCCCGCTCGAGTGCTTCCAGCTCGCCCACGAGCAGCGGGCCGGCGCAGGCGATCGGCGCGTAGCGCGCCACGCCATGCGTGCTCGCCTCGGCGCGGTGCGCGGTGCCGAAGGCATCCATCACGAACACCTCGCACAGCGAGGCGAGACGGCGCGCCAGCTGCTCGTCGTCCTGCTTCTCGCCCTTGAGGAAGCGCACGTTCTCGCACAGCACGGCCGTGCCGGCCGGGCAATCGACGCCCTCCAGCCAGTTCTTGCGCAGCGGCACCGGCTTGCCGAGCAGCTCCGACAGGCGCGCCGCCACCGGCGCCAGCGACAGGGCCGGATCCTCCTCGCCCTCCTTCGGCCGCCCCAGATGCGACATGACGAAGACCTTGGCGTGCTGGTCGAGCGCGTAGCGGATGGTGGCGAGCGCGGCACGGATGCGTGCATCGCTCGTCACATTCCCGTCCTGCACCGGCACATTGAGGTCTTCCCGAATCAGGACCCGCTTGTTGCGCAGGTCCGTATCGGTCATGCGCAATAGCCTCATGGTGCCTTCGACCAGGCCACGGTGGTGTCGAGCATGCGGTTGGAGAAGCCCCACTCGTTGTCGTACCAGGCGCACACCTTGACGAGGTTGCCGCCGACCACCTTGGTGAGCGTCGCGTCGAAGATCGACGAGTGCGGATCGTGGTTGAAGTCGATCGACACCAGCGGTGCGTCGTTGTAGGCGAGGATGCCCTTCATGGGACCTGCGGCGGCCTGCTGCAGCGCCTGGTTGACCTCTTCCACGGAGGTGGCGCGCTTGGCGGAGAAAGTCAGGTCGACCAGCGATACGTTGATGGTCGGCACGCGCACCGAGAAACCGTCCAGCGGCCCTTGAGCTCCGGCATCACCAGTCCTACCGCGGCGGCCGCGCCGGTCTTGGTCGGGATCTGCGACATGGTCGCCGAGCGCGCGCGCCGCATGTCCGAGTGGTAGACGTCGGTGAGCACCTGATCGTTGGTATAGGAGTGGATGGTGGTCATGAGGCCGGCCTCGATGCCGACCTTGTCGTGCAGCACCTGGGCCACCGGTGTCAGGCAGTTGGTGGTGCAGGAGGCATTGGAGATCACGGTAAAGCCGCTCTTCAGCACCTGGTGATTGACCCCGTAGACGATGGTCGCATCGACATCCTCACCGCCCGGCGCCGAAATCACCACCTTCTTGGCGCCGCCTTTGAGGTGCGCGCCGGCCTTGGCCTTGCTGGTAAAGAGTCCCGTGCATTCGAGCACGAAGTCGGCGCCCACCTCGCCCCAGGGGAGCTTGGCCGGATCGCGCTCGGCAAACACGCGGATGCGGTCGCCGTTCACCACCATGTAGTCGCCGTCGGACTTGACCTCGCCGGAGAACTTGCCGTGCACCGAGTCATAGCGCGTCAGGTGCGCGTTGGTCTTCGGGTCGCACAGGTCGTTCAGCGCCACGATCTGCAGCTCCGCCGTGCGCTTGGCCTCATACAGGGCACGCAGCACATTGCGCCCGATACGCCCGTAACCGTTGATGCCCACCCTGATTGCCATGCCTGTCATCCCTCCAGCAGTTTGCGGATCTGTTGACCGATATTATCGGCGGTAAAGCCAAAATGAGAGAGCACTTCCGGGCCCTTGCCGGAGGCGCCGAAGCGGTCGATGCCGACAATCCGGCCGTTGATACCGACATAGCGCCACCAGCACTGCGTGGCGCCCGCCTCCACGGCCAGCCGGCGCGTCACCGCGGGCGGCAGGACGCGGTTGCGGTAGGCCTCATCCTGCGCATCGAAGGTCTCGGTCGAAGGCATGGACACCAGCCGCACGCGCCGGCCGGCCGCATTGGCCGCCTTGACCGCATCCGCTGCGATGCCCACTTCCGAGCCGGTCGCGATCACCAGCGCCTCAGGAGCCCCCTGGCAGTCGATCAGGACGTAGCCGCCGCAGCGGATGTCGGCCAGCTGCGCGGCCGGGTGGGGCTGCTGCGGCAGCCCCTGACGGGTGAGGACCAGCGCGGTAGGCCCGTGGCGCTCCAGGGCGAGCGTCCAGGCGATCGCAGTCTCGGTGGCATCGCAGGGGCGCCACAGGTTCATGTGCGGCATGGCCCGCAGGCTGCTCAGGTGCTCGATCGGCTGGTGCGTCGGCCCGTCCTCGCCGAGCCCGATCGAGTCGTGCGAATAGACCAGAATGGTGCGGATGCTCATGAGGCACGCCAGGCGCACCGCGTTGCGCGCGTAGTCCGAGAACACCAGGAAGGTGCCGCCGTAAGGTATCAGGCCACCGTGCAGCGAAATGCCGTTCATGATGGCGGTCATGCCGAACTCGCGCACGCCGTAGTGCAGGTAGTCGCCGATCTCGTCTTGCGGGGTGATGGTGCGCGCGCCCTTGAACAGCGTGCTGTTGGAGGTCGTGAGATCTGCCGAGCCGCCGAGCAGCTCCGGCATGGCCGGACCCAGAACGTTCAGCACCGCCTGCGATGAGGCGCGCGTCGCCTGCGCGGCGCTCTGCTGCTGCGCCGCCTGCAGCGCGCGCGCGGCGATCTCCTGCCAGTCCGCCGGCAGCGTGCCCTGCGTGCGCCGTTCGAACTCGCGCGCCTCCTGCGGAAAAGCGGCGGCGTAGCGCTGCAGCAGCGCGCGCCACTGCGCCTCGAGCGCTGCGCCCGGGCCGCGATGATCCCAGGCCGCGCGGATCTCGTCCGGCACGACGAAGGGCGGATAGTTCCACCCCAGCTGCTTGCGCGCCGCGGCCACTTCGTCGGCGCCGAGCGCCTCGCCGTGCGCCTCGGCGGTGCCCTGCCGGTGCGGCGCGCCGTAGCCGATGATCGTCTTGCAGCAGATGAGCGAGGGCCGCGTGGTTTCGGCACGCGCCGCCTTGACGGCGTCGCTGACCGCCTGCCCGTCCAGGCCATCGACGCCGGGCACGACGTGCCAGCCATAGGCGGCGAAGCGCGCGGGGGTGTTGTCGGTGAACCAGCCGACCACCTTGCCGTCGATGGAGATGCCGTTGTCGTCGTAGAAGACGATGAGCTTGCCCAGGCCCAGCGTGCCGGCGAACGAGCAGGCCTCGTGCGAGACGCCCTCCATGAGGCAGCCGTCGCCGCAGAAGGCGTAGGTGTAGTGATCGACGATGTTGAAGCCGTCGCGATTGAATTCGCGCGCCAGCAGTTTCTCGGTGAGCGCCATGCCGACGGCATTCGCCAGCCCCTGGCCGAGCGGCCCGGTCGTGGTCTCGATGCCCAGCGGCGGATCGTGTTCCGGATGCCCGGGGGTCTTACTGCCAAGCTGACGGAACCCCTTGATGTCCTCGATGGTGAGCGGGTAGCCGGTCAGATAGAGCACTGAATACAAGAGCATCGAGCCGTGACCGTTCGACAGCACGAAGCGGTCACGATCGGGCCACAGCGGATTCAGCGGGTTGTGCCGCAGGAAGTCGCCCCACAGCACCTGGGCGATGTCGGCCATGCCCATGGGCATACCGGGATGGCCTGAGTTGGCGCGCTGCACGGCGTCCATGGACAGTGCGCGGATGGCATTGGCGAGTTCGCGGCGTGTGGTCATAGCGGTTCTCTACATCGGCGGCCTTAAGGCCGCGGCAGCAGTTTTTAAGGGGGACCGGCGCCACGCTCGCGGTCAGGCCGCGCAACGCCAGGGGGCGCGCATTTTCCACCACTCGCGCCCGATGCTCAAATCGGCGACGCGACTTAAGTTCCCCGCACTGTCGGCTAAGCTGCGGGCCTGTTTCACATTATGGGCAGCGTGTATCGGAACCGCGTCATGTGCCGGCCGAATCGGCGCGTTTACGCAGGACCTGGTTCACTGCAGCATCCGGAAGTGCTCTGCTAGGCTTTCCTCATGAGTGTCGTCCGCATCGCGCATTTCACCGATTCGCACCTGTACGGTGACGAGCACCAGTCGCTGCGTGGCGTGCCGACGCTGCCCGCGCTCAACGCCGCACTGGCGCACGCGCGCGGGCGCGACTGGCCGCCCGATGCGGTGCTGGTGACCGGTGATCTGGTGCAGGACGATCCGGCGGGCTATCCGCATTTCCGCCGCGTGTTCGGTGCACTCGGTCTGCCGATCCTGTGCCTGCCCGGCAATCACGACGAACCGCAGGCCATGCAGCGCGAACTCGGCGCCGCCCCCTTCGTGCTCGGTGGCTTCGTGGATCTGGGCCGCTGGCGCATCGTGCTGCTCGACAGCTGCATTCCGCGTACCGCCAGCGGCGCACTCAGCCCGCAGCAGCTGGCACTGCTCGATGAGGCGCTCGTGAGTGCCGGGGCGCGCCACTGCATGGTGTGCCTGCATCACCATCCCGTGCCGATGTCGAGCCGCTGGCTCGACAACGTCGGACTGACCAACGCGGACGAGTTTCTGCACACCATCGAGGCACATCGCAACGTGCGTGCGATAGTGTGGGGCCATGTCCACCAGAGCTTCGATGCCCTGCGCAAAGGCGTGCGCCTGCTGGCAACGCCCTCGACCTGCGCGCAGTTCCTGCCGCATGCGGAAGACTTCGCCGTCGATCGGCGACCCCCGGGCTACCGCACCCTCGAGCTGCGCCCGGACGGCACACTGCTGACGGAGGTCGTGTGGGTCGAACAGTACGCCGGTGGTTCTTCGCGCTCAGCCTGCTCGGCTGCCTGACCTCGCTCGCGGCACGCGCCGCAAGTCCCGTCTGGGTCCTGCACGGCGCACGCAGCACCGTCTACCTCGCCGGCTCCATCCACCTGCTGCCGGCACAGGACGCGCAGCTGCCGGCCGCTTTCGACCGCGCCTACGCCTCTGCCGCCAAGCTCGTCATGGAGCTGGATCTGGGCACTCTGGATCCACTCGCGGTCGCCGGCTGGATGAGCGAGCACGGCGCGCTGCCGGCCGGCACCCGCCTGCGTGAGGTGGTCGGCGAGCCGCGCTACGCGCGTCTCAGCGCGGCCGCGACCGACCTCGGCCTCACCCCCGAGCTGCTCGACGGCCAGGCACCCTGGGCGGTGAGTCTGGAGCTGGCCGATCTCGACTATGTGCATCAGGGCTTCGATGCGGAGTCGGGGGTCGAGGAACAGCTGCTGCGCCGCGCGCAAAGCGATCACAAGCCGACCGCCGGGCTCGAGACGCTCAGCGACGAACTCGGCGGCCTCGCAGGTCTGGCACGCGCCGACCAGCTGCAGCTGCTTGATCAGACGCTCGATGACCTCAAGGAGTCGCCGCAGGAGACCCACGACCTCGTCAGCGCCTGGCGGCGCGGCGATGCGCCGAAGCTGGCGGCGCTCCTGTCGCAGGAATACAAATCCTTCCCGGCGCTCTACCAACAGCTGGTGACCGCGCGCAACCAGCGCTGGCTGCCGCAGATCGAACAGCTCGTGAAGGGCAATCAGAACTGCCTGATCGTCGTCGGCGCCCTGCACCTGGTCGGTGAAGGCGGCCTGCTCGAGCTGCTGCGCAAGGATGGCTTTACATCGACGCAGCTGAATTGAAGCGCCCCCTTCTAAGGCGGCGCCCTGGCGGCGCTGCGTCTCAGGTAGAAGTGCCACAGCGGCAGTGCCAGGAGCACCGTCCAGGCAAGCACCAGCCAGCCGATGAAACCGTCGAAGTGACTCAGGAGAAATCCGAGTGACGCGCCTGGCCGCGGCCGCGCCAGCTCGTGCACCACGAGCATGACCCACACCCAGCCGGCGTGCAGACCGATGCAGGCGGCGATGTTGCCGGTCGCCGCGCGCACCAGCCCGAGCACCACCCCTACTGCCAGGAGCGCGAGGAACGCATCGGCGATGGCGAGTGGGCTGGCAAAGAGGTGCAGCGTGCCGGCGAGCAGATCCAGGCCGCTGTGCGCGGTGACCTGCGCGGCGGCGATGTGGAAGCTCGCGAAGAAATGCGTCGCTGCGTAGATCAGCGCGGTGCAGGCAATCGCCGTCCGCGTGCCGGCCTCGCGCGCGATGCCGGTGTGCATCGCGCCGCGCAGGAACGTCTCCTCGATGAAGCCGACCGCCAGGCCGCTCAGCAGGCGCAGCAGCACCAGGCGCGCGAGCGCCGCAGCGCTCAGGGCGGCGCCCTTGCTCCAGTCGAGCAGTCCCAGCGCGCTCATGAGCGCCACCACGCCGAGCATGGTCGCCACGCCGATGGCGAGCGCCAGTGCCAGCTCGCGCAGGAAGGCGCGCCGCGGCAGTGCATAGCCGAGACTTGCGCGGTCGGCGAGGCCGAGGTGGCGGGCGACGGCGACGAAGCCCACGAGCAGCGCCAGCATGCCGATGCGCTCGCCGATGCGGTGGAACGGAAAGCTGAAATGCGGATGCAGCAGCAGCCACGCCGGATAGGTGCACAGCGCGATCGCCGCGAGCGCCAGCGCCATCAGAGCGAGAAACCACAGCAGCACACGCATCGGCGGGACTCGAGCTTGCCTTGGGCGGGGCGCCCCGCATAGCTTAGGGCGATCCGGCAGCGGTGAGGAGCCATGTCAGCGAGCGCCGTCCAGCCGATAGTGATCTGGTTCGGTCGCGTCGGCGACATGATCCTGCTGTCGACGCTGCTCGACATCCTGCACCGCCGCTACGGACAGCCCTGCCACCTCATCGGTGCCGGCTCGTTTGCGGCCGAGCTGTACGCCGCTCACCCGGACGTCGCGCGCGTCTCGTGCCTGCACCGCTATACGGCCTTCCTGTTCGACGGCGCGTGGTGGCGCACGCGCGCGGCGCTGCGCGCAGCTGGCAAGGCGCCGGTGTACGTGTGTGAATACGATCCGAAGAAGCTCGCGCGCATCGCGCGGCTGCTGCGGCTGAGCGGTGTCGACGAGGCGTGCTGCCTGTTCATCACGCGTACGGCAAGTCTCACCGCCGCCCACTGGGTCGACCGGCTGGTGAGCTTCGGCAGGCTCACGCCGGCCGCCTTCGCGGCGGCCGACTATCCGTGGCCGTCGCCGCCGCCTTTGTGTGCACCGCGCCTGGAGGCGAGCGCGGCGGCGCGCGCCGACTGCGCCGCCTGGCTCGAGGCGCAGGGGATCAACGGTCGGACCCTGCTCCTGGTGCAGCCGGGCAACCGCCGCACCATGCGCGGCAGGAAGCTGCGCCTGAGCGCGGCCGATGACAAGGCGTGGCCGCTCGAGCGCTGGGCGGCGCTACTGCACGGGCTGCACGAACGCCTGCCGCAGGCGGTCATCGTGCTGTGCGGCGCGCCGCGCGAGTCGCTGCTGCTGCGCTGGATTGCGCAGGCTGCGCAGCTGGCAGCGGTGACGGCCGCGGAGCTGCCGCTGCCGCGCCTGCTGGCGCTGTGCGCGCGCGCCCACAGCATGGTCTCGGTGGATACCGGCCCGGCACACGCCGCCGCCGCCCTGTCGCTGCCGCTGGTGGTGCTGTTCGGTGCGCAGCCGCAGTCCGAGTGGCTGCCGCGCAGCCCGTTCGGTTCGGCCGTCATCGGCATCGGCGGCCCGCCCGCCGCCACCCGCCTCGACCAGATCGACGTGGCCACGGTGCTGGCGGCCTGGAGCGCGCTGCCGCGCGCGCGCCAGCGGCACGGCCGTCAGCGCGCCAGCAGCGCCTGCCACTGCGCCGTGACGGCGCTCAGGCGGAAACGCGCATCGGGGCCGACCCGCGGCCGGGCCCCGTCCCGCCAGCTGCGCAGCCGCGCCGCGTAGGCGGCGAACAGCCCGGCGGCGGCCGCCAGGCGTGCAGGTGCCGCGCGCCAGCGCGGCGCGAGCCGGCCGGCGAGCGCCTCGTAGAGGCGCGCACTGGCCGGCAGCGGCAGCACCTCGCCGCGCTCGCCGAGCACTTCCAGGGCGGCGCCGCAGTCGTGGGTGAGCACCGGCGTGCCGAGCGCGTGTGATTCTGCGAACACCAGGCCGAAGGTCTCGGGGATGACGAAGTTGGGAAAGAAGGTGCACAGCGCGCTGCGCACCTCGGCGTGCATGCGCGCCTGCGGCTGCGCGCCGATGAAGGCGACGCCCGCGGTGGCTCCGCGCGCGCGTGGCCTTGTAGCCCGGGTTGCCCACGACCAGCCGCAGCTGCGGCAGCTGCCGCCGCAGCGCTGCAAAGGCATCGAGCGTGAAGTCGAGTCCCTTGTTGGGTGAGGAGAAGAACACCAGCTTGTCCGGGTCCACCGGCGTGCCGTCCGGCTGCAGGGCATCCTCGACCGGGTTGTAGATCCTCAGGCAGCGCACCGCCTGCGCCAGCTGCGCACGCGCAAGCGTCGCCTCCACCCCGCCGCGCTGCCAGTCGGACACGCATATCGCGGTGACGCGCGCCTCGCGCAGCAGCGTGGCCTGCGCCACGAGCGCCTGCGCACGCCGGCTGCCCGGGCGCACGCGGTCGTGCAGCCACAGGTACAGGCGCGCCTGCGGGTAGTGCGCGCGCATGAGCGCGAGCGCACGCGCGTCGCGGTTCACCACCACGCTTTCGATGCCGGTCAGGCGCTGCGGCCGCAGGTAGCGCTGCCAGTCCTCGCGGCGGTTGTGTTGCATGACGCGGGCGCCGAGCGCATCCGCGACGCGCGTCAGCGTCGCCTCGGTGCCGCCCAGGGCCTGCGCCTGCAGCGTGCGCGTGTCGTAGGGCGCCAGGCACGCCGGGTCGTAGAACAGCACCGCGCTCATGTTCAGGGGTATTCTAACGACCTTCGCAGGCAGGCAGCGGTGGGGTGCACGTGGCGGGTGTTGGCGGCTTGTCGGCGTGCATTATCACTTTCAACGAGGCCGACCGCATCGAAGAATGTCTGCGCTCGCTCGCCTTCTGCGACGAGATCCTGGTCGTCGACTCGCACTCGAGCGATCGCACGCGCGAGCTGGCCGCCGCCCTGCACGCGCGCGTCATCGAGCGCGACTGGCCGGGCTACCGCAGCCAGAAGCAGTTCGCGGTGGACGCCGCACGGCACGACTGGGTGCTGTGCGTCGATGCCGACGAGCGCGTCAGCGACGCGCTGCGTGAGGAGATCCTGGCGCTGCGTGCCGCAGGGTTCGGCGGCGCCGCCGGCTACTCGGTGCCGCGCATCAGCGATTACTTCGGCCGCTTCCTGCGGCACGGCAACGCCTATCCGGACCGCCTGGTGCGTCTGTTCGACCGCCGCCGCGGCGGCTGGACGGGCAACGAGATCCACGAGAACACCAAGATCCGCGGTCCGGTGGCGCGGCTGCACGGCCGGCTCGAACATTTTCCCTACCGCAGCCTCACGGACCATCACAATCGCATGCAGCGCTACGCCGACCTCATGGCGGAGGCGCTCTACCAACAGGGCAGGCGCTGCGGGCTCGGCAAGGTCGTGCTGAATGCGCAGTGGCGCTTCCTGCGCGGTTACCTGCTGCGACTCGGATTTCTGGACGGCTGGCGCGGCCTGGTATTCGCCCTCGTCGAGGCCAACTACGTGCGGCGCAAGTACCTGGGACTATATCTGCGCAGTCGCGGGCTGCCGGGCTGACCACGCCGCCACCTGCGTGAGGCGCGCGAGCGGATCGTCCAGCTCCAACAGTGACTGACGCTCCTCGAGCGCCAGCGGCACGATCTCCGCCAGCCGGTCGGCGACCCAGCCCGCATCCTCGTAGTGCGCCGCGACGTACGCATAGGCACCGCCGAACTTCGGCAGCACCTCGCGCAGGAGGTCCGCCAGGTGCGCGAAGTCCGCCGGCAGCAGGCACGGCCGCCGCCGGCGGCAGGTAACTGACCTGCGCCACATGCAGGCCGTCGGCCTGCACCTGGCGCTCGAGCACGCGGAAGCGCTGCTCGCCGATGGCCACGACGCCCAGCAGGCCGTCGGGCTGCGTATCGAAATCCACCAGCCGCGCGGTCGTGCCGGTGTCGGCGTAGGTCACGGCGGCGCCGGCCTCCGTGCCGTCCAGCAGGCGCACCACGCCGAAGGTCAGCTGCTGCTTGAGGCAGCGCCGCACCATGTCGAGGTAACGCGGCTCGAAGATGCGCAGCGCCAGCGGGCCGCCGGGAAACAGCACGGCGTTGAGCGGGAACAAAGCCAGCGGTGGCGCCGCACTCACGGCTGCCCCGCCCTGGCGCGCAGCGCCGCGAGCAGCTTGCCGTGCAGCCCGCCGAAGCCGCCGTTGCTCATGATGAGGATCTCATCGCCGGCCCGTGCCGCGCGCGCCAGTTCCGCGGCGAGCGACTCCACATCCGCGCTGGCGTGGGCGCGGCTGCCGAGCGCCGCGCAGCACCGCAGCGGTATCCCAGCCCAGATCGGGCGGTGTGTACAGCCATACCTGATCGGCCGCAGCCAGTGACGGGGCGAGCGTGTGCTGGTGCACGCCCATGCGCATGGTGTACGAGCGCGGCTCGAGCACGGCGATGATGCGCGCCGCGCCGCTGCGCCGGCGCAGGCCGTCGAGCGTGGTGGCGATCGCCGTCGGGTGGTGCGCGAAATCGTCGTAAACGCGCACGCCGCCGACCTCGCCGCGCAGCTGCATGCGGCGCGCGATGCCCTTGAATTCGCGCAGCGCCGCGATGGCCTGCGGCACCTCGACGCCGGCGTGGCGGGCGGCCGCGATCGCGGCGAGCGCGTTCTCCATGTTGTGCGCGCCGATGAGCGACCACTGCACCGTGCCGCGCGAGTGGCCGCCCTCCAGCACCTCGAAGCTCGAGAAATCCTGGGCGCCGCCCTGGCAGCCGCGCGCTCCACAGCGCCTGCGGTCGCGCCGCTGCGGCAAAGCCCTCGAGCGGCGTCCAGCAGCCCATCGCGAGCGTTTCCTGCAGGCGCGCATCGGCAGCATTCCAGATGATGCGGCCGCTGCCGGGCACGATGCGCACCAGGTGATGGAACTGACGCTGAATGGCCGCCAGATCCGGATAGATGTCGGCGTGGTCGTACTCGAGGTTGTTGAGGATCACGGTCCGCGGCCGGTAGTGCACGAACTTGGCGCGCTTGT
This sequence comes from uncultured Gammaproteobacteria bacterium, assembly GCA_963787655.1. GTDB lineage: Bacteria > Pseudomonadota > Gammaproteobacteria > Steroidobacterales > Steroidobacteraceae > 13-2-20CM-66-19. The sequence continues at coordinate 591,601 of CAWBDY010000007.1, read as the reverse complement.
CGAAGAACGCGGTGTCGTACTCGTCCGCCTCGATGACAAAGAATGGCGCGGCGCCGAGGCGCGCGCTCAGGCCGAAGTTCTCGGGCACGCCGCCGATGAGAAAGCCGGGATCGAGACCGGCGTGCTCGAGGATCCAGGCGAGCAGCGAGGCGGTGGTGGTCTTGCCGTGCGTACCCGCCACCGCCAGCACCCAGCGCTCGCGCAGCACCTCGCGCGACAGCCACTCGGGGCCGGAAGGTAGGGGAGCCCGCTCTCGAGCAGACGCTCGATCACCGGCTGGCCGCGCGTCATGACGTTGCCGACCACCACCATGTCGGGCGCGGGATCGAGCTGCGCGGCGTCGAACCCCTGCGTCAGCGTGATGCCGAGCGCCTGCAGCTGCGTACTCATCGGCGGGTAGACGTCGCGGTCGGAACCGGTGACCGTGAAACCGGCGGCGCGCGCAATCGCCGCGACGCCACCCATGAAAGTGCCGCAGATGCCGAGGATGTGCACGTGCATGGCGGTGGGCTTTCAGGCGCTGAGTCGGAGCGAACAGCGTCAGCAGCAGCAGCATGCAGGCGACCATCTGCAGGATCACGAGTGCGACGCTGGCGGTGCCGGACCACTCGAGCGCCGCCTTGACGATGTGACTGTTGGCCGCGATCAGCCACGCCAGCAGCAGCAGTCCGGCGCAGGTGACCGGCGCCTGCCAGGTGGCGTCGTTGATATAACGCCGCAACAGCCAGTCGACACCCACCGACAGCGGCGCCAGCACCGCCTGAAAGCCGAATACCGCGGTCGTCGTCTGCAGGGTGCGCTCGGGGCGCCGCACCAGCCGCAGCAGCGCGACGTACCACAGCAGCGTGAACAGCGTGGTCGACCAGCAGCTGCGCCACCCAGCCTTTCACCGGCGTGAGCACGGCGCTGCAGCACGAAGCTGACTGCCAGGTAGCCGCATACGGTGAGCACCAGCAGCAGCGCCGAGGACGGCACGTCCTGCGGCCCCCGGCGCAGCAGGGCGATCTGCACAAAGAGCCGGATGAGCTCCTGCATGTCTTTCGATACCCGCGCGGGCCTCGCATAATGGGCCGGCCCGATTGTACAGATCATCCGATCCTTCCGTTTGCAGCCCATAGTCACCACCGCGCCCGAACTTGCCGAGCTGTGCGCGCGCCTCGCGGCGCAGCCGCGCATCGGGCTGGACACGGAGTTCCTGCGCGAACGGACCTATCGCGCGCAGCTGTGCCTGCTGCAGGTGTCGCTGCCCGATGCGGCGCTGTGCATCGACCCGCTGGCACTCACCGAGCTGGCGCCGCTGGCGGCCGTGCTCGGCGCTGCGGGCGTGACCAAGGTCATGCACGCATCGCGTCAGGACCTGGAGGTGCTGCTGCCGGTGGCCGGCATGACGCGTCCGGTGTTCGACACGCAGATCGCCGCCGCGCTCACCGGGCTCCCGGCACAGATCGGATATGCGGAAGCGGTGCGGCGCCTGCTCGGCAAGGAGCTCGCCAAGTCGCACACGCGCACCGACTGGTCGCGCCGCCCGCTGTCACCGGAGCAGCTGGAGTACGCCCGCGAGGATGTGCTCTACCTGCTGCCGCTCGCCGCGCAATTGCAGCAACAGCTGCAGCAGCTCGGCCGGCTCGAGTGGCTCGCGGAGGAGCTGGCCGAGCTCGACGATGCGGCGGCCCTGACCATCGCACCGGACGATGCGTGGCTGCGACTGAAGGGACTGCGCGATCTGGATCCCGGGCGGGCACGGCTGGCGCGTGCGCTGGCGGCCTGGCGCGAGCGCAGTGCGGTCGAGCACAACCGCCCGCGCGGCTGGATTCTCGAGGACGCCGTGCTGCGCGACATGGTGCTGCAGGTGCCGCGCACGGTCGACGAGCTGGCACAGATCGCGGACATGCCGCCTGGCCTGGTCAGGCGCCGCGGCGACGAGCTGCTGGCGTGCGTGGCCGCCGCGCAGGTACCGCAACCGCCGCCACCGCTGCCGGCACGGCCGCGGCCCGATCTCGAACAGGCGGCGCTGGTGCGCAAACTCAGCGGTATCAGCCAGACGGTGGCGAAAGAGCTGAACCTGGTGCCCGAGGTGCTGGCGACGCGACGTGATCTGGAGCAGCTGGCGCAGGGGCGCCGGGACGGCACGCTGCTGCGCGGCTGGCGCCGCGCGCAGCTCGGGGAACGTCTGCTGGCGGCGCTCTAGCGGCGCTTGCCGCGCGCCTTGGGGCGCGAGGCGGCGGCGCTCTTGCGACGCGTGCGTGCCGCCTTGCCGGGCGTGCGCTTGGCTTTCGCCGGCTTGCGCACCCGCTTGTGTGCCGCCGTGACGCTGCGCTTGGCGCGCGGGCGCTTGCGCACGGTGCTGGCCGGCGCACGGCGCTGCGCCAGGGCGGGGGCGCCGAGCGCCTGGGCCAGGCGGCGCGTCACTTCGTCCACCGAGCCTTCGGCGTTGATCACGCGCAGCAGGCCGCGCGCACGGTAGAAGTCGACCAGCGGCCTGGTCTTCTCGTCGTAGACGCGCAGGCGCTCGGCGACGGTCGCCTCGTTGTCGTCCGGGCGCTGTATGAGGCGATGCGGCGCGCCGGTCTTGGGACAGGCCGCGCCCTCGCCCGCCGGCGGCGGCGAGGTCAGGAGGTTGAACACCCGCCCGCAGTCGGCGCAGGTGCGCCGTCCCGAGATGCGGCGCACCAGCTCGCCGTAGTCCACTTCCAGCTGCACCACAGCATCCAGCGGCTGGCCGATGCCCTCGAGCAGCCGCTCGAGCGCATGGGCCTGCGCCAGGTTGCGCGGAAAGCCATCGAGGATGAACCCCTTGCGGGCATCCTTCTCGGCCAGGCGCTCGCGGATCATGCCGAGCACGAGCGAGTCATCGACCAGGCGGCCGGCGTCCATGGCCTCCTTGGCCTGGCGACCGAGCTCGGTGCCGTGCGCGACGGCGCTGCGCAGCAGATCCCCGGTGGAAATCTGCGGAATCCGTGCCCGCTCCACCAGGCGCTGCGACTGCGTGCCCTTGCCCGAACCGGGCGCTCCCAACAGGACGATGCGCATGATGTAGTGACAGACTGAGAGGTGCGGCTGCCGCGAAGGCCCGCAACGTTACCGGCCGCCCCCACGCAGGTCAAACCTCCCGGACGCCGTCGCGCCCGGCGCGGTGGGTGCGTTATTCTTTGAACATGAAAAAAGCCGCCGCGCGCAACGCCTTGTACGCCCAGTCGGGCGGAGTATCCGCCGTCATCAACGCCTCCGCCTGCGGGGTGATAGAGACGGCGCTGCGCTCCAGGCACATCAACAAGGTCTACGCCGGACGCCACGGCATCATCGGTGCGCTCACCGAGGATCTCATCGACGTGGGGCGCGAGAGCGCCGCGACCATCCGCGCCCTGAAACACACCCCCGCCGGCGCCTTCGGCTCGGCGCGCTTCAAGCTCAAGGGCCTGGAGCAGAACCGCAGCGAATACGAGCGCCTGATCGAGGTATTCCGCGCCCACGACATCGGTTACTTCTTCTACAACGGCGGCAACGACTCCATGGACACCGCGCTCAAGGTGTCGCAGATCGGCGCATCGCTTGGCTATCCCATCACCTGCGTCGGCGTGCCCAAGACCGTGGACAACGACCTGCCGCACACGGACTGCTGCCCGGGCTTCGGCTCGGTCGCCAAATACGTGGCCGTGTCCACGCGCGAGGCGGCGCTCGATGTGGCCTCGATGGCGCGCACTTCCACCAAGGTGTTCGTGCTGGAGGTGATGGGCCGGCATGCGGGCTGGATCGCCGCCGCCGGCGGCCTGGCGGGCTCGGGCGCGGCGGAGGCGCCGCACGTCATTCTGTTTCCCGAGGTGCCGTTCGAGCGCGAGCGGTTCCTCGAGCGGGTGCGCGAGTGCGTCACGAGCTATGGTTACTGCGTGGTCGTGGTGTCGGAAGGCGCGGCGACCGCCGATGGCAAGTTCCTCGCCGACGCCGGCACCCGCGATGCCTTCGGCCACACGCAGCTGGGCGGCGTTGCGCCCGTGGTCGCCAACATGGTGCGCGAGGCGCACGGCTACAAGTACCACTGGGCGGTGGCGGACTACCTGCAGCGCGCCGCACGCCACATCGCCTCGCGCGTGGACGTCGAGCAGGCCTATGCGGTCGGCAAGGCGGCGGTACAGCTCGCCGTCAGCGGCGTCAACGCCGTCATGCCGACCATCGTGCGCAAGTCGCAGCGGCCCTACCGCTGGGTGCTCGGCCACGTGCCGCTGGCAGACGTCGCCAACAAGGAAAAGAAGCTGCCGCGCGACTACATCCGCGCGGATGGGTTCGGCATCACGGCGGCCTGCCGCCGCTACCTTGAGCCCCTCATCGCCGGGGAGAGCTACCCCCCCTACAAGAACGGCCTGCCCGACTACGTGCACATCAAGGGCGTGGCCGTCCGCCGCAAGCTGCGCGGGGAGTTCAAGGTCTAAGCGCGGCGGCAGGCGTTTTACGCTGCCCGGCCGCCTGCCGCGGGCTCCCGGCAGACCCTAAAAAGGCGCCGGCAGCGTGGTATAGTGCGCGGCCTTTTTTGGGGAGGTTCCCGATGATGGACGCCACCGTGTGGCTTTGGGCCGCTATCGCGGCCGGCGTGCTCGCCGTGCTCTACGGCGTGTTCTCGATGACAATAATCCTGCGCCTGCCGACGGGTAATGCGCGCATGCAGGAGATCGCCGCGGCCATCCAGGCCGGCGCCAAGGCCTATCTCAACCGCCAGTACAGCACCATCCTCATCGTCGGCATCGTGCTGTTTGCCCTCATCGGCTTCTCCCCGCTCGGCTGGCCGACCGCCGGCGGCTTCGTCGTCGGCGCGCTGCTGTCGGGCCTCACCGGCTACATCGGCATGAACATCTCGGTACGCGCCAACGTACGCACCGCCCAGGCCGCCACCCACGGCCTGAACGCGGCGCTGAGCGTGGCGTTCCGCGGCGGCGCGATCACCGGCATGCTGGTCGTGGGCCTCGGTCTGATCGGCGTCGCCGGCTACTACACGCTGCTGCGACAGTTCCCCGCGATCGGCGCGCAGGGCGCGCTGCACGCGCTCATCGGGCTGGCGTTCGGCGGCTCGCTGATCTCGATCTTCGCGCGCCTCGGCGGCGGCATCTTCACCAAGGGCGCCGATGTGGGCGCAGACCTGGTCGGCAAGGTCGAGGCCGGCATTCCCGAGGACGATCCGCGCAACCCGGCCGTGATCGCCGACAACGTCGGTGACAACGTCGGCGACTGCGCCGGCATGGCGGCGGACCTGTTCGAGACCTACGCCGTCACCATCGTCGCCACCATGCTGCTCGGCGACCTGTTGTTCGCCAAGGACGGCGCGCCTGCCGCCCTGTCCGCCGTGATCTATCCGCTCGCGCTCGGGGCGGCCTCGATCGTCGGCTCCATCATCGGCACCTTCTTCGTGTCGGCGCGCGAAGGCGGCAAGATCATGAACGCGCTCTACAAGGGCGTCATCGTCTCGGGCGTCGTGTCCGCGATCGCCTTCTACTTCATCACGCGCCAGATCATGCCCGGCGCCGTGGCCTCGCTGTACGGCTGTGCGCTCATCGGCCTCGGCCTGACCGCGGCCATGATCATGATCACCGAGTACTACACCGCCACCGAGTACAGCCCGGTGCGCAAGGTGGCCGCGGCCTCCCAGACCGGCCATGCCACCAACATCATCGCCGGCCTCGGCGTGTCGATGAAGGCCACGGCACTGCCGGTCATCGCGGTGTGCCTCGCCATCTGGGGCTCGTTTACGCTCGCGGGCCTGTACGGCATCGCCATCGCCGCCACCGCGATGCTGTCGATGACCGGCATGATCGTCGCGCTGGATGCCTACGGCCCGATCACCGACAACGCCGGCGGCATCGCCGAGATGGCGGGCCTGCCCAAGGAAGTGCGCAACATCACCGACCCGCTCGATGCGGTCGGCAACACCACCAAGGCGGTGACCAAGGGCTACGCCATCGGTTCGGCGGGCCTGGCAGCGCTGGTGCTGTTCGCCGACTACACCCACAACCTGGCCGCCGCCGGCAAGCTCGCCGACTTCTCGCTGTCGGATCCGGCGGTGATCATCGGCCTGTTCATCGGCGGCCTGGTGCCGTATCTGTTCGCCGCCATGGCCATGGAGGCGGTGGGACGTGCCGCGGGCGCCGTGGTGAACGAGGTGCGCCGCCAGTTCCGCGAGATCAAGGGCATCATGAGCGGCGCCGAGAAACCCGACTATTCGCGCGCCGTCGACCTGCTGACGCGGGCCGCGATCCGCGAAATGATCGTGCCCTCGCTGCTGCCGATCCTGGTGCCGATCGTGCTGGTGTTCGCCATGAACTCGCTGATGGGCCCGGGCGCCGGCATCCGCGCGCTCGGCGGCCTGCTCATCGGCACCATCGTCACCGGCCTGTTCGTCGCGATCTCCATGACCACCGGCGGCGGCGCCTGGGACAACGCCAAGAAGTACATCGAGGAAGGCAACTTCGGCGGCAAGGGCTCGGATGCGCACAAGGCGGCCATCACCGGCGACACGGTCGGCGATCCCTACAAGGACACCGCCGGACCTGCCATCAACCCGCTCATCAAGATCATCAATATCGTGGCACTGCTGCTGGTGCCGCTGCTCTAATCACCCCGGCGGCCGCTCTCGGCCGCCGGGCTTTTAGAGGTGCGCGATGGGCGAGGAACCTTTCCCGGTCGAGAAGTCGGACGAAGAGTGGCGCCGTGAGCTTGGCGCGGAGGCCTACCAGGTGCTGCGTCAGCACGGCACCGAGCGGGCCGGCAGCAGCGCGTTGAACGCCGAGAAGCGCGCCGGCACGTTCAAGTGCGCCGGCTGCGGCGAGCCGCTGTTCGACTCGGCCAGCAAGTACGAGAGCGGCTCGGGCTGGCCGAGCTTCTTCCAGCCCATGCCAGGGGCGGTGGGCACCAGCCAGGACTCGAGCCTCCTGATGCGTCGCACCGAAGTGCACTGCGCGCGCTGCGGCGGTCACCTCGGGCACGTGTTTGCGGACGGCCCGCGTCCCACCGGCGAGCGCTACTGCATGAACGGCGTGGCGCTGAAGTTCGAGCCGGGCAGCAAGACCTGACGGGCTAGGCGGCCAGCGACAGCGGCTGCGGCCGGCCGATGGCGTAGCCCTGCAGGAAGTCCACGCCGATGCGCCGTGCGGCATCGAGCGCGGCGGTATCCTCGACCTGTTCGGCGATCACGCGGAAGTTCAGCGTGCGCGCAAGCTTGATCATGGCCGTGACCATCGCCTGGTTGACGGTGTCGCGCGCCAGGTTGCGCATGAACGAACCATCGATCTTCAGGTAGTCGAGCGGCAGGGTCTTGAGGTTGGAGAACGAGCCGACGCCGGAACCGAAGTCGTCGAGCGCGAACTGGCAGCCCATGCCGTGCAGCACGCCGACAAAACGACGCGCGTGATCGAGGTTGGCGATCACCGCGCTCTCGGTGATCTCAAAGCACACCTGCCCGGGGGCAACTCCGGTGCTGTCGAGGCACTCGACCACGAACTCCAGGAACTGCACATCGCCGAGCGTCTGCCCGGAGATATTGATCGCGACGCTGCGGTCGCTCGGCACGGCGATCGCACCGCGGCCGAGGGCTGCGAGCGTCGTCTGCACCACCCAGCGGTCCACCAGCCCCATGAGGCGGTAGCGCTCCGCGGCGCGCATGAAGTCCGCCGGCACCAGCTCGTTGCCGCTCTCATCGCGCAGCCGCACCAGCACCTCCATGGCCGGGCCGCCCTCCTCACCGTGCGCCGGCACGATGACCTGCTGGTAGAGGTGGAAGCGGTTTTCCTTGAGCGCCCCCTGCAGGCGCTGCAGCCACTGGATCTCGCCGGTGTGGCGCGCGAGCGCCTCGTCGCGCGCGGAGTACACCGCCACGCGCCCGGACCCCTGCTTCTTGGCGACGTAACAGGCGGTATCGGCGGCGGCCAGCAGCTCCTCCAGCGTGCCGCTCTCGCGCGAGATCTCGACCAGCCCCACCGATACGCCGATGTTGAAGATCTTGTCCTTCCACACGAAACGGTGATCGTTGACAGCACGGCACACGTCGTCGGCGATCTGCCGCGCTTTCTCCAGCGGACAGCCGACCAAAAGCGTGCCGAACTCGTCGCCGCCCAGGCGCCCGACCGTGTCGCTGTCGCGCACCGCGTCGCGCAGCAGCTTGGCAACCTCGCGCAGCATGCTGTCGCCGGCGATGTGTCCGCTGGTGTCGTTGACCAGCTTGAAGCGGTCCAGATCGAGGTAGCACAGGACGTGCTGGCCATCGCCACGCTGCCCGCTCTCGATGGCCTCTTCCAGGCGCCGCTCGAACTCGCGCCGGTTGATGAGGCCGGTGAGCGCGTCATGGGTGGCCTGGTAGGACATCTGCCGCGCCAGGCCGCGCATCTCGGTGACGTCGTGCAGCAACACCACCGCGCCCACCAGCTCCCGGTCGGCATTGCGGATCGGCGAGGCCGACAGCTCGATGGAACGTTCGGCGCCGTTGTTACGCGACAGCAGCAGTGCGCGGCGACTCAAGTTGACCGGCGCGCCGCTGGTGAGGGCCTGGTGCACCGGATCGGACAGCCGGCGGCGGTCGCTCTCGTCCACCAGACTGACGATCTCTTCGAGCAGCTTGCCGGTGGCGGCGCCGCCCTCGGTGGCGGTCAGCACCTGCGCCGCCGGGTTGATGAAGGTGATGCGCCCGTCCTTGTCGGTGGCGATGATCGCCTCGGCAAGCGAGTTGAGAGCGAGCAGCTGCGGTTCGCCCGCCGTCTCGGCGGCGAGTCGCAGCGTCTGCACGGTCTGGGTCGGCAGAATCTCGACGCCGGTGATGAGCAGCGCGTTGCCCTTGGCGTACTCGACCAGGGTGGAGGCGATTTCCAGGCGGCTCAGCTGGCCCTGCAGCCCGATCATGTCGATCTCGTAGCGCTCCGCGGCGTTCTCGCCGGCGAGGCGGCGGCGGATGTTGTCGCTCACCAGCTCGGCGTACTCCGGCGGCACGAGGTCGGACAGGCGCCGGCCGATCAGCTCGACGCGATCGACGCCGACGAAGCTGGCGAACTGGCGATTCGCGTACAGGATCACTTCGCGGTGCACCAGCACCGCCTCGTGGATGCGGTCGCCGAGGTCGGCGAACAGTTTCGGCGCCTCGGCGGCATCGCGCTCCGCGGCGGGCGCGGCGCGCGTCAGCAGGTGGTTGACCGCGGTCACCATGGCGGCGATTTCGGGCTTATCGCTGTTGATCTCCAGCCGCCCGGGCAGGCGGCCGCCGATGGCGATGCGCTGCAGCTGCTGGGATACCTCCTCCATGGTGCGCACGTCGCGCCGCTGCAACGCGTACAGCACGAGGACCAGACCGGCGATTAGGGCGAACAGGAGGCACAACAGGCCGACAATCGACATCTTGCGTTCTTCTCAAGCCCTTCTGCTTGGGTATCCCGCGTGGGGTCCACCGGCACTCTGATTCGACTTGTCGTGCTCGGGGAATACGGACGGGGCAAGCATAGCGCAGCGGACCCCTCGCCCCGTCGGTATTTCACCATATCTCGTCGCAAGGCGGCTTGGCAGCAAGCCTGAAAACCCTTAACTTCTCCGGCCTTTTCAGCGTTTAGCAATAAGTCCAATCGGAGCCTGAGGCGATGTACACGGCAGATGCCCGCGAACAGATGATCGAGCAGCAGGTGCGCGCCTGGGACGTGCTGGACGAGCGCGTGCTCGATGTCATGCGCCAGGTGCCCCGCGAGCTGTTCGTGCCGCAGACGCAGCGCTATCGCGCCTACGCGGACGTCGAGGTGCCGCTGGCGCGCGCGCAGCATATGTTGCGTCCGAGCGTCGCCGGGCGGCTGCTGCAGGCCCTGGCGCCGCAGGGGGCCGAGAAGGTGCTCGAGATCGGCGCCGGCACCGGCTTCATTACGGCCTGTTTGCGCGCCATGGCCACGCATGTCACCTCCCTCGAGGTGTTTCCGGATCTGGCCGAAGAGGCGCGCCGCAACCTGGCACTCCTGGGGATGCGCGACGTGACGGTGGTGGATGCGGACGCGCTGCAGGCCGACAGCGGCGCGCGTTACGACGCGATTGCGCTGACGGCATCGCTGCCGACCTATGACGCGCGCTTCGAGCGCATGCTCGCCCCCGGCGGGCGCCTGTTCGTGGTGGTGGGCGAAGCGCCGGTGATGGATGCACGGCTGGTGAGCCGCAGCGGCGCGGACTCGTTCGCCACGCAGAGCCTGTTCGAGACGGTCATCGATCCGCTCGTGAACGCCGTGCGGCCAGCGCCGTTTGCTTTCTAAACCCTTCGACCCGTGCCCGACTCTGACGTACAAGGAATGCCATGACCCGCGCCTGCACCCTAGCCCTGCTTCTGCTCGCGATATCAGGCGCTGCGCAATCCAAGGATCTGATCGGCGTATTCGAGGATGCGGTCCACAACGACCCGATCATCCGCCAGGCCGACGCCAACCGCCTGGCCGCGCGCGAGGCGCGCCCGCAGGCCTGGGCGGCGGTGCTGCCGCAGATCAACGGCACCGCCAGCATCACGCGCGACCACAATGCCGGCTTCCAGGACCAGGTCAACGAAATCGCCAACCCCACCAATCCCAACGGGCCGGGCGAGCTGGTGGTGCTGCCGCTGCCGACGGTGATCGATTCCACCACCAAGACCTGGGCGCTGAACCTGCGCCAGAACGTGTTCTCGTGGACCAACTGGATGAACATCAAGGCTGCCAGCAAGGAGATTGCCCAGGCGGAAGCGACCTACCAGGCGGCCGAGCAGCAGCTGATCCTGCGGGTCGCGCAGGCCTACTTCAACGTGCTGGCGGCAGAAGACGAGCTGGAGGCGAACGCTGCCTCGCTCGAGGCGATCGCCCGCCAGCTCGATCAGGCCGACAAGCGCTTCGAAGTCGGCCTGATCGCCATCACCGACGTGCAGGATGCCAAGGCGGCGCGCGACACCGCCGCCGCCGCGGTGATCGCCGCCAAACGCACGCTTGCGACCTCCGAGGATCAGCTGCAGGAGATCACCGGTCAGAAGTACGACCGGCTCGCCAAGCCCGGCACCGACATGCCCTTGAACAGTCCGACGCCGGCCGATGAGTCGCAGTGGGTCAACATCTCGCTCGAGCAGAACCTGTCGCTGATCTCCAGCCGCCTGGCGGCGGATATCGCGCGCGACAACGTGCACGCCGCCGTCGGTGGCCACCTGCCGACACTCGACATCGTCGCCGGCCGCTCCTACACGCAGCAGAACGCCAACGAGGTGCTGGAGTACCTGCCGTTCCAGGACGTCGACAGCAAGTTCAACGACCGGCAGATCGGCCTGCAGCTCACCGTGCCGCTGTTCTCCGGCGGCTTCACGCAGTCGAAGGTGCGGCAGACGCAGTACCAGTGGATCGCCGCCAAGGAAGCGGTGGTGCAGAGCTCACGTGCCACGGAGCGCCAGGCGCGCGATGCCTACCTCGGCGTCATCAGCGGCATTGCGCGCGTGCAGGCGCTCAGCCAGGCGCTGGAATCCAACCACACCGCGCTGAAAGCCACCGAAGCCGGTTACGACGTCGGCACGCGCACCTCGGTCGATGTGCTGAACGCGCGCAAGAATCTGGTGCAGGCGCAGACCGACTACTCGGGCAGCCGCTACGACTACATCGTCAGCGTGCTGCAGCTGCGCCTTGCGGCCGGCAATCTGGACCGCAAGGAGCTGCAGGAAATCAACGACTCGCTGACGGTGACGGCGCCCACCTCGCCCGCCGTGGAGACTCCCGAGACCCTGACGCCCAAGGCCGGACCGCCCGACAGCGCGCTGCCGAACGGCACGACTCCCGGCACGCCCCCGCCGGCAACCCCGCCCGCCGGCCAGAGCCCGCAGAACCGCTAGGCGGCGGCTGAGGCCAGCAGCGGCTCGATCAGCGCCAGCAGCTTGCTGAGCGCGCCGCGGTTACTTTCGACGCAGTCGCGCCCGAGCGCGCCCATGCGCGCCCGCGCCTCGGGATCGGCGAGCAGCGCCTTGAGGCGCGCGGTGAGTTCGGCGGCGTCGCGCACCACCTCGGCGGCGCCGCGTGCGATCAGCAGGCGCGCGACGTCGGCGCTGTTGTGATTGTCGGGACCTGTGAGGATCGGCACGCCGAGAGCTGCCGGCTCCAGCAGATTGTGGCCGCCGATGTTCACCAGGCTGCCGCCGACGAATGCCACGTCGGCCGCCGCGTAAAAATCCAGCAGCTCGCCGAGCGAGTCGAGCAGCAGCACCTCGCAGCTGCCGGCCCGGGCTGCCGTGCCGGGCTGCGAGCGGCGCACGCTGACGAAGCCGGCCTGCGCCAGCTGCTGCGCCACCTCGTCGAAGCGCGGCGGATGGCGCGGTGCCAGCACCAAGAGCGCCTGCGGGTGCGCGGCGAGCACGCGCCGGTGCGCGCGCAGCAGCGCCTGTTCCTCGCCGCCGCCGTGGGTGCTGCCGGCGACCCACAGCGGGCGGGCGGCGGCAAACTGCGCGCGCAGCTGCGCGCCGCGCGCCGCGATGTCGGGCGGCAGCTCAAAATCGAACTTGAGGTTGCCGGTCACGTGGGTGCTGTCGGCCTGCGCCCCGAGGGCGCGGAAGCGCTCGGCATCGGCACTGCCCTGCGCCGCCACCACGGCGGTGTGCGCCAGCGCGTCGCGGAACAGGCCGCCGAGGCGCCGGTAACGGTTCACCGAGCGCTGCGACAGGCGGGCGCTGGCGATCACCAGCGGCACGCGGCGCCGCGCGCATTCGCGATACAGGTTCGGCCACAGCTCGGTCTCGAAGATGACGGCCAGCTGCGGCTGCACGCGCGCAAGAAAGCGCCGCACCGCGCCGGGCAGATCGAAGGGCAGATAGCGCACCTGCGCCACGTTGCCGAACAGCGCCCGCGCGCGCGCCGCCCCGGTCGGCGTGAAGGTGGTGACGGTGAGCGGCAGGCGCGGATGCTGGCGGCTGAGCGCGGTCACCAGCGGTGCGCACGCCTGCACCTCGCCCACCGACACGGCGTGCAGCCACACGCCGTGCGGCGCGCTGCGCGCCCCGAAGCCGAAGCGTTCGCGGAAATTATGCCAGTAGCTGTGGTCGCGCAGGCCGCGCCACAGGTACAGCAGGCTCACCAGTGGGGCTGCGAGGTAGACCGCGAGCAGATAGAGCAGGCGCAACGGCGGACCTGACGAGTTAGGCCGGCATGGCGCTCGGCGCGCTGGCCTGGCGGTAGCCGTCGAGCAGGCCGTGCCAGTCGGACTCACCGAAACGCTCGGAGGGCAGCGACCAGGTGATCTTGTCCAGCGAGCGGCGCAGGCGCACCAGATTCGCGTCGCGCCAGAATCCCCCACCGCGCAGCTGGCAGCGGTCGAAGTCGATCAGATAGACGTCGTCCTCGCTCAGCAGGATATTGTGGGCATTGAGATCGGCATGACACACGCCGAGATCGTGAAAGCGGCGGATGCAGCGCCCGATCGAGATCCAGGTCAGCACCGACAGCGCGCCGGTGCGCAGGCATTCGGCCAGCGAGCCCACCGTCGTGAGGCGCTCGGTGATGAGGTCGCCGGTATAGGTGGAACCCTGCCGGCGGTAGCGCGCGGCGATCGGTGTGGGCACGGGCAGCCCGGCGCGATGCAGGCGGTAGGTGAGCTGCCACTCGGCGAACGGCCGCGTGTTGTCTTCCCCGCGCCAGCCATAACGGTCGCCGGCGAGGCGCGCCAGCAGGCCGCCGCGCCGGTAGTGCCGCAGCACGTAGCGCTTGCCGTCGCCCGGTTTCAGGAACCAGGTGGTGCCGCGGCCGCGGGCGCTGCCGTCGAGCTGGCCGCGCGCCTGCCAGTAACTCGGCTCAAACCAGTCGCTACTCAAATTGCCGACGCGGGAGGCGTCATATAGCATGGCGCCGCTCGCAAGCGCGCCACGCTTCACTTCCGGGCCGACCGCCCAGCGCCCAGTCACAACCCTGACTCCATAATGTTGCTGCCTCTTGCCGAACCGCCGCGCAGTGTCTGCATCCTCAGGCTGTCGGCGATCGGTGATACCTGCCACGTGGTGCCGATCGTGCGCACCTTACAGCAGGCCTGGCCGGCGACGCAGCTCAGCTGGATCATCGGCCACAACGAAGCACGCCTCATGAGCCTCATCGAGGGCGTGGAGTTTATCACCGCGGACAAGCGCGCCGGGGTGCCGGGCATGCGTGCCGTGCGCGCGCAGCTGCGGGCGCGCCGCTTCGACGTGTTGCTGCACATGCAGCTGGCGCTGCGCGCCAGCCTCTTGGCGCGGGGCGTGCCGGCGCGCGTCAAACTCGGCTTCGACCGGGCGCGGGCGCGCGAGCTGCAGTGGCTGTTCACCAACGCGCGCATCGCCGCGCAGCGGCGCGAGCACGTCCAGGACAGCCTGTTCGGGTTCGTCAGCGCGCTCGGCATCAGCACGCGTACGCTGCGCTGGGACGTGCCGCTGCCGGCCGAGGCGCACGCCTATGCGCAGCGCCTCATTCCGGATGAGCGCGCCACGCTCGTCATCAGCCCCTGCTCCAGCCATCCGCTGCGCAACTGGAGCGCGGCGCGCTATGCGGCGCTGGCCGAACACGCCGCCAGCCGGCACGGCATGCGCGTAATACTGGCCGGCGGCCCGAGCGAGGCCGAGCGCGCCGCGGGTGCGCACATCGAGCGTGCCTGTGCGGTGCCGCTGCTCAACCAGATCGGTCAGGACACGCTGCCGCAACTCCTGGCGCTGCTGGGGCGGGCGCGCGTGCTGCTGACGCCCGATTCCGGACCTGCACACATGGCGACGATGGTGGGCACCAAGGTGATCGGCCTGTATGCGGCCACCAACCCGCAGCGCAGCGGTCCGTATCTGTCGCGCGAGTGGTGCGTGGACGCCTACCCGCAGGCGGCGCGCCGCTTCCGCGGCTGCGAGCCGGAGGCGCTACCATGGGGCCACAAGATCGAGGAGCCGGGCGTCATGGACCTCATCGGCGTCGATCAGGTCGCCGCGCGTCTTGATGAGTTGCTAGGATCCGCAGCATGACAGACATCCTCGTACCCCTCTCGCCGGGCGAGCTGCTCGACAAGATCACGATCCTGCGCATCAAGGTGGCGCGCATCCAGGATGCCGGCAAACTTGCCAACGTGAAGCTGGAGCTGGGACTGCTCGAGCAGATCTGGAAGGACTGTGGCGCGGCGGCGCAGGAGCTGAGTGTCGACGAACACGCCCTGCACAAGGTCAACGAACAGCTGTGGGACATCGAGGACCGTATCCGCGACAAGGAAGCCAAGCAGACCTTCGACCGCGACTTCATCGAGCTGGCGCGCGCCGTGTATGTCGCCAATGATGAACGCGCCGCCATCAAGAAGCGCATCAACCTGGCGCTGGGCTCGCGGCTGGTCGAGGAAAAATCTTACCGCCAGTACCGCTAGAGCGGGCGGCGCGCGCCGACTTCAGGAGGCGGGCGGGGGTGAGGACGGCGGTGTGCTGCCCGCTAGCGGCGCAGCGTGTACTCGGCACTGCAATAGCCGCATTTGGCCCAGCCGGTCTCTTCGATCGGCAGATAAACCCGCGGATGGGAATTCCACAGGTACATCTGCGGCATCGGGCAGCACAGCGGCAGATCCTCGGCGCCGACCTCGTACTGGTTCTGCGCGTTGGCTTCGATCAGCGGTTTGGCCGTTGCGACCATTGGCGGCTCTTTACGGACAACTGGAAAGCGGAACGGCGATTATACCTGCGCGCCAGGAGCCGCATCACTCATCGTGGCGTTCCAAAGCCTCGTCACGCCCTCACGGCTGGCGCGGAACTCGCTGGCCGGCACCACCGGTGGTGCGCCGGCCAGCGACAGGTGATGGGTGCGCGCGCGGTAGGCGCGATAGGCGGCCGTGAGCACGTCCACGCTCGCCTGCGGCACCAGGTCGGCGGAGGCCACCGACTCGAGCTGGCGGATGGTGTCGGCGAACCAGGCCACCGGTGGATAGTCATGTGCCCAGCGCAGCGCCCAGTACTGCGCCAGGAACTCGATGTCGGCAATGCCGCCGGGATCCTGCTTGATATCGAAGTTTGCGGCATCCGCGCCACCGAGCTCGCGGCGCATGCGCTCGCGCATGTTCTTGACTTCGCTGCGCAGGGTGTCGCGGCGCACGTGCCGGCACAGGATCTCCAGGCGTACCGCCTCGAAGCGCGCGCGCAGCTCCGGTGAGCCGGCAACGGCCCGCGCGTGCAGCAGCGCCTGGTGCTCCCAGGTCCACGCCTCCGCGCGCTGGTACTCGGCGAACGCTTCGATATTGGTGACCAGCAGGCCCCCCTTGCCGCTCGGGCGCAAGCGCACGTCGACCTCGTAGAGCCTGCCGGCCGCCGAATGCATGGTGAGCAGGTGCACGATGCGCTGCGCCAGGCGCAGGAAGAACACCTGGTTGTCGATCGGCTTGGCGCCGCTCGTTTCCTGCTGCTCGCCGTGCGAGTCGTGCAGAAATACCAGGTCGAGATCCGAGGAGTATCCCAGCTCCATGCCGCCGAGCTTGCCGTACCCGACCGCACAGATGTTGACCGCGCGGCGCGCCGGCGCAGCACCGCACAGCGGCACGCCGAACTGTGCCGTGATCTGCCGCCAGCCAAGCTGCAGCGCCTGCTCGACGATCAGCTCGGCGATGTCGGTGAGCCGGTCGCTCACCTGCATCAGCGGCAGGACGCCGGTGAGGTCCGCCACCGCCACGCGGAACAGGGCGGCGCGCTGGAACTGCCGCAGCGCCTCGACCTGCTCCTCCGGGTCCTCCGCGCCGGACAGCTGTTCCAGGCGCGCACCGAGCTCGCGCGCCATGTCGCGGCGCGCCGGCAGCTGCGTCAGCAGGCCCTCATCGATCAGCTCATCGAGCAGCAGCGGGTGTGCGGCGATCTGCGCGGCGAGGAAGTCGCCGTGCCGGCACAGCTCCACCAGGCGCGCGCGCGCCGCGCTGTTCTCCTGCAGGAGTGCGAAGTACGCCGAGCGCTTGCCGGTCGCCTCGATGATCAGGATCAGCCGGCGCAGCACCGGCAGCTGTGCGCGGCTTTTGGCCACGTCGGCCAGCAGCAGCGGCAGCAGCGCCTGCAGACGCTTGCGCCCGGGCTCGTCGAGCTTGCGCACCAGCGCCGAGGCGCGCAGCTCGAGCAGCAGGCGCGCCGCCTCGCTGCTGTCGCCGAAGCCGGCCGCCGCCAGCGATTCGGCGAGCGCTGCGGCCTCCGCCTGGCTGTCCCAGAAGCGGCCGAGATCGATGCGCAGCGCCGCGCTCGGGGGCGCGCCGGCGCCGAGGATCACCAGGCTGAAGTGCTGGCTGACACGGGCGCGCTGCAGGTCCAGCGCCTGCAGCAGCGCCGGCCAGTTGCGCTCGCCCATGGCCAGGGCGATGCGCTCCTGGCTCAAGGCATCGGCCGGCAGGCGGTGCACCTGCGCATCGGCGAGCATCTGCAGGCGGTTCTCGAGGCGGCGCAGGAACACGTACGCCTCGCGCAGCTCGCTGACCGCCGCGGGCGGCAGCAGGCGCGTCTCGCCAAGACGTGCCAGCGCTGCGAACAGCGACGGGGTCTGCAGGCGGCGGTCGCGGCCACCGCGCGTCAGCTGCAGCGCCTGCACGATGAACTCGATCTCGCGAATGCCGCCCGGGCCGAGCTTGATGTGGTCGGCGAGTTCGCGCCGCTCGATCTCGCGCTCGATCAGCGCCTTCATCTCCCGCAGGCTCTCGAATACGCCGTAGTCGAGGTAGCGGCGATAGACGAACGGCCGCACGGCGGAGGCCTCGATTTCGGCGTAGCGCTCCGGCGCGGTGATGGGACGCGCCTTGACGTAGGCGTAGCGCTCCCAGTCACGGCCGTGCCGCGGCAAATAGTCCTCGAAGGAGGCGAAGCTCGCCACCAGCGGCCCCGAGTCGCCGAAGGGGCGCAGCCGCAGATCCACGCGCAGCACGAAACCATCGGCCGTGCGCGTGCCCAGGAGCCGCACCAGTGCCTGACCCAGGCGCGTGAAGAACTCCTCGTTGCTGATGGGGCGGGCGCCATCGGTGTCGCCGTGCTCGGGGAACAGCAGCACCAGGTCGACGTCGGACGAGAAGTTGAGCTCGCCGCCGCCAAGTTTGCCCATGCCGATGACGAGCAGCGGCTGCACCTCGCCGCTCACGCTGCGCGGCTCGCCGTAGCGCGCCACCAGCTGCGCGCGCGCATACGTGAGCGCGGTGCTGATCGCGGCATCGGCAAAGGCGCTGAGCTCGCTGAGCGTTTCCGGCAGCTGCGCCCAGCCGGCCAGGTCGCGCCAGGCGATGCGCGTGTGTTCCAGCCGGCGCCAGCGGCGCAGCGCCGTCAGCAGCTGCGCCTCGCTCGCCTGCGGCGTCGGCGGCGGTGCCCGGGCGACGAACTGTGCCGCCGGCAGGCAACGCTCGAGGTCGCCGCTCGCCAGCAGCGTGGTGAAGGTATGGGTGTCGCGCAGGCAGGACTGCGCCACGAAATCGCTGCCGGCGAGAACTGCGTCGAGGCAGGCGCGCACCGCCGCAGGTGCGGCCGCGAGCGCGGCGCGCCGGCTGTCGTCGGCGATGAGCTCAGCGCGGGCGCGCTCGACCAGGGCGGCCAGCTCGGCGCTGGCCGGGACCCCTGTCGTCAGTTCCAGATGTTGCCCCCGAGATCGTGGAAGGTCGCGCTGTCGAGGCGGCGACTCAGGCCGCGGAACTGCGAGGAGCCCGCGTACACCTGCGCGCCCTGGGACGCGTCGATCGCGGCGGTGTCGCCCTCGATGAGACTGTTGTCGATGTGCACGTTGGCCGCGCGCGCCGACACGCCGATGCCGGTGGCACTGATGTGGCTGTTGGTGATGTGGATCTCGCAACCGTCCTCGGCGCTGACCGCGTCACCGTCGAACACCAGGTTGCGGTTGTCGATGTGCAGCATGCGCGCGCCCTGGCAGATGATCGGCTCGTGACGGCGCTCGATGGCGGAACTCGTGACCGAGGCTGCGCGCAGGCGCCCGCTGCCGGCCTCCGCCGCACTGGCCGCCTTGATGGTGTAGCCGGGGCCGGACTCGAGCACCCGTCCTGATGTGGCTTGCCATGCTGGCGCTCGACTGCGGTGCCAGCGAGTTGGACTGCGTCATGGCAGCGGCCGGCTCCTGTGGCGTTGCCTGCGCCGTTGTGGTGTTGGCCGGCTCGGGGGCCATCTGCTCCGCCGCTGCATTGCGCGGCGCGGTGGCCGCCGTCGCCGCCGTGCTCGTGCCCGTGTCGGTCGCAGACGCCGTGGCCGCGGCGCGTGCCGCGGGCGCGGCCGTCACCTCGTCGGCTCGCACCACGCGCAGCTCGCCGGTGTCCTTCATGCGTACCGTGAACGTGCGTGTCTGCTGGTCGGTCGCGACGATGTCGAGGGCGCTGTTGCGCTCCAGCGCGGCGCGCGCCCAGCTCATCTCGTCCTGTCCCTGGTGAGTGCAGCCAGCGAAAGTCAGCAGCAGCGCGCAGGCGGGCGCTGCCAGACTGGCGTAGCGAAATTTGCCCATGGAAGCCTCCTAGGAGGCCCTGACGATAACCCCGGGCCAGATGCGAAGATAGTGTGTGCACCGCGACAAGAACCTGCGGCGCGCAGGGGCGGCCGGCGCTACCGCCGGCACGGATTCCCAAAAAAAACAGGCCCCTGCGTGAGGGGCCTGCGAGGAATGCGCGGAATAGGGGGTCTTGTTCCGCGGCTTTGGGGGATGGCCCGGGCGAACCCGGGCGTGTTCCCTTAACTGTTATGTAAAGACTATCGGCTGTTGAGTGCGGAATCGATACCTCTTTAGAGAGGTCCTTACATGTCCATTCCGCCCATGCCGCCCATGCCGCCCGGAGCACCGCCGTGCGAGTGCTCGTCTTCCTTCGGAGCCTCCGCGACCATCACTTCGGTCGTCAGCAGCAGTCCAGCCACCGACGCGGCGTTCTGCAGCGCCAGACGCGTCACCTTGGTCGGATCGAGAATGCCCGCTTCGAGCATGTCGCCGAAGTCGCCCTTGGCAGCGTTGTAGCCGAAGGCACCCTTGCCTTCCTTGACGCGGTTGAGAATCACCGCAGCGTCCTCGCCAGCGTTGTCGACGATCTGACGCAGCGGCTCTTCGATCGAGCGCGACAGGATGCGAATGCCGACCGTCTGGTCTTCGTTCGCGCCCTCGAGCTTGTCGAGTGCCCGCTGGGCTCGGATCAGGGCGACACCGCCGCCCGGCACCACGCCCTCTTCAACGGCGGCACGCGTGGCGTGCAGCGCGTCTTCGACGCGGGCCTTCTTTTCCTTCATCTCGATCTCGGTGGCAGCGCCGACCTTGATCACGGCAACACCGCCGGAGAGCTTGGCGACGCGCTCCTGCAGCTTTTCCTTGTCGTAATCCGAAGTGGCCTCTTCGGCCTGCTGGCGGATCGACTCGATGCGGCCCTTGATGTCGGCCGCCTTGCCGGCGCCGTCGATGATGGTGGTGTTCTCTTTCTCCACCAGGACCTTCTTGGCTTCGCCGAGGTCATTGATCGTTGCCTTCTCGAGCGACAGGCCGACCTCATCGGAGATCACCGTGCCGCCGGTCAGGGTCGCGATGTCCTGCAGCATGGCCTTGCGGCGGTCGCCGAAGCCCGGTGCCTTGACGGACGCCACCTTGAGGATGCCGCGGATGTTGTTGACGACCAGGGTCGCCAGCGCCTCACCCTCGACGTCTTCAGCGATCACCAGCAGCGGGCGGCCGGACTTGGCCACGCCTTCGAGCAGCGGCAGCAGCTCGCGGATGTTGGAGATCTTCTTGTCGACCAGCAGGATCACCGGCTTTTCCAGCTCGGCGGTCTGGTTCTGCTGGTTGTTGATGAAATACGGCGAGAGGTAGCCGCGGTCGAACTGCATGCCTTCGACGACTTCCAGCTCGTTCTGCAGGCCCGAGCCTTCCTCGACCGTGATCACGCCTTCCTTGCCGACCTTCTCCATCGCCTCGGCGATGGTCTTGCCGATCGACTCGTCGGCGTTCGCCGAGATCGTGCCGACCTGCGCGATGGCCTTGGAGTCCTTGCAGGGCTTGGAGAGCTTCTTCAGTTCCTCGACAGCGAGCGTTACGCCCTTGTCGATGCCGCGCTTGATGTCCATCGGGTTGCGGCCCGAGGCGACGGCCTTGAGGCCCTCACGGATGATTGCCTGGGCGAGCACCGTGGCGGTGGTCGTACCGTCGCCGGCCTCGTCAGAGGTGTTGGAAGCGACTTCCTTCACCATCTGCGCGCCCATGTTCTCGAACTTGTCTTTGAGCTCGATTTCCTTCGCGACCGACACACCGTCCTTGGTGATGGTGGGGGCGCCGAAGCTCTTCTCGAGCACGGCGTTGCGGCCCTTGGGGCCGAGTGTCGCCTTGACGGCGTTGGCGAGGACGTTTACGCCGCGGAACATGCGGGCGCGCGCGTCGTCGCTGAATCGGACTTCTTTAGCTGCCATTGTCGTGATCCTCGCTTACTTGCCTTCAATCACGGCCATGACGTCTTCTTCGCGCATGACCACGAGATCTTCGCCTTCGACCTTGACCTCGGTTCCGCTGTACTTGCCGAACAGGATCTTGTCGCCGACCTTTACGTCGAGGGGCCGCACCTGGCCATCCTCGAGAATCTTGCCCTTGCCGACCGCTACGATCTTTCCCTGCACCGGCTTCTCGGCCGCGGTATCGGGAATCACGATGCCACCCGGAGAGGTACGCTCCTCTTCCAGGCGCTTCACGATGACGCGGTCATGAAGAGGACGAATCTTCATGGGGAACGCTCCTTCAAAACTATTGGTTATGGGGTTATCGCCCGGGGAAGGCTATTAGCACTCACCCGCTGCGGCTGCTAATCATAGGGGCGCAGCCCCCGATTTCAAGTGGTCGAGGGCGTTTTTCGCCCCTGCGGACCCGTTCCGGCACCCGCTGCACCGTCTGGGGCGATGCAGCCGGGGTCGCAGGTCCCGGACGACTGGCAGGTACCCCGGCGGCCTGGCGGATAATGGGAACGCGGACCACAGAGGCAAGGAATGAACCGCAGGTCCTGCCCTTCATCCAACTGCTGCGATATAAGAATCGCTGGTCAGCTTGCTTGCGCTGAGCTCCCATGTACCGCATCGCCATGAGACATATTGCGGCGCTTACCGCGCTGCTGCTGAGCGTCGCCGCGCTCGCCCAGACGCCCCCGGCCAGCCCTGCCCCGAATGCCACCAAGACCGGCATCGATGCGGTCCTCGGGGCCAAGTCAAACGGCGATGACTTCCTGCCGGCGGACAAGGCGTTTCGCTTCGACGCCACCGCCGACGGCAGTGACCGCGTACGCCTCAACTGGGAAATCGCCGACGGCTATTACCTGTACCGGGCGCGTATCAAGGTCTCCACGACGAGCACCGCAGCGCAGCTTGGCCCCACCGAGTTCCCCCCCGGCCAGATCAAGTCCGACGAGTACTTCGGCAAGCAGGAGGTCTATCACCACGAGCTCATCGCGAGCGTGCCGGTGGCACGCGCGCGCGGCGGCGCCCTTGAGCTGCCCCTGCAGGTGAGCTTCCAGGGCTGCGCCGAGAAGGGCCTGTGCTATCCGCCGATCACCACGACGGTGAATGTCAGTCTCGCCGCAGGCTCGGGGGCGGCCCTTTCGCAGTCATCGGGTGCGGGCGGCGGTGGCGCGGAACAGGACTTCTTCGCCCGCCTGGTGCGCGGCAATCCGCTGCTCATGCTGTCGGGATTCTTCGTCGCGGGCCTGGTGCTGGCCTTCACGCCCTGCGTGCTGCCGATGGTGCCGATTCTCGCCGGCATCATCACCGGCGGCCGGCAGCCGGTCACCGCCGCTCGCGGCTTCGTGCTGTCGCTGACCTACGTACTGGGCATGGCCTGTACCTATACGGTCGCCGGCATCGCCTGCGCGGCCGCCGGCCGCCAGGTGCAGGCGGTTTTCCAGCAGTGGTGGGTACTGGCGCTGTTCGCCGCGCTGTTCGTGGCCATGGCCCTGTCCATGTTCGGGCTGTTTACCGTGCAGATGCCGGCAGCCATCCAGACGCGCATCGCCAACGTGAGCAACCGCCAGTCCGCCGGCACTTTCGGCGGTGTCGCCGTGATGGGAGCGCTCTCGGCGCTCATCGTCACGACCTGCGTAGGTCCGGCTCTCGTCGGGGCGCTGCTGGTGATCAGCCAGACCGGGCAGATTGCGCGCGGCGGCGCGGCGCTGTTCGCCATGAGCATCGGCATGGGTACGCCGTTGCTGGTCGTGGGTGCCTCGGCCGGCAAACTGCTGCCCAAGGCGGGACCGTGGATGGACCTCGTCAAGAAAGTATTCGGCGTGATGATGCTCGCGGTCGCGGTGTGGATGCTGGCGCGCATCGTGCCCGACCGCACGGCGCTGCTGTTGTGGTCGGTACCCGTGCTGGTGCTGGCGTGGCTCCTGTGGAGCGAGACCCGCAGGCCGACGGCTGCGGGCTGGACACTGCGCGCCGGCGCCGCATTGGCCGCGCTCTACGGGGTGACGCTTGCGACCGGCGCGGCGCTCGGCGGCACGGATCCCCTGGCACCGCTGCCGGCGTTTGCCGCAAAGACCCAGACTCTGCCCTTCCGTCCCGTGACTTCGCTGGCGCAGCTTGATGAGGAGGTGGCGCGGGCGCACGCGCAGGGACGCGGCGTGCTGGTGGACTTCACGGCCGCCTGGTGCACGTCGTGCCGGGAAATGGAGCGCTACACCTTCAGCGATCCACAGGTGCAGGCAGCCCTGCGCGACGCGGTGCTGCTGCGCGCCGACGTCACCGACAATAACGCGGACGATCAGGCACTGCTCAAGCGCTTCGGCATCTTCGGGCCACCGACCATCGCGTTCTACGGCAGCGACGGACAGGAGCGCCCGGCCTACCGGGTCGTCGGCTACATGAAGGCGCAGCCCTTCGCCGCACGCGCCCGCAGCGCCCTGCACACCCCCTCGTGACGGTGCCGCCGCCTGCCGTGCGCCCGCACGGCGCGCGTGCAGCGCTGTGGGTGGCCGCCGTGCTGCTCGGCTCCGCCGCCGGCGGGTTTGTGTTCTATCGCCTCGCTGCCCCGGCCCGTCCTACGCTCTACGCTGTCCCCGTCCGTGGCCCGGCAGCGCCGCTCACCGCCCCTCACGACCCGGCGGCACCGGGCGTTCCCGAGCGGCGCATCCCCGAACAGCTCCCGGCGATCTCGCTCCCCGACGTGGCCGGAAGAACCCGCTCGCTGGCCGAATGGCAGGGACGGCCGCTGCTGGTGAACTTCTGGGCTACCTGGTGCGAGCCGTGCCGCCGCGAGATTCCGCTCCTCAAGTCCCTCAGGCACGAACGTGCAGGAGATAGGCTCGAAATTGTCGGCATCGCGGTCGATTATCCGGATCCTGTGCTGAAATACGCCAAATCCCACGGAATCGACTATCCTGTGCTCATCGGCGACAAGGGCGGCCTGGATGCGGTGAGCGCGTTCGGCATGGACATGGTCCTGCCCTTCAGCGTATTTGCCGATCGGGGCGGCCAGGTCGTGACGCTCAAGGTGGGCGAACTGCATGCCGATGAAGCCCGGCTGATCCTCGACCGGGTCCACGACGTTGACGTGGGACGGCTGACGCTCAAGGCCGCCCGTGAGCAGATCGCCGCCGGAGTCGCCCGCCTGAACGCGGCGCGCAGCGCCCTGGAGGGTAGCGGCGGCTGAATTGCGGATGTAAGCGAAATTAGCCGGAGATCCGCGAAAATCACCCCCAGAAGTATCCCAATAGCCGCGAATTAGGTTACATTCGCCGCCGATTCGACCTTAGAACGGCTCACAGAAGAAGTCCCGCAGGCCATGGCCCGAGTGCTGTTACTGAACGGCCCGAACCTCAATTTGCTGGGCAGCCGCGAACCGGCGGTCTATGGCAGCGACACCCTGGAATCGATCGAGCAACGCGCCGCGGCCGTCGCCGGTGAGAGCGGCCACGAGCTGAGCACCTTCCAGAGCAACGCCGAGCACGAACTCATCGAGCGCATCCAGCGCGCGCGCGGCGAGGAAGTCGCCTTCCTGATCTTCAACCCCGGCGGCTTCACGCACACCAGCGTCGCGCTGCGCGATGCGATTCTCGCCACCGCGATCCCGTTCATCGAAGTCCATTTGTCCAACACCAACGCACGCGAGGCATTTCGCCGGCATTCCTATTTCTCCGACATCGCCGTCGGGGTGATCCAGGGGCTGGGCGCCTTCGGCTACGAGGCGGCCATGCGCGCTGCCGCACAGCACCTGGCACGCACGCCTTAGAAGCCGCAGCGGTCGCGGATTGCATCGAATATTTGGGGGGCACTTCCCGCATGGATATCCGAAAAATCAAGAAACTGATCGAGCTGCTGGAAGAGTCCGGCATCGCCGAGATCGAGATCAAGGAGGGCGAAGAAGGCGTGCGCATCAGCCGCATGCCGGTGGGCGTGGCTGCGCAGGTGGCGCAGGTCGCCGCCGCGCCGCCCGTGGCGCCGGCGCCGAGCGTCGCGCCGGCCGCGGAAGTGGCCAAGCCGAAGCCCAACGAGCACGTCATCACCGCACCCATGGTGGGCACGTTCTACGCCTCGCCCTCCCCGGGGGCCAAGGCCTTCGTCGAGATCGGCGATGAGATCAAGATCGGCCAGGTGCTGTGCATCATCGAGGCGATGAAGATGATGAACCAGATCGAGGCGGACAAGGCGGGCCGCATCGCCTCGGTGATGGCGAGCAACGGCGACCCGGTGGAGTTCGGCCAACCCCTGTTCGTCGTCGAATAGCCGCGCATGATCGAGAAGCTCGTCATCGCCAACCGCGGTGAGATCGCCCTGCGGATCCTGCGTGCCTGTCGCGAACTGGGCATCAAGACCGTGGCGGTGCACTCCACCGCCGACTACAGCCTCAAGCACGTCCTGCTCGCCGACGAGTCGGTGTGCATCGGGCCGCCGCCTTCCGCGCAGAGCTATCTCAACATGCCGGCGATCATCAGCGCCGCGGAGGTCACCGACTCGGTCGCCATCCATCCGGGCTACGGCTTTCTGTCCGAGAACGCCGACTTTGCCGAGCGCGTGGAGAAAAGCGGCTTCGTGTTCGTCGGACCGAAGGCCGAAACCATCCGCATCATGGGCGACAAGGTGTCGGCCATCCGCGTGATGAAGAGCCACGGGGTGCCGTGCGTGCCCGGCTCAGGCGGTCCGCTCGGCGAGGACCCGGACGAAAACCTGCGCGTGGCGCGCGATATCGGCTATCCGGTGATCATCAAGGCCTCCGGCGGCGGCGGCGGCCGCGGCATGCGCGTAGTGCACACCGAGGCCTCGCTCTTGAATGCCGTCGGCATCACGCGCGCCGAGGCGCGCGCCGCCTTCGGCAACGACCAGGTTTATATGGAGAAATTCCTGGAAAAGCCGCGCCACATCGAATTCCAGGTGCTGGCGGATGCCCACGGCAACATCATCCACCTGGGCGAGCGCGACTGCTCCATGCAGCGCCGCCACCAGAAGGTGATCGAAGAGGCGCCGGCGCCCGGCATCACGGTGCGCCAGCGGCGCTTCATGGGCGAGCGCTGCGTGGAAGCCTGTCGCGCGGTCGGCTACCGCAGCGCCGGTACCCTGGAGTTCCTCTACCAGGACGGCGAGTTCTATTTCATCGAGATGAACACCCGCATCCAGGTCGAGCATCCCGTCACCGAATCGATCACGGGCATCGACCTGGTGAAGGCGCAGCTGCTGATCGCCGCCGGCGAACGGCTGCCGTACGCGCAAAGCGACGTGCAGATCCGCGGGCATGCCATCGAGTGCCGCATCAATGCCGAGGATCCCAAGACCTTCGTGCCCTCGCCCGGGCCGATCCGCCTGTGGCACGCCCCGGGTGGCCCGGGCATCCGCGTCGACAGCCACGTGTATTCCGGCTACAACGTGCCGCCCTACTACGATTCGCTCATCGGCAAGCTGATCGCGCACGGCGACACGCGCGAGACCGCCATCGCGCGCATGAAGAACGCCCTGGCGGAAATGGTGATCGAGGGCATCAAGACCAACGTCGCGCTGCACCAGGAAATCTGCAACCACGCCGCCTTCCAGAAAGGCGGCACCGACATCCATTACCTGGAGCGCCGGCTGGGTCTGCGCTAGCCCGCGTGACGGCGTACCTGGAGTTGTCGTTCGAGCTCGGAGCGCTCGACAGCCAGGCGGTCGAACAGGCGGCCGGCGCGCTGGGCGCGTGCGCGGTGACCTTCGAGGATGCGCGCGACGACCCGGTGCTCGAGCCTCTGCCCGGCGAAGTGCGACTGTGGCCGGCCACGCGCGTGAAATGCCTGTTCATGCCCGCGCCAGACGTGCCGGGCCTGCGCGGCCAGCTGGCGAGCGCGCTCGGGCTGGCAGCGGCGGCGCATCGAGGCAACGGCCATCGCCGAGCGGGTCTGGGAGCGCGAGTGGCTCAAGGACTTTCACGCCATGCGCTTCGGGACGCGCCTGTGGATCTGCCCGCGGCACGAGCAGGTGCGCGAGCCGGGCGCGGTCGTCGTCACCCTCGACCCGGGCCTCGCCTTCGGCACCGGCACGCACGCCAGCACGGCGCTGTGCCTCAACTGGCTCGATGCGCATGCCTGCGCCGCGCAACTCGCGTCATCGACTACGGCTGCGGCTCGGGCGTGCTGGGCATTGCGGCCGCCAAGCTCGGCGCGCGCTCGGTGCACGCCTTCGACATCGACCCGCAGGCGCTCATCGCCACGCGCGACAACGCCGGCGCCAACGCCGTGGCGATCGCGCTGCACGACACGGCCGCAACGCTGCCGCACGAGAGCGATGTGCTGCTCGCCAATATCCTGGCGATGCCGCTGTGCGGGCTCGCCCCGCGCTTCGCCACGCTGCTGCGGCCGGGCGGCCAGCTCGTGCTCGCCGGACTCATGGCGCACGAGGTGGCCGACGTGACAGCCGCTTATGCCACGTGCTTTGATGTTGCGGCGTACGGCTATCGCGACGGTTGGGTGTGTCTGGCCGGACGGCGCCGCTGACGCTGACTGTACGGCTGCCGCGATGTTCACGATCTGCCCCAAGTGCGCTCTGACGCTCGTCGTAACTGCCGCGGATCTGCGCGTCGCGCAGGGCTACGTGCGCTGCGGGCGCTGCTCGAGCGTGTTCAATGCACTCGCACGCCTCTCGGATGAGCGGCAGGCCGGCGCCCCCGGCGCCGAGCCCGACCCGGGCGCGCCGGCCGAAACCGCGCCAGAGCACACGGCCGGCCCGGCGCCGGGCCCGTCCGCACCAGCCGCGCCGCTTGCCGTGAGCGTGCCGGAAACGGACGCGCAGCCCGCCACCGCCGCCGCGCTCGAGACCGACAGCGCCGCCGCGACCGACGATTGGTGCCGATGAGCCCGTTTCCGAGGACGAGCTCGAGTTCGATCCGGCCAGCACGGATGTGACGGCGCTGTTCGTCGAGCAGCCGCCCAACCCCGAATGGACCGCAGCGACGGGGTCCTTCAAGGCCATGATCGCGGCCAACCAGGAAGAGCCGGCATCGCCCTCGCACACCGACACCGAGGGCGACCTGGAAATCGACGCGGCGTTTCTGGCCGCCATGCTGCAGGGCGAAGCCACCGGCGAGCACCGGGCAGCGCCGCCGCCTGCGGCCGCCCCGCCCGCCACGCCACCGGTCGTGCCGCAGAATGTGCCACCGCGGCGGCCGGCCGCGCGGGTGCCGACCGCGGCGCCACCGCCGCTCGCGGCGGCCAGGGCGGCCGTCGCGCCCCGGACGGCGGCGGTTTCGCAGCCGTCCGCGGATGAGGAAGAGGAAGAGCAAGAAGAGGCGTCGCTGTGGCAGCGCTGCCGCTGGTATCTCGGCGCCGCAGCCGGCGTGCTGCTCCTGGCACTGCAGATCCTCAATCATTATCGCGATGAGCTGGCCGCCAGCGCGCGTTTCTACCGGCCGCTCACGGCGTTCTACGGTGCGCTCGGCGTGCAGCTGGTGCCGCGCTGGGATCTGCACGCCTACGACGTGCGGCAGCTGGGTGCGGCCGTGGATGCCGGCGGCGCCGGCCTCATCACCGTACGCGCCAGCATCAAGAACTCCGCGCCGCAGGCGCAGCCGCTGCCGCTGCTGCGGGTGACGCTGCAGGACCGATTCGGCAACCGCATCGCGGCGCGCGACGTGGCGCCCGCGTTCTATGTGCCGCAGGCGATGCCGGCCTCCTCGTTCCTGTCGGCCGGCCAGCGCATCGATGCCGAGATCGGCTTCGTCGACCCGGGGGCGAATGCCGTGGGCTTCGAGATTGATGCCTGTCTGCCGGCCAGCGGCGGCGGCGTGGCCTGCGCCAACGAGGGCGGCGCGCGCTGATGCAGCCGCTGCAGATCGGGCCCTATGTCCTGCCCGCGCGCGCCGTGCTCGCGCCGATGGCCGGCGTCACCGACCGTCCGTTTCGCATCCTGTGCCGCAACTTCGGCGCGGGGCTGGCAGCCTCGGAGATGATCACTTCCGACACGCGCCTGTGGAGCAGCGCCAAATCACGCCAGCGCATGAACCACGAGGGCGAGAGCGAGCCGCGCGTGGTGCAGCTCGCCGGCTCCGAGCCGCAGGCGCTGGCGGAAGCGGCGCGTGCCAATGTCGCGCTCGGCGCGCAGATCATCGACCTGAACATGGGCTGTCCGGCGAAAAAAGTCTGCGGCAAATCCTGCGGTTCGGCGCTGCTCAGCGATGAGCCGCTGGTGGCGCGCATCCTCGCGCAGGTGGTGCGCGCCGTCGATGTGCCCGTGACCCTCAAGATCCGCACCGGCTGGGACCGCACGCAGCGCAACGGCGTAGACATTGCCTGCATCGCTGCCGACAGCGGCATCGCGGCGCTTGCGGTACACGGGCGCACGCGCGCGGATTTTTATCAGGGCGACGCCGAGTACGACACGATCCGCGCCATAAAGGCGCGCGTGAGGATTCCGGTTTTCGCCAACGGCGACATCGATAGCCCGCAAAAAGCGCGCGAGGTACTTGATTTCACGGGCGCTGACGGAGTAATGATCGGGCGCGCAAGTCATGGTGCCCCATGGATCTTTCGCGCTGTCAACGCCCATCTGCAGCAAGGAATTGCACCACGGCCACTTTTGCGTGCCGAGGTGCGTGATATCATTCTCGCGCATCTCGACTCCCTCTACTTTTTTTACGGCGAGGAGACCGGAGTCAGGATCGCGCGCAAACATCTCGGCTGGTACTGCGAGCGACTGCTGGAAAGCCCGGCGCAGGTACGCCGGGACTTGATGGGGGCGCTGGATACCACCGCACAGTTTGCGCATGCGGTTAAGCATTTTGACGACTGGGTGAGCGCGGCCGCTGCGGCGGCCGGACGAAACGGTTTTCCCTTTGAGGGGGTCTCATATGACCGCAAAGAAAAAGCCCCGAGCACGTGAAGCCACCGCGACGCGCGTACACGGCCGCGAGCTGCCGCTGCGCAACCACGCGGAGCGTGCCCTGAGCGACTATTTCACCAGTCTCAACGGGCACCGGCCCGCACACCTCTATGATCTGGTGCTGCGCGAAGTCGAGGAGCCCCTGTTCCGCGTGGTCCTCGACTACGCGGAAGGCAACCAGAGCCGCGCCGCCGGCATTCTCGGCATCAACCGCGGTACGCTGCGCAAGAAGCTGAAGCAGTTCGGACTTGGGGGCTCCTGAAGGAGCAGCCGCGCGCGCCATGCCGCTGCCGGTACGCCGTGCGCTGCTGTCCGTTTCCGACAAGACCGGCCTGATCGAGCTGGCGCGCGCGCTGGCGCAACGCAACATCGAACTGCTGTCCACCGGTGGCACGGCGGCGCTCCTGGCCGGCAACGGCATCGCCGTGCGCGAGGTGGCCAGCTATACCGGCTTCCCCGAAATCATGGACGGGCGCGTCAAGACGCTGCACCCGAAGATCCACGGCGGACTCCTCGGCCGGCGCGGCACCGACGATGCGGTCATGGCGCAGCAGGGCATCGCGCCGATCGACCTCCTGGTGGTCAACCTCTACCCGTTCGCAGCCACGGTGGCGCGACCGGGCTGCAGCTATGCGGACGCCATCGAAAACATCGACATCGGCGGCCCTGCGATGCTGCGCGCGGCGGCCAAGAACCACGAAGACGTGCTGGTGGTGGTCGATCCGGGCGATTATGCGGGGCTGCTTGAGGAACTCGAGCGCCACCAGGGCGGCAGCGACTTCGCCACGCGCGCCAGGCTTGCCGCCAAGGCGTTCGCGCATACCGCGCGCTACGACACCATGGTGGCCGCCTACCTGGCGCGCGCGCACCACGCTACGGAGGCGCCCTTCCCGGCGACGCTGCCGCTGGTGTTCGACAAGGTCCAGGACCTGCGTTATGGCGAAAATCCCCATCAGCATGCGGCCTTCTACCGTAGCGCCTGGTCGCAGGGTTCGGGCATCACGGGCGCGCGCATGCTGCAGGGTAAGGACCTGTCGTTCAACAACATCGCCGACGCCGACACTGCCATCGAATGCGTGCGCCAGTTCGGGGAGCCTGCCTGCGTCATCGTCAAGCACGCCAACCCCTGCGGGGTGGCGCTGGCACAAGGAGCGCTCGCCGCCTACGAGGCGGCCTACCGCACGGACCCTGTCTCCGCCTATGGCGGCATCATCGCTCTCAACCGGGAACTGGATGCCGCGACCGCAAGCGCCATCACCCAGCGCCAGTTCGTCGAGGTGCTCGCCGCGCCCAGCGTCAGTGCGGCGGCGGCGCAGCTGCTGGCGGGCCGCCCCAACGTGCGCGTACTGCTGCTTGGCGAGCTGCCACCTGCGGTGCAGGAACTGGAATTCAGAAGCGTCAGCGGGGGACTCCTGGCGCAGTCGCGCGATCTGCTCGATCTCAACCCGGATGAGCTGCACGTGCCGAGCCGCCGCAAACCCAGCGCCGCGGAAATGGCCGACCTGCGTTTCGCCTGGCAGGTCTGCAAGTTCGTGAAATCCAATGCCATCGTGTTCGCCCGCGACGGCGCGACCATCGGCATCGGCGCAGGTCAGATGAGCCGCGTCTACTCGACGCGCATTGCCGCCATGAAGGCCACCGATGAGAAGCTCGACGTGGCCGGCTCGGTCATGGCCTCGGATGCCTTCTTTCCGTTCCGCGACAACCTCGACGTGGCGGCCGGTTACGGCATCCGCGCCGTGATCCAGCCCGGCGGCAGCAAGCGCGACGCGGAGGTGATCGCCGCAGCCGACGAGCACGACATGGCGATGGTGTTCACCGGCGTGCGGCACTTCCGTCACTGATGCGTGTCCTGATCGTCGGCGCGGGCGGCCGCGAGCATGCGCTCGCCTGGAAGTGCGCGCAGGCGGCGCGCGTCAGCGAAGTACTGGTGGCCCCCGGCAATGCCGGTACGGCCGGCGAACCCAAGGTGCGCAACGTCGACCTCGCCGCCGAGGACATCGAAGGCCTGGTGGCGCTCGCGCTCACGCAGCGCGTCGATCTCACCATCGTGGGTCCCGAAGGCCCCCTGGTCGCCGGCATCGTCGATGTCTTTGCCGCCGCCGGGCTGCGCTGCTTCGGTCCGCGCCGTGCCGGCGCGCAGCTGGAGGGTTCCAAGGCCTTCGCCAAGGATTTCCTGCGTCGGCACGGCATCCCGACGGCAGCTGCGGCGACCTTTACGCGCGACAGCTTCGATGCCGCATGGCTGCGCGCGCAGCGCGCACCGCTGGTGGTCAAGGCGAGCGGACTTGCCGCCGGCAAAGGTGTCGTGATCGCCGACAGCACCGCAGACGCGCTCGCCAGCGTGCAGTCGATGTTCGGCGGCCAGTTCGGCGCGGCGGGGCGCGAAGTCGTGATCGAGGAGTTCCTGCCGGGCGAGGAAGTGAGCTTCATCGTCATGGCCGACGGTCGCCATATCCTGCCGCTGGCGACTTCACAGGATCACAAGCGTCGCGATGATGGCGATCGCGGCCCCAACACCGGCGGCATGGGCGCCTATTCGCCGGCGCCCGTCGTCACACCGGAATTGCACGCGCGCATCATGCGCGAGGTGATCGAGCCCACCATCCGCGGCCTGGCAACCGATGGCATGCCCTACACCGGCTTTCTGTACGCGGGGCTCATGATCGCGCCCGATGGCACTGCCAAGGTGCTCGAGTTCAACTGTCGCTTGGGTGACCCGGAAACCCAGCCGGTCCTCATGCGGCTCACTTCCGATCTGACGGCGTTGTGCGAGGCGGCGCTCGCCGGTCAGCTGGACGGCGTGCGCGCCGAATGGGATACCCGCGCCGCGCTCGGCGTGGTGATGGCGAGTGCGGGCTACCCCGACAGCGTGAAAAAGGGCGATGTGATCGAGGGGCTGGAACAGGCCGCACGCCTGCCGGGCAAGATCTTCCACGCGGGCACCAGGCTCGAGGCAGGCGAAGTCGTCAGCAACGGCGGACGCGTGCTGTGTGCCGTCGGCCTGGGAGCGGATGTGGCTGCTGCGCAGCGTGAGGCCTACGCACTCGTGGACTCGGTACGCTGGCCCGGCATGCAGTACCGGCACGACATCGGCTATCGGGCGCTGATGCGCGCGCAACGTTGAATCTCTCCGGCCACGCGTCCGCATGCTGAGCTTCGACTTCTCTGCGCCGCACGTGATCGAAGTGCGCGTGCGGGCCACCGATATCGATGCCTACAACCACGTCAACAACGCCGTTTATCTGACCTGGCTGGACAGCGCCGCCTGGTCGCACTCGGCAGCGCTCGGCGTACCCCTGGCGGACTGCATCGCGCTGCGCCGTGGCATGGCGGCGCGACGCATCGAGGTCGACTACCTGCATGCGGCGCGGGCCGGGGACGTGCTGCAGGCAGCGACCTGGATCGTGAGCACCGACGGGCGGCTGCGCGCCGAGCGACGCTTCCAGATCCTACACGCAGCATCGGGTGCGACGCTGGCGCGGGCGCGTATCGACTACGTTTGCATCAATCTCGACTCAGGGCGCGCCGCGCGCATGCCCGAGTCGTTCGCGCGCGCCTACGTGGTCACCCCAGCAGGCTGACAAAAAAAGTCGGCGGGCTTCGCCCGCCGTGCTTCAAGTCAGCGAAGGTCGCGATCTCGATCAGAACTGCGCCGTGAGGTGGGCGAACAGGTAGCACCGCATGTTAGAGGCCACCCAAGACCCCGAGCCGCCCCAGCATTTCGCGGCGCCCCAGCTCCGTGACGCGCAGGGCTCGACTGTCGAGATCCTGCGTGACCCACCTGCGCTTACGGGCCAGCTGCAGCAACGCAGCACCCAGTGCACCGCCGAGATGGTAGCGGCGCTCGCTCCAGTCAAGGCAGCCAAACGCGAAGCGACGCCGCATGGCGTGTGCGGCCTCGAGGTCGACGCCGAGCGCGCTGAAAGCACGCGCACCGCCGCTGCTCAACTCATAGATCTCATCGCTGCCGCTGGCATGTGCGGTAAGCCAGCCGAGGCTCGTGAAGCGCTCGCGCAGCGCCACACCGACTGTACCGGCGATGTGATCGTAGCAGGCGCGCGCGGCACGCAGATGTTGCGGCGCCGTAGTGACGAATGGTTGCCCGCGACCGCCGGCCAGCGCACTCAGTTTCTCCAGGATACCAGCGACTTCCAGCCCGCTCAGCGTGTAGTAGCGATGCTTGCCTTGCCGGCGCACGCTCACCAGGCGTGCCGCTTCCAAGCGGTGCAGATGGGCACTGGCGGTGGAGGCACCCACCTCTGCAATCGCGGCAAGCTCGGTGCCCGTGCGCGCACGCCCATCCATGAGACTGACGAGAATGCGCGCACGTGTCGGCTCGCCGATAACGGCAGCGATAGCCGCTATTGCCGCGTCAGTGTCGAGGGCGTCATCCACACTTTTACCGTAAGCGAAGTGTGGAACGATTACAACGCTCAAGCTCCATACGGTACCGATTGCCTGTCCAAGCGGCTGGTTTCGCGTCCTCAATGGCCGGTTTTGCGGGCGTGAGCATCCACTGCGCTACGGCACGGCGGCGACGGCGGCGGCGATACTCATGCTCATGCTGCCGCTCGAGACTGCAACAGTTGCCCGGTTTGCGAGCAAGGATACCCCCATGAGACTGCTCATCGTCGACGACGAATCAATGACGCGCTCGACTCTGGCGCACCTGTGCAAACACAGCGCGGAAGTGGACGTGGTTGGCGAGGCGGATTGCGGCTCAGCCGCCATCAGCGCCGCGCAGCGGCTGCGTCCGGACCTCATGCTGCTCGACGTGCGATTGCCTGACATGAGTGGCTTCGAGGTGCTGCGCGCGGCGCGGCGCTGTGGCACCCCGCTCGGCATCATGGTCGCGGCGCAGGCGGAATATCCGTCCACGGCGTTTGAAGCGGGTGTCGTCGACTATTTGCTCAAACCAATAGTGGCGGCGCGCTTTGCTGAGTCGCTGCATCGTGCGCGCCAACACTGCCACGCCAACCCGGTGTCCCTGCGAGAACCCGCGAGCCACCCCGAGGTACCTGTTACCGAGGCGCCGCGTGAGGCAAGCAGCAGCCAGCTGCTGGTCGGCGAGCGCGAGCGTCGTTTTTACGTGCTCAAACCAGAGACAATCGACTACATAGAGTCGCACGGCAACTACGTCAAGTTTCACACCGGCAGTACTGAGTACATCTGCCGCGACTCGGTAAAGCGCCTGGCGCCTGCACTGGCGCACAGTGGCTTCCTGCGCATCGAACGCTCGCTGGTGATCAACACGCACGCCATCCACTACGTGCAGCGCATGGGGCGGGGTACCTATGCCTTCACCCTGGTGAGCGGAGCGTGCCTGCACTCAGGTCCGGCATACCGCCAAGATATCCTGCGCGTGCTGCCCTTAGCACAGGTCCCCGGCCCCCGCGCATCGCATTGAAATTCTCGGCGACCACCGCTCGGGCTCGCGACGGCGCGGCTAGGCGTCGCATCACTGCCCCTAGCGCAGATTCCATACCGGGACCGCCGAGCCACTAGGTGCCCGGTTGGATCTGAACTGGCGTGCAATCATCCGGGCGATTCGCGCAGCGTTGCTGCTCGCTACTGCCCACCCGCCGTTTCAATTCCTGCCGGGCAGTTCGCCTGCTCCAGCGCGGGAAGGGCCGTTCGTAAGCGCTGCGACTATAATCTCCTCTTGGGGGAGTTGTTGCAGCTACAGTGCACTAGAGATGCTCAGCGCCGAGGGGATAACAGCATGAACCGAAAGATATCTGCGAGTCTCTCAAAGCAAGTGCTCGTCGTGGCCGCCGCGCTTACTGTGGCCGGGGCAGCCCGCGCAGACGATG
This sequence comes from uncultured Gammaproteobacteria bacterium, assembly GCA_963787655.1. Taxonomy (GTDB): domain Bacteria; phylum Pseudomonadota; class Gammaproteobacteria; order Steroidobacterales; family Steroidobacteraceae; genus 13-2-20CM-66-19. The sequence goes on along the minus strand of CAWBDY010000007.1, from coordinate 555,535 downwards.
CGAAAACGCCCTATCCCCGCATGGCGCCGATCGCTCAGTACTTGATGACCGATCAGGCTGAGATAGCCCTGGCACGCAGCGCCGCCCCGGCATCTATCTCAGGGGATGCCACTATCGTGGTGCTCAAGGAACACGGCTACGAGACAGCGGTGAAAGGCAAAAACGGGTTTGTGTGCATCGTGGAGCGATCATGGATGGCGCAATTCGATTTCCCGGAGTTCTGGAATCCCAAGATGCGCGGCCCAGCCTGCTTCAATCCGCATGCTGTGCGGTCGGTATTGCCGTTTACTTATAAAAGGACCGAGTTGATCCTGGCCGGTTTGTCGAAGACTCAGATCCAGGATCGCCTCAGAGAGGTAGTCGCGAAAAAGGAAGTCCCGGCACTGGAGGCCGGAGCGATGTGCTACATGATGTCGCGGGATGCGAATCTCGGCGATTCGAACGGTCACTGGCATCCGCATCTGATGTTTTATAACCCGCGCTCAGGCGGCGCAGACTGGGGCGCCGGTCTGCACGGCTCCCCGATTTTGCTGAACCCGCAGTTTGAGGACTCCCCAGAGGCACTGGACGTACTCATGGTGCCAGTGGACAAGTGGTCGGACGGAGTATCGGCGCCACTACACGATCAATGACCGATAGGCCTCGCGGCGTGAGCACTCCCGATCGCGCGTTGCTGTTGGCATCACCCTGGCTGTCGTGAGCGGGTAAGACAGATGGGGTCCGAACGCTTCTTGACCGATCACTGTGTCGCAGGCCGCGACCAGTTTGCATCGAAAGCGCTGAATGGTGCGCTGAAGTTATCCGGCGCTTGAATCACGGGTTACCGCGCACGACACTGGGTAACTCCGCTCCAGACTAGGTGACACAGCTGCAAGCGCGTAACTGGACGCTTGGGCGCTACAAAGCGCGCTGCCGTCCGCGAAACAGAGGTCAGGCTCATGACAATCCGTACGTACCGTTTGGTGCTGCTGTTGGCCACGGCGTTGGGCATGGCGCCGCCGACGCCGGCACAGGATGCCGACTACTCGCACTACGTATCGCCGTGGAAGACGCACTGGGATTACTCCGGAGCGCGCGGGCCCGAGCACTGGAGTGCACTCGATCCCGCGTACGCGCTGTGCAACACCGGCAAACAGCAGTCACCCATCGACATCCGCGGTACGCAGAAAGCCGCGCTGCCGGCCCTCCGCTTCGAGTACCGCGGCGAGCCGCTCAGGTACCTGATCAACAACGGCGCCACGATCCGCATCAACTATCACGACGCCGCGGGCAGCGGCAACGACCTGCTGCTGGGCGATCAGCGCTACCAGCTGATGCAGCTGCATTTTCATCGTCCCAGCGAGGAGCTGGTGCACGGCAAGCGGTACGACATGGTGCTGCATCTGATGCATCAGGCCAGTGACGGCCACGTGCTGGGGGTGGCGGTGCTGCTGCAGAACGGCGCGGCGAACGCCACGCTGCAGCAGCTGTGGGATCACATGCCGAAGACGGAAGGCCAGGTAGAGCTCGAGGGCGTGAGCTTTGACCCTTCCGGACTTATGCCACGCGAGCTCGGCTACTACCGCTATGAGGGTTCGCAGACCGCCCCGCCCTGCAATGAGGGAGTTACCTGGCTCGTGCTGAAGAAGCCTGTCGAGGTCTCGGCAGCACAGATCGCAGCCTTCGCGCAGCTGTTTCCGCACGATGTACGGCCGCCGCAGCCGCTGAACGGCCGCATCGTGGAGGAAAGCGAATAGTGCGGCGGACGGCAGCTGCCGCCGGCCGCTTCTGGTGCGCCCGCCAGCTCGTCTAGAAGCTGAAACGCACGAACAGTTCCGGACCCTTGACGTTCAGCGATGCGACGCCTGGGGCGCTGTTGCCCCCGCGCGTCAGCGAGGTGCGGGTCGACTGATAGCCCAGGCCCGTGGTCAGGTTCGGCAGCCAGCGGAACTGCGCGTCGAAATGCACATCGGTGAGCTGGCCGGAAAAATCCTTGATGGTCACCTTGAAATAGGCGCCGCGCGCGGCGAGGCTGAAGCGGCGCGAGACGCGCCAGGCGATGTCGAGCGGAATGGCGGGCACCGTGCCGGAGGCCGACACGATCTGCTGCTGAAAGGTCGCCGGTGCCTGCGCCTCGGTCTGCAGCTGCACGCTGTAGGAGGCGAGTCCGGTGCCGATCTCCAGCCGGTCGGTGCGGTAGAAGGAGTACGTGTAAGTCACGTTGATGACGCGCCAGTCGAGCGAGGTTGCCAGCTGCGTGCCAGCGACGAACGCCTGGTTGCCGAAGATGATCGGATTGGCGAGCAGCACGCTGCCGGTGCGGTCGGTCTCGAAGTAGTTGACGCGCAGCTTGCTGCGCTCGCGCAGCCGTACCATCGCCTCGACGCGCGCCTGCTGCGCGTGACCGGGAAACCCCAGATCGTGCTCGCCATCGAGCGGCGTGCCGGTGGTGATCGGCGCGGGTTGCGAGGGATCGACGCGCAGCATGGTGGACAGCTGCGGATCGAAGAATTCCACCTGCAGATAGAAGCGGTCGGTGATCTGGCTGGGGGTCGAGCGCTTGGCCGGAGGCAGCGGCGCCCCCGACAGCGGATCGCGATCGGCGCGCGCGACTGGGACTTGTAGCGCCAGCAACAGCGCGGCGAGCGACAGCCAGATCCGCATACCAGTTGAACTCCCTGCCGCAGGGCGCGGTTGGGCGATCATCTTACTGACCAACAGCCTGGGCCTGCCACAGTCGCAGACTGCCGACGTGACGTGGTCGGCATCTGTTGAGCCGGCGGGGGGATCAGCGCTTCATCGCCTCGAAGAATTCGCCGTTCGACTTGGTGTCCTTCATCTTGTCGAGCAGGAATTCGATGGCCGCCAGCTCATCCATCGGGTGCAGGAGCTTGCGCAGGATCCACATCTTGGCGAGCTCACCCTGATCGGTGATCAGCTCTTCCTTACGCGTGCCGGAACGGTTGATGTTGACCGCCGGGAACACCCGCTTCTCGGAAATTCGCCGGTCGAGATGGATTTCGCTGTTGCCGGTGCCCTTGAATTCCTCGTAGATGACGTCGTCCATCTTCGAGCCGGTGTCGATCAGGGCCGTGGCGAGGATGGTAAGGCTGCCGCCCTCCTCGATGTTGCGCGCCGCGCCGAAGAAGCGCTTGGGACGCTGCAGGGCATTGGCATCCACGCCGCCCGTCAGCACCTTGCCGGAGGACGGTACGACCGTGTTGTAGGCGCGCGCCAGGCGGGTGATGGAGTCGAGCAGGATCACTACGTCCTTCTTGTGCTCGACCAGGCGCTTGGCCTTCTCGATGACCATCTCGGCGACCTGCACGTGGCGTGCGGCCGGCTCGTCGAAGGTGCTCGAGACCACCTCGCCCTTCACCGTGCGCTGCATCTCGGTGACTTCCTCGGGCCGCTCATCGATGAGCAGCACGATGAGGATCACCTCGGGATGATTGGAGGTAATGGCGGTGGCGATGTTCTGCAGCAGCATGGTCTTGCCCGCTTTCGGCGGGGAGACAATCAGGCCGCGCTGTCCCTTGCCGATGGGCGCAACCAGGTCAATGGTGCGTGCCGTCAGGTCCTCGGTGGAACCGTTGCCGCGTTCGAGTTTCAGCCGCTTGGTCGGATGGAACGGCGTCAGGTTCTCGAACAGCACCTTGTTGCGTGAGCTGTCCGGCGAGTCGTAGTTGATCTCGCCGACCTTCAGCAGTGCGAAATAGCGTTCCCCGTCCTTGGGCGGACGGATCAGTCCGGAAATGGTGTCGCCGGTGCGCAGGTTGAAGCGCCGGATCTGGCTGGGGCTCACATAGATGTCGTCGGGCCCGGCCAGATAGGAGCCGTCCGCCGAGCGCAGGAAGCCGAAGCCGTCCTGCAGGATCTCGAGCACGCCGTCGCCGTAGATATTCTCCCCATTGCGCGCATGCGCCTTGAGGATCGAGAAGATGATGTCCTGCTTGCGCGAGCGCGCCAGGTTTTCCAGCCCCATCGATTCGGCGAGCTTCACCAGCTCGTGAATCGGCTTGGCCTTGAGCTCGGTGAGGTTCATCGAGCTGCGCGACTGCGTCAGCTCGGCGGGACTTATGATTTCGGAGTCGTCGGCGTCGAACACCTCGGGCTCTTGCATCATTTCGTCGGGGCGGCCGCCGTTGCTGTTGCCGCGGTTACCGTCACGGTTACCGTGGCGTGGGCCTTTATTGGGCCGGTTGCGGCCCTGATTACCGAGATAGCCTCTCACAGGTTGCTGTCCAGAAATGCCGAAAGTTGAGATTTGGAAACGGCGCCGACCTTCTGCGCTTCGACCGTGCCGTTCTTGAAAAGAATCAGCGTCGGGATGCCGCGGATGCCAAACTTGGGCGGGGTCTGCGGGTTCTCGTCGATATTGATCTTCGCGACCTTGATGCGGTCGTGGTATTCGCTCGCGATCTCATCGAGGATCGGGGCGATCATCTTGCACGGACCGCACCATTCTGCCCAGAAATCCAGCAGCACAGGCTTGTCCGACTTAAGGACATCCTGTGTGAAAGTTGCGTCTGTGGTATGCACAATATGGGCGCTGCTCACGCGGTTCAACCTCCGGTCAATGCAGAGCGTGGAAAAATCGTTTGGTTTTGGGGAATCCGGGGCGGGCCGGCATAGGTAAGCGAAAAGCGATGCCAGCAACTCTCGCTAAACGGTTACACTAATAACTCGTGATTGAGTATGTGTCCAAAAGGGATTAAGGAATGTCGGTGAGGCAGGTGCGGACCAGCGGGCCCGCGACTTGAGATACTTTTTAGCGCTTCCGGGCCCGTTTTGCAAGCCTGCGGGGCGTTTTTTCCCATGACTGATTCACACTCTGATGCCGTAACCTTCGCCTCGCTCGGACTGCATCCGCAGGTCATGCAAGGCGTTCGACAGGCTGGTTTCGTCAACTGCACGCCGATCCAGGCGCAGACCCTGCCGCGCGCGTTGGGGGGCCATGATGTTGCCGGCCAGGCGCAGACCGGCACCGGCAAGACCGCAGCGTTTCTGCTGGCGCTGTATCAGACGCTGCTCACCAAGGCGGCCGCGCCCAACCGCCACGCCACCTCGGTACGCGCGCTGATCGTCGCGCCGACGCGCGAGCTGGCGGTGCAGATCCATCATGACGCCCTCACACTCGGCGCGCACACCGGCCTCAAACAGGTCGTGGTGTTCGGCGGGGTGGACTACGACAAGCAGCGGCAGCAGCTGAGCGAGGGCTGCGACGTGCTGATCGCCACCCCGGGCCGGCTGATCGACTACTTCAAGCAGCACGTCTTCGACCTGCGCGCGGTGCAGGTGCTGGTGCTGGATGAGGCCGATCGCATGTTCGATCTGGGTTTCATCGCCGATATTCGCTACATCATGCGCCGGCTGCCACACCCGGAGCGGCGTCAATCGATGCTGTTTTCTGCGACGCTGTCGCAGCGGGTGCTGGAGCTCGCCTACGAGCACATGAACAACCCCGAGCTGGTGCGCATCGAACCGGACAAGAAGACGGTCGACGAGGTGCGGCAGCTCATGTACTACCCGGCCATGGAAGAGAAGGTGCCGCTGCTGATCGGCCTGCTGCACCAGAGCGAAGCGGTGCGCACCATGGTGTTCGTAAACACCAAGCGCAGCGCGGAGCGGCTCGAGGCAACCTTGAAGGCCAATGGCTTCGAGGCACAGGCACTTTCCGGCGATGTGCCGCAGAACAAGCGGCTGCGCTTTCTGCGCGATTTCCACGAAGGCAAGCTCGCCGTGCTCATCGCCACCGATGTCGCCTCGCGCGGTCTGCACATTCCCGACGTCAGCCACGTATTCAATTTCGACCTGCCGCAGGATGCTCCCGACTACGTGCACCGCATCGGCCGTACGGCGCGCGCCGGCGCCGAGGGCGATGCCATCAGCTTCGCCTGCGAGGAATACGCGGTGTCGCTGCCCGAGATCGAGGAGTACGTCGGGCACAAGATTCCGTTCGCCCCCATCGCCCCCGAGCTGCTGGCTGCAGGGGTCGTGCACCCACCGCACGCCCATCGCAGCCACGGGCACCGCCCGCATGGCGGCGGGGGCGGCCGTCGCCCCGGCGGCGGGGGTGGCGGCGGCGCGCGCTCGCACAAGGGCGGCCGTCCCGGCCCGGGCCGGGTGCACCGCGGACGGGGGCGCTGACGGCTTAGCGCCCTGCAGCAGCGAGGCGACCGCGCGGCGGCCGTGGCACTCGGCGCGCTGACCGGCTAAGCTCGGGGTCCCCCGGGGTCGCCGCCAACTGCTTCACGGGCCAACCCCAACATGGCGGAAATCGAAGACAACGTCGATCGCGAGCTGTTCCGCAACGTCGAGAAGCTGCGGCAGTTGCGTATTGAGCATCGCGACCTGGACGAGGTGATCTCGCGCCTGTCGATGGACCTGCACGTCGATCAGCTGCAGCTGAAACGACTGAAGAAGCGCAAGCTGTTGCTCAAGGACCAGATCTCGCGTCTGGAAAGCCAGCTGATCCCGGACCTGAATGCCTGAGAGCGCCCGCAGCGCCTTAACCGGCTTTCTGCTGTACCTCACCTCACCGCAGGTGCTCGCCGCCATGCTGGCGGTGCTCGTGGCCATCGTCGTCGCCCTGAGCGTGGCGCGCGTGCTGCGTGCCCGGCGCGCGCGGGATCTGGCGGCCGACCTGCCGGCGGGCGCCGCCCACTGGCTGGACCACGCGCTCGAGGGCGCGGTGATCCTCGCCCCCATCATCGCCGCCCTCGTGACGTTGCTGGCCGCGCACCTGGCCGTGAGCGCGCTGCATGCGCCCACCGAGCTCATCGATGCCGGCGTACGCCTCGTCGGCTCACTGGCACTGGTACGCCTCGGGGTGTACGTGCTCGGCCTGCTGCTGGGGCCGGGCTCGTGGGTACGTGCCCGGGAAAACAGCATCGCCTTCACGCTCTGGGTGATCGTTGCGGCAGCCACGCTCGGCTGGCTGGACGTCATCGAGGCGAGCCTCAACCGCGTCAACCTGGTGCCGGGCAAGACGCAGATCAGTCTGTGGGGCCTGCTCAAGGGGCTGGTGGTAGTCACCGCCTTCGTCATCGTAACCAGCCTGATTGCGCGCGCCCTCGAACGCCACGTGATGCGGCTCGACCAGCTGGCGGTCTCGACCCGGGTCGGCATCTCCAAGTTCAGCAACTTCCTGCTGGTGGCCCTGGGGATCCTGCTCGGCATCAACGCCGCCGGCGTGGACGTCACCACCCTCAACGTGCTCACCGGCGCGATCGGCATCGGCCTCGGCTTCGGCCTGCAGTCGGTGGCCAGCAATTTCCTCAGCGGTTTCGTGCTCCTGATGGACAAGTCCATCAAGCCCGGCGACGTCATCAGTTTTACCGGCCATGAAGGCGCCAGCAGCGGCAACTTCGGCTGGGTGCAGGAACTGCGTGGGCGCTACGTGGTGGTGCGCGACCGCGATGGCGTCGACACGCTCGTGCCGAACCAGAATCTCATCACCAGTCCGTTCATCAACTGGAGCTACTCCGACCAGCGCGTGCGCCTGAAGCTGCCGGTCACCGTCAGCTACGACGACGACCCGGAGATAGCGCTCAAGCTACTGCTGGAGGCCGCGGAGAATCACCCGCGCATACTGCGCGACCCGCCGGCGGTGTCACGCCTCATCAGCTTCGACGACAACGGCATGCGCCTGGAAGTGCGCTTCTGGATCGCCGACCCGGTGAACGGCGTGAACAACGTGCGCTCCGATGTCAACCGCGCGATCTGGCGCATCTTCCGCGTGCACGGCGTGCGCATCCCCGTGCCGCAGCAGGAGACGCGCTACCTCGAGCCGCGCCCGCCGCGTCTGCCGGCCCCGCCCACCTCACCGCTGCCGACGGCGGGGGTGGACCGGGCGGCGGACTGACGCCGTGCCGCTGCCGATCGCCGCCGATGTGGTGATCCCGGACCAGGAGCTGACGCTGTCGTTCGTGCGCTCCTCCGGCCCCGGCGGACAGAACGTCAACAAGCTCGCCACCGCGGCACAGCTGCGCTTCGATCTTGCGAACAGCACTGCGCTGAGCGGTGCGGTCAAGGCGCGCCTGCGCACGCTCGGCGGGCGACGCGTGACTGCGCAAGGCGAACTGCTCATCATCGCGCGCAATCATCGTACCCAGGAAGCCAACCGGCGCGAGGCCGAGGGACGGCTCATCGAACTCATCCGCGCCGCGCTCACGCCGCCGAAGCTGCGCCGGGCGACCCGGCCCACGCGCGCCTCGAAGGAGCGGCGGCTGGCGGGCAAGGCGCGCGGGCGCCAGACCAAGCGACTGCGCGCCAAGCCCGGCTGGGACGACTAAAAGCCGCTGCGGCCGCCTGGCCGCTGCAGGCGCCGCACAGGCCTCAGGACCTCTTAACCAGACCGTCCGGATGCAGCAGCCACGCCGCGAGCGCCGGCAGCAGGATGATCGCCGCCAGCATGTTCACGAGGAACATGAAGGTGAGCATGATGCCGATATCGGCCTGGAACTTGAGCGGCGAGAACACCCAGGTAGCTACGCCGATGGCGAGCGTGACGCCGGTGAAGATGATGCTCGCGCCGGTCACGCGCAGCGTGCGCTCGTAGGACTCGCGCACCGACAGTCCCTGGTGCAGGAACTCCTGCATGCGACTGAACAGGTAGATGCCGTAGTCGACGCCGATGCCGGCGCCCAGCGCCACCATCGGCAGCGTCGAGACCTTGAGGCCGATGCCGACCAGCGCCATGACCGCGTACACCAGCACCGACACCAGCGCCAGCGGCAGCACCACCAGCAGCGTGCCGATGAGCGAGCGGAAGGTGACGAGGCACATGACGATCACCGCGCCGAACACCCCGGCGAGGATCAGCAGTTGCTTGGCCTCGACGGTTTCGTTGGTGGCGGCCATCACCCCGATGGGGCCGGCCGCGAGCCGCAGCTGCGCGCCCGCGAGCGGATTGGCTCTGCGCCAGGCCTTGACGGCACTGACCGCCCGCTCGATGGTGCCGGCGCGGTGGTCGGCGAGGAACATCATCACCGGCACGACGTCGCAGTTCTCATTGAGAAGTCCGGTGCTGGTCTCAATGTAGCGGGTCGACTGCGTGAGCTGCGTCTGCTCGCGCGGAATGCTGCGCCACTTGAGACTCCCCTCGTTCCAGCCGGCGATCGCCACCTTGGCGATGAACGGCAGCGTGATGACGTCCTGGACGCCGGCCACGTTGCGCATGTGCCAGCCGAAGCGATCCATGGCGCTCATGAGGTCGTGGCTGACGCACACCGGCTGCTGCGACTCGACGATGGCGGTCAGCACGTCGACGCCGATGCTGAACTTCGAGGTGATGACGTCGTTGTCGCGGTTGTAGCGCGAAGCGGCGCGCAGCTCGGGCACGCCCGCCTGCGTGTCGCCGATCGGCGTATCCCGTCCCAGCCACCAGCCGCCCGCGCCGAGCAGCAAGGCGACGGCGATGATGGCGAGCGCCGGACCGCGCCGCGTGATGCCCGACAGGGCGTGCCATAGCGCGCGCCAGCTGCCGCTGCCGGCGCTCGACGCGCGCGCGGTAGGCGGCGCCGAAGCTGCACGTACGACACCAGCACCGGCAGCAGCACCAGATCGGTGAGGATCACGATCGCGACGCCGATGCTGGCGGTGATGGCCATCTCGCGGATCACCTGCACCGGGATGAGCAGGATGGTGACGAAGCCGACCAGGTCCGCCAGCAGCGCGATCACCGCCGGTGCCAGCAGCTGCCGGAAGGTGCGGCGTGCTGCCTCCATGCTGTCGAGGCCGGCGAAGGCGGCATCGCTCACGGCGCTGATCTTCTGCACGCCGTGACTCACCCCGATCGCGAAGATCAGAAACGGCACCAGCAGGCCGATGGGATCGATGCCGTAGCGCAGCAGCACCAGCGCGCCGAGCTGCCAGATGACCGCCACCACCGAGCACAGCACCGGCACGCATGCCACGCGCCACGACTGGCAATAGAGGCGCACCGCCAGCAGGGTCAGCACCAGCGTGATGACGGCAAACATCAGGACCGCGTCCGCGCCGTCGGCGATGTCGCCCATCACTTTCGCAAAACCGATCATGTGCACGTCGATGCCGTTGCCGGCGAGCGGCTGGCGCACGCGCCGCTCCAGCTCGTGCGCGATGCGGATCGGGTCGACGGGTTTGCCCTGGGCGTCCTGGTCGAGCACCGTGGCGCTCACCAGCGCCCCGGAGAAATCGTTCGCCACCAGGCGGCCGATGATGCCCGCCTTGCGGATGTTGTCGCGCACGCGCGCCATGTTCTCCGGCGTCGGGGTGAAATCGGCGGGCATCACGTTGCCGGCCTCGATGCCATCCTCGACCACTTCCAGGTAGCGCACGTTGGGGGTGAAGATCGACTGCACGCGGGTGCGGTCGATGCCGTCCATGACGATGATTTCGTCGGTGGCCTTGCGCAGCGCCGCGAAGAACTGCGGCGTGAACATGTTGCCGTCGCGCGCGATGAGCGCCACCAGCACGCGGTTGGCACCGCGGAACTCGGCGACCTTCGGATCCAGGTAGGTACGCATGTACTCGTGCTGGACCGGCAGCGTCTTGTTGAACGACGTGTCGATGCGCAGGCCCTTGAGCGCGATCGTCCCGAGCAGCGCCGTGCCGAGCGCGAACAGTACGAGGATCAGCCCGCGGTGGCCGAAGATCAGCCGCTCAAGCCCTGCGACGGCGGCAGCCGGTGCGGCGGGCGGTGTGGCGGTGCCGCTCATCTAGCGTGGCGCGGCGATGCGCCGCGCGCCGTCCTCGCCGATCGCCACGAGCGCCCCGCCCTGGGTGGCCGCGACCGCCGCCAGCCCTATATGGTCGGCCTGCTGCAGCAGGGTGAAGGTCTGACCGTCATCGCGGCTGGCCAGCAGCACCCCGGACAGACCCACGATCACCACCGCGCGCCCGGCCGCGTGCGCCGCGCCGTCGAGCATCGCCACCGTGCCGGATTCGAGGCGGCGCCAGGAGGCGCCCGCATCCTCGGAGCGATAGAGGTTGCCGCGCAGGCCGAACGCCAGCAGCGTCGTGTCGCCCAGCGGCAGCACGCCGAAAAACGAGCCGGCATAGGGCGAGGCGAGCGTGCGCCAGGAATCGCCGCCATCGTCCGAGCGGTACAGGTGGCCGGCTTCTGCGGCGATGTACAGCCGCGTGTCGCTGGCGGCGACGATGCGGTTCAGGTGGTAGTCGTTGCGCGGCGGCTCCTGCGCGCCGGCATCGCCCGCCGGCGCGTGCGGCGCCGCGAGCGCCGCCGGGCTGAACTTCTGCTCCTGCCAGCTGGCGCCGCCGTCGCGGCTGGTGAGATAGGCACTGTAGGCGCCGACGGCGATCACCTGCCCGCCGCTGCCGCACCAGACATCCAGCAGCGGCCGCTGCGCCTCAGGGGCGTAGTGCGTGCGCTGCCAGGTACGGCCGGCATCCGCGGTGACGAGAATCACCTCGTCGTGGCCCACGGCTACGCCGTGCTGTGCATCGAGGAAGCACACCCCGGTGAGGAGGGCCTGGCTCGGCACCTGCGCGGCCTGTACCCAGCTGGCTCCCTGGTCATCGGACAGGACGATGATGCCGCGGTCGCCGACCGCCACCACCCGTTGGCCTGCCTGCGCGATGGCAATGAGCAGCGAGTGCGCCGCAAGGGGCGCCTGCTCGGCGGCGAGCGGCTGCGGCACAGCGCCGGCGGCCGGCAGCGTGACGGCCAGTGCCGCGAGCCAACGTGCGCGCCGAGCACAGCGCCGGTTCACGGGTAGCGCGCTCCTAGCGGATGCCGCGCCGCTCCAGCACGCTCGGCTGATAGTCCGACGGCGAGCGCTTGATGCTGAAGTCGTACGACTTCGGTTCCTCGTTCTGCAGCCCGAGCGCCAGATAGCGCCCGTTGGACAGGTCCATCACCAGCTCCAGATCGGTCCACAGCGCCGGCAGCTCGTAGTAGTTGATGGCGTGGCCTTCCTGCACCCGGTACAGCTGCCCGCGCGCGTCGTAGCAGTCGACCGCGAGGATCTGCCAGGAATCCTCGTCGACGTACAAAGTGCGGCGGCTGTAGAGGTGGCTCTGGCCCGGCTTGAGGGTCGATTCCACCACCCACACGCGGTGCAGCTCGTAGCGCACCAGATCCTGGTTGATGTGGTTCTTCTGCAGGATCTCGCTGTACTTGAGCTTCTCGCTCTGCAGGTGATAGTCGTTGTAGGGGACGTAGATCTCTTTCTTGCCGACCAGCTTCCAGTCGTAGCGCTGCGGGCTGCCGTTGTACATGTCGAACTGATCGGCGGTGCGCAGATTGTCGGAATTGGTGCCGGGGTTGTCGAAGGCGACGTTCGGCGCGCGCCGCACACGGCGCTGGCCGGGGTTGTAGACCCAGGCACGCCGCGGCTCCTTCGCCTGGTCGAGGGTCTCCTGCACCAGCAGCACTTCGCCGGCGAGGCGCGCGGGAGCTGTGGTCTCCTGGGTGAAGTACAGCAGGATATTGTTGAGCGCGCTCTCGGTCATGCCCGGTTCGTAGTACTGGAAATAGAACTCTTCCTTGAAGTTCACCAGCGTGTAGCCGCCGCTGGCGGTCATGGGCGCCTGGCCGACCTGCAGCGCCGCGGCCACGCCGCGGTAGCGCGTGATGTGGTTCCAGAACACTTCCAGTCCCGACTGCGGAATCGGGAACGGGGTGCCCGCGAGCGCACCGCTGATGCCGTTGCCGTCCGGCACGAGCTTGGCGCTCGTGGCGTTGTGCTTGGTCGCCTCGTAGACATGTTGCGGCGCGGCGGCGCTGCGGTGCGTCGGATACACCACCATCTTGTAGTCGGGATAGGCCTTGAAGAGCGCCTTGTGCCCCTCGCTGAGCTTGGCGGCGTACTGCGCCAGGTTCGCGGCCGTGATCGTGAACAGGGGCTTGTCGGCGGCGTACGGATCGGGATGGTGGTCGCCGCCGTGATAGCTGGGAAAGCCGGCCTCGGCCGGTGACTTGATGCCGCCGTCCCACGCCGGGATGCTGCCGTCGGCATTGCCGGCCTTCTCGCCACCGAGCGGCGTCAGTTCCTGCCCGAGGCGCGCTGCGTCCTGCGGACTCACCGCCGCCCATGCCAGCGGGGCAAACAGCAGCCCGGCTGCAGTCACCCGGATAAGCGCTTTCATCGCAGCTCCTCCATATTCATCTGCATTCCCTGCCGTTCGCCTCGGCATCAGAACGAGAACTTGATGCTCGCCGCAACGAAGTCGCGATCGTTGAGCAGGTTGTACTGGCCGGCGCCGCCGTAGTGCGTGTAGGAAACGTCCAATTCCCACCGCTCGCGCGTGGTGCCCGTGAGGCCGAGCGTGGTTGCGTGCCGTCCCTGCACGAAGTTACCGCCAGGTCCGGGTGAAACACCCTTGACGTCCTGACTCCACACGACGTGCGGCAGCAGGTTCCAGGCGGCGATGACGTTGTCGTACTCGAGGCGCCCGGCCACCACGTAGCCCCAGGAGAGCTTGTCGGGGAAGGCGGAGCCCGGCTCGAACTCGCCGGGATATTCCGGATAACCGCCGAGCGAGGGCAGGCCGCTCAGGTTCGTGCCCGGACCGTCGTACTGCAGGCCGAAGCCCTGCGGGCCGCCGCTGTACTTGTTCTCAAGCCCCGGCACGTAGTCCAGGGCCGCCTCCACCAGCACGCACGGCCTGCGAGGCCTTGAGAACATTGGCGAACACCTGCGTGGCGCTCACCTGCCCCTGCCAGGTGTTCTTCAGCTCGTAACCCTGGATCTGCTGCCCGAGACCATAGAGGCCGAGCTGGTTGCAGCCGGTGATCGGCGTGGCCGACGTCGGCACGCAGTGACCCGGCCCGGTCACCGGCTCGCCGAGCAGCTTCGCAAGTCCGGTCTCGAGCGGCGTGAGCGAGGCGTACAGCAGTTGGACGTCGTCCAGCTGCAGCGGCACGTTGTGGCGGAACGCCACTTCGCCCTGCAATGCCGTGCCGGTCTTCTGGATCTCCGTGTTGAACGACAGACCCAGCATCTTGATGTCCTGCGGGAACGATTCGACGTAGCCGGCAGTCTTGCCGTACTCGTAGGTCGCGAAGTTGCTCGCCTGGTTGTTGACGTTGCCGCCGGCGAGCAGGGTATTCGCGCCGATGGTGGCGTAGGTGGTGGCGGTAGCAGCGCTCAGGTTGCCGCCGAGGGCACCGGCGCGCTGCTGCCCGACCGCAGCTCCGGTCGCCACGGCCGCCGCAAACGGCAGGCCGGCGGCGAGCGCCTGCGCCGCCGCGCCGATTGCATTGACCGCCCCGAAGGCGTTGCCGAACCCGGCCTGGGTGCCGGTGACGGACGAGACCACCGGCAGGCGGCTCGTGTAGTTGAGGAAGTAGAAGCCGAGATTGGTGCCCTGGCCGAAATTGGGCAGGTACAGCTTGAAGTTGACCCCGTACTGCCCCGAGTTCGGCGGCTTGTCATCGGGCAGGCGGTTCACGGCCTGAAAGTTCGGGAGCAGCCCGCCGCCGAGCGAGGAGAAGTTCACGCCCTGGTCGGAGATCGCCCCGAAGCCCAAGAAAACCTTGTTGCCGCCCGGGCCGCCGAAATCGTTGGTACTGAAGTAGGAACCGTCCGGCTCGAGAATGTCCTCGTGCCAGTCGAACAGGTACAGCAACTGCGTGCTGAAGTTCTTGGTGAGCTGCAGGTTGAACACTGCCATCTCGTCCGGCAGCAGCGCCTGCTTCAGCTCCGCGCCCGGCACCTGCAGCGCCGTGACGTCGAAGTGATTGACCTCGTTCAGGCCGCCCGGGATGTAGGTGCTCTCGCCCCAGTCCACCACCTGCCGGCCGATGCGCAGCTCCGAGGGCATGGTGCCGAGGTTGAAGCGCAGATAACCGAAGGCATCGAGCAGGCGCGTATAGCTGCCGACCACGTCCTTGGCATCGTGCGACAGCGCGATGTGGTCGGTCGTGTCGTCCATGACCTCGAAGTCGTAGAGGCCGGAGCCGCGCACGAAGATGCCGGCCTTCTCACGGTAGTTGAGGCTGAACTCGGTGACGCCGGTGAGCGCTTTGCTGAACGCGGCCTCGTGCTGGTAGTTGAGGTCACCATCGTCGATGTTGGGCGAGTGGCCGCAGCCGCCGTCCGCGATGGCCACCTGCCGGCAGTCGAGCCCGGAGACGCGCCAGCCCTGCCCGTAACCGATGGTGGTGTCCCAGCTGCCGCTCCAGGCACCGGATGGGCTTTGAAAGGAGAGCGCCTGCGCAGCGCTCCAGGCCGCGAGCGCCAGGCAGCCGCTCAGCGCCACCAGGGTCACACCACGCCCCGTATGAAATATCCTCATCTGCCCCCCTCTTCCCTCAAGCGTTCGCGGGCGCGCGCCGTCGCAAGCCATGGGTCCGAAGCGAATCGCGTCGTGCGCCACAGTGCGAAGCGAAGCCACGTCGCATTGTTGTTTGTTGCCGCGACACAAAACCTGCGTGCGGCCAGTCTATTACTCGGCTACGCAGGGCGGCAAGCCGTTTCGCCGCTCACTGTGTGCGCGGCGCAACGACTTGCGCTGCGCTTGCGTCGCGCGCGCCGGCGGGGGCTTTGGAGCGGTACTCGGGTGGGGCGGTGCCGCGGCTATTCGAAGGCGATCGCCGGCAGATCCAGGGCGATGAGAAAGTACTCGAACAGATACTGAATGACCCGCACCTGATTGTGCAGGCGGTGATCACTCTCCAACAGATGCAGCGCTGCCTTGTAAGAGTGTGCAAAGCGCACGCTGTGCTCGTACGGCACTACCTCGTCGCGCCAGCCGTGCACCACGGTCGCGGGACAGTCGAGCACGCCGCTGCGCAGCTCCGGCAGTCCCTGCATGTACAGCGCCGGCGCCATGAGGAACACGCCGCGGGCATGCAGGAGCGAGGCGGACGCCACCGCCACGTAGCCGCCGAGGCTTGAGCCGACCAGCACCAGGTCGCCGGCGAGCTCCTTGCAGAAGTCGACCAGGCGCGCGACGCGGGCGCGCGGCTCGTCGATGCCGCGATAATCTACCGAGTGCGCCTCGTAGCCTTCCGCACGGGCCACTTCCGCCAGCGCGGAGATCTTGCGCCCCCAGGGACCGGCGTCCTGGCCGTGGGAGAACACGACGTAGCGGGCAGTCACGGGCGCATTCATGGCCGGATGTTGGATGCTGGGACGTTGAGCCGCAAGCGCGAATAATGCAGGCAATGGAAACCCGAAGCCAAGCGCGCCACCCCGATGCCGCCGCCAGCCGCGGCTGGCAGTTCTGGATCGACCGCGGCGGCACCTTCACCGACGTCATCGGGCTGTCACCGCAGGGCGCGCTGCACGTGCGCAAGGTGCCCTCGCTCGCGAGCGGCAGTGCGAGTGGCGATCCGGGCCTGAACGCGGCGCGCGCCATGCTCGCCGCCGCCGGCAGCGCCGGCGTGACGGCCGTCAAGGTCGGCACCACGGTAGCCACCAATGCGCTGCTCACGCGCAGCGGCGAGCCGGTGGTGCTGGTGACCACCGCCGGCTTTGCCGATGCGCTGCGCATCGGCTACCAGAACCGACCCGATATCTTCGCCCGCGACATCGTGCTGCCGAAGCGGCTGTACGCGAGCGTCATCGAGGCCCGCGAGCGCATCAATGCCGACGGCGAGGTCCTGACGCCGCTCGATGCGCAGCAGCTGCGCGCCGACCTGACGCGGGCGCGTGCCGCCGGCCGGCGCGCGGTCGCCATCGTGTTCCTGCACGGCTGGCGCTACCCGCAGCACGAGCGCGCCGCCGCAGCCTGCGCGCGCGAACTCGGGTTTGCGGAAGTGTCGGTGGCACACGAGCTGTCGCCGCTGGTGCGTTACGTGACGCGCGGCGACACCACGGTGCTCAATGCCTACCTGGCGCTGCCGCTGCGCGGCTATCTGGCGGACCTTACCGCGCAGCTGCACGCCCTCGACCCGCAGGCGCGGCTGACGCTCATGCAGAGCAACGGCGGGCTGGCCGCGGTGGACAGTTTCCACGCCATGGCGAGCGTGCTGTCGGGGCCGGCCGGCGGACTCATCGGCATGCGCTGGGTGGGCGAGCGGCTCCATTTTCCGCGCCTCATCGGCTTCGACATGGGCGGCACTTCGACGGACGTCTCGCTCATCGACGGGGCGCTGCCGCAGCGATTCGAGCATCAGATCGCAGGCGTGCGCCTGGCGCAGCCGATGCTCGACGTGCACAGCATCGCCGCCGGCGGCGGCTCGATCCTGAGCTACCGCGACGGGCGCTTCGCGGTGGGGCCGGCCTCTGCGGGCGCCGACCCGGGCCCGGCCTGCTACGGGCGCGGCGGACCGCTGACCCTGACCGATGCACAGGTGCTGCTCGGACATCTGCGCGCCGATACTCTGCCGTGCGTGTTCGGTCCGGGCGGTGCGGCGCCCATCGATACGCAGGCGGTGACGGAGAAATTCGCCGCCCTGACGGCGCGGGTCGCAGCGCAGGTCAGCGGCGGCTGCAGCGCCGAGACCGTCGCCGAGTCGTTCCTCGAAGTCGGCGTGGAATCGATGGCCAATGCCATCCGCGAGGTGTCCACGCGCCAGGGGCTGGATGCCGGCGATTTCACCCTGTTCTGCTTCGGCGGCGCGGCCGGCCAGCACGCCTGCCGCGTCGCGCGCGCCGCCGGCGTGCGCCGCATACTCGTGCACCCGCTGGCGAGCGTGCTGTCCGCCTTCGGCATCGGCGTCGCCGACCGGCTCGCGGTGCGGCGCGCGAGCCTGCGCCAGGGGCTGGACGCGGCGGGCCTGGCGGCGGCGCAGACGGCCCTGGACCTTTTGGAACAGCAGGCACGCGCCGAGCTGGCGGCCGCCGCCGATGTGCCCGCGCAGCTGCGCGTCGCGCGCCTGCTGGAACTGCGCGCCGGCGACAGCGATCTCACCCTGTCGGTGCCGCTGGCAGAGCTTGCCGAGGTGCAGGCGCACTTCCATGCCGCGCACCTGCGCCGCTTCGGCTTCGCGGCCACCGCACTTGCGTCGTCATCGAGGCGCTGCGGGTCGAAGCGCGTGCGCCCTCGATCGATGCGGCCGCCCTGGTCATGCCCGCCGCGGCGCCGGCCGCGGCGCTCCCGGCGCGCGTCAGCGCCTGGTTCGGGGCGTGGCGTGAGGTGCCGCTGGTGCCGATGAGCGAGCTGCCGGCAGCGCTGGCGGGTCCGGCGCTCATCGTGGAGCCGCACAGCACCGTGGTGCTGGAGGAAGGCTGGCGCGCGCAGCGCCTGCGCGAAGGCGAGCTGCTGCTCGAGGATGGCGGCGCGGCCCGGCCTGTGGCGGCTGCGACCGCAGACCCGGCACGCATCGAGATCTTCAACAACCTGTTCATGCACATCGCCGGCCAGATGGGCGAGGTGCTGAAGGCGACCGCGCAGTCGGTCAACATCCGCGAGCGGCTCGACTACTCGTGCGCGCTGTTCGATGCGCACGGTGGCCTCGTGGCCAACGCACCGCACATGCCGGTGCACCTCGGCTCGATGGGCGCCAGCGTGCGCGCCGTCATCACGGCGCGCGACGGCAAGCTCGCGCCGGGCGATGCCTGGCTCCTCAACAGCCCCTACCACGGCGGCACGCACCTGCCGGACATGACCGTCGTGACGCCGGTGTTCATGAGCGCCGGTGCGCAGCCGGACTTCTACGTCGCCTCGCGCGCGCACCACGCCGACATCGGCGGCATGACCCCCGGCTCGATGCCGCCCTTCAGTCGCAGCATCGAGGAGGAAGGCATCGTGTTCGAATGCTTCCAGCTGGTTGCAGGCGGGGTGCTGTGCGAGGCGCCGCTGCGCGCAGCGCTTGCCGCAGGCCCGTGGCCGGCGCGCAACGCCGCGCAGAACCTCGCCGATCTGCGCGCGCAGCTGGCCGCCAACGCGCGCGGCATTGCCGAGCTGGAGCGCGCCGCGGCGCGCCACGGACTGGCGACGCTGCAGCAGTACATGCGCTTCGTGCAGGACAACGCCGCCGCGTGTGTGCGCCAGGCGATTGCGAAGCTGCGCCCCGGTAGCTTCCGCTACGAAATGGACGACGGCTCCTGCGTCGCGGTGCGCATCGATGTCGATCACACCGCCCAGCGCGCGCGCGTCGACTTCAGCGGCACCTCCGCCCAGGGCGCACACAACTTCAACGCGCCGCGGGCGGTGTGTACGGCCGCGGTGCTGTACGTGTTCCGCACGCTCATCGACCAGCCGATACCCCTCAACGAGGGCTGCCTCGCGCCCATCGAGATCGTGATCCCGCAAGGCTCGATGCTCGATCCGCGCCCGCCTGCGGCCGTGGCGGCGGGCAACGTCGAGACCTCGCAGTGCATCGTCGATGCGCTCTACGGGGCGCTCGGCGTGCTCGCCGCCTCGCAAGGCACCATGAACAACCTCACTTTTGGCGACGCGCAGCTGCAGTACTACGAGACCATCGCCGGCGGGGCGGGTGCGGGCAGCAGTTTCGACGGCTGCGATGCGGTGCAGACGCACATGACCAACTCGCGCCTCACCGATCCTGAGATTCTCGAGGCCCAGTTCCCGGTGCTGGTGAACGAGTTTGCGATCCGCCACGGTTCCGGCGGGGTCGGCCGCCATCACGGCGGCGATGGCGTGGTGCGGCGACTGCAGTTCACGCGTGCCTTAAGCGGCGCGCTGCTGGCCAATCACCGCCGCATCGCGCCGTTCGGGCTCGAGGGAGGCGCCGCTGCCGCGCCCGGCGCGGCGCAGATCCGCCGTCGCGACGGCAGCACCGAGACCCTGGGCGCCACGGCGCGCTTCGAGGTGGCCGCGGGCGATGAGCTGACGATTTTCACCCCCGGCGGTGGCGGCTTTGGCGCCGCCGGATGAGCCGCAGCGCGCTAGTTGCGCAGAATCGCGGTCTCGATCTCCCACTCAACGCGCTGCTTGGAGGTCGCCGAGCGGTTGACCGACACCGGGCGCACGCGGCTCGCGCCGGGGCGATGGGTCACGAGCCAGGTATCGAACTCGCCCGGCTTGCTGGTGGCGAAGCCGAACAGCAGGTTGAACTTGCCCTCGGCAAGCGTCTGCGGCCGGTTGACGCGTTCGTCGGTGATGACGAAGTGGGTTTCCTCGGCCGCAGCTCCGGCAAAGGCGCCCTGGGCTGCCAGCATGTCGAGAAAACTCTCCACCTGCTGTCGCGCCTTCTGCCAGGTCGCCGGTCCGTTGTGCTCCAGCAGCACCCAGCGCGTGCCCTGCTCGATGCTCGCCGCCACGAACAGCGCCAGGCGCCGCGCCGACAGATACTTCCAGTCGGATGAGCGGCCGCCGCCGGCGGCCAGCGTGCGCGGGCTGACGTTGTTGCGCGCCCCGCCACGTACCGCGACCAGCGTATTGACACCGACCTGCGCCAGGCGCGCGCGCTCGGCGTCTGAGACCGGTACCGCCGGCCGCAGCCCGGGCCGCAGGATGGACTCCTCGCTCTCCGCCGCGCCCCACACCGGCCAGTTCTCGTCCGCGCGCGCGATCATGCCGGCGGCTGCCCCGCAGGAGCCGAAGTTCTCGACGCGGCCGCGCAGACGATCGAATGCCTGGATGCGCGGGTAATACATGACCGCACTGTCGCTGCGGAACGGCCAGGTGCGCAGTGCTTCCAGCGCGAGCTGCGCCGAGGTCCAGGCGGCCGGCGGATCGACCAGCAGCAGCGCGTGGCGCTCGCGGCACAGGCGCGCCGCCACCAAGAGCGTCGACAGCCCGACGTCGTGGTCGCGCGTCAGCGGCGGCACGCACAGCATGTTGAAGCGCGTGACGCCGTGCAGCGCATGCAGCCCGGTGCCGCCGTTGGCGGCGCCGATGATGTCGTAGTCGGTGAGCGGCGCGCCGTCGTCGCCGTCCGGATTGGAGAGCGTGTAGCCGACCGCGACGCCGCCCGGGCCACCGGCCGAGCGCTCCGGTCGCGTCGTCGGGGGCGGCCCGTGCAGGCGGACCAGTCGCGATTGCAGCAGTACGTCGCCGACGAAACGCCCGGAAGCCGGCTCGACCGACATGCGCCGATAGATCTCCTGGTCTTCCACCAGCTCCGAACCCGCAGTGCGCACGCGCTGCACCACGAGGTTGAAGCGCTCGTGCTCGGCAGCGGTCAGCCCGTCGTAGTCGACCGAGGCGCGCAGGTACTCGCGCGAGCCGGGGTTGAGCGCCATGAGACGCAGCGCACCGGTGGCTGCCGGCAGTGTGATGGTGGGTGGGCGCGCGCCATTGACGACGCGCACGATGCGCGCCTCGCGTCCGCCGTTCTCGAAGAACTGCTCGACCGCGTAGGAGACCGTCGAGGGCTGCCACAGTCCGCCGAAATGCTGCTGGAACTCGGCGAAGCTCTTGACGGGCACGGCGCTATTGACCGGCCCCTTGAGAGTGCGCCCGACGAACGCGGCGACTCCGGTGGGCACGCGTTCAATCGCGTGACTGTCACGGCTTTGTTGTGCGAGTTCTACGCCGGACGCGGGGCTGTCGGCCACTCAAGCGCCTCTATTAATGTGGCCGCGACTCTAACACAGCGTCTCAACCCTATGGCAGATCCTCGGCGGATCTGCCCTGCGCAGCGGCGGTGCCGGTGGCCGGTGCTGCGCCCGACTCACGCTCGCGCGTGCGCTGTTCGGCGCGCGCGCTGTCGAGCTCTTCGCGTTTGCGCGCGATCTCCGCGAGCATCAGCTGCAGCCACTGCGTCAGTGCGGCCACGCGCGCCGCCGCCTCAGCCGCCGTTCTTGGGCGCGGGCGGCTGAATCTTGACCGCAGCGCCGCCGTTGGCGGGGGCGGCCCGGGCGCTCGGCGCGGGTGCGGCGCTGCCGCTGGCGTTTTCCGCTGCCGCGCTCGAGCCGTCGGGCTCGGTCTCGGCGGCCATCTGCTGGAAGGAGGCCTCGTCCATCGGCAGATCTGACTTGCCGTCCCAGGTCGAGCCCTCGGGCAGCACGTTCTGCACGCGCGAGGCGTCGGCCAGAATCTGTTCGATACTCGCATCCGCGCCCGTGATCGGCACGGGCACGCCGCGTGGCGCGCGCGCCAGGCTCGAGAGCCGATCCCAGTCCACCTGGACGTGCTGCGACTTGATCTGCTGCTGCAGCCGCGTCGCCAGCGACGCCGTCAGCAGTTTCTTCTGGGCGCGCTTCCAGTCGCGGCTGTCGTCTTCGAGCACGTCGAAGGGCTGCATGTACAGCTGGCCGTCGCGCCAGCCGAACACGAACGGCTGGTTGACGACGCGCACCTGCGTGCCGATCGGCACCATGTTGAAGAACTGCTCGATGTCTTCCGGGTAGAGACGAATACAGCCGTGACTCGAGCGCAGCCCGACGCCGGCCGGCTTGTTGGTGCCGTGGATCAGATAGCTCGGCCACTCCAGGTAGAACGCGAACTTGCCGAGCGGATTGTCCGGTCCCGGGCCGATCACCGGCTGCAGGTCTTCGCCGTTCTCGTGGTGCTCCTTGCGCACCGACACAGGGACGCGCCAGACGGGGTCCTGCTGGCGCCGCACGATCTTGGTCACGCCTTCCGGGGTGCGCCAGCCCACCTTGCCGATGCCGATGGGGTGCGTCAGCACGACCTGGCGCTCGCCACGCTTGACGGGCGGAAAATAAAAGATGCGCATGGCCGCGATATTGATGACGAGCCCGGTGCGCGGGGCATCCGGCAGGATGAACTGCGAAGGCACGATGATCTCGCGCCCCTCCCCTGGCAGCCACGGATCGACCTTGGGGTTGGCCCGCAGGATCTCCTCGTAACCGACGTTGAAGCGCCGCGCGATGTCGGTGAGCGTGTCTTCCTTGCTGGCACTCACCACCTGCACGGTGCCGACGAGGTCCTGCCCGGGAGCGAGCTCGAAACGCTCGGTGGCGACCGGCAGCGGCTGCGGCGGGGGCTCGGCCGGGGGCGCTGGCGCTGCGGGCGGCGGCGGTGCGTGGTGCCAGGCGTTGAACAGCGAACAGCCCGCCAGCGCCAAGCAGGCGAGCGCCGCGGTCGCGGCACGGGCGTTGGACATCCTCATGGGACTGCGATTATGACTGATGTGCCGCGCGGCGCGATTGTCGGCGATGCGCTACAGCAGAACCGGCTGATTAGGCAGCTCGTTTCCGCTTTCACCGCTGCCCGGGAAGTGGCGTCCGAGCAGCGCACCGACGCCCTCGATGCCCGCAATTGAGCCCTCGCGGAAGCGCTGCTCCTTGAAATAGCCCTCCATGGTGCGGCACACCGCCTGCCACTCGTTTTGATGCAGGCGCGAGGCGATGCCGCGATCGGCAATGATCTCGACGGCGTGATCGGCCATCAGCACGTAGATCAGCACGCCGTTGTTGTGCAGCGTGTCCCACACGCCGAACTGCCCGAACAGCTGCAACGCGCGGGTGCGCGGCGGCAGGTCGTGCCACAGCTCGGGAAGGTCGAAGGCCGTCTCGACGACGAAACGGATCTCGCCGCTGTGGGTTGCCTCGCAGCGGGCGATGGCCTGCTCGATGGCATCGCGCACCGCGGCCGGAAAGTGCCGGCGCGTGCTCCAGCGCGTGGTGAGAATGTGCCGTAACAGGCGCCCGAGTTTCATGTCGGTGCTACCAGCTGCCGCCGGCGCCGCCGCCGCCAAAGCCGCCACCACCGCCGCTGAAGCCGCCACCGCCAAAGCCCCCGCCCCCCATGCCGCCGCCCAGCCCGCCCCAGCCGCCGCCGAGACCCCCGCCGCGCCCCATGCTCGACCAGCCGCTGCCGCGGGCGACGCCCATCAGCATGGCAAGCACGAACGCCGCTACGGCGGCAAGGCCTGCCAGGAGCAGCGTGTGCGCCACGAGCCACACCAGAGCTCCCGCGCCGGCTGCGGTGAACGCCGAGCCCAGGGTGCGCCCGAAGATGCCGCGCAGCACCACCGAGCCTGCGAGGATCGCGAACAGCAGCTCGGGCAACAGATTGCTGCCGGATTGGTGGCGACCCTGGCCCTGCCAGCCGGCCACGGGCGCCGGCAGCGGCTCCCCCTGGATCAGCTTCATCATCTGGTCGAGGCCGGCATCGATGCCGCTGTAGAAGTTGCCCTGGCGGAAGGCGGGCGTGATCGTCTCGGCAACGATGCGGCTGCACATGGCGTCGGTGAGCACGCCCTCGAGGCCGTAGCCGACCTGGATGAACATGGCGCGGTCGTTCTTGGCGATGGCGAGCAGCGCGCCATCGTCCACCTTGGCGCCGTTCACCTGCTTGCGGCCGAGCTTCCAGCTGTCCGCCACGCGGAACGAGTACTGCTGGATGTCCTCGGGAGTTGCGGTCGGAACGATCAGCACGGCGAGCTGCGAGCCCTTGGCGGCCTCGAAGGCCGCCAGTTTCTGCTCGAGCGCCGTCTGCTGCTCGGCGGTCAGCGTGCCGGTGAGATCGGTGACGCGCGCACTGAGCTTCGGAATCGGCTGCAGGCCGGCGGTCGGCGCGGAAGTCTGCGCCAGCGCCACCAGGCTCGCAGCGAGCAGCACGGGCAGCGCGAACCGCGCCCGGCGGCGCGCGCAGCCGGCAGTGGCGTTCATTGCGTGGCGGGCTGTCCTGAAGGTGCCGGCGGCGGCGTGGGTGCGGGCGCCCCGGGGGCAGAGGTGTCGAAGCTCACCGTGGGCGGGGTGGAAATCTGCGCCTCGTTGGCGACGGAGAAGTTGGGTTTCACCTTAAAGCCGAACATCTTGGCGGTGAGGTTCACCGGGAAGGAACGCACGGCGACGTTGTAACTCTGCACCGCCTGGATGTAGCGGTTGCGCGCGACCGTGATGCGGTTCTCCGTGCCCTCGAGCTGCGACTGCAGATCGCGGAAGTTCTGATCCGACTTCAGCTGCGGATAGTTCTCGGTCACTGCCAGCAGGCTCTTGAGCGCGCTGCCCAGCTCTCCCTGCGCCGCCTGGTACTTCTTGAACAGCTCCGGGTCATTGAGAATCTCGGGCGTCACCTGAATCGAACCCACCTTGGCGCGCGCCTCGGTGACGCCGATGAGCACCTTCTGCTCCTGCGCGGCATAGCCCTTGACGGTGTTGACGAGGTTCGGGATGAGATCAGCACGACGCTGATACTGGTTGACCACTTCGGACCAGGCGGCCTTGACGCCTTCGTCCTGCGACTGCAGGGAGTTGTAACCGCAGCCGGACAAGCCCAGCAGCCCGACAGCCAGCAACGCAACGCACCAAGCACGCATCGGATTCTCCTTTTGCTTCATGCCACCTGGGTCCAGGCGGCAAGTCCCCGGGGGGTGCGAATTGTCACACGGCACGGGGGGGCCGTCGACCGTGCCGCGCGCGCAGCATCTTAAAAGGTGTAGGTGGCGCCGATGCTGAAGAAGCGGCCGACCGCGCCGGCATCGTGGAAGGCGTTCGAGTAGTTGCCGGCGCTGCCGTAAGTCTGCATGTCGAGCGGCGGTGGCTTGTCGAACACGTTGAGCACGCTCCCGTGCACGCGCAGGTGCGCACTTACCGTGTACTCCGCATACAGATCGAAATCGACGAAGCGGTTGACCTGGCAGAACGAGACCGGCCCGTTGTAGGGATTCACCCATTTGCCGGAATTGAGAATCGAGTCGCTGCAGTCGTCGATGCCGATCGAGGGATCGGTGAGACTGAAGGAGCCGATGTAGTTGACCGTGCCGGTGACGTCCCACGGCCCGCGGTCCCAGCCGAGCGTCACCACCGCGCGATCCTTGGGGTTGCCCGTGTCGCCGGAGACGCCGGTCGGCCCGTGCGTGCCGGCCAGGTCGGTCGTGACGCCGCCCGGGGCCGTCAGGTAGTAGTGCAGCATGTGGGAATAGTTGAGCGTCGCGCTCAGGCGTCCCGCGGCGCCGATATCGAGATGACTCTCCAGATCCAGATCGATGCCGTTGACCTCGGTCTGCGTGGCGTTGACGTAGGGGAAAGTCTGAAAAAGGATGAGCCCGACCGGGGTCGGCTCGTTCGCCAGACTGCCGTTGGGCTGCACCTGCGGCAGCACCACCGACCGGCCGCGCACGATCTGGTACTGCAGGCTCTGCTCCGGCACACCCAGGTCCACCAGCTCGCTCGCCGACACCACGTCCTGCTTGATCCTGATGTCCCAGTAGTCGAGCGACACCTTGAGCTGCTCGAGCGGCGCCAGGATGAACCCCAGAGTGTAGCTGCTGGATTTCTCGGGCCGCAGATTGGGATTGGTAACCTGCAGCCCGGTGGGCGCCTGATTGCAGGTGAAGGGGAACGAGCCGGGCAGCTGCTGGCCGGCGGCGTTCTGCTTGCACAGCACCGGGTCAGGGAAGACGCCGCCCGAAAACAGGCTGCCGGCCGTGCCGGATTCGGCCGGATTGGGCGCACGGAAGCCCTGTCCGTAGGTGCCGCGGAACGTGAGCTGGCTGATGGGCGTGTAGCGCACGCCGAATTTCGGCGTGGTCGAGCTGCCGTAGCTGTTGTAGTGATCCCAGCGCAGCGCACCGTCAAGCTCAAGCGAGCGCAACACCGGGGCCACGAGTTCCGCGTAACCGGCGTAGTTGGTCTGCGACCCTAAGGCGTAGGCCACGGAGCCGAACTGGCTGCCGTCGGCGACCGTGGGCGGCGCGAGCGCGTACAGGTAGCGATGGTTGTAGCCCAAACCCATGCCGAGGGACAAAGGACCGCCCGGCAGTTCCGTGAGCGTGCGCGTGCCACGCAGGTCGATGTCCTGCAGCGAATTGGTGTCCTTGACCTCGAACAACGGCGCAAAGAGCGCCGCGCCATCGGCGCTGCCGAGCACGTAGCCGTTGTTCAGCGCGCTCTGCAGCGCGACGAAATCGAGCCCGGCGGTGCTCTTCTGCGTCACCGCCGCATACATCGCGCCGGCGGTCGCATCCACGTCCCAGCCCGCCCAGGTCCCCTTCAGATCGGCGAACAGCCGGTAAGTATTGGTGACGTATTGAGTCGTCGCCTGGCCGAGCTCCGGAAAGTCGTACACCAGCGGCGCGGGCTGCCCGAAGGGGTTGCCGGGGTAGTTGGCCGGCACCGTGATGGGAAAGAGCGCCGAGTTTACCGCTACCGGATTTACGCCCGGCCCCACGGCAATGTTCGGCAGCGTGTCGGGGTTGATGGCGGCATGGCCGCCGACCTGCTCGGCCTCGCTGCGAAACAGCGAGGCGGTGAGCACGGCCTGCCAGTCACCGGACAGCTTCTTGGTCAGCCTGCCGAGCACGTTGAGGTTGCCGGTCTGCGGCTGAATCTGAAAACGCTGGTCGACGTAGGTGCACTGGTCGGCGAGCAGCCGGACGTCGGTGCAGGCGTGGTTGATGAAGGCCTCGGTGCCGTCGAGCGCCTGGGTGTTGGGATTGATGAGATAGCCGGTCAGGGAGGCCGGATAGTCGATGGCCTGGGCAAGAAAGGCGCTGCCCGAGCCGGGCGTCACGTTCACCCCGCCGTACGGCGTCCAGTTGAGGTTGGTCCACAATCCGCTGCGATTGGCGAGGTAGATCGGGTCCTGGTGGCGCCATTCGAGCGAGAGAAAGGCGTTGTAGCCGTCGGCATCGAGATTGCCGGTGCCGGCGATGGCATTCAGGTGCTCGGTGGCGCCGTCGTGCTTGCCGCTCTCGCCGCCCTCCGCGTTGACTTCGAGCCCGGTGAAGGACTTCTTGAGAATGACGTTGACGACGCCTGCGATCGCGTCCGAGCCGTATTCAGCCGAGGCACCGTCCTTCAGTACCTCCAGCCGCTCGACGACGCTGAAGGGGATGGAACTGACGTCGACGAAGCTGCGCTGCCCGTCATCGGTGAGCGGGTAGGCCACCATCCGCTCCCCGTCGATCAGCGTCAGCGTGGCGCCGACGGTGAGGCCGCGCAGTGCGACGCCGGAGGCGCCGCCGGCGAACGAAAACGGATTGGTCTGGGTGAGCGTGCCCTGGCCGTTCGCCGACAGGCCGCGCAGCACGTCGGAGATCGAGGTGTAGCCGGTCTCCTTCAGCTCTGCCGCATCGATCACCTGCAGCGGACTCGGCGTGTCGAAATCGGCTCGTTTGATCATCGAGCCGGTGACGACCACCGTCTGCAGCTGCGCTTCGGGGGCGGCCGCCGGCTGCTCCTGCGCATACAGCGCCCCACCGCCAGCGAGCGACAAGAACGCCAGTGCCGCCACGGCACGCACCGCGACCGCGTCCCTGCACCGTTTGCTCATCTGCTGCTCCCCTGACGCCGCGGTCCCTGCTGCGGGCCGTGCCTGTTGTCGCGCGCGGGTGCCTGCGACCCGCGGCCTCCCCCCGCGCCAAGATGTTAGCAGCAGTGCGGCGCGAATCTTAAGTCAGCGGCGGGCTGCAGCCGGCGGACGCGGGCTGCGCGGGACCCAAAAAAAACCCCAGGTTTTTAGGCCTGGGGTTGGTAAGGGCGGACCTTCGATGAAGGGAAGGAAGTCCGCCAGGGGATACGTCAGTGCAATCGGGCCCAGTGCAGGATGCGGATGTCGTCCGAGTCCAAATCGAAACTCTGTGCCAGCAGTGCGCGCAGCTCGCGGTTGGCGCGCGCGTTGGTCAAGGGCTGCCGCAGCTCGACCACGCCACTCCACTCACTCCCGCCGCCGCTGCTGCTGCTCGGGCTGCGCGACTTGGCGGTGTGGGTAACGAAGTGCGTGTAGTACTTGGTAGCCACGGTTTTAAGGTTAGTGGCGCCGCGCCTTTGCAGTCCGTGAGTTGTTCCACAGAACCCCGGATTTCGGTAAAAGTGAGTGCGACATATTTCACAGGATTGCAGCCCGGATGGGACGCTTTCGGCAGGCTACGCCCGCAGGTTCGAAATACATCACACCCGCCGGCGAGCGCCGGCTGCGCAGCGAGCTCGAGCAGCTGTGGCGCGAGGAACGGCCGCGCGTGACCCAGGCCGTGGCCGCTGCTGCAGCGCAAGGCGATCGCTCGGAAAATGCCGAGTACACCTACGGCAAGCGCCGGCTGCGCGAGATCGACCGGCGCGTGCGCTTCCTGCGCCGCCGGCTGGAGGACATGGTGATCGTGAGGCAGCCGCCAGCCGATGCGCGGCGGGTGTTCTTCGGCGCCTGGGTGCAGCTGGAGGCGGCCGATGGGCTGCGCACGCGCTACCGCATCGTCGGCCCCGACGAATTCGACATGGCGCCCGACTACATCAGCATGGACTCGCCGCTCGGACGAGCGTTGCTGCGGCGCGCGCTCGACGAGGAGGTGAGCGTGGCGACGCCCGGCGGCGAGCGGGCCTTCGTCATCGTCGCGATCGAGTACGAGCGCAGCTGAGGGCTTAGGGCTGCGCCCTACCAGATCACGCGCACGTTCTTGAACTGCCAGGGATCACTCTTGTCGATGTCCTCGGTGAACAGCCGCTCGCGCTCGTGCAGCGGCGTCCAGTCGGTGTACTCACCGACCACCGGGCCGAGATAGGGCAGGCAGATTTCCAGGCAGCGGCGGAAGTCCATCTCGTCGGGCTCGACGACCCCGAGGTTGGGGTTTTCCATCGCCCACACGACGCCGGCGAGCACCGCGACGCACACCTGCAGGCTGGTGGCATTGTTGTAAGGCGCGAGCTGGCGCGCCTCTTCGATCGACAGCTGCGAACCGTACCAGTAGGCATTCTTCTTGTGGCCGGCGAGCAGCACACCGAGTTCGTCGATCCCGGAGGTGATGTCGTCCATGAGGATGCGCTGGCGTTCCTGCTGCACGTAGTTGCGCCCGGCCAGTTCGTACACCGAGACGATCGCCGAATCGCAGGGGTGATAGGCGTAGTGCACGGTCGGGCGGTAGGCAACCTGCGCGCCATCGCGCACGGTGAAATAGTCGGCGATCGAGATCGCCTCCGCGTGCGTGATGCAGAAGCCGTGAAAATGTCCGGCGCGCGGCGTCCAGGTGCGCACGCGCGTCGCCGCGCCGGGCTGCATCAGATAGATCGCCGCGAGGCAGCCGGAATCGTGGCGCTTGCCGTCGCGCGGGAAGTTGCGCTCGTGCGTGCCCCAGCCCATCTCGCTCGGCTGCGAGCCCTCGCTGACGAAGCCGTCGATCGACCAGGTATTGACGAACTCGCCCGGCAGTTTCGGGTTACTGGTCACCTGCGTGTCGCGCTCGGCGATGTGCACGACCTTGACGCCCAGGCGCCGCGCCAGCTCGCCCCATTCGCCGCGCGTGGTCGGCGTGCTGGCGGCGACCTGGCTATCGACGGCGATATTGAGCAGCGCCTGCTTGACGAAGTGCGACACCAGGCCCGGATTGGCGCCGTGCGTAAGCACCGCCGTGGGCGCGCGCGGGTTGCCGACGCGCAGTGCGAGGGCCTCCTCGCGCATCGCGTAGTTGGTGCGTTTGCCGGCCGGCATGGTCGGATCGGTGTAGCCACCCGGCCACGGCTCGATGCACGTATCCAGGTACATCGCGCCTTTTTCCCAGCACAGCTTGATAAGCGCGAGGCTCGACACCTCGACCGACACATTGATCACGAAGTCGCCGCGACCGAGCAGCGGATTGAGCACGCGGCGGAAGGTCTCGCGTGTCAGACGTTCCTGGACAAACTTGATGCCGTACTGTTCGGCCTCGAGACGCCCCCGGTCTTCGGCCGTCACGATCGTGATGCGCTCGGGCGCGATGCCGATGTGGCGCAGCACCAGGGGCAACGCGCCCTGGCCGATGCTGCCGAAGCCTATGAATAGAATCCGGCCGGGAAACTCAACGTGAATCTTGTGTGTGTCACTCATGATGCTCGTTCAAAAACTCCTGGATCACGGCGCAGCGCTGCGCAGGAGGCGCAGGGTAGCAACCCCGTCAGCGCGGCGGCAATTTTCGCCGGCGCATCAGGTGCCGCGCCAGTGCGGCGGGTAGGTGCGCTCGTAGCCCGGAAGTGCGGCGACGCGCGCCAGCCAGCGGCCGAGCGCCGGATAGTTCACCTCCAGCGGCATGAAGCGCGAGGACAGGGCCGCCGCCTGCGGCCGATCCAGCGCGCGCTTGAGCAGCTGAATGCCTGGAAAGATCACCATGTCGACCGCGGAACAGCAGTCGCCGACGATCCACTCCGACTTCGACAGCCGGCCCTCGATGGTGCGCGCTTCGCTGGCGACGGCGTGCATCGCGGCGGTGATCTCGTCACTGGCCAGATCCGTCGCGCTCGATGCCGAAAATGGCGCGCAGGATGATCGTGAGCTGCGGCTCGATGTAGGCCTGGTACTCGCAGATGACACGCATGATGGTGCCGGCTTCCTCGGGCGAGCGCCCGAAGATCGGTGGCTGCGGGTACTTGAGGTCGAGGTAGTAGAGAATCGCGAGCGACTCGAAGCACACGTAATCGCCGTCCTTGAGCACCGGCACGCGGCCGCGCGGGTTCAGGGCGAGCATCTGCGGCGACTTGTGCTCCTGCTTCGAGAACTGCAGCAGGTGGCTGACATAGGGCAGGCGCTTGTATTCGAGCGCCAGCAGCACCCGCCACGCGAAGGGACTGCCGCTGCCCCAGAAAACCTCGATTGCCATCGTTGCCTCGCGCGGGTGGTAGGCGATTGTAACGACAACCCCGACGCGCCGAAAATGCGCACATGCCAGATACGCTCATTGCCCCCGCAGCTCTCGCCACCCACCTCGCCGCGCGCGACTGGGTGGTCATCGACTGCCGTTTCGATCTTGCCCGCCCGGACTGGGGCGCGCAGGCCTTTGCGGCAGGCCACATCCCGGGGGCGCTCTATGCGCATCTCGAGCGCGACCTGTCCGGTCCGGTGACGCCGCAGTCCGGGCGCCATCCCCTGCCGGACGTGGCGACGCTGGCATCGACCCTGGGCCGCTTCGGCATCGACCGCACGATGCAGGTCGTCGCCTACGATCAGGGGAGCGGCGCCTTCGCCGCGCGCCTGTGGTGGCTCCTGCGTTGGCTCGGGCACACAAGCGTGGCGGTACTGGACGGGGGCTTCGCCGCCTGGGAGCGCGCCGGCCTGCCGGTCAGCAACGCCGCCTTCACCCCCACGCACGCGCCGCTTTGAGGCGCACGCCGATGGTGCACTCCTCAGCAGCGGCGCCGAGGTGGCGGCGGCGCTGGCGAGCGGTGCGCTGGCGAGCGGTGCACCGCTGCTGGTGGATGCGCGCAGCGCCGACCGCTTTGCCGGCGAGAACGAGACCATCGATGCCGTGGCCGGTCACATCCCCGGGGCCCGCAACCACCCTTTTGCGACCAACCACGACGCCCAGGGTCGCTTCCTGCCGGCCGCGCAGCTGCGGGCGGCGTGGCAGCGCACCCTCGGCGGTCGCTCACCGCAGCAGCTGATCGCCATGTGCGGCTCGGGGGTCACGGCGTGCCACAACCTGCTGGCGCTGGAAGTCGCAGGCTTGAGCGGCGCGCGACTTTACGCCGGCTCGTGGAGCGAGTGGATCCGTGATCCGGCGCACGCCATCGCGCGCGGACGCGAATCTGCCGGCTGAGCCACTCTTACTTCACACACAATTTTGATATAACCCGGCCCCGTGGCAGCCGATCCCAAGAGCGCCTTCAATGGCGGCATCCGCAAGTTCAATCCCGCCCAGCCGTGGCGGATCGAGGATTCACTCGATCTTTACAACGTGGCGGCCTGGGGCAAGGGCTATTTCAGCGTCAACGCCGCCGGTCACGTGGTCGTGCGCCCGGATACCACGGAGCGCAACGAGATCGACCTGTTCGAGGTGGTCGAGGGCCTGAAGGCACGCGACCTGACCACCCCGGTGGTGGTGCGCTTCTCGGACATCCTCGCCAACCGCCTGCGACGCCTGCACGAGGCATTTGCGCAGGCGATCACCGAGAACGACTACAAGAACCGCTACGCGGCCGTCTACCCGATCAAGGTGAACCAGCAGCGCCTGGTGGTCGAAGAGGTATACCGCTACGGCAAGGAGTTCGGCTTCGGCCTGGAAGTGGGCTCCAAGCCCGAACTGCTGGCCGTCATGGCCATGACCGAGAACGCTCCGGAACGCCTCATCATCTGCAACGGCTTCAAGGACGACAGCTACATCGAGGCGGTGACGCTCGCCACCAAGCTTGGCCGCACGATCATCCCGGTGGTGGAGAATTTCGACGAGCTGGACCTGATTCTCAAGCACGCGCACAACTACCAGGTGCGCCCGCGTCTCGGCGTACGGGTGAAGCTCTTCAGCGAAGGCTCCGGGCGCTGGAGCGCCTCGGCCGGCGAGAAGTCGAAGTTCGGCCTGTTCATCACCGAGATTCTGGACATGTTCCAGGTGCTCAAGCAGCGCGACATGCTCGACT
The DNA here is from genome assembly GCA_963787655.1 of uncultured Gammaproteobacteria bacterium. Lineage (GTDB taxonomy): Bacteria > Pseudomonadota > Gammaproteobacteria > Steroidobacterales > Steroidobacteraceae > 13-2-20CM-66-19. Next base: position 522,524 of record CAWBDY010000007.1, on the reverse strand, counting down.
GCCTGCAGCTGGTCCACTGTCACCCGGGCAGCCAGCTGCAGGACATCCGCCGCGTCAAGGACGCCATCAACGAGCTCGCGCACGTCTACGCCGAGCTCAAACTGATGGGCGCGGGACTGCAGTACATCGACGTCGGCGGCGGACTGGGCGTCGACTACGACGGCAGCGGCACCAATTTCGCCTCGTCGATGAACTACACGCTCAACGAATACGCGAGCGATGTGGTCTATCGGGTCGCCAGCGTCTGCAATGCGCGCGACATCGCCCACCCGATGATCGTGAGTGAGTCGGGACGCGCGGTGGCGGCCTATCACAGCGTGCTGATTTTCGATGCGCTCGGCTCCTCGCAGCTCGATAAGTTCCGCGTTACCGGCGATCGTGCCGAGGACTACAGCGGCCCCGACGAGCTGCCGCAGCCGGTGCTCGATCTGTTTGAAGCCTTCCGCTCCGTCAGCGAGCGACGCCTGGTGGAGTGCTATCACGACGCCCTCACCGCGCGCGAACAGGTGCTGCAGATGTTCAATCTCGGCCTGCTGTCGCTCGAGTTCCGCGGGCTCGCCGAACGGCTCTACTGGGCCACCTGCGCCAAGATCCGCGACTCGTGCCGCAAGCTCGAGCGCCTGCCCGAGGAGCTCGAGGACCTGGAGTCGATCCTCTCCGACACCTACTTCTGCAACTTCTCGGTGTTTCAGTCGCTGCCCGACAGCTGGGCCATCGACCAGCTGTTCCCGATCCTGCCCATCCATCGGCTCGATGAGCGCCCGACCCGCACCGCGGTGCTCGCCGACATCACCTGCGACTCGGACGGCAAGATCGATCACTTCGTCTCGCTGCGCGACGTCAAACGCACCCTCGAGCTGCACGAACTGAAGCCCGGTGAGAAGTACTACCTGGCCGTGTTCCTGGTCGGCGCCTACCAGGAAACGCTCGGCGATCTGCACAACCTGTTCGGCGACACCCACGTGGTGCACGTGCGCCTGCACGACGAAGGCGGCTGGTGGATCGAAGAGATCGTCAAGGGCGACACGGCCAACAAGGTGCTCGAGTACATGGAGTACGACGTCGCCGAGCTCTATCCGGCGCTCGCGCGCGACTGCGAGCGCGCCATCCGCGACGGCCGCATGACGCTGGCCGAGAGCCAGGCGCTCAAGCGCTTCTATGAAAGCGAGCTGGACGGCTACGCCTACCTGGAGCCGGCCGGCACCTGAGGCGCCGCCTGTTTCAGGCCCCGTGCGGGGCCTGCTGCCGTGCTCTGCCGCTGTCGACAAACCCGCGCACCACCCCTCATTCCGGGCACGTTTTGTATGCGCAGCAACAAAGCTCGTAGGGATCGCGCCGGTGTTTGCCTAGTCCAAAGTCCGGGAGTAGCATGATCCTGCGTTCGTATCCGTAGTGGATGAGTGCGCCTTGTTGAATGTGTTGATTATTTCTCCCGCCCCGCGCAACTCATCCGCGCGAACGCAGGTGCAGGCCGCCGGCCCAAGCGCTGCGCATTGACTAAAACTGCCGATCGTGTGCCTTGAAGCCTTGACCTGTTTGACTGTTCACGCGGTACATGCGACCGACGCGTGCGGCTCGCCGCTGTCCGCTTGCCCAAGAGAGACTTCCGGATGACGACGATTTATGTGGGCAATCTGCCCTTCAATGCTACTGAGCAGGATGTGAAAACCCTGTTCGAACGTCACGGTAAAGTGGAATCGGTGAAGCTCATCAATGACCGCGAAACCGGTAAGCCGCGTGGCTTCGGCTTCGTCGACATGCCGCAGACGGAGGCGCAGAGCGCGATCCAGGCCCTGAACGGATTTCAGATGAACGGCCGGCCGTTACGCGTCAATGAGGCACAGGAACGTCCGCAACGCCCGCGTCAGGGTGGTGGGCCGTTCCGCCGCTGATGGCGCGCGATTAAGTCGCAAAGAAAAACCCCGCCCTGTGCGGGGTTTTTTTCGCCTGACCATGAGGTACCCTGAGCTGATGTCAGCGAAACTCAAGCTGGCCGCGGCGGCCGCGGCCTGTGCGCTGTTGCTCGCGGCCTGCGCCTCGGTGGTCAGCTCACGCCAGGCCACCACCGACGCGCTCGCCGCGCATTCTCGCCGGCGATCAGCGCAGCAGCGAGGAACGTGCCCGCGACGTCTACCGGCACCCCAAGGAAACGCTGCTGTTCTTCGGCATCCGTCCGGAGATGAGCGTACTCGAGGTGTGGCCGGAGCCGGGCTGGTACACGGCGGTGATCGCGCCGCTGCTGCGCGACAAGGGCAAGTACTACGCCGCCGTCATCGCCGCCGTTCCCGGCGACAAGCACATCACGCAGCGGCTCGATGACTACCACGCCAGACTCGCGGCCCGTCCGGACGTGTACGACCGCGTGGCGGTGGTGAGCTTCCCCGCCACCGGCGGCGATGTCGTGCCGCCCGGCACCCTCGACATGGTGGTCACCTTCCGCAACATCCATAACTGGATGGCAGACGACGAGGCGAGCCAGGTCTTCGCCACCGTCTATCGCGCACTCAAGCGCGGCGGCGTGCTGGGCGTGGTCGAGCACCGCGGCAATCCCGCCGTGACGCAGGATCCGCACGCCAAGAGCGGCTACGTCAACGAGGACTACGCCATCAAGCTGATCGAGGCGCAGGGGTTCCGGCTGGTGGCCAAGTCGGAGGTCAACGCCAACCCGCAGGACACCAAGGACTACGCGCAGGGGGTGTGGACGCTGCCGCCGACTTATCGGCTGGGCGCCAAGGACCACGACAAGTATGCCGCCATCGGCGAAAGCGACCGCTTCACGCTGCTCTTCGTGAAGCCGGCGAAATAGGCCTCACCACATATCGCGCAGCCGCGCGCTGACATCCACGGTTACCGCCGCCTCGCTGTCCTTCGCCAGCGCGCCGCCGTCTGCCATGTTGGAGCCGTGGAAGGTCGCCGGATCCAGCGTCTTCAACACCTTTTCCGTGAGAAAGCGGCTGCGGCCGCCGTACACGTGGGCATCGCCCTGCCGCGACTGGTGCGTCAGATGGAACTTCAGCGGCGCCACCAGCAGTAACTCGTTCTGGGCGCGCGTCAGTGCCACGTACAGCAGGCGGCGCTCCTCCTCGATCAGCTCCGCCTTGCCGGTCGCGAACTCCGACGGAAAGCTGCCATCGACCACGTTCAGCAGGTACACCGTGTCCCACTCCATGCCCTTGGCCGAGTGGATGGTCGAGAGAGTGAGGAAATCCTCGTCCAGCGTCGGCCGGCCGGACAGATCGCTGGTGGCATTGGGTGGATCGAGGGTGAGCTCGGTAAGGAAGCGCTCGCGCGAGGGGAACTGACCCGACAGCAGTTCGAGCTGGTCGAGATCGCCGAGTCGCGAGTGCAGCTGGTCGTACAGGCGCTCGAAGTGACGCTGGTACCACTCGCGCACCTGGTGCACCTGTCCGGGCCAGGGCAGTTGCGGATCGGCAAGCGTCTGCAGCAGGTTCAGCAGCCGCTCGAAGTCGATCGCGCTCGCCTGCGGCGGGGCGAAGTTCTTCAGGGCGGCGAACGAGTAACCGCCGCCCTGCAGGTGCTCGAGCGCCGCGCGTGCGTTGATCGGACCCATGCCGGGCAAGAGCTGCAGCGAGCGGAACGCCGCCAGGGTGTTGCGCGGGTTGTCCGCCCAGCGCAGCAGCGCCATGAGGTCCTTGATGTGCGCCGCCTCGAGGAACTTGAGGCCGCCGTACTTGACGTAGGGAATCTTCCTTTTGCTCAGCTCGATTTCCAGCATGTCGCTGTGGCTGCTGCTGCGAAACAGCACCGCCTGGCGCTTGAGCGCGACGTTGGCCTCGCGCTTCTTCAGCACCTCGCTGCAGATGAACTCCGCCTGCGTCTGCAGCTCGTCCACGGTGACCAGGCGCGGCCGCGCGCCCGCGCCGCGTGCCGACAGCAGGTACTTGCGGTGCTGCCGCGGCGCCTCGGCCATCACCGAGTTGGCGACGTCCAGCACCTGCTGGGTCGAGCGGTAATTCTGCGCCAGCGTCACCACTTCGGCCGGCGGGTCGAAGCGCTCGGGGAAGCCGAGGATGTTCTCCACCGCCGCGGCACGAAACGAGTAGATCGCCTGCGCGTCGTCGCCCACCACCGCCAGCCCCGCGCCGTCCGGCTTGAGCGCGTGCAGGATCTCGGCCTGCAGGCGGTTGGTGTCCTGATATTCGTCGACCAGCACGTGATCGAAATGGGCGCCGATGTGCTGGGCCAGGCGCGGCTCGGTCATCATGCCGTGCCAGTAGAGCAGCAGATCGTCGTAGTCGAGGAGACTTGCGTGCTGCTTCTGCTCGACGTAGGCACGGTAGAGACGCGTCAGATCCGCCTCCCACTGCGCGCACCACGGGTAATGCAGCGCGAGAGTGTCCTTGAGCGGCGAGCGCGTGTTGACGCGGTTGGAGTAGATCTGCAGGCAGGTTTCCTTGCGCGGAAAGCGCTGCTCCTTGCCGGCAAGTCCCAGCTCCTCGCGCAGGCTGTCCATGAGGTCGGCCGAGTCGGCGCGATCCATGACGCTGAAATGGGGGTCGAGCTGCAGGTGCGGCGCGTAGTGGCGCAGCAGCCGGTTGCCGATCGAATGGAACGTGCCGCTCCAGGTGAGGCGCTGCGCGATGGTCGCGGCGGTGCCGCCGAGCGCGTCGTCGAGCGCCTTCTTGGTGATGTCGTGCGCGCGCCGGCGCATCTCGGTAGCCGCGCGCCGCGTGAAGGTCAGCATCAGGATGCGCGCCGGATCCACGCCGTTGATCACCAGGTGCGCGACGCGATGCGCCAGCGTGTCGGTCTTGCCGGTGCCGGCGCCGGCCACGATCAGCATGGGCCCGGAGCGGTAGCCCTTATCCGGCAGCGGCTCGCCTTGGGTCACCGCCTTGCGTTGCGGCGCGTTGAGCCGTTCGAGGTGCGCTGTGGTGGTCATGGGCGTTGTTGCAGCGGACTATACCTGCCGGCGCCAGTGGCTGGCGAACGCTCGCCGCCGGCTGCGCGTGCAGAAGAGACGCGCATCACGCCCGGACGCGCACCGACTGTGAACAAGTACCAGCGGCAGCAGCTACGATGCGCCCATGAAACCCGACAAACAGACCCTCGAGTTCAGCGGCCGCGTCATCCGCGTCACCAGCGACGAAGTGGTGTTGCCCAACGGACATCGCGCGCTGCTGGAGGTCGTGCATCATCCCGGCGGTGCGGCGGTGGCCGCCCTCGACGGGCAGCAGCGCGTCTGCCTGCTGCGCCAGTACCGCTACGTCGCCGACGGCTGGCTGTGGGAGCTGCCCGCCGGCAAGCTCGAGCCGCACGAGCCGCCGCTCGCCACCGCGCAGCGCGAGCTCAGCGAGGAAGCCGGCGTGCATGCCCAACAATGGGTCAGCCTCGGCGAGGTGCTCAGCTCCCCGGGGGTATTCAGCGAACGGCTGCACCTGTTCGCCGCCACCGGCCTCAGCGCTGCGGCCGTGGCACACGAGCGTGCCGAAGTCATCGAGGTCCACTGGCTGCCGCTGGAGGAGGCCTGCGCCTGGGCGCTGGACGGCACCATTGCAGACTGTAAAACGGCCATCGGCTTGCTGCGCGCCCGCGAGGTCTTCCGACGGACGGCATGACAGGCGCGGGCATTCCGTGACAGACCTCGCGGATCGCACCGCGGGCCGCGGCTAACCTGCACTCGGGATAATAGTTTGCAGGCGAGTGACCATAATCCGTGGACAAACCAAGTACAAAAAAACCCGTGCAGGGGAACGACGCAATGCCGGAGGCGGAGCGCCGCCGCATCGGCAGGGTCGTGCACGATGAACGCGGCAATGCATCGGTGAGCTGGCGCGACGCGCCGGCTGACCACAAGCGGCACGTGCTCGAGGTTTTGGGCGAGGGCAACCTCAGCCTGAAAGCGGAAGAGACCTTCGATCCGTACGCACGCCCCAAGGCCCAGGCGAAAGCCCGCACCGCCACCGGCAACACCGCGCGCACCGATCTGCGCAAGCTGTCGGAATGGATCAAGTTGATGCGCGAGCTCGAGGAGCGCAAGCGCAACGGCGGCGGCGGCGAATCGAGCGCCTGAGCCGCACGGCGCGCAGGCCGCGCCTTGCCTAGCCGATCGCCTCGATGAGCGCGCGCTTGCGCGTGTGCGTCAGGCGGTAGAAGCGCCGCAGTTCCGCCAGCACCGGGCCGTCAGCACGGCGTGCGAGCGTCTGTTCGAGCCGGCCGCAGAAGCGCTCGGCATAACGACTGGCTTCGCGGTAAACGTGGGCGCGCGCGCCGGCGCGCGGATCGACGTGCGTGCGAGCAAACAGCAGGCGGCGCAATTCAGCCGGCAGGCGGCCGGGAAACTGCTGCCGCAGCAGCCAGTAGCTGGCCACGTACTTGTCCACCTCCGCCTGCATCTCCAGCTCGAGCAGCGACACCGGCTTGTCGTGCCCGGCGTTCCAGGCAAGGTAGAGAAAGTGACTGACGCCCTCGAGCGCCGTCCAGTAGTCGGCGACGTTGCCCGCGTGCAGCCGCACCAGCGGATCCTCGCGCGCCAGGCGCGCCAGTAGTGCCGGATCGAGGTACAGCGACAGGGCCACCTCGTCGCTGCCGCCGGCCGGCTCGGCGACGATCAGCTCTTCTTCGGCCGTGCCGCCGCGCGCCGCGGCCGGCAGGCGCGCCCGGTCGGTTACCAGGAAGTCGTAGACGTCGTGGCCGATGCTGACATCGTAGATGCCCCCGATGAGGCTCTGCAGCCGCGACAGCAGCATGCGTTAGTGCGTGAAGGCGGTGCCGCCGCCGCGGGTGGGATCGACCCCGAGGCGCTTCAACTGCTGGTAGCAGCGCGCACTGCCGGTCTTGAGCCACACCTCGTAGAGACGCAGCACGTCGCGGTCGCACTGCGTGCCGCTGCCCTCGCATACCTCGTTGAGCGCATCCACCATGGGCTGGAACTTGCTGGACAGCTCCGCGAACACGTTGCCGAGCACGCGCCCGCGGCCGTGCTGGGTGGCGTGCGCCAGCGTGCCGTAGGCGCAGCCGCCCATGGCGATGTGATAGTCGATGTCGACCAGCTTGGCGGCAAAGCTGCGCGCGAAGAAGCCGGCCACGAACAGCGAGACGTCGCCCAGGCGCTGCAGGGCGCGGTGGCTGAGTGCGCTGCCGCGCGGCGCTTCCAGCGCAGCGCACAGCATCGACACCAGCGGCTTGAGGCGCAGGCCCTCGGGCGTCGTTTCGTAGAGCGCCTCGGAGCGTGCGAAGAGTGTCAGCACGTTGACGACGTACTGCTCGGTCTGATCCTGGACACTGACCTGTTGCTTGCGCAGAGTCTCGTGCAGCGTGTCCTTGAAGAACTCGCGCAGATTGGCGACCGGCAACACCTTCTTGGCAGCCTCGCTCATCGTCTCTGGCCTCCTCGCTACTATATTGAACGATGCGGCATGGCAAAGGTGCACCGCAGACGGCGTACATTTCTGTGATGCGCTACGCTGAACCGCCGCATTAATTCGCGCTGCCGGCTGGCAGCCCGCCGGGCACAGTGCTGACAGCTTGATCTGGGGGACCGTTGGAATCGCACCCGCTCACCGCGGCGCGCACGGGATGGCTCGGGATTTCGCCTTATCAGTGGCTGGTGATCGCGGCCGGGTGGGCGGGCTGGGGCTGCGACGTGTTCGACGCGGTGCTGTTCAACTTCGTCGCCCCGGACTGTATCCCCGCGCTGCTGCACCTGCCGGCAGGCTCAGCTGCCGCCCATGAGGCCACGGTGTTCTGGACCGGCGCCATCACCTCGATCCTGTTGCTCAGCTGGGCCGCCGGCGGCCTGGTATTCGGCTGGATCGCCGACCGCTTCGGGCGCCGCCGGGCGCTGTTCGCCACCATCGCCATCTACGCGATCGGCACCGGTCTGTGCGCGCTGGTCACCAACCTGACACAGCTCGTCCTGTGCCGCACCGTGGCGGCGCTCGGCATCGGTGGTGAGTGGGGGGTCGGTGCGGCGCTGGTCGCGGAGAGCATGCCCGAGCAGCGCCGCGTCGAGGCGGGCGTGATCATGCAGACCGCCTCGCCCCTCGGCGTGGTGTTCGCCGGGCTCCTCAACTACCAGATCGCCGGCGTCTGGTTCGCCAACCAGCCGCAGCAGTCGTGGCGCTACGTGTTTCTCGCCGGGCTCCTGCCGCTGCTGGTGGCCCTCGCGGTGCGCCTGTTCCTGCGCGAGAGCCCGCGCTGGCTGGCCAGCCGCGCGCACGCGGCACCCTCGACACCGCGCGAGCTGTTCACGGCGCCCATGTGGCGCAGCACGCTCAGCGGCTTCTTCGTGGCGGTCATTGCGATCGTGACCTGGTGGGCCTGCAACGCGTTCGTGCCGCTGCTCGGCAGCACGCTCGCCCACGAGCACGCGCGCCTCGTGGGGCTTGCCGCGGCACAGACGCGCCAGCTGGCGGCGGCCTGGCAGGCGCATGCCTCCAACGCTTTCAACCTCGGCGGACTGGCCGGGGCACTGGCGGCGCTGCCGCTGGCCCGCTGCATGGGCCGTCGGCCGATGTACCTCGCGTACTTCCTGTTCTCGGCCGCCGCGCTCGGCGTCACGTTCGGCGCGACGCTCGCGCCGCAGGCGCGCCTGACGATGCTGTTCCTGGTGGGTGCGGGGGTATTCGGCATCTTCGGCACCTTCACCTTCTACCTGCCGGAGCTGTTCCCGTCGCGGCTGCGCGCCACCGGTGCCGGCTTCTGCTACAACATCGGCCGCGTGTTCGCGGCGATCGGTCCGTTCGCGGTCGGTTACCTGTCGGCGCGCGCCGGCGGCTCGAGCGCTGCACTGGTGCAGGTGCTGTTGTGGGTGGGGCTGGTGCCGCTGGTGGCCGCGCTCCTCACCTATCCCCTGGTAGTCGAGACCCGCGGCCGCCCACTGCCGCCCTAGCGCCACGCGTCGCCCGCGTGCGCCTCAGGTGCCGAGTGCGGTGGCCAGCTGCGCGCAGTCGCCGATCACCAGATCGGCGGGCGCAAGCTGCGCCGGCCAGCTGAGCGCGCGGCGGTTCATCCATGCCGTCGCCAGACCCGCCTGCCGCGCGGCGACGACGTCCAGCAGCGGGTCATCGCCAACGTACACGACCTCGGCTGCGCTCAGGTGCAGCTCCGCGGTGAGACGCTCGAAGCAGCGCCGCTGCGGCTTGGCGGCGCCGATCTGCTGGGCATTGAGCGAGACCGCGAACACGTGATCGAGGCCGATGCGCTGCAGATCGGCGTTGCCGTTGCTCAAGGAGGCGAGTGCGTAGCGGCTGCCCAGCCGCGCCAGCGCCGGGGCCACGTCGGCGTACACCTGCACTTCATTGCGGGCCGCGAGGAACACCTCGAAGGCCTGCGTCCCGAGGCTCTCGTCGTAGCCGTGTTCGCGCGCATGCTGGCGCAGCGCCGTGAGGCGCAGGTAGGTCATGTCGTGGGCGTTGTGCGGCTCGCGGCTGGCGAGCTGCGCGCGGGCGCGCCGCATGTCCTCGCTGCTGAGGCTCGCTGCGAGACGCGGGCAGTTGGCGTGCAGCCAGGCGCTCAGCCGCTCCTCGGCGCGCGCCAGCACCGGCTCGACATCCCAGAGTGTATTATCCAGATCGAAAGCGATGGCACGCACGTCGCTTAACACCGGTGAAGGTTACCATCTCATGGCACCGCTCACGCTCGTCATCGGCAACAAGAACTATTCGTCGTGGTCGCTGCGCCCGTGGCTGCTGCTGAAGCACCTCGGCGTCAGCTTCGACGAAATCGTCATCCAGCTCGATACGCCTGAGACCCGTGAGGAGATCGACAAGCACGGGCCGAGCGGCCGCGTGCCGGTGCTGCAGGATGGCGCGCTGCGCGTGTGGGATTCGCTCGCCATCTGCGAATACGTCGTCGAACTCACCGGCCGCGGCTGGCCGACCGCGCGCGCAGCGCGCGCGGTGGCACGTGCGGTGACTGCGGAGATGCACTCAGGTTTTACGACGCTGCGCTCGCTGTGGCCGATGAATGCGCGCGCCCGCAACCGCCACACCGCTATGACCGCAGCGCTGGAAGCGGACGTCGAGCGCATCGACGTGATCTGGAACGACTGCCGCAGCAACTTCGGCGCGGGCGGCCCGTGGCTGTTCGGCGAGTACTCGGTGGCCGATGCGATGTACGCCCCGGTGGTGCTGCGCTTCAATACCTACGGCGCGCGCATCTCGCAGACCGCACGCTGGTACATGGCGAGCGTGCTCGAGGACGGCGCGCTGCAGGAATGGCTGCAGGCCGCGAAGCAGGAATCCTGGACCCTCGCCGGTTCCGAGGTCGGCTGACAGCCCGTCCGCCCCGCTAGAATCGCCCTTCAACCCGTCAAGCGAAAGACTGCTATGCGCCTGTCCGTCCGCCCGCTCCTGTGGCTGCTCGCCTGCAGCTGCCTGCTTTGCGCACCCCTGGCCGGCGCCGCCGGCGGTGCCCCATTCACGGTCGAGGACCTGCTGCAGCTGAAGCGCATCAGCGACCCGCAGGTCTCGCCCGACGGTCACTGGCTGGCGTTCGTGGAGCGCGAGACCGACATGGCGGCCAACAAGGGTCATACCAGCCTGTGGCTACTGGACCTGCACGCGGCGGGCGCGCAGCCGGCGCGCATCACGGACGCGGGCGGCAGCGACTCGAGCCCGCGCTGGGGACCGGACAGCCGCACGCTCTACTTCCTGTCGGCGCGTTCCGGCAGCTCGCAGGTGTGGCGCCTGCAGCTGCGCACCGCCGAGGCGCATCGCATCAGCGATTTTCCGCTGGACGTGGGCTCGCTGCGCGTCTCGCCGCGCGGCGACCGCCTGGCGCTGTCGCTGGAAGTGTTCCCCGACTGCGCGGATCTGGCGTGCACCAAGCAGCGACTGGACGCGGTCGCCAAGGACAAGGCGAGCGGACGCATCTACGACCGCATCTTCGTGCGCCACTGGGACACCTGGAGCGACGGCACGCGCTCGCACCTGTTCAGCGCACCACTCGCCGCCGACGGCAGCCTGGGCGCAGCACTCGACGTGTCGCGCGGCTTCGATGCCGACATTCCGGGCAAGCCCTTCGGCGGCGACGAGGACTACGCCTTCAGTCCCGACGGCCGCACGCTGGTGTTCGCCGCGCGCATCGCCGGACGCAGCGAGCCGTGGTCGACCAATTTCGACCTGTACCAGGTGCCCGCCGACGGCAGCAGCGCCGCGGTCAATCTCACCGCCGACAATCCCGCCGCCGACGCGCAGCCGGTATTTCTTGCCAACGGCGATCTCGCCTGGCTCGCGCAGGATCATCCCGGTTTCGAGTCGGATCGCTTTCACGTGATGTTGAAGGATGCCCGCAGCGGGGCGGTGCGGGCCGTGACCGGCGGCTGGGATCGCTCGGTGGCGCGATTAGGCGCCACCGCCGACGGCCAGGCGCTCGTGGCGAGTGCCGACGAGCACGGCCAGAAGCTGCTGTTCCGTATCGACCCGAGGAGCGGCGTGCCGACGCCCCTCACCGCGACCGGCTCCGTGGACGCCTTCAGCGTGGCCCGCGGCGAGGTGATCATCGAACGCGCCGACCTCGGCGCCCCGGCCGACCTGTATGCCGTGCCACTGCGCGGCGGTGTGGCGCGACGCCTGACGGATGTGAACCACGAGGTGCTGGCCGCCCATCCCACGACCGCGTACGAGCAGTTCAGCTTCAAGGGCTGGCACGACGAGACCGTGTCCGGTTATGTGGTGAAGCCCTACGGTTTCGATCCCGCCAGACGCTTCCCCATCGCCTTCGTGGTGCACGGCGGTCCGCAGGTGAGCATGCAGAACCTGTGGACCTACCGCTGGAACGCCCAGACCTTCGCCGGCGGCGGCTATGCGGTGGTGATGATCGATTTCCACGGCTCGCCCGGCTACGGCCAGGCGTTCACCGACTCGATCAGCCGCGACTGGGGCGGCAAGCCCCTCGAGGACCTGCAGAAGGGCCTGGCGGCGGCACTGCAGAAATACCCGTGGCTCGACGGCGAGCGCGTCTGCGCGCTCGGTGCCTCCTACGGCGGCTTCATGATGAACTGGATCGAGGGCAACTGGCCGGACCGCTTCCGCTGCATCGTCAATCACGACGGTCTGTTCGATCAGCGCGCCATGTACTACACCACCGAGGAGCTGTGGTTCCCGGAGTGGGAATTCGGCACGCCCTATTATCAGAACCCGCAGAGCTACGAGCTCTTCAATCCGGTCGACTTCGTGTCAAAGTGGCGCACGCCGATGCTGGTGATCCACGGTGAACAGGACTTCCGCATCCCCTACGCCGAAGGCCTCGGCGCCTTCACGGCGCTGCAGCGGCGCGGCATCGAGAGCAAGCTGCTGATCTTCCCGGACGAAAATCACTGGGTGCTGAAGCCGGCCAACAGCGTGCTGTGGTACCACACCGTGCTCGGCTGGCTGGATGCACACCTGAAGAACTGAGCGCTTCAGTGCGCTTCGTGGTTCTTGCGGTACTCGTAGCCGCTCAGCGTCAGGGATTCGAGCGTCACCTCGCCGGTGGCCGCCGCGGCGGCACTGTCCTTGCAGTGCTTAGGGTCGGTGGCGGCGTAGAAGCGCCCCGCCCCCTTCTTCCACAGCAGCTCGCACCCCGGCACGCTCTTGACGTCGTCGGGCTGGACGGCGGTGAACAGCACGATGCTCTGCTGGCCGTCGCGCCAGCGCAGCGGCTCGACGAAGGTGTAGACGGTCTCGAGGATGCCGCGCTTCTCGTCGACCTTGAAACTGAACATGCGCTGGCTCAGGACCCGCAGCGGGTCGTCGGCGGCCATCTCCTGGACGTAGAACACATGGTGCCCGAGGCGCGGTGCATACACCTTGGCCACCACCATGGTGATCGCGCCGTGCGGCATGATGACCCCGCCCTGCACGGTCGTCGGTGCGCGTCCGTCGTAGGTGCCCGGCAGCCAGCCGAGCAGCTCCGTCAGCTGCGTTTCCTGCAGCTTCTCCTGGCTGGTGCAGGCGACCACGCTGAGCGCGCTCAGCAGTGCCAGCGTCACCGTGCGGCGCAGCCGCTCAGCCATAGGTGGCCCGCCACTGCGCTCGATACTTCAGTCCCAGGGTCATGAGGCGCTCGAGCAGCTCCGGGTAGGAGGTGCCCGCGGCGCGCGCCGACTCGGCGAAGTCCTCGGCGGTCTCAAGGTTGGGGTTGGCATTGGCCTCGAGCACGTACACCTGTCCCTGCGGGGTGACCCGGAAATCCATGCGAGCATAACCGGACATCCCGAGCGCCCGATAGATGCGACGCGACAGCCGGTCGAGCGCGGTCAGCACCGCCGGCGGCAGATCGGCCGCCGCGTGGGTGGTGATGCCGTACTTGGCCTGGTAGCGCTTGTCCCATTTCACCTTGCGCGTGGCGATGGCGGCGAGCGAGTCGGGCATGGAGCCGAACACCATCTCCCATACCGGCAGACGCGTCAGCCGCTCGTTGCCCATGATGCCCACGTACAGCTCGCGCCCCTCGATGTACTCCTCCACCAGCGCGTCGGACTTCACCTGCTCGTGCACGAACTCGATGCGTTCCTTGAGGCGCGCGGCATCCTCCACCACCGAGGCCTGCGCGATGCCGAGGGAGGCGTCCTCGACGGTGGACTTCACGAACAGCGGGAAGCGCAGCTTGCGCGGCACGTGCAGGCGTGCGCCGCGGCGAAACACGGTGAACTGCGGTGTGGCGATGCGGTGGAACTGCAGCAGCTGCTTGCACAGCGACTTGTCGCGCGACAGCAGCAGCCCCCGCGGGTTGCAGCCGGTGTAGGGCTGGCGCAGCAGCTCGAGGAAGGCCACCACGTGCTGATCGTAGGTGACGATGCCGTCGAACTCTTCCAGCAGATTGAAGACGACATCCGGCTCCCAGTCGGCGATGGCGCTGCGCAGCTCCGTCAGGCTGTCCAGCACCCCGACGCAGCGCACGTCATGACCGAGCTTGCGCAGCGTGCTGGTGACGTCGTACTCGGTGCGCCACTCCTCGATTTCCTTGTCGCTGTGGCCTTCCAGGGTCGGCGGCGGCACCAGGCTCGCGTGCACCACGACGAGCGCGCGCAGTCGCCTCATAACGGCAAGTGCGGAGTCTCGCCCTGTGAGTACAGTCCGGTGAGCCGCTCGAGCATCCAGCGCGAGTAGCGCAGCGCGTCGCGGCGGTCGCCGCGCACGTACAGCTGCAGGCGCTCGCTGCGCTCGATGAGCATGCGCAGCACCTGCCGCACGCTATAGGGTTCGCTCGCCACGGCGCGCGCCACCGCGGCGGTCAGCGCGCGCGCATGCGCGCGCAACAGCGACGCGGCGCGCACGCTCGCGCGTCGCGGGCGCTCGGGCGTGAAGGCGCGCTGCAGCAGCTCGTCGGCGAGTCCGCGCCGAATGAGGCGGTTGTGCGCGAGCTTGCGGCGGTAATGCTGGGCGAGCGTGCGGGTGTTGCGCTCGAGCGGCTCGATGCGCGTGCGATTGCGCACCGGCGGGCGGCGTGCGCGCACGCTCGCCACCAGCTCCTCGACCGCCTCGAGCTTGTGGAAGGCCGGCCAGTCGGCGTAGTTGCGGCGCCAGCCGGACTGCGGCGTCAGCCACACCGCGAACGTCTCGGCGAAATCCTCGGTCGGGTGTGCCTGCGCATACCATTCGCCCAGGTGATGCACGTAGCGGCGGCTGCCGGCGCGCGCGCGGTAGCGGGCCGGGTACGGCAAGGACGCCGGACCGAACACCTCGCGCCAGCGCTTGCGGCGCCGCAGCCGATAGGCGTTGTCGAGCGCGTGCCCGGCCTCGTGGCGCAGAATGCGCTGCAAGAGGCGGGTGTTGCCGCCCTCCGCCTCGCGCATGATGTGCCGCTCCAGCTGCTCGAGCCGCGGATGCGCCAGGTAGAAGGGCATCGCGATCCCGGGCACGCCGTCGGGCGAGAACCATTCCTCGGACAGCCACACGTGTGGCCGCACACGCAGGCCGCGCCGCTCCAGTTCGGCGTAGAGGCGGCGCACGTGGCGCGCCAGCGGCGAGCGCTCGATCGACAGCCGCAGGTCGCAGAAGCGCATCTGCAGCAGCTCCTCGTCGCTCATGCGCACCCACGGCCGCACCGCGCGCGGCGCCCGCACGCCCGGTCGGACGCGGCGGCGCGCAGCAGCTGCGGAACGGCTGGCGGCGTGTGTCGAGGACATACGTGCGGGGCACAGGCCCAGGGAGATTCGGAAGCAGCGAGCTTAGCCGAGCGCTCGCGGCCTGTCCTCACGAGTGAGCGGCCGCGGTGCTGAAAAAATCTGCCTAGGTACCCAGCCCCAAGAGCGCGTGCGCCAGCAGGCGGTCGGCGAAGCCTTCGATCAATTCTTTCTTCGTCAGGCTGTTGCGCCACAAAGCGGGGATGGCACCTGCACTGTAGTGCGCCCCGGCGAGTGCCCCGCAAACGGCCGCCACCACGTCCGAGTTGCCGCCCAGATTGGCGGCCGCCAGCACCGCGTCGCGGAAATTCTGCGTGCCGGCAAACACCTCGCAGGCGCCGGCGAGGGCCGCGGGCGCCGAGTCCCCCGCGGCCGGGTCGGCAGCGGCGGGCTTGGGCACCGGCACGGCCTGCAGGAGCGCTACGATCGCCGCCTTGGGCTGGCCGGACAGCGCCGCGTGCAGGCCCCGCGCCAGCGCACGGCAGGCCGCCAGCACCGCCGGCGCCTGGCTCGTGGTGCGGGCGGCCTCGGCGGCGCGCTCGACCGCCGCCTCGCGCTGCGCGAAGAAGTACATCGCCACCGGCGTGACGCGGGACAGCACTTCCGGGTCGAGCGCCTGGGGGTCGTGCGAGCCGGAGAACGGCTGGCGCCGCCACTGGGACATGGCGAGCGCGCGCGCGGTGGCGGCGGTGATCCCGAGGCAGCGCCCGGTCGCCGACAGGTGCCCCTCCTGCTGCCAGCGCCGCAAGAGACGCACCTGGTCACGCGCATCGAAGCCGTCGCGCTCCAGCAGGCTCTCCGCCAGGCACAGCGCCATGGCAGTGTCGTCACTCCAGGCACCGCGCGGCAGGTCGAACGGCCCACCGCCGAGCATGTCGCCCACCGGCGTGAAGCGCCCCACCCGCCCGTACTGGGTGGCCGCTGCCACCGCATCGCCAACCGCCAGGCCGAGCAGCGCGCCGTGGAAGCGCTCGCGCAGGTCGCGCGCGGCCGCAAGTGTCGAGGGTTCGAACAGGGGATCGCCCTCGAGCGCGATCGAGGGTGTCCAGTCGCGCACGTAGTCCGCCTGTTCCTCGGTCTCCGGCACCGCCGGCCACTGCGCGGCGCGCGCGCTCTGCGGCCACAGCCGGTTGAGCTGCGCCAGCGCCTCCACCCCGGAGCCGCCCTGCTCGGCCAGCAGACACCCGGCAACCGTGGCGGTGCGGCCGATGCCGGCGCGGCAGTGCAGATAGACGATGCGCCCGGCGCGCAGCGACTGGGCGAGGTAGGCGAGGATCTCGGTCATCGCCGCACTCGTCGCCGGCAGGCCGTGGTCGGTAATGGGCATGCGCAGGTAATCGGTGCCGACGGGCAGGAGCGCTGCGTAGGAGGGCACCTCGCCTGCCTGGGTCAGGTCGACGAAGGAGGTGACCCCGGCTGCCAGCAGGCGCTGCAGGCGCGCGCGCGCGGCCTCCGCGCTCGACGCCCCGGGGTACTCACCGCACAGCAGTTTGCCGGGCAGTACCCAGTAGGAGTTCGGCAGGGGCAGGGCTGCGCCGGCAGCTGCGGGTGTCTCATTCACGGGGGCGAAGCGTACCGCCGCACTACAGGTGTTGCTCAGTGAACTGCCTCACAGAATGATCGTGAGGCGAGCGCGCCGCGCCGGTTCAGGCAAGTGCCGCTTCTTGCTCTTCTGCCAGGCGCTCTTCCTCGGCCTCGCTCATGGGGCTGACGCCCGCCAGCTCGAGCCCGGCGAAATCGAAGTGGCGCGTATCGCCCAGGTGCGCCAGCTCCACGTGCCGCAGGGCGCTGGCGATGGACTCGGTGCGCCCGGGGAACTCGGCCTCCCAGGCGGCGAGCATCCGCTTCACCGCGAGCCGCTGCATGTTGTCCTGCGAGCCGCACAGCTTGCAGGGAATGAGCGGGAAACCCCGCCCGCGCGCGTAACGCGCGATGTCGCGCTCGGCGGCGTAGGCGAGCGGCCGGATGATGATGTTGCGGCCGTCGTCGGACAGCAGCTTCGGGGCCATGGCCTTGAGCCGTCCGCCGAAGAACAGGTTGAGGAACAAGGTCTCGACGATGTCGTCGCGGTGATGCCCCAGAGCGATCTTGCTGACGCCGTGCGCGGCGGCGAAGCGGTACAGCGCGCCGCGTCGCAGCCGCGAGCACAGCCCGCACATGGTGCGCCCGGCGGGCACCACCCGCCTGACCACGCTGTAGGTGTCCTGCTCGATGATGTGAAACGGCACGCCCTGCTCGCGCAGCCACCCGGGCAGCACGTGCGCCGGGAAGCCCGGCTGCTTCTGGTCGAGGTTGACGGCGACGAGCTCGAAGCTCACCGGCGCGCTGCGCCTGAGCGACAGCAGGATGTCCAGGAGCGTGTACGAGTCCTTGCCGCCCGACAGGCACACCATGACCTTGTCGCCGGCACTGATCATGCGGTAGTCGGCGATGCATTTACCGACCACGCCGCGCAGCTGCGCGGCGAGGCGCGTCAAGGTACGGGACGGTTTGCTCAAGGGCGGTTCAGGCCGCAACGCTGCTACTGGCACTGCTCTCGAGGTACTTTGCCTCGACGTAACGCATGAAGGAAGTGGCCGACAGCGGTTTGCCGGTCGCCTCGGTCAGCAGCTCCTGCACCGGCACCTTGGCGCCCAGTCCATGGACGTGCGTGCGCAGCCAGCCGAACAGACCTGAGAATTCGCCCCGCGCGAGCTGCTCGTCGAGCGCCGGCAGCTGCGCCCGCAGGCTCTCGTAGAGCTGCGCGGCGATGACTGCCCCGAGCGCATAGGAGGGAAAATAGCCGAACGAGCCGACCGCCCAGTGAATGTCCTGCAGGCAGCCCTCGACGTCGTTGCCGGGGCGGATGCCTAAGCGCTGCTCCATGCCGGCGTTCCACGCCTCGGGCAGGTCGCGCACCGCCAGGTCGCCGGACAGCAGCTGCTTCTCGAGCTCGTAGCGCAGCATGATGTGCAGCGGATAGGTGAGCTCGTCTGCGTCCACGCGGATCAGGCCGCGCTGCACGCGCGTCAGGTGGCCGTAGACGTTCTCGACGGCCCACTCCGGCCCCTCGGCACCGAAGTGCTTGGCGAGCAGCGGTTGTACATAACGCACGAACGGGCGGGTGCGGCACACCATCATCTCGATGAGGAGCGACTGGCTCTCCTCGAGCGCCATGCCGCGATCGCGCCCGACCGGCTGATCGCGCCAGTCCGCCGGCAGGCCCAGGTCGTACATCGCATGCCCGGTCTCGTGCAGCGCGCCCAGCAGGCCCGAAAACACGTCGTCGGGATCGAAGCGGGTGGTGACGCGGATATCGCCGGGACCGCCCTCGGTGAAGGGGTGTTCGCTCTCGTCCAGGCGGCCGCGATCGAACGGGAAGCCGACCGCGCGCATGACCTCGACCACCAGCGCACGCTGCTTGCCGGCGGGGAATTTGCCGGTCAGCGGCAGCAGCACCGTGCCTTCCTGCAGCGCGATCGCTTCGCGGATCAGCGACGGCAGGCGCCGCGACAGCCCCTTGAACATGGCGTCGATGTCCGCCGTCGTGAGGCCGGGGCTGAACTCGTCCACCAGCGCGTCATAGGGCGCAAGGTTCAGCGCCTGACCGAGGAGCGCTGCCTTGTCGCGCACCAGGTGCACGACCTCTTCCAGATACGGCGCGAAGGTCTCGAACTTGCCTTCGCTGCGCGCCTCCAGCCAGCGCGCCTCGGCACGCGATGCGGCTTTCGTCAGGCGCGAGACGAGCGTGACCGGCGTGGCGATGGCGTGGTCGCGCTGGCGGCGCATCTCGCGCAGGTTGGCGATCTGCCAGTCGGCCAGGCCTTGGGTATTGGCCTGCGCCCGGTCGAGCAGCCGCGTGATGCGCGGCGCGGTCAGCAGCGCGTGGTGCTCGGTCTCGATCGCGGCGAGCTGCTCGCCGCGCACGTCGGCGCTGCCGCGCGGCATCATGACCGCCGCGTCCCAGCGCAGAAGTGCCAGCGCGCCACGGAAGGCGTGAAGGCGCTTGAACTCCTGCTCGAGTTGCTTGTAAGGCGAGGCGGACATGGGCGGCGGCGGTCCAGGGAACGAGCGCTAGTTTAGCAGTTCCGCCGGCACCATCGGACGCGCCAATCTATTTTTATTGTTCTAAATCAGTGACTTACATTAGGATGACAGTAAATTGACGACGCGCGCCCTTGACGGCGCAGGGCCTTATGGGGTGCGCGGTTATGTCGTCTGCACCGCCCTGAGCCTCATCGGCGCGGGCGCCGCCGCAGCGGCGTGCAGCGCGCTCCACGCCAGCATGGCGCGCTTGCGGTCCGCTCCCCAGCGGTAGCCGCCAAGTTCACCGTCCGCGCGCAGCACCGTGTGGCAGGGAATGAGCCAGGCCACCGGGTTCGCCCCGATCGCGTTGCCGACCGCGCGTGCGCCGTGCGGCACGCCGGCCGCGCGCGCCAGCTGCGCGTAGCTCGTGGCGCCCTGGCTGCCGAGCTGCAGCAGCGCCTGCCAGACCTTCAGCTGGAAGTTGGTCCCCTGCACCGCCAGCCGCAGCGGCACGCCGCCCGCGGCCGTGGTGCCCCAGATGCGGCGCGTCTGAGCCGCAGCGCAGTCATCGTCGCGCGCGCGCAGCGCCTGCGGCCAGCGCGCCGCGAGCAAGGCGAGCGCCTCGCTCTCGCTGTCGGGCTGCACGAACGTCAGGTGCGACAGCCCGCGGGCACTCGAGGCGAGCAGCGCCCGCCCGAACGGGGTGTCGCTGAAGCCGTACGTGAGTTCGAGGCCGGCGCCGCGCGCCTTGAGCTCTCCGGGCGTGACCGCATCCAGCGTGACGAGCAGGTCGTGCAGGCGCCCCGGTCCCGACAGCCCGAGCGCCAGGGCGGCGTCCAGCACCGAGGAGCCGTGCGCGAGCGCGCCGCGCGCGGCGCGCGCGGTGACGAAGGCCAGGTACTGGCGCGGCGTGACGCCGGCCCAGCGGCGGAACAGGCGATTGAAATGAAACTCGGACAGGCGCGCCGCGGCGGCGATGGTCGCAAGCCTGGGCTGGGCGCGGAAGTTTTCCTCGATGTAACGGATCGCGCGCGCGACGCGCGCGAAATCGCGGCCGTTCACGAAGCTGTCGTTTGAGTCCATGGCGACGATGATAGTCACCCCGGCGCGCCAGGCGACCCGATTCTTGCTTCGGTTACACTGTCACCGTGCAGTGCGCCTCACGGCCACAGATGCGGTTGCGGCCAGCGGGCAACGGCCACGCCCACGCCGATCGAAACAACCACCAGCAACGTGACCGTGATCCCGATCATCAGGCGCCGCATCGCGACATCATAACCTGAGCCCGAAACGAGCCACGCCGCCGTGCCCGACAAACTCGCCATATGCCTGCTCGCCTCCGAGGTGGAACCGCTGTCCAAGACCGGCGGCCTGGCGGACGTCAGCGCAGCGCTCGCCAAGTTCCTGCATGGCGCCGGCCACGATGTGCGGGTCTTCACCCCTGGCTACGCCTCCATCGACCGCGCCGCCTGCGGCGCGCAGCTGCTGCCAGCCCTGACGCAGATCCCGCTGACGGTGGGTGCGCACAGCTACGTCTTCTCGGTGCTGCGGGCGCACCTGCCCGGCGGCGCGCCGGCCTACCTGATCGACTGCCCGGCGCTCTACGCGCGCACCACGCTGTACACCGCGGACGCGGACGAACACGTGCGTTTCCTCGCTTTCACGCGCGCCTGCCTGATCGCCTGCCAGCGCCTCAACTGGGCGCCGCAGGTCATTCACTGCAACGACTGGCACACCGCGTTCGCGCCGCTGTACCTGCGTGCCGTGTGGCGCAGGGAACGCGCCTTCGCCAAGACACGCACGCTGCTCACCATCCACAACATCGGCTACCAGGGCGCCTTCCCGAGCACGCAGCTGGCGGACCTGGGGCTTTCCGGCTCCCTGCAGCTGCTGCATCAGGCAGACCTCGCCGCCGGCCGCATCAATCCGCTGCGCCACGGCATCCTCTACGCGGATGCCATCACCACGGTGAGCCCGACACACGCGCGCGAGATCTGCACCGACGAGTACGGCATGGGGCTGCAGGACACCCTGCGCACGCGCGCCGCGCAGGGTGCCCTCACCGGCATCCTGAACGGCGTCGATTACGCGGAATGGGATCCGCGGCATGACCACTATCTGCCGCTGCATTTCGATCCCTCGACGCTTGCCCACAAGGCGCAGCTCAAGCAGCAGTTCCTGGCCGAGCGGCAGCTGACGGCGGCGCCCGACGTGCCGCTGGCCGGCCTTGTCAGCCGCCTGGCGGTGCAGAAGGGCATCGAGCTCATGTTCGACGCGCTGCCGCGGGTGCTCAGCGCGCGCCCGCTGGTGTGCGCGATCCTCGGCAATGGCGAGCCGCTGTACGAGGAGTTCTTCACCAGCCTCGAGCAGCGCTTCCCCGGGCGCGTGCGCTTTCACTGCGGCTACGACGATGCGCTCGCCCACTGGATCGAAGCGGCGAGCGACATGTTTCTCATGCCCTCGCGCTACGAGCCGTGCGGCCTGAACCAGATGTACAGCCTGCGTTACGGCACGGTGCCGATCGTGCGCCGCACCGGCGGGCTGGCCGATTCCGTGGAGCACTACGATCCGGCCACCGGCACCGGCACCGGCGTGGTGTTCAACGACTTCGACGCGCCGGCACTCAACTGGGCGCTCAATACGGCCCTCGACTGGTATGCACAGCCCCCGCTGTGGACCCAGCTGGTGAGGAACGGCATGCAGCGCGATTTCTCCTGGCAGCGCCAGGGACAGGCGTACCTCGAGATCTACCGACGGCTCATTGCAGCTTGAACGTGCCGCGCTGGTCGAACGGGATCGAACGCCACAGGCCCTGCGACAGCGACAGCTTGCCCGACAGGCGGTAGGCGACGTCCTGTGACAGCGTGTTCGGGCCGCGCATCAGCAGGCGCAGCAGCGCACCGCCGAGATTGGTGGTGACGTTCATGTCGAACTCGGTCTCGCCGAGGGCCGGTACCACGAAGGCCGCCGCGGACTCGCCGCTGGCAAACTGTTCGCCCTCGACCTCGAGACTGTAGGTAAGCGCCTCGACCGCGAGCGCGCGGTCATTGGGGTTCTGCACGTGCACGCGCACCACCAGGTGCTGCGACAGCAGGTCCCCGCCGGTGAGCTTGACGTCGGCCACCGACAGCTGCGGCGTCTCGAACTTCGGCGTGAGCACGCAGCCGGCGAACAGCAGCATGGCGAACACGGCCGGGACGCTGCGGCGCACGACCCTCATGCGCGCGAAGGGTAGCAAAGCGTCCAGCGCGCCCGATCAGGCACGGCCGAACACCGCGTTCAGCTGCGCGTAGGTGTGCGCCAGCTGCGCACTCAGTGCACCGGTGGGCAGGCGCCACAGCCAGTTGCCGCTGGCGGTGCCGGGGGTGTTGAGGCGGGCATCCGCGCCGAGCTGCAGCAGGTCCTGCGCGGGGATGACGCTCAGCATCGCCACCGAGCCCAGGGCGGCGCGGATCATTACCTCGGGCATCGCCCCGGGCGACATGCGCAGGTACAGATCCACACGCTGCGCGGTGGCGCGGTCGAGCGAGCGATACCAGCCGAGCGTCGTGTCATTGTCGTGCGTGCCGGTATAGGCGACGTTAGCGGGCGTGTGCGCGTGCAGTGCGTGCGCGTTGCCCGGCTCGCCATCGAAGCCGAACTGCAGCACGCGCATGCCCGGCAGGGCGAAGCCGTTCTTGAGTGCGAGCACGTCCTCGGTGATGACGCCGAGGTCCTCGGCCACCAGCGGCATGTCGGGGAACTCCGCGCGCACCCGCTGCAGCAGCTCCTCGCCGGGCGTGCGCAGCCACTTGCCGCCGCGCGCATCGGCGGCGTCCGCCGGCACGGCCCAGTAGGCCGCCAGCGCGCGGAAATGGTCGAGGCGCAACAGGTCCAGGCGCCCGAGCTGCACACGCACGCGCGTCAGCCACCAGGAGAATTCGCTGCGCTCCAGCGCGTGCCAGTCGTATACCGGATTGCCCCACAGCTGCCCGAGCTCGGAGAAGTAGTCCGGCGGCACGCCGCCGACCAGCGCCGGCTCGCCGTTGGGCTTGAGCTGAAACAGCTCGCGGTGCGCCCAGGTCTCGACCGAGGAGGGTCCGACATAGAACGGCAGATCGCCGAACAGGCGCACACCGCGGGCGTGGGCGTAGTCGCGCAGCCGCTTCCACTGCAGGTAGAAGGCGTATTGCTCGCGTTCGATGCGCTCGATGACCGCCGCCTGCTCGGTGCGCGCCTGGCGCAGCGCGGCGGCCTCGCGCTCGCGCAGCGGCACGGGCCATTCCCAGAACGGAGCGCCGCGCTGCGCGCGCGTCAGCGCCTCGAACAGCGCGTAATCGGGCAGCCATGCGGCGGACGCTGCCATGAATTCCGCGGACGGCGGGCTGTGCGCATCGGGCAGCTCCGCCGCATCGATGAAGTCGGGGTTGCCGGCGCAGTCCGAGCGCACCCAGTAGGGCGAGGCATCCGTACCGACCGGTCCTACCGGCAGGATCTGCCACACGGAAAAGCCGGCCTGCACCAGCCAGTCGATGAAGGCGCGGCCGCCGCGGCCGAGCGCGGCATCCAGCGCCGACAGCGGCAGCAGCACGCCCGCACGGCGTTTGTCGAACACCGGCAGGCGCACGCCGCTCATGTTCAGGCGGAAGCGCGACGCATGACGCCGCCGTGCTCGGGGTCGCCCTGGCCGCCGGCGGCGATCGGCGTCGCCAGCTCCCCGGGCGGCACCAGGTTCAGTCGGCGGTAAAGCGCCAGCAGCTGCCGCCGGAACAGCCGGTCGAACTGCGTGACCGCTTCTGCCGGGTTGTAGTCGCCGAGCCACCAGAACCAGTCCGAGCTTTCGCACAGCGCCAGCTGCCGCCCGGCGGCGGCCCGCTGCGCCGGATCGCTGATGCCGGGCAGCGCCCGGTCGTAGGCGATCTTCGCGTCGCACAGAAGATCCCAGGCGCGATTCTTGGCGGCATCGCCCACCCAGGTGGCGAGCGTGCCATGCACCCAGCTGCCGGCGCAGACGCGCGGCAGCGGCGCCGGCTGCAGACCGCGCTCCAGGCACTGCGACAGCGTCATGAGCTCGAGCTGCGGATGGTTGGCGAGCTGCGCGTACAGCGCGCGCAGGAAGTAGTAACCGTTGAACGGGTAGAACTCCCAGGCATTCTCGCCATCGAGCGCGATCAGCACCGCGTGGTTGCCGCCTTCGTAGTCGCGCCCCAGCTGCGCCAGCTCGTTGGCGAAGTTCGCCGCCGCGTCATCGCCGTGCCAGGTGGCGTAGGTGAAGCCGATGAGATCCGAGAGCGTGTCCTCGCGAAAGAAGCAGTTCATGCCGGTGCCGCCGAGGCGATAGGGACGGTTGAGCGCGCGCCGGTCGCGTGCCGCGTCCGCATCGGTGAGCGCGAGACTTTCCCGCAGTACCGCGGCGCTGCTGGCGGCCCAGCGAAAGCCGCTGCCGGCCAGCAGTTCCAGGGTGGCCGCACTGATCGCGCCTTCCGCGGGCCAGCAGCCCGCGGGGCGCATGCCGAAGGCACGCGTGAAGACGCGGATCGCCTCCTCGATGTGCCAGCTGGCGCGCGCCGCGCCGCCGGGATAGCGCTCGTGCTGCGGCAGCGGCATGGCCGGCACCGCGTCGCGCGCGCTGCGGAAGTCGAGCATCAGGGGAATGATCGGGTGGCCGTAGGGTGTGACCGACAGCTCGCACTGGCCGCGTTCCGCGAGCGCGCGGTAGCGCGGCAGTATCTGGCCGACCAGTGAGCCGATGAGACTCAGAAGGTCGCGGCGCTGGGCGGCCGTGAAGTCGCGGCCGCGCTCGGTGAGCCGCGCCACCAGCGCATCGCCGCGCCGCACCGTCTCGCCGAGCCAGGCGAGGTGATACCAGACCGCGAGGTCGTGGATGAACTGATCGGAGGCGTAGCCGACGCGCTCGGGGGTCGCGAGCGTCTCGGCTATCGTCGCCAGTTCCAGGTAGGGGCCGAAGCGCTCGATCATCTGCCGGCGCTGCGCCCGCAGACAGCCGCGCAGCAGCTCGAGGCGCACCGCAGGCTCGGTCGGCACGCTGTCCGGCCCGAGCAGCGCCAGCATCGGGTCGGGCAGCGCGCTGCCGCTGCGCAGATGCTCAGCGATGCGGCGCGCGATCTCCTCGATCTGCTCGATGAGTACCGGCGTGAAGTTGAAGACCGCGCGCGCCTCGCGATTGGCCTCCAGGTGCGCCGCCATGTCGGTGTAGTCCTTGATGGCGTGCAGGTAAGTCCACGGCAGCGTGTACTGGCCGGTAAGGGCGTCCTTGTACTGAGGCTGGTGCATGTGCCACAGGAGCACTACCGGCAGGCGGTTGGCCGCACTCATTGATCCGGCGCCCGTGCGCCGCGCAACATGTCCGGCGTTACCAGCACCACACCGTCCTCGGTGACATAGAAGCGTTTGGCGTCGGCGGCGCGATCGATGCCGATGCGCGTGCCGTCGGGAATCTCGCAGCCCTCATCGATGATGGCGCCGCTGATCTCGCAGCCGCGGCCGATTTCGGCGTGCGGCAGGATCACCGAGCGGCGGATGCTGCTGCGCTCCTCGACGCGCACGTCGGAGAACAGCAGCGACTCGCGCACCAGCGCGCCGGAGATGATGCAGCCGCCGGACACCATCGAGTTGACGGCCATGCCGCGCCGCCCGTCCTCGTCGAGGATGAATTTCGCGGGCGGCTGCTGCACCTGGTAAGTCCAGATGGGCCAGTCCTCGTCGTAGATGTTCAGTTCCGGACGCACGTGCACCAGCTCGAGGTTGGCCTCGTAGTAGGCATCGATGGTGCCGACGTCGCGCCAGTAGCTCTGCGCGCGCGTCTTCACATCCTGGAACGGGTAGGCGAATACCTGGCGGTTGGCGGCGATCGCCTCCGGCAGGACGTTCTTGCCGAAGTCGTGGCCGGATCCCTGGTTGGCCGCGTCCGCGGCCAACACCGTCTCGAGCAGGCTCGTGTTGAACACGTAGATGCCCATGGAAGCGAGGATCGAGTCCGGGCGGTTGGGCAGCGTGTCCGGCGTTGCCGGCTTCTCGGAAAACTTGGTGACGCGGTTCCACTCGGTGGCGGTGAGCACGCCGAAGTGACGCGAGTCGCTCGCCGGCACTTCGACCACGCCGACGGTGATGTCCGCGCCCTTCTCCACGTGGTAGGCGATCATCGGACCATAGTCCATCTTGTAGATGTGATCGCCGGCCAGCACCAGCACGTGCTTGGGGCGGTGGGCGCGGATCAGGTCGATGTTCTGATGCACGGCGTCCGCAGTGCCGCGGTACCACGCCTCGCCCAGCTGCTGCTGCGCCGGCACCACCTCGACGAATTCGCCGAACTCGCCGCGCAGATAGCTCCAGCCGTGCTGCACGTGCTGGATGAGCGACTGCGCCTTGTACTGCGTGAGTATGGAGATCTGGCGGATACCGGAGTTCACGCAGTTCGACAGCACGAAATCGATGATGCGGAACTTGCCGCCGAACGGAGTTGCCGGCTTGCAGCGGTGGGCCGTGAGATCGCGCAGCCGCTCACCGCGACCACCGGCCATGATGATCGCGAGCGTGCCGCCGGTGAGGCGGCTCACGTAGCGTCCGGAAGAGGCGCGCGCGGGCTGACGGGTCATTGGCACTACTAGAACCCAAGGTCTTGGCTGAGTGCAACCGGCAAGTGGAAAGACCTAGAGCCGCTTCATGAGGCCAAGCTCGTAAGGGTGCGACAGCAGCTCGTGCCACGGATAAATGCGCAGCTCAGTGTGGAACTGTCCGCACTCGGGCGGTTCGACGTCCAGGGCGAATACCACGGCACCGTCGCTGGTGGTTTCGTCCGTGGGCGTGAGCGCCGCATACCACAGCCCGTCGTGCGCCCGATGGCCGTAGGAGGACAGGGGTGGTGGTGACAGGTCCGCCTCCGGCAACAGCCGCCGCGCCGTGAACTCGATGCGCACGTCGGCCGGATTGAGGCCGTTGAGCGTGGCCGCGGCGCGCAGCCGCAGCCGTTCGCCGCGCGGCAGATCGCGTGCGCCATCACTGAGCAGCTTAAGGCTCACCTTGGCCCAGGCCTGGCGTATGCGCTGCTTCCAGTCCGCCAGCGTGCGCGCCGCGCTGAAATTGTCGGCGGCGAGTTCCAGATACTGATGCGCGGCCGGCAGATACAGCCCCTGGGTGTAGTCGAACAGCACCCGCCGCATGTTGAAACGCGGGATCACGGTCATCATGGCGCGCTTCATGCGCTGCACCCAGCCGGATGGACAGTCCGCTTCGTCGCGCCCGTAGTACAGCGGCAGTACCTCTTCCTCGAGCGTGCCGAGGATCATATCGGCCTCGAGCGTGTCGCGACGCTCGGGGTCCTGCACGCTCGCCGGCGGAATGCCCCAGCCGTTGTCCTGCTCCCACCCTTCCGCCCACCAGCCATCGAGAATGCTGAGGTTAAGCCGGCCGTTGATGGCCGCCTTGATGCCGGAGGTGCCGCTCGCCTCGAGCGGCGCGATCGGGTTGTTCAGCCAGACGTCGACGCCTGAGACCAGGCTGCGCGCCAGCTGCAGGTCGTAGTCCTCGAGAAACACGATGCGGCCGGCGAACTCCTGGCTCATCATCAGCTGGCGCAGCTCGCGCAGCACGTGCTTGCCAGGCTCATCGGCCGGATGCGCCTTGCCGGCGAACAGCAGCACCACCGGGCGTACCGGATCGTTGACCAGCCGTGCCAGGCGCGCCCGATCACGCAGCAGCAGCGTCGCGCGCTTGTAGGTGGCGAAGCGGCGGGCGAAGCCCAGCGTCAGGACGCCCGGCCGCTGCGGATCGAGGAAGCGCGTCACGTGCCGCAGCTGCGCCGGGCTGCCGCCCTTGCGCTGAAACTCGCGCTGCAGGCGTTCGCGCACGTTGGCCAGCATGCGTGCCTTCACGTCCTGCGCCGTCGCCCAGTAGCGCTCGTCCGGCACGCGCTCCAGCGCGCGCCAGAAGTCCCGGTCGCGCAGGCGCTCGCGCCATTCGCCGCCCAGTTCGCGATCGAAGAACTCCATCCAGCGCTGATGCAGGAAGGTGGGCACGTGCACGCCGTTGGTGATGAAACCCACCGGATTTTCTGCCGGCGGCAGTTCCGGCCACTGGTCCGCGCACAGGCGCGCCGATACCGCGCCGTGAATGCGGCTGACACCGTTGATGCGGCGCGCACCATTGAGCGCGAGGCGCGTCATGTTGAATAGCCCCGGTGCCTCGGCAGTGCGTCCGAGCTCAAGGAAGCGCTCCACCGGCAGGCCCAGCTCGCGGATGAAGCCCTCGAAGTGTCGCACCATCAGATCGAGGCCAAAGGCATCGTGGCCGGCCGCCACCGGGGTGTGCGTGGTGAAGACGCAGTCGGCGGCGACCGCCTCGAGCGCGGCGTTGTACGCCAGCCCACGGCCCAGGTGCTCGCGCAGCAGTTCCAGGATGAGGAAAGCCGCGTGCCCCTCGTTCAGGTGATAGAGCGCCGGCTGCACGCCGAGCGCGCGCAGCGCGCGCAGGCCGCCGATGCCGAGAATCATCTCCTGGCGCACCCGCGTCGACTCGTCACCGCCGTACAGGCGATGCGTGATGTCACGATCGGAGGGCGCGTTCTCCTCGCAGTTGGTATCGAGCAGGTAGACCGGCACGCGCCCCACCTGCGCCTTCCACAGCCGCGCGACCACATCGCGGGCGGCGATGCGCACGCTCACCGTCAGCCATTGGCCGCTGGCCGCGCGTACCGGCTCGACCGGCAGGTCGCGCGGATCGCGCTCGCGGTACTGCGCGTGCTGAATGCCCTCGTCGTCGACCGTCTGCGTGAAGTAGCCCTGTTCGTACAGCAGTCCCACCGCGACGAAGTTGGCGCGCTCGTCGCTGGCGGCTTTGCAGTAGTCGCCGGCGAGCACGCCGAGGCCGCCGGAGTAGATGGGGAAACTCTCGTGAAAGCCGTACTCGGCACAGAAGTACGCCACCAGCGGTCCGGCGTCGGCGGAAGGTGCGACCTTGACGTAGGCATCCAGGGTTTCGAGCGCGACGTGATAGCGCGCCAGGTACGGCTCATCGCGCGCGCAGCTCTCGAGGCGCGCGTGGTTGACACAGCGAAGCATCAGCCGCGGATTGCCGTTGGTCTGCTTCCACAGCTCCGGGTCGAGGTCTTCGAAAAGCGCCCGGGTCGGCCGATGCCAGCTAAAGAAAAGGTTGGCCGCCAGCTCCGGCAGACGCCCAAGGCTCTCCGGGACCACCGGGCTGATTTCCAGCAGCGAGTTTCTCATCCACGGCTTTCGCAGAAGGTCAGGACCGAGTCTAGCAGCCCGACGTTCGCCGACCGGAGCCCCCCAGGGATGCCGCAAAGGCCCGCGCCCACCCCGGGGAGCGCGGTCACGACCGGTCCCGCCGTTCACTCGTTCTAACTCATAATACTGTTTGACAGCTAATACTATCAAGTTAATAGTACTAGCCCATGGATGATAGTCAGGCTCGCAAGTTCCAGAAAGACCTGAACGGAGGTCTGACGGCATTGGTGCTCCTGACCGTGCTCGAGCGCAGCAATGAGGACCTGTACGGCTACGAGATCGCCAAGCGCCTGCAGAAAGCCAATGAGGGCGAGGCGCTGTTCAAGGAAGGCACGGTCTATCCGGTGCTGCGCGCTCTGGCCGCCGGGGGACTTTTGACCAGCCGCGTGGTGCCCTCCTACGCAGGCCCGGCGCGCCGGTATTACCGCATAACCGACGAGGGCCGCGCGATGCAGCGCCAGTGGAGCGATATCTGGCGGCAGACCCGCGGCTTCGTTGATCGTTTTATTGAAGGAAGCGACGTATGAGTGCCAATGCACCCCGTTCGATCGATGAATACCTCAAGCAGCTGCGCGCAGCCCTGGCAGGTCAGGACCCGGCACTGGTGCAGGACGCACTCTACGACGCTGAGGAGTATCTGCGCGCCGAAGTCGCCGCCCATCCGGGCAAGTCCGAGGCCGACGTGCTCGAGCTGATTGCGAGCACTTACGGCGCGCCCGACGAAGTGGCCGCCGCCTACCGCGACACCGAGGTCAAGGTGAAAGCGGCCCTGAAGAGCCCGGCGCCGGCATCGGCCAGCCCGCACGCCAGCGGCCTGCGCCGCTTCTTCGGTGTCTTCATGGACGTGCGCGCCTACACCTCGCTCTTTTATATGCTGCTGTCGCTCGCCACCGGCATTCTGTACTTCACCTTCGTGGTCACCGGCCTGTCCCTGTCCGCAGGCTTCGCGGTACTGATCATCGGCATCCCCTTCTTCCTGGCCTTCGTCGGCATGGGCCGCGTCATCGCGCTCGGCGAGGGGCGGCTGCTGGAAGCCATGACCGGCGAGCGCATGCCGCGCCGTCCGGTGCATCCGGGCGCACCGGCCGGCTGGCTGACGCGCATCGGCGAGATGCTCAAGGATGTGCGTACCTGGACGACCCTTCTGTATTTCCTGCTCATGCTGCCGCTCGGCATCATCTATTTCTGCGTCGCGACGGTCGGGCTGGCGCTCGGGCTGCGCCTGGCACTCGCCCCGGTAGTGGTTCTCGGGCGCGATCTGAATTTCCTGCCGCTCGGCATACCGCTGGACATGATTCAGCTCGACGGACACGGCGTGGCCTCGCCGCACACGTTCCTCGGGGCACTCATCTACATGGTGCTCGGTCTGGTGATACTGGCGCTGCTCATGCACGTGGCGCGCGGCATCGGCCGCGGCCATGCGCGGCTCGCCAAGTCGCTGCTGGTTGAACCAGGCGCCTGAGCCGAAGCGGCGCCTGGCCACGCGGTACACTGCACGGGCATGCCGCGGCTCGCCCTGACCCTACTTGCGCTGCTCTCGTTGCCCGCGTTTTTGTCGCAGGCGCACGGTGGCACGACCACTCCCGCGCCCGCGGCGGCCGGCACTGCAGCCATCTCCCACGGCTGCCTGCCCACCGGTGACGGCTATCTGCGCGCGGTCATCCGCGGCGCCATGAACCTCGACATCGACTGGCACAACGCCGAGATCGAATGCGACGGCGGCCCGCGCCCTGGCGGCAGCGGGCTGCGCGTGAGCTTCGCAGGTCCGCCACACGCCGACGGGCATCGCCTGCGCGTGGTGTTCGGTGTCAGGGCAGTGCAGGAGGGGCACGCCGGGCATGATCTGCCGACCAACCTTACCGTGATCTTCGAGGGGGAGCAGCGCCTGTTCGCCACGCGCGGCGACGATCGCTGCACAGTCGACGATCTCAAGCAGGAGCGCGTCGGGGCTCTGGGCGGTAGCAAGCGCTCCTGGCGCATCGTCGCCAGCGGCTTCTGCATCTCACCCGCCATTTCGTTCAACAGCGACGCGCATATTCTGGTGACGCGCTTCGATTTTGCCGGCAACGCGGTATTCGAGGACGAGCCACCCGGCACACCCGCCGCAACCAAGTAGGAACACGCAATGTCAGGAAGTTTCGCGTCGCGCACTGCGCTCGCGCTCAGCCTCGCCGCCGCAGCCGTGCTCGCCAGCGCCGTATTGCCAGCCCAGGAGCCGCGCCGGCCGCTGGACCTTGCGACCTTCCCGCGCACCTCGCTGGAGATCACGCACAAAGACGCCAGCCACGCTGCGCACAAGTATCCGTTTCAGGTCTGGGTCGCCGACACGCCGGAGCGCGCCGAACAGGGGCTCATGTTCGTGAGCGACCTGCCCGCCACCATGGGTATGGTGTTCCCGGTGGACCCACCGCGGGTGGAGACGATGTGGATGGAGAACACGTACATCGAGCTCGACATGCTGTTCATCGACAGCAGCGGGCGCATCACCAAGATCATCGAGCATGCCGCACCCATGTCGAGCAAGACGCTGAGTTCGGAGAGCGCTGTGGCCGCGGTGCTCGAGCTGAAGGGCGGCGAAGCCGGCAAGCTCGGCCTGCATACCGGCGACAGCGTGATGTGGAAGAAACCCGCCAGCACGGCTGCGGCCGCGGGGACTGGCTAACTCAGTTCACGCTGCGCGTTGCCTATCACGCGGGCGTAGTGCAGCGTCGCTCGGCGCGGCGGCTCGGCTAACCTGATCGCCGCAGCGAGCCTGCCCTCGCCGCCGAGTGGAGCTAGAGCCGCGACGAAGCTCCTTTGTCAAATCCCAAAGGCTCGCATTGACCGTTGGTCGGCTTGAACGAGGCGGCATGAGCATGTCACCTCGTTGAGCCGCCCGAGCCATCTTCACTTGGCGACGACTCTGCACGCAGTTGGTCACAGTTACGAACAACTCCGCTACTTCCGTGGCCGCTTTGTTGCCCTCGCGCGACGTTTGATCGGCCAGCGCATTGGCGCTCGTTAGCGCAAACCAACATCGCGCCTGCCGAAGTCGTCGAGCGCGAATGCGGCCGCCCCTTTGGTCGCGTGCAACGACCTCCTCGTCGGACAACACATCCGCTGCATCGCAAACCTAAGCGAGCGGCGCAGGCCCTCTCTTAGAGTCCGAACTAACAGAGCTCGGCGCGGCTGAAACAAAAACTGGTGGCACCGAAGTGGCGCATGAAACCGTGCCCAACCCGCAAAGTCCCTCGCAACAGGAAAGCATCGGGTACGTTACCGGCGGCAACCCGCTGGTCAAGCCCGAGACTTCGAAGAATGCGGATGTGGGCATCGTGTTCTCGCCGACGAGCAATTTTGACCTCTCTGCGGACTACTACAACATTTGGCTGTACAAGGTGATTGCGCCGAACCCGACAGCGCAACAGATCCTCGCCGACCCGGCGGCCTATCCGGGGCAGCTCGTGACTGGCGCCAATGGCCAGGTCCTCTATGTCGAGTCGCTGTACATGAATCAGTTCGAGGTCCACACCGCCGGCGTTGATTTCAATGCCGCCCTCTCCGTCCCGCTGGCGGACGGCAAGCTCAAATTCGCGCTTAACGGCACCTCCGTCAGTACGTTCGAGGTGAAGGATGCAGGCATCTGGACGAGTTTCCTGGGCAATAGCGGCTGGGACTACGCTTCGCCCATCGCCGGCGGCGGTCCGGTGACGCGTTGGAAGGGCTCGTTCTCCGCCGGCTGGGCGGATCACGACTGGGCGGGCGCAGCCACCCTGCGCTATATCTCCAGCTACGAGAGTGGGACGACTCTCTTCTATGCCGGGACCACGACGCAATTGAATATTGCGTCGTACAACGCGGTCGACCTGAATCTCGAATATCGCGGGCTGGAAAACTGGAAATTCGACCTGGGGGTCGTCAACCTGTTCAATCGGCAGCCCCCGTACGACAGTGGCGCACTGCTTTTTCTGTCTTCACCTGGCGGGCCGTTTGACCCCACCACCTATGACGATCTGGGGCGCATCGTCGATCTGCACGTCACCTATAAGTTCTGATATGGCCCCCTCGTGTCACGTGGCGCGAGGGGTTCTCTCGCGCGGCCACGCTGAGGTGCGAACCGTCGGCGACATGCCGTAGATCAGCGCGTTGCCACCGTCTTCTTGACGTGGGTAGCGGGCGGCTTGTGGCGGCGCTTGAGGATCGGCGTCGCGATGGGCGTGCCGTACACGTGGCCGCGCGCGTGCGTCGGCGCAGCCTCGGGCGGCGGCATCGCTGCCGGATCGAGCGGCGGGTGCGTGTCGCAGCGGCCGGCGGCACCGTGCAGGGCCTGGGCGCCCGCGGAGCCGCGGCCCGCGGCGGTGACTGCCGTGACGAGCGCTGCGCTCAACAGCAGCGTGCACTTCAGGCTGGCTTTCATTGCTTGGGCTCTCCTCCTGCCGATACGCATAAGTTTAGGCAGGAGCTGTGCGCTGAAAAATGCGGCGGCTGCGCAGTTTGCGCGCAAACTGCGCGCGTTATGACAAGAATGCGCTAGTCCTGCGCCTCACGCGGGCGGAAGGCGTGCACCAGTTCCTGCTGCTTGCGCGCCGGCACCGGGTCGTAGTGGCTGAGCTCCATGGTGTAGGCGCCCTGCCCGCCGGTCAGGGCCTTGAGGCGCGACTGGTACTCGGACACCTCGGCGAGCGGCACGTAGGCCATGAGCGTGGTGCGCTGGCCGGGCAGCGCACTGTTGCCATTGATGCGGGCGCGCTTGGTGGCCAGGTCGCCGGTGACATCGCCGATGGCGCTGGCGGGGGCCGTGATCGACAGCAGCATGATCGGCTCGAGCACGATCGGGGTGGCCTTGCCGAGTGCGTCGATGAAGGCCTTGCGCCCGGCGGAGACGAACGCCACCTCCTTGGAATCGACCGCATGGTATTTGCCGTCGTAGACCGTGACGCGCACGTCCTGGATCGGGAAACCCGCCAGCGCGCCTTCGCTCAGCACCTGGCGCACGCCCTTCTCCACCGCCGGGATGTATTGCCCGGGGATCGCGCCACCCACGACATCGTCGACGAACTCGAAGCCGCTGCCGCGCCCGAGCGCCTCGATGCGCAGGAACACCTCGCCGAACTGCCCGGCGCCGCCGGTCTGTTTCTTGTGCCGGCAGTGACCTTCCGCGGGCCGCGTGATGGTTTCGCGATAGGGGATGCTCGGCGGGTGGGTCTTGACGTGCACGCCGTAGCGCTCGGTCATGCGCTCCAGCAGCACGCGCAGGTGGAACTCGCCCATGCCGTACAGCACCGTCTCGTTGACCGCGGCGTGATGCTCGACGCGCACGCACGGATCCTCGGCGGTGAGTTTGTGGAGCGTGTCGGCCAGGCGCTGCTCATCGCCGCGGCGCTCGGGCTCGATCGCCAGACCCAGCATGGGCGGCGGGAAGACCACGGGCTTCAGGTGATACTGGTCCTCGTCATGCGAGTCGTGCAGCACGGCATCCAGATGCAGCTCGTCCACCTTGGCGATGGCGCAGATGTCGCCCGGCTGCGCGGCGCTCATCTCGCTGGTCTCCTTGCCGAGCAGCCGGTACAGGTGCGCGATCTTGATCGGCTTGCGTGCATCGCCGACGTACAGCTGGCTGCCGGGACGCACGGTGCCCTGATGCACGCGCAGCACACCGAGCTTGCCGACATACGGATCGATGGACACCTTGAAGACGTGCGCGAGCACGTGATGCGTCGCATCGGCGCTCACCGGCACGCGGGTGGCGCTCTCGCCGCTGCCCTTGAGAAACGGCGGCGGGTTGCCTTCGGTGGGGTTGGGCATCAGCCGCTCGAACACCTGCAGCAGCTCGGCCACCCCTGCGCCGCTCTCGGCTGAGGCGAAACACACCGGCACCAGGTGACCCTCGCGCAGTGCCTGCTCGAACGGATCGTGCAGCTGCTCGGGCGCAAGGTCCTCGCCCTGCTCCAGGTACAGGGCCATCAGCTGTTCATCGAGCTCCACCACCTGATCGATGATCTGCGTGTGCGCCGCCTCGACCGAGGAAAAATCCGCTGCCCGGCCGTGCGGCTGGAAAAAGCAGTCGACCACGCCGTCGCCGCTGCCGACCGGCAGGTTCAGCGGCAGACATTCGGGGCCGCACGCCTCGCGCAGCTGCTGCAGCACTTCGGCGCAGCGCGCCTCGTGGCTGTCGATCTTGTTGATCAGCACCAGCCGGCACAGCTCGCGCTCGCGCGCGAATTCCATCAGTCGCTGCGTCAGGGCATCCACCCCGTTCACGGCGCTGACCACGACCACCACCGCCTCGACCGCCTCCAGTACCGCCAGGGTCTTACCGAGAAAATCGGCGTAACCGGGGGTATCGATGAGATTGATGTGCACGCCGTGGCACTCGAAGCTGCAGATGGCGGTGTCGAGCGAGTGCTGCAGGCGTTTCTCCTGCGGGTCGAAGTCCGAGACGGTGGTGCCGCGCCCGAGGCTGCCGCGAGCGCGGGTCACGCCCGCCTGCAGCAGCATTGTTTCGAGCAGCGAGGTCTTACCCGCGCCGGCCTGGCCGATGAGGGCGATGTTGCGGATGCCAGAAGTCGCGTAGCCCATGGCGGATGCTCTCCCCGGCGTCATATCAGGTCGGTGCCGCACGCGCACCACCGGCGGGTAAAAGCCTACTCCTGAAGATAGGGCCGGGGCCAGCCGCGCAACGCCGCCGCGGCTCTAGCCCCAAGCGGCGGCGGCGCGGTTACACTGGCCGGCAAACACCCAGGTCAACGTGGCTTCCGAAACCACAACGCAACCCCGCAGCAGCAGGCGCACGGCGCGCGCGCTCTACCGCCGCGCCCGCTGGCAGCATTGGCTCGGCCGGCCGCAACAGGCACTGGTGCTGTGCCGCCAGGCGGTCGAGCATGCCGACTATTCACGCGCCT
Organism: uncultured Gammaproteobacteria bacterium; assembly: GCA_963787655.1. Classification (GTDB taxonomy): domain Bacteria; phylum Pseudomonadota; class Gammaproteobacteria; order Steroidobacterales; family Steroidobacteraceae; genus 13-2-20CM-66-19. The sequence goes on along the minus strand of CAWBDY010000007.1, from coordinate 486,324 downwards.
ACCGTCTTATGTCGCGGCTCACCCTGCCGGGCGAGGATTACTTCGCGGTGCTGGGGCGCATCCACCGCTATCTGCAGCCGGCCACCTACCTGGAGATCGGCGTCGCCCACGGTCAGTCACTGACGCTGGCGCTGCCGCAGACGCAAGTCGTCGGCGTCGACCCCGAACCGAAACTGCAGCGCCCCTTGGGCGCGCGCCAGAAGGTGTTCGCCACGACCAGCGACGAGTTCTTCGCCAGCCACGACGTGCGCGCGGACTTCGGCGATCGCCCCGTGCAGATGGCCTTCATCGACGGCATGCACCGCTTCGAATTCGCGCTGCGCGACTTCATCAATGTCGAGCGGCTGTGCGCGCCGAGCTCGGTGATCTTCATGCACGACTGTTACCCGCTCGATGCCCGCACCGCGCAGCGCGAGCGCGAGACCGGCTTCTGGAGCGGCGACATCTGGCGCCTGATGCTGCTGCTGCGCGAACAGCGCCCCGATCTCACCGTGCACACGATCGCGACGCCCCCGACCGGACTTGGCATGGTGCTGAACCCCGACCCCGCGTCGCAGGTGCTCGGCGCACGCTGCGAGCAACTGACCGCCGACTATCTGGGCAAGGATTTCAGCGTGCTCGCAGGGCGGCAGCCGCAGGCGCTGGGCCTGGTGCCGAACACGTGGCACGCCATCCGCGCGCTGCTCGATGCGCGCCCGCAGCCGCACTAGCGCGACAGCGCGTCCTCAACGGTAGCGCGCCAATAACGCCACTGGAACAGCGCGCGCTTGCGCAGCCGCACGATGAACTTCAGGCGCTCAAACAGCCACATGACGGCCGGCGCCACGGCACGCGGTAAGCCGGCGCGGTACACGTGGGGGCCGTCGAGCGTGCGATTGGCGCGCAGCGCCGGGTACTGCCGCAGCACCCCCTGCAGCTCGAGCGCCGGGTCGACCCCCATCTCGGTCAGCTTGCGGTAGAAGGCGCCGGGCCGGCCGTCACCGCTGCGCGTGTGATCCATGCCGACGGCGTCTACCACGTAGATCGGATGCTGCGTGCCAATGAGTCCTGCCCAGGCGATGTCGGTGCCCCAGGTGCTGCGCGTCATGCCGAAGGTGTGCATGAGTTGCGCCAGCGCCGCGTTCGCGAAGCACGGTGCCATGACTTCGACATAGTTCACGCGACGCAGCGTACAGGCCGGATTGCGCACCAGCGCATTCATGGTGGTCTGCGTGAACCAATGCAGCGCCGGCTGCGCGAGGTAGGTGTGGTACTGCTCGCACAGCAGCAGAAAACGCGAGACGTCGCCGGGCCCGAGATACACGTCGTCGTCCAGCAGCAGAATGTACCGGTACTGCCACGGCTGCGGACGCTGGCGCCAGAACTCCAGAAAACCGTCGAATTTGTTGAAGCCGCCGCCGCAGTAGTACTCCGCCACCTGCTCAGGCTTCGCCGGCACGTACCAGCTCACGCAACAGTCCCAGTTGCGCCCGGGGTCCTCGGCGATCAGGCGGTTGTGCAGCGATTCGCCGCCCGCCCGCACGAACACCAGGTATGGACGAGGCACCGGCATCCCGCAAGTCTAACGCAAGGGGTACCATGGCGATGCACAGCCGTGGTGGCCCGCGGCGAGGAGAAGTTGCATGACTGAGCCAACGCCTGACAAAGCGCGCGAGCGAGCGCGGCAGAAGATTCAGCGTCAGCTCGATGAGGCACTCGAGGCGAGTTTCCCGGCCAGCGATCCGGTGTCGATCGTGACCTCCAACGAGGAGGAGGACTGGGGAACGGAGGAACCGGCCGCGCCGCCACCGGCTGCGCCCGCCAAGGACGTGCCGCCCGAGGGTCGCTGATGGCTGCGCCGGGCACGGCGCCTAAGGCGCGGTCAGCTCCAGCGTCGAGCCGGCCTGGTTGACGGTGGTGAGGATGATCGGGCGGCGCCACACGCGCTGCAGGTAGTCGAGCACTTTACGACTGCGTTCCAGGTCGAGGCCACGGCCGTCGATGCTGCTGTCGTGTGCCAGTTCTAGCGTACCGTCATTACGCACGTGCGCGGCCGCGACGAGCGGGGCGCCAAAGTTGTACTTGGGTGCCAGCATGGCCTCGTGCAGAGCCGTGAGGTCGTGCTCCAGCACCTTGATCTGGCCGTCGCTGCGCGCGCTGTAGCGGAACAGCCCGAGTTCCTCGGCCAGCTCACGCGTCAGATGGTTGCGCACGAAGCCGAAATCGTCGTCCTGCTCCATGATACGGCGCGCCGCCTCCAGGCCCTTGGCCTCCACGATCTTCTCCCACATAGCGAAGCCGAGGTGGTACGGGTTGATGTTGAGCGCGGTCTGCTGCTCGGCGGCGACGGGGCGCACCACGTCCGAGTGACACTTGATGGCATCGAGGTACGCCTGCTGCGGCACGAAATCCGCCTCGCGCAACAGGCGCGCGTGCCAGTAGGACGCCCAGCCCTCGTTCATGATCTGGGTGGCGAACACCGGGTAGAAGTAGAACGACTCCTCGCGCACGGCGAGAAAAATGTCGCGCTCCCAGCTCTCCAGCTCCGGCGCGTAATTGGCGACGAACCACAACAGGTCGCGCTCCGGATGCGGCGGCACCGGCGCACGCTTCTTTGCTTCGACGCCGCTGCTGGCGGCCGTCGGGTCCAGGGAGGCGAAGCGCTTGCGGAACTGGTCATCGACGAGGGCCTTGGCGTCATCGAGATACTGCGGATAAGGCTCGCGGCGCAGCGGCTGGTCGATGTCGACGTGCTGCTCGAGCGCCAGCGCCGCATCGAGCGCGACCTCTACGCGCTGCGCGCCGTAGGTCTCGATCGCCTGGCTGATCTGCCGCGCATGGTTGGCGGCGTGCTCGACGATCCGCTCGCTGACCTGTTCCTGGCAGCGGCGGAACAGCAGGTTGTTGCGCGAGAAATCGGCGTGCCCGAGCACGTGCGCGGTCACGAGTATGTTCTCAGCCAGCCCGTTGCTCTCGGCGAGGTAGGCGTGGCCGGGATTGCCGGGGAACACCACCTCGAACAGGCGCGAGTGGCCCATGTGCCGCTGGATGAGCTGATAGATGTAGCGCACACCGAACGACCAGTGCGGCATGCGCACCGGCAGGCCGTACACGGCGATCTCCATCATGAAGCTGTCGGGCACCGCCTCGAAATCGACCGGGTGGAACTTCAACCCGGAGTCAGCGGCCAGCTGCTCGATGCGACGTACGTAGCTTTGCCAGTCGCCGCTCATGGATTGCCGGACTGCGGCTCGGGTGCGGCGCTTTCGGCGGTGAAGAAGTGGCGCACCGCGCCCCACACGTCGTCAAAGTCATTCAGTGCGTAGCTGCCGGCGGCGCAGCCGGCGGCACTCAGCTCGGCAAACAGCTTGCCAGTCTCGGTGGCGAGCTGCCGCGACAGACCGGAGGACACCTCCACGTAGCCGGTGAAGCAGGCATCGGCCGCGAGCGTCCCGAGTGCGGCACGCGCGTCAGCGGCATCGCTGACCGAGTTGTCGCCATCGGAAGCGTAGAAGAGATAGATGTTGCAGCGCGCCGGGTTGTAGCGCGCGTCGATGATCTCGCGTACTTTGCCGAGCCCGGTGGAGGCCACCGTGCCGCCGGTGCCGGTCACCTGAAAGAAGTCCGGTTCGTTGAACTCCCACGCTTCGGTGGTGTGCGCGACGAACACCGTCTCGAGCGAACGGTACTCGCGCCGCAGGCCCTGCACGACCCAGAAAAAGAAGGTCTTGGCGAGCTTGCGGTCACGATCGGACATGCTGCCGGACACGTCCAGCATGAAGAACACCACGGCATGTATGGCCGGCTGGCGGCGCCGCGCCAGCTGGCGGAAGCGCAGATCCTCGTCGGTGAAGGTGGGCGTAGCTCCGGGGTTACCGCGCCGTTTCACCAGCTCCTTGAAGGAGCGGCGGCGGTCCAGGCGCGAACGCGCGCCGCGCCGGTCCCAGCCTTCGCGGATCCACTCGCTCTCGTCGGAAGGTCCGCTGCGCGCCTTGAGGTTCGGCAGCTGCATCTCCTCCCACAGCCAGTCGACGATGTCATCGACCTTGAACTCGAGCAGCAGCTGCACCTCGCCTTCGTCGCGGCCACCGGCGCCCTTCTCGCCCGGACCCTGCTGCTTGCTGGGATCGGCGAAGACGTCGCCGGGCTTGGCCTTGCCCTGGCCGGCGCCCTGCGTCTCCTCGGCGCGCCGCAGGCGGAAGTGATAGTGCTCGAGCATGCGCACCGGCACGCGCACGGTGCGTGCGTTGCCGTTGATGACGTCGCCGCCGGCGATGATTTCCGGGAGGTTGGCGCGCACCGCGTCGCGCACTTTCTCATCGTGGCGCAGCCAGTCGCGCGCACCGCGCGAAAACAGCTCGTACCACTTCGCCGCCCCGGAAGTCTCGCGCTTGCCGTCCTCTGCTGCCACGTTACTACTCGTACTCCTTTTGCAGGCGCGGCGCTACTCCTGCGCCAGCAGGGTCGTGACGTAGCTGAGCGCTTCCTTGGCGCTGTGCTCGTCGTAGCCGTATTCGTTCACGAGGCGCTGCTGCACGACCGAGATCTTCTGGCGCGCCTCATCGTCCGGGCGCGCGGTCGAGGTCACCAGCCGCAGCACGTCGCGACGTTCTTCGAACAGGTACTGCTCGATTGCCTCGCGCATGCGCGCATGGCTGGCGAGCTTGAACTTCTCCCCGGTCTTGAAGGCCACCATGGCCTTGCGCACCACTTCCTGGCGGAACGACATCTTGCCGGAATCGGACACCTTGATCTTCTCTTCCACGGAGCGCAGGAAACGCTCATCCGCGGGGCGGTTCTCGCCGGTGATCGGGTCGGTCACTTGCCGGTGATCGAGCGAGGCTTCCACCTCGTCCAGGTATTTCTCGAGCAGCTGCTGCGCTTCCTGTTCGAAGGAGGCGAACATGGCTCGGTGCACGTCTTCCTTGACCCAGCGGTTATAGAACTCCTTGCGCGCCGTCACCAGGTGATCGATCCAGGCGCGCTTATGCTTGATGTCCATGCGCGCATCGCTCTCGATGCCATCCTTGAGGGCCAGCAGCAGCTCCATGCTGGTGAGGCTGTGGGTATTGCCGCGCGTGATGGCATTGGAGATGGCATTGATCACGAAGCGCGGACTGACGCCCGTCATGCCCTCGTCCGGTGCCTCGGCGCGCAGCCGCACCGCTTCGTTCTCACCAACGCCCTCGACCGCCTCGGCGGCGTAGAGGCGCAGCTTCTTCGGCACGTCCATGCCCTCGCGCTCAGGCTTGGTGAGGCGCGTGAGGATGCCGAACACGGCCGCCAGATTCAGCACGTGCGGGTCGAGGTGCACGTGACGGAACGCGGGGGCTCCGGAGACCAGCTTCTGGTAGATGCGCGACTCATCACGGTACGACAGCGCGTACGGCACCTTGATGATGACCATGCGGTCCAGTAGCGCCTCGTTCTCCTTCTCCTGCAGGAACTTGTGGAACTCGGCGAGATTGGTATGCGCCAGGATCGTCTCGTCGAGATGGATCAGCGGGAAGCGCGACACCTTGACGTTCTTTTCCTGCGTCAGGGTGAGCAGCAGATAGAGGAACTCGCGCTTGACCTTGAGTATCTCGATCATCTCCAGCACGCCGCGGCTGGCGGCGTAGACCGCGCCCGACCAGGACCAGGCGCGCGGATCGCCCTCATCGCCGATCTGCGCCACCTTGGCCAGATCCACCGAGCCGACCAGGTCGGCGATGTCCGCGGTAGTCGGATCGTGCGGTGCGTACGTGCCGATGCCGATGCGCGAGGCTTCATTGAGGAATACGCGCTCCACCGGTACGCGCACGAAGTCGCCTTCGAACTCGCGCTCGACGAAGTCGCGCGCCCAGGGCGACAGCTCCCCCTGGACGTTGACGCCGTAGCGCTCGCGAAACTCGGGGCGCAGGCTGGTCGGGATCAGGTTGATCGGATTCTCGCGCAGCGGCGAGCCACGAATGGCGTAGAGCGCGCCCTCGTCGGTGCGGCTGTATTCCTCCAGGCCGCGCTTGATCAGAATCGCCAGGGTCGACTTGCCGCCCGACGGCGGACCGAGCATCAGCAACAGCCGGCGACCGACGTCGGAGCCTGCAGCCGCCGCCTTGAAGTAGTCGACCACGCGCGACAGCGGCTCGTCGATGCCGAACAGTTCGCGCTTGAACAGTTCTCGTGCGCGCTCGTTCTCGGAGGCATCCGGCGCACTGGCGCGGCCGTGCCAGCGCAGCATGTCCCAGATGTATTCGTGGCTGGTGCGTGCCAGCGCCGTCGCATTGGCGGGCAGGATATTGGCGATGAAGTCGCCGAAGGTGCCTTCCCAGCGCTGTGCGCGGTGCAGGCGGCTGAAGGAGCTCAGGGTATCGAGGAAGTCGGCATTGCTGCCGTGCGAATGCTCATCATCGCCGCTCGGTCGCATCGTCGTTCCCTCCCGTTAAGCTCATTAATCCCGAGCCGGGCGCCAGCGATGCCGGCGACGCCAGCGTGAATTCGAACTTAGTCCCAACGCTTGCCACAATGAGTGACGGCTCTCTGATCCTTGTGCTGCTCTTACGTTAAGACGGTCACAGCATCGGATTGTTCACTCACGGCACGCGCTTGTCCCCTGTGATCTGATGCTAGCGCAGCCGCGTGCAGCGTGTGCATCGTTTAAGTGGCTGATTGCAAAGCACGCTGTCACTCGCACCGCGCCGGTGCGCGGCACCGGGACGCTGCACGCTCTTGCAGCAGCGCAAGCGCTACCGTTCAGCTTCGGGTGCACCTGCGCGGCGCCAGCCGGCGCGCAAGGCGCATGCCAAGGGGTACGCGCTGCGGGCGCTGCGCGTGCCTGAGCGCCGCTTTGCGGGCGGCCTGCCGCACGGCTCCGCGAAAGCGAGTAGTGGCTCAGGATTTGGGGATCTGGCGTCGCGGCGCCCAGACGCAGCCTCACGTTATTGTGAACTGACGCACTGCGCTGCGGCAGAGGCTACATATGCTGCAACGGCGAGGCATTGCGCGCTTCGGAGAAGTCGCGCGCCGGTGCCGTACGCTCGTTTCAGTCGACGGCCCTTGTTGGAGACGCGCCACGTGGTCACTGCTAGCTCTGCCTCCCGCAGCCCCGACGCCGCCGCGCCCGCTAGCGCGGGCGGGCAGCCCGCGTCACAGCCGGAGGCAGACGTCACAGCAGTCACCACGAGTGACGAATTCCTGCTTGAGCTCGGCCAGGCCCTCGCCGGCGCAGCCGCGGTGCGCCCCGTCGATTCTCTGCAGGCCGGCCTCGAGAGCCTGAGCAAGGGCAAGCGCGCACAGGTGCTGGTCATCGACGCGCGCGAGGTTGCGAACATCCGTGCCGCCGTGGATGCGGCGCACGCCGCGCAGCCGCGCGCGGTGGTGCTGGTGTTCGCCGAAAATGTCGGCGACAAGCAACTCGGCGCCAGCCTGAAAGGCAGCAAGGTGTTCGCCCTGTTGCCGACCGCCATCGACGCCCGCAAGACCCAGGCGGTGCTCGAAGGTGCCATCAGCGCGGCCGTCAGCAACAAGGCTGCCGGCGCGAGCGCTGCCGCGGCCGCCGAGGCTGCGCCGCAGCCAAGTCTCACCATCGGCGCGTTCCGTCCCGAAGTCGAACCGGCTCAGGCCGGCGACGGCGGCCGGCGTAAACTGCCACTGCTCATCAGCGCGGGCGTCGTTGCCGCAGCGCTGGCCGCCGGCGGTGCTTACTGGTTCTTCACCAGCAGCAAGAGCTCACCCGCAGCGCACGTCGCCACCGCCACCTCCCCGGCGGCCGCGCCCGTCGTTGAGCAGGCACCGAGCGCCGATACCTCAATCGTTCATGGCAAGGTGGACGAGCTGCTGGAAAAGGCGCGGCTGGCGATGCACGAACGGCGCTTCACCGAACCGAACGGCGACAACGCGCTCCTCTACTACCGCTCCGCAGTCGCGGCCGATGGTGCCAACGCCGAGGCGCGCGACGGGCTGCAGCGCGTTGCTGCGGTGCTGGCCGGCCGCTTCGAGGAGGCGATGAATGCCGGCCGCTTCGAGGAGGCCGCACAGACACTCGCCAACCTCAAGGCCGCAACCCCTGCGGACGAGCGCGTCGCCGGCTTCGAACAGCATCTGTATGCCGCCGAGATCGCCAAGGCGCTCGCCGACGGCAATCTCGACCGCGCCAGTGCCTACCTGCGCCAGGCCCAGCAGTCGCCGGCCGTGCCCGCCGATCAGATCGCCAAGTGGCGTGGCGACATCGGCCGCCGCCAGGAGGACGTCAAGGTGCAGCGCCTGTCCGGGCTGGTCGAGGATCGCATCCGCGACGGCAGGCTCGTGGAAGCCGACGACAGCGCCAAGTCGTATCTGCAGGAGCTGCAGACGGCGGCACCCGGCAACGTGAACACGCCGCGCGTCGCGCGTGAACTGGGCAACGCCTTCCTGCACAAGGCCCGCGACGCGGGTCTTGCCAAGAACAATGCCGAAGAAGACCGCTGGCTGAACGAAGCGCGCGCGGTCGGCATGAAGCCCGGCGACATCCTCGCCTTCCAGAAGGAGCTTGCCGGAGCGCGGCAGAAATCCGCGCAGGCCGATGGCGACCGCGCCATCCAGGCGGCGCGTGATCGCCTGCGTGACGGGCGGCTCACCGATCCGGCGCAGGACAGCGCCGCCTACTTCCTGACCCAGGCGCAGGCGAACGATCCGAGCAATGCCGCACTGCCGGAGGCCAGTCACGAACTCGCCGGCAAGCTCCTGGAGCGGGCACGCAGCGCCGTCATGGCCGGGAAAACGGCGGATGCCGACCTGGCCCAGGCGCGGCGCTGGGGCGCCGATCCGAAGGACGTACTGGCCGTGCAGCAGCTGAACGCGCCGAAAGCCGGGGCGGCCGTCGACCCGGCCTCGCTCGCCGCGAATCTCAAGCGCACGCGTTCAGCACCTCCGGATTACCCGAGTGCCGCGCTGGCGCAGCACCTGGCCGGCAGTGTCACGCTCGAGTTCACGGTCGATGGCCACGGCGAGACCCGCGATATACACGTGGTGGAGGCCACCCCGCCGGGCGTGTTCGACCAGGCCGCGATCAACGCAGTGAAGCACTGGCGCTACGCGCCGATGCTGGTGGACGGTGCGGCCGTCGAAGTGCCGGTGCGAGCGCGCATGCGCTTCGAGCTGCCGAAGTAGAACAGGAGAATCCCCGACATGACTCTCGCAGGGACAGAGCGCCGCCGCCAACTCGCCACCGCCGGCATCGGCACGGCGCTGATGGTGATCATGGGCGCGGTGCTCATCATGGGTTTCCGGCTCGCCACCCACATGCGCGCCAACATCAGCGCGCTGCAGACCGCGAGCGCGCTGCAGGCCTACCCCGAAGAGATCGCCCACCAGCTGAACGCGCTGCGCGATCGCCTCGAAGTGCGCGCCTACGCCGGCCAGGCCTTCGCCGACCTGCAGGGCACGGTCAAGCACTTCGACCAGGACCTTGGCAAGCTCAACGCGGCTTCCGACATCAACTCGCCGCAGCTCAGCCGCGCGCTGCTCCTGTGGCACGAGTACGCACCGGTGCTGGATCCGGTGGTGTCTTTCAATGGCCAGCCGTACGTGGACTCTGATACCGGCGGCAGCTCGCTGTCGCGCGAGGGTCGCGAGTACTACGCCGAAGTAAAGCGGGCGCAGCTGTTCGCCACCGACAACTCACGCACGCTGCAGGCGCAGCTGGTGGCGCTCGCCACCAGCCTGCAGCACACCGCCTCGAGCGCCGCCGACCGCCTGCGCCTGCTGCTGTTCGCCGGCGTGCTGGCGGCACTGGTGCTGGCGGCCGCCGCGGGCTACCTGCAGCTGACGCGCGCCCGCCACGAGCGCGCCGCGCACGATGCGCAGGAGCAGACCCGCGACATCCTCAAGACGGTACGCGAGGGCTTCTTCCTGCTGGATGCCGACTACCGCATCGGCTCGGTTTGGTCGGAGGCGCTGACGCGCATGTTCAGCCGCAACGACTTCGCCGGCCTGTCGTTCGAGGAGCTGCTGAAAAACCTGGTGCCGCCGGCGACGCTGGCGACCGCCACCAAGTACATCAAGCTGCTGTGGGGCGATCGCGCGCACGAAAACCTGATGAAGAGCATCAACCCCCTGGGCCAGCTCGAAATCACCATGGACAACGGCCATGGCGGCAAGGAAGTGCGCTATCTGCAGTTCGATTTCCACCGCGTCATGGGCGACGAGGGCATCAAGCACGTGCTGTGCTCGGTGGGCGACATCACCTCCAGCGTGCTCCTGGCGCGCGAGCTGCACGACTCGCAGGAAAATGCCAACGCGCAGCTCGACATGATGCTCGGCATGCTGCACGTCGACCCGCTGCAGCTGGTGTCGTTCCTCGACACCGCCGAGACGGGTCTGAAACTGGTCAACACGATCATGCGCGACCCGGCGCGTACCGACGCCGAGTTCCGCAAGAAGCTCAGCGGCCTGTTCCGCGAACTGCACTCCATCAAGGGCGAAGCTTCGGCGCTCAATCTCAAGAGCGTCGCGAGCCGCGTGCACGCGCTCGAGGACATGGTCGGCGAGTGCAAGAAGAAGCCCGAGCTGTCGGGCAACGACTTCATCCCGATGGTGCTCAAGCTCGATGAGCTGCTCGCCCACCTGCGCGGCATCCGCGAGATGGCCTCGCGCCTCACGACCCTCAAGGACATGATGCCGGTGAGCGCGGCGACGGCAGCGCAGCTGAGCGGCCCGCCGGTGGGGAGCATGCCGGCGGACAAGAACCCCGCCGCCGAGCGCACCCGCCGCGCCGAGGATCTGTCCCCCACGCTGCAATCGCTCGCCGAGCGCCTGGCGCAGGATCACGCCAAACGCTTCCGGCTGAAACTGCTGGGCCTGAGCGAGGTGCCGGCCGCCTACACGGCCACCATCAAGGACTGCCTCATTCAGATGCTGCGCAACGCCGCCGTGCACGGCATCGAGGCGCCGGACGTGCGCAAGGCGCAGGCCAAGGACGATCACGGCGTGGTGTTCGTCGACTTCCACAAGGCCGCCGAAGGCTATGAACTGGTGTTCGAGGACGACGGCGCGGGCATCGCGCCCGATGCGCTCAAGGCGGCGGCCGTCAAGAAGCAGCTGATCACCGAGGAAGAGGCGGCCAACATGGATACGCGCACTGCCATGGCGCTCATCTTCCGCCCCGGCTTCTCGACGCAGGAAGAGGTATCGATGGACGCCGGCCGCGGCGTCGGCATGGACGTGGTGGCCCGCAGCGTTTATGCGCTCGGCGGCAAGATCGGCGTGAGCACCCATCCGGGCAGATTTACACGCTTCAAGATCGTGCTGCCGGCGGTCGAAGCGGCCCGCACTGCGGTGGCCTGAGCTGCGCGCGGCTGCACATGGCTAAGAACGGCACAGCGATGAACGGCAGACGATCCTACAAGCTGATGATCGTGGACGACTCGAACATCATACGGCGGCGCATCGAACGCTCGCAGCAGTTCGAGGACCTGCACCTCGTCGGCAGCGCCGCCAATGGCGTCGATGCGGTCGAGATGTTCAAGAAGATGGACCCGGACGTCGTGACCATGGACCTCACCATGCCGCGCATGGACGGCATCGAGTGCATCAGCCAGCTGGTGGCGTTGAAGCCCGCGGTACGCATCCTGGTGATCTCAGCGCTGGCGGACAAGGCGACGGCGGTGGAGGCGATGGAAAAAGGTGCCAACGGCTTTCTCAACAAGCCGTTCACCGACCGGCAGCTCAACGAAGCCATTGCGGAACTGATGCGCTAGGCGCCTTAGGGAACACACCGCAATGCTGTACGAACAAGAGCTCAAGACCTTCGTCGACGGGACGACGAATTTCTTCGAGGTCGCCGCACAACAGCCGGCTTCCATCGGCTCGCCCTATCTCATGGAAGGCTCCCCTGCGGTGCACGAATACACCGGCGTCATCAATATCTCCGGCAAGCGCGAGGGCGTCGTCTACTTCACCGCGCCCAAGGCGATGCTGACCGTGCTGCTGATGAAGATGCAGGAGAACGACTTCAGTCACGAGACCATGCGCGACCTGGTCGGCGAGGTGGCCAACACCATCTCCGGCAACGCGCGCCGCGACTTCGGCCGCGACTTCGTCATCTCCGTGCCGAGCGTGCTGTCGGGCGAGAAGCCCGAGATCCCGCAGAAGCCAGGGCAGCGCGCCTTCATCATCCCCATCAACTGGCGCAGCCACTCCGCCAAACTGGTCGTGTCGCTCGCCTGAAGGGCGTTCGCGCACGCTGTCAGACCTCGGCGGCCGCGTCCTCGTCCGCCCGCAGCCGATAACCCAGCCCCGTCTCGGTGACCAGATAACGCGGCTGTCGCGGGTCCGGTTCGAGCTTGGCACGCAGGTTCTTGATGCATACCCGCAGGCTGCGCGAGTCGTCCTGGCGCTCCGGCCCCCACACCTCACGGATCAGCTGGCGCTGCATCACGATGGCGCCGAGGTGGCGCGCGAGACAGGCCAGCACGCGGTATTCGAGCGGCGTCAGATGCAGCTCGCCCTGCTCCCCCTGCGCTTCACGGCGTGCCAGATCGACGCGCAGCGTGGCGAAGCGCAGCAGCGCTGCGGGCGCCGCCCCGCGCACGTCGCGGCGCAGCGCCGCGCGCAGCCGTGCCAGCAGCTCCGGGGCACTGAAGGGCTTGGTGACGTAGTCATCCGCCCCGGCATCGAGGGCAGCGATCTTCTGCTCTTCCATGGTGCGCGCCGACAACACCACGATGGGCACCTGCGACCAGGCGCGCACGCGGCGCACGACCTTGAGGCCGTCCGCGTCGGGCAGGCCCAGATCGACCAGCAGCAGGTCCGGCTTGTGGCTGCGCGTCTCGATCTCGGCGCGCGCTGCCGTGTCGGCCTCGACCACGCGGTAACCCTGCGCCTCGAGCAGCACGCGCAGCACGCTGCGGATCGCCGGCTCGTCCTCGATGATCAGCACCTGATGCATCGCCTGCGTCATGGCGCATCCTGAGTCGTCGGCAGCGTAAAGACGAAGCGCGCGCCACCGCCTTCGCGGCGCTGTGCCTCGATCTCACCACCGTGCGCGCGCACGATCGCCTGGCAGATCGCCAGTCCCAGCCCGACTCCCACCACCGTGCCCTCGTCGCTGCCACGCTGGAACTTGTCGAACAGCCGCGCCGGGTCACCCGCCGGCAGACCCGGGCCTGCGTCATCCACCATCACGCGCACGAGCCCACGGCTGCTGTCGGCCACCGCGCTCACACTGAAGGGCGTGCCCGCGGGTGTGTACTTGGCGACGTTGTCGAACAGGTTGGCCAACACCTGCACGATGAGCGTCGCGTCCACCCACACCTGCGGCAGGTCTGCCGACAGGCGCACTTCGATGTGATGCGCCGCGAGGTGTTCGCTGGAGCTGGCGAGCGCGCTGCCAACCAGGTCGTCGAGGGTTTGCCAGTCGCGCCGCAGCACCACCTGGCCGGACTCGAAGCGCACCAGGTCGAGCACGTTCGACACCAGCTCCGACATCTCGCGCGCCTTGGTCTCCACCGAGCGCGCCAGCGCCAGGCGCGTGGCCTCGTCGAGGTTCGCGCCATGGCGCACCAGCGTGCTGCCGGCGCCGGCCATGACGGCCAGCGGCGTGCGCAGATCGTGCGAGATCGACGCCAGCAGCGTGTTGCGCAGCGTCTCGCGTTCGGCGGCGAGCGTGGACTGCTCGGCAACCTCAGCCAGGCGCGCGCGCTCCAGCGCCAGTGCGATCTGTCCGGCAAAGGTCCCCAGCAGGTGACTCTGCTCGGGCAGCAGCACGCGGCGCACGTTGCTCGGCAGCACGCCGAGCACGCCCACAGTGCCCTTCTGATCGCCGAGCGGCACGTATAGCCCGGGCGACGCCGGCAGGGTATCGGAGCCGAGTCCGGCGCGGCGGCCGTGGTCGGCGACCCACTGCGCGACGCCGAGGTCGGCACGCCGGAAGGAGCTGTCGAGCGGCTCATCGCCTGGATAACGCAGCTTACCGCCGGCCACCGGCAGCAGCACCACGGCCTGGCACTCGAACACCTCCGCGACGTGGCGCACCGCCACGCGCGCCATGTTGGCGATGCCGCGCGTCGCGGCCAGCTCACGGCTCATGGCGTACAGCAGCGCGGTGCGTCGTTCGCGTGCGCCGGCCACGCGCGTCTGCTGGCGCACGCTCGCGGTGAGGTTGGCGATCACCAGCGCGATGGTCACCATCGCCCCGAAGGTCACGAGGTACTGCACGTCAGTCACCGCGAACGAGTAACGCGGCGGCACGAAGAAAAAATCGAATGCAGCGACGTTCAGCACCGCGGTCAGCGCCGACGGACCGCGCCCAACCCGCAGTCCCGCCACGGTCACGCCCAGCAAGTAGATCATCACCAGGTTGGACAGCTCGAAGTGCGGGAACATCGCGAACGCCACCAGCGTGCACAGCGCGGTGATCGCGGCAGCCCAGGCGTAGCGCTCCCAGTGGAGCGGGGTGGCGAGCTGCGCGGTGGGCGAGGGCGTGCGCGCGGCCGGCGCGCGTGCATCAGCTGCGATCAGCAGCACGTCGAAGCCGTAGGCGCGCTTGAGCAGCTCGGTCGCGGTCGAGGGGCGCAGCCAGGCGCGCCAGCCGGCGCGCTTGGGCGCGCCGACGACGACACGCGTGGCGTGGCGCGTGTGCGCATACTCGGCCAGTGTGCCGGCGGCAGAGGGACCGTCGAGCGTCACGCTCTCCCCGCCCAGCGACTCGGCGAGCCGCAACACCTCGATGCGCCGGTCGCGCGCTGCCTGTGACAGGTTCAGCAGGCGCGGCGTCTCGACGTACACCACGATCCACTGCGCATCGAGCGCATCCGCCAGGCGCTTGCCGGCACGCACCAGCTGCTCGGCCTGCGCGTCGGGACCCACCGCCACCAGCACCCGGTCGCCGGCGATGCGCGCGCGCGGACGGTCGGTCGGCAGGGCCTGCGCCGCCGCCTCGACGCGATCGGCCACGCGCCGCAGCGCGATCTCGCGCAGCGCCATGAGGTTGTGCTTGCGGAAGAAGCGCTCGATCGCGGCGTCGGCCTGGTCGGGGACGTACACTTTGCCGGCCTGCAGGCGGGCGATCAGATCATCGGGCGGCAGATCGATGAGCTCGATGTCGTCCGCTTCATCGAACACATGGTCGGGCAGCGTCTCGCGCTGGCGTACCCCCGTGGTCTGGAAAACGAGGTCGTTGAGGCTCTCCAGGTGCTGCACGTTGACGGTGGTCCATACGCTGATGCCCGCCGCACGCAGCTCCGCAATGTCCTGCCAGCGCTTCGGATGGCGCGGCGGCGGCGCGCCGCCGGTGAGGTTGGAGTGCGCCAGTTCGTCGACCAGCAGGATCTCGGGGCGGCGCGCGAGCGCTGCGTCCAGATCGAACTCGAGCCGCACGATGCCGCGGTAGCTGACGGGCAGCGGCGGCAGGTGCGGCAGCCCCTCCAGCAGCCGCTCCGTTTCGAGGCGGCCGTGCGGCTCGACATAGCCGACCACGACGTCGCGCCCGGCCGCCTGGGCGTTGCGGGCGGCCTCGAGCATGGCGTAGGTCTTGCCGACGCCGGCGGAGGCGCCGAAAAAGATGCGCAGCCGCCCGCTGTGCGCGCGTGCCTCTTCCGCCTGCACGCGCTCGAGCAGCTGGTCGGGATCCGGGCGCGCGTCGGCCATCGGTCACTTCAGCGCATCGAGCGCCAGATTCAGCTCCAGGACGTTGACGCGCGGCTCGCCGATCACCCCTGCCAACCTACCCTCGCGGTGCGCGGCAATCAATGCCTCGACCTGTGCCAACGGCAGGCCGCGGGCGCGCGCCACCCGCGCCGCCTGAAACTGCGCGGCGGCGAGGCTGATGTGGGGATCGAGCCCGCTGGCGGAGGCCGTGACGAGGTCGACCGGCACGGCGGCGAGGTTGCCCGGATCGGCCGCGCGCAGCGCGGCGACGCGCGCGCGCACCGCTTCGGTCAGCTGCGGATTGAGGGGCCCGAGGTTGGAGCCGCCGGAGGCATTGCCGTTGTAAGGCTGCGGCGTGGTGGCCGACGGGCGTCCCCAGAAGTGCTTGGGGTCGCTGAACGGCTGGCCGATGAGCGTCGCGCCGACGACCGTGCCGTTGCGCAGCAGCACGCCTCCGGCGGCGGCGCTGGCGAACGCCAGCCGTGCGATCGCCGTCACGGCCAGCGGATAGACGATGCCCGTGAGCAGCGACAGGAGCAGCAGCAGCACGACGGCGGGACGGGCCACGGCGGCGGCACGGGCGAGCGCGCTGGCTTGGCTGTCGGTGTTCATGGACCTGAGCGGCGCGCCTGTGCTTACGCCAGGTGCGCAACGGTGAGTGCCATGTCGACCAGCTTGATGCCGGCGAAGGGCACGAGGATGCCGCCCAGGCCGTACACCAGGAGGTTACGACGCAGCAGGGTTGCAGCGCCGAGCGGGCGGTAACGTACGCCGCGCAGCGCCAGCGGAATCAGCAGCACGATGATGAGCGCATTGAAGATGACGGCCGACAGGATCGCCGAGAAGGGACTTGCCAGGCGCATGACGTTGAGCGCGTCCAGCTGCGGATAGGTGGTGACGAAGGCCGCCGGAATGATGGCGAAGTACTTGGCGACGTCGTTGGCAATGGAAAAAGTGGTCAGGGCGCCGCGTGTCATGAGCATCTGCTTGCCGGTCTCCACCACCTCGATGAGCTTGGTGGGGTTGGAATCCAGATCCACCATGTTGCCGGCCTCCTTGGCCGCCTGCGTGCCGGTGTTCATGGCGACCGCGACGTCCGCCTGCGCCAGCGCCGGGGCATCGTTGGTGCCATCGCCGGTCATGGCGACCAGGCGCCCCTGCGCCTGGTGCTCGCGGATGAGGCGCAGCTTCGCCTCCGGGGTGGCCTCGGCGAGGAAGCCGTCCACGCCTGCTTCGGCTGCGATGGCCGCCGCCGTCAGCGGGTTGTCGCCGGTGATCATGACCGTCTTGATGCCCATGCGGCGCAGCTCGCCGAAGCGCTCGCGGATGCCGCCCTTGACGATGTCCTTGAGCTCGATGATGCCGAGCACCCGTGCCTCGTCGCACACCACCAGCGGCGTACTGCCGCGCCGTGCCACCTCCTGCACGCTCTGCAGCAGGGCACGCGGAAACATCTGCCCGAGCGCCTCGACGTAATGCTGGATGGCGTCGGCGGCGCCCTTGCGCACGTGGCGCGTGCCGATGTCGACCCCGCTCATGCGCGTGTGCGCCGAGAACGGCACGAACACGGCGCCAAGCGCGGTCAGCTCGCGCTCGCGCAGCCCGAAGCGCTGCTTGGCGAGCACCACGATGCTGCGCCCTTCCGGGGTCTCATCGGCGAGCGAGGCGAGCTGCGCCACGTCCGCCAGCTGCTCCTCGCTCACCCCGGCCGCCGGCATGAAGGCCGCGGCCTGGCGGTTGCCGAGCGTGATGGTGCCGGTCTTGTCGAGCAGCAGCACGTCGACGTCGCCGGCCGCCTCCACCGCGCGCCCGGAGGTGGCGATGACGTTCGCCTGCAGCATGCGGCTCATGCCCGCCACGCCGATCGCCGACAGCAGCGCGCCGATGGTGGTCGGGATGAGGCACACCAGCAGCGCCACGAGCGCGGTAATGGTGATGGGTGCGCCGGCGGCGGCCACCGCCACGCTGTACAGCGAGTACGGCAGGAGCGTTGCGGTCGCCAGCAGGAACACCAGCGTCAGGGCCACCAAGAGGATGGTGAGCGCGATCTCGTTGGGCGTCTTCTGGCGGCGCGCGCTCTCCACCATGGCGATCATGCGGTCGAGAAAAGTCTCGCCCGGATTGACCGTGACACGCACCACCAGCCAGTCAGACAGCACGCGCGTGCCGCCGGTCACGGCCGAGAAATCCCCGCCCGCCTCGCGGATCACCGGCGCCGACTCGCCGGTGATGGCGCTTTCGTCCACCGAGGCCGCGCCGCGCAGCACCTCGCCGTCGGCCGGCACGTAGTCGCCCGCCTCGATCAGCACCAGGTCGCCGCGCCGCAGCTCGTCGGCGCGCGTGCGCTGCTGCTGCTGCAGTTGCGCCACGTCAGCGAGCTTCTTGGCCCATACCGTCTGCTTCAGCCCGCGCAGCGCCGCCGCCTGCGCCTTGCTGCGCCCCTCGGCGAGGCTCTCGGCGAAGTTCGCGAACAGCACCGTGAACCACAGCCACAAGGTGACGTTGAATATGAACCAGGCCGGCGCCTCGCCGCTGCCGGCCAGCGCCTGCAGCCACAGCAGCGTCGTCAGAGCGCTGCCGATGTAGACGACGAACATCACCGGGTTGCGCCACTGCACGCGCGGGTCGAGTTTCAGCAGCGCATCACGCAGGGCCGGCCACAGCAGTGCCCGCTCGAACAGCGCCGGGGCGCGGCGGCTCATACATCACCCCGCGGTAGCGCGCCCGTCAGTGCCACAGCAGCACCTGCTCGATCACCGGACCTAAGGCGAGGGCCGGCACGAAGGTGAGCGCGCCGACCAGGAGCACCGTGCCGATCAGCAGCACCACGAAGGTGATGCCATGCGTGGGCATGGTGCCGTCGCTCGCCGGGATGCGCTTCTTGGCCGCGAGCGAGCCGGCGATGGCGAGCACCGCGACGATCGGCCAGAAGCGCCCGAACCACATGGTGAGCGCCAGCGCCACGTTGTAGAACGGCGTATTGGCGGAGATGCCGGCGAAGGCGCTGCCGTTGTTATTGCCGGCCGAGGTGAAGGCATAGAGGATTTCGCTGAAGCCATGGGCGCCGGGGTTGGCCACGGCACTCGTCCCCGCGCTCACGCTGACCGCGACCGCGGTGCCGACGAGCACGATGAGGGGCATGACCAGGATGGCGATCGAGCTCATCTTCATCTCGAAGGACTCGATCTTCTTGCCGAGGTATTCGGGCGTGCGGCCGATCATGAGGCCGGCGATGAACACCCCCACTATGGCGAATATCAGCATCGAGTAGAGCCCGGTGCCCACCCCGCCGAACACCACCTCGCCCAGCTGCATCTGGAACAGCGCCACGAGCCCGCCGAGAGGGGTGAGGGAGTCGTGCGCGGCGTTGACCGCGCCGCAGGAGGTCGCGGTGGTGATCGCGGCGAACAGCGCGGAAGCGGCGCTGCCGAAGCGCACCTCCTTGCCCTCCATGTTGCCGCCGCCCTGCCCGGCAGTGCTCGCCTGGTCGACACCGAGCGAGGCCAGCTGCGGGTTGCCGGCCCCTTCGGCCGGCAAGATGACGGCCAGCAGCGACACGAACAGGATCGCCATGGCGGCGAGCACCGCCCAGCCCTGGCGCGTGTCACCGACCATGCGACCGAAGGTGTGGGTGAGCGATGCGGGGATCAGCAGTATCGCCAGCATCTCGAGCAAGTTCGTGAGCGCGCTCGGATTTTCATAGGGATGGGCGGAGTTGGCATTGAAGAACCCGCCGCCGTTGGTACCGAGCTCCTTGATGCTCTCCTGGGAGGCGACCGGGCCCATCGGCAGGGTCTGCGTCGCGGTGTGCAGGGTGTCGGTGAGCGGCTGGCCGGCCGCATCGTGCAGTGCGTTGCCGGCGGCATCGCTGCGCGGCTGCTGGTAGGTGAGCGACTCGAGCATCGTGACGTCCCGGTAGGGACGCAGGTTCTGCAGCACGCCCTGGGAGGCGAGCGCCACGGCCAGCAGCAGCGCCAGCGGCAGGAGGATATAAAGTGTGCAACGGGTCACATCGACCCAGAAGTTGCCGATGGTGCGGCTGCTGTGGCGCGCCAGCCCGCGGATGAGCGCCGCCGCCACCGTGAGCCCGGTGGCGGCCGAGAGGAAGTTCTGCACCGTGAGCCCGGCCATCTGCGTGAGGTAGCTCATGGCCGCCTCCCCGCTGTAGCCCTGCCAGTTGGTATTGGTGACGAAGGACACGGCGGTATTGAAGGCCGAATCCGGCGCGAGATTTGCGAAGTGCTGCGGATTGAGCGGCAGCCATGCCTGGCAGCGCTGCAGCGCGTAGAGCGCCACGGCGCCGGCGGCGTTGAACGCCAGAAGTGCCGCGGCATAGGAGCGCCAGCCGGTCTCCGCGGCCGGATCGATGCCGCACAGACGGTAGAGGCGTGCCTCGAGGGCGGCTCCCAGCCGCAGCGGCCAGATGGCATCGCCTGCGAAGACGTGCGCGATGTAGGTGCCCAGCGGCTTTACGCAGGCGAGCAGCGCCAGCAGCAGGAGCGCGACGAGGCCAGCGGCCGGCGCAGACATCAGAACTTTTCCGGCTGCAGCAGGGCGTACAGCAGATAGGCGAACAGCAGCGCGCTGAGCACGCCGCTCACGACGTACAGGGCAGTCATGGCGGCTGCTGCAGGCGGGCGAGGCCGGCGATGAGCCAGCAGCTCGCGCCGTAAAGGGCCGCCAGGGCGAGCAGGTAGATCAGGTCCACGGCAGGTATTCGCGTACGAGGATCGGGGAAGGCGACGTTACTGCCGTCGCTGTGAAGAGCGCGTGAGGAAACGCCAGCGCCGTGATTTGTGACGGCTGCACTTCTGCCTGGCGCCGCTTTCAAGCGTGATTGCGCCCCATGCAGCGCAGTGCCCTAGGTGTCATCACCATGCGTCGCGAGACCGCGGCGCGCTACGAGCGCATCCATCGTCTGTGGGTGTCCGCCCGCAACGCCTACCGGCGACTGCACGACGAGCCGATACAGAATCTGACGGCGCTGCGCGCCGCAGCGCAGCGGCTCGATCAGCTGGATCGCGGCCGCGCGGCACTGCGCCGCGACCTGAAGGCGCTCTCGGACTAGGAGCTGGCGCCCTTAGCGGTGCCCGCCGAGCGCACGCGCCGGCAGGAAGATCAGCGCCTTCAGCAGCGCGAACACGCCCGCCACGGTAAGTCCGACCAGTCGGAACGGCAGCGCCAGCAGCCAGACGATCGGGTACAGCACCAGCGCCAGTAGCGCAAGCGGCCAGCACACCACCAGCAGCAGCAGCCACAGCAGGAAGGCGATCATTGACGATCCTTTTCAGCCACGCCTAGAGTGCATGACGCTTCATTGTATCCCGCCGTGAGCGTGAAGGGTCCGCCGTTGATCGCAGCTTTCCATCCCCTGCCCGCGGTGCGCCGCGGCGAGCGCGTGGCCGTGATCGCCCCGGCGAGCGGCTTCGACCGCGCCGCCTTCGAGGCCGGCCTGGCGCTGATCGGCGCACGCTACCACGTCGTTTTCGACCCGGGATTGTTCGACAAGCAGCGCTACCTCGCCGGCAGCGACGCGCGGCGCCTGAAGGAATTCACTTCCGCCCTGGCCGATCCGCAGGTGCGCGCGCTGTTCTGCGCGCGCGGCGGCTACGGCGCCACGCGCCTGCTGCCGTACCTCAGCGACGGACCGCCGGCGGCGGCGAAACCACTGGTAGGGTTCTCGGATGTCACCGCGCTGCACCTGTGGCTGCAGGCGCACGGCCGCATGAGTATCCACGGCCCGGTGCTGACACAGCTGCCGCGCCTGCCGCGCCACACCGCGCAGCGCCTGTTCGATCTGCTCGAGTCCACCACACCCGCGGCCGAGCTGCGCGGCAGCGAGACCTACGTTGGCGGCGTGGCCGAAGGCCCGCTGCTGGGCGGCAACCTGTCGGTGTTCTCGCGCGTGCTGGGCAGCCCCTTCATGCCGCCGCTCGACGGGGCGGTGCTGCTGCTCGAGGACCAGGGCGAGCGTCCCTACCGCCTCGATCGCATGTGGACGCACCTGGCGCTCGCCGGCGTGTTCGCGCGCGTCAAAGGCATCGTGCTCGGCACCTTCTCGGCGTGCGAAGAACCGCAGGCCGACTATTCGAGCGCGGACGTGCTGCGCGAGCTGGCGCAGGCCACCGGGCTGCCGTGCGCGGCCGGCTTTCCGATCGGCCACACCGAGGTCAACGAGCCCGTGCCGCTCGGCGCACGGGTACGGCTGGATGCCGACGCCGCCAGCCTCACCTTCCTCGAAGCCGCCGTCGGCCCCTGAAGGCTCAACGGGCACGCCTAGAAGAGCGTGCCGCCCTCGCCCACCATCGCCGCCCGCACCATCGGGATCGGCGGGCCGCCGTACGACAGAAACTTGTCGTGGAAGGCGTGCCACAAGGTCTTTGGATCGGCGCCCGCCGCACCCGGCTGCGCGGCCACCCAGTCGGCGCGCAGCTTGCGGATCATCAGCTTGCCGAGCGTGTACTTGAGGTACTCCGGATCATAGGTGCCGCGCGCGGCCTGCTGGCGTGCATTACCCGGATCCTCATAGGCGCTGTCGCGGAACAGCTTGTCCGACTGTGCCTCGGTCATGCCCTGCGTGTGCAGCCCGATCGCCGACAGATAACGCACATCGCGCAGCAGCGCTTCGGTGATCTGGCCGATGTGCTGCTCGGCATTGCCCTCGCCCAGCCCCTCCTCCCACATCATTTCCTCGCTGTAGTGCGCCCAGCCCTCCGCGTAGGCGTAGCCGACCCACAGTGCCGCAATCTTGGACGGGTTGCGGTTCGCATGCAGGAACTGCAGGAAATGGCCGGGCCAGACCTCATGCACGCTGGTGTAGAGCAGCGCCGCCTTGCCCGGAATGTACTCGGCGCGCTCCTTGGCGCTCCAGGCCGGATCGGGCGGCGCGATGTTGTAGACGTACGCGACGTTCTTGTCGTACGGCCCGGGAATGTTGATGTAGGCGGCGTTGGCGCGGTTGTAGGGCGGTGCCTCGGCGACCTGCGGTATTTCGTCGCTGGGGATGGTGGCGACGTTGTGCGCGACGACGAAGGCGCGCAGGTCGGCGAGTTGCGCGCGCGCCCCGGGTACCGCCCCTCCCTGCGGCTTGTCGTTCTGCATCTTCTCGACGCAGGCGTGCAGCGTGCCCTTGGGCAGGTACTGCGAGCACGCCTCCTTGAGTGCCGCCGTGTTGCGCTCCAGATCCGCCTGTCCCACGGCCACGAGCTGCGCGATCGGCACGTCGACGCGCTCGGTCGCCTTCAGCATCTCCAGAAACAGTGGCTCGCCGAGCGCGAACCCACCGCCGGCCTTGCCGCTCTGCCCCTGCAGCCACTGCTTCAGGCCGTCCATCGCGGCGGCGGCGGCGGCGCTGGCATCGGCCAGGTCCTTCTGCGCCGCCTCATCCTGCACCGTGGCAAACACCTTGGGCGCGTCCTTGCGGAAGAAGTCGGCAAAGCCGCCGAAGCCGTCGATGCCGCGTCGTATAAAAGGTGCCGGCAGCGGGTCGTGCAGATTGGCGCGGATGTCGGTGGCGATCTTGGGAATCGCGCGCAGGTAGCCGATGTAGCCCTTCAGGCGCTGCGCCAGCGGCGCGTAGTCGCGGTTCAGGTACACATCCGGATCGAGCTGATCGATGTACCAGGCCGTATTGGTGAAGGGGAAGCGCGCACGATCCAGCCAGAACAGCTCGCCGTCGATCACGGTGAGGAGATAGGCGCGCTCGAAGCGCTCCGGCGGGGTCAGGCTCTCCTCGGTGAAGGCCTGCGCGTCCTGCCGCTGGCTTTTCAGCCGCGCGACCTCGGCAGCAATGCCGGCGGCGCTCCAGTCCGCCATCTGGCCGTCGAATTCGTGCCGCCCGGCCAGCACTGCGAAGAACGGCTCACTCTTGAAATAGCTCTCGATGAAGCCGGTGGCAAAATCCGGCCAGCCGTCATGCACGGCCGGCGGCGCAGGTGGCGGCGCGGGCGCAGGCCCGCTGCAACCGGCGGCAAGGCCAATGAGCAGCGTGATGAGAAGGCTCTTGTTCATGTTCTTGTCTCCGTCGAAGTATCCAGTTGAGCGTGCCGCTCTAATCCATGCGCCGAACCTGCAGGGCGATCAGTGCCCCGCCGCTGTCGCGTTCGACCGCAAATTCGATCGGGCGACAGCAGACCTCGCAATCTTCCACGTAGGACGGCTCGTCGGCCGTCGCATCGACGCGTGTTTCCAACCGCTCACCGCAGTACGGGCACGCGACACTTACGAATTCCTCGGGCGCAACGCGCGCGCCGCTGCCAGGCTCCCAGACCGGCTCGAGGCCGTAGAGCTCATCGATGCTGTCGCCGTCGAGGCGTGCAATGCGCCGGCGGAGCCGGTCGAGCTCGGAAGCGGTGCGTCGTTTCATCATTTGCGCGAAAGCGTGGCGAACTGCGATGCTGCAGGCCGATACCGGGGTGTGAGGATACTCAATATGCGCTTTGTTCGTGCCGCGAGCCTGCTGGCGTGCGCGCTCGCCGTCGGGCTCAGCGGCTGCGCGACCAACCTGGGAGTCGAGCCGCCCGCCGGGGTGAACCTGGCAGGCAACTGGAAGCTCGATCCGGCCGCGAGCGACGACCCGCAGAAACTGCTCGAGCACATGCGGCAGGAGGCCTACAAGATCATCTACCGCCGCGTCCCTGACGCGCCGATGCCGCGGCCGGGCCAGGGCGGCGCGGCCCCGCCGGACCCGCCCGAAGGAGAGTTCGCGCCGCAGCAGCCGCCGCCGCCGGGCGTGCGGCGCCCCGATCCGCTGCGGCGCTCGCCGATGGCGCACATCATCGAGGACGCGGTGGCGCGTGGCGAACTGCTCACGGTGCGTCAGGACCCGGGCACGTTCGTGCTCGACTACGGCACCTCGCAGCGCCGCTTCACGCCTGGGGCGCGCAGCGTGGTCTCGGCCGAAGGCGGCGTCGGCGACCAGAACTCCGGCTGGAAAGGGCGCGAGTACGTCATCGTGGTACGTGCGCAGCTCGGCCAGGAGGTGGTCGAATCCTATGGCATCGGCCCCGACGGCAAATCGCTGGTGGAGAAACTGCACATCGGTTCGGGCGAGCTGAATCCGGTCACCCTGATGCGTGTCTACCGACCCGCCAGCGAAGTTGCGCCAACGCACCTGCCCAACAACGACTGAAGACATGCCTGCGGCACTGAGAACACTGGCCGCCGCAGCCCTGCTGCTGAGCGGTGCCGGCGCCGCCCAGCAGCCTGCGCCGAAGGAGTCCGCCGCGCCCACCGAGGAAGTGGTGGTCGAGGGTGTCCATGAAGGACCGCGCATGTGGATCGTGCGCAAGGGCGACCATACGCTGTGGATCCTCGGCACCATCGCACCGCTGCCCAAGAAGCTGGTCTGGCAGCCGGATGCGGTACAGGAGGTACTCAAGCAGGTACAGGAAGTGGTTCCAGCCTGGCCGAGCTACGGCATCGGCGCCAACCCGTTCACCGCGCTGCGGGTGTACATCGAGTGGCGGCGGCTGCAGAAGCCGCCCGATCACATGCCGCTGCAGCAGGCGCTGCCGCCGCCCCTGTATGCGCGCGTCATGGCGCTCGAGGCGCGCTACGATCCGCACGACGCCAAGCTCCAGCAGATGCGCCCCATGCTGGCGGCGCGCGAACTGCTGGAGCGCGTCTTCGACGCCTCGGGACTGGCGCTGCACAACGAGGTGCAGCAAGAGGTGCTCACGCTGGCGCGCCGCCAGGGCGTGCGCGTGCACCAGGATAAGCTGCACATCGACGATCCGGTCGACGTGCTCAAGGACGTCAACGCCACCCCGCTGAGCGGCGAGGTCGCCTGCCTGGATGCGGTGGTCACGCTGCTCGAGACCGACCTGGGCGCCATGCAGGGACGCGCGCGTGCCTGGGCGCTCGGCGACGTCGAGACGCTGCGCAGGCTGCCCCACGCCGATGACCGTGCCGCGTGCCTGACCGCCGTGTCCACCTCCGAGCGGGTGCGCGCACTCATCGCGCGGGCGCAGGCCGACTGGCTGATCACGGTCGAGGACAGCCTGGAACACAACCGCGGCACGCTGGCCGTGCAGTCGATGGACCGGCTGCTCGGTGACAACGGCGCGCTCGCGACTCTCAAGGCGCGCGGCTACAACGTGACCGGCCCGTAGACGTCGCTTAGCTCAGCAGCGCGCAGGCCCAGGCGATGGCGAGCGAGGCGAGTGCCGCGGCACCGCTCAGCCACTGCGGCACGCGCGCGCTGATGCGCTGTACACGCGGCAGGGCCGCGGTTGCCCCGAACAGCGCGCCCACGGCAAAGCCTGCGACGTGCGCCACGAGGTCGGTCTGCTCCCCCGCCGAGCCGGTCCATCCCAGCAGGATCACGCCGGCAACCAGCGGCCCCCAGCGGCGCGCCCAGCGCTGCGGCAGCGCCAGGCGCTCGCGCCACGAGTACGCCGACATTGCCCCCAGCGCGCTGAACACGAGGGTGGAGGCACCCACGGCGCGATGCTCGGGCGGTCCCAGCAGTCCCTCGAGCAGGTTGGCGAGCGCCGCGCCCGTGACACTCACCAGCCAGGCGCTGCCGCTGCCCATCTGGCGCGCAGCGAGATAACCGAACCACATGCCGGCCACGAGATTCGCGGCCAGATGCGGGCCGTCGAGGTGCAGGGTGAGCGCCGTCCAGGCGCGCCACCATTGGCCCGCCTGCACGCGCGCCGCATCCAGTTCGCCGACGTCGAATGCGTCCAGCCGCACCACGCCGTTCGACAGCGCCCAGGCGACGCCGAGCAGCACCGCCGCGTAGGCCGCGCAGCCGACCCAGGCGTGAGGATAGAGACGCGGCGGTGGCGGTGGCGGCGGCGGCGGGCGGTTCTCGCTTTCGTACTGCAACAGGTGGCGCGCGGCGTAGGCCGCATCGCTCGTCGCCACCTGCAGCAGGAACTCGCCCGCGCCGAGCGTCACGACGCCCTCGACGCCCACGGCGGTCAGCACCAGCAGCCGCTCAGCGCAGGCGCGCTTGAGCGGGGAGCGGAACACCACCGTCAGCTCTTCCGCGTACACCTCAAGGTACCCGTAGCGGCGGCGCCTTCAGGCGCCGTGGCGGCGCAGGTCGGTTGCCGCCAGCACGCGCCGCACGAGGTCGCCGAGCAGCTCGTAAAGAGCCGCAGTGGAGCGCTCCAGCGCCGTGGCGTTCGGAATGTACTCGCCGAAGGTGCTGCTGCCTCCCCAGTAGGTGTAGCCCTCCGGAGCGGGCACCACCTCCAGACCGGCACTCACGAACTCGTGCGCCGCGCGCCACTCGTGCTGCGCATCGGTCACCAGAATGATGCGTGTCACGCCGTCCGCCTTGAGCATCGCCGCGGAGAACTGCGCATTCTCGAAGGTGTCGCGCGCGCGCATCTCCAGCCAGCGCGTCTCGACATGGAAATTACGTGCCAGGGTGGCGCGCATGCCGAGCGCCTCGCGCGGCTCGCCGGTGACGAGCACCGGCAGGCCGGTGCGCTGTGCGAGATAGGCGCCGTAGCTGACCCGTTCCAGCAGGCCGTCGTACACCGAGCGCTCCCCGCCGTATTCCGGGGCGTGCTGGTGCGCGAATTCGCCGCCGAGGATCACCACCGCCTGCGCGACCACGGGTTGCTGCGGCTTCAGCGCCGGATAGCGCTCGGCCAGTCCGCTCAGGGCTTCGGCCACGACCGGTGTGGCGAGCAGCCACAACGAGCCGAGTCCGGCCACCAGCAGCGCCCAGCCCGTGCGCCGCGCGACGCTGCCGCCGTGCCAGCGGATGAGACACGCACCCGCGATGGCGAGCAGCAGCGATGCCGCGGGCGGCAGCAACAGCGTGTGCAGCAGCGTCTTCAGGCTTACGAACATGTGCGAAGGCGGTCCTTACATCAGATGCGTATCGACTGCCATGCGCGCGAACGCCAGCGCAGGAACAGCGTCATCCCCAATACCATGACATAAATGAGGACCGCCACCCATCCACCGGTGGCGCCGAAGCCGAACTGCGGCAGAAAGTGCACCCAGCCCTGCCCCGGGGCGAAGGTCAGCGCATGCGCCAGCGGCACAAAGAGCAGCAAGGATACCGGCAACACCAGTGCAGCCGGCACGCGCACGTCGCCGGCGCCGCGCAGGCACATGCTGCTGCCGAGATTGAGGCCGTCGAAGAACTGGTAGCCCGCCGCCAGCCACAGCAGGCGCACGCCGAGCGCCACCGCGGCGGCGGAATCGGCGTCGTGCGCGCCGGCAAAGAACGGCAGCAGCCAGGGGCCCGCGAGCGCGATCAGCACGCCGATGCCGCCCATGTAGAGCGCCGCCAGCAGGATGACGTGATTGCCGACGCGCTGCGCCCAGCTGCGCGCGCCGGCACCGATCGACTGCCCGACCAGCGTGGTGCCGGCGGAAGCGATGCCGAAGCCTGGCATGTAGGCGAGCGATGTCAGGATCACGACCATCTGCGTGGCCGCCCCGCCCACGGTGCCGAGCCGCGTCTGCATCATCTGGAAGATCGCGAACCCCAGCAGGTCCGCGGCCGGCGACACCCCCATCGGCACGCCGAGGCGCAGCTGCTGCGCGAGCCGCCGGCCGTGCGGCCGCCAGCTGAGGTGCGTGCGGTACCCGCGGCGGTAGCGCCGGCGCAGCAGCAGCGCCGCACCGAACAGCAACCCGAGCAGCTGTGCAGCGTTGGTCGCCCAGGCGGATCCGGCGATGCCCCAGCCGAGATTGAAGATGAACAGCTGGTTGAGGAGCGCATTGATGAGCGTGATCACCACGGTGATCACGAGCGTGACGCGCGGCTCGCCGATGCCGTTGAAGAACCCGAACAGCGCCCACACCGCGGCGCCGACGAACGCGCCGCCCATGCGGGGGAACCAGAAGGCCGAGGCCAGCGCCTCGATCTGCGGATCGAAACCGAACGGCGCGAGAATAACGTGACGCGCTGCGCCCACCAGCACGAACAGCGGCGCGGCACAGGCCATGGCCCACATCGCCGTCCATACCGCCTGGCCGGCGCGGCGGTAGCGCCGCGCGCCGCTGTACTGCGCGACCAGTGTCTGCACCGCAAGGCCGGCGCCGCCCAGCACCAGCATGGCCGCGACGATCAGCCACTGCACCGCCCCGACCGCTGCCAGCGCCTTGGTGGAGATGCGGCCCATGAACCACATGTCGGTGAGATTGAGCACGATCTGCACGGCGCTGTTGGCCATGAGTGGCAGCGCCAGTGCCATGACAGCACGCTGATCAACATGCGCGCGACCACCGGCGTCGAGCCGCTGCGCGGGCAGTGGCGCTGCGGCGCGTACGTACTGCGTCGGGGAATCCATGGCAACATCCTGCGTAATCCGTCATTCTGGCACACTGCCCAAGAAGAGAGATCACAGCGCATGGCAACACGCAGCAAGAGCAGCGGCACTCGCGCGCGCCGCGCCGGCGACGGCGCGCGCGCACGCGGCCGACTCGCCCCGGGGAAGACCAGCCGCGGCCTGGATGCCGCAGACGTTGCCGTCGCCCTCGACGATCCGGCCGTCAGCGAGCTGACCGCGCTGGTGCGCGCGGCCGGCGGCGCACCGATCGGCGCCTATCGCGAACCGCTCGGCGGCCGCACCCTGCTGCTCGCCAGCGTGCCGCTCGCCGCCGTGCAGCCAACGCCGTTTCAGCGTGACCTGTCGCCCACGCACGCCAAGCGGCTCGCCATGAAGATCGACGAGACGGCCGCGTTTCTCGATCCGCTGATCGTCGTGCGCGGCGAGGACGGGCGGCTGTGGACGCCCAACGGCCGCCATCGCCTCGCGGCCGGCAAGGTGCTCGGGCTGAAGCAGATCACGGCGCTCATCTCGCCGGACGAATCACTCGCCTACCGCATCCTGGCGCTCAACACCGAGAAGGCGCACAACCTCAAGGATCGCAGTCTCGAGGTGATCCGCATGGCGCGCAATCTGGCCAAGCGCCGCGGCCGTGAACACGAGAACGCCTTCGTGGCGGAGTTCGAGG
Source organism: uncultured Gammaproteobacteria bacterium (assembly GCA_963787655.1). GTDB lineage: Bacteria > Pseudomonadota > Gammaproteobacteria > Steroidobacterales > Steroidobacteraceae > 13-2-20CM-66-19. The sequence continues at coordinate 456,807 of CAWBDY010000007.1, read as the reverse complement.
CGCCGGAGCTCTTGACGCTCGGCCTCGTCTACGAGAAATCCGCGCGCTTCGCCGGCGGTGCCTACAGCTCTTTTCTCAAGAAGGTGGACCGCTTCAGCGAGCGTGCGCTGAGCGTGAGTCTGCGGCAGCGCGAAGACCATGCGGCGCGCCTGCTGGAAATCGACGCGCGCGTGAAGACCATCATCGCGGGACTGCAGGCGCGCGGCTTCCGCTCCCCGTACCTGCGCAACTACGTGGTCGCGCGCATCAACCCGGTGCGCTTTCACAAAGCCAAGAAAGGCGACAAGGCGCCGCCGATGCCGCTCGCCCAGGCGCTGACGCGCATGGCCGCCGCGGCACGCGGCTTCAATCTCGGCACGGTCTCAAATTCCGATCTCGCCTGGGTGGCGGTCGGCGCCGGCGGCGCCGACTAGGCAGCGCCGCCTCAGGGTGGCGCGGCGCTCTCGGACAGCGGCTGCAGGTAGCCGTCGTCCTCGTAACGCAGGCCGTAGCCGAAGGCGAACAGCGGCACCTCGCCCGGGCCGTTGTCGACGCTCGGCGGACGCGGCGATGCCGGCCATGAGAATGGCAGTCGGCCGCGGAAGTCGTAGGGCACCGTGCCGTCGGCGGCCTTGAACAGCACGTCGGCGACGCCGCCGCCCTCAGGGCCGGGGAGCCATGCGGCCACGAAGCTGTCGGCGGCGTTGAGTTCGGCGTTCACCCACAGCGGCCGCCCGGACAGGAACACGGCCACCACCGGTACGTCCTGCGCGCGCAGTCGGCGCAGCAGCTGCAGATCGTGCTTGTCGCCCGGGCTGTATTCCAAAGTGGCTACATCGCCCTCGAACTCGGCGTACGGATGTTCGCCGAACACCACGATGGCGACGTCGGGGCGGCTGGTGAACTCGCCGTTGGCGCTCAAGCTGGCCGTCCCGCCGGCGGCCTTCACCGCGTGGGCGATACCAGCGTAGATCGACTCGCCGTGCGGGAAGTCCTGATTGGGCTCGGTGCCCTGCCAGTTGATGGTCCAGCCGCCGCTTTGCCGCGCGATGCTGTCGGCGCTGTCGCCCGCCACCAGCACGTGCGCGCCCGGCGCCAGCGGCAGCAGATGATTGCGATTCTTCAAGAGCACCAGCGACTCGCGCACCGCCTGGCGCGCCACGGCGCGGTGCGCCGGCGCGCCGAGCAGCGCATAGCGGCCGGCGAAGCGGCGCGCCGAGGGACGGCCCTCATGATCAAGGCCGGCACGCAGTTTCACCCGCAGCACGCGCCGCACTGCATCGTCCAGGCGTGCCGCCGGCAGCTCGCCGCTGCGCACCTGCGCCACAGTGTTGGCGTGCAGCTCGCGCCAGCCGTCAGGGGCCATGAGCACGTCGAGGCCGGCGTTGAAAGCTGCGGCACAGCTCACCGCGCTGCAGCCGGGCAGCTGCGCATGCCCGTTCCAGTCCCCGACCAGCAGCCCGTCGAATCCCATGCGGCCTTTGAGGACCTCCGTGAGCAACGCCTTGTTGCCGTGCATCTTCTGTCCGTGCCAGCTGGAATACGATGCCATGACCGTCTGGGCACCGGCGCTGAGCGCTCCGACATAGCCGGCCACGTCGATCTCGCGCAGCTCCTGTTCGCTGGCGAGGCTGTCGCCCTGGTCCTTGCCGTTATGCGTGTCGCCGTCGCCGAGGAAGTGCTTCGGCGTCGCCAGTACGTGCGCGGCATCCAGGAACTGCGACGTGCCCGGCACGCCCTGGAGCCCGGTGACCATCGCCGCGGCATATTCACGTACCAGCTGGGCATTCTCGGAGTAGCTCTCGTAGGTGCGCCCCCAGCGCGCATCGCGCGCCACGGCGACGGTGGGCGAAAAGGCCCAGTCGAGACCTGTGACCCGTACTTCCAGGGCGGTGATCTCGCCGATGCGGCGGATGAGCTCCGGGTCGCGAGCCGCCCCAAGCGCGATGTTGTGCGGAAAGATGGTGGCGCCCGGGATGTTGTTGTGGCCGTGCACCGCGTCCGTACCCCACAGCACGGGAATGCCGGCCGAGTCGGGAGCTGCCAGGGAGGCCTCATAGAACCGGTCGGCGAGTGCCAGCCACTCACTCGGTGCCGCGAGTTTGTCACCGCGCGGCGAGGAATTACCGCCGTTCAGGACGGAGCCAAGGGGTAGATGCCGCAAGTCATCGGGCGTAATGCTGCCGATATCGGCCTGGATGAGCTGGCCGACCTTCTGTGCGAGTGTCATGCGCGCGAGCAGCGCATCGATGCGTGCCTCGAGGTCGGCATTGCTCGGCAGCGCCGGCCGCGGCTGCGGCCAGGTGCGCGGGTGCACCACCGGCGGCGCGGCGTCATCCGGCGCTGCCGCCTGGGCGACGCCGAGCGCCAGCACGGCGGCCATGACGCAATAGATGCCCTGTCGGCGCGGTCTCCTTTCCATGGTCACGCTAGGATACACAGCAGAGGTTGACGCAAATGCTGGAACCCCCAGTTCACTCCCGTGGCCTCGAGGCCGCCGCGCCCACACGCCGCACCCAGGGCACACAGCCCGAAGCACTGCCCGATCTGCTGCTCATCGAGCGCGTGCGCGCCGGTGACGACCGCGCCATCGAAGCACTGATCCGGCGCTACAGCCGGCGCCTCATGCGGGCCGCCCTGAGCGTGGTCCTCGACGAGGAGCGCGCGGAAGCGGCCGTGCTCGAGGCGTACCTCGCGGCGTTCAGCGATCTGAACCGCTGCGAACCGGCCGGCAGGTTCGCGGCGTGGCTGACGCGGCTGACGTTCAATCAGGCACGGGCGCAGCGGTTGGGGACACGCGCCGCCGGCCCCAGCGCGCCGGCCGCTGATGCCGACACGGCGCGCGCGCTGGAGTACGCCATCGCGCAACTGCCGGAAGTGTTTCGCAGCGTCTACGTGCTGCGCATGATCGAGGGCGTCAGCGGCATCGAGACGGCCGCCTCCCTCGGGCTGCACGAAACCACGGTGCGTACGCGCCTGTTCCGCGCGCACCGGCGGCTCGGCGCCGAGGCGTCGCGGCGCGCACAGATCACGGCCGGCCTTTTTGAACCCACGGCCGCGTGCATCGAGCGCCTGGTCAGCCGCGCGCTCTCGCGCCTGCATCACGGCTCGATACTGACGATCCGCGCCGGGGCGCCCTGAAAGGCGACCTCATCGTCCACCTCGCGGCCGAGCAGCGCCTGCGCCAGCGGTGACACCCAGCTGAGCAGACCCTGGGCAGCGTCGGCCTCGTCTTCGCCGACCAGGCGAAAGACCTGGCTCGCGCCGCTCGCCAGCCGCAATGTCACCTGCGTGCCAAAGCGCACGCGTTCGGCGCGTGTGGCCGGCTCGACCAGCCGGGCGCTGGCACGCCGCGCATTCCAGTAGCGCAGCTCACGCTCCAGGCGGGTGCGCAGGGCGGTGTCGTCCGCGGCGCGCGCCGCCTGGCGTTGCGCCTCGAGCTGCCGCACCTGTGCTTCGATTGCGCTCAGGCCCCGCGCGGTAACGAAGTTGGGGTGCGTGCTGAGCGGGCGCTCCGGCAGGTTGTCGGCATCGCCGTCCGATTCCTTCACGAAGGCACGGCTCATGCGGCCACCCCGGTCAGCGCGGCGCTGGCGCTCCACAGCCGCTCCGCGGCCGCGTCATCCTGTGCGGCGCGGCTCGGGGCGGCCAGCTGGCAGCGGCGGTAATAGCCACCCGAGCGCGTGGCCAGTTCGGCGGCGCTCGCAAGATAGACGCTGGTCTGCGCACCGCGCTGCGGCGTGATCATGAACAGCCGCCCGACGCTGCCGAGCAGCAGCCGCAGTGGCGCCGGGGCGCGATCGAACAGCTGGCTGCTGACGACCCCGGGATGCAGAGCGTTGACGGTGACGGCGCTGCCGGCCAGACGCTGCGCCAGAGCGTGCATGAACAGCAGGTTGGCGAGCTTGGAGCGTGCATAGATCGCCATCATGCCGCCGCCGCGCTCGTTCATCAGATCGCCCAGATCCAGGGTGGCGCGGCGGTGGGCTTCCGAGGCGACGACCACGACCCGCGCCGGCGGCGAGGCGTGCAGCTTGTCGAGCAGCAGGTTGGTGAGCAGAAACGGCGCCAGGTGATTGACCGCGAAGGTGAGCTCGTAGCCATCGGCGCTGCGCGCCGGGCGCGGCGCACATGAGGCCCGCATTGTTGATGAGCACGTCGAGCCGCGGCAGAGTGCTCGCCAGCTCCTGCGCCAGACGCCGCACCTGCGCGAGCTCGGCAAAATCGGCCTGCACGGCGCGTACCGCGGCGTTACCGGTCGCAGCTGAGATCTGGGCGGCAACCTGGCGTGCGCGCACGGCGTCACGGCCGTGCACGAGCACGGTCGCTCCCAGCGCTGCGAGCGCCTGCGCCGTGGCGAGTCCGATGCCGTGCGTGGCCCCGGTGACAACGCAAATTCTGCCGTTCATACTGTTGGAAAAGCTGCCCAGCAAGGATGGTATATGAAAGGGATCAAGCGCATAGCGTTGCTGCTCGTGACCTGCGCGGTGCTGAGCGGCGCTGCTCCCACCACGCCGCCTGAGTTCACGCACAAGCACGCCAGCGACTGGATCAACTCCGAGCCGCTGACGCTCGCCGGCCTCAAGGGCAAGGTGGTGCTGGTGGAGATGTGGGCCTTCGAGTGCGTCAACTGCATCAACTCGCGCCCCTGGGTGGATTCGATCGTGCAGAACAAGTCGGCCGCCGGACTGGTGGTGATCGGCGTGCATTCGCCGGAGCTCTCCGAGGAATACTCGGTGAGGGCGCTGCACAAGGCGGTGGAAAAGTACGGGATCCACTACCCCGTGATGATCGACAACGACTCCTCTTACTGGCACGCCATGCACACGCAGGTATGGCCGACCTTCTACATCATCGGGCGCGACGGGCTGCTGTACGCCGGCGTGCCGGGCGAGATGCACGTCGGCGATGAGCGCGCGACCAAGGTGGAGGCTGCACTCGACCTGCTGCTCAAAGCGCCGGCCTCGTGAGCGGAGTCCTCGAAGCCTTCCTGCTGACCTTCGCCGGACTGTTTCCCATCGTCAACCCCATCGAGGGGGCGCCCTTCTTTCTGGGCATGACCGCCGGCGTGAGCAGCGCCGAGCGCCAGGTGCTGGCGCGCAAGGTGGCGATCAACGGCTTCCTGCTGCTCCTGGGTTCGATGGTGCTGGGGCCGTGGATGCTGGAGTTCTTCGGCATCCAGCTGCCGGTCGTGCGCATCGCGGGCGGCTTCGTAGTGGCGGCGCTCGGCTGGAAGCTGCTCACGCAGGAGCAGTGGTCGGATCACGCCGCCGGCGTGCCGGGCGTGTCAGACAAGAAGGTCGGCAGCTTCTACCCGCTCACCATGCCGATGACGGTGGGACCGGGCTCGATGTCGGTGGCCATCACCATCGGCAGCCGCAAGCCGGCCGGCATCCCCAGGTACTCGCAGCTGGCCGAACACGCCAGCGGCGCGCTGCTCGGGCTGCTCGCCATCGCGGTCAGCATCTACGTCGCCTATCGCTTCGCCGAGACGCTGGCGCGCTTCCTCGGCACCACCGGGCTCGAGGTACTGGTGCGCCTGTCGGCATTCATTCTCATGTGCATCGGCATCGAGATCGTCTGGAACGGCTTTACCGCACTGACCGGCTTTCACCCCGCCTGACCGCTCACACCCGCACCCCGCGGGCGCGCAGCTCCGCAACAAAGGCCGCCGGATCACTCGGCGAAATCAGCAGCGCCGTGCCGTCACGCCGCTCGACCCGCAGTCGCTGCAGCGACAGGGCCGGCCCCGTCAGCGCGGAGCTCGAAGCACTGACCGAGCGGATGTCGGCCAGGAGCACGCGCCAGCGGAACGGCCCGCTGCGTACCGACAGGGCGACAGCGTCGATGGTGTAGCGGGTCGACAGCGTCACCCACAGCGAGAACAGCAGCGCTGTCAGCAGCATCAGGGTGCCGACCAGGCGTGCGCCAGCAGCCGCTGGCAGGCCGCTCACCAGGTACAGGCCGACCAGCGGCACGACCAGCAGCGGCAACACCAGCAGAAGATCGACCCTGGAGCGGAAGGTGCGCGGTGCGCCTGACATGGCGGGGCACCATAGCCTCAGGCCGGCGCCGCCGGCAACCTCGCGGGCGGGTCCGGCCGGGGCGGCGGCGCGCTGAGCGCGCACAATAACAGTGCAGCGCCTGGCAGCTGCCGAGCCGCCGGGCCCTTGGTCTAATATCTGAGCCATGTCCACCGCGAGCCGCGCCTACGACGAGATGCTGGATAGAGCCGGCGACCCGCGAGCGCACTGCGTGCAGTACTACCAGTGGCTGCGCGCGCAGCCTCCCGAGACACTGGCGCGCAAGCGCACCGAGGCGGACGCGCTGTTCCACCGCGTGGGTATCACCTTCGCCGTCTACGGCGAGAACGAGGGCACCGAGCGGCTGATCCCTTTCGACATCGTGCCGCGCATCATGCCGGCGCCCGAGTGGTGCCGTCTGGAGCAGGGGCTGAAGCAGCGGGTGCGGGCCCTCAACGCCTTCATCAACGACATCTACCACGAGCAGCGCATCCTGCGCTCCGGGCGCATCCCGCCGGAGCAGATCCTGTGCAATCCGCAGTACCGGCCGGAGATGCAGGGGGTGAGCGTGCCGGGTGGCATCTATGCCCACATCAGCGGCATCGACATCGTGCGCGACGGCGACGGCAGCTTCTGCGTGCTCGAGGACAACCTGCGCGTGCCGTCGGGCGTGTCGTACATGCTGGAAAACCGCAAGATGATGATGCGGCTGTTTCCGGAGCTGTTCGCGCGCGACGCCATCGAGCCGGTCGAGCATTACCCGGACGTGCTGCACGAAAACCTGAAGAGCGTGGCGCCGATCGGCGTCACCGATCCGACCGTGGTGCTGCTCACGCCCGGGGCCTACAACAGCGCCTATTTCGAGCATGCCTTTCTTGCGCAGCAGATGGGCATCGAGCTGGTCGAGGGGCAGGACCTGTTCGTGCGCGATGCGGTGCTGTACATGCGCACCACGCAGGGCCCGCAGCAGGTGGACGTCGTCTACCGGCGCGTCGATGACGATTTCCTCGACCCGCTGTCGTTCCGCCCGGACTCAGGTCTCGGCGTGCCGGGCCTGCTCACCGCCTATCGCGCCGGCCACGTCACCATCGCCAACGCCATCGGCACCGGCATCGCGGATGACAAGTCCATCTACCCGTACGTACCGGACATGGTGCGCTTCTACCTGGACGAGGAACCGACGCTCGCCAACGTGCCGACCTGGGTGCTGCGCCGGCCGGAGGACCGCGCCTACGTGCTCGCGCACCTGCAGGACCTGGTGGTCAAGGAAGTACACGGCGCCGGCGGCTACGGCATGCTGATCGGGCCGGCCGCCAGCAGCGCGCAGATCGAGGAGTTCCGCGCCCGCATCAACGCCCAGCCCGAGCGCTACATCGCGCAGCCGACACTGGCGCTGTCGACCTCGCCGACGCTGGTGGCCGCAGGTCTTGCGCCACGCCACATCGACCTGCGTCCGTTCGTGCTGTCGGGACGCGAGGTGACGGTCGTGCCCGGCGGCCTGACGCGCGTGGCGCTGCGCGAAGGCTCGCTGGTGGTCAACTCCTCGCAGGGCGGCGGCACCAAGGACACCTGGGTACTGGGTGCAACCCCGGGCGGCGCCGCATGCTGAGCCGCACCGCCGACCATCTCTACTGGATGTCGCGCTACCTGGAACGGGCGGTGAACCTGGCGCGCATGATCGATGCGCACCAGCGCCTGGCGCTGCTGCCGCGCGCGCCCGAGGCGGTGCTGCAGGGATGGCAGGCGACGCTGGTGTCGCTCGGTGTCGACGACGAGTTCCGTGAGCGCCACGGTGCGGTCACGCCGCGCGCGGCGTTCGATTTCATCGCCTTCGACCGCGAAAATCCCGGCAGCATCCTGCAATGCCTGCGCGCCGCGCGCGAGAACGGCCGCGCGGTGCGCGGCACCATCACCTCCGACATGTGGGAGACGCTGAACGCCACCTATCTGGAATCGCTGACCTTCAGCTCCAGCATGCCCGAGAGCGCGCGCGCCGAGTTCCTCGAATGGGTGAAGTACCGCACGCACCTGACGCGCGGCATCACCTCCGGCACGCTGCTGCGCGATGAGTCGCTGTGTTTCACCCACATCGGCACCTTCCTCGAACGCGCCGACAACACCACCCGCATGCTGGAGGCGCGCTGGCGCGACCCGGGTGGCCGCGGCGAGCGCCTGCTCGAGGAGGCGTCCGAGTGGGCGGTGCTGCTGCGCGCGATGTCGGCCTTCGAGATGTTCCGCCGCCTGTACCGCGACAGCGTCACCCCGCAGCGCGTGACGCAGATGCTGCTGATGCGCGACGACCTGCCGCAGGGCGTGCACCGCTGTCTCGACGAGCTGCAGACGAACCTCCAGGCCGTGGCCAACGAGCAGTCGAGCGAGACGCTGCGCCGTGCCGGTGAGCTGCACGCGCAGTTTCACTTCGGCCGCTTCGAGGACCTGTGTGCCGAAGGCGTGCCGGTGTTCCTCGATCGCTTCCAGGTGCGCCTGCGTGATCTGGGTGAACGCATCGCCAACGACTTCCTCGTGCCTTCCGGAATCTACTGATGATGCAGTTGCACATCCTGCATCGCACCGCCTACCGCTACGAGGAGCCGGTGAAATATACGGCGCAGATCCTGCGCCTCACGCCGCGCCGCGAAGGCGCGCAGCGCATCGTGACCTGGACCATTCGCGCGCCCGGGCGGCGCACCGAGCAGGTGGACGCGCATGGCAACATCACGCACCTCCTGACGCTCGAGGATCCGCACCGCGCCTTCGAGATCGACGTGCGCGGCGTCGTGGAGATGACCGGCGACGAGGAATTCGTGCGCTTCGACGGCTCGCTCTCGCCGCTGGCGTACCTTGCGCCCACGGCGCTGACCGCCGCCAGCACCCCGATGGTGGCGCTGGCGCGTGAGCACCTGAACGGCAGCGGCGACCTGCGCGAACGGCTCTACCGGCTGGCCGCCGGGGTGTATGCCAAGGTGGCCTACATGCCGGGCACCACCAGCGTCGAGGAGACGGCCGCGCAGGCCTTCACGCGCGGCCAGGGAGTGTGCCAGGACCAGGCGCACGTGTTCCTTGCCTGCTGCCGCGCGGTCGGCGTGCCGGCGCGCTACGTCAGCGGCTACCTGTGCAGCGTCGATGGCGGTGAAGCTGCCAGTCACGCCTGGGTCGATGCCTGGCTCGAGGATGCGCAGGGCTGGCTCGGCATCGACGTCACGCACCTCTCGCCCATGGGGCCGAAACACTGCCGCCTTGCGGTGGGGCGCGACTATCTGGATGCTGCGCCGGTGCGCGGCGTGCGCCGCGGCGGCGGCCGCGAGACGATGGACGTGAGCGTCGCTGCGACCGCTTCCGGCGAACAGTAAGGAGATGCAGGCGCGATGACCTACTGTGTGGCCATGCTGCTCGACACCGGCATGGTATTTCTTTCCGACTCGCGCACCAGCGCCGGCGTTGATCAGATCAGTACCTTCCGCAAGACCACCGTGTTCCAGCAGCCCGGCGAACGCGTGCTGGTACTGCAGAGCGCCGGCAACCTTGCGATCACCCAGGCGGTCATGACCGTGCTGCGCGAACAGCTCGATGCGGCCCCCGGCGGCGGCACCAGCCTGTTCAGCTGCCCGCCACATGTTCGAGGCGGCGCAATGCGTCGGCGAGGCGCTGCGCGAGGCCTACCGGCGCGACGCGCTGGCCCTCAAGCAGTTCGCGCTGGAATTCAACGCCAGCATCGTGCTCGGCGGGCAGATCAGGGGCGAGGAGCCGCGGCTGTTCAGCATCTACTCGGCGGGTAACTTCATCGAGGCGACCGCCGAGACCAGCTACTTCCAGATCGGCGAATCCAAGTACGGCAAGCCGATCATCGACCGCGTGGTGCGCCGCAGCAGCAGCCTGAACGAGGCGACCAAGGCGGGACTGGTGTCCATGGACTCGACCATCCGCTCGCACCTGTCGGTCGGCCTGCCGCTCGACCTGGTCATCGTGCGGCGCGACCATTACCAGGTAGCGCGCCACATCAGCATCGACGACGACAACGCCTATTTCGCCAGCCTGCGCAAGCGCTGGAGCGAAGCACTGCGCGAGGTATTCACGGAACTCCCCGAGCCGGACTGGCTGCGCAGCGTGCAGCGCGAACAGGCTTGAGCAGCGCTGCTAGGCCGCCTGCGTCAGCAGTGCCAGCACCGCGGCGCGCGCTGCCGCCGAATGCACCGGCAGCGCCAGCACATCGCCCGGCCGCGCCCACTCGAGCGCGCAGTGCACGGCCTCGAGTTCACTCATGCGCACCGGCAGCGCCGCTTCCGGCAGTCCCGCGCGTCGCAGCGCCGCAAGGATGACCCGCGGGACCTCGCCCGGCTCGCGGCCGCGCAGCTGGGCCTCGTTCTCCTTGATGACGATGAGCGCGGGGTGAAACTGCGCGGCGGTCAGCGCCAGTGCCTCGATCTCGGCGTCCCGCCGGTTACCGGCATGCCCCAGCAGCAGGCCAAGCCGGCCCTGGCCGGCGCGCAGATGTTCGGCGACCCTGAGCAGGCCCTTCAGCCCTTCCGCGTTGTGCGCATAGTCGACGATGATGCGCACGCCGTCGCGCTCGAAACGCATCATGCGCCCGGAATTGTCGGCCGCCTGCGCGCCGAAGCGGCGGTACACGCCGGCGATGGTGGCCGGCGCGATGCCGAGTGCGGCGGCCACGAGCGCAGCACCTGCCAGGTTGCTGATGTTATAGGTGGCGTTCGCTTCGACGCTGAGCGGCATCGCGGCGACCACGCCGAGGTCATGCTCCACGCCTGCGCGCTGCAGCAGCAGGTGGCCGGCCCGTACGCCGCAGGTGGCGCCGCCGGCCGCGCGGTGCCGCGCCAGCAGCGGCAGGTCGTGGTCGAGCGCAAACCAGCCGAGCGTTGGTGCCGCGCCGAAGCGCTCTGCCAGCTGCGGCGCCTTGGCAGTGAGCTGCGGGTCATCGGCATTCAGCACCAGCACACCGCTGGCAGGCACGACGGCGGCCACCGACAGCTTCACGTCGGCGAGCGCTCCCAGGTCGTCGATGCCGTATTCGCCGAAATGATCCGCGCTGACGTTGGTGACGAGCGCTGCGTGCGCCTGCGACACGGCGAGGCCGCGGCGCAGGATGCCGCCACGCGCAGTTTCCACGATCGCGGCGTGCGCCGTCTGCTCGCGCAGCACGCGGCGTGCGCCGACCGGTCCTGAGTAGTCACCGCTCAGGAGCTGCTGCGCGCCGAGGAACACCCCGTCGGTGCAGCAGTAGGCCGGCAGCCAGCCGTGCGCCTGCGCGCAGCCAGCCAGCAGACGCACCGTGGTGGTCTTGCCGTTGGAGCCGGTGACAATCGCGGTGGGGATATCGTGCAGCGCAGCCCATGGCACGACCGCTGCGGGCGGCACAGCCTCGAGCGGCCAGTCACGGCCGCCGGCGCCGGCGCCGAGCGTCAGCCATTCATCATCCAGCACGTAGGGCAAGCGGCGCGCGGTGGCAGCCGCGAGCAGCGCCGGTACGGCGGGCCGCGCCTCGCGTGCGGCAAGCCGCGTGAAGCGCTCCATCGCGTCGGCCTCCTCCAGCACCGGTGCAATGACGCTCGCCGGCTCCGTGGCCTCCGCCAGGGTCGCGGCGACCAGGTCCGCCTCGAGCGTGCGCCAGCGCAACGGATCGTGCTGCAGGAGTGCAGCGCACAGCGCCCATTCATTGACCTCGGTCGCCGTGAACAGCAGGTCCAGCGGGGCGGCGAGTGCCAGCGAGACGCCCGCTGCGTGCCGACGCGTCACCACCGCCCCCGGCGGCCAGTCCAGGTGCGCGCGTGCCCGCGCGATGCGCGCGCGCCACTGCGCAAGCAGCGCATCGTCGGCTGCGATGCCGAGGGTTTCCAGCTGTGCGCCGCCGCCGGCGAAGAACAGGTTGGCGCCCGTCAGACGCCGTGAATCCTCGAACGGCAGCACGATCACGGCGTTCAGTCTTCGGCCTCCGGCGCGACGCGCACCCCGCGCTCGTCACGGATCAGACCCTCGAGACTGAAGGCCGGCTCCTGGGCGCGGGCGGCATCCGCGCCGTCGGACAGGAACACCGGCGCCGGCGTCACGACGGGCGCCGCGGCGGGCGTGCCGAGCGGTTTGAACTTGGTGATCTGCTTCCAGGAACGCACCAGCGCATCGGCGAACACCAGCAGCAGGTCGCCGGGCTGGCCCATCTCGAGCGCGGCGGCGATCGCCTCCTGCTCGTCCGGAATGACCGAGATGGTGCTTTCCGCCACGCCGGCCTCGCGCAATGCGGCCGCCTGGATGCGCGGCACCTCGTCGGGCTTGCGATCGCGCAGACTGTCGTCGCGCCGGCAGATGTAGTGATCGAAGCGTCCGGCGACGGCTTTCGCGATCGCCACCAGATCCTCGTCGCGGCGGTCGCCGGGCCCTGCGAGCACGACGATGCGCCGCCCCGTGACATCCAGGCGCTGTGCCAGATCGGCCATCGCGGCGACGGCATGAGCGTTATGGCCGTAGTCGAACAGCACCTTGAACGGATGCTCGTTGAAAACGTTCATGCGGCCGGGCGCCTGGAAGAAGGTCGAGTCGAAGGTGCGCAGGCCCTGGCGGATGGCGTCCAGCTTGATGCCGAGCGAGAAGGCCATCGCCGCGGCGACCATGGCGTTCTGCACGTTGTGCGTCGCCCGGCCCTCGAGCGTGGCCGGAATCAGGTGCGTCCACAGCAGCGGGATGTGCCCGCCCTTGTCGTAGAGAGCGATCATCTGACCGTTGACGCCGCCCTCCAGCGCGCAGGCACGGCCGCCGGCCCTGATGTGTTCGCGCACCAGAGTGTGCTGCGGATTCATGGTGACGTAACAGATGTTCTTGGCTTCGGTGTAGCCGGACATCTTCAGCACCAGTGGATCGTCGGCGTTGAGCACCGCGCAGTCGGTCGCCACCTCGACCACGATGCGCTTCACCTCGGCCAGCTGCTCGAGCGTATCGATGCCCTTCAGCCCCAGGTGATCGGGCTGCACGTTCAGCACCGCGCCGACGTTCACCTCGTTCACTCCCATGCCGGCGCGCAGCAAGCCGCCGCGCGCGGTCTCGAGCACGGCGATGTCGATCTGCGGATCGGCCAGTACCATGCGTGCCGACACCGGCCCGGTCATATCGCCCTGCACGGTGCGCTGCCCGTCGATGTAAACCCCGTCCGTGGTCGTCAGCCCCGGGGTGAAGCCGGCCATCTTGGTGATGTGCGCCAGCATGCGCGCGGTGGTGGTCTTGCCGTTGGTGCCGGTGATAGCGGCGATCGGCACGCGTGAGGCGCTGCCGGCCGGGAACAGCATGTCCAGCACCGGGGCTGCGACGTCGCGCGGGGTGCCTTCGCTTGGCGCCACGTGCATGCGAAACCCGGGAGCGGCGTTGACCTCGCAGATGCCGCCGCCGATCTTGCGGTAGCTCTCGGTGATGTTCTTCGACAGGAAGTCGACGCCGCCGACGTCCAGGCCGATGGCGCGCACGGCGCGCTCGGCCATCTCGCGGTTGTCGGGATGAATGACGTCCGTGACGTCCGTCGCGGTGCCGCCGGTCGACAGGTTGGCGGTGGAGCGCAGGTAAACGGTTGTGCCCGCGGCGGGCACCGACTGCGCGCTCAGGCCAGCGCGCTCCAGCATCTTCTGCGCCTGCACATCGAGCTCCAGGCGCGTCAGCACCTTCTCGTGGCCGACGCCGCGGCGCGGGTCCTGGTTGACGATCTCGATCAGCTGCTCGATGTTGTGCTCGCCGTCGCCGACCACGTGACCGGGCGTACGCCGGGTCGCGGCGACCAGCTCGCCGTTTACCACCAGCAGGCGGTGGTCGTCGCCTTCGAGAAAGGTCTCCACGATTACCGAGCGCGAGTGTTCGCGCGCCACGGTGAAGCCGTGTGCCACCTCTTCCTCGGTAGTGAGCCGGATGGAAATGCCGCGGCCGTGGTTGCCGTTGTAGGGCTTGGTGACCACCGGAAAACCGATGCGCCGCGCGGCGCGCACGGCCTGCGTCTCGCTCTGCACCAGCTCCTGCCGCGGCACCGGCAAACCGAGACCGGCGAGAATCTTGTTGGTCTCTTCCTTGTCGCTCGCGAGCTCCACCGAGATGTGCGGCGTGCGCCCCGTGACCGTCGCCTGGATGCGCTGCTGGTACTTGCCGTGCCCGAGCTGCACGAGTGACTGATCGTTGAGGCGCAGCCAGGGGATGTCGCGCTGCTCGGCGGCGCGCACCAGTGATGCGGTCGAGGGCCCGAGCGCGCGCCGCTGTGCGAAGCGGATGAACTGGTCGCGTGCCTCAGCCCAGTTCCAGCCCGGCGGGACGCTGTCGGCCGGCTGCAGCTCCTGCGGCAACAGCGAGCACAGCAGCCGCAGCCCGAGCTCGCCGGCGGCAATGCCCTCATCGCGCTGCGCGTACTCGTACACCACGGTGTAGACGCCGGGGGCACCGGCGCTGCGGGTCTTGCCGAAGGTCACCTCTTCGCCGGCGATGTTCTGCAGCTCGATGGCCACGTGCTCGAGCACGTGGCCGAGCCAGGTGCCATCGCCCTCGCGCATGCGCCGCAGGAAACCACCAGGTTCGCGGTAGGAGCAGCCGTGCTCGGCCAGCCCGGGGAGCGCCGCCGCCAGCTCATCGACGAAGCGCGCGCCTAGGCGCCCGGTGGGCCACGCCTCGAGGGCGCCGAGATCGAGCTCCAGACGGATGACCGGAAAGCGCGCGTACAGCGACGGACCGACGTAGACGGAACGATCGAGGATGCGCATGGATGTTGCTCGCAGAAATCGTAGTAGTTGTTCAATGCAACCTGCCGCGCGTGGTCGGACCTAAATCGTCAATCACTCCTTCGACTGCAGCAACATGCCGGCGCTGGCCACGCGCGTGTCGAGATCGAAAGTCGCGCCAGCGACCAGCAGGTGCACCTTCAGGCCCAGCATGCACACGGGCTGCCCGTCCTGCACAGCGTCGATGGAGGAAAAATTGACCTCCGCGGGATCGACGATGGTAACGCCACCACTGCCCTCCACCTCGAGCCGCTCGTCGGGAGCGATGAAGGCAGCGGTGTCTTCATCGAGCCCGATGCCGATCGCAAAGGGATTGTAGGCGAGGGCCGTGAGCAGCCGACCCAGACGGTCGCGCTGCCGGAAATGCTGATCGATGATAAAGCGATTGGTGAGGCCCAGGCCAGGCGCCAGGCGCACGCTGCCGGCGATCATGGCCGAACCTTCGTCGCCGGCGGCGATCATGTGCTCGGAGAGAATGCTGGCACCGGCACTGGTGCCGCCCACGGTCACGCCCTGGGCGTTGCGCAGGCGGATGAGCTTGGCCACGGGGGTACCGCCAAGCAGCGTGGTCAGGCGCAGCTGGTTACCACCGGTGAAGAAGATGCCGCTCGCCTCTTCGATGCGCTGCAGGCGACCGCGTTCGTGGCAGTCGCGCCGCGTATCGAAGTCCATCACGGTCACGCGCGTGGCGCCGAGCGTCTTGAAGATCTGCTCGTAGCGCGTGCCGGTCTCGTGCATGCGGCTGGCGGTGGGAATGATGACGATGTCGGCTTCATCACCCCCCGAGACGCGCACGAAGCGCTCGAGGATACGGGGGTCATTTTCCTTATTCTCTGCCCCGCCGATCGGAATGATCCAACCGCGGGTTTGGCCGTCGGGCACTTTACTGGGCATCCGCCGCTGACTCCTTGGACTTCTGCGGAGCTCAAACTTACCACGGCGCGCACCCAGGTGCGCGCTGCTTGAATTTGCACGTGACGCAGCTGACACTCCGGCGGGCTGCCACATGCCGAAGATCAAGCGTCGTCATTTTCTCATCGGCACGGCCGGCACCGCCGGCGCACTGCTGGTTGGCTGGCTGGCGCTGCCCCCGCGCGCGCGCCTGTCCGCCGCGCGGCCGTTGGCGGTGTCGCCCGGACAGACCGCGCTCAACGGTTGGGTCAAGATCGGCAGCGACAACACCGTCACGCTGATGATGGCGCAGGCCGAGATGGGCCAGGGCGTCCACACGGGACTGGCAATGCTGGTCGCCGACGAGCTGGACGCCGCCTGGGATTCGATGCGCCTCGAGCAGGCAGGCTTCGACCCGATCTACAACAACCAGGCAGCGATCGCCGACGCCATGTTCGACCCCGACGACCACGGCATCACGCGCCGCCTGGGCGAGCACGTCGTGCGCCGCATCCTGCGTGAGATACCCGGTCTTGCCGGCACCGGCGGCTCCTCCAGCATCAGGGATGAGTGGCTGCCGCTGCGTCAGGCCGGCGCCGCTGCGCGGCTGATGCTGCTCAAGGCCGCCGCCCGCCAGTGGCGCGTGCCGCTTGAGGAATGCCGCACCGATAGCGGCAAGGTGCTGCACGCGGCCGGGCGCAGCGCCAGCTACGGCGCGCTGGCGGCCGCTGCCGCCACCGAGGCGCTGCCTGACTCGGTGACCCTGAAGTCGGCCGCGCAGTTCAAGTTCATCGGCCAGCCGCTGCGCCGCATCGACAACGCACCGAAGCTCTACGGCACCGCCGTGTTCGCCAGTGACGCGCTGCCGCCGCAGCTGCTGTACGCGAGCGTATCGCTGTGCCCGACCGTCGGCGGCAAGGTGGCCCGCTTCGACGCGCGGCGCGCGCTCAGCGTGCACGGCGTGCGCAAGGTCGTGTCACTCGCCCCGGTTGCCGGCGGCATCGGCGGTGCCGGTGTCACCGCGGGCGGCGTCGCGGTCATAGCCGACACGCCGTTCCACGCCATGCGCGCGCTGGAACTGGTGCACATCGAGTGGGACCACGGCAGCGCGCAGGGGCTGTCGAGCAAGAAGATGTTCAGCGACCTGGCGCAGGCGCTGGACACGCATGCGGGTCACGCGCACCTGAACAGAGGCGACGTCGAGGGCGCGCTGCGCGGTGCCGCGCAGACGCTCACCGCGGAATACCGCGTGCCGCTGCTGGCGCATGCCACCATGGAGCCGATGAACGCCACGGTGCAATTCAAGGATGGGGCGGCCACGGTGTGGGCGGGCACCCAGGCAGCCGGCGCGACGCGCCGCGCAGTTGCCAAGGTGCTCGGCATCGCGACCGACAAGGTGCAGGTCATCGTCCCCTATTTGGGCGGCGGCTTCGGGCGCCGCTACCTCACGGACTGCGTGCAGCAGGCGGCAGCCCTGGCGCGCGAGAGCGACGGCGCGCCCGTGCAGCTCATCTGGTCGCGCGAGCAGGACATCGCGCACGACTACTATCGGCCGGCATTCATGGCACGCTGTCGCGCCGGCCTCGATGCCGCCGGGCATCTGGTCGCCTGGAAGATGACCAGCGCCGGCTCGAGCCTGGGCGCGCCCTCCTTTGCCGACCTGGCGGACGATGGCGCATCCAACACCGCTTACCAATTCCCGCACGCGCGCATCGCCCATCAGAGCGTCGAGTCGCAGGTGCCTATGGGCATCTGGCGCTCGGTGAGCCATTCCTACACGGCCTTCTTCGTCGAGTCGTTCATCGACGAGGCGGCCGCCGCCGCGCATCAGGACCCGCTCGCGTACCGCCAGAGCCTGCTGCAGGGGAACACCGCGCACCTGCGCGTGCTGCAGCGGCTTGCACAGCTGGGCGGCTGGGGGCCGGCGCCCGGCGTGGCGCCGGACGGCACGCGGCGCGCGCGCGGCATTGCGCTGCACCGCTGCTTCGGCAGCATCGTCGGGCAGATCGCCGAAGTGTCGGTCAACCCGAGCCAGCAGATCCGCGTGCACCGCATCGCCTGTGTCATCGACTGCGGGGTCGCCGTCAATCCGAATCTCATCCGCCAGCAGATCGAGAGCGGCGTCGTCTACGGCCTGACGGCCGCGCTGCACGGCGAAATCACGCTCGACCAAGGCCAGGTGCAGCAGAGCAACTTCCACGACTACGTGCCGCTGCGCATGTACGAATGCCCCGAAATCGTCACCGAGATCATCGCCGACGGCGTGCTGCCGGGCGGCGTCGGCGAATGTGGTGTGCCGCCGGTTGCCGCGGCGGTGGCGAACGCCGTGTACGCACTCACCGGGCAGCGGCTGCGCAACCTGCCCCTGAAGCTCGCCTGAGGCTTCGATCCTTGACGACACTCAAGGTAAACGGACAGACACTGAGCGTTGCCGCCGAGCCGCAGACCCCGCTCCTGTGGGTGCTGCGCGGCGAGCTGAAGCTGCTGGGCACCAAGTTTGGCTGCGGGCGGGCGCTGTGCGGCGCCTGCACCGTGCATCTGGACGGACAGGCAGTACGCTCGTGCGTCACGCCGCTGGCCGTGGTGGGCGGCCGCGAGGTGACGACCATCGAGGGACTCGGCGGTCCGCAGGCGCAGGCGCTGCGCCAGGCCTGGACCGAGGTGGATGTCGTGCAGTGCGGCTACTGCCAGAGCGGTCAGCTCATGTCCGCCTGTGCGTTACTCACCAGCAACCCGCAGCCGAGTGATGCCGACATCGATTCCGCCATGAGCGGCAATGTCTGCCGCTGCGGTACGTATCCGCGTATCCGTGCCGCCATTCATCTGGCGGCGGGCAGCGCCGCGCAGAAGAAAACATGACGCGCGCCGCCGGGCGCGCGCGGCGCGGGCGCGGCAGGCGGGTCGCCGCCGGGCTGCCGGCGCGCATCGGCCTGCAGCTGGCACGGCTGGTTGCGGAGGCGCCTGCGGGCGAGCGGTGGCTGCACGAGGTGAAGTTCGACGGCTACCGCGTCCTTCTGTGGCGCGATGCACGGCAGGTGCGCATCACCTCGCGCGGCGATCAGGACTGGACGAGCAAGCTCAGCGCGACCGCGCGGGCCGTGCAGGCGCTGCCGTGCCGCAGCTGCATACTCGATGGCGAGCTGATCACACTCGATGCGGCCGGACGCAGTGACTTCGGACTGCTGCAGCGGCGCTTCGGCGAGAGCGACGGCGAAACACGGCTGCGCGTCATGCTGTTCGATCTGCTCTTTCTCGATGGCGAGGACCTGCGCGCTGCGCCGCAGATCGAGCGCAAGCACAAACTCGCGGCATTGCTGCGGGATGCGTCTGCGCCGCTCTACCTCAGCGATTACCAGAGCGGTGACGGTCCGCAGGCGGCACGGGCAGCCTGCGCGGCGGGACTCGAGGGGATCGTGTCCAAGGCGCGGGACGCACCCTACGCAGACGGGCGGGGCCATGCCTGGCTCAAGATCAAGTGCATCGCGTCGGACGAATTCGCGATCGTGGGCTACACGCAGGGCCAGGGCGCGCGGGCCAGTCTGGGATCGCTGCTCCTGGCAAGCGCGCAACAGGACGGTACGTGGCGCTATCGCGGTCGCGTGGGTACCGGACTCGATGAGCGCCTGATCGCGGACCTGTTGCGGCGGCTCGCGACTCGACGGCTTGCGCGGCCGGCGGCACTCAGCGCTGCGCCGAACCGCGCGCAGCTGCGCGGCGCGGCGCCGCTATGGGTGACGCCGCACTGGGTGGTAGAAGTGGAGTTCCGCGGCTACACCCAGGATGGCCTGCTGCGGCAAGCAAGTCTCAAGGGCCTGCGGGAGGATCGCAGCGTGAAGTCATTAAGTCCCTCGCAACGCGACCGCGCCGCCGTGGCGGCCGGTGCCCGCGCGCGCCCTGCCACAGGCAAGAGCGGCGCGCGACGAGCGGCGCGGGCAGCTAAGCCGGCGCCACGCGCCGCGGCCGTGCGCCTGACGCACCCGGAGCGCGTGCTGTTCGACGATCCGCCCATCACCAAGGAACAGCTGGCGCAGTTTTACCGCGGCATCGCCGCTTTCGTGCTGCCCGGGCTGGTGCAGCGGCCGCTGCTGCTGCTGCGCTGCCCGCAGGGCGCAAGCGGCACCTGTTTCTTCCAGAAGCACATCAGCCGCGGGCTGCCGCCGCAACTGCACGAGGTCGCAGACAAGGCCGCCGGGCAGCGCTGGATCTACATCAGCGATCTGGAAGGCCTCATCGCACTCGTGCAGATGAATGCACTCGAGTATCACGTCTGGGGTTCGACCGTAGACGACCTCGGGCGCGCGGACCGCCTGGTCATTGACCTCGACCCGGCCGACGGCGTGCCGTGGCGGCAGATCACGGCGGCCGCGACGCAGGTACGCGAGCAGTTCGCGCGCCACGCTCTGCAATCCTTCGTGCGCACCTCCGGCGGCAAGGGACTGCACATCGTGGCGCCGCTGCGCCCGGCGGTGCCGTGGCCCGCCGCCAAGGAGTTCGCGCGTCGGCTGGTGGAGGACATGGCCGCTGCGCATCCCGATCGCTATCTGTCGGTGGCCGCCAAGGATGAGCGCAGCGGCCGCATCTTCCTCGACTATCTGCGCAACGCGCGCGGTGCCACCGCGGTGTGCTCGTACTCGCTGCGCAAGCGCCCCGGCGCACCGCTCGCCACGCCGCTGGCGTGGGACGAGTTGCCGCGCCTGCGCGCGGCCGACCAGTTCCGCTTTGCCAACATCGGCCGGCGCCTGCGCGGGCTCAAGGCCGACCCATGGGCGGACATCGATCGCCTGCAGCAGACGCTGCCGGTGCGGCGCAGCTGAGAGCGGACGTGGCGCAGCGCGGCCCGGTGCTATGCGTTTCTGCGCCGCGCTATGCCTTTTCGCTGCTTGACCTGCCATTGCTGTTGCGATTTATTCGCAGGCTCCCGGCACTCTGACAACGCGGCTCCAAGATGTCGAACCCCGTGCGGCCCCGCAGGCGCGACCCAGGTAGATCCAGCGCCGCAACGCCGCAGCGCTCGCTGCGTTACCGTCAGCTGCTGAACCCATTCGAGCCCGTGCGGCTGTTCTCCGAGGATCAGGTCGAGAGCATGCACCTGGCGGCGCTCGACATACTCGAACGTCAGGGCATGCGCGTTCTGTCGGCGCGCGGCCGCGACGTGCTGCGCAGTGGCGGCGCCGCCGTTGATGAAACCAGCCAGATGGTGCGTCTCGCACCGCAGCTGGTGAGCGCCGCCCTCGCCAGCGTGCCGGAGCAGGCTGACCTCGTGGCCCGCAACCCGGACCGCTCCTGCCGGGTCGGCGGGCGGCACGTGGTGTTTGCACCCGTGGCCGGTCCGCCGAGCGTGAGTGACCTGCAGCGCGGCCGGCGCACCGGCTCGCTCGCCGACTTCTGCGATTTCGTGCGCCTGTCGCAGGCCTTCGACGTGATTCATGTGCTCGGGCAGATGACCGAGCCACAGGACGTCGTCGTGCATGAGCGCCATCTGCAGACTTCGCTCGCGCAACTGACGCTCGGCGACAAGGTGCCCTACTTCTATTGCCGCGGCGATGGGCAGCTGCGCGACTGCTTCGAGATGCTGCGCATTACGCACGGCATCGATGAGGCGACCTTCCAGGCGCAGCCGCGCTGTTACAGCATCTGCAATACCAACTCACCCCTGCAGCTGGACCTGCCGATGACCGAAGGCATCATCGAGTTCGCCGCGCAGGGGCAGCTGATGATCGTCACGCCATTCACGCTGGCCGGCGCCATGGCGCCGGTGACCATTCCCGGCGCCCTGACGCTCGCGCACGCCGAGGCGCTGTTCGGCATCACGCTGTCGCAGCTGGTGCGCCGCGGCGCACCGGTCATGTACGGCAGCTTCACCTCGAACGTGGACATGAAGTCAGGATCGCCGGCCTTCGGCACGCCCGAGTACGCCAAGGCTGCGTTCGGCGCCGGGCAGCTGGCGCGGCGTATCAAAGTGCCGTGGCGCTGTTCGAGCGCGACGGCGGCGAATGTCGCCGATGCCCAGTCCGTGTACGAGTCGCAGATGAGTCTGTGGGGCGCGCTGCTCGGCGGCTGTCATTTCGTGCTGCACGCGGCGGGCTGGCTGGAAGGCGGACTGACGGCATCCTTCGAGAAATTCATCCTCGACGTGGAAATGCTGCAGATGTTCGCGGAACTGTTTCAGCCGGTGGCGGCCACGGCCGAAGAGATCGGGATCGAGGCGGTCGCCGAAGTAGGTCCGGGTGGCCACTTCTTCGCCGCCGCCCACACCATGCAGCGCTACCGCGATGCTTTCTACACGCCGCTGGTTTCCGACTGGCGCAATTTCGGCGCCTGGTCGGACGCAGGCGCGAAGACCGCGACCGAGCGCGCCGCCACGTTGTGGCGCGAGACCGTCGCCTCGTTCACGCCGCCGCCGCTGGATGCGGCCGTGCACGAGGAACTCAACGCATTTGTGGCGCGGCGCTGTGCGGAAGGCGGCGCGGCGCCGGTTTCCTAGCCGACGGGGCCAAGGTCGTCAGCGCACCCGCAGTACGATCTTGCCGAGCACGTGGCCGGCCTCGAGGCGCTCGTGCGCCTTGGACGCCTCCGCCAGCGGGTATGCGGCGGCAATCGGCACCCGCAACTTCGCAGCGGTGACCGCTTCGCTCAGACGCGCGAACTGCGCCGGCGCGGCGACGGCGTCATAGCCCACCACCTTTACTCCGTCACGTGCCTTGGGTTCGGGGCTGACGCCGTTGGGAAACGCCAGCCGGCCGCCGCGCCGCAGCGCATCGAGACAGCGCTCGAGCGCCTCGCCGCCGGCCAGCGCCAGCACGGCGTCGACACCCTTGGGCGCGAAGCTGCGCGCCGCGGCGACGATATCGTCGTGCCGCCCGTCCACCACCACGTCGGCACCGAGCTGCTTTACGAAGCTCACACCGTCAGTGCCGCTGGCGGTGGCCAGCACGCGGGCACCGCGCAGCTTGGCGAACTGCAGTGCAAGACTGCCCACCCCTCCTGAGGCGCCGTGGATGATGAGCGTTTCGCCGGCGCGGATGTGCAGGGCATCGTCGATGCCCTGCAGCGCCGTGAGCCCGGTGGTAGCGATGGCGCCAGCGTCCCCCACACCCATGCCGGGGGGTACGGGCGCAACGCGCGACGCGGGCACGGCCACGTACTGTGCGTAGAAGCCTCCCTGCGGATTGTCCCAGCTATAGGAGTAGACCGACTCGCCCAGCTTGAGGCCGCGCACCTGCGCGCCGAGGGCCACGACGGTGCCCGCGCCATCCGTGCCGAGCACCAGCGGAAATTTGTCATGCGTGATGAAGTCCGGATGTGCACGGATGCCCGCATCCCACACGCCCACGCCGGCCGTATCTACGGCAATCAGCACCTCGTCGGGCCCCGGCTTCGGTACCGGCAGGGTATGCAGCATGACCGCGTCCACCCCACCGGCGCGATCGATCGCGGCGGCCTGCATGGAGTCAGGAAGCGGCGTGGCGAATGCCGGCAATGCCAGGCAGGCGAGAGCCAGTGGCACCGCGATGCGCAATTCGTACATGCCCGTCTTCCCGTCCAGCCAACCGTGCTGCGCATCATACGGCGCGCCGCGCCGCACGGCTGCAGCTCCGACGCGCCGACACAACGGCTGGACGCGCGTCGCCCTGACAGATACGGGATAATTCATGACACTGCAGCGAGCCGACTGCGCACCTTATGCAAGCCGCGATGAAAGACCCGAGCGATCCTGCACCGTCGGCCGAGCGGGCGGCGAGCTTTAGGCCGCGCACAGCGTGACACTGCTCGCGCAACTGGTCGCCACGTCGCAGCGCGTCGCGGCAAGTTCCGCGCGCCTCAGCAAGATTCGCGAGCTGGCGGGCTTCCTGGCAACGCTGCTGCCGGAGGAAGTCGAGATCGCCGCACACTACCTTGCCGGGGAAGTGCCGCAGGGTCGTATCGGCATCGGCTACGCAGCCCTGCAGGCGGCCGCCAGCACGGCCGCGACGACCGCGACGCTCAAACTGCTCGCAGTGGATAAGGCGCTGACAGCCTTGGCGGCAGAGCGTGGCAGTGGTTCCACAGCGCGCCGCGCCGAGCTACTGAGCGCCCTGCTCGCGGACGCAACGGCTGACGAGCAGGGCTTTCTCATGCGTCTGCTGGTCGGCGAGCTGCGCCAGGGGGCGCTCGCCGCCATCATGGTGGAAGCCGTGGCCCAGGCCGCGCAGCTGCCGGTCACCGCGCTGCGCCGCGCCGCCATGTACGCGCCAACTCTCGGCGCGCTGGCGCGCGTGGCACTGCTGCAGGGCGCGGCGGCGCTCGAGCAGTTCCAGCTGCAGTTGTTTTCACCGGTCACCCCGATGCTGGCGCAGACCGCGGCCGATGTCGGCGCTGCACTGCGCGAGCTGCCGGGCGAGGTGGCTTTTGAGTGGAAGATGGATGGGGCGCGCATCCAGGCGCACAAGCTCGGTGCCGAGGTGCGCCTCTACACCCGCGCCCTCAACGACGTCACCGCGGCCGTGCCGGAGATCGTCGACCTGGTGCGCAGTTTTCCCGCCCGGGCACTCGTACTCGATGGCGAGGCGGTCGCTTTCGATGATAGCGGCCGGCCTCACCC
Source organism: uncultured Gammaproteobacteria bacterium (assembly GCA_963787655.1). Taxonomy (GTDB): domain Bacteria; phylum Pseudomonadota; class Gammaproteobacteria; order Steroidobacterales; family Steroidobacteraceae; genus 13-2-20CM-66-19. The sequence goes on along the minus strand of CAWBDY010000007.1, from coordinate 432,583 downwards.
CTTCCAGATCACGATGCGCCGCTTCGGACGCAAACTGAACGTTGCGGCGGTGCGCGCCGGGCTGCCGATCCGCGCGTACTTCTTCGACTGTCTGCGGCTCGAGGACCGCAGTATCGCCGACCGGCCGACGCGCGAGCGCTATCAGGCCCTGAGCGCCGCAGTGCCAGCGGCTGCGCAGATGCCGCGGCTGGTCACCGCCTCGGCCAGCGCGGCGGGTGAGTTCTATGAAGCCGCGCTTGCCGCCGGACATGAAGGGCTCATGGCGAAATCGCTGGATGCCCCGTACGAGGCCGGCAATCGCGGCGCGAGCTGGCTGAAGATCAAGCGCGCCCATACACTCGATCTGGTGGTGCTGGCGGCCGAATGGGGTCACGGCCGTCGCACCGGCAAGCTCTCGAACCTGCACCTCGGAGCTTTCGATGCGGCAGGCGGCGGCTACGTGATGCTGGGCAAGACCTTCAAGGGGCTGACCGACACCATGCTCGTGTGGCAGACAGAGCAGCTGTTGGCGCGCGAAGTCCGCCGCGACGCCTACACGGTGTACGTCAAGCCTGAGCTGGTCGTGGAAGTGGCGTTCAGCGATCTTCAGGCGAGCACACGCTACCCGGGCGGCCTGGCATTGCGCCTGGCACGAGTAAAGCGCTACCGCGAGGACAAGCGGGCGATCGACGCCGACAGCATGGATGCCGTGCGCCGCATCTATGCCGGGCAGGCTTCGCCGCCGGCGAAGCGGTAGCCAGCGCCGTCTGTTTGCGGTATTCATGGAATGCAGCCGCGGCGAAACCGGCCGCGGCCGGATAGATTAATGAGCGCTGAAACCTGTGATGTCGTCGTAATCGGCGGGGGCCCCGCGGGCAGCACCGCCGCGACGCTGCTGGCAAAGCGCGGCTACCGCGTGATTGTGCTGGAGAAGGCGCACCATCCGCGCTTTCATATCGGCGAATCACTGCTGCCGATGAACCTGCCGGTATTGGAGCGCCTCGGCGTGCTCGACAAGGTGCGCGCGCTCGGCGTCTTCAAGGCAGGTGCCGATTTCGAGGCGGACAACGAGCGCGGCTACAACACCTATGCCTTTGCACGCGCGCTGGGCAGCAGCCCACCGCACGCCTTCCAGGTGTGGCGGCAGGATTTCGACGCGATGCTGTTCGAGCACGCGCGCAGCAGTGGCGCGGATGCACGCGAAGGTCACGAGGCGTGCAGCATCGAGCAGCTCGGTCCGCGCGACACGCGGCTCGAGGTGCGCACCGATCAGGGTGCCAGCTATCAGATCCAGGCGCGCTACCTGATCGACGCCAGCGGCCGGGACACGTTCGTCGCCGCCAAGCGCAAGCTGCGGCGCAAGAACTCGCGCCACCAGAGCGCGGCCATCTTCGGCCACTTCCGTAACGCGCAGACACGCCAAGGCGAGGATGCCGGCAACATCAGCATCTACGGCTTTCAGCATGGCTGGATGTGGATGATCCCGCTGCCCCGCGGTGTCATGAGCGTCGGCGCCGTGTGCTGGCCGGAGTACCTGAAGCAACGCAAGGGTCGCCCCGTCGATTTCCTGTTCGAGACACTGCAGAAGAACGCCGCGCTGTGGCGCCGTATGGAGCACGCCGAGCTGATCGACAACGAGGTGCGGGTCACGGGCAACTATTCCTACGACGCACGCCGCATGGGCGGCCCTGGCTGGGTGATGGTTGGGGATGCTTTTGCGTTCCTGGATCCGGTCTTCTCCTCGGGTGTGTACCTCGCCATGTGCGGCGCGGAGCAGGTCGCCGCGGTGGTGGATACCTCCCTGCAGGCGCCGGCCAGAGAGAAGGCGCTGTTGCGGCGGCTGGAACGGCGGCTGCGCGCCGGCATAAAGCGGCTGTCGTTCTTGATCTACCGCTTCAACGCGCCGGTCATGCAACAGATGTTTCGCGAGCCTCGCAATACCTGGCAGGTCGAGCAGGGCGTGATCTCGATGCTGGCGGGCGACCTGTTCGATTCGCCGCGCGTGCTGTGGCGGCTGCGCATCTTCAAGGTGCTGTACGCGATCCGCAGCCTGCTGCGCTGGCGACACGCGTGGGCCGCGCGCAGTTACCGCATGTTGCAGGCACGCAGCGACTTCACCGGCGGCACGACACCGCTGGACAAGGCCTGAAGGCCGCCGAGTTCCCGGAAACGACGCAGTGCATACGGTGAGCGGCAGCTGCCATTGCGGCAACATCAGGCTGGATCTGCAGCTCACCCGTGCACCGCCTGACTACCAGCCGCGCGCCTGCGACTGTGACTTCTGCCGCATGCATGGCGCCGTCTACGTATCGGACGCGGCGGGAGCGCTGATGCTGCGAATCCAGGATCCGGACGCCACCGGCAGGTACCGGCAGGGCAGCGGCCGGGCCGAGCTCGTGCTGTGTCGCACCTGCGGCGTCCTGATTGGCGCAGTGTGTGCCATCGAGGAGCGGCTGTATGGCACGGTCAATGCGCGCGTCCTCGATGTTTACGCGCAGTTCGCGGCGGCGCAAACGGTTTCGCCGCGCACCCTGAACGAAGCCGACAAAGTACGGCGCTGGCAGCAACTGTGGTTTCCCAACGTCGTTATCCGGAGTTAAGCTGCAGGCCGGCAGTCACACGGCGGAGCGAAACAATGAAGTCAAAGTTGGTTCTCATGACACTCGCGGCGCTGGTCTCAGGCGCAGCCACGGCGGCTCCGCCCGGTCCGCTGCACGTTACCGAGACCGTGCAGATCAAAGCCCCGCCGGACAAGGTCTGGGCCGCGGTCAAGGACTTCGACAGTCTGAACAAGTGGCATCCCGGCTTTGCCAGTGACGAGCTGGTTTCGGGCAGCAACAACAAGGTCGGCGCGGTCAGGAAACTGACGATCAAGGATGGACCGTCGTTTACCGAGCGCCTGACGGCGTTCAGTGACACCGGCCATTATTTTCGTTATCGCATCGTCGAATCACCGCTGCCGATCACGGACTACGCCTCCAAGGTCACGGTAAAGCCAGGGCACGGCGAGGGCATGAGCGAGGTCGTGTGGAGTGGCACATTCAAGCGCAAGAACGCCGCCGACAACCCGCCGGAAGCGGAAAGCGACGCCGGCGCGCTCAAGCTGGTGAAAGGCGTGTACCGCGGTGGCCTCGACAATCTGAAGAAGATGGCCGAGGGCGGTTAACGACGCTGCGACACGGGCCGGCCGCGCCTGCGGCCGGCTCACACCCTTAGGTGCGCAGATACGACGCGCCGTTCACGTCGAGGATGGCGCCGGTCATGCTCGCCGGCGCATCCAGCGCGCAGTAACTCACCACCTGCGCAACCTCCGCGGGCGTGGCCACGCGGCCGAGCGGCTGATCCGCCAGTACCGACTTGTCAGTAACAGCGGCCGCGACCCTTGAGGTCGCGACCCAGCCGGGGGCGACCACGAACACATAGACGCCGTGCGCGGCCAGGGCCTTGGCAAGCGACTGGCTGAGGGCGTTAAGGCCTGCCTTGCTCGCCGCGTACGCCGGCGCCGTCGGCTCGCCGCGAAAGGCACCCCGCGAGGACACGTTCACGATGCGCCCGCCACCGTGCTCGGCCATGGCTCGGGCCGCCAGAAAAGACAGGTTTGCCGGTCCGCTCAGATTGGTGGCGAGGGTGCGCTGCCAGGCCGCCGTCCAGTCCGCGTAGTCGGTGGTGAGCGGCGGATGGTTGGGAAAAATTCCTGCATTGTTGATGAGCGCGTCGACGCGCTGCGGCGCATTGGCCTCCTGCCACAGCCTCGCGACCGCAGCCGGATCGCCGAGCTCGGCCTGGATCAGCCTGTGGCCGTCACCGGCGAGCGTACGCCGCGTGCTCTCGGCAGCGCTGCGATCCGCGCGGAAATGCAGGGTCACGGTCGCGCCGCGCGCTGCCAGCACCTGGCAGATCGCAGCACCGATGCCGCCGGAGGCACCTGTGACGAGTACATGGTTCATGTCGCAAGATCTCCGTGTCGCGCCGCGCGCCGGCAGCGCAGGCTGGTCAGCGTAGTCTGCGCGCCGCGAGCGAATCCGCGACCACCCAGGCCGCGCCCGTCAGCGCAAGATTCATGGAGTTCATGACCCAGTTCAGATGGCTGTGCGGGTCGCCGATGAGCAGCGGCGCATGGATCAGCGCCCCGAACAAAGCGAACATGATCGTCAGCAACACGGCCGCCAGCCGCGCCTGCAGTCCCGTCAGGATGGCAAGACCGGCGGCGACGTGCGCCACTCCCGTGAATTCCGCCCAGAAGGTCTGGTGGGGACGCAGCCACGCCGGCACGAAATCCGCGGTGTCTTTCAGGTAAAAGAAGTGCGCCAGTCCGAAAATGACGGCGCAACCGCCGAATGCCAGCTGCCCAACGCGCAGCGGCAGGCGCGCACCGCTGACGAGCGCATAGGCCACGAGTCCACCGCACAACAGCGCCAGCTGTTCGGCCAGGCCGCTCCAGGCACCGAAAACCTGCGGATGCGCAAGGATGCGCGGCACGTGCAGCAGCACCACGACCAGGGCGAACAACACGCACAGCGCCGCCGCGCCGCTCGCTGCGGTGCGGCGCCAGTTGATGCCGAGACCGGCCAGCGCCATGACACCGGCAAACAGGTACGCCAGCAGCGTACGCTGCGGCACCCCTGGCGGCACCGGCTGCCACACGAGCGCGAAGTCACCCCAGACGAGCCCGACGACACCGAGTGCGATCGCACCGAGAGCGTAAACTCGAGTGCCGACGGTGATCATGCAGCCTGCTCCGAACTCGCCGTAACGTCGGGCGCAGACAATACTTCTCCCGACGCAATGCCGTCCACGGCTGCGAAGGCTTACATCCGCCGGGCGGTCGGCTAGACTTGTAAACCCGTCGTCGACTAACGCAAGGAATACCCGCATGCGTCGCCCCCGTATGACCGCGTGCCTGGCAGTGATCATTGCCCTGTCTGGCTGCGCCAACCTGGCGGCGGCGGCGGAGGCGTCCAAAGCGCCCGGCGCGAAAGCCGAAGGTGAGGCGGAGAAGACGGACGGCCACAAGTTCGAGCCCTTCAAGCCCGAGGCGGTCAGCAGCAGCGGCACGGTGACGATCGGCGGACGGGCCATCGCCTATCAGGCGATCGCCGGCACGTTCATCGTTCACCCCAAGGGCTGGGACGACGTGCCGCGCGATCCGGCCAGCGAGAAGACGCCACCGCCGGCCGGCGAAGACGGCGCTGACCGCAACCCGAACGCCGAAGCCTCCATGTTTTACGTCGCCTACTTCAAAGGTGGCGGCGGCTCGCGTCCGGTCACCTTCTTTTATAACGGCGGCCCGGGCTCGGCGAGCTTCTGGTTGCACATGGGCGCTTTCGGGCCGCGCCGCATCGTCACCGCCAGCGACGCCCACACTCCGGCGGCCCCCTATTCGCTGGTGAACAACGTCTCGAGTCTCCTCGATGCCACCGACATGGTGTTCATCGACGCGCCCGGCACGGGCTTCAGCCGCATCGCCGGCAAGGACAAGGAGAAGGCGTTCTTCGGTGTCGACGCGGATGCCTACGCGTTCAGCGAGTTCATCGCCCAGTTCCTGTCCAAATACGGCCGCTGGAACTCCCCCAAGTATCTGTTCGGCGAGAGCTACGGCACGCCGCGCTCCGCCGTGCTCGCGAACGAACTGGAGTCGCAGCGCTCGGTCGATCTGAACGGCGTCATCCTGCTGTCGCAGATCCTGAACTTCGACCTGAGCCCGGATGGCCCCACCGGCAACCCCGGCATCGACCTGCCGTACCAGACCGTGCTGCCGACCTACGCCGCCACCGCCTGGTATCACCACAAGCTGCCTGCCGAGCACGCCAGCCTCGAGGCGCTGCTGAGCGAGGTGGAGCAGTTCGCCATGGGCGACTATGCGCGGGCACTCGCCGCCGGCTCCGAGCTGTCCGCCAGTGACCGCGCCGCGGTCGCCGAGAAGCTGCATCAGTACACCGGCCTGCCGGTTGAATACATCCTCAAGGCGGACCTGCGCATCGACGGCGGCGAGTTTCGCCAGAACCTGCAGGGCGATGCCGGTGTTACGACGGGGCGACTCGACACGCGATTCTCCGGCCCCGACATCGACCCGCTCAGCCAGCGCGCCGAATACGATCCGCAATCCACCGCGCTCGGCTCGGCCTACGTCTCGGCGTTCAACGAGTACGCACGTGAGCAGTTGCACTACGGCGGCGAGCGCTCCTTCAAACCGAGCATCCGTACCTTCCGCACCTGGAACTTCGCCCACGCGCGGCCCGGTCAGGACGACCAGCCGCTGTCCTCGCGCCAGGGGAGTAACGTCATGCCGGACTTGGCCAACGCCATGAAGCTCAATCCGAATCTGAAGGTCCAGCTGAACGCCGGCTATTTCGATCTGGCGACGCCGTTCTACCAGGGCGTCTACGAAATGCATCACCTGCCGATCCCGCAGAACCTGCAGTCCAACATTGAGTTCAGGTTCTACGAATCCGGGCACATGGTGTATGCCAAGGATGCCTCGCTGAAACAACTGCACGACAACGTTGCTGACTTCATCCGCCGCACCAACAACTCCAACAACTAGGCAGGCCTGCGCGCAGTGGCGCAGGGTCGAAGAGGAAATAAAAAATGAGAAGAGGATGGCGCTTTGCCGGCTGGCTGGCACTGGTGTTGGTGGTGCGTGGTGGCGTACGTCGGCTACCGTCTCGCCTGGGGCAAGCCCTTCACCATCAATGAACTCGCGAACCGCCAGGCGATCGAGTTCCTGGTCAGAAATCCGGAGCTGTTCACGGCCGTGGGCCTGGCGGACGGCACGATATTCGATCACCACTCGGACAAGTTCGCACCGTCGGACCTGAAGAAGCGCGACGACGACTACGCGCTCGCGGCGCAGTTCCGCGACGAGGTGCGGCGCTTCGATCGCAGCAAGCTCGGTCGCCAGGACCAGATCACCTACGACATCCTGATGGACCAGTACCAGACCACGTTGGCGTTCCAGCGCTTTGCCTGGCTGACTTCCGAGGGTCTCTACCCGATCAGCCCGATGTTCGGTTTGGAGGCGCAGCTGCCGGGCTTCATGGAGACGACGCACGTCGTCAAGAACGACAAGACCGCGCGCAACTACGTCAAGCGCCTGGAGGCGATGGGCGCCAAGCTCGACGGCGCCACCACGCAGATGCAGTGGCAGGCGACGCAGGGCGTCGTGCTGCCGCCGGCGCTGTTGGACCGCTCGCTGACCGTCATCAAGGACACGATCGCCGGGCCGCCTGAAGACAATGCGCTGGTCACGACCTTTGTGACGCGCATGGAGAAGGTGAAGACGCTCGACGCCAGGCGCCGGCAGGAACTGACGCAGCAGGCCGGCGCCGCGGTGAAGACGGACGTGTATCCGGCCTACACGCGCATGGCGGCGGCACTCGAGGCGCTGAAGCCGCAGGCTGCCACGCAGACGGCCGGTGTCGCGCGCCTGCCGGACGGCATGGCCTACTACGCCGAGTCGCTGCGGCAGATGACGACCACCGATTATTCCCCCGACAAGGTGCACGAACTCGGCCTGTCCGAGGTGGCGCGCATCACCAAGGAGATGGACGACCTGCTGCGCGCGCAGGGAATCACCGACGGCACCGTCGCCGCGCGCATGACGGCGCTCGGCAAGGATCCGCGCTTTCTCATGCCGAACACGGACGAGGGCCGCAAGCAGATGCTGGCGCGCTATCAGCAGATCCTGGACGAGGTGAGCGCGCGCATGCCGCAATACTTCCGCTCGGTGCCGGCCACGCACCTGACGGTGGTGCGCGTGCCGCCCGGGCAGGAGAAAGGCTCATCCGCCGCCTACTATCAGCAGGCCGCGATGGACGGCTCACGGCCAGGGATATTCTTCGCGAACCTGCGCGACCTGAGCGAGAGCCCGACCTGGGGCATGAAGACACTCGCCTACCACGAGGGCATCCCCGGTCACCATTTCCAGATCTCCACCGCGCTCGGTCTCAAGAACATGCCCATCATCCGGCAGCAGACGCTGTACACCGCGTACGCCGAGGGCTGGGCGCTGTATGCCGAGTACTTCGCCGCCGAGATCGGCATGTACAAGGACGACCCTTTCGGCGACCTCGGGCGGTTGCAGCTGGAGCTGCTGCGCGCGGCCCGCCTGGTGGTCGACACCGGTCTGCACGCCAAGGGCTGGACACGCGAGCAGGCCATCGACTACATGGTTACCACCACCGGCATGGCGCCCGCCGATGTCACCTCGGAGGTCGAACGCTACATGGCGCTGCCGGGTCAGGCCTGCGCCTACAAGATCGGCGAATTGAAGATCCTGGAGCTGCGCGAGAAGGCCAAGGCGGCGCTGGGACCGAAATTCAATCTCAAGGACTTCCACGCAGTGGTGCTCGAAAACGGCGGCGTGCCGCTGACGCTGCTCGAGCAGCTGGTGGACGAGTGGATCGCGCGCGTGCGCGCAGGGGTGACGGCCACACCGTAACGGATCATGCCCTCGTCGCCCGCGACCCGCGCCGCGTGATCTGCCGCAAGAACGAAAATACCCGCTTTCCCCGCGCTGAGATCGCAGTGGCGCCCCTCCGATTACCCGTGTGCAGCTGCAGTGGCGTGGTGCTCGTCAGCGCGCTGCTGAGCCTGTACGCCGCTGCATCGAGCGCGCAGGAACCGCTGCGCAAGGAGCTCGCGGCGGTGCTGGCGGCCGACAGCGCCCGTGCCGCTGCGCCCGCGCACGGCGTGTCGCAGGCGCTGCATGCGCTCTATGACCCCGCCGGCGCGCCTCTACTTTGGAGCACTGCCGGGCACCTGACCTCCCAGGCACAGGTGGTGCTGCGGGAACTGAGGGCTGCAGACGCCTACGGACTCGAGCCGCGGGATTACGACACGGTCAACCTGGCGCCGGCCGAGGGCACATCAAGCGCCGCTCCGGCCTGGGCCCGCCTCGACCTACAGCTGTCAGCCGCTGCCCTGCACTTCCTGAGCGATCTCCACTACGGCCGCATCGACCCGGCTGCCGCCGGCTTCAAACTGCAGGCCGCGCATCAACAGATCGATCTGACGGGCGCGCTGCTCAAGCTGGCGCACGATGCCGACGTGCTCGCCGCCATCCACGCGGCCGAGCCGCCATTCCACCACTACCAGCTGCTGAAGGAAGCCCTCGTTCGCTACCTGCGCCTCGCGCAGCAGCCCCAGCTCACGGGCCTCCCCGCGCCGCCCGCGCACCTGCAGACGGGCGGGCACTATGCGGGCGCCGCGGCGCTGCGCGCGCTGCTGCTGGCACTCGGCGATCTGCCGGCCACGGCGGCGCCGGCACCGGACGGGATTTTCGATACGGCCGCGAGCGATGGCGTACGAGCGTTTCAGGCGCGTCACGGACTGAGCGCGGATGGCCTGCTCGGCAAGGCAACCTTCGCGGCGCTCACCACGCCGCTGCAGCAGCGTGTGCGGCAAATCGACCTGACGCTCGAGCGCTGGCGTTGGCTGCCGGTGTTTCAAACGCCGCCGATCATCGTCAACATTCCGCAATTCCGGCTGTTCGCGTTCCGCACCACCGAGGACCGTGTCGCGGACATCCTGCAGATGGACGTGATCGTCGGGCGCATCTTCCCCCACATGCAGACTCCGGTATTCGAAGCGGACTTGCGTTATCTGGTGTTCCGCCCTTACTGGGACGTGCCCTACAGCATCACCAAGAACGAGATGCTGGCGAAGATCCGCGCCAATCCCGCTTACCTCGCAAGCGAGCACCTGGAAATCGTGCGCGGGCAACAGGACTCTTCGCCGACCGTGCCGGCGACGCCGGAGAACATCGCGGCGCTGGCGGCCGGCCAGCTGCGTCTGCGCCAGGCGCCCGGCGAGGACAACGCGCTCGGGCTGGTGAAGTTCATCTTCCCGAACACCTACAACGTCTACCTGCACTCCACCCCCGCGCATCAGCTCTTCAAGGAGACGCGTCGCGCCTTCAGCCACGGTTGCATCCGTGTCAGCGATCCCCTGGCGCTCGCGCAGTACGTGTTACGCGACGCCCCGGGTGAGTGGAGCGCCGCAAAGATCAGCGCCGCCCTGAACGGCGCTGCGACGCTGCGCGTCAACCTGCCGCAGCCGATCAACGTGCTGATTCTCTACGGTACCGCTCTGGCGACCGAGGCCGGCCCGACGCTGTTCTTCGACGACATCTACGGTTATGACCGGCGTCTGGAGCACGACCTCGGACTGACGGCTATCCGCTAAGCGGCGGCGGGTACGCCTACCAGGAGCGCACGCGCCCGTCGTCGACGTGCACGAAGTCCGAGGCCGGGTAGAAGCCGACGCCGCCGCGCTGCATCTGCAGCGCCAGCTCATGCAGACGCGCGGTGGGATAGCCCTGCAGACGCACGTCGATGGCCCGGCCCTGCATGTGCAGGCTGTGCTCCGCGACGGCGCTGGAATGCGCGCGCAGCGCCGCATTGGTCGCCGGCGAGCGATAGCCGCTGATGACTTCGAAGGGAGCCTCGTGCGCTGCCAGCGTGCGCAGATCGGCGAGGATGTCGAGCACTGGCGGGTCGATCGGATGGACCTCGCCGGTGCGGAAATCGCGCAGCAGATTGTTGATGCGCGCGAGCTGCGCGGGCAGGTAGCGCCCGCCCTCGAAATACACGGTCGACAGCGTCTCGCCGGTGTGCGTATGCACGAAGGACAGCGCGCGGCGCTGCGGGGTCGCGGTCCAGGCGGCGAGCGGCAGGAGCAGCGAGCGCGGCCCCGGCAGCGGCGCGCAGAAACCTGCGCCGCGCAACTTGAAACCCGGCAAAACGCACACTGCCGCGAGACATCGGGTCGGCTTTCGGCAACCTCTAAGGCGCGCATGATACTAAGTCGGCCTCAAGGTCCGCAGGTCGGCACCACCGGCCGGGGGGCCGACCACGACAGGCGGCTACCGCACAGCTCAGGTCGGGGCCGTCGGCACAGGCATGCAGCTGCAGCAGCCAGCGACGCTGTCGGGGCCGCCGATCGCCTTGTGCATCAGTCGGGACAGCGAAACCATTTGCCATCGGCGTAGGCGACCCAGGATGCGGAATCCTCGAGCTCGCCGCGTTCGGCATAGCGGCTGACCAGCAGCACGGGAACGCCCCGTTCGCGCGATAACGACAGCGACATCTCGCAGGTGAACAACCAGGTCTCGAAGTTGTTGGCCCAGCACGACCACACGCGCCCCTCCTGCGTGGCGCGGATCACGATGACCTGCAGCGGCGTGGGCAGCTCGCCGGCGTCGCGGATCTGGCGTGCTCCCTTGGGCAGCTGCGTTGCGCCAAGAACGATCGCGTCGAGCATTTTCTCCACTTCGGAGGGCGGCTGCAGAGCGCGCAGGCGGCGCGTTTCCATGAAGGCTCCCGTCACTCGTCAAAGAACCGACCAGGGGCAGTAGTAAAGACGCGGATCCGCGGCCGAATGCGCCACGTACCAGGCACTTTCGATCGGCTGGCAGCACCCACAGGTAATCTGTCGCCGTCAGTCGCTGCATCTCACTCGCGACCTTGGGACATCATGGGCCGCAGCTTTTCCGCAAGTGGTTGATCACGATACGATTGCCAAACGGTGCAGCTTGCAGCCGGGTGCAACGCCTCGGTGGCGCTGCACTCAAGGTAACTTCAGATTGAAAATGGAGGAGATATGCGCATCGCGATCGTAACGGCGTATGCCGTTCTGGTTGGTTTGGTCACGCCGCTCAGCGCGCAGGATGCGGCGCAGAAGCCCACAGGGCCCTGCGAGCAGATCGTCGATGCCTGCAAGAAGGCGGGATTCATCGGAGGGGACTACAAGAACGGCAACGGGCTGATGGGCGACTGCGTTAACCCGATTATGCGCGGTAGCGCGCAGCCGACCGACGCTCACATCGCCCTGCCCGAGGTCAGCGCGGATGTCGTGGCAGCCTGCAAGACCAAGCATCCCAACTTCGGCCAGCGCAAGATGCCTCAACCGAAGCCCGTCGAGCCCGCACCGCCCAGCGATTCGAAGTAGCAGCCCGCGCCGCGTTAGTTGGTGATCTCGATGGAGCCGCCTGCGTTTTTGACCAGCTGACTGACCGCTGCCAGGTCCGCCTGGCGTTGGCGGTACAGGGCGTTGTCTGCGAGCGCATGGCGGCGTGCCAGCGCGTTGGTCGCTGCCATGAACTTCGCGGCGGCCGTGCGATGCTGCTCGAAGGCAGCATGCGGGTCCGCCGCAGGAGCGCTCTGCACGGAGGCGTGGAAGGCGTCCTTGGCGGCGAGGAGCTCCTTGCAGCTGGCGTCGTAGCTGCTGATCAGGTCCTGCGGCGCCAGCAGGCTGCTGACGATGTGTCCGTTGCCCTCCTGACAGGTAAAGCGCACGACCGTGGCGCGGTAGGCCTTGAGCGCATCCAGGGATGCGTTGGCCCGGTCACATGAGTCGTGCACTGCGCGATTGATCTTCGTCTGCGTCCAGCCGGAAGGTTTTGCCGCCGCAGCTGAGCTGAGCCGCCGGCGTGCTCCCCGGGCTGTTGCCGTGCCCGGAATGCGCGCCGCAACCCAGGACACCGGCGGCCAGCATTGCCGCGAGGATCACCCGCGCGGCCCCTCGGACCCGTCGCTCCATACCAACCTCAAGCGCCGACTGCGGCGTGGCCCATGCTCTCGCGGTGGGCCGTGCCGATCAAACGGCGAGCACCGGGCCGTATTGCAGAAAGTTTCGGCGGCAGCCACTCAAGTGCATGCAATACAGCAACTTACGCCTGCGAAAGCATGCGGCGGCACGAGGACGGCGACCGCGGGCGCATCGACTGTGCGTCTTCCATCCGGGAGCGATACATTAGGCCGCTTGTCTGGATCGCCGGAACTGCAAAATGCTGGATGAAACCGCCAAACCGCTCCCCCCTCAGCCGGCCAACTCGCCGAAGGCGTTTGACCTGCGCTCCATTGGCGCGCATCCGGACCACTGGTATCCGCTCGCCTGGTCGCATCAGCTCGCACCGGGCAAGGCCATCGGCCGGCAGTTCGCCGGCGACCCGATCGTGCTTTATCGCAGCTCCCAGGGCCGGGTGTTCGCGCTGGAGGATCGCTGCGCGCACCGGCAGGTGCCGTTGCACCTGGGGGTGGTGTCGGGCGACGAACTCAAATGCCATTACCACGGCTGGACCTACGACGGTTCCGGCAAGTGCATCAGCGTCCCGTATCTGGGCAAGGAGCGGCTGCCCAATGGGGTGCGCAGCTATCCGGCCTGCGAGATCGACGGAATGATCATGGTATTTCCGGGCGATCCCGCCCTGGCGCCGGAACGCATGCCGACGACGCTCGGCTCGTACCGGCGGCCGCAGTACAAGACGCGGCCGCTGTACCGGGAAGTGGACTGCCACTACACGTTCATGCACGAAAACCTGTTCGACATGAACCATCAGTTCATGCACCGCAGGTACATGGGCTCCATCAGAGCGCATTGCATCGGCCGCGAACACGGCGAACGCTGGGCGCAGGTCGAATACAGTTTCAAGCGCACCGCCGGCAAGTCCACGCTCGGCGAGCAGGTCATCGTCGACCTGGTACGCAAGCGCGGTGAGAAGAAGAAGGACTTCCGCGACCACATGCGCATTCGCACCGACTACCCCTCGCAGAGCCTCAAGGTCTGGGTCGGTCGGGACATCCAGGACACACAGGATCCGGTGCTGGACGTGTGGCTCGGTTACACGCCCGTGGATGCGGCACAGCGCAGCAACCGTACCTTCGGGTATCTGTCGGTCAAGAAGCCGCCGATTCCGGGACTGATCCACCTGGCGTGGCCGTTCGTCGTGTGGTTCACCGAGAACATCTTCCGCGAGGATAAGGAGATCGTGGAGTACGAGCAGCGTGCGCACGACGCCCAGGGCGCCGACTGGAACAACGAGGTGTTCCCGGCGCTGCGCGAGCTGCGCGGCGTACTGGCGCGTTGCGGTCGGCCGATGCGCTCTTAAGCTGGCGGCGTGAGCGATCGCAGGCGCTCGTACGGCGCCTCAGCAGCGAGCGGCTGGCGAGCCGCGCATAAGAATATTTCCCATCTCGAGTGCCGGGGGAACAAAAGATGTCGCTCTTTCTTTCGGGCTGCCCGCTATGGCTCACAGCCATCCTCATCGTCGTACTGCCGACGCTCGCGGCCACCGGCGGCCTGGTCCTGATCCGCGGCCATGTAGGCCTGGAGCGCCTGACCGCCAACAACGAGGTGGCGGGCTTCAAGTTCGCAGTCGTCGGCGTGATTTACGCCGTGCTGCTGGCGTTTGCCATCATCGTGGTGTGGGAGCGATACAGCGACGCCGAGGTCGCCGTGGTGCGGGAAGCCGGCGCGGCCGCCACGTTTTACCGGCTCGCCGGCGGTGCGGAACCGGAAGCGGTGCAAACCCGCAGCGCTCTGAGTAACTACCTGCGGCTGGCGATGACACGCGACTGGCCACAGATGGCAAGCGAGCAGGAAGGCAAAGAGGTCACCCAGGCGCTCGGTGCCCTGTACGCGGCGACACTGCGTCTGACCTCGGGCGGCTCGCGCCAGTTCGCCGTTAACGTCGAACTGCTCAATCAGCTCGACAACATCACGCAGGCACGCCGCACGCGCCTGCACCTGGCCACCGGCATTGTGCCCAGCGTGCTGTGGGCAGCGCTGACACTCGGCGGGTTCCTGACGGTGGGATTCACGTACTTCTTCGGCACGGAAAATCTCACCGCGCAGATGCTGATGACCGGCATTCTCACGGTCATCGTGTTCATGGGACTGTTCGTGATCGTCTCGATCGATCACCCCTTTACCGGGCCAATCCACGTCGACAGTGCACCGCTCAAGCACGTGCTCGAGGATTTCGGCGGCGGCTGACGGGGCGCCGGCTCATTCTGCAGCGAAATCGCCCTGCTCAGGCGGCACAGCCCGCAGCTCGCCGCAGCGAAGACGCCACGATTCCGCCGGGACCCTAAGGCTACAGTTCTTGAGTTTGTAGCCGGTTTTGAAAATCCAGCCGACCGTAGCCAGGCACAGCGCCAGGAAACCCAGGGTAGCCGACGCGCTGGCGAGAATGTTGACGTCGGCAATACCGAAGAAGCTCCAGCGGAAGCCGCTGATCAGATAGACGACCGGATTGAACAGCGCGATCTTCTGCCAAACCGACGGCAGCATGCTGATCGAGTAGAACGCGCCGCCAAGGAAGGTGAGCGGCGTCAGGATCATCAGCGGCACGATCTGCAGCTGCTCGAAACTGTCGGCCCACAGTCCGATGATGAATCCGAACAGGCTGAAGGTTACGGCGGTGAGAATGAGAAAGCCCACCATCCAGCCGGGATGTGCGATGCCGTACGGCACGAACAGGCGCGCCGTGAGCAGGATCAGCGCGCCGAGCATGAAGGACTTGGTTGCCGCCGCGCCGACGTAGCCGATCAACACCTCCACGTACGACACCGGGGCCGACAGCAGCTCGAAGATCGTGCCGGACCACTTCGGCAGGTAGATGCCGAAGGAGGCATTCGAGACGCTTTCGCTCAGGATCGAGAGCATCAGCAGTCCGGGGACGATGAACGAGCCGTACTTGACGCCGTCGACGTTACCCATGCGCGCACCGATGGCGGCGCCGAACACCACGAAGTACAGCGAGGTCGACAGCACCGGCGAGGCGATGCTCTGCATCAGCGTGCGGAAGGTCCGCGCCATCTCGAAGCGATAGATCGCCCGGATCGCGTGTACGTTCATGTACGTGTACTCACCAGGCCGACGAAGATGTCCTCGAGAGAGCTCTCGCTGGAATGCAGATCCTTGACCTCTATGTTCAGTTCGCTCAGACGCTTGAGCAGCGTTGGGATGCCGCTTTCCTTGCTGTTGGTGTCGAAGGTCAGCACCAGCGTATAGCCTCTGTCGGTCAGTTCCAGCGGAAAGTCAGCGAGCGCCGCCGGCATCTGCGTCAGCGGCTGCTGCAGCTGCAGCGCCAGCTGCTTCTTGCCGAGCTTGCGCATGAGTCGGCTTTTCTCTTCGACGACGATCAGCTGGCCACCGCTGATCACGCCGATGCGATCCGCCATCTCTTCGGCCTCCTCGATGTAGTGGGTCGTGAGGATGATGGTGACCCCCTTGTCCCGCAGGCCGCGCACCATCTGCCACATGTCGCGGCGCAGCTCGACGTCGACGCCGGCAGTCGGCTCATCGAGAAACAGGATCTTCGGTTCATGCGACAGTGCCTTGGCGATCATGACCCGTCGCTTCATGCCTCCCGACAGCGTCATGATCTTGGAGTTCCTCTTGTCCCACAGCGACAGGTCCTTCAGCACTTTTTCACAGTGCGACGGGCTCGGCGACTTGCCGAACAGCCCGCGGCTGAAGTTCACCGTCGCCCAGACGCTCTCGAAGGCGTCGGTGTGCAGCTCCTGCGGCACCAGACCGATCTTGCTGCGGGCGGCGCGGTAGTCGCGCACCACGTCGTGCCCGTCCGCCGTTATCCGGCCGGCGCTCGGTGTCACGATGCCGCAGATGATGTTGATCAGGGTCGTCTTGCCGGCGCCATTCGGGCCGAGCAGCGCGAATATCTCACCGCGCTGGATCGTCAGGTCGATGTTCCTGAGCGCGTCGAGTCCGCTCTTGTAGGTCTTGCTGAGGCCGGTCACGGACACGATCGGCGGGGCTGCGCGCTGCTGTTCAGCACGGGCAGCGGGGTGTGGCAAGGGGTCATGGTTTTCCTTGGGGTCGCTGTGCTGACCCGCTGCCGTGTGTCATCGGTCAGGCCTCGCGATCGAATGCGTCGACGCTCTTGGGCCAGTCCTGCTTCAGCAGGCGCGACAGCGCCCGATCGGCCAGCAGACGGCCGCCGTTCTGGCAGCGGGCGCAGTAGTTGGTCTCGTTGTCAGCGTAGCGGATGCGCTGCACCGGCGTGCCGCACACCGGGCAGGGCTGCCGGTAACGGCCATGTACCGCCATGCCGTCGCGAAAGGCCGTGACCTTCTCCGGAAACTCGCCAGCGGCGAGACGTCGCAGCCGTTCGGTCCACAGCGCCATCTGCTCGCGCGTCGCGAGGTAGAGACTGTCGACCTGTGCATCATCGATGCGGCCGGTCAGCAGCACCGGGGAGAGTCTGGCGGCGTGCAGTATCTCGTCCGAATAGGCGTTGCCGATGCCGCTGAACAGCCTCGGATCGGTCAGGGCGCGTTTCAGGGTGTGATTTTCACTGCGCAGCCGCGCGGCGAACTCCTCCGCGCTCGACTGCAGGATATCGATGCCGCCGGGATCCTCCAGGCGCAGGCCCTGTTCACCACGCAGCAGATGCAGCGAGGCGCGCCGTTTGCTGCCGGCTTCGGTAAGCGTGAGCGTGCCGCTGCTGAACTCCAGGCGCGCCAGCGCTGCTCGTTTTGAGACTTTGGCACCCTTGTCGAACCAGTGCAGACGGCCGGCGATCATGAGGTGAAATACGAGCCAGAGTTCGCCCTCGAGGCCGATGGCGAGTCGCTTGCCGAGGCGGCGGATCTGCGTGACGCGCAGTTGCTGTACCGAGCTGAGAGGCGGATCAACTGTGCGCAGCAGAAATGGCGATAAGATCAGCGTTCGTTCCAGCCGCTGGCCGACGATGCGCTGCTGCAGCGCTTCTAGATAGACTGTGAGATCAGGGAGTTCGGGCATAGGGCCGATGGAAATCTACAGCAATCAACGACGGAAATTCAGCTGCCCAAAAGGGAGACAGCCATGAGAAACCTGATTGCCGCGCTCGGAATGCTCGTTCTGGGCGGGTGCAGCGTCTATTCACCGGATGCCGGCCACGAGGTCGTTTTGGTAGAGAAGCCCCTGCTGTTCGGCCACGGCGGGGTCGACGACGACCCGGTCAAGACCGGGCGCACCTTCGCTGCGATTACGACCCAGGGCGTGGATGTCTACATGCAGCCCCAGCGCTTTGAGGCGGAACTGCCGGACACCATGACCTCTGACGGGGTGCCGATCAGCTTCCACGCCATCATCACCCTGCAGGTCACGGACGCGGTCTCGCTGGTGAAGAACTTCGGGCCTGACTGGTACCGCAACAACATCGAACAGCCATTCGCGCAGTTCGTGCGGCAGGCGGTGCGCAAACGGGGCATGAACGAAACGGCCATCAGCACCACGGCGCTGGACGCCATCGACGCGGAGATCCGCGACAACCTCGCGAGCTTCATCAAAGACAAGGGCCTGCCCATCAAGCTGGTGACGATGACCGTCGGGCGCGCGAACCCCCCGGACGCCATCAAGAATCAGCGCATCGAGACCGCCGCGCAGGAGCAGCGGGTGCAGACCGAAAAGCAGGTGAAGCTGGCTGAAGACCAGCGTGCCATGGCGGAAGCCAGCCGCGCCGCGGCCGATAACGCCTACCGTCAGGCGATGGGACTGTCACCGGAGCAGTTTATCCAGCTCGAGCAGATCAAGATGCAGCGGGCCGTGTGCGGCGAAGGCAAATCGACCTGCATCTTCAATGGTGCCGCGACGCCTACCCTGAACCTCGCACGCTAACGGGCGCCACCGCTGCGGCGAAAGCGGCCGGTCCTTCTTGACCGCGCAGTGCCCGCTGCAGCCAAGCTTGGCGATCGCACTGCTGCGTTTTCGATGCGCAGCCGGGGCGATGAAGATTCCCAACTCGCGGCGAGCGCCGATTGGCGCACCGGACAAACTGTAGTAGACATGCACGCGACATCGTAACCGCCGCACGGAGGCACGTCGGGTCAGCATGGATAGCGCGATCAAACGGTGAAGAAACCTGCCCTACTGCATTGGCCCGGCCTACTGGCTTTTCTGTTCCTTGCGTGTAATGCGCCTGCGGTGCTGGCACAGACCCCCTCACCGCTGCAGGAGTGGCAGTACTCCGGCGGCGTGATTCTCGCTCGCCTGTTCGAACCCGATCTGCCGCGCTGGCGCACAATTCTCGGCGTCGGTGGCGAACTCGAACCGGTGTACGACGGCGCGCGTGCCTATCAGGGCAGCGGCGGCCCGGTAGTCAATATTCATTTTCGCGACATCGCCTACCTGTCGACCGGCGAAGGCCTCGGATTCAACTTCCTGCGCGGCGATCACTATCAGTTCGGACTGGGCGTCACCTACGACCTCGGCCGTAAGATGAAGGATGACCTGACCAACCTGCACGGCATGGGTGACATCGCGGCCGCGCCGGTCGGCAAGATGTACGGTTCGGTTGTGCTGTCGAAGAAATTCCCGCTGATCCTGCGGGTTTCCGCGCGGCAGTTTATCGGCGGCGCCCAGGGCGCGGTGGGCGATGCAGCGATTTATACGCCGCTGCCGGGCAGCTCAAAGAGCTTCGTGATGTTCGCCGGCCCGTCAATCACACTGGCGACGCGTCACTATCTGCAGACGCTGTATGGCGTCAGTGCCGAGCAATCGCTCGCTTCGGGCCATCCCGTCTACGATATCGACCACTCCGGCACCAGCAATGTCGGTGTCGGCTTCAGCGCCACCAAGTTCATCGGCAAGCACTGGTTGATAAATCTCGACATGGCGCTCAGTCAGATTCGCGGCAGTCCCGCGCAAAGCCCGATCGTCGAGACGCGGACGCAGCGTGTCGTGGCACTATCGTTTCTGTATCACCACGAGTCGGCCACCGGGCAGGACTAGGCGCGTCTAGCGCTGTACCTTACTCAACGGATCCTGCGGATTCCACACCGGCATTTGCGCCGCATTGGCCACGGCGTAGCCCAGATTCAGGGTGAACTGCGCCTGCTGCACCATTCCCGACAGGTCCCAATCGGCGTGGTACTTGTCGGTGACCTGATGGTAGTCCTTCTTGAAGCCGACCATCTTCGCGCGCGATGCAACCGGGTCCCTGACGAAATCAAAGTAACCGTCGCCGCTGAATACGGCTGAGCCGACGTTGAATGCCGGCACGCCGGCCTTGGCGAAGTTGAAGTGATCCGCTCTGAAATAGCTGCCGGCCAGGTCTGGAACGGCTGGCGCCAGGCGCAGCCCCATCTTGTCCGCGACCTGCTGCGCGGTGGCATGCAGGCTGCTGCGCTCGCTGCCGGCGACTCCGATGTCGCGCGTGCGGCCAACAAAATTGAGGCTGTCGAGGTTGAGGTCGGCCGCAGTCGCTGCGAGCGGCCACAACGGACTGCGCACGTACGCCAGGCTGCCAATGAGGCCTTGCTCTTCGGCGCACGGCCACAGGAAAATCTGCGTACGGCGCGCCGGATGGGCCAGCGCAGCCTGTGCCATTGCCAGCAGTGCCGCCGCTCCGGAAGCGTTATCCACTGCGCCGTTCCAGATGTGGTCGGGCTCGGGGTGCTCGCGCTGCTGGTCTGTTCCGAAATGATCCCAGTGGGCGGAGTACACCACCGCCTGCCGCTTGAGCTGCGGATCAGCGCCGGGCACGATGCCGGCGACGTTGTACTGTTCGATCTCGCGGATTTCGCTCTTCATGGCGACGTGCGCCACGGCACCAAGATCAGTCGGCCGGAAGTCGCGTGCCTGGGCCGCGGCGCGTAAAGCGTCGAGGTCCTTGCCCGCGGCGGCAAACAGCGCGCGGGCGGTATCTTCATGCATCCACCCCTGGAACCTGTTGCCAGCACCCGCCAGAAAGAACTGTTCGTGCCTGAAGCCCAAGGCCGGCACGCTCCAGGGGTAGGAAGCGGAGGCCGTGGTGTGAATGAGCAGGATGCCGGCCGCGCCGCGTCGCACCGCCTCCTCGAATTTGTATGTCCAGCGCCCGTAATAGGTCAGCGATTTGCCGCCAAACAGCTTGGGTTCGGCGGCTGTCGGCTGCGGTTGGTTGACCATCACGATCAGGAGCTTGCCCCTGACATCCACGCCCTTGTAGTCGTCCCAGTGCTGGTCCGCGGCGGCGATGCCGTAGCCAAGAAAGACGACCGGCGCATCGAAACGGACCTCGCTGTTGTTGCCCGTTGTGCCATAGACGATCTCGCTACCGAACGCGGGCGCAAGCGTCTTGCCGTTGGCATCGAAGCTCACGGTGGACTCGGGTAAGGTCTTGGTGCCGATGAGCCGCACGGACTGGCGGTAGCTCTCGCCATTGGCCGGCTTGAGACCGATCACCGCCGCCTGTGTTTCGAGGTAGCGCACGGCGAGCTCGCCGCCGCGCTGGCCGGTGCCGCGACCTTCGAGCAGGTCATCTGCCAGGAAGGCAAGGTGGGCGCGCAGCGCGGCTTCCTGCACGGCGCTCTGCGCGAGTGCGATGCCGGGCGGCAGCGCCCATAACACAAGGAATACAAGCAGGCGGCGCACGTCTAACTCCGCATCCACAAGCCCAAGGGTGAGGAGGACTATAACGCGGCGCACAGAGCGCTTAAGTCGGCCCCTGCATGGCCGGCGGCGGCCTGGGGCCTGTTGGCGCTGTCCTTCCTCACGATGCCCGCCACCACGATGCTCGGCAACTGCTTGATTCCGCAAAACATTCATATGGCCAAGTGTTAACCAATTCACTTCTCGCGGATAAAGTCGCCTAACCCCCTGAACCGCGCGGCAGCGCCGGATAATATTGGGCGAGGCGTCGTCGGGGCTTCGGCAAAGATCGTAAATAATCTGCCGCTGGGGCGGGCCGCCGGTGATGAGCCTCGGTCCCGCCAAACAGCGACATTCACGCAAAACCAAAGCGCAATGATTTCCTATGAACAAACTCTCGGCCGCAGAACTGAAAACCGAAAACGCGCTGCACCTGCTGCACCCGATGGCCCACCCTGGCACCGTTCGCGATGCGCCCCCGGACATCATTGCGCGCGGCGACGGCAGCTGGATCTGGGACGTGGACGGCCATCGCATGGTGGACGGCGTCGGCGGCCTGTGGTGCGCAAATCTCGGCTTCGGACGCAAAGAGATCCGTGATGCGATCGTCGCGCAGCTTGATGAGCTGCCGTTCTTCAACACCTTCCGGGGCGCCACGCACCCGCGCGCGATCGAGCTGTCGCAGCGGCTGGTCAACCTCATGCGCCCGGACGATGTCGCCTCCGTGCACTTCAGCTCAGGCGGTTCGGACGCGGTGGAGGGTGCGCTGAAGCTCGCGCGCCAGTACTGGAAACTGCGCGGCCAGAGTGACCGCACGAAATTCATCTCCCTGCGGCAGGGCTACCACGGCACGCATTTCGGCGGCGCCAGTGTCAACGGCAACACCATGTTTCGCCGCGCCTACGAGCCCCTGCTGCCGGGGTGCTTCCATGTCGATACGCCGTGGCTCTATCGCAATCCGTATACGCAGGATGCGGACAAGCTCGGGCAGATCTGCGCCGAGCTGCTGGAGCGCGAAATCATCTTCCAGGGGCCGGACACGGTGGCGGCTTTCATCGCCGAACCGGTGCAGGGAGCGGGCGGCGTCATCGTGCCGCCGCCGAATTACTGGCCGCTGGTGCGCCAGATCTGCGACAAGCACGGCGTGCTGCTGATTGCCGATGAGGTGGTTACGGGGTTCGGCCGCACCGGGCACATGTTCGGAACACGGCTGTGGGGGGTCAAGGCGGACATGTGGTGCCTCGCCAAGGGCATCTCCTCCGGCTACATCCCGCTCGGCGCCACGGCGGTATCGGCGAAGGTGATGACCGCCTTCAACTCCGGTGATCCGGTGCTGGGCGCGATCAACCACGGCTACACCTACGGCGCGCACCCGGTAGGCGCGGCGGCGGCTCTGGCAACGCTCGACATTCTCGAGCGTGAACAGATCCCGGCCCGCGCCGCCCGCGAAGGTGCGTATTTCCTGGAGCGCCTGCACGCCCTGGAGAAGCGCCACCGTCTGATTGGCAACGTGCGGGGCGTGGGACTGATGGCCGGTATCGAGATCGTTGCGGACAAGGCGACGCGCACACCGTTCCCCCGCGGGGCGGCAGAGCTGGCGCGCGTGCACCGTGAAGCCTACAAGCGCGGCGCCATGATCCGCCTCTCCGGTGCCAACATCATCCTGTCGCCGGCACTGACCATCGAGAGATCGCAGATCGATCTGCTGTGCGATGCCCTCGACGGCGCGTTCGCAGCGGTTGAAGCGTGAGCGCGACGATCTCGCAGCGCCCGATTGCGGCCCCGAATCAGGCGCTGTTCCCGGCGGCCGCCGAGCGCCAGCGAATCGACGACTATCTGACGCGCGAGCTGGCGCACGCCCAGGAGCGGGTTGCCTCAGGGTCTGCCACCCCGACACTGGACATGGAGGCGTTGCGGGCGCAACTGGCCAGCTTTGATTTTGCCTCTCCCCGTCCCCTGCCGGAACTGCTCGACTGGGCCATCCCGATGCTGGAGCACGGGGTCGTGCACCTGACACATCCCCGTTACTTCGGGCTGTTCAATCCTGCGCCATCGTTTCCGGCGCAATGCGCCGACCGCATCGCCGGCTCGTTCAACCCACAGGTTGCCAGTTCAGCAACTTCGCCGGCGGCGGTAGCGCTCGAGGCACACGTCATCCGTAGTGTCGGCCTGCGTGCCGGCTTCCCGGCGCAGTGCGGCGGCCACTTTACCTCCGGCGGCTCCGAGGCCAACTACACGGCTCTGCTGTGCGCGCTGACGCGCGCCCATCCGCAGTTCGCAAGCGTCGGCGCCCGCGCCTTCTCCGGGGCGCCGGTGTTCTATACGTCACAGGAGTGTCACCGCAGCTGGGTGAAGATCGCCCATCAGGCCGGTATCGGGCGCTCCGCGGCGCGTCTGGTGGCTACCGACGGCACCGGCCGCATGGCACCGGCGGCGCTCGCCGCGGCCATCCAGGCCGATCGCGCCAGCGGCTGCGTGCCGGTCCTCATCGTAGCCTCGGCGGGCACGACCAACGCCGGCATGATCGATCCTTTGACCGAGTGCGCCGAGCTCGCACAGCAGAACGGACTGTGGTACCACGTCGATGCCGCCTGGGGCGGCGCGATGATTGCCTCGAAGAAGCTGCGCGGCGTGCTCGCAGGCCTGGAGCGTGCCGACTCGGCCACCATCGATGCGCACAAGTGGTTCGCCACCACGATGGGCTGCGGCATGTTCCTGGTGCGCGACGGGCAAGCACCGTCGGCGGTGTTTCAGGTTGCAGCCAGTTACATGCCGTCCCGCGAGGTCTCGGTGGACCCTTACATGAACTCGGCGCAGTGGTCGCGCCGCTTTCTCGGCTTGCGGCTGTTCCTGTCGCTCGCGGCTGCCGGGTGGGACGGTCAGGCGGCGCACATCGAGCGGGCTGTTGCCCAGACGGCGCGCATCCGCGAGGGCCTTGAAAGCCGCGGCTGGTCTATCGTCAATGATTCACCGCTGGCGGTGCTCACCGTCGTTCCGCCCGCCGGGCACGGGGAACCACGGGCCATCGTCGATCGCGTCCTCAAGTCCGGCCGCGCCTGGGTCTCGCTCACTCACTTTGAAGGGCGCGATGTGATCCGCATCTGCGTCACGCACGGCGAGACCTCGGAAACGGACCTGTCGATATTGCTGGACGTTCTTACTCGGGTTTAGCCGTATGGCCTCATGCGCCTGCCGAGTTGGGGTCGCGCCAGCCGCGCTCGAAGGGCAGACGCCAGGTGTTCGGTGCAATCAGCTGGTGGATGGCGTTCGGTCCCCACGATCCCGGGGTGTATAAACGCACCGGCGGCGGCGCATTGAGCAGCGGCGTCGATACTTCCCACAGCCGCTCGATGCCCTCTGCGGTCGTGAACAACGTGTGATCGCCCCGCATGGCATCGAGGATCAGGCGCTCATACGCCTCGAGTACGTCGCCGATGAAGCCGGTGTCGTGCATCGCGAACTGCAGGCTGAGTTTGTCCAGCCGCATGCCCGGTCCGGGGCGCTTGCCGTAGAACGAAAGGGACATCTTGGACGCATCGGCCAGATCGAAGGTCAGATGGTCCGGGCCCTGAGCCCCCACACCCGAGTCGGCGGGAAACATGCTGCGCGGCGGCTCCCGGAAGGCGATGGAGATGATCCGTTGCCCCTCGGCGAGGCGCTTACCGGTACGCAGGTAGAAAGGCACGCCCGCCCAACGCCAGTTGTCTATCGAGCACTTCAGGGCGATGAACGTCTCGGTATCTGATTCGTGGTCCACACCCTGTTCGGCGCGATAGCCGTTGAACTGCCCGCGCACGACGTCGGTGGGCTTGAGCGGCAACATGCTGCGGAAAACCTTGTTCTTTTCCTCGCTGATCGATGCGGGCTCAAGCGCGGTCGGTGGCTCCATCGCCATGAAGGCGAGAATCTGGAAAAGATGCGTAACCACCATATCGCGATAGGCGCCGGTCGTTTCGTAGAAGCCCGCGCGCTTGCCGACGTCCAGCGTCTCCGGCACGTCGATCTGCACGTGGTCGATAAAATTGCGGTTCCAGATGGGCTCGAACAGTCCGTTGGCGAAGCGGAAAGCGAGGATGTTCTGTGCGGACTCCTTGCCGAGAAAGTGATCGATGCGAAAGATCTGATCTTCGCTGAAAACTTCGTGCAGGTGGCTGTTCAGAGACACGGCACTGGCCAAATCGACGCCGAATGGCTTTTCCATCACGATACGGGCCCGATCGACCAGGTCTGCTTCGCCCAGCATGCGCACGGCCGACAGCGCCGCGCCCGGCGGTACGCTCAGGTAATGCAGTCGCCGGGACTCGGCGCCTGCAAAAGACTGTTCCGCCGCCTCCACCGCCGACTTGAGCCCGCCCGGGCCGGCGGAGAGCGGCACATAGTTCAGGTGCGCGGCGAACGCATTCCAGGCCTCGTCCGTGAACTTGCGCGAGGAAAACTCCCCAAGCGAGGCGTGTCCGAACTCGCGGAAGGCATCCGGAGTCATCTCGTCGAGCGATACGCCGACGATGCGGCAGCCCGGAATGAACCCCGCGGTCGCCAGATAAAACAGCCCGGGCAAAAGCTTGCGTCGTGAGAGATCACCGGTAGCGCCAAACAGCACTACGACATGCGGATACTTCGGGCCGACCCCTTGGGGAATCTTCGCCACCGTTCAGGCCCTCGCGTTCGCCGGGTTGCAGTGAGCTACACGTTGCAGGCGCCGAGCCTAGCCGACGTGCACCCTGGAATCTATCTCGGGTCTGTGTCGATAGGCCGAAGCCCCCCGAACGGTCTAACTGCTGAGCCACTGCGGTTGATGACGCAGTGTGTGCGGCACGAGAGTCTCAGTAGTGGGGAGGGCGCTCGTCTTCCGGACCACGTGCCTCTTCCTCGCGCTCGGCACTGAGCCGCTCCAAGATCTCCTTGATCTTCGCCGCCAGAGCCTGGATCTCCTGCTGCTGGCGGAAAACCACGTCGCTCAGTTCCGTATTGGCGCGTTCCAGGAAGGCGATTCGTGTCTCAATACGCTCGAGTGTCTGATCGTCCATAGATGAGAGTTTAGTCGTTTTCCTAAGTTAGCCAATCTGGGTTCGCGGCCATCGCGACCAGAAAACGTGCCCGGCAAGACACGCGGCCGGCGACATCTTGGCTTCGGCATTTCACCCACACGTTGCGCGCGGCAACGGACGGACCGCCGGATCGGAGCAATAGGGCATGTCGGCGGCACGAACCCATGCCGCTCGTGCGTCAGGCCAATCTCGGGGCGCTGCCAGGCGGCCCCGCTGCGCGTTAGCCGGGATCGCCGGATCCGCCTGCCAGCGCATGCGATTTAACGCCCGCACTTTTTTCTGCACCGCTGGACACGCGCTGCGCCCGAAGGCATAAACTCGCATCTGGGGGACGCCCCGCCCCGAAAGCGGAGCACTATTTTTCACGAACTCCGATAAGAGAGAGAAGAAATGTCCAGTTCCGATCGTATCGCCAAGCTTACGCCCGCACTCCTAGCGGCAGCCTGCCTGCTGGCCGCGCACACAGCGGGCGCGGACGTGACAGTCGAAGAGCAGACCACTTTTGATCTCAGCTTCATCAAGGCGCACAGCAATACCACCGAGCTGACCAGCAGCGACAAACAGCGCCGCGACACTGACATGAAGTGCGAGGGGTTCATGTCGCTCGTGTGCCGCAACACCGGCAGCGGTGAAATCATCCGTCTGGACAAAGACGTCACCTGGACGCTGGATCCCAAGAAGAAAGAGTACCGGGAAGCTCACTTTCCGACGGCCGCCGAAAGGCAGGCCGCGGAACAACAGCTGAATGCAACTCTGGAGAAGCTCAAGCAGTGCCCGGCCGCACAGCAGCCGACCTCCCCGGCTCCCGACACCTCGAAGTGCCAGATGTCGCCGCCAAAGATCGAAAGCCACCAGACCGACAAGCACGCAACCATTGCCGGCCATGACAGCCGCTTGAGTCAGCTTGCGCTCACGCAGAGCTGCCGCAATCCCGATACCGGCGACACGTGTGATTTCGTCATCACCATGGACTCCTGGCTCACGCAGGACGAGATCGCTGGTGCTGCGGACCGGAGGGCCTTCGCTGAGGCGCACATGAAGAAGCTCGGCTTGAACCTGAATGACCCCAATTCACAGATTGCGAAGCAGATGCAGGCGTTTCTGGCGCCTTACCGCGACAGCCTCAAGGATCTTTCGGCCAAGGCGGGCGACTTCAAGGGCTTCCCGCTGAAGACCGCGTTCCGCATCTCTTTCGGCGGGGCACAGTGCGCGGCGGCCAAGAACGCCAATGCTTCGGGAGGCGGCGACACGACCGTCGCCGATGCAGGCACTGCAGCCGGCCAGGCAGCCGCCAGTTCTTCGACCGGCGCGGCGGGATCCGCGGCGGGCCAGGCCGCCGGTGCCGCTGCGGGCAATGGCGTCGCGGGAGGCATCCTCGGCTCCGCGGCGAGTGCCTTCGGCAGCAAGTTGGCGAGCGGTCTGTTCGCCAAGAAGTCGAGCAGTACACCGGCGGCGGCGCCAGCGGCTACGCCCAGCGACCTGCCCCCGAACATGGTGCAGTTTGCGCAGATCTCCACAGAGACAACGTCGATCACCACAGGCCCGATACCGGCCGATCAGTTCGACATACCGGCGGGCTGGAAGCTCATAACTCCCAAGGAAAAGGCGGGGGATAAAGAGTTCACTTGCCCAAGTGCGGGGAAATAAACCCTGCCAGTCCAGAGGGCTGAGTCTTTGATGGACCCGACCGTGACAGTGTGTCAGCGTTCATAGGCGGCCTCTGTCTGGAACAGATAGCCCGGCTCACGTCGGGCTATCTCTTTTGGCGGCGCGAATCTAGCGCGTTTCACGCACAGTCATTATGAAGAACGCCCGTTGCCGGTCCGGCGATGCACGGAACGGCACTGAGGTACTCATAGATCGCTCGCACGTCGTAGCGCGTAAGGTTCTGAAAGATCGGCCAAGGCATAACCTGCAGAAGATCACCATTGAACGGCTGACTCGCGGGAAAGCAATTGGTGGTTACACC
Organism: uncultured Gammaproteobacteria bacterium; assembly: GCA_963787655.1. Lineage (GTDB taxonomy): Bacteria > Pseudomonadota > Gammaproteobacteria > Steroidobacterales > Steroidobacteraceae > 13-2-20CM-66-19. Next base: position 404,446 of record CAWBDY010000007.1, on the reverse strand, counting down.
GGCGGAGCAATTCGGGTGCAGGTGATCCAGGTCGACACCCGTCCGGAGAATCTGTTCAAACTCCGCCAGCGTACGTCCGCCTACCGGACGCCCGGTACGGTCGGGCGTCAGGTTCCGCGAAACAATCTCCGGCGTACCTGGTATCAGGGATCCAAAATCCCGGCCACCGCCCAAGTACGTGGTCTGATTGACAACTGTGGGCGGGTTTCCCTTGAAATAGGGATTGCCGCCGGGCGCGTACTCAACAGCAGGACCTGCTGAGTGGCAATCGTTGCAGCTCGCGACCGCATTGACCAGGTAGCTGCCGAGGCCCACGAGTTCTCGGTCCTTACCCCGCAAATTCAGCGGGACGGGGGCAATTTCTAGTCCGCGCCGGGCGGTTGCTTCATCGCGGCCCCGATCCTCATCACCCGCAAAAGTTTGCGAGGCGGCCGCGGCGCCCAGCAGGATCGATCCGAAGACTGCGCTCGCTCGCGAAGAAGGTCTTGGTCTTAACGTGCTCATGCTCTGACTCCTTGGAATATCTCTAAATCAATCGCTGCGACACCTAATAATGAGTGGTCTTGGCCTTGAATACCGAGAGAGCCGTGGACGCATAGAGGTCTTGCGCGGCCCACGTCAGTCCGAACACATTCGGATCCAGAAGACCCAGATTGACCGGTTGCCACGACTCGGCACCGTCCAGGCTTTCGTAAGCGCCGCCGCCCTCGGTCCCTACATACAGGATGTTTGAATTGCGGGGATTGACCAGCACGCTCCCCGTGCGAGAGGTTTGGAAAGCCAAAGGCAGGCCGCTGCTCTTGGCCACGAACGAGGCGCCGCCGTCGATACTCTTCAGCACGCCGGTGCTCAACGTTCCCGCGTACACGATGTTCGGATAGTTCGGATCGATCGTGACGCTCAATACTGCGTCGCTGGCATCGACTTGCGCCCAGGTTGTGCCGGCATCCTGTGAACGCCATATCCCGGAGTTCGCGCCATTCGCGGCAAAAAAGACCGTGAGATGGCTGTGAGGATCGACCGTCACATTGCGGCCGCTCAAGCCCAGGTACTGATCGGACGCCGCTCCCGGTGCGCGATCGATGCGCGTAAAGGTGTTGCCGAAGTCTGAGCTCTTCCAGAGTCCTTGACCGCCCTGGATGGTCGCGACGTAGACCGAATGATCCACCGGGTCCACGGATATACCGGTGGTGTAAACGGAACTTGGGCCAAAATGACTCACCTGCCAGTGCTTGCCGTGATCTTCGGACTTGAAGATCCCCTGGGTGCCGGTAAAGGATCCGACGTATACGCGGCGTGGCTCCTGTGGATCAAACGCGATGCCGCGCGGTGCCCGCGTCACGAGGCCGTGCAGTCCGCCATCGCCCCAACTGTGGCCACCATCCTCAGTCTCCAAAAGGCCGCCGTCGTTGGTCGACAGGAACACGTGATCGGGTTTACCCGGCTCCGCCGCGACGGCGTGACCATTCTGGCAGGCGCAACTTTTCAGTTCCTTCCACGCCAGCCGCCGCCACTCCCACTCGCGGTCCTTGTCGAAGCGTCCGGCCGAGTGCACGAATACGCCGTCGAAATTGGTGCCGACATAGACTTCGCCGCGGGCGCCGACGCTCATGATCAGCGCCGTGTTCGGGGTAACGCCAGTATTGCTCCAGCGTCGTCCGCCATCCTCACTGACCGAAATGCCATGGGTCGCCGTGCCCGCAAATAAGCGGTGACCGCTCTTGGCCAGCGCGAAAACCACCCCAACCTCGGGAGACCCGACGCGTTCGAAGGTGGCTCCGGCATCCGCGCTGCGGTAGACCCCGTGCCCATTGGAGCCCGCGTAGACGATATTGCTGTTGGCGGGATCGATGAGCACGGACCATACAGTCGAATCGACATTAAGGGGCGTCCAGCTCTGCGCGCCGTCAGTGGACTTGAAAGCGCCCAGTCCCAGCGTCCCCGCATACAGCACCTGGGGATTATTGGGGTCGATTGCCAAGGAGAATACGGCCGGAGCGCCCAACCCGTTTGATGCCGGCAAGAAGGTCTGGCCGCCATCCACCGACTTGACCACCCCCCCGCTCGGGGAGAGGCCGGCATAGAGAGTATTGGAATTGCTCGGGTCGATGACCAGACTCACGCCCGCGCCGCCGATCGCAGACCACGAGGCGCCACCATCGACAGTCTTGTACATGCTGAACGCCGCCGACGCATACACGACGTCAGGATTCTTCGGGTCGATGGCCATCGCCGCAATGGTCTTGTCGTCCAAGCCGTTATTAACCGCCGCGAACGAGGCGCCGTCGTCGCTGCTCTTGAGGATTCCGCCCCCGTTACTGCCGATATAGATTGTGTGGCTCGCCGCATCAGAAACGATGGCGGCTTCGACAGCCGGTGGGCTCGGGCCCACGGAACGCCACTGCGTTTCGCCGCTGCCACCCGCAAAGGCGGCGATTGGGAGTACGAGTCCGAGCAGTTGTCCCCATTGACGCAACATGACCTGTCCCCTTGTGTTGTAAGCACGAAGGGACGAAGTGGGCGCCTTGCGCCGAGGTCTTGCCGGAACTTTTGAAGAAGGTTCCCGGAAATCTTGGCGAAGTTATTGCGAAACAACTCAAAAGCACCGCTATGACACAGCGCTAACCTGTCTCGCGCCGGTCAATAACAATCCGCACGGCACGGACTGCAGGAGTGTGATGACGGACGGGGCATAGGTATCAATGTCTGACCGTTGCGCCCAGGCAGAATCCGCTGCGCGTGGTTACATCCCGCTTCGCAGATCTGCCTTTAGACGACCCGGCACTATGTGTTTGTCCGAAGGCTTCAGCCACGCGTTCTCATCGCGCCGTCGTCAGGTCCACAGCCGGCGCGGCACAGAAGGGCGGCGTCATCTGAAGAGCGACTCGCCGGATGGCCGAAACTCGTCCTAACTACCTCTGTGCCTAGCTAGGCGGCAAAACTCAGTTCAACTGGCAACCCAAGGTCTTAATGTAAAAAAGCGAATCGTATGGATCCCCGAGACCCAAACTGCTCTGGCCGGGCGTATAAGGCCAGGTAGTTGTGCTGGAGTCGACCGTTACGGTGAAAATGCCACCTGCAATGGTAGATGCGAACGAGAGTTGCCTGTTTATAAGGAAGTAGTCACTTCCCGTATAAAACATTTGATATCCCGCCCCGGTGAGCGCCGATCCCGTGATGTCCACGGTGCCAAAGTCGATTCTGTAGACGTTGGAGTAGCCAAAGCCCCCCGTATATCGATACTGCGCCTTGGCCGAACCGCCCAGGCGAGCGGCACTAAAGGACTTAGCCGTGGCCCCATGCTGAAAGATCCCGGAAATGAGATCCGGCCCGGAAAAGCTGCCGCGAATGGATAGGTCGGGTGCGCCCGCAAATCCGATCTCGAAGGTACCATCCATGGTGGGGCTTAGCGCCTGCAAGCCATCACTGTCGGCTGTGTCGCCGGTAGTCAGATCGTTCACGCGTGCCTTTGCATGCCCGTCCGGTGTAAAGGCAATGGCGATTAGTCCGTAACTCTTGTCCACTGAGTCGGCGGGAAAAGTGCCGACAAAACCTCCGGAATGCACGCAGTTAAATGACGCCGCAGACGGCAACTCTGTAGGAGCGGATGGGTCAGCAACTCCGAGGGTCAGCCCGTACTCGCGGTGGAAGGTGTAATCGGTCGAGATGATTTTGAAGTAACTCGGTGCCGAAGGCTTCGTAGGCGTGCCCGAAATAATGCCTGTCTTCGGATCGAGCGACAGTCCCTCAGGCAGCGCGGGATCCACTGAAAAGTCGCTCAGGTATCTCGTGCCATTCGGGATGAGCGGACTCATTGCAACTCCCAACGCCAGGATTGTGGGACTCGGGTAGAAAAGCGCCCCGTCGTTGACCTCAAGCGCCACCTTCGTGGTCGCTGTGCCGGCCGAATTTGCAGCCGAGACGGTGTACTCCTGACCGGGACTCAAGGTCGTCGGCGTTCCCGCGATCATGCCGGTGCTCGAATCGATCGTCAGTCCCGCAGGTAGTGCCGGACTCACTGTGATCGTGCTGAATGGAGATATTGCAGCATCGGCGAAGTACCTGCTGAAGACCCCCAGGGTGAATACTGCCGGACCGTCGTAAGCGATGTAATCGAGTAGGCTCGGCGGAGGACTAGCGCCCGTCGAGCCGGTTCCTGATCCCCCGGCGGTTCCTGATCCCCCGACGGTTCCGGTTCCTGTTGCCGCGGCATCGTTCGATCCGCCGCACGCGACAAGCGTGATTGCAGCCAGGGCACACGGCAGCGCGCACGCATACCGAAGATGCGGACTTCGTGCGATCGAACCCGTGCCCCTGAACACACTCCAGAATCCAGGAGCGGCCGCCCGTTCTCCTCCTGCAACGGACGAACGCCGCACATTGCCGCCGCTGGGGCCAAGGGATTGATCGCTAACGGCTTCCGCGACGCGCGTGAAAGCGTGGCACCGAAGATATCTCCATTGCAGCACCATGATCTGCCCCCGCGGTTGTGGACCTTGACGGTCGCAGTGGGCTCCTGATGCGAGGGACTTGCCGGAAATCTGAGTGAAGGTTTCCGGAAATCTTGACGAAATCGTTCGCGAAAAGCCTCAGAAGCGCCAGTGCGCGTCAAGCCCGACGCGGCGCGCGTCCCCATAGATGAGGTCCTGCGGCTGGACGGTCAGAGGAAAGTAAACACGGGGCCGCGAGGCCACGGCGCGGATGTAATTCGCATCTGTCAGGTTGCTGCCCCACAGTTCCAGGGACCAAGGACCCCGCGCCAGCCCTAAGCGAGCCGCCAGCAGGGTGCGCTCGCCATCATAGGCGCCATCGATGGGACGGACGAACACGCTGCCTTGATGCTCGGCACTCGCGCGCACAAACCAGTGGAGTTCAGCGGCCGTGTGGGGCGGCTCGAACGTCAGCGCGGCCGTCCATTGCTGCTGCGGCGCGCGCTGCAGAGAATTGCCGTCGACGTACGGCACCAGATCCAGTGGCCCCTGGGTCAGCACCCGCGATGGACCGATCGTGCAGAAATTGGATGTGGTGTTCCCGGCCGTCACACCGCAGAACCGACTGCCGCCATAGTCCTCGCTGCCGGATTTGAAACGCGGATCGTCGTAGGTATAGCCGAACGCTGCTGACAGGCTCTGCGTGAGTTTGACGTCTGTTGCAAACTCGGCACCCGGGGTGGTGATGCCGCGAATATTCCGGATGATCGCCATGTCATAGCCTGGCGTATTGGATGGACCGGATATCTGCGCGTTGCGCCAATCGTTGTAATACGCCGTCGCGCTGAAGTTCACTCGGTCGCTCCATAGCGGCCCGCGGAACCCCAGTTCATATGTCCACTCCGATTCCGGACCGTAGTTCTGCTCGGAAGGAATCAGGGTCGGCACTCCGTTGCTGCCTCCGGCCGTCTCGCCGCGCGCGACGGACAACCACGCCAAGCCCGCCGCAAAGGTGTGATAGGCGACCGAGAGGCGCGGCGCCGTCACACTGAATTCCCCCAGCCCCTGCCGTAACTCTGCGCGCAGATCGACGTGCGGGGCCACCTGATAGCCCACGGCGGCGAATAATGTGGTCAGGGTCGAGTGCATGGCCAGAGGCTCAAAATCAGGCTCATTGATCGCAGCCACCGGGCCCACAAGCTGGGGGGCCTGCGGAACCAGAACCGTGAGTCGCTCGTTCGAGGCGAGCATCACGGGGTCTGCCGCAATGTCATCGCCCGAATGCTCTGAGTCCACGACGACCTGTGCGCCCAGCATCCAGTCAAATCGTCCCGCCTGATGGCGTACGCGGAATTCCTGCGTGATCTGCTCGATAAAGTCCGTGCTGCGTTCGCTCTGGTTTACGTAAATCAGCCCATCAACCATCGCCGTGCCCGGGCTGTCGCAGTTGACGTTTAAAGTACAGACGCCCATCAGCTGGCCAGTGGCAGTGCCGTCAAAATCGCGGTAAACCTCTGACTTGCTACGGTAGTACGCTGAGAGACTGTGGAAGCTGAAACGCTCGCCCTGCCACTCGAAGCGTACCGACGCCTGCACTGTCCGGGTATTGCTGTCAGGAATGTCCGGGCTCAGGCTGTACTGGCGCGTGCGCGGGATATCGCCGCAGTAGAAACTCCAATAGCCTGTTTTCAGGTCCTGACTGCCGCAGTTGTAGCCGCTCGCGAACAGGGTGGAGGTGGGGGGTTGCCCCTCTCGATCATTCGTCAGACGCAGATCGCTGATGACCCGCCACGCGTTTGCCCAGGAATATTCCAGGGCTAGCGAAGCGCCCCATCTCTCGTAGCCTCCGAGATTGTCGTGCGGATCAGCAAGGTTTGTCGCAGTTCCACCGAACTCCCGGTCGGAAATCGAAACTCTGGCGAGCAAGTCCGGAAGGCCCAAGGGGCCGGACACGGACGCCGCGATGGTCCGGTAAGCGTCCGTGCCCGCCGCAATGTTCACCTCGCTCTGCAGGTCAGCTGTCGGACGCCGCGTTACGAAATTGATCGCGCCGGCAAAGGTGCTGTCTCCATACAGAGCGCTTTGTGGACCCTTGACCACCTCAACGCGCTCGAGGTCAAACATCGCCGCATCGTCACCGGAGACATTGGCCTGCAACACCCCGTCCACGAAGATGCCCACCGTATTGCCTCCGGGCCCCGGATGCGACTGACCGCGCAACGTCGGGGCGGCATTCGTGCCGCCCCACATGGGTTCCACATAAAGACCGGGCACGATCCCGGCGAGCGACTGCAATCCATCGACGCCGGCGCGCTGCAAATCCTGGCGCGTGATGACTTGGATGGAGAGCGGCACGTCCGCGAGCGGCTCGGGAATCTTGCGAGCCGTGATGACAATCTCATCGAGGGACTCGAGGTAAGGATTCGCCCAGGAGCCCGCGTCTGCGAAAAGCAGGGCGCTCAGGAAGAGCTCAGCGCGCAGAAGCCGTATCCCCGCGGCTCGGAACTTCGCCGCGCTGTCGCAGAGTATCGAGTTGCTGGCGCTGACCGGCAACATAGCGCGTGACGTCGGCAGCGATGGCGCGAAAGCGAGGATCCTCGTGCAGCGGCACCCACAGCGGATCCCGGTAAAGCGTGTACCACCAGGTCTCGTAGTCGCCGGTCTTAAAGGAGTCGGCCAGTTCTACCAGCGCCGTATCCTGCTTGCCATCGAGCAGAGAGATCGTCGCCCTCAAGCGATGCGCGAACACCGAGCCGAGCTTGGGTTCCGTCGATTCGTTCCAGGCGGCGGCCGCGCGCCGCATATCGAGTCCGGCCTGCACCTGGCCGGATGCCGCGAGCAGCTGCGACAAAAAGACCGCGGCGCGAAAATTTTTGAGATCGAGCTTGCCGCTGACATCGCCCTGCAGGCCGTATTTCTCCCGCATGAATCCGATGGTACGAGGACCTTCGCCCGCTTTTACGGCGTAGTCGCGCAACGCCTCCGGGGCGCCCCAGTCCTCGAGCTCATTGTGTTCCCAAACGGTCTTGTCAAACCCTGCCAGGCCAGCGGCACGCCAGTTGCCAGCGTACAGTGACAGCATCAGCTGCGCAGTCTGCGCGCTCTTGGGGGTTCCGGCCGCGACCTCGCGGGCCGCTGCCTCGTCGCCGATGTCCAGGTACATGGCCATCGCGGTATGACGGATCCAGGGATTCTTCGGGTCCTGTGCGATGGCATGCTCTTCGTACTGAATTCCCTCGGCGATTCTGCCGTCGAAAAGCCAGCGGTATCTACCGTAGCGAAACAGCGCCGGCACAAAGTTTGGATCCTTCTCCAGCACTTCCAGCACCTTCTGCTCGACAACTTGCGTCTTAGCCGTGCCCTCCTCGGTGCTCCACACTGCGGCTTTGAACTGCGCCAGCGGCGCCAAAGGGTCGATCTGCAGCGCCCGCTGCAGAATGCGCGTGCTGTCGCCTTTGGCGGCATCCGGGTATTCGTTCTGCAAAAAATCGGCATATGCCGTCAGGCCGCGGCCATTGCTGGGATCGAGATCGGCGCCACGGCGAAAGTCGGCGTCGCGCTGCGACGGGTCGTCGTTGCTCCACATCGCGCGCGCAAAGTAGGCCGCCCCACATCGCGGGTCGATTGCCAAGGAGCGATCTATCAGGACGCGATAGCGTTCACGCAGCGGTGCCAGATCCTCGCCACGGCCATCCGCGGCCTGCATCCGCGCGTCGTACAAGGATGCATAGGCCGGCGCGAATGTCGGATCGAGTTCAATTGCCTTCTCGAAAAAGGGCAGCGCGGCTTCCGATTCTGGCACTGTGAATCGACCCAAGAGCGTTCGCCCCCGCAGAAATGCCAGGTACGCCTCCACATTCCCGCTGCGCTCCTTGGGAAGCGGCTTCGGCCGGAAGCCGCCAGTATGAACAGCGAGCGCGTCGGCCACCTCATCGGCAATCTCGTCCTCGATCGCGAAGATCTCGTGCAGTTTGCGATCGTAGCGTGCCGACCAAATCACCGTGTCAGCCGTTGCATCCACGAGTTGCACATCGACCCGCAATCTATCGGCGTCTCGCTGCACGCTGCCACCCACCAGAAACGCGGCATTCAAGCGCCGACCGATCGCGCGCGAATCCAGCGTCTTGGTCGGCAGTGAAAACGAGGAACTGCGGGCGATCACCGACAGCCCTTCGGTCTGCGACATCCGGCTGATGATCATCTCAGGCACACCAAGCGCCAGATAGGCATCGGCAGAATCAGCACTGATGCTTTCGAACGGCAGGATCGCCACTGCAAGCTTGCCGGCCGAAGCCGCATTGACACCCATCGCAGTGCGATCAACCGACTTAACCCTGACGATGGCGATCGTGCAGATCACGATGAGGGTGAGCGCAACTGCCATTATCCAGACGAGCGGGCGCCGATACGGGGACGGGTTCGGTGCGCCCAGAGGTAGCGGTGTAGCAGGCGGGTGGCTTGCTGACTCGGCAGGGCGAGTTGAATTCTCCGGGTTTGCGGCAGTCGCAGCTTCCACCGTGGCGATAAGCCGGTAGCCACGGCTACGCACCCCCGCGATGTAGCGGGGGTTGCGAACGTCATCGCCCAGGGCATCGCGCAGCATTTGTACGCGCTTGTTGACGGTTTCCGGACTTACGATCTGCCCGGGCCACACCAATTCCATGAGCCGATCATTGCTGACAACGTTCGGTGCGCCTTGAATCAACGCCACTAGCAGGCGGAACGACAGATTGGGCAACGCAATGTCGAGGGTTCCCCGGGAGACGCACTGACGCCCCACATCAATGCGCAAGTCAGCAACGATGTAGGTCTCGGGGCGCTCTTCCTGATTGCTACGGGGAATCCGAGGCATGTCACGCCGCCCAATTCGGAAAGGGCCGTGGTTATTGGATCAGAGTTGGCAGTATCTTCCTAAGCGAGCTTCCGCTCAAACGTAGTGAGGGCGCACGCCCCGATCCCTGCTTCTCATACTTTGGTGAGCGAGGCTGACTCAGCAGCCTCACGACCGACCCATCGAACAAATGCCGCCCGCGCGGCATTGTTTGGACGCTGATTGCCTTCGAGAAGAACGTATTCTCCGGAAGTCGTGCGTGTCTGCCCGATCTGCATCAGCCGCCCGCTCTTCAATTCCGGCTCGATGAACACCGTTGCGGCTAGGACAACACCTTGTCCTTTGGCGGCCGCCTCTATCGCGAGCGAATAGTCCGTGAAATACAGATGCTTCGCTCGCTCGAACCCGGCTTGCCTTGCCGCGGCGAACCAAGTGCGCCATTCAGTGCCGTCATCGTAATGCAACAGCCGGAATGTCGGGACGGCACGGTCCTGCCGCAGCTCCGCCTTGCGCGGCCGGACCCCGGCCGTGACCGGAATATCCTCGATCGAGAACAAACGACGGAATTTCATGCGCGGCCGGCGGGCGCCGATAGCGAGGTAACGGATGGCAATATCCGCATCCCGGCCGACAACGCGCAATTCGTCCGAGGTCTCCAATTCGAGCTCAATCTCCGGGTGCGCTGCAGAAAAGCGGCCCAGCCTGGGTACAAGCCAGCGTGATGCGAATCCCGGCTCGACGGTAATGCGTAGACGCTTCATCGCCACGCCGCGAACACTGTCTACGGCGCGATGAATGATCAGGAAACCCGCAGAAAGCTCGGACGCCAGATGTCGCCCTGAGGCGGTCAGTTCGACGGCGCGATGCAGCCGACGAAATAGCTCACGCCCGACATCCTTCTCAAGTCCACGCACGTGCCGGCTGATGGCGGCCTGCGTCACGTGAAGTTCGCGGGCTGCCTCCGTGAAACTGAGACGCCGCGCCGCGGCTTCAAAAGCGCGCAGCGCGAGCAATGACGGAGAGCGGTTTGAGGGCATCGCTGACGTCCATTTGATGTCGCATGAGTCTAAGTTATCCGTAGACGTCAGACAAATCGTTTGCGGCAAGAACGCGGCGGGCTTTTAATCCTCCGCGCAAAGCGATGCTGAGGAGGTCGTATGAACTTCTACGCCGAGAGCGTTGTGCTTCTGTGGACTACTGCGATGCGCTTCGGGCAATCGGGCGGACGATCCTTGCGCGCGTTGCCGACTTCCGCTCATGTATCACATTGCGCGCGGATCGACGCGCGCGATGGCAGCTCTACTACCCACTGTTTGGCCAAGGGCCGTCGCGAGAAGCCTGGCCAGCACTGAGCGATGCCAGATCATTGCTGGCGCTGGCGTGGGGCCATTGCCTTTGCCAACGCCAAGCAGCCCCACGTCTGAGTTATCGGCTCGTAGTCCTGTTGAAAGTAACGGTGCACGGGCGGCCCTCCACTCGCGTACCGGAGCCGGCCTGGTCCGTAAACCTACTCGTCACGTGGTAGCCGTACTTCGATCCGGCGGGCCGCTGTCCCACGGCGTAGGGCGCCGCGCCCACCAGCCCATCGACGTACAAGTCGGCTGATCCGTCGTCGAGTATCTTGCCATCCAGCTGCAGCCAACCCGCTTCATCTCGGCGACCCTTCTCGCCGTGCAGCAGGCCGTTTTTGACGGTCGACACGAATTTGAACGAATAGCCCAATGCGCCGTTCGAATTTGGGCACGACAGAATTGTGTCCCACTCTCCATCGAAGCGGCCGCGCGCCTCGTCGGCCCGCGCGCCACCCGCACCTCCAAGTGCGAGAAAACTCACCAAGGCGACGGTCAACCACGTCGCAGCTTGCCCAGGCGCGCGGATCTTAGACGTTCGTCGCATGCAGGCTTTCCGATTTCAGGAGAAATCCACGAGCGTAAGTCTCGCACGTCTTCGGCGTTCACCACAGCGCAGGTTTAGCGGCCGCTGGAGCACGGCTTTGTTTGCAGACCGCGCACGATGCCATCAGGAATTACCGAACTGCGCGAAGGTAATGAGGTGACCGGCGGGATCTTTGACCGTGAACTCCGTAGCTCCGTAAAAGGTCTTGTGAATGGGCGCCACGAGCGGCGCATTTGCCATTGCCGCAAAGACGCCATCGACCTCTTCGACTTCGATAAACAGAAACGAGGTTCCTTTCGTATAGGCACGCGCGATCGCGGCGTCTGCGTCCAGGCTCGCATAACTTCCGTACATCAATTCAAGATTTCCGAGCTGCAGAGCTGCGAAGGCGATCTTCGCGCCATCGGGCACCTCCACCGTCTTTTCAAAATGCAATCGATCTATCCAGAAGCGGACGCACGCGGCCACGTCTTCCGCATAAAGAACGGCGGTCATTTTCTTGATCGTTATGGATTTGGCGTTCACGGCGGGATTCCTGTTTGCAATGGCCACTAGTATTAATTAGACTAGTACTCAATGAGAAAGCCGTCAAGAGGAAAGTTGACTACCCCCGATCTGGTGCTGCTCAGCCTGCTCGCTGAAAAGCCCATGTACGGCTATCAGGCCAATGCCTTGCTTGAGTCGCGGAAAGTTCGTGACTGGGCCGGAGTCTCCCGCCCGCAGGTCTACTACTCCCTCGAGAAACTCTCGGGGCTCGGCCTGCTGGAAGCCACCGACGCGGAAACTGAAAAGCGCGCCGGTCCTGAGCGCCGTGTCTTCGCAACCACCAAGCGCGGCCGTGCGGCGCTCGCAACCGCGCTCGAACGCGCCGACTGGACAGATCAGATCGAGCGTCCGGCTTTCCTTACCTGGCTTGCGCTTTCATGGCAATGCCGAAGTGGCGTCTTCCTTAGGCAGCTCAAACGCCGCCGCCAGTTTCTTGAAGACACGCTGCGCCACCGTCAGGCGACACTTCAGGACGTCCTGGCTGAGGTCGGCCACCCGTTTCACGAAGCGGTCTGGATGCTCAGCCTGGTCATCGAAGAACTCAAAACCGAACTCGCGTGGCTCGGCCAGATCGAGCGCGAGTGGCCAAGTCGCGCACCGGCCGGCGGCGCTCTCTAGACCCGGCGCTCAGGGCCTGGTCGTCCTGAGGCCCTGCGTCACCCTTGAGCTCGTCCACCCCCTGTCGATTTACTTGGTGGGCTTCACGAATCTCAGTGTCATCCGATCCGACTCGCCAATTGCCAGATACTTGTCGCGATCCTTGTCCCCGAGCGTGAGCGTCGGAGGCAGGGTCCACACTCCTTCGGGATAGTCCTTGGTGTCCTTCGGGTTATTGTTGATCGGCGATTCCGCATCGAAGCGGAAGCCCGCAGTCGTCGCCAGTTTCTTGACGTAGTCTTCGTCCATATAGCCGGACTTACGCATCTGCTCGAGACTGGTGCCTGGCTTGGCGCGATGCTCGACCACCCCGAGCACGCCGCCCGGCTTCAGTGCCTTGAAGAATGCGTTGAACCGCGCCTGCTGTTCGCCCGTATCCAGCCAGTTATGCACATTGCGGAACGTCAGCACCATATCGGCGGTCCCGGGCGGGCAGATCTCGCTAAGCTGCGGCGGATGCCATTCGCTAATGACCACTTTGCCGAGGTGAGCCGGATCGTCGGCGATGCGCTGGCGCAGCGCGGCCGCATTCTCCTTGGTCTCTTTCGTTGCGCCGGCTACATCGGGAGCCTCAATGACGGCGTAGTACTTGCCCTGCTCCCGCAGGTACGGTGCCAGGATTTCCATATACCAGCCGCGGCCGGGCGAGATCTCGACCACGGTCTGGTTGGGCCGCAATCCAAAGAATCGCAGCGTCTCGAGCGGATGGCGGTACTGGTCGCGCACGGTGAATTTCGCTGTGCGCGAGGGACTGGAAATCGCCGTGGCGAGCGGATCTTGGGCATCCGCCGCCATCGCGCTGACAGCAACGGCAGCCAGCGTCAGGAGCAACGCGGAGCGAACTGCTAGTTTGGACGGCACGGCGCTTTCTCCGAAATGGTGCGGGTTTGCGAAGTTGCCATATTACCGCCCGCGCGGCTTTCGCGGAGACGCAATCGTTACCTTCGTAGCAGCGCTGACGCTACTGGCCGACGGTTTATTGAGCTCCTTCTCCTGGGCGCGTGTGAACCCCGCGGACTTTGCCATCGCACGTCGAATCCGGACAATGCTCCCATGTCCCTGGTCACGCTTCTCAACGCCCAAATAGCCTTCGGCGAGCGGCCGCTGCTGGAGAACGCTCAGCTCGCCGTGCAGGTCGGCGAACGACTCGGGCTGATCGGGCGCAACGGTACCGGTAAGTCGACACTGCTGAGCGTGCTCGCCGGTAAGACCCGACTCGATGGCGGAGAGGTGCAGCGACGCGAGGGCTTGCGTCTCGGGCTCGTCGAACAGGAACCGCAGCTCCCGCCGGCGGAAACCCTGCAAGACAGTCTGCTGCTGCGAGCCAAGGAGTGCGCGGTCTGGAGCGAGGGAATGCTGACCGATGAGCGCGAGCACTGGCGCCTGGAGTCGCGTCTCGAGGAATTTCTGCACCGCTTCGGTCTCACGGGCGTCACGTCACCTGCGAGTTGTTCGGGCGGCGAGCGCAAGCGCGCTGAGCTTGCCCTGGCGCTCGCGCTACAGCCCGATCTGCTGCTGCTCGATGAACCCACCAATCATCTCGATATCGAGGCCATCGAACGTCTCGAGGACCTGCTGTTCAAGGTGCCTGCTGCCATTATCATCACCCACGATCGCGCCTTCCTCGATCGGATCACCACGCGCATCATCGAACTGGACCGCGGCGTACTGCGCTCCTACCCCGGCAGCTTCGCAGCTTATGAGCAGCGCAAGGACGAGGAACTCGCCGCGGAAGATACCGCGCGTCGCCATTTCGAGAAAGTCTGCAGCAAGAGGAGGCCTGGATCCGAAGAGGAATCGAGGCACGGCGCACGCGCAACGAAGGACGCGTACGCCGCCTCGAACGGTTGCGCATCGAGCGCGCGGCGCGACGCGACCGGCTCGGCAACATTCGCCTCACTCTCAATGCCGGCGAACGTTCCGGCGATCTAGTGGTCGAGTTCGACAGCGTGAGCAAGCGTTTCGCAGCTCGACCGGTGGTCGAAGATCTCTCGATGCGGATCATGCGTGGCGATCGCATCGGCCTCATCGGACCGAACGGCGCAGGAAAATCGACCCTGATCCGTCTCATTTTGGGCGAGCTCGCGCCGGACACCGGGACGGTACGCCTCGGCACCCGCTTAAGCATCGCCTACTTCGATCAGCTGCGAGCCCAACTCGATCCCGACGCAACCCTCGCCGAGGCCATCAGCCCCGGCTCAGACTGGGTGCAACTCGGCGGCGAGCGCAAACACATCGTGAGCTATCTCGGCGAGTTCCTGTTTCCCGCCCAGCGCGCGCAGTCACCGATCAGCATGCTTTCCGGTGGCGAACGCAACCGTCTGCTGCTCGCACGGCTGTTCGCGCAACCTGTAAACCTCGTCATATTGGACGAGCCGACCAACGACCTCGACATCGAATCCCTGGAGCTACTCGAAGAGCGGCTGCAGGACTACCAGGGCACGCTGCTGCTGGTAAGTCACGACCGGCGCTTTCTCGACAATGTCGTCACCCAAACGTTGGCCGCCGAGGGAAATGGGGTATGGCGCGAATATGCAGGCGGATACAGCGACTACCTGCAACAGCGGCCGCCGCTGCCGTCGGACCGCGCAAGCAAGGCCGGTCAGACCCCTGCACCGCCTGGCTCGCGTGCTCGCGCTGCGGCTGAACCTCCGGTCTAAACGCGCAGGCGCCTGAGCTATAAGGAGGAGCGCGAGCTGGCGGCGCTGCCCGAGGAAATCGAGTCGCTAGAGCGCGAGCAGATCTGAGCTCAGCGGGCGCATGAGCGAACCGAACTATCACCGACTGGGAGGCGAGCGGGCGCGAGGCGACCGCAAGCGGCTTGCGGACCTCGAAGCGCGGCTACTGGAGAGGTTCGCGCGCTGGGAATCACTTGAGGAACAGCGTGCCCGATCAGCATAGCCATCAGGCTCAGACTGGCATTCCACGCTTGATCGGCACGCCCCTAGTTGCCGGCACTCATATGTCGAACGAATTCCCGTAGCGAGCTAAGCCGATCCTCGAAAAGCTCATAGGTGAGCGGTGCACTATCACCGCCGATGCTGAGCGATAGGTGGTGGGATTCGGAAATCAATCGGATCGTCTCCAGATCGACCGAGTAGACATACGGCGTTCCGGCACCGAACGGCGGCCGGTGTATCGGCAGCCCGATGCCTGCGTCGCGAGCCGAGCCCTTGCTCAGGGGAAGCTCGATCCTCCTGTCATCCGCCTGCAGCACGAGTGGAGCCGCGCAGAGCACCCCCGCGGACGGCCCGCTAACGCCTGCCAACCAACAATATTTTATCAACACGTAGCTGATGTCACCGCTTCGATCCACGGCGGCTGCGGCCAGCGTAATGTAGTCCCCGGCAGCTACCTGGCTGGAGCGCGCAGGCGCAAAAACCAGCGGCTCACCTACTGCTGAGATTGTCGCCCCCGTCTGTTCGTCGAGGTACTCCAAGGGGTGTTTGCCGCCGGCGAGCGCGAGGGCGCTGCTCAGGGCAAATATGAAGGTAACTGCTCGAACGGCGTGGTGACGGAAGCCTGACCGTCGATCGCCAGCGGCGAAAGCATCGTGGCGCCCGCGGATGAACCCGCTACCTGTGCCCATCAGACTCGCCTCTGGAAAGCTTTCCTGCATGCATGGCTCAGCGCGTTACCCGGGTTGCGCCGGCGGCGACCCCGCCGAGATGAAGGTGCAGCAAGGGGTCGTTGTCGCGTCGCATTCTGATCTTTCACGATAACGTTGTAGTACGCCTAAGCAGATAAACGCAGCATGCTGCATGCCACGAAGACAAGCCATTGGATCGATTGGAGATCTGACATTGGGCGAAGCGCTCCTGTGTAAACTTGGCCGACAGCCGCAAACAATGCCTTCGAGGCATCGCGCCGGCCGGCGTGACGGGCAGGATAGCGATTGCCCGCAAGCCGTAAAAGCTGGGTTGGTGGGCTTGAGCGCAGCCGCAGGTACCGTCCCCGCCTCTAAAGCATAGAAATCGCCTGGCTCAGTGCAAGGCACATCGCACCGCGCGAGATGGCTGGGCGAACTTTCTGTGTACAAAGTACGCAGTTTTGCGTACGATGTATACATGAGCAAGGATAAGATCCTAGCCGCCGCCAAAATCGTGCTCGATCGTGAAGGGCTGACCGGTCTCACGATCCGCAAGGTCGCGCACCATGCGAGACTCTCGCCCATGGCGCTTTACCGGCATTTTGCCGATAAGGACGCGCTACTCAACACTCTGATGGAAGATGGCCTTGCTGCCTGGGAGGAGAGAGCTCGCTCAATCCGGGCCACCGACCCCATCCAGTGGCTCGAGGCGCTCGGGGAGGCGTTCCTGGATTTTGCCCTTAAGGAGCCACATCGATTTGACGCAGCGTTCTTCCTAGCCGCGCCGAAGGCGCGCCAATACCCCGACGACTTCGTGGCCGGCCGCTCGCCGGTCGTGGCGATGGCCTTGATGCGCATAGACCAGGCGAAAGCGGACGGCCGAATCGGCGAGGCGCCGCGGCTCGACGTGGCGCTGGCAATCTCGGCGCTGGTGCAGGGACTTGTCTCCATGTACCGCGCCAACCGCTTCTCGGGCGAGAAGCACTTCAAGGCGCTCTACCGCACGCAGGTCCGCCATTGTCTCGAGGGCTTTGCCCCCAGACCTGCCGGGAGAGTCCGATGAGGGCCCTCCTGGCCGCTGTCATGAGCGGAATCCTGTTCTTCCTTTCGCAGGGCATAGCCGATGTCTGGCCTCTCGGCTGGCTGGCGCCCGTGCCTCTGCTGTGGTTCGCGTACGGGGACGCACCGCGGTGGCAGGTGTTCCTGGCGAGTCTCGCCGGCTTCGCACTGGGACAGGCTTATCTCGCCCAATGTTATTGGGGACAGCTCCCGGCTGCGATCATCGCGCCGCTGGTTGTCGCGATGTGCGTGACGTTCGCGATCGCGGTTGTGTTTTCTGGCGAGGCGCTGCGCCGCGGGTCGTCCTGGGGAACGCTCGTGGCCTTCCCGGCACTGTATACGGCCCTGGAGTACCTCATCGGGAGGGTGTCACCGCACGGAAGTTTCGGCGCACTCGGCTACGCGCAGGTATCGTTCCCGGCCGGTGTCCAGGTGGCCGCGCTATTCGGGGTCCATGCCGTCACCTTCCTGCTCTGCCTGTGCGCCAATGCTGTCGCGTTGCTGTTGCGGCGTCGGTGGACTCAAGGCGGTGCGGGCGTTGCGCTATGCGCGCTCGCACTCGTGTGCGGATTGGTGCGGCTGGAAGAGGCCGCAGGACCGCGCGTTCGGGTCGCAGCGCTGGCCGACACCGAGACTCGCAATGCCCAACATCGCCAGCACACCCTTGCCTCCGAGGAAATCGCGGCGCAGACCTACGCCGCCTATATCGGGCAGCTGAAGGACGTGCGGGTCGTGGCGATTCCCGAGGGCGCCGTGCAAATGCGGCAGGACGACGAAAACGTCGTGCTGGCGCCACTCGCGGCGGCAGCGCGCGCGTCCGGTGCGACGGTGGTGGTGGGCACCTTTACACCAGAACCGGCGCAAAACCGCGCGTTCGTCTTTCTGCCTGACGGCACAGTCGAGACCTACGAGAAGCGACACTTGCTTGCGCCCTTCGAGACGGAGATCCCGGGCCGCGATCCCGGCTTTCTTGGGGCAGGCTATGCCACTCAAATATGCAAGGATATGGACTTCGCTGGTACGGTGCGCGCGACCGCCGGGCATGGGGTGCGTCTGATGATTGTGCCGGCGGACGACTTCGGCCGCGATCAGTGGATACATGCCCGTATGGCTATCATGCGCGGCATCGAAAATGGCTTTGCGGTGCTGCGCTCGGCTTTCGACGGCCTGGAGACGATCTCCGATGCGCAAGGACGGGTACTCGCGAGCGCCCCCACCAGTCCCGCAGGGATGGTCGCAGTGCAAGCGGACGTGCCACTCGGATCTGGCCCAACTCTTTACACGCGAGTCGGCGACCTTTTTCCATACGTATGCGCGCTGCTCTCTCTCTTGGTTGGTGTCCGGATGCTCCTGTGGAAGCGCGTTCGACGCGCCATCGCGCAGCTTCTCGTCGCCCGCTCGACCGACGACCCTGTGTAGGTGCTCAACTGAAGAACCCGCCGACGCGCGGTTCCGTAGCATTCGCCAAAGCCGATGGCTACACGAGTTTCCCAGCGACAAGTCCGGGCCACGAATGCAGCAAGAAAAGCCCAGGCGTCGAAGTCATCTATACATCCGCCAAAGACTTTGTTGGCACCGACCAATTTACCGTTCAAGGAATCGGCCCAAAAGGGAAATACATGGAGACCGATTACACGGTTAACGTGTTAGCGCCGGCAAGAATGCAGTGATGCATTTGCTCGCCGGCGCTGATTTCGACCTCCAACCCTGATTGTGGCTGTTCACCGGAAGAGCGCGAGGGCGCGGACCTCGATGCTCTCGCGCGGCGGGACGTGCGGATGATGCGGATCCGTGAACGCGCTGTGCGGCGCGGCACGGCCCGGGCCGGGAGGCGCCGAATCGAAGTTCTTGAATAGCCACGCCTCATCGACCGTCATATCCGAGGCGAAGTACCAGCGCTGCTCGGGGTCGTGCAGGAGGTAGTAGATCTCGCCGGTGCGCTCCGGGTAGCGCAGCTCGACGGCGCGCAGGGCATCTCGTGCGACGCTGGTAGCGTCGCACAGCGCGAGCGGCGCATCCCGCAGCGGGCCACGGATCGGCCGCCAGAGATTGACCTGCAGGTAGCGCGACAGCCCCGCCTCGGCCTGTGGTCCCAACTCGTGGCGCAGACGATCAAGCGCCGAGCGCGGCGTGTAATCGGTGTGCGCGTGATGCACCGGCCGGCCGACGGCGTGTCCGTCGGCCCGCGGAGCACAGGATCCGCCACGACGCACGTTGTGATCGAAGACGACGACGCGGTCGGCCCCCAGGGCGGCCTGGATGATCTCGGCGCTTTCGGGGTAGTAGCGCTCGCGAATGTAGTCGTCGTCATCGAAGCGCTGTACCCGCGTCGGCCAACGCCCGAGCGTCCCACCGTGCTCATCGAGCCGCAGCTCCCCGCCGCCGCGCAGGTCGCGGATCTCTACCGCGTGGCCCACGAAGCGCGCGCTCTCCGGTTCGGCACCGCAGGGCCTCTCGTGCGCATAGGCAAAGGGGCGCTCGGTCCCAGGGGCGAGAAACTCGATTTCAGCGCGTACGGCCATGGCAGCCCCCTCAGCGGCGCACAATCAGCGCCGCGGCTGGCCGCTCATGGCTGCCCGAGGCATGTGTGAAGAGAATATTGATCGCCTCAAATCCTCCGGTCGAGATGATCAGTGCTATGATCAGCGTTACTAAGTTACTGGTTTTCATGATTAATACCTCCTACTTGATGGTCTACATAATCGGCTCCAGGCGCACGATCAGCAAACGCGATGTCTGATAGAAGGTTAAGAAAACCTAAACGGTTGCCGGGCTTCGAAAGGTTGCCCCTGAACGCTCTGCGGGTGTTTGAAAGCGTCGCCTCGCACCTGAGCTTCACGGAGGCCGCGGAGGCGCTGCACGTGACGCCCGCGGCGGTGAGCATGCAGATACGCACGCTCGAGCAATACCTGCGCGTACCGCTGTTCCGGCGTCAGGGACGCAGCGTCACGCTGACCGCCGAAGGTGAGCTGCTGCTCCCGGGCGTGCGGCGCGGACTGGGTACGCTGCAGCAGTCGATGCAGCATCTGCGTCAGGACCGGCTGAGCGGCGCGCTCAGAATCAGCACGCTGGCCTCCTACCTGCAGAAGTGGCTGCTGCCGCGCCTGCCGCTGTTTCATGACCGCCATCCTGAGATCGAGCTGAGCATTCACACCTCGCGCACGCCGGTCGACTTCGCGAGCAGCGACTTTCATGCGGCGCTGCGCATGGCCACCGGCCCGAGCGCGGGCCTCTATAGCGAGAAGCTCATGGATGAGTGGTTTGTGCCCGTGTGCACGCGTGAGGTGCTCGCGAAATACGGTCCGCTGCGCGACGCCGCGGATCTGCAGCGCTTTCCCCTGCTGCACTCCTCGGACGAAGAATGGTCGCTGTGGCTGTACCCCGGAGCCACGGTCGCTTGGCAGGAGCGCGGCACTGCCTACGACGACTCACTGACAGTGCTGGCCGGCGCCGAGCAGGGGCAAGGCCTGGCACTGACGCGCTGGTCGCTCGCGGCGCAGGACCTGGCCACCGGCCGCATCATGCAGGCCGGTGAGCGCATCGTGCCGTGTCCGCGCTCCTATTACTTCGTATGCCCGGAGATGTACGTCACGATGCCGAAGGTGCAGCAGCTTCTTGCGTGGCTGCGTGAGATGTCAGCGGCGTTCCCCAGGCCGCACTCTACAGACGTAGCGACGGGCGCTGCGAGGGCCTGATCGAGAAGCACGCCTTTGCCTTGCGGCGTCAGTCGACGGCTCGGCTTGTCGCCTCCGCATCATCCTTGGCATTATTGGAAAGCACGTACCAACACTTGCCGGAGATCTGCCCGTAGAAATGAAGGTTGTTTGGATTGAGAAGCGCGCGAAGACGCGGGGTATGTATTGACCGGTGTTGACTGTTAGTGTTACCGCTTGGACGAATGAGGGGGCAATCATGCAAAGACGTCAATTCGTCGGTTCGGGTCTGGCGCTTGCTGCGACCTGGCCACTGCGTGGATTCACTTCCGTACTCAAGGGTGTCGGCGACGTGCCGGCCAAGACCCTTACCGGCGGGCGAGACCGTGCTGCCCGGTTCCAGCATCGAGGCCCTCGCGGCCAGCCTGCGCGGCGAGGTGCTATTGGCGGGCAGCCAGGATTACGAGCGGACGCGTCGCGTCTGGAACGCATCGTTCGACAAGAAGCCGGCGCTGATTGCCCGCTGTACCGGCGCCTCCGATGTCCAGCAGGCCGTGGCTTTTGCCCGCGAGCACCAGTTGCTGACCGCGGTGCGCGCCGGCGGCCACAGCTACTCCGGCAAGTCGAGCTGCGATGGCGGAATGGTGATCGACCTGCAATCGATGCAGGGCGTGCGCGTGGATCCGGAAACCAAGCGCGCCTATCTCCAGTCGGGGTCGCTCCTTGGACAGCTCGACCATGAATGCGCGGCCTTCAGGCTGGCCACCACCGCGGGCACCGTCTCGCACACGGGCGCCGCGGGTCTCACGCTCGGCGGCGGCCTCGGGCGGCTGGGCCGGCGCTTCGGACTGGCCTGCGACAACGCCGCCTCCTTCGATATCGTGACCGCCGACGGACGGTTCCTCCGGGCGAGCGACAAAGAGAACCCGGATCTCTACTGGGGCTTGCGCGGCGGCGGCGGCAATTTCGGCGTCGTGACCTCGATCGAATACCGGCTGCACGACATGGATCCGGTGATCTTTGGCGGCAATATCACCTGGCCACTGGCCCAGGCGCGCGATGTGTTGCGCTACTACCGCGATATAGCCCCGGACGCGCCCGAGGTCGTCAATTTGGCTCCGCTCCTGTACTCGCGGCCAGATGGTCCGGTGATTGAAATCGAAGCGTGCTGGTCCGGCGATCACGCCCAGGGCGAGGCGTGGCTCAAGAAGCTGCGTGCTTTCGGTAAACCCACGCGTGACGACCTCGCACCAATGCCCTATGTGGCGATGCAGACCAGCGGAGATGAGTTGCTGGCACCCGGCAGATACTACTATCTGAAGACCGGCATGTTGACGCAGCTCAAGGATGACGGCATCGATCTCATCATCGATTCCTTCAAGCGCATGCCTGACTGGTACCTCGTGTTCTTCGACCACTGTGGCGGGGCGTACCGACACACGGCGCCGGCGGCCACGGCATTCCCCAATCGCGACATGCTTTTCACGCTCGGCGCGCACAGCATCTGGCCGAACAAGGACAACATCGAGGAGAATACGGCGAAGATGCGCGCGAACTGGCACGAACTGGCGCCGCTGACCAAGGGCTTCTATACAAACTACGTGGATTCTGACGTCACGATGGCAGGCTATCGCGAGAATTACGGCGCTAACTTCGAGCGGCTTGTCGCTCTCAAGGCAAAGTACGATCCGACGAACCTGTTTCGGCTTAACGCGAACGTACCGCCGAAGATCGGGTGACGGCGAAGCTTGAAACCCATGAACGGAGCGCGGCTGCTGCCAGCCGGGAAGACTTGCTACTTCAGGTCCCCGGGTCTGAAGTTGTCGCTCGACTGACCTTCTTGGGCGAGTAGCCGAACTGGCGCGTGAAGGCGGCGGTGAAGCTGCCGTGATGCGCGTAGCCGGCGCGCCGCGCAATCTGCTGGACCTGCAGCTCGGAGCTGCGCAGCAGCTCGTGAGCAAACTCGAGACGCTGGCGC
Organism: uncultured Gammaproteobacteria bacterium; assembly: GCA_963787655.1. Lineage (GTDB taxonomy): Bacteria > Pseudomonadota > Gammaproteobacteria > Steroidobacterales > Steroidobacteraceae > 13-2-20CM-66-19. Next base: position 381,807 of record CAWBDY010000007.1, on the reverse strand, counting down.
CTGACGAACTCCGCCGTCGTCTCGCCGAACACCTGGCGAAAGCCACTGCAGAGCTTCGAGTAGTTCATGCCCGCACGCCGCGCCAGATCGGGCAGCCGTGGCGGGGTGACGAAGTCCGCCGCCAGCGTGTCGCGGACCACGTGCAGCTGCCGCCGGTCGCGCCCCGTGAGCTTTAGCCGCCCATCGCCTCCGGGCGCGAACGTGCTCATGTTGCTCAGCGTGACGTACAGGAGCTCGTTTGCCTTGGCGCAGGCATACAGCCAGTGCAGCGGGTCGGCGCGATCGGCGCGCACGATGTCGCGTAGCAGGGGCAGAGTGGCGCCGATGTGACTGCCGCTGCGATAGTGCGGACTGAGCCGCGGATCCTCGTGCGGGCCCAGCGCCGCATCGAGCCGCGCGACGGCGCGCTCGTTGACCTCGCCGAGCCAGTCGCGGTCGCAATACAGGCTCACCCAGGTCTCACGACCCGCAGCCGCGGCCCCCAGTCGCTCGCTGGCGTCGTCGCAGCCGTGCGGCTGGAACCACAACAGCCACGCCGGCTCGAGCACTCGGCACTCGCCCCAGGATCCCGCGATCTCTATGGCCCCGGAGATGCGGTAGTGAAACTCCAGGATGTCCTGTCCCTGCAGGGGACTTTCGAAGCGGTCGATGGAGGCGACATCGACCACCGCCATGACCATCCACGGCGAGAGGTAGTACGTGTCGCAGCGGTTGCCCGGATCGCCGCACGAGAACTGCAGCGGGTGCCGGTAGGCGAGATAGCGCTGCGCGAACGGCGAGCGCGCCGCATCGGCGGTTTGCAGGAACTGCAGCCCGGGTGGCGCAACCACCTGTGTCTCGGAGACCTCGAACCGGCTGCCGCCGCCGCGGAGGCTCGTGGCTTTGGTCATACACCCTTTGGTGCCCGACGGGCTTTTCAACCAAGATGCCGTGCGAGCCGGCGGCTGTCAACGCCGCGCTGCCGGCGGGTGCCCTAGCAGATCGCGTCAGGCATTGAGGCCTTGCGCCGCGCGATGAAGTCCTGCAGCGCCTCATCGATTGCCACCTCGAGCGGCGGCATCTCATAGCCGGCGAGCAGGCTCTGCCAGCGCCGGTTCGCGCGCCAGATCGCATCGTGCGAGCCGTCCTGCTGCCACTGCTCGAACGAGTTGTTGTCGCTGAGCTGCGCATCGAAGAAGGCCGTCTCGTAGTTGCGTAACGTGTGCGCCGAGCCCAGGAAGTGCTTGCCCGGTCCGACTTCGCGGAAAGCATCGAGCGCGAAGCCGTTGTCATCGAGCGCCAGGCCCGCCGCGACGACGTGCATCAGGCCGCACTGATCCAGATCCAGAACAAACTTCTCGTACGACATCACGAGTCCGCCCTCGAGCCAGCCTGCCGAGTGCAGGATGAAGTTCGCACCGGCGAGCACGGCGGGCCACAGCGAGTTCGCGCTCTCGGTCGCCGCCTGCGCATCCGGCACCTTGGACGCGCACAGATTGCCGCCGCAGCGCAGCGGCACGCCGAGGCGGCGCGCGAGCTGGCCGATGGCAAAGTAGGCGAGCGCGGGCTCGGGCGTGCCGAAGGTCGGCGCCCCGCTGCGCAGCGACATGGAGGAGAGGAAGTTGCCGAGGATGGCCGGGGAGCCCGGCCGCTCGAGCTGCCCGAGCGCGACGCAGAAGAGCGCTTCCGCGAAGCACTGCGCGAGGCCGCCGGCGGTCGTGACCGGCCCCATCGCGCCGCCCAGGATGAACGGCACGCACACCGGCGCCTGGTTCGCGCCCGCGTAGGTGCGGATCACCCGGCTCGCCTCGCCGTCGAGCACCAAGGGCGAATTGACGTTCACGTTGCCGAGGATGACGCAGTTGGCGTCCACGAACTCGCGCCCGAAGAGGATGCGGCACATCTCGATCGAATCCGCCGCGCGCGCGGCGCTGGTGACCGAGCCCATGAACGGCTTATCGGAGAGGCGCATGTGCGCGTACACCATGTCGAGGTGACGCTTGTTGACCGGTAGGTCGGTGGGCTCGCACACCGTGCCGCCGGAGTGATGCAGCCAGGGCGAGAGGTAGGCGAGCTTCACGAAGTTGCGGAAGTCCTCGAGCGTCCCGTAGCGACGACCGCCCTGCGCATCGCTCACGAAGGGCGAGCCGTAGGCGGGGGCGAGCACCGTGCACGGGCCGCCGATGCTCACACTGCGCGCGGGGTTGCGGGCGTGCTGGGTGAAGCGCGCGGGCGCCGAGCGGCGCACGATCGCGCGCGCGAGTCCCGCGGGCAGCCGCACGCGGCAATCGTTCTCGATCTGCGCGCCCGCCTCGCGCCACAGGCCGATGGCCTGCGGGTCACCGCGGATCTCGAACCCGATCTCCTCGAGCAGCCGGTCGGCGTGCGCCTCGATGGTGACGAGCGCCTCTTCGCTCAGCATCTCGTACGGCGGGATGACGCGCGTGATGAACGCCGCGGCCGCCGGATGCGCAGGGCGCACACGCGGCGCGCGGCGTCGGCGCCGGCTCTGCGGGGCCGCCTCGTCCGGATCGCTCATGGGCTGCACCGCGGTTGGGTGTGCATCAGGAGCGCATCCGCGCGCCGGACGGATCAACCGGGGCCTCGCCCAGGATACGGCAGGCACGCTGCTCCCCGAGCAGGGTCACCGTCAGCGGGGTACCGGCCACGGCGGCGTGCCCCGCGACGTAGCCCATGGCGAGGCTCTTGCCGCAGGTGTGGCCGTACGCGGCGGAGGTCACGAACCCCACGCGCTCACCGCCCGCCCAGAGCGGCTCGAGGAAGTTGGCCTCCGCATCGGCGGCCGCCACCTCGAGCAGCACGAGACGGCGCTGGGGCGGGGCGTCGCGCTCGCGCAGCACCGCTTCGCGCCCGATGAAGTCGCCCTTGTCCCAGGCCACAAAGCGGGCAAGACCGCTCTCCGCCGCGGTGTAATCGCGCGAGAACTCCCGCGACCAGATGCCGAATCCCTTCTCGATGCGCAGCGACAGGAGCGCGTACATCCCAACCTCGATGACATTGAGTCCCGCGGCCGCAGCTTTCAGGCGCTCGTAGATCGACGCAAGGTACAGCTGGGGAGCGTGGATCTCGTAGCCGAGCTCCCCGGTCACCGACAGGCGCACCACGAGCGCCGGCGCAAGTCCCACGTCCATGAGCCGGGCGCTCAGGAACGGCAAGGCCGCGCTGCTGACATCCTCAGCGGTCACGCGAGCGAGCAGCTCGCGCGAGCGTGGCCCGAAAATGGCGATGCCGCCCCACTCATCCGAGAGATTGCGCAGCGTGACGCCGGACTCGGGCAGGTGCGCGCGGAACCAGCGCAGGTGCCAGGCCTGCAGATACCCCGATCCAAACAGCACGAACCGCTCGGCACTCACGCGCACCGTAGTGAGATCTCCCATGAGGCGGCCACGCGCCGAGAGCATGGGCGTCAGCCGCGCGCGGCCGATCTCGGGCAGCCGGCCGGCGAGCAGGCGGTCGAGCGCACGCTCGGCCTTGGGTCCCTGGAACTCGAAGCGGCTGAACGAGCTCGCATCGAGGATCGCACCGTCGCTGCGCGCGGTGCGGCACTCCCTGCCCACGCAGGCGAAGGCACTCGAGCGGCGCAGCGTCGGCAGCTCCTCGGCCGGCTCGCCGGCAGGCGCGAAGTACAGCGGATACTCGAGTCCGTAGCTCACCCCGTGCACGGCATTGGCGCCGACCAGGCGCGTGTGCAGCGCCGAGGTCTTCGCCGGCCGCCCCGCGGGCCAGTACTCGTTCGGGTAGGCGATGCGAAAACGCCGCGAGTAAAACTCGCGCGCCTTCTGCTGCACGTAGGCCCGGGTCGCATAGTCGCCAAAGCGCGCGACGTCGAGCGCAAACACGTCCCCGTCCGGCTCCCCCTCGATCATCCAGGTGGCGAGCGCAAGCCCCACCCCGCCCCCTTGGCAGAACCCGGCCATTACGCCGCACGCCGCCCAGTAGTTCGGCACACCCGGCACGGGACCGACGAGCGGATTGCCATCGGCGGTGAAGGTGAAGGGACCGTTGACGATGCGCCGGATGCCGGCACTGTGCAGCACCGGGAAGCGGGTGAAGCCCTTCTCCAGGGCGGAAGTCAGGCGCTCGAGGTCGGGCGGCAGGAGCTCGCGGTCACCGTACTCCCAGGACGTGCCAGCCACCGCCCACGGGGTAGCCGGCGTCTCGTACACACCGAGCAGCACGCCGCCGCGCTCCTGGCGCATGTACATCTCGCCATCCAGATCCACTACCACCGGGAGCTCGCGCGGCGCGCCCCGCAGCTGCGCCAGGTCCTCGGTGATGAGGTAATGGTGCTCCATGGGCGCGAGCGGCAGCTCGACGCCCACCATGCGCCCCACTTCGCGCGCCCACAGCCCGGCGGCGTTCACCACGTGCTCGGCCTCGATGCGCCCCTGGTCGGTCTCGACCTGCCAGCTGCCACGAGCGGTCGGCGTGAGCGCAAGCACCTGGGTGTGCCGGTAGATCTCCGCGCCCTTGAGGCGCGCGGCACGGGCGAAGGCATGCGTGGCCCCGGAGGGATCGAGATGGCCTTCCATGGGATCGTAGATCGCGCCCAGGACGCCACGGGTATCCATGATCGGGCACAGCGCGCGGATCTCCTCAGGTCCCACCAGGCGCGTGTCGAGACCGAGGGTCCTGTGGCGCGCCACATCGGCGCGCAGCAGGTCCCAGCGTTCGGCCGTGGCGGCCACATTCAGCCCGCCGGCATAGTGCAGGCCGATGTCCTGGCCGGACTCTTTCTCGAGCTGCGGGTAGAGCGCCACGGTGTAGGCCTGCAGGCGCGACATCGCCGCATCGCTGTTCAGCGCGTGGAAAGCGCCGGCGGCGTGCCAGCTCGAGCCGGCGGTGAGCTCACGGCGCTCGCACAGCGCCACGTCGCGCCAGCCGAGCCTGACGAGGTGATACAGCACGCTGCAGCCGACGACGCCGCCGCCGATGACGAGCACCTGCACGTGGCGCTTCATGGCTTCATTTTCCCAACGCTGATCCTGGAAATCCTGGCGGCCCGAGCGCGACCGGACGCCTATCTTCCGGCCGCGCACTCAGGCGGCGCGGCGCGATTCTTAGTCGCGCGTCGCATTTTTTTAGGCGCCGCGCGGCGCGGGCCCAGCGTCTCCCGAGGCACCGGCTGGCCTTTGCGGGAAAGATGCTACGCTGCACTGCACCGACCCGCGCCCTGTAAGGGTTGGCCATGGAGCTTCGCTCCCCGCACCGCGGTAATGCCGATGTCCGTGCCCGATGAGAACACTCTGCCGACGACCGAACGCCTGGCGCAGGTGACGCGACCGGCCGGTGATGCGCGCGGCCTGCCGAACGTCGCCTACACCGGCGAGGCTTTCTTCCGCTACGAGCGCGATGCCGTGCTCGCGCGCACCTGGGTGGGCGTCGCGTTCGCGGACACGCTGCCGCAGCGGCCGTTTGCGCAGCCGGTCGAGTTCATGGGGCTGCCGCTGCTCGTCGTGCGCGACCGTCACGGCACGCTGCGGGTGTTTCACAACGTCTGCAGCCACCGCGGCATGAAGCTCGTGGATTCTGCGACGGAGGTTCGCGGCCTCATCACCTGCCGCTACCACTGCTGGTCTTATGCGACCAGCGGGGAGCTCAAGGCAACGCCGCACCTGGGCGGCGTCGATCAGCACCACCGCGAGGGATTCGACGCCAAGACGCACGGCCTGAAGCTGGTGCGCAGCGCCCTGTTCCTCGGCATCCTGTTCGTCAATCTGAGCGGCGATGCGCCCGAGTTCGAGACGCACAACGCCGCCCTGCGGCAGCGCGCGGAGGCGCTGTTGGGAAGCGGCGGCTGGGCGCAGCTGCACAGCGGTGCGAGCGATGCGCGGCTGACCTTGAGCGCCCGCTGCAACTGGAAGCTCGCGGTCGAGAACTACTGCGAGGCCTACCATCTGCCGTGGGTGCACCCGGAGCTCAACAGCTACTCGCGGCTCGAGGACCATTACTGCTTTCTCGGCGAGGATTTCGCAGGTCAGGGATCGCTCGCCTACCGCGGCAGCGAGATTGCCGGCGTGCACCTGCCGCGGCTCGCCTCCTGGCCGGCCGAGCGCCTGCAGGTGGCCGAGTATCCGACGCTGTATCCGAACGTGCTGCTCGGCTTTCAGGCTGACCACGCGTTCGCCATTCTGCTCACCCCGGAAGCTCCCGACCGCACGCGCGAGGAGCTGCGGATCTTCTATGTCGGGGAAGGCGCCACGAGCGAGACTTATCGGGCCTGTCGCGCCGCGACACTGTCCGCCTGGCGCATCGTGTTCGAGCAGGACATTCCTGCGGTCGAGCAGATGCAGCTCGGGCGCGCCTCGCCCGGCTACGACGGCGGTGTGTTCTCCCCGGTCATGGATGCGGCCACGCATCACTTCCACGCATGGATGGCCCGGCGCCTGAGCGCGCAGCGGCCCGGCAACGGCGCCGTCTGAGGGTTACTTGACGCCCGCCATCAGGCGGCGCAGCGCGGGCGTGAGCCACAGCATGATCGCCGCCGCGACCACCGCATAGCCGGCAATCTTCAGAAACAACGTCGGCAGCGAGTGCAGGTCGCGGGCGTCGTATTCTCCGGAAAGTTGGCCGGCGAGGTTGTTGCCGAGCGCGAGCGCCAGGAACCACAGGCCCATCACCTGGCCGGCGAAGCGCGGCGGCGCGAGCTTCGTCATGGCGGACAGGCCGACCGGCGAGAGGCACAGATCGCCGCACTCCTGCAGGAAGTAGCTGAGGAGGAGCCAGGTCGGCAGCACCTTGTCTCCGGCGACGACGTAGCCGGAGGCCACGTACATGAGGAGGTAGGACGCCGCGAGGAGCGCAAGGCCCGCGGCGAACTTGGCCGAGGGCGCCGGATCCCTGCCGCGCCGCCCGAGCGCGAGCCACAAGGCGGCGAAGGCCGGCGCGAAGAGAATCGTGTAGAGCGCGGTGACGCCCTGCAGGACTCCCGCCGGCAGCTCCCGGCCGAACAGGTGCCGCTGCGTATAGCGCTCGGCGAAGAGATTGAGGGAGGCGCCGCCCTGCTCAAAGCCTGCGTAGAAGGTCGCATAGGCGGCAAAGAGCGCCGCCATGGCGAAGACGCGGCGGCGCTCGGCCGGGTCAAGGCCCGCAAACGCGATCAGGTAGACGAAGTAGGCGACCGCAAACAGTGCGATCAGCCAGGATGCGCCCTGCGCCAGCCTGACCGGCTCGATGACGAGCCGCCCGCCGAATGCGAGCGCTGCGATCGCAACCACGGCGAGTGCGAACACCGCGACCGGCGCCCAGCCGCGCCAGCCGGCACTTCGGGGAATGTCCCGGCCGCGCCGTCCAAGCCACTTGCGGGTGATGAGGAACTGCGTGAGTCCGAAGAGCATGCCGACCACCGGCAGCACGAAGCCGTAGCGCCAGCCGAAGCGTGCCGCACACAACGGCACGAGCAGCGACCCGAGCAGTGCCCCGACGCTGATGCCGACATAGAAGATCGAGAAGCCGGCGTCGCGGCGCGCGCCGCCTTCCGGGTAGAGCTGCCCGACCATGACGCTGATGTTGGGCTTGAGCAGCCCGACGCCGAGGACGATGACCGCAAGGCCGAGGAAGAAGACGGGCATGCGCCCCAGCACCAGCAGCGCATTGCCGATGAGAATCAGCACGCCTCCGGTGAGCACGGCGCGTTGCGCGCCGAGCAGGCGGTCCGCGATCCAGCCGCCGAGCAGCGCGAATACGTAGGTCGCGGCGATGTACAGACCGTAGATCGCGCTCGCGACGTGATCGTCGAGGCCGAAGCCGCCCGCTCCCACTGCCGCCACGGCGTACAGGATCAGGATGGAGCGCATCCCGTAATAGGAGAAGCGCTCCCACATCTCGGTCAGGAACAGCGTCGCAAGCCCGCGGGGCTGTCCGAAGATCTGCGGCTCCTGCGGCTGTGACTGCGAAGTCGTGTGCATTGCTCTTTCGCTGCCCCGCCGTGCCCCCGTGCAGCTCCGGCATGGCCTTTGGGAGCAAGGGGGTGCGCGCTTTAGGCGCCTGCGTCGGGTCTTTTCATCACATGAGATCGCGCGGGATCGTCACGTCCCAGGCCCGCTCGGCCACCAGCTCGCCATTCAGATGCGCTGTCAGGGTACCGGTCAGGTAGAAGCTGCGGATATCGGCGCGCATGTGCGCGCGGGTATTCACGCGGGTGCGCCAGCCCTCGCGTCCCATCTCGTAGGACTGGGTCAGCACGTATTGCGCCGAGAGGGGATCCTCGTCGCACAGGGTGAGCTCGCGTTTGAGGTTGTGCGCAAGCTGCACGTCGACCGCGTCGTAGCGCAGCACCCCCTCGCCGAATACGCCGCCCTCGCCTTCGGTGACGTAGGTGTTGAGGCCGCTGATGTGATCCTGGGATGTGACTCGCCGCAGTCTCCCGGGTGTGATGAGCGTGACGGGAGTTCTGGGACCGTGCGCCGGCGGCGGAAACGTGACCGTGCCGCGCACACCCGCGCGCCGCACCGGCAGCTCGAGTGCGCTCCCTGCGGTGCGCACGCTCAAGGTGGCGGCATAGGGAGCGGGCCACACCGTCGGCCAGTAGGCGCTCGCGAGGCACAGCCGCAGGCGATGCCCGGCGAGGAAGCGATGCCCGCAGGCATTGAGGGTCACGCGCACGTCGTAAAAGCGTCCGGGGGTCAGCGCGCTCGGCTGCTCGTGGCTGTCGCGGTGGGTGAGATTGAGGAGCTGGTAGCTGACGCGGGTGACCTGGCCGTCGGGGGCGACATCGCAGAGCCGCACCGCCAGCTGCGCGACCGGTGCATCGCTTGCCACCTGCAGCTGCAGATGCGGTGCGCCGAGCACGGCAATCTCAGGCTCGAGCACCGGAAAATCGAATACCAGCGCGCCACCGTCGTCGAGGCGCTGATCGGTCGGGTGCTCGCCCGGGCACCCCGTTGCCATCCACTCGCCGGCCGCCTTGCCGTGACTGAGCGGCGAGCGGATTTGGAACAGCGCCGCAGCACCTTGCTCAGCGCCTAAGCTGCGGTCCGCGCGCAGGTGCCAGCGGCGCGGCGTGATATCGGGCGAAGGGTACGTGCGCTCGCCGACCCAGTGGCCCGGCATGTAGGTGCGCGTGCCCTGCGGCGGCACGGGATCCTCAAGATATGCCCGCAGCATCGGCTCGCGCATGATTCCTGTGTCTTCACCCTTCAGCCACTGATCCCACCAGCGCACTGCCTCCTGGAGGTAACCGATGGCCGGACCGGGCACGCCGTCGTGCGGGTACACGTGCCCCCAGGGCCCGATGATGCCGAGCCGCGGCACCGTGAGTCCCTCCAGCAGCCGCGGCACGGCATTGGTGTAGGCATCCGCCCAGCCGCCGACCGCCATCACCGGGCACTCAATCGCCGCGAAGTCCTCGCACACCGAACCGTGCTTCCAGTAGGCATCGTAGCGCTGGTGCTCGAGCCACAGCGCCGGAAAGAACGGCAGCTTCTCGAGGCGCTCGAGCCAGCGCTGCCGCCAGTCCTCCCCGACGATGAGCGGATCGGGCGGCCGGCTCTGGTAGGCGAGCATGATGCTGCCCCACCACAGGTTGTCGTTGAGCAGGCAGCCGCCCATGTAATGGATGTCGTCGGTGTAGCGGTTGTCGGTGGAGAAGGTGGTGATGATGGCCTTGAGCGCCGGCGGCCGGCGCGCGGCGACCTGCAACGCATTGAAGCCGCCCCACGACTTGCCCTGCATGCCCACCGCGCCACTGCACCAGGGCTGGGCGGCGATCCAGGCGATCACCTCGAGCGCGTCGTCCTGCTCCTGGCTCAGGTACTCATCGGCCAGGTGGCCGTCGGACTCGCCCGAGCCACGCATGTCGACGCGGACGGCCGCGTAACCGTGTGCGGCGAAGTAGCCGTGCATCGGATCATCGCGGCCGCGCGTGCCGTCGCGCTTGCGATAGGGAATGTACTCGAGCACCGCCGGGACCTTGCCGTGCGCGGCCGCTTCCGGCAGCCACAGACGCGCCCCGAGGCGGCAGCCATCGCTCAGGGTAATCCAGAGGTGTTCCTCAACCTGCACGGGCATGATCGAAATCTCGGGCGCGTGGCGCTGTTCGCGTGGGCTGGAACGCTACCGGTTGCGGCGGTAGCTCAGGTCACCGTACTTCGTCCACTTGCCGCTGCCCGCGGGCGCCACGTACTGGAGGATACGCAGGCTGCCGTCCGCGTGCGGCTCGTATAGCAGCTTCACGTCCCGGTTGCGCGAGGGAATGACGGTCACGAACTCCATGGTGCCGGAAGCACCGGGCGCGCCGCGCAGGAGGATTGCGCCCCACTGGTTGTCGGCCCACATCTGCAGCCAGTGCTCCCCATCGAAGCGGCTGACGGCAATGCCGGCAAGGCGCACCGCGATGCCAGGGCGGCGGTACAGGTCGGTGAGGAAGGTGAGATTCTCGATGACGACGCAGCCCTCGTACTGCTTCTCCACGTGGTCCAAGGCGAGCAGCGCGTTCGTCTGCGTATCGAACACCTGCCAGTCTCCCACCCAGAAGTCGAGCTCGTGGTGCCGGGGCTGATCGCAGCGCGCGGGCGCGGCGGTCTGCTCCTGCGCGGCCGCGTGCGCGGCGGGACCGGCTGCCAGGTGTGCAGCCGCGCACAAAAGCAGCAAGCGCAGCGCGGCGCAGGAGTCGCGGAAAAGCCTCGAATCACGCATTGCCATCAGCACACTCCCCTCAAGGCGCAGCTGCCCGCCGCCGGCCGCCGACCGCCCGTTCAGAAAGTGTATGCGAGCCGCAGGCCGATCTGGCGCGGCGGACTCACCACGTAATCGTTGGTCAGTTTGCCCAGCTCGTTGAACTGCGTCGGGGGCACCAGGATGTTCTGCTTGTCGAAAACGTTGGTGATGTACAGCGTGCCACGCCACCTCTCGTGCGTGAGTGCAGCCGAAAGGTTCATGGTCTCGTAGGTCGAGGAGTACTGCACCGTCGTCACACCCAGCGTCGGTGACAGCTGCATCGGCACGCGGCTGCGGTAGACGCCGTTCGCGTTCAGCAGCAGATCATAGCCTGCGCTCAGCGGCACCTCGTAGTTGATCGCAAGGCTGCCGCTCTCCTTCGGGCTGCCCGGCATCTGCTCGCCGTTGGTGCCATGGATGAGGCCCGGAACGATGATGCCGGTCTGCGTGCCGTCATTGGCTGGCAGCGAGAAGTCGCTCGTCAGGTGCGCGTCGGCGTAGGCGAAGCTCACCGTATAGGTGAGCTGCGGCACGAACAGCGGGCCCGATGACTCGATCTCGAAGCCGCGCGACTCGGCGGTGTTCGCGTTGTACACCGCGAGATTTCCGGAAGGCAGGCTCGAGGAGATCTGCGGGTTGTCCCACTTGATGTCGAACACCGCGATCGTATACGAGAGCCCGTTGCTGAAGCGGCCCTTGAGTCCCGCCTCGTAGTTGTTGGTTTTGTCGGGCTGATAGGTCGCAAGCAGCGGGCTCTCGCGGAACGGTCCGGCCAGCGGCACCGAGTTCGCACCGCCGCGGCGGAAGCCCTGCGACCACAGCGCGTACACGTACTGGTCCTTGGCGTACTCGTAAGAAGGATTCACCTTACCCACCGTCTTCGATGCCGGCGACTCGTGCGGGGTCGCCGGCAGGTGCGTCGGAAAGGGGTAGTCGTCGTAGGACTGCGCGTCGGTGAAGCTCTGGTTGAAATAGCGGGCGCCGAAGGTCACCTGCCCGCCCTTGATGAAGTGCCAGGTCAGTTCGCCGAAGACCGACTTGTCCTTGAACGACTGCGTGTCGACTTGCCTGAAGGTCACGTCCCCGGGTGCTGTGCCGATGTCAAAGACGCAGTTGGGCAGACAGCCCTGCGCGGCCTGGTACTCGGGGGTGCCCGGCACGGCGATGGTCCAGGCTCCCTTGCGCGTCTGGTCCTCGTAGAACACGCCGAGCACGTAGTCGAACAGGTTGTCCGGGCCGGTCTTGGACACCAGACGCACTTCCTGAGTGAAGGTGTGGGCGGCATCGGTAAAGAGCTGGTCGTAGACGAAGCGCGGGTTGGTCGGAACGCCGGCGTAGTAAGGCAGGTAGCCGCCGTCGGCAAGGCCGCCCAGGCTGTAGGTGTTGTCCTGCAGTGTCGAGCCCGAGGTGGTGTAGTAGGAGCTGGTCGAGGAGACGGTCGCGAACCCGGCGTCGAAGCTCAGGTCCAGGCTGGTGAGGTTCGTGTCGCGCGACCAGGGCTGGTCGATCTGCGAGAACTCACGGTAATTGCCCCCGGCGGGCAGCGTCGTTGCCGGGTCGAGCGGCGAGATGCCGCCCGGGAAATCGCGGTTGACCTGCGGGCCGCCGTCGCCCCAGGCGTCCGAGTGCAGGAAGGCCAGTTCCGCGCTGAACACCTCGGTGGGCTTGAACAGCAGGCTCGCCCGCCCGGTGAAGGTCTTCTGGAAGTTCCAGTCCGCCTTGTCGTTGTAGATCGCGGGACTCGTGACCGGGTCGGCCGGATTGGCCAGCAGCGGGATCCCGGACACACCGTTATTGGTGCGCGTGAACAGGCCGTAGGTATTGATCCATCCTGGCTCGTAGTTGTAGCGGGCCGCGGCGCGGAAGGCGACCACGTCGCCGAACGGGATGTTGACCAGTCCCTTCAGATCGTAGGAAGTGCCACTCGAATGATCGATCCGGTCGCCGCCCGCCTCGAGCATGCCGGAGAACTTGCCGAGCTCCGGAGAGTTCGGGATGAGCCGCAGCGCACCCGCGAGCGTGCCGGCGCCGTAGAGCGTGCCCTGCGGGCCGCGCAGCACCTCGACCTGCTTCAGATCATCGAGCTGGAAGTATCCGTCGATCGGGGAATTGCCGATGTAAGTGCCCACGGGGGCCTGCTCGAAGGTGCGAAAGCCGCGCGTCGGCTCGCCGGTGGCGTTGACGCCGCGGATGATCGGGACCTCGGCCCCGGCCAGGCGCGCGCCGTATTCGTACATGCTCACGCCCGGGACCGCGGTCGCCAGCGACGCCAGGTCCGTCACACCGCTGGCCAGTAGCTGCTCGCCGCTCACGACCGAGAGGCTATAAGGCACCGCCTCCAGTGCCTCGGAGCGGCGGGTCGCCGTGACGGTCACTTCCTGAAGTACCGCGGAACCCTCCGGGGCGGCGGCTTCCTGGGCCTGCACGGCAGGGATCACGCCGTAGAGCGCCGCGCAGACAGCCGCCCGCACCGGCGTGATGGCCATCCGTGTCCGCGGCAGGCTGCTGCTGCGGGTTCGACCCTTGTTCGTGTGTTGTGGCATGGCTGGACTCCCCTTGTGCCGGACGCTCGCCCGGCGGAAATCTGGTTCGATATTCCCCGGCCCCGCCCTTGTTCGGGACTCGCGCGGACCGCGCGGCGGTTTCCCCCATCCGCTCGGGCGCCGCGCTGACGTTCGGCTCCCCCCAGGGCGTTGCGCGAAACCGTGGTGCCTGCGCCAGCATGTGACACACCCGCCATGCCGTCCATGCGGATTCTTCGTCCGCTCACGCGCGTTCTTAGGAGATCGCCACTTTATGACCGGCGCGGCCGACACCGTTGGTTTCGCGCACCAGGTTGAAGCGGCGCAATGGTCGCGCGCAATCAGCCGGTTGACCGGGCGACGGCCGGCCCCGGACACTGGCTACCCGCTCACGCACTCTTAATTGGTAATCTCGATCGGGCATGGCCTCACAACCCCCCTCAAACCGGCGTGGCACCAATCGGCCGCTGGATGCCCGAGAGCTGAACGAGGCGCTGAGCCAGGTGAAGCGCCGGGTAGAGGGCGCGCGGGTGTGCCAGCCGGAGCACGGGCTCGTCGCACAACTGCTGCTGAGGCTCGGTCGCGCGCCGGAGGCCGAGGCAGTTGTCGCGGGCGCGCTGGCCCTCGAGACCGGATCCGCCGATGCCTACGACGGCCTCGCTTTCATTTCGATGATGCTCGGCGAGCACGAGCGGGCGAACCAACTGTACCGGCGCGCCACCGAGCTTGCGCCGAGCGATCCGCGCTTCTGGTACAACCTCGCGTGCAGCGAGCGCAGCTTCGGGCGCCTGATCGAGGCCGAGGCAGCCTGCGATCGCGCCATCGCCATCGATGCGGCCCAATACCCGAGCTATCTGCTGCGCTCCGAGCTGCGGGTGCAAACGACGGACGCCAATCACATTCCTCAGCTGCAAGCGCTCCTGCGCGAGCGGCCCGATGATTACCGGGCGCGCGTCTTCCTGGGCTATGCGCTCGGCAAGGAGCTCGATGACGTCGAGCGCTACGATGAGGCCTTCGACTCGTTTGCCAGAGCCGCCCGCGCGCGGCGCGCGCGACTCGATTACGACGTCGCCGTGGATGAGCGCAAGCTGCAGCGTATCGCGGCAGTGTACGATGCGGCCCGGATGCAGGACGCGGCGCGCCGGCCCCCGACCGGATCGGGCGATGACCCGCGACTCATCTTTATAGTGGGCCTGCCGCGCTCAGGCACGACGCTGCTCGAGCGGATCCTCACCGGTATTTCAGGGGTGCGCTCGAACGGGGAGACCGACTATTTCTCGCAGGCGCTGCTCGAAGGCTTCGCGGGGCGACGGGGATGTCTTCATGCGGGCCGCGCAGGCAGATCCGGCGGCCGTCGCCGCGGAATATACGCGGCTCGCTCTGGCCGGTCCCGCAGCGCAGGCGGTCATCGACAAGCTGCCGCTCAACTACCTCTACGTCGGCGCCATCCGGCAAGCACTGCCGCAGGCGAGGATTCTCCTGGTCAGCCGCGATCCGCTCGACAGCTGCTTCGCGATGTACCGCACGCTGTTTGCCGGGGGCTACCCGTTCAGCTACGACCTGGTGGATCTCGGCCGCTACTACGCCGCCTACAGCCGCCTCATTGATCACTACCGCTCCTGCATGGGTGGCGCGCTGCATGAGATTCACTACCGCGAGCTCGTGCAGGATCCCAAACGCGTGGGCGCTGCGGTGGCGGCGCATTGCGGACTCAGCTGGAGCGATCGTGCGGTCGACATTCAGCAGAACAGGTCCGTGTCGCTGACTGCGAGCGCTTCCCAGGTGCGACGACCGATCTACGGCAGCTCCTCCGGGCGCTGGCGCCGCTACGAGCGGCATCTCGGTCCACTCATCTCGACCCTGCGCGATCACGCGGTTCCGCTCGCCGGCTGACGAACATTCGCCGCCCCCCACTTCGGTATTGCTCTTGGCTTACCGTCTCTTAAAGCAAAAGGTCAGGCTGTATTGCCATCCACTCCCGGCAGTAGTGGCCTTGGTGCGCTTGCTTGCGTGTACGGACGCTGCGGCGGCCTTCGGCGGCGAGCCGCCGCATTTCCAGGTTGCCGCAACTGGGCTGGGTAACCCCTTGGTCTTCGTGGTCTATGGCGACACGCGATTCACACAGCGTGAAAAAGTGGCCGACGCCTACGCGCGGCGCGCGCTCGTCGACCGGATCGCGAAGGAGCATCCGGCAGCCATCCTGATCGGCGGCGATCTCGTGTACAACGGGAGCGACCCGGACGACTATCAAACCTATAAGACCGAGACGGCGGCGTGGGCGAGCCAGAATATCCCCGTCTATCCGGCCCTCGGCAATCACGAGTTTCAGGGGTGCGGCGACCCGAGTCCATGCCTTGAGAACTGGTGGACGGCACTCAGTCCTTTGCCGCTGCGCCCGTACCGCTGGTACTCGGTGAGCATCGGCCCCTCTATTCTCGCCCTCGTCCTGGATTCGGATTCGGCGCTCAAGCCCGGAAGCGAGCAGCGCATATGGTTCGAGAAACAGATCCTGGACGCGGACCAGAGCGTGAAATTCATCCTGATCCTGCTCCACTACCCGCCGGTACGCGACCCGCTCATCCCGCGCGCGCGCGAGGAGGCCGAAGTCGCCCGCTATCTCTCACACAACGCCGCAAAGCTGCGCGAGCGCGTCGTCGTAGTCGGAAGTCACGTCCACAACTACGAGCGCTACCTCAGGAATGGCGTCCCTTACCTCGTGAGCGGTGGCGGAGGGGCGAAGCCGGTCATGTCCCTGCGCATCTTCGGCGAGCGATCCGGGCTCCGCACCTCGGTGAACTTCCACTACATCCGCTTCACTCTGGAGGGTGGGCACTTGAGTGGGACCATGGTGCGCTTCGATGCCTCGAGCCAGGACCCCAACCCCTGGACCGAGCCCGATCACTTTGAAGTGAAGGCGAAAGACTGACGTTGGGCCTGGTTGGCGAGAAGCGTCCCAACGACGATCGCGAACCCATCGGCACTTGACCCGCGGGACGCACCCTGAGAGGGTCGGCTCGGAACTTCTCTGAGCGTAGCCCGCGATCGATCACCGACATGGAATCCTGGATTTCCGGACTAGCACTGCACGGCTATTCGATTCTGTTCGCCGCGGTATTCCTGGAAGCGGTCGGAGTGCCGATACCCGCAGCCCTGGCCTTGCTCATCGCGGGAGGCGCGAGCGCGCGGGGCTCATTGCAGGGCGCGTACGCTCTCGGCGGGGCCCTCGCGGCGATGGTCGCCGGCGACACGCTGATGTTCGTGATGGGTCGCTATACAGGATGGTGGCTTCTTGGCGTACTTTGCCGCATTTCGCTGAATCCCGAATCGTGCATTTTGCGTTCGGCGGATTCCTTCTATCGTCGCGGGCGGGCGCTGCTGGTCGTGGCAAAGTTCATTCCTGGGATCAACACCATGGCGCCGCCGCTCGCTGGTTGCATGAATATGCGTCTCATGCAGTTCCTTGGGCTGGATCTGGCCGGTGCCGCGCTCTATGCCGGCGCATACTTTGGTGTCGGTTTCCTTTTCAGCGACGCGCTGGCAGCGATCACCCGAGGCTACCAGACGTTCGGGCGAATCGTGGGTTGGGTTGTGATCGTCCTGATTGCCGGTTACGTGGCCTTTCAGATTTCGCTATGGATCAAGGCGCGCGCCTTGCGTACCGTTCCCTTCGCGATTCCTGCCGAGGCGGCGCGACAAATGGCGGCTGGTGCCTGCATCTACGACGTGCGCAGCCACGGTTACCTTGATGCCAAGGCAACTCGTATCACGGGATCCAGAAGACTGGATCCCAACGCGCTGAACCGATGCAGCGAGGAGTTTCCAGATGAACGACTGGTTTATGTGTATTGCACCTGTGTTCGTGAAGCGACCAGCGTGCGCGTGGCGCGGGAACTTCAGAACAGAGGGGTTCGGGTCGCGGTGATCAAGGGCGGTCTGCGGGCTTGGCGGGGCGCAGGACTACCCGTCGAGGCCGTGCCGCTTGACGAAATGGCGGCACTTCCGACCTTCCGTTGACCGGCACAGATTTGGTTGGCACAGGCGAGAGTAGCCCGCACCGCTACTGCGCAATCCGTCAGGCTCGCCGTTGCCGCAGTTCTGCAGGAGGTGACGGGCTGCTTCGGGTCGGAGGTAATGCTCCAGCACGAGCAACGCAATCAATTTCATGCGCATAGCCTGCGCACTCGTGGCCGCGCTGACAAGGTTCGCATTAGGTCGAGTAGGTGACGATGGATGCTCTTGGCTGCAACTGGATTGGGTACCAAAATGGAAACAAGTGCCCGTCCGTGACCGGCCAGGGGCTGCCTTCCAACCGCACTGCGTGAATTTCTCGAAAGCAGATTACTGACGCGGCGTTGTGAGCATGCTTAGCCAAAAAGCCAGCCGATGAACACTAACAAAGTCGATCACCTCGCTTGGACCCGCCGCGATTTCGTGCGCGCTGGGGGTGCCGTGGCTGTGGGTGCGTACGCGCACCAGGGTATGCTGCCCGCGTTCGCCGCCGCCGAGCCGGTTTCCACCCTCGACGATCTCGCCCGCAGCGTTCGTGGGCGGTTGCTGCGTGGAAGTTCGCCGGGTTACGACGAGGCGAGGAGGGTCTGGAACCTTGCCTACGATTGCCGCCCGCTGGCGATGGTACGCGCCGCGAACGTCGACGACGTGCGACGCTGCGTGGAGTTCGCACGCAAGCACACCGTTCCCATCGCCATCCGCGGCGGCGGTCACAGCTATGCCGGGTACGGGGTAGCCGATGGCGCGCTACAGATAGACCTCGGGACGCTTAGCACCGTCACCGTCGACCGCGACCACCGGGCCGCCTCGGTGGGTGGGGGCGCCCGGATTAGGGATCTCCTCGGCGCCACTCTGGCCGCAGGTCTTTACACGCCTATGGGGTCGTGCGGCTCGGTGGGCGTTGCAGGCCTCACGCTCGCGGGCGGTGACACGAACGGGAGAGGCCTGTACGGAACGGCATGCGATAACCTGGTCGGCGCGCAACTGGTGACGGCTGACGGGAATGTGTGCGAACTCGGGCCCGGCAGGAACGAGGACCTGTACTGGGCAATCCGCGGCGGCGGCGGGAATTTCGGCGTCATCACAAGGCTTGACTTCCGGCTGCACCCTGTCGTGCCGTTACACTCGGCCGCGTTCAACATCGGCTGGCGAGACATCGCCGGGGCGTTGCGCGCGTATGGCGACCTCGTACGCAACGCCCCCGATGAGGCACGCGCCGGGTTCTTCGTGGACCCGGAATCTGGCGCGTCAGCCAGCTGCGGATACCGCGGCGACGCCGCAGCTGCAGCGGCCTACCTCGAGTCGTGGAAAGCCGCATTCCGCCGCGTGGAGGCGCAGCTGTCCACCTCAACACCGACTCCGGAAGGGGAAGCCTGGGCGACGACATCCTTGGCCGTTGACGGCGCGTTTCTTGAAGACCTGAGCAGCGGCGTCGTCGACGTGCTGTCTCGCGCGGCGATCGAGGGGCGCGGAGTGGGACAGATGCTGCTCGGCCTTTCGAACGGGGTTGTAGCACGCATCCCGATGGCTGCTACTGCCTACCCCCTGCGCGGAACGGGACTGAGTACCCTGGTTGCCGCTGAGTGGCACAAGCCCGAGGCACGCGCGCGGGCAGAGCGGTGGGTGGCGGAGACTGGCGCGGCACTGCGTCCCTGGGCGCGCCGTGCCTACGTGAACTATCTGCCGCCAAGCACACCGGAGCGAATTCGTGAGATCTACGGGGTGAACTATCCGCGGCTGGCGCGGATCAAGGCACGGTACGACCCGGCGAACCTGTTCCGGGAGAACCAGAATATTCGGCCCGCGGAACCGCGCTAGCATACTTGGCCAAGGCCGACCGGAGTTGGACCGCGAGACATGTCGCATCGGGAGCGCGAATAATCCCTTCGCCGTAAAAATGCTTCCCATGTCTGCGGTATAAAACGTTACTTCTGTAATCGGATAAACACACCCTGTCTTGACGCCTTGTTACGGATGCCCGCCCATCTCGACGCCTTTCTCGCCACGATGGTCACACCATCGCAGCCGACCCCCACCGGGTCCATCCCGGCCCTAATGCGCCAGCACTACGGCTTCGAGCCGCGCGTGACACGACTCACCGGTGAACGTGACGAGAACTTCAGACTCACCACCGATGGCGGCGCGGAGTACGTTCTGAAGATCGCGAACCCGGCCGAGGGACCGGCTGAGACCGACTTGCAGACCGCGGCGCTACTGCACATCGAGAAGACCGATCCAACATTGCCGTGCCCGCGTGTACTGCGCGACCGCAGCGGCGGCACTCACGTTGGTTTCGTCGACGAGTGTGGCGCCCCGCGCACCGCCCGCGTCCTGACGTATCTGCCGGGCCGGCTCCTCGGTGCGTCAACACGATCCCAGCGGCAACGCTCCGCCTGTGGCCGCCTTGGAGCTCGACTGACGCTCGCGCTGCGCGGTTTCGAACACCCAGCAGCAAAGCGATCGATCGTCTGGGACGTGCGCCACACAGGACATATGCGCTGGCTCCTTGAGGAGTTGCCCCGCTTCCCGTATCAGTCGGCCGCTCGCGGGCTGCTCGAGCGCCTCGTTCCCTGCATCGAGTCGCAACTGCCGCGGGTGCGGCATCAGATGGTGCACAACGACCTGAATCCTCTGAACATCCTGGTGGATCCTGCCGATGAGGAGCGCGTGACCGGGGTGATCGATTTCGGCGATATGACCGATACGGCACTGATCGCGGACGTGGCCGTGTGCGCCGCCGAGCTCATTCCCCCGGACTGCTCCGATCCGCAGGAGGCGCGCGAGTCCATCCTCGACGTCACGAGCGCCTATCATGCGTGCGTTCGACTCCTGCAAGGTGAGGTGGCGCTGCTGGGTGCGCTGGTGGCGGCGCGGCTCCTCATGACCCTCGTCATTCACGAGTGGCACGTGCAGCGCAACCCAAGCAGCGATCATTTCAAGGCGCTCGATGAGGAATTCATGCGCGCGCGGCTCCACATCGCTGACCGAATGCTGCTCGAGGAGATCCGGCTGTGACCATTCAACCGCTCGCGGACCGTTCAGGGATCCTGGCACGCCGGGCGCGTGTACTCTCCCCTACCTACCGCCTCTTCTACGAGCAACCGCTGCAGCTCGTGCGCGCTGAGGGCGTATGGATGTATGACGAGCAGGGTCGCGCCTATCTCGACGCTTATAACAACGTACCGGTGGTGGGCCACTGCCATCCCTACGTCGTCGACGCGCTGACGCGTCAGGCACGCACGCTGAACACGCATACCCGGTATCTCGCCGAGTTGCCGCTGCAACTCGCCGAGGAGCTGCTGGCCACGATGCCGCCCGAACTCGGTAACGTCATCTTTACCTGCACGGGAAGCGAGGCCAACGATCTCGCGGTGCGCGTCAGCAAGGCGGTGACCGGCGGCACCGGATTCATTGTTACCGATTTCTCGTACCACGGGGTGACCGATGTCCTCTCCGGGATGTCACCCGAGGACGGCGGGGCACTCGGACCCGGCGTCTACACGGTGCCTTCGCCAGCAGCAGCCGGCGGTACCGCCGCGTTCGGCGAGCACGTCCGCGACTCAATCGAACGCATGCGCAGCGACGGCGTCCGGCTCGCCGCACTACTCACCGATACCATTTTCTCGAGCGATGGCGTGTTTGCAGATCCCAAGGGATTTCTCGTCGATGCCGTACGTCATGTGCAGGCGGCCGGCGGCCTTTTCATCGCCGATGAGGTGCAACCGGGCTTTGGCCGGCTCGGCGATGCGATGTGGGGCTTTCAACGCCACGGCATCGTTCCGGACCTTGTGACGATGGGCAAGCCTATGGGCAACGGACATCCGATTGCCGCCGTCGCTGCGCGTCCCGATGTCCTCGCGCGATTCGCCCGGCGCCGGCACTACTTCAACACCTACGGAGGCAACAGTGTGTCCTGTGCGGCGGCGCTGGCGGTGCTCCACGTCATCCACAACGAGAATCTCATCGAGAACGCCCGCCGCACCGGCGAGTATCTCAAGCGTGGTCTCGACGCACTCGCCAGGCGATGTTCCGCGATCAGCGAGGTGCGTGGCGCGGGATTATTCGTCGGCGTAGAGCTGCACGCCAATCCGGCGAGTGGACTTGCCGGCTCAGCCGAAACCAAGCGTGTGGTAAATGGGATGTGCCGCCGAGGGGTGCTGGTTGGCTCAACCGGCCGCCACGGCGATGTGCTCAAGATTCGCTCTCCGCTGACGTTCGAGAGGCAGCACGCGGACGTGTTGCTCGAGGCGCTCGAGCAGACCCTCAATGACAAGGACTGACCGGACCTCAATGGCCTGGTCCGGCCTAGGACTCCGCTGGTGAGTGCGACCGCCGCGCCCGCAACGCATGAGCCGAGCCTAGGGAAGTTTGCACTCTCGGCTCCGCACCAAGGTGGTCTCTTATTGCCGTTCAAACCGAAGGATGTTCCGCTGAGTTCGGCCCTTGTACTGCACGATCATGCTTAACGTATTGAGATCAGAGGAAAGCTTGATCCTCTGAGTGTCATAGACCTTGCCGTCGCTACTTTTGTCGACTAGTTCGAGTGTGCGCGCGTCAAGGCTGCGCACCGACGTCCGTATTTCTGCGCATGGCTAGCGCACTCCAAATCAGCGCGCACCAGATGCACTCAGATAGCTGAGTCGGGAGACGTAGTCGGCAACCGCCGACTGCTCCTGGACGGACAGCGCGACCGGCGAATCGGCGACTGCCGGATGCGCCAAACGTCCCGACATGAAACTACGTAGCTGTGAAAGCAGATAACTGTAGCCCTGCCCTCCGATTGCCGGAATCGCTTCACGATCGCTTCCCGCGCCATCGCTCCCATGACAGCCAGTGCAGCCCCGTGTGTAGTCTCGTTCGCCGAGCTTCAGCGCGGGACCTTCACCGTGCTCGGGCTCCGGATTGTGCGGTGCTCGCGCAAGGTAGGCGGCCAGATCCCTGAAAGCCTGTGCGCGATCCAGGTCCGAGGGCTGAAGCGTCTCGTGCATGGCAGAACCATGCATCTCAGATCCCTGGCGCGCACCGCTCACAAAGTGCACAAGCTGCTTGATCAGGTAGCTCTCATGCTGCCCTGCGAGCACCGGGATCTCCCGCGGCCCATCGCCCCACGCGTGCCGGCCGTGGCACGCCGTGCAATGCTGCAGGTACAGGATCATACCGTGCCGCAAATCAGGGATAGCGGCCTGTGCTTGCGACTGCAAATCCTCCGCAGAACCGGACACCGCGACCGAGAGCACCGCTAGTGTAAGGATCCCGAGTATTACCATGATGAGCCGGATCATCGGAGTTGCCCATGAGTAGATTGAGCCGCCAAGCACTCCAGGATCTGGGTGCTAGTGTAGCGGTCCCTTCATCCTAAACCCACCGCCCAGGCACGGGCCGCCACAGACGGATCTGACATGGCGGCGCGCGCTGAGTTACCCGACGCGTATAGGTATTATCCTCACTGGCGCCGCCCCCCACGTAGTACTACGGTGCGAGCCGAATTGCCGAAAGCTTCATCGGACTCGGGGGACTATCGTATGTGGGGCAAAAAACCCGGCGAAGGCTGTCGAAACCTCATCGTCTCGGGAAGCCTCGCGGCGGCCCTGCTGGCGGCAGTGTCCCCGGCAGGCGCGGTCCCGAGCTTCGCACGGCAAACCGGCATGGCCTGCGAGGCTTGCCACACGGTTTTCCCGGAACTCACGCACTTCGGCCGTGTCTTCAAGGCTAACGGCTATGTACTGAGCAACCTCAAACAGGTACGCGACGTCAGCCCCACCAAGGAGGAGTTACTAGAGCTGTCGCAGTTTCCGCCGCTGTCCATCATGGCGCAGATCTCCTATACGCAGATGAAGACGGCAGTACCCGACCTCGTCAGGTGCCGGCGCTCCGGGGGTCGCTCAGAACGGTACCGCCGGCTTCCCACAGCAGCTCAGTCTGTTCTATGCGGGCAAAATTGCGCCGCATCTGGGCGGCATGATTCAGCTCACCTACGCTAACGACGGCGGCACCATCGGGATCGACAACACCGACCTGCGTTTTGCCGACGAGATGCTGCTGCCGAACAACGGCACACTCACTTACGGGCTGTCCCTCAACAACAATCCCACGGTGCAGGACCTGTGGAACTCCACTCCTGCGTGGGGGTTCCCCTACGCCGCGAGCAACGCCAACGTATCACCGCTCGCCGGTACCGCCATCAACGGTGCATTCGCCCAGAACGTCGCGGGGCTTTCGGCCTATCTCTACTGGAACGAGTCGCTGTATGCCGAAGTGGGCGGCTACCGCTCGGCTCAGCAGGGAATCACGAACCAGCTGACCGGAGGCGCGGGGCCCCTCGATGGCACGGCCAGCAACGTAGTATCAGGCCTCGCGCCCTACTGGCGGCTCGCCTACGAGTACGACTGGGGCCGAAATACCCTTGAGGCGGGAGTCTATGGACTCGACGTCAAAGTCTTTCCTGGCTCCGCCTCCGGCACGCCTACTGGCGCTGAGTGGTCCCATCAACCGCTTCAATGACGTGGCCGAGGATGTGCAGTACCAGTTCATCGGGGACGTGCACCTCCTCACCCTCAGCGGCACACGCATTCACGAGGCCATGACGCTCGATTCGAGTTTTGCTACCGGTGCTTCCGCAAACCCCTCGAATACGCTCTCGACCACAGAAGTACAGGCAACGTACTACTACCGGCGCAAGTTCGGTGGAACGGTTCAGTATTTTTCCACGACCGGCAGTACTGACGCGTTGCTTTACCCGGCGACGACACCCGGCCAGCCCGGGGTGATCACCAGCGCCAATGGTTCACCGGACACGCGCGGCTGGATCGCGGAAGTGAATTACCTACCGTGGCTCAACGTCAAGGTGTCTATGCAGTACACCTGGTACAGCAAGTTCAACGGCGGAGGCAGTAACTATGATGGAGTGGGCCGCAACGCGTCTGACAATGACACGTTATATCTCCTCTTGTGGTTCGCGTATTGAGGGTTTGCATCATGCGCATCATCAAACGTAGCCGCGAACGACGTTCACGGAACCAGGGACGGCATACGACGGTGTGGCTCCTCGGCGCAGCCGTACTCCTGACTGTAGAATCCGGCGGCCGCGCCGATGAGAATGACACCGCCCTGCAGTTGCGTGCCGAGAAGGTGGCCATCACGGTTTGTGGCACTTGTCATGGCAAGACCGGCACGAATACGCAGCCGAAGTTTCCGGTGCTCGCGGCCCAGAACGCCAACTATCTGGTCGCCCAGCTCAAGGCGTTTCATGCCCAATCGCGGGGCGACCCCGACGCCATCGCCTATATGTGGGGAATGGCCGCAGAGCTTGATGAACCATCGATGAGCGCGCTCGCGGGGTACTACAGTGCGCAAAAACCCCAGGTGGGCGCGGCGGTAAACTCATCGGTGATCAACACCGGTAAGGACATCTACGAGCACGGCGTCGCGAGTGAAGGAGTACCGGCCTGCAGCCTCTGCCACGGGCCGGACGCTCACGGTCTGAAGGATTTTCCGCGCCTGGCAGGTCAGCACGCACAGTACATCCTGAAGCAACTAGCCTCCTTCCAGAGCAATATGCGTAACGTCGCGATCATGCACGGCGTTGCCCAGAATCTGCGCCTTCCCGAGATGGACGCGGTTGCCGCCTATCTGGAAGCCCAACCCTAGGCCAGTCCCACGGAGAATCACATGAAACAGAACATCGACGAATCGCGCCGCCGACTGCTCAAGAGAATCACCCTCAGCGTGGCCCTGATGCCCATCGCAGTCCTACCCCTGCGCGTTTCGATCGCGGCCGAGCTGCCGTTGGTTACCGCGGATGACGCCACAGCCAAGTCTCTGAAGTACGTCAGCGATGCCAGCAAAGCGCCAGATGCCAAGCCCGGCAGCAAGTGCGCGAACTGCTCGTTCTACCAAGGTACCGCTGGGTCCGCTCAAGGTGGCTGCCTCCTCTTCCCCGGCAAGGCGGTGAAGGCGTCCGGCTGGTGCAGCTCGTGGACCGCCAAGACGTGAATATCGCGCACTACTCGAACATTAAGCGCGAGATGTTGCAATAACGCGGCGATCGGTGCTTCGGGTGGCCGTGGCGTGACGGGCGTCGACCTTGCATCCGCACGTTGACCGTGCGCACCTCCTCGACTGAGACCGTATCGTCGCGTTCGACGGCCAGTTCCTCAGCCTGAGGTCCACGCCATTGCTCTCGGGTACACCACGCAATTCCCGCCAATAGCCCAGTGACTGCGGACGCAGGGCCCCATTATCGCGAAACACTCGCAGAGCAACGATCAACCATCAGCACGCGTCGCCATGTATATGCCACGGAGGCACTCCTCATCGCTCGCCGCATAAGCAGATCATGCGAATGACCTGGGACAGCAACAAGCCCCATACGAAGGCCGCTACGGCGAGAACGAGAATCAATCCGCGGACAGCTGCATTCACGACGGCGTAGACCAGCACTCCGGTCAACACGAAGGCCGCAAACACACTAAGCTGGAAGATGACCACCGCCGTCATGACCCGCGTCATCGGACTGAGCGGAGTGCTCGCCTGATTGAGCTCTGGCGTATCGCCGATGTGGCTCGTCCGCCGTTTCTGGAAGGTGAAAGTCACAGCCAAATGCTACGAGATTTATGCGGAGCGACGCGCTCGTGGGTTGTACCTACTCGGCCGGGGCTTCAGAGGGCTATACGCACCTAGGCCGCGTCGGTGCGGTCGTACCCGTTGAGATCCCCGTATCCGAAGGCTGTAGATTTAGGCGAACCCCCGCTCACGTAACCACCCCGACAATACGATAGCGGCGCCACGCAATGGCGCGGCGGATTGCGAGGCCTTCGCCAGCGTCATAGCACCCGAATAGACGGAGACGACAAAGGCGGCAGCCTCTATGCGCTTCCCCTGATCCAGATGCTTACCTCCGCTGGTATGTCCAATCCTTTGCGCGAGAGCTCCTTGCCATTCGTCAAAAATGGACTTGATGGCATGACGAAAGTCGGGATCCGCCAGTGACAATTCCAAGGCCAAATTATTGAGCGGACAGCCAGACACTGAGCCACGTTTCTCTACACCGCTTTCAATGACCGCAAAGACCCCGACAACGCCTTTCCGAAGGGACGAGGCGAGTCGTATCGGTTCGATCCAAGTCTGTCGGACCGCCGGCGCCACCCGATCTTGAATGACGGCAAGTGCAAGCTGTTTCTTAGTAGGGAAGTGATGGTGGAGGGCACCGCCGGAAACGCCGGTCGCCTCCATCACGTCCTTGATCGACGTAGCCTGATAGCCACACGTCTGAAATAAATCGGCGGCCACGTCCAGCAGCCGAGAGCGAAGCCCTTCCGGATCATTCTGGCGGGTTCTAAATGGCATTGTTCTCATGGCACCTGAGTTCACCGACTCCTCGAAAGTTGACGCAGAGAATCGACAAGCGCAACATTACACTAAACCGGACACCCGGTCTGTTTATGCGGAGCCGCCTCCCGCTGTGCTACAGAACCTGATGCCACCGCCAGCGCCGTTCCATCCACACACGCTACGCGGAGCGCTTGTCATGGTCGCAATTATTACCGCCACGACGTCCTGGACTGCACAGCCACCCGCGGCGATGGCCGGCGGACAATGCTGCAACGTGATCGAACTTCGACAGTACACGCTCCGTTCAGGCCAGCGAGAACCTTTCATCGAGCTGTTCGATGGCACCTTTGCTGACCCACTGGATGCCACAGGCATGACGGTCATTGGGCAATTCCGCGATCTTGATCGCCCCGATCGATTCGTGTGGATGCGCGGATTTCCAGATATGCGATCGCGCGCCGAGCAGCTGGCTGCCTTCTACGATAGCGACCTGTGGCGCGCACGTCGCAATGAGGCGAATGCGTCGATTGACGATTCCGACAACGTACTGCTGCTCGAGCCCGCGTCGCCTGCGCTTCGATTCGAAGACATTCCACTTCGGCCAGCGCCCTCAAACGCCGCCGCTCCCAGCGGTCTCGTGGTCGTCACCCTTTACTACACGAAAGCGGAGAATCTCAAGACGTTCGAAACACTATTTGATCGGTCGCTGCGGCACCGCGCCGAGACGCAAGGCGCCCGGACGTTGGCTGCGTATGTCAGTTCCACGCAAGAGAATAATTTTCCAAGACTCCCGATCCGCGTCGGTGAACACATCTTTGTTTGGGTGGCGCAATTCGCGAATCCGGCGGCGTACGCGGCCTACCAATCAAGACTGGCGGTGGACAAGCAGTGGAATCAGACGCCTTGGCGCGAGCTAATTACTCGGGACCCCGAAGTCTTACGACTTACACCAACGCCGCGATCACGGCTCAGGGGATAACGAATGCTCATGCGCTAAGACATTCCCGAGTTACTCACTTTTCGCTATCTCCCACCGTATGTCACGGGTCAATCAAGCTTGTGATACTGAAACATTCCACCTTTAACTCCTACCGATAGCGCATGCGCTCGCTCCTACGCGGTCGATTAGCGATCGTTCTTGTCCTGGGCTTTCTGTTGCTCGCGCTGGATATCGGCCGCTCAATCTGGGCACGAGTGGGTCTAGCGCAGCCAAGCGCCGACTATCGGCCCGATCCGACACTTTATGCAGACCTGACGTGGCCACCGGGTAAGGATTTGAACCGCGGCGCGCCGCTGCGGACGCGGGTCTTCGCGCAACACTGCGCCGTTTGCCACGGTCCGAACGGACGCGGGAACGGTCCGGCCGCACCCTCGATGTTCCCGCGTCCTCGGGACTTTTCATCCGGCAGGTTTAAGTACAAGTCCACACCGGCCGGGGAGCCACCCAGCGACGACGATCTCCTACGGACGATCCGCGACGGTCTGCCGGCCAGCGCCATGCCGTATTTCGCGGGGCTACTCTCGACCGAGGAGTTGAACGCCGTCATAGAGCAGGTGAAGTCGTATTCAAATGTGTTTTCGCGGGCCGGTCACCCCATCGAAATCTCTGCTGCGATCCCGAGTTCACCGGAGAGCGTGGCGCGGGGGAAGGTGCTGTTTGCAGGCCAAGGCTGCGCCGCGTGCCACGGCGACGACGGTCGCGGCGGTCAGCGATACGACGACGGATCCGGCCACGCGGTGTTCACGCGCGATCTCACTGCGCCTTGGGCTTTCCGCGGCGGCAGTCGGCCCCAGGACGTCTGGCTGCGGCTCACGACCGGAATCATGCCGGGTCCTATGCCCCCCTACGCGGATGTGCTGCCGCCCGCCGCCCGCTGGGACCTGGCCAACTTCGTCGCTTCGATCGCCCGCACGCCGCCATGGGAGAAGGGTGGTAGCTTCGGTGGCGCTGGATTTGCTTCGAATCCGGCGCAGCGCGGCGAATACATCACTCGCTGGGAAGTGTGTGGCCTTTGCCATACGCAGATTGATCGAACCGGGATTTACAACGTTGACGGAGCTTTCCTCGCCGGTGGAATGCGCGTCGGCTACTATCCGCACGGCTACTCGGTGAGCCGCAATCTCACTTCGGATCCGGAGACGGGTCTGGGTGCCTGGACTGTACCCCAGATTATTCGCGCGCTACGTGATGGCCAGGCGCCAAACCGGGCGCTTAGCCCCTTTGCAATGCTTTGGGCGCAGTTCCACAACTTTTCTGACAAGGACGCCACAGCCATCGCCACCTTCCTCAAGACAGCATCGCGGGCGGTGCACAATCCGATCCCGCCGAAGCTCGCATATGGATTGGTCGAGACCATCGCGATGAAGTTCACGCGTCCGTTGCCGGCCACCACTCCCAAGGCACTGACCTATGGCGATGGCAACTTTGCGGTTGATCCCGCCAGGGGTTCACCGGCGCGCGTTCAAGCTGTACTTGTCGACGCGCAATGGGTAGTCCTGGTGCTGGGTTTGGTGCTATTCCTGCGCGCGGGCCCGCGTTCGGGAATAACGGTATCGATCGCGTTCGTGCTGGTGTTCGCGGTCATTGGCGCGCTGCTGTTCGTTCTGTCCCAGTGGCCTGCTATCCGTAACATGCCGCCTGATCCACTGGTGAAGGCTGTGAACGCCGGCGATTTCAAGCCGGACACGCGCGACATGCCTGCCGAGCGCGTTCGCATGGTGGAGCGTGGCCACTATTTATACTCAGTGAGCTGCGCCATCTGCCACCGCACCGACGGCAGCGGCGGCACGCCCATCAGCTGGAAGCCGTTTGGTACGCTGTGGACGCGCAACATCACTGCACATCCGCAAGCAGGCGTCGGAGCCTGGACCGACAGGGAGTTGGAGCGGGCAATCCGTAGCGGCGTCAGTCAGGACGGTAGGCAACTCCATTGGCAGGGTATGACGTGGGACCAGCTCTCCAACCTCGACGAGGAGGATCTGCGCGCGATCGTGGCCTATGTGCGATTGCTGCCGCCTGTGAATTATGCGGTTCCCCTCCCACGGCCGCCAGCGGCCGACGACTGCGAGATCTACACCTTTTATTTAGAGAAGAGCGACCAGCCCGGCTGCCTCTGAAAGCGTCAGCGGGAGAGACGCTGAAACGCCACATGACGGCGATGGGCGCTGCTACGCGGACTGTCGATCCGTGCGTTAAGGAATGTCCTATCTGAGGCGTAAACTCGCGAGCCGAATCGCCTTGCGCACACTCACCGAGTAACGCTCCCGAATCCATTGGGCCAGCCCGCGACGGCGCGCTGGCCTCAGAGCTTTTTCTTGAGGGTCAGATCGGCTACCAGGCGTTCAAGGCGTGCCTTCTCATCACGCAGCTGCCGCAGCTCTCCCAAGAGACTGCATGGCCAAATACGTATATCTCCGGATTTCGGACGCGGTCGCGGAGGCTTAGGGTACTGACAAGCTCAAAAGCCCACAGCGAAGCCGATCAGGCCGAGATACGCACACTCGTTCCGCTTTGCGGATTCGAGGGCCAACGGGCGGCCGCAACAATCCAATGAAGGAGATCGAAATATGAGTCCGTCGAATTCCGCGCAATTGCGGGCCGCCACCGCTCCCATAGCTTCCAAAGGTATGCACCTCAGCGCATCCCTCGGTGCGCATCTTAAAACGATTGAGCGCAAGATCCCGCTTCGCGCCCGGTATGAGAATTTCATCGGCGGTAAATGGGTCGCCCCCCTCAAGGGCGGATATTTCGACAACCTCTCACCCACGACCGGACAGGTTATCTGCCAAATCGCCCGCTCGCAGGCCGAAGACGTTGAGCTCGCGCTCGACGCGGCGCATGCTGCCGCTGACACGTGGGGACGCACCGCCGTAGCCGAGCGCGCCCGCCTGCTCAATCGAGTTGCGGACCGCCTCGAGGAATACCTGCCGTT
Source organism: uncultured Gammaproteobacteria bacterium (assembly GCA_963787655.1). GTDB lineage: Bacteria > Pseudomonadota > Gammaproteobacteria > Steroidobacterales > Steroidobacteraceae > 13-2-20CM-66-19. The sequence goes on along the minus strand of CAWBDY010000007.1, from coordinate 351,359 downwards.
TTTAGCCGCGGTCGAGACCTACGACAACGGCAAGCCCATCCGCGAGACTAATCTTGCCGATCTGCCGCTCGCAGTTGACCACTTTCGGTACTTCGCCAGCTGCGTGCGGGCCCAGGAAGGCTCTCTCGGTGAGTTGGACGATGACACGGTTGCCTACCATTTCCACGAGCCCCTTGGCGTGGTAGGTCAGATCATCCCCTGGAACTTCCCCATTCTGATGGCGGTCTGGAAGCTCGCCCCCGCGCTGGCTGCGGGAAATGCCGTCGTTCTCAAGCCCGCCGAGCAGACGCCGCTGAGCATCATGGTTCTGGTGGAACTGATTGCGGACCTCTTGCCGCCGGGCGTGCTCAATGTGGTAAACGGCTTCGGTCTTGAGGCCGGCAAACCGCTCGCCTCCAGTTCGCGGATTAGCAAAATCGCGTTTACCGGGGAAACGACCACCGGACGGCTGATCATGCAATACGCCTCGGAGAATATCATTCCCGTCACGCTTGAACTTGGCGGGAAGTCTCCGAATATTTTCTTCGCTGATGTCGTGCGTGAGGATGACGCGTTCTTCGACAAAGCGCTTGAGGGCTTCGCAATGTTCGCGCTCAACCAGGGAGAGGTTTGCACGTGCCCCTCGCGCGCTCTGGTGCAGCGCTCCATCTACGAGCGCTTCATGGAAAAGGCGGTCAAGCGCGTCGAGAGTATCCGTCAGGGCGACCCGTACGAGATGAGTACACAGATAGGTGCGCAGGCCTCCAACGACCAATTCGAGAAGATCCTCTCCTATATCGACATCGGCAAGAAGGAAGGCGCGAAGGTCCTGACGGGCGGTACCGCGAACAAGCTCCCCGGCGAGCTGGCTGGTGGGTACTACATCAAGCCGACCGTATTCGAGGGGCACAACAAGATGCGAATCTTCCAGGAGGAGATCTTCGGTCCCGTCGTGTCGGTGACGACCTTCGACACGCCCGCCGAAGCGCTCGAAATCGCTAACGACACCCTCTACGGCTTGGGCGCCGGGGTCTGGACGCGCGACGTAAACACCGCCTACCGCTTCGGTCGGGGCATCAAGGCGGGACGGGTCTGGACGAACTGCTACCACGCCTATCCGGCGCACGCCGCCTTCGGGGGCTACAAGAAATCCGGAATCGGCCGTGAAACGCACAAGATGATGCTGGACCACTATCAGCAGACGAAGAATGTACTGGTGAGCTACAGCGAAAAGGCCTTGGGCTTTTTCTAAGGGCATTCCCGGGGCGAACAGGACACAAGACCTGTTCGCTCCGGAGCTTCCTGTCCCGAAAAAATGCGTGCCGTATCGACGTGAGCGTTTCCCCGATTCGTACCCCGCGCGTCACCTCGACGGCGGCCGCCCGCAAGGTGATTTTGCAACTGAAAAAACTGCACGGCCCACTGATGTTCCACCTCTCCGGGGGCTGCTGCGATGGCAGCGCTCCGATGTGCTTTCCCCTGGGTGAATTCAAATTGGGCAGCGTGGATGAGAAGGTGGGGATGATCGTCGGCTGCGAATTCTGGATGGAACGGGAGCAGCTACGGCGCTGGGAGCATACGCGCTGGACGGTCGACGTCGTGCCTGGACGTGGGGCGAGCTTTTCGGTCGAGGCCCCGCTTAACCTGCGCTTTCTGATTCGCTCTTCGCTGTGTGAAGAGTCTAGAGCCGCGGCGACCGCTCCAAAGCCTTAGAGTCGCCCGGCAGCGGCCGATTGTCGTCAACCAAGCCGCGGCTGTGGTCAAGGCTTGCGGCAGCCCCGCGGCACATTCTTCGCTCGCGTACGGACAAATCCGGATGCGCGCTATGAACGCCGCGCGCTAGGGCGACTGAACGTCGCCTACAACTGCCTGGACCGCCATCTCGATGAACGCGGCGACAAAACGGCGCTCCTGTGGGAAGGCGATGACCCCTCCCTGCTCGACATCAGCCTTGGAGCAGCTCTGAATGACTCGCCCTAGTCATGAGCCTTTGGATCTCTAGTGGCCGACAAAATGTTAGCGAGTGTCATGAAACCGGTAGCGGGAAGAATCCTCGGTGATCTAGCGAAGGGAGTTGCCATCACTCGAGCGTCAGGCTCGATAACCTAACTAAGATCCTGCAACAGAGAGGGATTCGGATCGTAGCGCGACCCGGCGATAGGCGGATCATTTATGTCATGTCATCATGACTTCCGAGCGGCACAATCGAGCGCAGGGTTGGTATGGCCACCGCTACGGGAGAACTGGGGACGGGCGGACGCATTCGCATGCCTCGCGTGTTAGCCGACGCTGCCGAAGATGAACGATAACCGCAATCACGCTTTGCGCCTTATTGCAGGGGTGCTCTGGCAACGCCTCAAGGAGCATCCCCTTGCGCGGGTCGGCCCGGGCCTGATCACCGGCGTGGCCGACGACGATCCGAGCGGCATCGCCACCTACTCCCAGGCCGGCGCGCAGTTCGGCCTCAACATGCTGTGGACGATGCCGCTCGCTTTTCCGCTGATGGCGGCGATCCAATCGATGTGCGCGCGCATCGGCCGGGTCACCGGAAAGGGACTCGCCGCCAACATCAAGGCCGCGTTTCCCGCCGGTCGTGCTTCAGGGCGTCGTGCTGCTGCTGCTCGTCGCCAATACTCTGAACATCGCCGCCGACGTCGCCGCCATGGGAGAAGTCGCCGAGCTCGTCACCGGCTCAATCGCCATCTGATGACGGCGTTCTTCGTGATCGGAACGCTGCTGCTGCAGGTGTTCGTCCCCTATCACCGCTACGTTTCGTTCCTGAAATGGCTGACCCTGTCTCTGCTGGCCTACGCGGCAGTCCTGTTCACGGTCCATGTGCCCTGGGGCCAGGTGGCGCTGCGCACTGTCTGGCCTAGATTCACACCAGATTCCACGCCGCCGCCGTGGTGGTCGGCGTCTTCGGCACCACGATCAGTCCGTATCTGTTCTTCTGGCAGGCTTCCGAAGAGGTGGAGGACATGCAGGGAAGCACGGGAGCCGCCCCGCTGCTGCGCGATCGGCCGCGCGGCACGCGCGGAACTCCGCCGCATCCGCTGGGACACCTGGAGCGGCATGCTCTATTCCGACGTCACGGCCTACTTCATCATCCTCGCGACCGCCGTCACGCTGCACGTCGCGGGCATTACCGACATCAATACCGCAGCGCAGGCGGCGAGCGCCTTCGGCCGCTTGCCGGCAACTTCGCTTTCATGCTCTTTGCGCTCGGCATTCTCGGTGTCGGCCTGATCGGCGTGCCGGTGCTGGCCGGCTCGGCGGCTATGCGCTGTGCGAGGCGATGGGCTGGAACTCGGGTCTGGAGCGCAAGGCGAGCGATGCGCGCGGATTCTACGGCGTCATCGCCGTCAGCGTGCTCGCCGGTCTGGTCATCCAGTATTCGCCGATCAGTCCGATGAAGGCCTTGTTCTGGAGCGCCGTGATCAACGGGGTCGTCGCCGTGCCGCTGATGGTCGTGATCATCCTGCTGGTCTCGAAGAAGTGCGGTGATGGGCGACTATACTGCAAGCCGCTCGCTCATCGCTCTTGGCTGGATTGCGACCGCGGTCATGGGCGCGGCGGCGGTGCGGATGTTGATGCCCGGCTAGAAGGCGACAGGGATGCGCTCGGCTGTGAGCATGGGCTCTGTTGCCAAGACGACGTGGAGGCACTATCGAAAAAAACCAAAGTCACCAATAAATGCAAACACGCCAAGCCGCGAAGTGTCTCTTTGAGTTGACCCACTGCGCTACGAACTGGCGGCTGTGTGTAGCAAGCAGGACGCACAATCAGCGTGTCTGCAATTCGGGACCAGATCGGTAAACGTTGAAGTACACATATGGCGTGGATGCCCTGACGCCAGGCGCAACGCGGGATGGCACCCCGTGCTCGATAGCTGGGATGCTGCGCAGATAGCTAACTATGGCTTCGACATCATCGTCGGTCATCTGCTGATATAAGGGCCACGACATCACGACTAGATGATTAGCCGCGTCGTCTGAAATGCTGCCCTTTCGAATCGCTGTGGCTATTTGCGCATCCGTCCAGTTGCCAAGACCGGTCTTTGGATCGGGCGTGAGATTGGACGGATAGGCAACCCCTGGGAAGCTGCCTTGAAAGGGGCTGGTGTAGGCAATCCCCAAATGGGAACCGGCCAGCTGCAGTACTGTGCTGGGTTCTCCAATCAGCGCCCCGTCGGTGTGGCACGCCGCGCAGCCCGTGATTTGGACCAAATAGCGACCATGGGCAACGCGGGCAGCGTCCGCTTGTGAGAGTCCTGACAGTTTCGCAGGGTCCGGAGCGGGCGTTTCAAGCGAGGCCTTTGTGTAGGCGGCCTCATAGTGCGCGAGCGGATAGGCTGCCACAGCACAGCCGCTTAAACCGCAGCACCACCACCACTGCAACGACAGTGCCACGCGCGCTAAATTTCGATTGGCAAGATATTGCATGTTTATTCCCGCGCACCGTCCGCCGCTCAGGTCTCGGGCCCCATCCGCTGCGGATGCATACGATCATCGGCTCGAAAGAACTTGCGTCCAAAGGCGATGAGCTCGCCATCGCTCGGATGATCCAAGGCCTCAACGCCTGAAAGGTGCTTGGCCAGCTCCGGCTGTTCCCGATGTACATAGGCGGCCAACTCGTTCTTCGCGCTTGCGGGACCGGTGATGACGATGGCGCCCGCCCCCGCCAACGCATGGGCCACCTGTTTCAGGTAGTTCGCGTCGACGCTGACATGTCCGCTATCGCCAGCATTGGCCTTATGATGCAGATGCTGCACTCCCCTTTCGCTTCGCACGATGGAGATGCTGGCCGTTTCAAAATTGAAGTTAACGATCTTTGCAATTTGGTGATCAATCCACACCAAATAGTGGAAGTGCGTGGTCATGATATTCCTTCGACCCCAACGATTGCGGTGAGCCCGCCCTTACGCTGATTATGCGCGTGGCGCAAATCGCCCCTTAGTGCGTAGGCCGCCTCAACCATTGCGCGAAGTACGTACCCGTGACAGAGAGTCCCGGGCCCGCAAATAGGGATAATTACGCATGACGGGCGTACCGAGCGGCGATAAGGTCTCAGAACCTTCCGATTTACCCATGATCATCGCAAACAGAATCCTGAACACCGTCCGCTATGCAATTGGCAACCGCGTGGCAGCAGAAGTGTTCCGACGCAATGATTCGCCATAGGGTGAACTTGACGGCGCAAGGCGCGGGCGCGCGCCCGGGCATGAATTGCAGGACTGGCGCTGGGCCGAACGGGAACTTGACCGGTTGATTGGAGTTCGGTGAGGCAGCGCCCTTATGATATGGGCCCGAAATCCGAAGACTCCATCTCCGACGCTAGCGCGGACAATCCGTGCGCTTGGCCACATTAGCTGTTGCAATACCACACGATGTCAAATTCCAAATCGGCGGATGAGCTTAACGCGCTACTCGATGCTGCGGTGGATGGCATTGTCTTAATTGATCATGCGGGCATCATTGAGATATTTAACCGCGCGGCCGAGCGCCTGTTTGGATTTGCGGCCATCGAAGTAGTCGGCCGCAATGTCACGATTTTGATGAATGAAGAAGATGCCGGGTCTCCACGACAGTTACCTGGGACATATCTTCATACACGAGTCCCAAAGATCATCGGACGAGGCCGCGAGATAATGACCGCCGGCGCAAAGACGGCAGTACGTTCCCCGCATTCCTGTCCATCGGTGTGATCACGGAGCAGCGATCCCCTCCGCTTTGTCGGATTTGTCCAAGACCTATCGGTACGCCGCAGCGCTCGAGGAAGAGGCCCGTCGACTTCAGGAACGTCTGTGGCAAGTGTCGCGCTTGGCCACGATGGGGGAGATGGCTTCGGGCATCGCGCACGAGCTGAATCAACCACTGGCCGCGATCGCCAATTACTCCCAAGCTTGTGACCGACTTCTTGCCAAACCCGATGCGGACATTCCCGAAATCCGGGAAGCCTTGCGCGAGATCACGGGCCAGGCAGTTCGCGCGGGAGAAATCATCCGCAAGCTTCGAGCGCTCGCGAACCGCTCTGACGGCGAATCAGAGTCGACCAACGTCAACCGGCTCATCTCGGAACTGACGGATCTTGTGAAATCGAGTATTGGTGCGCACGACGTCGAGTATCAGTTGGAACTCGGCACGGATCTGCCTGATCTAAAGATTCAGCCAGCGCAGATCCAGCAGGTCATCCTAAACCTGGTACGAAACGCGATTGAGTCTTTTCCGCAGGAATCCTCGAGCGCACGACGCGTCATTTTACGGACCCTCTCGACGGCACACGGCGAGGTAGAAGTATCGGTGTGCGACAACGGCCCAGGGGTTGCCGCTCATATCGCCCCTTCGCTGTTTGATCCCTTCTGCAGCTCAAAACAAAACGGCACAGGACTTGGACTAGCGATGAGTCGAACCATCGTCGCCCGGCATGGCGGTACGCTAACATACGAACCCAATCACCCCACCGGCGCCTGCTTCACTGTGCGACTCCCTTCCCAAAGTATGTGAATTGAATGGGGCAACCGACGAAAGGTACCAAACCGCAAGCACCCACGGTTTTCATCGTGGACGACGACGAGGCCGTGCGAAACTCGCTGCGGCTGCTGGTAAGGTCCGTGGGGCTCCCCGGCTCCACCGCACACTCTGCCCAGGAATTCCTAGAAAGTTACGACTCCGCCCACCCAGGATGCTTGGTTTTGGATGTCCGCATGCCGGGCATGAGCGGCATCGAACTGCAGCAGCAACTGAACCTGCGTGGTGCCGTTATCCCGGTGATCTTCATAACCGGCCACGGGGATATTCCTATGGCCGTAGAGGCGATGCAGCAAGGCGCCTTCGATTTTCTGCAAAAACCCTTTCGCGATCAAGATCTCATTGATCGTATCCAGCGCGCGCTCGAGAAGGACCGTGCAAGTCGCGATGAGCTGACGCAGCGCAGCCGTATTCGCGAGCGTCGGGAGACCTTGACCCCGCGCGAGCGCGAAGTGCTGGATTTAGTCACGGCCGGCAAACCGAATAAAATCATGGCGGCAGACCTGGGGTTAAGCCAACGCACCGTGGAGATTCATCGCGCGCGCGTGATGGAGAAGATGGGGGCTTCCTCGCTCGCACAACTGGTACGAATGACGCTGGATCTGCAAGAGCCAGCGCTCAAGCTCCGGCATTAAGGTTTAGGAGTCGCCTGATAATTGAGGAGTGCCTTCAGCATGTCGATCAGCTCTTCGGCCTTGATCGGTTTGCTGGCAATCCGGATATAGGGATCGAGCCTAAGCTCGTGAACCGCGGAGGAGGTGTCGCCCGTAATGAGTACGGCTCTGACTGCATGGCCCCGTTTTTCCCGTAACGCCGCAATTACCTGCACTCCAGTCTCGGAGTGAGGAAGGTGGTAGTCCGTGAGCAGCAAGTCCAACTTCGGCATTGCGATCCCCCGCTCGAGCGCCTCCGCCAGCGTGGAAGCGACCGTGACCACATACCCCTCGCTTTTCAGAAGAAGCCTTGTCGCATTGCGGACGCTCGCGTCATCCTCAACCAAAAGCAAGTGGATCTGCTCATGACGCACCTCAGCGGCGACCGTCGACGCCGCGACCCTCGGAGCGGCCGACCCCTGTCCCGCGGGCAGCGTCAGAGTAAACGTCGAGCCTTTCCCCGGTTGGGAGGTCACTTCCAATTCGGCACCCAGGAGGCTCACTAACCGCTGGACGATGCTCAGCCCCAAGCCATATCCATCGCGCGAACTGTTCGTCGGAACGCCGACCTGATAGAACTCGTCGTAAATGAGGCGCAGCTGATCTGCTGCGATACCGACGCCGGTATCGTGTACCTCGATTCGCACCGAGTCCGGATTTGGATGGGAACTACGCAGCGACACCCAGCCCTCGGGCGTGTACTTGATCGCGTTCGACAGCAAGTTCTTCAAGATCTGCTCGACGAGGGTGCGATCGCTGTGAGCGCATTCCTCGCACGCCGACACCCGTAGCGTCAGCCCTTTGCTGGAGGCAAGTCCCGAAAACTCTAACCGCATCTCTTCGAAGAGCGCGCTCACTGCGAAGTCGGCCGGATCAGGCTTAACCGCCCCGGATTCCAGCTTACTGATGTCAAGGAGCGTATTCAGAAGGCGCGACATCGCAGTGATGGCCTGCTCTTGCTGAGCCACCGCCTGGACGGCCTCTGGATCGATGATGGCACGCCGTAACGCTCCGTTGAGGAGCGACAGTGACTGTAACGGTTGGCGCAAATCGTGACTGGCAGTGGCCAGAAAGCGACTCTTGGCCTGGTTAGCGCGGTCGGCACTTCCCGCGCAGCATCCGCCAATCGTCGGGACTCGTCAGCCGCCTCGCGCGCCATTTCTGCAGATTGGCGCGCCACGATCAATTCCGCTTCAGCTCTTTTGCGATCGCTGACGTCGCGAATCGCAGCCGCGACGAGAAACTGGTCTCCACCCTCGATAGGGCTCAAGCTGATCTCGACCGGGAACTCTGTCCCATCGAGGCGCTGGCCGAATAGCTCCAATCCGATTCCCATCGGACGCACGCGGACGCTGTCGATGTAAGTGTGTCTGTGGTTCACGTGACGATCACGGAAACGCTTGGGCATGAGGAACTCGACAGGCCTCCCGACGATATCATCGTGCGGAAATCCGAATATCGCGCTTACTTGACGATTCACGTAGCGAATCATGCCCGCCTGTCGATGATGATCATCGCATCCGGTGCGGCATCGAGGGCACTGCGTGCCAGTTCGGAAGGGACAGAGCGCATATCGGGAGACCCAGTAGGGCAGACAAATATAATGCCCTAAAGCCACTGGATTCAGCAGTCAATTGTAAACAGCGGCTTTCGGTTCGTGGAACAACACCGCCCGAGCGAAATGCATCCAGAAACCCAACGCCCGCTCCCGCTGCGCCGCCGCCACCTCCCGGTAGCTACCCTGACCGGTGCTCTAGGCCCGGCGATAGCGTGCAAATCGCCATCCCGCAGAGGCCGGGCCGGCCCGTCAGCTACGGACCGTCAGCTCATTCGCCACCTGGGTGACTCCTGGGGCCGCCCACGCCGTGGATTGGGCCTGATCTCGCTCCGCCCAAGAGCGCACCTCACCTCGAAGTGTGATTTCTGATCCAGCCGCCTCGACTGTGATCTTGTGGGCATCGACGTCCGCGAGCCGCTGAAATGCCGTCTCAATCCGGGATTTAATGTCCTTCTCTACTGCAGCCTTGGGATTGATGTGAATGGAATTGCGCACGCTGATAACCCCAGCAATCCGGTGCATCAGTTTCTCAGCGAGTTCGCGCTGGTAATGCCACTCGACTTCGCCCAAGAGCGTTATCCGCCCCTCATGCACCATGGGTCGAATCTGCTCTGCCACTGAAGGTAGATCACTCTTCAGAATTGCCACGGCGGAGCGCGCAATTTCAGGGTCGGTGGGCATGGTGCCAAGCCAGCGCACCTGAATATCGTTCGCTACTGCGGCGACACTCTTGACACGGCGCGCCGCACGCTCGGCCCGGTATTTTTGAAGACTGCTGTGGACAAAGCCCGTAAGCGCAACCGCGCCGTCTTTGACTTTGACCGCAACGTCGGTATCGTCGACTTCCGGCGCCCACTTGAGCTCCGCCTCGACATCCCGCTGAATTTCGCTATCGGTCCGCATCGGAATCCCCTTGAGAAACGAACTAGATTGACTGAAGCTAATGCTGCGCCTTCCAGGTTCACGCGCAAATCCGCAGTTGTACCTAGATTCTCATCGTAGGGCGCTCGGCGCGGTCTCGTCTGTGGACGTTGCTGACCATCCGCCACCCAGGGCGATGTAAAGCGCCACGGTGTCCTGATAGCGCGCTGCGACGGCCTGCAGATCGTTGATGACGGCCTGGTGATACTGGGAGTTCGCGTTCAATACATCCAGATACGTGGCCAGTCCCGCCTCGTAATTGATCTGGATTAGGTGCAGAGCTTCTTTTGATGTCCTGAGAGCCTCCTCCTGCGCGCTTAAGGTCGCGGCATCGTGATCCAGAGCGCGCAGGCTATCGGCCACCTGCGCGAAGGACGCGAGTACGACGCTGCGGTATTGTGCAATTGCCTGCTGGTACTGATCGATGGCGGCCTTACGTCTGAACCAAAGCGTGCCTCCTTCGAACACTGGCGCCACGACGAGGCTCCCAAGCTCCAAGCGCGCCCCTCGCTGTTGAGGATATTGGACGACTGAGTGCCATTTGCACTGTAGCCACCCGTCAGCGTGAAATTGGGCAGCAGCGCCGCCGTGGCGACTCCCACGTTTGCGCTCGCCGCATGCGCCACGGCTTCCGCAACAACCACGTCGGGTCGCTGCCGCACTAACTGCGAAGGTACGCTGACCGGCAGATCAGTTGGCAGTGATAGCGTCGCGAGGCGAATGTCCGGGGCATCCCATAGTGCCGGTGCCTGCCCGGCCAGGATGGCGAGCAGATTCTCCGCTTCGGCAAGTCTTTGCTCGAGCTGAGGAACTGCGGCCTCGGTCGAGGCCAGTTGACTCTCTAAGCTCAGGACGCTGGCATAAGAAGCTGTCCCGCCGCGCACCTGGACTTCTGCGAGGTGCACCTCCTGGCGCTGCAGCTCTATGAGTTCCCGAGTTGCATCGATTTCCTCGCGGTATGCCGCTCGCGCGATCGTCGTATTGACGATGTTCGCTTCGAGCGTGAGGTAGGTCGCCTCCTCGGTCGCCTGCTGCGCCTCGACGTTCGCATGGAGCGCCTCAATCGCGCGACGCTCTCCGCCGAAGACATCAAGCGCATAGCTCACGGTGGCCGAAAGAGTGAACAAGTTGAACAGAGTGGAGGGGGTATTCTGACCGAGCTTCGCGGGCGAGTACCTCTGCCGCGTGCCGGACGCTCCCGCAGCAACGTCGGGAAAGAAGATCCCGTACCCGCTGCGAAGATTGTCCTCGCTTTGTCTAAGACTCGCCTGAGCAGCCGCAAGATCGGGATTCGCTCCCAGGGCTTGTTTCACCAACGAATCAAGCTCCTCGGATTTGAACAATCGCCACCACCGTCTTTCGATGCTAGCTCCGGAAATGAACTGCTGCGCCGTACCACGCGCGCTCGAGGTCACCTCGGGATCCGCGCCACGGTTGTAGTGTGTTACTGGGGGAGACGGGCGGACGGGTGAAATTCGGTCCCACAGCGCAACCTGAGAGCGTGGCAAGCAATACCACGCACCAGCCCGACCTCGGGGTGACGCCGACGCTACTTAGCGCCGACATACACGTCCACCAGTTGCCCGGGATAGAGCGTCAGGCCCGGGCGGTCGTTCGAACCGAAAGATGATGGGCAACACCCGAAGGTCGACTCGCTCCTGGCGTTCATCGGAGAGCTCGATCTTCGGGGAGATCAGGGGCTGGATCCGCACGAAAGTGAGCGGCTACATGATCGTTCGTGCCGCGCACGTACATTTCGGCCTTGAGGCTCTTCGGCTCTGGCAGCTCATGCACCAGGATCTCATCGATGTACGCCCGTACCTGCAGGTGCGACTGCGGCAGCCCCATTACCAATAGCGGGGCAAGCCCTTGCGTATACGAATCATAGGCGCCCTGCGGTGAGACGTAGCTGCCGACACTGGAATGTACGGCGAGCACGACCCCATCGCTTGATGCGCGCAAGGTGTACTTGGCCAATAGCGCGTTCGCCGCCTGAGCGGCCTTCTGAAAGTGCCGCATAGTTTCTCTCGGCGTTATCGATGTCGTACACCCAGGCGCCCGCCTTGGTTAGCGCGTACTGGCGCTCTGTCACCCTCAGATTGGTCGCCGCAATGTTTGCGGTGTTCCTTGCGTTGTCCAGTGCGTCGACGCTGATTGATTTCGCGTCGAGTCGAAAACGAGCGCTCTTGCTTGGCCAATTGATCCTGAGCGTTCTTGAGCGAGGCCCGCGCATTCTCAACCTGCGCACGCGCCACCGCTAAGCTCTCCGGCCGCGGCTGTGCTTTGAGTTCGTGCAGCGTCGCCAGGGCCGCGTCTGCCTGAGCCTCCTCCTGTTCGGCGGACGCGCGCTGTACCGAATCATCGATATGCACGAGCGCATCTCCCCGGCGCACGGCTTGCCCCTCGGCAACGAAGATCTTGTCGATCGGCCCGGATACTTCAGGATAGACGTTGATGTTCTCTCCCTGCGCCTGATCGCTCTCGATCATCCCGTCCGCGTAGATACCGTGCGCGATAGGGTTCGCCGCCGGGCCTGAATACCGGCGATTGCGCCTTCGGTGTCTCGCTGAAGAATGCTGAACTCCCCAACGCGAGAAGCAACCCAATTATGGATGCAAGGAAGATGATTTTATTGCGCATCTAAGTTGGCTCCGGTCCACGCTGCATGACCTTTCCGTCTTCCATGCGCATGATGCGATCTGCGAACTCATAGATACGGCTATCGTGGGTTACGATGACGATGCACCGCTGATCGGAGAGAATCTGCTCGCGCACGAAGCGGACAATATTTCTTCCCGTATCGCCATCCAGAGACGCCGTCGGCTCGTCAAGAATCAGGATGTCGGGCCGGCTCACGATTGCCCGCGCAATCGCCACGCGCTGCTGTTCACCGCCGCTGAGTTTCACCGGCGCAATTGGGCACGGTTCTTCAGACCCGACGATATCGAGGTTGTGTTCGGCCTCGTGCAGCGCCGCGCTCCAGCTCTGCTTCTGCAGGATCAATGGGATCGCAACGTTTTCCGCCGTCGTCAGGCGTGGAAACAGATGGAAGTCCTGAAACACAAAGCCGATCTTGTGCAGACGGAAGTCTGCCAGTGCGTCGCTGGAAAGACTCCAGATGTCGGCGTCTTCGATGCTGACGCTCCCGGAATTCGGCCGCAGAATTCCGGAGATCATGCTGAGCATCGTGGTCTTGCCGCTGCCTGATGGCCCGACCACGTAGAGCATCTCGCCAAAGTTCGCCTCGAAGGTCACGTCCCTGACCGCATGAGTCCGGGTCGCTCCTTCGCCGAACCACTTGTTGATCGCCGCTGCGCTGCTATTGCAGACCTTCGCCACGCTAGCCCCTGAAGATGTCGAACGGCTCGATTTTCAGCACCTTGCGAACGCCCGATGTAGCTCGATATTGCCGGCAATGACCAACACCATGACGAAGGCCAAGCCCATGTTGGGGAACGTGATCATTGCTGCGTAATCCGGCAGACGAGCCCGCGCGAGCCAGATGAGCGCGGCGCACAGGCCGACGCCGAGCCCATAACCGGTCAATGCGACTAACTCGCCTGAAACAGAATCATCGAAGATTAATTCGCGACTCTTGGCACCGATCGCCTTCAGCGCGCCGAACTTGTCGAGGTTCTCCAAGATGAATGTGTAAAAGGTCTGTCCGGAGATCGACAGACCGACGATGAAGCTAATCAGGGTCATCAGCATCATGTTCGTGCCGATGCCGGTCTCGAACATATAGAAGCTCGATATTTTGGAGACGAACTCATCGCGCGTGAGCGCGAGATAACCCGCGGCCGCCACCCGCTGCTTGATGATTGCTACATCGGCAGAGGATTTCGGTTCAATCAGCAGATAAGAGATGGTGAAGCGGCTGTTGGGGATGTACTGCAACGCCCGGCTGTAGGTGGTGTAGAGAGTGGGCACGCCAAACAGCGCGCTGGATGACACGCGACGCGATGCCGACGATTACCCCCCGATGATCGTTGAGCTCGAACTCGGTACCGATTCTTGGATTCTTTAGCTTGTAAAACTCCGCGTCCTTGATCGCGATGAAGGCGTTTTCGGCGAAGATGTCCTGGATGTTTCCGGCGATGACCTCGGGGCGCCCGAACGAGGCTGCTATCGTCCAGCCCGACAATCGTTGGCGGCCTGATAATGTCCCGTCGCGCAGCTTAAGAAGCGCGCCCCCCGAGTACAGAGGGACCGCATATTTCACTCCGGGAATGCTACGCACCTCATCGAGGACATAGTCGGGCAAAGGAATGGTATTTGCGACCGTCTGAACGGCCGGATCCATCACCCAAATCTCGCACCGATGTTGATGACGGTTGCGGACGAACGACTGAGAATCCCCGCGAAGAGCGAAGTCATCTCGATCATCAGAAATACCGCGAATGTGATTCCGACCAGCAACGCGGCAAACTTGGCACGGTCGTTGATCAAGAGCTTGTACGCAATTTTTAGGATTCCGGACATGTTTGCGGGTGCTTAGGCGCCGTTGCGTCAGCGCTAGAGTGACGAACTCTCCGCTTTCGGGTAATCCGGGTAACCCGACCGTGACTGCGTAAACTACCTAGTCCGGTGGCCCTCACAAGACTCATCAGGCGTGTCGCCGCCGCGACGGTGGCCATGAACCCGGACTAACGCGGCGGGTACGTAGTTACCTTGATTCGTGTTGTCACCAGTGCGGATGGTCGGTCACCGCACATTAAGTCAGCATGCCTGCGAGGGTCCGCAGTATTCCTTAAGAGGTGTCTGCCGTGTCAAAGCGCGTTCTCATCATCGATGGTCATCCCGATGCTCAAGCTGAGCACTATCTTCACGCGCTTTCGATCGCCTATCGCGAAGGAGCCCTGGCGGGCGCACATACGATTCGAAGCATCATCGTCAGCGAATTGCCATTCCCGCTGTTGCGAACCAAAGAAGACTTTGAGGGCGAATGTCCCACGGCTTCCATCCGCGATTGCCAGGCAGCACTCTCCTGGGCGGAGCATATAGTGATCCTGTTCCCCCTTTGGTTAGGTTCCATGCCAGCGCTCTTGAAGGGGTTTTTCGAGCAAGTCTTGCGACCTGGTTTCGCTTTTGCTCCGGGCTCACAGCGGGGTACGGGAGCAAGGTTACTCATGGGCAGGTCTGCCCGGGTCGTCATTACCATGGGAATGCCGGCGCTGTTCTATCGGTGGTACTTTCGCGCCCATAGCCTCAAGGCATTGAAGCGCAATCTGCTGGGTGTTTGTGGCATCTGGCCCGTGCGAGCAAGCGTCATCGGACCAGTCGAGTCGATGGGCCAGGCGCGCAGAAGCAACTGGCTTGCACGGGTACAACGCTTGGGCAAGGGCGCCCGATAGTCATCTACTCTGGTCCGCATCAACGCCCGAGGCGTACGCAGTGACCTCCGACCCCCGTGAAATCGAACTCAAACTGCAACTGACCGGTGGCAGTAGACGCATAATCGAGGCAACTCGTCAGTTCGCCGCCGTTGTCCCAAAGCACCTGGATCAGCTAACGACGTATTTCGACGCGCCGGACGGCGCCCTCCTGAAGGCCGGTTTGACGCTCCGAGTTCGACGAATCGGGGAATTCCGAATCCAGACGGTTAAGGCGGGGGCTGACCGACACGGCGTGAGCAGCAATAGAGCCGAATGGGAGTGGCCGGTCCAGGACGATATCCCGGATCTCGAACTACTTGCCGCGGTGCCTACACTCCGCCGGGTTGTTCCGAAGATCCATGGCAGACTCGAACCTCTGTTCGTCACCAGGATCCGCCGGACGGTCCGCCTGCTGCACCTTAGCGGCGGTACGATCATCGAAGCATCGATAGACGTAGGCAGCATCCAGTGGGACGCGGAACGGGAAACGGTCAACGAACTTGAATTGGAACTCAAGGCGGGGCGCATTGGGCCGATGTATCGTCTCGCCGCCCAACTGCAACGCAGGGCACGGTTATGGATTTCGCCCGAGTCGAAATTCGCGCGCGGTCTGCGACTACGCACCCGACGCGATGAGGTGTCTCAAAAGCCGCGGGCTATTTCGCTGCATCCAATCGATCGCGGTGCCGCCGGATTTCACGCGATTCTCGGCGCGGCACTGGGTCACTTAATAGCCAACATTCCGCAGACGTTGCGGGGCGGCCCCGAGGGGCTCCATCAGATGCGCGTGGCGCTACGCGCGAGCCGCTCGGCATTGCAACTGTTTGAACCGATTCTGGACAGTTCAATCGCGAAACCCTTCGACAAAAAGCTCCAGCGTCTTGGTCACCTTTTTGGCAAAGCCCGCGACTGGGACGTGTTTTGCCTCGTGGTGCTTCCGGCGGCTTCGCGCGATCTGCCCCGCAGCGGCCTTCGTGGCCTGAGTCGCATCGCGGAAAAGGAGCGTCAGCGGGCACACCGGGCGGTAGCAAATGTAGTGAAAGGGCCGGCCTTTTCCGCACTGATTTTGGCCATTGCCCTGTGGGCAGAGACTGGCTTGGTTAAACCACATGCGCTCGGACAGCGCATGCAAAAACGTCTCATTACAATTGCGCCCCCGCTCCTCGATCGCATCCATCGCAACGCGATACGAAAAGCAAGGCACGCCAGCCGCCTTTCAATGCGGGAGCTGCACACGCTGCGCAAGTCGCTCAAGCGAGTCCGTTATGACGTGCAGAGCCTCAGCGGACTGTTCCCTCGCCGTGCGGTCAAGAGGTATCGCGACCGGTGCAAGGCCGTGCTTAAGATCCTTGGGGCGATCAACGACGCGGCGATGACACGGCGGCTTGCGGGACGCTTATCCAAGAATGCTCGGCCGAACGTTGTGGAGGCAGCGCTGGCTTTGGAGCGCTGGAACCTTCGACGCTGTGCGAAATCGCGGCTCGGACTTAGGGTGGCCCTTAGAGCTTTCAAACGAGCACACCTCTTTTGGGCATAGGAGAATCTGAAATTTCACAGGCCTGAGCTTTTAAGGCGCCGA
This sequence comes from uncultured Gammaproteobacteria bacterium, assembly GCA_963787655.1. Classification (GTDB taxonomy): domain Bacteria; phylum Pseudomonadota; class Gammaproteobacteria; order Steroidobacterales; family Steroidobacteraceae; genus 13-2-20CM-66-19. Next base: position 334,767 of record CAWBDY010000007.1, on the reverse strand, counting down.
TCGCCCGCCGCATGCGAATACTTAACCTTGAGAAACGAGCGTCGCTCAATGCGTCTCGCGAATCGTTCGCGTTTAGCGCAAGCAGTCTGCAATGACCCTCTTAGGGTAGATGGTCATCCACCGTCAGATAGCCTAGATGCGAGGTATAGTTCGCGACCTCTTGCACCTGCTGCAGCGTGAAGGAACCCATTGACTCGAGCAATGGCTGATCTCCTGCACCACGATGTCCATCAGAGAAATTGCTCAGCTGGGCGACTAAGTACTGATAATGCTGGCCTCCAATCGCCGGAAGTCCCGTCTCTTTGCCTTCGCCCCGAACGCCATGACAGGCGCTGCATGTTTGCTGATAGATGCGTTTGCCTGCGGTTGTATCCCGTGACTCAGCGTAGTCCGGACTCGGACTACGAGGAGCCGCGGATAAATAGGACCCCAAGTCCCGCACTCCCTGTCCCCAGTCCAAATCAGATCGCTGCATGGTGTCGTGCATGGACCGTCCTGCACGCTTTCCAGTCGCGAACTGCATCATTTGTCCCACCAAGTACTTTTCGCGCTGTCCGGCCAACGCTGGAATTGCCCGCGGACCGTCGCCCCAAGCATGATTCCCGTGACATGCTCTGCAATGCATCAGATAGAGAATCTTTCCGTGATCTGGGTCGGGTGTAATCGCCCAGATGTGATCGAGCGTTTCATGCGAGAGCGCTTCGCCCCCCGATGCCGGTGAGGCGCCTGTTTCGCCGAGCAAGCCTAGAAGGCCGATCGCCAAACACGTGGTCCGCACCTGCGTCATTGGGGTTTCCCAAGCGCACGAGACTGACGAATGTTCAAACCGGTCACCTCCGGAGCGTTTAGCTCGTCGTCACCCTCTCCAAGGTGGGAGACGTAGCAGGAAAGACTAACCAGCTGAACGACGTCAAGATCTTCAAGGGCTCTCATATGTTGCGTTCGCATGTTGGGGCGCCGCCCATCGACGACGTCATGCATCTGTCTCAACAGATAAGCGAAATCCTGGCCGGCGATTCTGGGAATGGCCCGGGAATCGTTGCCGCCTCCGGTGAGCCCGTGACAGCTACTACAGTGACTGCGATAGAATTTGCGATCCTCGGTGACCACGGCGCGGTGTCCCTCGGACGTACTCCAATCAGGGGATTGTGCCGCCAGGAACGCTACCACGTCGGCCACATCCTGCCCGCTGCGCAGGCCGTGACCCTTGGCTACGGGTTCCATGCGCGCATCCCATCGAACGCTATTTCGATAGTCGATCAGTTGCTTGGCCAGATAGCGGGGATGCTGTCCGGTGATATTCGGAACCCAGCCTTCGGGAAGACCGTTCGACGGCGTCGTGTGGCAGCCCGCACAGTAGCGGAATATCTCCGCACCGCGCGCAGGATTCGAAGTGAGCCGTAATACTTCATTGACTTCTCGCCGCAGTTCCCCGGGCGCTTCGCCTGCAGCCGTCGAGGCCGCTGCAAGCATCCCGACGGCGGCAAGACTCAACCATATTTTGTAGCCCCAATGGCGCGCGCACGAGCGGTGATTGCGCGTTACAACGGATACTTCCGTCGAACACTGGCCGGTCTCTTGCGTATCAACCCCGGCGAGCATAGTGGCAAGTTCCGCACGACGCCGGTTTCGTGGTCTCGCTGATCGCTTTGCCGTGGATAGTCGGCTCAATGGTTTCTCGTTGGGGCGTCCATCGCTACTGAGAACTCTATTCGCAGTTCCCGCGTTCCGGCGCCCGTACAAGTACGTACCTACGATGCGGAGCTAAGGATTTCTGCGTATTTCGAGGGGCTGCCTTCGCGCGTAGGTTTCGTTTCGAGACTTGCAGAGCATTTTGCACGGTCCCCATCGGGAGTGAGTTATGAACGACATTCGGCGAATCCTGGTGGCTGTCAGGAATCCGGCGGCAAAGACACTTCCCGCCGTACTTAAGGCAGCGCAGCTCGCCAGGTCATTTGAGGCAGAGCTGATACTCTTTCAGTCGATCGCCCTTCCAATCTATCTAGAGGGCGATGTGAGCTACATGAATGAAGGGTTGGCGGATATCGAGCGCTGTACCGGCGAAGCCTGTGAGAAGTCGCTCGAGGCGGTCGCGCGGAAGCTGCGACGCGGGGGGATCAAGGTCACCGTCAGCGCCCAGTTCGACTATCCCATCTACGACGCGGTTGTCCGCGAGGCGACACGGCTGAAGGCTGACCTCATTGTCGCTGAGCAACATCACGGTCATCGTGCCGCATCTTTGCTTCACCTGGTCGACTGGGAACTGTTACGGCTAAGTCCGGTGCCCGTACTCCTCGTCAAGGACGGGCGCGCCTATCGGCATCCAAGAGTCCTGGCCGCTATAGATCCCGACCATACCTATGCCAAGCCGGTGTGGCTGGATTGCGAAATCCTAAATGCCGGTCAGGAGATCGCCACGGCACTACATGGGACTCTGCATGCGGTGCATGCGTATGCCCCTATTCCGACGCTGGCATTTCCGACCGGCGCCATTACCGAGGAGGATGTGAAGGCCGTATACGCTCACTCCGGTAAAGAAGCGAACAAGAAACTTAAGCGGGCGTTACGCGATGCGGATATGCGTAATGTGGTCTCGCATGTCATTGGACGTCATCCCTCAGACGCCATCGCCGAAGTCGCCGCGGAAATTCACAGCTCGCTGGTCGTCATGGGCGCGATCTCCCGCAGCGGTTTCAAGCGGCTGCTGATTGGCAACACGGCGGAGCGTGTTCTTGATCGCCTGTCCTGCGACGTACTCGTCATTAAGCCGGCTCACTTGGTGAATCGCGTCCCGCAAAAGCGCCGCGGCACCGTGTATGCGCGGACTCTGCCGCCTCCAGTAATCATCTGAGCGAAGTATCGATCGCCTCAGTAGCGATCGATTGAGCTCGATCTCCACGTTGCTCCTGCGGGATCAATTCGGGCGGCGCACCGGCCACATCCAATTACAGACTTCCGGCAAGTCTTCGCCGTTCGCGCGAATGTACTGCTCGTGCTCCACCAATTTATCGAGCATCAACTGCCGCACGTGCGCGGCTCGATAGCCGAGTGCGGGCGTGCGGTCAATGACGTCGATCACCAAGTGGAATCGGTCCAGCCCGTTTCGTACGACCATGTCAAACGGCGTGGTGGTGCTCCCCTCTTCCTTGTAGCCCCGCACATGTAGATTCTCATGGTTGTGTCGGCGGTAGGTCAAACGGTGAATGAGCCAGGGGTACCCGTGATAGGCAAATATGACTGGCCGGTCCGTGGTAAACAGCGCATCGAACGCGGCATCGGTGAGACCGTGAGGGTGCTCTGCGTGCGGCTCGAGCGTCATGAGGTCGACCACGTTGACCACGCGGATCCTCAAGTCCTGTACGTGCCGACGCAGCATATCGACCGCCGCGAGCGTCTCCAGCGTCGGCACGTCGCCTGCACAGGCCAGCACGACATCGGGGGTCTCATCGCCGTCATTACTGGCGAACTCAAAAATGCCGATCCCCGCGTCGCAGTGGAGTACTGCCGCATCCATGTCCAGCCATTGCGGGGCCGCGTTCTTGCCTGCCACGATGACGTTCACCCGGTTGTAACTACGCAGACAATGCTCGGCAACGCACAGGAGCGTGTTAGCGTCCGGAGGAAAATACACGCGCACAACCTCCGGCTTCTTGTTCAGGACCACGTCGATAAAGCCTGGATCCTGATGAGAGAATCCATTGTGGTCTTGGCGCCAGACATGTGAACTGAGAAGAATGTTGAGAGAGGCGATCGGTTGGCGCCACGGTATCTTACGAGCCGCGTCCAGCCACTTAGCATGCTGATTGAACATCGAGTCGACAATATGAATGAAGGCTTCGTAGCAGGAGAAAATGCCGTGGCGTCCGGTGAGCAGATAGCCCTCGAGCCAACCTTGGCACTGATGCTCCGATAGAACCTCCATGACGCGGCCGTCGGCGTGCAGGTTGTTATCCCCGGCGCGCAGTTCGCCCATCCAAGTTCTTCCGGTTTGTTCAAAGACCGCGTCCAACCGATTCGAACTGGTCTCGTCCGGCGAGAAAAGACGGAAATTGCGAGCCTTTGCGTTGACTCTGAAGACATCACGCAGCCAAGCACCCAGAACGTGACTGGACTCGGCACTAATACGCCCGGGGCGATCCACCTCGACCGCGAGCGGCGCGATCGCAGGCAATTTAAGCGGATGCAGGCGTCCACCCCCGTTCGCATGTGGGTTCAGACCCATCCGGCGGGTACCCGCCGGCGCGAGTTCGAGCAGATACGGTCGTGGCACACCGTCGGAACCAAAAAGCTCATCCGGTCCATAGCTGCGCATCCAGTCTTCCAGCTGGCGCAGGTGGGTTGGGTTGGACCTGACTTCCGCTAGGGGCACTTGATGGGCACGCCACGTCCCCTCGACCGGCACGCCATCCACGGTCTTAGGGCCTGTCCAGCCTTTGGGGCTCTGCAAGACAATCATCGGCCAACGCGGCCTCGTCAATTGCGCCGACGTCCGAGCGCGCTCGCGGATCGCGGCAATCTGATCGAGTACCCGATCCAAGGTCTGAGCCATCTGGGCATGCATTGACCACGGCTCTTCACCTGACACGAAGTACGGCTGCCAACCGTATCCCACGAGCAGGCTCTCCAGCTCCTGGCGAGGAATGCGCGCAAGAACTGTCGGGTTGGCGATTTTGTAGCCGTTCAAATGAAGGATCGGCAACACCGTGCCATCCGTGCGTGGATTGAGAAACTTGTTCGAGTGCCAGGCCGTGGCCAACGGGCCTGTCTCGGCTTCCCCGTCACCCACCACACAGGCGACGACAAGCTCGGGGTTATCGAAGGCGGCACCGAACGCGTGCGCTAATGAGTACCCCAACTCTCCGCCCTCGTGAATCGACCCTGGAACGTCGGGCGCGCAATGACTAGGGATTCCGCCAGGGAAGGAAAATTGTTGAAACAAGCGCTTCATACCCTCCGCATCCCGCGTTACCGCCGGATAGAGTTCTGTATAGCTCCCCTCAAGCCATGTATTGGCCACCAAGCCCGGGCCACCATGTCCGGGCCCGATCACCGGAAGCACGTCCAGATCGCGGCGGTTAATGACCCGGTTCAGGTGGGCGTAGAGGAAGTTGAGCCCAGGGGTTGTGCCCCAGTGCCCCAGCAGCCGGGGCTTGATGTGCTCAGGTCTCAGGGGAACGCTGAGCAGTGGGTTGTCCCGCAGGTAGATCTGTCCGACGGACAAGTAGTTCGCCGCCCGCCACCAGGTGTGGACGCGACGCAGGTCATCCGTGGCGACCGAATGATTGTTCTCGAGTTCCAGCGTTAGCACGAGCGCGGCTCCAACAGATTAAAGATGAAGCCAATGCTCTTCGCCTGAGGCGAAGACTGCCATACGGGCATACCCGTATATCTCGAATCGCCGCCCGGTTTTCTCTGTGTGCACTAAACAATCGCGCGCCTAATTTGTGGTCACTCGCTAAGCAGGCCCGCAGGCGCCACCTAAAGGTAGCGCCTGCGGGCCTCGAATAGTCGCGGTATGGTCGTCGGCCTTCAACCAAATTTTGACTCTCGTTCGTAGCGAAGGCACGATCAGTCGGTCTGGCCTCTGCCTGCCAGCGTTGAAGCGCGCACGGTTCACGCGGAGGCGATTGCGTTTGCTGCGAGGGCATAGCTCGCACGCGTGTCCGCCGCACATTTTCGTACAGTGCCTAAGGCCGTTGAGCAAACAAAACGCCATCGGAGAAGAATTGGCCCGGGGGCACGGCGGGAACGCACTCGCAGCGGCGCCGATTACCTCATTCGCCCGATGCATTCCGACGACGCCGATCGCGAGCGTCGGTTTATCGAGGCGCTTAGTGTGCAAAGTCGGTACGCGCGCACCATGGGCTTGCGACGCGTTCCATCTGCTGAAAGGATTCAAGAACTCGTTCACGTCGATTACAACGGTCGCATGGCGTTCGTGGCTATCATGGACGATGGAGGCGTCGAGCGATTTATCGGTATCGCGCGCTACATTCGCGGAATTGATCACGGGTGTGAATTCGCGGTTGTTGTAGAGGATGACTGGCAAGGACACGGTATAGGCACCGCATTGATGCGGACCCTGATCGCTTACGCGCGCGCCCATTCCATTTCTTCTCTCGATGCAATCATATTGGCCACCAACACCCGCATGGTCGCACTTGCACGTCGCCTGGGAATGACACTACGGTCGAACGAGTCCGATCGGACCATTCTTCACGCGTCGCTCCCCCTGTGAACCGTCACCGGATCGCCAAGTGGCTCGTGTAGAACCCGATTTGCGTACACCCGCTGTGATGAGTGCGATGCGGCTGCACTCTCGAGCGGGAGCGCTTGGTTTGAGGACGTGCCTCTTCCACACACGCCCGCATGAGATTTCCATTCCATTCACGTTGCCTCGCACCGTCCGGACAGTCATCGCAGCGCGCTTATTCCGCCGTGGCGACCCGTGGACAACCCAGCTGAGTCGTACTGCGAATCCGGCTCAAAGTGCTGCTTGACGTTCTTTTCCACAATCATTCCAGCCTCGGGAGATGAAAGTCAGCGACACGATTGCCAGGACTCCGTCCAACAAGAGCGCTCGGCGTATCCCAAGCCAGTGCACCATAACACCTGTTAAGAGGCTGCCCGTCGCAAGACCGCCGCGCATGGCGATGGTGAGCAGGCTTACTGCCTGACCCCGCAAATGCCCCGGAGCACGGGACAGAATGAGCGTATTCGCCGACGTATCGCATAGCGACATCGCCATGCCTGCGAGAACTAACACCGGCGGAAGCGCCCAGAACCACGGATCGAGGCGGCCCATGTAACGGTCAGCGCGTAAAACATACCTGCTACCGAGCCGAGGCGGCGGCGATCCCGATCCGGGCCGACGCCCAACAGTCCAGCAGCGCCCAGTATCCCTCCGACACCGAATGCTGCCATGGCAATGCTGAAATGCCCGACATCGCCGCGAAATGACTCTTTAACCAGTACCGGGCAGAAGGTCATCAGGGGCGCGCATAGAGCACTGGCGCTCAGCACCGTGAATACTGCTCCGCGCAACGTTCGGTCGCGCATAACCTCGCGAACGCCGATACTTAGATCTCGATATTTGATGGCGGCCGTAGCACGGGCATGCGTCGTCTCGGCGGGCAAGACCCGTAGGGCGATAAATATGACCGGTACATACGACACTGCGCTGACTGCAAACGCTCCGAGGGCGCCCGTGCGAGACATCACAAGTCCCGCCACCGCGGGCCCGAGAATGCGCGACAGGTTGAATTGGGCTGAATTGAGGGCCGTAGCTGCGGCCACCTGCGACCGATCAACAATTGACGGCACGATCGTCTGAAATGCGGGCATTGAAAGCGCGTCGGTCACCCCGATGACGAGCGACAGCGAAATCACTATCCAGGGCCTGACCCCGCCCCAACACAAGAGCAGGACGATCACAGTGGGGCATAGCATTTGAATCGACTGGAAAAGCGCGATGACGTGGCGTCGGTCTGAACGATCTGCAAGGATGCCTCCGAGGAGGGTGAGCACCAGTACCGGGCCACTCAAGGCGAATGCGTCGACACCCAGCAGTAGCGGTGATGCTCCGATGCTGAGCAGCAGCCAGGGCTGCGCCACCATTTGAGCCCAAGTGCCAATGCTCGATAGAAAATTGGCGCTGAAGAAAATCCCGAAACGTCGAATTCCCAATACTTGAAGCGACTCACGGATCGCCGACCGGAGCGTCGATCGCTCGACGAAGGTCCGGCGCAAACCCGTAGTGCTTGCCAGCAACTCTTCTGGGAATCCGGGCTCACCGCGGGGATCCATAACTGTCCCTTGTCTAGTTTCTGGGGGTAACCCCTTCGGTTTCCCTTCGGTGGAGAATGCTCCCGGGAGTGGCCCCATCAGGCCATACGCACAAGTGGCTCGATTGCAGAAAAGACTTCCTAGCGGCAGGGTGTAGAGGCCGCTCTGAATAGTGACATGCCCAGGATGACGCAGGTCTCAAGTGCGAACGCGAAATCCGCTGCGCCAGATTATTCGCTTACACGAAGATTGTTCGTGACCTTCGTGACGCCGGGAGCGGACCAGGCCGAGCGCTCCGCACGATCTCGCTCCGTCCATGACCGGACCACACCGCGAAGTGTAACCTCCGTGCCATCTGCATCGACGGCCAGATGTGCGGCGTCGAACGCGGCCTGGCGTTTGAAGGCTTCTTCAATCTTGATTTTGACATCAGATCGTCTTGCGATGGGCTTGATGACGATGGAGTTACCTACGCTCTTGATTCCTTTGAGACCGCGTATAGCGCTTTCGGCTCGCTCTCGTTGAAAATGCCATTCGACGGTTCCTTCGAGAACGACATTCCCGCCGTGGACGAGCGGCTTTATCTTCTCCCAACTCATCGGCAGTTCAACTCTCAAGGCCGCAACGGCAGCGCGCGCGATTTCGGGATCCGTGGGTTGCCTATCCGCCGAGCGGATCTCAATATCATTGGCGAGAGCCAAGACACCGGCCACTCGCTTCGCTGCCTGTTCAGCCTGCCACTTCTCTAGGTATCTGTGCGCGTAGCCGCTCAAGGTGACAACGCCTCCATTGACCTTCACGGCAATATCGGTGGTATCGATGCGCGGGTCCCATCGCAGCTCAGCCTCGACGTCGAATTTGACTTCGTTATCCGTTTTCATGCTGTTCTCCGTAGTCGCGCCAGATAGAGCTGGATGCTAAACAGCCGGATGGGCTCTCGTGATTGGGAGATGTACCTATCTAGGCGCCAGGCTCTTAGAGCCTTGTTGAAGGGACTCTTCGTGGCAGCCTGCTACTGGTGAGCAGATCCCAACCTTGGTTGACACGACGCGACGCCGCGATTACCAGGCGGCCTTCCCTAGTTCTTCAGCCTCGACCGGCAGCCTCGGGTCGATCTATAGACATCGGTGCATAAGGACTTTCCACGATTTGCGCGATGAACGTGTCGACGTAAAGTCGCTGCGCACAGTCAGATCAACCTACCGCTGCTCCGCTGTTAAGGAGTTTTCATGAACCAGTCATCCTCCGAGTGTAAGGCATCGGCCATTGCCGTAACCGACGACCCGCGGCACGAACGCCTCCGCGATGGAACGCTCGTGCTGATTCGGCCCATTCGTCCCACGGACGAGGACTTGGAACGTGATTTCATTGAGCGACTCTCGCCAGAATCACGTCATTACCGCTTTCTGGGCACGATTAAAACGCCAAGCGCGGAACTACTCAGGCAGTTCACTCGGCCTGAACTGGTACATGGGGTTGCTTACATTGCGACCAATGGCGACGGTCCGGAGACTCAGGAAATCGGCGTCGCGCGGTACAGCGCAAGCCCAGACGGGCTCAGTTGCGAGTGCGCTGTCTGCATTAGCGATGAGTGGCAAGGCAAGGGGTTGGGCACCATGCTTATGCATCGCCTGATCAAGACTGCCCGCGATCGAGGCATCGAGCGCATGTACTCCATCGATGCCAATGACAATCAGGATATGCGCGAACTTGCCGAGCATCTGGGTTTCCGCCGTAAAGTCGATGCAGAGGATCCGACACTAGTGATACATACCCTCGACTTGAAATCTCCGTCGAAGTGAAGCGCTTCCGACGCGGCGTGCGCGAGGTTGAAGACGTCGATGGAAGCTGTGGGTTTTTGACCATCCGTGCATGTAGCGTCATAACCAAAGTTTTAAGTCAGCAAGCTGTTAGGCTCGTTGCACTTGTCCGCACGCTTGCATAGCTGCGGAAAGTACGTACATGCAGATCGCGGTCTGCCGATGGAGTTTGCTCGGCCAATAGCTCAGACTGAGACCTTCGGGCTGCGAGGATTTCAAGCCGATGCGCCATCCGATGAAGCACGGATTGACGGGCTCCGTCTTTGCGGCGCTGCTTCTCTCTATCCTTCAGCCCAAAGCGCACAGTCAAACGAGCTCGGTGGCCGCCGATTCGATCGAGACTCGCATGTCGGCGTGCGCCTCCTGCCACGGGCTGCATGGTGAGGGCACGACTGACCCCTTCTTCCCCCGTCTGGCTGGTAAGCCTGCCGGCTATCTGTATAACCAGCTCGTGGCCTTCCGCAGCGGACGGCGCCACTACTCGCCGATGAACTACCTTTTGGAGTTTCAGACGGACACCTACCTGCATGCCATGGCGGAATACTTTGCCAGCCAGAGGCCGCCTTTCCTGGCGCATAACCCAGCCGTCGTGGATAGCTCAGTGCTCGCGAGAGGCAAGGATCTGGTCACCCATGGGAACGTCAATCGAGCAATCCCCGCCTGCGTGGGCTGCCACAACCCCGCTTTGACGGGTATGGAGCCGGCGATCCCGGGTCTGCTCGGGTTAAAGCCCGCGTACATCACGGCCCAACTGGGCGCTTGGCGATATGGAACACGTACGGCTGCATCACCCGACTGCATGCAGATCGTTGCCGGGCGTCTCACAGAGGAAGACGTTACCGCCGTGGCCGCGTGGCTTTCCAGCCTGCCGGCGCCGCTGAATGCAGTTCCCGTGCCTCATGGGAGTCTGACTATGCCGCTTGTCTGCGGCAGTGAGCCGAAGTGAACTGGGGGCAGCTGTGATGCGCGCGGCCCGAAGGTATTTCCAGCTTCCTGGGCTGAGCTGCTGGGCTGCGTGCTACCCGCGCTTGCATCCGCCGCGGACGTCGCGGGAGCGAGCTCAGGCGAATATCTTGCGCGAGCGGGAGACTGCATTGCGTGTCACACGTCGCCCGGCGGTAAGTTGTTCGCCGGTGGCCGCGCTATGCCGACGCCCTTCGGAACCCTCTACTCATCAAATATTACGCCGGACACGGAAACCGGGATTGGCTCCTGGTCGGCCGATCAGTTCTACGCGATGATGCACACGGGCCGCTCGCCGGATGGCGGATTACTGTATCCGGCAATGCCATTCGGTGCCTACACCAAGGTTACCCGAGCGGATGCCGATGCCATCTTTGCCTACCTGCGCTCTGTCCCCGCGGTTCGAGCCGCGAACAAGCCGCACGACCTGCGCTTTCCCTATAACAACCGCTCTCTGATTCTAGGCTGGCGCACGCTGTACTTCACTGAAGGCACATATCAGCCCGACGGCACGAAATCGAAGGAGTGGAACCGCGGCGCCTACTTAGTACAAGGACTTGGACACTGCGCAATGTGTCATACCGCGATCAACGCGTTGGGTGGCAGTTCGGAATCCAAAGCCTTTCAAGGCGGCTTGATTCCGATGCAAAACTGGTATGCCCCCTCCTTGACGTCAAACAAGGAAGCAGGGTTAGGCGATTGGAGCATCACGGATATCTCCGATTACCTGCGTAATGGCGTTTCGCATCGAGGCGCCGTCTATGGCCCCATGGCGGAAGTGGTCTACAACAGCCTGCAGTACCTGACCGACGAGGATGCCCGCGCCATGTCGGTGTATCTGAAGAGTCTCGCTGAGGGGGCACCTTCTGAACCGGCAGTGACCTCGGTGCCTGTGGCCGAGAGTAGTCTGCTGGTGCGACTGGGCAAGTCGGTATACGACGCCCAGTGTGCGAACTGCCACGGCGCGCAAGGCGCGGGACAGCCGCCCCGCTATCCGCCGCTGGCGGGCAATCAATCGATCCAGATGGAATCGGCGGTTAATCCGATTCGCATGGTCCTCAACGGCGGTTTTCCACCCGGTACGCCGAGCAATCCCATGCCGTATGGCATGCCGCCGTTTGCGCAAACGCTTTCCGATGATGAAGTTGCCGCGGTCGTCACCTTCATTCGCTTTGCGTGGGGCAACCGCGGAACCGCAATTTCGGCGCGCCAGGCCAACGAACTCAGAACGGCTACCTTGGACTAAGCGGATGCTAAACACGGACTCTGATTCCGAACAACCCGAGGCTGATGATCAGGCCGTTGATGGGATTGTGCGCACCGGGGGTCGAGGTGCACTTGCATTGGCGATGCTTGCGACGGCGATCGTCCTGTGTCTCTGGCTTGGCTTCTACCTTCTAGTGTTTTTGCCACGCACAGCACCATGAGCACAGTTGCCCCGCCCGATCGCACTGGCAGTCACGACGCCGCCGCGCGTGCCGAGCGACGCTGGACCCTCGCCTCCATCGGCATAGTCGTACTGCTGGTGTTTCTGGCGACCTTCGCTGGCGTTCATCAGGTGATCATGCCGCAGGTTCGTATGGAAACCATCGATCCGCGCACGCTACACGTCACAGGTGAGTTCATTGAGAGCAATCTGGGCAGTGCGGTCGAGCGCGACGGCTCCGTGACGGTACGTCTGGTCGGGCAACAATACTCGTTCACGCCTCAATGCATCGTGGTTCCGACTGGCACGCCGATCACTATTCGCGCCACGAGCGCCGATGTCGTCCATGGCTTGATAGTCGAGCATACGAACATCAATACCATGCTGATCCCCGGCTATATCGCCACACTCAACACGCGCTTCACGACGCCCGCGGAACGCTACATGCCCTGCCACGAGTTTTGCGGCATGGGCCACCACGGGATGTGGGGGCGCGTGCAGATCATCGAGAAGGCGACTTTCATGAAGCTCGCCGCCAACACGCAAAGATTGACCTGTGTTACACAGTAAACGACTCATCCTTGCGCATTTCTGGCTGGCCTTTGCCGCTTTCGCGGTAGCGCTGCTCATGGGCGAATGGCAGATGTTGGTGCGCAGCCCGCTGCTTGCCTGGATCGGCAATCCCGAATGGTACTACCGCTCGGTCACCGCGCACGGCACCGCGATGGCTTACGTGTTACCGACCCTCGTCGCCATGGGCTTCGGGTATGCCATCACCGAAGCCGCACTCAAACGGCCGCTAATCGGCCTTAAGTGGGCCTGGACCGGCTGGCTACTGATCGTGATAGGCACCGTCACGGCACTCGTGCCCGTGTCACTGGGATTGGCATCGGTCCTCTACACATTCTACCCGCCGCTCATCGGTAGCCCTTTCTACTACATCGGTGTGGTCCTGGTGGTCATCGGTTCGTGGATCTGGGTAGCGCTGATGTGCGTGAATCTGCACGCCTGGAAGCGAGCCAATCCTGGTGTGCCGGTACCGCTGGCCATGTATGCCAATGTCGCCGGATCCTTGCTGTGGGCATGGACTGCGGTCGGGGCGGCCATTGAGCTGCTCTTCCAGATTCTGCCCGCGGCATTGGGGCTCACCAACACCATCGATGCGGGCCTCGCGCGCGTCTTCTTCTCCTGGACGCTTCATGCGATTGTGTATTTCTGGCTCATGCCGACCTACATTGCCTATTACACGATCGTGCCGCGGGCGATTGGCGGTCGCCTCTTTAGTGATCCGATGGCCCGAATCTCCTTTGCCCTGTTCCTGGTCGTCGCGATGCCCATCGGCGTGCATCACCTGTTTGCCGATCCGCAGGTGGGAGCCGGCTTCAAGTTCGTACACTCGGTGTTCACAGCCCTTGTCGCAGTACCGACTCTGCTGACCGTATTCACCATCTGCGCTTCAGCGGAGATCGCCGGGCGCTTGCGCGGCGGCACGGGTCTGCTCGGCTGGCTGAAAGCGCTGCCCTGGCGCAATCCGATGATGCTCGCTGTCGCCTTCTCTTTCGTCATGCTGGGTTTAGGGGGCGCCGGGGGCCTCATCAACATGACCTATCAGCTCGATGCCAGCGTCCATAATACCCAGTGGATCACGGGACACTTCCACCTGATCTTCGGCGGCGCGATCGTAATCATGTACTTCGCGATCGCCTACGACCTGTGGCCGCACCTCACCGGACGCGCATTCGCCAGCATGGGATTGATCCGCGCTCAGCTGTGGACTTGGTTCATCGGCATGATCGTCCTCACCATTCCCTGGCACTGGGTGGGAATCCTCGGCATGCCGCGTCGTATGGCCATTTATGACTATACGAATCCTGCCATCGCGCCTGAAGCTTTTTCCGTCATAGCTTCAGTCATCGGCGGGGCAATCCTTGTAGTGTCCGGCGCGCTATTCATAGCCCTATTGATTAGCGGGCACCGAGCCGTGCACGTATCGCCCCAAGAGTACCGCTTCAGCGTTGCCGTGCACCCGCCGGAGCGCGTGCCGGCAGCGCTCAACGGATTCGGCCTCTGGGTGGGCCTGATGTTATTTCTAACACTGGTAAACTACGGCTTTCCAATTGCGCATCTGATGGGTTTGCATGATACATCCGTACCGGCAATCAGGATGGATTCAGGCCGATGAGTCTCGGCCAACCCGATTCGCGGCGTGATCGCTGGATGGCCAGCGCGGTCACCGTGACTGTGATCACTGCGCTGATTTCCTTCCTCATCGGATTTATTTGGTTACCATCGGTAGAGTCGAATTTGCGATTGCGAGGCGTGTGGGATGCGATTTGTAGCGCTGCGGGCCTCATCTTCACGAAGGAACCTTCGAGTATTGAGCGCCGGGCCGGCACCAAAACCAGCTCCGTTATCGTGCTACCCGCGATGTTTCAGAATCCGAGCGCCGTTTCCATTGGCCGCGGTGCCAGCTTGGCTCTGCAGTGTACGATCTGTCACGGCGCCCGCGGTGTTAGCAACGCCGATACGCCCAACCTGGCCGGCCAATACGCGCCCGCCGTCTATAAGGAACTCCGGGACTATCAGAGCGGCGCTCGCACCAACGCCGTCATGAGCCCGCGAGCGGCCAATCTCAGCGATCAGGATATGCGCGACCTCGCCGCCTACTACGCCTACCTGCCGCGCATCCCCGCTTACCACCCGGCAAGCGTTGGGACTACGCCACCGATCGTATCGAGCGGCGCGCCAATGCGTAACATTGCGCCGTGCGGTGCATGCCATGGAGCGGTGAACTATAAGGCCGGCAGTGCTTGGCTCGAGGGCGAGTCACAGACGTACCTGCGCAGACAACTTGAAGCCTTCGCTTCGGGTGCCCGTCACAATGACATCAGCGGACAGATGCGCAATGTCGCCCGCGGCATGTCTTCAGCCGAGATTGACCAAGCCGCCGTCTATTACTCGCAGCAGCCTTAGCCCCGGGTATCCGTAGTCGAATTTGTGGGCCTGAAGGGACGTAAAAACCGCGTCTCGCTACCAGGCTCCTCCCATAAAACCCGTTCGCTTACTTAATTGCGTCAAGTACGGACGCACGAATCGCTAATGCAAGCTTCAATGTGCAAGCTGCGCCATAGCGCACTTGGGAGCTAAGGTTATGATCTCCAGACGAACGCTCAAGCGCACCGCCAGCCAAGAGCGCCATCAGACCGGGCGCGCCGGATGGCTGCGGGCTGCTGTGCTCGGTGCCAACGACGGTATTCTTTCGACATCCAGCTTGGTTCTTGGGGTGGCCGCCACGAATGGCACTCATCAGAGCGTCATCGTTGCCGGCGTCGCGGGCCTGGTCGCCGGAGCCATGTCTATGGCAGCTGGCGAATACGTATCGGTAAAATCGCAGGCGGACGCTGAGACAGCGGAGCTCGCTCGCGAGAGCGCGGAGCTCAAGGCGGACAACGCCGGTGAACTCAAAGAGCTGAGCGCCATTTACGTGGCGCGTGGTTTAGATTCTGCCTTGGCCAAGGAAGTTGCCCAGCAGCTGATGGCCCACGACGCGCTCGGCGCCCACGCCCGGGATGAACTCGGCATATCCGACACCCTGCGCGCGCGCCCGATTCAGGCTTGCCTTGCGTCTGCGACGAGCTTTGCAATCGGGTCTTCGATGCCAGTTCTTGTGGCATCGATGGTAACCGGGACGTCTCTGCTGCTTTGGGTCGCGTCAACCTCGTTACTAGGTCTAGCGGCGCTCGGCGCGCTGGCGGCGCGCGCTGGCGGCGCGCGCACTGCGATCGGTGCCGCCCGGGTCACGTTCTGGGGTGCTTCGGCCATGGCGCTGACCGCCGCGATCGGACGACTCGTCGGTACCACTGTGTAACTTCCGTCCGCCGGCGACGCCGGAAGGGCTGCGGCATGGGTAGGTATATATCCGGACGCGGACATTTGCGAATAGCACTCGCTGGTGTGCGGTCCCAAGGTTAAGATGAATTAGGCTTATGGAAGTGCCAGCGTATCGGGCGCTCGCAGGACCTTCGCCGTCAACCTTCGCCCCGATCTTGGGCCGTATCCATCGCATCGCTTACCCCTGTCTCCTGGCGCCTGTACGTTCCCAAGCTCGCTACCGTTCTGCGGCGCGGTTATCAGTGGAACGACCTTCGGCATGACGCGGTCGCCGGGCTCACAGTCGCTATCATCGCCCTACCGCTCGCAATGGCGCTTGCCATCGCATCCGGAAGCACTCCCCAGAAAGGACTGCAGACTGCAGTTATCGCCGGGTTCTTGATCTCGGCCTTGGGTGGGTCCCGCGTGCAGATAGGGGGACCGACGGCTGCTTTCATCCCTGTGGTCTTCAGCGTCATCGAGCGCTTTGGGTTCGGCGGCCTGGTGCTTTGCACGCTCCTGGCCGGCCTCATGTTGATCGCCGCTGGGCTGCTGCGGATCGGAACTCTCATGAAGTACATGCCGCAGCCGGTCATCACGGGATTCACTGCCGGAATCGCGGTTAGCATCTTTCTCAGCGGGCCCACTGTTTCGGGGTCGCCAATCGACTCGACGAGGTCTTGAACCAGTTTCTCAAGGCCCCCCGAGTGTTCATCCTGCGTATGCACAACGTCCCGCTGATCGACGCAAGCGGTGTCACGGCTCTGCGTCAGCTCACGTGGCGCTGCACGCAACACGGAACGCGCGTGATCCTCTCGGGCCTGCAGCCGCAACCGCGCTCGATACTCGCGCAAATGCAGGTATATCCCGACGGAATCCATTTGCGGTTTGCACAAGACTTCCGAGAAGCCGTGCAACTCGCGAGTTAGCTGCCACGGTTGTCTAGCGTTCAGTACTACGCACTATCCACGATGCCGGGGGAACAGACGCGTACTACAGTACATCCGGCCAGATCTGATCACGGAGCAAACGCATGGCAACGCACGTTCGACGCATACTTGTGGCAGTTGGCGACCTTCGGCACGCACCCAAGGCTGAGCTGCGTAAAGCGACCGTGCTGGCGAGGAAATCCGATGCGAGCCTTGAGCTGTTTCACGCCATCGCCGAACCCGATCCGGGGCGCGGTTATCCCGAAACGGCTAGCGCGCGAGCAGTCGCGCAGCAGCGCAATAGGGTGGCGACGAGACAAGAACGACGCTTGCAGCAGATGGCGCGCGACCGCGCTTTTAGGGGACTCAAAGTCAGTTGCACCGCCAGCTGGGACTTTCCGCCTCACGAAGCCATCGTCCGGCGGGCGCGTGCGACCAAGGCAGACCTTGTGGTCGCGGCGACCCGCCACCACCGCTTCGGAGCCCGCTTAATCCTGACCAATACCGACTGGGAGCTGATTCGTCAGTGTCCAGTACCTGTACTGCTCGTGAAGACGCGTGGCTCGTATGACAAAGCCGTTGTGCTCGCCGCCGTCGATCCATTCCACGCACATGCCCGACCCGCCGATCTGGATAGCAGCCTTATCGACACCGGAAAGCGCTTTGCAAAGTTACTGCGGGGCAACCTGCAGGTCTTTCACGCTTTTATGCCGTTAATGAGCGTGGAACCAATACCAGGCGCCCCGCCAGTAATGATGCCCCCTGACGCTGAGGAGGCGCATAGCGAGCTCATAGCTCGCGCGGTCCAGGATCTTGCGGCACGCGCCGATGTCCCCTCGCGGTATTGTCACGTGTGCATGGGCGATGTCGCCAGCGAGCTCACTACCGCGGCGCGACGCATCGGCGCTGATCTCGTCGTGATGGGGGCAGTGTCTCGCTCTGCGCTGGCTCGCTTCTTCATTGGCAGTGCGGCCGAACGCGTGCTTGATCACCTAACTTGTGACGTTCTCGTTGTAAAGCCGCGCGGGTTCAAGTCCAAGATCTTCTCGCGGCGCGCCGTGGCAGTTACAGATCTGAGCGTTGTTGCCAAGAAACCGGCGCCTGGTCGGCGCAGGACGAAGGCCGCGGGCGACATTGCGCACTCTGCCGCGCCGGCTGTGCGCACCCGTCGTATGGCACACGCGACGTGGCTGAAACGCGTTGCTCCGGCTCCCGCACAAAGCTAACCCGAGCTGTTCGTTAGCGATTTCCACCAAGGATCGGCTGCTACGCGTTTGTCCGTATTCTCATACTCGCTATTGCGCAGATATTGTTTATGTTCCGCGCACGGGTTATGGCGCTCGAGGGAAGCAAGCTATGAACACGCCATCTGACAGCGACATCAGAAGTCAAGTCGAGAGCGAACTTAGTCGGCGCTCACCCGTCGACGCGACATATATCTCGGTTCACGTAAGCGACGGCATCGTTACATTGACGGGTTACACACACAATTTCTCCTTCAAATACGATCTCGAAAATATCGTGAAGCGCATGGCGGGGGTGGCCGCCCTTGCAAACGATGTCCAAGTACTGCCATCCACAGCCGTATCAGATCCTGAGCTCGCGCGCGCTGCCGTCGCGATGCTTAAACGCCACCTGCCGCATCATTGGGAACACATCCGACCCATCGTTTGTCAGGGCTTCATACGGTTGGAGGGTATGGTGAGCGAGAACTCTCAGCGCGAAAAGGCTGAAGAAGCTGTGCGCGCGGCTCGCGGCGCTGAGTGCGTTGTCAATCTGATCCGTCTCGCACCAGTCTTTCCACCTGTTCGAGCCGAGTTCGTCAAACGGCGGATCGAGGAATCTTTCCGGCAGAACGGTCGACACGACTCCAGCCATATCAATGTGCAGACCGACTCAGCGGGAGTCGTGTTACAGGGATACACCAGCTCGTGGGACGATCGCCGTCGAGCTGAAGAAGCTGCCTGGTCGGCACGAGGCGTGACGAGTGTGAGGAATGAACTATCGGTCCGGTTCGAAGGTTTCAATGACCCTGAGCACAGTCGCGGCCCCCTGAGGGCGAGCGGTGCGCCTGCACCAATTACGTGATGTGGCGGAGAGCGGCGTCGGACACGCCGAACGGCTCAAAATCGCGTTGAAGTCGGGCGGCGGCAAGCAGGAAAAGGCACGCGGCGAGGACGTAGAATCCCGTGCCACCCAGTATGGCGTATCGCAGCGACGCACTCCCGAAGCGTGCAGTTGCCCGAGTTCATTGCGGAAGATCCTTATCCAGGCAACGCCGATTGACGGGTATCTTTCGACGAACTCGAAATCACGAATATGAGACTGAATCCTTAGAGGAGCTTCCATCATGGCGAAGACCATCCGCAACATCCTGGTCGCGATCCGCGATCTCGATCACGCACCGAAGAGTCAGTTACACAAGGCTGCCGCGCTCGCGAAAGCTTCAGGCGCCGAGGTTGAATTGTTTCACGTCGTTGATGAGGCCGATCCAGGTCGCAGCTATCCGGAGACGGCGACCAAAGAAACCGTGCGGAAGCTGCGCACGACCCGTCTTGCGGCCTGTGACCGTCGGTTGGGACACTTTGCGCGGTCTGCGGCGCTGCGTGGCCTGACCGTGCGTTGCACGTCGGTATGGGACTATCCCGCATATGAAGCGATCATTCGTCAGGCGGCACGCACCCGCGCCGATCTCGTGATTGCTGCTAGCAGGGGCCACGAACTCGGTGCTCGCTGGCTCCTGCTGCGCAATACGGATTGGGAACTGATCCGCCACAGTCCGGTTCCTGTTCTGCTCGTGAAGTCACGCCGTACCTATCGCAAGCCGATGATCCTGACCGCTGTCGACCCTTTCCATGCACACGCGCGCCCGGCCAATCTCGACCGCCGGCTCCTGACGGCCGGGCCGCAATTTGCCGATTTACTGCACGGCAAGGTGCACGTTTTTCATGCCTACAGGCCCCTTCTGACCGCTGAACCAGCACCTGTCAGTTCACCCCCAATGCTGCTGGTGCCAGCTGAGATGGAAGCAGCGCACGGCCGGCAAATCACCAAGAGCATCGAGCAGCTTGCAAGCCAGGCGGGGGTCCCGAGTGCCTGTTGTCACGTCGAGATCGGCGGTGTGTCTGATGAGCTGAGCGCGACGGCTCGCCGCATTCGCGCCGACCTGGTCGTAATGGGTGCCGTTTCGCGCTCCGCGATTGAACGCGTGTTCATTGGAAACGCCGCGGAACGGGTCCTGGACAAGCTCGGCTGCGATGGGTTGATCGTAAAACCGAGGGGACTCAAGTCCAAGATCGCTATGCGTCAACCGACTGCGCTCGCGATGAGCGCTCCACGGACACGGATAGTGAACGGCAAGAGGAAGCTGCGCTTTCGGGATCAATCGAGTCTTGCGGTAGAGCGGGTGCTTCACGCTTAGGTTTCGGTCTTGGCGATTCCGCGGCAGCGAGTTGTAGCGAGCCTCCCTCGAGAGAGGTTATTTTCTGTCGCAGCAGGGGTTGGCACGCTGCGCACCGCATGGCGTTCTGGGCTCCATAGGTGTCGAATGTCGCGATCGCCGTCGTCACGGTTGAGACACCTAATGGCCCACGTACTTTCCCTCATTGGATGACAGTGAGCTTTCGCGCAGGCTCGTCTGGAGAGCGACGGAGGGCATCATGTACGAAAAAATTCTCGTTCCGATCGATGGCAGCGATACCTCGACACTCGGCCTGCAAGAGGCCATCAAAATCGTGAAGTGTCAGGGCGGACAAATCCGCCTACTTCACGTCGTTGACGAGCTATCTATGGCCGCCTCGGCGGCGATCACAGCAGTTGCCGACATCGCCGTCGAGCGACTGCGTAAAACAGGGGAATCGATTCTCCAGGACGCCGCGAGGGCCGCAAGCCTCGCTGGTGTCCAGGTCGAGAGCAAGCTCGTTGAAGAGATGGGCGTTCCCGCCGGCATAGACATCCTGCAGGAGTCACAAACCTGGCAGGCAGACCTTATTGTCTGTGGCACACACGGTCGCCGCGGAATCCGCCGCGTCTTCCTAGGAAGCGACGCTGAGTATGTTGTGCGCCGCAGCTGCGTTCCGGTTCTGCTGGTGCCGAACCGGCCATCCTGCATCAGCTGAATTGAACCAACGACACGCGGATTTTCAATCCGACACACTCTGCACCCGGGAGCACCAAGGAGCACCTAAAACAACCTGTTACGCGAAAACGACCCCTCGGGGTGGTGCTCGTGGGTGCTGCTGCGTGATGCTGGCTTGGGTACAGAGGTGGAAACCGAGTTGGTCCCAATCCCAAGACCAGCGACACCTGTTCGGGTCGAAGTGCTCGGCCTAACCGAAACACTTCGGTTAAGCTGCCGCTTACGGAAGCTCTCAAAAGACTTCCAGCGCATTCCACTTCAACGGTGCTTTTCGTGGCGGAGCCTTCGCACGCAGTATTTTTAAGCTACGCCTCGCAAGACGCCGAAGCGGCCCGCCGCATTGCCGATGCGCTGCGGCAAGGTGGGATCGAGGTCTGGCTCGACCAGAGTGAGTTGCGTGGCGGCGATTCCTGGGATGCGTCGATTCGACGCCAGATTAAGGCCTGCGCCTTATTTATCCCGATCATCTCGCGCTATACGCACACGCGAGACGAAGGGTATTTTCGGCTCGAGTGGAAGCTCGCCGTTGACCGCAGTCACTTGATGGTCGCGGACCGGCCCTTTCTTCTCCCAGTCGTTATCGACGACACGTCCGACCAGGACGAGAAGGTTCCCGACCGGTTTCGCGACGTGCAGTGGACACGCCTGCCGGATGGCCAGGGCGCCGAGGTCTTTGTCGAGCGGGTACGTCGCCTAGTTTCACCGGACCCTGCGACGTCCAACGCCACGAGCGATCTGTCTTCGGCGCCGCCAACGGCATCGACAGGTGCGGCATCAGCCCGCTCGAGGCCTCCTGCTTCCCGATTGTCCGTGGTGTGGATCGTGGGCGCTTTGTTGATCCTTGTGGCCGGTTACTTCGTCGTCGATAGTTTCGTGCTGCCAAGGCAGCCAGTGGCTTCGACCGGGACGCCGACGATGGCGTCCGTACACGTCGAAACGGTCAGCAACAAGTCGATCGCCGTGCTGCCGTTCACCGATATGAGCGAGAACAAGGATGCGGGCTTCTTTGCCGATGGTGTGCACGAGGACCTGCTCACGAACCTGGCGCTCGTGCCGGAGCTGCAGGTGGTTTCCCGCACCTCGGTGATGCAGTATCGCGGCACGACCAAGACGATGCGGCAGATCGGCCAGGAGCTCGGTGTGGCCTACGTTCTCGAGGGCAGCGTCCGTCGCGCGGGTAACAGGATCCGCGTCACAGGTCAGCTCATCAATACACGCACCGACCAGCATGTCTGGGCGAAGAACTATGACGGAGACCTAACCGATCTCTTCAACCTTCAGACCACGCTATCCCAGGAAATCGCCACCGCGCTCTCTGCCGCCCTCTCGCCCGAAACCATGCGCCGCCTCGAACGCAGGCCAACGGGGAACACCGCCGCCTACGACCTGTTCCTGCAGGGCAGAGCAGTCTTCAACAGCGCCCCGAGCGGCAATGCCAAGGCTCTGAGCCAGTCGGCCGACTTCTTCCGGCGCGCCGCCCTGCTGGACCCCAAGTTCGCAGCTGCCTGGGGCGAACTCGCGGTGAGCTTCGCCCTTAAGGGATTCTGGAACATCGATGAGAGCGCCGAACTCAAGGCGCAGGGCGAGGAGGCGATTGCCCGGGCTGAGGCCCTCGATCCGGACAGCCCCGAAGTGATTCGGCTGGTGGGCACCTACGCCTACTATGCCCACCGCGATTATGCGAAGGCGACCGCCCAGTACATGCGGCTAGCAGCCCTCCAACCCAACGACGCGACCGTCTTCTCGTCCCTGGGTCTCATCGAGCGTCGCCAGGGCCACTGGTCCGAATCCCTTGCCAACCTGCGCAGGGCGGCGGACCTCGACTACGGCAGCATTCCGTACCAACGCAACCTCGTCAGCATCCTCATGATCGCCCGCCGCTATCCCGAAGCCCGCGAAGTGGCGCAACGCCTCGTAGCTCTGCGGCCGGGTAACCTCGACGAACTGCTGCTCTTAGCCGACCTTGTTTATGACACTACTGATTCGTTGCAGGCGGCCCAAGCGATACTGGCCAACCTGACTCCCGTCCAGCGCGAGGACCCCGATGTGATAGCTCGCCGCAAAGTCTGGGCGCGCGATGCCGGCGACCTGGCGGAATTCAAGCGTCTCGATAGGAAACAGCCCTACGAAGAAGACGGCTCACCCGTGGTCGGCGCCATTTTCGCCGGCTTCGCGTATTGGGGCGCGGGAGACCAGTCGCTGGCCCGGGCGCGGGTCGCGCCCTTTCTCGAGGAGGCCCGCAAACAGGTGACCAGCACGCCGGACAACTATCTCGCATGGGGTAACCTCGGCCAAGTCGAGCTCCTGAGCGGCCAACCGGATGCGGCGATGGAGCATTTGGCCAAGGCCGCTCGCCTGCTTCCTCCGTCCAAGGACGCCGTCGCTGGACCCACGGCTCGATTTTGGTACCTGTCCGGCTGCGCGATGACCGGCCGCAAGGACGAGGCTTTGGCGGGCCTGGCGGAATTGGTGCATGAGCCCACAGGCATTCCGCTCATCGACATCCGGACCAGCCCGGCATTCCTGCCACTGCGTGGCGATCCTCGCTTCCAAATGATCTTGAACGACCCGAAAAGCCGCGCACAACTCTTCTAGTCGCAGCTCGACCGTGGAATGATTAGACGCCTGCGCCCTGTGAGCTCGCACCTTTCTGCTTGAAAATAAACTCGCTGAACCATTCCGCGGATTCGGCCATGCACCGCGGTCCTAGCTCAAGTGCCTCATTGAGTGCCCAAGGCCAACCCTTCCCTCAACTAACGGCGTCCCGGCGAAGCCTCACGACCTTGCGACACGCCGCGCGGTGGCGCGCGGCGCCGCGGCCCTGGGCGTTTCCTCAGCGGGAGTCCACGGTCGCCCGGTGCGCTCCTCGATGTAGCGCCTGATGAGGCGTCGCACGACCTGCGAAGGCGTCGCGTCTTCCTCGGCACACAAACGTTCGAAGAAGCTCTTCTTGCGAGGGTCGATGAGTATCGTTAGTCGCGCAGTGCGGTCCTCGAGCGCCACGGCCATCCTTTAGCGGGTGCGACAGGGTTCGTTGACTCCTATTATAATCGAACGCGTATCTGAGTAGAACTCGGTGTGATGCTGGATATCGACTCATCGCTGCGCGCCTGCCTCGCGCTCCTGGCGCTTTGGGCGCTGATTGGGGTCGCAGGTCTGATGCGTCCGATGAGCCTCGGTTTTGTCGGTCGCATGCTCTTCCCGCTCGGAGCCCTGTGCGGCGTGGCGCTTGCGGTGGTGGCCGCGACAAGTTTCGGAGCGCCCGCCGAGCAGGCGGTCCTCAAGGTAGGTCTGCCGGATCTGCCGATGCACGTGCGGCGTGATGCGCTCGCGAGCTTCTTTCTCGTCCTGCTCGGTGCCACCTCTGCGGGCATTTCCGTCTTCGCGGCAGGCTACTTCCGCCGTGGCGCGGGAACGGCACCGGGACTGATGTGCCTGCAGTACCACCTGTTTCTGGCCAGCATGGGCTTCGTGCTCCTGGCGGATGACGCATACGCATTCATGGTGACGTGGGAGACCATGGCGCTGTCGTCCTACTTCCTCGTGACCACTCAGCACGGCCTTCCCGAGATCCGCCGTGCGGGGTTTCTCTACCTGCTGATCGCGCACGTCGGGGCCCTCGCCATTCTGCTCAGCTTTGGTGTCATGCAGGGCGGGAGCTGGCAGTTCACCTTCGATGCGATGCGCGGCGCCCATCTCACTCCCTACTGGGCCGCGGTCGCTTTCTTGCTCGCCCTGTTTGGCTTCGGGGCAAAGGCGGGACTCGTGCCACTGCATGTGTGGCTCCCCGAGGCGCACCCGGCGGCCCCCTCACCCGTCTCGGCGCTCATGAGCGGAGCGATGCTCAAGATGGCCGTTTACGGTGTGCTGCGCGTGTCCTTCGATCTATTGGGAAAACCCGAGTGGTGGTGGGGTCTCGTGCTCCTCGCCCTCGGCCTTTTCAGCGCTCTCTACGGTGTGATATTCGCCGCGGTCCAGACGGATATGAAGCGGCTGCTCGCGTGGTCATCGATTGAGAACCTCGGCATCATCTTTGCAGCCATCGGGCTAGGCATAGTGTTCCACGGCGTGGGCATGAATTCGCTCGCGGCACTCGCGCTGATCGCGGCTCTGTATCACAGCCTCAATCACGCGTTCATGAAGAGTCTGCTCTTTCTCGGTACCGGAGCGGTTCTCCACTCAACCGGTGAGCGTAACTTGGGGCGTCTCGGGGGCCTCATTCATCGCATGCCGTGGGTCGCGTGGCTCACGCTCGTCGGGGCACTTGCGATGGCGGGTCTGCCACCCCTCAACGGCTTCGTGTCCGAGTGGCTTCTCCTCCAGGCTTTCCTCTTCGCGCACCAGGTGCCCCGGACATTTGTCAACATGATCCTGCCGATCGGGGCTGCCCTGGTGGCGCTCTCTGCCGCACTGGCCGCCTATGTCATGGTCAAGTTTTTCGGTGTCATCTTCCTCGGTCAGCCACGGGAGCCCGCCTTGGCACGCGCTCACGATGCGGGTCTCCTCGAGCGCATCGGTCTCGTCTGGCTCGCGCTCGGGTGTTTGCTGTTGGGTCTGCTGCCTACGTACATCATCGATGCATTGCGCACCGTGGTAGGGCAATTCAGCGGCGCGGCGCTGCCGAGCACGGGCGCGCCGTGGTGGCTACTGGTGCCGCTGGCCGGCCGGCAAGCCTCCTATTCCGCACCCGTCCTTCTCATCGCGCTCGTGAGCGGCGTCGCGTTGACAGCGCTTGTGGTGCGGCACTTCTATCACCACCGCGTGCGCCGCGCCGCTGCCTGGGATGGCGGCTTTGGACGCTTGAACGCGCGCATGCAAGACACCGCCGAAGGCTTCGGCCAGCCGATCCGCCACATCTTCGGGGCCTTCTTCGCCATGAAGCGCGAATTGCCGTCGGCCTTCGACTCTGCGCCCCGCTACAACGTCGCGGTGGGCGATCGACTCTGGCAATGGTTATACGTGCCGCTTGGCACACTGGTGCAACGCATTGCAGATACTTTCGCCTGGCTGCAGCAAGGGCGTATCTCCACTTACCTGCTGTATAGCTTCATCACGCTCATCGCCCTCCTGGCGCTCATGCTATGAAGCCGCTCGAGATTGTCACCCAGGCACTCGAGCTGATCGCAGCCCTTGCGGCCGCACCGCTATTTCTCGGTTGGGTGAATCAGTGTCGCGCGTGGCTGCAGAACCGACGGGCACCGAGCATCTGGCTGCCCTACCGCGGTATACGCAAACTCTTTCATAAGGATGCGGTGATCGCTGAGAACGCCTCGCCGCTTTTCCGCGTGGCGCCCTACATCGTCTTCGGTGCGATGCTGGTGGCTGCCGGCATCATTCCCTCGATGGGTACGCGTCTGCCGTTCACGATTGCGGCCGATGCGATCGCGCTGGTGGGTTTGCTCGCTACCGCACGGGTGTTCCTGTCGCTTGCGGCGATAGACATCGGCACTGCCTTCGGCACGCTCGGTGCGCGCCGCGAAATGATGGTCGGTTTTCTCGCCGAGCCCGCCTTGCTGATGGTCATTTTCGTCGCTTCGATCATTTCCGCCACGACTGCGCTTCCCGCCATCGCGGAGAATCTCGCCACGCAGACACTGGGTCTTTATCCGAGCCTGGCGTTCACAGCCGTCGCCTTTACTCTGATACTCCTTGCCGAGAACGCTCGCATCCCCATCGACAATCCGGCGACGCACCTCGAGCTCACGATGATCCATGAGGCGATGGTGCTCGAGTATTCCGCACGCCACCTTGCGCTGATGGAATGGGCAGCCTCCCTCAAGCTCTTCAATTACGCCTGCATCGGATTTGCGCTCTTCCTTCCCTGGGGCATCTCAACCGGCGCCGGCGGTCCGTTGTCTCTCCTGGCTTCGATTCCGCTGCTGGCCGCAAAGCTCACCGTGACGGGAGCGGCTCTGGCGTTCATCGAGACGATCTCGGCCAAGCTGCGCGTGTTTCGCGCCCCGGAGTTTCTCGCGATCGCCTTCATGCTCGCGGTGCTGGGCCTCCTCGTTCACTTGCTACTCGGAGCTTGAGCCGTGGCCGGAACCCCCTTCGATCTGCAACTTCTTAACCTGTGTGCGGCGATGTTGCTGCTCTTGTCCTTTGCCATGCTTGGGCAGCGGCGCGTCGTGACACTCGTCAACCTGCTCGCGATACAGGGGGTACTCCTCTTCGTGGCGACCCTTCTCCTGGCTTGGCGCACCGGTGAGCGTCATCTCTATCTGTCTGCCGGCTTGACCCTGGCGCTCAAGGTCGTGCTGCTGCCGTGGCTGCTGCACCGGCTCATCCGCCGCCTGCAGGTCTACTGGGACACCGAGCCGCTACTGAACATCTCAGGCACGATGCTCGTGGGGCTCCTTGTCGTGGTCTTCGCCTTCGGTCTTGCGCAACCGATCGCCGCGCTCGCAAGCACCGCCACGCGCAGTGCCATCGGCATTGCCCTGGCCGTGATCCTGCTCTCCTTTGTCACGATGATCACGCGACGTAAGGCGATGTCGCAAGTCGTGGGCTTCCTTTCAATGGAGAACGGCCTTTTTTTCGGGGCCATGAGCGCCACGTACGGCATGCCAATGATCGTGGAATTCGGAGTCGCGCTCGATGTGCTGGTCGCAGTACTGGTTCTCGGCGTCTTCTTCTTTCAGATCCGCGAGCAGTTCGACAGCCTCGACCTGCACCATTTCGAATCCCTCAAGGAGAGCCCTACCTTCGTGAGCAGCCCATCACCCGCGCCGGCTCGCTCTGTTCAGGAGAACTGATCGATGCCGTTCCTCCTGCTGCTCGGCACCCCACTATGTGGCGCCCTGCTACTGGGCTACTTCGGAGCGCGGCGGTGGGCCGCCGATCTGAATGTCGGGATTAGCCTGGTCACCTTTCTCGCCGCCTGCACGCTCACGGCACAGGTCGTAAGTGAAGGTCACCTTCTGGTGGGGCGCGAGCAGTTCTTCATCGATCCCTTCAACGTCTTTCTGGTCACCCTCACGGCCTTCGTAGGCCTGACCACCTCGATCTTCTCGCGCCCCTACATGCGCGTGGAGATGACTCACGGGCGAGTCGCCGCACCGCGGCTGCGCCTTTACCACAGCATGTATCAGCTTTTCATGACGACCATGCTGGTCGCGCTCACGACCAACAACATGGGGCTTTTGTGGGTCTCGATGGAGGCGGCAACCCTCTCCACCGTGCTGTTGGTGACGCTGTACCGCACACCCGCGAGCCTGGAGGCGGGGTGGAAGTATTTCATCCTCTGCGGGGTGGGCATCGCGCAGGCACTTTTCGGCACGATCCTCCTGTACTTTGCCGCTGAGAAGGTGCTCGGTGCCGAAGGAGGGACGGCGCTTCTGTGGACGCATCTGAACTCGGTGAAGGGTCATCTTGAACCGACGGTGCTCGGACTCGCGTTTGTATTCCTCTTTGTAGGCTACGGGACGAAGGTGGGCCTTGCCCCGCTGCACAACTGGCTCCCGGACGCGCACGCAGAAGGTCCTACGCCGATCTCTGCGGTTCTCTCCGGCCTTTTGCTCAATGTCGCCATTTACGCGGTGGTGCGCTGCAAGGTGCTGGTCGAAGGGTCCCTGCACTCACAGCTGCCCTCGCAGATGCTCATGGGCTTCGGACTGCTCTCGGTGGTGTTGGCCGCGTTCTTCCTCTGGCGTCAGCGCGACATCAAGCGCCTGTTCGCCTACTCCTCGATCGAGCACATGGGCATCATCACCTTTGCCTTCGGAATGGGCGGACCGGTGGCGAACTTTGCCGCGCTGCTGCACATGACCGTGCATTCGCTCACGAAATCGGCGATTTTCTTCACCGTGGGCCATGCCGCGCAGAAGGCGGGCTCGCAACTCATCGAGAACATTCGTGGCCTCATCACGCTCAGTCCTGCCATCGGCTGGGGCCTCATGATGGGCTCACTTGCGATCCTCGGCATGCCACCGTTCGGGGTCTTTGCCAGCGAGTTTCTGATCCTCACGACCGCGATGAGGGAGCAGCCCTGGGCAACGCCGATTCTGCTCGCAGCCCTCGGCGTCGCCTTCGCCGCGATCTTCGGGCGTGTACAGCCCATGGTATTTGGTGAAACGACGGCGAAGCGCCTGCCGCACCCACCGGCGCTCCTGCCAGTGTTTGCTCACCTCGCGATCGTTCTGGTACTCGGCCTCTACGTGCCGCCCTACCTGGCGCACTGGTATCGCGCGGCGGCGCGTCTGATTGGAGGCGAGTGAGATGCCGGTGCAGACCTGGTTCGCGAACAGTCAGCCGCAACCCGGCGCCCCGGGGCTTTGCGCCCTGACGGTGTCGCCGGAACAGTGGCGGCAGGTCGCGCAGGACTTCGCCGCCGCGGCCGGCAGGCTCCTGGCGCTCTGGGCGAGCGCGGATGAGCGCGGGACGCCGACGATTCGCGCAGCGTTTCTGGCCGAGCGGCGAGGACTGCTGTTGTCAGTGCCGCTCGCCCGCCCGGAGATCCCCTACCCGGGAATTGGCGAGCTCTTTCCGGCCGCCGCCCGTATGCAGCGGGCGATCGCGGATCTCACCGGATTGCGATCCACCGATTCGGACACCCGCCCGTGGCTGCGCCACACGGCCTGGCCGGCAGGCTACCGGCCGCTGATTGACGCTCCGCTGTCCGGACCGGAACCCCAGGCAAGGCTCGACGACTACGCGTTCGTGCGCGTCGAAGGCGATGGTGTCCACGAGATTGCGGTCGGTCCCGTGCACGCCGGCACCATTGAGCCGGGACACTTTCGTTTCTCGGTGGTCGGGGAGAAGGTGCTGAGACTCGAGGAGCGCTTAGGCTTCGCGCACAAGGGTATCGAACAGCGCTTCACGCAGCTGCCGATCTTCGACGCACACCGACTCGCCGCGCGCGTATCGGGCGACTCCGCCGTCGCCTATTCGTGGGCGTACTGCCAGGCGCTCGAAGGCATGGCCGGGGACGAGATCCCGCCGCGAGCGGCTTGGCTGCGCGCGCTGTATCTGGAGCTCGAGCGTGTGGCCAATCACTTAGGTGACCTCGGGGCACTCGGTAACGACGCGGGATTCGCTTTTGGCCTGGCGCAATTCTCGCGTTTGAAGGAGGGGATCCTGCGCGCCAGTCACGAGGCTCTTGGGGAGCGCTACCTGATGGACGCCATCGCACCCGGCGGGACGCGGCGGGATCTGGCGCGAAACGGTGCTCATTCGCTTGGCGGGTACCTACGGGAGATCGCCGACGAGGTGCTCAGGCTGCGGGTGATCTATGACGAGCACGAGGGCGTGCGCGATCGATTCAATGGCGCCGGCACGGTCGCGCCTGAACTCGCCGCACGTCTCGGGCTCACGGGTCTGGCTGGTCGGGCGAGTGCCCAGGCGTTTGATCTGCGCTGCGACCTGCGGTGCGAACCTTACACACAGCTTTCAGTGCAGAAGATTATTCGTACCGACGGCGACGTGGCCGCACGAGTTGCCGTTCGATTCGATGAGTTGCAGGAAGCGTGTCGTCTGATTCAGCACATTCTCGGGGCGCTGCCGGACGGACCGCATCGCACGCACGTGCGCGTGCCCGCCGATGGGGCGATCGGCGCTGGCCTGATCGAGGGCTGGCGGGGACCGGTATGGGTCGCGCTAGAAGCGGGCCCCGCCGGAACAATCCGCCGTTGTCACCCGCATGATCCCTCGTGGCAGAACTGGCCGGTGCTCGAGCACGCCATCATCGGCAACATCGTCCCCGATTTCCCGCTCATTAATAAGTCTTTCAACCTCTCCTACAGTGGCCATGACCTGTAGCGCACTCACATGCTAAAGACACTGCGCCAGATCGCCTCTGTCGGCATCGTCTCCGAACCGCCGCCGCAGCCGGAGGAAGACTTACGCATCCGCGACAGCCTGCAGGCGCACATTCGGGCTGTGCTCGGCCGGGCACTCTGTATCCGTCACATCGACGCCGGCTCCTGCAACGGCTGCGAGCTTGAGATCCACGCGCTAAACAATCCCCTCTACAACCTCGAAGGGCTCGGCATTCGATTCGTGGCAAGTCCCCGGCACGCCGATCTCCTGCTAATCACGGGACCCGTATCGAAACACATGGAAGTGGCGCTGCGTCGAACGTATGAGGCCACACCCGACCCCAAGCTCGTGGTTGCCATCGGCGATTGCGGTTGCACCGGCGGCATCTTTGGCGAGAGCTACGCGAGTTGCGGGCGAGTCTCGAACGTTCTCCCCGTTGACGTAGCCGTACCGGGGTGCCCGCCGAGCCCGTCGCGGATCCTGGCAGGTATTCTCACCGCCATCTCGAGCGTATCCGCAGCGCGGGCAGCCCCCGGTGAACCGCCGTGACCCACCCAACGACGCAACTCTTTGCGATGGAGAGTTCATTCCCGCAAGCACACAGCGTGCTGCGCCTGCTGGAGCCAGCCGACAGCTGCCAAAGGTCCTTGTGGGAGCGTCTCTTCGACGGAACCTACGATAAGCCCTTCATCATCGACAGCGGCCAGTTTCGGTCCCTGCATTTCGACCTGGACGCGGTGCAGAGCGCCATGTGCCTGAAGGACCCCGACCAGCTGAGCCTAGCGTACACGCGCAAAATGATGGCATTCCTGCTCTTCAATCACGCCCCTGCACGCATCTTGTTAGTCGGTCTTGGCGGCGGCTCGCTCGCGAAATTTTGCTACCGGCGTCTGCCGCGAACTGCCGTCACGGCGGTCGAGGTGAATTCCGATGTCATCACACTGCGCGAGGAGTTCCGCATCCCACCAGACGATGATCGCTTCCGCGTGATTCGTGCCGACGGTGCCAACTACCTGGCGCATCTCGGGCGCTCCAAGGACGTGATTGTCGCGGACGCATGTGATCGCGCGGGCATCGCGCCGCAGCTCGACGCCATCGAGTTCTACCAGCACGCCTACCGCAGCTTGGCGCAAAGCGGCGTGTTCGTGAGCAACATGTGTGGCGATATAAGGAATTGCACCCTCCACTTGAGCAAGATTTGTGATGTGTTTGAAGACAACGTTTTGACATTGCCGGTGGCAGCGCACGGCAATGTCATTGTGTTTGCTTTCAAGGGACGTCGCCCCGAGATCGACTGGGAGAAGCTCGAGCTCGCCGGCGTGCGGCTCAAGCGCAGATTCAGCCTGGATTTCCCGCGTTTCGTGCGGCGCATGGCGCTCGAGTCGAAGCTGCGCCGCTGGCAGTGCGTAGCGACTTGATCGCGCGCGGAGTCGTCTCCACTGCTTCGTACTAACTTTACCGCCCGAGGCTTCTCGGCCATGTCTAAACGCCCAACAATCCGAAAACCCGCTCCCGTGCACGTCAAGCATGAGCGCCTGCGACAGTGGGTTGCAGAGATCGCAGCGCTCACCCAACCCGACCGCCGCCAACGACATCGACAGGTGCGGCATCAGCCCGCTCGAGGCCTCCTGCCTCCCGATTGTCGATGGTGTGGATCGTGGGCGCCTTGTTGATCCTTGTGACCGGTTATTTCGTCGTCCGCAGCCTCGTCATGCCAAGGCTGCCAGTGGCGGCGACCGAGACGCCGACGACGGCGTCCGCACACGCCGAAGCGGCCAGCAACAAGTCGATCGCGGTGCTGCCGTTCACCGATATGAGCGAGAACAAGGATGCGGGCTTCTTTGCCGACGGTGTGCACGAGGACCTGCTCACGAACCTGGCGCTCGTGCCGGAGCTGCAGGTGGTTTCCCGCACCTCGGTCATGCAGTATCGCGGCACGACCAAGACGATGCGGCAGATCGGCCAGGAGCTCGGGGTGGCCTACGTTCTCGAGGGCAGCGTCCGTCGCGCGGGCAACAGGATCCGCGTAACAGGTCAGCTCATCAATACACGCACCGACCAGCATGTCTGGGCGAAGAACTATGACGGAGACCTAACCGATCTCTTCAACCTTCAGACCAGGCTATCCCAGGAAATCGCCACCGCGCTCTCGGCCGCCCTCTCGCCCGAAACCATGCGCCGCCTCGAACGCAGGCCAACGGGGAACACCGCCGCCTACGACCTGTTCCTGCAGGGCAGAGCCGTCTTCAACAGCGCCCCGAGCGGCAATGCCAAGGCTCTGAGCCAGGCGGCCGACTTCTTCCGGCGCGCCGCCCTGCTGGACCCCAAGTTCGCAGCTGCCTGGGGCGAACTCGCGGTGAGCTTCGCCCTTAAGGGATTCTGGAACATCGACGAGAGCGCCGAACTCAAGGCGCAGGGCGAGGAGGCGATCGCCCGGGCTGAGGCCCTCGATCCGGACAGCCCCGAAGTGATTCGGCTGGTGGGCACCTACGCCTACTATGCCCACCGCGACTATGCGAAGGCGACCGCCCAGTACACGCGGCTAGCCGCCCTCCAACCCAACGACGCGACCGTCTTCTCTTCCCTGGGTCTCATCGAGCGTCGCCAGGGCCACTGGTCCGAATCCCTTGCCAATCTGCGCAGGGCGGCGGACCTCGACTACGGCAGCATTCCGTACCAACGCAACCTCGTCAGCATCCTCATGATCGCCCGCCGCTATCCCGAAGCCCGCGAAGTGGCGCAGCGCCTCGTGGCTCTGCGGCCCGGTAACCTCGACGAACTGCTGCTCTTAGCCGACCTTGTTTATGACACCACTGATTCGTTGCAGGCGGCCCAAGCGATACTGGCCAATCTGACTCCCGTCCAGCGCGAGGACCCCGATGTGATAGCTCGCCGCAAAGTCTGGGCGCGCGATGCCGGCGACCTGGCGGAATTCAAGCGTCTCGATGAGAAACAGCCCTACGAAGAAGACGGCTCACCCGTGGTCGGCGCAATTTTCGCCGGCTTCGCGTATTGGGGCGCGGGAGACCAGTCGCTGGCCCGGGCGCGGGTCGCGCCCTTTCTCGAGGAGGCCCGCAAACAGGTGACCAGCACGCCGGACAACTATCTCGCATGGGGTAACCTCGGCCAAGTCGAGCTCCTGAGCGGCCAACCGGATGCGGCGATGGAGCATTTGGCCAAGGCCGCTCGCCTGCTTCCTCCGTCCAAGGACGCCGTCGCTGGACCCACGGCCCGATTTTGGTACCTGTCCGGCTGCGCGATGACCGGCCGCAAGGACGAGGCTTTAGCGGGCCTGGCGGAATTGGTGCATGAGCCCACAGGCATTCCGCTCATCGACATCCGGACCAGCCCGGCGTTCCTGCCACTGCGTGGCGATCCTCGCTTCCAGACGATCTTGAACGACCCGAAAAGCCGCGCACAACTTTTCTAGTCGCAGCTCGACCATGTGGAAACCAAAAAGCGTTGCCAAGCCCGAGCGACCCAGCCCCGGGGACGCCAGGTTAAATCGGTCGCCCGCTAGGTCACTTCCCCGCCGCGGGTGCAATCACCGATCGGCTCATCGCCGGCGCCCCATCCCGCGCGGTGAAAACCACGTAGCTCGCATATGCAGCGGGTGAAATCGCCGCTCGATGCGCGACTTCTGACAGGACACAGAGATTTGGAGCGCCTCTCTGAGAGAGCCTACCGTAGGCTCGGCATTGTCGCTCGCGGAGGATTCGCCAAGCGCAGCCACTCCGGGACAAAAGACTCTGAAGAGATTCGCGCGTGGCAGCAGCTCATGAAGCTGCTGACTAATCGAGTCGGCGCGCTCGCGTTCCGGGCTGGGGAAGGCGCTCACCAGAAAGACGGCGGCGACGCCGTCGGGATCCGCGCCAGGTGGCAGCCCGGCATCTATTTCCGCCGGCGAGAAATGCCGGGCATCTATTTCTTCGCTGCGTAACACCCGCGCGAGCAGCTCGGTCGCGAGATCATCGGCAGGTGAGCCCAACGCCATGCAGATGACGATAGACCCCCGGGGCACGCCGAGCGGACCCTGCCATTTGCCGGTGAGTTGCTCGCGCTGTTGACGCAGCCAGCGCCCGGCACTCACCTCCTCGAGCACCGCGCCGCGATCACGGCGTCGCAGCGACTTGAGCTGGTTGCCGCTGAGAGTGGCAGCTACATCGACGATGACGCGGCGAATTTTCAGCTGCTGGTCAGTAGTCGCGCCCGCCTCTGCGTCGAGCCGTGCCAAGTGCAACGCCGGAATCATCACGCGATCGCAGTACGCCGCGAGCGAATCATTTTTCAGAAACGCGCGCGCAGTGGCGATGATCTCGTGGGGATCTCAGGACAGCGCCCGTTGGTAAAATCGCTGCGGCAACGTCAGCGGCTGCGCATTACCCAATAGCAGCTCGAGGACACCGAGCCCCTTCATGTGCCGCCCGGCAACCAGCAGACACAAGGTGAGGGGTATAGACAGGATCAGCCCGACCGGACCCCAGAGCCAGCTCCAGAATATGGCTGCCACGACTACCGAGAGCGGCGATAACCCGGTAGCGTGACCATAAAGGTGTGGTTCCACCAATTGTCCCACGACGATGTCGAGCAGAATGAACACACCCACGGTGCTCAGCGCCAGTGACCATCCTGGATCGACAGCGAACGCAAGGACGGCGGCAAAGAGCGCGGCTATTCCCACACCCACGTAGGGTACGAAGCGCAGCACACCTGCCAGAATTCCGCAAAGCAGGGCCTGCGGGAGGCGCAGCAGGCTCAAGCTCATCCAGATGCCCAGCCCAAAAGCGAGGTTGACCAGGAACTGCGAAACAAAATACCTGGAGAGTCGGTCGCCGGCGTCGTTAAGCGCGAGAGTTGCTGACGCGTATGTCGGCCGCGCCGGCGATGCGGATAAAGCGGTCGCGCAGTGATTCGTGCTCGAGTAACACGAACATGAGGACGAGAAGCACGATACCAGCGAATTGGACCGGACCCCAAACGGTTGTCAGAAGCTTCCGCACGAGCCGCAGCGGGTGAGACCCGAATTCGGGCGGCTCGAGCGTCGCCACACCCGGCACCGCGGCTGGCGGGGAGCGCT
Organism: uncultured Gammaproteobacteria bacterium; assembly: GCA_963787655.1. GTDB lineage: Bacteria > Pseudomonadota > Gammaproteobacteria > Steroidobacterales > Steroidobacteraceae > 13-2-20CM-66-19. The sequence continues at coordinate 299,003 of CAWBDY010000007.1, read as the reverse complement.
CGAGAGCACGGGCGTGGCCGGGGCGCGCTTCTGCCGGTTCGCGAATCTCGATCAGCCAGCTTGTTTCGTCAGTGAGCCGGCGCAGCGGGCCGATGGTTGACTTCCTCGAGGGTCTTGAGCTTGCGTTGTACATTCGATTCGTATTGAGGAAGGCTCTCGGCGATGCGCAGAATTTGTGTGCCAAGCGCGACCGCAACACCCATACACAACACGGCCAGTGCCGCAACCGCCACGAGCACCGAAGAGGTTCTGCCGACTCCGAGTCGCCTCAGCGCCCGAACCACCGGTGCCACCAGCAAGCTCAGCATGATGGCGAGCGCGAGCGGTATCAGCACGGACCGCCCGACATACAAGAGCGCCAGCACGATTCCCGCAGTCATGACGCGGCTGCTGTGGTCGCGCAGCCATGCGGGTGCTTCCTTGACATTCATACAGAATCACCATTTCGGTCGCAGCGGCATCCTCGCGAGACCATCTGCATCTTCAATGCATGCGACCCGGTGCCCCGACGACGCCTCCAGCCCGTCCCGGATTCTCCATCCAGAGTGAAATACGGGCGATCTTGCTTCCAGCGCCACGCGATGAGCTTCTGCCAGGACGCTGTCGAAATCAGCTGCCCGTGCAGCGAGATCCAGGTCTCGTTCATCGCCCACCCCCCGCAACGAACTGGGCGTCCCTCAGGGGACACTCAACCGCCTCATCCACCGCCGGCGTTTGCTTCGAGACCGGTGCGGCGGTTGCGACCGTGGCCATCGTCTCGTCCATAGTGGTCCACAGATGTCCGCTCGCAGCGCATCGCGCCCCGTACTCGAACAGCGGACGCATCGTCGATGCTCGAAAGTCAGATGAGCTGTATTTGGGATAATCGAACGGCAAATACGTCGATTGAACCGACATGCGGTACTTGTCGGCGAACTGATCGACCGCGACCACCTGCGCTCGCGACATGTGTTTTAGCGCCACCGCGAAAGTCCGCGCCATGATCGGTCCGAGCTTGAAAGGTGTCGTCTCGGGTGCTTCAATAATCTGTCCGTTGATCAACACATACACCCGTGCGCCGTCCAGGCTGCGCTGATCCAGAAGTGCAAAGTAGGCGGCTACCGGTGCGACAAACAGCGAGGTCGAGGCGTTTCCATCGACATGCATTTCGTCGTACAACTTACCCCCGACCTGAACGTGCATGAGTACAGGCTCGAACACACCCGGAATGCTCGCCGATGCCACCAGCACATCCCGGAATAACTTGCGAGCCGGCTCGCCGCCACGCATCGCAATGGCTCCCAAGTCCCAGATCACCGTTTCTTCCTTGTCGAGGTCGGTTGTGGCCACCCACAGCAGCCGTCCACTGGCAGCTTCCCTCGCGACAGCCTTGATGAGATCCGGGGTGACGTAATGGTCCACGAGCGCTGTCAGGGCAGCGCTGCGGCGCGATGCGCCAAACGGTAGCGCAAGCAGTCCACGCAGACTCATCTGTTCACCGCGCCCGCTGGTAAAGGCTTCGGTCAGCTGCGGGTCCCATTCAGGACCGAGAAAGGCGAACGGCGCGATGAGCGCACCGGCACTGACGCCGGTAACCACATCGTATTGGGGGCGCTCCTGGCGGCGGCTGAGCCCGACCAGCGCTCCAGCGCCGAAGGCGCCGCCGGCACCGCCCCCGGAGAGGACCAGCGCGCGTACTGTCCCATCCTTCGATGAGCTTCTCATTCGCTGCAGAGCGGCTGTGGATTTCCTCTCGACGCTCGCCCGATCCGTGCTGAGGAAACGCACCTCGTCAGGAAAACCCACGGGCGTTGCCGAACTAAAGAGCGTGGGTGGTGCATCACAGCGCGGGAGTGCAGTACATCCGACAAGTGCAAACGCACCCAAGATGAACGTCCAGCGCAGGGCCCTCGCCCGCCAGCACCGATGAACTCTGTTTCGCGCCCTGACCATATTCCTCACCTCTTGCGCACTTGGCAGTGGATTCAATGCCCGACCGAGGCACCGTCGACGAATCGAGCCGGCTTGGGCGCGAGCACAATGGAAACGGACGCGATGATGAAGACTGCACCGATCACCATCATGAGGCCGTTGGTAGCGAGCATCAGGCTCTGGCTCGTGACGAGGTTGTTAAGCATCTCGCGCACCATCTGTCCGCTTAAGCCCGGGGGCAGCATCGAGGCGACCTGACCGGTCGGGTCCACGATATCGGTGAGCTTGGCGTGGGCGATGATGCTGCGGTTCTGCCAGGACGTGGTGACTAGTGAAGTCGCAATGGCACCGGCGATCGTGCGCACGAAGTTCATGAGTCCAGCGGCGGAGGCTGTCTCCTCTTCATTGACCGAGCCCATGGCAAGCCCGGTCAGCGGGACGTAGTACAGGGGCATCCCGACCCCCATGAAGAACAGCGGCAGGCAGATCGTCCAGTAGCTCATGTCGGGAGTGGCATACCCGCGCCAGAAGGTGACAAGTCCGAGCCACAGGCAGCCGACGAAGATGAGCAGCCGCGGATCGACGCGGTTGCCGAGTTTCGCCGCGATCGGGGAGAAGACGACCGACAGGACCCCTCCCCAGGCGACGACCATTCCTGCCCAGGTGGTGGTGTAGCCCATGTTGTACTGCAGCCATTGGGGGGTGAGCACGTTGATGCCGAAGAAGGCGCCGAAGGCGAGCGCGAGCACTAGCATGCAGGAGCTGAATCCGCGATGGCGGAAGACGCGCAGATCAACTATCGGATTCTTCTCGGTCAATTCCCAGATCAGGAAGGAGATGAAGCCGATCACGGCGGTGATGGCCAGCACGCGTATCTCCATCGAGGAGAACCAGTCCTTGTCTTTGCCCTCGTCCAGCATGATCTGCAGCGCCGCCACCCAGATGATGAGCAGCAGCATGCCGATCTTGTCGACCGGTTTGATCACCGCGGGATCCTGGTAGCGCTTGAGCAAGCCCCAGGCAATCACGCCGAAGGCGAGCGCCATCGGCACGTTGATAAAGAATACCCAGGGCCAGGAGTAGTTGTCGCACAGCCATCCACCCAGCACCGGTCCGACCACGGGCGCGAGCAGCGTCGTCATTGCCCAAAGTCCCATGGCCTGCATGGACTGCTTCTTGGGGAAGATGCGTAGCAACAGCGTCTGGGAGAGCGCCAGAAGAGGCCCACCGGCCATACCCTGCAGCACCCGCATGCCAAGCAGCATGCCAAGCGAGGTGGACATGCCGCAGAGGAGCGAGAAGGCGCCAAAGAGCACGACCGAGATGCAAAAGAGCCGCACCGCGCCAAAGCGCCCCGCCAACCACCCCGTCAGCGGCACCGTGATGGCCTCGGCGACGGCATAGGAGGTGATCACCCAGGTGCCCTGGCTCGAGCCTGCACCGAGGGCACCTGCGATATTCGGCACGGTGACGTTGGCAATCGTCATGTTGAGCACCGCGACAAAGTTTGCGAGTGCCAGCACGATGCCGGCTAGCCACAGCATCCCTCCCTCAAGTGAGGGCGGGTGCTTGGGATCCACGGGGAGGTTTGACATGGCTTGGCTCTTAAGGAATTGCGACAGGGATCGCTCAGCGCGTATTGCTGGCGAGCTGCTGCGAGGGTGAGTCGCTGCGCAGGTCCACCTTGGCATTCATGGACAGTCCGACCCGAAGCGGGTGGGCGGCCAATTCATCCGGGTTCAGACGGATGCGTACCGGAAGCCGCTGCACCACCTTGATCCAGTTGCCGGTCGCGTTCTGCGCCGGGATCAGGGCGAAGGCCGCGCCGGTTCCGCCGTTGAATCCCTCGATGACTCCGTGGAACGCGATCCTTTTGCCATAGAGATCGGATTCGAGCTCGACGCTCTGGCCTGGGCGCACCTTCTTCAGCTGAACTTCCTTGAAATTGGCGTTCACGTACATCTCGCTGACCGGAACGACGTCCAGGAGCGGGGTGGAAGGCTGGACGCGCTGCCCGAGCTGCACCTCGCGTCGGGCGATCACGCCGTCGATCGGTGAGCGAATCACCGTGCGACCGAGATCGACCTTTGCTTTATCGACGCGGGCCTGTGCCAGTGCAACGGCGGCGCGTGCCCCGCTGAGTGAGGCCCGAGCATTGCTCGCGCCGTTGATGACTTTCGTCAGCTCATCACCGGAAACGGAGCCCGAGGCGACCAAGGCCTGGCGTCGTTGCAGATCGATCCCCGAGCGCTCGAGGTCTGACGTCGCCGAGGCCACTTGTGCCCGGGCGCGCGCGAGATCCGCCTCCGCCTGCCGCAGGGCGAGTCTGGCATCGGTGTCGTCGATTACGATCAGGACGTCGCCGTGCTTGACCTGCTGGCTGTCGACGACATTCACCGCCGCGACCGCTCCGTCGATCTCCGCGGCAACCACGGCGACCTCGGCGGCCGCGTAAGCGTTGTCGGTCGACATATAGCGTGAACCGACGCGCTGCCAGTAGGTGTAATAGCCGCCTCCTGCGACTGCGACCGTCAGCGCTAGCAGCGAGAACAGGATGATTCGCTTGCTGCGGCTCTTGGCATCGGGGCCTTTCGGCGTCGAAGCCGAGCCAGGTGTGTCAGAAGCTTTAATGGGCTCGCTCATTGCATACTCCTCAAGAGTGCTTGGGTTCTAGATGGGGGTTCGGGATTGGGCGCCGAGGCTCTCGGGCGAGAAGCCGCCTCCGAGGGCACGCACCAGCGCCACATCGAGAATCAGTGCGCGGGTCTCCAGCTCTGCCTCGGCGCGCTGGGCCGTGATCAGCTCATCTTGTGCCGTCAGTACGTCGAGGTAGGTGGCCAGTGCACCCTCGTAGCGCCGGCTGACCATCTGGTGTGCTTCTGCGGCAGCCGCGACTGCTGCCCGCGCCGCGGCGAGCTCCCCATCGAGCGATCTGCGGCTGGTTGCGGCGTCTGCGACCTCCCGGAGCGCCTCCGACAGCGTGGCGTTGTAGGTCGCCACGGCGGCTTCGTACTCCGCGTGTGCGCCTCGCAACTGCCCCTGCAACCGCTCGGTGTTGAAGATAGGCAGGGAAATCGCTGGTCCGACGCTTCCGACACCGGAGCCGGACTTAATGAGATTGTCGACGCCGAGGGACTGGAGGCCGGCGAACCCGATTAGGTTCACGCTCGGGTAAAAGCCTGCCTTTGCCTGATCGATGCGCCGGGCGGCGGCTTCGGTACGCGACCGCGCCGCGACGATATCGGGTCGCCGCCCGAGAAGCTCCAACGCCAGGTTCTGCGGCAACCCCTCAGACCCGGCGAATTGCGCAGTTGGACGCGTAATCGCGAGGCCCCGATCGGGGCCTGCACCCAGGAGCGCCGCAATCGCGTTCGCCTGCAGGCCAATGCGCTCATCGATCGCGAGGAGGTCACCCTCCGCCGCCGACTTTCGCGCCTCGACCTGACGCACACTTGCCAAGGTCTCGAGACCGAAATCGTTCCGCTGGCGGAAGAGCGCCACGGTCTTGGTTCGAATAGCCAGCGTGTCTGCCGCGTTGTCCCGCAACGTGTAGAGATGCACGAGCCCGGCGTAGGACGAGGCTACCGCGGTCGAGAGAATCAGGCGGGTTTGCGCCACTTCGATCTCTGCAGCTCGCTGTTCCGAGACGGCCGCTGCGAGGGCTGCGCGGTTCTTGCCCCAGAAATCCAGTTCCCAGGTCAGATTCACCGTGGCCAAACCATAGTCGTTCCAGCCTTGGGGCAGCGCCTGTTTCGGAATGAGGTTGTTGTAGCTCTGCTTCTGCTCCGTGAAACTCGCCGTACCGGTCACCTCAGGGATGCGCGTGGCATGCGCGCCCTGAACCTGAGCCATCGCCGCGTGCAGCCGCGCCTGGGCAAGGTCGAGATCCGGGGAACCGCGCAGCGCCTCCTCGATGAGCACATCAAGTTGCGCATCCCCATAGGCACGCCACCATCCATCCCCCGGCCACGCCGCTCCAGGAGCTGCGAAGGAGTTCGAGCTGCCGAGCTGCCCGACCTTTTTCACGGCCGGCGGCGAGTCCATACGGGGAAGCGGTGCGCAGCCGGGGCTCGCGAGGAGGCTGGCAGAGAGCAGCACCTTCACGATGAGCGCGCCGCCAGTGAAACGATGGGGAACTTTGGTCTCAAGCATTGCAGTATCTCCCAGACCCGTACTGTTCGGTACAGTTTACCTAAGCCGAGGTGCGTGTCAAGTACGCGGGCGCGTTATTTGTTCTGTACCGTACCGTTCACTATTGCTTGACCGAGCACCTGCGAAACTGCCTAAGCTGTACGTTGCGGTACGGTATTGACGGTTCGCTGAAGGAAATCGAGGGCGACGCGCAAAGTGAAGAAACGGGACAGCAAGCGACAAGCCATCCTCGACACGGCCTTCCGACTATTCCGGACACAAGGGTTCGATAAGACCTCGGTTTCCGAAATCACCGCCGAGGTCGGCGGTTCCAAGGCGACTATCTACAGTCACTTTCCCTCAAAGGAAGAACTCTTCGCCGAATGCATGACGGCGGCCGCCGAACACTACATGTCGGGGACTCTGAAGCATCTCGATGCATCGAGTGCCGATCCGGCGGTCACGCTGTTCGACTTTGGCAGGAGCTTTCTGAACTTCATCTGTTCCCCGGAACAGTTGGAGGTGCGGCGGCTGATGATCGGGGAGGCCGCGCGCTCCGGCACTGGCAAGCTGTTCTTCGACAAAATCGCCGCCTTGCGAATGCACGTCTCGGCATTCATGTCCGCATGCATGGCATCTGGCACTCTCCGCCGTGACGACCCCGCTCTTGCCGCCGATCACCTAGGTGCGCTGCTCGAGGCCGAGATCCTCGAACCCTTGCTCTTGCATGTGCGAGAAGGTCACCCAGGTGAGAGGGAGATAGTGCTGGCAGCAAAGCGTGCGGTAGCCGCTTTCCTCAGGGCTTACGCGCCCGCGGGGCGACAAATGAAACCGCAGCGAAGCCGATCAAAACAATTGCGGGTGGCTTAAACGTGCGGAGCGTTCGGCCTTCGCTGACTGACAAGAAGCAAGACTCGGGGGCAGAGAGCCGGCTGCCGAGATGTGAATCTCATACGCCCGGTGTGCCTTGTTGCGGATAAGGCCCCGCAGTAATTAAACTGTACCGCTCAGTTCTGGCAAGTGTACTTATGAAGACCAAAACCGAAGCGAAACGGCAGGCGATTCTCAAGGCCGCCGCTGAAGTTTTCCGGGAAGTGGGGTTCGAACGCGCTTCCATGTCGGAGATCCGTGCGCGGATCGGCGGCTCCAAAGCGACGCTGTACAACTACTTTCCCTCGAAGGAGAAGCTGTTCTTTGAGGTCATGTATCAAGCTAAGGAACTCGAACTCGGTACGATTACTGCTGCCCTGAACCCAGACGCCGAGGATCTGAAGCAGGAGTTGCTGCGCTTCGGACAAAGACTGGTGCCTGCCCTGTATTCACCGGAAGCCATTGCAATCCGCCGCCTGGCGATAGCCGAATTGGGGCACTCCAACATTGGCAAGGTCGTTTTTGAAGGATCGGTGGTTCCCATCGAAAAGCAAGTCGCCGAATTCCTGAGAAAGGCCATGAAGCGCGGAGTGCTGCGTACAGCCGATCCGAAGACCGCCGCCGTGCACCTGCTCAGCCTGCTTGAATCAGAACTGCTGCAACGAGTGCTGCTGGGCGTGATGGACTCGGTGAAGCCGGAAGCGGTCAAGGGCGCCGCACGGCGCGCGGTCGAGACATTCCTCTCGGGGTACCAGCGTAGCTAGCCGGTGCCGTCCCCTTGATCGTTCGCGAGCGACAGGCGCCGTCAAGACCGCGACGGCCAGCGCTTCAATACTGATTTAATTGATGGCCAGGGGTGGAATTGAACCACCGACACGCAGATTTTCAGTCCACGTGCCAAAACGCCATAAGCAACTGAATATGCAAGTAGAACTAACTCGGCAGTGTCCAATATTTAGCCGAGATACGGCCAGTTAACCCGCTGAAAGACCGAGAAACAACCAGATAATATTGGACACTCGACGGCCCAGCGGACCACCGCGTCGCGCAAGTCGATCAGATGTCACGCGCGCCAGCCAATTCTCTCCACTAGCTCGCGAAATTTCGCGTCGGCCCGCAGGCTTTCGAAGGAAGGCTCGCGAGTCAGCTCGATGAGATCTGGGTTGTGTTCCTGGTAGGCTCTCTCTAGCCATTCGAGCGCTCGCTGGCTTGTCGTCGATCGCCCCGTAGACTCTTGCGACGTTGTACGGTGAAACATAGCGGTGACCACTGTCGCCGAGCTCCTTCACGATCCTCTCCATCGCGAGCTTGTCTCCTGCGACAGCGTGCGCTTGCGCCAGCCCCGCCATAGCCTCGGTGCTCCCTCCGGAATGCAGCACCGCCTGCCGCATCGCATCGACGGCTTCGTTCGCCAGTTTCTTCTGCAGGCACACAAGCCCCACGCGCAGGTGTGACACATAGTGGGTGGGGTCGACTTCAAGCCCCCGCTGCAGGGCTGCCAGCGCGCCATCGTAGTCGTGAGCCAAGTAGTGAATCATTCCAACCGAGGCGTTGATCACGGAGTTCAGCGGATCCAACTCCCAGCTGTGTTGCACTCTTCCGAGCGCTTCCCGGGTCCTGCCCATCGCCATGAGGTATTCCGCGTACCAGTAGTGAGCGATGGCGTAGCCGGGATCGAGCTCCACCGCACACCGGAATTCAGTTTCTAGGCCGACCCAATCCCAGTCGTGCAGGCGCACGTGGGCCAGCGATGCATATCCTTCGCCGAGCTCCGGCTGCATTCGCACTGCTTGTCTGGCCGCAGCCTTGGCCTTGTGGAAGGACTCGACGGCGGGAGTGATGCCTCGGCAGGCGAGCATCGTATGGGCGTCGGAGATTCCGTCGTAGGCGGCGGCTAAGCTTGGGTCGTGCCTTAGTGCTTCTTCGAAGCACTCTATGCTCCTGCGAATGCCGTCTTCGGTGCGCCGGTACCAGAAATGGCGACCCCGAAGATATAGCTCGTACGCCTGCGGATTGATTGACCGCGTCTTGTCGGGGTCCAAGCGCTGCTGCTCGTGCGGTGTCAACTTGATTTGGATTTCCCGCGCCACGGCCCGAGCGACTTCCGCCTGTACCGCCAGCACATCGTGAAGACCTCGCTCGTAGCTCTGAGCCCACAGATGCGATTCGTCGCTGACGCGGATGAGCTGCGCCGTGATGCGCACACGCTCCCCCGCTCGGCGCACCGAGCCTTCCAGGACATGAGACACACCGAGCTCGCTGCCAATCTGCGCGGTGCCTTTCGCAGTCGACTTGAACTGCATCGCCGAGGTTCTGGCAATCACTCCGAGCCGCTCCGGGCTCAAGCGAGCCAGCTCGGTGATCATTTCCTCGGTTAGCCCGTCGCTGAAGTAGTCGTATCTCTCACCGGCCGTGAAGTTCTCGAACGGCAGGACCACCAGCATGGCCCTGCCGACCCGATTGTTCGATGGCGCGGATTCAACCCGCTTCACGGACCCCACGAACCGGTATCCGCGTTTCGGCAAGGTCTCGATGAATTCCTGCCCCCGCGGGCCCTCTCCAAGGGCCTTGCGCAGCATGGAGACTTGGGAGGTGAGGCTTCCCTCCTCAACGACAGTGTCAGGCCAGAGACGCTGCAGCAGTTGCTCTCTGGTCAGCGCCCTCCCCTCGGCCTGCACCAGGGCGACCAGGAGCTCGACGACCTTGGGAGGCAACGCTACGCGGTCCCCCTTTTTGAACAGCAGCCGGCTCTGCGCGTCGAGGCGGTAGACGCCGAACTCGTATTGACCGGAGTCCATAGGACGTGGTCCTGACAAATCCATCAGAAAAGTAGCAGGAGTCCGAAAGGACTACTAGCCGCAGGCTCGGTACGCTCCGCCCAATGGCAGCGCGTCCGAACGGAGGGAGGCGGTCAGCATGAACAAGCACTTATCTGCGGTAGCGTGTGGGTTGGCATCGATCATGGCCTACACAGGGGCTTGCAGAGCCGACACTATCACTGACTGGGACACCAAGGCGACCGCCGTCGCCTCTTCCGCTGCGCTCGGCGAGCGCGAGGTGACGATCGTCGATCTCGCCATGTTCGATGCCGTCAACTCGATCGAGCGACACTATCAGCCATATTTGGAGCAGTTGCCCACCACGGGACCGACCTCCGCAGATGCGGCCGCGGCCAGTGCCGCAGCCACGGCGCTTTCAGGAGTCCATCCCGAGGCCGCCGCGAGCTTCAAGACGGCGCTGGCCGAGTATCTCGCGCAGCTCGACGCCACCCCGGAAGCGCTTGCCAATGGCGTGCGCCTCGGGGAGGCAGCGGCGCTCAAGATCCTCGAAGCGCGCGCTAACGACGGTGCGACTGGAGTCGATTCCTACCGTCCCAAGACCAAGCCGGGACAGTACGTGCCAACCGCGGTCATGGTCTGCTCGACCTGGCCCACGATGCGACCGTTCGCACTCGCCTCGCCGTCGCAGTTTCGCCCCGGGCCGCCGCTCTCACTGAAGAGTCGTGAATGGGCGGTCGATTACAACGAAATCAAGGAGTTCGGGAGCAAAACGAGCGCCAGGCGCAGTGCCAAGCAGACCGAAACCGCACGCTTCTGGCTGATGACGGGTCCGCAGGCCTATCACCCTCTGGCGCGCCAGCTGGTCGCCGAGCGCCATTTGAATCTCGTCGACAGCGCGCGCTTCATGGCGCTCTTCGCGGTGACCCTGACCGACGCCTACATCGCCGTGTTCGACGCGAAGTATCACTACGAGTTCTGGCGGCCAGGGACCGCGATCCGCAACGCCGATCTCAATAACAATCCGGACACCGAACGTGATGCGACCTGGCAGCCGCTCGACAATACACCCATGCATCCGGAATACCCCTGTGCCCACTGCATTGAAAGTGGCGCAGCGCGGGTGGCGCTGGAGTCCCTCGGTCAGCCGCTGCCGGAGCTCTCGCTCACCAGCGCGACCGCACCGGGCGTAACACACAGCTGGTCGAACCTTGATGACTTCACGACGGAGGTGGCGAACGCGCGAATCTGGGCAGGGTTTCACTACCGGTTCTCAACCCGCGTCGGCACGGCGCTGGGGCGGCAGGTTGGCGAGTATGTGGCCAACACGATAATGCAGCCAGTCAACAGGACAGCGCAGCGTTGAATACGACTCAATTGATTCCGGCGATTGGGGGACCGCGGGCGCATCGAAGGGCGTCGAACCACTTGGCCGTGCGCTGGGCTAAGAGGATGATCCCAACCTTGATGTCCGAGATAAGAAGCACAACCAGCCTGTGGCGGTGGGGCATCATGAGCGCGCTGCTCTACCTCGCGACCGCGGAGGCGGCTGCGGAACGCTCGCCGTTGCCAACGACACAACCAGTTGCAGTGAGAGTGGACATCAGTGGCCTTCCCGCCAGCGAACAGGCTGCGCTCGTTCCGATCATCCGGGCCGCACGCCAAATCGATGCGTTGTATATGCGACAGGTGTGGCCTGGCACCCGCGCGTTGATAAGAGACCGACAGGCCGCTCAGACGTCCGCTGCAGAGGCGGAACTCGCTGCGCTGAATTTCTTCAAGGGCCCATGGGGACCCGCCGGGGCCGCCTTCATCGCCGGCGTGCCGCCCGAGCAGACGAGCGGCGACTACTATCCCTCGGGGACTACCAGGCACGACATCGAAGGCTGGCTCGCGACGCTCTCGGAGCCCGAACGCAAACGGGCGCTCGACTCCTTCACGGTCATCGAACGTGGGCAGAACGGTCAGTTCGAAGTGGTCCCGTACGCCCGCCACTACAAAGACGGGTTGACCGCGGCGGCGGCTGCACTTCGTGAAGCAGCGGCGCTCACCCACGAGCCGACACTCAGAAACTACTTGGCCATGCGCGCGCGGGCGCTGTTGGACGATGACTTCTACGCGAGCGATGTCGCTTTTGTCGGCCTCAAGGGACCGATTGATGTGGTGCTGGGACCCTATGAGGTCGACGATGACGCCTGGTTCGGCGTCAAGACGGCTTACGAGGCTTCAATTGCAGTGGTGAATAAGCCCGCGACTGACCGCATCAGCCAGATCGCGGCACGCTTGCAGGAGCTCGAGGATCATCTGCCGCTCAGCTCCGAGCTGCGCGGACGGAAACTGGCCGCTCTGTCACCGATCGTGATTCTCGACGTGATCTATCACGGCGGCTTGAGCGGGGCCGGCGGCGCCGCCGCAGGTTACGGACTTCCAAACGACTTGCGTGTTCTGGACGCTGTTGGGGCGCGCACCGGCACGTACAGCAACATCCTCAAGCTGCGGTATGACAGTATTTTCCGGCCCCTAGCCGACGCCGCGCTCTCAGAGGAGGACCGATCGACATTGCGGTTTGAGGACGTACGCGATGCGGTCGTGTTTGTCCGTATGTTCGACTCGCTGGGTCCGCAGCTCGTGACCGGAACCAAGCAGCCGATCAGCGAAGCATTGGGCGAAAACGGCAGTGTCGCGACCCAGATCCGCTCGATGCTCCTGTCGTTGTGGGGTCACCGCTATCTGATCGAGCATGGCTATCTCGATCGGCACGAAGCCGCCTCGCGCTATAGCGGGTTTCTGATTGAGGCATTGGCGCGCGTTCACGGCATCCAGGGCGGTAGTCCCGCCGCCCGTGGCTCCACCTACGTGCTTAATCATCTTCTCGAGTCCGGGGCGATCTCTGTTGGCGCTGACGGCCGGTTGAAGATTGACCGCGCCGCCGCTGACGCCGACGTTGAGCGGGCAGCGATGGAATTCATCTCACCGATGTCGAAGGGCGACGCGGCCGCCGTCAACACGTTGCTGCGGCACTATGTCGTAGTAACTCCCGAGATCCGCGCCGTATTGGCGCGGCGCGGACCCACGCCAGCGCTGCAGCGCCCGGTGTACTCCACCGCCGATCGCCTGAGCCCGCCTGCCCCTTAGTTCGGCGGTCCTTTCTTGGTCAGACGAGCAGCGGACCGAAATATTGGACACCGGCGTTGGGATTGGACCGAGAGCCGATGCGCTCCGATGCAACTTGTTGATCTAACAATTTGATTTGATGGTGGCCAGGGGTGGAATTGAACCACCGACACGCGGATTTTCAATCCGCTGCTCTACCAACTGAGCTACCTGGCCGCCGGGAAAGGAGGGGCGCGTATTAGACCGGCCTCTGGCAAGGTCGTCAAGCAATCGTGACGTTAACTCATTGATTTTTGAAGCTTCGCGGCGGCTGCGGCAGATGCGCCGCGATCGCGCGCGGGCCGGCGCGCGGTCACCCTCATCCCTATGAGAGAGCTGCGTCCCCGTCGCCGGATGCGCTCAATACTCCCCGCCTGATGCATTCGGGAAACCAGCGCGCGGCGCAACACTCCTCCCACGGCGCGATCTGCTCGCAATTCGCGCCACGGATCCGGCACATCACTGGGAGGACAAACATGCGCCACTCTTATTTATTACTCGCCACGGCGGCCGCCGCGCTGCTGCTGGCATCCTGCGCCCGCAACGAAGCCGCGCAGCCGGCGGCGGTTTCGCTGCCCCAGGTAACAGTCGCGGCGGCCAGCGAGCGCAAGGTCACGGAGTTCGACGAGTTCACTGGCCGCTTCGAAGCGGTGGAGCGCGTGGAAGTTCGTCCGCGTGTCTCCGGCTACATCTCTTCTGTCAATTTCGGCGAAGGCAGCGAAGTCCGCAAGGGCGACGTGCTGTTCGTCATCGATCCGCGCCCCTACGTCGCCGAGCGCGACAAGGCACGGGCGCAACTCGCCCAGGCGCACTCGCAGCTGGTGCTGGCCAAGTCCGAGCGTGACCGCGCCACCAAGCTGCTGACGCAGCACGCCATCTCCGAAGAGGAGTTCGACACCCGCACCGCCGGGCGAGAGCAGGCGCAGGCCAATGTCGAGGCCGCACAGGCCGCACTCGATGCAGCCAACCTCAATCTGGAGTTCACCCGGGTCACCGCCCCGATCGCGGGGCGCATCAGCCGCGCGCTCGTGACCAGCGGCAACTTCGTGTCGAACGGGCAGACGCTGCTGACCACACTCGTGTCTCTTGACCCGATCTACGTGAGCTTCGACGGCGATGAGCACGTGTACCTCAAGTACACGAAGCTCGCGCGTGAGGGCTCGCGCGCCAGCTCGCGCGATGCGCACAACCCGGTGCTGGTGGGGCTGGCGGACGAGGACGGCTACCCGCACCAGGGAGTCATGGTGTTCGTCGACAACGCCCTGGATCCGGCCACCGGCACGATCCGCGGCCGCGCACTGCTCGACAATCACGACCGCAGCTTCACGCCAGGACTGTTTGCCCGCGTGAAACTCATGGGCAGCGGCGAGTATCGCGCGGTGCTCATCAACGACAGCGCCATCGGCACCGATCAGAGCGTGCGCTACGTGCTGGTCGTCGGCGCCGACAACAAGGTCGAGTACCGGCCGGTGAAGCTCGGCCCGATCATCGACGGCCTGCGCGTCGTGCAGAGCGGGCTGGCGGCCGGCGAGACCATCGTGGTTAACGGCCTGCAGCGTGTGCGCCCCGGGGCGCAGGTCGCCCCGCAGCGCGTCGCCATGGGCGAGCGCCCGGCCGGAGCGCCGGACACCCTGCTGGCAGGCACGGTGACGGTTGCGCAGAACGGGGGCGGGCAGCGGCAGTGAGAATCTCGCACTTCTTCATCGATCGGCCGATCTTTGCCGCGGTGATCTCGGCGTTCATCGCCATCGCCGGCGCCATCGCCATCTTCCAGCTGCCGATCAGCGACTACCCGGAAGTCGTGCCGCCCTCGGTGGTGGTGCACGCCTCCTACCCCGGCGCCAATCCCAAGGTGGTCGCCGATACCGTGGCCGCACCGCTCGAGCAGGCCATCGTGGGCGTGGAGGACATGCTGTACATGTCCTCCACCGCCACCATGGACGGCGGCCTCAACCTCACGATCACGTTCCGCGTCGGTGCGGATATCGACCGCGCCCAGGTGCAGGTGCAGAACCGCGTCTCGCAGGCGCTGCCGCGGCTGCCCGAAGAGGTGCGCAGCCTCGGCGTCACGACGCTCAAGAGCTCCCCCAACCTGACCATGGTCGTGCACGTGCTGTCGCCGGACGGCCGCTACGACAATCTCTACCTGCGCAACTACGTGACCCTCAACATCCGTGACGTGCTGGCGCGCCTGCCCGGCATGGGCGACGTGCGGGTGTTCGGCGGCGGCGATTACTCCATGCGCGTGTGGCTGGATCCGCAGAAGCTGGCGGCGCGCGGACTGACCAGCGGCGACGTCATCAATGCCATCCGCGAGCAGAACGTGCAGGTGGCGGCCGGCCAGATCGGCGCGCCGCCGGCGCAGAATGCGCAGTTCGAGCTCGCCATCAACGCCCAGGGGCGCCTCACCGACGAGCAGCAGTTCCGCGACATCGTCATCAAGACCGGCGACGACGGCGAGATCGTGCGGCTCGGCGACCTCGCGCGCGTGGAGCTCGGCGCCGAGGAGTATGCGATCCGCAGTCTCCTTTCCAACAGGAACGCCATCGCCATACCGATCTTCCAGGCGCCCAATTCCAACGCGCTGGCGCTCTCCAATGAGGTGCGCGCCACCATGGCGAGCCTCAAGAAGGACTTTCCGCAGGGACTCGACTACCAGATCGTCTACGACCCGACGGTCTTCATCCGCCAGTCGATCGATGCGGTGGTACACACGCTGCTGGAGGCGGTCGCACTCGTAGTGCTGGTCGTCATCCTGTTCCTGCAGACCTGGCGCGCCTCGGTCATTCCGCTGGTGGCGGTGCCGGTCTCGATCATCGGCAGCTTCGCAGTCCTGCTGGCGTGCGGCTTCTCCATCAACACCCTGTCGCTCTTCGGCCTGGTGCTGGCGATCGGCATCGTCGTGGACGATGCGATCGTGGTGGTGGAGAACGTGCAGCGCCACATCCAGGCCGGCCAGGCGCCGCGCGAAGCCACCAAGGCGGCCATGGACGAGGTCAGCCGCCCGATCATCGCCATCACCCTGGTGCTGTGCGCGGTGTTCGTGCCGGTCGCCTTCGTGCCCGGCCTCACCGGGCAGTTCTACAAGCAGTTCGCGCTCACGATCGCGATCTCCACGGTGATCTCGGCGTTCAACTCCCTCACCCTCTCCCCGGCCCTTGCAGCGCTGCTGCTGAAGCCCGAGGGCGCGCAGCCCGACCGTCTGTCGCGCTTCATGGAGCGCGCCTTCGGCGGGCTGTTCCGCCGCTTCAACCGCGGCTTTGCACGCACCGGCGATGCGCTATTCGCGCGCGCTGCAGGGCACCGTGCGCCGCAGCGTCATCGCGGTGGCGGTGTACGCAGGCCTCATCGGGCTGACCTGGCTGGGCTTTGCGCACGTGCCGAGCGGCTTCGTGCCCGACCAGGACCGTCAGTACGTCATCGCGGTCGCGCAGCTGCCGGCGGCGGCATCGCTCGAGCGCACCACCGAGGTGACGCGCGAGATCGGCGCGATCGGCATGCGCCAGCCCGGCGTGACGGGGGCGGTGCAGTTTGCCGGCATGTCCGTCAACGGTTTCGCCCCCAGCTCCAACTCGGCCATCGTGTTCTTCCCGCTCGATTCGTTCGATGCGCGGCGCGGCGCGGCGCTGTCGGTCAAGGCCATCACCGGCGCGCTCAACCAGAAGCTCGCCGCCATCCAGGACGCCTTCATCGTGGTGTTTCCGCCGCCGCCGGTGCAGGGCATGGGCACCCTCGGTGGCTTCAAGGTGCAGGTGGAGGATCGCGGCGATCTCGGCGCCAACGCGCTGTATGCCGCCGTACAGGACGCCATCGGCAAGACGCACCAGGAGCCGTCGCTCGCGGGCACCTTCAGCACCTACCAGATCAACGTGCCGCAGCTCGACGTCGACGTGGACCGCGTCAAGGTCAAGCGCCAGAACGTCAGTCTGACGGACGTGTTCCAGACGCTGCAGGTCTATTTGGGCTCGCTGTACGTCAATGACTTCAACCGCTTCGGTCGCACCTACGAGGTGGTGGCGCAGGCCGATGCGCCCTACCGCTCGCACGTCGAGGACATCCTGCCGCTGCAGACCCGCAACGGCCGCGGCGAGATGGTGCCGCTCGGGTCTCTGCTGACGGTCAAGCAGAGCTTCGGCCCGGACATCGTGCAGCGTTACAACGCCTACCGCTCCGCCGATATCAATGGCGGGGCCGCGCCCGGCTTCAGCTCCGGGCAGGCGCAGGCGAGCATGGAGCGCATCCTGCACGAGGTGCTGCCGCGCGGCATGAGCTTCGAGTGGACTGATCTCGCCTACCAGCAGGTGTCGGCCGGCAGCACGGGGCTTCTGGTATTTCCGCTGTGCGTGCTGTTCGTGTTCCTGGTGCTGGCCGCGCAGTACGAAAGCCTGACCCTGCCCCTGGCCATCATCCTCATCGTGCCGATGTGTCTGCTGGCCGCGATCGGCGGGGTGCTGCTCGACCACGGCGACAACAACATCTTCACGCAGGTGGGACTGATCGTACTGGTGGGGCTGGCGTGCAAGAACGCCATTCTCATCGTCGAGTTCGCCAAGCACCTGCAGGAACAGGGGCACGACGCGGTGAGCGCGGTGCTCGAAGCCGCACGGCTGCGCCTGCGTCCGATCCTCATGACCTCGATGGCATTCATCATGGGCGTGGTGCCGTTGATGCTGGCCACCGGCGCCGGCGCCGAGATCCGCCACGCGCTCGGCGTGACGGTGTTTGCCGGCATGCTGGGCGTGACGTTCTTCGGCTTACTGCTGACCCCGGTGTTCTATGTGCTGCTGCGGCGTCGCGCCGCGCGGCGCAGCGCCGCTGCCGGCCTGTTGCCGCTCGCCGCCGCGGAGCATGGCCATGACTGATACCACGCTGCGCCGCAGCGCCACGCTCGGCACCCTCATCTTCCTCATCCTGCTCGCAGCCCTGCTCGCGGCGCTCGCCGGTTGCGCGGTCGGGCCGCAGTATCGCAAGCCCGACGCCCCGGTGGCGGCGCAGTTTGCCGGTACCACGCAGGGTCCGTACGCGGACACGGACGCGGCAGCGCAGTTCTGGACGCAGTTCAGCGACGCAACGCTGGAGCAACTGGTCAGCGATGCGCTTGCGGCCAATCACGACCTGCGCATCGCCCTAGGACATCTCGTCGAGGCGCGCGCCGCGCGCCGCAACGCCCAGTTCGATCTGGCACCGACGGTGACCGCCGACGGGGGCTACACCGATCAGCGCTACTCGCAGGTCGCAAGCCCCACGGCAGCCCCTCTCGATACCCGCTTCTACGAGGCCGGCTTTGATGCCTTCTGGGAACTGGACCTGTTCGGGCGCGTGCGACGCAACGTCGAGGCGCAGCGCGCCGCCGAACAGAGCGCGGCCGCCGGGCTGCGCGACGCGCAGGTGTCGGTGACGGCCGAGGTGGCGCGCTCTTATTTCGAGCTGCGTGGCGAGCAGACGCAGCTGGCCGTGGCGCAGCGCAACGTGGAGAACCAGCGCGCGACCCTGCAGCTGACGCAGGCGCGCCTTGACGCGGGACGCGGTACCGAGTTCGACACCTCACGCGCCCAGGCGCAGCTGTCGGCAACGCTCGCCACCATCGGACCGCTCGAGGCAGCCGTGGCGCGCTCCGCGCACCGGCTGGCCGTGCTCACCGGACGTGCGCCCACCGCGCTCGATGCGCTGCTGCAGCCGGCGCGCGAGCTGCCGCCGCTGCCGCAGATCACCGCCGTCGGCGATCCGGCGGGACTGTTGCGCCGGCGGCCGGACATCCGCGTCGCCGAGCGCCAGCTGGCCGAGGCCACGGCCCTGGTGGGGGTCGCGATGGGCGATCTGTTTCCCAAGGTGACCTTTACGGGCAGCTTCAGCTACTCCGCGGCAACGCTCGGCTCGCTCGGGACCTCGGCGAGCCGCAACTACCTGATCGGCCCTTCCATCTCCTGGGCGGCGTTCGATCTTGGGCGTGTGCGCGCGCAGATTGCCGGCAGCCGCGCGCGCGCCGACATCGCGCTGGCCACCTACCAGCTGAGCGTGCTGCGGGCACTCGAGGAGACCGAGAACGCGCTCGTCACCCATGCCCGCACGCGCGACAGCTTGCAGGAGGCCACGGCGGCGGCCGCAGCCAGCCGCACGGCGGCAGGCATCGCCCGCAGCCGCTACGAAGGCGGCATGGTGGATTTCCTGGAGGTGCTGGATGCCGAGCGCACGCAGCTCGCGGCGGAGGACCAGCTGGCACAGTCCCGCACCGCAGGCGGCCACGAGCCTGATCGCCGTGTACAAGGCGCTCGGCGGGGCCTGGGAAAACGCACCACTGCCGTCCTACGTTCAGGCTGCAGGAGGCTAACCGCTTGATTCACAAGCCTGTTAGACAAAATACATCGGTCCGCCCCGCGGAGGGTCCCTCAAGTCCCCTTGAGGGCCGGCCGACGGCCCCCACTCTCCCTCTTAAGATAGAGAAACTGGTCCGCGCGGGCCGCCGGTGGCCGCCGCGCGGTAGACTTTCAGACCAGCCCCTAGTCCCTGCGAGAGTGCCCTCCGACATGAATGCAAACGTCGCCCTGCTGGAACCGGAAGCCGACCCTGCTTTTTGTCCGCAGACGCTCACCAAGATCAACGAGTCGCTGCGGGCACGCGAGCGCCTGCTCACCGCGTCTGCGCGCGCGAGCCGCCTGCTGCTCGAGGCCGCGGACGTGCGCGCGGCGATCCCGGGCGTGCTGGGACTCATCGGCGAGGCGGCCCACGTCGATCGCGTCAACCTCATGCAGACCCGCACCGGCCCGCAGGGCGAGCCGCTGCTGGTGGTGGTGAGCGAGTGGACCGCGGAAGGGGTGACGCCCTCGCTGCAGGAGTCGACGCCCTGCTCCTGCGACGAGCGCAACTTTGCGGCCGTATGCGCCGAGCTGCGCGCCGGACGCAGCGTCTGCTTCAGCCGCGGTGAAATCGCCGACGGTCACGGCGCGTCCGCCATCGAGGGCGTGGGCACAAAGACCAAGGCGCTGGTCCCGATTTTCGTGGCGGGCGAGTTCATCGGTGTCGTCGGTTTCGACAACACGCGCCAGCACCGCGCCATCGACGCCTCCGAGCTGGCCGCGCTCGAGACCGCCGCCGGTGTGATCGGCGCCGCGCTGCACCGCGAACGGCTGGTCGATGACGTGCGCCGCGAGCGCGAGCACGCCGCCGAGGAGCGCGTCGCAGAGCTCGCCAAGGCCAACGCCGTCATCCGCGGCAACCTCGAGCGCCTCGCCGGTCAGACCGATCTGCACAGCTTCATGGGTCACATGCTGCTCGAGGCGACGCGCCAGTTCGACGCGACCTCGGGCGCGGTGATCGTGCTCAAGGACACGGTGCAGGAGTGGCGCATCGTCGCGCACGTGCGCGACGGCAAGCTCGCCGACCCGCCGTACGCCACCGGCGTGCCCGTGGCAGGCTCGGCCTTCAGCGCACGCTTCGGCGAGCTGCACGAGCCGATGTATCTGGATGTCGCCTCGCAGACCAGCGAGATCTGGCCCGGCGTGCTGGCGTTCCAGCGCGCCGCGGGGGCGGTCGGCACCGTGCTGTACCCGCTGGTGTTCGGCGCGCGCAGCGTCGGCTTCCTCGTCATGAGTTTCCAGCGCGAGGCGCACGACGTGCAGCGCAGCGAGCTGCTGGTGGCGCTCGCGCAGCAGGCGACGCTCGCCGTGCAGCTCACGCGCCTCGCCTATTCCGCCAAGGAGGCGGCGGTGCTCATGGAGCGCACGCGCATCGGCCAGGAGATCCACGATGGGCTGGCGCAGGCCTTCACCGGCATCCTGCTGCAGCTCGGCGCCGTCGAGGAATTTCCCTCCTGCCGCAAGCGCGGCTCGGAGCTGGCAGTGACGCTGTCGAAGGTGCGCGAGCTGGCGCGCGACGGGCTGGCCGAGGCGCGCCGTTCGGTGATGGCGCTGCGCCTCGACCAGACGCGCCGCGCGGGCCTGGAGCTGGCACTGCGGCAGCTGGCCGACCGCTCGACCGTGCCGAACGGCGTCAGCTGCAGTTTCGAGGGTGCCGGGATCGCCACTGGCCTGAAGCCCGAATACGAGCACGAGCTGCTGCGCATCGCCCAGGAGGCGGTGAGCAATGCGGTGCGGCATGCGCGTCCGCACGCCGTGCACATCACCATGACCGACGAGTCCTCGCACTGGACGCTCGCCGTGGCCGACGACGGCGTCGGCATGGCGCAAAGCCCGGAGCTGCTCGCCCGGCAGGGCTTTGGGCTCGCGAGCATGCGCCAGCGCGCCGGCGCCATCGGCGGCGAATGGCAGATTGAGAGCGTGCCCGGCCGCGGCACCCGCGTCAGCGTGCGCCTGCTGAAGCGGGTGTCCTAGTGGCCGCCGTCATGAAGACGCGCATCCGTGTCGTACTCGCCGATGACCACCCGGTGGTGCGCGACGGGCTCGTCGCCATGGTCAACCAGCAGTCCGACATGGAAGTGGTCGGCGAAGCCGGCGACGGCGAGGAGGCCATCGCGCTGTACGAGCGGCACCGGCCGGACGTGATGGTGCTGGACCTGCGCATGCCCAAGCGCGACGGCGTCGCGGTGGTGCAGCGCGTGCTCGAGATCAATCCGAAGGCGTGCATTCTCATCATGACCACCTACGACGGCGACGAGGACATCTTCCAGTGCCTGTCGCAGGGGGCCAAGGGGTACCTGCTGAAAGACGCGCCGCGCCAGGAGATCCTGTTCGCCATCCGCGCCGTCAGCGAGGACCGCCCGTACACCTCCTCCACCGTGGCGGCCAAGGCGCTGCAGCGCATGGGCAAGCCGAGCCTCACGCAGCGCGAACTGTCGGTGCTGCAGCTGGTGGCGCAAGGACGCAGCAACAAGGACATCGCGCGGCGGCTGTCCATCACCGAAGGCACGGCCAAGACGCACGTCAAGGCCATCCTCACCAAGCTCGACGCCATCAGCCGCACCGAGGCGGTGGCCGTCGCCCACAAGCGCGGGCTCATTCACCTGTAGAAGCAGCCGGCGCAGCGCGCGCTCGGATTGCCCGAGGCACGGGCAGCGCCGTCAGCTCTTGGGCGGCTGGTAGCCCTGCGGTGTCTGCGATCCGGCGCCGAAGAAGAACTTCTCCATCTCGGCTTCGAGGAACTTGCGCGCCTTCGGCTCGATGGGGGTCAGGCGGTACTCGTTGATGAGCATGGTCTGGTGCGGCAGCCAGCGGCCCCAGGCCTCTTTGGAGACGTTTTCGAAGATGCGCTTGCCGAGTTCGCCCGGGTACGGCGGCCGCTCCAGTCCCGGCGCCTCGCGCTTGAGAAGAACACACTGCACCACCCGTGACATGAAGACTCTCCGCCGCGCCCTGGTAGGCAGTGCGCTCCGCGAACCTAGGTTTGCGTCGCCAGGCGCGACAGCAGTGCCGTGATCGGCGCCGGCAGCCCGATGCGTGCCGGCTCGCGGATGTTATACCAAAGGCTGCCCGCAGCCTCCATGACGGCGGCTGCCGCCTCGCACCGCACCAGCAGCGGCGTGATCGCGAGGTCGAAGTGCGTGAAGGCATGCTCGACCACCGCCAGCTGCTGCGGCGAGGGATCGATAAGCGCCAGGGTGTCACGCATAAATCCGTTGGCGGCGCTGCCGCTGGCGAACTCCGGCAGGCACCACAGGCCGCCCCATACGCCGCTGTCAGGGCGGCGTTCCAGGAGCACGCTGCCGGCGTTGGCGAGCGCGACCACCATGAACACGCGCCGCGCGGCGCGCCGCCGCGTGCGGCGCGGCGCGGGCAGCTCGTGCTGGCGGCCGCTGGCGCGTGCGCTACAGCCGGCGTTGAGCGGACACTCCCCGCACAGCGGCCGGCGGCGCACGCACACGGTGGCGCCCAGATCCATGATGGCCTGGGTGTAGGCGGCGACCTGCGCTGCGGGCGTGCACTGTGCGGCGAGCTCCCACAGGCGGCTCTCGTGCGCGCGCTCGCCGCGCGCCCCCGGCACGCCGAAGTAGCGCGCCAGCACGCGCCGCGCATTGCCATCGAGGATGGCGCAGCGCACGCCGCAGCTCAGGGCGAGGATCGCCCCGGCCGTGGAGCGGCCGATGCCCGGCAGCTGCTCAAGTACGCCGAACTGCCGCGGCAGCTCGCCGCCGTGCGCCGCCATGACGTGCTGCGCGGCGCGATGCAGGTTGCGGGCACGCGCGTAGTAGCCGAGCCCTGACCACAGGTGCAGCACCTCATCGATGGGTGCAGCGGCGAGCGCCGCGACGTCGGGGAAGCGCTCCATGAAACGCCGGTAGTACGGGATGACGCTCGCCACCTGCGTCTGCTGCAGCATGATCTCCGATACCCACACGCGGTACGGGCTGCGCTCGCTCTGCCAGGGCAGAGCATGGCGACCGGCGCGGGCATGCCACTCGAGCAGCGCGGTGGAGACGAGCGAGGCGGGTGGTGCCACCCGCCTATTGTAGCGGCACGCTGCGACGGCTTTAGTGGTCGCAGACCTCGATATCGCCGCTCATGGTCTTGAGGTGCATGTGACCTGCGCCCTGGCCGAGCGAACCCTGCAGCGTGCTGCCCGGGCCGTACTTGCTGGTGCGTTCGGCTTTGGCGGCGAAGCAATCGCTGATGTCGCCGCTGAAGCTCGACACCTCGTAGGCGTAGCCGCCGTCGGCACTGGCGCGCACGTTGAGATCGCCACTCACGGTTGTGGCATCGAAGTTCGCCCCCTGCGTCAGCTTGCCCTGGAAGCGCAGATCGCCGGACGTGCTGCGCACGCGCACCGAGCTGGCCGTGTCCAGCGACAGCACCATGGTGCCGCTGACCGTGCCCGCCTCCAGATCGCCCGCGCCGTGCTCGAGGTGCACATCGCCGCTGACGCTGCTCAGGTGCAGCCGCGCCGGCTGGCCATGGCCCTTGAGCTTGACGTCGCCACTCACCGTCTTCAGTTCCAGGTCGGCCCCGGCCAGCTCCGCGACGACGTCGCCGCTGACCGCACTCAGCCGCTGCATGCCCTGCACTCCGTTCGTCACCACGTCGGCGCTGACGGCCGAGACGTCCACCTCGCTGTCCTTGGGCACCTTCACGTGCAGGGTCGCCTCGCCGTCGTGCACGCCATGGCTCGGCAGCACCACCTTGATGATCGTGCGCGAACCTTCGCTCGTGACATCGACACGCTCGACGTCTGCGCCGAGCTCGGCGTGCACGCTGACGCTGGGCCGGTCCCAGGCACTCACCTGGATCGAGCCGCTGATGTTGGAAATGTCGACCACGCCGCGCGCCTGGGCCGCGACCTCGCGATCGAAGATCTTGTCGGTCGAGGCGCAC
The DNA here is from genome assembly GCA_963787655.1 of uncultured Gammaproteobacteria bacterium. Classification (GTDB taxonomy): domain Bacteria; phylum Pseudomonadota; class Gammaproteobacteria; order Steroidobacterales; family Steroidobacteraceae; genus 13-2-20CM-66-19. The sequence goes on along the minus strand of CAWBDY010000007.1, from coordinate 274,903 downwards.
ACGGCCGCGCTCGCGACCAGCATGAGCCATGAACCTGAAAGCAGAGCGGTACGCATGTTCAAATCCCCTTGCCAGCGTCGCTGGCCTCGTGCACGTCCGTCAGAACGCGCATCTCATCCTGGTAAGTGTCGACCAAGAGTTCCTGCAGCAGGGCATTGCCCGGATCCTTGCCGAGTGCCTCCTGCAGGTCCTGCTTGGCCTTCTGAATGGCCGTAAGACTTCCCATGACCTTGGCGCGGCCGGCCGGCGGCATGGTCGCGAGCTGCGCCTGCAGCGTGCGCAGCAGCGCCGCGCGCTGGTGCTGGTAGCGCGCATCGGTCAAGTAGGCCGCATCGATGGCGGTGGGCGCATCGGGCGCCGCAGAAACATTGCCGGGAACCGCGGCAGTCATGGGAGCCGGCTGGGTGCCCGGCAGCACGCTGCGTCCGAGCCACACCCCGACGGCCACGCTTGCGACCATGGCAGCGGCGGCGAGCCAGCGCAGCCGCGCCCGACTCTGGTACGGAGGAATCAGTTTCGCACCAGTGTCACGGGGCGCGGCTGCCTGGATCTCGTTGAGACGCGCTTCGATCTGCGGCCACAGATCGCGCCTGGGCTCGATGGCCTGCGGCAGCTCACTGAGCGACATCACCTTGCGTCCGCCACTGTCGCCTGCCGTCATGTCAGTTGATCTCCATGTTGAGTCGCTCGCGCAGCAGCTTGCGCGCGCGGTGCAGCTGCGCCTTGCACGTGCCCTCGGCGATGCCGAGCATCTGCGCCGCCTCGCCGTGCGAGTAGCCGTACAGCGCGTGCAGCACCAGCGCGTCGCGCGCCCCGTCGGGCAGCGCGCCGATCGCGCTCTCGATTTCCTGCACTTCCACCGGCGTCTCCACGGTCCACTGCGTCGCCACTCCTTCGTCGTCTTCCGGCACCGGCTCGACCTGCGGGCTCTTGCGCCGCTTCGCCAGGCTCACGTTCACCGCGATGCGGTGCAGCCAGGTCGAAAGTGAGCTGCGCGTCTCAAATTTCGCAAGTGCCCGCCACGCGTTGATGAAGGTGTCCTGCGTACAGTCTTCCGCCAGCTGGGCATCCCGCGTCATGCGCAGGCACAGCCCGTAGACGCGTCCGGAATGCTCACGGTAAAGCCTCTCGAACGCGCGCGTGTCGCCGGCACAGGCGCGCTGTACCAGCGCCCCCTCCCAATCGACCCGCGTGTCCTGCATCTGCGCGTGTGTCATCTGTCCCTTAGAGGCGCTCGGCACGGCGGGCGTTTAAAGCCTGCGTCGCCGCCGGGCAACACTTTTTAATCGAACCGCAAAGCGTGTAAAAGGCTTATGTAAATCCGTAAGCAGATGATTCATTGAGGAGTTAAGCAGTGGTGACCTACAACGGACTGCGGCGCCTGTGGCGGCCGCCAGCGGAGACCCTCGAAGCCTTCACCTCAGCCCTGGGCCAGCACTGGCGCGCGGCGGCCAGCAGCCAGCGGCTGTTCTGGCCCACCCCCGTGCAGTGGCTCAAGGTACGCACGGCCCTCAACGTCGTGCCGGCGCCGGTCACCATTTCACCACGGGCGGCAGACTCATCAGGTAGGCATCCGGATCCGCGTCGGTACTGAAGCCGAAACGCGTCCCGCGGTCGTACACCAGGTTGAACTCGACGTAGCGCCCGCGCTTGAGCAGCAGGCGCTCGCGGGCCGCCTCATCGTAAGGGGTGTCCTTGCGCCGCGCGACGATGCGCGGAAACACCCCGAGCACCGCCTCCCCCACTGAGCGCACGAAGGCAAAATCGGCTTCCCGGTCGCCGCCGGCCAGATCGTCGAAGAAGATTCCACCCACGCCGCGCGGCTCGCGGCGGTGCGGCAGATAGAAGTAGCGGTCGCACCAGGCCTTGTACTCGGCGTAGGCAGCGGCGCGGTAGCCGTCGCAGGCAGCGCGCAGCGCCTCATGAAACGCCTGGGTGTCCTCCTCGAACGGGAAGGTCGGTGTCAGATCCGAGCCGCCGCCGAACCAGGCATGGCTGGTCGAGAGGTAGCGCAGGTTCAGGTGCACCGCCGGCACATAGGGGTTGGCCATGTGCGCCACCAGCGAGATGCCGCAGGCGGTGAAGCGGCCGCCGGCCGCAGCGGCCCCCGCCACCTGGCCGTGCGCCTCGGGCGGCAGCACGCCCCACACGTGACTCACGTTCACGCCGACTTTTTCGAACACCGTGCCGCGCAGCAGACGCGATTCGCCGCCGCCCTGCAGGCGGTGGCCTGCGGGCTTGGCCCAGCTGCGCGCGACGAAACGGCTGTGCGGCTCGAACGCCTCGAACGCGCTGCAGAAGCGCTGCTGCAGCTCGTTGAAGTACGCGGTCGCGGTGACGGCGAACTCGTCAGCGCCGCTCATGGACGTAGTCGATCAGGCGCGCGACCGCATCCGGGTCGGTATCCGGCCAGATGCCGTGGCCGAGATTGAAGATGTGGCCGTGGGCCGTGCCGGCCTCTTCCAGCACCCGTCCCGCCAGGCGCTGCAGCTCCGCGGGCGGTGCAAAGAGGGCCGCCGGGTCGAGATTGCCCTGCACGGCCTTGCCGGGCCCGAGCACCTGGCGCACCTGCGACAGCTCGCTGCGCCAGTCGACGCCGACCACGTCCACGTCCAGTCCCGCCACCGCCGGCAGCAGCGCGCAGCCCTGGTTCACGTAATAGATGAGCGGCACGCCGCTGCCGCGCAGCACCGTCATGAGGCGCCGCACCGCCGGCAGCGCGAACTGCGAGAACTCCCGCGGTGCCAGCAGCCCCGCCCAGGATTCAAACAGCATGAGCGCCTGCGCGCCGGCGGCCGCCTGCGCCGCAAGATACGCCGCCATCGCATCCGCCAGCCGCTCGAGCAGCCTGTGCGCCGCCTGCGGCTGCGCGTAGAGGAAGGCGCGCGCCGCGGCGAATTCCTTGGACGGCCTGCCGCACACGAGGTAACACAGGAGCGTAAAGGGGGCCCCGGCGAAGCCGATCAGCGGCACGCCGCGCGGCAGGCCGGCGCGCACCAGGCGGATGCTCTCGAGCACGAATGGCACGTCGCGGGCCGGCAGCAGGGACGGCAGCGCCTCGATCTGCGCCTCGCTGCGGATCGGCTCGCGCACCACCGGTCCGGGCTCGAACGACAGGTCGATGCCCATGCCCTGCAGCGGCGTCATGATGTCGCTGAAGAGAATGGCGGCATCGAGGGGATAGCGCCGCACCGGCTGCAGCGTCACTTCGGCGGCGAGCTCGGGTGTGCGCGTCAGGGCTGCGAAATCCACCTTGGCGCGCAGCGCGCGGTACTCCGGCAGGTAGCGCCCGGCCTGACGCATGATCCAGATGGGGCGGTGCGCCGCGGGCTGGCGGCGGCAGGCGGCCAGAAACGCGCTGCTCGCCCCTGCGGCATCGCTGCGGGCGTTCAAGCCCGCAACCACTGCGTCACCTGCGGCGCAAAGTAGCTGATGATGAGATCCGCGCCGGCGCGCTTGATGCCGGTGAGCGTTTCGAGCGCCGCCAGGCGCTCGTCGATCCAGCCGCGCGCCGCGGCAGCCTTGATCAGACTGAATTCGCCGGAGACCTGGTAGGCCACCAGCGGTACCTGCACGGCATCGCGCACCTGGCGGATGACATCGAGGTAGGGTCCGGCGGGTTTCACCATGACCAGGTCCGCGCCCTCCTCGATATCGAGCAGCACCTCGCGCAGCGCTTCGCGCGCGTTGGCCGGATCCATCTGGTACGAGCGGCGATCGCCGAACGCCGGCGCCGACTCGGCTGCCTCGCGGAACGGCCCGTAGAAGGAGGAGGCGTACTTGGCCGCGTACGCAACGATCGGTGTGCCCGTCAGTTGATGCGCGTCCAGGAGCGTGCGCATGGCGCCGACGCGTCCATCCATCATGTCCGAGGGCGCCACCGCATCCGCCCCGGCACGCGCGTAGTTGAGCGCCACCTGGGCAAGCGTCTCGACGGAGGAATCGTTGTCGATCACGCCCTGCGCCGACACGTGGCCGCAGTGGCCGTGATCGGTGGCGCCGCACAGGCACACGTCCGCCCACACCAGCAGCTGCGGACAGGCCTGCTTGATCGCCCGGATCGCGCGCGCCACCAGACCCTGTGCATCGAGCGCCTCGCTGGCGCGTGCGTCCTTGCGCTCGGGAGCGCCGAACACCAGCACGGCGAGCACGCCGCTGGCGGCGGCCGCCTGCGCCTCCGCCACCGCCTCGTCCACCGACAGCTGGCAGATGCCCGGCATGCTCTCCACCGGGTGCCGCACGGCGCGTCCCGGCACCACGAACAGCGGATAGATCAGCATGTCGGGACTGAGGCGCGTCTCGCACACCATGCGCCGCCAGGCAGCGGTGGCGCGCGTGCGCCGCGGTCTTTGTCGCGGAAATCCCATAGTGGTCTACGCTCTTGTTTGCAGCAGGCGGAGAGTGGTGAGGGCCAGCCCGTGCAGCGTGGCCGATTCGGCCACCACGGCGTTGTGCCCGTGGCTGGCCAGTTCGTGCGCGGTGGTACGGCCGATGGCAACCGCCGCCGCATTCGTCAGCAGCCGCCCGAAATCCGCCGCGCCGAGGCAGCGGGCGAGCTCGGCGACCGCCGACGGGCTCGCGAACGTCACCGCGCCGATGACATCGCGCGCGATCCAGGCGCGGCACTCGGCGACGTCGAGAGCGGCGGCGGCGGTGCGGTAGGCCTCCACCTGCGTGACTTCGGCGCCGAGCTGGCGCAGGCCCGCGGCGATCGTGGGCAGCGCGCGCGAGCTGGCGGGAAAAAGAATCTTCACGCCGGCATCGGCCGGCGTCCATTGCGCCGCGAAGGCGGCCACCAGCGCGGCAGCGCTGGCGTCATCCGGCACCAGGTCCACCGGCCAGCCGCGCTGGCGCAGCACCTGGGCGGTCGCCCGGCCCACCGCCGCGATGCGCACGCCCTGTGGCGGCCTGGGCAGCCGCTCGAGTACGGCGGCCACGGCATGGCGGCTGGCGAACACGATCCAGCCGAAGGACTGAACCGTATTCAGTGCCTGCGTGAGTGCGCTGAGGTCGGCGGCTGCCACCGTGACTGCCGGCCAGGTCAGCACCTTCAGACCGAGCTCGCGCAGCTCGCGGCTCAAGGGCCCATCGCTGCCTTCCGCGCGGGTGACGACCACCGGCCGGATTTCCTCTACCGCACTCATGGCTCCTCCACCGCGTGCGCGCTGCGCTCGAGCGCGATCAGCTCTGCGGCGCCCTGCGCCAGCAGTTGCTCGGCGACGCGGATGCCGAGGGCGACGGCCTCGGCCATCCCGGCGGCCGACTCACCCTGCGCCGAGAGCGCACGGCGGCCATCGAGCGCGCACACCGTGGCCGCAAGACTCAAGCGGCCGTTGCGCAGCAGCGCGAGCGCACCGAGCGGCACCTGACAGCCACCTTCCAGGCGGCGCAGCAGCGCGCGCTCGGCGGTCGCTGCCAGATGCGCCGGAGCGTCATCGAGGGCAGCGAGCCAGCGCAGCGTCGGCGTATCGCCGCTGCGGGCGCACACCGCGACGATGCCCTGCGAGACGGCCGGCGGAAAACTCTCCGGCGCAAGATATTCGCTGATGTGACCTGCCAGCCCCAAGCGGGTAAGACCGGCCGCCGCCAGCACGATGGCATCGTAATCGCCCTGCTGCAGCCGCTCGATGCGCGTTGGCACGTTGCCGCGCAGCTCGCTCAGCTTCGCATCCGGGCGCAGACGCGCCAGAAACGCGCGCCGCCGCAGGCTGCTGGTACCGATGCGCGCACCCGGCGGCAGCGCTGCCAGCGGCGCGCCGTCGCGGCTGACGAGCGCATCGCGTGCATCGGCGCGCTTAAGTGTTGCGGCCAGCGTCAGGCCGGCTTCCAGCTGGGTCGACACGTCCTTGAGGCTGTGCACCGCCACATCCACCGTGCCGCCCAGCAGCGCGCGGTCGATCTCGCGGGTGAAGAAGGCGCGGCCGCCGACCTGCCACAGCGGCACCTCGGTGTGCACGTCCCCGGAGGTCGTGATGCGCGTCAGTTCCACCGGCGGCGCACCTTGCTGCGCGGCCACCAGCGCCGCGACGTGCTGCGCCTGCCACAGCGCGAGCGCCGAGGCGCGCGTGCCGATGCGCAAGGCCTGCACGCTCACGACTCGCCCTCCGTCAGAAAGCGGTAGCCGACGCCCCAGACGGTGAGGAAATGGCGCGGGTTGGCCGGGTCCTTCTCGAAGCGCTTGCGCAGCCGCAGGATGAAGTTGTCGACCGTGCGCGTGGAGGGGAACACGTCGTAGCCCCACACCCGCTCGAGCAGATCCTCGCGCGAGACGATCTCGCCGGCATGTTCGGCGAGCACCTTGAGAATCATGGCTTCCTTTTCGGTCAGTTCCTGCGTCTCGCCATTCCAGGCGCGCGCGCGGAAGGCGCGGAAGTCCACCTCGTTGCCGCCGAAGCTCAGTACCGAAGTGGAGGCCGTGGCAGAGGCGCTGCGGTACCACTCCCAGCGCCGCAGGATCGCGCGCACGCGCAGCAGGAACTCCTGCAGGTGAAACGGCTTGGCAAGATAATCGTCGCCGCCGGACTCAAGTCCCCGCACCCGATCCGCCGGGTCACCGCGCGCGGTGAGAAACAGGACCGGCGTGCTGTTGCCCTGCTCGCGCAGGGTGCGGCACACGACGAAACCGTCGACGCCCGGCAGACCCACGTCCAGCACGATGAGCGCGCAGCTGTTGTGCGCAAGCCACGCGAGCGCCTGATTGCCATCGCCGGCGCCGGACACCTCATAGCCCTCGGCGCGCAGGTTCTCGGCCACGCCGGCCGCCAGGTGCGGGTCGTCCTCGACGACCAGCACGTGCGCCACCGGCGCGGCGGCGTTCACAGCTGCGGCCCCTGTGCGGCCGCCGGCCAGGTGAGCGTCAGCCTGGCGCCCTGCCCGACGCCGTCGCTGTGCGCACTGACCCGTCCGCGCGCCAGCTCCATGAGGCGACGCACGATGAACAGTCCCAGCCCGGTGCCGTAGTAGCCGGCACCGCTATTGAGGCGCGTGAACTTCTGGAACAGGCGTGCGCCGTCGGCCGGCTGGAAGCCGACGCCGCTGTCCGCTACCGACAGTTCCACCTCGCCGTTGCCGGCACGCGCGCTGATGGCGATGCTGCCCGTGCCGTCGCCGCCGCCGCTCTGCACCGCCGCGAGCGCGTTTTCCAGGACGTTGCGCACCACGACATCGAGCGCCAGCGGATCAGTGACGATGTAGAGGTCCGCGGCGATGCTGCTGGAGATGGCGATGCGCTCGCTGCGGGCCCGCTCCTCCAGCCCCGCCACCACGCGCGCTACCGCCGCGGCCAGCTGCAGCGGCTCGGACTTGAAGTCGACGCGGCCGCGCTCGAGACGGGCGCTCTCCAGGATCTGCGTCACCATCAGCTCCATGCGCGCAACGTCGGCGAGCATGCGCTCGATCAGCGTGCGCGCAGCTTGCGGTGGCGGGGCACGCAGGGCCAGCGTCTCGAGCGACAGCTGCAGGCTGGCGAGCGGGGTCTTGAACTGATGCGAAACCAGTGCCAGGAAACTGTCCTGTTCGGCGTGCACGCGCGTCTCGGCCCGCAGCGCCCGCGCGATCACGGCGATGCAGGCGGCGAGTGCCAACAGGAAGAAGCTGCCTTCCCAGGCGTACTGGCGGGCGCGCCGGTTCTCCTCGGTCGTCAGCGCCTGGGTGAGCTGCGGTGCGAGCGCGGCGCGCCCGGCGCTGACGCTGATGCCCGGCAGCAGCTGCTGCACGCGCTGCGCACTCGTGCCGGAATCGAGCAGCGCCTGGGCGGCGGCGGTCTGTTCGGCGTAGGCGACGCGCGCGGCGCGCACTTTTTCGACCGTGTATTCGTGCTGATCGTACAGCCACCAGCCCACCTGCACTGCCGAGACCAGCACCAGTGCCAGCGCCGTGATCTGGAAGACGCGCGGTGCTTTCATGGCACCGCTGCCAGCGACTCGCGCAGCGCATTGACGAAGCGCACCAGATCGGCGCTGCCGTGCGCCAGCGACAGAAAGCAGGCCTCGTACGCGGACGGCGGCAGGTAGATGCCGCGATCGAGCATGCCGTGGAACAGCGCCGCGAAGCGTGCCGTGGCACGCTCGCTCAGCGCATCCGCCGTGCGCGGCGCGCCGCCCTCGTGCAGCGACAGCCAGAACAGCGACCCTGCGCGCACCAGATGCACCGGGAATGGCGCCTGCGCCAGCACCGGCAGCAGCAGCCGTTCGAGCTCGGCGCCGCGCGCCTCGAGGCGCTGCCAGCCTGACTCGCGTACCAGCACGTCGAGGGTCGCGATGCCGCAGGCCATGGCCAGCGGATTGCCCGACAGCGTGCCCGCCTGGTAGGTATCACCATCGGGCGCCAGGCGCGCCATGATGCGGCGCGCACCGCCAAACGCACCGACCGGCATGCCGCCGCCGATGACCTTGCCGAAGGTCGCAAGGTCCGGCGCGATGCCGAGCTGTTCGGCAGCTCCGCCGCGCCCCAGGCGGAAGCCCGAGATCACCTCATCGAAGATGAGCAGCGCGCCGTGCTCGCGCGTCAGGCGCCGCAGTGCCTCGAGGAACTCGCGCCGCTGCGGCAGCAGGCCGTGATTGGCCGGCAGCGGCTCGATGATGACGGCGGCGATGCGCGCGCCGTCCTGGGCAAACAGCTGCGCGACCGCCTGCTCATCGTCCAGCGGCAGCACGCGCGTGCAGGCGGTGAAGGCCTCCGGCACGCCGGCCGAGGAAGGCCGGCCGAAGGTTGCGAGCCCCGAGCCTGCCGCAACCAGCAGATGGTCGGCGTGGCCGTGATAGCAGCCGGCGAACTTGACGATCAGGTCGCGCGCGGTGAAGGCGCGCGCCACGCGGATCGCGCTCATCACGGCCTCGGTGCCGGAGGATACGAAGCGCACCTGCTCGGCCGCAGGGTAGGCCGCCACCACGCGCTCGGCGAGCTCCACCTCACCTGGGCACGGCGCGCCGTAGGTGGTGCCGCGCGCTACCGCCTCGGTGACCGCGGCCACGACCGCCGGATGCGCATGCCCGAGGATCAAAGGACCCCAGGAACAGACGAAGTCGAGATAGGCGCGGCCGTCGGCATCGAACACCTGTGACCCTGCCCCGCGCGCGATGAACAGCGGCGTGCCGCCGACGGCGCGGAACGCGCGCACCGGCGAACTCACCCCGCCGGGAATCACGCGGCAGGCGCGATCGTATAACTCCGCGGAGCGCGGTGAGCGCGCCTCGTGCGCGGCATGGTAGGACCGCTCGTTCATGGCTGTTCCTCGCCGTCCGGGGCACGCACGGCAGGTGCAGTGCGCTCGTGGCGCGCGCAAGACTGCGTCGCCGCGAAGAATGCGTCAACGGCATCGGCGCTGGCGTGTACGGCCGCCGCCCGCAGCCCGGCCAGCGGCAGGTGCGCCAGGCGCAGTGCCACGGTGCGGGCGAGGCGATTGAGCTGTCCGCGCTGCGCCTCGTCCAGCGTGCGCAGCTCGTGGGCGAGCGCACGCGCGACCTCGGCGGCGGCGATCTGCTCGAAGGTGCCGCGCAGGTCCGCAAGCCGCGGCCCGATGGCCCGGGTCGCAAGCTCGATGCGCAGGCGGTTGAGACGCTCGTCGATCGCGGCACGCACCGGCGCCAGTCTCACCAGCTGCTGCAGGCGCCGCCCCTGCGCGGCCTCGATGAGATCGTTCATGCCGATGCGCGTCAGGCCGGCGCGTTGCGCGGCTGCCGGATCGACATTGGCGGGTACACCGAAATCGATCAAGAGCGGAGCGGCGAGTGGCGCAGCAGCGGCTGAGCCGCGTGAGCGCGCCCTCATCCAGCACCGGCTCACCGCCGCCGGTTGCCAGGATCACCGCCCGCACCGCCGGCGGCTGCCGGCGGAAATCGTCCAGCGACAGCGCCGTGGCGCCCACGGCAAGCGCGAGCTCGTCTGCGGCCGCCAGCGTGCGGTTGACGATCATCAGCGGCACGCGCGCTTCACTCAGGACCGCGGCACAGCGGCGCGTCATGGGCGACACGCCGACCAGCGCCACGCGGCCGGCGCTGCCGGCCAGGTGCTGCAGCGCCCGGTCGGCGGCCAGGTCGCCGAGCGAGGGCGCGCGCACGGTGGCCGACAGGCGCCGCATCTGCCGCGCCATCGCCAAGGCCTCGCCGAGCAGACGGTCGAGCACGGGGCCGCAGGTCTGCGCCGTGCGCGAGTCTTCCCAGGCGCCGCGCAACTGCGCGGCGATCTCCTGCTCCCCGGTCTGGGCGGAGTCCAGCCCGCAGGCGAGCAGAAACAGGTGCTCGACCGCGGCTTCGCCGGTCCAGGCACGCAGTACCCGCGCCGCCTCGCCGGGCTCGGGCTCGCGACCGGTGAGCGCGCGGAACACTTCCTGGCGCGCATCCGCGGCGGCAACCCCGTCCGTGGGCGGCGTACACCACCTCGACGCGATTGCAGGTGCCGACGTAGAGGAGTTCGGCGGCCTTTAAATGAGTGCGCAGCGCCGGGCAGCCGCGCCGGCACGTCCGCGCGGGGCACGGCGAACCGCGCCACCTGCTCGAGGCCAGCGTGGCGGTATGACAGGCCCACTACACCGATCTGGTGCATCGCGGCAGCTTACCCGGCGCCCGTGCGTGCGAATGTCACCGAATGGTCACAGCCCCGGCACATGCCCGGACTGTGAACTGGGCTGAAAAAGTCGATCTTTCGGCGTCGACGCGGCGCGATTGTTCAGTTCAGCCGACGCCCACGCGCACTGCAGGTACGCGACCGGCGGGGCAGCTACTTTGACAATTGGGCTCGCTTTTTCGCGATGTTATGATCCGCAGCTGCTGCCGTGGCTGTCGGGATCGATCAGCGCAAAGCAGTGCTTGCCCGGGTTCCTGGAGCCGAACGACCGCTAATCCCGCCAATGCGATTGCGTGCACGTTCATCGCCTCACGCTGAGGCATCGCTAACACCTTGAGATCAATTGTGCCGGCATATCCGCGGGGGTTAGATGCGAGGGACATGGTTTCCTCAGCGCGCTCCCGTCGTTTCTATCCTTCCTTGTAGCGATAAGATGGCTTGCACGCCGAAACCCAGCACCCCTCACGCAAGACCGGAGACCAGGCGAGCCGTGATTCGGGCGGTGTGCTCACCCTGGAAGCGGCACATCTCGAGTTCCAGTGGCGACGGCATACGCAGTTCGGCTCCTGAGCCAGTGACGCAGCTCGCGCCGTAGGGAGTGCCGCCAGTTACCTCTCGCATCGTCGCGAGGTCCTTGAAGGTGTAGGGCAGGCCGACCACGATCATTCCGTGGTGCAGCAGCGTGTTGTGGAATGAGGTGATGGTTGTCTCCTGCCCGCCGTGCTGGCTCGCAGTGCTGCAAAAAACGCTGCCGACCTTCCCGACCAGCGCGCCGCGCATCCACAGGGGTCCAGTCTGGTCGAGGAAGTTGCGCATCTGGGCCGCCATGTTGCCGAAGCGCGTCGGCGTACCGAATAAAATCAAATCGTACTGATCCAGTTCTTCCGGGCTCGCCACCGGCGCGCTCTGATCGAGCTTAAAGCCCGCGGCGAGACAGACATCGGAAGGCGCCAATTCCGGAACCCGCTTGACCGTCACCTGCGTCCCGGCAATACGACTGGCGCCTTCAGCCTGTGCGTGCGCCATAGCTTCGATGTGGCCGTAGCTGCTGTAGTAAAGGACCAAGACGCTTGGCATGGCGATTCCTCAGGGCGTGGTGGGCGCCCGCGTGTGTCGGCACAGAAAAGCGCCGCATATTGCGCTGTATTCGTCTGGCCGATCGAGACTGGACAGGTGACCGGCGCCCGCTATCACGGCGCGCTCGGCGCGCCGCAGCTCGGCGCTCAGGCGAGCGGCGGACTGAACTCGGCGCGGCACGTCGAATTCGCCGCAGAGGACCAGTGTCGAAGCATTCAATAATGAGGGTGGAGCTGATACTGCAAGGCAATCGCGCTCAGGAGCAGAGCCCACCAGCTCATTGCCAGCGAATCGCGCGATCATCGCGATGAGGTGCGCGCGCACCTGTGGATCCGTAGTGTGCAACTGGGTGAGCGGATGTCGCAGCCATTCGCGGCGAAAGGCCTCCATGCCGTGCTTATGCACGACGGCGCGGAAGTGCTCGAGCGGCACGCCCTCGTCCACGGGGACAGGATCGAACGAGGGCGGCCCGTCGAGAATGACGGCGTCCACGCGTTCGGGTGCAGCGGCAGCGAATGCAACGGCAATGCGCGCCCCCTGTGACATGCCGAACAATGCGACCCGGCTTAGTCCGAGGTGGTGGCACAGCGCCTCCGCGTCGGCCACATCGCGCTGCGGCGAGGGCGTACCGCTGGAGAAGCCGTGCCCGCGTCTATCCAGGCGCACCAGGCGGAACTCCCGCCGGAGCCTCTCGACCTGCAGGTCCCACATCTCGAGGTCGAGGGTCCAGCCGTGCAGCAGTAGCACTGCCGGCCCTGCCCCTTCATCCCGGTAGCGCAGACGCGCACCTTCTACTGTGAGGTACTGATCTGTTGGGTGCGTCGCCAGTTTCCTCGCTGCGCTCGTCGCCATAGACTTAAATTTCGGATAGCGAAAAACTTTTCGCTATTCAGGCTACGACCTCGTCCTGCGGACGTCAAGCGCTGCGACTGCCGCAGAAAGCGAGCCGGGCTAGATCTGCGCGCTCAGCGACAGCCAGGGAGCGGTGGCGAGATCGGTGGAGATCTGCCGGCTGACCTGCTGCAGCATCGTCAGGCGCTCGCGCACCAGCTTGGTCCTGGTGATGCGGCGCGAGTGGCTCGATGAGTTGAGCGCCGCGACCACCCGGCCGCTGCTGATCGAGCACCGGCACGGCGAGCGCGATGACGCCGTAGGCCAGTTCGTCCTCGACCGCCGAGTAGCCGCTGCGCCGGCAGTCCTCGATCAGCTGCGCGCAGCTTGCGCCGGATCGGTCACGGTGCGCTCGGTCAGCGCCTCGAGCTGCGCGGTCTCGAAATAGTGCTGCAGCCGCTCGGGGCTCACGCCGGCCAGCAGTACGCGGCCGGTCGAGGTGGCGTGCGCCGGGAAGCGGCTGCCGACATGGCCTCCAGGCGCAGCAGCGTGCGCACCGAGGCGCGCGCCACATAGACGATTTCGACGCCGTCCAGCACGCACAGCGCGGCCGAATCGGACGTGTTGCGCGCGCAGTTCCTCCAGGTGAGTCCTGGTGACCTGTTCGATGTTCATCGATTCGAGATAGGCGGCGCCGAGCTCGAGCACCTTCGGCCGCAGCAGGAAGTTGCGGCCGTTGCGCGTGACGTAGCCGAGTTCCTCGAGCGTGAGCAGGCAGCGCCGCGCGGTCGCCGCCGGAATGCCGGCGCTGCGCGCGATGTCGCTCAGGGTCAGCGCCGCATGATCGCGCGAGAAAGCGCGGATCACCGCCAGTCCCTTGGCGAGGCCGCCCATGGCCTCGCGGCGGCGGCGGCGTTCTCTTCGGTCGTGCCATCGTCCGCGAGTCTATTTCGATATCCGAAAAGGCGGAAGGGCTGGCGCCGTGCTGCTTGACGCCGCTCGCAGCCGCAGGTCCAATATGTTTCGTATATCGACGTGATATTTCGATATACGAAAATATCAACGGGGGGCGCCTTGAAGATCGGGCGGCAGGACCAGCGCAGTTCGGCGATCTCGACCTCGAACGAGGACACCATCGTGGTGCGTGGCCGCGATCTGGCGCGCGAGCTGATCGGCACGATCAGCTTCACCGAGCACTTCTGGCTGCTGGTTACCGGCGCGCTGCCCTCGGCCGCGCAGCGGCGCGTGCTCGATGCGACGCTGGTCGCGATCGCCGAGCACGGCCTGGTGCCGAGCGTGCAGGCCGCGCCGCATGACGCTCGCCGCCGCGCCCGAGGCGCTGCAGGGCGCCGTCGCCGCCGGATCCTCGGCTGCGGTTCGGTGGTTCTCGGCTCGTCCGAAGCGGCCGGACATTTTTTCGCGGAGATCGCGCGCGCAGCGGTCGCGCGGCGCGTCACTCGAGGCCGCTGCACCGCGCAAGTGGTCGCGCGAATACCGCGCGGCGCGGCGCGCGATCCCGGGCTACGGCCACCCACTGCACAAGCAGGCCAGATCCGCGCGCGCAGCGGCTGTTCGAGGTCGCCGCCGAGGCCGGATCAGCTCGGGCCGTCACGTGGAAATCGCGCACGCGGTCGAGCGGCTGCTGCCGGAGCTGGTCGGCCGGCCGCTGGCGCTCAATGTTTCGGGCGCGATTCCCGCGGTGCTGCTCGATGCGGGCTATCCGCTGCTGGCGCTGAAAGGCGTGCCGATCCTGGCGCGCACCGCGGGCCTGATCGCGCATCTGCTCGAGGAGCAGCAGCGGCCGATCGGCTTCGTGCATGTCGCACGCCGCGGCCCAGGCGATCGACTACGACGGCGACGCTGCCTGCCGGCTTCAAGCCGAGCGAGGATGGCTGAGGCAGCAACAGCGCGCATGATCGGCACACTGGCCGGCATCCGCGTCGTCGAGCAGGGCACGTTCATCACCGGCCCCTGCGCCGGAATGATGCTGGCGGACCTCGGCGCCGACGTCATCAAGATCGAGAGCCCGGAGGGCGATCCGTACCGCAGCCTACCAGGGCGGACAGTACTCGCCGCACTTCCAGGCCTACAACCGCAACAAGCGCAGCCTGGCGCTGGATCTGAAGCAGGCGCAGCGACCGCGAGCTGTTCGACCGGCTGATCCGCGAGGCCGATGTGTTCATCCAGAACTTCCGGCCCGGCACCGCCGAGCGCCTCGGTGCCGGCGTCGCGCGGCTGCAGGAGATCAATCCGCGCCTGGTGTACTGCTCGATCAGCGGCTTCGGCTCGAGCGGCCCGTACGCCGATCGGCCGAGCTATGACTCGGTGGCGCAGGCGCTGAGCGGCTTTCTGAGCGTGGTGGTCGACTACCGGCGCCCGCAGTTCCTCGGTCCCGCGCTGGCCGATGCGATCACCGGCCTTTACGCCGCGCAGGGCATCCTCGCCGCGCTGGTGCAGCGCGGCCGCACCGGCCGCGGCGGTCTGGTCGAAGTCTCGATGCTCGAGGCCATGGCGCACTTCGCGGTCGAGCCGTTCGCCGCCTTCTTCGCGCTCGGTCAGACGCCGACGTCGGCCGACCGGCCGCGGCTGGCGCAGGCCTACATCCTGCGCACCGCCGACGAGCGTCTGATCGCGATCCACCTGTCGTCGCTGGAGAAATTCTGGCAGGGACTGGTCGCGGCGCTCGAGGCGCCGGAACTGGCGATCGATCCGCGCTTCAATACCCGCCTGAGCGCGCATCGCCGAATACGAGGCGCTGCGCGTGGAACTCGATGCGCGCTTCGCGCGCCAGCCGCTGGCGCACTGGGTCGAGCGGCTGCAGGCAGCACGATGTGCCGTACGCGCCGATCAACCGCATCGACGACGTGGTCGACGACCCGCAGGTGCGAGCACCTGGGGCTCGTGGTGCCGGTCGAGTCAGCCGCACGGCGCCACGCAGGCGGTGCGGCCCGCGGTGCAGTTCGACGGCGTGCGCGCGCGCTCGGTGCGCGCGGCGCCGCTGCTGAATGAGCACGGCGCGGCGATCCGTGCCGAGCTCGCCAGCGGCGCCGCCTGGCCGAGCCGCACCGGCGCGCGTGGCCGCCGAGCGTCGATTGAGGCAGCGCATGCTGTTTCCAACGACACTGGTCGGAAGCTATCCGCAGCCGGAATGGCTGATCGACCGCAAGAAGCTCGCCGGCCGCTTCCCGCCGCGGGTGCGCGCGCGCGAGCTGTGGCGCGTGCCCGAGCCGTACCTGGCCGAAGCCCAGGACGATGCGACGATCATGGCGATCAAGGCGCAGGAGGAGCGCCGGCCTCGACATCATCACCGACGGAGAGATCCGGCGCGAGAGTTACTCCAACCGCTTCGCCACCGCGCTCGACGGCGTCGATCTCGACAATCCCGGCAGGCGCTCGATCGCAGCGGTCATCCCAATCCGGTGCCGCGTGTGGTCGGACCGATCCGCCGCCGCCACGCCGGTCGAGGTCGAGCGATCTGGAGTTCCTGCGCCGCCACACGCAGCGGCGCGTCAAGGTCACGGTGCCGGGCCGTTCACGATGGCGCAGCAGGCGCAGATCGACTTCTACGGCGGCAGCCGGCGAGCTCGCCGCGATGGACTATGCGGCCGCGGTCAACGCCGAGATTCGCGATCTGTTCAATGCCGGCGCCGACGTCGTGCAGATCGACGAGCCCTACATGCAGGCGCGCCCGAGGAGGCGCGCGCAGTTCGGCCTGCGCGGCGCTCAATCGCGCGCTCGAGGGCATCAGCGGCACCACCGCGGTGCACATCTGCTTCGGCTACGCGGCCATCATTCATTCGCGGCCCGTCGGGCTATTCGTTCCTGTCGGAGCTGGCCGAGTGCAGCTGCCGGCAGGTCTCGATCGAGACCGCGCAGTCGAATCTGGACTGTGCGGTGCTCACAGGGCTGCCGGACAAGAAGATCATCCTCGGCGTCATCGACCTGTCGACCAACGAGGTCGAGATCGCCGGAGCTGGTCGCCAGCGCGCATCCGGCGCGCGCTGCCGTTCGTCGATGCCGCCGATGTCATCGTCGCGCCCGACTGCGGCATGAAGTATCTGCCGCGCGAGGTCGCCTTCGGCAAGTTGCAGGCGATGGTCGCCGGCGCGCAGATGGTGCGTTCACAACTCGAACGCGAGCAGGCCAAAGGCGCCGAGCCCGCGACGTCTCAATAACTTGTACAGGGGGATCTCATATGAATATTCCGATGCGTCGATCTGCACCCCGGTGATCATGGCCGCATTGGGCGCCGTGCTGGCCGCCGAACCGGTACTGGCGGCGGAATCCGACGAGCTGCGAGGAGATCGTGGTCACGGCGCGCAAGCGCGACGAATCGTTGCAGAACGTGCCGGTGACCGTGGATGCCTTCACCGCAGCAGACGATCCAGTCGGCGGGCATCGAATCGCCGCGCGACTTCGTCGCGATGGTGCCGAACATGACCCTGGTCGAGGTGCAGAACGTCGGCAACTCCTTCATCACCATCCGCGGCATCTCGCAGGCGCGCAACAGCGAGCCCTCGGTCGCGGTGCTGGTCGATGGCGTGCTGGAGACCAATCCCTACGAGTTCGACCAGGAGCTGTATCGACATCACGCAGATCGAGGTGCTCAAGGGACCGCAGGGCGCGCTCTATGGGCGCGATGCCATCGGCGGCGCGATCATCATTCAGCACCGCCGATCTGTCCGATCACTTCGAAGGCGACGGCCAAGCTCGGCGTCGGCAACGGCGCTGTCCGAGAAGGCCCAGGTCGCCGTCAGCGGACCGATCGACGCGGCCGGGACGCTGCAGTACCGCGCCTCGCTCAATTTCTACAATACCGACGGCTATCTGGAGAACACCTATCTCGACCGCAAGGCCGACCCGTATCGGGACTACTCCGGGCGGCTGCGGCTGTTGTGGAAGCCCTCCGATCAATGGAGCGCGGACCTGCGCGTCTACCGCGATCGGGTCGATACCACCGCCTACTACTACGTCATTCCGCGCGCCGACGAGGCCAATCCCGTTCAGCAGCTTCACGCACGCCGCCGAATGCGAACGATGTCACCAGCCCGATCCAGAACCAATAACCTCGGCACCGACTACCGCGACATCACGGATATCGCGCTCAAGCTCGATTTCAACATCGGACTACGGCACCTTCACCTCGGTCTCGGACTTCAACCTCACCAAGGAGATCGACACCGGCGATGCCTACGATTTCCGGCCGATCAAGGACTCCATCGCCTACAACTATTTCTTCGCCGGCATCCCGGCTGCCGATGGCGGGCCGGCCGGCGAGAGCCAGAGCCAGTTCATCGACGAGAAGACCGAGAGCCAGGAGCTGCGCTTCACCTCCAACAAGATCGAGCGGCTTCTCGTGGATCGCGGGCGCCTATTTCGTTCACACCCAGCGCTTCATCTCCACCGGCAATCTGTCTGACCGCGGCGACGGCGTCCCCGCGGTCTATGAGACGCCGCTGGTCGATCCGAGCCAATCCGTTCGCGACCAACACCAACGCCACGTTCCTGGCGGACTCGCAGAACAACAACGCCTGGGCGGTATTTGGCGATGCGACCTACGAGTTCAACAAGCAGTGGGAGCTCGATGCGGCGATCCGCTACGACCAGGATCAGCGCCAGAACACCACCGACACGCCGAACGCAGTTCCTGCCGCGGTAACGCGACCGGCGCCTACACGGGCGAGGTGCGCAATGCCACCTTCGACGCGGCGCAGCCCAAGGCGCACGCTGCGCTACAAGCCGACCGACGATCTGACCTTCTACGGCGGCTGGAGCCGCGGGTTTCGCAGCGGCGGCTTCAACCAGACCGGCGTCGGTGCGGTGGCGGCCGCCGAGGGTCAGCTCGGCGTGCATGATCTGTTCCAGGCCGAGATCGCCGACACCTGGGAAGTCGGCGCCAAGAGCCAGTGGCTCGACCGCCGCCTGAGCGCGAACGCTGGCGCTCTACTACACCGACTCGACACAACGGCTACTTCTTCTTCTACGATGCGACCACCTCGACCCAGAACCTCGGCAATCTCAATGCGATGTACAAAGGCGGCGAGCTCGAGCTGAACGCGCGAGCGACCAACTGGCTCGACCTGTACGCCAACTTCGGCTACAACTACGGCAGTATCACTGCAATGCAGGATCCCACGGTCATCGGCAACAAGCCGCCGCTGCTGACCCAGGACACCGTCAACGCGGGCTTCCAGGTCCACGAGCCGCTCGGCGACGGGCTCAACGGCGTGCTGCGGCTGGACTATCAGATGATCGGCCGCACCTGGTGGGACCCGTACAACGTGACCTCGCGCGATCCGGTGAACCTGGTCGACCTGCGCGCCGGTGTCGAGGCGCGAGCGCTGGTCGGTGACCGCCTGGTCGAAGAATCTGACCAACAAGATCTATAATGCGGAATTCTCCCCGGGCGGTTTCCTCTGGCGAGCCCTGCCGCGCCGCTACGGGGTCGATTTCACGTTCAAGTTCTGATGCTGGAGGAAATGCGCCATGACCCAGTCACCAAAGCTTCCGATCCGGCTGCATCACAATGCCTATGTCACGCGCGATCAGGAGAAGACGCGCCAGTTCTACGAAGAGGTCATCGGCATGCCGCTGGTGGCGACCTGGTGCGAGTCGGACGAGCTGTTCGGCAAGATGCGCACCTACTGCCACACCTTCTTCGCCATGGGCGACGGCGGCGCGCTCGCCTTCTTCCAGTTCGAGAACCCCGAGCGACCAGGAGGAATTCGGGCCGCAGATGCCGGCATCGCCGTTTCATCACATCGCGCTCGCGGTGGACGCGCGCGACGCAGGCCGCCATCGAGCAGCGCATTGCCGCTGCGGGCATCAAGCCGCCGGACACCTTTGTGCTGGAGCACGGCTATTGCCGCTCGGTCTACGTCAGCGGATCCCAACGGACTGATCCTGGAGTTCACGCTCGATCATCCCGAAGCGGACAAGATTTCAAGCGACCGGCGCGCGGATGCGCACCAGGAGCTCAAGCGCTGGCTGGCGGGCAATCACACGTCGAACAATACCTACCGCTGACCGCACGATTTGCGGGCGCCGGGTGAGCACCATGCGCGAGTTCGATGAGACAGAGCATTACGCCAGGCGGTGATCGGGCGCCTGTCCGAATGCGACGACCCGCGATTCAAGCGCGTCATGACCTCGCTGATCACTCATCTGCACGACTTTGTGCGGGAAGTGAAACTGACCGAGCCCGAATGGCTCACCGCCATTCAATTTCTCACCGACGTCGGCAAGACCTGCACCGACAAGCGCCAGGAGTTCATCCTGCTGTCGGACACGCTGGGTGTGTCGGTGCTCGTCATCACCCTCAACCATCCTGCGGAGCAGGGCAGCGTCGAATCGACGGTTATGGGTCCTTTCTATTGGGAGGGCGCACCGGAACTGCCGCGCGGCAGCAATCTTGCCGAGGGCGTGAAGGGCGAGCCGGCGTTCTATTCCGGGCGCGTGCTCAGCGTGGATGGCCGGCCGCTTGAGAATGCGCTGCTCGACATCTGGTCGGGTGACGGCGAAGGCAACTACGACATGCAGATGCCCGCAGGAGACGGGCATGAAGGCGCGCGGCAGGATCCGCACCGACGCCGCAGGGGCGTTACTGGTTTCGCTCGATCAGGCCGACGTTCTATCCGGTTCCGACCGATGGGCCGGTCGGGCGCATGCTGCGCAAGATGGGACGCCATCCGTATCGCCCCGGCCATATACACATGATCGTCTCGGCACCCGGACACCTGCCGGTGACCACCCATCTGTTCGTTGCCGGAAGTCCAATACCTGGATTCCGATGCCGTGTTCGGCATGAAGGAGTCGCTGGTGGCGCAGTTCGACCGGCATCCCGCCGGGAGCCGGACCCAACGGCGAGCGCCTGGACACGCCGTTTTACACGGTGAACTACGATTTCCGGTTGAGGCCCGCCGGCACGGCGGCGCGTAACGAAGCTTGAGGGCGCGGCCATTCGTATCAGCACCGATCGGATCCTGACCACGCACGTCGGCAGCCTGCCGCGCAGCCAGGCCGTGACCGACGTGCTGTTCGCGCGCGAGCGCGGTGACACCGCGGACCCGCGCGCCGATGCGGCAGTGATCACGGCTGCGGTGGCCGAGGTGGTGCGGCGGCAGGTGGCGATCGGCATCGATGTGGTCAGCGACGGAGAGATGAGCTAAGATCAGCTACGCGACCTACATCGCGGAGCGCTTCTCGGGCTTCGGTGGCGACACGCCGCGGGAGCCCGGGCAGGATCTGGTCGAATTTCCCGGGTCTGCTTAGCAAGCTGGCGGATCGCGGCTCGACCGCGAAGTACCGGCGGCCGCGCTGCATTGGCGAGATCAAGCTGCGGGACGCCGAGCCGCTGCAGGCGGATCTGCGCAATCTGCAGGCGGCGATCACGGCCGCGCCGCCGGCGGAGGCATTCATGAACGCGGCCTCACCCGGCGTGGTCGCATTGTTTCAGCCGAACGATTACTACCCTACGCAGGACGACTATCTGGTAGCGCTTGCCGAGGCGCTGCGCAGCGAGTACGAGGCGATCGTCGCGAGCCGGCATCATCCTGCAGATCGACGCGCCGGATCTGGCGATGGGACGGCACACGATGTACCGGGACCGCTCGCTCGAGGAATTCGAGACCCTCGCGGCGCGCCACATCGAGGTGCTGAACCACGCACTGAGCAACGTGCCGGCCGACCGCGTCGCGGATGCACGTGTGCTGGGGCAACTACGAAGGGCCGCATCATACGACGTGCCGATGGAGCGTCTGCTGCCGATCGTGCTCAAGGCCAAGCCGCAGGGACTGCTGTTCGAGGCGGCCAATCCGCGGCACGCGCACGAGTGGGCGGTCTTCAGGGACGCGCGGATCCCGGACGACAAGATCCTGATTCCGGGTCTGCTGGCGACGACCACCAACTACATCGAGCACCCGCAGCTGGTCGCGGAACGCATCGAGCGCTTTGCCGGCATCGTGGGACGCGAGCGCGTCATGGCGGGGACCGACTGCGGCTTTGGGACCTTCGCCGGCTTTGGCCCGGTCGAGCCGGACATCGCATACCTGAAGCTCAGATCCCTGGTCGAGGGAGCGCGGCTCGCCTCGCACCGGCTCTGGGGCTGAGCCTTTCCTTGCGCTGCCGTTGCTGCAGGCACGCGCAATGAACGTCTCCGGCGACCTATCGCCTGCACGCAGCAGCGCTACGCCGGATGCATCGCCGCCATTTCGCTTCTACGACAATCGCCAGAAATACCTGGCCTTCGTCACGACCTGTAACGAGAAGGCTGCCATCGCGCGCCGCGCGGCGCACGAAGTAACGTTGCTGCGGCCGACGCCGCCGGCGGTGCGCCTCTTCGACGCCGGCATGGGCGACGGTACGGTGGTCGGGCGCGTCATGCGCAGCACCCACCGGCAGTTTCCGACCGTGCCGATGTTCGTGGTCGCCAAGGAGATCAGTCTCGAGGATGTACGCCTGGGACTCGAGAAGCTCCCCGACCGCTTCTTCGAGCATCCAGCCACGGTGTTCGTCGTGACCAATCTCAATTATGCCGAGGCGCCGCGCCTGATGCCGCGTGATGCGCAATTGGCGGCGGCGCTCAACTGGCAGGAAGTGCGCCTGACGGGCACGACCGCGGACGAGTACGCGCGAGCAGATCGAGGATCTCAGCACTGACGCTCGCCAACGGCTGGCAGACCACGACCGAGTCCGAAAACCGGCAACCCGATGTCGTGCGCCCCTCGGTACTCGTCATCTACCGCGAGGACCACAAGTTCCTGCTCGACGGCGTGATCCCGAAGCCCGGCCAGATCTTCGAACACTACGACCTGGTGCTCGCCTCGCAGCCGTGGCGGGCGCGCATGGGGGCCGAGTTCAAGGTGCAGAAGGTGCTTGCGCCGCTGGCGCGCAGTCTTGCGCGCGGCGGTCGGCTGCTGGCGATCCAGTCCTGTGGGCACGACCCGGGACTTGAGATCATCCAGCAACTGTGGCCGGAGGAGCGTCCGTTCCAGGTCGATCGTCACGAGCTCCTCGCCGCTTTGCGACGCGAGCTGGGACGCGACGCACGCGAGTTCAACCTTACTGCGTTACCGGACGAAAAAGCGGTGTTCCGCTACGAGATGCACACGCTTGCCGCTCGGAGATCGGCGATCGTATCGGTACTTCAACTCTGTTCGCGGCCTGGAATGCCGCGATCTATGTCAATCAGATCGAGGACGAGCGGCTCGACGCCGTCGTCACTACCGGAGCCTACCTCGAGGCCACCCAGCGCGTACTGCAAAAGCACGGCGGCCTTTGGTTCAACGACGAAGCTTTCGTCGTCTCCAGGCGGCGCGACTAGCAAGTCTGGAAACAAACCGGTCGATGAGCAGGCGCTTTTGGCGACGCCAGAGCAAGCGTCTGAGCGTCGAGACGACCCATCGCATCCCACGTCGGACGGCGGTAGCGAGCCATAGGCCCGCATCAGTTAGCGCCGGTCAGGCGTAGATTCCAAGCGCCGCCTAGATCGACTTGACCTCGCCGAGGAAACGACTGGAGCGGGTGATGGGAATCGAACCCACGTTAGCAGCTTGGGAAGCTGCAGTTCTACCATTGAACTACACCCGCAGATCGCAGCTGCGATTCTATTCGTCCCCGAGCGGCGCCGGCAAACTCAGGCGAGCGCGTACAGATATTCGACGAATGAGCTGACCGCGCCGTCGAGCCCGTGCACCTTGGGGTTAGTGGACTCGATGAGGTAGTACTCATCCGGCGCGTGCGCACCGGTGCCGTGGCCCATGCCGAAATGCCCCGCAGGCAGGCTGAGCGGCGGATTGGTGAATACGTAACCCGGCCAGGAGCCAGCTGAACGCGGCCACAGTTGCGGGTCGGCGCCGAGCGCCCGATAGGTCGCGAGCTGCGACTTGATCAGAGCGCTGTCGGGATCCGTCTGCGTGGGATCGTAGCCGCCGCTCATGTTGACCTCGATGTCGCCGAAGCCATGGGCAGCCAGGTGCGCTTTCAGCTTGGCGAGCGTATCGGCCGCGGTCATGTCCGGCACCAGACGCATGTCGATCTTCGCCACCGCGCGGTGCGGCAGCACGGTCTTGCCGCCCGGGCCGGTATAGCCGCCGACCAGGCCTTCGATGTTGATGGTGGGGCGCGACTCGAGCATCGTCTGTGCCTCCAGCCAGCTGGCATCGTGAAACCAGCGCTCGACACCGAGGCTTTTCTTGTCGGTCTCTTCGGAGCTCTTGGCCACATGCTCGGCGATCATTTTCTGCTGTGCAGCGGTGAGCGGCTTCATCTTCTCGAAGAAACCAGCCACCGCGGGGGTATGACCGTCCTTCTCGACCAGGGTATTGAGAGCCTGCACCAGATGCCACGAGGGCGAGTCCAGCTCAGCCTCGAGACTCGAATGGACGTCGTGCTTGGGACCGCGGCCCCATTTCTCGCCCGATGACACCAGCTCGAGCTCCACCACTCCCTTGGCACCGAGGGAAACCTGCACACCGCCATCGCGATCCTGGCCGGCCGCGGGCATGAATACGCCCGTGCACTTCTTCATCTGGGCCAGTACCTCCGGGTTCATGACGACCTCGCCAAAGTGCGGCGAGCCGATCTCCTCTTCGCCTTCGCACACCAGCACCAGGTTCACGGGCAGTTTCTTGCCGGCGGCCTGGAACGCCATGAGGGCGCTCAGGAACGAATTCTCCGGGCCCTTCTGGTTCACCGCGCCGCGCCCCATGCACACGGTACCCAGGCCCGCCTGCTGCACCAGCCGTCCCTCGAGCGGTGGCGAGCTCCATTCCTCGGGCACGAACTGTTTCACGTCGTACATGAAGTAAATGCCGATCGTGGTGCGCGCACCGGCGTCGATCCTGCCGAACACACCCGGCTTGCCGGAGGTCGAAATGAGCTTCACACCGCTGAAGCCGGCGGCGCTCGCCAGCTGCGCCATGTACTCAGGTCCCTGCGGATAGTTGCGGTTCTCGGCCGCGATCGAGGGCAGCGCAATCCAGTCCTGCAGGCGTTTGAGGTTGGCGGCATGCATCTTCGGGACCTGTGCCAGCACGGCCGCCTTGTCCGCGCCGGCGGCCGCGGCCCGCAGCGACAGCGGCAGGGCCGCAAGCGCCGCGGCCGACATCGATCCCTTCACGAAGTCACGGCGGCTTGCTAGATCGTTGTGTGCCATGGCTGTGCCCTCTTGTCGTGCCTCTCCGGCCGTCGCACATCATAGTCCGGCCGCGTCGCGCGCGCTGCGGTGGGCGCGATGGACTGGACGCTCGCAACGCTGCTGTTAGAAAATGCCCGCGGCCGGTGATGCCTGTGCAGGCGTCGCCCTCGCGCATCACCAAGTCGCGCAACTTGGGGCAGCGGGTTCGGGATCGGGGAGGTCGCGGTGCAATCCGTCGCTGTGATAAACCGGCATCAGCTCGTATGGCGCGATCCGCCCGTGTGGCCGTTCATATGGCGTGGACTCTTGCCGCTGCTGGTGCTGCTCGCCGCCGTCGTGTTTGCACTCGGACCCTTCGCGCGCTCGGCCATCGAAGGTGTCGTGCAGCGCGAGCTGCGCTCGCAACTGGATGAGGCGGGGTTTCCCTGGGTCGCTTTGAGTGTGGCGGGACAGAACGTCACACTCAGCGGCGAGGAGCCCTCCGCCGCCGCCGGCCAGCGCGCGCTCGCGCTGGCCCGTGCCGCGCTGTGCCCCACCTGGAGCGGGCGCCGAACGTGCGCCGTGCAGGCCGTGGGTCATTTCAGCGCCCCGCCGCCGCTGGCAGCGGGCACGGCCGCACCCTCGCAGGCCGCTGCCGAGGCCTGTGAACGCTCGCTGGCGAGCGCGCTCAGGACCGAGCAGATCGAGTTTGCCAGCGGCAGCGCCGCCATCGATGCGCGCAGCGCGCCGCTGCTCGATCAGCTGGCACGCGAGGCGCGCACCTGTCCGGGCGCGATCCGCATCGAGGGTCACACCGATACCATTGGTCGCACGGCGTTCAATCGCAGCCTGAGCGAGGCGCGCGCCGCCGCAGTGCGCGATGCGCTGATCGCGCGCGGCATCCCGGCCGAGCGTCTCCAGGCGCAGGGATTCGGCGCGGCGCAGGCCGGTCGCCGACAATCGCACCGACAGCGGCCGGGCACTCAACCGCCGCATCGAGTTTCACGCCGTGGCTGCCGCGGCGGCACATCCTGAAGGGTAGGACGACATGGGATTTCTGCTGGCAAAGATCGTGCTGCTGCTCGTACTCGCCGCAGCCGGCGGCGCGCTGTTCGCCTTCTGGTGGTTCCGACGCCATTACGAGGACATCACGCAGGAGTACTCGCGCTCGCGCGACGAGTGGGCCAGCTGGCGGCAGGGCTTCGAGGAGCGCCTGGCGGCGCGACCCGAAGTGAACCTGGAGCCGCTCGGTGGCCAGATCGCCGCGGTTGCAGCGGCAGTGCGTGGCATCGACATCCCGCCACCAGCGCCGCCGCCTGATCTGAGCATGGTCGAGAAGCGTCTGATGGCCATCGAGCACGCGCTGTTTCCGGTGCAGACACGCATCGACGAACTCGAGAGCGCGGTGCGCGCCCTGCGCATTGCGCCGGCTCAGATCGTGGACCTGAGCGAAGTCCACGAGCGGCTCGATGCGCTGCAGGCGCTGCTGGAAAACCCGCCGCCACCCAGCGTCGGCGTGCGCGAAGGCAGTCGCAATCTTCTGACACACCCGGGCCACGGCAAGCCGGATGATCTGACGCAGCTCGCCGGCGTGCCGAAGGTGCTGGAGCGCGCGCTGCACCGCGTCGGCGTATTCTACTTCTGGCAGATCGCCGAATGGTCTCCCGAGGATGTGAAGTATGTGGATGGCAAGCTCGCGGCCATCCAGGGGCCCAGCGAGGGCCAGATCGCCGGTGATCGATGGGTGACCCAGGCGAGCGAGCTGGCCTCGACACCGACGGCGGCGCATCGTCCGGTGGAGCACTGACGATTTCTGCAGTGCGACGGCGTAAGCTGCCGCGCACGCCATGACCTCACAACCCAGCGAACGTCCGCTCGCGCGCGCCGTATGCGTGTACTGCGCTTCGAGCCGCACTGCACATCCCGAGTACCGCGCGGCAGCTCATCGCCTGGGCGAGGTGCTCGCGGATGCGGGCGTGGGCATCGTCTACGGTGGCGGGGCCGTGGGCTCCATGGGCGCACTGGCCGACGGCGCACTCGCGCGCGGCGGCCGCGTGCTCGGCATCCTGCCGCGCTTCATGGCGGACCTCGAGTGGGGGCACAAGGGGCTCACCGAGCTACAGCTGGTCGAGGACCTGCGCACGCGCAAGCACATGATGCTGACACTCAGTCAGGCGGCTATCGCACTGCCGGGTGGCTCGGGGACCCTCGAAGAGCTGCTGGAAGCGATCACGCTGAAGCGCCTGGGCCTCTATCTCAACCCGATCGTGCTGATCAACACCCGCGGCTTCTACGCTCCTTTGCTCGAGGTGCTGCAGCGCGCGGTCGACGAGCACTTCATGGATCCGCGGCACCTGCAAATGTGGCAGGTGGTTGCAACCCCCGACGAGATTCCTGCGGCGCTGGCCACCGCACCGGCCTGGAGCGCGCAGGCACGCAGCTTCGCCGCGATCTAAAGCCCGGCCGGGCAGCGCGCGCCGCCTTTGGCCTGCGGCCGCGCGAATGTTAACGGAAGTTAATCAATCGCCCACGGGCCGGGAATCCTTACCCGTTTAATGTCCGCACGATGCGGGACCGGGCACGCAAGGCGCGGGGTTGGAGCGCGGCACGACGCGCAGCGCGCGCGGCGCGCGCGCCTGCCTGCCTGTTGAGCCTGCTGCTGCCGCTCCTGTGCGGATGCCTTGGTCCCTTCTATCACCACCCCGACATCCCACCGCCCGCCGCGTGGACTACGAGCAGCGATGTGGCCGCGCCCGAGTGGCCGGACCGGGACTGGTGGCACGGTTTTGACTCGCCCGATCTCGATGAACTGATCGGCCAGGCGCAGCACGCCAACGACGACCTGCGCGCCGCGGTCGCACGCGTGCACCAGGCAGATGCCCAGCGGCGCATCGCCGGTGCGCCGCTCCTGCCAGCTGTGAACGCCGAAGCGACGGCAACGCGGGCGCGCCAGCCGGTGCTCGGCGAGGGCTACGCCACCGGCAATGCCTTCAGTCCGCTGCTGTCGGCGAGCTACGAGCTCGACTTCTTCGGCCATAACCGCGCGCTGTACGCCGCCGCGACGGCATCCGCCAAGGCGAGCCGCTTCGACCGCACCACGGTCGAGCTCTCGGTCATGGCAGGCGTGGCAGGCACCTACTTCCAGGTTCTGGAGCTGCGCGATCGCCTGGCGATCGCGCAAGACAACTACGCCAACGCCGCCAAGGTCCTCAAGGGACTGAAGCTGGAGGAAACCGCCGGCATTGCCACCGGTCTCGACGTGGCGCAGCAGGAGACCGTGGTTGCCACGGTGAACGCCACCATCCCGCCGCTCAAGCAGCAGCTGCGGCAGAATCTCGACGCGCTGGCGATACTGATCGGCACGACTCCGGAGAGCGTCGACGTGACGCACGGCAATCTCGATCAGATCGGCCAGCCGCTGGTGCGTCCGGGCCTGCCCTCCGATCTCCTGGCACGCCGCCCGGATGTTGCGGAGGCAGAGGCGCAGCTCATCGCCGCGAATGCCAACATCGCGGCCGCGCGCGCCGCGTTCTTTCCAACCATCTCACTCACTGCGACGGGCGGCTTCGAAAGCTCAGCGCTCGCGGGCCTCTTGACGCCGGCGAATCGCGTCTGGTCCCTCGGCGCCGACGTCACCCAGCCGATCTTCCAGGGCGGCGCACTCCTCGGCCAGTATCAACTGGCGAAGGGACATTACGAGGAGCTGCTCGCGGACTATCACAAGGCAGTCATCTCGGCGTTCGCCAACGTGGAAGACGCGCTGATCGCCCTGCAGCAGTCCAGCGACCTGGTGGAGCGCCAGCAGACGGCAGCCACGACCGCGCAGCGCGCCTACGAATTCGCGCAGGCGCAGATGCGCGCCGGCACCATCAACGTTCTGACGCTTCTTAGTACGGAGACCGCCTTGTTCAGCGCCCGGGACGCCCTCGCGCAGGCTAAATACGCGCACCTGCAGGCACTGGTGACGCTCTACCAGGCCCTTGGCGGCGGCTGGCAGCAGCAGGAGCCGCTCGCATGATCGATTCCGGTTCGCTTCGCAAACTGATGCCGGCCGCAACCGCGCTCGTCGTCGTTGTGCTGCTCGGTGGCTGCGCCAAGAAGGAGCCGCCCAAAGCGCCGCCGGCGATCGCGGTCGACGTGGCCGCCGCGCAGCTTACGGACGTGCCGGTCTATCTGTCGGGGCTCGGCACCGTGCAGGCCTTCTACACCGTCACGGTGACGGCACGCGTAGACGGGCAGATCGAGAAAGTCGCCTTCACCGAAGGCCAGGACGTCAAGAAGGGAGCGCTGCTGGTACAGATCGACCCGCGCCCCTACCAGGCGGCTCTGGGCGTAGCCATCGCCACGCGCGACAAGGATCGCGCACAGCTGGAGAACGCCCACCGCGACATGGAACGCTACACGGTGCTGGCGCCCGAGGACCTGGCGAGCAAGCAGACGGTCGACACGCAGAAGGCGCTGGTGGCGCAGCTTGCTGCCCAGATCAAGGGTGATGATGCCGCGATCGACAACGCGCGCACGCAGCTCGACTACACCAGCATAACCTCGCCGATCGACGGTCGTACCGGCATCCGGCTGGTCGATCCGGGCAACAACGTGCACGCCGCCGACACCACCGGCATGGTGGTCGTGACGCAGCTCGAGCCGATCTCGGTGATCTTCACACTGCCGGAAGAGAAGTTCGCGCAGCTGAGTGACGCGCTGGCTCGCGGGGCGGTCGAGGTGAGCGCCATGTCGCGCGACGGCACGCGCGAATTCGACCGTGGCACGGTGGCGCTGATCGACAATCAGATCGATCAGACGACCGGCACCATCCGCGTCAAGGCGACGCTGCCTAACAAGCAGCGCCTGCTGTGGCCGGGCGAATTCGTCAGCATGCGCGTGCTCACGCAGGTGCAGCACCAGGTGCTGACTATTCCGGTCAGCGCACTGGAGCGCGGGCCGGATGGCCTCTTTACCTACCTGGTGAAACCCGACTCGACCATCGAGGTGGCGCAGCTCACGGTCGGCGAGCAGACCGGCGGCGTCGCCGTGATCGAAAAGGGACTGAAGGTGGGCGACAAGGTGGTCGCCAGTAACCAGTACCGGCTGCAGCCCGGCAGCCACATCCGCGCCAACAGCGCCAAGCCTGCGACGGCCGGCGGCGCGCCGGAATCTGCGCCGTGAACATTTCCAAGCCGTTCATCGAGCGACCGGTCGCCACGACCCTGCTGATGGCGGCTCTGTTCCTCATCGGAGTTGCGGCCTTCCCCTTCCTGCCGGTCGCGCCACTGCCGCAGATCGACTTTCCGACCATCCTGGTTTCCGTGCAGCTGCCGGGCGCGAGCCCCGAGATCATGGCGTCCTCGGTGGCACAGCCGCTGGAGACGCAGTTCGCGCAGATTTCCGGCGTTTCGCAGATGACCTCGACGAGCGTGCTCGGCACCACGCAGATCACGCTGCAGTTCAACCTCGACCGCAACATCGACGCCGCCGCACAGGATGTGCAGGCCGCGATCGATGCCGCCGGTGGGCAGCTGCCGAAGAACCTGCCGAGCCCGCCCTCGTACAGGAAGGTCAACCCGGCAGATTCGGCGATACTGATTCTGGCGGTGCACTCGGACGTGCTGCCGGTAACCACCGTCGATGACTACGCCGAGACGGTGATCGCCCAGCAGCTCTCGCAGCTGCCCGGCATCGCCCAGGTGAACGTGGGTGGCCAGCAGAAACCCGCCGTGCGCGTGCAGATCGACCCGCTGAAGCTTGCCGCCGTCGGGCTGCAGCTCGAAGACGTTGCCAACCTCATCACCACTGCCACCGTTGACTCGCCGCAGGGTGCGATCACCGGGACAGAGAAAAACTTCACGATCTACGATAACGACCAGCTGCTGAAGGCTGCGCCGTGGAACGACGTCATCCTCGCCTATCGCAACGGCGCGCCGATCCGCATCCGCGATGTCGGCGTGGCGGTCGATGGGCCCGAGAACACGCAGGTGCGCGGCTACCAGAACGGCAAGCTCGGCATCCTGCTGCTGTTCTACAAGCAGGCCGGTACCAACGTCATCGACGCGGTCAACAACGTCAAGGCGGCGCTGCCGCACGTCATGACCTCGGTGCCACCCTCGCTCAAGGTCGATCAGGTGATCGATCGCACCACGACCATCAAGGCGTCGGTCAAGGACGTCGAAACCTCGCTGCTGCTCGCGATCGTGCTGGTGGTGCTGGTGATCTTCCTGTTCCTGCGCAGTTTCTGGGCGACCGCCATCCCCGGCGTGACGGTGCCGCTGGCGCTGCTCGGTACGGCGGCGCTCATGTACGTGCTGCACTACAGCCTCGACAACCTGTCATTGATGGCGCTGACCATCGCGGTCGGCTTCGTGGTCGACGACGCCATCGTGATGCTCGAGAACATCTACCGGCACGTCGAGGCGGGCATGCCGCCGTACGAGGCCGCGATCAAGGGCTCGGGCGAAATCGGCTTCACCATCCTGTCCATCAGCATTTCACTGGTCGCCGTGTTCATACCGCTGCTGCTCATGAGCGGCATCGTCGGCCGACTGTTCCGCGAGTTCGCCGTCACCGTGACGATGACCATTGCGGTCTCGGCCGTAGTAGCTCTGACGCTGTCGCCGATGATGTGCTCACTCTTTCTGCGCAACGAAAAGGATGCCGAGCACGGACGCTTCTACATGACGCTGGAGCGCGGCTTCGATTGGCTCGTCAAGCGCTATACGCGCGGACTCGACTTCGTGCTGGGCCACCAGTTTGCGACGCTGCTGACCTTCATCGCTACGCTAATGCTCGCCGCGCTTCTTTATGTACTGGTGCCCAAGGGTTTCTTTCCGCAGCAGGACACCGGCATCATCGCCGGCCTAACTGATGCGCCTCAGGATGTTTCCTTCGATGCGATGCTGCGTCTGCAGCGGCAGCTGACCGGCATCGTTGCCAAAGACCCCGCGGTGGAGAGCTGGGCGGCGTTCGTCGGCGGCGGCCGACCGCTCAACAACGGCTTCGTGGTGCTGGGCCTCAAGCCACGCGACCAGCGCGATGTGACCGCCGACCAGGTCATCGAGCGGCTGCGCAAGAAGATTGGCAAGGTGGGCGAGGGCACGCTGTTCCTGCAGGCGTCACAGGACCTCAACGTCGGTGGACGGCTGTCGCGCACGCAGTATCAGTACACCCTGCAGGACGCCAATCTCGACGAACTCAATACCTGGGCGCCGCGGCTGCTGGAGGAGCTGAAGAAGCTGCCGCAGCTGCGCGACGTGGCCTCCGACCAGCAGAACAGCAGCTCGAAACTGGCGCTGGTCATCGACCGCGACCAGGCTGCGCGCTTCGGCATCCAGCCCTCGCTCATCGACAATACGCTCTACGACGCCTTCGGCCAGCGCGAGGTGACCCAGTACTTCACGCAGCTGAACAGCTATCACGTGGTGCTCGAGGTCCTGCCGTCGCTGCTGGGCGATCCCAATTCCCTGAGCAAGATCTACATCAAATCACCGCTCACCAATCAGCAGGTACCGCTGTCGACCTTCACCCGTTACGACACCGCGCACACGAGCTACCTGTCGATCAATCACCAGGGCCAGTTCCCCGCGGTCACGCTGTCGTTCAATCTGGCCCCGGGCGTGTCGCTCGGCGAGGCGGTCAGCGCCATCCAGAAGTCCGCGGCCACGATCCGCATGCCGGGTGCCATCCTCGGCACGTTCCAGGGGACGGCGCAGGCCTTCCAGGCCTCGCTCAAGACTGCGCCGTGGCTGATCCTGGCCGCCCTGCTCGCCGTCTATATCATTCTCGGTGTGCTGTACGAGAGCTACATTCACCCGCTCACCATCCTCTCGACGCTGCCGTCGGCGGGAGTGGGCGCGCTCTTGATGCTGATGGCGTTCCACTTCGACCTGTCGGTGGTAGGCCTGATCGGCATCATCCTGCTCATCGGCATCGTCAAGAAGAACGGCATCATGATGGTCGACTTCGCGATCCACGCAGAACGCGAGCAGCATCTCAAGCCTGAGGAAGCCATCCGGCAGGCCTGTTTGCTGCGCTTCCGGCCCATCATGATGACGACCATGGCGGCGATCCTCGGCGCCCTGCCCCTCATGCTCGGCCACGGCACCGGCTCGGAGCTGCGCCAGCCGCTCGGCTATACAATGGTGGGCGGGCTGGTCCTGAGTCAGATGCTCACCCTGTTCACGACGCCTGTGATCTACCTGTATCTTGACCGGCTGGTAGTGCGCTATGCGCGCGAGCACCCCCACCAGCAGGATCACGAGTCCGGCGGCAGGCCCCGCGCCCCAGGCCAGCACGTGAAGATCCTGGTCGTCGAGGACAACGAGCGCGTGGCGCGCTTCGTCACACGCGGCCTGCGTGAGGCCGGCCATACCGTCGAGCACGCCGACAATGGCCGGGACGGCATGTTCATTGCCGCCAGCGAGCCGTACGATGTGATCGTCATGGACCGCATGCTGCCGGGTAACATCGATGGCCTCGCAATCATCGAGGCGCTGCGCAAGTCGGGTAACCGCACGCCGATCCTGATCCTGAGCGCGCTCAACGACGTCGACGAGCGCATCCGCGGCCTGCGCAGCGGCGGCGACGACTATCTCACCAAGCCGTTCGCCTTCGGCGAGCTGCTGGCGCGGCT
Source organism: uncultured Gammaproteobacteria bacterium (assembly GCA_963787655.1). GTDB lineage: Bacteria > Pseudomonadota > Gammaproteobacteria > Steroidobacterales > Steroidobacteraceae > 13-2-20CM-66-19. Next base: position 241,694 of record CAWBDY010000007.1, on the reverse strand, counting down.
CGACGCACTCGGGCGGCGCGGCGCAGACCTCGGCGCCGATCGCACGCTGCAGGTAGGCGATTTGCGCATGGACCTGTTGTCGCGGCGCGTCACGCGCGGCAGCCGCACGATCACTCTGCAGCCGCGCGAGTTCAAGCTGCTCGAGTACCTGATGCGTCACGCCAACCAGGTCGTGACGCGCACCATGCTGCTGGAGGCAGTGTGGGACTATAACTTCGATCCGCAGACCAACGTCGTCGACGTGCACATCAGCAAGCTGCGGCAGAAGATCGAGCTCGATTCGGAACGGCCGCTGGTACGCACCGTGCGCAATGCCGGCTACATGATGACCGAGCATGAGTAGCCTCATGCGCTCCACCGCGGCCATGTGGGCCCTGAGCTACGTACTGCTGGGACTGGCGACGCTGGCCGCCTTCGCCGTGCCGCTGTGGTACGCGTGGAACGTGACCATCTTCTCCGGCCGCCAGGAAATCCTGCTGGACGATGCGCAGCGGCTGACCGAGGTGTTCAACCGCGACGGTGTCGCCGCACTCACTGCGCACATCAACGCACGCGTCGGCATGCAGATCGCCGGTGAGCGCACCCTGCTCCTTACCGACAGCTCCTATCACCCCCTGGCGGGCAACCTCGCCGCCTGGCCCAAGGACATTCCCAGCAACTCCGGAACGCACGCAGTCTGGGTCGACCTCGCCGGCCAGACGACGCGCACGCTGTTCGTGCAGTCGACGCTTCCGGGTGGCTATCACCTGCTGGTCGGCCGCGATCTGTCGCGCTTCGTGCCGCTCGAGCGGCGCTTCACCTGGGGGCTCCTGGCCGCAGTGACCTTCCTGCTGCTGGTCGGGGTGACGGGCGCGATTCTCATGCGCCGCAAGGTGCTGACGCGTGTGCAGGGCATCCGCCAGAGTGTCTCCGCCATCATGCAGGGTGACCTGCGCCACCGGCTGCCGGCCGCCAAATCCGGCGACGAGCTCGACACGCTGTCGCAGACGCTGAACGGCATGCTCGATCACATCGAGTACCTGATCCGCGGCATCAGCAACGTCTCGAACTCCATTGCGCACGATCTGCGCACGCCGCTGGCGGAGCTGCGCTCGCGACTCGAGGAGCTGGCACTGACGCGGCCCCCGGCAGCGGAGACCTTCGCGGAAATCGATGCCGCGGTAGCGGACGTCGATCGCGTGATGCGTATCTTCAACGCCCTGCTGCGGCTGGCGGAGATCGACTCCGGCGCGCGCCGCTCAGGCTTCGTGCGCGTCGACGCCGCTGCAGTGGCGGCCGAGGTGGTCGAGTTCTACGAGCCGGCGGCGGAGCAGAAGGGCGTGGTGTTCTCGTTCCAGTCCGCCGGTGATGCCGCGGTGGCCGGCGATCCGGTGCTGCTCGCCCAGGCGGTGAGCAACCTGATCGACAATTCCCTGAAGAGCGTATCCGAGCGCGGCGCCATCAGCGTGCGGGTCGAGCAACGCGCCGACGGCGCGGTGCAGATTGCCGTAGCCGACGACGGTCCCGGCATCGCCGATGCGGACAAGCCCAAGGCTGCCGAGCGCTTCTTCCGCGGCGACGCCAGTCGCGGCTCTCCCGGCGTCGGGCTGGGCCTGTCGATCGTGGACGCAGTGGCGAAGCTGCACGGCGGTGTCCTGCAGCTGCTGGACAATCACCCTGGGCTGCTGGCGCAGATGGTGCTGCCGGTGGGACCGGTGCGCTCGCGCTGAACGCGCCGTTGCGTTCAGACGGCGCGGCCGCCTACTAACTCGGTGACCGTTGCCGCTGCCGCCTAATGTCGGTCGGTGGCGTCGATGAAGGCATCGACGTCGGACTTCATCTTCGCCATCGATTGCGGATTCACATACATCATGTGGCCCGCCTCGAAGTACTTCATCTGGATGCGCTTGCCCACCTCGTTGGGCACGCCGAGGTGCCTCATCATGAACTCGGTCGCCGAGAACGGCGTGGCGAGATCGTAGTAGCCGTTCAGCACCAGCACCCTGAGGTTGGCGTCCTGCACCAGCGCCTCGGCCAGGTCGACCTGTGAGTTGACCAGCGGCTGCTCACCCTGCGACGTCTGATGCGTCCACTTCCACTTGTTGCCGATCTCGTAGTTGGTGGTGTGGTAGGTGCTGCCCTGCCCGGCCTTCAGCTCGCCGTGATAGTAATCGAGGAACGCCGCTGCGTAGGCTGCGCTGATGGCCGCAGCCTGCGGATCGTAGTCGGCATCCTTGGCGAGCAGATCCTGCGTGGGGCCGGTGAAACGTCCGTCGAGACGGCCGATGGTCTTGTGCTGCGCCTTCAAGAGCTCGTGGCTGAAGGCGTTCTCCGAGACGCGCAGGTTGGCCGCCTTCAGGTAATCCACCGGCAGTCCGATGTAGCCGTGCACCTTTTCGGCCACGGCGGTGAGTTCGGCATCGCTGAGCGCGTCGCCCTTCAGGAGCGCTGCGTTGAACGGGCCGATGGCGTACTCGCGCACCTCGGCGAGGAACGGCTCCAGCGCCGGCGGCTGCTCGGGCAGCATGTGGTGGTACCAGGCGACCGCGGCAAAGGCCGGCAGATAGAGGTTGTAGGGCCGGTCGTTGCCAGGCAGTTCCGCGAAGATCGCCCCGATGTCCGTGGCCACCGATATCAGGACCAGGCCGTTGAACGACACGGCGCGCCGTGCGCGCAGATAGTTGACGATGGCGGCGGCGCGCGTCGTGCCGTAGCTCTCGCCCAGCAGGTACTTGGGCGAGGTCCAGCGGCTGTTGTCGCTCAGGTACTGCGCGATGAAGCGGCTGATCGAATCGATATCCGGGTCCACGCCCCAGAACTCAGCGTCCTTGTGGTCGCAGACCGCGTGGCTCAAGCCCGTGCCCACCGGGTCGATCATCACCAGGTCGCTCTTGTCGAGCAGCCCGAATTCGTTGTCCACGGTGCGATAGGGAGCATCCGGCGTGGGCGTGATATCGGCCACCACCACGCGCTTCGGGCCCAGCACGCCCATGTGCAGCCATAAAGAGGAGGAGCCCGGGCCGCCGTTGAAGGCGAACGTAATGGGGCGCGCGCCGCCGCCCTTGCCGGCAGATGCGACATAGGCCACATAGCCGATGCCCGCGGTCGGCTTGTCCTCGTCGTCACGAATGATCAGCGTGCCGGCCGTGGCCGTGTAATCGATGGACTTGCCGCGCAGCGTGACATGGTGCTGGGTGACCGAGCTCTCGGGCGTCGGCAGACGCAGGTACTGCTCTTTCTTGTCGGCTTTCAGGTCGATCCGGCACGGCTGGTAGTCAGGACCTGTGGGGGGCGATGGGGCCTTGGGTGTCTCCGCGGCACTTAGCGCCGCTGCAAAGCCCGTCACGACCAATACGCTGAGCGTCAACCACTTCGACATCGCCGCCTCCTGACTAAGAACCCGCTCTTGCTGGATGGCCGCGCTTATACCATGAGCACGTTGCCCGACGCCTCAGGCTGCGGCGGGTAGCCGTGCGGCACAAGCGCCCGGCCACCGTTAAGATCTGTGAAGTGAACACCCCCGCCCACCCGCGCTCGATCCGCTCGTTCGTCACGCGTGCCGGTCGCACCACGGCTGCGCAGCAGCGTGCGCTGGACGAGCTGTGGCCGGCCTACGGTGTCGAGTTCAGCGCCGCGCCGCTCGAACCGCGCGCGGTGTTCGGGCGCGAGGCGCCCTGCACGCTCGAGATCGGCTTCGGCAACGGCGAGAACCTCCTGGCACTCGCGGCCGCCGCGCCGGCGCGCAACTACCTCGGGGTCGAGGTGCACCGCCCCGGCGTGGGCCGGCTGATGCTGGGTTTGCAGACCAGCGCGGTCAGCAACGTACGCATCATTTGTCACGACGCGGTGGAGGTCATCGAGCGGCAGCTGGCGCCCGCATCGCTCGCCGAGATTCTGGTGTTGTTCCCCGACCCGTGGCCAAAAAAGCGTCACCACAAGCGTCGCCTCATCCAGCTGCCGTTCGCCGCAGTGCTCGCCGAGCGCCTGGTCGAGCGGCGGCACGCTGCGGCTCGCCACCGACTGGCAGCCTTATGCGCTGCAGATGCTCGAGACCTTGAGCGCCGTGGCGTCGCTGCAGAATCTCGCCGCCGACGGCGGCTTCATTCCGCGGCCCAGCGAGCGGACGCCGACGCGCTTCGAGCGACGCGGCACACGGCTGGGCCACGAGGTGTGGGATCTGGCGTTCCGGCGCCGCTGAACGGTCCTAAAGGCGGAAGGACTCGCGCAGGCCGTCGAGCACGAACTGCACCGCGAGGGCGCCCAGGACCAGGCCGGCTAGCCTGCCAGCCACATTCGCCCCGGTGACACCGATGATGCGCATCAGCGGGTCGGCCAGGAGCATCAGCAGGAGGGCGATCGCCAGTACCGCGAGCATGGCCACAAGATAGGCGCTGAACAGGGCAGCCTGACCCGGCAGGCTCAAAGGTCCGAACCACAGGAGGATCGTGGCGAGCGCGCCGGGCCCGGCGATGAACGGAAAGGCCAGCGGAAACACGGAGATGTCGGCGCGCCGCCGGCTCTCGGCCGCCTCGCTGCTGGAGGTGCGCGTGCCCGACTCGCGCGCGAACACCATCTCCAGGGACAGCAGGAACAGCAACAACCCGCCGAAGATGCGAAACGCCGGCAGGCTGATGCCCATGAGCGCCAGGAAGGAGGCGCCGCCCAGGGCAAACAGCAGCAGGATGGCGGCAGCCACGAGCACCGACTTGAGCGCCATGCGCCACTTGTAGGGGCTGGCGGCGCCGCTGGTCAGTCCCGTGAACAGCGGAATGAGCGAGACCGGCTCGACCACCACGAAAAAAACAACGAAGAACTTCAGCGGCTGCTCGAGCATTGGTGCCCTGCGCAACGAGCGCCGTGCGGCGCCGTCACAATAACTTCTTGAAAGGCTCACACGCGAAGCGCAACATCATTGCAGAGCGCGCGCGCAAGCGTAAGAGGTGACTGCGATGGCGACTCCTCAACAACCGGGCATCGGCGACTGGTATCGCCTGAACGGTGGTGCGTCGTTCGAGGTGGTAGCCCTCGATGACGACGACGGCACCATCGAAATCCAGTATTTCGACGGCACGCTCGAGGAGATGGACATCGAGGACTGGGACACCCAGTGGGAAGACGGGGCGCTCGAGACCGCCGAGGCGCCCGAGGACTGGACCGGCTCGGTCGACGTCGAGTCGAGCGACGAGGACGGCCGCAGCACCGACTCCAGCAGCGAGGAGCGTGACCTGCGCGCCAGCGGCCTGGACAACATCGACCTGTTCGAGTAGCCGCTAAGGCTGCGCGTCGGCGAGCGCCTGCACGTCGACGCTGTCCGCCAACAGCACATAACCTGCCCGTACCTGCAGCGCCACCGGCGTGAGCGCCTGCCCGGCGCACGGTCCCGCCACGCAGTAACCGGTCGACTTCTCGAACACCGCGCCGTGCGAGGAACACAGGATCAGCGTGCCGTCCGGGGTCAGAAAGCGCCCGGGCAGCAGATTCAGCGGGTGACCGGCGTGCGGGCAGCGGTTGACGTAACCGTACACGTGCGGGCCTGAGCGCACCACGAAGCCGCGCAGCGGCCACTCGCCCGTGCCGATCGTGAAGGCGCGCGCGCCACTGGCGTCGAGATCGCTCAGCAGGCACACCACCCGCTCCAGATCGATCACCTCGCCTGCCACGCTCATGCGGGAACCGCGCTGCGCTCCTGATCGAGCGCCTCGATGTGCCGCCGGTTCCACCACACCATGGCAAGTCCTGGCAGCGCCAGCACGAAACTGACGACGTAATACACGTACCAGCCGCCGTGATCGGCGGTCCAGCCGGCGGGATAGCCGAGACCGTAGCGCGGCAGCAGCGCCAGTGCCGACAGCAGCGCGTACTGGAAGGCGCTGTAACGCACATCGCACAGCGCCATGATGAGGGCCACCAGCGCGATGTTGCCCATGGCGCCGGCGATGTGTTCGACGACCACCGCGGCGACCATGACGGCGTAGCTCTTGCCCGCCACCGCCAGCGCGCAGTAGAGCAGATTGCTCAGCGCCTGCAGAAAACCGAAGGCGAGCATGGAGCGCAGCAGGCCCAAGCGCACCATGAAGATGCCGCCGAGCACCGAGCCGGTCAGGGCGCTCACCGTGAACAGCGCTTTGACGATGAGGCCGATCTCCTGCTTGGAGAAGCCGACATCCATCATGAAGGGTGTGAACAGCTTATTGGCGAAGGCGTCGCCCACCTTGAACAGCAGCACCACCGCGATCAGCGTCAGCGCACTGGGGGTGCCGAGCAGCTCGCGCAGCGGCTGCACGATCGATTCCTGCAGCGAGCGCGGCTGGTAGTGGATGTGCGAGGACGGCGCCCGCATCGTCGCCACGGTAAAGGCGAGCATCACGCCTGCCAGGATCAGAAACGCCACGCGCCAGCCGTAGTGCTGCGCCACCACCAGCGCGATCGCCGAGGCGATCCAGGCGGAGCTGCGGTAGCCGAGATTCACCGCCGCCGCAGCCAGACCGCGCTCACTGGGAGTGGTGACGTCGGTGCGATAGGCGTCGTAGGCAATGTCCTGGGTCGCCGAGCAGAAGGTGATCGCGAGTGCGCACACGGCGAAGGGTGCCAGCGCTGCGGCCGGGTTCTGCACCGCAAACAGCGCGATGGCGGCGGCCAGGGCCAGCTGCATGGTGAGGATCCAGCCGCGACGACGGCCGAGAAAGGGCAGCGGATAGCGGTCGATGAGCGGCGCCCACAGCGGCTTCAGCAGGTACGGCAGCGCGACGTAGGTCATGATGCCGATGGTGGTGTTGCTGACGCCGGTGTCCTTCAGCCAGGCCTGCAACGCACTCTCGGTGATCTGGTTGGGGAAGCCGGACGCGGCCCCCAGCACCAGGATCGCGAGCATCTTCGGCGTCGCGAGCACGTCGATCAGCCGCGGGCGCTGACTGGCGCGAGGCTCGCTCAAACGTCGTAGTCCATGATGAGCGGTGCGTGGTCCGAGAAGCGCTGCTTGCGGTAAATGCTGGCAGCACGCGCCTTGCCCGCGAGCGTGCGGCTCACCACCTGGTAGTCGATGCGCCAGCCGACGTTGTTGGCGCGCGCCTGGCCGCGATTCGACCACCAGGTGTAGGCCTGTGCCTGCGGGCGCAGCTCGCGGAAGGCGTCCACGTAGCCCGCCGCTCCGAACAGGTGATCCATCCAGGCGCGCTCCTCGGGCAGGAACCCGGAGTTCTTCTGATTGCCGCGCCAGTTCCTGAGGTCGATCGGGCGGTGAGCGATGTTCCAGTCGCCGCTGAGAATGTAGTGCCGCCGCCGGCGGCGCAGCCGCTGCAGGTGCGCGGCGAAGGTCTCGAGGAAGCGGAACTTGGACTCCTGCCGGTGTGGGCCGGCAGAGCCGGATGGCAGGTACAGCGACACCACCGACAGATCCCCCAGCTGCGCTTCCAGGTAGCGCCCTTCGCTGTCGAACTCGTGCACGCCGAAGCCGCGCACCACCCGCTCGGGGCGGTGGCGCGTATACAGCGCTACGCCGGCGTAACCCCTGCGCTCGGCGTCACAGAAGAAGCGGTGATAGCCGGGCAGCTCGATGTCGTGGCCCGCCAGCTGGTGCTCCTGACTCTTGGTTTCCTGCAGGCAGATGAAATCCGCCCGCTGCCGCCGCAGCCAGCGGAACAACCCCTTGGCTGCCGCCGAGCGGATGCCGCAGACGTTGACGGTGATGACACGCATCAGGCAATGATATGACATGCAGCAATACCAGCTCACGTTCCTGGACCTGGCGCTCAAGCGCGCCGCGCTGCGCTTCGGCCGCTTCACGCTCAAGTCCGGTCGCGAAAGTCCGTACTTCTTCAATGCCGGCCTGTTCAGCGACGGCGAGTCGCTGCTCGTGCTGGGACGCTGCTACGCGGCGGCGCTTGCTGCCGCCGGCATCCCGTTCGACATGCTGTTCGGACCAGCCTACAAGGGCATCCCGCTGGCCACAGCGACGGCCGTCGCGCTGTGCGCCGAACACGGCCGCAACGTGCCGTGCGCTTTCAACCGCAAGGAAGCCAAGGAGCACGGCGAGGGTGGCCGGGTCATCGGCGCGCCGCTCGCCGGACGCGTCATGATCGTCGACGATGTGATCACGGCCGGCACCGCGGTGCGCGAGTCACTCGATCTGATCCGCGCCTGCGGCGCGCAGGCGGCGGGGGTCGCACTGGCGCTCGACCGCCAGGAGCGCGGCCAGGGAGCGCTGACGGCAGTGCAGGAGGTCGAACAGCAGCACGGCGTACGCTGTGTGAGCATCATCACACTTGCCGATCTCATCGCGGCGCTGTCGCAGCCGGCCGACGGCCGTGCGCGCATTTCTGACGAGCAGCTCACAGCGTTGCGCGCCTATCAGGAGCGTTACGGCGCGCGCTGAGCTTGCCAGCAGCCTGGCCGCCGCCGAATATAGAAGCATGTCGGCTGTTGCACCGCGTCTGAAGTTGCTCCTGCTCGTGGCTGCGAGCGCGTGCGTCGCCCTCGCCCACGCCGATCCCAAGAAAGGTCCGGTCGCCTACCGCTGGACCGACGAACAGGGCGTGGTCCACTACGGCGACAACATTCCGCCGCAGTATGCCTCGCAGGCACACGCGGCCCTCGACTCGCAGGGCGTGGAGGTCGGGCACGGCGATGCGCAGAAGACGCCCGAGCAGCAGGCGGCGGATGCGCGGGCGCGCGATGCGGTGATGAAGCAGAAGCAGCATGACGCCTTCCTGCTCACCACCTACACCTCGGTCAAGGACATCGAGGCGCTGCGCGACGTGCGGCTCGATCAGCTGCACGGCCAGGTGGCGGCCACCGCGCAGTATGCGGACAGTCTGCGCTCGCGCCTGTCGGCGCTGCAGTCGACTGCGCTGACTTTCCGGCCCTACAGTGCGCGCCCCGACGCCCGCAACATGCCCGATGACCTGGCGGAAAATCTGGTGCGTACGGTCAACGAGCTGCATCAGCAGGACAGCGCCCTGGCCACCAAGAGCGTCGAGGAAAGCACGCTGCGCGCGCAGTTCCAGGCCGACATCGAACGCTATCGCGCGCTGCACACCATCCACACGCAGTAAGCGCACCTCGCGCTGCGCAGGCGCGGCGTGTCAGCGCTGACCGGAGTGCCCGAAACCGCCGGCACCGCGCTGCGAGGCGACGAAGTCCGGCACGACTTCCAGCTCCACCTGCACCACCGGCACCACCACCAGCTGCGCGATGCGCTCGCCGGCGCGGATGGTGAAGGGCTCGCTGCCGCGATTCCAGCACGACACCATCAGCTGCCCCTGATAGTCAGAGTCGATCAGTCCCACCAGATTGCCGAGCACGATGCCGTGCTTATGGCCGAGGCCCGAGCGCGGCAGGATCACGGCAGCAAGCCCGGGATCGTCGAGGTGTATGGCAAGGCCCGTTGGAATGAGTTCGGCACGCCCCGGGGCGAGCACGAGCGGTGCGTCCAGGCAGGCACGTAGGTCCAGCCCCGCCGAGCCATCGGTCGCATAGGCCGGCAGCGGAAATTCGCGCCCGACGCGGGCATCGAGGATGCGCACCCTGAGGGCGCGCCGGCCGCCGCTCGCGGCGCTCAAGCGTGCGCCGAGCCGCGCAGGCGTGCATCCCCGCGCGCCGCCAGGTCCTGCGCAATCAGCGCGACCAGCCCGCGGGCCAGCGTCAGCTTGTCGGCGCGCGGCAGCTCGTGGCGGCTGCCGCGGCTGAGGACGATGAGCTGGTTGTCCTCGCAGTCGAAGGCCTTGTCGTGGCCGACTTCGTTGGCCGCGATCATGTCGAGATTCTTTTTCATGAGCTTGGCGCGGGCGTTGTGCTCGACCGCCTCGGTCTCGGCCGCGAAGCCGACCACGAACGGGCGATCGCCGCGCGCGGCCACCGTCGCCAGCACGTCGGTGGTGCGCTCCATGGCCAGATCCAGCTTCTCGGCGCTCTTCTTGATTTTCTGCTCCGCAGCGCGCGCCGGCCGGTAGTCGGCCACAGCGGCGGTGGAGATGAACACTTCGGTGCCGTTGAGTTCCCGCAGCACCGCGTTCAGCATGTCGGCGGCGCTCTCGACATCGATGCGCGTCACGCCTGCAGGGGTCGGCAGGCTCACAGGTCCGGCCACCAGCACCACGCTCGCGCCCGCCTCGCGCGCCGCCTGTGCGACGGCGAAACCCATTTTGCCGGAGCTGCGGTTGCTGATGAAGCGCACCGGGTCGATGCGTTCGCGCGTCGGCCCCGCCGTGATCAGCACGCGCCGCCCCTTGAGTGCGCCGCTGGCCGGCGCGAGCAGCGCCGCCAGGCGCTCGGCAAGCTCCAGCGGCTCGAGCATGCGACCCGGGCCGCTCTCGCCGCAGGCCTGGTCGCCGGCCGCCGGCCCGAACAGCTGCACGCCGCGCTGGCTCAGCAGCGCCACGTTGGCGCGCGTCGCCGGGTTGGCCCACATGATGTGATTCATCGCCGGCGCAACCGCGAGCGGCGCCTGTGTCGCCAGACACAGCGTCGCGAGCAGATCGTCGGCCTGCCCGCCGGCAAGCCGCGCCAGAAAATCCGCGCTGGCCGGTGCGATCAGCACCGCATCCGCCCAGCGCGCAAGTTCGATATGACCCATGGCCGCTTCCGCGGCGGCGTCCCACAATTCACTGCGCACCGGGCGGCCGGAGACAGCCTGGAAGGTCGTCGCGGTCACGAACTCGCGCGCCGCAGCGGTCATGACGACCTGCACCTCGGCGCCGCGCTCGCGCAGCCGCCGCACCAGGTCGGGACTTTTGTAGGCGGCAATGCCGCCGCTGACGCCGAGCAGAATGCGTTTGCCTTGCATGCCCTGATTATCGCACCGCTCCCGCGCGCTGCACGCGTGCGCGCTCCGCAAGCGTGAACCCGCACGCCGGGGCGGGCGGGCTTTGCCGCGGTCAGCGACCGGCTTAGACCTGCTTTTGGACGCCGTTAGAAGCCGAAAGTCTGAGCCTGTGATGGCCATGGTGCAGCGCAGCATGAATTGCGGTAGCCGTCCGTGTCTACCTGTCCGCACAATTTGCGTCTTATTCGGCAGCACGCCGCAGATCTGCAGCAGCAAAAAACAACGGCGGCCGAGGATAAGTCCATGAGCATTCTGGGAAGTCGCATCCGCTGGCAGCGTCGCGCGGTGCGCGCGCATCTGCTGCAGGGAATGCCGCTGCTGCTGGCTGCGGCCATGGTGCGCGCCCAGGCGGGCGGCAGCGCGCCGACGCCGGTGTCGGCCGCCGACCTGTGCATCACGGAAGGGTCGCTGACGAGCGCAGCGGACGGCCGCCTCACGGTCGCGACGCCCAAGATGCGCGCGTTCGCGCGCATCGCCATCGCCGATGCGGCGGAAACGCAGTTCACCTACCTCGGTCCGTCGGCCATCGACTCGCCTCTGGCGTCCGGGGTACTGCGACGGCAGTTCGGGCTGAAGCTGCGGGCCGCGGATGCCTGCAATCTGGTGTACGTCATGTGGCGCTTCGCGCCGGAGTCGAAGCTCGTGGTGCAGACCAAGATCAATCCGGATCAGCATGCCAGCAGCGAGTGCGGCAACCGCGGCTATCAGACCGTCAGGCCGCGCCAGACCACGCCGTTGCCGGCGCTGTCACCGGAGGCTGCCCACGTATTGCGTGCGCAGCTTCTCGGACGACAGCTGCAGGTCACGGTCGACGGTCACAGTGTCTGGCAGGGCGATCTGGCAGCCGATCTGGCGCCGGGACCGGTCGGCGTGCGCTCCGACAACGCTCGGGTCGCCTTCCGCCTGGCGGCAGGTCCGGGTCCGACGCTGAGCAGCGCCCTGCCCGCGTGCCGCGTGGACGGCGCCGAATGAAGCCGCCTTCCCCGCTGCCACGGCTGACGCGCTAGTCATGCGTTGCCCGCTGCTCGCGATCGGCCTCTTGTGGCTGGCGCTCGCGCCGCCTGCACCGGCGCAGGACTCGAGGCTGGTACACGGACTGTGGGTGTGGAAGGGCGCCACGGTTCTTGGCACGGCGCGCGGCTCCGAGCAGCTGCGGGATTTCTGCCGTGCTCAGGGCATCAATGAAGTCTACGTGGCGGTCTTCAGTCATGGCGAACTTGGCGATGCGGCCGCTCTGGCCTCGGCCATCGCGCTGCTGCATGACGGCGGGATCCGTGTGGAGACCCTGCTGTCGAGCACGGACGCCGACGAGAGCGGCAGGCACCGCGACAAGCTCCTGGCGCAGGTAGCTGCCGTGCTGGAGTTCAACCAGCACCATCCCCACGCCCGCATCGACGGCATCCATCTGGACATCGAGCCGCAGCAGCGCGCGGAGAACAAAGGCCCCGGCAATCTGCGCTTCCTGCCGGGCCTGGTCGCAGCCTACGCGGCGGTACGCGCGCTCGCGCAGCCGGCAGGCCTGACGGTGAACGCCGATATTCAAAACAAACTGCTCAAGGGAAGCTTGGAGGAGCGCAGCTCTCTCCTGCACGTCCTGCCGCGGCTGACTCTCATGCTCTACGAGCTCAGCAGCCCGACCGATGGCAGCAGCAGCGCGGACAAGGCCGCGAAGCTGCGCACGGCGAGCCGCTCGTTTCTGGACATGGCCTACGCCGGACTGCCGGCAACCGGACTGGCCGCGATGGTCATCGGTCTGCGCACACCGGACTATGGCGAGCTGCTGCCGCAGATGCTCAAGACACTCGACGCAACATATGACCGGGAGCCCCACTACCAGGGGTGGGCGCGTCATTCCTATAACGACACGCTGGCTGCAGCGACTGCCTCGCCGCATTAATTCCACCGGTTCCGGCGAGCGCGAAATCGTGATGTTCGCGCCAGTTTATGCCCCTGCCCGGACGAGCACGGGCTCCCTAGACTGCGTGCACAGCCTGGAGCCGACCTGCATGAGCATCCGCGACTGGCCTGACACCGAGCGGCCGCGCGAGAAGCTGTTGCAGCGCGGCGCGCAGACCTTGTCCGACGCAGAGCTGCTGGCGCTGCTCCTGGGGTCGGGAACCAAGGGACGCTCGGCGGTCGAGCTGGCGCGTGCGCTGATCGCCGAGTTCGGTTCGCTGCGCAATCTGCTCAACGCCGAGATGCCACGCTGCGTCGCGCAAAGCGGAGTCGGCCCGGCGCGCTACGCCACTTTGCAGGCCGCGGTGGAGCTCGCGCGCCGCCACTTCCGCGAGGCGCTGCGCATCGGCCCGGCGCTCGCCGCGCCCGAGGCCACACGCACGTTCCTCGTGGCGCAGCTGCGCGACCGGCCGTATGAGGTTTTCTGCTGTCTCTACCTCGACAACCGCCACCGGCTGATCGCCTTCGAGGAGCTGTTCCGCGGCACCATCGACCGCGCCGGTGTGCATCCGCGCGAGGTGTTGCGGCAGACGCTGCTGCATAACGCCGCGGCGGTGATCTTCGCCCATAACCACCCGTCCGGCGTGCTCGAGCCGAGCCAGGCGGACGAGCTCATCACCAGGCGCCTGAAGGAAGCCCTGGGCCTGATGGACGTACGCGTGCTCGATCACTTCATCATCGGCGACGGTCGGTGCTTTTCCTTTTCCGAAGCGGGACTTCTTTAAGTGTTGACTCCTTCACGCAGGCGGGTAGGGGTCGCGGCTTAGCTTGAATTCCAGTGCCGACATAGTGGCCCCCACCACGGCATGAAGAATATTCCGGCATTGACGCAGAAGCCAAGATTCCAAAGCAGCGTGCGCATTGTCGGCCGATTTCTCAGATACGCCAGAACGAAAAGCACGCGGACACAGACGAATGCAACCGCCAGGGTGTCCACCCAGCGTTGGGGCTGGCCGCGAAACTCAGCCAGCAGGACCGCGACAGCGAAGAACGGAAATGTCTCGATTCCATTGATATGAGCGCCAAACGCCCGCGAGCTCATAGCGTGTGAATAGAAACTCGGGTCGCGCGGGTTCGAGTTGTCGAAAGCCTCGTGCCGCATTGCTTTCACAGGCGCAAGAGTGAGCAAAAACAGCAAAACCGCCCCAAATATCATCCATTCTGCGAGCGTCATCTGTGCTCATTCCCCCGAGGAGACTGTGCCGAACATCGCCCGCAGATGCTACGCGTTTTGCAGATTGCCAAGCCGAACCCAAAGCCTATCCCGATTTTTGACGTTATTGCGTTGCCACAGCTCGCCCGATCAGATCCGGCGGGATCACTTGGTTCGCAGTGCGCTCCTGAGCTCGATTGCAGTGAGCAGCAACCACAGCACGCACATGCCCACGAAAGCTCGTTGAAGTAGGCCCGCATCTAGCGTTCGTTGGAACACAACAAAAACGACAAAGGCAACCACGGCGACGAGCGACAATAGCAAAAGCAAGCGATGGGGGAACCGTTCGCGCGGATCGTTCCTTAGGCGTCGCGAAATAAGAACCATTGCGGGCATCAGCGCCAGGAATGACAAGAGGCCGGCCGCAATATGGAGAATGCCGACTGTCGTTAGCGCAGCGCCTCGCGGGTCAGTCGTGAAAAGCGCGGCAAGAAAAGTCAGTACACCGAATGCCGTTAGGAGAATCGAACCGGTTTTCGAGCGCGTGGCTGTCGCCGGAGATTGGTAAAGCGCCCATGCAAGACAAATTGCGCCGAGACCAAACCCTACAAAAGCACTGGCCATGAGCACCCCATGCCGACCGATGGCGTACTCACTGAGGAAATGCTGTGCCGGATTGATGTCCCCACGGATTAGATGCAGTAGAAGCACCACGACAACAAAATACGATAGGCCAAACACACTGGCTGTGGCCACGCGTGCATCGGTTCGAGTTCGACTTGATGTCGGAGAGACTCTGCGATGAGGCCACATTAAACCCCTCCACTCCAGTACCGCTCTCAATAGTACCGTGGGGTCAAGCAGCATGCCCGCAGGTTGCGGCGATCCACTAGTTTGACCCTGCGCGCCGCACTTCCTCGTATCCATGAGTGATGAGCCGGCAAACCGGCGCGCAGGATGCGAAGGGACAGGCGGTGAACTTGAGCCATGATCTTGAGCGCTCGCGGCGCGCTCCGCGCGTCGCACATTGCTGCGGCGTGCTGTGCCTGCTCTTGGCCGCCTGCGGGCAAGGCGTGTCACAGGCGAAGTTTGTGGGGGCCGCGCCTGCGGCCGCTGCGCCGATGCAAGCGGTCGCGCAGTCTGTCGGCGCCACCCGCCGCAACGACTCGCTGGCCTACGAGCACACGGTTGAGATCGAACTGGGGAGGGATCTGCTCTCGCAGAGGATGAAGCAGGTTCAGGCCGCCTGTGCGACGCGCACCGAGTTCGCCTGTATGCTGCTGGACGTTTCCTTCGACGCACAGCTTGGCGTGCCGAGTGGGCGGGTGAGCATGCGGCTCGCCCCCGCCGCTGTGGACCCGCTGATCGAGATGGCCGCGCAGGACGGCCGCATCACCGCCCGCAGCACGCACGCCGAGGATCTCGCCGAGCCGGTGGCAGACACCGACCGCCAGCTGGCGTTGTTGTCGTCGCATCGCGATCGGCTCACTGAATTCATGAAGAGCAGGGAGCTGAAAGTCGAGCAGCTGATCACGGTGTCCAAGGAGCTCGCTGCCGTACAGGTGCAGATCGACTCTCTCAACAGCCAGCACGCCCACCTGCGCCGGCGCATCGACACCGAGATACTGACCATCAGCTTTGCCCCGCCGCAGCAGGCCTACAGCGAGGAACGCACGCCGGTCCGGGATGCCCTGCGATCCTTCACCGCCGACTTCAAGGGTGCCATTGCGCAGGTCATCCGCTTCATCGCCGTGCTTCTGCCCTGGCTCGTGGTCATCATTCCGGGCCTGCTCCTGGGGCGACTCCTGTGGCGGGCCCTCGCGCGCGGGCTGGGACGCCGCCTGCGCCCGGGCTGAAGCGACCGTCCACGCTCGTTGCGGTGCCGTAACCTGCGCCTGCAGGGGCCATTGAGGCGCTACGCTCCTTCTTGTGATCCCCACGGGGGGCTGGTATAAAGCCCGGCCCGGGGGCCGCAGGAGCTCGTCTCCTCTCCCTCAAGTCACTGAATTAGCTAAGGTTGTTTGTATGTCACGCGTCTGCGAGGTCACCGGTAAGAAGCCGGCCGTCGGTAACCGCGTCTCCCACGCCAACAACAAGAAGCGCCGCCGCTTCCTGCCCAACCTGCACACGCAGCGTTTTTGGATCGAGACCGAGAGGCGCTGGGTCACCCTGCGCCTGAGCGCGAACGGCATGCGCACGGTCGAGAAGAAGGGCATCGAGAAGGTGGTGGCGGAGCTGCGCGCCCAGGGCCGCAAGCTGTAAGCGCGCGCCTTTCGAGGAGAATGCACCATGCGTGAAAAGATCAAGCTGCTGTCCTCCGCCGGCACCGGTCATTTCTACGTGACCACCAAGAACAAGCGCCTGCATCCGGATAAGCTGGAAGTGCGCAAGTTCGACCCGGTGGCGCGCAAGCACGTCGCCTACAAAGAATCGAAGATCAAGTAGCGCGGCGCGCGAGCGCGCTTGCCCGAACTTCCTGAAGTCGAGACAACGCGTCGCGGCCTTGCCCCGCATGCACGCGGGCGGCGCATCCTCACGCTCAACGTCTACGAACCGCGCCTGCGCTGGCCGGTGAGCGCGCAGCTGCCCGCCACCGTCGCCGGGCAGCGCATCGTGCGTGTCGGGCGCCGCGCCAAGTACCTGCTGCTGACGCTCGAGTCCGGCACGCTGCTGCTGCACCTCGGCATGTCCGGCAACCTGCGCGTGGCGCCGGCGGGCACGCAGCGCCGCACCCATGACCACTTCGACCTGGTGCTCGACTCCGGTGTCGCACTGCGCTTCAACGATCCGCGGCGCTTCGGGAGCCTGCTGTACACCAGCGAGGATCCGCGCCGGCACCCGCTGCTGCGCCGCCTGGCGCCGGAGCCCCTCGGTGCAGGCTTCGATGCCGACTACCTGTGGCGCGTCACGCGGCGCCGGCAGGTGGCGATCAAGCAGCTGCTCATGAACAGCCAGCTGGTGGTGGGTGTCGGCAACATCTACGCGAGCGAGGCGCTGTTCCGCGCGCGCATCCGCCCGCAGCGCCGGGCGCGGACCCTCACGCGCCGCGAAGCCGGGCAGCTGGTGCGCGCCGTGCGCGCCGTGCTGCGGCAGGCAATCCGTGCCGGCGGCACGACGCTGCGCGATTACCTCAAGGCCGATGGCGAGCCGGGTTACTTCCGGCAGCGGCTGTACGTGTACGAACGGCGCGGCCAGCCGTGCCGCCGCTGCAAGCACGCCGGTGCGGGCCGTTTCCCAGGGACAGCGCTCGACTTACTATTGCCCGTCCTGCCAGAAGTAGTCCTCCCATGAGCAAACCGATCCTGGCGCACCTCACGGCAGCCGATGCCGTGCTCGGCGAGCTGATCCGCGCTGTCGGCCCGTGTCTACTGGAAACGCCGGCCGAATGTCAGCCGTTCCAGGCCCTCGCGCACGCCATCGCGCACCAGCAGCTGAACGGCACGGCGGCCAACACCATCCTCAAACGCCTGATGGACTCGTGCGGTGCGGGTGCCTTCCCGACGGCGCTCATGGTGCAGGAGGCACCCGTCGCCACGCTGCGCGCCGCCGGCTTCTCGGCAGCCAAGGTAGCCGCACTCAAAGACCTCGCCGCCAAGACCCTCAGCAACCTCGTCCCGGATCACCCGACGCTGCAGGGCCTGACGGATGAGGAGATCATCGCGCGCCTGACGCAGGTGCGCGGCATCGGGCGCTGGACGGTGGAGATGCTCTTGATGTTCCACCTGGGACGGGCCGACGTGCTGCCGGTGGACGACTTCGGCGTGCGCAGCGGCTTTCGCGCCGCCTATGGCCTGTCGCGCCTGCCGCATCCGAAGGCGCTCGCAGCCTGGGGCGAGCGCTGGAAACCCTACCGCAGCACCGCCGCCTGGTACCTGTGGCGCGCACTGGAACTGGAACGCGCCGGCACCCTGAAGCCCCCGGCGCTGCGCATCCGCCTGCCGCGCGTGCCGCGCCGCCGACGCAAGGCGCGGGCCAAGCGTCCCGGCCGCAGCGGCACGGCGGCGCGCCGGCCGCTCAGAGGCGCCGCTGCTTCTTCAGCTCGGCCTCGACGATCGGGTGCACGAACTGCGCCACGTCGCCGCCCAGCACGGCGATCTCGCGCACCAGCGTCGAAGAAATAAACGTGAACTGTTCCTGCGGGGTCAGGAACACCGTCTCGAACTCGCGATCGAGATGGCGCGACATGTTGGCGAGCTGGAACTCGAACTCGAAGTCTGACACCGCGCGCAGACCACGCACGATCACCGCGCCCTGGTAGCGACGCGCGAAATCGACCGTCAGCCCGGCGTAGCCGAGCACCTCGACGTTGCCGAGCTCGACCAGCACGCGGCGCGCCAGATCGACGCGCATCTCGAGCGGGAACATCGGCGTCTTGTTGGGGTTGGCGGCGATCGCCACGATCACGTGATCGAATATGCCGGCCGCGCGCCGCACCAGGTCCTGATGGCCGTTGGTGATCGGATCGAAGGTGCCCGGATAGACGGCGTAGTTTTTCATGCGGTCGCGAGGCTCAAGGCGCGGCGTGCGCCAACAGATGATAACCGACCTCGCCGGCCTGCTTCGCCTTGAGCACGCGCCAGCACGGCGGCAGCGCCGGCAGGCCCGCGCGGGCTGCGCATTCGACATAGATCAGCGCGCCGTCCTTCAGCCAGCGCTGCGCGAGCAGCGTCGCAGCGGGCTCAAGCAGCTGCGCGTCGAACGGCGGATCGAGGAACGCGATGTCGTAGGGCTCCCCGGCGGCGCCCGCAAGGAAACGCAGCGCGTCGGCGCGCTGCACGCTGGCATCGGGGGCCTGCCACTCCTTGAGGCGCGCGCCCAGCTCGCGCGCCGCCGCCGCGTCGTGCTCGACGAAGGTGACGTGTGCGGCGCCGCGCGACAGCGCCTCCAGCCCGAGCGCCCCGCTGCCGGCGAACAGATCGAGGCAGCGCGCCCCCGGCACCGCGGCCGCCAGCCAGTTGAACAATGTCTCGCGGACACGGTCGGGCGTGGGCCGGATGGCGGCGGCTGCCGGAAAGCGCAGCTTCCTGCCGCGCCAGGTGCCGCCGATGATGCGCAGCACGCGCTCGCCCCGGGCGCGCGCTACCGTGGGCGCACGAGCGCCCGACTTGCGAGTGAACACCAACGCGCCTCACGTCCCTGGAAAAACCCGGCACCTTGCCACTGTTCTTGCCGTAAGCGTACTCTAGCCTGGCTCATTCATGAGCGCTCAACAGCACCGGCAGGGGGGTCACAGCCGGTGAGCGACGGGCATAACAACATGCGCACCGCCGCGCCCATCGACTCACGTGCTGCAATGGTCAGGAGTTCGCGGGATATGAGAAAACTCATCGGCGCAGGGATTGCCGCAGGAGTGTTGCTCCTGTCCGCATGCGGCACCGGCGGTAACGGCACCGTCACCGGGGTGGCCGACACCACCACCTTCAACGGCAACCCGAGCGGCTCGACGCCGGTCACACCGCCCTCGAGCAGCACGGCGCTGTTTCAGCCTGCGGCCGGCATCCTGCCCTACCCGACCGACCTGTACTTCGCCGGCTCCACCGACGGCACGCTGAACATCCAGCCGGCCAACGCGCTCATGCCCAATCAGGCCGCGGTGAACGCCCTCGACGGCTTCTCCACCACGGCCGTGATCCGCGAACGCTTCGGCGGCGCGCTCAATCCGGCCTCGCTCACCGCAACCTCGGTCATCATCGTGCCGGTCACGACCAGCAACACCACCAAGGCCACCACCGGCGTGCTCGGCGCGCCGCTCGTTCCCGGTACGGATTACACGGCCGCCACCGCCAGCGACGCCGGCGTCGGCCCGACGATCCTCGAGATCACCCCGCTGCACCCGCTCATGCCGAGCACCTGCATCAGCGGCGGCCAGTTCCTCGGCGCCAACTGCACCACCGGCACCGGCTATCTGGTGATCCTCACCAGCGGCATCACCGACAGCGCCGGCCATGCGGCAGTTCCGGACAGCGACTACGCCACCATCAAGGCAGCCCTCGCCTCAGGCGGCCCGACCTGCCCGAGCATCACGGATGCGACGCTCAACGGCGTGTGCCAGCTGACCGGGGCGCAGCTGCAGATCGCGCAGGCCATCGGCATCAATCCGGCGAACATCGTGCTGACCTTCAGCTTCACCACGCAGTCGACCGCCGATACGCTGGAGCTGGTCTCGGCGACTGCCGCCGCCACCACCATCAAGCTCAACCCGACCGGCATCGCCACCAACGCGGTCAATGCGCAGCTGCCCGGCCATGCCGACATCTACGTCGGTGCCCTGAGCATTCCCTACTACCTGAGCAAGTCGCAGCCGCTCACCGGCTCCTGGACGGCGCCGCCCTTCCCGCTCGATAAGACGAGCACCTTCGTCACCCGCTTCAATCCGCTGCCCGTGCCCACGCAGACGCTGCTCATACCGGTGCTGGTGACGGTGCCCAACGCCAAGTCCGCCTACGCGCTCGGCGGCGGCCCGACGCCGCCGCCGGGCGGCTGGCCGGTGTTGATTTTCCAGCACGGCATCACGCGCAGCCGCGAGGACATGTTCGGTGTCGCCGACTCGTTCGCGGATGCCGGCTTCGTGGTCGTGGCCATCGACCTGCCGCTGCACGGCGTCACCAGCACCGCCGACCCCTTGTATGCCAGCGCCGCCAACCCGCTGTACGCAGGCCTCGGGCTGCCCGCCAGCGGCTCGATCGAGCGCACCTTCGACCTCGAGCTGATCACGCCCGGCACGATCGACCCGTCCGGCTCGCACTTCATCAACCTCACGAGCCTTCTCACCTCGCGCGACAACCTGCGCGAAGGCGTGGCCGACCTCATCACCTTCGCCCGCACTCTGCCCAGCATGAGCCTCGGGGCGGCGGGCGGGGTCAATGCCGGCGCCATCCACTACCTCGGTCATTCGCTCGGCGCGATCGAGGGCGGGACCTTCATGGCGGTGGTACCGAGTGCCGAGATCAGCACCGCGACGCTCGCCAATCCGGGCGGCGGCATCGCGCAGCTGCTCGAGGACTCACCGACCTTCGCGCCCGAGATCAACGCCGGCCTCGAGGCGCAGGGACTGCAGCCGGGCACGACCCTGTACGCGCAGTTCTTCCGCGACGCGCAGACGGTGGTCGACTCCGGCGACCCCATCAACTACATCGCACTCGCCACTACGCAGCACCCGATCCACCTGCTGCAGGTGGTGGGCAGCGCGACCTCGCTCCCGGACCAGGTGGTACCTAACTCCGCGACGCAGCGCCTCATCACGGCATCGGCCTACGGCGCCGACGTGCTGACGCGCATTCCGGCGCCGGCCGCGCCCGGTGTCGTCACCAGCGGCGCCGGCACACCGCCCGGGCTGCGGGCCTACGTCAACTTCCTGGCCGGCGATCACGGCTCGATCATCGATCCAACCGCCAGTGCCGCCGTGACCGCGGAGATGCAGGGCGAGGCCATCAGCTTCACGGGCGTCGCCATCCCGCCCGCCGGCGTACCGGCAAACCCGCCCGGCACGACCTTGCTGATCACCAACCCGACGGTCATCCAGCCTTAAGCGCAGCCCCGCGCGATGCCGCGTTACGGCGCCATGGCGGGCGCGGAAGGACTATCTTCCGCGTCCCGCTACAATGCGCTGCCATGTTCCGCCACTCCTCCGACAACGCCAGCCCCGCCGCCGCGCGGCCCGGCTTCCTCAAGCGCCTGCGCAGCCGCCTCAACAGCGGCAACTCCTGGCTCACCTACGACCTGGCAGACCTGTTCAAGGGCCGGCAGATCGATGCGGCCATCCTCGAGGAACTCGAAACCCGCCTCATCAGCGCGGACGTAGGAGTCGCGGCGAGCGAGCGCATCCTGAATGAGCTGCGCACGCGCGTGGCACGGCAGGAGCTCGCCGACGTGCGCGCCCTGATCGAGGCGCTCAAGGCCAGCATCGTGGAGATCCTCGCGCCGTGCGCGCAGCCGCTGCGCATCGATGCGGCGCGGCGGCCGTTCGTCATCCTGGTGGTCGGCGTCAACGGCTCGGGCAAGACGACCACCATCGGCAAGCTGACCCGCCGCCTGCGCGAGGAGGGCCGCAGCGTGCTGCTGGCGGCCGGCGACACGTTCCGCGCCGCCGCCATCGAGCAGCTCAAGGTGTGGGCGGAACGCGCCGGCGCCGATTTCGCGGCCCAGGGGCCGGGCGCCGATCCGGGCGCGGTGGTGTTCGATGCGCTGCAGGCGGCGCGCGCGCGCGGCACGGACGTCGTGCTCGCCGATACCGCCGGGCGGCTGCACAGCCAGTCGCATCTCATGGAAGAGCTGAAGAAGGTGCGGCGCGTCATCCAGCGCGTCGATGCCAGCGCACCGCACGAGGTGCTCCTGGTGCTCGATGCCAATCAGGGCCAGAACGCGCTCGCCCAGGCGCAGCAGTTCCAGCAGGCGGTCGGCGTCACCGGCCTGGTGCTCACCAAGCTCGACGGCACCGCCAAGGGCGGCATCGTCATCGCCATCGCGCATTCGCTCAAGATACCGATCCGCTACATCGGCGTCGGCGAGACGGCCGAGGACTTCGGCGAGTTCGATCCGCACAGCTTCGCCGCAGCGCTGGTCGAAGGCCCGCAGGCAGGCGCGACGTGATCGTCTTCGATCGCGTCAACAAGCGCTACGGCAACGGCCGCGAGGCCGTGAGCAACGTCAGCTTCGAGATCCACACCGGCGAGATGGTATTCCTCACCGGCCGCTCCGGTGCCGGCAAGAGCACGGTGCTGAAGCTCATTGCGCTGCTCGAGCGGCCCACGCGCGGCGCGGTGATCGTCAACGGCCGCAATACCCACACGCTCAAGCCGCGCCACGTGTCGGCCTTCCGCCGCCGCATCGGCATGGTGTTCCAGGATCACAAGCTGCTCGCCGACCGCCCGGTGTACGACAACGTGGCACTGCCGCTGGTGGTCGCCGCCACGCCGCTGAAGGAGATCGACAAGCGCGTGCGCGCCGCGCTCGATCAGGTGGGACTGCTGGGCAAGGAGCAGGCGCTGCCGTTCGAGCTGTCGGTCGGCGAGCAGCAGCGCGTCGGCATCGCGCGCGCCGTCATCAGCAAGCCGCCGCTCCTGATCGCCGATGAGCCGACCGGCAACCTCGACCCGGATCTGTCGCTCGAGGTCATGAAGCTGTTCCGCCGCTTCCAGGATGTCGGCGTGACGGTGGTCATCGCCACGCACGATCATCACCTGGTGCGCGAGTTCGGCCAGCGCGTCATCGTGCTCGAGGACGGCCGCGTGCACGGCGATGCCGTCGATTCGCTGCCGAGCGTGGTGGCGACCCGATGAGCCTGGGGGTCTCCGGCTCGCGTCACATGCAGGCGCTGTTCGGCTCGCTCGGGCGCCTGGCGCGCGGCCCGCTGGCGACGCTGCTGACGCTGCTTGGTGATCGCGCTGGCGCTGGCGCTGCCCGCGGCGCTGCGGCTGTTCGTGGTCAACACCCAGGCCGCCACCGGCAATTTCGCCAACACCGTGGACGTCTCGGTGTACCTGAAGACCGACGTGCCGCTCGCCAAGGCGCAGCAGCTCGCGCAGTCGGCGCAGCAGCGCCCGGACGTCGCGGCCGTCACGCTCATCCCGGCCGACAAGGGGCTGGCGGACTTCAAGAGCTACTCGGGCTTCGGCGATGCGCTCACCGCTCTCAAGGACAACCCGCTGCCCCACGTGCTGCACGTGCGGCCGACCGCGCCGGCGAGCACCGCCCTCGGGCTCGAGTCGCTGCGCCACTACTTCGCCGCGTGGCCCGAGGTGGACCTGGTGCAGGTCGACTCCGATTGGGTCAAGCGCCTCAACGCCATACTCGAAGTACTGCGCCGGCTGCTGCTGATCGCGGCGGTGCTGCTGGGCGTGGGCGTGCTGGCGGTGATCGGCAACACCATCCGCCTGGAGATTCAGGGACGGCGCGCCGAGATCGAAGTGACGAAGCTCGTCGGCGGCTCGAACGCCTTCGTGCGCCGGCCGTTTCTCTACACCGGCATGCTCTACGGCCTGGGTGGCGCGCTGCTCGCATGGGGGCTGATCGCCGCCGCAGTCGCGCTCCTGGATGGGCCGGTGGCGCAGCTCGCGCGCCTCTATGGCAGCCGCTATCTGCTGCAGGGACTAAGCCCGGCCGACGTCGGCGTGCTGCTCGGCGCCGGCTGGCTCCTCGGATTAGTGGGGGCGTGGATCTCGGCGACGCGCCACCTCGCCAGCATCGAGCCGCGCGCCTGACGGCGCGGCCGCGGGCCTCAGAGCCGCTTCAGGTCGTCGTGGCGGTGGCGCCGGTGTGCGTCAGGAGCGTTGCTTCGACCCAGCGACGCACGCGGCGGGCATCAGCCACGCGGGTGCGCTTGCCGAAGGAGTTCAACAGCACGATGACCAGCGTGCGGTCCTCGATCACCGTCTGCATGACCAGGCAGCGCCCGGCGCGCGAGATGTAGCCGGTCTTCTGCACCACGATGTTCCAGTCGGCGTTGTTGACCAGCGAGTCGGTATTGT
The DNA here is from genome assembly GCA_963787655.1 of uncultured Gammaproteobacteria bacterium. Lineage (GTDB taxonomy): Bacteria > Pseudomonadota > Gammaproteobacteria > Steroidobacterales > Steroidobacteraceae > 13-2-20CM-66-19. The sequence continues at coordinate 217,321 of CAWBDY010000007.1, read as the reverse complement.
GGAACTGCACCAGGCGGCGGCCGACCTGCACGACGTAGTCACCGTCGGTGGAGAATTCGCGGATGGCGGGCACCTTGGCCGCTGCCATGACGAGCTTCGAGAGGTCCTCGGGGCTGGCGACGTTCTCGTCCGACAGTCCCGTGGGCTCGACGAAGTGCGCGTTCGCCATGCCGAGCTCGCGCGCCTTGGCGTTCATCGCCGCCACGCACGCGGCCAGTCCCCCGGGGTAGTTGCTGCCGAGGGTATGGGCGGCGCGGTTCTCGGAGGCCATGAGCGCCAGGTGCATGAGATCCCCGCGCGACAGCTGCGTGCCGATGGTCAGGCGCGAGACGATCGGCTTGCGCACGCTGCGATCATCCGGGCTCACCGTGAGGGTCTCATCGAGCGGCTGGCCGGCGTCCATGACCACGAGTGCGGTCATGAGCTTGGTAATCGAGGCGATCGGCATGGCGATCGCGGCGCGGCGCGAGTACAGCACCGAGGAAGTCGAGGTGTCGAGCACCAGCGCGGCGCTCGAGCGCAGCACCGGTTCGTTGAGCGCCGGCCGCTGCGAATACTTCAGGTGGGTTTTCTGCAGCGAGCCTTGCGGGATGGCCGCCTGGGTGGCAACAGCTGCAAGCGACAGACATACGATGCCCGTCACCGTTAACCAGCGAACCTTATTCATTGCCCCCGCGCCTCGCCCTCAAGTGGAATTGAGTGTATCAGACCATCGTTTATATGAGGCATACGTGATGCGTTCTTAAGTTTTTCCGGGCTTAGTGCGACGTATGCGTAGTTACAAAATCATATCTGCGCGCCTACGGGCATAACATGCTCGCGCGCGTGACGCACTGCTCGCCGCGCGCCTCAATGCGCCAGATGCGGCCATAGCCAGCCGAACACGCCGCCGGTCAAAAGGCCGTAAATCACGCCATCGAGCGCGCCCTTGAAGGTCAGTCCCCAGGAGCGCCGGTACCAGATGGACAGCTCGCACAGCGCCAGAAAATAGCCCATGAAGGCCACCACTGCTGCCAGCTTGAACACGCGCAGGTAGGGTGCTCCCGGCGGCAGTTCGTGGCCGGTGACCAGCGCCACGAAAATGCCGATGACAATGAGGAACACGAACCACTGCGCGAGACTCTTACCCATCGCCACCGGCGCGTTCGGCATGACGGTCATGACCACCACCGGGCCCTGGGCAATTTTCGCGGTGAACTCCGCGGTCTTGTACTCCTTCATATCCTTGGCCCGCGGCAGCAAATAGTCCCCGGGCGGAATCGCGAGCGGGCGCAGCGCGGCCATCACCTCCGCCTCGCGCGGCATCTGCGGGTAGTCGCCGCGATGCCAGAGCGGCCCCATATGGATGACGGAGCTCGCCAGGAACACGATCACGGCCGAGACCAGGATGGGCAGCCACAGCGCGGCAAGGCCTGCGATGAAAGCACTGATCATGGGACGCCTCTTTACTTATGTTTATAGGGAGCGCGCCGCGGACTTTAGCTCCAAAGCATCCTGCCGTTAAGCCTGAGAGCGCCCCGGGCACTCCTTTCTGGCCCCGCCAGGCCCCTCCTATGGGGGATGCCCGGGGCGCGGGGGCACGCGCAAGCTCTTGTTCGGCAAGCCCAAAACGCCCCTCCCCGGATGGAACTCCGGGGCCCTTTAGCACTCTAATCAGGCGACTGCTAGAATGCCCTACCAACCCACGGGAGAACACATGACTGCTGGTACCGCACTGGTTGCCCGCATGGGTGACCACGCCTTAGCCGGCCCGCTCGGTAGCCTCGATGCTTACCTTGAGCGGGTCAGCCGCATTGCCGTCCTCACCCGCGAACAGGAGCGTGAGCTCGCCGACCGCTTCCGTTCCAAGGACGATCTCGCCGCCGCCCGCGAGCTGGTGCTGTCGCACCTGCGCTTCGTGGTGCACATCGCGCGCGGCTACAGCGGCTATGGATTGCCCGTGGGGGATCTGATCCAGGAAGGCAATGTCGGCCTCATGAAGGCCGTCAAGCGCTTCGACCCCTCGCTGAACGTGCGGCTGGTGTCGTTCGCGGTGCACTGGATCCGCGCCGAGATCCACGAGTACGTGCTGCGCAACTGGCGCCTGGTGAAGATTGCGACCACCAAGGCGCAGCGCAAGCTGTTCTTCAACCTGCGCCGCATGAAGAAGAACCTCACCTGGCTGTCGGCCGAGGAAACCGCCGCCGTGGCACGCGATCTGGGCGTGAGCGTCAGCGAAGTCACGGAAATGGAGAAGCGCCTCGCGGCGCGTGACATGTCCTTCGACCCGGCTCCCGAGGCGGACGATGAGGAGCTCTACAGCCCCGCGGCCTATCTGCCGGCCCCGGATGCCGATCCGGCCCTGCAGGTCGAGGAGGCCGAGAGTGCCGACGATTCCTCGGACCGCCTGCAGGGTGCGCTCAATCGCCTGGATGCGCGCAGCCGCGACATCGTCCAGCGCCGCTGGATGACCGAGGACAAGGCAACGCTGCACGACCTGGCCGGCAAGTACGGCATCTCCGCCGAACGCATCCGCCAGATCGAGTCGAGTGCGCTCGGCAAGCTGCGCGGACTCATGGCCTGAAGAACCCACCCCCGCGGCCTGCAAGGCCGCGGGGGTGCTTGCGATCGGCGCGCCTGCCGCGCTAGCTTCCCGCTCTATGCGCAGCGTGACCGACTGGCTCCAGGAATACGGCGCCAGTCACCAGGACCCCGTCAATAAAGTGCTGCACTGGCTGTGCGTGCCGGCGATCGTGCTGGCGGTGCTCGGCCTTTTGTGGGCGGTCCCCGTGCCGCGGGCCTTCAGCGCAACCTCGCCGTGGCTCAACTGGGCGACGCTCGCCGCGGCCGCCGCCGTCCTCTATTACCTGCTGCTGTCGCCGTCGCTCGCGCTCGGCGTCGCCGTGGTATTCGTGGCGCTGCTCGCGCTCACGCACGCCCTGGCGCTCCTGCCCTGGCCCCTGTGGCTGACCTCGCTCGTGATCTTCGTGGTGGCCTGGATAGGCCAGTTCATCGGTCACGCCATCGAGGGCAAGCGCCCCTCGTTCTTCAAGGACCTGCAGTTCCTCCTGATCGGCCCGTTGTGGCTGCTCGCGGACCTGTACCGGCGCCTCAGCGTTCCGTACTGACCGGCCCGGGCGCACTTCCGCCGGCGGCGGCGCGCACCGCCGCGGTGACCTTCTCGTGCAGCTCCTTGTCGAGCGGGTCGGGGACCAGTTCATCGCCCTTGGCCATGTTGGCCACGGTATTCGCCGCCGCCATCAGCATGGCATCCGAGAAACTGCTGGCACGCGCTTCCAGCGCTCCCTTGAACAGTCCCGGGAAGGCGAGCACGTTGTTGATGCCCTTGCCGTCGGCGGCGAATGCCGCCCCCTGCTCGCGCGCCAGGAGTGGCTCGATCTCCGGATCGGGGTTGGACAAGGCGAGGATCACCTGGCCCTTCCTCACCCACTGCGGCTTGATCAGTCCCTTCACGCCGGTGGTGGCGATGACGATGTCGGCGCGCTGCATCAGCTCGGCCAGCGTCACCCCCTCACCGCCCATCGCCTCCAGCCGCGCCACCGCGCCGGGGTTGCGATCGGTGCCGAGCACCTGCAGCACGCCGTAGGCGCGCAACAGGCGCACGATGCCGGTGCCGGCCGCGCCCAGGCCGATCTGCCCGACGACGCTGGCGCACAGGTCCACTCCCGAGCGACGTCCGGCGTTGATCAGGGCGGCGAGCGTCACCACCGCCGTGCCGTGCTGGTCATCGTGCAGCACCGGTATCGCAAGGCGCGCGCGCAGTTCGCGCTCGATCTCGAAACACTCGGGCGCGGCGAAGTCCTCCAGCTGGATGGCGCCGAAGGTCGTCGCGATGCCGGTAACGATCTGCACCACGCGCGCCGGCTGCGTCTCGTTGATGAGTATCGGCACGCCGTTGATGCCGACGAGGTCGGCAAATAGCGCCGCCTTGCCCTCCATCACCGGCAGCCCCGCCAGTGCGCCGATGTTGCCGAGCCCGAGCACCGCGGTGCCGTTGGTAATGATCGCGACCGTCATGCCGAGAGCCGTGAAGTCGTAGGCCGCCTGCGGATCCTTCTGGATGGCGAGGCAGACGCGCGCCACGCCGGGTGTGTAGACATCGCGCAGCACCTGGCGGGTGTTGATCGGCAGGCTCGCGATGGTGCGGATCTTGCCGCCGCGGTGACGGTTGAAGACGCGGTCTGATTTGCCGACGAAGCGTGCATTGGGCAGCGCGCCGATGCGCTCGTAGAGCGAGCGGTCCGCCTCCTCGTCCATTTCCAGGGTGATTTCCCATAACGTGCGTCCCTGGTCGCGCCGCAGTGCCGTCAGGTGTTCGATCGCCAGCCCCGCGTCGGCAATCACCTGCAGCACCTTGGCGAGGCTGCCGGGCTGGTGCACGGTCTCGATGATGAGGATCTCAGGGATTTTCATGGCGCAAAGCCTGCACCAAGCATGGCCGTGACGCCACCGCGTCGCCTGCGGCGGATGCCCGGCGGGTGAAGACCCGCTATCATGCGGCCCCCCGCGCGGGGAGCCGTTTTCTGCAGGAGATCCATGTGGCCAATGCCGCCGCTGCCGCCCCCGCCGCCACGTCAGGCGGCGCGACGCTCGACCCGCTCGACCTGTACGGCGTGCGCGCCACGCTCACCGACGAGGAGCGCCTGGTGCAGGATTCGGTGGCGCGTCTGGTCGATGAGCAGGTCCTGCCGATCATCCAGCGCTGCTTCGAGGAGCACCGCTTTCCCAAGGAGCTGATTCCGCAGCTCGCTTCGCTGGGACTCTTGGGCTCATCCATTCAGGGCTACGACTGCGCCGGTCTCAATGCGATCTGCTACGGGCTCATCTGCCAGGAGCTCGAGCGCGGCGACTCCGGCATCCGCAGCTTCGTCTCCGTGCAGTCCTCGCTGTGCATGTATCCGATCTTCGCCTTCGGCTCGCCGGAGCAGAAGCAGCACTACCTGCCGCGCATGGCGCACGGCGAGGTCATCGGCTGCTTCGGGCTCACCGAACCGCACGGTGGCTCGGATCCTGGCAACATGAAGACGCACGCCAAGAAGCGCGGCAAGGATTGGGTGCTGAACGGCGCGAAGATGTGGATCACCAATGGCGCCATCGCCGACGTGGCGGTGGTGTGGGCCATGACCCCGGAAGGCATCCGCGGCTTCCTCGTCGACAAGGGCACGGCCGGGTTCTCGGCGCCGGAGATCCAGCACAAGTTCTCGCTGCGCGCCTCGATCACCGCGGCGCTGTATTTCGACAACGTCGTGGTGCCCGAAGAGCGGGTGCTGCCGGGCGTCGTCGGGCTCAAGGGTCCGCTGTCGTGCCTGACGCAGGCGCGCTACGGCATCTGCTGGGGCGTGATCGGGGCTGCGCAGGCGTGCCTGAAAGAGCTGCTCGACTACACCGCCACGCGTGAGCTGTTCGACCGGCCGCTGGCGCAGAACCAGGCCATCCAGATCCGCCTCGCCGACATGGCGCGGCGCATCACCACCGCGCAGCTCCTGGCGCTGCAGCTCGGACGGCTGAAGGAGGCGGGCACCCTGCAGCCGGCGCAGGTGTCGCTCGCCAAGTGGAACAACTGCCGCATGGCGCTCGACATCGCGCGCGACTGCCGCGACATGCTCGGCGGCGCCGGCATCAGCGCCGAATACTCGCCCATCCGCCACATGCTGAACCTCGAAAGCGTCATCACCTACGAGGGCACCGAGACCATCCACCAGCTCACCATCGGGCGTGAGCTGACGGGCAGGAGCGCGTTCTGAGGCCCCGCTACGGCGGCAGGCGCATGGCCGCGGGGTTAAGGAAGTAGCAGCCGACCGCGATCACCACCAGGTAGGCGAGCAGGATCAGCGTCCAGCCCATGTTGTGACGGATGACGTCGCCTTCCTTGCGCACGAACTTGCTGGTGGACACCCCGACGCTGGCGGTCTGCGGCGCAACCGGTTTGCCGATTTCCGCGCCGACCGAGTTGAGCGTCGGCAAGAGCAGCGGCGGCATGCCGAGCTGCACACCCACCAGCGCCTGGAACTTGCCGAACATGGCATTGGTGGAGGTGTTGGAACCGGACAGCGCCACGCCGATGAACCCCAGGAGCGGTGACACCAGGATGAAGGCCGTCCCCATGCTGGCGAAGCCCTTGGCGAGCGAGGCCGCCATGCCGGAGTAGTTGAAGATGTAAGCGAGGCCGAAGATGAACAGCGCCACCAAGAGCGCGCCCCACATCTGGTGCCAGGTGCGGCGCAGCACCTCGCCGATCTGCCCGGCGCGCAGTCGTCCCATCGCCACGAGCAGCAGCACCACGATGACCCAGGACGCAAGGATCGCGCTGCCGCCGACGTACGGGGCGAAATTGAAGACCGCGCTCACGTTGCCCTTCGGGATCGGGCAGCTGCTGGCCAGCGCCGAGCAGGCCACCGCCTGCGCCTTGAACCAGCTGACCTTGGGCAGCGGCGACCACGGCCCGGTCCAGGCCGTCACCACGACCAACAGCACCGCGAACGGCATCCACGCCTGCAGCACCTCGCCGGTCTTAAGCCCGTGGCCGCGGTTCTGCTGCGCGGTGGCCGGATCGAGCGGCACGCCGCCGTAGCCGAGCAGCGTCTTCGGCTGCCACACCTTCAGAAGCAGCAGCAGCGCCACGAAGCAGACGATGGCGCCGGTGACATCCGGCAGATAGGGCCCGAGGTAGACCGCCACCGGATACTGCCCGGCGATGTAGCCGAGCGAGCCCACCACCGCGAGCGGCCAGCCGCCTTTGACGCCCTCGCGTCCGGCGACGAGATAGAGGAGCACCCAGGGCGGCAAGAGCGCCAGCACGGCCACGATCGTGCCGACCGAACCGGACAGCGCCAGCAGCGAATAGTTGGTCACGGCGGCGAGCGCGATGATCGGCGCACCGAGCGCACCGAAGGACACGGGCGCATTGTTGGCGATCGCCGCCACGCGGATGGCGTTGAGGTCGGAGATGCCGAGCGAGATCAGGATCGGCGCCACCACCGCCCACGGGTAGCCGAAGCCGACCAGACCCTCGAGCAGCGCACCGAACGCCCAGGCGAACAGGATCGTCTGGACGCGCACATCGAGGCTGCCCTGCGCGATCAGCCAGCGGCGGAAGTTCTCGAACACGCCGCTTACCGCCAGCGTGTTGAACAGCATCATGCCCCAGAAGGTAATCCAGTCGACGTTCCAGATGCCCGTGGCCGCGCCGTACAGGTAGGCGTGGGCGCCCTGGTCCATTGGCATGTGCCACACCCATAGGGCGAGCGCGAAAGTGATGATCGACCCCAGCACCACCGCAAGCCAGGCAGGCAGGCGAAACACCGCCAGCATCGCCAGGAGCGACACCACGGGGATGAGGGCGACGAGACAGGTGAGCGTCAGGTTGCCGAGCGGGTCGAGCACTTGCGTGAACATAATTCCTCCGTCGCGGAGCGCTTAGCTGTGGGTCGGGTCGTCGCGCTGGATTGTTTGTTCTAGCGACTGTTGCCTGGCACGGCGCCCGTGCTGCGGTGCGCGCGCCGACACGCTAGCACGCGCGCCGGGCTAAGCTCAACGGCCGCGGCTAGGGCTGGGGGTCGACCCGCACCACTGCGGCTCGCGCTTGCCCCGTGCTCATCGACGACGCTCAGGGTGAAATCGCCGCCATGGGGCGGCAGCCAGGCAAGCGCAACGCTGGGCGCGCTGCTGCCGAGGAACGCGCTGCCCGCGAACCAGTAGAGCGACTGCGTCTCGGCCGCCGCCGTGGCGGTCAGCTGCAGGCCCTGCGGCGCAGCCTGACCCGTGCGCAGCTGATAGCTGACACCGGCCAGCGGCGAGGTGATGACCGGCGCTGCGGCCGCTGTCCGGCTCGTCGTTGCGCCGCAACGCTCCCCCGGCGCCCGGCGGCGCGGCATGCCGGCGCGCGCAAACAGCTTCTGGATGTCGGACGGCCAGAACTCGAATACCTGCCACGCTACGAACTGCGGCGGGGTATCGGCGCAGGCCATGAGGCCGGTGCGCGTGTCCAGCGCGATGCGGCGGTGAACCGTGCTGATGCGAATGGGCGACTTGCCGGGGATGTACCAGGCGAGCGTGCGCTGCGCACAGGCATCGTTGGGCAGGTCGCCGGAGGCTGCGCACACCGCCACACGCGCCACCCCCGGCGGCGGCTGCAGCTGCAGCTCGCCGAGTTCCGCGTGCGAGCTGCGCAGCGCGTCGGCGATGCGGAAGAACAGCGGCGCGGCGACCTGCGCACCGACGAGGGCCGGATTGCTGCTGCCATCGAAGTTGCCCACCCACACGATGAGCACGTAGGGCCCGACGATGCCGGCGCTCCAGGCGTCGCGAAAACCCCAGGAGGTGCCAGTCTTCCAGGCGATGCGCGGCTGCTGGTTCGGCAGGCCGTCGGGGCGCGGATTGTCCCCAAGTATGCTCAGCACCATGAACGCGGCCTGCCGCGACAGGAGCGGCACCGGCACCGCCGCCGGTGTCCCGGCAAGATAGCGCAGCGGGGCGAACTCGCCGCCGTTGGCGAGCATGGCATAGAGGCCCGCCAGCTCTTCCATCGTCACCTCACCGCCGCCGAGTGCCAGCGCCAGTCCATAGTGCTGCTCGCTCGCCAGGTGCGCGACGCCGGCCGACTGCAGCAGCTGATACAGGTCCGGCTGCGCCAGCTGCGCGGCCAGCCAGACCGCCGGAACGTTGCGCGAGGCGATGAGCGCGTCGTGGGCGTTCACCGGACCTACGAACGCGCCGTCGAAATTCTCCGGCGCGTACACACCGAAGGCGGTGGGCGCATCCTTGAGGATGCTGCGGGTGTGAATGATGCCCTGATCGATGGCGAGCCCGTAGATAAACGGCTTGAGTGCCGAGCCGGGCGAGCGCTTGGCCGCAACGCCGTTCACCTGCCCGGCGATGCCGGCGTCGAAGAAGTCGGCCGAACCGACCAGCGCCGTGGCCGATATCGTGCGCGTGTCCACCAGCAGCGCCGCGGCGTTGCTGACGCCGAGGCTGCGCGTGGTGGCGATGTACTGACGCACGGCGCGCTCCAGCACGTGCTGCTGCGCCAGCACCAGCGTGGTGCGCAGCTGCGTCGCGGCGCGGCCTTCGCTCAGCAGCGCATCGACCAGGTGCGGCGCCTCGAACGGCAGCTGCTGCAGGGTGCGCAGGCGCAGCGGTGCGCGCGCTGCGGCCAGCGCCTCAGCGGGTACGGGATAGGTCCGGGCCCAGTCATCGGCCAGGCGCACACGTGCCGCGCTCAGTGCCGGTGAGTCGAGGCCGCGCGAGGCGCGCGCGCGCGGCGCCTGCGGAATCACGGCGAGCGCCAGGCTTTCCGCAAAGGTGAGCCGTGCGGCCGGCTTGCCGAAGTAGATGAGGCTGGCGGCTCCCACCCCCTGCACGTTGCGACCGTACGGTGTCAGGTTGACGTACGCCTCGAGAATCTGCGCCTTCGAATAACGCAGCTCCAGATACTCGGCGCAGGCGATCTGGCGCAGCTTGCCGGTAAGCGTTTTCGTATTGAGGCGGTACAGCAGGCGCGCCAGCTGCATGGTGACGGTGGAGCCTCCCTGGCGCACCCCGCCGCTGCCGGTACGCCACGCCGCGCGCAGCAGTGCCCACGGGTTGATGCCCAGGTGCCAGCGAAAGTGCCGGTCCTCGTGCAGGAGCAGCGCCGCAACGTAGTCGGGGCTGACCTGCGCGAGCGGTGTCCACAAGCGGTACTGATGGTCGCTCGCCACCGTCAGCCGCAGCAGCTCGCCGTCTGCGGCGTAGACCGCCGTCGAACCGGGCGCGTAGCGTGCCAACGGCGGCGCCGGCAGCAGCCGCAGCAGCAGCGCCACGGCCAGCAGCGCCCCCACGCTCAGGCGCGCAGCCCATCTCACGGGCGCTCGATACGCAGGTGCGCGGCGGCGGAGCGCGCCCGCACCTGCGGGTTGTACATCGATTCACCGAACGCTGCCGGCACGGTGAAGCTGCCGGCATTGCTGGCCTTGATGCGGTAGCTGAACTCCTGCACCTGCGTGGTGGCGCGGCCGTACAGCACCACGCGATCCTCGCGCAGGTCGGCGAAGTCCGGAAAGTTGTCAGGCCGCGTCACGAGCCAGGGACACGGATAGCCGTGTCCGGCGCCGTTCGCCTCGTCGTCGCCGTCGCGCTCGGCGGCCGCCAGCAGCGGCTGCTCGCCGGCTGCGCTTTGCGGCACGACCACGTCGAACCCGCCTGGCAGCAGGTCGACCAGCACGGCATCCTCGACGGGGGCACCGATCGCGCGGAAGCGCAGGTGCACCGTGACCGTGTCACCGAGCCTGACGCTTTGCAGCGGCTGGCCGCGCTCATCGAGGAACTCGCGCGTGATCTCCAGTCCCTGGCGCAGCGGCGGCGGGTTGGGATCGCGGTCGAAGCCGGACTGGTTGACCAGGTAAAAGCCGCGCAGCGCGCCGTCGCTGGCGAACTCGAGCGCGCGCGTCTGCGCCGCCAGGGTCACGCGCGGAAACAACCCCGCCGGCAGGCTCAGCGGCTGCGTCGAGCGGTCGGCGAGCGTCGCGGTGATGCTCAGGTGTGCCGCGGCCGGGGCACTGCTCGCTGTAGCGTAGGCGTCGAGAGCGAGAATGGTAGTCGCCGCCGACAGCGAGTCGTACTCGCCGTGCTGCACGTGCGCCACGATGTTTTCGAGCACCTGCGCCGGCAGGCGCGGCAGCCGCTGCGGGAAGTGTCGCGCCAGGATGTAGAGCAGCATGGCATCGTCGGCCATCGCGCCGTGCCAGCGGTCGAGGTCGTGCGACTGCCCGAAAGCGACGCCGGCGATGCTGCGGTTGGCGAGTGACTCCTGCTGCATCAGCTGATAGGCGCCGGCGAGGTAGGCGGCGACGATGTCCGACTGCCACTCCTTGGGATGACGGTTGTTGAGACGCTGCTGCAGTGCGGCTGCCTCGTTCGCCACGACCACGCCCTGCCGGGCGAGCAGATAGATGGCGTAAGCACCGGTGCGTTCCTCCTGCAGGTTGTCGGCGTCGCGGCGCGCCATGCGGCTCAGGAACCCCGCACCGGAGGCGAGCAGATCGGCGGGCACCGGCGCGCCGCGCTCGCGGGCCTCGAGCAGCACGTGCAGGGCGTACACGGAGACGAAATCGACCGACTCCACCCCGCCCGCCCAGTAGCGGAACGAGCCGTCCTCGTTCTGCCGGGCGCGCAGCTCCTCGAGCATGCTCGCAAGGGTTGCTCCCTGGCGCGCGCTCAGCGTGCCGAACTCGGGACGCTGTGCCAGCACCACTGCCGGCATCGCCTGGCTGACGAGCTGCTCGGTGCAGCTGTACGGATAGTGGTCGAGGTAAGCCGCGAGCCCGTGCGCAAGCGTGAGCGGCAGCAGCGAGACACTCGCCTCGAGCGTGCGGAACTGCGGCCACAGGACGCGCGGCACCGGCACCTGCGCGCTGCCTGCGAAACTGCCGGCCGCAAGGCTCGTCATATACGCCGTCGCCGGACGCACGGCGATCATCGATTCGATCTGCGCGCTGCCGCCCGCGAGCGTTGCGCGGAACTTAAGACTGCCCGAGCCGAGCACCTCGCGCGCCCTGACGCGCCAGCGCGCGGCGGCCTCGTGCAGCGCAGCGACCGGTAGGCGCTGCTGCGCAGGCCCCAGCAGCTCGAAGTGCGCGGATGGCTGCAGCGCGAGGGCCACGACGGCCGCATCGCCGGAGTCGGCCACGTTGTTCGCCACGCCCACACTCACCTCGAACTCGTCCCCCGGCGCCACGGTGAGCGGTGCAGTTGGGGCTCAGGACGAAGTCGCCGCGCACCAGGGCGGTCGTCTCGGCGGTGCCGATGCTGGCATCGTTCACCGCCACGGCCATGATGCGCAGGCTGCCGTTGAAGTAGTCCGGCACGGTGAAGTGCAGCGTGTTTTCTTCGGCGCCGGCGGCGACGATGCCCGACCAGAAGGCCACCGGCTTGTCGCGTCTTGCGCTTGAACGGATTGAGGTTCGCGCCGAGCGCGGTGCGCTGATCGCCGCCCGGGCGCCGACGAGCATGGCACTGCGGAACTCCGGGCAGGATCAGGTCGAGGATCTGCCAGGTGCTGACATCGAGCGAGCGCTTGCGGAAGAAGTAGCCGAGCGGATCGGGCGTGCTTGTAGCGCGCCACCTGCAGGATGCCCTCGTCGACGGCGAACACCACGATGCGCGCCGGCTGCGCGGTGCGGTAGCTGATGGCCAGAGTCGTGCGCCGGGCTTGACCAGTGCCGGCGCATGCAGCGTGACGGCGTTGCGGCGTGCATCGAGCGCTGATCGAGAACGGCTGCACGCCGTAGGACAGCGGGCTCAGGTGTAGCATCTCCTCGGCGAGCCGGATCGCGCACGAAACTGCACGCTGACGTAGCCGTTGCCCTCGAGATCGTCGCGGCACCTTGATCGTCTGCACCGAGCTCGTGGTCGTGGTCTTGAACCACTGCCAGGCGTAGACGTGATCGCGCTCGATGGTGATCAGGCCGGCGCCGGTGTAGGGCGCCTGGATCTGCATGGCGATGGTGTCGCCCGCGGCATAGTCGTGCCGGTCCAGGACGATCTGCAGCTCCGCGTTCTTGTCCATCGAGCGCGACAGGTTGGCAGCCCCCGCCACGGTGTAGTCGATGCGCGCGTACACCTGCCCGTCCGCATCGCTCACCACGTAGCTGAAATTGCCCGGGGTTGTGGTGTCGAGGGCGATCGTGGCGCCTGCGGCCGGCAGCGCCAGCGCCGCTTCGCTCAGCGGGATTTCCTTCGGGCGTGACTCGTACTTGTAGACACCGCTGTCCTGGCGCAGCAGCACCGACACGTAGCGCCGCTCGATGCGCTTCAGTTTCAGTCCTGCGGCGGCGCTGCGCGCCAGCTGCGCATCGATGGCCAAGAGCTGCAGCGAGCGCGGCGCCTGGCGGGCGATGAAATCCAGCGGGCCGTCGGCCTTCCAGCCGACCAGGAACGGCAGACTCGACACCAGCTGCGTCGCCGCCCCGCTCACGGCGCGGCCACCGTCGGCCTCGTAGCCCTCAACGCTCAGTGCCACGCTGTAGGTGGCCTTGGTGAAGCGGCTGAGATTCAGATCGAACTGCGCCTGGCCATCATCCGCGGTCTTCTGCTCGGTGAGTTCTTCGGCGAAACCCTCGCGCGCCGCCTGCGGGTCGCGGAACTCGTAGTCGCGATAGCGGGCGAAGCCGATGGCCGCTGGCGACAGGCGCATGCTGGCCCGCAGCCGCCGCCCGGCTGCGGGCGTGCCGAACAGGTTCTCGAGCTTCACGCGCGCCTGCAGCTGCTCGGGCGACACCCAACCCTCGGCCTGCTCGCTCGAGAAGTGCGTGGCGATGCGCAGCCGGTCGGGCAGGAACTCCTGCACTTTCAGGGTGAGCGAGCCGATCAGGCTCTCGCGCTGCCCGGCTGCGATCAGGTAGACATTCAGCGTGTAGGTGCCGACCGCGGCCACCTCGCGCGTGCGGTAGCGGATCTCCTCGAAGCCGCCGGCGCTCAGGCGCACCAGATCGTTCTTGATCGCAATCCCGCGCGGGTCGGTGAGCTGCATGCGCAGCGGCAGACCTGCGGGCAGGGCGCGCCAGTCCTGGGCGCGGATGATGGCTGCGGCGCGAATCTCGTCGCCCGGACGATAGATGCCACGGTCGCTGAAGAGGTAGGCACTGAGCGCCGCCTGCTCGGCACGGTTACTGACGCCGCCGACATCGAAGCGCGACAGGTCGAGCGCTTCGACGTGACTCTTGATCGGCAGGAAGGAGCTGTCCGCGCCCTGACGCGCCAGGTACAGCACCGGTTCGCGTTCCTCCTTGTAGCTACGCAGGTCGGGAAAATGGACGTGACCTGTGGCATCGGTGGGGCGGCTCAGCACCGGCTCGCCATTGCGGCCGATCACCTGCACCGTGACGGCTGCGAGCGGCTCGCCGCTGGTGATCGACTGCACGAACACCTCCTGGCTGCCGTCCACCGCGCGCTTGGCGATGAGGCCCAGATCGGTGATGACGACCAGGCGCGTATCGGCCGTGGCGCGATCGTCGCCGCCTGGCGCGACCGGGGTCTTGCGCACCGGGTCGTAGGCCTCGACGCGCAGCAGAAACACGCCCTGGCCACCGCCTGCGGAGCGGCCGAGATACGGGTCGAGGTCCAGTGACTGATAGTTGCTGGTGCCCGGCGGCAGGGGCGCGAGTAGCACGATCTCCTCGTGGCGCTGCGTGATATCGGCAGCGCTGAACCCATAGCGCTCGAAACGCGGGTGCGCAAAGTCGCCGCCGCTCTGGGTGACCAGATGCTGCAGCTGGTTGGGGAGCAGGCGCGCCACCTGCACCCGCAGCGCGGCCACGTCGCGCGTCTGCAGCAGGAGCTTGCGCTCACCGGACAGCGCCAGCAGCGCACCCTCATGGGCGATGTGCACCTCCTGGGGATACTGCGGCATCGTCAGTACGCGCGCCGCACTGTCGGCGAGCAGGTAGCCGCCGAAGGAGCGCAGCCCTTTGTCGATGCGCACGTAGACCTGCCGCCCCGGCTCGACCTTGAGCCGGAAGCTGTGCAGCTCGACCTGCTCGCGCTCGTTGGCGACGTAGGCGAGGGTGAGCGGCTCGGCCTGTGTCAGCACCTCGGGAGTGACGAGGGCGGCAGCCCACTGGTAGGGGGCCGCGTGGCGGTAGCGCTCCCACTCGGCCTGACGCTTGGCATCCGGGTGCTTGACCGGCAGCAGCCAGGCGCGCACGCGCGCTGTGATCTCGGGCTCGGTGACGGCGTGCGTGGTGCTGACGATGAGCACCTGACTCGGCGTGTCGAGCTCGTCGCGGGCGATCGTCAGCGCCACGTCGCTGACGGCGAGGCTGTAGAGCCCCGGCACCGCGACGCTGGCAGCCAGGGCCGTCGGCGTGTGGTTGCCGCCGCGCGCCGCGCGCAGCCCTTTGTCGACAGCGATGGCGACGCGCCCGCCCTTGGGCAGCACCGTCAGCTGGCTGCTGTGCACGTAGGCGTGCAGGTGCAGCTTGTCGTAGCTGAGCGTGAAGGTCGGCGGCGGCTGTTCAGCCTCGTGCGTGTCGTCGACCCTGGCGTACAACTTCAGGCTGATGTGCTGCGGCAGAGTCGCGACGTCGACCGGGGCCGAGAAATCCAGGGTGGTGACGATCTTCTTGGCGCTCGCGATCTGCGGGTCCTGGTAGAACTCGTTGCCACCGATGGCGGCGGTGAACTGTGGAGCTGCGAAGCTCAGCGCGTAGCGTGCGAGGCGCACCTGCGGGGCGGTGAAGCCGCGCCGCGCAAGGCTGAGCTCATAGCTTTGTCCGAGCGGCCATTCGGCCGCCGGGCTGAACACCAGCGTGTGGTCGTCGCGCCAGCGCCATTCCCCGGGCATCTGTGGCGCAAGGCTGATCCCGGCGCGGGCCGGGTCGATCACCTTGCCGGCAGCCGCAAGCGGCGCCACCGAGCCCGCGAAAGTCAGCTGCAGCGGATTGGGACGGCCCGGCGGCTCGCACTCGAGACAGGTGCGTTGCGGAGCTGTGACGCTCACCTCGTACGCCACGGGGCGCGGCATGGCCTGATACCAGCGCCAGCCGCCGTAGGCGGCAACCGCTACGAGCAGCAGCGCGCCGCAGGCGGCGCGGCTGCTGCGTGGATGAGCCTGCAGCAGGCCAGCGAGGCCGCGCTGCAGGGCGCAGGCGCGCCGCCACCACGGCGGCGGCGCCCAGCGCAGCTCGCCGCACAGCGCACGCACGGCGTGCGCGAGAGTTGCGCTTGAGGTCGTAGCGAGTCGAGTCAGTCGCGTGCGCCACGGTGACATATGCGTGCCCCGCAAATACGACGAGTCAACATGTCACGGCAGCGCGCCGCCCCAGATGAAGCCGAGCGCCACCAGCACCAGCAGTGCCAGCCAGTTGGCGAGCGTCTCGCTGAAGGGTGCGCGTTCGGGGATAGGGTCAATCTGCGGTTTCATGCACGGCCCTGCGGTGTTGCGGCGATGCATGTATTGCGCGCCCGCAAGCGGCACTGAACGGGATGGAAAAATGGAATGCGAACGAAGAATTGTGGCGCAATGTGGCGCGCCATCGCCGCTTCCGCCGCGCACGCGCAGGCTGTAGCCTAGTTTCCCCATGAAGCGTTTCATTGCCATCGTCGAGGACGAAGCTGCCATTCGCGACAACTACGCCGCGGCGTTCGCGCGCGAAGGCTACGCGGTGCGCACCTATCCCAACCGCCGTGAGGCCATGCAGGCCTTCAACACGCGGCTGCCGGATCTGGCCGTGATCGATATTTCGCTGGAGGACGAGCCGGAGGGCGGCTTCGAGCTGTGCCGGCAGCTGCGGGCGCTGTCGGCGGAGCTGCCCATCATCTTCCTCACCGCGCGCGACAGCGAACTCGACGCGGTGTCGGGGCTGCGGCTCGGCGCCGACGACTTCCTCACCAAGGACCTGAGCCTGCCGCATCTGATCGCGCGCGTGAACGCGCTGTTCCGGCGTGTGGCGGCGCTGCGTCAGCCGGAAACGCCGAGCGAGATCATCCGCCGTGGTCCCCTGACCCTCGATGCCGAGCGCATGCAGGCGCAATGGGACGGGCAGGTAGTGCTGCTGTCGCTCACCGAGTTCTGGATGGTGCACGCGCTGGCGCGCCATCCCGGGCACGTGCGCAACCGCCAGCAGCTCATGGATGCCGCCAACGTCGTGCTCGATGACAACACGATCACCTCGCACGTGAAGCGAATCCGCCGCAAGTTCCAGGCGGTAGATGCCAAGTTCGACGCCGTGCAGACGGTGTACGGCATGGGCTACCGCTGGCTCGAATAGCGCCAGCCACGCCATGTCGCTGCGACTGAAGCTGCTCTTGCTCGGGCTCGCCACCCTGGTGCTGCCCTGGGGCGGCTGCAACTACGCGCGCGAGATGGAGCTGGCGCTGCGGCAGGGTGAGCAGAACTCACTGCAGGCGGTGTCGCAGACGATGGCCGCATCGCTGCAGGGACGCACCGATCTTCTCTATCGCGAGGCGGACGACTCGGCCGCAGGCTCGGGCAATGCGGCGAACGCGCCGGCACCGGCCGCCGGCGCCGACGCCGTCAAGCCCGGCACCTACGACCTGAAGCCGCTGGCACTGCCGGCCGCACCGCTGGTCGACGGCTACCCCGACGACTGGCCCAACAACCCCGCCGCCTGGGCGTACTTCAAGAAGGACGAGGAGCACCGCTTCGGGATTCTCACGGGCGTGTACGAGCGCATGCTGTACGTGCTCCTGGAAGTTCACGATGAACACCCGGTCTACGACGCTCCCGGCACCAACGCGCTGGACCCGGCGACCTTCGGCGATCGCGTCTGGCTCGGCTTCCAGGACAGCGACGGAGAGGAATCGCAGCTGTTCCTGGCGGCGACCGGGCCGGGCGCGCTCACCGCGCGGCGCATCGAGGCCGGCGAGTACGGCCAGCAAAGTACGGTGTCGGAACCGCGCGTGCGCGCCGCCTGGCAGCCGAGCCGCGACGGCTACCGCGTCGAGATCCGCCTGCCGTTGTCGATGGTCGGCAGCCGCTTCGGCGTGCTGATCGACGATCGCGCGCGGCGCGGCGCCGCGCCGGTCAGCTACGGCACGCTGCGCAGCGACGATCTGCATACCCTCGGGCGTCTGATCGTCGCCTCCCCGGAACTTGGCACCTACCTCGCACAGTTCCTGCAGCCGGGCATGCGGCTGGCGGTGAGCACCCCCGACGGGCGCGTGCTGGCGCGCGCCGATGCGCTCGGCCAGTCGGCCAATCTCGGCAGCGAGGCGCCGCTCCTGGCGCGCCTGTACCGCCGTTTCGTCGACCGCCCCGGGGAGCGTCAGCTGCTCGCCTCGGATGCGCCCATCTACGACCACGATCATGTGAATGTCATCGGCAAGATCGAGGTTGCGCAGACGGCAACGCGCTGGATCCGCCTGCGTGATCACGCGCTGACGCGCATGCTCAACTTCACCCTCGGCACCAGCATCGTGGCGGTCGGGGCGATGTTCGCCTTCGCCGCGTGGCTGGCGCTGCGCCTGGCGCGCCTGCGCCGCGCCAGCGAGTCGGCGCTGACGCGCTCCGGTCTGGTGACGGATTTCCCGGAAACCGAGGCACGCGATGAGCTCGGCGACGTGGCGCGCGGCTTTTCCACCCTGCTCGGCCGACTGAACGAGTACACCGGCTACCTGCGCACGCTCGCCGGCAAGCTCGCCCATGAGATCCGTACGCCGCTCACCATCGTGCGCTCATCGCTCGACAACCTGGACGCCGAACCGGTGAGCGAGGAGGCGCGCGCCTACATCGCGCGCGCCCGCCAGGGCAGCGAGCGCCTGGCCGCGATCCTCGTGGCCATGGGGGCGGCCACCCGGGTCGAGGAAGCCATCGGCAGCGCCGAGCGGGTGGATTTCGACCTGGTGCCGGTGCTGGATTCGGCCATTGCCGCCTACCGCGGCGCCTTCCCGGGGCGCAGTTTCAGCGAGCAGCTGGCGCCTGGCCCGCTGCTGTTCAAAGGCGCGCCCGACCTGATCGTGCAGATGCTCGACAAGCTGATCGACAACGCCGTGGACTTCAGCCCGGCCGGCGCCACCATCACCGTGCGGCTGCACCTGGAGGGCGCCACGCCGGTGGTCGAGGTCGACAATCCGGGGCCGCTCCTGCCCCTGCACAAGGAAGGACGCCTGTTCGAGTCCCTGTGGCAGTCCCGGCCCGATGGCGACAGCCGGCCCCATTTTGGACTCGGTCTCTACATCGTCCGGCTGATCGCCGAGCTGCACGGCGGCCACGCTTCAGCCATGAACCTGCCCGACGGCAGCGGCGTACGGGTCAGCGTCCGCCTGGGGCGCTGACACCACGTCAAAGGCCTCGCCAGTGGCGGCCTGGCCACGCTATGCGACCGTGCATCTGTTGCGTGGAAAACTGAGACGTTGTCGACATTTTGCGACATGGATTTTATGTCCTGGAGTGAGTACAATCGAGCGCAAGGTACGGTCTGTAAACGAATTTCTCTGAAGGGTCGAAAAAGCTGCCGATGCGTTGATGCGTGTAAGCAGCGACAGGTGGGAAGGAAACTACAACAGAAACTCGGGGATCGACGCGAGCACGGGTAAGCAGCCCCAAACTTATTGGGGATGTCAGGAACGAACCATCGCGTGGGTGATACACGCGGGCCTCGTGATAGAAGCCGGAGCGCCAAGGGCTCCAAGCGTTTCAGCCGGAGATTTTAGATGCTCGTGACAACGCGACCGGTCAGGGCTCGACCAAGAGCACTGTGCCGAAAGCTGACAGCGAGCTACCGGGTCACGACGATGTAACTTATGAAGCCCCGCCTAAAGCGCGGGGCTTTTCTTTTCAGCCAACGCCCAGGTAGCCGAGGATGCCGCGCGCAGCCTCACGCCCCTCAAACACGGCCGTTACCACCAGGTCCGAGCCGCGCACCATGTCACCACCGGCAAACACCTTCGGGTTGGTGGTCTGGAAAGCGTTGTGCGCGCCGGCGGAGACGCGCACGCGGCCCGAGCCATGCACGCGGATGTCGTGCTCGCTCAACCACGCCGGCGGACTTGGCAGGAAGCCGAAGGCGATGATGACCGCATCGGCCGGCACGATCTGCTCGGAGCCCGCCAGCGCCTGCGGCACACGGCGGCCACGCGCATCGGCAGCCCCGAGCCGCGTCTCCACCAACTTCACGCCCTCGACGTGCTCGCCGCCGACGATCTCGATCGGCTGGCGGTTGAAGAGAAACTCCACGCCCTCCTCGCGGCTGTTGCGATAGTCGCGGCGCGAGCCGGGCATGTTGGCTTCGTCGCGCCGGTAGGTACAGGTCACCGACAGCGCACCCTGCCGCAGGGCGGTACGGTTGCAGTCCATGGCGGTATCGCCGCCACCGAGCACCACCACGCGCTTGCCGCGTACGTCGATCAGCGCGTGCGCCGCGCCGGGAAACTGCAGCTCGTGTTTGATGTTGGAAATGAGGTAGGGCAGCGCTTCGTGCACGCCCGGCAGGTCCTCGCCGGCGAAGCCGCCGCGCACGCCGGTGTAGGTACCCATACCGAGGAAAACCGCGTCGAACTGGTCGAGCAGCTGCGCAAAGCGCAGCTGCGTGCCGACCTCGCAGCCGAGGCGGAACTCGACTCCCATGTTCTGCATGATCTCGCGGCGCTTCTCCACCACCTCCTTCTCCAGCTTGAAAGGCGGAATGCCGAAGGTGAGCAGGCCGCCAATGCGCGCCTGGCGCTCGAACACCACCGGCTGCACGCCGTTGCGCACCAGGATGTCGGCGCAGGCAAGCCCGGCGGGACCTGCGCCGACCACGGCGACGCGCTTGCCGACCGGCGTGACGTTCGACATGTCGGGCTGCCAGCCCTGCCGCAGGGCCTCATCGGTGATGTATTTCTCGATCGAGCCGATGGTGACGGCGCCCAGGCCGTCGTTGAGCGTACAGGCGCCCTCGCACAGGCGGTCCTGCGGACAGATGCGCCCGCACACTTCCGGCAGCGAGTTGGTCTTGTGCGAAAGCTCGGCGGCCTCGAACAGGTTGCCCTCTTCGATGAGCTTCAGCCAGTTGGGGATGTAGTTGTGGACCGGGCATTTCCACTCGCAGAAGGGATTGCCGCAGGCGAGGCAGCGACCCGCCTGCTGCGCCGCGCCCTCGGCCGAGAACTGCGCATAGATCTCGCGGAAGTTGCCGATGCGCGTCTCCACCGCGAGCTTCGCCGGCTCGGCGCGCGGCGTATCGAGGAACTGCATGTGCTTGTCGGCCATCGGCGCGGCTCGTTCAGGCGGCGCGCCGCAGGTTTTCGATGAGCGAGTCGATGGAGGCCGCCTTCGGCTTCACGACCCAGAACTTGGGCAGGAAACTGCGCAGGTCGTTGAGGATCTCGCCGCTCCAGCTGCTGCCGGTCTCGGCCCGCTGGCGCTCCAGGAGGTTCTCCAGGTGCTGCACGTGCGACTGCATCGCCTCGGGGTGGATGCGGCTGATGTCGATGAGCTCGTGGTTGTAGCGATCCACGAAGTTGCGCTCCAGATCGAGCACGTAGGCGAAGCCGCCGGTGAAGCCGGCGCCGAAATTGACGCCGGTGCGGCCGAGCACGCACACCGCCCCGCCGGTCATGTACTCGCAGCAGTGATCGCCGGCGCCTTCGATCACCGCGACGGCGCCGGAGTTGCGCACGGCGAAGCGCTCGCCGGCGACGCCCGCGGCGTACAGCTCACCGCCGGTGGCGCCATACAGGCAGGTGTTGCCCATGATGATGGTGTCCTTGGCGAGGTAGCGGGCGGCCGCCGGCGGGCGCAGCACGATCCTGCCGCCGGCCATGCCCTTGCCGACGTAGTCGTTGGCATCGCCCTCGAGGTAGAGGTGCAGCCCGGCGGTGTTCCACACCCCGAAGCTCTGGCCGGCCGTGCCGCTGCAGCGCAGCGTCAGCGGCGCGTCCTGCATGCCGTAGTTGCCCCAGCGGCGCGCGATCTCGCCGCTGATGCGTGCGCCGATGGAGCGGTGGTGGTTGCGCAGTGCGTAGCTCCACTCCCCGCCGCTGCGGGCAGCAATCGCCGGCAGCATGTCCTGCACCATGCGCTCGGCCAGCTCGCCCCGGTCGAACGGCTGGTTCGAATCGCTGCTGCAGAACTGCGGCTTGTCGGAGGCAAGTCCGGCGCTGGAGAGGATGGGCGTGAGATCGAGCTTGCGCTGGCGCGGCGTGCTGCCGCTCACGATCTCCAGATACTCGGTGCGGCCGATGAGCTGCGACAGCTCTTTGACGCCGAGGGCCGCCAGGATCTCGCGCACCTCCTGCGCCACGAAGCGGAAATAGTTGATCACCATTTCCGGCAGGCCGGTGAAGTACTTCGAGCGCAGCACGTTGTGCTGCGTGGCGATGCCGGTGGCGCAGTTGTTGAGGTGGCAGATGCGCAGGTACTTGCAGCCCAAGGCCACCATGGGCGCGGTGCCGAAGCCGAAGCTTTCCGCGCCGATGATGGCGGCCTTGACGACGTCCAGGCCGGTCTTCAGTCCGCCGTCGGTCTGCAGGCGCACGCGATGGCGCAGATCGTTGATGCGCAGCGTCTGGTGGGTTTCGGCAAGTCCCAGCTCCCAGGGGGTGCCGGCGTACTTGATGGAGGACAGCGGACTTGCGCCGGTGCCGCCGTCGTGGCCGGAGATGGTGATGAGATCGGCATAGGCCTTGGCGACGCCTGCAGCCACGGTGCCGACGCCCGGCTCCGCCACCAGTTTCACCGACACCAGCGCCTGCGGATTGACCTGCTTCAAATCGAAGATGAGCTGCGCCAGATCCTCGATCGAGTAGATGTCGTGATGCGGCGGCGGGGAGATCAGCCCGACGCCGGGCCGCGCGAAGCGCAGTGCTGCGATCATGTCGTTGACCTTGTGGCCGGGCAGCTGGCCGCCCTCGCCGGGCTTGGCGCCCTGCGCGATCTTGATCTGCAGCACTTCGGCGTTGATCAGGTACTCGGCGGTCACCCCGAAGCGCCCGGAGGCCACCTGCTTGATCTTGGAATTCTTCTCGCTGCGGTAGCGGGCCGGATCCTCGCCGCCTTCGCCGGAGTTGGAACGCGCACCCAGACGGTTCATGGCGATGGCGAGCGCCTCGTGGGCCTCCGGCGACAGGGCGCCGAGCGACATGCCGGCGCCGTCGAAACGCGCCAGGATCGCCTCCGCCGGTTCGACTTCGGCGAGCGCAATCGGCTGATAGCCCTGGCGCAGCGCCAGCAGGTCACGGAACGTCGACGGCGGGCGCGCATTCACCAGGTGCGCGAACTGCCGGTAGTGCTCGTAGTCGCCCGACAGCACCGCCGCCTGCAGCGCTGCGATCACGTCCGGGTTGTACATGTGGTACTCGCCGCCGTGCACGTACTTGAGCAGCCCGCCCTGCGGGATGGCCGCGCGCGGATTCCAGGCATCCGCGGCGAGCAGCTGCAGGTCCTCTTCCAGGTCGGCGAAGTCGGCGCCCTGCACGCGGCTCTCGGTGCCGGTGAAGCACAGCTCTACCACCTCGTCGGCGAGCCCCACTATCTCGAACAGCTGCGAGCTGCGGTAGCTGGAGATGGTGGAGATGCCCATCTTCGACATGATCTTGAACAGGCCCTTGCGCAGGCCGGCGCGATAGCTGCGTCCGAGTTCCAGGCGCGCCGCGAAATCGAGCTTGACCCGGCCGCGACGCATCATCTCGAACAGCACCTGGTAGGCCATGTAGGGATACACGGCGGTCGCGCCGTAGCCGATGAGGCAGGCAAAATGATGCGGCTCGCGCGCCGTGCCGGTCTCGACCAGCAGATTGCACTTGCAGCGCAGGCCGGTGCGCACCAGGTGCTGATGCACCGCGCCCGTCACGAGCAGCGCGTGCGCCGGGATGCGGCCTTTGACCAGATAGCGGTCCGACAGCAGCAGCACCAGCTTGCCCTCCTGCACGGCGCTGTGCGCGTGCGCGCACATGCGCCGGATCGCAGCCTCGAGGCCCTCGGCGGGGTCGTACTGCAGATCGATGAACTCGTGCGTCACCTCGTCCAGCGCCAGGATCTGGCGCAGCTTGCGCTGCGACAGGATGGGCGAGCCGAGCACGACCTGGCGGGCGTGTTCGGGGGCGGGCTCGAAGATGTTGCACTCCGGCCCGATCTGCGTCTGCAGCGACATGACGATGGTCTCGCGCAGCGAATCGATGGGCGGGTTGGTGACCTGGGCGAATTGCTGGCGGAAATAGTCGTACAGCGAGCGCACCTTGTGCGACAGCACCGGCAGCGGGGTGTCATCGCCCATCGAGCCGACCGCCTCGCTCTCGTCCTGCGCCAACACGCGGATGATGTCGTCGCGCTCTTCCTGCGTGACGTTGAACATCTTCTGGTACAGCGACAGCGTGCTGCGGTCCATGGGTTCCGCCGCCAGGCGCGCATCCACCAGATCGCTCTCGAGGTAACTGACGCCCTGCTTGAGCCACGCCTTGTAGGGGTGGCGGGTCTTCAGCAGCTGGTCGATGTCGGCGGACATGAGCAGCGTGCCGCTGCGCAGATCCAGCGCCAGCATGTCGCCGGGCCCGAGCTTGCCCTTCTTCACCACGTCCTCGGGCTGGTAATCCCACACGCCGGACTCGGAGGCGATGGTGAGGCAACGGTTGCGCGTGATGCAGTAGCGCGCCGGCCGCAGGCCGTTGCGGTCGAGCGTGCACAGGGCATAACGGCCGTCGGTCAGCACCACGCCGGCCGGACCATCCCACGGCTCCATGTGCACCGAGTAGAACTCGTAGAACGCGCGCAGATCGGCGTCCAGTGCGTCGAGTCCGTGCCAGGCCGGCGGGATCAGCAGGCGCATGGCGTGCAGCGGATCGAGGCCGCCCATCAGGAGCACCTCGAGCATGTTGTCGAGGCTCTGCGAGTCCGAGCCGCTCAGCGATACCAGCGGTAAGAGCTCCTGCAACTGCGGCAGGAGCGCCGAGCGCAGCAGCGGTCCGCGCGCGGTGGCCCAGTTGCGATTGCCCTGCACGGTATTGATCTCGCCGTTGTGTGCGAGGTAGCGGTAGGGGTGGGCGAGGCGCCACTGCGGCAGCGTGTTGGTGGAGAAGCGCTGGTGGAACACGGCCACCGAACTTTCCAGGCGCGGATCGGCCAGGTCCGGGTAGAGCTGCGCCAGGTACTGCGGCATCACCATGCCCTTGTAGACGATGGTGCTGGCCGAAAGACTCGGCACGTAGAACCACGGGTCCGCCGCGCACGCCTTCTCGGCGAGGCGCCGCGCCACGAACAGCCGGCGATTGAATGCCGCCTCGTCCAGATCCTGCCCGGCGGTGTCGACGAATACCTGTTCGATGCGCGGCAGCACCTTCAGCGCCTCGGCGCCGCAGGCCTGCGGGTCGAGCGGCACCTCGCGCCAGCCGGCCACCTGCAGACCCTGGGCGGCAAGCTGTGCGGCGAGCGCGGCGCGCGCAGCATCCGCCTGCGTGCCCGCGCGCGCCAGGAACACCAGGCCCGAGGCGAACGGTGCGCCAAGGGTGATGCCCGCCTCGGCCGCCAGCGCCCGCAGAAACCCTTCCGGCTTCTTCAGGAGCAGACCGCAGCCGTCGCCGGTCTTGCCGTCGGCGGCAACCGCGCCGCGGTGCGTCAGGCGATTGAGAGAGCTGATGGCGGTCTGCACCAGCCAGTGACTGGGGAGGTCGTCGAGGCTGGCGATCAGCCCGAAGCCGCAACTGTCGCGCTCGTACGCCTCTTTATAGAGTCCCGTGGCAGCATGCATGGTGAAGAGCCCCAAAAAAGCGTGCCGTATCGGACATGAGGGCGCGCACCGCGGGGTGTGACCTGCGGGGCATGAAACCCAGCCGAAATTCGTGCGCTCAGGAGAGAGGAGCAGCCGGATGACAGCGTGAAACGCTGCCGGTCGCGCGACTGTCTTACACCATCACTATGCGTTCGATAATACCGGCCCGCTAGGCGCTTGCAAGCACCCATGACCGCATTCACCACGGCGCGACTCGTGCTGCGCTCCTGGCTGGCCGAGGATCTCGTCCCGTTCGCAGCGCTCAACGCCGACCCAGAGACCATGCGCTTCATGCCCCGCTGCCTCAACGCCGCGGAAAGCGCCGCCCTCGCGGCTGCGGCGCAGGCCGAACTCGAGCGGCGCGGCTTCGGCCTGTGGGCGGTCGCGCTGCGCGACAGCGCCCAGTTCGTCGGCTACGTCGGACTGGCGGTGCCGTCATTCACCGCGCATTTCACGCCGTGCACCGAGGTCTCCTGGCGCCTGCAGCGCGACCAGTGGGGCCACGGCTACGCCACCGAGGCGGCCCGCGCCTGCCTGCATTTCGCGTTTGCGACGCTGCGGCTGCCGGAGGTGGTGTCGTTCACGGTGCCCGACAACCTGCGCTCACGGCGGGTCATGGAGCGGCTCGGCATGCGGCGCCGCGCGGGCGAAGACTTCGAGCACCCGCGCCTGCCGCCGGGCCACCCGCTGCGGCCGCACGTGCTGTACCGGCTGGCGCGGGCGGACTTCGCTGGCGGCGGCGGCGCGCGGCGAACGCCTCGTGCCCGGCGGGGGCGACGCGGCGCTGTGTGATCAGCGCGCGCATGCGCGCGGTATTGACCGCGCTCCAGGTGCTGAGGCGGCGTCGCGGCGTGAAGCGGATGCAGTAGCTGTGCGCGTCGATGCGCCAGCGCACGCCGTCGATCCAGCCGAAGCACAGCGCCTCGTCCACCGACTGCGCCCAGGTGATGCTCGGCCGGCCGCAGGCCGGCGTGCGGAAAAATCTCGGCGTCATGCCTGCGCGGTGCGCGAACGATGCGTGCGCGTCTATTGCATCGTAACGCGCGCTGCCCCAACATTCGCGCCGCCGCAGTTTCACTTTGGCAACCGAGGTGTCGAAACGGAAATGAAGCAGCGCAAAGTGTCGACTGACAGCGACTCTGGGCCCCGTCTTCAACGTCTGAACGCTTACCTGGAACGAAACTTCCCGGATTTCTTTGCCGAGGCGCGTTTCCAGGTCGGGGATGACGATTATTTTCTGTACGCGCGCTTCGGTGAATATCTGGCGCGCAGCATCGAACACAACCGCGCTTCGGGCCGCAGCATCAGCCGCGGCTTCACCGTGTTGAACCAGCTGGCGCGCGCCAGCGCGCGTCACCCGCGCATTCGCCAGATACTGATCTCGGGGCCGCTGGAATACATCCTCGATGCGCCCAAGGCGCGTGCCCTGGCGCTCCAGCGCCTCTCGCCCGCAGCGCAGGGATATCTGCAGAGCCTGTGCGAGTGAGCCGCCCCGGCTGCGGCTGACTTCAGGGCGGTTCGCGCGCGGTCAGGGTGATTTCGCGCAGCTGCGTGCGACGCACGACCTGCAGCTGCAGCGCAGCGCCAGGCGCGACGCGGCTCAGGTGCCGGTGCAGCGCGTCGATGCCGTCCACGGTCGCGCCGTCCACCGACACGATGAGATCGCCGGGATGCAGGTCGGCCTGCGCCGCCGGTCCCTGCGCCTCGCGCGACATGATCTCCACGGCGCGCGGCGCGCGCAGGCCCAGGGCGCGCACCAGGCGCAGATCGAGCGGGCGGTCGCGCGCGGCGACACCCAGCCAGGCACGCCGCACCCGCCCCTGGGTGAGAATCTCGGTGAGCACCCACTGGGCAGTGGCAGCGGGCACGGCAAAGCCGATCCCCTGTGCCACGGCGATGATCGCCGTGTTGATGCCGACCACCCGGCCAAAGGCATCCACCAGCGGGCCACCGGAGTTGCCCGGGTTGAGCGCCGCGGTGTGCTGCACGATGCCCTCGATGAGGCGTCCCTGGCGGCTGCGCAGGGAGCGGCCGAGCGCGGACACCACCCCGGCCGACACGGTCGACTCGAAGCCGAACGGGTTACCGACGGCGACCACCAGCTGCCCGGCACGCAGGCGCTGCTCGCTGGCCAGCTGGGCGTACGGCAGCGAGCCGGCCTGCGCGCGCAGCACCGCCAGGTCGGTCGCCGGATCGCGCCCGGCCACCACCGCCGCGACGCTGCGGCCGTCGACAAAGGTGACGCGCGCTTCGCTCACCTGCTGCACGACGTGCTCGTTGGTGAGCAGGTAGCCATCCGGCGTCACCACCACACCGGACCCGGCGCCACCGCGCGCGCGGGCCGCCTCGGCAGCCCCACCCACGTAGACGCTGACGACCGCGGGCGCCACGGCATCGACGGCGCCCACCACGGCGGCGGAATAGGCATCCAGCGGTTCGGACCGGGCGGACGGCGCGGCCGCTGGCGGCGGCGCTGCGTCTTCGTTGTCGAGCATCGTTCGTACGCTGGGGATCGACGGCGCGGAACTCAAGGGGTGAAGGCCGCCGCGAATTCCTGTAAGAATCCCCGCCAGCTCCATGATCTCGCTTGCCCAAACCGCCATTCTGCTGGCCGCGGCCGTCATCGCCGTGTCGCTGTTTCGCTTCCTGCGCCTGAGCTCCATCCTCGGCTACGTGGCCGCCGGCCTTGCGATCGGTCCCTGGGGGCTGAACCTGATCGGCGACATCAGCCGCATCCGGCAGGTGTCGGAGTTCGGCATTGTGCTGTTGCTGTTCATCATCGGCCTGGAGCTGCAGCCGACGCGGCTGTGGGTCATGCGGCGCACCGTGTTCGGCCTGGGCGCGGCGCAGGTGCTGCTGTGCACCGCGCTCCTGGGCGCCAGCGCCTGGTCGCTCGGGCAGACGCCGGCGGCGGCCGGCATCATCGGCTTCGGCCTGTCCCTGTCCTCGACACCGCTCGTGCTGCAGATCCTGGCCGAGCGCAACCAGCTGAAGACCCAGTACGGACGGGCGGCCTTCGGCGTCCTGCTGTTCCAGGACCTCGCGGTGCTGCCGGTGCTGGCGGTGCTGCCGATGCTGTCGCCGCTTGAGTCCAGGCACACGGTCGACGGCACCTGGTGGCTGGCGCTGCTGAAGCTTCTGGCCGTGATCGCGGTGGTGATCCTGGCGGGCGGACGGCTGCTGCTGCGCCCGGCGCTGCGCATCGTCGCGCGGGTGCGCGTCGGCGAGGTATTCACCGCCGCGGCGCTCCTCACCGTCATCGTCACCGCGCTGCTGGCGAACCTTGCCGGCCTGTCCGCCTCGCTGGGCGCGTTCCTCGCCGGCGTGCTGCTCGCCGACAGCGAGTTCCGCCACGAGCTGGAAGCCGATCTCGAGCCGTTCAAGGGGCTGCTGCTCGGACTGTTCTTCATCATGGTGGGGATGTCGGCGAACCTCGGGCTGCTGCGCTCGGAACCACTGACCCTGCTCGGCGTTACCGCCGCGTTCCTGTTCGTCAAGGTCATCGCGATCGGCGTGCTCGGCAAGGCGGCCGGCCAGCGCGCCGAGGCGGCGCGGCGTCTGGCCTTCGCCCTGCCGGCCGGCGGCGAGTTCGCCTTCGTGCTGTTCACACTCGCGGCACGGCAGAAGATCCTCGATGCCGGCGTTGCCGATCTGCTGGTGCTGGCGGTGACACTGTCGATGATGCTCGGGCCGCTGCTGTTGATCGCGCACGAGACGATCACGCGTCGCTGGCTGCAGCCGGCGGTGGCGCCCTTCGACGCCATCGACGAGCACGACATCCCGGTCATCATCGCCGGCTTCGGTCGCTTCGGTCAGATCGTGGCGCGCGTGCTGCGCGTCAAGGGATTGTCGTTCACCGCGCTCGACAGCAGCCAGACGCATGTCGACTTCGTGCGCCGCTTCGGCAACAAGGTCTACTACGGCGACGCCTCGCGGGTCGATCTGCTGCGTGCCGCGGGCGCCGAGAGCGCGCAGATCCTGGTCGTGGCCATCGACGATGTCGACGCCTCGGTGCGCACCGCCATCCTGGCGCGCGAGCAGTTTTCACACCTCAAGGTGTACGCGCGCGCGCGCAACCGCCAGCACGCCTTCGCCCTCATGGATGCCGGGGTTACCGCGGTGATCCGCGAGACCTACGCCTCGAGCCTGGAGATGGCGCAGTCGGTGCTGGAGGCGCTCGGTGAAACCGCGGCCGCGGCGCGCGAGGCGGTGCGCCGCTTCCGCGTGCACGATGAGAAGACGCTGGCGGCGCAATACAAGGTCAAGGGGGACGAGGAGAAGTTCCTCGCCACCTCACGCGCGGCGGCGCAGCAGCTGGAGAAATTATTCGAGGCGGACCGCGACCCCGCCGACCGGGACGCACGCCGTGGATGAGGCGCGCCAGGTACGCGATTTCTGGTTCGGCCAGCTGCCGCACTCGGCCGCCGGTCTCAACCGCCGCATGCGCTTCTGGTTCGGCAACGAGAGCTCCGCGGTGCGGCAGCGACGCGACGAGCAGATCCGCCGTCGTTTCGGCGAGCTGTTCGAGCGCGCGGCGCGCGGTGAGCTTTCCGGCTGGGCCGACGGCCCGCGCCGGCGGCTGAGCCTGGTGCTGCTCCTCGACCAGTTCCCGCGCAACATGTTCCGCGGCACGGCGCGCGCCTTCGCCTACGACGCGCCGGCGCTGGCGCTCACGCTCTCGGGCATGCAGTCAGCCGCCGATGCCGCGCTCGATGTGGTGGAGCGCATCTTCTTCTACATGCCGCTGCAGCATGCCGAGAGCTACGAAGTGCACGAGGAATCGGTGGCCGCCTTCCGGCGGCTGCTGAGCGAGGCGCCCGAGGAGCTGAAACCGATCTTCGCCAGCGCGGTGCGCTCGGCGGAAAATCACCGCGCGATCATCGCCCAGTTCGGTCGCTTTCCGCATCGCAACCGCGCGCTCGGGCGCGCCAACACGCGCGGCGAGCAGGAGTGGCTGCGCGTCGGCGGCGACACCTTCGCTCAGTAATCCGACGCCAGTCGCTCCAGCTGGCGCAACCGGCTCTCGAGCAGGCGCTGCGCCTCGATGAGTTCCAGCGCGAGCGCGGCGCCGTTCACGTTGACGCCCAGGTCGTGCATCAGCCGGCCGACCACCTTGAGGCGCGGCAGCGCGGTGGCCGGCAGCTGCCACTGCCCGGGCACGCTCTCGCGCGGGGTGACCACGCCGAGTGCGGCCAGCTCCAGCACCGCGTCCAGATCGATGCGGCACAGCTGACAGATCTCGGTGGCCGCGATCCAGTCGCCGTCACTGAGCACGTGGGCTTCGATTACCTGTGTCACGCGTACCATGACTCACCTCGTCTCGCTGGCGCGCGGATCGAAGGCGAGCTTCGCGCGCATCTCTTCATACAGCGCCCTGGCCTGCGGCGAGCTGGCCGGCGGCAGCACCACCTTCAGCTGCACGTACTGATCGCCCGCCGGTTGCCCCGGAAGACCCCGGCCGCGCAGTCGCAGTTTCTGACCGGACTGCGCGCCGGCGGGAACCTGCATCGCCACCTCGCCGCCGAGGGTCGGCACGGTGACCGAGGCGCCGAGCGCTGCCTCCCAGGGCGCCACCGGGAAAGTGAGCGTGACGTCGCGCCCGTCCAGCGCAAAACGCGGGTCCGGCATGATGTGCGCTTCGAGGTACAGATCGCCGGCACTGCCGCCGCCGGCGCCGGGCTCACCCTGGCCGGCAAGACGGATGAGCTGTCCCTCCGTGACACCGGCCGGGATCGTGACCCGCACGGTGTGCGTGTGCAGCTCCATCGAGCCGTCCGCCTTGACCTGCGGACGTTTCATCTCGAGCGTGCGCGTGGTGCCGGCGAACGCCTCGGGCAGCGTGATGTCGATGCGCGCGTGATGGTCGCGCGCCGCGCGCCCGGCACCGCCGCCGCCAGCGGCGAACGGACTACCGCCGCCGAACAGCGAGGAGAAGAAGTCGCTGAAATCCTCCTGCGCGTGGGCGCCGTCCTGGCCGCCCGCGCGCGCGCGGCCGCGGCCGCGGGCGCGCGACGGTCCACCGGAGAATTCGTACCCCTGGCCGAAGTCCGGCGGCGGGCGGAACTGCTGCCCTGACTTCCAGTCGCTGCCGAGTTCGTCGTAGGCGGCGCGCTTGGGCGGGTCCTTGAGCACCTCGTACGCTTCCTGCATCTCCTTGAAGCGCGCCTCGGCGTTGGGTTCCTTGCTCACGTCGGGGTGGAACTTGCGCGCCAGGCGCCGGTAGGCGGTCTTGATCTGGTCCGCCGTCGCGCTGCGCTCCACGCCCAAGATCTTGTAGTAGTCCCGGAATTCCATGATGAGTGATGCCTAAAGCGCCCGTGGGCGCACGCAGGGGATTCTAGCTGCTACGACGCACCGCGCCGGTGCATCGCCACCGGCGGCGGCACTGCGGCGACGCACAGCACAGGCCCACGGCGGCCGGCGGCGCCCGCTACCGCAGGGCTTCATGGGGCACGGATCTTGCTTACTCAAGTTGGCGGTAAAAAATGCTAGTTCGATGATGCGCTTGTCCCGACCCCCGCCCCTGCGCAACCTGCGGGCGTTCTGCGTGGCCGCCCGCCATCGCAGTTTCAAGTTCGCGGCGGCGGAGCTGTGCCTGACGCCCTCGGCGGTCAGCCACCAGATGAAGGAGCTGGAGACGCTCCTGAGCATGCGCCTGTTCGAACGCAAGACGCGTTCGCTGGAGCTGACCACCGCCGGCCACCGCCTGCTCGATGAAGTCGAGCCGCTGCTGGAGGCGCTCGACCGGGCGCTGGCGCAGTTCGCGCGGCGCCACGGCCGGCAGACGCTGCGCGTGCGGCTGCCGGCGCTGTTCGCCAACGAGCTGTTCATTCCGCGGCTGGCCGATTTCTGCGCCGCCCATCCTCTGATTGACGTGCAGCTGGACACGCGCGACCCGCGCCCCGCGAGCCATCCACCCACCGCGGATGTCTCCATCCTGCTCGCGGATGCGCCGCCACAGGGCCTGAAAAGCGTGCGGCTGTTTTCCTGTCCGTTCACGGCCGTGTGCGCGCGCCGGCACGCCGGCAGCGTGGCGCGGCTCGGCCGCGAGGTGTTCACCACGCTGCCGCTGATCGTCGATCGCACACGGCCATTTGCCTGGAGCAGCTGGGCCGACGAAGTCGGCCTGGCCACGCCGGAACCGAAGCAGGTCATCGAGCTGGACACCATGATCGCGGTGGTGCGTGCGGCCGAGCGCGGCCTGGGGATCGCGCTCGTACCCACTCTGCTGTGCGATTCGTGGATCCGTTCCGGCGCGCTGGTGCGGGTGTTCGCCGTCGAGCTCGCCAGCGCCGACTCCTACTACCTGGTGAACCGGCCCAAGGACACCGAGCGGCCGGCGGTCAGGGAACTGACGCGCTGGGCGGTGGCGCAGTACCAGGCAGCGTGAGCGAGCATCATGCATGGCGCTAATTCTTTTCGTTTGTCGCCGCCACGCGGCCCTTCGTATTGTCCAGGCGCGCCCCGAGTGGGCGCGCCGCGAGACAGGAGAGCCACGGCCGTGATGATCCAACACCGCAATGCCCGCGCGCGGCCGACGCGCGCCGCCGAGCCGGCCACCGCATTCGTCATGGTCGCCTACAGCAATCAAACCGGCGGCCCGCACCTCGTCGCCGGCGACTACCAGGGCGCAGCGCTCGCCCTGAACCGGCACGCGCCGGTGAGCCAGCCGGATCCGGGCGCGGTGGCGACCAACCGCTGCGTCACCTTCGCGATGACCGGACAAATGTTCGCGGCGCAGCGCGCCTGCGATGACGCCGTGGCGGAGGAGGAGCGTGCCGAGGACGGCTCGGTGCTGCAGCAGAACCGCCGGCAGCACGCTGCCAGCGCGGCGCTGGTGTATTCCAACCGCGCGGTACTGCACTGGCTGACGGCCGATGCAGCGGCGGCCCAGACGGATCTGGCGCTCGCGCCGCAGGCGCAGTTCGTGATCAGGAATCTGGCGGCGCTGCGCGGACACCCAGGTGCCCCGGCGCGAGCGCGGTGAACGCGGCAAGAACCTCAGAATGACCGGAGTGGGGGATGGGGTATCAGCTTCGATCCCCCTCGAGCGACTGTCCCATCTCCCCTCCGATCACCAAAAAAAGCGCCGCGAGGCGGGGGAAGTCGCATCGCGGCGCGCAGGAGCGAACACGGGGAAGTTGTTCGCAGCTGATCTGAGCAAAGCAAGGCCTGTGCCAAGGCACGAAGTCCTTATTGAATCATATAGTTAGTGAATAGATGCGCCGCGGAAAACAGTGACGCAGATTGTCACTTTGCGGCCCTGGACAGCACTGACGCGCCGCGCCGTGCCCCTCATCCGGCGACTCTTTAGCGCGGCAGTACTGGCACGCAGGACTGCGCCTGCTCCCTGAGGGAATCGCAGATGGCGCGTGCCTGCGCCTCCCCGTTGGCCGGCGCCTGCAAACGATAAAGATCGCCCGAGTCGGTACTGGCCAGCACGATACGCGGCGCCAGCCCGCTCAGCTGCGCGCCGAAGCGTCCCTGCAGACGCTGCCATTCACTTTCGGCGCTGGCCGGATTGCCGAACGCGCCGAGCTGCACGCCGTAGCCGTTCGCCGGCGACGAACCTTCCTCAGCCCCCGGCGCGGGCGCGCTGGCCGGTGCGGGCAGGGGCGGTGCGTCGGCGGGCTGCGCAGCCTCGCCCGGCTGCGCCAGGCCCGGGGCGGAAGGGGCAGTATCGGCAGGATTTTGCGGCATTTGTGCCATCTGCGGGGCCGGGGGCGTCGCTGCTTCGCCGCTCGCCAGCTGCAGTGCCGGCACGCCGGGGCGCTCGCGCGATGCGGCCACTTCTTCCGGTGTCTGCGGCGCGGTGCGCGGCGCGGAACCGAGCGCGAACGCCTCGATGCGGATGCGCGCCTGTTCTGCCTGCTTACCGGCGGGGTGGCGCGCCAGGAAGGCGCGGTAGGCCTCGACATTCGCCACCCTCTCGGCGTCGCGCCAGTCACGCAGCTCCGCCAGCTGCGCGATGCGCGCGCGCGCCTGCGACACCAGCTCGCTGTCGGGGTGCTGGTCAACGAAGCGCGCCCAGGCCTCGCTGGTATCGGCGCTTTCCGCTGAGCGCCAGTCCTGCTGCTCGTAGCTACAGGCGGCGGCGCCCACTAGCGCCAGGGCGATCAGCGCCCTTGTTCCTGCTCGGAATGTGACCATGGTCGGCATCATTGGGGACTCACGTTCGTATTATGACTCCTGCGACTTCCAGGAGCACCGGATGAGCGAAATCCTCAAGCGGCGGCTGATCGACCAGATCGGGGATGCGCCGACCTTCGTGGCCGGCGGCTCGCGGCTGACCGGGGACCTCGAGACCCCCGGGCCGCTGGTCGTGCTGGGCGCCATCCGCGGTGACGGACGGGTCGGCGGCGCCCTGCGCATGGCGGCCAGCGCGCACTGGGAGGGCGAGATCCACGCCCGGGCGGCCGTCATCGCCGGCAA
This sequence comes from uncultured Gammaproteobacteria bacterium, assembly GCA_963787655.1. Classification (GTDB taxonomy): domain Bacteria; phylum Pseudomonadota; class Gammaproteobacteria; order Steroidobacterales; family Steroidobacteraceae; genus 13-2-20CM-66-19. Next base: position 182,711 of record CAWBDY010000007.1, on the reverse strand, counting down.
AATCACCGGCAAGCTGGTGGTGGAAGAAAAAGTGGAGATCGGCAGCACTGCGGTGATTCGGGCCGACATCGTCGCCGGCAGCATCGCCGTTGCCAAGGGCGCCATCATCGAAGGTACCGTGACCGTCACCAGCGGCCAGGCGGTCGTCGAGTTCGAGGAAAAGCGCGCCCGGCGCTGACAGCCCGCTCAGCTCGAGGCTAAGCTCTGCGGCGGCGCATCAGGCGCTGCCGCCGCTTCATCCGGGGCGCCGAGCAGCTGCAGAATCTGCTCCTCGACCCAGGTGGGCCCCGACAACCGCTCGAAGAACCCGCAATGTCCGCCGTGTCGCGTCAGGTGCAGCGTCAGGCACGCCGGGCGCGCCAGCTGCGCCAGCCCCGCCGCCGGAATGATCGGATCATCGAGGGAAGTGATGATGTCGGCGGGCACTGCCAGCTGCGCAAGACGCGCACCGGTGATGGCATAGCCGTTGAGGTAGTCCGCCAGCGTCGGGAAATCGGTGTGGCTGCGCACCAGCTCTGCCGTCATGAGCTTCAGGTCGCGCAGGCGCGCAATCGCCCTGAAGTCGTAGGTGTCGGGCCAGGCGGCCTGCTTCTTCTCGAGCGAGCGCAGCCATTTGCGCACGAAGTAGCGCTCGTAGCCGGGCATACCGCCCTGCAGCGCCGCAAGCGTTGCGATCGGATCGAGCACCGGCGAGACGGCGATGACGCGCGCGAGCTCGAGGTGGGCGCTGCGCGCCTGCGCCGCCACGCGCAGGCAGAAATTGCCACCGAGCGAGAATCCCACCAGCTGCAGCGATCTTGCCGGGAACAGCGCCTGCAGCGCGTGCACCGCGCCCACCACTTCCGGCAGGCGACAGGAATGGAAGATGTCGCGGTTCAGCTGATGGGTGGCGCCGTGGTCGCGCAGGTTGAGCCGCGCCACTACGAAGCCGCGCTGGAACAGCCGCTGCGCCAGCGACAGCATGTAGAGCGAATCGGCGCTGCCCTCCCAGCCGTGCAGCAGCATGACCACGCCGCCGCCGCCGCCGACGGGTGAGGACACGAAGCACTGCAGCCGCACGCCCGCGCCGCACTCGAGCAGATGCTCGCGCGCCGCCGCCAGCAGCGGCGCCGCACGCCGCAGCACGCGGCCACGTCGCCACGAGGTGCTCGCGAGCACCGACTGCAGATGGTGATTACGCAGCCACCACGCGGGACGGAAATCGGTGGCGGCAGGCGAGGACTGCTTCAACGCACGCGGATCTCGACCCGATTGTTGGTACTGGCGGCGCGGTTCCACTCCCCCGCGGTGAGTTCGTTGCCGGGGGTCGGATAGGGCGTGATGACGCTGGCCGCATCGCCGCCCGAGACCTGCACATCGAGCATGCCGCGCGTGCTGCTGCGGATGTCGCCGATGAGGTTGGCGAGCGCCAGGGGCGTGCGCTGCGAGGGCGAGAGCGCCTCCTCGGAAGGATTGCCGACCAGGTCGCACTTGCCGAACGCGGTCTCATCCGGTGCCGGCGAGTAGCCCTCGGCGGCGCTGCCGACCAGGCAGAAGCGTCCCGGGAAAGTCTTGATGTCGACGACGCCGCCGATCTTCTGGTGCGCGAGTCGATAGAGCAGCTGGCGGATGATCTCCAGGCGCGCGCCGCCCAGCGCATCAGCGCCATAAGGCACCGGCACCACGGTCGCCCTGCTTTCCGCGGGCGCCGCATCCGCCGGTGTCGTGGCGGCGGTCGGCGGCAATGCTGCCGGCGCTGCGGCCGGGCCCTGCTGCGCACGCAGCTGCGTCACGTCCGCGCTCAGGGTTTCCAAACTGCTCACGCTGCGCCACCACAGCGCGGTGCTGGCGAGCGCGACGGCCAGTGCCAGGCAGGCGACGAGCCACGCCCAGGGGGTGCGCGCCGTCGGCGCTGGTGCGCCCGGTGCCGGCGGCGGCAGCGCCTCGAGCAGCAGCGCGCGGATCTCGGCGGTGATGCGGTCGGTCTGGGTGTCGACGCCGGCCACGAGTGCACGGCGCAGCTCCGCGAAATGCTCGCGCAGCGCGGTGTCGGTCAGCGCCTTGGCGCCCGGCGGGTCGGGATCGACGGCGACGCCTTCGACGCGCGCGTTGAGCGGGGTGAAGGTCAGCTGCTCGTTGTTGCGCCGGTCGGGCACCAGGTGCAGCTGGTACAGCACCTTGGAGACGTCCGCCGGCTTGATCTGTTTCGGCAGCACGCCGAGGGCACCCAGCGCGCGCGCCTGGCCGAGGTACAACTCGCCCTCCTGCGAGGTGTACATCATGATCGGGATGGTGGCGGTGCGCGGGTCGTTCTTGATCGCCTGCACGGCCTGCAGGCCATCCATGCCCGGCATCTGGTGATCCATGAAGATCACATCGGGACGATTGCTGGACAGATAGTCGATGGCCGCTTCGGCGCTCTCGGCACTATCGACGTCGATGTCGTACTTCTCCAGGGCGCGGGCGAGAAACAGGCGCGCGGACTTCGAGTCGTCCACGATCAAAGCCCGCTTTGCGCCCATACGCCACTCCCACACACCGGCGGCTGGGGCAGTGTAACGGAGAACCGCCCGCGTTCAACTGCTGTCGCGGGGTGAAGACGATCGCAGGCGATTGAGGCGACTTAATAATTCAGCGAGGCGCGCGCCGCGAGCGGCGCACTGCACAGTTGCGCGTAGATCTGCGCCAGCCGCTGCGCCATCGCCGCCGACGACCAGCTGCGCGCGTAGCTGCGACCGGCCTGCGCCATGGCGGCGCGCAACTGCGGATCGCGAAGGACTTGCAGCACCGCCGCGGCGAAGGCGGCACGCTCCTCGGGCACCACCACCGCGCCGCTGGCGGGCAGGAGCACCGAGCGGGTGCCGAGCTCGGCGGTCGATACCACCGCTGCGCCCTGCGCCATCGCCTCGAGCAGCACCAGTCCCTGCGTCTCGGTGCGCGAGGCGAACACGAACACGTCGGCGGCCGCGTAGCAGTCGAGCAGCTCGCTGTCGCGCGCGAGGTAGCCGGCAAAATGCACGTGCCCCTGCAGCCCCATGCTGGCGACCTGCGCGCGCAGCGGCTCGCGCGCCGGTCCCTCGCCGGCGATGACGAGCATGGCCTGCGGCTCGCTCTTGCGCACCTCGGCGAACACCTGCAGCAGGAAGCCGATGTTCTTCTCGTGCGCCACGCGGCCGATGTAGGTGAGCAGCGGCCGCTGCCGCTCGATGCCGGCACGGGCGCGGAAGGCAGCACCGTCGCCGGGACGGAAGCGATCGGCGGCAAGCCCGGTGGGCAGCACGTGCACCGGCGTGGTCACGCCATACGCTGCGAGGATGTCGCGCATGGGCGCGGAAGGGGCGATCAGCGCCTGCACGGCTGCGCATTGCGAGCGCGTGAAGCTGCGCGCCAGCATGCGCCCGAGCCCGCGCGGCAGCATCGGTACGTAGTGATGCAGGTACTCCTCGAAGAACGTGTGATAGGTGGCGACGCACGGAATGCCGGCGCGCCGCGCGTAGCGCACGCCGGCGTAGTGCGCGATGAAGGGCGTGTGGATGTGCACGAGGTCGAACTGCTCGCCGCGCATGGCAGCCAGCGTGCGCGTGAGAGCGCGCCACTGCATGCGGCGATCTTCCGGATCGCGGGGCACGCCGGCTGCCGGCACGCGCACGACCTCGTCCGCAGCATCGGCGACGGCCGATGCGTCGTCCTCCTGCGGATAGCGCGGCGCCACGAGGCAGCTCGCCACGCCGCAGTGGGCAAGGTCCTGGCGGAAGGTGCGGATGGAGGTGGAGACGCCGTTGACGCGCGGAAAATAGACGTCGGATATGAACAGTACGCGCACGCGTCAGCGGCCGCGCCGCCAGAAGCTGCCGCTCAAGTGAGCGCGAGGCCGAGCTGTGCCAGCGCCGCGCCGATCGCAGCTCCGGCGAGCACGTCGGAAGGGTAGTGCAGCCCGAGCACCAGGCGCGAGCCGGCGATGAGTCCTGCCAGCGGCACCAGCAGCCAGGCCAGTTCCGGGAAATGCGCACACGCCTGCCAGGTGAAGGACACCGCGTGCAGCGTATGGCCGGAAGGGAAACTGTAGCGATCGAGCGGCGCGCCGGCGAGATTGATGGCGCTGTGCGTGATGAAGGGCCGCTCGCGTGTGAAGACGCGCTTGAGCAGGCTGTAGAGGGCAACGCCGAGCGCGCCGGTGAGCGCCATGACCAGTGCCGGGCGCACGGCCGCCGTGCCGTAGAGCAGCGGCAGCAGAAGGATCAGCACGTACCAGAGGACGCCGTCGCCCAGGCGGCTCGCGATCTGGAAGATGCGGCGCGGCAGTGCCCGGGCGGCGCCGCGGTTCAGTCTGCGGCACAGCCGGTATTCAGCAGCGTCGATGCGCGCCATGAACGTCACGAATCCTGTCGCTTTCACATGGCCTCCTGTCCTTCGCTTTGCAGCTCAGGGTGCGGCGCTTACAGCCTCGCGGCGGCGCGCTTCAACCACGTGAAAGAAATGTGAAAGTTTTGTTGCTACAAGGAGTTAGAGCTGTTTTTGTGTGCTCTACATCACATAATTCACGAGCCCGCTAGCTAGCCTGCGCCCAGGACGGCCGCCACGAGGCGCTCGGCCGCCCCGGGGGCGTGCGCGAAGAACAGCGACGGCTCGGTGAGTTCCAGCTCGAGCAGGCACGGCGCACCGCGGTTGTCGCGGATCAGGTCGACGCGCGCGTACAGCAGCTCCTTGAAGGGCAGCTGCGCGAGCACCCGCGCGCCGAGCGCGAGCTCATCGTCCGCAGCGCGGCGCGGGCGGATGTCCTCGGCGGCGAACAGCGCCGCGCTGGCCGCAGCGTCGGGGGGCAGCAGCGCACCTTTGCGGATGGCGTGACTGAAGCGTCCGGCGATGTAGATCAGCGCGGTCTCGCCATCGCGGTCGACGGCGGCAAGATAGGGCTGCAGCAGCACACTGCGTCCCGCCGCGAGCAGCGCCTGCATGTGCGCCACGATCTCGCCTGTGGCAGTGCGCGCATGGCGGCGCGTGTCACGCGAGCCGGCGCCGACGGCCGGCTTCACCACGAGTTCAGCGCAGTCGTGGCGGGCGAGAAATTCCGCCAGCACCTGCGCCGGCTCCTCGCCGGGCTCGGCAAAAGTGCTCGCCACGATCGGCACGGCCGCCGCGCTCAGGCCGAGCAGGTAGTGCTTGTCGCAGTTCCAGCGCACCACGCTGGCCGGGTTCTGCAGACGTGTCAGTGCCGCGGTGCGTCCCACCCAGGCAAGAAACTGCGCCAGGCGCTCGGTGTAGTCCCAGGTGGAGCGCAGCAGCGCGACGTCGAAGCGTGCCCAGTCCACCGCGCTGTCGTCCCAGTCGACGATCTGCGCCGCAGCGCCGGCGGCGGCGAAGGCTGCGAGCAGCGGCGGCATGTCATCGTCCAGGCCGTGCGCCGCGCGCGCACTGACCAGTGCCACACTTAAGCTCAATCGCGCGTTCCCGTGCCCCGGTTCATGAGGGCCACGGCGATGCTGAACAGCAGCACGGCGGCCGCCGCCATCAGTGCAAAGGCAATGCCGACGTCGACGTCCGAGACGCCGAGAAAGCCGTAGCGGAAGGCGTTGACCATGTAGAGGATCGGGTTGGCGTAGGAGAGCGTGCGCGCCCAGCCGGGCAGCAGGCTGATCGAATAGAACACGCCGCCGAAATAGGTGAGCGGCGTCAGCACGAAGGCGGGGATCCAGTTCACCTGGTCGAAGTTCTTGGCGAACAGCGCATTGAGAAAGCCGCCGAGCGCAAAGGTGATCGAGGTCAGCAGCAGTGCCGTCAGCACCACCAGCAGGTGATGCACCTGCAGGTGCGTGAACACCAGCGAGACGATGGTGACCGCCGTTCCCACCAGCACGCCGCGCAGCACGCCGCCGATCGCGTAGCCGCCGACGATGATCCAGTTCGGCAGTGGCGATACCAGCAGTTCCTCCACGTGCTTGCCGAACTTGGCGCCGAAGAAGGAGGCGACCACGTTGCCGTAGGAGTTGGTGATCACCGACATCATGATCAGTCCCGGCGCGATGTACTGCTTGTAGTCGAAGCCGCCCATGACGCCGACGCGCCGCCCGATGAGACTGCCGAAGATCGCGAAATACAGCACCGCCGTGACCACCGACGGCACGATCGTCTGTCCCCAGATGCGGATGATGCGGCCATACTCGCGAATGACGATGGTCTTGAAACCGATCCAGCGCACCAGGTTGAGGTTGACCGGCGGCGCGGCGCTGGCCACGGCACTGCTCATCGCGGCGCCTCGGCCGGCGCGCGCTGCGGGCCGGCGGCGGCGGGCGCTGCTGCCAGTGCGCTGTCGAGCGCGGCGCCACGCCCCTCCACCAGGCGCATGAAGATCTCTTCCAGGCGGTTGACCTTGTTGCGCATGCTCAGCACCTCGATGCCGAGCGCGCTGAGGCGCGCGAAGATGTCGTTGAGGTTTTCCTCCTTGGACACCTCGAGCTCGAGGGTGTGGTCGTCGACCAGGGTGGCGACGTAGGGAGCCAGCGGCGGCGCCGCACTCAAGGCGTCGCGCACGTTGAACACGAAGGTCTCGACGTGCAGCCGCCGCAGCAGGCGGCTCATACGGTCGCGCTCGACGATGCGCCCGCCGTTGATGATGGCGATGTTACGGCACAGCGTCTCGGCCTCCTCCAGGTAGTGCGTGGTGAGGATGATGGTCGTGCCGCGCTCGTTGATCTCGCGCAGAAAATCCCACATCGAGCGACGGATCTCGATGTCCACGCCGGCGGTCGGCTCATCCAGCACCAGCAGGCGCGGCTCGTGCATGAGCGCGCGGGCGATCATGAGGCGGCGCTTCATGCCGCCGGACAGACCGCGCGAGATGCCGTTGCGCTTGTCCCACAGCTGCAGCTGCTTCAGGTACTTCTCGGCGCGCTGCCGCGCGACGCTGCGGGGAATGCCGTAAAACCCCGCCTGGTTGACCACGATGGTGAACGGCGTCTCGAACATGTTGAAGTTGATTTCCTGCGGCACCACGCCGATGCAGGCCTTGGCCGCCTCCAGATCGCGGTCGATGTCGTGGCCGAAGACACAGGCCTCGCCGGCGGTCTTGTTGACCAACGAGGTGATGATGCCGATCAGCGTGGTCTTGCCGGCACCGTTCGGACCGAGCAGTGCGAAGAAGTCGCCCTGCTCCACTTCCAGATCGACCCCCTGCAGCGCCTGCACGCCGTTGCGATAGGTCTTGGTCAGTCCGCGTACCGAGAGTGCATTCATGGGCAGGAGGATCGGGGCTGGCAGGCGCCAGCGCAAGTGAAGCGCGCCAGTGTTGCCGCGCGCGGCGGGCCGAAGCCATGCCTCCGCCGGGGTATTGACCGCGGCGCGCGCTCAGCTCGCGGTTTTCAGCAACTCCACGCCCGCGGGCAGGCTGGCGGCTGCGGCCGGATCGTGGCACGCGCAGTTGTCGCGGCCGCGCGCCTTGGCGGCGTACAGCGCGATGTCGGCGTGGCGCACGGCGAGCTCATGCGAGTACTCCCCGCCGGCCGCGACCGTGCTCACCCCGACGCTCACCGTCACGTACGGGCGGGTGGTCGAGCCGCCGTGTGCGATGCCGAGCTCGGTCACCGCGCGCCGCACGCTCTCGGCAGCAGCCAGCGCCTCGTCGCGGTCGCCGCCGACCAGAATGGCGATGATCTCCTCGCCGCCGTAGCGCGCCACTACGTCGAGCGGCCGGCGCCGCGCCGCGCTGCGTATGGCGGTGGCCACTTCCTTGAGGCAATGGTCGCCCGCCTGGTGGCCGTAGCGATCGTTGTAGGTCTTGAAATGGTCGATGTCGATCAGCAGCACCGACACCGGCAGGCGCGCCGCCTGCGCGTGCTGCCACAGGCTGCGCGCCTGTTCTTCGAGTGCCGCGCGGTTGAGAAGTCCCGTGAGCCCGTCGTGGGTGGCCACTTCCGCGAGCCGCCGTCGCTCGAGAAAGGCGACGCGATTGGCGTACTCGAGCGCGTAGCAGCCGGCACCGCCGATCAGGTTGGCGCAGAACAGTACGAACAGCGAATAGACGGCGACCGGGGTGGCGATCTCACCCGAGAGCGCCGCGGTCGCGTAGGCGCCGATCATCAGCAGATTGCTGCGCAGGGCAGCGTTGAACGACATGCCGAGCATGAAATAGAAGTAGAACGCCGCCAGGATCAGCCGTGCGGCCACCAGCGGCAGCTGTTCCGGCAGGGCCTCCACCGCCATCAGCACCGTGCCGAGGCCGAACAGCGGCGCGGCCGCCTGGATGGCAGGCTGATACCAGCGCTGGTACAGGCGCGGCGAGGTGAGCACCATCATGATGAGCACCGCCGGCAGCTGCAGGCCGAAACGCCAGATGTCCGGGCGCACCAGGCGCGGCCCGACGAGCAGCCAGTGGTCGATGACCGCGAAGCCGAGAACGGTGGAAAGCGCCACGATCAGACTGACGCGAATCCACGGCCGCGCGGCTGCGCGGTAACTCAGCAGAAAGTGGCGTTCGAGTTCGGTGTCGGGGAAACGCAGCTGCAGCCATCTTGCGCCCCGCGGTTCACCGGGCAGCGTCTCCTCTGCCTTGCTGCTGCCCAACGCCGTCCCCTTCAGCGCGCTGGATTTTCTCTAGCGCAGTGGTTCGCGCTCGCGCTCTTGCTTCCCCTGGGAGGTGGCCTTCACACGAGTGCGCCACACTTCATACGGGTCCCAGCCCGATGGTTCATAGGTCATGTCGTCGAGTGCATTCACCATCCTGGTGAAGTCCTCATTGGCCGCCGGTGTATCCGGGGGGCTTGCGGCAACTCCTTCCGCGCCTTTCCGTTTCATCGTCTAGCAACTCCTGCTTTATTGTCGAAGCAACCTTACTTCTTCATTCGCCCGCCGGGCCTTTCCATAGTGCGTACGGGCGAGATGAGTTTATGTCGTCCGCCGGACAAAAGCGAACGCCGAAAGTCCTTGATTATGTAAGGTTAACGAGCCTGAACCGGGTGTGAACGAATGTTGCCCTGCGCGGTCAGTCGGCGAAGTAGCGGTGCAGGTATTGCGCAAACGTTCCCCGGTCGGCGGCCTCGATCTTGCGTTGCGCAACAAGTGATTCCTGGGCTTCCTGCGAGAATTCCCGCAGCCGCTCCTCGTTGGGCGGGTAGAGATCGAGAAAATAAGCCTTGTGCGTCGCGGACATGCGCAGCGCAAGGTCGAAAAAGGATTCGCCCGCGCTAAGCTCGGCCATGAGCCGCGCTGCCGGCGTCAGTGCGACGTCTTCAACCTTGGCCGACTGGGTGGCAAGCGCCTGGGAATACGGCCGGGATGCGTCGCCGCGGTCCAGTGCATCGCAGATGCCCGCCATGGAGTCGAGCAGCTCGCGGGCCCAGTCGCGCATCGAAACGGTGCGGCCATCGCGCTGCAGCGTGAGACCGGGTTCGCGCCCGCGGCGCGCGACGGTGATGTGGTTCTGATCGAGCGCCGCCTGCTCGGCGGCATCGGCGATCGGCGGGCTGTCCTTCATCAGGCACAGCGCCAGGAACGCCTCGAGGAAGCGCAGCTTGTTCTGATTGACGCCCACCGGATCGAAGGCGCTCACATCGAGGGCGCGCACTTCGACGTACTCGACACCGGCGCGCCGCAGCGCCTTGGTGGGCCGTTCGCCGGAGCGCGCCACGCGCTTGGGGCGGATGAAACTGTAGTACTCGTTCTCGATCTGCAGGATGTTGGCGTTCAGCTGCCGGTACTGGCCGTCGACCTCGACGCCGAACGCCTCGTAGGGAGGGTGCAGCGTGGTGATGGCGCGCGTCAGGTCGCGGACGTATTCCTCGAGACTGTTGACGGATACGGCGAGCCCCGCCTGGTTGCGGTTGCGGTAGCCGACGTCACTCATCCGCAGGCTGGTCGCATAGGGCTCGAAGGCGGTACCGGCGCCGAAGTCGGTGAGGCCCGCCTGCCGACCACGCAGGAACGACTTGCACACCACCGGCGAGACGCCGAACAGATACAGCACCAGCCAGCCGAAGCGGCGGTAGTTGCGCAGCAGATCGAAGTAGCAGGCCGACACGAAAGCCGGGCCGGTCGCCGTCGTTGCGCGCACCGCCGCCCACGCCTCCCAGAACGGCAGCGGGAAGGAGTAGTTGTAGTGCACGCCGGAGATGGCCTGCATCATGCGTCCGTAACGCAGGCCGAGCCCGTTGCGGTAAACCGTCTTCATGGTGCCGACGTGCGAGGGGCCAAACTGCGCGAGCGGAATGTCCTCATCGCGCTCGATGGCGCACGGCATGCTGGTCGCCCATAACAGCTCATCGCCGAGGTGCCGGTAGACGAACTGATGCAGGTCGAGCAGGTACTGCAGCAGCTCCCAGCTCTGGGTGAACGCCGGCGTCACCAGCTCGATGAGCGCCTCGGAATAATCGGTGGTGATGTGCTCGTTGGTGAGCGCCGAACCGAGCAGCGCCGGGTGCGGCGTGCGCGCGAGGCTGCCGTTTGGCAGCACGCGCAGCGACTCCTTCTCGACGCCCTTGCGGCCGCCCTGCAGGATCTGCGGCGCGCCGCTGTTGACGAGGCTGGACAGGCGTCGCTCGAAGACGCGGTCGATTCCGGGTCTGCTCATGACTGAGTTGCGGCGCGCGGCGCTACCAGGGTCTGCGGCCGCTGAGCACTTCGCCGAGCATGCGCAAATCCGCCCACAGGCTGTAGAGCGGATGCCGGAAGGTGGCCGGCCGGTTGTGCTCGAAGAAAAAGTGTCCCGTCCAGGCGGGCAGATAACCGGCCGCTGCCGCGGCGAGCAGCCACGCCCAGTGCCGGGTCGCTGTTGCCACGGCCACCGCCGCCAACGCCACCAGGGTGCCAAGCACGTGCAGGCGGCGCGACACCGGGTTGCAGTGTTGCTGCAGGTAGTAGGGATAAAACTCGCGAAAACTGCCAAAGCGCTGCGGCACGACCGACACGGCGGCGCCGCTGCCGCGGGCGCGCTGCGTCGCGCTGTTTCGCTGTGATTGCGCTGCGGGTCGAGTTGCCATCTGCGGCATCTTGCCGCCTCGCCGGGCGTTGGTGCAAATGAGCAGCCGGCCGCGGCGCGAGCGCCGTTGCAGCGCGCCGTGTGGCGCAGGCGCAAGCGGCGCCGGTGTGGCGTGTTGGTCGCCGGCGCTTTAGCGCGCTAGCGCAACAGGTCACCGTACCAGGGCTTGCCGGCACGGTAGCTGGCCAGGCGTGTGCCCATCTCGTGCGTGTTCCACCCCAGCGCCTGCGCCTTCTGCAATGCCAGTTGCTGCTGCTGTACCGCGCCGCGCAAATCGTCGTTGGCGGCAGCGGCGGCCGCCAGCACTTCGAACATCTGCGGGTCGGACTGAATCTCGCCGGCGCTGAGCTTGCGCGCCAGCGCGCGCGCCGCCGCGGCGTCGCGTACCGCCGCTATCGGGGAGGCGGCCAGGAGCGCCGCGGCGTGCTTGGCCACGTAATAGCTGTCCGAGTTGGCCGCCTGCTGCAGGAGCGTGCGTGCCTGCGCCACCTGGCCTGCATCCGCCGTGCCGCTCAACAGGTCGGCGGCCAGCCGCACCTGCGCCGCCGCGCTGCCGCCCTCGGCAGCGTGACGCAGCCAGACCGACCCGTCGGCCTGCGGATGGCAGGCGGCAGCGGCGCGCAGCTGACTGCCGACCCAGTACTGGGCATCGGCGCCGCCGTCGCGCGCCGCGCCAAGCAGCAGCTGGCTCGCGCGGGCGTAGGAGATACCCAGGGCCGCCTCGTTGGTCGCGGTGAGGCCGAGCAGATAGGCGGCCGCCGGGTCACCCTGTTCCGCCGCTGGTCGCGCTGCGCGTAACGCGTCGCCAGCGGCGAGCGGCGCAGCGCCGACCACGGCAAACACCTGCTTGGCCTCGAGGCGCGATTCGAGCGGCTGACCGTTGCGGCTGGCGGGTATGAACTGCGAATTCAGCCATGCTTCGACCGCGGCCGCCGCGAAGCCCTGCCCCGGCAGCGCGAGCAGCACTTCCGGATCACGTGCGTGGCCGTCGACCCCGATGGTGAGCGCCGTGATGACGATGGCATTCTGCCGCTGCCTCAGCCGGGGCGGATACTCCGGCGCCGGCTGCGACTGCACACTCGCCGCGGTGATCTCGGGACAGCTGAAATTCGGATCGACGACGCCGGCGGCGCGCAGCGCATCGCGACCGTAGCGGCCGACGATCTGGGCAGCGGCGCGTGCCTGCTGCGCATCCAGCTTGGCGCTCAGCGCCGCGAGCTTGTTACCGACCAGCTGCTGGCAACCGTTGCCCGCGGCGGCCTCGAGCCAGCCGACGCCACTGGCATTGTCCTGCGGCATGCCCTGCCCCTTGAGGGCCATCGCGGCGAGATTGAATTGCGAGGAGCAGTCGCCGAGTTCGGCGAGCGCGAGAAACTCGCTATGGGCAGTGTCGTAGTGGCCCGCGTTGTAGTCCCTCAGTGCCGCCTGAAAATCGGCGCGCGCTGCGGCCGTTGTCAGTAGAGCGCCAGCGATGAGCACGGCGCGCATACCCTGCAGACTCATGCGAAGACCCTCCCGCGCTGTATGGAAATCAGCGCTCGACGATGGCCGTAACTCCCAGACCGCCGGCAGCGCACACCGAGATCAGACCGCGTTTGGAACGCGAGTCGGTCGCCAGGATCTTGGCGAGCGTGCCGAGAATTCGTGTGCCGGTGGCAGCGAACGGATGGCCTATCGCCACACTGCCGCCGTTGACGTTGAGGCGCGCCCGGTCGATGCCGCCGAGCGCCGCCGGCAGTCCCAGTACGTCGCGGCAGTAGTCAGGCGATTCCCAGGCCTTGAGCGTGCACAGCACCTGGGCTGCGAACGCTTCGTGGATCTCGTAGTAATCGAAATCCTGCAGCGTCAGCCCGGCATCGTGCAGCATCGCCGGCACCGCATAGGTGGGCGCCATCAGCAGGCCCTCCTTGCCGGTGGCGAAGTCGACTGCCCAGGCTTTGCCGTAGCGCAGGTAAGCCAGCACCGGCAGGTTGCGCTGCGCCGCCCACTCCGGCGTCGCGAGCAGCACCGCGCTGGCACCGTCGGTGAGGGGCGTGCTGTTGCCCGCGGTGAGCGTGCCGTTGTCCGCGAAGCTCGGCCGCAGCTTGGCGAGCTTCTCCGGGGTGGTATCGGCGCGCACGTTGTTGTCGCGCTGCAGGCCCGCGTATTCGACCACCAGATCGTCGTAGAAGCCGGCCGTCCAGGCCGCCGCCGCCTTGACGTGGCTGTCGTAGGCAAGCTGGTCCTGCTCGAGGCGCTCGATCTTCCACGCCTTGGCCATGATCTCGGTGCTTTGCCCCATGGACAGCCCGGTGCGCGGCTCGACCACTGCCGGCAGCACCGGCTTGAAGTGCCTGGGTCGCAGCCCGAACCAGGGCGACAGGCGCTTCCAGGCCGTGCGTCCGCGATAGCTGGCCAGCAGCAGCTGCTGGTAGGAGCGCGGGAAGACGATGGGCGCATCGCTGATCGAGTCGGTGCCACCGGCGATCCCGACGTCGATCTGCCCGAGCGCGATCTTGTTGCCGATGTCGATGGCCGCCTCGAGGCTCGTGCCGCAGGCGCGCTGCATGTCGAGGCCGGGCGTGTGCGGATCCAGGCCGCTCGACAGCACGCATTCGCGCACCAGGTTGTAGTCGCGCGTATGTTTGATGACGGCGCCCGCTGCCACGTCGCCGAGCCGCTGGCCCTGCAGGCGGAAGCGTTCCACGAGTCCGCGAAACGCGGCCGTGAGCATGTCCTGGTTGCTGGCGGTAGCGTAAGCGGAGTAGGCGCGGGCGAATGGGATACGCACGCCACCGATGATGGCGACGCGCCTGACTGCAGATCCAACGAGCATGAGTCCCTCCCAAGGGCGCGTTAGAATGCCATCCCATGGGGCAATTCACCACCATCATGGCGCGCGACGGCCACGAATTTCAGGCGTGGCTGGCGCCCCCGCCCGGGCGCCCGCGCGGCGCAGTGCTGCGTGGTCCAGGAGATCTTCGGCGTCAACGCGCACATCCGCAAAGTCACCGACGGGTTCGCCGCAGACGGTTACACCGCCATCGCCCCGGCGCTGTTCGACCGCGTGCGCCGCGGCATCGAGCTGAACTACACCGCCGCCGACATGGAGCTGGGCAGAGGTTATGTGAAGCAGCTGCAGCCGGAGCAGACCTTGAAGGACATCGCCGCAGCGCTCGCGGTGGTGCGCAATTCCGGGCGGGCGGGCGTGGTCGGCTACTGCTGGGGGGGCATGCTCGCCTACCAGGCCGCCTGCCAGCTGCCGCTCGCCTGCGCGGTCGTCTACTACGGCAAGGTGACCTCCGTCCTCGAGCAGAAGCCGCGCTGCCCGGTCATGTACCACTTCGGCGGCGAGGACAAGAGCATCACGCCCGCTGACGTCGCGGCGGTGCGCGCCGCCTACCCCGACGCGCCGCTCTATACCTACGATGGCGCCGGCCACGGCTTCAACTGTGAGCTGCGCGATTCCTATAACCCGCAGGCTGCGGCGCTAGCCCGCAGCCGCACAGTGGAGTTTCTCGGCCGCTACGTGAGCGGCGGCACAGCCGAGAAGCCTCCGGGAGCCTCCGACACATGAAACTGCGCGATCCTGATCTTTTGCGCACGCGCGCCTTCATCGGCGGCAAGTGGGTGGAGGCCGCCGGCGGCGCCACGCTTGCCGTCACCAACCCGGCGACGCGCGACAACATCGGCACCGTGCCGGACATGGGTGTCGCCGAGACCCGGCAGGCAATCGAGGCTGCCTCGCACGCCTTCCCCGCCTGGGCGGCGCTCACTGCCAAGGAGCGCGCCGCGATCCTGCGGCGCTGGTTCGAGCTCCTGATGGCGAACCAGGACGACCTCGCGACTCTCATGACCGCCGAACAGGGCAAACCTCTGGCAGAGGCCAAGGGCGAGATCAGCTACGGCGCCTCCTTCGTCGAGTGGTTTGCCGAGGAAGGTAAGCGACTGTATGGCGACGTCATCCCGCCGCACCAGGCTAACCGGCGCCTGCTGGTGCTGCGCCAGCCGCTCGGCGTCGTCGCCGCCATCACGCCGTGGAATTTTCCGCTGGCCATGATCACGCGCAAGGCGGCGCCGGCGCTGGCGGCCGGCTGCACCTTCGTGTGCAAACCGGCGAGCCAGACGCCCTACTCGGCGCTGGCGGCCGCAGCGCTGGCGGCGCGCGCCGGCGTACCGGCCGGGGTGCTGAACGTGGTCACGGGCCGCGATGCCGCCGCGATCGGTGGCGAGATGACTGCCAGCGCGCTGGTGCGCAAGGTCACCTTCACAGGCTCGACCGCGGTGGGCAAGAAACTCATGGCGCAGTGCGCCGGCACCGTGAAGAAGATCACCATGGAACTCGGCGGCAACGCGCCGTTCATCGTCTTCGAGGACGCCGACCTCGATGCCGCCGTGGCCGGCGCCATGGCCAGCAAGTACCGCAACACCGGGCAGACCTGCATCTGCGCCAACCGCCTGCTGGTGCACGCCCCGGTGTACGAAGCCTTCACCAAGAAGCTGGTGCAGGCGGTCGGGCAGCTGCGGGTCGGCGACGGCCTCGCAGGACCCACCGATCAGGGACCGCTCATCGATGACAAGGCGCTCGCCAAGGTGGAGCAACACGTGGCGGATGCCGTGGCCAAGGGCGCACGCATCGCCTACGGCGGCAAGCGGCATGCGCGCGGCGGCACCTTCTTCGAGCCCACCGTGATTACCGAGGTGACGCCGGCGATGCTCATGGCGCGCGAGGAAACCTTCGGGCCGATCGCGCCGCTGTTTCGTTTCGAGACCGAGGCGGACGCGGTGCACATGGCCAACGACACCGAGTTCGGCCTGGCGGCGTACTTCTATACGCGTGACCTGGCACGCTCCTGGCGGGTCGCCGAGGCGCTCGAGTACGGCATGGTCGGCCTCAACACCGGCATCTTCTCCACCGAGGTGGCGCCGTTCGGCGGCATGAAGGAGTCCGGCATCGGTCGCGAGGGCTCCAAGTACGGCATCCTCGATTACACGGAACTGAAGTTCGTGTGTGTCGGACTGAGCTGAACGCGCGCTTCGCGCGGGCCAACATTTAGCGGTATCTTGGCGCATGCGCGTCGCTAGCCCGCCTTGTCCGCCGCACGACGGTGCCGAACGCATCGGCATCCTGCTGGTCAACTCCGGCACGCCGCAGGCGCCGACCCCGCACGCGGTGCGCGCCTTCCTCGCGCGTTTCCTCTCCGACCCGCGCGTCGTGGCGCTGCCGCGCGCGCTGTGGTTGCCGGTGCTGTACGGCCTGATCCTCGTGGCCCGGCCGCGGCGCGTGGCGCGCAAGTACCAGCGCATCTGGTCGGCGCAGGGCTCGCCGCTGCGCGACCTGAGCGAGCGGCTGCGCGACGGGCTGGCTGCCGTGCTGGCGCAGCGCATGCTCGCGCCGCTGACGGTCGAATTGGGCATGCTGTACAGCGCGCCGGAGATCCGCGCGGCCCTCGAGCGGCTGCGCGCGGGCGGGGTGCAGCGCCTGCTGGTGCTGCCGCTGTTTCCGCAGTACTGCGGCGCGACCAGCGGGGCCGTGTTCGACCGCGTAAACGCCGAACTGCAGCGCTGGCCCTACCTGCCGGACGTGCACTTCGTCGCCGATTACCACGACCACCCCGGCTACATCGATGCGCTGCGCGAAAGCGTCGCCGCTCACTGGCAGACGCATGCCCGCTCGCACCTGCTCGTGTCGTTCCATGGCATACCGGAGCGCTACTGCAGCCAAGGCGATCCGTACTTCGAGCGCTGCCAGAACACGGCGCGCCTCCTGGCCGACGAGCTGTTGCTGCGCGAGGGCGAATGGACGGTCAGCTTCCAGTCGCGCTTCGGACCTGCGGACTGGCTCAAACCCTACACGCAGACCGTTCTGAACGGCATGCCGGCGCGCGGCGTGCGCGAGGTGACCGTGGTATGCCCCGGCTTCGCCGCCGACTGCCTGGAGACGCTCGAGGAAATCGCCATCGAGAACCGTGCAACCTTCATGCACGCCGGCGGGCAGCGCTACGAGTACGTGCCGGCACTCAACGCCCGCGCCTCCCATGCGCAGTGCCTCGCGGACCTCGTGGCGCAGCGCTGCCAGGGATGGACGCAGCCGCTGCAGGAGCGCTCCGCCCACGGCGCCCCCGCCAGATGAGCGGGGCGCCGCTGCCACTGCTGGGCACTTTTCACGAACTCAGCGTGGCAACCCGCGAAGTGCGCGCGGCGGTCGAGTTCTACGAGCAGCTGGGTTTCGAGCAGGCGAGCACCACCGATGCCTTCACCCATCAATATGGGGTACTGACGGACGGGCGCCTGAGCATCGGGGTGCACGAGCGCGAGGGCGACTCGCCCACCCTCACCTTCGTGCGTCCGGGCATCGCCGCAAGTCTTGGCGCCTTTGCCGCCGCCGGCATCGAGCTCACGCGCTGCCGCACCGGCGATGAAGTGTTCAATGAAATTGCCTTCACGGACCCGTGCGGCCAGGCGGTCGCGGTGCTCGAGGCGCGCAC
This sequence comes from uncultured Gammaproteobacteria bacterium, assembly GCA_963787655.1. Lineage (GTDB taxonomy): Bacteria > Pseudomonadota > Gammaproteobacteria > Steroidobacterales > Steroidobacteraceae > 13-2-20CM-66-19. Next base: position 165,299 of record CAWBDY010000007.1, on the reverse strand, counting down.
CTATTCGCCGGTGGCGCGCCGCGTCAGCGACACGTCGCTGTGCGGTGACTTCGCGGAAGTGAGCCTGCCGGCCGCCGATTTTGCGCAGGCGCAGTCTTTCTGGGAGCCGCTGGGGTTCGTCGCCGCAGAAGAGGAACGCAGCCCGTATGCGCATCTGTCGCTGACCAGCGATTACCTCGACCTCGCCTTCCACGACCCGGCCCTCTGCGCCCAGCCGCTCGTGGTTTTCCGGGCCGCCGACATGCGCGCGCGTATCGCGCGTCTGCGTGAGCGCGGTATGGTATTGTGCGCGCCGCCGCGCGGCACCGCCGGTGCGCTGCTGCGCAGCCCCGACGGTACGCCGCTGCTGCTGATCGAAGAACAAGACACCTAGAGGGATGCATCATGCGCCGAAGCCCGTTTGCCCTGCTGCTCATGCTCGTCGTCTCGGCACCCGCCTTCAGCGACGCCGGCATGTGGACCTTCCACGACTTCCCGCAGCAGCTGGTGCAGCGCGAGTACGGCGCGACCATCACACAGCAGTGGCTCGACACGGTGCGCACCGCGACCATACGACTGTCGAACTGCACCGCCTCGTTCGTCTCGCCCGACGGCCTGATCCTCACCAACCACCACTGCTCGGAATCCTGCCTCGATGACCATTCGAGCGAAGGCCACAACCTGGTGCACGACGGCTTCCTCGCACGCAGCCGCGAGCAGGAGCTCAAGTGCACCACCCAGATCGCCGACGTGCTCATGGAGATGCAGAACGTCACACGCGCAGATCGCCGCGGCGCTGCGCGGACTCAACGACAAGGCGGCCAACGATGCGCGCAAGAAGATCCTCACGCAGCTCGAGCAGAGTTGCGAGGAGCAGAGCCGCAGCGCCAAGTCCGGACCGCTCAAGTGCGAGTCGGTCGATCTCTACCAGGGCGGCCAGTACTGGCTGTACAAGTACCACCGCTACAGCGACGTGCGCCTGGTGTTCGCGCCCGAGCGCGGCATCGCCGCCTTCGGCGGCGATCCCGATAACTTCCAGTTCCCGCGCTGGTGCCTGGACATGTCGGTGCTGCGCGCCTATGGCCCCGACGGCAAGCCGGCGGCGTCGCCGCATTTCCTGAAAATCCGCGCCGCCGGGCCGGACGCCGGTGAGCTGGTGTTCGTGGCCGGTCATCCCGGCTCGACCGACCGCCTGCTGACCGTGGCGCAGCTGCAGACGCTGCGCGATGTCAACCTGCCGCTGTACCTGCAGCGTGCCGCGGAACTGCGTGGCCGCTACATCCAGTTCGGCAAGGGCAGCGCTGAGAATGCGCGCATCGTCGATGATCCGCTCAACACCCTGGAGAACGTCATCAAGGTGCGCCGCAAACAGCTGGACGCGCTGCTCGATGAGCGGCTGCTGCAGTCCAAGCGTGACGAGGAGGCGGCGCTGCGCGCCAAGATAGCCGCCGACCCGGCACTTGCTGCGCAGACCGGTGACCCGTGGGGCGACATCGCCAAGGCACAGCAGAGCGCGCGCGCTTTGTACCTGCCGTACGTGTACCTGGAGCAGGCATTCGCCTTCAACGGCTCGCTGTTCCGTTATGCGCGTACGCTGCTGCGGGGCGCCGCGGAACGGCCGCTGCCCAACACCGAGCGGCTGCGCGAGTATCGCGACTCGGCGCTGCCGCGCGTGCAGCAACGCCTGCTGGCGCCGCTGCCGGTGTATCCGGGGCTGGAGAAACTGACACTCTCCATGGGACTCGAGCGCATGCGCGAATGGCTGGGCCCCGATGCGCCGGTGGTGCGCAAGCTGCTGGTCAAGGACTCGCCCGATTCACTGGCCGCCCGTGTGGTGGACGGCACGCAGCTCGCCGATCCGCAGGTGCGCAAACAGCTGTGGGAGGGCGGCGCGGCCGCGGTCGATGCGTCCCACGACCCGATGCTCGAGCTGGCGCGCGCGGTCGATGCCGAGTCGCGCGCGGTGCGCAAGCGCTACGAGGACGAGGTCGAGGCCGCGGAGACGGCCGGCGCGGAGAAGATCGCGCACGCGCGCTTCCAGATCTACGGCACCAGCGTCGCGCCGGATGCCACCTTCACGCTGCGGCTGAACTTCGGCACGGTGCAAGGCTGGCAGGAAGACGGCCACAAGGTCGAGCCGTTCACCGTGCTGGCGACGCTGTTCGAGCGCGCCACCGATCAGGATCCGTTCCGCGTTCCCGACAGCTGGATGGCGGTGCGCGGCAGCCTGAACCCGAGCACCCGCTTCGATCTGTCGAGCAACAACGACATCGTCGGCGGTAACTCGGGCAGCCCGATGATCGACCGCGCCGGGCGCATCGTCGGTCTGGTGTTCGACGGCAACATCCATTCCATCTCCGGCTCCTACTGGTATGACAGCGAGCTCAACCGGGCGGTGTCGGTCGATCCGGCGATCATCCTGGAGGCGCTGCGCAAGGTGTATCACGCCGACGCGCTGCTCGCGGAGATGGGACTGAAGTAGGCGCCCGGCGGCTTCAGTTGCGCGCCGGCCCGGGCCGCGGCTGCGCGACCAGGCGCAAGCTCACGTGCATCTCGTCCTGCACCTGCAGCGCGCCGAGCAGGGCGCTGAAAGGCGTCAGCCCGAGCTCGCTCTGCCTGAGCGCAAACTCGCCGCTCACCGTCAGCGTGTCGCCGTTGAGCTGATAGTGCACCGGCGCATCGAAGGCGCGCGCTTGACCGCGCACCGTACTCTGCACGTGCGCCTGCACCGTGCCGGCTTCCCTGCCGGCAGAAAGTGACAGCGCGCGCAGCACGATCTGCGGGTTGTTGGCCGCATCGAGCAGCGCCGCGCCCAGCATGTTGTGGCGCGTACCCTCCCTGGCGCTGTCCGGCACATCGGGCGGAAAGTCGGCGCTGTGCTGCGCGGCGCGCAGCTCGGCTTCGTCGACCGTCAGCGTGTCGACCGGCAACTGCACCTCGAAGCTGCTGCGCAGCGGCTCGGCCGGCAGCCAGATGGTGCCGGCGAGGTCGTGCGAGGCGATCACGTGGTTGTGACCGACGCTGGCGAGGCTGCCGGCGCGATAGACCAGGATGGTGAGGAGCGAGGCCGCCGGGGCGATGTCGTAGGGCGTTCCCACGTGCGGCGCAGGCGCCGTCGTCTGCGGCGGCGGTGACGGCGCGCGTGGCGGCGTCGGGCAAGCGCTCAATAGCGGCAGCGCCGCCAGTCCGCTCAACAGCAGTTTCCAACGCGCACTCACACGCATAAGCTTAGCGACATGGCTGTGCGAAATACCATTCATCGCTGGGGCGCGGTGTCCCAGCTGCTGCACTGGCTGATCGTCGTGCTCATCGTCGTGCAGGTGACGCTCGGCACGTGGGCGGCGGACCTGCCGGCGGGCTCGAAGAAACTCGGCCTGCTGGCGCGCCACAAGTCGGTCGGCATCACCATACTGGTGCTCGTCACCCTGCGCCTCTTGTGGCGCTGGGCCAATCCGACGCCAGCGCTGCCGCCGACTCTGAAGACCTGGGAGCAAAAGGTCGCGCGCGTCACGCATGTGCTTCTCTACCTGTTGTTGTTTGCGCAGCCCCTGTCGGGCTGGATGATGTCCTCGGCACGTGGGTTCCCGGTCAGCTGGTTTGGGTTCTTTCAGCTGCCGGATCTGGTGCCGAAGAGCAAGCCGCTCTACGAGGCACTCCTCACGACCCACGGGCTGCTTGCCTGGGTGCTGTATGCGGTGGTGGCGCTGCATGTAGCCGCCGCGCTCAAGCATCACTTCATGCTGCGCGATGACGTGTTACGTCGCATGCTGCCCTTCACCTCCACGCCCGGACGCAAACCATGACGGCCTGCAGACGCGGCGCCTTGCTCACCCTGACCTTGGTCGCCGTCGTGTGCCTCGCCCAGGCGGCGCGCAGCGCCGATGCCGCCGCGCCAGCGCACTACGTGCTCGATCAGGGCAAGAGCTCGCTCACCTTCAGCTTCCTACAGGCAGGCGCGCAGAACCAGGGTCACTTTGCCCGCTTTCCGGTCACGCTGGACTTCTCGCCCGACAACCCGGCTGCCGGGCACCTCGAGGTCAGCGTCGAGATGGGCTCGCTCGACAGTGGCGACAAGGAGCGTGACGACACGCTGCGCGGCGACGACCTGTTCGCGGTGACGAAGTTTCCGCAGGCACACTTTTCCGCCACGCAGTTCGTGAAGACGGCGAGCGGTTTCGAGGCGGTGGGCAAGCTCACCCTTCGCGGCGTGACGCGCGATGCACGCGTGCCGTTCGCCTTCCGCACCGCCAGCGAGAACGGCGCCACCGTGGGTTACATGACCGGCAAGACGAGCATCAAGCGGCTCGACTACGGCGTCGGGCAGGGCGACTGGAAATCCACCGAGCAGGTCGGGAACGACGTGGGCGTGACGTTTGCGCTGCGGCTCACCGGCCACTGAAGCCCGCGGCCGCGGCGCAGGCTGCGGGGCCCATGCCTGAAGTCTTCGCGGACGTCGGCCCGTGTGTCGATGCGGTGCTGCAGCGCGTCGGCCGGCGCATCGTGCTGGCGCTGCCGCTCGGCATCGGCAAACCCAATCCGCTCGCCAACGAGTTCTACCGCCGCGCGCTGCGCGACCCGTCCCTCGACCTGACCATCATGACGGCGCTGTCGCTGCTGAAGCCGGTGGCAACTTCCGCGCTCGCCGCGCGGCTCATGACGCCGCTGACCGAGCGCATCTTCGGCAGCTACGTCGAGCCGGAGTACGCCCGTGCGCTGCGCGAGGATCGCGTGCCGGACAACGTGCACGTGCTCGAGTTCTATCTGACACCGGGCGCGTTCCTCAAATCCACGCACGCGCAGCAGCACTACCTCAGCGTCAACTACACGCACGTGGCGCGCGAGGTGATGGCGCGCGGCGTCAATGTCATCGCGCACCTGCTGGCCGCACGGCGGCGCGACGGCGAACTCGAGCTGAGCTTCGGTTCCAATCCGGACGTGACCGTGGATCTGTTACCGCTGGTCGCCGCGGCACGCCGCGACGGCCGCGACATCGTTCTGGTCGGCGAAACGCACGCGCAGCTGCCGTTCATGGTCGGCCATGCGCAGGTGGAACCTGGCTGCTTCGACTTCCTGGTCGACGATCCGCGCTACGACTTCGACCTGTTCTGTCCGCCGAACCCGCCGCTCGGCGACTGCGAGCACGCTATCGGCATGTATGTCAGCAGTCTGGTGCGCGATGGCGGCACGCTGCAGGTGGGTATCGGCGAGCTGGGCGATGCCGTGGTGTACGCGCTGCTGCTGCGTCACCAGCAGAACGCCGCCTGGCAGGCCGCCGCCGCCGATCTGGGCGGCGCGCGCGCGGCCGAGCTGGTGCAGGCCGAGGGTGGCGCTGCGCCCTTTGCGGCAGGCCTGTTTGCCGCCAGCGAAATGTTTATCGATCAGCTGCTGGAGCTGTACCGCGCCGGCATCCTGCGGCGCCGCGCCTACGACTGCCTGGCGCTCGAGCGCTGCTTGAGCCGCGGCCACAGCAGCGAGCGCTTCGGCGCCGAGATCCTGCCGCAGCTGGCCGCCGCCGGCGCAGGCCCGCAGCTGGATGCGCAGCAGTTCGCGCTGTTGCAGCACTACGGGGTGTTCCGCGAGGACGTGCAGTTCGAGCAGGGACGCATGCGCAGCGACGGCGGCCCGTGGATCAAGGCGGACCTGGCAGACCCCGCGTGCTGCGCGGCCATGGCGGCTGACTGCCTCGGGCGCTGCCTGCGCAACGGCCAGGTGCTGCACGCCGGTTTCTTTCTCGGCCCGCGCGGCTTCTATGCGGCCCTGCGCGCGCTGCCGGAGGACGAACGCGCGCAGTTCGGCATGCGCGGCGTCGCCTTCGTCAACCAGCTGTACGGCGCCGACCAGGAGCTGCGCGTCCTGCAGCGGCGCTGGGCGCGCTGCATCAACACGACCATGATGGTCACGCTGCTCGGCGCTGCCGTGTCCGACGGCCTGGCCGACGGCGAGGTGGTGAGCGGCGTCGGCGGGCAGTACAACTTCGTCGCCATGGCGCACGCACTGCCGCAGGCACGCTCCATCCTGTGCGTGCGCGCGACGCGCAGCCGCGGCGGCCGGACCACCTCCAACATCGTGTGGAACTATGCCCACGAGACCATACCGCGGCACCTGCGCGACATCGTGGTCACCGAGTACGGCATCGCCGATCTGCGCGGCCGCACCGACGCGGAAATCATCGCGGCGCTGCTCAATGTGTGCGACTCGCGCTTCCAGGAGGCACTGCTGGCGCGCGCCCGCGCGGCCGGCAAGATCGGCGCCGACTACCGTATTCCGCAGATGTTCCGCGCCAACCTGCCCCAGCGCCTGCGGCAGGCACTGCAGGCGCACCGCGCGCGCGGCTACTTCAGCGAGTATCCGTTCGGCACCGACCTGTCCGCGGAGGAAATCGTGCTGGCGCGCGCGCTCAAGGTGCTGGAGGCGCGCACGGCGACGCGTTTCGGGCGCTGGCGCACCGTGCTCGCAGCGCTCGGCGCAGGAGCTGCGGCGCCGCAGCAGGCAGCCGCCCTGCAGCGCATGGGCCTGGCACAGCCGCGCGGCCTGTCCGCACGCCTGCAGCAGCGCCTGGTGAGCCTCGCGCTCAAGGCGAGCGCCAGCTGAGGCGGTCTGTCAGCGCTTGCGCCGCGCGCTGCCGCGGCGCGGCCGCGACGCGGCCGGCCGGCGCTTGCGGCGCGCGGCAGACTTGGCAGTTTTTTTCGGCTTGCGGCGCGCGCCGGCGCTGACCTTCGTCCTGGCGCGGCGCACGCTCTTGCGCGGTGTCTTGCGCGTCGCGCGTTTTTTGGCGGCCGCTGGCCTTACGGCCGGGGACTTTGGCGCAGCGGGCTTGCTGCCAGCTGCGGGTGCACCGCGCAGCTGCTCGAGGATGGCGGGATTCTCGAGCGTCGAGACGTCCTGCGTGATCTCTTCGCCGCGGGCGATCGCTTTGAGCAGGCGGCGCATGATCTTGCCGGAGCGCGTCTTGGGAAGATTGTCGGCGAAGCGGATGTCGTCGGGCTTGGCGATCGGACCGAGCTGCTTGCCGACCCACTCGCGCAGCTCCTTCGTGAACGCCGTGGTGTCGCCGCTCGGGCGCTGCCCGCGGGTCACCACGAAGGCGAATACCGATTCGCCCTTGACGTCGTGCGGCTTGCCGACCACGGCCGCTTCGGCCACCTTCGGGTGCGCCACCAGCGCCGACTCGATCTCCATGGTGCCGAGTCGGTGCCCGGAGACCTTGAGGACGTCGTCGATGCGTCCCATGATCCAGAAATAACCGTCCTTGTCGCGGTGCGCGCTGTCGCCGGCGGCGTAGAAGCGGTTCTGGAATTTCTCCCAGTAGTTCTCCAGGTAGCGCGCGTTGTCGCGCCACACGGTGCGCAGCATCGCGGGCCACGGCTTCTTGATGACGAGATAGCCGCCGGCATCGGCGCGCTTCACCGCCACTCCCTGGTCATCGACGATGTCGGCGACGATGCCCGGCAGCGGCTGCGTGCACGAGCCCGGCTTGGTGGCGACGGCACCGGGCAGCGGTGCAATGAGAATGGCGCCGGTCTCGGTCTGCCACCAGGTATCGACGATGGGGCAGCGGCCCGCGCCGATGACGCGGTGATACCACATCCACGCTTCCGGGTTGATCGGCTCGCCGACGCTGCCCAGCAGGCGCAGCTTCGACAGGTCGTATTTCTTCGGCACGTCGTCGCCGAGTTTCATGAGCGCGCGGATGGCCGTCGGCGCGGTGTAGAACACCGTCACGCCGTGCGCCTGACAGTTCTTCCAGAAGCGCCCGCCGTCGGGCACCGTGGGCGTGCCCTCGTACAGCACGATGGTCGCGCCGCAGGCGAGCGGACCGTAGGCGACGTAGGTGTGGCCGGTGACCCAGCCGACATCCGCGGTGCACCAGAACACGTCGTCGTCGCGCAGATCGAACACCCACTGGGTGGTGAGCTTCGCGCCGAGCAGATAGCCGCCGGTCGAGTGCTGGACGCCCTTCGGCTTGCCGGTCGAGCCGGAGGTGTAGAGCAGGTACAGCGGGTGCTCGGCATCCACCCATTCCGGCTCGCACGCCGCGGACTGACCGGCGACGGCGTCGTGCCACCAGATGTCGCGCTGCGCGCGCATGGCGATCGGCTTGCCGGTGCGCTTCAGCACGATCACGCGCTGCACGCTCGGGCAGCCGCCGCTGAGGGCCTGGTCGGCGGCGCTCTTGAGCTCGACCGCCTGGCCGCCGCGCCAGCCGCCGTCGGCAGTGATGACGAGCTTCGCCTGCGTGTCCTCGATGCGATCGCGCAGCGCGGGAGCCGAGAAGCCGCCGAACACCACCGAGTGGATCGCGCCGATGCGGTTGCAGGCGTGCATGGCCACCACGATCTCGGGCACCAGCGGCATGTAGATGATGACGCGATCGCCGCTGCCCACGCCCTGCGCCTTCAGCGCATTGGCGAAGCGGCACACTTCCGCGTGCAGCGCGCGATAGCTGATGCGCCGCACATCGCCGGGCTCGCCCTCGAAAATGATGGCGGTCTTGTCGGCGCGCGCTGCCAGATGCACGTCGAGGCAGTTGTAGGAGGCATTCAGCCGGCCGTCGCTGAACCAGCGATAGTTCGGTGCCTCGCTGTCATCCAGCCGCACGGTGAACGGCTTGTGCCAGGTGAGCTCCTGCGCTGCGAGCTCGCTCCAGAAGCCGACGTGATCCTCGCGCGCCCGTCTGTGCAGCTTCTCAAGATCCGCAGGCTTGATGCGCGCGCGCGCGGTGAACGCGGCGGGCGGAGCAAAGGTACGCTCTTCGATGAGCGTGGATCTTATGTTCTTGTCAGCCATGACACGCTCCTTGCCGGTGCGATGCGCAGCATAGCCGAATCGTCGCGCGGCGGTCTTCAGCCGCGCACGGCCGCCAGCACCCGCTCGATGCTGGCGCGCGCCTGCCGCACATAGCCGCGGCCGAACAGATTCACGTGGTTGAGCAGGTGGTAGAGGTTGTAGAGCTCGGCCCGCAGCGGCGCCCCGGCGGGCAGTGGCGCGGCGGCCTCATACGCCTCGTAAAACGGCGCAGCGAAGCCACCGAACAGCCGCGTCATCGCCAGATCGGCTTCGCGATCGCCAAAATACACTGCCGGATCAAAGATCACCGGCTCGCCGCCACACGAGAGCCAGTTGCCGCCCCACAGGTCCCCGTGCAGGAGCGACGGGGCCGGACGGTGTCCGGCCAGCAGCGCAGCACACGCCTGCAGCAGCTGCTCGCCGCGTTGGCCTACGTCGTCCGCGAAGCCGTTGGCGGCGGCGAGGCACAGCTGCGGATGCAGGCGCCGCTCGACGAAGAACTGCGCCCAGTCCGCGCTCCAGTCGTTGCACTGTGGGGTGCGGCCGATGGTGTTGGCGCGCTGCCACCCATACGCAGGCGCTGTCACCCGATGCTGCGCGGCCAGGCCTGCGCCCAGGCGGCGCAGGCAGCGCTCATCGGCCGGGCCCGACTCGAGCCACTCGAGCGCCAGGAAGGATGTCCCCTCGGCCACGCCGCAGGCCCGCACCTGCGGCACCCGCAGTGCGCCGGCCGCGCACAGCTCCTTAAGCCCGGCGCCCTCCGCCTCGAACGCCGCGAGGCGCTCGCCGCTGCCGGTTTTCACAAACAGCGGCGTGCCCCCGGCGCTCCAGCGGTAGCAGTTGTCGCCGACCGAGCCTGCCGGTGCCGGCGCGCACGGCGCACCGCACAAGGCCGCGATCTGCCGGGCGACCGCGGCGAACGGCAGCACTTCAGGCCGCCGGCAGCTGCGCCAGGCGCTCCCCCTGGCGGCGCAGGAAGGGCCCGAATCCCAGGTTGTCGTACAGGCCGGACAGCGCCGGCAGATCCGGGGCGCGCCGCGCCAGCCCCGGAGATGCGACGCCGAGCCGCATGTCGCAGGAGATGCGCGTCAGGCGACGCGCCAGGTACACCGAGTCGCGATGGGCGTGCAGCTTCTGCCCGAGGGTGCTGGCGCCGCGCAGCTTCAGCTGCGCGACCGCGTCCAGGTCCGCGTACAGCTCATCGAGCGAGCCGAACGCCTTCATGAGCGAGGCGGCGGTGCGATGCCCGATGCCGGGCACGCCGGGAATGTTGTCGCAGTCATCGCCGGTGAGCGCCAGGTAGTCGGCAAAGCGCTCGGGGCGCACGCCGAAGTGGCGCTCGATGTCGTGGTAGCCGAACTGCGCCCGCGCGCCGAAATCCCAGAACAGGTCGCCATCGCGCATCAGCTGGGCGAGATCCTTGTCGCGCGTTATGAAGGCCGAGCGCACGCCCTCATCGCGCATCACGGTTGCGAGCGTGCCGATGATGTCGTCGGCCTCGTACTGCGGATCGACGAACACCGCCAGTCCCAGGTGCCGGCACAGTTCGCGGCAGCGCTCGAACTGCCATACCAGGTCGGCGGGCGCGCGGTTGCGGTTGGCCTTGTAGGGCGGGTAGATGCGGCTGCGGTAGGAGTCGTCGCGCCGCTGATCGAATGCCACCGCCATGTAGCGCGGCCGCATGCGTTCGATCAGGTCGCCGAGGAAGCGCGCAAAGCCGAACACGGCATGCACCGGGTTGCCGTCCCCGTCGCGCATGTCCGGCAGCATGGAGTGATAGGCGCGAAAGACGTAAACCGATGCGTCGACGAGAAAGATCAAGGCGGTGGCGAGCTCCCTTAGCGCTGCGCGCGCCACCTTAACAGTCGCGGCCGCCAGCGTCACGCGCGGCGCGACGCCTTTTAGGACAGCCAGCGCTGGATGCGATCGTGCAGCGGGCTGGTGCGCGGAAAGTGCGCGAGCAGGTATTCCATCTGGTCGGCGAGCACGCGCCGGCCCTTGAGAAAGATGTATTCGGCGTAGGTCGGCGTGAATGGCACGGCGATCAGCTGCATCTTCGCCTGCTCCGGCGTGCGCGAGGCCTTCTGGTTGTTGCAGCGGCGGCAGGCGGCCACGACGTTGGTCCACAGGTCCTTGCCGCCCTGGCTGAAGGGACGGATGTGATCGCGTGACAGCTCGCGCGAGGCAAAGCGCTGGCTGCAGTACATGCACAGGAACGCGTCGCGCCGGAACAGCGTCTGGTTGTTGAGCGGCGGCACGTAGTCGTGGCGCGTGTTGCCCGGATTGCCGGTATGGCCGACGGTGGCCACGATGGAGTTGACCTCGAGCACGGTGCGTCGCCCGGTGCGGGCATTCACCCCGCCATACAACTCGTACAGCAGCGAGCCGCACGTGTAAGCGACCTGCTCCTGATGGTAGAGTCGCGCCGCTTCCTTGTAATCGATCCATTCGAGCGGCATGCCCGCCACATCGGTGCGCAAAACCAGCTGCGACAGCCCGCGTGCCGAGGTGGCGACGATACGCAGGTCGTCCAGGAGACCGTGATCGGCTTGTTCGAGATCGATACCCAGCATGGCCGCAGTAAGATACGGCAGTTGTATGCAACAATTCAACAGCGCAAGGTGCTAATTCAATTGGGAATTTACACGCCTGTGATGCAGTTACGCCACGGGCCTTGAGCGAGGTGCGTGAATGTCAGTAACGATTGGCGCGCTGCGCGAAAGCGCGCCGCAGGAAACGCGCGTCGCCCTGGTGCCGGAAGTGGCGGACAAGTTCGTCAAGGAAGGCGCGCGCATCCTGCTGGAACGCGGCGCCGGCGAGCGGGCGCGCTTTCCCGACTCTCTATATAAGAGCGTCGCCTGGGCGGACTCCGCCACCCAGGTGCTGGCAAGCGCCGACGTGCTGCTCACCGTGCAGCCGCTCAACCTCGAGCAGATCGCGCAGCTGCGCGCCAGCGCGGTGCTGATCGGCTTCATGCAGGCGCACGCGCGCGCCGCCGAGGTGCGGGCGCTGCAGGCGCGCGGCATCACCAGCTTCGCGATGGAACTGGTGCCGCGCATCTCGCGCGCGCAGTCGATGGATGCCCTGTCCTCGCAGGCGGCCATCGCCGGCTACAAGGCGGTGCTGATCGCTGCCAACCACCTGCAGAAATTCTTCCCCATGCTCACCACCGCCGCCGGCACCATCCGCCCGGCGCAGGCGCTGGTGATCGGCGCAGGCGTCGCCGGGCTGCAGGCGATCGCGACCGCGCGGCGCCTCGGCGCGGTGGTCGAGGCCTACGACGTGCGCAGCGCCACGCGCGAGCAGGTGAAATCGCTCGGCGCCAAGTTCGTCGACACCGGCGTGAGCGCCGATGGCGCCGGCGGCTACGCCCGCGAACTCACCGCGGAGGAGCGCGCCCGGCAGCAGGAGGTGCTGGATGCGCGCATCGCCGCCGCCGATGCCGTCATCACCACCGCTTCCGTGCCGGGCCGCCCGGCGCCGAAGATCATCTCGCGCGCCGCGGTCGAGCGCATGCGTCCCGGCGCGGTGGTGGTGGACATCGCCGCCGAGCAGGGCGGCAACTGCGAACTCACCCGCGCCGGCGAGGTGTTCGAGCACCACGGCGTGCAGATCATCGGCGCGGTGAATCTCGCCGCGGAACTCGCCTACAACGCCAGCGAGATGTACGCGCGCAACCTGTTCAATTTCCTCAAGCCCGCGCTGGCCAAGGGCGAGCTGGCGATCGACTGGAACGACGAGGTGTTCGCACAGTCGTGTCTGACCAGCGGCGGGCAGATCAAACACGCGCCGACCGCCAAGGCGCTGGAGGGTGCGACATGACCGGTATCGTGGCGCTGTACATTTTCATGCTGGCGGCCTTCACCGGCTACGAGGTCATCGCGCGCGTGCCGGTGATCCTGCACACGCCGCTCATGTCCGGCTCCAACTTCGTGCACGGCATCGTGCTGGTGGGCGCGATGGTCGCACTGGGCGGGGCGCACACGCCGCTGGAGAAAACCATCGGCTTCATCGGCGTGCTGCTGGCCGCCGGCAATGCGATGGGCGGTTACGTCGTGACCGAGCGCATGCTGGAGATGTTCAAGGCGAGCGGCAAGGGCGCCGCCAAGAGGAGCCACTGATGCCGTGGGCATCCGCCGCTGTCGCGATCCAGGCGAGTTACTTCGTCACCGCGGCGCTGTTCATCATCGGGCTCAAGCGCATGAGCTCGCCGGTGACCGCGCGCAGCGGCATCCTCTGGGCCGGTGCCGGCATGGCGGTGGCGACGCTGGTCACCTTCCTCTATCCGGGCATGTCCAACTTCGAGCTGATCCTGCCGGCCATGTTCGTCGGCGCGGGGCTCGCCTGGTGGAGCGGCAAGCGCGTCGCCATGACCGACATGCCGCAGATGATCGCGCTCTACAACGGCATGGGGGGCGGTGCGGCGGCGGCGATCGCCGCGGTCGAGCTGTACCGCGGCGCGATGCCGGACTATGCCACGAGCACGCTCGCGGTCGCCGGCGGCATCATCGGCGCGGTCTCCTTCAGCGGCAGCGCCATCGCCTTCGGCAAGCTGCAGGGGCTGATCACGCGCAGCATCCGCTTCAGCGGCCAGCAGCTGCTGAACCTGCTGCTGCTGGGGGCGGCGCTGGTCTTGGGAGGGCTGGTGGCCGCGCACGTGAACGCGACTGCGGCGGTCGTCACCACGTTCTTCGTGCTGGCGCTGGTGCTCGGGCTGACCATGACGCTGCCGATCGGCGGCGCGGACATGCCGGTCGTCATCTCGCTGTACAACGCGCTCACCGGGCTTGCGGTCGCCTTCGAGGGCTTTGTGCTCAACAACGCCGCGATGATCATCGCCGGCACGGTGGTGGGCTCGGCCGGCACGCTGCTGACGCAGCTGATGGCCAAGGCCATGAACCGCTCGCTCGGCAACGTGCTGTTCTCCGGCTTCGGCGACACCGGCGCGGCGGCGAGCGGCGAGGTGAGCGGCAGCCTGAAGCCGATCGAAGCGGCCGACGTCGGCGTGATGATGGCGTTCGCGCAGAAGGTGATCGTGGTGCCAGGCTATGGACTGGCGGTCGCGCAGGCGCAGCACAAGATCTGGGAGCTGTGCCAGCTGCTGATCGAGCGCGGCGTCAACGTCCGTTTCGCGATCCACCCGGTGGCCGGGCGCATGCCCGGGCACATGAACGTGCTGCTCGCCGAAGCGGGCGTGCCCTACGACCTGATCGCGGACCTGGATGAGATCAACGCCGAGTTCGAGACCGCCGACGTGGCGCTCATCGTCGGCGCGAACGATGTGGTGAACCCGGTGGCGCGCACCGACAAGTCCAGCCCGATCTACGGCATGCCGATCCTGAACGCCGACAAGGCCAAGAACGTCATCGTCATCAAGCGCGGCAAGGGCGCCGGCTTCTCCGGCATCGAGAACGCACTCTTTTATCTGGACAACACCCGCATGCTGTACGGCGATGCACAGAAAGCGGCCGCCGAGCTGATTCAGGCGATCAAGGCCGTGTGAGCGGAGCAGCCTAGCGCACATGCAGCGCCGCAGACTTCTGCAAACCATCGCCGCCGCGCCGCTGGCGGGCTGCCTGCCGCGGCTGGCGCCGGCCGCCGGCGCCGCGCTGCAGCGCGTGCGTCCGCAGGATCCGGACTGGCCGAGCGCCGCGCGGTGGCAGCAGCTGAACGATGCGGTCGGCGGCAACCTGCTGCCCGTCACAGCGCTGTGCGGCGCCTGCCAGACGAGCCCCGACAGCGCCGCCTGCCGCGACGTGCTGGCCAACATCCGTAACCCTTTCTGGATCGGCGACCAGCCCGGCGGCACGCAGGTGTCCGGCTGGCTCGATGCCTGGACGCCGGCGCCGAGCGCCTACGCGGTCAAGGCACGCCACAGCGCCGACGTGGCGGCGGCGGTGAACTTCGCGCGCACGCAGCGGCTGCGCCTGGTGGTCAAAGGCGGCGGCCACAGCTACCAGGGGACCTCCAGCGCGCCCGACTCGCTGCTCATCTGGACGCGGGCAATGAATGCGGTGACGCTGCACGAGGCCTTCGTCGCCGCCGGCTGTGCGGGCAGCGCCGCGCCGGTGGCGGCGGTCAGCTGCGGCGCCGGCGCCATGTGGATCGATCTGTACAACGCCGTGACCACCCACGGTGGCCGCTACGTGCAGGGCGGCGGCTGCACCAGCGTCGGTGTCGCCGGACTGGTGCAAAGCGGCGGTTTCGGCAGTTTCTCGAAAGGCTTCGGCAGCGCCGCCGCGCACCTGCTGGAAGCGGAAGTGGTCAGCGCCGACGGCCGCGTGCTCACCGTCAACGCCTGCGCGCATCCGGAGCTGTTCTGGGCGCTGAAGGGCGGCGGCGGCGGCAGCTTCGGCGCGGTGACGCGCCTGACGCTGCGCACGCACGAGCTGCCGGAATTCTTCGGCGCCGCCTGGGGCACGATCAAGGCGCACTCGGATGCGGCCTTCCGCCGCCTGCTCGCGCGCTTCGTCGATTTCTACGCGCAGCAGCTGTTCAACCCGCACTGGGGCGAGCAGTTCCACGTGCAGCCGGACAATGCACTGAAAATCTCGATGGTGTGCCAGGGCCTGGACAAGTCGCAGGCGCGCGCCACCTGGCAGCCGCTGTTCGACTGGGTGCAGGCGGCGCCGCAGGATTTCAGCGTCACGGAGGAACTCGGGGCCGGCGCCAGGGCGGCGCGGCGCTGGTGGAATCTCGAAGGCAACCACTCGATGATCGCCGACGGACGCGCCGGCGCGCCGGACTTTCACGGCTGGTGGCAGGGCGATCAGGATCAGGTAGGCGCCTACCTGCACGGCTACGATTCACTGTGGCTGCCCGCAACGCTGCTGCAGCCGGCGCAGCGACCGCGCCTGGTGGAGGCGCTGTTTGCCGCCAGCCGCTACAAGGAGGTCGAACTGCATACCAACAAGGGACTCGCCGGTGCGCCGCGCGCCGCCATCGCCGCCACGCTTGCCACCGCCACCAACCCGGCCGTCACCGCGGCGTTTGCGCTCGCCATCGTGGCCGACGGCGAGGGTCCGGTGTACGCAGGTCTCGGGCGTCCGGCGCCGGATGCGGCCGCGGCGCGCCGCGATGCGCAGGCGATCGCGCAGGCGAGCGCGCAGCTGCGCCGCGTCGCGCCCGCGCCGGGCTCGTATGTGTCAGAGAGCGACTTCTTCAACGAGCACTGGCAAGAGGCGTTCTGGGGCGGCCACTACCCGCGCCTGCGCGCGATCAAGGCGCGCTACGACCCCGACGGCCTGTTCTTCGTGCACCACGGCGTGGGCAGCGAGCAGTGGAGCGCCGATGGCTTCACCCGTGTGCAGGCGAGCTGAAGTCGCGCCTATGTACGAGCGCAGCAGTCAGCGACCCCTGTCCCCGCAACGCTTCCTGCTGCGCCTGCTGCGCCACTTCCTGGTGGCCTTGCTGCTGCTCGGCGCATCGCTATGGCTGGGGATGGCCGGCTATGCCCACTACGAGCATCTGGCCGCGCGCGATGCGTTCCTCAACGCCAGCATGCTCTTAGGTGGCATGGGCCCGGTGAACAACCCCGTAACCCCTGGCGGCAAGCTGTTCGCCGGCTGGTACGCGCTGTATGCGGGCATGGTGTTCATCGTCATGGTGAGCATCATCCTCGCCCCGCTGCTGCATCGTATGCTGCACCTCTTTCACTCCGACGAGCGCCAGTAACATGAACTCATCACTGCCACGTCCCGCTGTGCGACTGCGCGCCGCCGGCGCCGCCATCGCGGTGCTGCTGGCGGCGATGACCGCGCGGGCGGCCCCGGCATCAGGCGATACGCCGCACAAGCCGCTCACCACTGCCGAGGTGCTGGCCGCCTCCGCGCCGTCCGACTGGCGCGCGCTCGATCCGCAGAACACCCTGTATCTGGAGTTGAGCGGCGGGCGCGTGGTCATCGAGCTCGCGCCGCTGTTCGCGCCCAATCACGCCGCCAACATCGCCGCCCTCGCGCGCGCCAAGTACTTCGACGGCCTCGCCATCGTGCGCTCGCAGGACAACTACGTGGTGCAGTGGGCCGATCCGGCCGAGGACAAGAAGCGGCCCGTGGGTAGCGCCCGGCGCGCGCTGGCGGCCGAGTTCGAGCGCCCGCTGCGCGGACTGGCCATGACGAAGCTGCCGGATCAGGACACCTATGCACCGGAAGTCGGCTTCGTCGACGGCCTGCCGGTGGCCGCCGATCCGCAGCTCGGACGCGCCTGGCTGGTGCACTGTTACGGCATGGTCGGGGCGGGGCGCGACAACGACGTCGACAGCGGCGGCGGCACCGAGCTGTACGCGGTGATCGGCCAGGCGCCACGCCATCTCGACCGCAACGTGACGCTGGTCGGACGGGTCGTGTCCGGCATGCAGCTGCTGTCGGTCCTGCCGCGCGGCAGCGGCGCGCTCGGCTTCTACGAGCACGCCGAGCAGCGCGTGCCGATCAAGTCCGTGAGCATGGCGGCGGATGTGCCGCTCGCGCAGCGCACCGAGCTCGAGGTGCTGCGCACCGACACGCCGACCTTCCAGGCGTACGTGGAAGCGCGCCGCAGCCGGCACGAGGAATGGTTCAAGGTGCCGGCCGGGCACGTCGACGTGTGCAACGTGCCGATCCCGGTGCGGCCGCGCAGCGGCGCAGTGGCCGCGCGCTAGTGGTGCGGCCGCGGCGGCGGCGCGTGCGGCAGCAGGCGCCGCTGGCGCTGCTCGCGCGCGTGCTGGACCATCTGCTGGCGCTGCGCAGGAGTTGCCGCGCGCCACTGCTGCTGCAGCATCTGCCGACGCGCCGGGGGCAGCTGCTGGAAGCGGTGGAAGTTCTGGCGCACCGCGGCCTGCTGCTCCGGCGGCAATGACTGGAAGTGGTGCCAGCGCTCGCGCAGCGCCTGGCGCTGCGCCTGCGGCAGCGCCTGCCAGTGCTGGAAGCGCTGCCGCGCCTGGGTCTTCTCAGCTTCCGACATACCGAGCCAGCGCTCGCTGCCGTGCGCCAGTGCCTGCTGGCGTGCCGGCGGCAGCGTGTTCCACTGAGTGCCGAACTTCGACAGCAGCCGCTGCTGGTCGGGCGACATGCTCGACCAGGCGACCGGCGCGGGCGGAGCCGCCGCGGCAGGCGCCGGCGGTGCGGCCTCCTGCGCCGGCAGCGATGCGGCGCCCAACGCGCCGCACAGCAAAAGTGCGGCGAGTGCCAGTGAACGCCAGGGCTTATTCATTGTTCTGCCCTCCCGTAGCGTTCGCAGCGCTCGGCGGCGGCTGGCGTGGTGGTGGTGGCGGCGGCGGGGGCGGCGGATTGGCAGGCGCCGCCGGACGCTGGGCAGCGGGGGGCGCCGCCTTGGCCGCCTCCGCCTGCGACATGTAATCGGGATTCACTTCGGCCAGCCGGTCGACACTGCCCAGGAACTCGAGGAAGCCGGGGTCCGGATCGTCCGGACGCGGGCCATCCGCGGCGCGCACAGCGCCGCAGCTCAGCGCCAGCATCGCCAGCACCGCAAGGCCCGTCACAGGTTTCGGCATCAGCCCTCGCTCTTGCCATTATCCGTCTCGGCCACGGCCCATTCATAGAACGACCCGTCACCGCCCTCCACCAGATCGAGTGCCTCACCGTCGGCCAGCAGATCCATGTCCTCCACCACCGCGCTGCGCTGCGCCTCGGTGGCGCCGCGCTCGCCCGGCTGGCCGTGCCACAGCAACGTTGCGACCAGGACCGCGGCTGCCGCCGCGCCGGCCGCCGGCATGAGCGCGAGGCTGCGCCACCATGCCGGGCGGCGCGCGCTCGCGGCCTCGAGGGCGGCGTGGCGCGCCTGATTGAGGCGCGAGCGGGTGCGCGCGTCGATACGCGACACGCTCGCCTCCAGCACCACGCGGGCGTTGCGCTCGAACTGCGTCATTGTCTCGTCTGCCGGGCTCATACGTACAGGTCCCCAAGTTGCGCGCGCAGTGTCTGCACGGCGCGGAAATAATGTGTCTTCACGCTGCCTTCCGAGCAGCCCATGGCGGTGGCGGTCTCGGCCACGTCGAGCCCCTCGAGCGTGCGCAGCATGAAGGCCTGCTGCTGGCGGCGCGGCAGTTCGCCGAGCGCCCTCTCGAGCGCCTCCATGGCCTCGTCGAGCTCGAGGCGCTTGACCGGTTGCGGCTCGGGGCTCGGCGCCTGCGCGATCGGGTCGGGCTCCTCGTCCTCGTCCTCGCCGCGGAACGGCAGCCAGGCGATGACGCGCCCGCGCACGGTGCGGCGGCGCTGCATGTCGCGGATGCGGTTCTCGAGAATGCGGTAGAAGAGCGGCTTCCACTCCTCGTGCGGACGGTCGGCATAGGCACGTGCCAGCTGCAACATGGCGTCCTGCACTGCATCGAGCGCATCGTCCTCGTGTCGCAACGCTGCCTGAGCGATCTTGAATGCCTTCAGCTCGACGCTGGCCAGGAACTGGTTCAGCGCGCGTGAGCGGGTCGTCGCGTCAGGGTCCGTCTGGTCCACGTCGCCGTGTAGTGCGGCCGGCATGCTATAAGGCGACGCGAGCGTAGCAAAATCGGACATGGCCTGTATAACGCGCCCGCGCCTCCCCCGGTTGACCGCTCAGACGTGTCACAAGTCACTGATTTAACTTACCCGCACACCCCAGTGTCCAAGATCTTCCGGGTGGCCCTGGATACCCCCGTCCGCCACCTGTTCGACTACCTCCCCGTGCCCGGGGCTGCACCGGGTGCCGCCGCCGTCGGCGCCCGGGTGCGGGTGCCGTTCGGCCGCCAGCGGCTGGTGGGGCTGGTGGTCGGGGCAGCCGACAGCACCGCACTGAACCCGGCGCGCCTCAAGCCCATCCTGGAGGTGCTGGACGAGCGGCCACTGCTCGATGGCGCCACGCTGCAGCTGCTCGAGTGGGCGGCGCAGTACTACCACCACCCGCTCGGCGAGGTGGTGGCAAGCGCCCTGCCCAGGGCGCTGCGGCTCGGGGCACCGGCGCAGGGTCGTGAGGAACGCTGGCAGCTGACCGAGGCGGGGGCGCAGCTGCTCGCCGCGGGTGAACCCCGCCGGGCGCCCAAGCAGCGCGCGCTGCTCGCAGTCTTGAGCCAATGGGGACCGGCCAGCGCGCAGGCGCTCAAGGAACATGCCGGTGCCTGGCGCGAGGCGGCGCGTGCCCTCACGGCGCGCGGCCTGATCGCAAGCGTCGAAGTGCCGCTCGAGCAGGACCTGAGCCTGCCGGGGGTGCGCACGGCCGGTCCTGCGCTGCTGCCCGAGCAGCAGGCGGCGGTCACGGCCGTGGCGGCAGCGCTCAGCCAGTACCGCGCCTTCGTCCTGCACGGCATCACCGGCAGCGGCAAGACCGAGGTCTACCTGCAGCTGGTGGAGCGGGTGCTGGCGGCCGGGCGGCGCGCGCTGGTGCTGGTGCCGGAGATCGGCCTGACGCCGCAGCTGCTGACGCGCTTCCGCGAGCGCTTCGCCGCGCCCATGGCGGTGCTGCACTCCGCACTTACCGATCACGAGCGCCTCGCCGCCTGGCGCCTCGCCTGCAGCGGCGAGGCGCGCATCGTGCTCGGCACCCGTTCGGCGGTGTTCGCGCCGCTGCCCGATCTTGGCCTGATCGTCGTCGACGAGGAGCACGATGCCTCCTTCAAGCAGCACGAAGGGGGCTTCCGCTACTCGGCGCGGGATCTGGCGGTGGTGCGGGCGAGCCATGCCGGCGTCCCGGTACTGCTCGGATCGGCGACCCCGGCGCTCGAGACGCTGCACAACGTCGCGGCCGGTCGTTACGAGCTGCTGCGGCTCGAGCGGCGCGCCGCCGGCCAGGCGCAGCTGCCGCTGCTGAAGCTCATCGACCTGCGCCACAGCGCGGTGCGCGGCGGCATCTCCACGCCGGCAGTGCTCGCCATCGAGCGGCATCTGGCGGCTGCAGGTCAGGTGCTCGTGTTCCTGAACCGCCGCGGCTATGCGCCGACGCTCATGTGCACCGCCTGCGGCTGGGTGGCGCCGTGCCGCGAGTGCGATGCGCGCCTGACGGTGCATCAGGGTGCCGGCCGGCTGCGCTGCCACCACTGCGGCGCCGACGCAGCGCTGCCGCAGCGCTGTCCGCAGTGCGGTTTTGCCGTGAAGGCCGTCGGCCAGGGCACCGAGCGCATCGAGGAGACGCTCGGCACGCTTTTTCCGGGGGTGGCGCTCGCGCGCCTCGATCGCGACGTGGTGCGCCGGCGCGGCGACCTTGAGGACGTCATGCAGCGCATGGCCTCCGGGGATGCCCGGATCCTGGTGGGCACGCAGATGGTCACCAAGGGCCACGACTTCCCGAACGTGACGCTGGTGGTGGTGCTGAATGCCGACCAAGGCTTGTTCAGCACCGACTTCCGCGCGCCGGAGCGCCTGGCGCAGACCATCGTCCAGGTCGCCGGCCGCGCCGGGCGCGGCGCGAAGGCCGGCGAGGTGCTGATCCAGACCGAGTTCCCCGAGCACCCGCTGCTCACGCAGCTGCTCGCCGGCGGCTACAACGGTTTTGCGGACGCCGCGCTCGCCGAGCGTGCCGCCGCCGCCTGGCCGCCCTTCAGCCGGCTTGCGGCCCTGCGCGATTCGGCCAAGACGGCCGCCGCCGCCCTCGCTTTCCTGAGCGAGGCGCGGGAGCTGGCGCCGCGCGCGCGCGGCGTGCGCCTCCTGGGTCCCGTGCCGGCGGCGATGGCGAAGCGCGCCGGCCGCTATCACGCGCAGCTCCTGGTGGAGAGCCGCGAGCGCACGCCGCTGCACGAGTTTCTCGAGCGCTGGCTGCCGCAGGTCGAGCAGCTGAAGAGTGCCCGCGCGGTGCGCTGGTCACTCGATGTGGATCCGCTCGAGCTGTTCTGAGCTACTCGGCAAAGCCCGCCGCGGCGATGTGCTGCGCGACCGCATCGTCAGCAGGCGCAGCCGCTGCGTGCGCGCGACAGGTGCCCTCGAGCCACGTGGCCCGCTGCGAGGCGGGCTTGCGCGCGCAGTGCGCCACCAGGAGGCTCGTGAACTCCTGTTTGAACCTGAGGCGCGGGAACGCGGCGAGCACCTCGTCCACCTGCCCGGCCGCAAACATATCGGCCGCGGGGCCGTACACGTCGGTGCCCGCACCGCGCGCCACCAGCTCCGCCTCCGGCCCCTGCCGCTGCGTCAGTGCGAAGGCGCCGTCGTGCATCTCGACCGCGTGCCAGATGCGGTCGGCCTGGCTCCTGGCGGCGCCCTGCCCGCGCGCCCAGTGCTCGGCCGCATCTGCACCGTCCAGCTCGAACGAACCGGCGGGAGTCTCGAACTGCGGCAAGAGCCCCAGATCGTGCATTGCGGCGGCGACGAAGGCGTCCTCGGCACGGTAGGCCAGCTTGTTCCGCTGCAGCTGCAGCGCGCCGAAGAGGAAGGTGCGCATGCAGTGGTTGAAGAGAAATTCCGGACAATGCGCGCGCGCGAAGGCGGCGGCGCCGCGCGCCAGCGCACTGCCCGGCAGCGTGACGCCCGCGACCTCGCCGGGGAGCGCTGCGGCGCGTGCCGGCAGCAGCCGCGCCCCGAGCAGCGCCAGGGTTCCGAGTACGAGCTTGCGGCGCTGCATGCGCGCGCATTGTAGCGAGCGCGTGCGCGCCCGGGTGATACCGGACGGCCATCATGCGCGCGCTTACGGCCAATCGCGGCAATGCTTCGGGTAAACTTGCGCGCCTGCCTTTGCGTCACGAGATTCCCACGCTTTGAACAAGGACCTCGAGCAGCTGCTGCTGGCGGCGCTGTCGCGCCTGAGCGGCAGCGACCTGCCGCAGATGCCCGCCGCCAACACGGTGGTGGTGGAGCGCACCCGCGATGCGCAGCATGGCGACTTTGCCAGCAACGTGGCGCTGCGCCTGGCGAAGCAGGCCGGGCGCAAGCCGCGCGAGCTGGCCGCTGCGATCGTCGCGGCACTGCCGCCGAGCGAGCTGGTGGCGCGCGCCGAAGTCGCCGGCGCGGGATTCATCAATTTCCACCTGAGCGCGCAGGCGTACGCGCGCGAGCTGGCACGCATCCACGCGCAGGGCGGCGCCTACGGCGAGAGCGGTCTGGGCGGGGGCGAGCGCGTGCTGGTCGAATTCGTCTCCGCCAACCCGACCGGACCGCTGCACGTGGGCCACGGGCGGCAGGCCGCCTACGGCGCGACGCTGGCGAACCTTCTGACGGCGGTCGGCTACAGCGTGGCGCGCGAGTACTACATCAACGACGCCGGCCGCCAGATGGATATCCTCGCGGTCAGCACCTGGGTGCGCTATCTGCAAGCGTGCGGCGAGCAGCTGCCGTTTCCGGAGAATGGCTACCGCGGCGAGTACGTGCGTCCGCTGGCGCTTGAGCTCGTGGCAAGCGCCGGCGAAGCGCTGCGGCGCCCGGCCGCGGCGCTGCTCGCCGACCTGCCCGCCGATGCGCCCGCCGGGGACAAGGAGGCCTACATCGATGCGCTCATCGCCCGGGCGCGCGAGCTCATCGGCGCCGACGGTTTCGAGCGCGTGCTGCAGCTGTCGCTGACGGCGATGCTGGCCGACATCCGCGCAGACCTCGCCGAGTTCGGCGTCGTCTTCGATCACTGGACATCCGAGCGCGCCTTCGCTGCCAGCGGCGCGATCGACCACGCGCTCGCGGTGCTCGAGCAGCAGGGGCGCCTGCAGAGGAAGGACGGCGCGGTGTGGTTCCGCGCCAGCGAATTCGGCGACGAGAAGGATCGCGTGGTGGTGCGCGAGAACGGCCAGAAGACCTACTTTGCCTCCGACATCGCCTACCACCTCGCCAAGCGCGAGCGCGGCTTCGCGCGCCTCATCGACGTGCTCGGCGCCGACCACCACGGCTACGTGGCGCGCGTGCGTGCCGGTCTCATGGCGCTCGGCCAGCCGGCGGACTGCCTGGAAGCGACCCTGATCCAGTTCGTGAGCCTGTTCCGCGGCAGCGAAAAGATACCCATGGGCAAGCGCGAGGCGCAGTTCGTGACCCTGCGGCAGCTGCGCACCGAGGTCGGCAACGACGCCTGCCGCTTCTTCTACCTGATGCGCAGCCACGACCAGCCGCTCGACTTCGATCTGGAGCTGGCGAAGTCGCGCAGCAACGACAACCCGGTGTACTACATCCAGTACGCACATGCGCGCGTGGCGAGCGTCATGAAGCAGCTGAGTGCGCGCGGCCTCAGCTTCGACCGCGCCCAGGGACTGGGGTGCGCAGCGCTTTTGGCCGAGCCGCACGAGCAGCTGCTGCTGCAGGTCATGACGCGCTACCCGGAGGTGCTCGAGCAGGCGGCCGTCAATCGCGCCCCGCACACGCTCGCGCACTACCTGCGCGAGCTTGCCAACGCCTTCCACACCTATTACAACGCACAGGCATTCCTCGTCGCGGAAGCGCAGCTGCGCAACGCGCGCCTGGCACTGGTGCTGGGCGTACAGGTGGTGCTGCGCAACGGCCTGGGCTTGCTCGGCGTCAGCGCGCCGGAGAGCATGTGATCCGCACAAGCGCGCGGCGCGCGCGCAGGGAGCAACTATGGCGAGCAGCAACGTGGCCAGACTGACCGCCCGCGACTACAAGTCCGGGCAGCGACGCTCGCTCGAGCTGCGGCGCCTGCGCGAGTTCGGCTGGGGAGTGCTCGCCGGCGTGGTGCTCGCCAGCATGGTGTTCGTCTACCTCGGCGGCCGGGCGCACAAGGGCGCCGAGCTCGCCGACGCACCGCACCCGGACCCGCATCGCACGGCGCCGCCGGATACCGAGGGCGCCGGCGTGGCGCCGGCGAAGGCTTCCGAGAAGTACGACTTCTACGAGATGCTGCCCAACTTCGAGGTGGTGGTGCCGGAGAAGGACAAGGACGTCAAACGCGATCTGCCGTCGGCCGGCAAGATCGAGCGTCCCGGTGTGTACGTGCTGCAGGCCGGCTCCTACCGCAACGAAGCCGACGCCGAGCGCGTGCGCGCCCAGCTCGCCATGCAGGGCGTGCAGGCCGTCGTGCAGCGCGTCGCAATCGACGCCGACGTGTGGCACCGCGTGCGCGTCGGCCCCATCAGCAACCTCGATCAGCTCAACAAACTGCGCAGACAACTGCAGCAGGCAGAGCTCGACGCTCTGGTAATCCAAGTCGGTGACTAAGGTGCGCACGCTCCTGGTGGTCGCAGCGCTGCTGATCGCGACGGCCGGCATGGTCGAGGAAACGAACCTGCGGGCGAAGGCTACCGACAAGTACGACTCCTACGAAATACTGCCCCTCTTCGGGGCGGTGGTGCGGCAGACGGACCGGAGGTCAGACCCGAGCTGCGATCGGCCGCCCCGATCGAGCGGTCCGGTACCTACGTGCTGCAGGCCGGCTCCTATCGCAACGAAGCCGACGCCGAGCGCGTGCGCGCGCAGCTCGTCCTGCAGGGTGTGCAGGCCAAGGTGCAGCACGTGGCGGTGGACACAGACGTGTGGCACCGCGTGCGCGTAGGTCCCCTCGGCAATCTCGACGAACTCAACAGGCTGCGTAGACAGCTGCAGCAGGCAGAACTCGACGCTCTGGTGATCCGTGTCGGTGACTAGGGTGCGGCCGCTGCTGGCGGCGCTCGCCGCGCTGCTCATCGCGGCGTCCGCCATGGCCGAGGATGCGAAACCGGGCGAAGACTCCGTCAAGCAGCTGCTCGAGGTCATGAAAGTCAGCCGCATAGTCGACAACTACGTGGCGCAGATCGACGCGACGGTGCGCTCGCAGATGCAGCAGGCGCTGAGCGCTGCCAGCTTGAGTCCCGCGCAGCAGAAGGTCATCGACACGCTCGGCGTCAAGGTGATGGCGGTGACGCAGAAGCAGATCAACTGGGCGCAGGTCGAGCCGCAGCTGATCGAGGCGTACCGCAACACCTTCACGCAGCGCGAGATCGACGGCATGCTCGATTACTACCGCTCGCCCGCCGGTCAGGCGGAACTTGCCAAGCAGCCGCGCGTGCAGCAGCAGGGCCTGCAGTTCATGCAGCAGCGGCTGATCGCCTTGAGTCCGCAGATCACCCAGCTGGAGAAAGAGGCTATCGCACAGCTGCGGTCGCAGGCGGAGCCTGCCGATTCAGGGCCGCCGGCGCCGGCGCCGCACTGAGCGCGGGCGCGGCGCACTGCGCGCCGCGGCGCGCACGGCCACCGCCAGCGAGCGGCGCGCCCACTCGGCGAGCGTGCCGGCATCCTCCAGCACCTGCGCGGGCGTGGCGTAGTAACTCATGCTCAGGTGCGGGCGCGTCGCGTAGGGACGAAACGGCGCCATGCCCTGCGCCAGGAAATCCGCGCGGTTGGCGTCGTCGGCGCGCAGGTACAGCACATCGTCGGCGATGAGCGCGAAGAACAGCTGCTCGCTGTACAGCCCCACCCCGCCGAACATGCGCCGTGCGCTCACCGGAGCGAGCCCGGCCAGCTGCTCGAGGACGTAGGCGAGATAGTCGTCGCTGACGGCCATGGCAGTGCGCGCCGCGGCAGCCCCCGAAGCGTCAGTCCTCGCTGATGTTGCGGAAATCCACGCCGAGCGAGCGCAGCTTGCGATACAGGTGGGTGCGCTCCATGCCGACGCGCTTGGCGAGCTGTCCCACCTTGCCGTTGCACAAGAGCAGCTGCTGCTGCAGGTAGGCACGCTCGAACTGCTCGCGCGCCTCGCGCAGCGGCAGCGCGAGCAGGTCCTGCTTGACCAGCGGCTCATCGGGCGGAGTCTGCACGGCCAGCTCGCGCTCGATCTCCTCGAGACGGATCTCCTCGGCACCACCGTGTACCAGCAGGCGGTGCACCAGATGGCGCAGCTCGCGCACGTTGTCCGGCCAGGGATAGTTGCGCAGGCGGTTCTGCGCCGCCACGTTGAAACGGCGGAACGGCAGCGCGTCGCTGTCGACCAGGCGGTCGACCTGGTGGCGCAGCAGGTCCGGTACGTCCTCGGCGTACTCGCGCAGCGGCGGCACGCGCACGATCAGCACGTTGAGGTGCGCGAGCAGGTCACGCCGCAGACTCTCGCCGCCAGCGCGCTGCTCGATGCCCGGCTGCGCCGCCGACAGCAGGCGGGCGCGCAACGGCAGCGGCTCGCGGCCGCCGAGGCGCGTGAACTGCCCGGCCTCGAACACTCCCACCAGCAGGCGCTGCACGCCGGCCGGCAGATCGTCGAGCTCGTGAATGAACAGGGTGCCGTTGCCGGCTTCCTCGAGCAGGCCCACCGTGACGCTGCCATCGGCGTTCTCGCTGCCGAACAGGCGCGCCTCGGCATCGACATCACGCAGGCTGCTGGCGATGAGCGCCACGAACGGCGCTGCGGCGCGCGGGCCATGCTCGTGCAGGTAGCGCGCGAAGGCTTCGCGTCCCGAGCCCGGCTCCCCGACCAGCAGCACCGGCGAGGCGCTGGTGGCGATCTGCTGCAGATCGGCGCGCAGCTGCTGCATGAGCTTGCTCTTGCCGATCGGCACGGCCAGCGGCGAGCCGAGCAGCTTACCCGACTGGCGGTGGCGGCGGCCGGCATCGAGCGCGCGCTCCACCGTGCGCAGCAGCTTCGCCAGCGACAGCGGCTTCTCCACGAAATCGAAGGCGCCCAGGCGCGTCGCCTCGACCGCGGTCTCGACGGTGCTGTGCCCGGACATCATCACCACCGGGCAGCCGTCGGCGGCGGCGGCCGACCACTCGCGCAGGAGCGTGATGCCGTCGACATCCGGCATCCAGATGTCGAGCAGCACCAGGTCCGGGATCTGGCGCGCGCGCGCGGCGCGCGCCTGCGCCGCGTTGGCGGCGACATCCACCTCGTAGCCTTCCTCGGAGAGGATTTCCTTCAGCAGGCCGCGGATGTCGGCCTCGTCATCGACCACCAGAATGTGTGGACTCGTCATGCCCGCTCCCTCCGCAATTGATCACGTCGCTCGCGCGCACCCCCGCTGGCGGAGCGGGTACTGTCCTTCACCGGCAGCACGACGCGCACGCGTGCTCCACCTTCGGGGCGATTGTCCGCATCGATGCGGCCGCCGTGTTCCTCGATGATCTTCTTCACGATCGCCAGCCCCAGGCCCGTGCCCTTGGGCTTGCTGGTGACGTACGGATCGAACACCCGGCCCAGCAGTTCGCGCTGAAAGCCCGGGCCATTGTCACACACGGTCACCGCCGCGTACGCAGCTTCGGCGCCGGCCTCGAGCCGGGTGCTGATCTCCAGCAGCGGACTGGCGATGCCATCGAGCGCCTCCAGCGCATTGGTAAATAGATTGTTGAGGATCTGCCGCACCCGGCCGCGGTCGGCCTCGATGGACTCGATGTCGGTATCCAGATCCAGGTGGATGCGCGTGCGCGGATCCTGGGCGCGGTACAGGTCTGCCACCTCGGTCACGAGCTGGTTGAGGCTGAAGCGGGTGATCTGCATCTCCGGGGCGCGCGCGTACTCGCTGAAGGCGTTGACCATCTGCTGCATGGTCTGCACCTGCTGCACGATGGTGCGCGTGCCGCGCTCGAGAATCTCCGCGTCGCGCTCGTTCATGCCGGACAGCAGGCGGCGGCGCAGGCGCTCGGCGGACAGCTGTATCGGCGTGAGCGGATTCTTGATCTCGTGCGCCAGGCGGCGCGCCACCTCGCCCCAGGCCGCGTCGCGCTGCGCCTGCAGGAGCGCCGTGATGTCGTCGAACACGATGACGAAGCCCATGTCGCTGTCCTCGCCGGGCAGCGGCGTGCAGGCGCACATCAGCGTGCGGCGCCCCGCCGCACCGTCGAGGTCAAGCTGTTCGCGCCACTCCTCGCGGCCGCCGGCGAAGCGCACCGCGAGCGCGGCGACGAACTGGCCGAGGCGCTCGTTGCCGCCGGCCAGCTCCGGCAAGGCGCGCCCGGTGGCGGCCGACAGATCCGTACCGAGAATCGCGCCGGCGGCGGCATTGGCGGTGCGCACCGTCATGCTGCGATCGATGGCGAGCACGCCGGTGGACAGGCGCGCCAGGATGATCGACAGGCGCTCGCGCTCGCGCTCCACCGCCTGCTGGCTGTGGGTGGCCTCGGCGCGGGCGCGCCGCAGGCGCTTGGTCATGTCGTTGAAGGAGTGCACCAGAAAGCCCATCTCATCGCGCGAGGGCAGCGGCAGGCGCGTGGCGAAGTCGCCCTTGCCGACCGCGCGCGTGCCTTCGATCAGATCCTGCACCGGGCGCACGAGGCGCTGCGCCGAGTAGATCGCGCCATAGATCGCCGCCAGCATCGCCAGCAGCAGCACCAGCGTCAGCGTCAGGCGGAAGCTGGTCTTCAGCGGCTCGCGCACCGCGGCCAGCTCGCCGTACTGCGAATAGGAAGCCTGCACCGCTTCCGACATGGCGGCGAGCTGCGCCGGCACCGGGTAATTGGCGACCACGAAGCGCACGTCGCGGTGACCGCCGCCCTCACCGAGCGCGGCGGCGGTGCGGATCAGGTAGGCGCCGCCCGCCTGCGGCTCCAGACTCACGTACGGCTGGTGCTGCTCGACCTGGCGCACCAGGTCCGGCGGCGGGCGCGACGGCATGTTCTCCAGCGGGTTCTCGAGGCTGGCCGCCTGGATGCGCTCGTGCGCTGCGAACAGCACCACTTCGAGGGCCTGGCTGGTGCGACGCTCGTCATCGAGGCGCGCCTGCACATCGCCCGGCGCCACGCCGGTGAGCGATGCCGCCAAGCTGCTGCGTGCGCGCCGAGTACTCGCGCATGCGCAGGTCGAGCGCGGCGCGCGACAGGCCGAGCGCATCGCTCAGCCCCTGCTTCACCTCGACCTGGAACCAGCTGTCGATGCCCTGGTTGATGAACTCCAGCGAGGACAGATAGACGATCAACAGCGGCGCGATCACCAGCGCGCCGAAGATGGCGACGGTGCGCGCGGTGAGGCGCGAACCGGGCACGTGCGCGCGGTAGTCGCGCACCAGCCGCCACAGCTTGCGCGCCAGCAGCACGCTGAGCGCGATCACGCCGCAGGCATCGAACAGCAGGATCCACGGCTGCAGCCGCTCGAACTGCGGCGAGTTCTGCACGCTCTTGGCGAGCAGCAGGAACGCGCCGAGGCCGATGGCGACCCACAGCAGCACCTGGCCGATCATGGCCCAGCGCGGCCCGCGCGGCGGGCGCGGGGTTACACCGGCAGTAGCCATGTGTACCACTCGCTGACGCGCACCCAGTCGTCGGTCCAGAACAGTATGGCGCGCAGCGATGCCGACAGGTGGCCGCGGCGCACGCCGGCGCGCACGCTGATGTTGTAGTTGCCGCCGTCCAGCTGCGGCTCGACCAGGATCGGCCAGGCATCGACGCGGCCGAGAAAGTCGAGTGCCTCGTCGAGCGTCGGGAAGGTCTGCTGGTCGCCGCTGCGCACGTCGCGCACCACGTAGCGGTCGCTCACCGCGTGATAGGTGAGCTCGCGGTGCAGCGTCAGGTCGACGATGTTGGAGTTGAACCAGAAGCGCCGGTCACGATCCACGCGCGCCTCGAGGTCGAAGGTGAGCGCGATGCCATCCTGCAGGGCGCCGCGGATGGCAGGTCCCAGCGGGTAGTCCACCCGCGCGTGCAACAGGAACACCCCCTTGTCGATGTTCACGTACGCCGAGCGCACCTCGAGCAGGCCATCCAGTGCATCGCCCAGGGCGAGGCCTGCGGCGGCGAGCAGGCCGAGGGCCAGGACCGTCGTCAGCAGGCGGCGTGGGGACAAACTTCTCCTTGTTGGATCGCCGCGTAGCATCGATGCAACGACAAAGCTCGCTTGGACGCGGAGCGGGGCGCGGCAGAAGGGGCGCTCTAGGCTCCGCTCGTTGTCTTTTCGAGACAAGCATAATAGAAGCCGTCGGTCCCCGCCTCTGCGCCCGGCAGAAGCTGCAGGCCGTGGCCGGCCAGGACCGCGCCCGGGGGCAGCGCCACCCCGGCAAGCCCCGCGTCGCGCAGGTCCGGCACCGCGGCGAGCACCGCATCGACAACGGCCGCGTTCTCCTCGGGCAGGACCGAGCAGGTGGAATAGACCAGCCGGCCGCCCGGGCGCAGCAGTCCCGCCGTCGCGGTCAGGATCTCGCGCTGGGCGGCGGCGAAGGTGGCGATGTCGCTGCGGCGGCGTAGCAGCTTGATGTCCGGGTGACGCCGGATGACGCCCGTGGAGGAGCACGGCGCATCGACCAGGATGCGGTCGAACGGCCGGCCATCCCAGAAGCTGGACGGCTCGCGCGCATCGCCGATGGCGATACGCGCGGTGCGCTGCAGCCGCCGCAGCGTGTCCTCGATGAGCGTGGCGCGCTGCGCATCGATGTCGAGCGCGGTGACTTCGCCGCGGCCGCCGAGGAGCTCGAGCAGGTGCCCGGTCTTGCCGCCCGGTGATGCGCAGGCATCCAGGATGCGCATGCCAGCGTGCACATCGAGCAGCCGGGCGGCCAGCTGCGCGCCCGCATCCTGTACCGAGACCAGACCGTCCGCGAACCCCGGCAGGTCACTCACGCCTACCGGGTGAGTCAAAGTCAGCCCCGAGGGCTCCCACTGTATCGTTTGCGCTTCAATACCGCGCTCCTGCAGCGTACGGCGGTGGGCGTCCGCGTCCGTGCGCGACAGGTCGACGCGCAGCGTCATGGGCGGGTGCGCGTTGTTCGCGGCCAGCACTTCCGCCGCCTGCGGCCAGGCAGCCGTGAGCCGTTCGACGAACCACTTGGGATGCGCGGTGCGCGCGGCCTGCGACCGATCGACGCTGGCGAAAATCGCGGCGCGCTCGGCGACGAAGCGGCGCAGCACGGCGTTGACGAGCCCGGTCAGCCGCGGTGCCTTCAGCAAGCGCGCCGCGTCCACGGCTGCGTGCACCGTGGCCTCCGGAGCGTTGCGCGAGTACTCCACCTGATGCGCGGCGCACACCAGGAGCGAGCGCAGCGGCTCGGCGACCTGGGTCGGGCGGCTCAGCAGCCGCTCGATCGCCGGCAGCAGGCGCAGGTACCAGCGGATCGAGCCGAGCGCGATGGCCTGCACGGCTGCCCGCCCGCTCTCGACCTCCGCCAGCGCTGCGTCGGCCGATTCGCCGCTGGCGACGGCGGCGACGATGCGGGCGGCGGCCGCCAGCGGCGGCGCGGCCGGAACCCACGGCGTCCTAGCCAAGCCGCCGGCCCGCCAGCGGCTGGCTGTGCGAAAAATCGCGCACGCTCATCGGCCGGCGTCCCGGACGCTGGACGTTCGTGACCGCCAGTGCCCCCGAACCGCACTGAACCAGCATGTTTTCGCTGGTCACCTCGATGATCGACCCGGGATCGGCGTTTTTCGCATCTTTTGCCGGCGTATTCACTGCATGTGCCTGCCAGATCCGCAGCTGCTCGCCCGCCAGGCGCGTCTCGGCGACCGGCCAGGGGTTGAAGGCACGCACCTGGCGCTCGATCGCGGCCGCATCCTGGGTCCAGTCGATGCGCGCTTCGGCCTTCTCGATCTTGGCGGCGTAGGTCACGCCGGCCACCGGCTGCGGGGTCGCCGCGAGCGTGCCCGCGGCGAGACCGTCGAGCACCTCGAGCAACGCCACGGCGCCGAGTTCGGCGAGCTGCGCCTGCAGGCTGCCCGCGGTGTGCTGCGCCGTGATCGGCACGCGCCGCGCGAGGAACACCGCACCGGTGTCGAGCCCGGCATCCATCTGCATGATGCTCACGCCGGTCTCGGCATCGCCCGCGAGCAGCGCGCGCTGCACGGGCGCTGCGCCGCGCCAGCGCGGCAGGAGCGAGCCGTGAATGTTGAGGCAGCCGAGGCGCGGCAGGTCGAGCACCTCGCGCGGCAGCAGCAGTCCGTAAGCGACCACCACCAGGACGTCCGGCTGCCACTGCCTGAGCGCGGCGCGGCCCTCCTCAGATTTCAGGGAGGCCGGCTGCGCGAGCGGCACACCCAAGGCCTGCGCCGCCTGCTTGACGGGGCTGGCGCTCAAGCGCTGGCCGCGGCCGGCAGCGCGGTCGGGCTGGGTGAGAACGCCGACGAGGCTGTGGCGCGCATTGAGTGCCGCCAGCGCCGGCAGGGCAAATTCCGGGGTGCCCGCGAAGGCTGCGCGCAATGTCAGAAGGCGCGGCGCGCGCCACCGACGCGTGTGGTGGCCTGCGAGGCGCGCTCCTTGCGCTCCTTCTCGAGTTTCTTGCGGATGCGCTCGCGCTTCATTTCCGACAGATAGTCGACGAACAGCTTGCCTTCGAGGTGGTCCATCTCGTGCTGGATGCACACGGCGAGGATGTCGTCGTAGTCCTGCTCGAGCACGGCGCCGGTGCGGTCGTGACTGCGCAGGCGGATCTTCGCCGCGCGCTTCACGTCGTCGAAGATTCCCGGCACCGACAGGCAGCCCTCTTCGCTGCTGGCCTCGCCCTCACGGCTCAGGATCTCGGGATTGATGATGACCAGGGGCTCGTTGTGATCCTTGGACAGGTCGATGACGATCAGGCGCTTGTGCACGTCGATCTGGGTCGCGGCGAGCCCTATGCCGGGGGCCGCGTACATGGTCTCCAGCATGTCGGCGATGAGCGTGCCGAGTGCGGCGTCGAAGCGGGTGACGGGCTGGGCCCGGGTACGCAGCCGGGGGTCGGGAAATTCGAGGATCGTTCGTAAAGCCATGGTGTTGCCTGATATGGGGCCGCCGGCGCCCGTGATCCAGCGCACAAAGTTGACATTAATTCGTGTGCCGGGCGGGCGCCATGCCAGTATAACAACTAGAATCCGGTGCGCAGGTCTGGTCCCCCTCGCGCGAATTTAGGAGTGGAGGATGGTCTCAAATCAAGTACTTGGGGCTCGCGCTGCCGCGGGTCTACTCATCGTGTCGGTGGTGGTCTCCGGCTGTGCGCACTTCCGGCACGGCTCGGATCAGGCCGCCGCTCCCAGCGCCCCGCCGTCCACCCTGAGCCAGTCGGCGATGGCGACGCCTGCGCCCGCGGAAATGACGGCCACCGAGGCTGCCATCAGCGCCGGCGCCCAGGGGCCGGCACCGGCCGCGGCGAGCGTGCAGGACATGCGCTCGGAGATCAAAGCCACCGCGCCCATGCACTACACGGTCAAGCATGGCGACACGCTCTGGGGCATCGCCTCGATGTACCTGAAGGACCCGTGGCTGTGGCCCGAGGTCTGGATCATCAACCCGCAGATTCCCAACCCGCACCTGATCTATCCGGGTGACACGCTGGCGCTCGCCTACGGCGCCGATGGACGCCCGATGGTCGGTGTGGAAATGGCCGGCGCAGTACGCATGGATCCGCGCCTGCGCAGCCAGCCGCTCGACAACGCCGTACCGACGATTCCTTACGCGACGATCGCGGCATTCCTGTCGCGGCCGACGGTCATGACCTCGGACGACATCCGCCACGCACCGTACGTGGTCGCCTTCCGCGACATGCACCAGGTGGCAGGTTCCGGCAACGAGGTGTACGTGCGTAACCTCTCGGCCGCCGAGAATGCGCGCTTCACGGTCATGCACGTGGCGACCCCGCTGGTCGACCCGGATGACGGCAAGGTCGTGGGCTACGAAGGCATCTACACCGCCACGGCGCTGGTGCAGCGTGCGGGCGAGCCGGCCAAGGCGCTGCTCATCGATCCGGAGCGCGAGACGCTCACGGGCGACCGCCTGCTGGCTGCCGACACGACCGAGCAGCCGGTGAACTTCACCCCGCGCGCACCGTCCGGCCAGGTGCGCGGCCACATCATCGACGTGGTGGGCGGCACCGACCTCGTCGGCCAGTTCGAAGTCGTGGTCATCAATCGCGGCAAGCGCCACGGGCTGGAATCCGGCACCGTGCTCGCGGTCAACCAGGTCGGCGATGTCGTGCGCGATCTGTATCGCGGCGGCAAGCAGATCGGCGACACGAACGGCGTCGGCACCTCCTTCGCACCGAAGGTGCAGCTCCCGGAGGAGCGGACCGGCACGCTGCTGGTATTCAAGGTGTTCGATCGCGTCAGCTTCGGCCTGATCGTCGGCGCCTCGGACGCGATCCACGTCGGCGACGTCGTCCTCAACCCGTAAGTTCTCGACAGCACTCCGCCGCGGCGTTCGCTGAACGTCGCGGCGGTTTGCTGTGTGCGGCACCTGCAGCCGCACCGTTCCTTATATGCTCGCGCCGGTGGACACCGCCCGCGCCCGCGCCATCCTTGCGCGCACCCCGGACTTGAGCAGCGCGCAGCTGCAGGCACTCATGCACTCTGCCGCCGGTGAGGCGCCGCGCGCTGTGAGCGCCGCGGCCCTGCGCAGCGCCGCCCTGACGCCCGCCGCGCGGGCGCACCTGCACGCGCCGGATGCGGCCGCGATCGATGCGGATCTCGACTGGCTCAGCAGGAGCGGCGCCGTCATCCTGCTGTGCACCGATGCCGGCTACCCGCCGCTGCTCGCGCAGAGCGCGCAGGCACCGGCCGCGCTCTACGTGCTCGGCGCGCCGGAGCTTCTGGCGGACCCGCAGCTGGCGATGATCGGCTCGCGCAGCCCCACCACGGCTGGACGTGCGACCGCGCGCGAGTTCGCCGCCTGGTTCGCGCGCGCCGGACTCACGGTGACCAGCGGGCTCGGCGCCGGCATCGATGCGGCGAGCCATGAGGGCGCACTGCAGGGCGGCGGGACGACCATCGCCGTGTGCGGCACGGCACTCGACCGCGTCTACCCGGCCGAGCACGCCGCCCTCGCCGCCCGCATCCGCGCGCGCGGCGCCCTGGTGTCGCAGCTGCCGCCGCGCACCAAGGTGGAGCGGCAGCATTTCGTGCAGCGCAACGGCACCATCAGCGGGCTCGCGCTCGGCACGCTCGTGGTCGAGGCGGCGCGCCTGAGCAGTGCGGTGCAGACCGCGCGCCTCGCCGGGGAATACGGCCGCGAGGTTTTTGCCATTCCCGGTTCCATCCACAGTCCGCTGTCGCGGGGGTGTCATCAGCTGATCAGGGACGGCGCCAAACTCGTCGAGCAGGCGGCGGACGTCCTGGCGGAGCTGCGGATTTCGTTTCCGAAAGAACAACTTACGCTGCCACAAAGTCCGCAGGACGCGGCGCCCGCATTGGACAAGGAGTATGAAATGCTGTTAGATGCCCTCGCACTTGAACCGGCGACCATTGATATTGTCAGTGCCCGCACCCATCTGCCGAGTGAGTCAGTGGCCTCCATGCTGCTGATCCTCGAGCTCCAGGGGCGCGTGGTAAACCTCCCGGGCGGCCGTTATGGCCGAACACCTTGAAATGATGACTGGCAGCGTTCTCGACATCCTGATTTACGTCTTCGATCGCTACATGCTGGATGCGGCACCAGAGGTGCCGCAGCGCGAGCACCTGGCGCGCGATCTGGAGCACGTGGGTTTCACGGCAGCGAACGTCGAGCGCGCGCTCGACTGGCTGACCGATCTCGCCTTCGGCCACGAACAGGCCGCGGCTGTGCATACGGATGCCAGCCAGCCCGGACTGCGGGTGTTCACCGACAGCGAGCGCGCACGCCTCTCGACCGAGTGCCGCGGGCTGCTGCTGAGCCTGGAGCGCGCCCGCATCCTCAACGCGCAGCAGCGTGAGCTGGTGATCGAGCGCATGTTGGCTCTCGACACCGACGAGCCCGACACCGAGCAGCTCAAATGGGTGGTGCTCATGGTGCTCTCCAGTCAGCCCGGGCAGGAGCTGGCGGTCGAGCGACTGGACGGTCTGGTCACGGAAGTGCGTCTCAATGCGCCGCACTGAGCCATCCGCGCAGCAGCGTGAGTCAGGTCCGCGGCTTGTCCGCGGTTTTTCGTTTTAGGCGCGAGCGTTTCTTACAGGGACATGGCAGAGAACCTCGTCATCGTCGAATCGCCTGCCAAGGCGAAGACCATCAAGAAGTACCTGGGCAGCGACTTCGAGGTGCTGGCCTCGTACGGGCACGTGCGCGACCTCGTGCCCAAGGAAGGCGCGGTCGATCCTGACAACGGCTATGCCATGAAGTACCAGGTGCTCGAGAAGAACGAGCGCCACGTCGACGCCATCTCGCGCGCGCTCGGCAAGTCCAAGGCGCTGTACCTCGCCACCGACCCGGACCGCGAGGGCGAGGCCATCGCCTGGCACCTGAAGGAAATCCTCAAGGCCCGCGGCGACCTGAACGGCAAGGACGTGCACCGCGTGGTGTTCTACGAGATCACGCGCAACGCCGTGCGCGAGGCGGTCGGCCAGCCGCGCGGCCTGTCGCTGGAGCTGGTGAATGCCCAGCAGGCGCGGCGCGCGCTCGACTACCTGGTCGGCTTCAACCTCTCGCCGCTGTTGTGGAAGAAGGTGCGCCGCGGCCTGTCGGCGGGCCGGGTGCAAAGTCCCGCGCTGCGCATGATCTGCGAGCGCGAGGAAGAGATCGCGGCCTTCGTGGCGCAGGAATACTGGACGCTGGATGGCGAGGGCGCGCACAGCGCCCAGCAGTTCCCGCTGAAGCTGCTCGAGTATCGCGGCGCGAAGGTCGAGCAGTTCAGCTTCACCAGCGAAGCGCAGGCGCGCGAGGTGGAGCGCACCGTGCAGGCGGCGGCCGGCGCACAGGGTGCAACGCCCGGCACGCTGCGCGTGCTCGCCATCGAGCGCAAGCAGCGCCGCCGCAACCCCGCGCCGCCGTTCACCACCTCGACGCTGCAGCAGGAAGCGGCGCGCAAACTCGGTTTCAACGCGCGGCGCACCATGCGCCTCGCGCAGCAGCTGTACGAAGGCCTCGACATCGGCGAGGGCAGCGTCGGCCTCATCACCTACATGCGCACCGACTCGGTGTCGATGGCGGCCGAGGCGGTGACCGAGATCCGCGCGGTCGCCGCGCGTCTCTATGGCCAGCAGGAAGTGGCCGACGAACCGCGCATCTACAAGACCAAGTCGAAGAACGCGCAGGAAGCGCACGAAGCCATCCGTCCGACCTCGGCCGCGGTCACGCCCGCCGACGTCGAGGGCAAGATCGAGGACGACCTGTACCGGCTGTACGCGCTCATCTGGAAGCGCGCGGTCGCCTCGCAGATGAGCCACGCGATCTTCGACACGGTCGCGGTGGACATGCTCGCCGGCGCCGACGGGCCGCAGCGCCACCTGCTGCGCGCCAACGGCTCGACGCTGGTGAAGCCCGGCTACATCGCCGTCTATCAGGAAGGCAGCGACGACACCAAGACCGACGACGGCGATCACGTGCTGCCGGCGATGCGCGAGGGCGACGACGTCAGCCTCACCGCATTCGTCGCCAACCAGCATTTCACCGAGCCGCCGCCGCGCTACAGCGAGGCATCGCTGGTCAAGGCGCTGGAGGAGCACGGCATCGGCCGGCCCTCGACCTACGCCACCATCATCTCGACGCTGCAGGATCGCGAGTACGTCGAGATGGACAGCCGGCGCTTCATGCCCACCGACATCGGCAAGATCGTCTGCCGCTTCCTGACGCAGCACTTCCACCGCTACGTGGAGTACGGCTTCACTGCGGCGATGGAGGATGAGCTCGACGCGGTGTCGCGCGGCGAGGAAGAGTGGACCACGCCGCTCGAGAAGTTCTGGAAGCCGTTCATCCACCAGGTCGACAAGATCGAGCGGACCGTCACCCGCGAACAGGTGGCGCAGGCGCGCGAGCTGGGCCGCGAGCAGGCGACCGGCAAGCCGATCACCGTGCGCATGGGACGCTACGGACCGTTCGTGCAGATCGGCACCAAGGACGACGAGGAGAAGCCGCGCTTCGCGGGCCTGCGTCCCGGGCAGAAGATGGACGCCATCACGCTCGCCGATGCGATGGAGCTGTTCAAGCTGCCGCGCACGCTCGGCGCGACGGCCGAGGGCGAAACCATCATCGCCAACGTCGGCCGCTTCGGCCCGTACGTGAAGTACGGCGCCAAGTACGCCTCACTCAAGGAAGACGATCCGTACACCGTGACGCTGGAGCGCGCGCTCGAGGTGATCCGGCTGAAGAAGGAATCCGACGCGAACCGCATCATCCAGGACTTCGCGGACGAGGGTATCCAGGTGCTGAACGGCCGCTACGGTCCCTACATCACCGACAAGAAGAAGAACGCCAAGATCCCCAAGGAGCGCGATCCGAAAACGCTGACGCTGGCGGAGTGCAAGGAGATGCTGCTCGCCGCTCCCGAGCGCGGCGGACGCTTCGGCCGCTGGGGCCGTGGCAAGCGCGCCGCAGCGCCCGCAGCCGCCGGCGCTGCCGGGGCCGCAGCTGCTGCGGCGGGTGCGACGCAAAGCGCCTGGCCGCAAGAAGCAGGCCGCCGCCAAGACTGCCAGCGAACCGCCGCCGGCCGCGGCGCCCGCGCGTGCGCGCGCCGGCAACGGCAAGCCGGCAGCGGCGCCGCCCAGCGCTCACGGGCGGCCGAAGGCCGCCGCGCGCGGCGCGCGCAAGGCGCGCGCCCCGAAGAGCAGCGGCAGAAAGAGCGGCGCGCCGGCCAAGGCGCGCGCCAAGGTCAGCAGCGCAAGCCGCGCCCGCGGCGTGAAGTAACACCGCTGCGGCACAGGGCCCGCCGCCGTCGGCGCGCGGCTTACTGCGGCGCCAGAAAGCGCGTGATCCTCGCCACGCACTGCGGCTCATCGAGCAGCGGCGCATGGCCGCGGTCGGCGACGGTCAGCACCTCGAGGTCCGCCCGCTCGCGCTGCATGCGCGCGACCGTGGCAGCGCTCAGGATATCGGAGGCGGCGCCGCGGATGACGAGTACCGGCAGGTGCGCCAGCCCCTGCCACAGCGGCCACAGATCCGGCGCGGGTCGCCTGAGCGTCGCGCAATACCTCACCGATGGCCGGATCTGCGTCCTTGTGCAGGAGCCCGCGCGCATCGGCGCGGTAGCTGCGCCGCGCCAGCTGTTGCCAGCGCGCCTCGCTCAGTCCGGGCCAGGCGGCGCCAAAGATACTGCGCAGCTGCGCGGCGGCCTGGGTCCAGTCGTGCACCGGGGCTGTGCGCCCGGCGTAGGCGCGGATGCGCTCGAGGCCTGCCGCCTCGATTTCCGGGCCGATGTCGTTCAGCACCAGGCGTGACACCAGGTCGGGCTGCGCCGCGGCGAGCACCATGCCGATCAGTCCGCCCATCGAGGTGCCGATGACCGCCACGCGCGACACCGCCAGCCCCTTGAGCAGCGCCGCGACGTCCGCGACGTAGGTCGGGATCTGGTAGTTGGCGGGGTTGGCATCGCGAGCCGACAGGCCGCGCCCGCGTACGTCCGGCACGATGACGCGGTGCTGCAGCGCCAGCTGCGGCGCGAGCTCCTCGAAGTCGGCGCCGTTTTGCATGAGACCGTGCAGACACAGCACGGTCGGGGCCTGCGGCGCCGGCCCCGCGTAGATGCGGCTGTAGAGCTGCAGCCCGTCGGCGCCGGTGAAGCGGTAATCCGTAGCGGCTGACATGCAACACTCCTGCGCAGCACAGCGCGGCGCGTAGGCGCAGTTAAGTGTAGTGGAGCACGGCGGTGAACCGCGCGGCAGATCACTTTGCTGCGCGGCGGTGCATTACCATGCCGGCAACGCCTGCAGCACGGCCAAGCAACACGTGAACACCTGGCGACCGCGCCGATGAAGTACCGCCACAGCTTTCACGCCGGTAATTTTGCCGACGTGCACAAGCACGTGACGCTCTGCGCGCTGCTGCGCTCGCTGCAGCACAAGGACAAGGGCTTTCTCTACCTGGACACGCACGCCGGCCGCGGCAGCTACGACCTGTCGAGCCCGTCGGCCGAAGCCGCCGGCGGCATCGTGCGGCTGCTGCAGGCGCAGCCCGCCGCTGTCGAGCTGCGCGAATTCACCGCGCTGCTCGAGCGGCTGCGTGCCACGCCCGCCTCGCGCTACCTCTATCCGGGCTCACCGCTCATCGCGGCAAGCCTGCTGCGTGCCCAGGATCGGGCGGTGTTCGTCGAGCTCCTGGGTCCGGAAGCACACGCGCTGGAGCAGGCACTCGCCGCGCTCGTACCGGGCGGCGACAGTGCGCGCCTGCGCGTCGAGCGCGGCAACGGCTTCGAGCGGCTGCGCGCTTTCCTGCCGCCACCGCAGCGGCGTGGCCTGATCCTGCTCGACCCGCCGTACGAGGAGGCAGAGGATTTCGCACACCTCACGAGGGCGCTCGCCGACGGGCTGCAGCGCTTCCCCACCGGTGTGTTTGTCGCCTGGTATCCCATCAAGGACGAGCGCACGACGCGCGCCTGGCTGGCAAGCTGTGCCAAGACACTGCCGGTGCCTGCCATGGTGAGCGAGCTGTGGCTGTACCCACGCGATTCGCGCGTGGCGCTGAACGGCTCCGGACTCGTGATCGTCAATCCGCCGTGGCGCACGCTCGAGCGCACGCAGGCGTGGCTGCCGCAGCTGACGGCTTGCCTCGCCGTCAGCGATGGCGCGGGCAGCAGCGCGCGGATGCTGTCACAATCGGCAACATGAGCTCGGTTGCTGACCGCTACGGCGTCTTCGGCCACCCCGTCGGCCATAGCCTGTCGCCGTTCATTCACGCGATGTTCGCGCGCGAGACGGCCCAGGACATCAGCTATCGGGCCTTTGAGGTCACCGCCGAGGAGTTCACCGCACGCGTGCACACCTTTTTCGGTGAGGGCGGCCGCGGGCTGAACATTACCCTGCCGCACAAGCTGGCCGCGGTCGAAGTGGCGGTCGAGCTGACCGACCGCGCCGCGCACGCCGCCGCGGTCAACACGCTGTCCATGCACGATGGCGGCATCCTCGGCGACAACACCGACGGCATCGGGCTCGTGAACGACCTGTGCGACAACCAGGGGCTGGTGGTGACCAACCGCCGGCTGCTGATCCTGGGTGCCGGAGGTGCGACGCGCGGGGTGCTGGCACCGCTGCTGCGACTGGAACCGGAGCTGATCGTGATCGCCAATCGCACCGCGGAGCGCGCCGCAGCGCTCGCCGCGGCCTTCGCCGATCTGGGGGCGACGCACGGCGCGAGCTTCGAAGAGGTCGGCGCCGAGCCTTTCGATCTCATCATCAACGCCACCTCGGCCAGTCTCTCGGGCGAGATCCCGCCGATCCCGGCGAGCGCGGTCGGTGCCCAGACCGTGTGCTACGACCTGGCCTATGGCCGCAGCGCGCTCGCGTTCGTGGAGTGGGCGCGCGCGGCCGGCTGCACGCGTGCGCTGCAGGGCCTGGGGATGCTGGTGGAGCAGGCGGCGGAATCCTTCCGGCTGTGGCGCGGCATACGCCCCGACACCTCGCTGGTGCTGGCGGCGCTGAAGGATCGCACCGGCAGCACCTGAGCTGCGCTCTGTCAGCGCATGGTGACGAATTCCTCCGCACTGGTCGGATGGATCGCCACCGTGTCGTCGAAGTCCTTCTTGGTCGCCCCCATGCGGATGGCGACCGCGAAACCCTGCAGCATCTCATCGGCGCCCGCTCCCACGACGTGCAGGCCGACGACGCGCTGCTCCGGACCTGCGGTCACGAGCTTCATCTCGCTGCGCGGCTTTGCCTGGGTGAGCGCGTGGTACAGGCCGACGAAGGAGGAGTGATACACGTGCACGTTGTGCGCGCCGAAGCGCGTGCGCGCCTCGGCCT
The DNA here is from genome assembly GCA_963787655.1 of uncultured Gammaproteobacteria bacterium. Taxonomy (GTDB): domain Bacteria; phylum Pseudomonadota; class Gammaproteobacteria; order Steroidobacterales; family Steroidobacteraceae; genus 13-2-20CM-66-19. Next base: position 123,231 of record CAWBDY010000007.1, on the reverse strand, counting down.
CGGTGAGCCCGACGGTGCCGAGCGGCGGGCGGCCGAAGATCACGGTCGGGATGGTCTCGTAGTCCAGGTGACGCTCGGCCTGGCCGCCGAATACCCGGTCCGCCAGGCGCCGCCCGGCGGCGATCGCGACCGGCGTCAGCTGCGCCCGCCCGGTGACATCGCCGACCGCGTAGATGCCCGGCACGCTTGAGACCTGGTAGCGATCGGTGACGATGAAGCCGCCGGCATCCCGCTGCACGCCGGTATGCTCCAGACCCAGATTCTGCGTGAGCGGTACCCGGCCGATGGCCCACAGCAGGCAATCGAACGGCCCGAGGCGCTTACCCGTCGGGGCTTCCAGCTCGAGCGCCCCGTCGCCGCGGCGTGTCAGAGCTGTGAACGGTGCGTGCCTGACCACCTGCACGCCCTCTTCGGCCATGATCCTGAGAATGGTCTCGCCGAGCATCGGGTCGAAGGCGCGCAGCGCGCTCGCCCCGCGCAGCACGAGCGTGGTGTCCGAGCCTAGGCCTGCGAAGATGCCCGCCAGCTCGATGCCAATGTAGCTCGAGCCCACCACGGCAACCCGCCTGCGGTTGCGCCGGCAGCTGGAAAAAGCCGTCGGAGGTGATACCCAGTTCCGCGCCGGGAATCTGCGGCAGCTGCGGCCGCCCGCCGGTGGCGATGACGATGTGCGGTGCCTCGAGCGTGCGCTCGCCGGCGCTGACCGTGCGGGCCGCCGTGAAGCTGGCGTGCGCGCGCAGCAGTGCAACATCGCGCTTGGCGAGATTGGCCGCGTAGATGCCGTTCAGGCGCTCGATGTAGACGTCGCGCTGGTGCTTGAGGGAGGCCCAGTCGAGCGTGGCATCGGCCACGGCGTAGCCGTAGTCGCGCGCATCGTGCAGCGCGCTGCCCAGTTCGGCGGCGTTCCACATCACCTTTTTTGGCACACAACCGACGTTCACGCAGGTGCCGCCCAGGGCGCCGGACTCGACCAGCGCCACGCGCGCGCCGTGTTCGGCAGCGCGCTGCGCGGTGGCCAGTCCGCCGCTGCCGCCGCCGATCACCACCAGGTCGAATTTTTCCGCCATAGCCGCCCTTTGCCGAGAAGGCCCCTTACGCCGCCCGCGCATGTTATATGAGGCCGCCGCAGCGAGCGTTCCAGGCCGCCCGCGCACGCCGCAGCGCCACCCCCGCTACAATGGCGGGCGTTCGCCGGGCTCGAGGCTTGCATGGACAACCCCTTACTGGGACACGAATCGCTGCCGCAGTTCCTCTCGATCCGCCCTGAGCACGTGGAGCCGGCGGTGCGGGAACTGCTGAGCGCCAACCGCGCGCGGCTCGGGGAGCTGGCAAGCCTTGCGCAGCCGACCTTCGCCACGGTGGTCGAACCGCTCGAGGAACTGCATCACCGCATCTCGCGCACCTGGTCGCCGGTGAGCCATCTCAACGCGGTGCTCAATTCGGAAGGGCTGCGCGCCGGCTACAACGCCTGTCTGCCGCTTTTGTCCGCCTACCAGACCGATCTGGCGCAGAGCAGCGCGCTCTACCAGGCCTACCGCACCATCGCCGCGCAGCAGGGCGCGACGCTCGCGCCGGCGCAGCGCCGCGTCATCGAACACGCCGTGCGCGACTTCCGCCTCGCCGGCGTCGGCCTGTCCGCGGAGCGCAAGGAGCGCTTCAAGACCGCGATGCTGGAGCTGGCGCAACTGCAGGCCAAGTTCGAGGAGAACGTGCTCGATTCGACCAACAACTGGAGCTGGCCGGTCAGCGACCTCGCCGAGCTGCGCGGCCTGAACGAAATGCTCATCGAGCAGGCGCGCCGGCGCGCGCAGGAGAAGAACCAGCCGGGCTGGATCCTGAGCCTCGACCAGCCGACCTACGTCGCCGTGGTGACCGATGCCGAGTCCGAGCCGCTGCGCCGCGCCTTCTACGAGGCGTGGAGTACGCGCGCCTCCGACCAGGGGCCGAACGCCGGGCGCTGGGACAACTCATCCGTCATGGAGGAGATTTTGAAGCGCCGCCACGCCGCCGCCCAGCTGCTGGATTTCCCCAACTTCGCGCAGTACGCGCTCGCGACGCGCATGGCGCACACCGTGGAGGAGGTGCTGGCCTTCCTGCACGAGCTGGCCGCCAGTGCGCGCGCTGCGGCGCGCGCGGAGTTCGCCGAGCTCGAGGCGTTCGCCGGCCGCAAGCTCAACGCCTGGGACGTCGGCTTCTACGCCGAGCGGCTGCAGCGCGAGCGCTTCAACGTCTCGCAGGAGGAGCTGCGGCCCTACTTCCCGCTGCCGCACGTGCTCAAGGGCCTGTTCGAAGTCGCGGAGCGGCTGTTCGACGTGCGCATCCGCGAGCGCACGGGCGTGCCGCTGTGGCATGCCGACGTGCGCTTCTTCGACATCACGGGCGCGGGCGGGGCGGCGGTCGGCAGCTTCTACCTCGACGCCTACGCGCGCCCCAACAAGCGCAGTGGCGCGTGGATGGACGAGTGCATCGGCCGCAAACGCCTGGCCAGCGGTGAAGCGCTGCCGGTGGCGTACCTGGTATGCAACTTCCTGCCGCCGAGTGAGCGGCGCCCGGCGCTCCTGACGCACGACGACGTCGTGACGCTGTTCCACGAGTTCGGCCACGGCCTGCATCACCTCTTGACGCGTGTCGACTATCCGAGCATCGCCGGCATCAACGGGGTGGCGTGGGATGCGGTCGAGCTGCCGAGCCAGTTCCTGGAGAACTATGCCTGGCACCCGGACGTGCTGCAGCGCATCTCGGGCCACTGCGAAAGCGGCGCGCCGCTGCCGCCGGACCAGCAGGCGCGCCTCATCGCGACGCGCAGCTTCCACGCCGGCCTGTCGATGGTGCGGCAGCTGGAGTTTGCGCTGTTCGATTTCCGCATCCACACCGAGTACTGCGCTGAGCGTGGCGGGCGCATCCAGGAAATCCTCGCCGAGGTGCGCAGCGAAGTGGCGGTGATCCCGGTGCCGGCATGGAACCGCTTCCCCAACAGCTTCGGGCACATCTTCGCCGGCGGCTACGCGGCCGGCTACTACAGCTACAAGTGGGCCGAGGTGCTCGCGGCGGATGCGTTCGCGGCGTTCGAGGAAACCGGCGTATTCGACCGCAGCACCGCGCAGCGCTTTCTCGACAGCATCCTCAGTCGCGGCGGCAGTCGCGATGCGCTCGAGGCATTCATCGAATTCCGCGGCCGGCGCCCGGACGTGCGCGCGCTGCTCAGGCAGCACGGCATCGACGGCACGAGCGAGCGCGCCGCATGAGGGTGCGGGCAGCGGCGCACCGCAGCGCAGCCGCGCTGCTCGTGGCGGGGTTCCTCGCTCAGCCGGCGCACGCCGACTCGATGTACGTGATCGAGCAGGTGGTGGTGAACGTCAACAGCGCCCCCGATGCCAGCGGCGAGCGCATCGCCACGGTCAAGAGCGGCGACAAGCTGGAAGTGATCGAGCGGCGCGGCGACCAGGTGCACGTACGCTTAGGGGGCGACCGCGACGGCTGGATCCGCGCCAGCTACCTGTCGGCCGATGAGCCGCTCAGGGTGCGCCTGGCCGCGCGCGACGCGCAGCTGGCGCAGCTGCAGGAAGAACTGGGCAAGTTGCAGGCGCAACCGCCGGCCGCACGCGCCGGCGCGCCGCCCGCCGCTGCCGCGAGCGAGCCGGCACCCGCCGCCGCGGACAGCAGCAGCAGCGCCGCGGCCGGCATGTTCGCGCCTGCCGAGGAGCCGCCGCGGCGCGTATGGCCCTGGGCGCTGGCAGCCCTCGGCGGCGGGCTGGTGCTGGGGTTCGTGTGCGGCGCGCTGGTGCTCGATCGTCATATCCGCCGCAAGTTCGGCGGTCTGCGGATCTACTGAAGGGCGTGGGCAGCCGCGTTTACAGCTGCCGGCCGGCGGTGCAAAGTGTGCGCCGCGTCGCGGCACCCGCAGGGGTGTCCTGCCTAGACTTGCGTTTAAGCCACCGGTTGGAGCCTCTACGGGGAAGCGTCGCGGGCATGCCGGGCTTTTTACAATGAACAACACGCGGCGCAGCGATTTCGACGTCACCAACACGGTGCAGGTGAGCTCCGCGAAAGCGGTGTTCGGCGCCGTGGAAGCCCTGTTCCGGCCGACCTGGCCGGGCATGTCGCTCGATCCCCTGAGTCGCTCCTTCACGCACTTCGACCGGCTGTTTGCCGGCGAGGTGTCGGGGTGGCACGGCGTGGACACCGTGTACCACGACCGCCAGCACACCCTCGACATAACGCTGGCGCTGGCCCGCCTGATGGTCGGCTACGAGCGCCAGGCGGCGGAGGCCGATCGCCTGGGCGGCACGCGCGCCATCATCGGCCTGGTGACCGGGCTCTTCCACGACGTCGGCTACCTGCGGCGCACCGACGATTCCGCTTCGCGCAACGGCGCCGAGTTCACCCGCACGCACGTGTCGCGCGGCGCGCGCTTCCTGGCTGAATACCTGCCGGTGATCGGTTTCGGGGCATGGGTGCCGGTCGCCACCGAGATCATCCACTTCACCGGCTACGAGGTGCCCTTCGCCGAGATCGAGGCGAAGGTCGCCGATCCACGTGACATAACGATGGGGCACCTGCTCGGCACGGCCGACATGATCGCGCAGATGGCCGACCGCTGTTATCTGGAGAAATGTCGCGACCGGCTGTACGCGGAGTTCGTGCTGGGCGGGGTGGCGCTGCCTTTCAGCGAGGGCTATCCGCAGGTCAAATACGCCTCCGGGCTAGACCTGCTGCGCCAGACGCCGGAGTTCGTGAGCGACGTGCGCGCCAAGCGCCTGGACCGCGAGTTCCGCAGCGCCTACCGCTATCTGGAGGTCCTGTACGGCGGCGAGAACCCCTATATGGAGGCCATCGACCGCAACATCGAGTTCCTGCGCCAGGTGCTGCGCTCGGAGAACTGGCAGCTGCTGCGGCGCCGCCCCCCCATCTTCGCGGCCACCGAGGACCCCATGGCCACCACCCGCGGCCTGATGCTCGGGCATATAAAGAGAGTCTGGTCCGGCGGCTGACGAAAGCGCTGCACCGCAGGCCGGTAGCCTTCTGTCCGGAGCGGCGGTGTAATATGAGTCCCCAAATAAGAGGGGTAAACCGCTGGGGGGTCAAAGCCTGACCCTGGCAGCGGGTCCACAGTGACGGCCGGCAGCTTCAAGTTCAGATACGCAGGATCCGTGTTCGTCGTCGTGCTCCTGGCCGCGACGGCGATGGCCGTGCTGCTGCTGATGCGTCACGCCGCCGATACCCGCTCGCTCAGCACGCTCGCCGAACACGCCGCCACAGAGCGCGTCACTCCGGAACTGCAGGCGCGCGCGCGCAGCGTCGCGGCCCACGCCGCCGATTCGGTGGCCGGCGCGGTGCGCGCCGGCGACACCAGCGGCGTGGTGCGCCGGCTGCAGCCGTTCATCGACGATCCCACGGTCGGAGCGCTCACGCTCACCGCCGTGTCCGGCAAGACGCTGTTCAGCTGGTCGCGCGGCATGAGCGTAGCGCCCGGGGCGCTCAGCACCCAGGCGAGCGCCCCGGTGCGCACGCTGGTCGAGAACATTCCCGGCGCGGTGACACCCGAGACAGTGGCGACCCTCACCGTCCTGCTCGAGCAGGCAGCGCCGGTCTCACGCGTGGCCCTCTCCGGACGGCTGAACGCCGCCACGGTGGAGCGCACGCGCCTGTCGTGGAGCCTGGCGCTGGCGCTCGCCTGCCTCGGGGCGCTGGCGGCCGCCGCGCTCATGTGGCGCGCCCTCAGCAACCTGCAGCGCCCGGTGGGCGCCCTCATCAAGAGCGCCGAGCGCATCGGCCAGGGCGACTACACCCGCCCGTTCGAGGTGCAGCGGCGCGCCGCGCTCGGCGATCTGCAGCAGGCGCTCGAGCGCATGCGCGGTCGTCTGCGCCAGTCCACCATCAACAAGAGCTATCTGCACAGCGTGCTCAACAGCATGACGGACGCGGTGTTCGTCACCTCCCCCGACGGCGTCATCAAGGTGGCCAACGTCGCCGCCTGCAAGCTGCTCGGCTACAGCGAAGAGGAGCTGCTCGGCCGCGGCATCCTCGCGGTGCTGGACGAGCGCGAACGCGCCGACTTCGACCTGCTGGAGGCCTCGCAGGAGACGCGCGAGACGGTGGTGCGCACCCGCTCCGGGCAGACCATCCCGGTATCGTTCACCGGCTCGCGCATCGACAGCGACGACCCGCAGTTCCAGGGCAACATCTTCGTCGCGCGCAACATCACCGACCGCAAGCGCGCCGAGCGTCGCATCCGCTACCTGGCGCGCTACGACGCGCTCACCAAGATCCCCAACCGCATGCAGTTCCACCACGTGCTGCAGCAGACCATCGCGCGCGCGCTGCGCAGCGGCCAGGTGGTGGCGGTGCTGTACCTGGACATGGACCGCTTCAAGGAAGTGAACGACACCTTCGGCCACGGCGCCGGCGACCGCGTGCTGGAGGTGCTGGCCGAGCGCCTGACGCGCTCGGTGCCCAAGGAGACCGTGGTGGGGCGCCTCGCGGGCGATGAGTTCGCGCTGTTCGTCGACGGCCTGCCGGCCGACGCCGACAACCGCGGGCCGATCGCGCAGCTGGCGCGAGGGCTGCTCACCGACGTCAGCCGGCCGTTCCAGCTGAACCAGCACGAGGTGTTCCTGACTGCCAGCGTCGGCATCGCCTTCTGCCCGCGCGATGCCGAGAACGTCATCGACCTGATCCGCAATGCGGACGCGGCCATGTACTACTCCAAGCAGAACGGCGGCAACACCTTCGCCTTCTACTCCCCGGAGATGAACGCCGCGGCGGTCGAGCGGCTGATGCTCAAGAGCAAGCTGCGGCGCGCGCTCGAGCGCGACGAGCTGGTGATCCGCTACCAGCCGAAGGTGGACCTGCGCAGCGGACGCATCATCGGCGCCGAGGCGCTGCTGCGCTGGCGGCTGCCCGGGCACGGCGACATTCCGCCCTCGCAGTTCATCCCGCTGGCGGAAGAGACCAACCTGATCCTCGACATCGGCGAGTGGGTGCTGAACCGCGTCTGCCTCGACTACCGCCAGATGCAGCAGCTCGGCACCGACCCGGGGCGCATCTCGCTCAACCTGTCGCTGAAGCAGCTGCGCCAGGCGAGCTTCATCCTGCGCTGCCGCTCGGTGTTCCGCCGCCATCACGTCTCGCCGACCGCCTTCGAGCTGGAGATCACCGAGACCACGCTGATGGCCGACCCGCAGCGCACCGTGCGGCTGCTCGACGAGCTGTACGCCATGGGCCTGCACCTGTCGATCGACGACTTCGGCACCGGCTATTCCTCGCTGTCGGCGCTGCAGCAGTTCCCGATCGGCACGCTCAAGATCGACCAGTCGTTCGTCCGCAATGCCACCGACGATGCCGGCGATGCCACCATCGTGCGCACCATCATCGAGATGGGACGCAGCCTCGGCATGGAAGTGATTGCCGAAGGGGTCGAGTCGCGGCGCCAGCTGCAGTTCCTGCGCAGCAACGCCTGCAACTACGGCCAGGGGCGCCTGTTCGGTGAGCCGTGCACCGCCGAGGATCTGCGGGCGCTGCACGCCACCCAGGCCAGCGGCACGATTCCGTTTGCGCACCTGCTGCGCGATGCCGACGAGGCGGCCTCCCGCTCGGCCTGACTGACTCTTGTTTACCCTGTCGAATGCCCGCATCCGCCGGGGCCCGCAAGTACTGCTCGATGAGGCGACCGTCACGCTGTTCCGCGGCGAGAAGGTCGGCATCGTCGGCCGCAATGGCTGCGGCAAGTCGACGCTGCTGGCCCTTATCCGCGGCGAGCTCGCGACCGATGCCGGCGAGTACCGCGCCCCTGCCGGACTTACCATCGCCAGCGTCGCGCAGGAGCTGCCGGACTCGTCGCGGACGCTGCTCGACTACATCCAGGACGGCGACGAGGAGCTGCGCGCGGTGGAGGCGCAGCTGGCGCAGGCGCACGCGCGCAACGACGGCACGCTGGAAGCGACGCTGCACGCGCGCTACGAGAGCCTCGACGGCTACCGTGCGGCGAGCCGCGCGGCGCAGCTGGCGCGCGGCCTGGGCTTCGACAGCGGCGATCTGCAGCGTGGCCTGCGGGAATTCTCCGGCGGCCTGCGCATGCGCGCCAACCTCGCGCGTGCGCTCATGCGCCGCTCCGACGCGCTGCTGCTGGATGAGCCCACCAACCATCTGGATCTGGATGCGGTGCTGTGGCTGGAGGGATGGCTGCGCGCCTATCGCGGCACGCTGCTCCTGGTGTCGCACGACCGCGAGTTCCTGGATGCCATCACCGGGCGCACGCTGCACTTCGAGAACGCCCGCCTCGCAAGCTACGCCGGCAACTACAGCGCCTTCGAGACGGCGCACGCGGCCGCTGCCAGCCGCAGCGCGGCGCTCGCCGCCAAGCAGGCGCGGGAAGCTGCGCACATCGAGTCGTTCGTGGCGCGCTTCCGCGCCAAGGCCAGCAAGGCGCGCCAGGTGCAAAGCCGCCTGAAGTGGCTGGCGCGGCTGCCGCAGATCACGGCATTGCAGAGCGAGGCCGATTTCGACTGGCAGTTCGCAGCTCCGGCCAAACTGCCGCGGCCGCTTCTGACCCTGGAGAGGAGCAGCGCCGGCTACGGCGAGCGTCGCGTGCTGCACGAGGTCTCACTCAGCCTGCATCCGGGCGAGCGCCTGGGGGTGCTGGGGCGCAACGGCGCCGGCAAGTCGACGCTGATGCGCGTGCTGGCAGGCGACTTGCCGCCGCAGGCCGGCACGCGCACCGCAGCGCCGGACCTGCGCTGCGGTTTCCTCGCGCAGCTGGAACTCGAGCAGCTCGATCCGGGCGGCAGCGCGCTCAGCGAGCTGACGCGCCGCGGCGGCGACGCCGTGGCGGGGTGGACGCAGCAGCAGTGCCGCGAACACCTCGGGCGCTTCGGCTTTCGCGGCGAGCGCGTGTTCGAGGCGATCGTCAACTTCTCCGGCGGCGAGCGGGCGCGCCTGGCCCTGAGCATCCTGGTGGCACATCGCCCCAACCTGCTGCTGCTGGATGAGCCCACCAACCACCTGGACCTCTCCATGCGGCATACGCTGCTCGTGGCGCTGCAGGAATTTCCCGGTGCGGTGGTCATCGTCTCGCACGACCGCGCGCTGCTGCGCGGTGCCTGCGACCGTTTCGTACTGGTGGCCGAAGGGGCCTGCACGCCGTTCGACGGCGACCTGGAGGACTATGCGGCGTGGCTCGCGGCGCGGCGCGATACGCCCGCCGGCGGCGCGGCGCAGCCGGCGCCGGCCTCGCGCCGCAGCGAGCGGCGCCTGGCGGCCGAGGCGCGCAACAAGCTGACGCCGCTGCGCAGCGAGCAGCAGCGTATCGAGCAGCAGCTGCAGCTGGCAGCTGCCGAGCAGCGCGACCTCGAGCAGGCGCTCGGCGATCCGGCCACCTACGCTCAGGCTGCGCCGGCCGAGCAGGAACGCCTGGCGCGCCGCCACGGCGAGCTGCTGCGCGGCATCGCACAACTCGAGGAACGCTGGCTGGAAGTGACGAGTGCACTCGAGGAGGCCGCCTCGTGAAGCGCTGGCGGCGCGCGCTGCTGTTGCTGCTCCTGGCGCTGTGGGCGGGCGTTGCCTGGTACCACACCCACAAGGCGTTGCCGGCGGGACTGGCGGCGGCCTCGCCCGTGTGTCCGGTGCAGCCCGAACAGGTGAGCTTCATCGCCGACATCACGGCGGCGGATGCCTACGGCCGCAGCGCGGTGAGCCAGGGCATCTTCGATGCGATGCTGCAGGTGGTGCGCGCGGCGCAGCGTTTCATCGTGCTCGACTTCCGCGCCCTGGGCGCCGAGGCCAGTGCCGCGCGACACGTGAGCGCGGAGCTGACCGGCGCACTGCTGGCGCAGCGCCGCGCGCACCCCGCCCTGCAGGTGCTGTTCATCGTCGATCCGGCGGTCGAGCACTACGGCGCCCTGCCCTCGCCGCAGCTGCAGCTGCTGCGCGCCGCGGGGGTGAGCGTGGTGGCCGCGGATCTGCAGCGCCTGCGCGACCCCAATTTCGCCTACACAGCGCTGTGGCGCCTGGCGCTCAGCTGGTGGAGCTCGCCCGCCGGTGCCTTCGGTCTTGCCGCGCAGCGCATGAACTACAAGGCCGATGCGCGCAAGGTCGTGCTCGCCGATGACGGGCACGGCGGACTTGCCGCCGTGGTCGGCTCCGCCGACCCGGCCGACAACCGCAGCGCCTGGTCGAATGTCGCGGCGCGCCTGGACGGCGGCGCCCTGCCGGCGCTGCTGGCGAGCGAGCTGGCGGTGGCGCGCTTCTCCGGCTGGCGCGGCTCGCCCGCCGCCTTCGCGACGGCGCCCGCCGGCGGCACGGCGCCGGACTGCGCCGCCACGGCCGCGGCTGCGCCGGCCACGATGCAGCTGGTCACCGAGGGCGCCATCCACGCAGCGCTGCTCGAGCACCTGGCGGCGACGTCCCGGGACGACTCGATCGATGTGGCCATGTATCAGCTCGGCGATCGCGCCGTGGCGCAGGAACTGCTGGCGGCGGCGCGCCGCGGCGTCAGCGTGCGCCTCATCCTCGATGCCAACGAGGCGGATGAGGAGGGCGGCACCTCGGGCTTACCCAACCAGGTGGTGGCGAGCGAGCTGGTGTCGCGCAGCGGCGGTGCGCTGCACGTGCGCTGGTACCGCACGCACGGCGAGCGCTTTCACGCCGCGCTGGTGATGGTGTACGGCGCGAGCCATCTGTGGCTGACGCTCGGCTCGGCGCAGCTCACGCGCCGCAGTCTCGATGACTACAACCTCGAGGCCAACGTCGGCATCGAGACGGCACGCAGCAGCGCGCTCGCGCAGCAGGCGCTGCAGTACTTCGACACGCTGTGGAGCAATCGCGCCGCGCTCGGCATCGAGTACACGGCCGATTTCGCCGCCTTCGCCAATCCGTCGCAGGCGGACTACTGGCTCTATCGCTTGCTCGAGGGAGCGGGGCTCGCCGGGTTCTGAGCGGCGCGCTGCAGGTCAGCGCGCACCGCCTGCAGGGCCTGCTGCGCCAGTACGTCCATGGCCGCGGTGCTCGCCTGCTCGAAGGCGGCGACCACCTCGCTCATGCGGTTGGCGGCGGCCGGCGCATCGCCGGCGGCGACGAAGGTGGCCACGATGTCACGGCCTTCACGCCGGCCGACGATGCATTCGAGCGCCACGTGCACCACCGGCGGCGCCCCGCCCGCGGTGTAATCGGCTTCGAAGCGGCGCAGGTCGATCGTCAGCAGGTAGTCGGACGGGAAGGGGCTGGCGGAGTCCTCCACGGAAGTCCACGCGCCGCTGGCGCGCAGCGTCTGCACGGCGAGCGACTCGACCACCTCCGTGGCCGGCGCTACCCAGCGGCTGCCGACATAGAAGTTCATGCGGTGATCGGCCTGCACCAGCATGATGTGCGGGCTGTCCAGACCCGGGGCTGCCGTCGGGTGCCCCACGCGCAGCGACACGGCCACGCTCTGCGCAGCATCGCTGACGGATGCTGCGCGCGCGCGCAGGTAGTAGGTCTCCTCGGGCCGCGCATCGCTGTGCAGCAGGCCCGCGCAGCCGCTCGAGCAACAGGCCCAGGCACAGCGCCAGGGCACAGCGGCAAACGCACGCTTTCACCGGGGAATCTCCATACCGCGCTGCGGCGCCTGATAGAGGAGCTGGGCGGGATTCTCGCGCAGGCTGGAGGACAGCGCGCGGATGTCCTGCGCCGCGGCGCGACCCTCGCGCACGAAGCGCTCGATCTCCGGCAGTCCGTCGCGCGCGAACGAGCGCACGTCCTGGCGGTTCTCGGCGATGACCTTGTCCAGCTGACCGGTGGCATCGTTCAGGTTGTCGGCGATCTGGTGCAGGCGCTGCGCCGCGGCGCGCACGTCCGGCTCGACTGAGTCGACCACGTTGCGGGCGCTGCGCGCCGAGGCGCTCAGTTCGGCGCTGGCGCCGCGCAGATCGGCAATGAGCGCGTTCACCTCGCGCAGCGTCTGCGGCAGCGTGTTGCTGGCACGGTTGAAGTTGGCGAGCGCGGCGGCGACCGCATTCAGGTTGTCATCGCCGAGCAGGCGGTTGGCACGCGCCACCACCTGGCCGGCGTCCGCCACCAGCTGCGGCAGGCTCGAGAGGAACACATCGAAGCGCGAGGGCGCCGAGCGGATCACCGGGTAGCGCAGGCTCGCGATCGCCGGCGCCATGCGGCGGTTGCTCTTGTCCTCGAGCAGGTCGATGTACAGCAGTCCCGTGACGCCCTGCAGCTGCAGCTCGGCCACGGTGTGCTCCGAGATCGGGGTGCGCGAGTCGATGTCGGCGATCACTTCGACACGGCTGGAATCGCGCGGGTCGATACGGATGTCGACCACGCGGCCCACGCCGACGCCGAGATAGCGCACCGCCGCGCCCTTGTCCAGGCCGCTGACGCTGCCGGTGAAGTAGATCTCGTAGCGGTCGTAGTCGCGGTGCTCGCGGCTGTCGGAATACCAGTAGACGAACAGCGCGCCCAGCAGCGCCACCACCAGCACGAAGGCACCCACCGCGGCATAGTTGGCTTCACGCTCCATGTGCTGCTCCGGCCAGCCGCGCCCGGGCGCGCTCACCGTGGAAGTAGGCCTGAATCCACGGGTCGGGATGGTCGACGATGCGCTCCAGGGTGTCTGATTCCATGCGGCGGTTGACGATCACCCCGACACGATTGCAGGTACGGAAGATACTGTCCAGATCATGGGTGATCATGACGATGGTGAGCTGCAGCTGCTTCTGCAGGTAGAGCACCAGATCGTCGAAGGCCGCCGCGCTCACCGGGTCCAGTCCCGAGGTGGGCTCATCGAGAAACAACAGCGGGGGGTCGAGCGACAGGGCGCGGGCGATGGCGGCGCGCTTGATCATGCCGCCGGAGAGCTGCGACGGATACTTGAGCGCGGCATCCGCCGGCAGACCCACCAGCCGGATCTTCAAGAGTGCCAGTTCGTCGCGCGCCGCGGCCGGCAGGTCCAGATGCTCGATCATCGGCAGCTGCACGTTCTGCAGCACCGTCAGCCCCGAATACAGTGCGCCCTGCTGGAAGGCGACGCCGTAGCGCGCCTTGATGGGGCGCAGCTGCGCCTCGGACAGGCGGGTGATGTCCTGGCCGTCGATGCGCACCACGCCGGCCTGCGGGCGCTGCAGCCCGAGTATGGTCCGCAGCAGCACCGACTTGCCCGCGCCGGAGCCGCCGACGATGCCGAACACCTCGTCGCGGCCGACCTCCATGTCGAGGCCGTCGTGCACCAGCTGCCGGCCGAAGCGGTTGACCAGTCCCTGCACCTGCAGCACCGGCTCGCCCATCAGATGTTCATCTCCATGAACAGCACCGCGAACAGCGCGTCCGCCAGGATCACGAAGAAGATCGCCTGCACCACCGCGACCGTGACCAGGCGCCCGAGCTCGCGCGCCGAGCCGCGCACCTGCATGCCCCGGTAGCAGCCGGCGAGCGCGATCAGCATCGCGAACACCGGCGCCTTGATGAAGCCGACCCAGAAGGTCGTGGCCGAGATCGACTCGTTGACGCGGTGCACGTACTGGCTGAGCGGCATGTCGAGCAGGAAGCGGCACAAGAGCGCCCCGCCCAGTAGTCCGATGAGGTCGGCGACGATGGTCAGCAGCGGCAGCGCGATCACCAGGCCCAGCACGCGCGGCACCACCAGCACCTCGAACGGGTCGACGCCGGTCGCAACCAGGGCATCCACCTCCTCGTTGAGCTGCATCGAGCCGAGCTCGGCGGCGAAGGAGCTGCCGGAGCGGCCGGCGACGATGATGGAGGTCAGCAGCACGCCGAGCTCGCGCAGCACGCCGATGGTGACCAGGTCCACGACATAGATGTCGACGCCCAGGCCGCGCAGCTGCTGCGCGCTCATGTAGGCGATGATGACGCTGATGAGAAAGGCGATCAGCGCGACGATCGGCACCGCCGTGATACCGGTGTCGTACACATGGCGGGCCACCGAAATCGGCCGCAGGCGCTTCACGCTGCGCATGCTGCCGAGGAAAACCGTGAAGGTGCGCCCGAAAAAGGCGAGTCCCTGCACCAGGTCCCGGCCGGCGTTGACGGCGTAGCGGCCGATGGTGACGAGCGCCTCGGTCTCGGCCGGCGCGGCCGGCGCGGCCGACGCCGCACCCGAGGCGGGCGCCTCGCTCTCCTTGAGCGTCTCATCGAGCAGGCGCAGCTGATCGGGCGGCTCCCCCTGGAAGCTCACCGTGGCCCCGGCGGCGCGCGCCCTGCCCAGGAACTGGTGCAGCGCCCAGGCGCCGGACAGATCCAGGCTGGTCAGTCGCTGCGTCACGATCTGCACCTTCTGCCCCTGCTGCAGCTCGAGCGCGCCGAGGTGCTGCTCGAGGGCGGCGAAGTCGCGCATACCCCACTCGCCGGTCAGGTCGAGCTGCAGCCCGGCGGCGGTGCGGCTAACCTCGAGGGCCATGCGGTGCGCGCGGTGCTTTCAGCGTTTGGCGTGCAGGTGGGCCTCGAGGAACCACAGGTATTTGTCGGTTTCGCGCGAGACGCCGGTGAAGAGGTCGGAAGTGTCCGCATCCTTGAGCTTGGAGGCCGCATCGATGGCGGCGCGCAGCTTGGCGCCGTAGTCGGCGAGCGCGCGCGCCAGCGCGTCGACGTGCGCCAGACCCTCGGACAGGTCCTCCGGGTAGGGCTTGAGCGAGCTGGCGCGCGCCACCGCCGCCAGCGTGCCGCGCGCCGTGCCGCCGAGGGCCGTGATGCGCTCGGCGATGGTGTCGATCTGGTCCTCGACCGCTTCCGCCACCTTGTCGAACAGCTCGTGCAGCGCGATGAAGTTGGGTCCCTTGACGTTCCAGTGTGCATGTTTGGTCTGGGTGCCGAGGTCGATGGCGTCCGCCAGGCGCGCGTTCAGCAGCTCGATCACCTTGCTGCGGGTCTTCAACGGCAGGTCATTGCGGGTGTCGAACATGGAACTCTCCTGTGGCGCAATGCATTTAAGCATCCGGCGCGCGCGCCGCGCCAATCGCAGTTATGCATGGGGATGATAAGCGCGATCTATGTCGCGCGGTTAGCCACAGGCTGTTGCGGCGGCGCGCGGGCGCGCCGGCTGTCAGGTGTCGTCGCGGTAGCGGCGCACGCGCACGGCGAGGAACACGAACAGCACGGTGGCAGCGACGCCCAGCCACAGGTTGCTATCGGTGAAAGCGCGGCCGAAGTTCAGGGTCTGCAGCAGGCTGCCGAGCGGCTGCACAGAATCGTGCGTGATCAGGCGTGCATCGGCCCCCTCTATCAGCGTGCGCCAGATGCCGTCGCTGCGATAGCGGATGAAATCCCACACGTGATGCGTGCCGATCGCGATGCGCTCCAGGAGCGGGGCGACCAGCAACGGTACGGTGGCCCACAAGAACGGGCTGCGCCGCGCCGCGGCCGAGATCAGCATGAGAGCGCCGGCCACGGGGGCGTACCACAGCGCCGCCAGCAGCACGATCAGCAGCAGCGTGACTTCGGCGCGCAGCCATTCGATCGTGCTCCAGGCGACGACCTGCGGCAGGTTGCCGGTGGCCATGCGCACGCTGATGATGCCCGACAGCAGCAGATCGCCGACGAGTGCCAGCGCGAAGATGCCGAGCGGCACCACCACCAGCGCCGTCAGCAGTTTCGAGGTCACGGTCAGCCCGTCCGACACCGGCAGCGACTTCCAGAAGAGGATGCTGCGGTCCTTGCGCTCGGCGTACAGGCAGTCGAGGGTGTAGTAACTGAGTGTCGTGAACATCACCAGCCACAAGGGCACGGTCGCGACCCACTGCACGATGGTGAAGGCGGCCACCTTGGCGGCCTGCACGTCCTGCACGCCGTGGTAGTCGTCATCGTGGATGTTCAGGTGCCCGTGACCGAGCACGACAAACAGCGTCAGCAGCAGCCCTTCCACGACCAGCGGCGCCAGCCACAGGTAGCGGTGCTCCCAGAACTCGCGGCGCACCAGCGTCAACAGGGTGCCGGCGAGCGGCTTGGCCGGCGACGGCGCGGAGCGCGGCAGCTCGGGTCCGGCGGCATCGGCGAAGGTGGCGTTCATGTGGAGCTCCCCGCCATCTTGGCGACGAACAGATCGGCGATGGACGGGGTGCGCAGTTCGCCGAGCGCGCCGAGCTCGGCGGGCGTGCGCCCCTCGAAGAACATGGCGACGCGGCCAAACAGCTCGCGCTCGTAGAACGGCTGCAGCGCACGGCCGCGCGGCGCCGCTTCCGTGCTCAGGGTCACCTGCTGGTAGCGCGCGCCCAGGTCCTCGACCGAGGAGGCGAGCGCGACGTGGCCGTGATTGATGAAAATCACGTCGGTGAAGAGGTTCTCCACCTCCTCCACCTGGTGGGTGGTGAGGAGGATGGTGCGCTCCTTGTCGTAGTAGTCGTTGACGAGGGTGTCATAGAACTTGCGGCGGTAGAGCAGATCGAGCCCGAGGGTGGGCTCATCGAGCACCAGCAGGCGGGCGTCGATCGCCATGATCAGCGCCAGGTGCAGCTGCGTGACCATGCCCTTGGAGAGCTCGCGCACGCGGCTGTTGAGACGGATATCGGTCTTCTTCAGAAAATCCTGGGCGATGGCGCGGCTGAAGCGCGGATGCACGCCTTCGCAGAATTCCAGCGCCTGGCTGACGCGCAGCCAGCGCGGCAGCACCGCCACGTCGGCGATGAAGCACACTTCGCGCATCAGGGCGTCGCGCTGCGAGCGCGGATCGAGCCCGAGCACGCGCAGCTCGCCATCGAACGGGGTGAGGCCGAGGATCGCTTTCAGGGCGCTGGTCTTGCCGGCGCCGTTCGGGCCGATGAGGCCCACTATGCGGCCTGGCTCGACGCTGAAACTGACGTTGTCGAGCGCGCGGGTGGCGCCGTAACGCTTGGTGAGGCCGCGCGCTTCAATTACTGCTGTCATCTTTGTCCCCTGGCATCAGCGCGCTGTTGGCGGCCGGCCACGGAGTCGCGGGCGGCGCGGCGGCGCCGGCGCGCTGCAGCTCGTCCTGCGACAGACCTAAACGCTGGATGGTGGCGTACACCTTCGGCCATTCGTCCTCGAGGAAACGCTGCCGCTCGTCCTTCATCAGCGCCTTGCGCGCGCCGCTGCTGACGAACATGCCACGACCGCGCCGCTTTTCGACCAGCTGCTCATCGACCAGCTGCTGGTAGCCCTTGAGCACGGTCAGGGGATTCAGGCGGAAGTCGGCGGCGACGTTGCGCACCGAGGGCAGCGGGTCGCCCTCTTTCAGCACGCCCTCGAGGATCATGGCGACCACCCGGTCACGCAGTTGCCGGTAGATCGGCGAGCTGTCGTCCCACTGCGGGTCCATGATCGTGTCCACGGCGCCTGTATCGGGAGGTTAGCTAACTAATCTACCAAAACGGCCGGCTCGGGCTGGCCAAACCAGCCGTGCTGGGGCTGCGTCATCACGAACGGCGTGCCGCGCGCGTGGGTCCCGGGCGGGTTGGCGGTCGAGGCGACGAAGGACAGACCTACGGCCAGCGTGATCAGCGCGGCGCCTGCGGCGCAGGCGAAGTCCCGGAACAAGATGGCTGTGAAAGTTCTCATGACGGCTCCTTCAAATCTCGTGCGGAGCGGCGCCTCAGGCTTAGGCGCGCGCGACCTGCGATACGGCACTGGCGGCGTGGCTGCCAGGGGCGACGGACGTGGACTCCACCAGGCCCATGCTCATCACGACGGTGATCAGGATGGCGGCGGCGGCACAGGTCAGGTCTCGGTACAGGGCGTTTACGAAGGTGCTCATGGGTTTCTCCTTAAGGTTCAGTTTGCGGTTCAGGTCTCTCTTGGCTCTTCCCGGTCGGCTGCTTTGTTTGGCTGCCTCCCTTGGTGTTGTACTCTAGTAGAACACTACTTAAGTGTCAAGCCCATCCACCAAGTTTTTTGAGGCCCTGGTCCTTTTCATCGGATAGAGGGGTTTGCGAGGCCGATAAGGCCTGCCAGGAGGCCGTGCGAGGCCTCTGGCACGTCGTTGGAGCACGGCGCAGCCGCCGGCGTTTAAGCGCGCACCCCCGCCCACGGCGCGCGCTAGGGCGCGCCACAGCGACCAGTTAGAATTCCCGGCTCTTTTGCCGCAGACGAAAACACGCGCCATGAAAGTTGTGAACGTTGCGATCACCGGGGCCGCCGGCCAGATCGGCTATGCCCTCGCCTTCCGCGTCGCCTCCGGCGCCATGCTCGGCCCCGACACCCGCATCAACCTGCACCTGCTGGAGATCAGCGCGGCGCTCGCAGCGCTGCAGGGCGTGGTGATGGAGCTGAACGACTGCGCTTTCCCGACGCTGAACAAGGTCGTGGCGAGCGACGATGCGCGCGTCGTGTTTCGCGACTGTCAGGTCGCGCTGCTGGTGGGCGCGCGCCCGCGCGGCCCCGGCATGGAACGCAAGGACCTGCTCACCGCCAACGCACAGATTTTTTCCGCGCAGGGCAAGGCGCTCAACGAAGTGGCGGACCGCAAGGTGCGGGTGCTGGTGGTCGGCAATCCCGCCAACACCAACGCGCTCATCGCCAGCGCCAACGCACGCGAACTCGAGCCGCGCAATTTCACCGCCATGACGCGCCTCGATCACAACCGCGCGCTGTCGCAGCTGGCGGCGAAGACCGCGGCGCACGTCAGCGACATCCGCCGCATGACCATCTGGGGCAATCACTCCGCCACGCAGTACCCGGATCTGTCGCACGCCAGCGTGCGCGGCCAGCCGGCGAAATCGCTCGTGGATCAGGCCTGGATCGAGCGGGACTTCATCCCCGTCGTGCAGCAGCGCGGCGCGGCGGTCATCAAGGCGCGCGGCGCCTCGTCGGCGGCCTCGGCAGCCTCGGCCGCCATCGACCACGTGCACAGCTGGGTGCACGGCACCGCCGGCGATGACTGGGTGAGCATGGCGGTGCCGGCGGACGGCAGCTACGGCATCGCCGCCGGCGTGATTTATTCGTATCCGGTGACGATCAAGAACGGTGATTACCGGATCGTCCCCGGCCTTGCGGTCGATGATTTCAGCCGCAAGCGCATGGACGCCACGTACGCCGAACTGCGCGAGGAGCGCGACGGCGTCAAGGATCTGCTCGGCTGAGTTTGCGTAGCCAGCCGTGCGGTAAGGCTATAGTCGCGGCGCGCACGCGCTAAGGACGCTTTCATGCTGGGTGCAGTCCTCTCTCTTGTCCTGGTGGCGGCGGCCGCCTACGCGGTGACGCAGATTGGCGGCGTCATCACGCTGCTGTTCATCGCCGCGGTGCTGTTCCTCGCCTACCGCCGCATGTCGCTGCTCGCCTTCACGGTGACCTTCACGGTGCTCTTGGCCGCCTACACGCTGCTCGGCGCCTCGTCCGCGCCCGCAGGCGTATGGAAGGGGTTCCTCGCCCTGCTGCTGGTGCTGCTGTGGCTGCTCAACCTGCGCTTCCTGCGCAAGGCACTGATCACGCGGCCGTTCATGAAGACCTACCTGCGGCTGCTGCCCTCGATGTCGCAGACCGAAAAGGAGGCGCTGGAGGCCGGCACCGTGTGGTGGGACGGGGAGCTGTTCAGCGGCGCGCCGCGCTGGCAGAAGCTCATGAGCGCCGCACCACCGCAGCTGTCGGCCGAGGAACTGGCCTTCCTCGACGGGCCGTGCGAGGAGCTGTGCCGCATGCTCGATGACTGGGACATCACGCACGAGCGCGCCGACCTGCCGCCGCAGGTGTGGGACTTCCTCAAGAGCCGCGGCTTCTTCGCGATGATCATTCCGCGCAGCTACGGCGGCCTGGAATTCTCCGCTTACGCGCACTCGTGCGTGCTGGCCAAGATCTCGAGCCGCAGCGCCACCACCTCCTCCACCGTCGCCGTGCCCAATTCCCTCGGGCCCGCAGAGCTTCTCAACCACTACGGCACCGAGGAACAGAAGAGCTATTACCTGCCGCGCCTGGCGCGCGGCGAGGAAGTACCGTGCTTTGCCCTCACCGGTCCCCGTGCCGGTTCGGACGCCGGCGCCATTCCCGACACCGGCATCGTCACGCGCGGGCTGTGGCAGGGACGCGAGGTCCTCGGGCTGAAGCTCAACTTCTCCAAGCGCTACATCACGCTTGCGCCGGTGGCCACGGTCATCGGCCTGGCGTTCCGCATGTTCGACCCCGAGCACCTGCTCGGCAGCAAGGTCGACATCGGCATCACCTGCGCGCTGATCCCGCGCGACACGCCCGGGGTGAGCATCGGCCGGCGCCACTTCCCGCTCAACATCCCGTTTCAGAACGGACCGATCCTCGGCAAGGACGTGTTCGTGCCGCTCGACTGCATCATCGGCGGCGCGGCGCTGGCCGGCAGCGGCTGGCGCATGCTGGTGGAGCAGCTGTCGGTGGGCCGCTGCATCTCGCTGCCCTCCAATGCCACCGGAGCTGCGCTGGCAGGGGTGTGGGCGACCGGCGCCTACGCGCGCATCCGCACGCAGTTCAACCTGCCGGTGGCCAGATTCGAGGGCGTCGAGGCGGTGATCGCGCGCATGGTGGGACTCACCTACACCATGGACGCGGCGCGCTCGGTGACCGCCGGCGGCCATCGACAGCGGCGAGAAGCCTTCCGTGCCCTCGGCGATGCTCAAGTACCACGTCACCGAGATGGGACGGCAGGTCGCCAACGACGCCATGGACGTGCACGGCGGCAAGGGCATCTGCCTGGGACCGAAGAACTATCTCGGCCGCGCTTACCAGATCGTGCCGGTGGCCATCACGGTCGAGGGCGCCAATCTGCTGACGCGCAACCTCATCATCTTCGGCCAGGGCGCGGTGCGCTGCCACCCGTTCGTGCTGCGCGAGATGCAGGCGGCGCGCAACCCCGACCGCAAAGCCGGCGTCGACGAGTTCGACCGCGCGCTGTTCGGTCACATCGGCTTCAGCATTTCCAACGCGGTGCGCTCGTTCATCATGGCGCTGACGCATGCGCGCTTCACGCGCGCGCCGGTCAAGGGCGCGACCGCCCGCTATTACCAGCACGTGGTGCGCTTCTCCGCCTCCTTCGCCTTCGCGGTCGACGTCGCCATGCTCTCGCTCGGCGGCTACCTGAAGAAGAAGGAAGGACTGTCGGCGCGCCTGGGCGACGTGCTGTCGTCGATGTATCTGGCCAGCATGGTGCTCAAGCACTACGAGAACCAGGGCCGGCACGAGGAGGATCTGCCGATCGTCGAGTGGGCGTGCCGCAACCTCCTCTACCACGCCCAGGAGCAGCTGCACGGCTTTCTGCGCAACTTCCCCAACCGCCTGCTGGCCGGCGTGATGCGCATCCTGATCTTCCCGCGCGGCCGCAGCTACTCCGCTCCCGGCGATCGGCTCGGGCGACAGGTGGCCGAGCTCGTGACGAGCCCGAGCGAGACGCGCGAGCGCTTCGGCCACTTCCTCTACCGCACGCTCGAGCCGCACAACCCGCTGGGGCTGCTGCAGGAGGCGCTGCTGCTGGCGGTGCAGCTCGAGCCGCTGGAGAAGCGCATCCGCGTGGAGGGCGTCAAGAGCGGCAAGGTGACCGCGCTCGACCTGCCGGGCCGCATCCAGCAGGCGCTCGCCGCCGGCATCATTTCCGAGACGGAAGCCGCGGCGCTGCGCGACTACGACCGCAAGGTCATGGACCTCATCAACGTCGATGACTTCGAGCCGCAGGAGCTCGGCGCGCAGGCACAGCCGGCGGCGAGGTCCAGCGCGCACGTCGCATGAGCGCGTCGGATCCGCCGCTCGCAGGCCTGCCGACCCTCCCGTCCCGAGTCGGCCGTGCGACCGGCGGGCAAGCTCGCCGCCAGCACTGCGCAAAGGTGCGAGAACTGCGGTGCGCCGGTGCAGTGGAAATTCTGCGGCGTGTGCGGTCAGCGGCTCGAGCCGCCGGTGCACTCGCTGTGGCACTTCACCACGGTCGCCACCGAGGACCTGACGCACGCAGATTCACGGCTGTGGCGCACGCTCGGCGCGCTGCTGTTCCGGCCCGGGTTCCTCACGCGCGAGTTCCTGGTCGGGCACCGCGCCCGCTACCTGCCACCGCTGCGGCTGTACCTGGTGCTGTCGGTGGTGTTCTTCCTGTTCGCCTCGGCCTCGCAGCGCCAGCTGCAGGTGGTGCAGTTCGATCCGTCCGAGCTGCCGAAGGCGACGCTGACGCCGGTGCCGGGCAGCCCCGCGAGCGCGGAAACGGCCGAGCAGCGCGTCAACCGCGTCTGCAAGGGCGTCCAGTACAGCGGCCCGTACCGCGAGCGGGTCCTGCCCTTCCTCGACCGCTCCTGCCGGGAGGTCGTCGCCGACAACGGTCGCGCGGTGTTCGAGTCGTTCCTGCACAACCTGCCGCGCGCCATGTTCCTGTTCCTGCCGCTTTTGGCCGGCACCATGATGCTCATGTACTGGCGGCCGCGGCACTACTACGTCGAACACCTGCTGCTGTTCGTGCACAACCATGCCTTCTTCTTCCTCGTCTTCGTGCTGGCGGCGGCGCTCGATACGCTGCTGCCTGCCATCGGCGGCACTACACGCGCGGTCGTGTTCTGGTACATCGTCTGGTACATGTTCCGCTCGATGCGCGTGGTGTACGGCCAGGGGCGCTGGCTTACCATCGGCAAGCTGGCGCTGCTGACGTTCTTCTATGTGGTGAGCGGCGTGCTGATGCTCATGATCACGGCCGTCTATAGCGTACTAACACTGTGAAGGGGATTCCCATGACCCGATTACTGCTCGCTGCCCTGCTGCTCGCCGCCACCTGCGCCGTTGCGCAGGAGCGTACGCCCTCGCCTGCCGGCGCCGAGGCCTACATCATCAGCCCCAAGGACGGCGCCAAGGTGCACAGCCCGGTGGTGGTGCAGTTCGGGCTCAAAGGCATGGGCATCGCCCCTGCCGGGGTCAAGTTCGACAACACCGGCCACCATCACCTGCTGATCGACACCGACGCGCCGAGCGACCTGAGCGCGGCGCTGCCGGCCACCGACAAGATCGTGCACTTCGGCAAGGGCCAGACGGAAAGCCAGCCGCTGCACCTGGCGCCCGGCAAGCACACCCTGCAGCTGCTGCTGGGCGATATGAACCACGTGCCGCACAATCCGCCGGTGCTGTCGAAGAAAATCACGATCACCGTCGTGCAGTAGCCGCGCGCGCCTTGAGCCGACACCATGACGCGCGCCGTGCTGCATGTGGATATGGATGCGTTCTACGCCTCCGTGGAGCAGCACGACGATCCGAGTCTTGCCGGCAAGCCGCTCATCGTCGGCTGGGACGGCGGCCGCGGGGTGGTGGCGGCGGCCAGCTACGAGGTGCGCCGCTTCGGGGTGCACTCGGCCATGCCGGTGCGCACCGCACTGCAGCGCTGTCCGCAGGCCATCTGCGTGCGGCCGCGCATGGCGCGCTACCAGGAGGTGTCGCGCGTCGTGTTCGGCGTGTTCCACGAGTTCACCCCGCTGGTGCAGGGCCTGTCGCTCGATGAGGCGTTTCTCGATGTGACGGCCAGCCAGCAGCTGCACGGCAACCCGGTCGAGATTGCGCGCAGCATCAAGCAGCGCATTGCCATCGCGCACCGGACTCACCGCATCGGTGGGCGTGGCACCGAACAAGCTGGTGGCCAAGATCGCCTCCGATCTCGACAAGCCCAACGGGCTTACCGTGGTCGAAGCCACGCAGCTGCAGGCGCTGCTCGACCCGCTGTCGGTGCGGCGCCTGCCGGGACTCGGGCGCAAGACCGGCGCGCGCGTGGAAGAGGCCGGCATCCACACGCTCGGGCAGCTGCGCAGCGCACCGGATGCGCTGCTGTGGCCGCTGTTCGGCCGCTACACGGCCTGGATGCGCGAGCGCGCGGCGGGGATCGATGAGCGCCCGGTGCTGCCGGAAGTCGAGGACAAGTCGCTGAGTGCGGAAGACACCTTCGAGCACGACATCGCCGACGTGCGCGTGCTGCAGCGCCAGCTGGCGCGGCTGGCGGACCTGGCCTCCAGCCGGCTGCGCGCGCGCGAGCTCATGGCGGGGTGCATCGGCGTCAAGATCCGGCGCGACGACTTCTCGACCTTCACGCGCCAGCGCGCGGTGGCCCCGCCCACCTGCGAGGCGCGCGCGGTGGCCGGGGTGGCCGCGGAGCTGCTGGCGCGCTGGCTGTCCGCCAACCCGGGCGCGAAACTTCGCCTGCTGGGCGTGGTCCTCACTGAACTGACGCCCGCATCGCAGCTGGGGCTGTTCGAGGAGACGCGCCATGGCGGGCGCCTCGATGCGACGCTCGACGAGGCGCGTGCGCGCTTCGGCGGCCAGGCGCTGCGGCGCGGCAACACCATCGAGTAGCATCCCAAGCATGTACCTGACGTTCTTCGGCCTCAACGAAAAGCCGTTCGCGATCACGCCCGATCCGCGCTACCTCTACCTGAGCGAGCGGCACGCCGAGGCGCTGGCGCACCTTCTGTACGGCATCAACGAGGCCGGCGGCTTCGTGCAGCTCACCGGCGAGGTCGGCACCGGCAAGACCACCGTGGTGCGCTCGCTCCTGGCGCAGGCGCCGAAGAACGCCGAGATCGCCCTGATCCTCAATCCCAAGATGACCGCGCCGGAGTTCCTGCTCACCATCTGCGAGGAACTCGGCATCGGCGTGCCCGACTCGGCCCTCGGCAGCCTCAAGGACCTGGTGGACATCCTCAGCCACTACCTGCTGCGTGCGCACGCGGCCGGCCAGCGCGTCGTGCTGGTGGTGGACGAGGCGCAGAATCTGTCGCCGGCGGTGCTGGAGCAGGTGCGCCTGCTGACCAACCTCGAAACCAACACGCAGAAGCTGCTGCAGATCATCCTCATCGGCCAGCCGGAGCTGCGCGAGCTCCTGGCGCGCAACGAGTTGCGGCAGCTGGCGCAGCGCATCACCGGCCGTTATCACCTGAGCCCGCTGACGCGCGACGAGACCCTCGCTTACACGCGCCACCGCCTGCGCGTCGCCGGGGCCACCAATGACATCTTCGCGCCGTCGGCGCTGAGTGCGGTGTTTCGCCTGTCGCAGGGCGTGCCGCGTGTCATCAACGTCATCTGCGACCGGGCGCTGCTCGGCGCCTACTCGCTCGACCGCCATCGCGTCACCGCGCCACTGGTGCGCAATGCCGCCGCCGAGGTGTTCGGCAAGCGCTTCGCGCCGCACTGGCTGCCGTGGGCGGCCACCGCCGCCATCGCCGTGCTGCTGTCGCTCGTGACGCTGGCGCTGTGGAGCTATCAGCCGTGGAATGCGCATGCCCGCACGCTCGCCGGCACCGCCGCCGCGGCCGCCCCCGCAACCGCCAAGACCCCGCTCGTGGCGCCGCCGCCGCTGGCCGCACCGCCCCCCGCGCCGCAGCTGAGCGAGCTATTGCGCACGAACGCCGCCCAGACCGACACCGACAGCGCGTTCGGCACGCTGTTCGCGCTGTGGGGCGCGAAATACCAGCCCAACGGCACCGACCCCTGCACGCAGGCCGCGCAGCAGGGACTGGCCTGTGTGGCCGAGCGCGGCTCTTTCGGGCAGTTGCGCCTCTATAATCACCCGGCGATCCTGTTGCTGAACGACAGCTCCGGCACGAGCCACCAGGTGGTGCTGACGCGGCTCGATGACGAGCAGGCGCGCCTGGAGCTGGGTGGCCCGCAGCTGGTGGGAATCGGGGAGCTGTCGCATTACTGGCTGGGTGATTTCGTGATGTTGTGGCGCCCGGTCAGTTCACCGGTCAAGCCCTTGTCGGCCGGCATGCGCGGCGCGCCGGTGCGCTGGCTGCGGCAGAGCC
Source organism: uncultured Gammaproteobacteria bacterium (assembly GCA_963787655.1). Taxonomy (GTDB): domain Bacteria; phylum Pseudomonadota; class Gammaproteobacteria; order Steroidobacterales; family Steroidobacteraceae; genus 13-2-20CM-66-19. The sequence goes on along the minus strand of CAWBDY010000007.1, from coordinate 97,579 downwards.
TGCAGCACCTGCATGGCGCGCCCGCGGACGCCCCGGCGAGCGACCTGTTCGATGGCGACCTGGCAGGACTGGTGAAGGACTTCCAGCGCGCACATCAGCTCACCGTGGACGGCATCGCCGGCGTGCAGACGCAGATCGCGCTCGCCAGCGCCGTGGCAGGCCCCGACGTGCCGCTCTTGTCGGCGGCCGATAATCATCACGGCGGAGGGTGACGTGTCCTTCATCCTCGACGCACTGAAGAAGTCCGAAAGCGACCGCCAGCGCCAGAACGGCCCGGCGCTCTACGAGGTGAAGGTCGCCCCGCCGCGCACGCGCCTGCCGCCCTGGGCGATCGCCATCGCGGCGCTGCTGGTGGTCAACCTCGGGATCGTCATGTGGATGCTGCTGCGTCACTCGGCGCACGGCAGCGAACCTGCGCCGGCGAGCGCTGCGAGCGTCGTGGCACCGCCGGCCGCGCCGCTACCCGCTCCCGTGGCGGCCGCACCGCCGCCGGCAGCCGTTGTCGCCCCGCCGGCGGCGGCAGCCACGACACCGGTCACACCGCCGCCGCTGAGCGCCGATGCGCCGCGTACTGCGGCCGCGCCGGGCAGCCGCCCGGCGCCGGCCAGTGACCCGAATCCTTCCGACTACGCGCCCGCGGAAGAGCCGGCGCCGGCCGGCACCTTGAGCACCCACGTGCGCCGCGGCACCAGCGAGGGCGTGCCGCTGTATCAGGACGCCGCGGCAACGCCGGGGACGCAGATTCCGCAGCTGCGTCTGGATCTGCACGTGTTCGCCCAGCGCCCGCAGGACCGCTTCGTGATGATCAACATGCACAAGCTGCGCGAGGGCGACTCCACGGCCGAAGGCGTGCATGTCGACAGCATCACACCCGAGGGCGCGCTGCTGTCCTACAACGGCCAGCGCTTCCTCCTGCCGCGCGAGTAAAACGCCCTCCTCAAGCTACCTGCCAAGTCGCGGTTTTTGCAGCGGATTTAGTCGCATTTGGGGGGCCTGCGCGGCCCCCGAAAACCACAAGATGACCAGCTTCACAGAAACACTGCGCGCTTAGCGACAGGCCGCAGGTCTTACGTCATCTTAATTCCCGCGGCCGGGCCGGACAGCCCGACGGGCGGGTTTACATCTGTGACAGTCTTGGCTTCCAACACTCCTGCGCCTGACCCGACAGCGCCGGCCTTCGCCGTGGACGCGCCGCAGCGTTTTGCGCTGGCGACGCAGTCGCTGCTCGCCTTTACGCAGGACCAACACCTGCTCGCGGCGCTGCGCAACGCCGCCACGGGGCACGAGGTACACGCGGTCGGCTCGGAAGTCGATCTGTCGGGCGGCCTGATGGCGCATCACGCCGGCGTGCTGGTGCTCGACTGCGCAGCGCTGGCAACTGCGGCCGCGGCGCTCGCCGAACGGCTGCACAAACAATTTCCCGACCTGGTGCTGATCGTCGCCGGACGTCCCGACGAGCAGGGACTGCTCGCGGCGCAGATCAGCAGCGGCGTGGTGTATCGCTTCCTGCACAAGCCGTTCTCCGAGCAGCGCGCGCGGCTGTTCGTGGAGGCCGCCTGGCGGCGCCACGACGAGACGATCATCGCGCCGCGCGCGACGGCCGCCCGCGGCGCGTCCACAGCGCCGCAAGAGCGGCCGCGGCTGGCTGTGGCTGCTCGCGCTCGCCGCCGTCGCCGCGCCGCTGGCGTGGTTTGCACTGCAGACGAACCCGCAGCCGCCACCCAGCGCAGCGCTCCCTGCACCCGTCAACACCGCCCCGGCCGATACGGCCCTGGCGCAGCTGCTGCGGCGCGCCGACCAGGCACTCGCCGCCGGACAGCTCCTGGCACCGCCCGGCAACAACGCCGCCGACCTGTACCGCGAGGCGCTGCAGCGCGATCCGCGCGAGCAGCGCGCGCTCAACGGCCTCGAGGCGGTCATCGACAAGCTGCTGGCGGACGCCGACGCGCAGCTGCAGCAGCACCACCTGGATGCCGCGCAGCAGCTGGTGGATGCGGCACGGGGCTTGAGCCCCGCGCATCCGCACGTCGCCTTCCTCGCCGCGCAGATCGGCGCGCAGCGCGAGCACGCAGCCCTCGCCAAGCCCGCAGCCCTGCCGGCTCTCAGGCAGGCCGACACGCGCGTCACCGATTTCCTGAGCAAGGCGCGCGCCGCCCTGAGCAGCGGCGCGCTCATCGAGCCGGTGGAGGACAACGCACGCTTCTACATCGAGTCGGCGCGCGAGCTCGCCCCCGAGGACCCGCAGGTGCAGGAGATCATGGCCGACCTGATCGCGCGTCTGGAGGGTGAGGCACGCAAAGCCATCGACGCCAAGAATCTCGACCAGGCCGAGATCTGGACCGCCGCGGCGGCCGATGTCGGCGCCAACTCCGGCCAGGTTGCCGCGCTGCGCGAGGATGCCGCACAGCTGCGCAGCAACGCGCAGGCAGAGGCGCTGGCGCGCCTGTCACAGTCCTTCAAGGAGCGGCTCGAGCAGGGCCGCATCCTCGAGCCGGCCACCGACAGCGCCAAGTTCTATCTGGGCCAGCTGCAGCAGGCGGACAGCGGCGGGCAGGCGACGCTGCAGGCGCGCAGCGCCTACGCCGCGCGTGCGCTGCTGGAGGCGCACACCACCTTGCAGGCGCAGGATTTCGCAGCGACGCGGCACTGGCTGGACGAGGCGCGCGCCGCCGGCGCCGACGCCGCCGCGCTCGGCACCGTCGCGGCCGCCCTGAATGCGGCCCAGGGCGAGGCGCAGGCCAACGACAGCTACGTCAACGAGAGCACGCTCACGCGCACCCGCTACGTGGCGCCGCAGTTCCCGATCGCCGCGCGTGAAAAGGGCATCGACGGCTGGGTGGATCTGCAATTCCTGGTCGGCAGCGATGGCGCAGTCAGCGACGTCGCGGTCGTGGGCGCGCAGCCGGTCGGCATCTTCGAACAGGCGGCGCAGGATGCGGTGCGCCACTGGCGCTACCAGGCCGTCGTGCGTGACGGCCAGAAGGTCAGTCAGCGCGCCCGCGTGCGCGTGCGCTTCGCGGTGCAGCGATGAGCGCGCAGCGTCCCGCACCGCCGGCGCGCGTCATCGTGGTGGACGATGACGTGCGCTACGGCGAGTGGCTGCGTCATCACCTCGACGTGGTGTGCCCGCAGGCGAGTGTCAGCCTGCTGAACCTCGGTGAGTTCGAGCGCTGGTGCACCAATTTCTCCGGTCGCGACTGCGACCTGTTGCTGCTGGGCGCAGCCTTCGGCAACAGCCCGGAGGATCCGGATGCGCACGGCCTGAAGATGCTGCGCGGTCTGCGCGAGCAGCCCGCAGCCCCGGCCGTCATCGCCCTCGCCAGCGATGGCAACGAGCTGACCGCGGTGCGCGCGCTGCAGCTCGGGGCGGTCGACTACCTGCCCAAGCGGCTGCTGACGCCCGAGCGTCTCAGCACCGCGGTGCGCGTCGCGCTGCGGCGCGTGGAGCGGCGCGTCGCACGCCGTCTGGCAAGTCTCGCCAGCATGTCGCGCGATGCGCTGCAACAGCGTCCCGCGCCGGCGCCTGACCCGCTGGAGGGTGGCGCGCACCCGGCCAGCGGCGACCAGGTCGTGGTCGCAAGTGCGCCGCTGGTGCCGGCCGCGGCCGAAGCTGCCGCCGGTGCGCCGCTGCCGGCGACCGGCGTGGCGGCGCTCCTCACCGCAACCAACCCCGAGGTCATTCCCGGCTACACGCTGCGGCTGCGCATCGGCGAATCGGAAAAGGCGGTGGTCTACCTCGCCACGAGCGCGCAGCGCGCCCATAACGTCGCGCTGAAGGTGAGCAAGACGTTGCGCGACGATGCGGCCGGGCGGCAGTTCCTGGAGCGCGAGTACACCGCGATCATGGCGGTCAAGAGTCATCTGGTGGTCGAGATCTACGACTACGGCGTGCACGCCGGCTACGAGTATCTCGCCATGGAGTACCTGCCGCGCGGCGACCTGAAGGCGCGCATCCAGCGCGGCGTCAGCGAGCACGAAGCGCTGCACTATGTGGCGGAGATCGCCGCCGCACTCAAGGTCGTGCACGAAGCGGGCCTGGTGCACCGCGATCTGAAGCCGCCGAACGTCATGCTGCGCGAAAACGATGCCGTGGCGCTCATCGACTTCGGCCTGGCGCGCTCGCTCGACGGCAACACCGTCAGTACCCTGACGGGCGTGCTGCTCGGCTCACCCTATTACATGAGTCCGGAGCAGGCGCTCGGCGAATCCCTCGATGCGCGCTCGGACTTCTACAGTCTCGGCGTCATCTGTTACGAGATGCTGACCGGCCAGAAGCCGTACGTCGGCGGCACTGCCATGGAAGTGCTGCAGCAACACGTCAGTGCGCCGGTGCCGCTGCTGGGCGTGGACCTGGCGCGTTACCAGCCGTTCCTGAGCCGCCTGCTGGCCAAGTCGCGCGGCGAGCGCTTTGCCAGCGCGGCCGACATCGTCGCCGCCGCCGCGGCACTGCAGCCGGCGATTGAGGCGCCGAGCGAGGCACAGACGAGCGCCGCTTAGGGCTTAGGCGCGCGGCACGACGCCGCGCCGCTGAAAGCCGCGCCCCAGCCCCAGTGCTACCAGCGTCCACAGCGCGGAGATGCCCGCGCCCAGCCAGCCGATGGCCGCAGGACTTGCGCCAAGGCCGCCGCTCAGCGCCTTGTAGAGCGAGCCGCTGAGCGCATCGCCGCCGCGGTAGGCGAAGGTGTCGATGAGGCTCTTTGCCTGGTACTTCTCCTGGCGGTTCACCACGGTAAAGAGCGTATCGCGGCACGGCCGCGTGATGGCGTAGTCGGCCACGCGGCGCACGGCGTACACCAGCACCAGCACCATGAAGGTCGGCGCCAGCGCAAACACGGCATAGCCGGCCGTCATGAGGAGCGGCACGAACGTCAGGAGGCTGCGCATGCCGAACCACTTGAACAGCCGGCCGAACAACAGGAACTGGATGGTGAGGGAGGCCGCCTGCACCCAGAAATCGATGCCGGAAAAGAAGCGCGTGCGCTCATCGGTGCTGGTGAACGCCTTGGCCACGAACGCCTGCTGTTCCAGATACAGAAACGTCGAAACCCAGGTCATGAGCAGCACGAACGCCACGATGCCGAGCAGGTACGGCGAGCGCGCCACCTGCGCGAACGCGGCGAACATGCCGCCGCCGAGCGCAGCGTCGGCGCGCTGCGGCGCGGCCCCCGCCGCTGCGGCCGCAAGCGGCAGCGCCGTGTCGGCGGGCTGGCGGCGCTGCCAGCGGATGACCTGCGCCATGAACAGCAGCGACACCAGCAGCAGGCCGGCCGAGACGGGCAGGAGATTGATGGCGCCGATGAGCTTGGCGTAGCGGTTGTCGATGAACGGCCCGATCAGGCCGCCGGTGCTGGCGCCCGCCCAGATGAAGCCGAACAGGCGTCCCGCCTGCTCACGGCTGAAGACGTCCGCCATCAGACCCCAGAAGGCTGCCACCACGAACAGGTTGAAGACGCTCACCCACACGAAGTAGGTGCGCGCGATCCAGGTGTGGTCGGCCTGCAGCTGGAACCACAGCCAGAACAGCAGCAGGTTGGCGGCGAAGAAGCCGTACACCCACGGCATGAAGACGCTGCGCCGGAAGCGCGAGGTGAGCCAGCCGTACAGCGGCTGCAGCAGCAGCATGACGGCGAACACCGCCCAGAACAGGTAGGGGATCTTCTCAAGTCCCGCCGTGATCCCCAGGGCATCACGCACCGGCCGCAGGATGGTGTAGCTGGCGAAGGTGCACAGGAGCGTCGCGAAGGATGCGAGCAGCGCCGGCGCTTCACCGGGCTGCAGCACCACCAGGCGGCGCAGCAGCTGGTTCACGGCATGGCGCCGCGACGAGCGGGCCTGCCGCGCGGCGCGGCGCGGCTCATGAGCCGTGCTCCGCGGACTGCAGGTAGTCCACCACCACCTTGGCCATGGCGCGCATGCCGACAATGATGCCGCGCTCGTCGAGATAGAAATAGTCCGAGTGGTTGGAAGGCGCACTTTCCGCGTTCTGCTCCGGCGGGGTGATGCCGACGAAGAAGAACACGCCCGGCACCTTCTGCGCGTAGTAGGAGAAGTCCTCCGCACCGGTGATCAGGTCCATGGTCTTGATGTTGTCCGCGCCCACGACCTGCTGCAGCGACGGCAGGATGCGGCGCGTGAGCGCCGGATCGTTGGCGGTGACCGGGTAGTGTTCGGTGATGGTGAATTCGGCGCTGGCGCCGTTGGCGGCCGCGGTGTTGGTGATGATGCGCTGCATGGCATCCACTACGACCGCGTGCTGCGCATCGGTGAAGGTACGGATGGTGCCGAGCAGCTCGACCTGTGCCGGTATGATGTTGGCACGCACGCCGCCCTTGATGGCGCCGACGCTGACCACGGCAGGATTTGCGGTGATGTCGACGTTGCGGCTCACCACGGTCTGCAGCGCCGTGACGATGGATGCGGCCGTGACGATCGGATCGATCGCGCCCCAGGGGCGCGAGCCGTGCGATTGCCGGCCCTTCACCAGCACCTGGAAGCTGTCGGCCGCGGCCATCTCCGGGCCCGCGCGCAGGCCGATCTCGCCCACGTGCAGCGTCGACCAGACGTGCAGGCCGAACACCACCTGCGGCTGGTATTTGTCGAAAATGCCCTCCTTGAGCATCAGCCGTGCGCCGCCTTCCTCGCCTTGCGGCGGCCCTTCCTCCGCGGGCTGAAAGATGAACAGCACATTGCCGGGCAGCGTGGCGCGCAGCGCGCTCAGCTCCTCGGCGAGGCCCATCAGCATGGCGGTGTGCGAATCGTGCCCGCAGGCGTGCATGACGCCGACGGTCTCGCCGTGGTAGCTGGTGGTCACCTGCGAGCGAAACGGCACGTCGGTCTTCTCGGTGACCGGCAGCGCGTCCATGTCGGCACGCACGGCCACCGTCGGCCCGGGCAGCCCGCCCTTGAGCAGCGCCACGACACCGGTGTGCGCCACCTGCGTCTGCACCGCAAGGCCGAGGCGCGTCAGGTGCGCGGCCACGATTTTGGCGGTGCGCGTCTCGCGGTTGCCGAGCTCGGGATGCTCGTGCAGGTCGCGGCGCCAGGCGATGACCTTGGGCTGCTCGGCGCTGATCGCGGCATCCAGCCGCGCGCTGTCGATGTCGGCGGCGCACACGGCGGGTGCGCACAGGATGGCGGTGACGAACGGGCCGAGGACGATGGCTCTCACGCGCAGCTCCGGAAAGAATTGTTGTGCGGTCACGCTCGTGCGCGCCGTGCGGCGCGCAGCGCAGTGTGCCACTTTGCGCGCCCCACAGTCGTTGCAAACTGTTGGTAGCGGATGAGCCAACACGAGCGCGCTGCGAGCCGGGGTGAGCGCTGGCGCCGCGGTGCCGCGCCCACGCTTGACACTCTTCCGTCATAAAGGTGCAATGCCCGCTTCCGGGGCGTGCAGGTCGGGCCAGGGGTCGTAAGGCCGAAACAAAGAACCATGCATCTCGTCGATACGACCCTGTTCTACTCACCGACCAGCGGCGGCGTGAAACGCTACCTGACGGCCAAGCACGCCTGGCTCGCGGCACATTCCCCGTGGGAACACACCATCGTCGTGCCGGGCGCCGAGACCCAGCTCGAGCGCGGCGGTGTGTGCACGCTGCCCGGGCCGCAGGTACCGGGCACGTTCAACTACCGGCTGCCGATCAACCCGCGGCGCTGGGCGCGCCTGCTGAGCGCGCTCGAGCCCACGCTGCTGGAGGCCGGCGATGCCTTCCATCCGGCCTGGTGTGCGGCGCACGTCGCCTCGCAGCGGGGCATTCCGCTGGTGGCCTTCTACCACTCGAACCTGCCGCAGCTGGCCGGGCGGCGCTTCTGCGGCTGGTGGACCGAACCGGTCATCAAGCGCTACATCCGCGTGCTGTACGAGCGCTGCGATCTGGTGTTTGCTCCCAGCCGCCTGATGCGCGACTACCTGCACTCGCTCGGCATCCAGCATGCGGTGCATCAGCCGCTCGGCGTCGACGCCGAGGTGTTTCACCCGGCACGCCGCAGCACGGCACTGCGCGAATGCCTCGGCCTGCCCGAGGCGGCACGGGTACTGGTGTACGCCGGGCGCTTCGCGCCCGAGAAGAATCTGCCGGTGCTGCTGCAGGCGTTCGCGCGCCTGGGCGCTCCCTACCACCTGCTGCTGATCGGCGGCGAGCGGCGCGCGCGCCCGGCCGCCAACGTCACCATGCTGCCCTACCGCCGCGACAGCCTGGAGCTGGCGCAGTGGATGGCCTCGGCGGACGCCCTGGTGCATGCCGGCACCAAGGAGACCTTCGGGCTCGTCATTCTGGAGGCGATGGCGTGCGGCCGGCCGGTGGTGGCGGCGCGCGCCGGAGCATTCCCGGAGTTCATCGACGAGGGCGTCGGCATGCTCGCCGAGCCCAACTGCGCCGACAGCATGGCGGATGCGGTGACGGCACTCTACGAGCGCGACCTGGACGCGGTCGGCGCCGCCGCGCGGGCGCGCGTGCTGCGGCACTTCACCTGGCACCGCGCCTTCCACACGCAGATGGCCGCCTACGCCTCGCTCCTGGGTGTGCGGCGCGCGCCCGTGGCCGCCGAGGCCGAGATCCTGGAGCTGCGCTCGCCGAGCTCGTGAGGGACCAAGCGGCGCGCTCAGCCGCGATGCACGACCAGCAGCACCCCGCCGAACAGCAGCGCGGCGCCCAGCAGGCGCAGCGGCGTGAGGGTGTGCTGCGGAAAACCCAGCCAGCCGTAATGATCGACGGTCAGCGAGGTCACCAGCTGGCCGAGCACGATCAGCGCCAGGAGGGCCGCAGCGCCGATGCGCGGGCCGACGATGACGCTCACCACGACGTAGAACGCTCCCAACACCCCGCCCAGCCAGGCCCAGCCCGGCACCGCCAGCAGCTGTGCGCGGTTGGGCAGCGGCGCGCGACTCAACAGCACGGTGAGCGCCAGCACCACGGTGCCGACCAGGAAACTGATGAGCGCGGCCAAGAGCGCACTGCCCAGGCGCGCGCGCAGCGTCGAGTTCATGCCCACCTGGATGATGAGCACCATGCCGACGGCAAAAGCCAGTGCACCGTACAGACCCGCCACGGCCGCTTCAGCCGCGCAGCTTGCGCAGCAGCGCGAACGCGCCGCGATTGGCGGCGAGCATGAGCACGGTGCGCCAGAACAGGCGCTTGCCGGCCGGGACCGGGCGCGGCGGTATCGCCTGGTAGAACTGCGCGGCCACTTCGCGGTGTACGTGCGCGGCGCGCGCCGTGAACTGCCACACGCGCGGCGCCGCGCTGATCCGGTACTCATGCGCGCCCAGTCGCTCCACCAGCACATCGGCGAGCGTGGCCGGCAGATCGAGCGCGCCCGGCGCGCTGAAGGTGATGGTGGTCTCTTCCGGGCGCGCATCCGCGCTGATGCCGTGCAGACTCAGCGTGGCGATGTCGGGCGCGCGCGTGCAGCTCACCGCTCCGCCCAGACGCGCCAGCACCTCAGACATCGTGCACGGGCTCGATGAGAATCTCGGTGGTGACTGAGTTGGCGATGAAGCACTCCTCGTGGGCGCGGTGGTGCAGCTCGACCACCTGCGCGCGCGTCGGCAGTTGCTCGCCGGAGAAGCTGATGCGCGGACGCAGCACGACCCGCACCATGGCGAGGCGCTCGGCGGCGTTCGGGCCCATGACCCCGCGCGCATCGTCGTTGTACTCATCGACGCGCCAGCCGCCCTCGGCGGCCAGGTGCAGGAACCACAGCATGTGGCAGGAGGACAGCGAGGCGACGAAGGCCTCCTCGGGATCGACCGCCGCCGCCACCGACATGGGGGCACGCACCACCCATGGGGATGCGGAAGCGGGCACCTCGACGCCGCCGTCGAAATGCCAGGAGTGGCCGCGGCTGTAGCGTTTGTCGGTGAAGGGCGCATCGCCCCTTTCCCAGTGAATGCGAGCCAGGTACTCGTGTATTGCCATGGGCGGATTGTACGATAGCGCGGATGTCCACCGAGCAACTGCAGCCGCGCCGCGATCTGACCCTGATCCACGCCACCTCGCTGGTGGTCGGCATCACCATCGGCACGGGCGTGTTCCTGAAGTCTGCGGCGATGGCGCAGGCGGTGGGTACGCCCTGGCTGGTGCTCGCGGCCTGGGCGGTGGCCGGCGCGGTCGCCATGCTCGGGGCCCTGTGCTTCGCCGAACTCGGCGCGCTGCTGCCGGATGCCGGCGGCGAATATGTGTATCTGCGCGCCGCGTTCGGCGAGGTGCCGGGCTTTTTGTACGCCTGCAACAGCTTCGTGCTGGGTGGCGCCAGCATCGCCGCCTATGGGGCGGCCGTGTCGATCTTCGTGGCCGACATCCACGCCTTCGACGCCGAGTGGTTCAGCTACGTCTGGCACCCCTTCGGCATCGTCTATACCTTCACGTTCGGCTCGCGCCAGCTGGTGGCGGTGGGCGTGATCGCCGTGTTCGCCGTCATCAACTGCCTCGGCGTGATGCTCGGCGGGCGCGTGCAGACCCTGCTGACGGTCGCCAAGGTGGCCGCGATCCTGGCGGTCGCGGCCGGCGTGTTCCTGTTCAGCGGCGTGCACGATGCTGCCAACCTGCACGCCAGTGCCGGCAGCGCCAGCGGCGGCTTCTCCGGTTTCGGCGCGGCCATGTTCGCCGCCTTGTGGGCCTACAGCGGCTGGCAGTACCTGCCGATGGCGGCCAGCGAGGTGCAGGAGCCGCAGCGCAACCTGCCGCGCGCCATCATCGGCGGCTCGCTGCTGGTGCTCGGCATCTACCTGCTCGTCAACACGGCCTATCTGTACGCACTGCCGTTCTGGGAAGTGGCGAGCGCCAACTCCACCGCCTACCCCGATGCCCCGTCGGTGGCGGCGCGCGCGGTGCAGACCTTCCTCGGCGCACGCGCAGCCCCGGTGGCGGCGCTCATCTTCCTCATCTCCACGGCCGGCTCGCTCAACGGCACGATCCTGACGCGCGCGCGCGTCTCGTTCGCCTCCGCGCGCGATGGCCTGTTCTACGCGCCCTTTGCACGCTTAAGTCCGCGCACGCGCGTGCCGGTCGTGTCGCTGGTGCTGCTGTGCATCTGGGCGGCATTGCTGGCCGCCTCCGGCACGTTCGATCAGCTGACCAACATGGCGGTCATGTCGTACGCGCTGTTCTGGATCCCGGTGGTGCTCGCAGTCATCGTGCTGCGGCGCCGCCTGCCCGATGCGCCGCGGCCGTACCGCATGCCGGGCTACCCGCTGGTGCCGCTGCTGTTCGTGCTGGTGATGGTGTGGATCGTCATCAGCGCGCTCATCACGACGCCGCGCGAATCGATCGCCACGGTGGTGCTGATCCTGCTCGGCCTGCCGCTCTATCCGCTGTTCCGGCACCGCCGCGCGCAGGCGCTGCAGGCACTCACTGCGTCTCCAGCTCCCAGAGCGTGAGCGGCGCGCCGCGCCGCAGCCACAAGCCCGCTCCCACCTCGCGGAACTGCGACTGCAGTTGCGCACGGTACCAGCGCGCGCTGCGCAGGTAGACCTCTGGGTCGGTCCGTTGCTGGTCGCAGTTGTGCTCGAAGTCGTAGGCCGTGAGAGCGGTGAAGTACAGAACGCCGCGGCACAGCCGGCCGAGGTTTGCCAGCGCGCGCCGCGCCGCCGCCCGCTCCAGGTACTGCAGCACGTCATAGCAGATCACCAGGTCGAAGGGCGCGCGCGCACGGTAGTCCTCGATGCGCCCGCGTGCCCAGCCGTAGCGCCGGCACAGGTAGGAACTCATCTCCAGACCTGTGTAGCGGGCGCGCGGCAGCAGGCGCGTGAGCGCGCCACGCATGAGGCCGGTGCCACAGCCGGCATCGAGGATGCGCCGCACCGGCAGCCCCGCCTGCACGGTGAGGGCTGCGATCAGGCGGGCGCGCGAGTGCATCTCGCGGCGCGTGGCGACCGCGGTGCGCGGATCGTAGTAGTAGCGCTGGTAGTAGGCGCGATCGAACTGCATGGCGCGACCGTGCACAGATCACATTCGCTGAACGGTCGCTGAACGGCGCCTCAGGAATGACAGCGGAGACGCGTTTAACACTTCCGGCACTGTCTTATTCAACCACGATTTTCCCGTGTGTATGCTGCGCGGCAGGTCGTGCGTTTGATAGCTCATATTGGTCCGGCAAGTGTGCGCGGACAACAGGAGACCGATCGATGAAATTCACTTCTGCCAAGCTCGCCGTGGCCGGCGCTGTGCTGTGCGTGGCGCTGTCAGGATGTGTCGTTGCTCCGGCACCCGGATACGGCGTGGTCGCCTATGCCCCGCCTGCGCCCCAGGTCGAGGTCGTGGGCGTTGCTCCCACACCGGGATTTTTCTGGGTGGGCGGCACATATTTCTGGGAAGGCGGGCGCTACGCCTGGCATCCCGGCCACTGGCAGGCGCCGCGCGCCGGCTACCACTGGGTGCCGCATGCCTGGGTGCGCGAACGTGGCGGCTGGCGCATGCATGAAGGTCACTGGGCCCGCTAACGGTTTAGCCTTCTGCCGGTCACACCGGGTGTGCTGGCGGCACCCGGTGTGATCCATTTGCACTGGGAACCCCCGGCGCTGCAAACTCCCCCGCATGCGATGGGCGACCGTAACGCTGGTCTGGTTCGCGACCGTGTTGGGCGCTGCGGCTGCACCGCTGCCGGCCGCCACTTCGGGCTTCACGCTCAGCAGCACTGACATCAGCGCCGGCGGCAACATCGCCGCCGCGCAGGTCTTCAACGGCTTCGGCTGCCAGGGCGGCAACATCTCGCCGGCACTGCGCTGGAGCGGGGCACCGCAGGGCACACAGAGTTTCGCGCTGCTGGTACACGATCCGGATGCACCCACCGGCAGCGGCTGGTGGCACTGGATCGTCTACAACATCCCCGCGGCCACCAGCGCGCTGCCTGCCGGCGCCGGCGATCCGCACAAGGGCCTGCTGCCGGCGGGCGCCGTGCAGGGCCGCACCGACTTCGGCACGTCCGCCTACGGCGGCCCGTGCCCGCCGCCGGGCGCACCGCATCACTATCATTTCCGGCTGTACGCGCTGAAAGTCGCCAAGCTCGACCTGCCCGCCGATGCCACGGCCGCCTTCATCGCCTTCAACGTGCACGCACAGTCGCTCGGGGAGGCCGAGCTCACGGGGCTCTATGGCCGCTAGCGGACGACGCGGTGCCATCTGGCCGTACCTGGTGATGCCGCTGGTGGTGATCGTGGTGTTCTATGCGCTGTGGCGGGTGCACAAGCCCGCCGCCGCCGTCCAGCACGCACCGACAGCCGTCGATACCACCCAGTAGCGGCGGCGCTGGCGTGACGGCCGCCGCGCCGTTAGCATAGCGACCCTTTTTTGCCCGCCCGCCGATGCCAGCCTCAAAGCCGTCTGCCCGCACTGCACGCGCTGCCGCGCCCCGGCGCAGCACGCGTACTCCCAAGGTGGGTTTCGTGAGTCTGGGGTGCCCCAAGGCGCTGGTGGACTCCGAGCGCATCCTCACGCAGCTGCGCGCCGAAGGCTACGAAGTCGCGCCGAGCTACGAGGCCGCAGACGTGGTCGTGGTCAACACCTGCGGCTTCATCGATGCGGCGGTCGACGAGTCCCTCGATGCCATCGGCGAGGCGCTGGAGCACAACGGCCGCGTCATCGTCACGGGCTGCCTGGGCGCCAGGCCGCAGCGCATCCTCGAGCGCCACCCGCGCGTGCTCAAGGTTACCGGTCCGCACGCCTATGAAGAGGTGGTGGCCGCGGTGCACGAGCACCTGCCGCCGCGGCACGAGCCGTTCTTCGATCTGCTGCCGCCGCAGGGCGTGCGCCTCACGCCGCGGCACTACGCGTATCTGAAGATCGCGGAAGGCTGCAACAACAAGTGCAGCTTCTGCATCATCCCGGCGATGCGCGGACGCCTCGCCAGTCGCCCGATCGGCGAGGTCATGCGCGAGGCAGAGCGCCTCGTCGCCGCCGGCGTCAAGGAGCTCTTGGTCATATCGCAGGACACGAGCGCCTACGGCGCGGACCTGCGCTATGCAACGGGGCAGTGGCGCGGCGCGAGCTACGCCACGCGCTTCATCGACCTGGCAGCGTGCGCTCGGCGAGCTCGGCGTGTGGGTGCGGCTGCACTACGTCTATCCCTATCCGCACGTCGATGCGGTGCTGCCGCTCATGGCGGCCGGGCGCGTGCTGCCCTACCTCGACATCCCCTTCCAGCACGGCAGCCCGTCGGTCCTGAAACGCATGCGCCGCCCGGCGCACGCGGAAGACACCCTGGCGCGCATCGCGGCGTGGCGGCGCGACTGTCCGCAGCTCACGCTGCGCAGCACGTTCATCGTCGGCTTCCCGGGCGAGACCGAGGCGGAGTTCGAGGAGCTCCTGTCGTGGCTCGAGGCGGCGCAGCTCGACCGCGTCGGCTGCTTCAAGTACTCCCCGGTCGAAGGCGCCGCGGCCAACGCGCTCACCGGGCACGTGGCCGCTGAATTACAGGAGGAGCGCTACGCGCGCTTCATGGAGCGCGCCGCCGCCATCAGTGCGCGACGCCTGGCCGCACGCATCGGTCAGCGGGTGCGGGTGCTGGTGGACGAGGTGCACCAGGGTGTCGCCACCGCGCGCTCGGCCGGGGAAGCACCGCAGATCGATGGCGTGGTGCGGATCGAGCGGGCCGGCAAACTGCGCGCCGGCGACTGGGCCGATGCCGAGATCGTCGGCACCGACACCTACGATCTCACCGGCCGCCTCAGCAGTCAGGAGCTGAAGGCGGCCGGCGAGTGAGGCTTGCCTTCAGCTCGAGGTCATGCCGAGCGACTGCATGATCTGCGTCGCCTGATCCTTGACGGCCTGGGCCTTGCTCATGGCGGTGGTGAAGTCACCGGAGGTGGCCGCGCTCGAGGCATCGCTCCAGCCGGTCTTCATCGTATCCAGACCCGACTTGGCCGACGCCAGGCTGTCCTTGGTCACGCCCTTGGGCAGGTGATGCGACTTGGACAGCACATCGACACGGCTCTGGATGGCGTCGACCATCTTGGGCACGGCCGTGCTCATGCCGGCCCAGGCATCCTTGGCCTTGGCGATCGCTGCCTCGGCCTCGGCCTGCTTGGCCGCCGCGGCGTCCTTGAGGCTCGAGATGGCCGTGTTCAGCGCCGGTGCGCCGGCAACTACGGCGGCGTAATCACCCTTGGCGAGGCTGTCCTTCAGGCTATTCAGTTGTGCATCCACGGCCTGCATCTGGTCGGGCACGTAGGTGCGCGCGGCATCACGGATGGGCGCAATCGCGGACTCGGCATTGGCGATCGCAGCCTCCGCCGGCGCCTTCTGGCCGGCGCAGCCGACGATCAGTACTGCCACCAGCGAGGTCAGCAGCCAGACAGATAATTTCTTCATTTTGTAGATCCTCTCTTTCGGTTTTGACGCTAGCGCGTCAGGGTATACGCAGTTTCTGACCCGGTGAGATCTTGTTCGGATCGCTCAGCACGTCGCGGTTGGCCTGGAAAATCTTCGTATAGAGCGCGGCATCGCCATAATACTTCTGGGCGATCTTCGACAGGGTATCGCCTGACACCACCACGTGGGTCTGCGTGTAGGGGTTGTCGGCTGCCGCTGCAGGCGCCGGGGTCTTGTCATCCGCCATGTCGTCCTCCGGTTCTGGCGCGGCGGACTCACGGTCGTACACCTTCAGGTTCCTGGCAGCAGGCACGGCGTACGGAGCCGCGGGGACCGAACCGCGTTTTGCTCAAGCGAAATCAAAGAGTAACACGAAGCGGCGGCCGCGCCACGCGCGACAGCGCGCCGCCACCGACCCGCTGTAACAACTCCTTACTTGGGCAGGGCCGCCCAGGTGCGCCGGCGGTTCTAAGTCGGCGCCGCCAGTGGCGGGGGCACGACGCACTCGCCGCGCACCGCATCGTCCACGCTGGAGTAGTCGAGCGCGCCGGCCGACAGCTGCGGCAGCTGCGCGTGCGACAGTGCATCGCGCGCCGACTCCTTGAGGCGCGCCACCCGCAGCTCCAGGCCGTGCTGGTGCAGCCAGGCCGACAGCTCGCCCAGGGCTTCGAGCGCGGTGCTGTCGAGGTCCGGGGATTCCTCGAGGCTGAGCACGACCAGCCGCAGCTGCGGCTGCGCCAGGACCTGCTCGCGCACCAGGCTCATGAGCGGGTCGGCGTTGGCGAAGAACAGCGGCTCCTCGGGCCGCAGCACCAGCACTGCGGGGTCGGTGACGGCGTTGGCGAAGCGCGTGACGCTCACGTAGTCGTGGCTGCCCACCCGCCCGAGCCGCGCCAGGCGCGGGCGCGCGAGCGAACGCAGCAGCATGGCCAGACTGAAGGCGATCGCGGCCAGCAGGCCGTTCAGGACGCCGAACAGCATGACGGCGAGGACTGCGGCGAGTGCCACCAGCCGGTCGCGCTGCCAGCGGAAGTAGTTGCCGAAGACGGCCGGGCGCAGCGACTTGCTGACCGCATGGATGACGATCGCCGCCAGCACCGGCTCGGGGATGCGCTCGATCCACCCGAGGAACAGCAGCACCATGAGCAGCACCGTGCCGGCCGCGCACAGTCCGGCCAGGCGCGACTGCGCGCCGGCCGCATCGTTGGCCGACGTCCCGGAGTAGCCCGCGCCCACCGGCGTCCCCTGCAGGACGCCGGACACGAGGTTCGCAAGGCCGAGCGCGATGAGGTCACGGTTGGGCTGCACCTGCTCGTCGTGCTTGAGCGCGTAGGTGCGGATCGAGCCGTACGACTCGGCGTAGAGGATGAACATCAGCGCCAGGGAAAACTCCACCAGCTGCAGGGCCCGCACATCCGCCGGCATGCTGAAGGAAGGCATGGCCAGCGCCAGGTGTATCGGGCCGGTGAGCAGTACGCCGTGCGCGGCGAGTACCGGAGCTGCGATGATGCTGAGCACGATGACCACCAGCGCACCCGGCACCCGCCGCGCGCGCTCGAGCGCGAACAGCCCTGCGAGCGCTGCGAGCCCGCAGGCCAGACTCGGCAGCCGCCACGCGGCGTAGTGGCGCGCAAGTTCGGCGAGCAGTGCGAAGAAGCCGCTGCTGTGCGCCGGCAGATTGACCAGCGTCGGCCACTGCTTGACGGCGATCACCAGCGCCAGTCCGAAGGCGTAGCCGCGCAGCACCGGGCGTGCGATCAGGGCCGACATCGCGCCGAGGCGCAGGGCACCGCACAAGGCGAACGCCACCCCGGTACCGGCCACCAGCACGGTCGCGAGTGCGACCCGCGTTGCCGGATCGCCGGCGCCGAGCGCCAGCAGCGCGGACGCCAGCACCGCGGCGGACGAGGAGGTGGCGGTGACGATGGCGTAACGGCTGCGGCCGAAGAGCCCGTAGCAGATGAGGCCTGCGAAGAGCGCGATGACGCCGGCCTGCGGCGGCAGATTGGCGAGATGCGAGTAGGCCACCGCTTCGGGCAAGAGCAGGCCTGCGATCGACACGCCGGCCAGGACGTCCGCGACGGTCGTGTTGGTTGTCATGCGCCGGCCATCGTACCGCAACGCCGCCCGGCAGCTGCCGGCCGGGGCTTAACCCGTCGCGGCATGGCGCGCGTGGCGCCCGCCCGTCTATTCGACGGTCACGCTCTTGGCGAGATTGCGCGGCTGATCGACGTCGGTGCCCTTGAGGATGGCGGCGTGATAGGCCAGCAGCTGCAGCGGGATGCTGTACACCACCGGCGCCTGGAAATAGGTCACGTGGCGCGGCATCTCGATCACGGTGACGCCGTCGCTGGACTGGATGCCGGCTTCCGGGTCGGCAAATACGATCAGCTCGCCGCCGCGGGCACGTACTTCCTGCAGGTTGGATTTCAGCTTCTCGAGCAGGTCGTTGTTGGGAGCGACCGTCACCACCGGCATGTCGCTATCGACCAATGCCAGCGGGCCGTGCTTGAGTTCGCCCGCCGGATAGCCTTCCGCGTGCAGGTAGGAGATTTCCTTGAGCTTGAGGGCGCCCTCGAGCGCGATCGGGTAGAGCGCGCCGCGCCCCAGGAACAGCGCGTGATGCTTGTCGGCGAAGCGCAGCGCCAGTTTCTGCACCACCCCATCCAGCGCCAGCGTCTTTTCCACCAGCGACGGCAGCTCGATGAGGCGGGTGACGAGACCGCGCTCGCGCTCGGCGTCCGCACCGTGGTGCTTGGCGAGCGCCACGACCAGCATGCCGAGCGCGGTGAGCTGCGTGGTAAACGCCTTGGTGGAGGCGACGCCGATCTCAGGGCCTGCGCGCGTCAGCATGACGAGCTCGGACTCGCGTACCAGCGAGCTCTCGGGCACGTTGCAGATGGCAAGCGAGGACAGGTAGCCGGACTGGCGCGCCAGGCGCAGCGCCGCCAGCGTATCGGCCGTCTCGCCCGACTGCGAAATGGTGACGAACAGCGAGTTGGCCGGCACCAGCGGACTGCGGTAGCGGTACTCGCTGGCGATGTCGACGGAGCACGGCAGCTTGCAGATCTGTTCGATGAAATAGCGCGCCACGCAGGCGGCGTGGTAGCTGGTGCCGCAGGCGACGATGTGCACGTTATGCGTGCGGCGGAACACTTCCGTGGCCGCAGGTCCAAAGGCGGCCTCGAGCAGGCGACCGTTGGCGACGCGCTCCTGCAGCGTGTCGGCGATGGCGCGCGGCTGCTCGTGGATCTCCTTGAGCATGAAGTGTGCGTACGGGCCGCGCTCGGCGGCGCTCGCCGACAGCTCGCTTTCGCGCACCGGGCGCTCCACCGTGTTGCCGTTACGATCGAGCACGCGCACCGCACGGCGGTGCACCTCGGCGACATCGCCCTCCTCGAGGAAGATGAAGCGGCGCGTCACCGGCAGGAGCGCGGCCACGTCGGATGCCACGAAATTCTCATCGTCGCCGAGCCCCACCACGACCGGGCAGCCTTCGCGCGCCAGGATCAGACGGTCCGGATCGTCCTCGCTCACCACCAGCAGGGCGTAGGCGCCCTCGAGTTCCGACACCGTGGCACGCACCGCCTTGAACAGGTCGCCGACCGCCTGCAGGTGGTAGTGAATGCGGTGCGCGATGACTTCGGTATCGGTCTCCGAGCTGAACTGGTAGCCGCGCCGCTCGAGGTCGGCGCGCAGCTCGTCGTGATTCTCGATGATGCCGTTGTGCACGATGGCGAGCCCATCGCGCGAGATGTGCGGGTGCGCGTTGCGTTCGCTCGGCACGCCGTGGGTGGCCCAGCGGGTGTGCGCAATGCCGATCTTGCCGGTGGTAGGCGACTGGGCGAGCGCCTCATCGAGCATGCGCACCTTGCCGACCGTGCGCAGGCGCGTGAGATGCTTCGAGCCGTTGAGGACGGCGATCCCGGCCGAATCGTAGCCACGGTACTCGAGCCGCCGCAGCCCCTCCATGAGGATGGGCACGACGTCGCGCTCGGCGACCGCTCCGACGATTCCGCACATGGTTCCGGGGGCCTCTTCTTGCAGGGCGTGGGTCGCGTAGTGTGCCTGAAACGGTCATAAGACGCGGATTTCACTGGTTAAGCCGTGATGGAGATCGCGCTTGGGGGCCTCAGGGAGGCCCCTGCGCGGCTTTCCCCACCGGGAGCGGGGGCTTGGCCCTCCCTGGGGCCCTAAAGCGTGCCGGCTGCCTGCCTCGCCCGCGGGATCACCGAAGCTTCGGCGACGACTCAGCGCTTAGGGCCAACCCGCGCGCCGCAGCGGCAGCTCAGCCACCGGCTCGGCGTGGGCGGCGCAGAACTTGCCGAGGCGACGTACCGCGGCGCGGTATTCCTGATCGAGCCGGAAGAAATCCAGCCAGAATTCGCGCTGGGCGAGGGCGGTGGTCACATGGCGACTGGCGAGCAGGATGCGCAGCGCCGTGCGGCGCAGCCCGCTGACCCGGCGCAGCCGCCCCTGCAGCATGCTCAGTTCCTGCAGGGCGCGGCGCGACAGGAGCCCGTGACTCCCCGCCGCGCCGTTCAGTTCACGCATTGATGCAGGTCTTCGAATTGCGTGGTGACGCGATCCAGTTCCGCGATCACTTCGCAGTAGCGCTGCCATGCCTGCCGCACTTCTTGCGCCTCGTGGGGTGACAGCCGCTCGAGGTTGCGCTGCGCGCTCTCCTGTTGCGACTGAGCGCGTCGGTGCAGGCTCTCCAGCCGATCGAGCCGGTCCCAGAAATCCGGCTCGAGCCATTGCGCTCGGTGAAGTCGCGACGCACTCATGCCTTGGCCCTCGGCGCGTTTCTGATCGCAGCGGCACAACGTTATGCCGTGAGTGCTACAGGCACGTTGCAGGAGCGGAGAATTTCTTGCCGCGGCGCGGAGAACTATTTCGGCGGTTTCGCCGGACGCTGCCAGTCGTCGACCGTCACCTGGCGCGCGCGTGCCACGGTGAGTTTGCCGGCGGGCACGGAGTGCGTGACGGTCGAGCCGGCTGCGATGGTGGCGCCGGCACCGACGGTGAGCGGCGCGACCAGTACGCTGTTGGAGCCGGTGTGCGCATCGTCACCGATCGTGGTGCCGTGCTTGGCGGCGCCGTCGTAGTTGGCGACGATGGTGCCGGCGCCGACATTGACGCGCCGCCCGACCTGGGCATCGCCCAGGTAGGACAGATGGTTCGCCTTCGAGCCTGCGCCGAGCTGCGAGTTCTTCACCTCGACGAAATTGCCGATGTGCACCCCTTCGGCGAGCACCGAGGTCGGCCGCAGCCGCGCGAACGGCCCGATGTGGCACTCGGCGCCGATGCGCGCGCCCTCGATCACGCAGTGGGGAAAGACCTGCGTATCCGCGCCGATCTCGCAGTCGCGCAGCACGCTGCCGGCGCCCACGCGCACGCGGTCGCCGAGCACCACGCGGCCCTCCAGCACCACGTTGACGTCGAGAAAGACGTCCTGGCCGTGCGCGAGCGTGCCGCGCACGTCGACGCGTGCGGGATCGGCCAGCGTCACGCCTGCCAGCAGCAACTCGTGCGCGCGCCGTGCCCGGCTCACGCCCTCGAGGTAGGCGAGCTGCGCCCGGTCGTTGACGCCGAGCACCTCGGCGGCATCGCTGGCGATGAGCGCCTTGACGGCCACCTTGTCCTTCACCGCCATGGCGATGATGTCGGTCAGGTAGTACTCGCGCTGCGAGTTGTCGCTCCTGAGCCGCGCGAGCCAGCCGCGCAGCAGGCGTGCGGGGCAGGCGAGCACGCCGGTGTTGCACTCGCGGATGGCGAGCTGCGCCGCGCTGGCGTCCTGCTGTTCGACGATCTTCTGCACCAGACCGGTGCGGGCGCGCACGATGCGGCCGTAGCCGGTCGGGTCGTCGAGCTGCACGGTCAGGAGGCTCAGCTGGCGCGGGCCGGCGAGCGCCAGCAGGCGCCTGAGCGTCGCTGCGCTGATGAGCGGCACGTCGCCGTACAGCACCAGCACCATGTGCTCGTCCGCCACCTGCGGCATGGCCTGCTGCACGGCGTGACCGGTGCCGCGGCGCTTTGCCTGCAGCGTCCACGACACCGGTTCCTCGGCAAGGGCTGCGCGCACGCGCTCGCCGCCGTGACCGTAGACCAGATGGATGTCGGCGGGCTTCAGTGCGTAGGCGGTGTCGAGGACGTGCTGGAGGAGCGGCCGGCCGCCGAGCGGCTGCAGCACCTTGGGCAGCCCCGACTTCATGCGCTTGCCCTCGCCCGCCGCGAGCACCACGACCGACAGCGGCGCGGGCGCGGAGACGCGGGGACTGCGGCGCTTAGCCATGCCCGCCCATTGTACGTTAGCGCCCTACCGTGTACGCAGCGCCGCCGGGCCTGCCGCCCGGCAGCTCGGCCAGCTTTTTCTGGATGAGCGGACCCAGGTACAGCTGCGGATTGGAATGGATCTCGTGAGCATCGTCTTCGCGGCGCCGGATGAGTGCGCTGGCTTTCTTGAAGGCGTCCGCCAGCGAGGCGCTGCCGGGCAGCGAGTCCTTGAGGAAGGCTTCGCCGAACCAGGTGAGTTCGCGGTCCTCCTGGCAGCCGAACGAGCTGTGCTCGGCATCCGCCGCCGTCACGATGGCGGTGGTGTCGCTCTTCAAGGCATCGATGAACACCCCGGCAAAGCAGGCCGAGACCACCACCACGCGCCAGCGGATGCCGGAGGCGTCCAGCACCTCGCGCAGGTCGGCCGGTGCCAGCTGCGCCAGCGGCAGCGAGCCGTTCTGCACTTCCAGTCCGTCCTCCGAGCCGTGCGAGGTGAGGAACAGCACCAGCACGTCGTTGGCGGGATTCATGCGCGCGGCGAGCACCCGCAGGCTCTGCGACAGTCCCGCCACGCTCGCCAGCGGATAGGAATCCCGGTCATCGACGTCGTTGATGAGCAGCATCGTGCGGTCCTGCGAGCCGAAGCGCACGCCGAACACTTCGCTGGCGAACTGCGCCTCGCGGCGGAACACGCCCGGCTCGCCGTCGCCGGCAAAGCCGACGAAGTACACGCCGGGCACGCCATCCTGTGCGGGCTTGACGCGCGCGGCGGCGCTCGCGATGCGCGCCGGCTGGTCATAGAAGAGCGCCTCGGCCCCGTCCGCATCGTCACTGTCGGTGGCCGCGGCCTCGGGTTCTTCGGCGACCCACAAGCGGGTATCGAGGTTGAGCTGCGCGAGCGCCCAGGGCGCCATGAGTATCAGCACGAGCGCGGTCAGCACCGGCGCCCAACGCACGGGGCCGTAGGCTGCGCCCAGCACGCGCACCGCCAGGCATACAAGATAGATGAGTGCCGCGATGGTGGCGGCGAGCGGGCGGCTGGCGACGGCGGCCACATCCATGAGCAGCCAGAAGGCCGCCATGACGAACGGCGCGACCGCCAGGGCCGGCACCAGGAGCGCGCGGGTGTCGGCGGCGCGGCTCTGCACGCGCGCCAGCAGCGCGCAGGCGAAAAGACCCAGGAGCAGGTAGCAGGCCCAGCCGAACAGGCCGTCGAGCGCCAGCGGCACGTGACCCGGCGCATGCACGAAGTCGAGCAGCGCCCACAGGGCGAGGTTGACGACGAGCAGCGCTGCGACCTGGTCGAACCCGACCGCGAACTGCGGCGGCCAGCGGCGGCGCAGCACCAGCAGCGCAAGTCCGTTGCGCAGGTTATGGGCAAGAGCTGCGAACAGGCCCGGCGCCGCCGCGGCCGGCGGCACGCCTGGATCGGGAGGCGCGACGATGGGTTCCAGCGATCAGCCCTTGGTTCTGCGCAGGCGCTCGAGCATTTTGAGCTGGGCGATAGCGCGGGCGAGTTCCGCCTGCGCTTCGGCGAGTGTGATGCGCCCGCTCTTGTCCTTCAAGGCTTCCTCGGCGCGCTGCTTGGCGGCGAGCGCGGAGGCCTCATCCAGATCCTTGGCACGCAGCGCGGTGTCGGCCAGCACCGTGACCTTGTTGGGCTGCACCTCGATGGCACCGCCGCCGACGTAGAACTGGTGTTCCACGCCGTCCGCAGTCTGCACGCGCACTTCACCGGGCTTGAGCAGACTCAAAAGCGGCGCGTGGCGCGGGTAGATGCCCAGATCGCCCTGCGTGCCGGGTGCGAACACCACGGCCGCAACGCCCGAGAACATCTCGCCCTCGGCGCTGACGATATCGACGCGGATGGTGTGGGCTTCAGCCATTACTGCAGCGTCTTGGCCTTGGCCACCGCCTCATCGATCGCGCCGACCATGTAGAAGGCCTGCTCCGGCAGCGCGTCGAACTCGCCGCTGATGATGCCCTTGAAGCCGCGGATGGTGTCCTTGAGCGCCACGATCTTGCCGTCCTGGCCGGTGAACACCTTGGCGACGTTGAAAGGCTGCGACAGGAAGCGCTGCACCTTGCGCGCGCGGTACACGATCAGCTTGTCATCTTCCGACAGCTCGTCCATGCCGAGGATGGCGATGATGTCCTGCAGCTCCTTGTAGCGCTGCAGCACCGCCTGCACGCCGCGCGCCGTGTTGTAGTGATCCTCGCCCACCACCAGCGGATCGAGCTGGCGGCTGGTGGAGTCGAGCGGGTCGACCGCCGGATAGATGCCGAGCGATGCGATCTGGCGCGACAGCACCACGGTCGCATCCAGATGCGCGAAGGTCGTGGCGGGGGAGGGATCGGTCAGGTCGTCCGCCGGCACGTAGACCGCCTGGATGGACGTGATCGAACCCTTCTTGGTGGAGGTGATGCGCTCCTGCAGCACGCCCATTTCCTCGGCGAGCGTCGGCTGGTAACCGACCGCCGAGGGCATGCGTCCGAGCAGCGCCGAGACTTCGGTGCCGGCGAGCGTGTAGCGATAGATGTTGTCGATGAAGAACAGCACGTCGCGGCCCTTGCCGCCGCTGTCCGGACGCGTCTCGTCGCGGAAGTACTCGGCCATGGTGAGCCCGGTGAGCGCCACGCGCAGGCGATTGCCGGGCGGCTCGTTCATCTGGCCGTACACCATCGCCACCTTGGAGTTGGCGAGGTTGTCCTTGTCGATGACGTTCGACTCGATCATCTCGTGATAGAAGTCGTTGCCTTCGCGGGTGCGCTCGCCGACGCCTGCGAACACGGACAGGCCGCTGTACTGCTTGGCGATGTTGTTGATCAGTTCCAGCATGTTGACGGTC
This sequence comes from uncultured Gammaproteobacteria bacterium, assembly GCA_963787655.1. Taxonomy (GTDB): domain Bacteria; phylum Pseudomonadota; class Gammaproteobacteria; order Steroidobacterales; family Steroidobacteraceae; genus 13-2-20CM-66-19. Next base: position 73,152 of record CAWBDY010000007.1, on the reverse strand, counting down.
TTGCCGACGCCGGCGCCGCCGAACAGGCCCACCTTGCCGCCCTTGGCGAACGGCACCAGCAGATCGATGACCTTGATGCCGGTCACCAAGAGGTCCTGGCCACCCGCCTGCTCATCGAACGCCGGCGGCGGGCGATGGATCGGCAGGCGCTCCTTGGTCGCAACCGGTCCGCGGTTGTCCTGCGGGTCGCCGAGCACGTCCATGATGCGGCCGAGCGTCCCCTCACCCACCGGCACCGAGATCGGCGCGCCGGTAGCCTCAACCGCCAGCCCGCGCTTCAGTCCTTCGGATGCGCCCATGGCGATGGTGCGCACCACGCCGTCGCCGAGCTGCTGCTGTACCTCCAGCGTCAGGTTGACGTCCTTGAGCTTGAGCGCCTCGTAGATCGCCGGGATCGCTTCGCGCGGGAACTCGACGTCGATGACGGCGCCGATGATCTGGGTAATACGTCCCTGTGCGGGAGTGGCCATGGTGTCTTTCCTCAAACCGCAGCCGCGCCGCCCACGATCTCCGAAAGTTCTTTCGTGATCGCGGCCTGACGGGCCTTGTTGTAAATCAATTGCAATTCACTGATCAGCTTGCCGGCGTTGTCGGAGGCTGCGCCCATGGCGATCATGCGCGCCGCCATCTCGGAGGCGACGTTCTCGACCGCGCCGCGATAGACCTGCGACTCGATGTAGCGCATCAAGAGGCCATCGAGGATCGCGGCCGCGTCCGGCTCGTAGATGTAATCCCAGTGCTCCTGCAGGCCTTCCGTATCGGCCGCCTCCAGCGGCAGCAGCTGCAGCACGTTCGGCTTCTGCGTCATGGTGTTCACGAACTGCGCGTGCACCAGCAGCAAGCGGTCGAGCTTGCCCTCGCGATAGGCATCCAGCATCACCTTGACCGCGCCGATCAGGTCCCTGACGTGCGGCCGGTCGCCCAGGCCTGTGACGTTGGCGAGCACCGGCACGCTCAGGCGACGGAAGAAATTGAGTCCCTTGGTGCCGATCAGGCACAGGCTCACCTGCGCGCCCTTCCCCTGCCACTCGCGGATGAGGATGAGCGTCTGCTTGAAGACGTTGGCGTTCAGTCCGCCGGCAAGGCCGCGATCGGTGGAGACGACGATGATGCCGACCGCCGCCGGCTCGCGCTGCGCCAGGAACGGGTGATGGTAGTCCGGGTTCGCCTGCGTCAGGTGGCCGATGACGTTGCGGATCTTGTCGGCATAGGGCCGCGCCAGACGCATGCGCTCCTGCGCGCGGCGCATCTTGCTGGTGGCCACCATCTGCATGGCCTTGGTGATCTTCTGAGTGCTTTTGACACTCGCGATCTTGGAGCGGATTTCCTTGGTGCCCGGCATGGCGTGCCTCTAGTAGGTGCCCGTGGCGACGAAGTCCTCGATGCACTTCTTCAGCGCCGCCTCGTTCTCCTTGCTGAACTTCGGCGTCGCGTTGATGCCGTCCAGCATCGCCTTGTAGTTGCTGTGCGCGAAGGCCTGCAGGGCCGCCTCGAAGGCCACCACCTTCTTCAGCTCCACCTTGTCCATGTAGCCGTTGTTGACCGCATAGATGGACAGCGCCATCTCGGCGACCGACATGGGCGCGTACTGCTTCTGCTTCATCATCTCGGTGACGCGCTGGCCGCGCTCCAGCTGGCGGCGCGTCGCCTCGTCGAGGTCGGAGGCGAACTGCGAGAAGGCCGCCAGCTCGCGGTACTGCGCCAGCGACAGGCGGATGCCGCCGCCGAGCTTCTTGATGATGTCGGTCTGCGCCGCACCGCCGACGCGCGACACCGAGATGCCGGCGTTCATGGCCGGACGGATACCGGCATTGAACAGGTCGGTCTCGAGGAAGATCTGGCCATCGGTGATGGAGATGACGTTGGTCGGCACGAACGCGGTGACGTCGCCGGCCTGCGTCTCGATGATCGGCAGCCCGGTGAGCGAGCCCGTCTTGCCCTTCACGCGGCCGTTGGTGGCCTTCTCCACGAACTCCTCGTTGACGCGCGCACTGCGCTCGAGCAGGCGCGAGTGCAGATAGAACACGTCGCCGGGGAAGGCTTCGCGGCCCGGCGGGCGGCGCAGCAGCAGCGAGATCTGCCGGTAGGCGACGGCCTGCTTGGAGAGGTCGTCATAGATAATGAGCGCGTCCTCGCCGATGTCCATGAAGTACTCGCCCATGGTGACGCCCGAGTAGGCGGCGATGTACTGCAGCGCCGCCGGCTGCGAGGCGGACGCCGCCACGACGATGGTGTGGCCCATGGCGCCGTGCTCTTCCAGCTTGCGCACCACGTTGGCGATGGTCGACTGCTTCTGGCCGATGGCCACGTAGACGCACTTAATCCCGGAGGACTTCTGGTTGATGATGGTGTCGACGGCGAGTGCGGTCTTGCCGGTCTGGCGGTCGCCGATGATGAGCTCGCGCTGGCCGCGGCCGATCGGCACCATCGAGTCGATGGCCTTGTAGCCGGTCTGCACCGGCTGGCTGACGGACTTGCGGTAGATGACGCCCGGCGCCACGCGCTCGATCGGCGCGGTGCGCGTCGTCTTGATCGGTCCCTTGCCGTCGATGGGCACGCCGAGCGCGTCCACGACGCGCCCGAGGAGCTCCGGCCCCACCGGCACTTCGAGGATGCGGCCGGTGGTCTTGACCGTGTCGCCCTCCTTGAGGTGCTTGTACTCACCGAGCACCACGGCGCCGACCGAGTCCTGCTCGAGGTTCAGCGCAAGACCGAAGGTGTTGCCGGGGAACTCGAGCATCTCGCCGTAACGCGCATCCGCCAGCCCGTGAATGCGCACGATGCCGTCGGTGACCGACACGATCGAGCCGACGTTGCGCGCCTCGGTCACGGACTTGAAGTTCTCGATCCGCTGCCTGATGAGGTCGCTGATCTCGGTTGCCTTGATGGCCATATGCTTGTCTCTTGCCTGATTCGTTAAGCGGTCAGTTCGTAGGCGATGCGCTCGAGCCGGGTGCGCAGCGAACCGTCGATCACCAGATCGCCGGCGCGCAGCACCGCGCCGCCGAGCAGCGCCGGGTCGATTGCGCAGTGCAGCCGCACCTTGCGCTGCAGGCGCTTCTCCAGCGCCGCACCGATGCGGTTGCGCTGCGCGTCATTGAGTTCGGCCGCCGCGGTGACGCTGACATCAGTCACACCCTCGGCGCTGTCCTTGAGGATCGCGAACTGGGCGGCGATCTCCGGCAGATAGGCGAGGCGGCCATTGGCGGCGAGCGTGCGCACGAAGTTGGCGCCGTGCTCGCCGAGCTCGGGGCCCGCGATGCTGCTGACGAGCTGCGCCAGCTCATCGGGGGTGACGTGCGGGTTGCCGAGCAGCGCCGCGACGCGCCCATCCTGCACCACCGTGGCGGCGACGTTCAGGGCGTCCGCCCAGGGCGCCAGGGCATTGGCGCTGCGCGCCTCGTCGAAGGCGGCGCGCGCGTAGGGTCGGGCGATGGTGAGACGGTCGGCCATAGCGCTGTTAGATCTGCGAGGCGAGCTTGTCGAGCAGGTCCGCGTGCGTGCCCGCATCGATCTCGCGTCCGAGGAGCTTCGCGGCCGCACCGACGGCGATGCCGGCGACTTCCTTGCGCAGGCTCTCCTTGGCGCGGTTGGTATCCAGCTCAATCTGATCCTGTGCGGCGGCCACGATGCGCGCGCTTTCTTCCTGCGCCGTGCCCTTGGCCTCGTCCACCAGCTCGTTGGCCTGATGCTGGGCGTGGTCGATGATCTGGGTGGCGCGCTCGCGCGCCTCACGAATGATCACATCCGCGTTGCCGCGCGCCTCGATCAGCGCCTGTTCGCCTTTTTCGGCGGCAGCCAATCCCTGTGCAATCGTGCGCCGACGCTCCTCCATGGAGGCCAGGATGCTTGGCCAGATCCATCTCATCGTGGCGTACACCAGCAAGGCGAACACGATCATCTGCACGATGAGCGTGAGATTGATATTCACGGTCTAAACTCCTGAGCCGGGTCCGTCGACCTGACTGGGCGTCAGTGCGCCGCCTGCAGCGCGCTCACGAACGGATTCGCGAACGTGAAGAACAACGCGAAGCCGATGCCGATCATGGCGACCGCGTCCAGGAGGCCCGCGACCAGGAACATCTGTACGCGCAGCGTCGGCAGCAGTTCCGGCTGGCGGGCGGACCCTTCAATGAAGCGGCCGCCGAGAATGCCGAAGCCGATGGCGGTGCCCAGTGCACCCATGCCGAAGATGATGCCGACGGCCAGTACGGTCATGGCCTGGATGTGTGCAATGTTTTCCATTCAATCTCTCCTCAAAAGAAACCAAGTACGAAGATGGAGGCGCTGACTTCGCTCGATCAATGGTGCTCGCTGGCCATCGACAGATAGACGACCGTCAGCACCGCGAAAATGAATGCCTGAATCGTAATGATCAGGATGTGGAATCCCGTCCAGATGAACCCGAGAATGAATTGCCCGAGGATGCCCACCCAGCCGCCGACGGTGAGCAGGCTGCCAATGCCATGCTGCAATGTCAGCACCGCGATCAGGAGGAAAATCATCTCACCGGCGTACAGGTTGCCGTACAGGCGCAGCGACAGCGATACCGGACGGGCGATGAAGGTCACCGATTCCAGCACGAAGTTCGCCGGCACCAGCAGTGCCTGCACGAACCAGTTCTTGGCCTGAAACGGATGCAGGGTCAGCTCGCCGATGAAGCCGCCAATCCCCTTCATCTTGATGCTGTAGAAGATGATCAACGCGAACACCGTCAGAGATAGCGCGAACGTCGCGTTCAGATCGGTGCTCGGCACCACCTTGAGATGCTCGAAGCCCGCGCCGCGCGCGGCGGCCGGAAGCAGGTCCACCGGCACGAGATCCATGAAGTTGAAAAGGAAGACCCAGCAGAAGATGGTGAGCGCCAGCGGGGCGATGAGGCGGCTGGTCCCGTGAAAGCTGTCGCGCACCTGCTCATCGACCCTGCTCGACGATCCACTCGATGACCGATTGGGTAACGCTCGGCACGCCGGCAGTCGCCTTGCGCGCGACCCACCAAAACAGCCCGAAGAACGCCACGGCCAGCGCCACCGAGAAGAACACGGTGTCGTAGTTGATGACGGTGAAGTCGACGATGCCGTGCGGCGCCTTGTTCGACAGAAACGTCTGGTGATGCAGGATGTACTCCGTTGCACCTCCGCCGTTTTCCGCTGCTGCCATACTCCTCACCATCCCACCGCCGCTCAGGCACCGCGGCGCGCGCCACCCAGAGCGGGCAGCGCAGCCAGCAGTGCGATCCAGTACACCAGGAAGGTCGCTGCGAACGCGGCGAACAGTGCCAGCGGCGCCACCCTCATCACCTTCAGCACCACGGCGAACAGTACGACCACAATGGCGAGCTTCACTGCCTCGCCGATGTAGAACGCACCCAGGGCGCGCTGTGCGCCGCCGGCCGCCGTGCCGCCGAACACCAGGCCAGCCATCGCGAGACTCCCCACCGTGGCGATGCCGCCACCGATCAGCGCCGAGACCGCTGCCAGCTGACCGGCTATGGCCCACGCACACAGTGCGGCGATCACCGTCACCGCCGCCTGCGCCAGCACGACGCCGAAGGCCAGCCGCCGCGCTTGGGGCAGATCGATCGCCGACACCTTATATAGGTCCCGCTAGGGGCTCAAAAGAGCCGCTTCTCTTGCGTCTTGAGCGGACGCAAGTGGCTTAACATACCTCGGCCGTTCAGTCACTTAGGCTGCAACGGCCAAAAAGCCGCGGGATTATAGAGACCGCCTGCGCATGAGTCTACCGCCCCCGTGCCTGCACCAGGATGAGCCAAAAATGACTCACCATGGTCTCGCCTGACGACTGCAATGTCTGCCGGCATCCTGCCGGACCAGACTATGCGCCATGGAATCCAACCCGGCGCGGGCTTTCGCGCCAGGCGGTCGCGGTGCCCGTACCCCGAGCCGTCCGCGCGCGCCACTGGCAGCGCGTTATTCGGAGCTCGCGGCCGGCTTCTTGGCCAGCGACCCCGTCATGAGGAGCCGAATCGTCACCCGCCAGGCATGCAGGGCGAAAAGATCAAAAATCACCGCGGCGACCCCGAACGCCACCCGACCCAAGGTCGAGTTCACTTGACCGCCCTGGTGAAGCGATGACGCACCCGTATGGAAGTCTCGCGCGCCGGGCATGAAGGCGATCCAGTCGAACAACAGGGCAAAGACCGTGACGGCGAGGGCGCCGCAGAGGTACTGGCGAAAGCCCACGCCGGGCGGCTGGGCGATCGATATACCGGCGAATAGCAGCAACAGGCCCATCAGGAACCCCGCCATGCTCTGGTCCTGCAGCGGATTGGCAACTGTGAGAAGCGTGCGGAAAACCGCGACGGCCATCGTTAAGCCGCCCGCGCCCAGGATCGTGCCGATGATCAGCCGCGCGCGGGGGGAATATTGGTATTGGCCCATGGCGCGGAACTCCTTCAGTGCATGCCGCGCTCGCAGCCATGTGCCACCGCCGGCCCGAGCTGGTTCTGGAACAGCTCGTGCATCGATGCGAAGTCGACATCGCCGGTGTTGCCGAAGCCTATTTTCCGGCCGTCATGGGCCACGACGTTGATAGTGGTCACAGCCCCGTTGCTGCCCAGGCGACAGTACACATGGTCGATCTGTGACCAGGCGAAAACGACGGGGCTGTTGCTGAACACGCTCTCCTGCATCACACCCGTGTCGGTGACGTAGGCGATGGGATTGCGGATGAGCGCGATCAGCACCAGGAGGGGGCCCACCCCGATCACGAGCGGCAACAGCGCGATGATGACGGTGGTCACCGCCTGGCCGGCGCTCATGGCCGGGACGTTGCGCAGCAGCCGCAACACCCGCGGCAGCCACCAGCCGTAGATGCCCAGTACGAACAGGCCGCAGACCGCGATCATCAGCAGGCGCACCGGCCAGGTGGCCATCGGCACCTCGTACAGCACGTGCGCAGGCATCAGCTTTCCCCGCGAACAACACTCCTTACAGGCAACATACGCCGCGCTCCGGCCTGCAAGGTTGTCCTGCATCACAGCTGCTTTCCGGGAAAACTCGATATTGAGACCTGCGGCCGGATCCGCAGGCATCGCGCAGCGCCAGCACTGCACGTTGGCTGGCGCGCGCGCCGCTGGCGCTGCGGTGCCGCATCGGCGGCCGGACGTTAGCGGATGTGCTCGATGATGCCGTCGAGCTCGTCGAGGCTGTTGTAGTTCACCACGAGCTTGCCCCTGCCGCCGCTGCCGTGCTGGATCGCCACGCGCGCACCGAGCTTGTCGGCCAGCTCCCGTTCCAGGCGCTCGACGTTGGGATCGCGCGCATTCGTGTCGTTGGCGGCGGGCGCCCCGGCGGGGGCCTGCAGCCGGCGGACGAGCGCCTCGGTTTCGCGCACCGACAGACCCTTCTTGGCCACCAGGGCGGCGACTTCGCTTTGCTGGCGGCGCTGCGTGAGCGCCAGCAGCGCGCGTGCGTGCCCCATCTCCAGCGTGCGCTGTTCCAGCAGTGCGCACACTTCCGGTGTCAGCTCCAGCAGGCGCAGCAGGTTACTGACGCCGGCGCGCGAGCGGCCAACGGCATCGGCCGCCTGCTGATGCGTGAGACCGAACTCGCTGATGAGCCGCGACAGGGCGCGCGCTTCCTCCAGCGGATTGAGGTCTTCGCGCTGGATATTCTCGATGAGTGCGACGGCGATGGCGGATTCGTCGGGGATGTGGCGCACCACCGCCGGGATTTCCGCCAGGCCCGCCATCTGCGCGGCGCGCCAGCGGCGCTCGCCGGCGATGATCTCGTAGCGCTGTGATTCGCCGTTGCCGTTGCCCTGCACCGGGCGCACGACGATCGGCTGCACCACGCCCTGAACCTTGATGGAGGCGGCGAGCTCGGCGAGCGTTTCCTGGCGCATGTCGATGCGCGGCTGGTACTTGCCGCGCTGCAGGAGATCGAGCGGCAGCTTGCGCAGCTCATCGCCGCTGGCCTGAGGGGCGGGTGCCGCCGCCACTGCCGGCGGGGGCCGCGTGCCCAGCAGGTCCGCCAGCCCGCGGCCGAGCGTGGGTTTTCTGTTCATCACGGCGTGTCCTCGTGCAGCTGTTCCTCCTGATCCGTCGAGCCGTGGGCCGGCGCGAACTCCTCCTCGCTCTCGGCAGCGGCCGTCATGCCATTCGTGTCAGGAGCGCCGGGCAGCACGGCGTGCTGGGGTGCGGCGGCCGGCGGCGCGGGCGGCTCACCGCCTGCCGACTGTGCGTCCGGCTCGCCTGCCGCAGGATGGGCCGGTGCAGCCAGCGTGCGGGTGTCGGCTTCGGCTGCATTGCCCGCAGCCTCGGCGTGCAGCGGCGGCTGCGTTTGCGCGGCGGTGCCGGCAACCTCCGGCACGGCGGCTTCGTGCGCAGCAGGCTCGGGCAGGGCCGCGTCCTGCGCGGCCAAGGGCGGTGCGGGCGCGGCAGGCGCATCGTGCGGCGCGGCGCTGGCGGCGGGCGTGGCATCGCCCGCGGCGGGTGCCTCCAGCGGCGGGGCGACCACGGGGCGCGTGTGACCGCTGGCGATCTCCTCGCGGCGGATCATCTCGCCGGCGAGTGCGAGGTAGGCCAGCGCGCCGCGGGACTCCTTGTCGTGAAACAGCACGGGCTTGCCGAACGACGGCGCTTCGGCCAGTCGCACGTTGCGCGGAATGACGGTGCGGAACACCTTGTCGGCAAAGTGCGCGATCAGCTGCGCGCTCACCTCGTTGGCGAGGTTGTTACGCGGGTCGAACATGGTGCGCAGCACGCCCTCGACCGACAGCTCCGGATTGGCGGCGTCGCGGATCTGCTCGATCGTGGACAACAGCGCCGTCAGGCCCTCGAGCGCGTAGTACTCGCACTGCATCGGGATCAGCACGCTGTCGGCCGCCACGAGCGCGTTCACCGTCAGCATGTTGAGCGCCGGCGGACAGTCGATGAGGATGACGTCGAAGGACTGGCGCTGCGGGGCGAGCGCGTGGCGCAGCTTGATCTCGCGGCCGATCGGCAGGCTCAGCAGCCGCACTTCGGCCGCGGTCAGGTCCTGGTTGGCGGGCAGCAGCATGAAGCCGCCCTGCTCGAGCGGCATCAGCGCCGACTCGAGGTCGCACTCACCGAGCAGTACCTCGCAGGAGCTGCGGGTGACCTGCGACTTGTCGACGCCGGTGCCCATGGTGGCGTTGCCCTGGGGATCGAGGTCGATGAGCAGGACGCGGCGCCGCGTGGCGGCCAGTGATGCGGCCAGATTCACCGCGGTGGTGGTCTTGCCGACGCCGCCCTTCTGGTTCGCGATGGCAATGACGCGCTTCATGCCGACAGTGTACTGCACTGCCGGCCCGCTGCCGCGTCGGACGGCGGCGACGGCCGTCCGGTTGCAGGATTCAGGCCACCAGCTGCTGCGGGCGGCGTGCCAGGCGCTCGCGCGCCATCCCATCCGCCACCGCATTGGTGGTGCGGCTCTCGCGCCGCGCGCGCTCGAAGATCTCCGTCAGGCGCGCCGGGATCCCCTGGATGTCGGTGATCACCTGCGCCTCGCTCGCGCCGCCGTGGAACTCGCGCGATACGCTGATGATGCCGCCGGCATTGATGACGTAATCGGGCGCGTAGAGGATGCCCGCCGTCTGCAGCGCGACGCCGTCCTGGCCCTGCGCCAGCTGATTATTGGCAGCGCCCGCGATGATGCGCGCGCGCAGCCGCGGGATGGACTGGGTGCTCAGGATCGCGCCGAGCGCACAGGGGCTGAGCACGTCGACATCCAGCGACAGCACCTCGTCGACCGATACCGGGTGCGCGCGGAATTCCTCGCAGACCCGCGTCAGGGCGGCCGGACGCACGTCCGCCACCGACAGCCGCGCCCCTTCCGCGGCCAGCATGCCGCACAGGTGGTAGCCGACGCCGCCGACGCCCTGCACGGCCACGGTGAGGCCGGCAAGATCGCTGCGGCCGAGCTTGAATTTCACGGCGGCCTTGATCCCTAAGAACACCCCGAGCGCGGTCTTGGGGCCCGGATCCCCGCCCGCCTGGCCCGGGGCGGCTCCCAGGCCGGAAACGAAGCGCGTCGCGCGACGCACGTTCGCCATGTCGCTCATGGTGGTGCCGACGTCCTCGGCGGTGATGTAGCGCCCGCCGAGGGAATCGACGAAACGGCCGTACGCCTCGAACAGCTCCGGGGTCTTGGCCTTGCGCGATTCGCCGATGATCACCGCCTTGCCGCCGCCGAAGGGAAGCTCGGCCATGGCGTTCTTGTAGCTCATGCCGCGCGACAGGCGCAGCACGTCGGCCACCGCCTCCGCCGTGGTCTCGTAGGGCCACATGCGGCAGCCGCCGGCGGCCGGCCCGAGCGCGGTGGAATGGATGGCGATGATGGCGCGCAGCCCGGTGGCGGCGTCGTGACCGAAGACGACCAGCTCGTGGCCGTCGAACTCGCGCATGTCGAAGATTTCCATCGAGAAAAGCTCCGCGGGGGGCGTTCTTCAAAGCCCCAAGATTGGCACAAGGCTACGCGGGTCTCCGTGCACTGGTCGTCACAAAGATTGCCTTCCAGGGGCCTCTGATGAAATATTCATCTCACAAATAACCTATTTGGTGAGATGAATGGTGCAACCGGAGCTGGACCGCGCCGACCTGCGCATCCTCGAGCTGCTGCAGGAGCAGGGGGCGACATCGGCCGCCGACGTGGCCGAGCGCCTCGACATGACCCCGTCCACCTGCTGGCGGCGGGTCGGCCGCCTGGAGGAGCTGGGCGTCATCAGAAAGCGCGTGGCGCTGCTCGACCGCGAGAAGGTCGGCCTGTCGGTCATGGTGTTCTCGCACGTGAAGCTCACCGGCCACGGGCGCGACGCGCTGCTGCGCTTCGAGCAGGCCGTGCGCGCCCACCCCGAAATCCTCGAGTGCTACACGCTCATGGGCGAGACCGACTTCCTGCTGCGCATCGTGTGCCGTGACATCAGGGCCTACGAGGCGTTCTTCCTGGACCACCTGTCGCGCTTTCCCGGCGTGCAGTCGGTGAACTCCTCGATCGCGCTCGCCGTGATCAAGGAGACCACCGCGCTGCCTTTGCACCTGTAGCCTCAGGCGCGTTGCAGCAGGATGACGCAGCGGGCCGCGGCCAGTCCCGGGACTTTGAGCTCGCGCGAGCCCGTCATGCGCCAGCTGCGCGGCAGCGCCGCCAGCTCCGCGTCCGGCCACTTGCCCTTCATGGCCACGACGCGCGTGTGCGGCCCGCACAGGGGCGCGACCGTGCTCACAAGCTTCGGCAGCGGCGCGCAGGCGCGCGCCACCACGGTGTCGAACGGTACCGCAGGATTCAGCGCCTCGGCGCGCGCGTGCACGACGCCCACGTTGGCAAGGCCGAGGAGCGCTGCGGCATGCGACACGAAGCGCAGCTTCTTGGCGGTCGAGTCGATGAGGGTGAACTGCCGCGCGGGATTGCTCAGGGCCAGCGGCAGCCCGGGGAAGCCGGCGCCGGTGCCGACGTCGGCGATGCGAACGCCGGTGAGGTCCGGGTGCACGGCGAGGCTGTCGAGCAGGTGATGCGTGAAGATGCCTTCCGGTGAGCGGATGGCCGTGAGATTGAAGCGGCTGCTCCAGGCGGCGAGCTCGTCGCCGAGCTCGAGCAGGCGCGCAGCGTCGGCGGCGCTCAGCGCGACGCCCAGCGTGGCGGCATCCTGCACCAGGCGTTCCACGGCAACCAAATCACGCTCTCCTCGCGCCAGCGCGGGCGCGATTGATCATACTTTGGGCACCGTGAGACTGCTCTTGGTAGAAGACGACCCGATGATCGGCGAGGCGATCCGCGCGGGACTGAAGCGCGAGGGCTTCACCGTGGACTGGGTGCACGAGGCGCGCGCCGCCGGCGCCGCATTGCGCACCGAGCCGTTCGAGCTGCTGCTCCTGGACTTAGGCCTCCCCGGCAGCGACGGCCTGACGCTCCTCAAGGCGCTGCGCGGGCGCGGCGTGACGCTGCCGGTGCTGGTCATCACCGCGCGCGATGCGGTCTCCGACCGCGTGGCCGGCCTTGATGCCGGCGCGGACGACTACCTCATCAAGCCGTTCGACCTGGACGAGCTGGCGGCGCGCATCCGCGCGCTGCTGCGGCGCAAGTCCGGGCGCGCGGCCGCGGGCCTCGTACACCTGAACGTGGCTCTCGACCCGGCGGCGCACCGCGTGACGCAGGACGGCGTGGAGGTGGCGCTGTCGCCGCGCGAGTTCGCGCTGCTGGAGCTGCTCATGGAGCGCCCCGGCACCATCCTGTCGCGCGGCCAGATCGAGGAGCGCCTGTACGGCTTCGGCGAGGAAGTGGAGAGCAACGCCGTGGAGGTGCACGTGCACGGCCTGCGCCGCAAGCTCGGCGCGCAGTTCATCCTGACGGTGCGCGGGGTGGGCTACCGCGTGCGGCCGAACCCGTGAGGTCGCTGCGCGCGCGGCTTCTCGCCTGGCTGCTCGCCGGCGTGGTCTTCGTCGGGGTCGCCGGCGGGCTGACGGTCTATCACAACGCGCTCGCGCAGGCGGATGCCTTCTTCGACTATCACCTGCGCCAGACCGCGCTCATCCTGCGTGACCAGCCGGTCGAGTACCTCTTGGCGCCGCAGCTGCCCTCCACCGATGCGGCCTACGACTTCGTCGTGCAGGTGTGGTCGCTCGACGGCGTGCGCGTGTATCTGTCGCGCCCGCACGCGGTGCTGCCCGAGATCACCACCCTGGGCTTCGCCACGGTCGATACCAGCGAGGGTCACTGGCGCGTGTTCGGGGTGCAGGCGGCGCGCAGCGTCATCCAGGTGGCGCAGCCGCTCGCCGTGCGCCAGCAACGCGCCGCGCAGCTGGCGGTGCAGACCCTGAAGCCGTTCGCGCTGCTGCTGCCGGTGCTGCTGATCGTCATCTGGCTGGCCGTGGGCCAGGCGCTGCAGCCGCTGCAGCGCCTCACCGCGCAGGTGCAGGCACGCCGCACCGAGGTGCTCGAGCCGTTGCCGCCGACGCCGCTCCCGGAGGAAGTGCAGCCGCTGGTGGCCGCCCTCAACGACCTGCTCGGCCGGCTCAAGGCATCGCTCGAGCGCGAGCGCGCCTTCATGGCCGATGCCGCGCATGAGCTGCGCACGCCGCTCACGGCGCTGCACCTGCAGATGGGCATGCTGGCGCGCGCCAGCGACGAGAGCGAGCGCTCGGCCGCCATGGAGACCCTGTCCGCCGGCGTGCAGCGCGCCATCCACCTGGTGGAGCAGCTGCTGGCGCTGGCGCGCCAGCAGCCGCGTGCCGACACGCCGCGCGTCGCGGTGCCGCTGGCGGAACTGGCGCGCTCGTGCGTGGCGGAGCTGGTGCCGCTCGCCGATGCGCGCCGCATCGACCTGGGGCTCGCCAACGCCACCGAGGTGAGCGTGCGCGGCGACCCGGAAGGCCTGCGCACGCTGCTGCGCAACCTCGTGGACAACGCCGTGCGCTACACGGGCGCGGGCGGGCGCGTCGACGTCAGCGTCGAGAGCTTCGGTGCGGGCGCGCGCCTGAGCGTCAGTGACAACGGCCCGGGCATCGCGCCGGCCGACCGCGAGCGGGTGTTCGACCGTTTCTACCGGCCGGCAGGCACTGCCACCTCGGGCAGCGGCCTGGGGCTTGCCATCGTGCGCACCATTGCCGCGGCGCACGGTGCCAGCGTGGCACTCGCCGATGGTGCGGACGGCCAGGGACTCAAGGTCACCGTGTCATTCCCGGCGCGCCTGTAAGCCGCGCTTCAGTGGGCGAGCTTCTGCAGGAAGCTCGCGGCGGTGAGCAGGTAGGCGTCGCGGTTGGCCTTGCGGCGGAAGCCGTGGCCCTCGTCCTTGGCGATCAGGTACCACACCTCGCCGCCGCTCGAGCGCACGCGCCACACCAGCTGGTCGGACTCGGACAGCGGTACGCGCGGGTCGTTGACGCCGGCGGCCACCAGCAGCGGCTTCTTGATGCGGTTGGCGTTGGTGAGCGGTGAGATGCGCTCGAGGAACACGCGCATGCTGGTCAGCCGCTCATCGCCGTACTCGGCGCGCCGCAGGTCGCGCCGGTAGGCGGCCGTGTTCTGCAGGAAGGTGACGAAGTCGCTGATGCCCACCAGATCGATGCCGCCTTTGAGGCGCTCGCCGTAGGTGATGAGGGAAGCCAGCGCCAGGTAGCCGCCGTACGAGCCGCCCATCACCGCGACGTGGTCGCGGTCGAAGCCCGACTGCGCGCCGATCCACACCAGGAGCGAGCCGATGTCGCGCAGCGCGTCCTCGCGCAGCACGCCGTCGTCGAGCGACATGAAGGTCTTGCCGTAGCCGGACGAGCCGCGCACGTTGGGCGCCACCACCGCGTAGCCGAGCTCGTTCACCAGGAACTGCACGAACGGGTCCCACTCCGGGCGGTACTGCGCCTCGGGTCCGCCGTGGATATCGATCACCACGGGCGCAGGGCCTGCGCCCTTCGGCCGGTAGACGTAGGCGGACAGCGCTCGTGCATGTCCGCCGTCGCGATCCCAGGTGGGGAAGCGCACGAGCTCCGGGGCGGTGAGCGTGGCCACATCGACGGGCCCGGCCTCGCTCTTGGTCCAGCGCGTGAACGCGGACTTGTCGAGGTCGTAGACGTACACGTCGCGCGGCGCGCTGGCGGAGTCGACCGACATGGCAAGCCGGCGACCGCTCTTGTCGAAGCGCGCATTGCCGATGCGCCCCTCCGGCAGCCCGGGCGGCGCCAGGTTCTGCCGGGTCGAGGTGTCGATGATGTGCAGGCGGCTGCGGCCGTCCTCGTTCAGCACGTAGGCGATGTAGCGGCCGTCGGCACTGACGTCGAAGTCCTCGACGTCCCAGCCGACGTCGGGGGTGATGGTGCGGCTCTCGTGGGTGATCGGATCCTTGTACTTCAGCTGCGCGTACTCGCTGTCCTCGTCGGTCAGCACGTACACGCCGCGCCCGTCAGGTCCGAAGCGGGCGTTGCGGATGCCGCCGCGGCGCGGCTTGTCCTCGAGCGGGGTGAGGCTGCCGGTGGCGACGTCCGCCAGGTACAGGTAGCTCTCGCTGATGGACAGGTACTTCCACACGAGCAGCTTCGCATCGTCGGCCGACCAGTCGAGCGGGTACCAGGTGTCCTCGTGGCCGCCGACCAGCAGCTGCGGTGTGCCGTTGCCGGTCACGTCCATCAGAAACACGTCGTAGCTCACCCCGTCGCGCTCGTTGCCGTAGAAGGCCACCCGCTTGCCGTCGTGCGCCCACACCGTGCTGCCGTGGATGAAGTCACCGTGTGTCAGTGCGCGCGGCACGCCGTTCGCGCCCTGGTAGTAGACCTGCGCGTTCTCGTCCCCGGCGTGGTCCTTGAGGAATACGAAGCCGCTGCCGCTGCGCGCGGCGCGCGCCCATTCGATCGGGTCGGAGTCGAAGGTGAGCTGCTCGCGCATGGCGAGCGGGGCGGCGACGCGGTGCACCTGTTCGCTGTCGCCGAAACGCGTCGCCACCAGCATGCTGCCGTCGGCCTGCCAGTCAAGAAAGGTGGCGCTGCGCGACTGTTGGTAGCGCTCCAGCAGCGCCGCCAGCGCCGCATTCGGTTGCGGTACGCCGTCGAACACCAGGTTACCGTGCTCGCGGCGCTGTGCCGGCGCGGTCTGCGCGGAAGCTGGGGCGGCGGTGAGCAGGGTGAGCAGGAGCGTCGCGGCGGCCGCGGCGGGGAAGCGACGATCGGTCATGCGCGTAAGCTAACGTACGGGGTACGATGTGTACATTGATGCAGCGCTCAGGTTGACGTTCCCTTGCAACCGATCGTCTACCGACATCCGGACGGCATAACCGCCATCGACACCCAGTACCTGCGCCCGGGGCACGCCGCCGCGCATCTCATCTGGGACTCGGGCCATGCGGCGTTCGTCGACGTCGGCACCAACGACTCGGTGCCGCTGCTGCTGGCAGCCCTGGCTGAGCTCGGCATCGACAGGGGCGCGGTCGACTACCTGCTGCTGACGCACGTCCACCTGGATCATGCCGGCGGCGCCGGCGCGCTGCTGCGGGAACTGCCTAACGCGCAGGCGCTGCTGCATCCGCGCGGCGCGCCGCACATGATCGATCCCGCCAAACTCATCGCCGGTTCGCAGGCGGTGTACGGCAAGGAACGGTTCGGGCAGCTGTACGGCACGCTCGTGCCGATGCCGCGCGAGCGCGTGCGCGTGGTGCACGACGGCGAAAGGGTGCAGCTCGGCGCGCGCACGCTCGAGCTCCTGCACAGCCCCGGTCACGCGCTGCACCACTACGTGGTGGTCGATGCCGCGCACCGCGTGATCTTCGCCGGGGATACCTTCGGCATTTCCTACCGGGAACTGGACACCGCGCAGGGCGCGTTCATCTTCCCCACCACCACGCCCACGCAGTTCGACCCGCAGCAGCTCATCGCTTCCATCGACCGCATGCTGAGCTTTGCACCGCAGGCGATCTACCTCATGCACTTCAGCCGCGTCACCGACGTGCCGCGCCTGGGAGCTGCGCTCAAGGAACAGGTGGCGGAGTTCGCGGCCATGGCGCGCGCGCACGCCGACGACTTCGATCCGGCCGACGGCATCCGCACGCAGATGCTGAACGGCTGGCTGAGCCGCGCGCGCCGCCACGGCTGCACGCTCAGCGATGCACAGCTGCGCGAGATTTTCGCCGGCGACCTGGATCTCAACACCCAGGGACTCATCGCCTGGCTGGCACGCGACCAGGGAGCCGCCGCATGACGCACTTCAAGGCCTACCGCATCCATTCGCAGGGCGGCAAGATCAGCGCGCGCTTCGAGCAGCTGCAGCTGTCCGACCTCGCCGCCGGCGAGGTGGTGATCCGCGTCAGCCACTCCGGCATCAACTACAAGGACGCGCTCGCCGCCACCGGCGCCGGGCGGATCCTGCGCCGTTATCCGCTGGTGGGCGGCATCGACCTGGCCGGCGTGGTCGAGTCCTCGAGCGATGCGCGCTACAAAAAGGGCGATGCGGTCCTGGTGACGGGCTGCGGCCTGTCCGAGACGCACGACGGCGGCTACGCGCAGCTCGCGCGCATGCCGGCCGACTGGGTGATACCGATACCCGCGGGACTGGATGCGGCGAGCGCCATGGCGATCGGCACCGCCGGCTTCACCGCAGCGCTCGCCATCCACCGCATGGAGCAGAACGGCCAGGCGCCGCAAGGCGGGGCGATCGCCGTCACCGGCGCTTCGGGCGGGGTGGGAAGTCTGGCGATCGACATGCTGAGCGCGCGCGGCTACCAGGTGGTGGCCGTGAGCGGCAAGGCGGCGGCCGCCGATTACCTCAAGGCCCTGGGCGCACGGGAAGTGCTGACGCGCGGCGAGCTCGACCTGGGCACGAAGCCGCTCGAGACGCCGCGCTTTGGCGGCGCCATCGACAACCTGGGCGGTGAGGTGCTCACCTGGCTGACGCGCTGCGTCGATTTCTGGGGCAACATCGCCAGCATCGGGCTGGCAGCCGATGCGCAGCTCAACACCACCGTAATTCCCTTCATCCTGCGCGGCGTGTCGCTGCTCGGCATCAACTCGTCCGCCACCCCGCACGCCTGGCGCGAGATCGTGTGGCAGCGCATCGCGACCGACTTAAGGCCCCGGCACCTCGAGCGCATCGTCACGCGCACCATCGACTTCGAGGATCTGCCGCAGGCCTTCCCGGCCTTTCTCGCCGGCGGCATTACCGGGCGCACGGTGGTCCGCATCGCTTAGCTCGAACGACCAAAGTGACCATTCACAAGCGCACTGCGGGGGCGGTCCGCTCTCTCGGAAATTTCGAGCTGGAGGATCTGAGTCCCGCCGCAGCGCGGCTCGATCGGGTCACCAGCAGTGCGACTTCGTTGCAAAAAGCAGGCAGCACGGCACGCAGCGGAGCTGGCACGGCCGGGACGCTACGCGCCGTCGACGTGAGTCACGCCAACACCAGGCCGGTGACAAACCAGTCGCCGCGAAACTGCGACGGCTGCGAGGCTGCGATCGCGTTGCAACTAGGCGCCGAGCAGTCGCTGAGCGGCGTTGTTCAACGAGCGACTCAGACCAGTTACTAGGTCATGATCCGGATCAGCAACGCGCGCACGGGCAAGATGATCGATCAACAGGAAGCGAACTTCGCCCGCAGCGACGAGGGCTGGGCAAGTGGCGTGCGCATGATGATCGGCACCCGATAGTGGCTGGGCCGCAGTGATCGCGTGCCGGGCTCGTTGCCGCTTTTTTTGCGGGCTGCTGCTGGTCGCTGCGCACGGCGCGCACGCCGACGCGGCGCCCGAAAACGCCCGGCGTGATGCCGCGTTGAGCGAGGTCGTGGTTACCGCAACCCGCATCCCCGAGCCAGTCGATCAGGTCCCGGCCGATATCTCGGTGATCTCCGGCCAGGAGCTGCGGGCTCGCGGTGCCTGGGACATGGCTACTGCCCTGAGCCTGGTGCCCGGGGTCGAGGCGCCGGCCGGCGGGGACGCCGGACCCTCGAGCGCCGTGCCGTCGTTCTGGGGATTGCATGAGTTTGATGCATTCCTGCTGGTGATGGACGATGTGCCGTGGGGCGGTGCCTTCAATCCGGCGATCACGACACTCGACCTGAACGACGTCGAGCGCATCGAGGTGCTCAAGGGCGCCGCGCCCGTCATGTACGGCGCCACCTCATTCGTCGGCGTCGTGCACGTTCTGCATTACCCGGCAGGAGAGGCCGCCGATGAGGCGGACATCGCGTTCGGCGGCTATGGCTCGGCCCGCGGAGCGGCCGCATTCGCGTTGCCGGGGTGGGGCGACTACCGTCAATCGATTGCGGCGTCCGGCGAAAGCCTGGGATTCGCTGACAGCCGCGAGAGCGTCTCCGCCGGGCGACTGCTCTATCGCGGCTCGCTCGCTCTGGGTGCCGGGCAGCTGAGTCTCGACGCCAACCTCAGCATCGTTCGCGATGTACCGCCGAGCCCGGTGATTCGCGAGGGTCCGGGCCTCACGACGCTTACGCCGCTCAACGCCAATTTCAATCCGGCGAATGCCGCTCTCGACGAGGACAAATACCAGCTCGCTGTCGGCTACTCGCAGCCCACGCAGAGGGGAACGTGGGACACGCTGGTCTCAGTCTCCCACTCGCGCGTCGATGACATCCGTGCCTTTTTGCATCCGGACCTGAGCGGTACCGCCGACACCCAGGATCAGAACCGCAAGATCGAGGATGACTACTTCGATACCCACCTGGCCAGCCACCTGTCCGGCGACACGGTGCTGATCGTCGGAGCTGACCTGCTGTACGGTTACGGCCGCCAGCCGACGCTGAATGGCAACAGCGCGTACAGAGTGCCGCTCGACGGCTCGGTAGTGCCGCCGCCCACCACTGAGCTGCCGGTGAACGAATTCGGCCTGGTCTCCGACCGGCGACTGTTTGCCGGGCAGTACGCGCAACTCGACTGGAAGCCCGGTAGTCGCTGGGACGTAGTGGCGGGAATTCGCCTCAACGAAACCGACGAAAGCAAATACTCCAGCGACCTTACCCTGCCGCCATTCACCCCGACGGTGGAGCTGGCGCAACAAAGCGCGCGCCGGCGTGAGACCCGGCCCACCGAGACGATCGGTGCCAGTTACCGCTTGTGGGCGGCGGGTAAGGACGAGGCGCTGCTGTATGCGGACTATCGCGACGCCTTCAAACCGTCGGCGCTCGATTTTGGTCCCGATTATCAGCCGGCGGTGCTGCTGCCCGAGACTGCCAGGAGCTACGAGGGCGGCCTGAAAGGGGCGGTCGAGAACGGCCGCCTGACCTACCAGGCGGAAATCTTCAGGCTGGACTTCAGTAACCTCGTGGTCGCGACGGAGTCAGGGTTTCTCACCAACGCCGCTGGCGAGCAACTGCAAGGCGCGGAGCTCGAGATGCGCTACTGGCTGACAGACGACCTCGCCGTTGCCGCCAATTATTCGTACCATGACACGCGCTTCACGCAGTACCTGTTTTTCGATATCGGGGCCGATGCCTATGCCAACGTCGCCGGGCGGCAACTGCCGCTGTCGCCCCATCAGCTCGCATCCGGCGGGATCTTTTACCAGCCTCAGCAGGGCTTCAATGCCTCGCTGGTTGCGAACTACGTCGGCCGACGCTATCTCGATGAAGAAAATACCGCGCCCGTCGGCGGCTATGTGAGGCTCGACGCGACGCTTGGGTTTCGCATCGGGCATTACCTGCTGGCGCTCGAAGGCACCAATCTGAGCAACCAGCGCCCGCCGGTCAGTGCGAGTGAATTCGGCAGTGCATCGTTCTACCTTCTGAACCCACGCATGCTCTGGATGCGATTGGGATACAGGCAGTGATGAAAGTCTCCCCGCATTCGGCAATACTCGCGCCGCTTTTCACACTCGAGAGGGATGTCATGCAGTTCCGCCGCGCACTTTCGTGTTCCGCCCCGGCTCGTTCCACCTTGGCATGTCGCTGCATCGCCTGGGCCGCTCTCGCGGCTGCGATCATGCCGATGCTCTCGGCACGTGCCACGCCTGTGCCGGTGACGGCAAGCGGCGAGGCGGCGGTTGCCGTCGATCCGAGCCTGTTCGCAGCGTTGCAGTGGCGGGGCATCGGCCCGTATCGCGGCGGGCGCGCGCTCGCGGTCGCCGGCATCGCCGGAGACCCCACTACGTTTTATTTCGGCGCAGTGGCCGGCGGAGTGTGGAAGACCACGGACGGCGGTGCCAGCTGGCAACCGCTCACCGATCGCACTCCCATTTCATCGGTCGGCGCGATCGCGGTAGCGCCTTCCGATCGCAACGTTATCTACGTCGGCAGCGGGGAGGCGGCGCCCCGCGGCGATATTACCTATGGCGACGGCGTCTACAAGTCAGTCGATGGCGGCCAGACCTGGAGCAGCATCGGCCTCAAGGACACTCGGCAGATCGGCGCGCTGATTGTCGATCCGCGCAATGCGGACATCGTGCTGGTCGCAGCATTCGGCCATGCCTTTGGTTCCAATACGGAACGCGGCATATTCCGCACCACCGACGGCGGCAAGTCATGGACGAAAGTCCTGTACAAGGATGAGCGGACCGGCGCGATCGACGTCAGCTTCGATCCGCACGACTCGAACATCGTCTACGCCGCGCTGTGGCAGGCACGGCGGCAGCCGTGGAACTTCTCCAGCGGCGGTCCGGGCAGCGGACTCTATCGTTCCACGGACGGAGGTGTCAGCTGGACGCGCCTTTCCGGCAACGGACTGCCGGCGGGCATTCTCGGGCGCATCCACGTCTCGGTTTCCGGCGCAGACTCGCGGCGCATCTACGCGATGATCGAGGCGGCGCAAGGCGGCCTGTATCGTTCGGACGACGGCGGTGTCCGTTGGCAGCGCGTAAACGAGGACGGACGGCTCAGCCAGCGCGCCTGGTATTTCTCCACGATACTCGCTGATCCCAAGCGCGTGGACACGGTATACGCCGAGAACACCGGCCTGTTCCGCTCCACCGACGGTGGCAAGACCTTCGAGCTGCTGCCGGCGCGCCATGGCGATCATCACGGACTGTGGATCGATCCGAGCAACCCGGAGCGGATCATCGAGGCCAGCGACGGCGGTGCCTCGATCTCATTCGACAACGGCAGGAACTGGACCACGCAGAACAATCAGCCGACCGCGCAGTTTTACCACGTGTCGGTCGACAACCGCTTCCCCTACTACGTCTATGGCGCGCAACAGGACAATTCGAGCGTCGCCATTGCGAGCATGGATGACGAAGGCGCCATCACGGCGCACGACTGGTACGACGTGTTCAGCGGCGAGAGTGGCTTCGTGATCGCCGACCCGCGCGATGCCGACATCGTCTATGGCAGTACCGAAAACCTCATCGGCCGCTTCAACAAGCACAACATGCAGTTGCAGACGATCTCGGTATGGCCGATCGATGCCTCGGGTCACGCCGCGAAGGACCTCGAGCATCGCTTCAACTGGACTTCACCGTTGAGCATGTCGCCTTTCGATCCCGATACCCTGTATTACGGCATGGAACGGCTCTACCGGACCACCAACGACGGCGCCAGCTGGAGCGCCATCAGTCCCGACCTGACCCGCAACGACAAGTCCAAGCAGCAGGCTTCCGGCGGCCCCATCACCAAGGACATCACCAGCGTCGAATACTACGACACGATCTTTGCCATCGCGGAGTCTCCGCTCAGCCGCGGAATGCTCTGGGTCGGAACCGATGATGGGCTGATCCACCTCACGCGCGACGGTGGCGGCAGCTGGACGAACGTCAGTCCGCACGACATGCCTGCATGGAGCACGATCAGCATGATCGAGCCATCACGCTACGATGCGGGCACCGCCTATGTTGCGGTGGATCGGCATAAGCTCGACGATCTCAAGCCGTGCATTTTCATGACTGCCGATGGCGGCAAGAGCTGGCGGCGCATCGATGGCGACCTGCCGGAGGGCGCGTTCGTTCACGCGGTCCGCGAAGACTCTCTCAAGCGCGGCCTGCTGTATGCCGCCACCGAAACCGGCGTGTTCGTGTCCTTCGACGAGGGCGGACACTGGCAGAGCCTGCAGCTGAATCTGCCGCGTTCTCCCGTTCACGACCTGGCGGTCAAGGGCGACGACCTGGTGATCGCCACCCATGGCCGTTCCTTCTGGATTCTGGATGACGTGACGCCATTGCGGCAGGTCGCGGCCGCGGCGGCAGCCGCGACCCCGTTCCTGTATACGCCCGAGACCGGCTACCGGCTCTACTACCCCGACCAGGTCGACACGCACCCGCCGGTGGGGCAGAACCCGCCCGCCGGCGCTCGCATCGACTACTACCTACCGGCGGTCCCCAGCGGGGCGCTCAACATCGACATCCTCGATGCCAGCGGCGCCGTGGTGCGCCACCTCAGCAGCGTCAAGGCGACGCAGGCCGAGCAGCCGCCGGAATGGCCCGATCAGGTGCATCCCGAGGAGACGCTGCCGGCGAGTCGGGGGATGAACCGCTTCGTCTGGAATCTGCGCTACGACGATCCGGTGCAGATTCCCGACGCCTTCTATGCCGGCCTGCCGCCACGCGGGCCGATTGCACTGCCCGGCCAATACACGATCAAGCTCACCTGTGACGGGCAGACGCACAGCGTGCC
This sequence comes from uncultured Gammaproteobacteria bacterium, assembly GCA_963787655.1. GTDB lineage: Bacteria > Pseudomonadota > Gammaproteobacteria > Steroidobacterales > Steroidobacteraceae > 13-2-20CM-66-19. The sequence goes on along the minus strand of CAWBDY010000007.1, from coordinate 50,152 downwards.
ACTCACGCTCGCGGCCGATCCGCGCGACAAGGGCGCCTCGCTCGAGGGCTTGGCGCAGAAGTTCGCGCTGTCGCTGGAGGTCTATCACGACCAGGACGCGCTGCATCGGGCCGTGAACGACATTCGCGTCATCAAGACCGAGGTCGGGGCGGCGCTGGGGAAAGCGCGTGGCAAACCCGCGGGTGCCGGCCTTGCTGCGGCGGCCGGCGGACTCCTCGAGGAGGCTGCGCGGATCGAAGGGGTACTGATGCAGGTGAACATCAAGGGGTCGGAAGCCAATCTCAATTTCCCCGGGATGTTGAACGAGCAGATCTATTCCTTCGCCGGTCTGCTCGATGACGCCGACACCGCACCCAACGCACAGGAGAGCGAAACCTACGCCGTGCTGCACGCCAAGCTCGACGCGCAGCTCGCGGCCTGGAACGAGTTGAAGAAAACGCGGCTCGCGGCTTTCTGTGCGCGGGCCCGGGGCGCGCCCATATCCGGGCTCGCCGGCACGTGTCCGTGATCTCCACCCGGCTCGCCCTCTCGCGAGGCGGGTGTCATGCCGGGAGCCGACCACGCGGCCGCCGCGCCGGCGAGGCGCGCTTTGGCGCAGGAATGCGGGGCTTCAACCCTAAGCCGTGCTGATGGCGTGTACCGACTTGCGCCGGACTAAAAATCCTACCCACCGGTAGGATCGCGCCGCTGCTTCAGTGGTCCGCGCCGGCGTCGCGCGTATAGAATGCCTGTCCCCCGTTGCAAGGTTGCACCATGCCGCAAACCTCACAGACCGCCGGCGCGCGCCTGCGAGCCGCGGTCGAGGCAGAGCGCCCGCTGCAGGTCGTCGGCGCCATCAACGCCTACGCAGCGCTGCTCGCCGCGCGCGCCGGTTTTCGCGCCCTGTACCTGTCCGGCGCCGGCGTCGCCAACCACTCGTTCGGGCTGCCGGACCTAGGCATCACCTCGCTCAACGACGTCTGCGAGGACGTGCGGCGCATCACCGGCATCTGCCCGCTGCCGCTGCTGGTCGATGCCGACACCGGCTGGGGCGCCGCCTTCAACATCGCGCGCACCACCCGGGAGCTGATCCGCGCGGGCGCCGCCGGGCTGCATCTGGAGGACCAGGTCGCCGCCAAGCGCTGCGGTCACCGCCCGGGCAAGGCCCTCGTGAGCGCTCAGGAAATGGCGGACCGCATCAAGGCCGCCGTCGACGGCCGCAGCGATGCCGCGTTCGTCATCATGGCGCGCACCGATGCCCACGCGGTGGAGGGCCTGGCCGCAGCGCTCGAGCGCGCGCGGCGCCTACGTGGCTGCCGGCGCCGACATGATCTTCGCCGAGGCGCTCAAGAGCCTCGATGAGTACCGGCAGTTCGCCAGCGCGGTGCGCGTACCGGTGCTCGCCAACATCACCGAGTTCGGGCAGACGCCGCTGTTCACGGCCAAGGAGCTCGGCGAGGCCGGCGTGCGGCTGGTGCTCTACCCGCTGTCGGCTTCGCGCGCCGCCGCCAGGGCGCAGATCGCCGTGTACGAGGCGATCCGCGGCCACGGCACGCAGGCAAGCGTGCTCGACACCATGCAGACCCGCGCCGAGCTGTACGAGGTGCTCGGCTACCACGCCTACGAGAAGAAGCTCGATGAACTGTTCGGGAAAGACAAGCCATGACTGACACCGCCGCCCCTAAGCCCAAAAAATCCGTCGCCCTGTCGGGAGTCACCGCCGGCAACACCGCGCTGTGCACCGTCGGGCGCACCGGCAACGACCTGCACTACCGCGGCTACGACATCCTCGAGATCGCCACGGTGTGCGAGTTCGAGGAGATCGCGCATCTCCTGATCCACGGGCATCTGCCCAACCGCGCCGAGCTCACCGCCTACAAGGCGAAGCTCAAGTCACTGCGCGGGCTGCCGGCGGTGGTGCGCAGCGTGCTGGAGGAGATGCCCGCCGCCAGCCATCCGATGGACGTGCTGCGTACCGGCACGTCCGCCATGGGCTGCGCGCTGCCGGAGAAGGACGGGCACGCCGCGCCCGGCGCGCGCGACATCGCCGACCGGCTGGTGGCCTCGACCGGCTCGATGCTCACCTACTGGTATCACTACAGCCACAGCGGGCTGCGCATCGAGGTCGAGACCGAGGACGACTCCGTCGGCGGCCACTTCCTGCACCTGCTGCACCGGCGCATGCCGCCGCCCAGCTGGGTGCGCGCCATGCACACCTCCCTCATCCTCTACGCCGAGCACGAGTTCAACGCCTCGACCTTCGCGGCGCGCGTCATCGCCGGCACCGGCGCGGACATGTACTCGTGCCTGGTCGGCGCCATCGGCGCGCTGCGCGGCCCGAAGCACGGCGGCGCCAACGAGGTCGCCTTCGAGATCCAGAAGCGCTACGACACGCCCGACGAGGCGGAAGCCGACATCCGCGCGCGCGTGGCGCAGAAGGAAGTGATCATCGGCTTCGGTCACCCGGTGTACACCCTCGCCGATCCGCGCAACGAGGTGATCAAGGAAGTGGCGCGCACCCTGTCCAAGGAGGCGGGCGATCTCAAGATGTTCGACATCGCCGAGCGCATCGAGCAGGTGATGCTCGACACCAAGAAGCTGTTCCCCAACCTCGACTGGTTCTCGGCCGTCTCGTATCACATGATGGGCGTGCCGACCGAGATGTTCACGCCGCTGTTCGTCATCGCGCGCACCACGGGCTGGGCGGCGCACGTCATGGAGCAGCGCGTCGACGGCAAGATCATCCGCCCGGCGGCCAACTACGTCGGTCCCGAGAACGTCAGGTTCGTGCCCATCGAGAAGCGCTGATGTCGGCCCATGACGCCAAGTCCGCCGAGCGCCCGGCGCCGGATGCCGCGCTCACCGCCATCGCCGACTACGCCCGCAACTTTAAGCTCGGCGGCGAGGGCGCCTACGACACCGCACGCTACTGCCTCATGGACACGCTCGCCTGCGGCTTGCAGGCGCTCAAGTACCCGGCGTGCCGCAAGCTCTTAGGCCCGGTGGTGCCGGGCGCGGTGATGCCGGGCGGCGCGCGGGTGCCGGGCACCTCCTACGAGCTCGAGCCGGTGCAGGCCGCCTTCAACATCGGCGCCATGATCCGCTGGCTGGACTTCAACGACACCTGGCTTGCGGCCGAGTGGGGCCACCCGTCCGACAATCTGGGCGGCATTCTCGCGGTCGCCGACTACCAGGCGCGCGCGGCGGTGATGTCGGGAACCACGCCCTTCAGCGTGCGCGACGTGCTCAGCGCGATGATCAAGGCGCACGAGATCCAGGGCGTGCTGGCGCTCGAGAACAGCTTCAACCGCGTCGGCCTGGATCACGTGCTGCTGGTGCGGGTCGCCTCCACCGCGGTCGTCGCCGCCATGCTCGGCGGCACCGATGAGCAGGTGGTGAACGCGGTGTCGAATGCCTGGATCGACGGCGGGGCGCTGCGCACCTACCGGCACGCGCCCAACACCGGCTCGCGCAAGAGCTGGGCGGCCGGCGATGCCACCAGCCGCGCGGTGCGGCTGGCGCTCATCGCGCTCACCGGCGAGATGGGGTACCCGTCGGCGCTGTCGGCCCGGACCTGGGGATTCAGCGACGTGCTGTTCAAGGGCAAGCCGCTGTCGCTGCCGCAGCCCTTCGGCAGCTACGTGATGGAGAACGTGCTGTTCAAGATCTCTTACCCTGCCGAGTTCCACGCGCAGACGGCGGTGGAGGCGGCGATGACGCTGCACCCGCAGGTGTCCGGGCGGCTCGACAGCATCGAGCGCATCGTCATCGAGACGCAGGAGCCGGGCGTGCGCATCATCGACAAGACCGGGCCGCTCGCCAACCCCGCCGACCGCGATCACTGCATCCAGTACATGGTGGCGATCCCGCTCATCTTCGGCCGCCTCACCGCGGCGGACTACGAGGACAGCGTCGCCGCCGATCCGCGCGTCGATGCGCTGCGCGGCAAGATGCAGGTGCGCGAGAACGCCACCTTCACGCAGGAGTACTACGCCGCCGACAAGCGTTACATCGGCAACGCGCTGCAGGTGTTCTTCAGGGACGGCAGCGCCAGTGCGCGCGTGCAGGTGGATTTCCCCATCGGCCACCGCCGGCGGCGCGCCGAAGGCATGCCGGTGCTGGTGAAGAAGTTCGAGAGTTCCGTGGATGCGCACTACGGGCCGAAGCAGGCCGAGCGCATCAAGGCGCTGTTCGCCAGGTCCGGGCAGCTCGACGCGCTGCCGGTGAACGAGCTGATGGCGGCGCTGGTCACCAACGGCACGGCCGCCTGACATGAAAAGGGCGGGCCTTGCGGGCCCGCCCTGTCACTCTCGCCGCGTACGCTGCGTCAGCCGACGCGCACCGGTACGAACAGCCGTGCATCGCCGCGCTGGATCAAGAGCGCAATGTGCCCCTTGGAGTGCTCCACCGCACCCTTGAGCTGTTCCGCGTTGGCGATCGGCGCACCGTTGGCCGCGAGCACCACGTCGCCGGGCTGAATGCCGGCTTCCGCGGCAGGGCCGCTGGCGCGCTCGACCACCAGCCCGCCCTTGATGTTGGACTGCTGCTGCTCGGCAGAGGTGAGCGGACGCACCGACAGGCCGAGCTTGCCGCCGTCCTGGTGCGGGCTGAAGCTCGCCTGGGTGGCCTTCTCTTCCAGCGACACGAGCTTGACGCTCACCTCGCGCGCGGCGTGATCGCGCCACAGCTCCAGGTTCACAGGCGTCCCCGGGGCGATGCTGGCGATCTGCACGGGCAGCTCGGTGGAGGTGTTGAGCGGCACGCCGTTCAGCTTGAGGATCACATCCCCGGGCTCAACGCCGGCTTTCTCCGCAGGTCCGCCCTTCTCCACGCTCGATACCAGCGCGCCTTCCGGCTGCGGCAGACCGAACGAGTCGGCCAGCCCCTGAGTGACGTTCTGGATGGTGACGCCGAGCTTGCCGCGCGTCACGTGCCCGGTGGTCTGCAGCTGCGTGCCGACCTGCATGGCGACATCGATCGGGATCGAGAACGACACGCCCATGTAGCCGCCGCTGCGGCTGTAGATCTGCGAGTTGATGCCCACGACCTCGCCGCGCATGTTGAACAGCGGCCCCCCGGAGTTGCCCGGGTTGATCGGCACGTCGGTCTGGATGAACGGCACGTAGCCGGAGTCGAGCGTGCGGCCCTTGGCGCTGACGATGCCGGCGGTGGCGCTGTTCTCGAAGCCGAACGGCGCACCGATGGCCAGCACCCACTCGCCGACCTTGAGGCTGCGCGAGTCGCCGAGCTTCACGACCGGCAGGTTGTTGGCCTGGATCTTGATGATCGCGATGTCGGACTTGGTGTCCACGCCGATCACCTTGGCGGTGTACTCACGCCGGTCGGTCATGCGCACGGTGACTTCGCTCGCGCCATTGACCACGTGGGCGTTGGTCATGATCACACCGTCCGCGCGGATGATGAAACCCGAGCCCTCGCCGCGCACCGGCCCCTGCTGCGGCGGCTGGAACGGCAGGCCCTTGAAGAACGGCGCGAACGGGCTGTTCGGGCCGAACGGGCTCTGGTTCTGGTTGTCGTCGTTCGGGCTGTCGTTGTCGTCGCCCGACTCGTCATCGCCCTGGTTGTAGTTGGCCGCGACCTTGCTGACCACGGCGATGTTCACCACGGCCGGGCCGTAGCGCTGCACCATGGCACTGAAATCGGGCAGCACGGCGCCGGGATTGGCGGCCGCGGGCACCGGCGTCACCGGCACCTGCGCCTGGGCGGTGGTCGCAGCAGCACTCGCCGCGCTCGCGAAATACACCGCGCCCACGGGCACGGCGATGGTGACGGCGCCGATGACGGCGGCCACCAGTGGTTTCCTGAGGAGGTTCGGCAGATGCATGGCAATACTCCGTCGCATTGAGAGTCCTTCGAAAAGTGCGGTCACTGTAGGAAGCCAGCCTTATGGGAGTCTTAAGAAGCTTTCTTAAGGCGCCTGAGGTTCCTTGTCTGGCCGTGCATCGGGCGCCGGAGTAGTCTTTTCAAGGCCCTGACGATCACCTGAACGGTGCCCTATGCGACCGATTCTGGCAGCGATCCTGCTCGGCATCTCGATAGCCGCCCTTGGCAGCCCTGGTGGGGGCGGCGGGGGTGGCGGCGGCCACGGCGGCGGCGGCTCGGGCGGCGCCCATGCGAGCGGCGCGGTGCACGGGGGCGGGTCAAACGCCGGCAGCCGTTCAAGCGGCGGCCCGCACCTGAGCGCCGAGGCGCACCCGGGCGCGGTCACGCCGCACCCGAGCATCGCAGCCGCGCTGCGCGGCTGGTGGCATCACCGCCACGGGCACACTGAGCACGGCTACGCCGCGACCGATCGGGAGACCCTGTGCACCGACGAGCAGCGGCGCCTGGTGAACTGCCGCCGCGAGGGTGCCGCGCGCGAGCGCTGAAGGCTTACTGCGCGGTGAAGCGCGTGTAGGGACGCGACTCGGTGCTCAGCGACGGCTTCTGCGCGCTGAAGTAGCGCGCAATCGCCTCGATGTCCTCATCCTTAAGGTTCGCGGCGAAGCCCTTCATGATCGGGTTTTTGCGCCCGCCCTTCTGATACTCATCGATGGCGCGCACCAGATAGTCCTCGTGCTGCCCGGCGAGCGAGGGGTACAGGGGCGCGATCGACACGCCGTCCTGCCCGTGGCAGGAGGTGCACAGCGAGGCGGCCTGCGGCACGACGCCGTGCGGCTTGCCGCTCGCCGTCAGCGGCTTGCCGGCGAAATAGGCAGCGATGTCGGCGATGTCCTGGTCCGACAGCGTCGAGGCCTGCGAGTGCATCGTCAGGTGCGAGCGGTCGCCGTCGCGGTAGCCGTGCAGCGCGGTGGCCAGGTACTCGGGGTTCTGTCCCTCGAGCTTGGGCACGCTGTAGTTCGGGTAGGCGTTGCGGTAGCCGTCGATGCCGTGGCAGCCGAGGCAGGTATAGGAGATGGCCTTGCCGTGCGCGGCATCGCCAGTGAGTACCGCCGGGGCGGCAGAGGCAGGTGCGGGCGCAGCGGCCGGCGTCTGCGCGTCAGCCTCGCCAGCCAGGCACGCGGCGAGCGCCGCGATCGCTGTCAGGTGCACTGCGGAACGACGCGCACGCGCTATCATGAGCCTTCCGGGTAGGGTCAAAACGGCCCGAATCTTACGTTACTCGCCGTGGCAAATGCCACACAATCGCCGGTGCCATGATCGCCCTCATACAGCGTGTCAGCGAGGCACAGGTGCGCATCAACGGCGTGGTGGTCGGTGCGATCCGGCGCGGCCTCCTGGCGCTCATCGGCGTGCGCCAGGGCGATGACGACCCGGCGGTCGTGCGCCTGCTCGAGCGGCTGCTGTCCTATCGCGTCTTCCCGGATGCCGACGGCCGCATGAACCTGAGCCTGACCGACATCGAGGGGGGACTGCTCCTGGTGCCGCAGTTCACCCTGGCGGCCGACACCAAGAAGGGCGCGCGCGCCTCCTTCCACACGGCCGCAACCCCGGCCGAGGCGGAGCGCCTGTTCGCACTCCTGGTGCAGCGCGCGCAGTCCAGCTATCCCGCTGTTTACGCAGGTGTATTTGGCGCCGACATGCAGGTGTCGCTCATCAATGACGGCCCGGTCACGTTCTGGCTCGAGACGCCCTGAACAGTGAGCGTGAAGTGCGTCCCGGAACGGGCCGGAACTTATGGGGTTAGAGGGGCGCATTTGACCTATCATCGGAGACCCTTCCCCCGCGTGTGCGGATCGTGGAGTCGTGATTTATGGGCATAGGAATGCGCGAGCTGGTGGTCATCCTGCTCGTGGTGTTGGTCGTGTTCGGGGCCAAGAAGCTGCGCACCGTCGGCTCGGACCTCGGGCATGCCGTACGCGGCTTCAAGAAGGCCATGAGCGAGGGCGAGGAAGAGCAGAACACCCCGCCCAAACAGCTCCCGGCGGAAGGCAAAGACGCCGAGTTCGCCGAGGCGGCCAAGAAGAGCGAAGCCAAGACCGACCGGAGCGCCTGATCTGTTCGAAGGCCGGTTCTCGGAAATCCTGATCATCTTCGTCCTGGCGCTGATCGTGCTGGGACCGGAGAAGCTGCCGCGCGTGGTGTCAGAGATGGGCCGCTGGGCGGGACGCGCCCGCGCCATGGCGCGCCAGTTCCGCGAGCAGCTCGAGGAAGAGGTGCAGCTGGAAGAGGCGCGCAAGACGCAGCGTGCCGCCGCAGCCGCGGCGCCGCCGCCGCAACCCACTCCCGCGCCGCAACGCAGGCAGCGCCGCAACCGGCAGCGCCAGAGGCTAGCGCCGCTGCGGCGAGCGCGCCGCTGGGCGAACCGGAGCTGCCGCCGCTGCCGCCGACCTTCTCACACGCCCATCCCACCGACGCCACCGGCGCCGATCCTACGGCGGCCCGGCCGCCTGCAGCACCAGGCGCCGATGAGCGAGGAACCTGAGAAGCTCGCCGAAGGCACCCTGATCTCGCATCTGCTGGAGCTGCGGGACCGGCTGCTGCGGGCGATGGTGGCGGTGGGACTTGCGTTCGTGCCGTGCGTCCTCAACTCGAACGACCTGTTCACCTTCATCGCGCAGCCGCTCATGGCGAAGCTGCCACAGGGCAGCAACCTCATCGCCACCGGCGTGATGTCGCCGTTCACGACGCCCTTCAAGCTGTCGTTCTTCGCCGCGCTGATCCTGGCGATGCCGTACGTCATCTTCCAGCTGTGGTCGTTCGTGGCGCCGGGCCTGTACCGCAAGGAACGGCGCTTCGCCGTGCCGCTGCTCATCTCCTCCATCGTGCTCTTCTACCTCGGCATCGCCTTCGCCTACTACTTCGTCTTCCCGGTGATGTTCGAGTTCTTCGCGCACACGACGCCCAAGGGCGTGGCGATGATGACCGACATCAACAACTACCTGGACTTCGTGCTCACCATGTTCTTCTGCTTCGGGCTCGCCTTCGAAGTGCCGGTGGCGGTGGTGCTGTTGGTGCTCATGGGGCTGGTGCGCATCGAGGCGCTGCAGAAGAACCGCGGCTACGTGCTCATCGGCATCTTCATCCTCGCCGCCTTCCTCACCCCGCCGGATGCCATCTCGCAGTGCTCGCTCGCCGTGCCGATGTACTTCCTCTACGAGGGCGGCATCCTCATGGCGCGCCTCATGGCGCGCAGCCGCAACGCGCCGGCGCAAGCCAAGCCGAGCGACGGCTCAGGGGTGTCATAAGTCCATTGCGCGGGGGCTGAGCGCTGGTTCAGACTGCCGCTGCGCATTTTTTGCGCGCTCACCAGGCCGCGAAGCCATGAATCAGGCTGCCGACGCGATCCTCCCGGCGCCCGCTGCCGCGCCCACCATATTCGGTCAGCCGCGCGGCCTCGCCACGCTGTTCCTCACCGAGATGTGGGAGCGCTTCACCTACTACGGCATGCGCGCGGTGCTGATCCTGTTCATGGCCGGTGCCATCGCCAAGGGCGGACTCGGACTTGATGACAAGACCGCCAGCTCCATCTACGGGCTGTACCTGGGGAGCACCTATCTGCTCGGGCTGCTGGGCGGCTGGATGGCCGACCGCCTGCTGGGCGCGCAGCGCGCGGTGGTGGCAGGCGGGGTGTTCATCGCCGCCGGCAACCTCTTGCTGGCGCTCGGCAACACCGCGATTTTTTTCATCGGCCTGATCGTGGTGGCGATGGGCGTGGGGCTTCTGAAGCCCAACGTCAGTGCGCTGGTGGCCTCGCTCTACCCGGAGGGCGGCTCGCGCCGCGACGCCGGCTTCTCCTTCTTCTACATGGGCATCAACCTCGGCGCGTTCCTCGGCTCGCTGCTGGTGCCGATCGCGGCCGCCGCCTTCGGCTGGCGCTACGGCTTTGCGTTGCCGGCGCTCGGCATGGCGCTCGGCGTGGTGCAGTTCCTCTACACGCGCCGCTACCTCAACAACGCCGGGGTGGACATCGCGCACGAGCGCGGCTCGTGGCTGCCGGTCATCGCTTTCCTTGCGCTCGTGGCACTGGTGGTGGCCCTGGTGCTCGGCGGCGTCATCCACCTGGATGCGGCGCTGCTCGCCGCTTCCGCCTCCTGGGCCTACGCGCTCATCGGCATCGCCTACTTCGTCTATCTCTTGTTCTTTGCGGGCCTCAACGCCACCGAGCGCAAGCGCGCGCTGGTGATGGTGGCGCTGTTCGTCGCCTCGGTCACTTTCTGGGCGGGCTACGAGCAGCAGGGCGCATCGTTCAACCTGTTTGCCGACCGCTACACCGACCGGCACATCCTCGGCTGGAACATGCCGGCGGGCGTGCTGCAGGCGGTCAACCCGTTCTTCGTGATCACGCTGGCCGGCGTGTTCGCCGGAGTGTGGATCTGGCTGGGCCGGCGCGGCATCGACATCGCCGCCTCCACCAAGTTCGGCGCGGGCCTGATCTTTCTCGGCAGCGGGTTCCTGGTGATGTTCTTCGCGGCCCGGCACGTGCTCGCCGGCGAGCTGGTGCTGCCGACCTGGCTGCTGCTCACCTACCTGCTGCACACCTTCGGCGAGCTGTGCCTCTCGCCGGTGGGGCTTTCCTACATGAGCAAGCTCGCCCCGCCGCGCTTCGTCGGCCAGGTGATGGGCGTGTGGTTCCTGTCGCTGGCGCTCGGCGGCAACCTTGCCGGGCAGCTGTCCGCGCAGTACGACTCGACCAATCTCGACTCGCTGCCGGCGCTGTTCCGCCACATCTTCTGGTTCTGCGTGATCGCCGGAGTCGTGATGCTGGCGCTCACCCCGCTGATGAAGCGCCTGATGGCCGGCGTGAAGTGAGGCTCGTCAGGGCGTCGTCGTCGCCGGCGTCGGCTGCACGTCGGTGACGAAGAACTCGGTGTCGCCGAAGCAGGAACTCGGTATCCACTTGCGCTGCTCGTAGTGCACCGACACGCGCCGGCCGATGTTGGCATTGAGCCGGGCGGCCACCGCCGCATCGCGCACCGTGAACGGGAACTTCTCGGTCATGGTGCCGGGCAGGGTCACGAGCGCCAGCTCCCCTTCCCAGGTCTTGCACAGCCAGCCCTTGCGCGAGAACTTCTGCACGAAGCCGGCGCGCTCGCCGTCCGAATACGACCAGTGCAGCGTGACCCAGGTGAAGCCTGCGAACAGCAGCGCCAGCACTACGACGATGCCTGCGAATATCTTCATGGGTGAGAAGCATACCGCGGGGCGATGCCGTGAGGCTAAGATGCCGCATGGAAGCGCAGCCGCTCGCCGGCCGTACCGTCGCGGTCCCGGAAGGCCGCGAGCTCGAGGTGTTTGCCGCCATGCTGGAGCGGCGGGGTGCGCAGGTGCTGCGCTGCCCGCTCATCGCCATCCGCGACGCCCCCGATCCGGCGCCGGTGCTGAGCTTCGCCCGGGAGTTTTCGGACGGGGCCTTCAGCGACCTGATCCTCACCACCGGTGAGGGCTTGAGGCGCCTGATCGGCTGCATCGAGCGGCACGAGCCGCAGCGGCGGGATGCGTTCGTCGCAGCCTTAAGCCAGGTGCGCCGCATCACGCGCGGACCGAAACCGGCGCGGGCGCTGCGCGAGCTGGGACTCAAGCCCGATCTTGCCGCAGAGCCCCCCACCACGGCCGGTATCATCGGGGTGCTCGAGATCCCTGCAGCTCGCCGGCCGCCACGTCGCCCTGCAGCTGTACGGCACCGAGCCCAACACCACACTCGTGCAGTTCCTGACCGGCGCCGGCGCGCGGGTGCGCACGGTCGCCCCCTACGTGTATGCCGACGGCGCGGATGCGGCCGCCGTGCAGGGGCTGCTCAGGCGCCTCACGGCCGGCGAGGTCGATGCCATTGCCTTCACCAGCACCCCGCAGGTGGAGCGGCTGTTCGCCGCGGCCGATGCTGCGCAGGTCGAGCGAGGCACTGCGCCACACGCTGGTGGCCGCGGTCGGTCCGGTGGTGGGCGAGACGCTGCGCCGCCACGGCGTCGAGGCGCGCCTCATGCCCGCAGACTCCTTTTTCCTCAAGCCGCTGACCGCGGCGCTGGAGAAGGCACTGCGCGCGAGCCCCTGACCGGCGCGGGCGGAAAAATGCGATCCTGACGATCTGTGGGGGCGATAACGCGGCCGCGCCTGGGCCAAGATAAGGCCATGGGAGAATAACGAATGACGACTGAAGCGCGGGCCGAGCTGACGCTGCGCGGCCTGATCCTCGGAGTGCTGATCACCCTGGTGTTCACCGCGGCGAACGTCTACTTCGGGCTCAAGGCGGGACTGACGTTCGCCACCTCGATACCGGCGGCGGTGATCTCGATGGCGGTGCTGCGCGCCGTGCGCGGCGCGACCATCCAGGAGAACAACATCGTGCAGACGGTGGCATCCGCCGCCGGCACCCTGTCCTCCATCATCTTCGTGCTGCCCGGCCTCGTCATGATCGGCTGGTGGAACGGCTTTCCCTACTGGGTGTCGTTCGCCATCTGCGTGTTCGGCGGCACGCTCGGCGTCATGTACTCGATTCCGCTGCGCCGCGCGCTGGTGTCGCAGTCGGACCTGCCCTACCCCGAAGGCGTCGCCTGCGCGGAGGTGCTGAAGGTCGGCAGCGGCGAGCACGGCAGCGGCATCGAGGAAAGCAAGGCGGGCCTAAGTGCGCTGCTGTGGGGCTCGATCATCGCCGGCGCGTTCTCGCTCATCACGGCCACGCGCCTGTTCGCCGGCGACGTCGCCCGCAATTTCCGCGTGGGCGAGCGCGGCGTGTCGGGCTTCGACTTCCTGCTGTCGTTCGCGCTGTTCGGCGTCGGCCACCTGGTGGGCCTGTGGGTGGGCATGGCGATGTTCGCCGGCGCGCTCATCGCCTGGGTGTGGGGCGTGCCGCACTTCGCCGCCCTGACCCCGGATGCGGCGCACCTCGCCGCCAGCTCGCTCGACGCCTTCGCGCACGACACCTGGAGTCACAAGGTGCGTTTCCTCGGCGCCGGCGCGATCGGCGTATCGGCCGTGTGGACGCTCGCGAAGCTCGTGACGCCGGTGGTGGCGGGCCTGCGCTCGGCCATGGTCGCGGCCGCCAAGCGCAAGGCGGGCCAGTCCGCGCTGCTGCCGCGCACCGAGCAGGACATCCCGATCGGCATCGTCGGCATCGCCTCGATCCTGTGCGTGCTGCCGATGGGCGTCGTGCTCGCGCAGATCGCGATGAGCAGCGGGCTCGGCGATCATCTGGCCTACCTGGTCATCGGCGGCGTGCTGTACATCGCCATCATGAGTTTCCTGGTGTCGGCCGTGTGCGGCTATATGGCGGGCCTCATCGGCTCCTCCAACAGCCCGCTGTCCGGCATCGGCATCCTGTGCGTCATCGGCTTCGCACTCATCATCGTGTTCGGCATGCCGGGCGCGGACTCGCCGGCGCTCGGCCGGTCGCTGGTCGCCTACTCGCTGCTCGTCACCGGCGTGGTGTTCGCCGCCGCCTCCATCGCCAACAACAACCTGCAGGATCTCAAGACCGGGCAGCTGGTCGATGCGACGCCCTGGAAGCAGCAGGTGGCGCTGGTCATCGGCGTGGTGGCGGGAGCTGCGATCATTCCGCCGATCCTCGACCTGCTCAACAAGGCCTACGGCTTCGCCGGCGCACCGGGCCATCACGAGCATCCGCTGCCCGCGCCGCAGGCCGGGCTGATCTCGGCACTCGCCCAGGGCGTCATCCAGCACAACGTCGACTGGAGCCTGATCGAGACCGGCGGTGTCATCGGCCTCGGCGTCATCGCAGTCGATGCGCTGCTGCGCAAGCTCAAGCCCGGGGCGCACCTCTCGCCGCTGGCGGTGGGCCTAGGCATCTACCTGCCGACGCAGAGCACGCTCATGGTGGTGGTGGGTGCGGTGGCGGGCTGGCTGTACGACCGGCACGCCGAGCGCCGCGCGCGCCCCGAGCCCACCAAGCAGCTGGGCGTGCTGCTCGCCTCCGGCATGATCGTCGGCGAGGGGCTGATCGGCGTGCTGGTGGCAGCCCTCGTCGCCTTCTCGGGCGAGGATTTCCCGCTGTCGATCGTCAGCGACTCGTTCGCCGCCGGTCCCGCGGTATGGCTCGGCGGCGGGGTATTCGTGCTCGTGATCTACCTGCTCTACCGGCGCGTCGCGCGGGCGCTGCCGCCCTAGCAGTACTTAGCGGCGGCGCGCGTAGCGCTCGTAGCCCTTGTGACCGATGAGCGCCGAGCCGATGAGGCCGGTGAGCCACACGATGATCCAGGTGAGGAGCGCGGCCCCGAAGGTCGGGATGTGGAAGCCGGGCAGCATCCACGCCACCAGCGCCACCATCGCCGCGTTCAGCACCAGCAGGAACAGGCCGAGCGTCACGATGGTGATCGGCAGCGTCAGCACGAACACGATCGGGCGCACGATGGCGTTGACGACGCCGAGCAACAGGCCCGCGAGCAAGAGCGTGCCGGGCGTGTCGATGCGCACCCCGGGCACCCACACGCTGGCGAGCCACAGCCCGCAGGCGGCGATCACGGCACGCAGCAGAAATCCCATCATGAGGGCGCTCCTCCCTTGTATTCGGCGATGACCTTGAGGCGCTGCAGGGCCTGCGCCCAGCTGGCGCGCAGGCGCAGGTAATGAGTATCCCACTGCGGGGTGGCCGGCACACCCGAGCCCAGGAGGCGCACGATGGTGCCGCCCGGCACGCGGTCGAGGATGAAGTCGTCGACCATCACGGCCGCGGCCGGCGGCAGCGCGCGCGAGGGCAGGTGGACCAGGCGCAGGCGCCGTTCCGGTTCGAACACGTCGATGTAGGCCTCGATCTCGCTGACGCGGTCGACGCTGGCGCGGAACAGGCCCCCCTGGCGCGCGCCGATCTGCGCGGCGGGTGAACACCACAGGCGCAGCAGCGGCTCCTGCGTGAGGGCCTGCCAGACCCGGCTGGCATCGGCCACGATGTCGGCGCGGTGCGCATAGCCCCGCTCTCTGTCGCTCATGCGGTCATTGTGCCATCCTCGAAGGCAAAAGCCGGAGGTCTCATGGCGTTCGTCCAACTGGTGCTGGCACTGGCGCTGCTCGAGTTCCTGCTGTTCGCGTTCGCGGTGGGGCGCGCCCGCGTGCGCTACAACGTGCCGGCGCCGGCCATGAGCGGCAACCCGGTGTTCGAGCGCTACTTCCGCGTGCAGATGAACACGCTCGAGCAGCTGGTGATCTTTGGTCCGGCGCTCTTCATGTTCGCCTACCTCGTCAACGCCTACGTCGCAGCGCTCCTCGGCGCGCTGTTCATCGTGGGCCGCGCGCTGTACTTCTACGGCTACGTGCAGGATCCCAAGAAACGCCACATCGGCTTCCTGCTGAGCGTGACACCGAACTTCATCCTGCTCGGCGGGGCCATCTTCGGCGCGTTGCGCGCCATGCTGGCCGGCTGAGGCGCGGTCTTCTAGATCTTCGGCTGCGGCGCGCGCCGCAGGAGCGCGACCGCCATCGGCACGAGCGACAGCGCGACGATGCCGACCGTGACCAGCGCGAAGTGCGACTTCACGGCGGGGATGTTGCCGAACAGATATCCGCCCACCACGAACAGCGTCACCCAGGCAAAGCCGCCCGCGAGGTTGTAGGCGAAGAAGCGCGCATAGGGCATGCGCCCGACCCCTGCCACGAACGGCGCGCAGGTGCGCACGATCGGCATGAAGCGCGACAGCGTGACGGCGAGTCCGCCGTAGCGGCGGAAGAAATCCTCCGTGCGCCTCAGGTACTCCACCTTCAGCAGGCGGTAGCGGCCGGAGAAGGCCGGCGGTCCGATGGCGCGTCCCACGGCATAGTTGACGATGTTGCCGAGCACTGCGGCGCACCCCAGCAGCATGCACAGCCAGGGGGCGCTCAGGGTGCCGCTGTCATCGACCGCGGCCAGCGCGCCGGCCGCGAACAGCAGCGAGTCGCCGGGCAGGAACGGCGTCACCACCAGTCCCGTCTCGGCGAAGATCACCGCGAACAGCAGCGCGTAGCTGAAAAGCCCGAAGCGCACCACGAGGTCGACCAGGTGTCGGTCGAGATGCAGTACCCAGTCGAGGAACCACGCCAGCATGGCGGGCGAGGATACGGGAAGTGCGCGCCGGCGAGCGCCGTGACTTGCGGCCGTTACGGCACGACCGCGCGGCTCATGAGCACCGCCGGCCGGTGCGCGTGCGCGCGGGTCTTGAGGACGTTGAGCGCCACGTGCACGTCGGCATCGCGCACGGCCAGCGTGGCCGAGCCTTCCGGCGCGTTGAGCTCCGCCGGCGGGTCACCGGGACCCTCCTCGACGACGTCCGGCACGATGCCCTTGCCGTGGATCGAGGCCCCGGACGGGGTGAAGTAGCGCGACGTGGTGAGCTTCACCGCCCCGCCGTGGGTGAGCGGCATGACGGTCTGGACCGAGCCCTTGCCATAGGTCTTGCGGCCTACCAGCAGCGCCCGGCCATGGTCCTTGAGCGCGCCGGCCACGATCTCGGAGGCCGATGCCGAGCCGGCATTGACGAGCACCACCAGCGGCGCCCCGTCGATCAGGTCGCCCGGCGTGGCATCCATGCGGAAGCGGGCTTCGGGCGTGCGCCCGTCGGCGGTGACGATCACGCCGGAGTCGAGGAAATCGTCGGCCACGGCGACGCCGGCTTCGAGCACGCCGCCGGGATTGTTTCGCAGGTCGAGCACGAGGCCGCGAATACCGCCTGGATTGTCGCGCTTGAGTCGCGAAACAGCCCGATTGACGTCATCGGCGGTGGTCTCGCTGAAATTGGTGATGCGCAGGTAGCCGTAGCCCGGCTCGAGCGTCTGCTGCGCGACCGAGTGCACTTCGACCTGGGCGCGGCGCAGGGCGTACTGCAGCAGGCCGGGCGTGCCGTCACGGCGCACCGTGAGAGTCACCAGGCTCCCGGAGGCGCCGCGCATGTGCGCGATGGCGCCGGCGAGGTCTGCGCCGATGTCGGTGCCGTCGATGCGCACGATCTCATCGCCGGGCAGAAGACCTGCCTGCTGCGCCGGCGAGCCGTCGATCGGGCGCAGGATCTTGACCACCGAGTCCTCGGCGACCACCTCGATGCCGACCCCGGGATAGGAGCCCATGGTCGAGAGGCGGATCTCGTCGAACTCCTCGCTGTCGAGGTAGCCGGAGTGCGGATCGAGGGCGGCCACCATGCCGCGCACCGCCTTCTCCATGAGCTCGTGGTCGTCCACGTCATCGACGTACTCGCGCTTGATGCGCTCGTAGACTTCCGCGAACAGGCTCGCTTCCTGCCAGGGCAGCGCGCTGCGGGCCGCCGCCGGCTGCTCGCTCGCGTGCAGTTCGGTGCGCTCGGCGAGCGCCCCGGTGGTGAGGGCCGCACAGAAGCCGAGGATGACGCCGGCGATGAGTGCGACCAGCGTACGAGAACGCATAGACATGCTCACGGACCCCCAGGAAGGTATGCGTCGCGCAACGGTTAGCGGCGGGACGATACAGGCAAAACGTGGACTGTGATCGCCGCGCTGCGCCCGGGTTCCCCACCAGCCGCGCATTTTATCGCGCCGCTCCGGCGAACCAGTTGACATCGTCCGGCTTGGCCTCGGACTCGGCTGGGGCCGCAGCCGTCGGCAGCGGCAGCTCGGTGAGCACGTCCGCCAGCGGAATGGGCCTGCCGATGGCAAAGCCCTGGCCGTAATCGACGCCGAGCTCGGCGATGCGCGTGCCGATGGCCTCGGTCTCGATGTACTCGGCCACCGTGACGATCGACATGCTGCGCGCCAGCTGCGCCACCGCGCGCACCATGGACTCGGCGCGTGCATCCTTGAGCACGTCGCGCACGAAGCTGCCGTCGATCTTCAGCATGCTGACCGGCAGCTGCCGCAGGCACGAGAGCGAGGACATGCCGGTGCCGAAGTCATCCAGTGCCACGCCGCACCCCAGGCGCCGCAGGCGGTGCATGAGCGCTTCGGCGCGCGTCAGGTTCGCAACGGTTGCGTTCTCGGTGAGCTCGAAGCAGAACAGCTCCGGATCGAGCCCGGAGGCGCCGATGGCATCGATCAGCCAGTCGGCAAAGCTGTCATCGTTCAGTGACTGGCCGGAGAAATTGATGGCGAAGCCGAGCGCCTTGCCCTCGAGCACGGCGGCGCGCGGCTTCAGCGATTCGATCACGTGCGTGATCACCCAGCGGTCGATGACCGGCATCAGCTGGTAGCGCGTGGCCGCCGACAGGAAGGTGTCGGGACCGACGGTGGCGCCGGCCTCGTTGGTCATGCGCAGCAGCAGCTCGTAGTGCGGCCGGGCGCTCTCGGCGGCGGCGAACGGCAGGATCAGCTGCGCGTGCAGGTGCAGCCGGCCGAGCTGGATCGCCTCGCGCAGCTGCCCGGCGATGCCGATGTCGGCATAGCGGCGCACGATGCTGGCATCGCTCTGCTGGTAGACCTCGACGCGGTTGCGGCCGCGGTCCTTGGCCGCCTTGCAGGCGGTCTCGGCGGCGGCCAGCACGTGCGCCAGCTCCGGCGCCGAGGAATCCAGCGGCGCCACGCCGACGCTGATGGAGAAGGGCATGCGCCCCTCTTCGTGAATCATGGCGAGCAGGCCACTGCCTTCGCGCAGCGACTCGGCGAAGCGTTCGGCATCCTCCACCGATGCCGGCAGCAGCACCGCGAAGCGATCGCCGGAGATGCGCGCACCGCAGGCACCGGGCGGCAGGCGCTGGCGGACCAGCTCGCCGAGCTGCGCGAGCAGCCCGTCACCGACGTGCATGCCCGATTTCTCGTTGATGGCGTGCAGCTGGTCGACGTCGATGTAGAGCGCGCTCCAGGCCTGGGTCGGCTTGCGCTCGGCCACGAGGTTGCGCACGCGCCGCTCGAACTCGGCGCGCGTGTACAGGCCGCTCAGGGCGTCGTAACTGCTCTCGATGCCGCCCATCGCCTTGCGCGCCAGGATCTCGGCGATGTGCGCATCGCGCTCGGTAAAGGGATCCGCGCCGGCCTCGCGCAGCAGCGCGAGCACACCGACCGAGCGGCCGGCGCGCGAGCGCAGCGAGCAGCACAGCACGCGGTAGGGGAAGCCTTCGGGTACTTCCGGCGACTGCGTATCGTTCATCAGCAGCGGTTCGCGCTGCGCCTGGGCGAGCGACAGCAGGCGCCGGTGCGCGCGCATGAGGAACTGCGTGTCGGGTGCCTTGCCCTCCGGAGCGCGCACCAGCGTGACGTTCTTCTCCGGCACCAGCAGCGCACCGGTGTGCGCGCGCAGATGCTCGATGGTCTGCTGCAGCAGCAGGTGCAGTTCCTTGCCGCCATCGGCGCCGGCTCCCGCATCGGCGCTGCCCTGCGCCAGCAGCAGGTTGAGATTCTCGTCCAGGCCGCCCACGGTGGCGGTCAGATCCTCGATGCGGGCGTGCGCCACCAGGTCGCGCCGCAGGCACTCGAGCGCCGGGGCCATGAGCGAATAGGCGAAGTTGAAATCGTGGGCGCGCTTTTCCTGGCCGTCGTTCGGCCGGCACATGATCGCGAGCAGCGCCACCAGCTGCTGCTCGTCATCGCGCAGTGCGCACAGGTACACCGGCTGGGTGCCGGCGAGCAGCCGCAGCTGTCCGGCGCTGTCGGGATTGGAGCGCGCGGTCAGGAGCGCATCGTCCACGATGTTCATGAGGTCCGGGCCCGTCATCGTGTCGGTGGACCACGTGAGGTCGCCGGCCGGCCCGAACATCGCGACGCAGGAGGTGCGCGGCAGCAGCGAGCGCAGCAGGCGCACGTAGGGGTCGAAGCGGGCGCCGGGCTGCCCGGGGACGTAGTCGCTGTCCGGAAGCGCACTCATATGTTCTTTAGCGGCTGCAGCAGGCGTAGATCTGTTAAGTGGCACACGTACCATCACGCTTATGGGGGTGCGCTGTCCTTGCGCGAGTTGGCGAAACCGAGCGCCTGGCCCCGAACAGCGCCCCGAAAGCTTGATCCGGCTCACATCCCGCGCACCCCGGGGAGCCCTGGGGCGAAGAGGCGCAAAAAAGGCCCCGGCGAGGTCACCTTAGCGTTGAGCCCCAGGGAGCGGTGCGCTTACGGGTCGGGCGCCTTGAACCAGGGGCGCGGATCGACCGGCTTGCCGCCCTTTCTGATCTCGAAGTACAGCTCCGGGCGGGGGCTGCCGCCGCTGTCCCCGGCAGAGGCGATGGTGTCGCCGGCGGCGACGCGCTCGCCGACCGCCTTCAGCAGCCGCTCGTTGTGGCCGTAGAGGCTCAAGTAGCCATCGCCGTGGTCGACGATCGCGAGCAGCCCTAAGCCCGGCAGCCAGTCGGCGTAGATGACGCGGCCCTCGCACACCGCCTTCACCGCCGTGCCGCGCTCGGTCGCCACCAGCACCCCGTCCCAGTGCACCCCGCCCGCGCGCGCATCGCCGAAGCGCGCCACCAGGCGGCCGCTCACCGGCCAGCTGAGCTTGCCGCGCAGGCGCGTGAAGGCATCGTTGCCCTCGACCGGATAGCGCTCCATGGCGGTGCGCAGCTCGCGCAGCAGCTTTTCCAGTCCCGCCTGCTGGCTCTTCAAGCGCTCCAGACTCTGCGCGCGCGTGTGCGACTCGGCATCGAGGCTGGCGAGCACGTGGCTGCGCCGCTCGCGCGCGGCCTCGAGCTCGTTGAGCTCCGCGCGCTGCTGTTTTTCCAGCTCCGCAAGCTTGTCGTCCTCGGCCGCGAGCGCGGCATCGAGCTCGGCGAGGCGGCGCACGTCGTCCTCGATGAGGCGGATCTGGCCGGCGCGTGCGCGCCCGAAATAGCTGTAGTAGACGAACATGCGCCCGGCGAGCGCCGGGTCCTGCTGGTTGAGGAGCAGCTTCAGCGGTTCCTGGCGGCCGATCAGGTAGGCGGCGCGCAGCTGGCCGGCGAGCGCGGCGCGATTGTCGTCGAGCTGCGTCTCGCGCGTGTGCTTCTCGGCGGCGAGTGAGGCGCGGCGCGCGGCATCCTCGCTGCGCTCGCGCCGTACGTCGAGCAGCAGGTCGCGCGCCCTGCCGACCGAGACTTCCGCGTTCTTGAGCTCGCGCGTCAGGCGGTCGCGCTCCACCTGCTCGCCGCTCACCTCGCGGCTGATGCGCTCGATCTCGGCCTTGACCGACTGCAGCTCGGCTTCGGCCTTGCTGGGCATCGGCCTGCGTATCGACGGGGGCGGCCGGGAGCCCCTGCGGCAGGGTGGCGCAGAGCAGCGCGAGGGCGCCCAGGGCGCGCCACGTGCTCAAAGGCACGGGGGCGCTATAATGCGCGCCCTTTTTCGCCCGTGGCATGCCCGCAACCCCATGGACCGTGTCCTCGAATTCGTCAGCCATCACCCCTGGCTCGCGGCCGCCACGGCGCTCGTGGCGGCCTTCATTGTGGTCTACGAAATGCGGGCGCGCTCGGAAAGCCTGACGTCGGTCACCCCGCAGGAAGCCATCCGCCTCATGAACCAGGGGGCGCTGCTGCTCGACCTGCGCCCGCAGGAGCAGTACCAGGCCGGTCACCTCAGCGGCGCCCGCCAGATGAGCGGCGAACAGATCCTGAGCGCGGCTGACACCCTGAAGAAGCATAAGGAAAAAGCCGTCGTCGTGTATGACGACAGCGGCTCGCTCGGCCCCGCCGCGGTGCGCCAGCTGGCGGCGCAGGGCTTCACGCGGGTGTTCACGCTGCGCGGCGGGCTGGCCGCCTGGCGCGCCGACAACCTGCCGGTGTCGCGCACCTGAGTTGCGCTGCCCATGAGTGCTGCGCAGGTCGTCATGTACGTTAGCGGCTGGTGCCCGTATTGCGCGCGCGCCCGCAGCCTGCTGGCCAGCAAAGGCGTGACGGTCGAGGAGATCGACGTCGAAGCGGTGGACGGTGCACGCGAGGCGATGCGCGAGCGCAGCGGCCGCAGCAGCGTGCCGCAGATCTTCATCGGCGCGACGCACGTCGGCGGCTGCGAAGAGCTGTACGAACTCGATGCGGCCGGCCGCCTGGATTCCATGTTGCAATCAACCGGAGCTTCCTGACCATGGCGAATGAACCCGCCGGCGCACTGCCGGCCACCACGCCGAGCGATACCGATGTGGTGCTCGCGCTGCAGAACGTGTACCTCAAGGACTGCTCCTACGAGTCGCCCAACGGCCCGCGCGTGGACGGCAACTGGAACCCGCAGATCAATCTCGACCTGCAGACCAACTCCAGCTCGCTCGGTCCGGATGTGCGCGAGGTGGTGCTGACCGTCACCGTCTCCGCCAAGCTCGGCGAAGTCACCATCTTCCTGGTGGAGGTGAAGCAGGCGGGCCTGTTCGTCATCCGCAACCTCGCCGAGGCCGACGTCAAGCGCGCCATCAGCACCGTGTGCCCGGGCGTGCTGTTTCCGTACGCGCGCTGCGCGGTGTCGCAGCTGGTGACGCAGGGCGGCTTTCCGCAGTTCCTGCTGCCGCCGGTGAATTTCGAGGCGCTCTACGCGGCCAACCAGACCGCACCTGCGGTCACCAACTGAAACCGCTGCGGCCATGAGCGCGCGCGAGCTCAACGTGCCGGTCGCCGTGCTCGGCGCAGGCTCGTGGGGCAGTGCGCTCGCCATCCAGTTCGCGCGCAGCGGCCGAACCGTGCGCCTGTGGGGCCGCGACCGCGAGCGCCTCACGGCCATGGCGGCGAGCCGCCGCAACGAGCGCTACCTGGGCGACACGCCCTTTCCGGCTTCGCTCGCCGTGGAGACGCGAGCTTGCCAGTGCGCTCGCCGGCGCGCGCGACGTGCTGGTGGTGGTGCCGAGCACCGGCCTGCGCGCGGTGCTCACGCAGGTGGCCCCGCTGCTGCTTCCCGAGATGCACGTGGCCTGGGCCACCAAGGGATTCGAACTCGACACCCTGCTGCTGCCGCACCAGGTGGCGCGCGAGGTACTGGGCGACAAGCGCCGCATCGCCGTGCTGTCGGGACCGACCTTCGCGCGCGAGGTGGGGGCGGGACTGCCTACCGCCATGACGGTCGCATCCCCGGATGCGCACTACGCGCAGCAGCTGGCGCGCGAGCTGTCGTCGGCGAACTTCCGCGCCTACAGCTCCACCGACATCATGGGCGTGGAGATCGGCGGGGCGGTGAAGAACGCGCTGGCGGTCGGTGCCGGCCTCTCGGACGGACTGGGCTTCGGCGCCAACACGCGCGTGGCGCTCATCACCCGCGGGCTGAAGGAGATGACACGCCTCGGGGTCGCGCTCGGGGCGCACACCGACACCTTCATGGGACTGGCAGGGCTCGGGGACCTGGTGCTCACCTGCACCGACGATCAGTCGCGCAACCGGCGCTTTGGCCTGCTGCTCGCCCGGGGCTTAGGTCCCCAAGCGGCGCTCGCGCAGATCGGCCAGGCGGTCGAAGGCTTCGCCGCGGCGAGCGCCATCCACGCGGTCGCCGCTGCTGCGCAGGTGGAGATGCCCCTGTGCAACATGGTGTATCGCGTCCTCTACCAGCAGCTGCCGGCGCAGGATGCGGTGCGCGAACTCATGAGCCGGCCGATCAAGTCGGAAGTGGAGTAAGACCGAAAGCCGCTAAGGCGCAGCGCTGGCGGCCGGCGCGGCCGGCGCCGTGCTCTGCAGCCATTTTTCCGCGGCGGCAACGGTTGCGAAGACCCGCACCGGAAAGGCGCGGTTGACCGCGACGTTCTCCGCGAAATCCATGGTCGCACCCATGCCGTTGACGTCGACGTAGGCCATCGACTGCAGCGCGCCCATGAAACGCATGCTGCCGGCGGACACGAGCGTGAACACCTCGACGGTGCCGAGGCGCGGACCGGTCAGGCGCTCCTCCACCAGCACGCGCCGGCAGCCGCGGGCGGTGCACTCGCGCACCACTTCATCCATGTAGCGGGCCACGGTGTCGCGCGAGTTCTGTCCCGTCACGACGATGTGCAGATAGGTGGGCTTGTGCGTCACGCTCAGCTGGTAGCTCACGGCAAGCTCTCCATCGCTTTGCGCGGAAAAGGAAATCACATCGCGAGTCGGCGCGACAAGGCCCGCAGCGGTTTGTGTTCAGTCGCGCCGTGCTGCGCCGCGCGGCGGCCCTCGACGGTGGCGACGAGGCTCTTGGGCGCGATCAGACAGTAGCTGCGCTCGAGGATGCCTTCGACCTCGGACCAGCTGATGGGGCCCCGGTCCAGGCGCAGGCCGTACCAGCCGCGCGCCCCGATGTAGGCGGGCAGGTAGAAACGCTCGGGCTGGCTGCGGGCGCGGTCGACGTTCTCGCCCAGCTCCGATTTCACGCACACCGCGACGATGCCGTCGCCGTGGTGGTTGTTGAGGAAGTAGGCGAACACCCGGCCGCGCACGCGGAAGTCGGCGTGGTCGCCGCGCACCGTACGTACCGTATCCGGCAGCGCCTCACACAGCGTGCTGATCTTCGCAAGCCGCTCATCCTCCGCCGTCATGCGCCTGCGTGCTCCGGCGCGCTCAGCCGGCAGCACCGCGCCTCATGTGCCGCGCAGTGCTCGAGGATGACGGCGAGCTCCACTGGGCCTTCGTGCTACTTGACGAAGTAGCCGGTCACGCGCCACGACCCGTCGGACTGCCGGGCAGTCGTCACCGTCTCGACCGCGGACGCCTTGTGCTCGAACACCGTGTGGAACTGCATGACCACGTAGTCGCCGTCGGGTGCGCCGGGCAGCGTCGTGGCATGCGTGCTGGAGCTGAGCGCGCGCTGCTGCACCGCCCCCAGTGGTGAACGCGCGCCGCTCAGTGCCTGCGTCCAGCGTTCCACGGCAATGCTCTGCTGGAACAGCGGCGCGGCGAGGTTCCAGGTCCTGGCGCCATCCCCGGCATCGGCCGCCTTCAGCCAGGTTTGCGCCGCAGCCCTGGCGGCGCTCGTTTCATCGCCGCTGGCAGGCCCGCACAGCACACCCGCGCAGGCGATGAGGGCACTCCACCATAAAGCCCGCTGCACGGTGCGATCGCACAGTTGCCGGGTGTTGTAAGTCAGCATGTCAGTCCCTGCGGCGCCGCGCGTGCCGCCCAGGCGCCCGGAGCCACAGGGCGATGCTGTGCGCCACCGGGATAGGGGAGTCCGGAAGGTGCCGTGGCATCGGGCATGGAGAGGTTTGTCAGCATCGTCTTCTCCTTCCATGTCTGGAAGTCAAAGCCGCCTGTGTACGAAATGGGCGGTGCGGCGTTATAGCTGCGTAGTTGCGCCTTCGCGACGGGGGTGACTGTGCGCGCACGGAGCGGCAACCGCAAGAAATGCGGCAGTGGCGCAGTGACGCATGTCGCATCGCGGCTACGGCCTTGAGGGAGCCAGGCGCCCGTACACAGCCCGTTCAGCTCGGGCAGACTACGCTGGCTGTGACAGGTGTCTCTACTGTATTAAGTGGCTTGGCCGGACAATCCGGCCCGGGAAACAAGGTCTTGGTGTTGGTCGGAAGGAGTTGACATGGGAATGAGAAACAAACTCGCGGCAGGGCTCATCGCTGCAGCACTGAGCGGTTGCATCGTGACCCCGGCCTACCAGCAGCCTCCGCCGCCGGCCTACCAGGCACCGCCGCCGCCGGCCTACCAGCAGCCTCCGCCGCCCGCCTACCAGCCACCGCCGCCGGCGGATTCAGCCGCGTATGAAAGCGACGCGCAGGTCAACGAGCCGCCGCCGCCGCTGCCGGTCTACGAGCAGCCGCCGTGCCCGGAGCCGGGCTATCTGTGGACGCCGGGCGTGTGGCGCTGGGGTCCGCAGGGTTACTTCTGGGTGCCGGGCACCTGGGTCGCGCCGCCGCAGCCGGGTCTTTTGTGGACCCCGGGCTTCTGGGGCGTCGTGGGCGCGGTGTACGTGTTCCATGCCGGCTACTGGGGCCCGCACGTCGGCTACTACGGCGGCATCAACTATGGCGGTGGCTACGTCGGCAACGGCTATGCCGGCGGCCGCTGGGTCAACAACAACTTCCAGTACAACACCGCGGTGACCAATGTGAATGTCACCAACATTCACAACACCTACAACCAGACGGTCATCAACAATACGACGATCGTCAACAACAC
The DNA here is from genome assembly GCA_963787655.1 of uncultured Gammaproteobacteria bacterium. GTDB lineage: Bacteria > Pseudomonadota > Gammaproteobacteria > Steroidobacterales > Steroidobacteraceae > 13-2-20CM-66-19. The sequence goes on along the minus strand of CAWBDY010000007.1, from coordinate 24,377 downwards.
CACCATCACGCAGAGCAGCTACGCCGGCGGCCCCGGCACGCGCACCACGCCCACGCCGCAGGAAGCCGCCGTGGCGAATGAGCCGCACGTGCAGCCGACCGCGGCGCAGCTGCAGCACGAGACTGCGGCGCGCTCCAACCCGGCGCTCAGCGCCAATCAGAACCAGGGGCATCCGCCGATCGCTGCGACCACCCATCCCGGCGCGTTCTCAGGTGCCGGAGTGACGGCTGCCAAGCCGGTGGGTCCGGCGTGGCACCCGGCGCGGCAGCCGGCCGCCGCCGACATGCCGCATCCAGCGGGCGCGATGCCGGCACATCCGGCGGCCCCCGCAACGCCGCCGCAATTCCAGCGTCCCGCCGGGCAGCCGCCGCATCCGCCCGGCCAGCCGGCCCTCAACAGGACGCAGCCGCATCCGCCCGCACAGGCGAATCAACAGAAACCGAAGCCGCAGCCGAAGCCCCAGCCCAAGCCCAAACCCAAACAGAACGAGGGCGACAAGCACCAGGGTGAGGGCGAACGCCCGCAGTAAGCCGGAGGCAAAGCGCCACGCACAAAGGTCCCGGCCTCGCGCAGAGCGCCGGGACTTTTTTTGATCAGCGCCCGGAACCCCAGCGCCAGGCCGGCGGCTCGCCCTTGGCGTAGCAGATGAGCACCAGGACCCCGCTCATCACCACCACCAGGCAGACGGTGGGCAGCGGCCTTTTGTGCAGCAGGAGGATGCCCGCAGCGAGTGCCAGCCCCCAGACGCACAGCACCACCCAGCCCTGCCACACGCGCGGCGGACCCCAGCCCCAGCCGAAACGCTTGGCCGGGAACCAGTACTCGCTCTCGCCATCGCGGTCGCCGGTCATGTCATTCCCCAACGCTGTGCAGCGCCATCCTCCCACAGCGGAGTGAGGATCTGCGCCGCCTGCCCGAGCAACGCCTCGTCCGCGGCGCTGAACGCACGGAGCGCAGAGCGGCCAGAGCGTCGCTGGCAGCCACGTCACTCAACCGCGAAGCGCGGCGCGGCGGCGCTGCGGGCGCCGGCCTCAAGGCTGCGCAGCGCCCCGCGCAGCAGCCCCGCGCTGCCCGGATCCTGCACGATGCCCTCCTCGTCGAGCCCGGCGCCCAGGAGCGGCAGCGCGATACATGCCTCCGCAACGATGCTGGCCGACATGGTGCGCAGGGTCTCGAGGAGAGCCGCGTGCGCATGGTGCGCGCGCGGTGAGGAGTTGAGAACCGCAGCGGGCAGCGCCACGAAGCCTTCGAAGCTCACCAGCCAGTCGAGTGCGTTCTTCATGACCCCGCTGACACCGTGCGCATATTCGGGACTGGCGATGAGGAGCGCCCCGGCCCGCGCCACCGCGGCACGCAGCGCAACCACCGGCAGCGGCGGTGCCTCTTCCAGATCCGGGTTGAAGAGCGGCAGGTCACCCAGTCCCCGATAGACCTCGATCTGGCAGGGCGGTGCGGCCAGGCGCGCCGCCGCGCGCAGCAGCGCAGAATTGATGGACGCGGCCCTGAGGCTTCCGGACAGGGCGAGGATCCTCATGCCGCAGTGCCCCGCCGCCGGTTACAGCGCACGATAGAAGGAGTAGACCGCGCCGCCGAATTCGTCGCGCATGAGCACGAGCGCGCGACTCCTGACGAGGCAGGGATCGGATTCGTCGACCAGAAACCCCTGCCCCATCCAGCCCAGGCGGATGGTCGCGTGCGCCAGTGCGGCGGTGCGCAGATAGGCGATCGCCTCGGCGTGCGCGTGCGGCGTCACCATGGAGGGCTGCTGCAGCGCAAAGCCCGCAAGCTTCGCGAACGTGCCCTCGATGGTGAGCTGCCGGCAGTGAGTCAGGTAGGGTCCGGCGCTGTTGCCGGGCTGCGCCGCGGGCGCGAGCGGCTCGACCACGAGCGTGTAGTCGGTGTCACTGGTGGCGGCGAACTTCACGACCGTGACTTCCGCATCCGACCCTGCCGCCAGCGCGGCCGACGCTCGCCACAGGGCAAGGAGCGCACACAGCGCCGTGCAGCGACGACGGCGGGACGGCTCAGCCGGCATCGGGTGTCCTGTCATCGCCTCGCCCTACGGCGCGCGACCCGGGATCGTGCGGCGCCGGCAGTCGCACCTCGCTGTAGCGCATGCGTGCCAGGTCACCCAAGGATTCGAGCCGGCCCTGCGCGACCAGCTCCCTGATCCGCTGGGCGTAGAAGCTCTCGGGCAATGCCGCGACCGGGCCCGGCAGGCGATGCATGGCGATCGCGACGACGCGCGCGACGTTGCGCCAGCTCGGCGCGGCACTTTGCAGTACCACCGTATCGATGAGTGAAATGTCTGAAGCGGTCAGCTGCTGCAGGCGTACGCGCTGCTGCGGCGTGGGCAGGACGTCGGCGGACAGGTCATGCGTGTCGTACATGGAAGACCGCACCGGAACTCCCTGAGGTGCGCGACCTCGACGCGCGAATTATATGCGCAAAGTCCCGCGCGCGGTGCCGCGCGGACACCGCCGCAGCTGCCGCAAGAAGTTAAATGCGGGAGGCTGGCGGCCCCTAACGCGGCGAGCCGCGCCGCACGCGCAGCACGCCCACCACGAGGCAGATGACCGCGGGCCAGAAGGTGAGCGCGCACAAGAGGCCCGGACCTATTGGGTTGGGGTTCGGGTCGGGCCACAGGCCTGCAGCAGCGGCGCCGATGATGAAGAGCAGCGGGCCCGTACCCACGACCAGCAGTGCCAGCCCCACCCGCACCCAGTTGGACCTGAGATAACTGCGCATGGGTATTTAGGCACTCACGAGCCGAGTGGGTCGTTGCGCGCTAGGCGGCGATCTCGATGCGGTTGCCGTCCGGGTCGAGGATGACGCTCTCGTAGCAGCCGTCGCCGGTATGGCGCGGCCCGTCGACCACCTCGAAGCCGTCAGCGCGCAACCGCTGCGTGAGAGCATCGACGCCCTCCTGCGAGCCGACCGACAGTGCCAGGTGGGTGAGCCCCATGCGCTGTGCGCCGCGGGCGTGGCGCACCGGCTCGAGCCGCGAGCTGCACATGAGTTCCAGCCGCGCGCCGCCGGCAAAGCTCAGAAAACGCGACTCGAAGCCCTTCGCCTCGTTGACGTACTTATCCCCGGCGGTTGCGCCGAAGTATTTCGCATAGAAGGCGGCGAGACGCTCGAGGTCGTCTGTCCACATGGCGGCGTGTTCGAGGCGGCTCATGGCAGGCACGTCACCCATGGGAGTGTGAGGCGCGCGCCCGCGGCAGCGAACGGACCAGCCGGCCCAGCTCGTGCCAGTGGCGGCCCTGATCCCAGTAGCCGGATGCAAGTCCCGAAGGCGAGCTGAGGGTGAACACCAGGGCATCGTAAACCTGCAAAGAACTCAGCCCGTAGTCCACGTCGTGGCCGAAGAACTCCGTGGCGGCGCGCTTGCTGGTGAAGGCGAGCACCCGCGGACGGAATTTCGCGAGCTTGCGGCGCAGCGACGCGGCACAGAAATCGCCGCGCGTCAGATGCGCATCGGCGCCCGACACAAACTTTGCCAGGTCGGTGAGCCCGAGCTTGTAGCGCAGCAGCTGGCGGTAGTCGTGCGCTGCGATGCGCTGCGGGGTCAGTCCGATCTCGTGCAGCATGGGCCAGAACTTGTTGCCGGGACCTGCATAGTAGGCGCGCAGTTCGGCCGACTTCCTGCCGGCGGCCGAGCCACAGAATACGACGTCGAGGCCGGTGGCGAGAACATCCGGGAGCACTGCGGTACGCGCCGCCGGCGTGCGGCTCAGGTGCGCCATTCCCACACCTCCCCGGCATCCGCGTCGCGGGCAGTGCCGAAAATTGTGAAGCCCAGACGCTGCAGGATCGTGGTGGAGGCATTGTTTTCCGGCAGCGTGAACGCCACCAGCACGATGCCCGGGACGGCGGCGCGGGCGATGGCCAGGAGCTGCGTCGCCGTGCGCGTCGCGTAGGAGTGTCCCTGGAACTGCGGCAGCGTGAAGTAGGCGATCTCCACCTTGTTGTCGCGTGGCGCGCCGACGAAGGCGCCGCCCCCGACCGCCTGGCCGGCATCCACGGCCACGTAACTGACCCAGGGAGGCGCGAAACCGATGCGCCGGTACAGCTGCGCATTGTCGGCGTAGAGCGCGGGCAGCGCCTCGGGCACGCTTGCGACCGGCTCCAGCGGCACGCCGTCGGCACCGCAGCGTATCAGGCAGAACGTCACACAGACCTCGCGCGGGCGGCCGTTCGGCTCAGCGCCGGAATGTAAGGTGCTCCACGATCGACAGCCGCTCCTGCAGCTGCGCAGCGGTCGAGGCGTTCACCCAGACGTGGGCAATGTAGCGGCCATTCAGGGCAATCACGGTCTGGCGCGCGAGCGTCTCGTCTTCGGTGGCAGAATCCTTGCGGTACCAGATCACCTCTTTGCCGGCGACGTGACCTGTGGCCACGCGGGTGGCGCGGGTCGGATCGAAATTCGGTTCGTTGCCGAGATAAACCCCGAACACGGTGGTTTTCGATCCCGGCGCCGACGCGTAGCAGACCGCAAAGTCGGAGCCTTCGGCGTAGGTCCAGGTCAGTCCCGAGCCGGGTGGCAACAGCGGACAGATCTCGGCGGCGCGGTCCGCCCGCGCCGGCGCGATCATCAGGAGCGCTGCGGCAGCGCACGAAGCTCTCAGGACGCCAGGCATCGCCCACCCCGCTCTTCGCCCGCGGCGCCTGGCTGGCGTGACGGCGCACCGGTCACTGATGCGCTTCCATGTAGGCCCGCAGCAGTGCATTCATGCGCGACTGATAGCCGGCTCCCTGCTGCTTGAACCACTCGATCACGTCGGCATCGATGCGCAGCGATATGAGCGCTTTTTTGGGCACGGTCTTCAGGCCCGCTCTTGCGACCGCGCGCGCGAACATCTGCGGCGTCCACTCCACCGCATCGCCGTTGCGCACGATGGCCGCATCGATGGTTTTTCGCACCCGGGTCGGCGCCTTGCGGGACGTCGCTGCACGCTTCATGGTTTGTTTCGCCTTGCTGAAATGACGTTGGTTCAAAGCCGCCCGGTGCCAGTATCAGGCACCCAGGATCTCGTACACCGGCTTATTGTCGGCGTAGACCTGCCACTCGGCGATCAGCTCGCCCGCCGCCAGCGCGCGCCAGGCGGCGGGGATGCGCCAGGAGCGTCCGGTCTTGCCGTAGGTCGCGGAAGCCCAGCCATGCAGCAGCACCCGGTCGCCGTCGGACATCATCCCTTCGACCTCGATGCGGTAATCCGGGAACAGCGAAAAGTAGCCGGCCCAGCCGCGCTCGAGACTGGCCCGGTCCGAAAGGCGCGAGCCCAGGCTGTCCACGAAAACGTGCGCCGGGGTGCACAGCGCCACGAGGCCGCGTGCATCGTGGGCATTGATGCGCGCAATGAAGCTGCCCACAACCGTCTCGGGGATCGATTGCAGCGCCATCGTCTCAGGACTTAGCCGGGCCGCGGGGGCTGGCGGCTCTGCGCACCCGCAGCCGGAACACGGCCAGACCTATGCCCACCAGCAGAAACACTCCCGCGAGCATGAGGTTCCCGCGCTGGAACTCGCGGTACGCCATGGCGATCCACAAAACGAGCAGAACTGCGGCGAGGACGACGGGCATCGAACGACCTCCAGGTTACAAGTCGCGCCTGATTCGCCCGAAAGTATGCCACGCACATCATCACGCGATTGCCGCGCCGTGAGCCCCGAATGCGCGGATCGCCGGCGCCGACCACGACGGAAGAACCCGTGATGGCGTTCTAGGGTCATTTCAGTCGCACCCGATCAGGGATCGGTCGGGTAGTCATGGGTCACGCCTGCAACAGCTGCGCGCGCCAGGGGTGTCCGGGATGACAGGCAGCGAGCGCTGCGGCCAGCCAGTCTTTGGCCTCCGTCCGCAGCTGCGGCAGCACCAGCTGAAAATCCTCGTGGTCCTTGTCCCGGGCTGCCTTTGCCTTGTAGAGGAGCACGACCTGCGGGCACAGCGCCGGCAAGCCGTGCCGGGTCTGCACCGTCAGGTCGGCGAGAGGCAGGCGCACGGCCTCGTTGCGACGAAACCGCCAGGTATCAGCCGTCACATCGTTGAACAGGAACTCGACCTCTTCATCCCCGCGGCGGGCGTAGACCTGATGCACGGGCAGATGCAGCTGTTGCGCATCCGGCCAGGGTTCATGGGTGCCGGCGACCACTTTCGTCAGCCGCCAGCCGGCAAGATGACGCTGCAGCGCGCGCTGATCCGTTCTGAGAACGGCAACGTCGACGTCGTCGTGCGCCCGCGTGATCCTGTCGACGAACAGGTCGATGGCCCAGCCACCGGCAATCCACCACGGACGGCCGTAGCTGCTCATGAGGCTTGCGACGCCCTCGAGCACGGCGGCTGAACGCAGCGGCTGCCCCACGGCGCCAGTTGCCTTCACGGCTGCGGCCGACGTTGATTCATATCCAGCTGGCAAGCACGCAGCTAGGCATCAGATGAGGGAACCCATCAATTTGCGTCCGAAGGCCAGCTGGCTTCGCCAGTAGCCGGTGTATTTAGGCAGGTCGTCGTCAAAGTCGGCCAGCCTGCGGTCGTAGAAGATGTGCAGGGCGGCCCTGGGAACCAGCCCAGCATCGAGGATGTTGCCGCTGGGAACGATGATCAGCTTCAACCTCGGAAAAACCTGCACGAACTCGAGCGCAGGCCCGCCACAGGCGATGCACTTTCCGCGCTGCAAAGCAGGAGGCTTGCGGTAGGCCCTGTACTCCACGAGGTCCGGGGCGGGCATTGCCACGTCCCTGGCGCGGAACAGCGTGATGTCGGCATAAGGTGCCTGGTTGAACGCCTGGCAGATCGTGCAGTGGCAGAATCCGCGAAGCATCGGGCGCCCGTACACGCTGAACCGTGCCTTGCCGCAGGAACACTGACAGTTTTGACGGTCTTCCATTTGCGGTTTAGTTGTCCAAACTGCGCGGCCTAGATTAAACCGCCCGCAGACGTGAAGCTCGCGCGACGATGATTGCTCCTGGCCGCCTGGAATTCGGCGGTCGCCGGCGCAGCCTGCATTGCACGAGCCGCCGGCAATGGGGGCCCAGCCATGGCCCCGCCGGGGCGCTAGTCCCAGCGATTGGCGTTCTTCGGGAATCCCGGTCGCTGTATCCGCACGACGCAGAAGCGCTGGCCGGTGGGGGCCTGCATGACGACCCAGCGCTCCAGCCGCTCCACGACCTTGGCGCCCAGCTTCTCCAGGCGGGCGACTTCAGCGGGGATGTCGTCGGTTTCGATATCGATGTGCACGCGACTTTCGTGCTCCACGCGCTGGATCTGCACGATGGGCTCGTCCTGCGGTGTCTCCAGCATGCGGTAGTTTCCCCGCGTGCCCGGGTGCGTGGGATCCACCGCGCGGCCGAGTGCCTCGCTCCAGAACCGAGCGGCCTCATCCGGATCGGACGTCCTGCAGTCGATCAGCAAGGCGCACAGGCGTGAATGGTGCATAGGCGTGGTTCCTGATTTGCAGCCGTCAGAGGCGTCTCGTCACAACGCGTGTGCCGACTCAGGCTTTGGAAAGGAAACGGAGCACAAGAAGCAGCGCAGCAACGATAACAATGGCCAGCACCAGTTTGGTGGCTATTGTCCTGTTCCGTGCCGCGGCGAACGACTGCTGCAGTTCCGGCCGAGTTCGCACGTAGTCATCCACCATGGCCTTCGCTTCTTTCAGCCCCATGTTTCGTCCGATGCGAAGGGCTTTTATCGCCGCGATCTTGTTTCCCCGCTCCAGCGCCGCAATGGCGGCGGCTGGCAGCGTGGCGGCTTCGCTTGCTTTGTGGCTATCGGTGCCCATCAGGCTTAACCCCTGGCGCAGATTCCGTGCGGCTGACGAGAACTGTTCAGAACGCAGATGCTACCGGCTCAGGGGTCGGCACGTACGGTCTCGATCGAGCGCCGGTACCCGGGTGGCAGATTCGCTGGAAGTGCCGCAAGTGAAAACAGCCCCAGGCGTTTGTGCTCGTGGCTCACTCGCGCTGTGAATGCCCCCGCCAGCGTGCAGCGATAGGTGGCGATGAAGACGTGCCTGCCGGGAATCACCTCGAACAGGTAGGTGTCGACCGGCCGTCCGACCTCGACCTCCAGGCCAAGTTCCTCCTGTATTTCCCGGGCCAGGCATTCAGCCGACGTTTCACCTGGCTCGATACGGCCTCCGGGAAGTTCCCACTCCTCCCGCTCGTTGAGCAGGAGCACCGCCTCACGCGCGGGCGAGAACAGGACACCCTTGATGGACACGGGATACATCCGCGGCCCTAGGGTTCGCGCTGCTGCACGCGCAAGGGTGACGCGCTACAGCTCATGCGCGTAGACGATGAAGCCGTCGTGGCTGGCTACCTGGTCGTAGAGCGCCCTGCCGGCGGAGTTCGTGACCTGCGTCTGCCAGTAAACCCGGCTGCAGCCGGCAGCCTTGGCCGCTGCATAGACGCCAAATATGAGTTGGCGGCCAATTCCCCGGCCGCGCAGCTGCGGCGAGGTAAACAGATCCTGCAGATAGCAGACGTCCTTCAGGCGCGTGGTGCTGCGGTGAAGGATGAAGTGTGTGAGACCGACAAGTCGTTCCTGTGTCTGCGCCACGAGGCAGTACACCGGCTCGCTGGAGTCAAAGAAGCGCTCCCACGTTGCCTGGGTAATCCCCTCGTCCAGCGCGGTGTCCCCTACGCGCCCGTAGAAGGAATTGTAGCCATCCCAGAGGGGCCGCCACTGCCGATAGTCGTGTCGTTCTGCGGGCCTGACGGTGATTGCGTCGCTCACGTCGACACCGCCTCGCATTGGCACGTCCGCCTGCATGGCTCGCTGCGCATCCGGGGACTAGTACGAGCGACCATCCACCTGCACTTTCTTCAGCGATGCCAGGTCGACGCCCTCGAGGCAACGTACGTTAATTGCGGCAGTTGCCGCACCCGAGCGGTCTTTGCCGAAGCCGAACGGAGCGCAGCCACACTTGGCGCAGAAGTGATGGCTTATGAGGTGCTTGTTGAATGTATAGGTGGCAAGGCTCGCCTCTGGACTCGCCAACTCAAGCTTGGAGCGTGGCAGGAACCACAGCAGATAACCTTTGCGACTGCAATGAGAACAATTGCACTCCATGGCCTGCTCCAGAGTACCTTCGACCTCGAAGCTGATTTGCCCGCAGTGGCAGCTGCCTTTGTACTTCATTTGCAACGACCTCCAGTACCGCCTTTCAGATCTACAAAGCAAACAGCACGCAGCGCTGGCGGCCGTTTCAGCTTCCCAGGTGGGTGGCAATCTGCCATGTGTTTCCCCAGCTGTCCTCCACCATGGCGCGACGGTCACCGTAGGGCAGATCTGCAGGCTCCTCCAGCGATCGGGCACCGGCCTGCAGGGCTCGCCGATACGTCTCGTCGGCGTCAGGCACATAGACGTAGAGGAACGCGGCCGTTGCGCTGCGAGCCCCGCGGTCGCTGATCATAAGCATCGAGTCGCCAATTTGCAGAATGGCCGGCACGTCCGACCGATAGTCGCCGGTGGCATCGAATACGTCCTTGAGGAATTGCACCAGCTCGCGCGCCCGCGAGGTCACGATCCGCGGCGTCACGGTGTGCCAGCCTTTCGGGGGAAGCGCACTTCGCCCGCTTTCTTTCGTCATGGGATCTGCCTCTGTGGTGAATTCGACGATGAGCTCAAGGGGTCCGGCGCCATCAGAACCTGACGAAGTACGGAACTGCGATCAGCACGCTACCCACCACGACGACGAGAACGTTGCCGGAGACGAAGTAGGGAAAAATCATGAGGGCCAGACCCACGACCAGCGGCACGACGGCCTTCTGTTTCCTGCCGTATACGAAGAAGCCGAGGCCGATGGACCCGAACAGCAGTCCCCACAGAAGCGAAGCGGTACTCAATGCCCCCTCACAGGTTCGGCTCTGGCGGCCGCTGCAGGCTTTGGTCAGACGCCCTGCGCACTGGCCGTCACCGTGTAGTGCTGCACCTGCGGCTCGAACTCCAGAAGATAGCCCTGGTCTTCCGGGTAGTACTTGGCTTTAAGCGGCTCGGCGCCCGCAAAAGCGCGAATGCTGTCCTCAGATTCCCAGTGCGTCACCGTCAGGAAGTGGGTCACCTCCTTCTCGTCCCGGCGCATCACCGCGACGCTCAGATTCCCCGGCACTGAACGGTAGTCCGGAATCGCCCGCTGTGCGAGGAAGATCGCGTAGGCGTCGGCCTTCGCGCGCAGTGTCCGGCCGTGCCACATGCGACAGATCATGGGGTTCTCTCCCGCGGTCTTGACGAAGAAATTGCGCGCCCACTATCCCGGCGTGCAAAGCGCGCTTCCTCAGGTCTCACGGCCGCTCCAAGCGTTGGTTAGCCGGCGAATCATAAATCTGAAAGATCTTCTGTCGCGCCACGCGGCGCCCTACGACTTACCCTTTACCGTCTTGACCTTGCCTCGTTCCTTAACGCGAGCTGCGACGATCCTGGTAATGAGCGCGTGCGGTATGGGCTCAGACAGCGGGAACTGAAGATTCCCCTTGGGTCCCGCGTATCTGGCAACGAGCAGCCTCAATGACCTGTCACGTACCGGCGGATAGAAACCGATGTGCTTTTTAAATGCCGCAAAGTAGACCAGTACCCCGCCAAGAAAGTAGGCCGGCATGCCATAGCTTATTCGCTCCTCGGCCGAGGGCGCGGCGTTGCGCACCGTGGTGCGGATCGCTTCCAGGATGGGGCGCACCGCCGGCGGCGCTGCTTGAATGTAGGCGTCTACGGATTTTGCAGCAGCCATGGGTGCACCGTTCGGTCATCGCCTAGAGCGTGGTTTGACGGCCGTTTCCCAGCATTGGGTGGACGCCCGCACGTGGGCGCTCACGGTTAGTTATTTCCAAACGTCCCCCAGCCGTCGCAGGAGCCTCCGTGGGGTTTCACCAGTTCGTTGAGTTCAGCCTGCACCGTGACGACGCCCTCGTAGGTCGCGAGCATCGATTTCGAACAGGAGACGCTCCAGGAGTGGCCGCCATCGTCTTCAGAGATTGAGGGATCGTATCCGTGAGCTGCAACCAGCTCCGCGACGCGCCGGGCGGTGGATTCGTCCCGAACGTCAACAGAAAAGTCGATGACCATGGGGCGTGACATGTCCGCGCCACTCTCAGCTACGTTACGAAGCGCGTCGCCGTCAGAGTCGCGAGGGTAGCTGTCGCTCATATCGCCTGGCGAAGCAGCTCACGCGCGCCGAGTGAGCACCGCGAACGAGGGAGCGGCGGCATGCGTAACCCGGGCGACGCCTGAAGTGCTGGGTTAGCCGGCATGGAGACTGATCAAGCGCAGTGCAACGTACGGGCTCAGGTTGAAAAGCAGAATCCCGACTTTGTACACGGCCATGCACGCATAGTGGATGCTGTCGAAGCGCTCCTTTGACATCTGAAACCACCGACTGTGAAGCCTGAATATCCAGTCGTGGCCAAACCAGAACACCAGGAACCACAGGAGCAAAATGCCGTAATTGACGACAATGCACCACAGCAAGAAATCTTGCGCGGATTCCGCGCTCATTCAGCGTTCTCCCTGACAGCTGACGCTGAGCTCGAGCGGCCGCCTGTGGCCGCATATGAGGCGCCGCGGGCGCACCCCATGCTTTCGGTGCCCGCGAGGCGTAAGCACCCGCCATTCAATCAGTTGCGCCACGATACAGCCCCGAAAAGAAATGCCGTGCCGATACCCAGCGTGATCAGGACCGCCGTCCAGAATGACCACGGGTTCTCGCTACGACTATATGAGCGAAACTTGCCCATTATCTGACCCGTGTATAGGGCGTAAGTGCAGTAGCCAACCAGAGCAAGTCCGACAAAGATCTCCACCGCACGGTGAGTAGCCGAGCTCATCCGTCAGCGTGAGGCGGCGTTAAAGCGCCCGATTGAAGCTGCAGGTGAATGCTGGCCTCCCGCACCCATTAAGGGTCCCTCCAACGACTGTTGAGCCATCAATGATGCTCTCAGCCGAGCAATGCGCAAAGGGTGCTCCAACTAAACCAGTCACTTAGATCTCCGAGACCCAGGCAAGCTTGTGCCGCCGGTAAACGGCACGAGTAGGAGGGAATTGGTTTGGATCATCCAAGCTCCCTATGGTTACGTCTATGCGGCCGGGTTGCTTGTCCCCGATCCATGTAAGTGTGGTGCCGCATGTCCCGCAAAATGACCTGGTAACGCCAGCGGAGGAGTTGTAGGTCTTCGGGGTGCCGCTGCGCAGTTCGAATTGTTCGGAGCGTATGAAAATCCAGCCCACCGACTGGGCTCCAACAGAGCGGCGGCAATCGGGGCAATGACACACCAATGATTGCTCAGGCGTGCCGGAAATGGCGTAGCGGATCTCGCCGCAAGAGCAGCCGCCAAGGATTTCGGTTTGGACCATTGGTCAGTTCGATCAAGGACGGCTAACGGTGCAGGTCGAGGAGCCGTAACCAATCACGCATCATAGTCCGCTCCAACGAATGTCAGGCCCCTGAGAGCGCACTGATCGTGACGTAATACCCGTCCGGATCTCGCAGTGAGAACTCCGGAGTGCCTGTGTTCTGGTTCACGTGCGGCTCCTCCTCGAGTCGGGCGACGAGCGCGCGTCCCCTGGGCAGCGCCATGGCGAAATCATCGACACGGAAGAACAATAGGAGACCGTTGCCAGGCTGCGCGTGATCGGGGCTCGTCAGGGAGGGATGCCCATGGTCACCCCACCCATGAAGGCAGAGCAAGACCGTTCCATCCGAGTCCAGGATCTGACCGAAGTAGTCATGGGCGGGAGTTGTCTCCGGCAGCCCAAGTAGCGATTGGTACCATTTGAAGCTGGCGGGCACATCGCCGACGCCAATGATTGTCCACGTGCGCCTCATGGGGCGTTCTCCTGTGGCCTAACAGTGAGCTTGAGCGACGCGAGGCTTCCTGTCGGCATACGAAGCTGATTTCTCCCAATCATCAACTCCTCCCTGGACCCATCGAAGCTACGGCCCGCGAGCGCTCGACCCCTGGTTAGACGCCATATGCTACTGGACAATCGCGGGTGCCCTGATGCCGTGTAGTCCACAGGCGTAGCACGGGCACCTGCAACGACTGTTAGACGACCCTTTCAAGCGGCGTCCACCTCTTCTTGCGCCTCTCAACGCGTTCATCAGAGTTCTCAGAACCGTACTCTGCCGGTGTTGAAACTGGCAGGCCGTCCGGCACCGGCGTCATGGTCAAAACATTGACTATGCCAAAGGCGCCGTGCGTGGTCTCGATTTGCGCGCCCACGTAAACCCCGCAGCGTCTACACAAGAGAAAGTCGGCCGTCTTCAGACCGAACCGGTAGCGCTCAAGCAGGTCAACATCGCCGACATTAAACGTGAGCCGACCGCCCGAATCGGATGTCGTAAGGGCGCCATGCAGGCGGCAAAATCGGCACTGGCAGGCGCGAACGGTCCACTTAGTGGCCGGTAATGCTGTTTGGAAAACAAAGCCAAGTGTCCCGCAATGACAGCCGCCCTCAAAGTTGCGAACGCGGGAAGTCATGGCACCGATAACGGTCGTGTAACGATGAGCTCTTGGTCAGATGACCTGGCGATAGACATCATTCCCGCGATGATAAACCGCTCACCCATCACGGCCCTCCGAACGATTGTTGGAACTCGCGCCGTGCAGAGCGGTGATGTCATATCCACAGCCCTCGCAGGTCTTCGGGATCCAAAAGTGGAATTTGGATGCAAATGGAGCGTCGCACGCGGGGCATTTGACCCTGCCTAGCGCAAAGGCACACGACACCAGGAGCCAGGGGATGGCCAATACGACCAGCAAGACGGCGTCTGCGGTCCAGACGTAGACCAGAAGTGAGAATACCCACGGGAACACCCAGCGAAAGACGAGAACCGCCAAAGCGACTGCAAGTAACGGCACGAGGGCGTTAGCGAGCAACCGATAATTGCGCAGACGCCTGACGCGAGCAGTCAAAGCCGGTAGAGAAGTAGGTTGCTCCATGGCGACTTCTAGCGGTGAAGTTCAGGCGCTTTGGTTTACCGGCGCAAACCAAACAGGTGGGCTAAGAGGCAATCTCATCATAACCGCGGCCTAAGAATTCCAGTAAGCAGAACCCGTGCCCGAACGGATCGGCCATAGCAGCAATGCGGCCCCAATTATGCGTGCGCACTTCACCTTCGAGACTCGCGCCGGCGCTGCGCGCTTGAGCAAGCGCCGAGGCGAGGTCCGGCACAACAAAATCGAGATGAACGGGTGTCCAATGCCGAATGTATTCACGGCGCCCGGATGAGTCCGGTGAGGGCAACGTGCCCGAACCTTTCTGTAGCAGATAGATCGCAGTGGAGGCGCCCAAGAGCTCGACTCCCCAGTCGCCGAAGCAGCGGCCGGTGCGTAGACCAAGAGCACTGCAATAGAAGTCGCTGGCGCGTGCAAGATCGTCGACGTCGATATTCGCAAGGATGCCGACTGTCACGACCGCAGCACCGTATAACGGTGTGCCTGAGTGCCAGACCGCTGACTCAGACAGCGCGCTGAGGACATACAGCGCGCCTCCTTAGCTCTCACGGCCACTCCAAGCGTTTATGCGTTTGCTCCGGCAGCACGTCATGAGTCCGCCCGTCGGTATGCAACGTGCTCGAGGCCTGACAGGTGGCGCGGGTACGGTACTACGCGATGCTGCACGTCCAGGTCCCAAGGTGCCGGAAAATCCGCAATGACTTCCGTGGCGGCGGAGGAACAGTTTTCCTTAACGATAGGATCGGGCGGCCCGTCATATTCAAACCTTACGCGAACGAGCTGAGCACCAGGATCCAGCTCAATCGAGGCCTGGCGAAGCTGCGAGTGCACCGCTCCCGCCAATGCGCGCTGCAGAGACAGAAGGAGCTGAGAACGGTCCGGAATGGCGTCCACGTGCTGCCTAACGATGAGCGTGAGCGGCCATCAGCCACCGTGTCCAGGGCGACGCGGGCGCAGAATATTCTCCAGCGCCCACAATGTTTAACGTCCCACCTGTCACGGGCCGCTCCCAGCGTTGCTTAGACAGCACCTACTACCACCGCCGCCGATACGCCTGCAAGTACATATACCACCAGCCAATCCAAGAGCAGGCCAACCGCGAAGCCACGGTGCCAATTTACGAACTGAGTGACCTCGTGTATCAACGGCAGTATCGTCACCGCCCAGACAAGCGCACCGAAGCTAACGCCGCGCGAGATCGGATCCTGGGCAAAGGTCGGGGCTGCCCGCCCAAGAGCGGCGTACAAGAACCCAATAGCAATACAGGCGACGATTCGAGCGGCAGCCGCATGGAGGTAATGCATCCATGACTCGGTTACGCGCCAGGTATTAGGCGTTCTGCCCTGGTAAGGGTGAAACAGACGGCCCGTAATCAGATAACCGGTCACGTTTGAGAAGACACCGGCGATGGCGCCAGCCACGACTACCTTGAGGATTACCACGACGCCTCGTGAGCTGCCTGACGAATGTAAGGGACTTCCCCGTCCCGAGAAGACACCGAGGTGTCAGGATTGAGTTGCGTATTCGATCCTTCAGAAAGGGGAAGTCCCATGAACCTAGTTTCTACGCTTGGAATCGACTTGGCAAAGAACACCTTCTCGGTGCACGGGGTTAATTCGAACGGCGAGGTGGTGCTGCGCCGCAGCCTGTCGCGGGCGAAGCTCAGCGAGCTTGTGGCGCAGCTGCAGCCGTGCTTGATCGGCATGGAAGCGTGCTCCGGAGCGCACGAGTGGGCGCGGCGATTCTCTGCCTGCGGGCACATCGTGAAACTGATGGCAGCGAAGTTCGTGATGCCGTATCGCAAGAGCGGCAAGAACGATGGTAACGATGCGGAAGCGATCTGCGAGGCGGTGGCGCGGCCGAACATGCGCTTCGTGCCGGTGAAGTCGCTGGAACAGCAGTCGGACCTCACCCTGCACCGCGTGCGCCAGGGGTTCGTGGAGGAGCGCACCGCGACGCTGAACCGGCTGCGCGGCTTACTGGCGGAGTTCGGGCACGTGCTGCCGCTTCGCGCCGTTGAGGTACATCGGCGGGTGCCGCTACTGCTCGGGAAACTCCCCACACGGGTGGCGAGCTGTGCTCGGGATCTGCTGGAGCACGCCGCGCAACTGAGATCCAAGGCTCTTGAGTACGAACAGGAGATCAAAGTACACGTGAGCTCCAATGCGCTCGCGCGGCGCGCGCAGACTCGCATGGGCATCGGACCCATCACCGCATCAGCCTTGGTAGCCACGGTCGGCAATGGCCGTGACTTCAAGAACGGCCGGCAGTTCGCCGCCTGGCTGGGCCTGGTCCCTCGCCAATACTCCACCGGCGGCAGGACGCGGCTGGGGCACATCACCAAGCGCGGTGATCCGTACTTAAGAACACTGCTGGTCATGGGAGCTCGTGCCGTACTGCAACGAGCCGCAAGCCTCACCGATCCGCTATCTCGTTGGGCGCTGGCGGTGCGCGAGCGCCGCGGGTATCACCGCGCCTGCATCGCCATCGCCGCCAAGAACGCGCGGGTAGCTTGGGCGCTCCTGGCCAAGGAGCCGGCTGCTGCCTGAACGACAGCGCGCAAAGCTGCATCCTCGAACAGGAGAATCATCAAGCACTGCACCCGAAGAGCAAACAGGTCAGACCGGCGCTCGCGGAACCAGATCAACTTCCGAGCGGAAAACGCTGCCTAACGATCGAGGCGCGAGCGCGCGGCTTACACGCGGGCCCGAGTGCAAAGCACTCACCAGTGGCCGATTAGAGTGACGCAGTCTGTCCTTCTCGCTCAACCGAACATCTGCAGTCAACGAACCAGAACTCCATCAGCTGTTGACACAACGGGGAAGTCCTTAGAGAGTGCAAAGCACTCACCAGTGGCCGATTGAGTGACGCATCTGTCCTTCTCGCTCAACCGAACATCTGCAGTCAACGAACCAGAACTCCATCAGCTGTTGACACAACGGGGAAGTCCTTAAAGTGAAGTTGAGGGCCGCGCAGCAACGCCCGCTCAGAGCAGCGGGCGCACACTGGCTTCCCGCGCCCGGGCGACACTACCGAGCTTCACGGACCCCTCCAAAGATTGTTAGCCGTCACGCCCATGAACCTTAGCTGGCTAAGGACCCGGTGCCTCGGTCGCGGTGAATGCGACGACCATCCATTTTCCGCTTCGCCTGGCGTAAACCTTCATGAACTGCCACCGGTCCTCACGGAGTGTGCCCCCGAGGGTTCGTGACCGAAATAGATTCCCGCTAACAATGGCCGTGTCGCCAAAGCTTCGAACCTTCAACTCGGTTGTCTCATATCGCGAGAATTTCATGCGGCCGGTTTTCACAAATGATAAGGCGTCGGACTTACCCATTGCCGCCATGCCAGGAACCATCACAGTCAAGTCGTCCGCCCACAGCGTTTCGAGTACCGCCGCGTCGTTGTCCAGATGCGCTTGATTCCAAACCTGCTCGAGGCGTATGAATTCCTGGTCCGTATCGGGTTTAGCGGCTGCCGCGACAGCAAGAAACAGAAGCGAGAGAAGGGGAGCCGCTAACGCCAGAAAAGTACTTTTGCGCATGAAATGGCACCTCGCCCAGCGTGGCGGCTAACGACGAGCTTGAGCGGCCGCGCCGCAGCAAATAAACCGCGCTGTGCGCGCAGAATACAAATGGCGCGCACAGCGCGCCTCTTTAGCATTCACGGCCGCTCCAAGCGTTTGTTAGGCCGCTGACTGTTGTTCCACGTCCCACCCCGGGAACACTAGCACCGCAGATGGCACCTCAGGGCACGAGCCAAAACCTTAGCCCTCTCCACTCCCAAACGAACACGATCATTCTCAATCGCGGAAATGGTCGTCTGCGGAATGCCCGTCAACCCACTAAGTTGATTCTGGCTCAGCTCCTGCAGCTCGCGAAGAATTCGAACGGACTCTCCTACTGAAACTTCGACGCGCCGCTTAGCAGGACGAAATTGACTCATATCAGCGCTTCCTATAGTCGTGTGGCGTCACCTCTACGACCTGAAACAATTGTTGGGCGGCGATCACGCGGTAAATGACCCGGTATTTTAGATTAAGCCTGGATGAGCGGTAGGTACTCCAGGTTCCCGACAGAGCTTCATCGTTAAAGCCGCGAATAGCTCTCAGTCCAGGTGGACCCGAAATCGTGGCGATGTCTTGCCATTTTTCATACCGTTTCTGAATCTCCAGTGGCGCCGAAGCAAGCTGCTTCCCTATACGTCGGTGCTCTTCAATGCGCCACATGCCATAGTATGCCTATATCAAATATGGTCTGTCAAAAGAACGCTTGAGCATTAGGTCAGTGGCCTAACGCTCGCGTTGAGCGGCCGGCCGTAGGGCTTCAAGCGCGCGGACGGCCTCAATGGTTGCGTTTGCCGGACGCGCGCCCGCGCGGACGGCTCCCCGGGCCGCTCGAACGCGTAGTTATGCGCCGGCCGCATGCTACCCACGCCGCACTGCCAAAAACACACCGACCGACATTAGAATGAACCCGGCGGACCTCTGCAAAGTAATTGCATGCGTCGGGGCACCCAGCAGTCCGAATTGATCAATGGCTGCCATAGATATGAGTTGACCTAGGAGCACAAAAGCCACTGCATTGCCTACACCGAATTGTGGGGCTACCCAGGTAACACTAAGGACGTAAAAGGCTACGAACACACCGCCTAGGTAGAAATAAACCGGCAGCCATGTCTTAGGGAACGGCCTCAGGCCGCCCTCTACAGTGAAGAGAAATGCGACCGAAATAGTAAGCGCCACCAGAAACAGCATTGAGGCGGCCAACGCTGGGCTTCCGTGCGTAGTGCCCACTCTTGCGCTTAGCGCCGCCATAACAGGAATACCAACGCCTGCAGCAAGCATGAGGAATGAAAAGAACAGTTGGTTTGCCATTGGCTAGAGGTTCTCGCGTGAGGAAGGCGCATAACGGTGAGCTTGAGCGGCCGCGCCGCAGCAAAGAAAGCGCGCTGTGCGTGCAGAATACGAATGGCGCGCACAGCGCGCCTGTTCAGCCTTCATAGGCCGCTCCAAGCGTTGGTTAGGTGCCACGAGAGTATCGGTAGAGCGAAAATGCCCAGTAAAGGAAGCAGACCGATAGGAAGGCGACACCAAAGTAGAAATATCGTGGAAAGTTGTCGATGCGCCGGCCGTCAATGGCATATGCAAGAGACCAGCGCTCCTTGTCAATTGAGGTTCCGACCGGCAAGGACCGCTTGAGCGAATGATCCGTCGGGCCGGCGATGTATTCCGTTCGAATCCCGCGTGGGTCCTCAACAAGGTACACAGAAGCACACCGATTGTTATAAGGCTGAACGCAGTCGGTCCTGGAAGATACGATTGTGCCAATGAGTTCGATCGATGCGCGTGCGTAGATCTCACCGGCAGAGAAAAGCAGGCCAAGGAGGCCCAACAGCGCATAGAAGAGATATGGCTTGTTCGGCCGTGGCTCCATTCTTGGCACCTAACGTCGCGCCTGAGCGGCCGGCCGCATGCCGTCTCGCTGCGCGCCATGAGCGCAGACTGAGCGCAGCGCGCTCATGGCGCGTAGTTACAGTCCATCACGGGCCGCTCCAAGCGTTGGTTAAACGGCGAAGATACTGTTTTAGTGGGTCGACAAGGTACTCCACGAGTGAGGTGCCAACCACCATGCTCCCAAGCGCACTTGCGATCAGGCCAATTACAACAAAGGCCAAATCGAAGAAGCGCAGTCGGCCAGGCGCGGACGGCGGACGACGGAGAAGCGCAGCCGTGCCAACAAACACAAGAACAGTCGCCACGGCCAAAAAACTGCAAAAGCTTTCCTGAGAGTGAGCGACGCGTTCGAGAGCAGGCATGGCACTGGACAGGTGCGCCCACCGCACCAATATGGCAAAAATCGCGAAGAGTCCGACACCCACACCGATGAGGAGTTTCGCGGACCTTTCCAAGCGCGTTGCCGTAGGACCCCGCCTCATAGCTGATTCGCCGTCTAACGGTGAGCTTGAGCGGCCGCGCCGCAGCAAAGAGAGCGCGCTGTGCGCGCAGAATACGAACGGCGCGCACAGCGTCGCCTCATCAGCTTTCACGGCCGCTCCAAGCGTTGGTTAGAACGCAGTATCTGCCCCACGGCGCCACCGGCTGCGGAGGTCAAAATCAGCCTGAGTTGAGCGGACCAGAATCCCCAATAGACGTCGGCAAAATCGAAACGGTGATGAATGGCATACAGGAAACGTGAAGCCAGGACGTTGTATGTGATGATTCCTAATGCGCCGGTTAGAGCGCCCACAGAATCCGCGTGGCGCCGCGAAATCCACCCGGCGCAGAATCCCGGCGCGAGCAACACAAAGCCCACGATGAGATCAGTCAGCGCCTGAGACCAAACGAAACCGCTGAGCCAGCCGTTGGGAGTAATGACCGTGTGCTGAAGCCACTGGGTCAATGCCCATTGGCTGAGCCAGAGCACCGCTACGCCCGTGCCAACGGAAATGATATAGAGGCGACGCATTCTGCGTTCTAACGGTGAAGCTCAGCGGCGGCCGAAGGCCGTCCGCTGCAGCTGTTAGTTAGACTGACCGGCTCCGCCGGGGAGTCGGAGTGCAACGCATCATTTGCCGACGCCGGTTCGCGAAGCCGCAAGGCGCCGACCTGAAATGCTGTTTCAACCGAAGCCGCAGAGGCGATCGATCCAAGCGCCGCGCTTGATCGGCGCCTTGCGGCTTCGTTGTAGCAGAAAATTTGAGTTCTGGTAATTCCGGATTTGACACCAGTATCGCCAGATATGAGTGTTGACTTCGAACTCACGGCTCTTCCGGGCAGACTAACGGTGAGCCTGAGCGACCGGCCGCCGGCGACTGTTTCCCTCGGGACTCATCCGGTCGCTCCTGGCGTTGGTTAGAGCTCGCCTCACAATCCTAATGTGCGCGCGCGGCCTTACTGTCGCAACTTCGAACGTCATGGCCATGATATGTAAGCGCGCCCGCATGCCGAACGAAGACGGCCCCGGGGCCGGATCGGCTGCACTGACTTTCCCAAAGTCGTCTTGGCGCGCCCTGTAATTTAGTCGTGGCAACAAACTCTTTTCCGGACGCGCGCGCCTTCAGGCGATGAACGAAGGTGGGCACTCGCGCTTCCGATCGAACATCGCAGTGACTCACCTCTTCAAAACCAAAATTTTCCGTTCGCGGGCTCTAACGGTGAAGCTCAGCGGCGGCCGAAGGCCGTCCGCTGCAGCTGTTAGTTAGACTGACCGGCTCCGCCGGGGAGTCGGAGTGCAACGCATCATTTGCCGACGCCGGTTCGCGAAGCCGCAAGGCGCCGACCTGAAATGCTGTTTCAACCGAAGCCGCAGAGGCGATCGATCCAAGCGCCGCGCTTGATCGGCGCCTTGCGGCTTCGTTGTAGCAGAAAATTTGAGTTCTGGTAATTCCGGATTTGACACCAGTATCGCCAGATATGAGTGTTGACTTCGAACTCACGGCTCTTCCGGGCAGACTAACGGTGAGCTTGAGCGGCCAGCCGCTGACGCTGATTGCGCGACATGGGCGCAACATAGCGCAGCGCGCCCATGGCGCGCGCCTCACTTAACATCATGGCCGCTCGAAGCGTTTGTTAGAGCGCATTCCAACGAAGCCACGAGCGCGCACGGCCCTTTTCGGGCCACTAAGGCGCCGCGGTTTCCAGGTTGAGCGCGTCCGGAGACAAGCAACGGCCACACAAGACGCGTTTCCACGCACCTGCGCATCGAACGAAGCCCTTGTGACGCGCGCCCCTCCATTGAAATGGGTGACTGGGCCGTGCGCGCTTCGGTGCCAATGGCAAACCTATCATGACTTTTCCGCGCCAAGTCCAAGCATCAAAGCCCCGCCAGTAAGTAGCAACGACAAGCCCACAATTACCTGCAAGGCGCCGTTCGGGGCGGATCCCAGAAAATATTCCGCAACCAGAGCAATGCCAAGGCGAAGCTGATGCCTCCAGATACTCGGCGAAGCCGCCTGTTATCCATACTGCGCTCTAACGGTGAGCTTGAGCGGCCGTCTGCCGCAGAATCCACAACGACGCGGGCGCACACTCTCCCGGGGCGACCGCGGCGTTAACCCACGTACCTGTCACGGCCGCTCCAAGCGTTGGTTAGCAGTCACGCTATCTCCCTGATGAACTGCCGTATCGTATCCGCCGCAGCGTTCGGATTTGTCTGTAATAGAAGATGCGGTCCTTCAATACTAATGACCCGTCCGGCACTCGCAAGGTTCGAGAAGGTTGCGGCAGCCGACCGTGGAACTAGACGATCCTCAGTGGCGCGCAGGTAAAGCGTTGGCATGGAGAGGCGACGCAGCGTATCGCTAACGTCGACCGTCGCGATGCTCTTGAGGCGCGCCACGAGCGTCGCAGGGGAGACCTTCCTCAGCGTTTCCGCCTGGAGCAGTCGAAGCTCCGTAGTCTTGAACCGCCCCATAAGGAAGTATGAAGTAATCGCACCCGGGACTTGCTGGGGAGGGAGCATTCGGAGCAGCGGGATTAACAGCCTCAGAAGTCGACGCGGCGAGCGGGCAAACGAGACGCATAGGATGCATCCGAGCATTCCCGGCGGAGCCCGAGCCGCAATGGATATGGCAATTGGCCCTGAGAAGGACTCACCTAGGACCACGTACGAACCCGTTTTCGGAAGAGAATCAGCGGCGATGCGCTCATGCGCTGAGTAATCGAGCGGCACGTCTGGATACCGCACCAAAACCGTCGGTACGTCCGGAGAAAGCGCCTCGGCCAGGGGCACGAACAAATCGCCGGTGCCGTCCATCCCTGGTAGAAGCACGACCGAACACGCCATCTGTGACTGCTAACGTCGAGCTTGAGCGGCCGCCTGCCGCCGTACAATAGGCGACGCGAGTGCACAATTATCTCGCGCTCGCGGCGCAACTCGATTACGTCTCACGGCCGCTCCAAGCGTTTGTTAGACAACCATTACGCGACACCGTTGACCTCAAGATCGTACACACGCTTAGACACCGGGTTATACTTCGCCGAGAAGAAGCACGCCCCTCCGTCGTACACAAACACCCACTGAGATTGGATGTCGCGATGATCCCTTGCGGAATCACAAAAGGCGTTTACGCGGATATAGCGCCGGCCGTGAAGAGGACTAATGCCCTGGAATTGAAACGTGTAGGTGCTCCAATCAGGAAGGGGACCACGATTCGTCGCCGCCGTGGGAAGAGCGACCTTCAAGGCGCTCTCAGTCTCAGCGAGAAGGCTGAGTGTGGGCGTCCAGGTGCCTCCCGCCACCTCAACCCAATGTGAGGCGTCCGCCGCGATCGTAACACGTGCCACCGCAAGAGCCAGTAAGGCGATCGTGGAGCGCATTGGTTGTCTAACGGTGAGCTTGAGCGGCCGCGCCGCAGCAAAGAAAGCGCGCTGTGCGCGCAGAATACGCATGGCGCGCACAGCGCGTCTCTTCAGCTCTCACGGCCGCTCCAAGCGTTGGTTAGACCGCAGCAAATAGAACGCGCGCTTTGGCTTAGTCCTACGGCGGATGCCTTTAAGTGAACTCTGACGATGCTCCGCCACATGATCTCTGCGCCGTCATTAAGTCGCTCGTATATGGGCAGAAGATCCGTGACGCCTTCAAATAGCCACCGTACCTTCACACCTTCGGCGCCGCCGCGGTAAGGGCGCGTATGTCTCTTTGCCACGAAGCTAACCTTGTCGAAGGCGTGTCCCGATGTTGCGTGCTTTAACTATCACGGTGTTTTCCCAGCAAAGAAAGCGGCGCTTTTGGACGGTTCTTACCCTTATCCGCAACCTCAACGAAGCGCAGCAGGTATGAACCCACGTACCAGCCATAAGGCGCCAAGGAAGCGTCGTGCTTTTTCATGCGGTCTAACGATGAGCTTGAGCGGCCGCGCCGCAGCATAGAAAGCGCGCTGTGCGCGCAGAATGCCGAATGGCGCGCACGGCGCGCCTCTTCAGCTTTCACGGCCGCTCCAAGCGTTTGTTAGACGGCTCATCGATGCTCCGTTTTCACAAGGCGAAAGCACTTGTTGAGGTCTGCAATGGAGATCGAGAGGCTAAAGCCCCCGTACTTCGGGTTCGTCCGATCTGCCTCCGAAACTAGCAGCCTCTCAACTACGTCAGCGTCAAGCGGTGATGCATATACCCTAGTGGCGTTTGGTGCGTTGTCGAAGACCTTGACACGCACTTTCGTGCCCTTGGGCAAGGCGCCGGATCCGCCATCGGTAAAGGGAGCGCGCCAGTGCGTCAGAAACGATACCGGCGTGTCTTCAGGGCCTCGTAGATATTCCCATCGAGCGGGAAGCGCGCCCATGGCCTAAGCAGAGAGCACTCATACGCCAATGCCCACTCCGTCTCAGGAGGACCTACCGCGCGACCTGTCTTCTTCGACTCGGCAATGAGATCAGTCACCGTCTTGTTCCAACCGGCAGGGAAGTCGTCACTCATAGCCGTCTAA
>CAWBDY010000006.1:0-34195 GCA_963787655.1 uncultured Gammaproteobacteria bacterium | reverse complement strand
CAGCCTTGATAAGCGTCAGCCGACAAGCCTGTTCTCCCCAACCATTCGTGACTTCCAGCGCGATGGCAGCGTCAAGAATCCATCGAATCCGCACTATGTGCGAACCTACATACTCGAAGCCGGTCATTGCTGATGGAGCGCGTAACCCCCTCCAATCCCTAGCGGCAATTCAGACGCGTGCCCAGTCGTGTGGAGAGTGCGCACGATACCCCCGGTTCCACTGAGGATGTTCCATTGCCGCCACGTGATTATCGCCATATCGGAAAGACCAGACCTATCTCAAAACCTCATAGAACTATCTCAAAACCTCAATTGCCGTATGCCGGTGGTGCTGACGGGATCGAACGGCCGACATTTGCCAGCGTCCAGGTCGCACCACCAACGACTAAGTTACGAGTACGACCGCCAACGGACCTCTGGCGGGGCATACCGGACGACGGACGCTGTCGAGACAACTCCTAGAGTCTTCGCGTGCTCGCCTGCCAGTTACTCCCGCGCGAGGCGCGGCCCGCCCGGCTGTATCGTTCGGCCGTAGGGCTGCCGGCCGAGCCTCCGGCGACAGCCAAAGCATGCGAAGCGTCTGAAGCTCAGCCTGAGTGTGCTCAACGCCGCAACGCATGTAGCACAGATGAATATGCCGGGGATGCGGTTCCGCCGAGGCATGCGGTCAAAGGAAGCCTTTTTGAAATGTCGGGTCCTTCCTGCGTCCGAAGCCTCGCCTCGTGGACCGGCTTTAGGCCGGCGCCACTGCCCTACGTATCACCTGTCGAGTTCTGCGAGAGGCAGATATGAAGAGATTCCTGGTTTCTGTCTTCCTGGTCGTTACATTCTCGGCAGCCGCTTTTCCGACAGTCCGCCACACACCCGCGGCTGAAACGCCGGTGCCAACCCGGCCGGCTTTAGAACACACGATCGTTCGCCTCATGGATGCCAGTCGCCCTCGCAGTAAGCGGACCGCAACTAGGATGACGCGCGGTTCGACATTACGCCGTCGCGATAAGAACGCAATCGCATCTGCCCCTAGGGCCGCAATCTCGGTAGCCGAACAGTGAAAACGGTTTCATTTTCATCGGAATTGGCTGCAATATCGCTACCGTGCGCAGTAGCGATCTCCCGAGCGATATACAGCCCAAGACCCATGCTTCCATCGGTTCCCAGACGAGCTGACCATCCAATCCGCGCTTCAGGGGCTCGAATATCTGAGCGAGCGTCGCGGGCTCAATCTTCGCTCCATGGTTGTGAAGCGCAACTTTCACCTCTCCCGGTAACCCACTCAGGACAACCTTAACGGGGGAGCTAAACGCTCCATATTTGAACGCATTCACCACGAGGTTATCTAGTAACTGGTTAAGACGGTTTACGTCCCACACCCCACTAACGTCACCGTTGGCCTCTAAGACAATCGATCGGCCAGCATTTGCAACGCGCAACTGCTCCAATTCGGCCGAGAATGCTTCCGCCAAATCGACGGCCGCAGGTGAGATAGTGATGCCCAAACCAAGTTTCGTGCGATTGAAGTCAAGCAGGTCATCGAGCAGTGCTTTCAGACTGCTGGCACTCTTTAAAAGTCGCGCGACACACGTAGCCACATTGGTGCCTGCGTCCACCGTCGATAAGTATGTTGCCGTTAACTGAATGGTGGGGAGGGCTGCGCATGTCGTGCCCAAGCATCCCGAGTAATAGATTGCGCTCGTGATCGACCCGTGCATTGAAGAATGCCACCGATTCCGCGACAGCTTGATCGATCGCCTCGTTGAAGCGAATCATCTCCTGCGGATCCAGGGCAGTGGGCTCCGATTTCTTGGTCCATAGGGAAAGCACGCTCGCACGAAGCGCTCGGTACTCGGCCGCCATTTGATTGATGCTAAAGCCGCTTTCCGCCCTGAGCAGCGCGTGCGTTTCTGCCGCGGTGTTGGAAGCCTCTCTGAGCCGGGCGGCGCGGCCCTTAGACTTCTCCGACTGTTCGTCGCTCGTCTGGGCAGTCAGGATGTCCTTTGCGATCGCCTTCAGAATCTGCTCAACGTGATCCCGTAACGCCAGCGATCCCATTTGCGCAGCGGCAGGCAATTGAGCCGCGGCGAAGACCTCCCATTCCGTCGCGATCGAGTCAATTTCGCTGAGAATAAAACTCGAAAGTTTCAAGCTGATGGTTTCCTCTCGCCGACGCGATGCCTAGACGCAAAACGAACTAACCTAAGTTTCGTAACGCAGCCGCGCCACTACCTATGTTATTGACAGGCGCCAATTGTTAGCGAAGAAGGCGCTATCCCGATCCACGACGGGCTTGTTACGGACGATGATCGAACAGCGACAAGTCGGCCTAGTTCGTCAGCGACCGTCATCTGTCCTGACTTTGCGCGAGCTAAAGGTAGCGGCAGGATCCCAGGCCGTGGCGCCTTTCGGCATCGAAGAAACTATCGCGCACGTTGTTGTCCGGAATCCATCTGCCGCTTACTGATAATCGCCGCTACAGTCGAAGCGTTTCCGGATCGTTAGTCAAGTGTGTTCGAGCCCGCGTTTTGCTCACCTACATACGCGGCGGTCACACGCTCATACGGATCGAGCAGCGCCGACGCGCGCTGAGCGAGCATTTCCAAGCTCGCAATTGTGACGCGACCGTCGCGCACCGTGACTATGCCGCTGTCACGAAAGTCCTTGAGTACGCGACTTACGTGGACGGCCGTGATCCCGAGGTGATCGGCCAGCTCAACCTGCGTTAGCGGCATGTCGTAGATTAGGAATCGGGACCGATTGTCTTTGACAGGATAAGACGCCACGAAGATCTATGAGCAGCAGAGCGACGCGCTCTTCCGCACTACCTTGTCCGAGACCCACGACCCAGCTATGAAGACGACGCTCTTCTTCCACTATCTGCCAAATGCATCGCATGGCAACATCGCTGTCTGAAACGTAGGCATTGTGCAATTTGCGATAGTCGATCCGCTCCGTAACGAGGTCCGTGATTGCTACGACGGCATCG
Source organism: uncultured Gammaproteobacteria bacterium (assembly GCA_963787655.1). Taxonomy (GTDB): domain Bacteria; phylum Pseudomonadota; class Gammaproteobacteria; order Steroidobacterales; family Steroidobacteraceae; genus 13-2-20CM-66-19. Next base: position 31,215 of record CAWBDY010000006.1, on the reverse strand, counting down.
GTTTGGCGGATTAAGAACATACTCTTGACGGCAAACAAGTCTCCGGGCAGGAAAATGAGAATGAATTGATTGCGTCCGTCCGGAAGCAATCGTGTCCGACCGGCCCAGCCTTTGAGCAGACGGTAGACAAACTGGTGGTCTGTATTGGCCTCAACAAGAGTCGCGCGAGCGGGGACATTGACTGAGCTCTCTTTCAGGAGGGCGGCGATCTTGTCCTCGCCTTGCACAAGGGCGTTCAGAAATTCTGGCCGGTGAAGCGCAAAGCGGGCGGAGTCAGACATTCGACCTCCTCCGTCGCTAGGGACGGATTTGTCGATACCCTACTGCATTTCCGCCCACCAATGGGCTGAAGAGTCGGACCCTCGCGCGCGATGGGACACCAATTGCGTCGTTCGTTTTACTATGATTTCCGTGGGCAACTCAACAACGTCGTGACGCCCGCAGGTGGCCGGTTGCTGGCCTTCGACACCGCGCTACCAGGTTCAACGAGCGCAATTCGACCGCACCGGCGGGCGGTCACCGACTTTCGGACGCGTCACGATAAGCCTCCTCGAAGCTCTGTACAGGTCTGAACGAGCGCCGGCACTGCATGGACGCCATTTCCTTGCACTCCGCGAGCGTCAACGCGCTGGGACGCGTGCCGGACGCGGGCTGTAGGCGAAAACGCCGATGTAGCGTAGAAACGAGGCGTCACCCGACGATGTCCCGGCAAAGCTTCGGGTTGCCGCTGCAGTTAAATTGATGGGAGGCACGATCCAGCGCCAACTTCCTTGTCGTAACTATCCAGCTCGCACAAGAGGCTGATACTGGATGGACGCATCAGAGACAGGCCGCCTACCCTTTTGCCCCATGCGGTGGCACAGCGTAACCAGTGTGGAGTTTGAGAGATTCTTGCCAACCTACCCGCGACCTCTTGAAGCGCAGCCGCCTATCAAGCGCAAGGCGATCTACCGGGAATGGCTGGACTCAAGCTTTGGCGAGTGGCCGCAAAGTGTAGTTGCGAAGCGCTGGCTCCGCGGGCGGTGTCACGGGTTTCAGATTCGAATCATTCCCGACTAACAGTTCTTGCTGTCTTGTCTGGCCTCAGTCCGACAAATGACGCGTGACGCAGCCTCCCCTCCTCCGTCCATTCCAGAAAGCTGATTTGCACAACCAGCTTCGGAGTCACCCATTGGATCTCTGCCATATCCTCGGCAGTCACTCCAGCGCCCCAGCGCGAGTGCTTAGCGTCGGGAAGTTCGGGGAACGGGCACCGTTCGACTTGCAGGGGCTTGAGCGTCCGGGCTAGTTCGCGGCGAGTGTGAGGGACAAAGCCCGCCTTGATCTTGCCGGCAAACTTCAGCTGCCTGTCCTCGTAAACTCCGACCAGTATTGCATCAACGCCATTGTTCCCTGGGCGGTATCCCCCTACGACGAATTCCTGCGAGAGAACAAAGCGAACCTTCACCCAATCGCCGGAGCGTTCGCCCGGCGAGTATGCAGACGCCCGGCGCTTGGCTACCACGCCTTCCAATCCCATCGCTTTGACAGCTTTGACGATATCGCCCGGCGCTCCCGGGAGTACCTCTGATATCAGCAGACCGGAGTCAGCAATCACGCCTGGCAGCGCCTCGCGGCGCTCCTCGAGCGGGCTCTTGGTGAGATCGCGCCCGTTCAGATGCAACAGATCAAAGGCGTAGTAGGCGATTCGGTGCTGTTCCGGCAGCTGACTGCGATTCTGCAGCGCGTTGAATGACGGCAGCCCTTTGGCGTCGAGCGCTACCAACTCGCCGTCTACTACGGCCGTCTTAGCAGCAAGGCGCTTGCCGGCCGCTCTGATAGTTGGGTAGAAGTTGGTCAAATCCTTTTCGTTTCTGGAGATAAGCCGGGTGGACTCTCCATCCTTGATGATCAGTACCCGGTATCCATCCCATTTAACTTCATACAGCCAGTCCGTATTTCCTTCTGGCAGCTCTTTGACCCGCAGTGCCGCCATCGGCTCTACAAAATCAGGAGGTAGAAGAAGCGCAGCGGCCGCTGCTGTCTTTCGCATAAACTTGCGCAAGGCTAGGGGGATGTATGAAGAAGAGCAAGAAGCCAAAACGCCGCCCGCCTCTCAAGCAGGCCATCATCAGCATAAGTGACGGTTTTCTTGCCAAGCGTCTACCCTCGATTGAGGCTGTGCGAATCGTCGGGGCCCGGGTTGCCACGCACAAGTTGGATGCAGAGACGATTGCGAGAATTTGCCAAGTGCCTTTGGCTCAAGCAAAGCGCTGGCAGTCTGGGGCAGAGAGAATTCCATATACGGCATCTGCGCTGCTCTATGGTGATCTCGGAGCATTCAGTCAGTCTTGGCTGTATTGGCATGTGGACCGCGATGCGCTGATATCACCGGAGGGCGAAAGAATCACGCAAGAAAGCGTGCTTCTCATTCCGATGATGCGTGAGCAGATCGCCGCGCTCCTCGCAGAGTTGGAGAAGTACAAAGCGCAACCTGAGGACGACCAACCTGCTCCGCCAGACGAGGTGCCGACAATTCATCCCCGAAATCCCCCGTCTCTTCGGTGTCAGGCGGTGAGTCGCACGTCCAGCCGTGTGGCATTCGAGGATCGCTACCGGAGCGCCGACTATCTGGCGTACGCTAATTGGTAGATGGAAATTTCGCTTATCGCCGCCATGATTTTGGTCGGAGCGCTTGCGTATCGAAGCGCCTCCTACATCTTCGGCCGGCGGCAGAGCGGCCTGAAGGGGCTACGCTGGCACGACCTGCGGCACACGGGCGCCTCGTGGGCCGTCCAACGCGGCGTGAGCTTGCCGGCTGACGGTGCTCGGCGACTGGAAAAGCTATCGGATGGTGCTGCGCTACGCGCACCTTGCGCCCTCGAATGCGGCTGAGGCGGCGCGCGCGGTAGGGACATTGGTGGCACAGAGCCTTCGGCGCCCGCGACGGCACAAGTGACGATTATGCTATGTTTTAAGTGATTTAATGGTGGGTGCTGACGGGATCGAACCGCCGACATTCGCCTTGTAAGAACGAAGCGACCTTATAGGCCGCGAACTTCGCAAACAAGGCCGTATCGCAAGTGTTTGATTCTGCTGGCAGTGAGTGAATCAAAAACCTGTAGGTCGGACGGCCGTTGCAATCGTCGAGCGCAGGAAAGCACAGGAGAGTCCCGCAAAAGTCCCGCAGAATATCGGCCAGAGGGCGCGATTGTCGCGCGAATACGAATACGCTCTGCTTGCTGACTCGAATACGGAAGCATTCCGCAAGGGTTCCGCAAGAGTCCCGCAGAGCCGGCGCCGGTGCGACTCTCTCTGGTCTTGCGTAAGTCCCAAGCAGACTCTCGGCGAACCGTAGATTCCGTTACTCGTATTAAACGAGGCGCGGATCGGCTTTAGAAGCCGTGCCTCACTGGTCGGTCGCAAGCGTGAGCAAGTAACGCCGGCGCGGCACAACTCAGCGGACCGGTCTAATCCTCGAGTCAGCCGCACCGAATGCAGTTGCCTAGAACCTCATCTCAAAACCTCAAAAGTACCGAAGTAGTATGCAAATGGAGGCGAGCTGTACGAAGCCGAGGAAGTTGCGTGGATAGAACTCCCAGCGCACCAGCAGGCGACGACGCCACTGTATCCAGGCGAAGAATCGCTCGACGATCCAGCGCCGCTCGTAGCGGCGCAAGCGCCGACCGTCCTGCGTCTTGCGTTTGCGGTTGGACTTATCAGGCGCGATCATCTCGACACCTTCACTGCGAAGCTGCTCATCGAGCTCATCGCTGTCATAGGCTTTATCACCAATCAGGTTCTGTGGCTTCGCTTCGATCATGTAGAACTCGAAGCTCAGCTGCACCAGGGTGACTTCGTGGTGATTGGCAGCATAAGTACTTACCGACAGCGGCAAACCGCGGCGATCCACGATTGCCATGATTTTCACGCCTTTTCCGCGCCGCGTCGGCCCAATCTCCTCACCACCACCCTTGGCCGATGCAAACGTGGCATCGATGAAGCATTCCGATTCATCGATCTCGCCTTCTTCGCGCAGCGTGTTCGCCAGATCCGTCAGGACCTTGCGCAACACCTCTTCGCGCACCACTGTTGGAAGCGCCGGTGCACGGTCTTGTAGTTCGGGTAGCCCTGCGGGAGCATGTGCCATTGCGCGCCGGTGTTGAGAATCCACAGCACCGCTTCCAAGACTCGACGCGTGGGATAGGCTTGCGACCGGGACGACTGTCCGGAGCATTTTCCTCCGGAAAGTGCTCGCGAATCCGCTGCCATTGCTCTTCGCGTAGTCTCAGCACAAATGCAATTTTACGGCACTACATGCCGCTAAGAAACGAATTTGAGATAGGTTCTAGTTACACACGGGCTCCGATTCCTCGCCATGCTCCGAGCCCAACGATTGGTCCTGCCGGCGCCGAATTGCGCGGAGGCGCGTGACCGCAACCGCTTCTACGACTTCGCAATCGCCTCGGCCGTCCGTGGCCACGACGTGAACTCAAGACTCGAGTTCGCTGTGCGCGTTGTCCACGCGCCAAACGCCTGAAGTCCGCCGGTTAAACGTCTTTAGGGCGTCGACGCAGCGCTCGTCGCTCCTGTGCACCAGCCTTAGCTGCTGCCCCGAGTCAGTGCATGAAGTGCGCAAGCAGATGATGATCGCCACGTACGGAGCTACGATTTTCGCCCCCCCATTGCAGACCCGCTTGATGTCGGTGGTAACCATCCGTTGATCATGTCATTCCGCGGGTTCCGAAGCCGTACGCAGCTCCGGCGGCGTGCGGAAGATCAGCCGCTCTAATGCTTGCGGATAGAGCGGACGGAGCTTCACGATGAAGTCCCAGGCCATCAATAGCGCACCGAGCGCGAACACGACGTCGCCCGGCAGCCGCATCCACTGCCAGAACAGTGTCGTATTGTAGAACGCGCTGCTGCGGGCATAGGCCAGACCGTGCTCGTAGACCGCATCGAGCTGCGGCCACCCGATCGGGAAGAAGTTGAGCAGGATCCAGAGCACCAGCCCGCCGTTGTAGAGCCAGAAAGCCCAGAGCCCGAGTTGCTCGCCGAAGCGATGCCGGTCGGCCGCGACGTACCGCAGGCAGAAATAGATCAGCCCGATCGCCAGCTCGCCGAAGGCGCCGAACAAGGCGGTATGCGCGTGGTTGAGCGTCAGGAACGTTCCGTGCTCATAGTAATTCACCAGTGGGGCGTTGAGTGTGCCGCCGCCGAACACGCCGGCGCCGACGAAATTCCAGAACGCTGCGCCGATCACGTAGGTGTACGCCAGGCGATACTTGAACTCCTCATGCGCCTTGATCAGGCGGTAATGATTGATCGCCTCGATGATCAAGAGCACCAGCGGCAACACTTCGATAAAGGAGAACATACTGCCCATCGGCACCCACATACTGGGGCCTCCCGCCCAATAGAGGTGGTGGCCCGTGCCGATGACGCCACCCAGAAAGATCAGGATGATCTCGAAGTAGGTCGCCCGCTCGGCGAGCTTGCGCGAGACCAGGCCCACCGACATTAAGAGATACGCGGTCATGCAGGCGGCGAAGAACTCGAAGGACTGCTCGACCCACAGATGGACCACCCACCAGCGCCAGAAATCCGTCAGGGTGAAGGACTTCTCGATCCCCGTGAGCGGGATCATCCCGAAGACATAGAGCACGGCAATGTTGATCGTGGACGCCCAGATCAGATGCTCGAGCCGGATGCGGCCGGACCAAAACTGGCCTGCGGCCTTCCGCCACAGCACCCTCGTCGGCCATAACGCGCGCATTACCAGGAGGCTCCACAGCGCAAGCCCCACGAAAAAGCCGATCTGCCAGAAGCGGCCGAGCTGGATATAGGAGAGACCCTGGTTGCCGAACCAGAACCAGTTCTGGTCGATTATGCCCATGATCCCGAGGTAGTCGCCGATCAGGGCTCCGGCGACGACCAGCAGCGTCACCCAGAATAGGAAATCCACCAACCAGCGCTGTCCTTTGGCTTCCTGTCCGCCGGCGATGGCCGGGGCCAGGAACAGTGCGGCCCCAATCCATGACAATCCGATCCAGACGATGGGTGCCTGGATGTGGACGTCGCGCAGGAAGTTGAACGGCAAATAGTCGTTGATGGCGATGCCGTAGAAGCTCGTCCGATCGTAATAGGAATGCGCCATGATCGTACCGGCGGCGATCTGCACCAGCAGGAGCGCTGCGACCGCGAGAAAATATTTGCCGATGCGCCGCTGGCTGGGTGTGAGCGGGCCGAACGTTCCCAGCACCGGATCCATCGGCGCATCATCCGGGTTGTTCAGGAAAAACTCGTAGATGAACAGCACCACGCCAAAGGCCAGGAAGGTGAAGCAGAAGCTAATCCAGGTCCAACGGAAGGTGTTGGTGGTCGGCGTATTGCCGAGTAGCGGCTCGTAGGGCCAGTTCTCGGTCCATGACCAGGGCACACCCGGCCGCCGTGCGACGGTCGTCAGGGCGGAGAAAACGAGAAAGTCCGCGGTCTGACGCGCGAGCTGCGGGGTGAGACTTTTGGCCGCCGTCCATCCCGCGTCCGGATCAGTGACGTTGAGCGACTTGGTCAGAGCGTCGCGCACGGTGGTCACGGCACCCGCGACGGAATCGGGCAATACGACCTCAGGCTTGGTCAGGTCGATGCCTTGCAGGGCGCGTTGCATCGCAGTTGTCGCTGATGCCTGCTCGTCTGCGGTGAGTGTGGCGAACGCCTTTCCGGTCCTCGCTTGCGCAATGTTCTCGCGCGTCACCGTACCGAGCCGCACCAGCGTTGAGGCGGTGTAGTCCTCCCCGTAATAGGAGCCCATCCCGTAGAGGCTGCCGTAATCCATCAGGTCGGCCTTCTGGAATCCGCCTTTGCCGGCAACGATATCGGCGTTCGTCAGGAGCACCGCGCCATCGGCACCCACGAAGCGCTCGGGCTGCGGCGGCGCCAGCCGGTAGGTCGCAGTCGTGGCCCACGCCAGGAGCGCGAAGGTGAGAATGGCGACCGCCAGCAGCACCCACTTGAGCACGTTACTGACGGGATCTGCGATGGGCGGATCAATGCGTTCGGCGGCCAATGTCATTGTTTTCATCTCCCCTTCAGCGGCCAAATCGGCTTCTTCAAACGATCGACCACCCGTGACTTCCCGCCACCGCCCCCAGGATCGTCACCACACTGAGCGCGAGCAGCACCCAATGCGCCCGATGTAGCCAGGCGAAGGCGACCACCGGATGCGCCGTCGCCCAGCGGTGGAATTGGCGGTGCAGGATAAACGGCTCAATGAGAAGCAGGACGAGTGCGAACAGCACCCATACGCAGATCATGGCGTGCATCCACCAGAAGCGGACCGTTAGGAACCGCTCCCAGAGATCGAGTTGCCACGCCATGTAGAAGCCGGTGAGTCCCACGACGATGATCGCGGTCGGCGCTTGCCAGGCAAAGCGGCGCTCGATCGCCTGGAACGCCTTGAGCCAATTCTCGCCCAGATCCCCTCGCTGCACGGCCGGCAGCGCGACGGTCGTCGCCATCGAGACGCCGCCGATCCAGATCACGACAAACAACACATGCAGAGCGCGGGCGAGGACCACTTCATCCACGGCTTTTCTCGCGCCGGCCGATCCTGAAACACCCCATTCCGGGGCCGCATAGCGGAAAACCCATCGCCTCGATCTCCCGATTTGGCGCAACCCTACCGCGGCGGCGACTCGACCCGTTTGCGCTGGAGCAAACACCTCCCTTAAATTCCGGACTGGCGGGGGTAATCTGTGCTCATGAGCACCGCCTCCCGCCTCGCCCCACCCACCCTGGCCGGGATGGAGCTTTTTCGGGGCCTCCCGCCCTCGGCCCTTGAAGGGGTCGCAGGCGCCGCACGCGTGCGACGCCTGCCCAAAGATCACCGCATCTTCAGCCAGGGCGAGGATGGCGTACAGGCCCACGCGGTGATCGAAGGGGGCGTGCGCATCGCGCAATCCGGTAGCGACGGCGCCCAGGTCATCATCCGTTTCATCGGCCCTGGGGAGATGTTCGGGACCGTCGCGCTCTTCACCGACGGCCGCTATCCCGCCGACGCGATCACCCTCGCCGAAACACTCGAGGTGAGCTGGAGTGAGGCGGAACTACTTGAGCTGATCCACCGCTATCCCCAGATCGGCGTCAACGTCATCCGCATCATCGGCAAGCGCCTGCAGGAAGTGCAGGAACGGGTGCGCGAGCTCGCCACCCAGAGTGCCGAGCGTCGTATCGCCCATGCCCTGCTGCGACTCGCCCACCAGGCCGGCCGCAGCACCCTGGATGGGACGGCGATTGCGTTCCCGTTGCGGCGCAAGGACCTGGCGGATATCGCCGGAACAACGCTCCACACGGTAAGCCGCATCCTGACCGCCTGGGAAAAAGCCGGATTGCTCGCGACCGATCACCAGAGCCTGACCATCCGGCAGCCCTCGGAAATCTTGCGAATCGCGGAGGATGCGCCCCGACTGACGCAGTGCACCTAAGATCCGTTTGCGCGGGCGCAAACGCTGCCCTCCCCTCATGCCGTATCGTCGGTGTGTGAAAAAGTGGATTCGCCCTGCAAGATCGGTCGATCCGCCATGGCGCCGGCACGCAGAAGAGACCGAACCGGGTGAAGAACTGCTGTGGCGATGGCGGCGCCAATGAGGACGGCCGGTGGTGGGGCTCCTCTATGGTCGCTCGCCTTTCGGCCCTTCTTCCTGGCTGCAGCGGCCTGGGCGGTGCTGGCGTTAATCGTGTGGATCATCCTCATCATGACCGGTGGCAGGCTGCCGAGCCGGTTTGATCCCCTCTCGTGGCACATCCACGCCATGTTGTTTGGTTTTGTGCCGGCGGCCATCGCCGGCTTCCTGCTGACCGCGATCCCCAACTGGACAGGCCGTCCCCCGATCTACGGCGCACCCCTGATCGGACTTGTTGTGCTCTGGCTGCTGGGCCGTTTCGTCTGCCTCGTCTCGACATTCCTGCCTTTCTGGCCGGCCGCCACCGTAGACCTGGCATTTCCCTTCACGCTCTGCCTCGTGGCCGTGGGCGAGATCGTCGCCGCCCGCAATTGGCGCAATCTCATGATGCCAATTCCCATCGGCGTGCTCGGGATCGCCGATCTGCTGATGTATCTGGAACAAGCCGGACGCGGCGTACCGGCTGGAGTCGGATGGCGTCTCGCCATCGCTGCGATAATCGCCCTCATCTCGGCGATCGGCGGTAGGATCATTCCAGTCTTCACGCGCAACTGGCTCGTGATGCGTAGCGTCACCGCACATCCGGCCGCTCCCGGCCTGATCGATCGCGCGGCGCTCGCCGCTCTTCATACGGGTCTTCTCGGGTGGGCTTTCTTTCCCGCCTCAACACTGGCAGGCGCGATCCTGATCGTCGCCGCCGCACTTAATCTGTGGCGGCTCGCGCGCTGGCGAGGTTTTGCAACCGGTCCCGAACCACTCCTCGCGGTCCTCCATCTCGGCTACGCATGGGTCGTGTTGGGCGCGGCCCTCTTGGGCGCGAGCCTGCTGTCATCCGCCGTTCCGGAAGCCGCCGCGATCCATGCCTTCACCGTGGGTGCCATCGGCACGATGGTGCTCGCTGTCATGACGCGAGTGGCGCGCGGGCATACCGGCCGCGCCCTGCAAGCCGACCGTTTAACGATCGCAATCTATCTGACAATCACCGGCGCAGGCGTAATCAGGGTCGTTGCGGAGTTTGCCGGCGCATCCGCGATGATCCTCATCGCCGCCGCGGCGGTATTGTGGGTGACGGGTTTTGGTCTGTTCATCGCCTCCTACGCATCGATACTGCTGTCGCCGCGGCTCGACGCGAGCCACCGCTGATCGCCCTTCCGACGCAACTATAGGCTGGCCACCGATCACCAGTCCGAAGCGAATTTGCTCGACAGGCTGCGCCAGGGTCGGCGTCGAAGGTCGTCTGTAACCCCTTGACCGGCGGGCTATATGGCGACGGACAAATTTGGATACCCCGACGCTTACCCCCTCTCTGCGAATCCCCTAACCGAGTCCCATGGGCGCAGGGAAACATAAGAAATGCCTTGCCCTGAATACCTTGCTCGGAATTGCCTTACCGGATCCCGGCACGCCAGTCAGCTTCTCCTATTCCAAGCATCGGCGGGGAAAGCGCAAGCCCCTCTCGATGAGCACGCTGAACCGCAAGACTGGCGTGGCAAGACGGGTTCTGAGGCTTGCTGCGACGGTGTGGCGAGAAGCGGACTCGAACCTGACGTGGCTTGCCGCGGCTCCCTTGATCCAGCTCGAATCGGATCCGACGGCGCGCAAGGCCTATCCGCTCGATTGGGACGAGCAGCGATTGCTCTTCTCGGAACTGGCTCCGCATCTGCAACGGATGGCGTTGTTCGATGTGAATACGGAACTGCGGGACCAGAAGCTGTGCAACTTGCGATGGAGCTGGGAGCAGCGGGTGCCGGAACTGGACACGCCCGAGATCAAGCGGAGTGTGTTCGTGCGCCGGCGACGAGTGTGAAGAACCGGCAAGCGCGAGCGGTCATCCTGAACGACGTCGCCCAGTCGGTGCTGGAAGAGGTACGCGGGGAGCATGCGCTGTATGTTTTCACTTGGGAGAACCGGAACGGGCAGCGACATCGGGTCGGGGCATTTCCGCAATTCGGAGTGGATACAGGCCCGCCGGCGAGCTGCGGATCGGTATGCCCAGGAACTCGGCAGGGAGGCGCCATCGGGCTTCAGGAACGTTCGGGTGCATGACCTGCGACACACGTTTGGGCGGCGCCCAAGGGCGGCTGGCGTGTCCTTCGAGGACCGCCAGGATCTGTTAGGGCACCGCTCCACACGAGTGACCACGGACTACAGCGCGGCGGAACTGCGGAACCTACTCAACGCGGCCAACCGCCTGAAGAAGTCCCGCAATGACTGTTCTGCGCCTGACGGGATGAGTTCGAGCGCGCTTAAGTGATTGATTTATTTGGTGGGTGCTGACGGGATCGAACCGCCGACATTCGCCTTGTAAGGGCGACGCTCTACCAGCTGAGCTAAGCACCCATCCGCTTTAGTCCCGGCACGCCTGAGCGCGATTGCGCTCAGTGTGCCGGGGGGACGACCTGTTTCAAACGCCGGCCGTTGCGCGGCCGGCGCTTGTCATCGACATCGGTCGCTGGAGCCGGAGGTGTCGGCGCATCCGACGGCAGTTGCGGCATCGGCTGCTGCGTCAGGGCTACTCCCAGCACCTCGTCGATCCACTTGACGGGCTTGATCTCGAGATTGCCCTTGATGTTATCCGGGATCTCAACGAGGTCCTTCTGATTCTCATCCGGGATCAGCACGGTCTTGATGCCACCGCGATGTGCGGCCAGCAGCTTTTCCTTGAGTCCGCCGATCGGCAGCACTTCACCGCGCAGCGTGATCTCGCCGGTCATGGCGACATCCGAACGCACCGGAATCTTGGTGAGCGCCGACACCAGCGCCGTGCACATGCCGATACCCGCGCTCGGTCCGTCTTTCGGCGTCGCGCCTTCCGGGATGTGCAGATGCACGTCGAGCTTCTGGTAGAACTCCGGTTCCAGGCCCAGCACCTGGGCGCGGCTGCGTACCACGGTCATCGCCGCCTGGATGGACTCCTGCATCACCTCGCCGAGCTGGCCGGTATGCTGCAGCTTGCCTTTGCCGGGCACGACCGCAGCCTCGATGGTCAAAAGCTCGCCTCCTACCTCGGTCCAGGCAAGTCCGGTCACCTGACCGACGCGGTTCATGTCCTCAGCCTTGCCGTAACGGAAGCGCCGCACGCCCAGGAACTTGTCGAGATTGCGCGGCGTGACCGCCACGGATTTCTGCTCTTTCTTGTGCAGCAGCATCTGCTTCACGGCCTTGCGGCCGATCTTGGCGATCTCGCGCTCGAGGTTGCGCACGCCTGCTTCGCGCGTGTAGTAGCGCACGATGTCGAGCAGCGCCCCGTCGGAGACCTTGAGCTCATCCGGCCTCAGACCGTTGCTCTTCATCTGCTTGGGCACCAGATAGCGCCGGCCGATGTTCATCTTCTCGTCTTCCGTGTAGCCGGGCAGACGGATGACTTCCATGCGGTCGAGCAGCGGCGGCGGGATGTTGAGGCTGTTGGCCGTGCACACGAACATCACCTCCGAGAGATCGAGATCGACCTCGAGGTAGTGATCGTTGAAGGTCGAGTTCTGTTCCGGGTCAAGCACTTCCAGCAGCGCCGAGGACGGGTCGCCGCGGAAGTCCATCGACATCTTGTCGACCTCATCGAGCAGGAACAGCGGGTTGTGCACCCCTGCCTTGGACATGTTCTGCACGATCTTGCCGGGCATCGAGCCGATGTAGGTGCGGCGGTGGCCGCGGATCTCGGCCTCGTCACGCACGCCGCCGAGCGACATGCGCACGAACTTGCGGTTGGTCGAGCGGGCGATGCTCTGCCCGAGCGAGGTCTTGCCTACGCCCGGCGGTCCCACCAGGCACAGGATCGGGCCGCGCAGTTTGTCGACGCGCTGCTGCACGGCGAGATACTCGACGATGCGTTCCTTGACCTTCTCGAGGCCATAGTGATCCTCGTCCAGCACCTTCTGGGCGCGGGCGATGTCCTTGATGATCTTGGTGCGTTTCTTCCACGGCACCTTGACCAGCCAGTCGATGTAGTTGCGCACGACGGTGGCTTCCGCCGACATCGGCGACATCATCTTGAGCTTGTTGAGCTCGCCCGCAGCCTTGTCGCGCGCCTCCTTGGGCATGCCGGCCTTGGCGATCTTCTGCTCGAGCTCGTTGATCTCGTTGCCGCCCTCGTCCATCTCGCCGAGTTCTTTCTGGATGGCCTTCATCTGCTCATTCAGGTAGTACTCGCGCTGGCTCTTCTCCATCTGCGCCTTGACGCGGCCGCGGATGCGCTTCTCGATCTGCAGCACATCCATCTCGCTCTCGATGGCCACCAGGATGTGCTCGAGACGCTTCTTGACGTCGAGGATCTCCAGGACCTTCTGCTTCTCCCCAAGCTTCAGCGACATGTGCGCCGCCACGGTATCGGCCAGGCGTCCGGCCTGCTCGATACCCGCCAGCGCCGTCAGCACCTCGGGCGGCACCTTCTTGTTGAGCTTGACGTACTGCTCGAACTGGGAAATGACCGAGCGCGCGAGCACGTCCATTTCCTTCTCGTCGTAGGTCTCGGCATCCGGCAGCAGCGTAGCGTCCGAGGAGTAGTACTCCCCGGCATGCAGCTTCTCGATGCGTGCTCGGTCGACGCCCTCCACCAGCACCTTGACGGTGCCGTCGGGGAGCTTCAACAGTTGCAGAATGGTTGCGACGGTGGCAATGCGGTACAGGTCGTCGGCCTTAGGGTCGTCGACGTCCGCCGCCTTCTGTGCCACCAGCATGATGCGCTTGTCCGTGCGCATGGCCACATCCAGCGCCTGGATGGATTTTTCGCGCCCGACGAACAGCGGAATCACCATGTGCGGGTACACCACTACGTCGCGCAGCGGCAGTACCGGCACGTTCTGCAGCACGGCAGGCATCGGAGCAGTTGGAGAAGTCGGTTCGGACACGCTCAAGCCCTCGATGACAGATGGGGGGCGGCTGAGGCGTCTGTCAGAACATCAGCCGACGGCGTTCGTGACGCTAGTGTAGCGGGAAATGAGGGCTGCGCCCGGCGTTTCAAGTGACGCGCCTCACGACGCGAGCATGACGCGAAGCACAGAAGTCCGGAAAAAGCGCACCGCCGCAGCGGAGCGGCCGGTTCAGTGATTGGTTCCGGAGGCGCGGCGCGGCTCGTCGACGCTGGCGAGGCGGTTCTCTTCGCTGCCGTAGACGATATAGGGCTTGGTCTGCCCTTCGATGACCGTCTCGTCGATGACGATCTTGGCGACGTTCCGCATCGAGGGCAGTTCGTACATGGTGTCGAGCAGCACCGTCTCAAGGATGGTGCGCAGGCCGCGGGCGCCGGTTTTGCGCTGCATGGCGCGATGCGCCACGGCGCGCAGCGCTTCGTCGCGGAACTCGAGCTCCGCACCTTCCATCTCGAACAGCCGCCGGTACTGCTTGGTCAGCGCGTTCTTGGGATCGGTGAGGATGGAGATCAGCGCGCCCTCGTCCAGCTCATCGAGGGTTGCGACCACCGGCAGGCGGCCGACGAACTCCGGGATCAGGCCGTACTTGATCAGATCCTCGGGCTCGACGTCGTGGAACAGGTCGCTGCCGTGCGGGCGCGTATTGAGGTCGCGCACTTCGGATGTGAAGCCGATGCCCGACTTCTGCGTGCGGTTGAGGATGATCTTTTCCAGGCCCGCGAAGGCGCCACCGCAGATGAAGAGGATGTTGCCGGTGTCGACCTGCAGGAATTCCTGCTGCGGGTGCTTGCGGCCGCCCTGCGGCGGCACCGAGGCAATGGTGCCCTCGATGAGCTTCAGGAGCGCCTGCTGCACGCCCTCGCCGGAAACGTCGCGCGTGATCGACGGGTTGTCGGACTTGCGCGAGATCTTGTCGATCTCGTCGATGTAGACGATGCCGGTCTGCGCCTTCTCGACGTCGTAGTCGCACTTCTGCAGCAGCTTCTGGATGATGTTCTCGACGTCCTCGCCCACGTAGCCGGCCTCGGTGAGCGTCGTCGCATCGGCGATCGTGAAGGGCACGTTGAGCAGCCGCGCCAGCGTCTCCGCCAGCAGCGTCTTGCCACAGCCGGTCGGACCGATGAGCAGGATGTTGCTCTTGGCGATCTCGACGTCTTCCTTGCTGCGCGTGCCGGTGCGCGTCTGCAGACGCTTGTAGTGGTTGTATACCGCCACCGAGAGCACCTTCTTGGCGCGCTCCTGGCCGATGACGTATTCGTCGAGGACCTTCTTGATCTCGTGCGGCTTGGGCAGCTTGTCGCGCGCGCGCTCGGCGCGGTCCTCAAGCTCCTCGCGGATGATGTCGTTGCACAGCTCGACGCATTCGTCGCACACGAACACCGAGGGTCCGGCGATCAGCTTGCGAACCTCGTGCTGGCTCTTGCCGCAGAAAGAACAGTAAAGGAGCTTGCCGTCATCGTGACGGTTGCGGGAGTCCTCACTCATCGATGTCCCTCATTGAGCTCCACGCCGCGCAGTGCTTGTGAAGACGCGTCTGACGTGAGTTTCTTATAGCACGGCACCCTGCCATGAGCAAAACGCGCCGCACAGCTAAGTCTTTGTGCGGGCAGTAGTTGTATGACGCGGTTCACTACTTTTACATTTGTCCTGCAAGGCAATTTGCAATAGGGCAAATCAGCCCGGCTTGGCGGGGGTCGGAACGGGCAGCTCGCCACGCTTCTCGAGGACCTTGTCGATGAGGCCGTAGCGCACGGCCTCGTTCCAGTCCATGAAGCGGTCGCGGTCGGTGTCCAGCTTGATGCGCTCGACGCTCTGGCCGGTGTGCTTGGCGAGGATTTTGTTCAACCGGTCGCGCGTCTCGAGCATCTCCTTGGCGTGGATCTCCATGTCCGCGGCCTGGCCCTGGAAGCCCCCCAGCGGCTGGTGAATCATGACGCGGGCGTGCGGCAGGCAGTAGCGCTTGCCGCGCGTACCGGCCGCGAGCAGCACCGCACCCATGCTGGCCGCCTGGCCGATGCAGATGGTGCTGACGTCCGGCTTGATGAACTGCATGGTGTCGTAGATCGCCAGCCCGGAGCTCACCACGCCGCCCGGCGAATTGATGTAGAGGGCGATGTCCTTCTCGGGGTTCTCGGATTCGAGGAACAGCATCTGCGCGACCACGATGTTCGCCACGAAGTCGTCGACGGGGCCGACGATGAATACCAGGCGTTCCTTCAGCAGCCGGGAATAGATGTCATAAGCGCGTTCGCCGCGCGCTGTCTGTTCGACGACGATGGGAACTAGGTTCAGGCCTCTCTCGTTCATGTGGCGTCCACCTGTGCCTGCTGCGGCTCGTGCTGCGGTTCATGTGAGTGATCAGCGCCGGCCTGGCCGAAGCCGGTCAGCTCGGAAAAAGTCATCGGCTTGTCGGTGACGCGCGCGCGTGCCACCAGCCACTCGACCACCTGGTCTTCGAGCGCGGCGGATTCGATCTGCCGCATCGCATCCGGGTTCTGCGCATACGCGCGCAGCGCCTCGTCCGGGTTGGCGTGGCCTTCGACCAGTTCGGCCAGACGTGCCTGGACGCGCTCGCGTTCCGGCTTCATCTCCTGTGCCTGGACGATGTGCGAGATCAGCAGGCCGAGGGCGACCCGCCGGCGTGCCGGCTCGAGAAAGGCCTCGCGCGCGGGCAGCTGATTCACGTCGCGGATCCCCATGCGGCGCGCGGTGTCGATCTGCAGCTGCTGCACCTGCTCATCGATCAGCCCCTGCGGCAGGTCGAGCGGATTGTCGCGGTACAGGGCCTCGAGCACCTGGGTGCGCAAGCGCCCGCGGACCACCTCGTTCAGTTCCCGCTCCATGCTCGTGCGAACTTCGGTGCGCATCTCAGGTAAGCCACCCGTTTCGACACCGTACGCACGGAAGAATTCCTCGTCGACCTCCGGAAGGGACGGCTCCTCCACTGCCTTTATGGAGAGATGCAGGTCGGAAGGCTGGCCGGCGATCTGCTTGTTCGGGTGCGTCTGCGGGAACACGACGCTGATGGTGCGCTGCTCGCCGGCGCTGACCCCGAGCAGCCCCTGCTCCAGTTCCGGCATCGCCTGGCGCGAGCCCAGGACGATCCGCACATCGCTCAGCTCGGCGCCCTCGAAAGGCTTGCCGCCGATGCGGGCCTGATAGTCGAGTAGCACGCGGTCGCCAGTGCGCGCGGGGCGCTCCACGGCCGTGAACACCGGGCGCTGGGCCCGCATGTTCTCGATCATGGCGTCGATATCGGCCTCCGTCACGGTCGCGGCAGGACGCTCGATCGCCAGCGCCTCGGGCGGGTTGACGCGTACCTCCGGCAGCACCTCGAAGTGCGCCGCGTACTTCAGGTCCGATTCGGGACCCAGCGCGATCGGCTCGATGCGTGGACCGCCCGCCGGGCGCAGCTTCTTCTCGTTCACCGCCTGCGCGAACGAGGTACGCATGAGGTCGTCGACCACCTCTGCCCGCACCTGCGCGCCGAACTGCTTGGTGACGACGGCCAGCGGCGCCTTACCCGGGCGGAAGCCCTTGAGGCGGGCTGTGCGCGACAGCCGCTTCAGGCGCTGCTGCACCTCATTAGCGACCTCTGCGGCCGGAACGGCCACCTCCAGGCGGCGCGACAGGGCGCCGGTGTCGGAGAGCGAAACTTCCATCAAATCCCATCCTCGTCAGAAATCGGCAACGTTGGAGTCTTTTTTGAAGCCTGGTGCGAAAGGAGAGACTCGAACTCTCACGGGTTACCCCACTGGATCCTAAGTCCAGCGCGTCTACCAGTTCCGCCACTTTCGCCCGTGCCGTGCACACGGGACGTAAGCACACGCCACGCCGTCGGCCGTGCGTCGGGGACTTCAAAGTATAGCCGATGAGCCACGGGGCCCTTCGCAAGCGTCCGGTAAGGGTGTGGCGCGAGGAGACATAGCACGGCTGCGCAGCGCCACCACCTCCCTCGCGCACCCGGCCGCCGGAGCGCTTTGCCGCTGCCGGCTGATGCAATTGCGAATAGGAATGATTCTCATTAAGATTAACTGAGGCATAACAGGAGCGCCAGAGATTGAGGGGGCAGGCCCGTCACGCGGCGCTCGCATGGAGCGCGCTCGTCATCGTGACGCTCGCCGGCTGCGGCGGCGGCGGCGATGCCGGCGGGGGCAGCACGCCAGCGCCCCCTGCCGAATCGGCCAAGGCGCAGGCCGGCGAGGCCCTGTTCTTCGACCGGAGCCTGTCCGCCTCCGGCAAGCAGGCCTGCGGCACCTGCCACGTACCCACCCGGGCCTTCAGCGGCGATCCTGTGACCGATCACGGGCTGCCGGTGCCGCTCGGCGGCCGCAACATGGACTTGCCGGGGTTCCGCAACGCGCCCTCGCTCATGTACGCAGCTTTCACCCCGGCGTTCTTCCTCAATGCCGGCACCCCGACGGGCGGCTTCTTCCGTGACGGGCGCGCCTCGTCCCTCGCCGAGCAGGCGCAGCAGCCGTTCGTGACCTCATTCGAGATGGCCAACGCGGATGCGACGGAGGTGCTGGCGCGTCTGAACGCCTCGCCGGCCACCCTGAAGCTGTTCGTGAACGCCTTCGGTTCAGCCGTGCTGTCCGATGCGCAGGCGACGCTCGCCGACATCGGCGCGGCGATCGCCGCCTACGAAGTCGAGGATCCCGACTTCGCGCCCTTCAGCAGTAAGTACGACTTCTGGCTCGCCGGCAAGGCGACGCTCACGGCCGCCGAACAGAACGGCCTGGCGCTTTTCAACAACCCCGTGAAGGGCAATTGCACCGCCTGCCACCCGAGTCAGCGCCAGGGCTACAGCGACCATGCGCTGTTTACCGACTTCACCTACGACAACATCGGCGTACCGCGTAACTGGAACATCCCTGCAAACACTCCGGGGGCCACGAGCCCGATCAGCGGCGTGCCGCTCGACTACATCCCGGTGCAGACGAACGTGCCGGCGGACGCGGAGTACACCTACTACGACATGGGCCTGTGTGGGCCGTTTGCGCCGGCCGCCAACGATCCGAACCCGCGGCCCTCGTTCATGACGATCACCACGCTGTGCGGCAACTTCAAGGTGCCGACGCTGCGCAACGTCGCCATCACCTCACCCTACTTTCACAACGGCCATTTCGCGACCCTGCACAAGGTGGTGCAGTGGTACGTCACGCGCGACATCAACAACAACACCGGCAACAACCCGGCGCCCGTGCCGGCGGGCCCGGGCGGCAACCCCTACTTCACCGTCGGTACCCCGTACGTCGCGGCCGATGGCTCACCGGATCTGTATGAGTACAACGACCTGCCGGTGGCCTTCGACGCCAACGTCAACATCGGCGAAGTCCCCTACACGCCGCCGACATTTTCGGGCGGCCAGGCACCCACGCTCACTGCGCAGGAGATCGACGACGTGGTCGCGTTCCTGTGCACGCTGACCGACGGCTTCGACCCGAACAACCCGTCCGCTTACAACGTCCCGGCGCAGTGCGCGGCGGGCGCGAACTGATCTCTCGTCTTCAACTTCCATGGAACTGCACGCGATGTACCACTCCCGACAGATGACCCGCCGCTTCGTGCTGGCGGTCGTGCTCCTCGTTTTCGGCATCCCCCGCCTCGCCGCCGCGGCCGGCGATGACGACGCGCGCCTGAGCGCTCTGCAGCACCAGCTCGAACAGGTACAGGCGGCATTGCAGCAGCTGAGCGATGAGAATCACGCACTGCGCGAGCACCAAGAGGAGGTGGACCGTAAGCTCGCCCAGCTCAGTGCGGCGCAGCCGCAGGTTTCCCCGCCATCCCAGGTGGCGGCCGTGCCGCCGGCCGCCCCGGCAACCGGCACGTCAGCCCTGCCGAACTCGGCCTGCCGAACGGCTCGGCCTTGCCCAACACGGCAGCACTGCCGAATGGCGCGCCGTTGCCGCCGGGGCCGGTGCCGACCAGTGACAGCCCCGGAGGCTACCGGCCATTCCCCGCCTCGCTCGGCGGCCTGCGCTTCTGGGGCTACGGCGAGGCGTACTACACCGATCCCACGAGCGCCCGCAAGGAGTCGCAGTTCGACCTGGCACGCGCGGTGTTCGGTATCGGTTATCAGTTCGATCAGCGCACCGAGTTCAACTCCGAGTACGAGGTCGAGCACGCGGTCTCCTCCGCCACCGACGTCGGTGAGTTCGAGGTCGAGCAGTTCTACGTCGACCGCCGCCTGAACGATGCCGTGACGGTGCGCGCCGGCCTCTTCCTCATGCCGTTCGGCCTGCTCAACGAGTACCACGAGCCCACCAACTTCTACGGCGTGCAGCGCAACTTCGTCGAGACGCTCATCATTCCGAGCACCTGGCGTGAGGGCGGCTTCAACCTGCACGGCAGCACCGATAGCGGCTTCGGCTGGAACGTCGGCCTCACGACCGGCTTCGATCTGTCCAAATGGGTCTTCGCCCCCGAATTCCCCACCTACCGCAATGCGCTGACGCTCGAGGACAACGACGTCGCGCCGCTGCAGGCGACGCACCAGGAACTGGCGCTCGCCAACGCGCAGCACCTGTCGCAGTACCTCGCCCTGAGTTACTTCGGCATCCCGGGACTGACGCTTGGGGCTGCGGTCACGACCGGCGATGCGGTGCCGGTGCCGGCGCCACCCAACGCGCCGATCCCGGGGAATGAGCGCGTCACGCTGTGGGAAGCGCACGCACGCTGGACGCCGGCGCGCTGGGACCTGTCCGCTCTTTATGCCCGCGGCACCTTCAGCAATACGGCGCTCGCGAATGTCGCCAATCCGGGATCGCCGAACCCGCTGCCCGCGTCCTTCTACGGCTACTTCGTGCAGGCCGCCTACAAACTGTGGCAGCAGGGGGACTATGCGTTTAATCCGTTCGCGCGCTTCGAGCGCTACAACATGGGCGCAAGCTACGAGGGCACGAGCGGCCCGGTCGTGCCGCTCGGTATCGTGCCGCTGTCGGCAGTGCCCGGCGACTACGGCACGTGGCCGCTCAACCACGATCGGGTCTGGACCGTGGGCGCGAACTTCTACCTCGGCCAGCACCTGGTGCTGAAGACCGACTACCAGTGGTTCCAGGAGAACGTGAACTTCAAGCGCTTCGATCTGGGGCTGGGGCTGGCGTTCTAGTCGTGCACAGAGCGGCGTGGCCGACTAGCTCAGCGCCACGCACTCCGCGCCGAATTCGCGCAGCAGAAGGCGCGTGAGCGCCGCCGGGCCCAGCAGGGCGCACTTAGTGAGCGCATCTGCGGTCATCGCGGCCGGTGCGCGCACCGCGGCGAAGCGCCGTAACGCACCAGCGAGACCGTCGCGCACGTAGTAACCGCGGTGCTCAGGCGGACGCCGCACGGAGTGGGCCTCACTCACCGCGAGCGCAGCATCCGCAAGTGCCACGGCGTCGCACTGCCCGTCGCCTGAGCGCAGCAGCACGGTCTCGCGCAGCGCGCCATAGAGGCGCAGATCCCCGCCCGCATTCACCAGTCCGCCCGTGCAGCCGGCGGCGCGCAGCGCGCCGATCGCCTGGTCCACCGCAAACCCCTTGGCGATCCCGCCACAGTCGAGCTCGACGGGCGACGGGCCCACCAGCACGGCCGCCTCGTCGCTTCGCAGCTGCAGCTCTGACAGCCGTCCGGGCCGGGTGGGCACGCACGGGTCGAAGAGGCCACCGCTTAACCGGTTCAGGCGCTGGGCGCACGTGAGCACGGTGAGCGTGTCGCGGTGGACCGGGACCCAGGCCCCGGCAGGGGCGCTGTTGATGCGGTAGAGGTCGCTCCCAGGGCGACTCGGGTGCAGGCGCCTCCCGAGCTCAGCAATGGCGGCGAAGGCCGCCTCGATCCCCTGCTGCGCCCCGGCAGCGGTGGCGGCCAGCGCCTCGACGGCGACGAAGGTACCGAGGTCCAGGCGCATGCGGCGCAGTGCCACGCCCTGCCGCCGGGGCATGTTTCCGGATGCCACTGCGGCGGTGGAAGGGGTCATGGCGCACGCTCGGCCAGGGGATGACTATGCTACAGTAATTAAGAATCATTCTCATTTGAGAGGGCGTCGGTGTCCAATCTGAACCCGGGAGGGCTCGCCTGGCTCGGCCTGGCAGCATTTGCGGCGGCTCCCGTGCAGATCGTGGTCGCCGCGGATTATCTGTCGGTGGAACAGGCGCAGAAGGCGCTCTTTCCGCAGGCGGACCGCTTTACCGAGGTGGTGCTGGGACTTTCCCCCGCGCAGCGCGACCAGGTGATGACGCTCGCCGGCCCCCAGCCGCCGCACCGCAGCCTGCGGGCCTTCAAGGCGCTCTCGGCGGATGCCCTCCTCGGCTACGTGTTCATCGATGAAGTGATCGGCAAAGAGGACTTCATCACCTACGCCGTGTCGATCGACGTCGCAGGAAAGCTCGGGCCGGTCGAGGTCCTGAGCTACCGCGAGAGTCACGGCGGGGAAATCCGCAGCGAGGCCTGGCGCCGGCAGTTTGCCGGACGCGCAGGTCTTGGGCAGCTGCAGGTGCAGACCGACATCAAGAACATCGCGGGCGCCACGCTCTCCTGTGGGCACGTGACCGAGGCGTGCGCTGGATCGTCGGGCTGTGGCAGGTAGCGCTGCAGCCGGCCACGGCGTCGTAGGCTCACACGCTGGGTCGCGGCCGTGTCTGCCGGAGATTCACTGCGCTTACCCGTGACGCGCGCGCAGCGCGCGGTCATCTTCACCGTCTGCGGCCTGCTGTGGTTCACCGGGGTGATCTGGCTGGTGCTGCACTACGCGTTCCAGCGGCACAACGAGTTCGGCGACCTGCCCAATCCCGCCGAGCCCGCGCTGATGCGGCTGCACGGCCTCTTGGCCGTGGCCGGCGTGTTCCTGTTCGGCTGGCTCACCGCGGCGCACGTGACGCCGCGCTGGTCGATCGGGCGCAACCGAACTTCCGGGCTGGTGCTCGCCAGCTGCGTCGTCGTGCTGGTCGTGAGCGGCTACGCGCTCTACTACACCACCGCGGACGTACACACGCAGGCGTCGGTGCTGCACCAAGTACTTGGCGTGTTGGCCCTGGTCGCGGCGCTCGCCCACTGGATGCGCAATGCAGGGTACGCTAGCGCCGCGTGAGCTGCGGCTTTTTTGAGCCGTCACGGTCGTAGCGTAGAATCACGCGCCGCCGCGGGGTGTAGCTCAGCCTGGTAGAGCGCTACGTTTGGGACGTAGATGTCGCAGGTTCAAATCCTGTCACCCCGACCAACGATTTCGGCTCCATCCCTTCTCCCGCCGAGCGTGCAGCACTACCGGCACGCATCTGCGTATCCTCGCGGAAGGATCGCGCATGCCGCATCGATTTCGCCCGGCGTCATAGGTAGCCCAGACCCATGATGCGACGCTGCGGCAGAGCAATGACCACATGCAGAAACTGCTCGGCTGCAAAGCTTCGAAGCTCGACGCTCAGCCGCGGATCTCGAAGCTCGCGCGAGAGCAAATCGCCAATCAACGCCGTGGCCTGCTGAACCCAGCCTTCTCGTAGACCGCACGAACCAGATTGGGAAAGCGTACTGACTCGGCCGTGACGAGGCGGTGCAGTGCGATCGCCTGAGGCGAGAGCGCCGCGCGCAGGAGGAGCCCGGCGAGGCGACGCAGGATCTCCTGCAATGTCGTACCCTCAAGCAGGGGCACGCCGGGAGGCGGCGAGGCTTCTCGATGATTCGATGGACGAACCGCGGCGAACAACGCCGCCTTGTCGTCGAAGCGGTAGTAGAACGTACGCTTCGAGATGCGAGCGCGCCCGGCTCACCGCTTCGATGGATGTCGATCCGTAGCCCTCCGTCAAGAACAGCTCGGTGGCGGCCTCTAAGATCCGATCGCGCAACTCCAAGGCGGCAGCGTGCGACGGTCTTCCGCCATGACGTGTCCTTGCGAGTCGGCGAGCGGCGCTGATTCTTACCGGCGCCGATAGGCGAAACCGCCCGATCGATCGAAGACTTGGGGCCCATAGAAGCGAGGTACGACACGCGTGGCGCATAGTAACCATGTGTCGGCGCGTAGAACCGCGGCATCGGGGGAGATACGCGAGCGCGGGTCGGTAGTAAGCCTGCGGTGCAGGGTAATACCCTCGGGACGACCCGAAATTCACCGGGGGCCGCGCATAGTAATTGGGCGGCGCATAGTAGCCGGGCGGTCCGTAGTAACGGGGAGTCGGCGGGTATGGCGCTTGTGGTTGGCCCGCGGAGACCGCTGACGAAGCCGCGACCAGCGGCAGGGTGGCAAGCCTGACCCCGGCACCGATGACGTGCCCCAAGACCTTCGCCTCGTGCAGGCGATGCGGTGCGAGGTAGGCCGTCAGCTGCACCCGGGTGGCGGTGAAGTCCGGGGCTTCATCGGCCAGACAGATGAAGACGTAGCCGGCAATGGCTTCGCAGTGCACGCGCCTGAGCGCGAATGGGGTGCGGTCGAACCCGGCGCCCATCTGGCGTGCGGCGAACAGGCGCCCATCCAGATCGTAGGTCCACTGGTGATAGGGGCAGACGAGCTTCGCTGCCCTGCCGCGCGCCGCCGCGCACACGCGCGAGCCGCGATGCCGGCATGAGTTGACGAAGGCGCGAATCGCACCGGAGGCTGCGCGCACCAGCACGACCGGATAGGCGCCGACCTGCAAGGTCACATAGCTGCCGGTGCCGTGCAGCTCGGCCTCGTGGGCCGCGAACAGCCACTCCCGGTAGAAAATCAGCTGCAGATCAAGATCGTAGATTGCGGCATCGTGGTAGAACTCGCGTCCCAGGCCGGCCGCCGGCGCGCGCCTCTGCAGGCTGCGCAGGGTCATCGAAGCGGTACTCATGCTCACTCCCCGTGTCACGGCCAATGGACCGTTAGGAGCGTGGGGGCTGACGGACAGGGACGCGCGGCGAGAGTCACGCATGCGCCTGACGATCGCCCACCGCGATCCAACGGCTGAAATGCTCAAGGCTGGTTTCCGGGCTCTGGAGTGGCCCGCGGCTCATAGCCGCTGACCGACTCGGCGCCTTCCCGGACCTCTGTCGAGGCTCCGGTGGCTCTATGCCGAGTTCATCGCTCCACTACCGTTGCGGGGGCAGCGCCGGAATTCACCGGCTTCCCAATTCTCCGACCCACGCGCACGTGGGTCAGCACCTTCAGCTATTTGATGATACGGGAAGTCGTCAGGCGCAGGCAACGACTACGCCCGGGGTGAGGGGCTCTGTCCGGGAGCTAGATTCAAAGCAGGTACTTGCTGGTGTTCACGGGCAGTGCAAAGTTGCCGGTTGCGCCATCGCCGCCGGCCGCTGACCTTACTCATCGTCACTGCGCACCGGCTCCTTGCCAGGCGCGGCGCAGCAGCTCCTCGAAGTTGGCCGCGAACCGCTTCTCATCGCGCAGCGGCGATCGCTCCAGACGGTCGCGCAGACCTGAGCGAAGCCGCTCGAGCCGGTCGAGATCGCCGGCGAGAGTCACGGCGATGTTCACGTACTCGTCCGGCGAGGCTGCCGCCAGTTCCTGCAGCCCCATGCTCGAGAGAATGCTCAGTCCGCTGCGCGAGACACCATGCGTGCCGTGCAACGAAACGACCGGCAGGCCGAAGTAGAGTGACTCGCAGGTCGTCGTAACGCCGTTGTAGGGGAAATGATCCAGCGCGATATCGACGCCCGCATACTGCAGGCCATACGGTACGTCGTTGCGGAACGCGGTGAATTCGATGCGCGCAGCGGCGATGCCGGCGCGTGCCAACAGGGCGAGGATGTCGGCCGCGCGCTGCGGACTGCGCAGGCGCGTGATGCGCAGCCGGGAATTGGGCACCGCGGTCAAAATCCGTGTCCAGCAGCGCAGCAGCGTATCGCTCGCCTTGGAGAGATTGTTGAAGCTGCCGAACGTGACGAAGCCGTTGCGCCGCGCGGGCAACGGGGCGACTTCACGCGCTGCGCCGAACGGGCGGAAGCACCATTGTGAATCGGGCAGCCGCAGCAGTTTCTCGCTGTGCAGCTCATCGGCGAGCGGGCTCGGATCGGTACGGCCATCCGTGATGCGGTAGTCCATCGCCGGCACGCCGGTGGAATTCGGGAAACCCAGGTAGGTGATCTGCACCGGTGCGGCCCGTCGGGCGAACAGCGGCAGGCGATTGAACTCGGTGTAGCCGGACAGATCCACGAGAATATCGATGCGATCGGCGCGGATCTGCTCGGCCAGCGCATCATCGCTCAGCTGCCAGACATCGCGCCACGCATCGCCAGCTGCGCGCAGGCGTTCGGTCACCTCATCCGGCTCGCCCTTGTTGTTGTAGCAGATGTACTCGAAGGCATCGCGGTTGCGCGCGCTCAGGATCGGCTCGAAGAAGTGAGCGACTGAGTGCGTGCGCAGGTCGCCGGAGACGAAGCCGACGCGCAGTTTCCGGGCAGGGCCGGGGTCGCGCTGCGCCGTGGCTAGAGCGCTTGCGTGCGCCGCCGGGTATTGCGCGCCCAGCTCGCGAATGGCGGCGGCAATATCTTTGGGCTCGATCCGATCCGAGTTGTGGAGGGCCAGGAGATAGCCGGTCCTGGCCGGCAGGTAGGAGGGATTGAGGCGGCAGGCAACCGCAAGCTCCTCGATGGCGGGATCCATGAAGCCGCGCCAGAAATGGCTCAAGCCGAGGTTGTAATGGATGACGTGATCGTGCGGCGCAAGATCGCGCGCGCGCGCGTAGTGCACCACCGCGGCATCCAGGTCCCCGAGTTCGGTGGCGGCGTTGCCGAGCATGAAAAACGGCAGGTGCGAGGTGGGCTCCGCGGCCGCCGCGCGCTCGAAATAGGGCACCGCTGCGGCGGTCCCCAATTGCTGTCGTTGCCGCAAGCCTTCATTGATGAGTTCGGCCGCGCTCGCCTGCGGTGCAGCCGGAGCCGCCGGGACGCGAGGGGACTCGGCCGCCGCGGACGCAGTCGTGGGGGTTTGCCTCAGCGGGTCGCCCGCGCTGGCTGAGCGCAGTTTGCCAGCAAGGCGTGCGAATATTCCCGCGGACTTTGACCCCTCACCCATCAGATACCGGCCGGGAACAGCATGCCATCACGCGATTGTAACGAGGAAGCTCCGCGAGCGCGCCCACGCGGAAGCTCGCGCACCGATGCGATTGCGACGGCTGACGCACTATCTAAGCCGCTGGCCTGCGACCGTACGCCGCCTGCAGCGTTGTCCGAATTAGATCGCGATGGGCGTGCCGCATCCGCCGTTCTCAGCTGCCATCGCGGGTCACACGGCAAGCGGCCTCTGCGCGGAGATGCAGGCGAGCAAGGTGAGCGCCTCAGTGGGCGGCGCCCGATTGCCACGCCATTGCGCCACGCAGGACGGTGACCGAGGCGGCCGGGAGGGCGAACTTCACACCGGCATCGGCTGCCACCTGCGTAGTCTTCGGCGGACCGTCGGGATCGGCGCGACCGCCTGCAGGCTCGGGATGCCAGGCGTACTCATTGGGGCCGAGCACGATCGCCGTCACGGGCCCTGTGAATGATCCCGTGCGCGCCGCATCCTCGAAGCGCACGCTCACCTCGTGGGCGTTCTCCTGGTCCTTGTTGACGATGAGGAGTGCCCATGCACCATCCGGTCGTAGCACCGGATACGCCGTGACGAGCTCATGGCCGGCACCGTCGCTGATGTCCGAGTGCGCAGCGTACAGGCGATGCTCCTCATCGCCCGGCTGCAGCCACTCCAGGTTGATCAGCTGGCTGACGAAGAACTGCGCCGTCGGCTGACCCAGTTTCAGGTCCTTGCCGGCGGTATAGAAGCTGAACGTTCCGGGCGAGCCGTTGTGCCCGCTGCCCATGGCTTCCGGCAGATAGTGGAAGTAGTAGACCGCGTTGCCGCCCTTGGCGAGGAACGCGCCGATATAGTCCGCCAGCCACAGCCCTCCCCACAGGTCCATGTAGGCCTCCGAGTACTGCGAGGACAGGTTCGACTCGGTGATGAAGAGCGGCACGTTCTTCGGCACGCCGTCCTCACGCCACACCTGCATGATGTGCGTGACCCACGCGCTTCCTCGTAGAGGCTGCTCCAGGCGATCTTTCCCGGATCGATCGGGTAGTGCTCGAAGGAGAAGAACGCGAGGTCCTGGATCCGCCCGTGGGACTTGAGGTATTCGATGAAGCGTCTGGTCCACGAGGTGTTGCCGGAGGCGTCCGCCCAGGTCTGGATATCCTCGTTCTGGCCGGTGAAGATCGGGCCGCCGAGCTTCAGTGTCGGATCGAACCGGTGGAGCGCGGCGGCGAACTGCAGGTACAACTCCGCGTAGTCCTCGGGAATGGTGTAGTGGCCGTCCGGCTCCTCCCCCATCTCCACGTAGGACACCGGATAGCCGCGGCGCTTCAGGTACTTAAGCTCCGCGACCGCATCCGCGGGCGTCGAATAGAGCATGGCGATCGGAATCATCGCCGGGAGGCCGCGGGTGATGCCGCTGGTAAAGAAGCGATCGAACCCTACCTGCTCCCCCGCTTTCTCGTCCAGGTCCCGACTCTGATGCCAGGGATCGACGGAGGAGCAGTAGGTCGCCGTCTGGTCCTGGTCCGCTGTATGGCGCAACAGGTCATGGAACTTGCCATCGCGGCTTAAGGTGCCGAGCGAGATCTCGCCGATGGCGTAGCCCACGCAATCGCGCGGTCCTGCTGGAGCGATGCGCTGCAGGTGTTCGACGAGTGACTCATCAGGATCCGCACGAACTGCGCTTCACGGGCAAATCAGCGAGCCTGAGCTCGCCGCGGCCGCCGTGACCGCCTTCACCGCCCCGTGCGCGAAGAGCTGCCAGCTGCCGGCGGCGGGCTTACGGATCGGATCCTCACCGGTCCAGAACTGCACCAGGTAACTGCTTGGCATAGGGCTTCGCCCACTCGATGCGGATGGCGTCGAGCTTCTGCCGGCTGGCGAGATCGAGGATCACCCACTGCGGGTGCAGCGCATCGCCTCGCCGGTGTAGGCCTGGGTGAGGTAGGGGTTGCTCTTCCAGAACGTCGCCGGGTCCCCATCGGTCAGGCGCGAGTAGCCGATGGTGTCGGTGCCGTCGTCGCGCGTGACGCCGCGGCGCGGCAAGGGATAGCCCCAGGAATGGATGATGGGCGCCTTCGCCGGAGCGGCATCGCCCACGAAGTATCCGCGTTCGCCCGGATCGCTCCAGGAGCCGTGGGGATTCCAGTGCCAGGCTTCGGCATGCAGCTCGGTATTCTGGCGATAGGTGACCCGCTTCCAGCCGGCCGCGTGCAGTTTCTCGATGACGGCGGGCGTGAGGAGCTTGTCGGAGGCCCCGTAGGGCAGGCGGTCAAGCCCGGCCCCGAGCGCCTCAGCCGGCCGGATGAGATTGGTGACGTGCTCAGGGGTGGCATCGATGCGGATCGTCTGTGCCGCGCACGGCGCGCCCAGAGCAGCAGCGCCCAGCGCAGTATCCCCTCACCGCCCTCCCCTTATATCCGGGCGCGCAGCGCCCGTGCACTTCGCTACAACGTCAACCGCACGCCCAGGTAGTACTGGCGGCCGTTGGAGTAGAAGGCCTGCGGCTGCTCGGCGTTGGAATAGTACTTGAGCCCCGGATTGTTCAGGTTCAGCCCGTCGAAGGTGAACATCAGGTGCTCGTTGACCGCGTAGTTGAGGGAAGCGGCCAGGGTGCCGATGCCGGCCTCGTACTGCTGGGTCACGTTCGCCAGGCCCACCAGGAACGAGGAGCGGTAAGTGTAGGCGAGGCGCGCACTTAGGCCCAGCGCTCGAAGTACAGCTCCCCGTTGGCGGTGTTCTTGGAGGAGCCCACCAGCGGGGTGCCGTCGGCCGCGTGGCCGTCGGCTAGGTGTAGTTGGCGAGCGCCCCGAACCGCCCCCCAGCGGCTGCTGCCAGGAGAACTCCGGCCCTTGTTCTTGGCGGGGCATTGTCGCGTTGAGCTATGCGATTTATCTGACCGACGAAGATCGCTACCGGTCCGGCCGGTCGCCCGGGCGACCGGCCGGTTCATCGTATGCTCATGCCACATCCACTTTGATCTTGCGCGTGCGGAACTCAGCCCGTTTCGGGATACGTACCGTCAACAAGCCATCCTTGAGACTCGCTGCAATCCGCTCCGTCTCAAGCTCGCCGCTCAGGACGAAGGTTCGTCGGTACTTCGTGGTCTGCAAGTCCGCATAGAGTGCGCACATCCCCGAGGGCAGGTCGAGCGCTATGTCACCCTCAATGAGTAGACTGTTCCGGTCGGCCCGGACATTCAGTCCCTCCTTCGAGACCCCCGGCATCTCTGCCTGCACCGTTATCTGATGCGCGTCCTCGAGGATATCGACTGCAGGCACGCGCGGCACGTCTGTCTGCCGCGCCTCACTCTCAGTCGCGGCGGAGGATCCCTCTGTTTTCTCTTCGACGGCGGTGGACCCGCGCGTCGCGACGTCTCGATCTGTTTTCATGGTTTGCGCCTCCATTCCTAACTCACGGCGATCTGCCGAGGCCGTGCAGATTCACGCCGCTGAATCGTGATCTGCAACACGCCATTGCGGTATTTTGCTTCAACACGCTCCGGATCCACGTCATCCGGAAGCGTGATCACGCGCCTGAACTCACCATCGAAGCGTTCGCGCCGGTAGTATTCTGCCGCCTCGTCCAGTTCGACCTTGCGAGTGCCGGAAACGGTCAACAGGTTCTGCTGGATGGAAAGGTCAAGGCTCTTCGGATCCAGGTTGGCGGCGAACAGATACACATCCACCCGCTCCGGGTTCGCCGCAACATTGAGCGGTGGAAAGGTACCCCGCTGCACCGCACGAATCCCGGCGGGCCATGGCGAGTGGCCAAAGAGCTGACCCATCTCGTTTTCCAGCCGCCTGAATTCCTTGAAGAGGCCATCTGTATCGAAACTTGTGAAGACACTTTCGAACATGGCAACCACCTCCCAGTGGGCTTTGGACAGACGGCTCCAAAGTAGGATCTGGGAATGACGTTTCAAGAGCGGGTCCCGCCAGATTTTGGCCTATATAAGCGTCAGCGTAACAATTAGCGCGGCCATTTTCGGCTCGCTTGAAACTTGCCCGCAGGCGGCTTAAAAGCCACGTTTGAGTGCCGTGTTCCGGCGGCACGGCAGGCGTGTGATTAGTCGGAGGTCCAAATCTCGATGGATCCCCTCAAGAAGCTACGATCGGAGTTGGAGCGCGGTATCTCCCGCGCATGGGTAGGCCTCACGGAAGGTTGGCGGGAGATGCTGACGCGAAGCAACGACGCCCTCACGCAGTACGTGAGTTCTGCCAAGCAAAGAAAGGCCGACGGTAACACCAAGCACTTCCCCACCTGGGCTCTCTTGGCCGGCGAATGTTGGGAAACCGCCCAGGCAGTCATCGTACGCATCGAGCTGCCTGGGATGCGTAAGGAAGACATTAACGTTTCGGTCGATCGCGGGCGCCTTCGGATCCGTGGGGATAAACAGTTCTCCGGCGAGGATGAGCCGCGTTTTTATCATCTGATGGAGCGGGCGTTCGGCCGCTTTGAGCGCAGTATCCCGCTGCCTCACAACATCGATGCGAGGCGCGCGGAAGTTTCGTACCAGGATGGAGTTCTTACCGTGATCTTGCCCAAGAGTGAGGTGGCTCCCCCAACCCAGCTGTCCGTCCAGTGAGGCGGCCTCGAGGCGCCGCCGCTCAGCGGCTGGGATCACTTCGTTGCCCGGCGTTCCGCCTGACGGCGCATGGGCAAGCCGCATTGCTATCTGCTTATGCTGCGCAATTGTTGGAACTTACGCGCTGCGAAACGCGCAAGTCTTTGA
>CAWBDY010000005.1:0-729545 GCA_963787655.1 uncultured Gammaproteobacteria bacterium | reverse complement strand
CCGCCTCCTACCACATCGCGGGGACGCGAGATGCTGCGCTGCCATGCGCCGGCCGCGGCCACCATCCCCTCGCTGATGCTGTTCCACGGCACCCTGCGTCGCAGCTACCCGCTCGGTCCGCTGATCCCGGACCTGCCCGATTTCCTGCAGCCGGGAACCTTACGCGCGCTGCCGGTACGGGCCGGCAACTGCGAGGAACTGGCGCACAAGACCGTCCTGCCGCCGCAGGGCTGATCGCCACGCTGCAGCGCTCCACGCGTATGCGCGCGCCGGCGTGGACGCGGA
Organism: uncultured Gammaproteobacteria bacterium; assembly: GCA_963787655.1. Lineage (GTDB taxonomy): Bacteria > Pseudomonadota > Gammaproteobacteria > Steroidobacterales > Steroidobacteraceae > 13-2-20CM-66-19. Next base: position 729,260 of record CAWBDY010000005.1, on the reverse strand, counting down.
TTTCAGGCGCGGCGAGAGCATCTACGATCGTTACTACGGCGACCGCAAGGGCCAGCCGAACCCGACGCTGCGCGCCCTGGAGATGCCGCCCTTCTACGCTGTCCCGATCCGGCCCGGAGATTCGGCACCAGGGCGGCCTCGGCGACCAACGAGTACGCGCAGGCGCTCGGCAGCGATGCTCGGCCGCTGCCGCGCCTGTACGCCCGGGTAACCTTGTCTTGACCGTCATGGGGCACTCTCATCCTGCCGGGCCCACCTGGGACCCGGCATGACCTTCGGTTACATCGCCGCGCGCCACGCACTCGGTCTCAGCGAGATAGCCCGCGCCGACTTCCAGGCGAGCTGCCGACGACCAGGACGTTGAAGCCCGGGGCCGGCTCGAAGTAACGGCCGTTGGAGTCGTCCACGATGACCGAGCCTACGTAGCGGCGGTCGAACAGGTTGTTGATCCGCACGAACACGTTCCAGTCACGCGCGCGAAGCTTGCCGCGTAGCCGCGCTCGCGCCGAAGACCGCATAGCCGGGCGTGAATACCCTGTTGACATCGTTGACGGCCATGGTGCTCATGTACTGCGCGCTCGACCGTGGCGTGCCAGCCCAACTCGCCGCCGAAGCTCAGCGCGGCGTAGGCGTCGCTCTTGGGAACGCCCGGCAAGCGGTTGCCGGGCTGCACTACACCGCCGGCGACATGCACGGCGCCGTGGCGCAGGTGTCATAGGCGTCGCTGTACTAGCGCTCGACGTAGGTGTAGGCGATCTGCAGGCGCCATGGTGCGGCGAAGCGCCAGTCGAGCGAGCCCTCCGCGCCGCGGCGTGGTGCGGCCGGCGTTCTGGTAGGTCGAACGGCCGCCGAGATTGGTGTCGACTACGATCTCATCGTGGGTGGGGGTGTGGAACAGCGTCGCCTCGCGCCAGCGCCGGCGGACGCGCAGCTTGGCGCCGAACTCGCCGTTGTTGCTGCGCGCGGGCCGCAGCGCGAAGTTCGGCCCGCGACCCGTCGGGCCGATAGGCGAGCTCGGAGCCGAGCGGCGTCTGGAAGCCGCGCCCGTACGATGCATAGAGGTGAGCCCACGCCGCCGCGAAAACCAGCCCGCGACCGGCGTGCGGCGCTGTAGGTGACCCTGCCGCTGTCATCGCCATTCGTGGCCGTGATGAAGTGGTCCTGAACGCTGAAGTTCACGTCGCTGTGTCGCACCCCGAGGGTCAGCGACCAGCGCGGCGCAACGTCCCAGCGCGCCTGGGTGTACTCATCGATGTCGTAGGTGATGTCGTTCTCGTCGCGCCGCAGGTCGCCCTGCACGCCGAGCTCGCTCCCGCGGTAATTGTTGAAGCCGCGGCGCAGCTCGTTCTGCCGGTCGTAGCTCACGCCCACGACCCAGGAGAACGGGCGGCCGGCGAGCTCGCTTTGCCAGCTCCAGCGCGTATCCCCGCCTCCGAAGTCGCGGTCGAGCTCGACCACCGCCCCGGAACTCGTGGGCGGCTTCTGCACCACGATGGGGATCGCCAGGAACTGCAGCACGCTGCGCTGCCCGTAATACGCCATGACATCGAGCGTCTGCGTGTCGCTGAGCTCCAAGTTCCAGATCAGGCCGACCTGCTGCTGCTCGAGGCTCTTGCGGGTGTCGAACATCAGCGCCGCCGGGGCCGCCGCGTTCGGATCGGCCGCGAACTGCTGCGGCGTCAGTCCCAGCGGGTCCTGCGCGTCCGGCCGTGAGACGACGTTGAGGATGAGCGACAGATGATTGCGCTCATCGGCCTCGTAGCCGAGCTTCGCGTTGAAGGACTCATCCTCGGCGGCGCTGTGCGGCCGGTAGCCGTCCACGGAAAAATGCGTGAAGGCGGCGTTGTAGGCGAGCTTGCCTGCGGTACCGGAGGCGTCCAGGCCGGCACGCCAGACTCCGAAGCTGCCATAGGCGGCCGCTGCGCGCAGCTGGCCGGGCACGCTGCCGTCGGCGGTGAACAGCTGAATCACCCCGCCGGAGGAATTGCCGTACAGCGCCGAGAAGGGGCCGCGCAGGATTTCGACGCGCGACATCGAGTCGAGGTTGAACTGCGAGACCTGCCCCTGTCCGTCCGCCCCGTCTGCGGGATGCCGTCCTGGTAGATGCGCACACCGCGGATGCCGAAGGTCGAGTTGGCCCCGATGCCGCGGATCGAGATCTGCTGGTCCTGGGCGTAGTTGTTGCGGTTGCGCGCCAGCAGCCCCGGGACCGAGGCGATGTCGTCCGAGAGGTTGACGCCGAGTGAGTCATCCTGCAGCTGCTGCGCCGACACGCTGCTGATGGCGGCCGGCGCATCGAACGACGCGATCGCGATGCGCGTCGCCGTGACGGTCACGGTTTCCAGCGTATCGCCCGGCACTGCGGCCTGCGCTGCAAAGGCTGCGCACACCAGCGCGCACCCCACTCCCGCGCTTAACTGTCCTGCAGAGCGTCTCACTGCGCCTGCGCTTTCAGCCCCCGGCGACCCCAGATTGTTTGTTCGATCCACACGCTCGTGGCAGCTTACACCGTCGCGAGCGGCGTCACCGGCGAGCCCACGGCCCCGGGCAGGTCCAAAGGCGGCGCGGTCAGGAGAAACCGGTTGCGATGGTGCGCGCTCAGCCAGCCGGCCAGCTCGCGCAGGTACCACAGCTCCGCCAGATGGATGCCGAGCTTGAACAGACACAGCTCATGCAGCGGCAGGAGCGCGTGCCGGTGCGTGCAGTCTGCCGCGCCTGCGGCGGTTGACTCCACGGCGGCGTTGTCGGCGCACAGCGCGACGAGCCCGCTGTCATCGATCCAGCGCTGCAGGCGCTCATCAGCGCCGTCGAGCCCCGCACAGCTGCCTTGCAGCACGCGCACATCGGGGCGCTTCTTCATCTCGAGCACCAGATCGGCAAATCCGGTGTACAGGCACAGGAAGTCGCCCGCCTCCACCGCGACCCCCTGGCTGTCCATGATCCGCATCAGCGCCTCGTAGCCGACCTTGGCGGGCCTGCGCCGAACTCGTGGTGCAGATCCACGAGCACGCCGCGTCCCTGCACCCCGGCGCGCGCCAGGTTCTCGATCCCGAGCGCGCGCGCCCCGGCCCCGCCCGGTGCATCGGGCGAGGTGATGTCGTCGCCGCCGCGATAACCGTTGTAGAAGACCGCTTCGGGCACGCCATCGCCGTTCGCGTCGAACTCCGAACCGCAGTGGGCGAGTGCGTCCCATTGCGTCGAGTACTGCAGGCTCAAGGTGACCTGGTCATCGCAGACCACATCGGTGGCGCTCGCCGTGTAGGAAGACATGTGGAAGGGATATGCCGGGCGGCCATCCTTGAAACGGGTCGCCGCCAGGCGTGGCGGTGAGCGTGTCTCCCACAGCCCCGGGCCGCCCGGATAATCCAGCGGCAGGCTTAAAGAGAACACCAGCCCCTCGCGCACCTCGTGCACGGCGGCGAGTCGCCGCGCCGGCGTCAGAAGATTCATGCGGCCGCGCTGATCGTCGGCGCCGAAGTCACCCCAGTTCGATCCCGGCGGACGGTTGTGCCAACGCATGCGGCGAATCTCGCACAGATCGCCCCGACCCGCCCGTCGGCGTGAGTCTCTTACTCCATCCGGGGTAGCGCCATGTCTGGAGCTCGCGCGGGGGCATACTAGAAGCATGGCGCAGACGATGCCGGCATGGCGATTGGTGAACTTCGGTCAACCGCCGCAGCTCTCGGAGCTCCCCGTGCCGCGCCCGGGCGCGGGCGAGGTGCTGGTGAAGGTGGCGGGCAACGGGCTGTGCCATTCGGACGTCGGCCTCATGGACGCCGGGCTCGAGGCGCCGCCCTTCCCCGACTGGCAGCTGCCGTTCACCCTCGGCCACGAGATCGGCGGCTGGGTGGAGGAAAGCGGGCGCGGGGTGAGCGGCTTTTCGCGCGGTCAGCCGGTGGTGCTGGTGGCCACCCACTCCGACGGCACGTGCGCTTACTGTCTGCGCGGCGCCGACAACAACTGCGACGCCGCCAGCGCCGGGCGCGGCTACGGTCGCGACGGCGGACTTGCCCCGTTCGTGCTGCTCGCCAATGCGCGGCCGCTGATCGCGCTCAGGACGCTGGATCCGCGCAGCGCCGGGCCGCTCGCGGATGCCGGCGCCACCTCGTTCCATGCCGTGCAGCGCGTGCTGCCGCGACTCAGCGCCGGAGCGACCGCGATCGTCATCGGCGCCGGCGGCCTCGGCAGCTTTGCGGTGCAGTTCCTGCGCCGCCTGAGTGGCGCGCGCGTCATTGCGGTGGATGTGAACCCGGCGCGGCTGGCGTACGTGCGCCGCCTCGGCGCGCACGAGTGCGTGCCGGGCGTGGACGCGGACACGGCTGCGGCGCTCGTCAAGCTGAGCGGCGGCCGCGGGGCCGAGGCGGTGCTGGATTTCGTCGGCATCGATGCGACGATTGCCGCAGGTCTGGAGTGCGTGCGCCGCACCGGCGCCTTCGGCCTCATCGGCGCAGGCATGGGACGCCTGCAGCGTCCCTGGTTCCATGCCCTGCCGCGCGACGGCGAGGTGTTCACCTTCACCGGCAGCAGCATCGCCGATCTGCGCGGCGTCATCGAGCTGGCCGAGCGCGGCGAACTGCACAACGATACGGAGTTCTTTGCCTTCGATCAGGTGCCTGAAGCCTATCGCCGCCTCGAGCACGGCGAGCTTACGGGACGGGCCGTGGTGCTGCCGCCGGAGCCGACATGAGCCTGCCCGCGGAGGACACCCTTGCGATTCACGAACTGCTGGCGCTCTACGGTCACATCATCGACGCGCGCGAATGGCAGCGGGTCGATGAGCTGTTCACAGCGACCGCCCGCTACGACATGCGCGAATTCGGCCTGGGCCTGGTCGAGGGCGCCGCGGCAATCCGCGAGCTGTGGAGCCGCCCCGATGCGATGCACCCGCTGGCACATCACGCCACCAACATCGTGGTGAACACCGATGCCGACGGCACCGTGCGGGTGCTCTCCAAGGGCCTGGGCGTCGGGCCGAACGGCCGCGTCGGCAGCGTCGTCTATCACGACGTGGTCGAGCGCACGCCGGCCGGCTGGCGCTTCGCCGCGCGCAGCGCCGTGCTGCGCCGCTAGCGTTCGCTCAGGCGCAGCAAACTTCAGCCGCCCAGGTGCGCCTCGATCTGCTGCCAGGCCAGTTCTGCCGTGGCGCGCGCCCGCGCGCCCGACTCGCGGGCGTGGCGGCTGGCGGCCGTGCCCTCGAGCACGCGCTTCATGATGCCCTGGCGGATGCTCGCGATGCGGAACAGGTTGTACGCCATGCAGAATTCCCACACGCGCGGCTCGATCGGCGCGCGCCCGGTGCGGCGGCAGTAGCTCGCCACATACTGCGCTTCCGTGGGGATGCCGAGCGCGGGCAGGTCCAGGTTCTTAAGTCCCCGGATCTCGCCCGCTTCCACCCGCCACAGCATCACGTGGTAGGAGAAGTCCGCCAGCGGATGGCCGAGGGTGGACAGCTCCCAGTCGATGACCGCGAGAATGCGCGCCTCGCCACCGTGAAAGATCATGTTGTCGAGCCGGTAGTCGCCGTGCACCAGCGTGGTCTCCTCGCCGGGCGGGATATTGGCCGGCAGCCAGCTGATGAGTTTTTCCATCGCCTCGATGTGCTCGGTCGCAGACGCCCGGTACTGCTTGCTCCAGCGCGCGATCTGCCGGCTGAAGTAATTGCCGGGCTTGCCGTAGTCGCCAAGGCCTGCGGCCGCATAGTCGAGGGTATGCAGCGCCACCATCACCCGATTCATCTCGTCGTAGACGGCCGCGCGCTGCGTGGGCAAGAGCCCCGGCAGCGTCGGGTCCCAGAAATTGCGGCCGGCCGCGAAGCTCATGACGTAGAACAGGGTGCCGATGACCTTGACGTCGGTGCACAGGCACAGGGGCTGCGCGACCGGCACGCTGCTGCCGTTAAGCGCACTGATGACACGGAATTCGCGATCGACCGCATGCGCCGACGGCAGCAAGGGCCCGGCGGGCTGCTTGCGCAGCACGTAGCGGGCACCGTCCGCGCCCGTCAGGAGAAAGGTGGGATTGGACTGTCCGCCGCGGAACTGCTCGACGTTGAGCGGCGGGATGAAGCCCGGCAGGTGCGCCGCGAGGTAGCTCTCGAGCGCTGCCAGGTCGAAACGCTGCTGCTCCGCCACCGGCATGGTGCCGGCGAACTCCTCGCCACTCATCTTAAGAGTACTTCTCCAGCTCCAGGCGCCCGATCTGGTTGCGGTGCACCTCGTCCGGCCCGTCGGCCAGGCGGATGGCGCGCGCCTGCGCGTAGGCATTGGCCAGCTGGAAGTCGTCGCATAAACCTGCGGCGCCGTGCGCCTGGATGGCCCAGTCGACCACCTGGCAGGCGGTCTCGGCGGCGGCGATCTTGATGCCGGCGATCTCGGCGCGCGCGGCCTTGTTGCCGACGGTATCCATGAGCCAGGCCGCCCGGTACACCAGCAGGCGCGTCTGATCGATACGGATGCGCGAATTGGCAATGCGCTCGAGTGTGACCGACTGCTCGGCGAGCGGGCGGCCGAACGCAATCCGCCCAGTGACGCGCCGGCACATCTTTTCCAGGGCGCGTTCGGCCACACCGATGAGGCGCATGGCGTGGTGGATGCGCCCGGGGCCCAGCCGTCCCTGGGCAATCTCGAAACCGCGCCCCTCGCCCAGCAGTATGTTGGCGGCCGGCACGCGCACGTCCTTGAAGTCGATCTCCATGTGACCGTGCGGTGCATCGTCGAAGCCAAACACCGGCAGGTGCCGCAGGATGGTGATGCCGGGCGTCGCGCGCGGCACCAGGATCATCGACTGCTGCGCGTGGAGCGGAGCGGTCGGATCGGTCTTGCCCATGAAGATGAACAGCTGGCAGCGCGAACTGCCGGCACCGGAAGTCCACCACTTGCGCCCGTTGATGCGGTAGGAATCGCCCTCGCGCACGATCGAGCTCTCGATGTTGGTCGCATCGCTCGAGGCGACGCGCGGCTCGGTCATGGCGAACGCCGAGCGTATGGTGCCGTCGAGCAGCGGCTCGAGCCACTCCTTCTTCTGCTGCGGCGAACCGTAGCGCTCGAGCGTCTCCATGTTGCCCGTGTCGGGCGCGGAGCAGTTGAAGACCTCCGCCGACCAGCGCACCCGCCCCATCGCCTCGCACAACGGTGCGTATTCGAGATTGGTGAGACCTGCGCCGTGGCGTGAGTCCGGCAGGAACAGGTTCCACAATCCGGCAGCGCGGGCCTCTTGCTGCAGTTCAGCAAGGAGCGGCGGGTCATCCCAGCGACTGCCGGACTCAAGCTGCGCGTAGAACCGTTCCTCGTTCGGGTAGACGTGCAGGTCCATGAAGGCGCCGAGGCGCCGCAGGTATTCCTGGCTCTTGTTACTCAGCTCGAAATCCACGTGTGTCACCCCCACGAACGCCGCCGCCCGGCGACTTCAGGTGCGATAAAAGCTCTCGCCCGCGTCCGCCAGCTGCTGCAGCAGCGGCGCGGGGGTGAAGTATGCCGCGCCGACTTGGTCGCGGTACTTGCGCAGCGCCTCGCACACGGTGCGCAGTCCCACCCGATCGGCATAGAACATCGGGCCGCCGCGCCAGGCCGGAAAGCCGAAGCCGTGCAGCCAGATGACGTCGATCTCGTGCGGCCGCGGCACCAGGCCCGCCGCGATGAGGTATGCGCCCTCGTTGATCATGGCATAAAGGCAACGCTCGAGGATCTCCTCGTCCGACACCGTACGCCGCGTGATGCCGCGCGCGGCGCTGTGTCGCTCGATCAGTGCCGCGACTTGCGGATCCGGGCTGGGGCGCCGCTCGGCGTCGTAGCGGTACCAGCCGGCGCCGCTCTTCTGCCCGAGACGGCCGAGGGCTACGAGCTGCTCGATGAGGTCCGCGGCGCGCTCGCGCGGGGTCAGTCCCGCAAAGCGCGCCCGCCGCGTCGCCAGCACCACGTCGAGGCCGCCCAGATCGTTGACGGCAAACGGGCCGAGCGGAAAGCCGAACTCCACCAGCACGCGGTCGACCTGTTCCGGCAGGGCACCCTCCTCCAGCAGGAACAGCGCCTCACGCGAGCGGCGCGACAGCATGCGGTTGGCGACGAAACCCTCGCCCGCACCCACCAGCACCGCAAGCTTGCCGAGACGCTTGCCGAGCGCCATGAGTGTCGCGCTCACCTGCGGTGCCGTCGCCTCCGTGCGCACGTTCTCCAGAAGCCGCATCGCCTGGGCCGGATTGAAAAAGTGCATGCCGGCGACGTCGGCGGCGCGCCGCGTGGCGGCGGCCAGGGCATTCAGATCGAGGAACGAGGTGTTGCTGGCGAGTATCGCGCCGGGCTTGCACACGCGGTCCAGCTGCGCGAACACCTGGCGCTTCATTGCCAGATCCTCGGCCACCGCTTCGATGACCAGATCGGCATCGCCAAGACCCTCATCGCCGCTGACCGCGGTGATCTGTTGCAGGCGGTGGGTTGCCTCACCCGGCGCGAGGCTGCCGCGGCTGACCGCGGCGGCGTAGCTTTTCGCGACCGCGGCGCGGGCATTTTCCGCATGCGCAAGGCTGTGGCCGCTCAAGGCCACCGGAATGCCGGCATTCGCCAGGCACATGGCGATGCCGCGCCCCATGACGCCCGGCCCGACCACCGCGGCCCGCACGATGTCGCGCACGGCAGTGTCGGCCGGCAGCCCCGGGATCTTGGTCACTTCGCGCTCCGCGGCGAAAGCGTGCCGCAATGCCTGCGACTGCGGGCCCTGCAGCAGCGCCACGCACATCGCGTGCTCGCGCTCGAGCGCTGCGGCGAAGGTGAGCTCGTAGGCCATGCGCACCGCCCTGACCGCTTCCAGCGGGGCTACGGCGCCGCGCTGCTTCCTTGCGAGCAACGCCTGGTACTCGTCGAAGACCTGCGGTTCGTCGAGCAGTGCTGCCAGTTCACCCGTGCGGCGCAGCGGCCGCCCCTCCTGCAGCAGCCGCTCGGCAAATTCGAGCGCGGCCGGCTCGAGCTGCGCGCCGGCGAACACCTCATCGAGGAGACCGAGCTTCAGCGCCTCCGCAGCGCGCAGTTCCTTGCACTCGGCGATCACGCTCAGTGCAGCGCGTGCGCCGATGAGCCGCGGCAGGCGCTGCGTCCCGCCGGCGCCGGGGATGATGCCGAGCCGCACTTCAGGAAGGCCGAGCCGCGCCTCGGTGAGCGCGACGCGGAAATGGCAGGCGAGCGCCAGCTCCAGTCCGCCACCGAGCGCGGTGCCGTGGAGCGCGGCGATGACGGGCTTGGGGTGCGCCTCGACGCGTTCCACCACCTCGCCCAAAAGCGGTGGCTGCATCGGTTTGCCGAATTCGCGCACGTCGGCGCCAGCGCAAAACGTGCGGCCGCGGCAGATGATGAGGAGTGCGGCGACGTCCGGGTCGGCGGCGCTTTGCACCAGGGCATCGGCAAGACCCGCACGCACGCCGTGCGACAGCGCGTTCACGGGCGGATTGTCGATCGCGGCAACCGCGATCCGTCCCCGTCGCAGGTAAGTGACCGGTTGCGCTACGGTGTTCAACCGCCGCCCTCAGTCCACGACCAGAACGACCTTGCCCTTCACCCTGCGATTCATGACCGAATCGAGCGCTTGGCCATAGTCCGCCAGCGGAAAGGTCGCCGAGACGTGCGGACGCAGCCGCCCGTGCGCATACCAGTCGAACAGCTCTGTCAGGTTCGCCGCGCTGCGCTCGGGCTCAGCCTTGGCAAAGGCGCCCCAGAAAACTCCCACCAGCGATGCGACCTTGAGCAGCAGCAGGTTTAGCGGGATGCGCGGGATGTCACCGCTGGCAAAGCCGATGACTAGGTAGCGCCCGTAAAAGCCGAGGCTGCGCACGGCAGGCTCGGCGTAGGCGCCGCCGACGGGATCGTAAACGACGTCCACGCCCTTGCCGCCGGTCAGCGCGCGCACCTGCTCACGCAGGTCCGCGCTCGCATAGTTGATGACCGCATCCGCACCGTACTGGCGGCACAGGGCGAGCTTCTCCTCGCTGGAGGCGCAGGCGATGACCCGCGCACCCATGATCTTGCCGATCTCGATCGCGGTAAGACCGACACCCCCGGCCGCGCCGAGTACCAAGAGCGTCTCGCCGCTGCGCAGCCGGGCGCGATCCTTGAGCGCATGGTGCGAGGTCGCGTAGGTGATCGGGAAGGCCGCCGCGGTCACGAAGTCCATCTGCTGCGGCAGCGCGAATACGCGCGACGCCTGCACACAGACCTCCTGCGCATAGCCACCGAACCCTGTGAAGGCCAGGACGCGCGTGCCGACGGCGAGTCCGGTGACAGCGCTGCCGGTTTCCTGCACCACGCCTGCAACTTCAGCGCCGGGCGAGAATGGCAGCGGCGGCTTGGTCTGGTATTTGCCCTGCACCATCAGCCCGTCGAGGAAATTCACGCCGCAGGCTTTCACGGCTATGACGACCTCGCCCGCGCCCGCATGGCGCGCGGGCACATCCGCCAGCACCAGCTGCTCGAGCGGCGCGAACTGGCGCGCGAGCACGGCCTTCATGCCCGGCCCCGCTGGCGTACCGCTTCGTACAGCAGCATCCCGGCCGCCACCGAAACGTTGAGGCTCTCCACACTGCCCAGCTGCGGCAGCCGCACCATGAAGTCGCAGTGCTCGCGCGTCAGGTGTCGCAGCCCGCTGCCCTCGGCACCGAGCACGAGCACGACCGGGCCTTTCAGATCGATCTCCTGCGCCGCCTGCGCCGCGTCCGCCGCCGTGCCGACGATCCACAGCCCGGCATCCTTCAACAGCCGCAGCGTCCGCACGAGGTTTACGACGGCCACCACCGGGGTGGTCTCGGCGGCGCCGGCCGCCACCTTGCGCACCGTGGCGTTCAGCTGCGCGGCGCGGTCGCGCGGCACGATCACTGCGAGCGCCCCGCAGGCATCCGCACTGCGCAGGCAGGCCCCGAGGTTGTGCGGGTCCTGCACGCCATCCAGCGCCAGCAGCAGCGGCGCCGCCGTGGTGCGCAGCGCATCGAGCAGCTGCTCCTCGGACCACGGCGGCAGCGGCTCGATCTGTGCGGCGACTCCCTGGTGGGCTACATCGCCGAGCAGCGTTTTCAGGGCGCGCGCGTCCAGGCGCTGCACCGGGCGCTGCTGCCGCTGGGCGAGTTCCTCGATGAGGCGCACCCGCGGGTCGTCGCGATGGCTTGCCAGCTGCACCGCGAGCACGCGCGTGGCATGGCGCTCCAGCATGATGCGCACCGCGTGTATGCCGTAGATGGTCTCACTGCCGCTGGGGGTCGTGTTGGCCACAGTCACGCGCCGTCAGGACTCTTCGGCGAGCGCCAGGTCGATAAGCCCCTCGATCGGGTTCACGGACGTGATCATCACACGGATATGCGAGCCGGTGCGCAGCCGTCGGCCACTGCGGCGCCCGCGCCACGCATGACCGTCCTCTTCCATCACGTACTCGTCGTCGCGCAGGTTGTCCAGATGCAGCAGGCCGTCGACGCCGACGTCCACGATCTGCACGAAGCAGCCGAATTCGACCACGGTCGTGATGAGGCCGCGGAAGGTCTGGCCGATGCGCTCGCGCAGGTAGGTGCATTTGAGGAAGCCGGAAACGTAGCGGTCGGCCTCGTCGGCGCGTTTCTCCAGCTTCGAGGTGCTGTCACCGAGTCCCTCGAGCTGCGCCACGGAATAGCGCTCCCCGGAGCCGCCCTTGGCCTTGAGCAGCGCCTTCAGGGTGCGATGCACGACCAGATCGGGGTAGCGCCGGATGGGGGAGGTGAAGTGGGCGTAGTGCGTCAGTGCCAGGCCAAAATGGCCGATGTTGCTCGGCTGGTACACCGCCTGCTGCAGGGAACGCACCACCAGCGATTCCACGAAGGCGCGCTCAGAAGGGTCGCTCACGCGGCGCGCGATGGCCTGCATGTCGCGCGTGGTCACCGATTTCGGTATGCGCGCCTCGATCCCGAGCGCGCGCAGCGTCGAGCTCAGGCGCTCGAGTTTTTCGTCTTCCGGGGTGCCGTGCACACGGTACAGGGTCGGGGTGTGTGACTTCTCGAGTTCCTGCGCGGTAGCGACGTTGGCGAGAATCATGCACTCCTCGATGAGCCGGTGGGCATCGTTGCGCGAGCGCAGCTCGATGGCGCGCACGTGTTCGCCCGCATCGATGACGAACTGTGCCTCCGGGGCATCGAAGTCCAGCGCGCCGCGGCGCGCGCGTGCCTTGTGCAGTACGCGATACACATCGACCAGCACCATGAGCCGCTCGAGCAGCGGCCCGAGCTGCGTGCGCGCCGCGGGCCGTCCCTCGAACAGGGCTGCGTTTGCCAGCGTGTAGGTCAGGCGCGCCGCCGAGCGCATCACTGCCGGATAGAAGCGCGCGCTCTTCAGCTCGCCGTTCTTGGTCACCACCATGTCGGCGGCAAAGCACAGACGATCGACGTGCGGCGCGAGCGAACACAGGTGGTCTGACAGTGCGGTCGGCAGCATCGGCAGCACGCGCGTCGGAAAATATACCGAGGTGGCACGTTTCTGCGCTTCGGTATCGACCGCAGTTCCGAGGCGCACGTAGTGGCTGACGTCCGCGATGGCCACGACGAGACGGAAGCCGCCAGCGTGGGGTTCGGCGTACACGGCGTCGTCGAAATCGCGCGCATCGTCGCCGTCGATGGTGACCAGCGGCAGATCGCGCAGATCCTCGCGCAAATTGGCCTCGTGCGCGTCCACCTGCTCCCCGAAGGCCTGCGCCTCGCGCAGGGCCTGGGCGGGAAACTCGTGCGGCAGGTCGAAGCGCGCGATCGCCGACTCGGTGGCGAGCTCCACCGGGCGGTCCGGATCCAGCCGCTTCTCGATCACGGCCTGCGCGGCGGACGCCGAGCCCGCGTGCCGCGTGACTCTCGCGATCACCCAGTCGCCGCCGCGTGCACCGTGCAGGTCCGCCGGAGCTACTGCGCAGCGCAGCTGCAGACGACGGTCGGCGGCGGTCACCCAGGCGCTGCGGCCCTGCACCTCGACCGTCCCGAGAAACGCGCTGACTCCGCGCTCGAGCACCCGCTCGACCACACCCGACCAGCGTCCGCTTGCGTCCTGCTGAACCTTCGCGCGCAGGCGATCGCCATGCATCACTCCGCGCATCTCCGGCGGCGGCAGAAAAACACTTTCCTTGAAGCCCTCGACGCGCAGGAAACCGTAGCCGGCGCGATTGGCGCTGACCGTACCCTCAACGGAAGATCCAGTCCGAACGCCGCTACTACCCGGCTGAGGTGCACTCGCGCGCTTGGCGGTGGCTTTGTTTGCGCCGCGCGCAGGGGCGCTTTGTGAGCTGCGGTTCTGCGGGTGTGAGCCGTGCGCGCGGGGCTTTTGCGCGGATCCCTTGCCGCGTCCGGCTCGTCCCGACCTGCCTCTGCGCGCCGTCAAATTGACAGCCCCGAGACCGGGTCGTACATTGCGCGGCCTCCCACACCTGCCCGGGTGGCGGAATTGGTAGACGCACTAGTTTCAGGTACTAGCGGGTAACACCGTGGAGGTTCGAGTCCTCTCCCGGGCACCAATAAAAACAATAAGTTAGCTTTGATTTCGATTCTCTTTCTGGAGGTATATACCGCATCACCGAAGAGGCGGATGCGGGTGGGTGAGCGTTAGCGCTCGTTGTACCGTCCGCGGGTGGGATTCTACCCACTCTTTGTATATGTCGTTGCGCGACAGTCAGGTATGAGACAGCGCGCCGGCCAAACCGTTCCCGACAGCCCAATCAAGGATTCATGAAGCCACCCGCCGCTCTGCAACCTCTGCTCGACGACGGCGTGATCTGCGTGGCGCTGACGTACACCAGCAGCGACGGTTAAACCGCCGTCGCCTCGAGACGGCGAGCTACGGTGGCCCAAAATGGCCCCGGTACAGGATGTGAAGGCTATCGACATCCGCCGCTCCCGTGCGGCTGACCCGGCTTCCCGTGGTCGCGCACCGCTCGCTGTCGGACAGCGACACTGGCTTCGGGCGAAGAACTGATCGGGATGAACGCAAGCGAACGTCACCGGAAAGATCGGTTCCGGAGGCGGAACGGCACCCTGAGTATCGCGCGCGGCGCCTCTACCTGTGTGATGCGATGTGCCGGCGCGCTCCAGCGGGAGTCTGGCCAGCTCCGCTGCAAGTTTCGTCGTGTAAGTCTTAATGGCTCTCGAGCTTGTCAGCTCCCGATCAAGCCTTCCCTCTGATTGCTTCCCAGCACGGAGGACCACGATAGCAAAAGGCAATGCCCCCCTTTTGTGCTAGCCAATACAAGGGTCGAATGTCTCAAGGTGCACGAGCTGACAGTCACCTGTCTAACTTGGCCGCCCGGAAGCGGACATAGGGCAGCGGCTGGTTTGGGTCGAGTTGGGTCTCGCTCGCGAATCTCATGTCTAAAGCGGCGCTGTAGCCGTTGGCGCAGCTGCGATGCAACGGATCGGAGAGAACGATCGGCCCAGGAATCAGAGCACAGAACAATGTGAGACGCGTCGGCTGGCTTCGTGCCGCGGTACTCGGTGCGAATGACGACCGAAGAGCTGCACTCAGTGAAGTGAGAATAGGCGCCGGATATTGGCGGCAACCCGCTCCGCCAGTCCCTCTTCGGGCCCCTCTTTGTCGTCAACGTGATCAAGTACGGTTCGATTCGCCAGCTGCCGGCTGGCGAGAATTTCGCTCAGCTCCTCGGCCAAACCGGGGCGAGCCTTAATAAGCGGGGAAAGCGCCGCCTTCGAGATCTCATAAATCACGACCCGGGTGAGCGCGGTCAGTTCGCCATCTAGTGGCTTACCGGTGAGCAGTCCGACCTCCCCGAAATAGTCTCCCGGCGCCAGTCGGATAACCTCAATCTTGCGGCCATTTGCCTCCACCGAGCCAACTAGAACGCCATAGCTGACTATGCATAACGCTTCCAAGATCGTGCCTGCCCTCACTACGACCTCCCCGCGCTTGTAATCCTTTCGCTGCATCTGCGACGCGAGCGCAGCCTTTTCGTCGACGGTCAAGGTCGAGAACAGCGAGATTCCGGCAAGCAGGCGCTCGGGAATTCCCGACTCCTCTTCGGCCGCTGGAGCGGCCTGGCTCGGCGAACTGCCGAGGCGTGGCGAAAACTTGGCACCGGCCGCGGCTGCTGCCTGAAAGACCCGGTTGAAAAGCTCATTTTGAGCCCGGTCGACGGCGCTGATATCTGCAACCGAGTAGGAGAGCTCGAAATCGATCATTTCTGCGCTGAGATCCTTGATGGTGACCGTCGGCTCAGGCGTCCGCAGGATATGCGTGCTGCCGAGGAGCACTTCCTTCAGTAAATTGCAGCCCGCCGCGGGCGTCAGCGAAGGCTCCAATCTGACCCGGATGCTGGCGCCGTGGATCATGGTTGGCGTGCTGCAATTCACAAGCCTGGATTTCGCAATCACGCTGTTCGGGATGATCGCTACATCCTGGTTTCCTGTCAGGATGTGCGTCGCGCGCCAATTGGTTTCGATCACCCTACCCTGGAGCGTGTCGTCCAGAATGATCCAGTCGCCCACGCGGTAAGGGCGCTCGAGGTTAAGAGCGATTCCGGAAAAAACGTCTCCGAGGGAGCTTTGCAGCGCCAGACCGATAATAATCCCCAACGCGCCAGAGGTCGCCAGCAACCCTTTCACCGGCAGATCGAAAACATAGGCGACGATTGCGAAGGTCGCCGCGAGGTAGATCAGCGCGGCCAACAGGTCCTGAACCAGTTTCGTGTCGCGCGGCTGTCGCCCCAGCACGACGAACGCGCGCAAGAAACCGACCGCGAGCCACGCCGCGCCCAGCCACCAGATCACTTCGAGCACGCCCACGAAGAGACGCGTGGGCTCAGCCGCGGTCGACACGCCGGGTCGATAGGGAACAACGCCGCCAGCCAGCATCAATCCGGTGAGGATCGCAAAGAAGAAAAGCTGGGCAAAGAAATACGCCAACGCACTGCGTCGCTGCCAATAGCGGGCGCCGAAGAAGCCGACAACGATCACAGCTGCTGCGAGGAAAAGCGGGTTAGTCGCCGTTGCTAGAATGGAAGAGTGATGAGATGGTCATAAGCGAGCTCGGGCAGTTATCGAAAGTTACCGAAACACTTTTGCGCTGCGGTTGGGAGATTGCACTGCTATCGCTTCGCCACCACCGTAGCACCCGGCTTCAGATGCGGGAATCTTTAAACTGACGCCCCTGAGGTTCCCTATACGTTCGACGTCGCGTGGGCCGGCCCGAGACAAGACGTCGAGAGGTTCCCGTGTTACGGGAGCAGTTGCGGAAGAACGACTTCAATGCTCAACTCCTATTCACGGCTCCCGTGTGGGTAACAGGCATGGTGCGGGTAACTGTGTGGGTAACTCGCTCACATGCACATTGAGGGCTTTCACGCACTGTTGTGCGACGCTAAAAAGTTTGCGTGCGCGTTACGTTCCATGCGTCCCTCCTTTTTCACAGTGTCATGCGACGCTTCGCCGCCATGAGTGCGCGCTGTCCTCGCTGAGCGCACACCAGTTGTTACGCGACCGAGTGGGAGCATCGTATATGCCCTTGTTTCGGCGGGCGGCTAAGGTAGCGGCCCACAGGTGTCCTTAAATTGCGCGAACTGGTATCTGGCAAGCTGTCGTTCGCTTAAAAGCTGCTTCGGCAGGAGCTTTAAGCTAACGAGGCGATTGGGGAAGCTTCTTTCCGTCCGCGGCGACCGGGTACTGCGCGACGTTGAGCTGCATTGCAAGAAACGTGTAGTAACCAACAATTCCCGTCATGTCGACAACTCCCTTCATTCCTAGGCGCGACTTGGCACGCTCGAATGTCGCATCGGAGACCTGCTTGCTCCTCAGAAGTTCGCTAGTGAAGTCGAAAACGGTCTCTTCATCAGGGCTCATCGCGGTCGGGCGCCTGCCTACGGCGATGTCGTCGGCGACCTCTTTCCGAATACCGGCCTTCAGTGCGATCGGATAGTGCACGGACCATTCATAGCCCTGCGTCCATTCGCGGGCTGTAATCAGGATTACGAGTTCGCTTAGCGTATTACCGATAGCCGACTTGTACCGAAGGTAGTCACCCATCGCGCGTGCCTGTGACATCACCTGGGGGCTGTACATCAAGGGCTCGAACGGACCGAATACCGGAACCTTCCGCGCCGACTCGAAGTCGGCCGCTGCCTGCTTCTGTTCCTCCGTGTACTGAGCGGGAGGGATTGTCGGCAACCGTTCCTCCGCTCCAGCAGCCACCGCAGCGATGATCGACAGAATGCCTATAGCGATGCGACAACATTTCATCTGCCCCATCTCCAGCTAAACGGTGCGCGGCCGCCGATCATGATAGTGCGCGACTAAGAAGTCCAAATGGCACGCTGAGTTGCCTCAAACCTGCCGTTCGCCACCGGTGCACTCGAGTCAACCCCGGTAGTTCAGGCCAATCCGGCAGCAGGCGGCCAAACGCAGTCCTAAGGACTTCCGGAATGCCAGCCCGTTAGCGGACGCTCGTGACTGGCGGCAGCGGGTCGCAAGGGGGGGCCGATCGCCTGACCGCGTGCGCCGACGCTAGGTAAGCCTGATCCGCACCGTCTGGGGGTGAAAATAAGTCTCGGAAGCTCTTGGACCTTCAGCACTGTGAATCCTTTGAGGCGGGCGAGTCGCATTGCAGCATCACGTGTCTCGACGCCATGGCAACTTCCTTCGGTGTCGATATGATCTTAGGCGCGTGCTCTACCGCACGCGGTCAAAAGATCAGTACCGCGCGGATAAAAACAATGATGACGTTGCGTCTCCCCGCCCTGGTACTAACTGCGGTTGTGGTCTTGAGTTGTGCGCAGGCACCGAAGCCTGCATTCACCTCTCCCGCAGTAATTAAGGTCGTTGCGTTCAATGACTTCCACGGGAACTTGCAGTCTCCCGCGAAGCTCTCCGGAATAGTGGGGCAGCCACCGGTCAACGTCGGGGGAGCCGACTATCTGGCGGCTTATGTGGCAGAACGGGTAAGTCACAACGCGCATCATGTCATTGTCAGCGCCGGCGATTTGGTCGGTGCCAGTCCCCTAGTCTCTGCCGCCTATCACGATGAGGCTACGATTGAGGTGATGCGGCTGCTTGGGCTTGATATCTCCTCCGTCGGGAATCATGAGTTCGACGCGGGCCCGAGCGAGCTGTTACGCAAGCAAAACGGCGGGTGCTTTCAACCACCCATCTATTCGTGTTTGGAGAACGGAGCCTTCAAGGGAGCCTCGTTCCAGTACCTCGCGGCAAATGTCACGGTGAACACAACCGGAAAGACGCTTTTTCCCGCCTATGAAGTGAAATCCTTTGACGGCCTGCAGATTGCCTTCGTGGGTACGGTCCTGAAGAACACACCTTCGATTGTTTTGCCGAGCGGTGTTGCCGGATTGGACTTCGGTGATGAAGCGGCAGCGGTTAACGCGCTGATCCCTGAGTTGCGTGCTAAGCACGTGAATTCCATTGTCCTACTGGTGCATCAGGGTGCTAATCCCAACCCGACCAAGGTACACCCTGGCACGACCCTGAACGATTGTGCGGGAATCCTGGGCGAGCCCAGCAACGCGGCGATAACCGACATCGTCTCTCGACTGCAAGATCCAGTGGATGTGGTGATCTCAGCACATACGCACCGCGCCTATAACTGCAAGATGAAGAACAGCGTGGGCCGCGAAATTCCCGTCACACAGGCGGACGCCTTCGGGCGCGTAATCACCGACATAGACATCACGCTCGATCCTTCGAGCGGCCGCGCCACAAGCGTGTCCGTGGACAACATACTCGTGAGCCAGCCGGATGCAGATTCGGAAGGATCTGCGGTTCACCCGTTCTTGTCATCGCCCCAGGTAGGGGCGATCCGAAGCCTAATTGCGGACTACCAGAAGGCCGTGGCACCAATCGCCCAAGAGGTGATCGGCACGATTACGGCGCGGCTGCCGAGTAAGGCGGAGCCGAACGGTGAGTCGCTAGCGGCCGATCTAGTCGCAGACTCGCAGCTCGCTGCAACCGCGCCGGCCGATGTCGGGGGTGCTGTGATGTCCTTCATCAACGGGAGTGGTGTCCGAAGCCCCGGCTTCGACCTCCCGAATGTCACCTACCCCCATGACATGACCTACCAGGAAGCGTTCACGGTTCTACCTTTTGCAAATGGCTTGGTCACGATGACTTTGACGGCGCAGCAAGTTAAGGATGGGCTGGAGCAGCAGTTCAACGGGTGCAACGGGCAGAGCGGGGACAACATGTTGCAGGTGTCGGAGGGCCTCCACGTGGACTGGAGCGGCTCGGCGGCGCCTTGCAAGAAGATCGTGAATGTGACGCTGCTGATATCCGCGAAGGGCGCCGTACCGGATCGCATTGTCGTGAACGGAAGCGTTCCGCGTCCCAGCAAGACCTACCGTGTCTCGATGGACAACTACCTTGCCGCAGGGAAGAGCAACTTCAGTGTCTTCCTTCAGGGAAAAGATGTGGTCGGCGGTCCGCAGGACATTGACGCCTTGGTCCATTATATGAAGGCCACATACTTGTCACCCCGGAAGCCGTTCGATCCTGAGGACCCTAAGCTTGGTATACCTCGCATTGGAAAAATGAACTGATTGGAGTGCCCGATACCTGCCGTTCACCACGGCGGGTTTGGGTCAATTGCGGGCACTTGCACATCGGCGAGCGCCCGCCTCCAGGCGAGCGCATTGGGATTAGGGGGCTTTGCACTTCACAAACGGATAGGCGGTCCGTTCAATGAGCACCCGGGCTATGGTGTCAGGGAATTGGCGTCGAACTCTCGATCCGCCATAACGTCCCATTCAGCCCTGTAGCCGTCGCGTAGCAGTACGTCCGCTGTGGTGTCTGAGCGGCAAGGGAGTCGTAGCCTCCCCGCCGTTGCGCATCCTGTTGCGATGCATCCAATTCAATGCGTGCCCATCGCAGAGAGGGGCAGCGGCGAAGATCGCCGCACCGCCAACACCGCGGTGCGGCGATTCGCTACTCAGGAGTTCTTGATGACTCCGGTGCCGTTGCCGGCGGCCGGCGTGTTAGTCGAGTAAGAGTACGAATAGCCGTTGCTGGGAATGGGCGAGCCGTCGTAGTTGTAGGAGACCGTGGCTCCGGCGCCGTTCGACGGCTGCTTGTTGGAGAAGCCGGGCGGCGGGTCGTTCGGCACGAACTGGAAAGCTATGAACTGGCAGTTTCCGCTGGTTCCGAAAGTGAGTGTCTCCGCGATCTTGTTGACGTTACTCGTTCCGCCGTTTCCGTTGCATGGGACGTTGATTCTGGCAGTCATGGACAGACCCTTTTGTTGTTGTGCGAGGTAAAGCCTACGAGGCGCGGGGATTTTGGCATGCAAAGCGGGTTGGCCCTTAGTGAATTTCCTTCCCCCCACAACGGCGCTCGGATCGTTGCTGCATTGCAGCGCAACGACTGTGATCGGCGTGGGCTCGGATGCGGTCTTAAAGAGCGCTTTCAGTTCCGGCGTTTGGGCACCCATCACAGCGAGCTGCTGAAGGATCGGGCGCGCCCCTTCAGTGTCCCCCAGCAACAGACGCGCTTGCGCCCAGACCGTCAGGAAATCGGGGTCGGCACCGACGCGCGCCGCATCGGCGATGAGGTTGCGAGCCTCGTCCCAATGCGCCCGGGCGACATCTCGGTCTTGCTGTCGCACCGCAACCTCGCCGAGCGTGATGAGCGCCTCGGCCTGGTAGAGATGTACGTTGCGGTTGGTCGCACCACGGGCGCCCTCGCCTTGGAGGATTGCCAACGCGGAGGTCAGCAGATGCTCCGCGGCTGCGACATTGCTGGCCGCCAGCTGCAGCCGGGCCGACTCGACCTGGGCGCGAGCCAGTTCGCGACGCCACGCCGTGTTAGTACCGTCCAGCGATACCAGTTCCGTGAGTCCGCGGACCGCCTCGTGATCTGCCGCAGCCGCCTCATCAAGATGTCCGCCGCTGCGTGCGATGGTGCCGAGCAGGCGGCTGTACTTGGCGACGTAGAGCTTCCAGTCGCCTTGGGTGCCGTCAAATGCAACGAGCTCCTTCGCCGTGCGCACCGCCTCACCCACGTAACGTGCGGCCGTCTCCCCGTCGCCGCACCACGCAGTGGCGCCGCCCAGGTTTGCTGCGGCAATCACCAGGTTTTCCTGCGAGTCCCGATCGCTCGGGCTACGGGCAAGGATCTGTTGCCGGATCCGGTAGACCTCGCGGTAGCCGGTGAGCGCCTGCGCCAGATGCCCCTCCTCTTTGGCCACTTTGGCCAGGCTGTCGGCCGCGTCTGCCAGATCGGACTGCCAGCGGATTTCATCCGGGTGCTTCGCCGTGAGAGCCCTGAAGGTCACGAGCACCGCCTCATATAGCGACCTAGCCGCGGGGAACTCGCCGCGGGCCTCCCGCACACGCCCCTCATTAGTGCGCGCATAGGCGAGCACCGCCTGACCGGAATCCGAGGGCTTGACAGCCATCGCCCGCTCGAGGAGCGCAATGGCCTGTTGGAAGCTTTCAAGGGCGCGCTCAAGGTTTCCCTGGAACCAGTAGGCATTGCCGAGGTGATGGAGGGTCTCCGCATAGGCCGCCTGCAGATCCGCATCGTCGGGCGTGCGACGCAGTTGCTCGGCCGCGCCCGCCGCGGCGGCACGATAGGCATCCATGGCAGCTGGCAGCTTGCCTTGGTCCTCGCGCACGTTGCCGATCTTCTGTAGAGCCTTTACGCGCAACGCCAGCGCCTGATCATCGAGATCCCTGCTCGGACGCGCGAGGAAATAGGCCATGGCCTGGCTGTCGACGGCCTCGAGGATGTCGAGGCGCTGCACCTGGCGTAACTTGTCGTTAAGGTCCCCCAGCATGAAGTCGACGAGAGTCTCGGCCTCGCGCTGCCGCAGCTCGGCGGCGCGGCGCGCACTTCTCGCGTTGATCGCAAGCCCGATGGTCACCAGCATCATCACGAGCGAGGCGGCCGTCACCGCGGTCAGACGCCGGATGCGCCGCCGCTGTTCGCGTTGTTTGAGGACGTCGAACCCGACATCCAGCAAACCTGCCAGAATCTTGAGTTTGACGTTATTCTTGCCGTCTCCGCCTTTCCGCGCATCGGCAGCGATTGGCTCGAACCGCTCTTCGGGCAGCGCACCCTCGACCGTCTTCCGAGCGCGCAGCGCCGGTGGGAAGCATTCTCGCGCCTCCTGTCCCGGAATATCACTGGCGTTCGGCTCCCCACCCACGATCACGCAGAAGATGCGGTCGCTGCGCCCCAGGCTACGAAAGAACTTAATCTCCTCGTTGACCCAACGCGAGGCGCTCGCGCTCGGGGAGCAGATCACAATGAGGTTCGCGGACGCGCGCAGCGCGTTGAGTAGGGTCTCCCCCAGATCCGCACTCGCAGGCAACTCGCTGCGGTCACGGAACACCGGCGCCAGCCGCCTGCCGAGCACGCCGAACGCGGTCCTTTCGCGCACGAGGCGCCGGGGCACCCGGTAACCCTCGAGCGCCGACTGCAGCCATCGCCCCCAATGCCCATCCTCGTGGCTGTAGCTGATGAATGCGCTGTAGCTGGCGGTCGGCTCGCTGGCCTCGTTCATAATGGATGCTTGGGTGCCGCGCCACCGGCTACGCGGATGCGTGACGCGACCCGACCACCGTCGCACTGCACGGATCGGTGATTGCTCGCGCGCGCTTGGACCCCTTCGGTCACGACTTCTTATGTGCGGGTTGTGACAGCCAACGCCAAGGATGCGGGACCGGCCACCGGAGCGCAACAGCTCGTGCCACGGCGATGCTGGGCTTTCCTGCCTTCGGCCTTGTGTTCGCGGATCAAAGGTGTATCCGGGAATTGTTTAGCAGTTAGAAATCTAGTCGATGCCGTCGACCACGGTGAACTGCGCACCTTCCGCGTATTCTTGATGTTGAAGCTTCCCTTCGATGTCGGCAAGGCATCGCTCGTAGTTGACGCGCCGCTCTCCTGGACGGGGGATAATTTTGTTTTCCTGGTCCCTAGCTGGCCGACAGTCGGACCTAGCCGCGGTGAAAGACGCCATCCACGGACGACAACGACGCTCTCGCGCCGCTCCAGTTCAAACTAATTTGGCGTCCAGCGTTATGTCGGCCTTGAGGACCTTCGAAACCGGGCAATTCTGCTCGGCGTCCTTTGCGATCCGAGCGAAGGTTGATTGATCTAGATTCGGCACGTTGGCGCGCAGTGTCAGTGCGGACAGGCTGATGCGGAAGCCCTGACCTTCTGGGTCGAGACTGACGGCCGCCTCGGTGTCGAGCTCCGTGGGGATGTATCCAGCCGCCTGTAGCGCAAAAGCTAATGCCATCGTGAAGCAGCCCGCGTGCGCAGCCGCGATCAGCTCTTCAGGATTCGTGCCCTTCTCATTCTCGAAGCGGGTTCTGAAGGAATAGGGAGACTGTGCCAGCACACCTGAGGCCGTAGAAAGGTCGCCGCTACCCGCCCGACCCGTACCGCGCCAAACAGCTTTCGCTTTTCGAATCATAAGAATTCTCCTGAGTGTCGTTTGAGTCTAGATTACGCACTGCCAGTTCCCGGCTCACCCGGATGTTCTTTCGCCACCTGCGCCTGCGAACCCCGACTGCTAGAGGAGATAGCGACGGGGTCGCTGGCCGGAAACGTGGCGGCGAGTGCCTCATCAAGCAGCCTGTCCAGGCGGTCCCGATCGGCCAACTGCAGCGGGGGCTGACCCGCCTTCGAATCTGAGTTCACTGTCGGTCTCCTTGCCGAGCGCATCAGGCCGGCGAATGAAGCGAGCTGGCTGCCCGAATCGCGTGCGCAGATCCCGGGTCGCCATGTCGAAGCTCACGAATGTCGCTTCCACTTCCCGAAGATACGCTGTTCCCGCCTCCGTCAGAGTCAGGTTCCTATTACGACGATCGAACAGCCGAACGCCGAGCTCGCGCTCTAGCGATCTGACTCTGGTAATTACAGCCAGAGGGCTGATGGAGAGTAAGTGAGCCGCGTGCTTGATGCTTCCGGTCATGCCCGCGAGCTGAAACGCCTTGAGCTTACGTGTCGACGGCAATCTCATGAGGCGAACCGATGCCTGTCTCTAGCGTGGAGGAAATCTTGGCCGCTCATCTATCTGCGGGAGCCAGGGCGCGAGGATCAACCCGACGAATAATGCGCTCGCGGTGAACCTTCGGAGACTTGGTTGTCATGTCGCTCACGTCGCCAAATAAGTAGACATTCGGCAGTGGGGCGATTTTGTCGGTGACTTTCTAAGACTCTGAATCTGCTGCGAAATTCATGCAGGCTCGAGAGCAGCCTCGCATATTCCTGCCTCTGCCCCACGCCTGGCGCTACTGCTCTCTCAGTCCATCCAGCAGGGCTTTGTGGAAGGCCGCTGGATCCTGAATCATGGTGCGTGGCCTAATTCTGCGAACTCAATCAACTTGCCGTGCGGAAGCATATGCGGACTGCTGTAGACGTCGGCGCGGTCCCACTCGCGGAACCTACTCATCCGTCGTGTAGAACTAGGGCTGCGCACGTCCGGCTCAACTGGCGAGGTAAGAATATTGCCGAACTTGTCGACTGTGGCTCCACGCACAACTGCGGACGGTCAGGCCATCGCGAGTCCGTCAGCTGCGCTCATCAGCTTGCGCCGGATGTGAACTCGGCGGCTCTAAAAATCAAGGTGCCCGCTCTTGTCAGAGGAAATCCGTCTGCGGTATGGCGGGTACCGTCGTAGACCGGCACCTCTTGAAAATCGAACGGACTCATCCCCTCAAGGCACGCGACATTGACACCGTATTGCTTGGGATTTGAACGGCGCTGGTGATGGGTGTAGATGCCACAGCGCGAGCAGAAGTAATGTTTTGCGGTGTTGGTATTGAACTGGTAAACGGTGAGCAATTCGCTGCCCTGAGTAATGTTGATGCCGTCCAGATCCGCGGACACCGCAATCGCCCCGCGCATGCGACAGTACGAACACGTGCAACGCCGCGCCGAGCGAAGCCCATCGGTCAGCCTTGCTGTGAACCGCACCGCGCCGCAATGGCAGGCGCCGTTGATGAGATCTATGGCGGTGTTCATCCACGCTCCTTATTCGGTATTCGAATAATATTCCATCGGCGCGCTGGCCGCGTGGCCCATCGTGAAAAATGCACCCCCTGATATGAACGCGATGGCAACGCGCAGGGCGTTCGGCAGAATATCTTCAACACTGACCATTAGGGCATCTCGGACTACCCCAAGGTCCGTCTCCCGCATGGCGGTACCCCTCTGCCGGTATGCGATTAGGCGGACGCGCCACTGGTCACGCTGATGCTTTACTGCTAGACAGAGTCGTCCATAATCGTTATCGATCGCGCTGACGCATTGAGATGGAGTTCGGCATGAATACCGCCAAATCGAGACTCGACGCAGCCTTCCTTGAGAAGCAGCGACAGTATCTGCTGCGCCTGCGGGCGGAACTGCGCACCAGCGCCCGCACCAGGGAGACCGACGAGACCGTCATCGAGGCCGCCGCCGCCAATTCGGCCCGAGAATTCGAGGACGAGGCGCAGAAACTGGACGCGCTCGAGCTCGATGGCAATCTCGTGGCGCGCGAGACCAAACGTCTCGAGCGAGTTGATCGCGCCCTGGAGAAGATAGACAACGGCACCTATGGATTGTCAGAGGTCAGCGGCCGGCCCATTCCGCGCGAGCGGCTCGAGGCCGCTCCCGAGGCCGTATGCACGGTCGAGGAGGAGCAGCAACGCGAGTCAAAGCGCTAAGCGCTGGATAGGATTGAATAAGCGCGCGTCAGCCTTATTTTCGCGATGGTGCGATTGGCCGTGGCGACCGCGACCGACGCGGTGTCGACGATCGTCGACGGCAATGACAGGTCCGTAGCTGCGGGCCTGCCAGCAATTGCAACGAGTACGTGTATCTAAAGGCAGTTCGTCCCGAGAGGAAACAGAGCGAGCGAACATGGGGGAATGCTAGACGGTGCGAATTCTCGTCGCCGATGACGAACCCGCAATCTTGGCGGCCGTTCGCGTAGTTCTCGAGGCCGCCGGGTTTGAGGTGTCGGAAGCGCCGGACGGAGTCGCCGCGCTTCGCTTGTGCCGGACGCAATCCGTTGATCTAGTCCTGTGTGACGTCTTCATGCCGAACCAGGACGGGCTCGAGACAATTTCCCTTTTGCGGCAACAGAATCCGAGCGTCAAGATCGTCGCGATGAGTGGCGGCAGCTCCGTGTGGACCAGTGGCGTGTTGGCGACCGCGAAACAGCTCGGGGCTTCCGCGGTCCTGGAAAAGCCCTTCACCGGGAACCAGCTCCTGACGCTCATTCGGCAGGTGCTCAAATCAGCGTGACGCAGAAACCGGCGCCCGCCCGGACGAACTCCCGGTTCGTTTCTTCGCTTCCCACGCCACAGCGGCCAGCCACGCGTTCGCCCGCGTAACCCGCCCAGACCTCCGCGCGGGCGGATCGTTGGACTCATCGGGCTCGAACTACGCGAGTACTTGGCCTTCCGGAGGTCCACGCCCGAGCACGTCCGGCAATGCCTCTCCCTGCTCTGTAAAGGACAATGATACGGAGTTGAGGCAATGACGTTCGCCGCTCGGCGGCGGGCCGTCCGGAAAAACGTGCCCGAGATGGCTCCCGCAGCGTGCACAGACCTCTTCCACGCGGACCATTCCATAGCTAGCGTCGCGCACCCGCCGAATGTGCGCCTCGTCATAGGGCTTGAAGAAGCTCGGCCAGCCAGTCCCGGAGTCGAATTTCGCACTCGACCGAAAGAGAGGCAGACCACAGAAGCGACACGTGTACACACCATCCTTGTGGTTGTCGAGAAACACACCACAGAAGGCGGCCTCGGTGCCGTGCTCCAGCAACACGTCGTGTTCCTCCGCCGTGAGGCCTGCAATGATCGCGTCGCGTTGGGCTGAACTTGGTGGCGTGAGGTTGAATTGCGTCATAATCGTGAAGGCTCCGCAGATTATCGCAGTTGTTGCTTTAAAAAATTCGCTCGTCCGCCAGTTGGCGAGCGCCGCCGCCGCGGCGTTGTCGTGTGCACCATTGAGCCTGGTGAAGGCGTTCCACTGACCAGGATGTTGCCGCGCTCGCGGCCTCGTCGCGCTCGTCAGGTTTTCCAAACGCTCAAGTCAGACAAATCGACGCCAGCTCGCCGATTGATCCAACAATTTCAGAGGCGTGCAGTCTCTCCTTAAATGTCGCGAGACCCGGGTTTCGCGCCTGCTGCGAACCGGTGGATAATACGTTGGTTAGATTTCCCGGGGAGCCGTCTATGACTGCGGTAAGGGACATTTCCAAGTCGGGCGCCTTCCTGAGGCCGCTGATAGCTCCCGCGCTGATCGGCACAGCCGCACTGACCAGCGGTTGTGGCCATCACGCCGCGGGTCCGCCTCCCTCGCCGGCCAAGGTTTCTGTCGTTACGGTGCATGCGCAAGAGGTGCCGATCACTACCGATTTACCCGGCCGGGTCATTGCGCTTCGGACCGCTGACGTGCGGCCCCAGGTCAACGGGATCATCCTCAAGCGCCTGTTCGTCGAGGGCGGCGAGGTCAAGGCGGGACAGCAGCTCTACCAGATCGACCCCGCGCCCTATCGCGCCAGCTATCAGAGTGCGGTGGCGGGGGAGGCCTCCTCCCGGGCGCTGGCCGAGCGCTACAAGCCCCTCGCCGAGGCGAATGCCGTCAGCAAACAGGACTACGACAATGCCATCGCGGCCCAGCTTCAGGCGCAGGCTGCCGTCGAAACCGCCCGCATCAATCTGATCTACACCAGGGTGCTCTCGCCGATCACCGGTCGCATCGGGCGCTCCCTTATCACCGAGGGCGCCCTCGTCACGGCGAATCAGTCCGCCGCCCTGGCTACGGTGCAGCAGCTTGATCCCATGTATGTGGACGTTACGCAGCCCACCACGACGCTCCTGCGCCTCAAGCGCGAGGCGGCGGCCGGTCAGTTGAAACAGAACGACGCCGGACAGACGCAGGTCCGTCTGAAGCTGGAAGACGGCAGCGATTACCCACACGCAGGCGCGATGGAGTTCTCCGAGGTCACCGTGGACCTGACTACCGGCTCAGTAACCCTGCGCGCTCTCATGCCCAATCCTGAGCGGCTCCTGCTGCCCGGAATGTTCGTCCGCGAACGGATTGAGGAAGGCGTGCGTCACGGCGCCGTGCTCGCGCCCCAGCAGGGCGTGGGCCATGACCAGAAGGGCCAACCGACCGCCCTCGTCGTGGGTTCCGACGACATAGTCGGGCTGCGTACGCTGCAGACCGATCGCGCTGTCGGGGACCAGTGGCTGGTCACCTCCGGGCTCAGTCCCGGCGACCGTGTCATCGTCGAGGGGATCCAGTTCGCCAAACCCGGCAGCAAGGTCGTGGCCGAGGAATACCGGCCCGCGACCGAGGAGAAAAAAGCCGTCCGCCAGTCGGCCGCGGGCAGCCCCGGCGCGACGGAGTAAGCCGCCCACATGGTCAACTTCTTCATCGACCGACCGATTTTCGCCTGGGTGCTGGCAATCGTGGCCATGCTCGCCGGGGCATTGGCCATTACCACCCTCCCCATCGCGCAGTATCCGAGCATCGCCCCGCCAGCGATCTCTATCCAGGTCACTTACCCCGGGGCCTCGGCCGACACCGTGCAAAGCACGGTGACCCAGGTGATCGAGCAACAGCTCAGCGGCATTGACCACCTGCTCTACTTCGGTTCCGAGAGCGACGCCGACGGCAGCATGACCATCACGCTGTACTTCGAGCAGGGAACCAATCCGGATATTGCCCAGGTTCAGGTCCAGAATAAGCTGCAGCTAGCCACGCCGCTGTTGCCACTGGAGGTGCAGCAGGAAGGTCTGCGGGTCGCCAAGGCTACACGCAACTTCCTGCTCGTCGTCGGCTTCTACTCTGTCGACGGCTCGATGAGCAGCGAGGACGTCAGCGACTACATCGCCTCGTACGTGCAGGACCCGATCAGCCGTACCCCGGGGGTGGGGGATTACCAGCTGTTCGGCACCCAGTACGCGATGCGCATCTGGCTGGATCCCGCGAAGCTCAACAATTACGGCCTGACGCCCGTTGATGTGAGTAACGCCCTTCAAGCCCAGAATCTCCAGGTTCCAGTCGGGGAGCTGGGCGGTCTACCCTCGATACGCGGCCAGCGTCTGCACGCCACGATCATCGGACCGCAGCGCCTGAAGTCTGCGGACGAGTTCGGCCGGGTGCTCCTCAAGGTCAATACCGACGGGTCCCAGGTGCGGCTGCGAGATGTCGCACGCATCGGCCTTGGCGCGGAAAGCTACTCGATCTACACCGAGTACAACGGACACCCGGCGGCGGGTCTGGCGGTGAAGCTCGCCCCGGGCGCCAACGCGCTGCAGACCGCCGCTGCCGTGCGGGCCACGATGGACCGGCTGTCGCCGTTCTTCCCCCAGGGCCTGCACCTGGTCTACCCGTACGACACCACCCCGTTCGTGCGGGTATCCATCGATGAAGTGGTCAAGACCCTTTTCGAGGCCGTCGTGCTGGTCTTCTTGGTGATGTACCTGTTCCTGCAGAACTTCCGCGCCACACTGATTCCGACCATCGCAGTTCCGGTGGTGCTGCTCGGGACGTTTGCCATCCTGTCGGCTGCCGGCTACTCCATCAATACGCTCACGATGTTTGGGATGGTGCTGGCGATCGGCCTGCTGGTCGATGACGCCATTGTCGTGGTCGAGAACGTCGAGCGCGTAATGGAGGAAGAACATCTCTCTCCGAAGGAAGCCACGCGCAAGTCCATGGGCGAGATCACCGGCGCGCTCGTGGGCATCGCTCTCGTCCTCTCGGCCGTATTCCTGCCGATGGCCTTCTTCGGCGGCTCGACGGGCGTCATCTACCGCCAGTTCTCGATCACGATCGTGTCCGCCATGACACTCTCGGTGCTCGTCGCCTTAATCTTCACCCCTTCGCTGTGCGCCACACTTTTGCGGCCCCGCGTCGCTGAAGCGCATGAACGGGAGCGCGGCTTCTTCGGCTGGTTCAACCGCGGATTCCAGGCGAGCACCCGGGGCTACGCCCGGGGCCTTGGTCAGGTCACCCGCCATACCGGGCGCTATCTCGCGGTGTACGTCGCCATCGTGCTCGCCATGGGCCTCCTCTTCGTCCGCGTCCCGCGCTCATTCCTACCCGATGAGGACCAAGGCATCCTCTTCGTGCAGGTGGCGGCCCCTCCCGGCACTGCCAGCGAACTGACGCAGCGCGCGCTCAACGAGGCGCGCGACTACTTCCTCAAGGATGAGGGCGCCCTGGTCAGCGGCGTCTTCACCGTAAACGGCTTCAGCTTCGGCGGCCACGGCCAGAACACGGGTCTGGTATTTGTGCGCCTGAAGGACTGGTCAGACCGGCCCGGCAAGAAGAACTCCGTATTCGCACTCGCGGCACGCGCGAATCAACGGTTCCACCAACTCCGCGGGGCATTCGTGGTCGCCTTTGCGCCACCGGCTGCCCTCGAGCTCGGCAACGCCACGGGATTCGATTTCGAACTGGAGGACCGGGGCAACATCGGTCACGCGGCGCTGATGCAGGCTCGCGGCCAACTCATGGGTATGGCAAGCAAGGATCCCGCCATCGGCTCGATTCGCCCCAACGGACTTGATGATGAGCCCCAGTACCAGCTTGTCATCGACTGGGAGAAGGCCAGCGCGCTCGGACTTACGATCGGCGACATCAACGACACGCTGGGAGCTGGCTGGGGCTCGGCCTTCGTCAACCAGTTCGTCGACCGCAACCGCGTCAAACGCGTGTTTGTGCAGGGGGACTCCGAGTCGCGCATGCTGCCGCAGGACATGGACAAATGGTACGTGCGCAACGCCACCGGCCAGATGGTCCCTTTTTCCACTTTTACCTCGGCACAGTGGACGCAAGGCTCACCCAAGCTCGAGCGGTACAACGGCACCTCGTCGCTGGAGTTTCTCGGGGCGCCAGCTCCGGGCAGAAGTACCGGAGATGCGCTGAACGCGATGGAAGCAGCGGTGAAGAAGCTCCCAGCGGGCGTGGGCTACGAGTGGACGGGACTGTCCTACGAGGAGAAACGCTCCGGATCACAGGCGCCGGCCCTGTACGCGATTTCACTCACCGTCGTGTTCCTGTGCCTCGCGGCACTTTATGAAAGCTGGTCGATCCCGGTCGCGGTGATGCTGGTCGTGCCCCTAGGGATCATCGGCACGATCACGGCAACGCTGCTGCGGGGACTTGCGAACGATGTCTTTTTCCAGGTGGGACTGCTGACCACCGTGGGGCTCTCGGCGAAAAACGCAATTCTGATCGTCGAGTTCGCCAAGGAGAACCTGGAGCGTGGCATGAGCCTTCTCGAGGCCACCACCAGCGCCGCCCGCCAACGCCTGCGACCGATTCTGATGACCTCGATGGCCTTCGTTCTGGGCGTGTTGCCCCTGGCCATTGCCACCGGCGCGGGTGCCGGCGGCCGCGTCGCCATCGGCACGGGTGTGATCGGAGGCATGCTGACCGCCACCATACTGGCCATCTTCCTGGTGCCGGTGTTCTTTATCAGCGTGCGTTCCGTATTCCGTGGTGGCCGCAAAGTCGACGCCGCGCAACCGGCACAACCGAGCCCCGGGGCCTGAAGGTGCGCGCGCGTCACGTCATCGCCATTCTCGGCGCAGTAGCCGTCAACCTCTTGGGCAGCTGCACGCTGGAACCGCGCTACCACCGGCCAGCCGCGCCGTTAGCGGCCCCGTCCGCCGGAGCGGCCCAGAGCGCGCCGGCGAGCGAGATCGGGTGGCAGGAGTTCTTCCCCGATCCGCAGCTTCAGCAGCTGATCGCGCTGGCGCTTACGAACAATCGGGACCTGCGAGTTGCCGCGCTCAATGTGCAATCCGCACAGGCGCGTTATCGCATCCAGCGTGCCGATCTGTTCCCGACCATCGACGCCAGCGCGCTGGAAGAGGTCGAGGAGTTCCCGAACGGTGTCACGGGCACGACCTCCGGGCCGAGCGGTGGCTCGACTGCGACAGGCACCGGCGGCAGCACGCTGCGCTTCTATGATGTGGGCGTCGGGTTCACCAGCTACGAGCTGGACTTCTTCGGACGTATTCGCAGTCTCAATCACGTCGCTCTGCAGCAGTATTACAGCACCGCAGAGACCCGACGCAGCGTGCAGCTCACGCTGGTCGCAGAAGTCGCCGACGCCTACCTGACGGTCCTCGCGGACCAGACATTACTCGATATCACGCGCGATACGCTGAAGAGCCAGAACGAGTCCTACGCACTGACCCAGCGGCTGTTCTCGGGTGGCACGAGCACCGAGCTCGCGCTGCGCCAGGCGGAGACCACGGTCGATACCGCGCGCGCTAACCTGGCCCAGTATCAGCGGGCCATTGACCAGGACCGCGACGCTCTGCAGCTGCTGCTCGGAGCTCCCATTCCCGACAATACCGATTTCTCAGGGGGCCTGGATCGGACGCCGCTGGTCGCCGAACTCCAGGAGGGCATCCCCTCGGACGTCCTGGTGCGTCGGCCCGACGTACTAGCCGCCGAGCATCAGCTGCAAGCCGCCAATGCCCAAATCGGGGCCGCCCGCGCGGCTTTCTTGCCTGCGATTACGCTCACCGGGAGTTTCGGAACTGCGAGCACCGACCTTTCGGGTCTTTTCAAGTCAGGCTCACGCGCCTGGACCTTCTCACCGCAGATCAGCGTGCCGATATTTGCAGGCGGAGCCAACGTAGCTAACCTTCAGGCTACCAATGTGGCGCGTGATACCGCCGTCGCTCAGTATGAGAAATCCATCCAGACCGCTTTTCGTGAGGTCGAAGACGGCTTGGTAGCGCGCAGCACCCTCGATGAACAGCTGGACGCCCAGCAAGCCCTGGTGAACGCGTCCTCCGCAGCCTATCGCCTGGCCGACATGCGCTATCGCGGCGGAGTCGACAGCTACCTGAGCGCTCTCGATGCGCAGCGCACTTTGTACAGCGCCCAGCAGCAACTGCAGAGCGTGCGGCTGCTGCGACTGCAAAACCTCGTGACCCTCTACAAGGCGCTGGGGGGTGGATTACTGGAGCACGGACCCGTCGCCGACAAGTCTGCGCCGACCGCGGCCGTGAGCGGGCCGGTCGACATGCACCCGTAATGGGATGCCTGCGAGTGTTAGACCTCAGAGATCCGCATGACTGATTCTGCAGCCGCGCCCGAGAGCCGAACCGCGAGCGCGGGCCATTCCTGGATCTGGGAGCTGGCGTTGCGTGCTCTGGGTGCGGCACTGCAAATCGCCGCGACGTGGGCCGTTGTTCGGGCGCTGACGCCCGACGAGGCCGGGATCTTCTTTCGCGGCTTCGTCATCGCGCTGGGCCTGAGCACGCTGCTCAGGGGCAAGTATGAAATCTACATGGCCCAGCACATCATTGCCCATCGCGCTTTTGCCAGTGGCGTTTCCGACGGCGCGCTTCTGCTGCAGCTGGCGCGCCGCATGCTGCTTCGATCAAGCCTGCTGTGCGCGGTGCTGCTGGTTGTAACGGCTGACCTCGACATCCAGGCGCCTCAGCTCCAGGAGGTGCTCCAGACCTATTTCCCCTTCGTTCTCGCTCTCCCCTTCGTCAGCCTGTCGAGCCTGCTCGGGGAGGCGCTGCGGGCCGCTAACCGTACCCTGGGGATCGTGGTCACCGCCTACGCGCTCAATCTAGCGGTGCTATTGATCGCGTTGCTCGCCCCGCCCGATGCCGACCTTGTGGTTTATTCCTGGGCGTTTCTGCTCGGGAGTTTCGTCGCCGCCGCAGTAGCGTCAGGCGTTGCCTGGCACGCCTTTCCGACCTCGCCCGCCGAACGGCTGCAGCCGATCTCCCGCGAGATTTTGTGCGAAGTGGATGCGCGGGAACTCATAGGTCTGGCGCGAGGCGCGCTGCTGTGGGGACCGCTGTGCGTCCTTGCCATTTGGGCCCCGCCCCTGCAGATGGCGCGCTACGCGGTCGCAGCGCGCACGGCATTGATCGTCGACTTCTTCCTGCCAGCGTTGAATCTGACGGGCTGTCGGGAGACGCTTCGCGCTTCCCCGCCAGCAGCGGCTTCGCGGCGCGTGCTGATGGCCCAGCTGGCCGCCTCACTCACCTACAGCTCGATCCTGGTCGTGCCCCTGCTGCTGCTGGCGCCAGAAACTCTGCGAGTTTTCGGCGAGCCGTATGCGGACCAGGCGACGGTCTATGCACTGCTGCTCGCGGTGCAATGGGCCAACGGGGTCGGTCGTCCCGCAGTTCGCCAGGCGGTCGTCGCATGGGATGCCCGACGGATCGGAATCGCCCTCGGCTCGGGGGCGATTGCCGTTGTACTGCTTTGCGCACTCGGTGTCGCCGCCTATGGCGCGGTGGCCGCCGCTGCGGCTTCCCTCGTCGGTGCTCTGATCGTCAACGGACGCGCGATCGAGCTGGCGGTGAGACAACCGGCGACATAAGCCGGACCGCTACGCAGCCGACTCCAGTACGGCCAAGTTCCGCATTGCGATTCCGAGCAAAACGATAATGGTCAGTAGGAGACAACAGGCTCGGTAGCCTGAGACCACCGTAAGATCGGCAGCTCAAAGCAGGTAAGATCAGCGCACCATACCGGCATTTCAATTTCGGCAGAACCCGCGCTGAACTTCGACGTGCAGCGGACCAGAAAAGCCGCTAAAGGAGATACGTTGCCTCGCCGCTCCACCCGTAATGCCATTCTCGAAGCCGCCATGCGGCAGTTCATCGAGCGCGGCTTTAGCGCGTGCAGTGTCGAGGACATTACCAAGGCGGCCGGCGTTCCCAAAGGGTCCTTTTACAATCACTTCAAGAGTAAACAGTCTTTGGCAGCTGAGATCGTTACCGAGTACGGCAAAGGCACGACTGATCGAAGTGTTCTTACCAACCCCGCGATCGCACCTCTTACTCGCCTCAAGAAGCATTTCGCAGCTCTCAATGCGTATTTCTCTGGCTGTAAAGACGGCTGCCTGGTTGGGAAATTCATGGCCGAGGTATCCGCCGATACCCCCCAGATTCGCGAAAGTCTCCGTCGCGTGTTGAACCTCTGGGGAGAGCAGCTATCTTGCGCCCTCGCCGAGGGGCAGCGCCAAGGCACTATACGTAAGGATCTGCCGGCGGACGACCTGGCTGCGTTCCTGATCGACGCGTACGAGGGCACGATTTTGCGGACGCGCCTCGAAAAGAAGCCGAGAGCACTTGAGTACTTCGTGAAGGTTGTGTTCTCGAGCATTATTGCCTGACTCATTCGCGCTCCTCTTAGGCACACTACCGTACGACTGGCTTAAGGCTCGTCTAGCTACGTCGAGCAGTGTGCCCAAAATCATCTTGTCTACTAAGACGACCGGTCATATTATCCGTAGACGAGTAGTCGGCATGGCGCTTCCAGAAGGCCGCCTCTGGGGCGGGGGCGCTGACGGGCGCCGACCGGCGAAATGCCATGACACTAGCCAACGGAGGCCCTGTATGAGTGGCTATTCTCCTGAGCAGAACAAGAGGATTGTGCTGGAAGCGTTCGAAACGCTGTTCAACAAACGCGATTACCAAGCAGCTGAGAAATTCTGGTCGCCCGATTACATCCAGCACAGCGCCCACATAGCGCCCGGCCGCGACGGCCTGTTCAACCTCGTCCGGGCGGCCCCGCCCACTCTTCACTACGATAACTCCCTCGTCTTCGCTCAAGATGACCTTGTGATGCTGCACGGTCGCTTTTCCGGCAACGGTCGGCCGCACAACTGGGTCGCTGCCGACATCCTGATCATGAAGAACGGAGTGCTCATGGAGCACTGGGATGTCCTGCAGGATGAAGCGACCCGAGCGGAGTCACAGAGTGGTCGACCGATGTTTGGCAATACATTTCCCGAGCCACTCGCTGGCGCACCGCTGACGACACAACAGGCGCGAACTATCGTCGCGCCCCTTTATGACGCACTAAATCAACCGGCAAAGAAGGATGTTATGGGGCTCCTGGCCAGAGCCACCAACCCTGACTATCAATCGTATTCGACTAACGACGATTGGCTTAACCGCAACCAGCTAACCGACGTCTTCAAGATGATTGGCGCCGCCGTCCCCGATTTGAGCTGGTCGATCAAAGACATTGTGGTTTCGGGCGATCAGATCATAGTGCGGGGGGAAGCGACCGGGACACCCGAGCGCGAGCTGTTTGGAGCGAAGCCCACCGGCCGGAGCTTTAAAACGATGTCGATCGACGTGTTCACGGTGAAGGGCGGAAAACTGGCATCGGCCTATCACGTTGAAAACTGGCTCGCAGCGCTCGAGCAACTCGGCAAGTAGAGGTCGGCCGCAATCGGCCCGACCAACCTCAGACAAGGGACGCCGCAAGGGCCTAAGGCACCACATAAAGATCTGACACGTATTCGGAGCTCCTTATGACATCCAGCAACGTCACGGCACCCACGCGATTTCTCGAAGTCGGCCAGCAGCGTTACGCCTATCGCCGCTTCGGCGATGGATCAGGCTACCCCCTGCTTTGCCTGCAGCACTTCACCGGCACACTCGATAATTGGGACCCGGCAGTGACCGATCTGTTGGCACGGGGGCGAGAGGTAATCCTTTTTGAGAACGCAGGCGTCGGACGGTCGACCGGTGCAGTTCCCACAACTATCGCCGGCATGGCACAGCATGCGTTTGCATTTCTCGACGCGCTGAAGCTCACCTGCTGCGACGTCCTGGGCTTCTCGCTCGGGGGAATGATCGCCCAGCAAATGGCGCTGGATCGACCCGCAGTCTTTCGCAGAATGGTCCTGGTGGGAACGGCGCCCCGGGGCGGCGAAGACATCATGCATCTCGAAAAGCCGACATTGCAGGTTCATCTCAGCGATCCCAAGCTTCGTGGTTACGCCGTCTTGGGCAAGATCTTCTTTGCACCCACCGAATCGAGCCAGGCCGCAGCTGGTGCGTTCATTGAGCGCCTCACGGAACGCACGCAGGATCGCGAGCCCGTTTCCGGACCCGCAGTCGCACAAGCGCAGATGGCGGCTTTTCGCGAATGGGAGTCATTCACGGGAGAGCGGTTCGGCGCTCTTAAGGCAATCGCTCAACCCACGCTCGTCGTGAATGGTGTCCGGGACGAAATGATTCCTGTCCGGAATTCATACTGGCTGGGCGAGAACCTCGCGAATGCCGTCCTCTTGACCTACCCGGACTCTGGACACGGCTCCCTATTTCAGTTTCACGAGTCGTTCACGAGACAAGCGGCCGAGTTCCTCGCCTCGAAGTCCGCTGCTGCGCCCTATTGAACGCCCCGCGGGGTCAACGGACATTCTTGATACAGATTCCTAGTGGTGATCACTCCCCACGCTCGAGCGTGGGTTTCATCACTCTGATCGCTGCGTCCATCTGCTGACCGACGTAGGCTGCCAATTCGTTTGGCAGAAGATCCACCGTCCACACAAGCCGGCAGCCCGCATTCCCATCGGCGAACACTTGCACGGCGGCATTGTAATGTGTCAACCGCTCGTTCGAGATCGCATAGACGAGCCGCCGTGCGATATCGTCACAATCGACCAACTCTTCGCGCGCAATGGTTCCATTTGCAAAGGTAATGACGCGGGCTGTGCCGTCCGGCACTGATCGTGTAACGAAGCCCGGTGCGACCCGCCTGTCGACGGCCTGAAAATCACGTAGCGCGTCCCACACGCGATCGGCGGTCTCGTTGAGAGCGATCTCTCTTCGAATCGAAGCCATATCTTCCTCCGGCACAGTTTCAAGCACAGCGTAACGAATGCCAAGCATCATGGCGGCGGCTAGGAGCGTTGCGCGGGGTCAGCTGCTAGACACCGTGCTCACCGCCAAGTTCCCGGATTGTCCCCCGGGATCAACTCGGCAGGGAGCGCAGTGCGCTCTCGACGATGCCCAACAGCTCCTTGCGTGTGGCACCCGTGGAGGCTTGCAGGGTGAGACCGAAGTTGACGGTCT
Source organism: uncultured Gammaproteobacteria bacterium (assembly GCA_963787655.1). Taxonomy (GTDB): domain Bacteria; phylum Pseudomonadota; class Gammaproteobacteria; order Steroidobacterales; family Steroidobacteraceae; genus 13-2-20CM-66-19. The sequence goes on along the minus strand of CAWBDY010000005.1, from coordinate 691,460 downwards.
GCACCAGGTGCGCGAGGGCGTCCTCATCGACAGTTTCGGCAAGGTCTCCATCAACCTTTGCACGTCGGAACCTGTTCCGCAAATCAGCCAGCGCAGCCGAGCGCTGCGCGGCGAACTCCGGCCGCAATGGGTCATCGCCACAGGACAGAGCCCCGTGCACCCACAGACATGTTCCGGGGGACTGCGCCTTCGTCAGCAGGTCGACGACGCCATAGAACAAACGCTCCATCACCCGGCGAGCCGTCGGCTCTTTGAGCGCTTCGCTTAGGTATCGGGACGGTCCTTTGAAGTACCGCTCGAGCGCCTGCCGATAAAGCGCCCTCTTGTTGCCGAACGCCGCGTAGAGGCTCGGTCGGTTGATGCCCATAGCGTCAGTCAGATCCTCCAGCGACGTACCCAGGTACCCCTTTCGCCAGAAGACCTGCATCGCTCTGTCGAGTGCTTGGTCGGCATCGAACGCACGCGGCCGACCACGCTTCGCCTTGATCTTTTTGCCTTTCATACCAGTAGGTAAATAAATAGTTGACGAGCGCCTGTCAAGGGGCGTACTTTTCGTACCGTTCGGTATATATATGATTCTCTGGGTCCTGGCTTGCGCAACGTATTGGCAATCCTGCACGACCTCCTGAGATGGGCGGCCTGCGGGGCCAACAAAGCACTCTCAAGAAGGAGCAGCAATATGGATCGATTGCAGGACAAGGTTGCCGTAGTGACCGGCGCCAGCAGCGGCATTGGTCGGGCGACCGCGAAGTTATTTGCTGCCGAAGGCGCTTTCGTCTTCATCACCGGACGGCGCCAGGACGAGCTCGACGCAGCCGTGACGGAGATCGGAGCCAGGCTGCCGGCGTTCGCGGCGACATCGCCAATCTCGGCGATCTCGACCGCCTGTTCGAGCGGATCAAGACTGAAAAGGGCCGGCTCGACATTCTGTTCGCCAACGCCGGCGTGGGTGAATTGCTGCCGCTCGGCGCGATCACCGAAGCCAGTTTTGACAAGACCTTCGGCATCAATGTGAAGGGGACGCTCTTCACCGTGCAGAAGGCCCTGCCGCTGATGCCGCAAGGATCGTCGATCGTCCTCAACGCATCGATGGTTTCGATCAAGGGCATGCCGGCGTTCAGCGTCTATGCCGCAAGCAAGGCCGCCCTGCGTTCCTTCGCGCGCAGCTGGATAGTCGATCTGAAAGACCGCCAAATCCGTGTGAACGTCGTCAGCCCCGGTACCATACCCACGCCGGGTTACGACCAGCTTGGTCTGACCAAAGAGCAGATGACGGGTTTCATAGCCTCCCAGGCTGCCGCCATCCCCCTTGGACGCGTCGGCGTCCCCGATGAAATTGCGAAGGCTGTCCTATTCCTTGCTTCCGACGACAGTAGCTTCGTCAATGGGATCGAACTGTTCGTCGATGGCGGTATAGCGCAGATCTGAGCCACCGAAGGGCGAATGGCAGCACCGGGGCGCGCGTAGGAATTCCAACTTCTTGGGATGAAGAAGGGATCGGTATGCCGGACCTATCTAAAGGAGCGCTGAGTTAATTGCGGCACTCTTGATCGAGTTGCGCTGGGCCGCCGGCCGTCAAGTAAGGCTCCCCTGGCCGTGAAACCGCTCCACCCATCCTGCTACAAGAGTGGTGGTCATGCGATTGGGTCTCCTTGTGATTTCAATGCTCTAATGCTATTTGCGCTGCAGTGCCTGATCGGCTTGACGCAGCCACTCGTCTCGATCGGCGCTCGCCGGCGACGCCTGCGCGACATCTCGCGCTCGCGCGTAGCTTTCCCGCGCGCCGCTGGCGTCTCCCGTCTTTACCTGAGCCTCCGCCAGCGCCAGGAGATTCGGAGGATATTGTGGCCGCAGCGTCACCGCGCGGCGCGCGGCGACCAATCCTGCTGCGACGTCCCCCGGGCCGAGCGGCCATCCTGGCGCGCGGATCAACACCAGCGCCCGCACCCGCGCCGGGCCGGCCTGGTCGTAGGTCGGATCAGCGGCCTCCGCGCTCGTCAGCTCCTCGAGCATCTTGTTCAACAGCTCGAGCGCACGCGTTGGGTGTGCCCGCGCCTCGAGACCCATCGCGACGGCCTGTCCGTAAAGACAGGCGACGGTCTGCGGCTCGCGCGCGAGGCAGGCCTCCGCATCGCGGCTTGACTCGTCCGCCAACTCGGCGCGCACCGCCGGATCGGTTTCATGCTCGCTGCGCTGGGCGTCCGCTGCGATAGCCGCGGCCAGCCCCTCGACCGAGGTCGCTGTCGGGCCTGGAGCTGCCCGCCGCGGCGGTGCCGCGCATGCGGCGACCAAGAGCGCCAGCAGGGTCCCTCCGATCCACCCAATCTTCACGGCGCAGCCGTGTGGTCCGGAAGCTGCGGCAGGACAAAGCCCTTAAGGCGCAACGACCCGAGCGTATCGAGTGCACCCGGGTCGTGACCCATCTTGAGAAGCGCCGACTGCAACGCTTTGGCGCGGGCCGGAGGCACGCGGGTATCCACGACCGCAAGTATGGCAACGGGCAGCTCGGGAGATTGCACGACCGCTTTGAGCTCGCTCGCGAACGGCAAGCTCGGGAGCGCCGTCTCCTGCGTCTGATCGAGCAATGCCGCGAGGGCTTCCCCGGCGGCCACCCTGCGCAGCGCGCTGAGTATCTGACCCGTCGATTCGATCTTCACATCCGGTGGCAGGGGCCACGCCCGGAGCGCCGCGTGCCGCACGAAGCCCGGAGCGTAGCCGGCAACGCTCAACACGGTGTATCCCGCCATCGACCCCGGGCCGTTGACGCGGCCACCCTTCGCGACTAGGGACCAGTGCTCATGGGTGCCAACACCCTCGACGTCCGCCTGCGCGAGCGGCATGAGGTGCAGCTGAGCGCCGTGCTCGAAGAAGAAGGCGTACGGCACGAAGGCGAGCACCGCATCCGGACCGCCGAGCTTCGCGAGCCCACCGTCCTCGGTCGGGTCGTAGACGGCGACCAGACTCCCGGGCGGCCAGCCGGCAGCCGCCGCGGCGGCACTGGCGAATTTGTCGACGAAGGGCTGGGCATCACCCGCTCCGCCCGGATACCCGGGAGCGCAGAACACCAGAGTTGCAGTCGCTGACGCTAACAGTGTGATCATGGCTTTAGGCTATCATTCCCCGGCGTCGAGGACCTACGCGATCGGCAGGAGCGCCCGAAGTCGATGACTGTTCCCGCCTCGCCCGAGCTTCGCCAGATCTTCGTCCGTGTCCTGCAAATGCGGCACTGGATCGTCGGCGCCTTCCTGATTCTGACTGCGGCCGGGATCTACGGCGCGACGCGCGTACCCAATGATGCGGCGATAGACCGTCTGGTCGTAGCGGGCGATCCCGTGGCGCGCGCGACCCAGAATTTCGACCGTCTGTTTCCAGAGGGTGACCAGGCCCTCGTCATGCTCGAAGCACCCGACCCGCTGAGCCCTGCGGTGCTCAGCACCGCCGACCGAGTCGAGCATGAGCTCGCCAAAGTCCCGCACGTCGAGGCTCACAGTCTTCTTGCTCTCTACCGGCGCGCGGGCTCGTCCGGGGAGATCAGCCCGGGCGAGGCCGAGCGTGTACGGGCCTTCGCCACCGGCACGCCGCTGTTCCGCCGCGCCGGCCTGCTGGGTGAGCACTATTTCGGTATCGCGCTCGAGCTACGCGTGAAGTCCCCCGCCGAGCGCAATCAGGCGTTGGCGGCAATCGATTCGCTGCTGCGCCCCCTGGAGGCACCCGGCAGCCCCATCACCGCGGTCCGGCGCGTCGGAAGTCCGTGGCTGGACGCGTGGCTCGAGCAGCAGACGGGCACGGCCACGAAGCGCTACATGCCTCTCTTTGGCATCTTTCTGATGGCGCTGGTACTGATCGTGTTTCGCTCCTGGCGCGCGCTGGCCGCCATCGTTCTCACGCTCGGCGCGGTCGTCGCGATAGCCTTCGGGCTCGCGGACCTCTGCGGTTGGTCGAACACAGTGGTCTCCACTCTGGTGCCGCTGACCGTGATGGTCACGACGACTGCCACGCTTGTCTACATTCATTCACGCTATATCGAGCCGGATGATGCGCCGACTCCTCTGGAGCATCATGCGCGCGCGCTTGCCAATAAATTTCTGCCGTGCACCGCCTCGATCTTCGCGACCGCCGTCGGCTTCGCCGCGCTTGCGGTTACGGACATTCGCCCCGTGCGGGAGATGGGCATATGGACCGCGTGCGGCTTGATCGTGGCGTGGATTGGGTGTTTCACATTGTTTCCGGCGCTGCAGTCTCTGCTGCGCACTCCAACGCGTTCCGGGCGCGCTCCGGCCGGCAGGTGGTTCCCCGCTTTCGTCGATCTGTTGGTTTCTGCGAGCCGCCGTTATCGCTGGCCGCTGGTCGGGGGCGCGCTCGCGCTGATGCTGTGCGGTGCGGCCTCGTTGTTCGGCATTCCCGGCAAGCTTGCACCCCTGCCCCTGGAAACGGACACACTCAGTTACGTCAACCCCGGTGAGCGCGTGGCACAGGATACGCGTCGCTTCGAGCAATCAAATGGCCTCGACTCCGTCGAGCTGTGGATTCAGACGCCGCCCGGTCATGCCTTGGATCCGGACTTCCTGCGCGCCGAGGAGCAGCTGACCCGACGGCTCGAGCAAGATCCGCGCATTACCGCGGTTGACGGGCCGACGTCAGTGCTGCGCTGGGCGCGCTATGTCCAATCCGGGTCCGACCAGTTACCCATGGAGCCTTCCGCGTGGCCCAAGCTCGCTGCCGATCTTGAGCAGATCATGTTGACCGAGCCCGGCGCGCGTCAATACGTCGATGTGGCGGATCTTGCGAGTGTGCGACTCAGCGTCCGCGGACGCGCGAACCTGTTCGGCCCGACGGGCGCGATGCGACGGTTCGTCGAGCAAACCTGGAGCGCGGCGCAGGCGGCTGAGCCGGCGCTGCGCAGCGCGCACGCGCAGGCGGTCGGCAAGGCCGTTCTTGCCGGGGTGATCACCGAGCGTCTGGTGCCCACACTCGCCGAAAGCTTCGCAATCACGGCCAGCGTGATCTTTCTCGCGTTCCTCATCATATTCCGCAGCCCTTCGGCCACGCTGATAACCATGATCCCGTCATTCTTTGCAATTCTGTGCGTGTTTCTCGTCATGCGCTTAACGAGCATTCCACTCAATATCGCGACCATTCTTATCGGCTCGACCGTGCTGGGAGCGACCGAAAACGATCAGATTCACTTCTACTACCATTTCCAGGAAGGGGGCGCGACCTACGCGACGGCAGCGGCCCTGCGGCACGCCCTGCTGATTGCCGGCCGTCCGATTCTGTTTGCGACTCTCATCAACGCGAGCGGCTTTCTGGCTCTCGCGCTCTCGAATCTGCCGCCCATGCGTCAGTTCGGGATCGTCGCCTCGTCGGCATTTGCGCTTGCACTACTCGCCGACTTCACCGCGCTGCCGGGGGCGCTGTGGATCCTAAGCCGGGCCGAAAAGCAGAGCGCGCCGTGATCCAGTCCAGCGCGGGAGTAGCGGGTCCCTCCGAGATCGTGGTCAACGTACACCCAGTCGCCACCAGTGAAGGTGCTGCTGTGGTCTTGGGATGACGCATATACCGGCGTCGCAAAGACAAGAGGCAGGAAGCACAGAACCAGGGTTTGCATGTGCATTCTCGCGCCCCTATGTCGTCGATAAGGAGCCCGCCTCAGCCGTCGCCGCGAGGCGCGCATCGGCCGCCTTTACCATGGATGTGAACTTCGGATCATTCCGGAGCGAATCGAGGTCGGGATCTGACTTTGCGTGGTTGAGCAGGCCGACGGAAATGTTCTCGAAGACCGGCTCAAGCAATTCTAGTGCGGCCTCCGGCTCCTTCAAATGCGCCGCCAGCCTGCAAGCAAAGTTGTAGCGCGACTTTATATTATCGGGGTCAAGCAGCAATGCACGTCTCATCCATTCCTTAAACCGCTGGAACTCTCCCTGGGCCGCTAGCGCGTGAGCGCTGTAGCCAACGGCTGCCGCATTGTTCGGATCCTGTTTCAATATTGTTGCGGCACGGGAAAGCGTTATCTCCGCGACGCGCGCCACTGCCGGTAAATCACCTATGGCGGCGTAGCAGGATATCAACATGGAAGCCGAGTTGACATCCGTGTGCAGCAGGGTCATCGCCTTTTCGAAATAGCGAGCTGCATCGCCCGGCCGGTTCTGCCTGTATCTTAAATACGCGGCGGATCTGTTGACCTCGTACGAGTCCGGGTCCAGACGTAGGGCGGCGTCTATTTCGGCGGACGCGACATCATATTGGCCGCCTTCCGAATAGATTCTGGCCTTGACGGCGTGTGCCTCAGCCAGTGTGGGATCTAGCGCGAGAGCCCGTTCCGCCGCCGCCATGCCGGTGTCGAACTTTCCGCCATGCAGGAAGCGCAGGATCACCTGCCCAAGCGCTAAGAGTGCCCAAGCGCGCGCATAGTTGGAATCGATCTCGGTAGCACGGCCGCACAGCCGGACGATCCCCTCTGCGCGCCGCTCATCGCCTTCATGGCCGGTGACATAGAGCTGTCGCGCCATGAGGTATAGATTGTAAGCCTCGATATTCTCGGTGCCGCGCTGCTGGATGGCCTGCCTCTCTTCGGGCAGGAGCTTCAACTTCAGAGCCTTGACGATCGCCTCGGAGATTTCGTCCTGCAGCGCGAAAATATCGTTGAGGTCACGGTCGTAGCGCTCGGCCCAGACGTGATCATTGCTCGACCCATTCACGAGCTGGGCGGTGATCCGTACGCGGCCACCGGCTTTGCGCACACTGCCCTCAAGTACATGGTCGACCTTCAGTTCACGCGCGACTTTCGGCACGTCGACGTGCTTGCCCTTGAATACAAAGGCACTGTTGCGCGACGTCACCGCCAGCGCCGAGACCTTGCTGAGGTCGGTGATGATGTCCTCGCTGATTCCGTCGCTGAAGTACTCCTGCTCCGGATCGCCGCTCATGTTGGCAAAGGGCAGAACGCAGATCGAAGCGCGCGCGTGGCCGTGGGCCGGGACGGACAGGCCTGAAGCGGAAATCGCCGTCGCGGATTGGAGCGCGCGCTGGCGAGCAATCATGTGTGCCAAGCGCGCGCATCACTTCTTGGGCCTGAGGACTCCGCGGATCCTCCCCCCAGTGTCGAAGTCGGTGGTGTGAAGCATGCGCATATCGATCGGCAACTCGGCGCACTCGAAGCGAACAGGCACTAGAATGCCGCGCTCAGCCCCCTCGCGCGCCTCACCCCGCACCCAGCGCGACTCCACCGACTTTGGAGTCCAGACCACCAGGACTGCAGTGGCGATCTTTAATTCCAGGGCGATCTGGCGGTCGAACTCCTGGCCGGGAGCAAATCTCCGGGTCCCACCAGACCGTCCAGCCGTTCGCCTCGATCGCTGCCACAAGCGGGGCGACGCGTGCTTTGTCGCTGCGAGCATAGGAGACGAAAACGTCGGCCATTCGTGTCAGACCTCAAACCGAAATTGCCGCCGGGATTTTGCTACCCCTGAGGGTAGCTTAACTCGACCGGCGGGGAAGAGGCAGTGTGCCGCCGACCTACTTGCTGGAAGTCGCAACTCCCCGTGCAAGAACGCTGGCGCTGGTCCCCGCCTGTACGGGGAACACGAACGAGAAGGCGACGCCCGGTCGCTTGTTGGGCGTGAACCACTCCTGTGCAGGGTACTCAGCGCCGTCGCAGCCTCGCGAGCGCCGACAACGCGAACAGCAATACCGCAACCACCACCCAGGCGAACCCGTCGCCCAGCAGCAGGAATAGCGTCCTGTCATGAGTCTGGGGCACCGTCGCCAGCATCGCGGCCGAGCGCGTTTCACCGCTGCGACGTGAATGCGCGTCGCGGACCTCTGAAAATCCTTCTCGAGCACCAGGGTGGTATGAGGTCAATCAGTGGGCAAATTCGCGCTGCTTGTCGCTTCGATATTGATCTCAGCAATCGTCCGGTGTTTTGATCCGTGGCTCGCTTACAATTCCCCTGATGAGGGACGCCATCCGTGAGCGAAAGCAACGTCCCACATTGCCTCTACTCCTTCTATATGGTCACCGGACCATCTGCCGCGCCTCGCAGTCCGACCCTCCATCAGAGAACACCTGCGCGGCCGGCCCATACAGCAATCGGTTCAGCCAATCGCGACGCGAACTTCGAAGCGCAGGCGCCCAAACCACTGAGTTAGGCCAGAAACTTGACCAGCTCGGAATTGACCTGCTCCGCATGAGTACATAGCACGCCATGCGGGCCACTCTTGAGCTCCACGAACGTGACGTTCTCGATCATCTTTGCTTGGCGCCTGGATGTGGCGTCTGCCGGCAGAATGCGATCGGCGTCGCCGTGCAGAATGAGTGTCGGGACGGTGTTGCGAGAAATGTCCTGGCGGAAGTCCTCAATCCAAGAGTCGACGCAAGTCAGCGTACCGATCGCAGACGCACTCGCTGCCACGTTCCAGTTGGCCTCAACGACGCGCTCGCTGACGAGCTTGCCGGCCGTGACATCGTAGTTGTAGAAGTTGTGCAGAAAATCCATCAGGAACGCCGGTCGATCCGCCCTGATGGCTGCCTTGATGCCCTCGAAGACACTCCGGTCCACGCCCTTCCGGGTTGTCGGCCGTCTTTACGAGATACGGGCCGAGTGTGCCGATGAGGACTGCCTTGCGGACCCGTTTCGTACCGTACTTGCCGATATACCGGGTGACCTCGCCCGTGCCCATCGAGAAGCCCACGAGAGAAACGTCGTTGAGATTGAGCGTGCTGAGCACCGCGTCCAGATCGGCCGCAAACGTGTCGTAGTTGTAGCCGACGGTGGGCTGACTGGACCGGCCGAAGCCTCTGCGGTCGTAGGTGATGACGCGATGCCCCGCGGCAAGCAGTGCCGCTGTCTGCTTCTCCCACGACGCGCCGTTCAACGGCCAGCCGTGTATGAGGACCACCGGCGATCCGGACCCGTGGTCCTCGTAGTAGAGTTCGACGGGCGTCGAGTTTTCCTTGCCGACTTTTATATAGCTGCTCATAGAATCGTTCCTCCGCTCAGGCTGCGTGGACTGTGATGATTCGCTCAGCGTCCCGGCTCGAGACGTCTGGGGCAACCATTCTGCTGCGATTCCCGCCGCGACGAGCTTGAGCCCGTCTCGGCGGCTGACATACCTTTCGGAACTGCTCGCCGCAGCCGCCAGAATATCCTTCCGGTTCATGCCCGTCCCGTGGTTGTCGAGGCGCATGACGTGGCATCGGCCGGGGCGCCGCGTGGTGACCTCCTGGACCACCCAAGCATTGCCATCGGGATCGGCGAAGGCGAAGAACGATCCGTAGCTCGTGTGCGCGGGATCAGGACCAGGGAGTCGTGCCTCCAGGGGGAACGGTGCGCCGTGCCACATGTCACTCGCGCCGATGCCACGGCGGGTGACTTCCTGATGCGCCGCTGTGATGTCGGCGACAATCAGCGCCCCCACAGCCGTACCGGGCGCAGACCCAGTCACTCCGTTTCCGAAACGTAACCGAGCAACCCGAGCCAGGAGGCGTGAACTGGACGATGCGAACGTTCTTTGCCGGGGCGACATCCTCGTCGAGCCTCCAACCTAACTGTTGATAGTACTGCTTGGAGCGCTCGACGTCGGACACGGGGATGACGTGGACCTCGAGGCTCATGGGAACTTTGGATACGCTCGCATCAGACTTCTGTTGATTCATGTGATTTGCCTTGTGCCAATCAGGGTGATCAGTTGCCGCTCATCTCGGCATACCAGCGCGCTGCCGCGAGGCAACGGCGTTTGTTACTGGCTGCGCCTACCAAAGGAGACGCCATAGGCCGCAGCGCGCACGCTCGGCAGCGGATCGTCGGACAGCTCGATCCCCGGTGTGAGGTTCGTGGGCAGGAACAGCAGCTTCTTTTCGACCTGCGCGCTGTTGGCCACCACTTTGGTCAGTGTCAACACTCCGAGATCGACGACCTTGCGATCATCAGGCCAGGGTTGGCTCGCATCCTTGGTCTGATCTCCGGGCTCGGCCAATTGCGCCTTCACGTGAAATACCACCGGCTTTTGCGCGATCCGTTTGGCCAGGTCGGCGAACAGGTAGTCAGGGGATTGCTTGGCGGCCTCTTCGGGCGTGATATGCACCAGCTTCTCCGGCGCTATCACGTAGCGCACCGCCTGCCTTTGGCCGCTCTTGTTGACGAAGATGAAAGCGTCAATGCCGTGGTACTCCTCGTCGGCAAAGCTGTCCGGAATGGGGAGCGAACCGATCGCCTTCGGCGCATTCGGGTGGCTGGCGAAGAACTGCTCCAGTTTCGTGGGCTTTGGAGCATCGGGCGGGCTCGCGACGATGGCCTGCAGCAGATCACGAAAGTCGTCTCCGGTCCCTACCGGGAAGAACTTGAACGAGTTGGTCACCATGTCGGTGTCATCTCCGCCGGGCAGGTGATACTTAATAGCGATGCCACGGGGCATCGCGGGCGAGCCGTCGGGCACAGTCGGCATCCCACTGCCATCAGAGAAGCGCGCGGTCACTGGAATCGAGCTGCCGTTGAACAGCATCGCGCTGCTGAGTCGTGCAGCTTCGGCCGAGGCTTTGAAACGGCCTTCCACCACAACGCCCTTCGCATGAAAGGCGCGAAACCCCGGATGCACGCCGTCCACCTTGTTCGCCAAATCGACGATTTGCGTCGGGACGGACGGGTTGTCTGCCGCGATGGCCGCTGCAGATACGAGCAGAAGCGATATAGACAGTGCGGACTTCGCCAGGCGGCTCGCGCATGAGCAAACGCCAACCTCCTTCTCCTTGCCACACTCGGCTTCCCTGCGTTCAAACGATGGGTGATTGATCATGGTGGACCCTAGATTTGGGTTAGAGGGGAATGCGCCGCATAGGCCTGCGGCGACCTGCAAGCTATCGGCAAGCTCGCCGATTTCGATAATTGCCACGCGTATCTACCTACTTCCAAAAATAGTCGAGAGCCGCGCCTGAAAAGTAAGTCGTTCCCTGCTCGTTCTCGAATCGCGTTCTGAACTAATACGGCGTCCTTGCAAGGAGGCCCGAGTCGGTCGAGACTTCTCCGGCTCCGGCACGACCGCTGCCGCGCCAAAGAGCTGTTGCTTTGCGAACCATGTATCCCTCCTGTGCGACGAGACTGAGTACACCTAGGCGGCTGATGTCACTTTCTGATTTGAGGCTGGAGCCGCGGTAGCCTCTGCCGCATCCATAAGGGTTTTCCGCAGCGGGGCCGTGGTTGATTCTTACGGGCATGACGAATCGAATCACAGCGAGTTAAACCTCTCAGCCGCCTATCTCGAAGATGCTCTCTAGCACGACACAGACGCCTACCGGGAGGCTTCCCATGCCGAAGACCAGGCGAGTCGGTGTCTTGTCAGCTCCGAATACACTGACGAGCAATTCCGATGCGGCGTCCGCGACCTTTGGGTGCTCACGGAACTCGGGGGTCGTGACGAGTGAAACCCCGAGACGGACTACGCGCGTCACTCTGTCCAGCGACCCCAAATGTTCTTTGGCGAGCGCAAGCGCGTTCAATGCGGCTAGGCGAGTCGCGCGCCGTCCGTCTTCGACGCTCAGCTCACCTCCGATGCGTCCCATGAACTTGGGTGCTCCCCCCTCCACCGGCAGCGTGCCGCTCAAAAAGAGCAAATTCCCGGCCTGCACCGCTTCAACGTAGGCGCCGAGCGGAGTTGGCGGAGCAGGCAGCGTTATGCCAAGGTCCTTCAGCCGTCGCTCGGCACTGGCGTTGGTTGTGTTGGTGGACATTGACGCTTCTCCAATCTGGTTCACAGTCACCCTCCGAAGACGACAGGAAACGCTTTTTTGCGAAGTGCGCCCGTCGGCTTGCGACTACATCACCACCGACCCAGATGGGCGCCGCCGTCAACATGCAGCACCTCACCGGTGATTTGGCTCGCCTGGGTCAGATAGAACACGGCCTCTGCAATATCCTTGGCGCTCGAAATCTGCCCAAGGGGTGACAGCGTGCGCAGGAACTCCTTGGGATTGTTCTTGTGCAGCGGCGTATCCACGACGCCCGGGGCCACCACGTTCACGCGAATGCCCTGCTGCGCGTATTCCATCGCGAGGCTCCGGGATACTGCGTCGATACCACCTTTAGTGATCATCGCGACCGACGCGGTTAACGCCGCCTGTGGATGATCGACGATAGAAGTCGTAATGCTTACCACACTGCCGCCGCTCTTCTGCGAGAGCATTTGTTTCACGGCTAACTGCGTCGCATGGAGAAAGCCGTCCAGATTGGTGGACGACAACGCCCGAAAGTCCTCAAGCGTGTACTCGATGAACGGCTTCGCAAGAAAGATACCGGCGTTGTTCACCAGGCCATCGACTGAGCCGAACCGCTCGACCGCGGTACGAACGATCGTCTCGGCTGTCGAGGCCAGTCCGATGTCGCCGTCGACCAAGGCTAGCTTGTCCGAGTGCTGCAGCTCGTTCTTGTGTGATGATTTTGCGCGAGTTACCTACCACGTTGTAACCGCGATCGAGGAACAGATTCGCAACTGCAGCACCGATTCCCTGAGAGGCTCCCGTCACAATGACGGTCTTCTGTTTGCTAGTCATATGAGTCTTCTGCCTTTGCCTGTGGCGCTTGGCTTTGACGTTCCAAATTCCGCCTGTTGATGCGTATTCTCGGGCTGCGCACGTCGAATGATTAGATGGGAAACTCTGGAATCTAATTTCCAAAAATGGCAGAGTTGGTCCATGGCGAACCTCGACGACGTGCTGATATTCGTCAAAGTGGCTCAGTTCGAGAGCATCAGTCGGGCCGCCCGCTCGTTGGGTATGCCGATCTCGACGGTGAGCCGGCGAATGTCGGTGCTGGAGGCGAAGCTCGGCGTTTCGCTCATGCGGCGTACCACGCGACAGGTGACCCTAACTGCGCAAGGGCGTGAGTATCTGAATCAATGCAAGGAGCCGCTGCACCTCCTCGAAGAAGCTCAGCGAGTTCTGACCTTGGGACAGAGGACGCCCGAAGGGATGTTGCGGATGTCCGTTCCGGTCATCTTGGGCCAAGCGCCCTTCCTGGAGTTCCTCTCGGGGTTCCTGAAAGCTCAACCGAGGATCCGCGTCGATCTCTTCATCACGAATCTCTTCCTCGATCTGATTGCGGAGAATGTTGACGTCGCAATCCGCTTCGGAGAGTTGGAGGACTCGAGCGTGGTGGCCACCCGCATAGGTACGAGCATTCGCTATGTCGTGGCAACTCCCGAGTACCTGAAAGGCCGAAAGCTACCGGTCGAGCCGACCGATCTGAAGTTGCACGACTGCGTAATGCTCAACGCTAGAAACAACGAAACCGATTGGGACCTCGTGAATGGTAAAAAAAGAACACGGATCCGCGTTTCGGGGCCGATATCGAGCCGGGACTTCAATTCCGTGAGTACCTTCGTGTACCGAGGTCACGGGATCGGACTATTGCCGTCAACCTACTGTGACGAAGCACTGGCGTGCGGTGCACTTATACGGCTCTTGCCGAAGTGGGCTTCCTCCAAAATCCCCGTGTTCGCCATTTACTCGAATCGGAAGTTCCTACCTTTGAGATTGAGCGTCTTTCTGAATGCGCTGGCGGCCTGGAAAAGCCCCCTGTGGATCAAGGAGTGAAGGACGACGTGAGGAACGCCCGTGGTCCGTTCGGGCGCACAATCAGATCATCCACGAAGCGCTGCTCTGTCCCCAAGGATCGCGAATCAGTGAGTGCTGCGGAATGCCTCCCGCACCTTGTTGAACAATGCCTTTGCGGTGTCGCTCTCCTCCCGCATCCCGCGGGCTGCGTTTTCACTGTTCGGGCCCACCGCCTTTACGAACGCGCGTTGCGCGCGAAGCTGATCTCCGGCCGCGTCGTAACACGCGCCGGCGTGCTGATACTCACCTTTGTCGTAGAGCACGTCGGCGAGACGTTTGGCTTCGTGCGCCTCCGAGGCTTCACAGGAGGCGGCCTGCCGCGTCGCCGGGTCGGCCTGCGAAACATGGCTGGCTGCCAAGAACGCCAAGCCCAGAGTCACGAGGACTGCATCCGCGCGACGATGAAGTCGGGGCAACCGCGTCTCTGTTGGGCGTTTGATCGCAGCTAGCCTCAAGCGGCGCTGGAATATCGCCGCAACAAGGTATGCGCCTCCCAGAAGAACCCCCGGTAGGAAGAAGATCGCCGGCCACAATGGGCTAAATCCCGTAAGCGCGAGCATGCTGATGTCTTGTCGATCGCCGAATGCTAACCACTATTGCATTCATGTTACGAGCGATCCAACAACCTTGCTGTACCCCTCTGTGGGAGGTGACTTAGCCTAGAGAGAGGCGTGTGGTACCGGCCTTTCGATAGAGATGTCTCCCTCAGGCAGAAGGAGAAACGGTCTGAGTTCTCACGCTTTGCAATTGTCCGTGCCAATTCACTGTCTCTCACGGCAAGAGCTCGCTTTCCAAGACGTTGGCCGCCAGTGGCCGATCGATCTTGAGTGGCCGGGTGGATTCATCCGTCCTACCGATGCCGAATATTCCCGAATTGAGCCTAAACGTCACAGTGGCAAAGTCCTGACCGTGGTTCGGCAGTCGAATCCCCCCGTTGGACCAATGCCGCATCGTCACCTCACCGATGACCCGGTTACCGGGCAGGCGAAAGCGCACCCCCAGCTGCTCAGCGAAGTCCCATCGCGTGACACTCAGCACATCCGACTCGGATCTTTCCGCCAATCCGATGCCGACATAACCCTGCACCGGACCGTGATCGAATAGCCGCCACCGGCGCGAGAGAGACGCCCCCCAGTAGGGATTGGCCATGAGCCGCTCGCGATGTGTTCCGGGAAACGGAAGCAGCTGTTGGTCAGTAAAGCGAAACGCTGCCAGCTCGTAGCGGTTGTCGCTCCAGGTCAAGGACACTGGCAGCACCAGGCTGCCGGTGGTGCCCCAGTAGTGGTACGTTCCGCCGAGTCCCACCTGCACCTCGCAGGTTTGACAGAAGTCCTGCGCCTGCGCGAGCCGCGGCGCCCAGCCGAGACCCACACCCAGCGCCGGCAATCCCATCCGGAGGATGAGCGCGAAGACGTTGTGTGGCAGAGGGGTCCTCATGGCGGCTATGCTTCGCGCCTCCGGCACGCCGAGCAACGCTCGCCCTGTTGATGAATCGTTTCATCGCAGTAAACGCCACGAAGCAAGGTGGCGCGGCGAGCGCGGCATTCGCACGGAGTCTCCCGAATCTTGTGCGCGCGCAGATGTCCTTGCGGATGCTGATTTTCCAGCGGAGAAACGCTGCGTTACGCCAAAGAGACAAGTGAGCTGTGCAGCCACGCGTACATCACCTTCAGCTGTTGATGTCCTTCCTGACAGCGGTTCCCAGCAGTGTGGCCACGATCACTAGCTCTCCCGCCTGACGTCGTCACGCTCTCTCATCGGAGAGAGTTCTCCTTGGGCCGCACGGCGCTGCTACCTAAGCGATGTGAGTGATACGCTGATTAAGAAGATTCCGAAGTAAGCACCGCCGCGAAACGCAGCATTTCCGATCCGCCAATTGTTCCTCTCGCATGCAACGCATACCGTCAACAAACCAGCGTCATACCGTGAACGAACGGAAACCAAGACTCCCGATCATGTCTGCTCGTGTGATAGCCAATAGAACCGCCCGCAAGAGCCACAGGCACCTTGCGCGGCCTCCCTTCGAATGCATTGCGCTGCTGCTGCAGGGCGGTGGTGCACTCGGGGCTTATCAGGCGGGAGTCTACGAGGCGCTGTCGGAAGCCCATCTGGCGCCTGACTGGGTCGCGGGCATCTCGATTGGAGCCGTGAATGCCGCGCTGATTGCTGGAAATCCCCCCATCGCACGGGTCGAAAAGCTGCGCGAGTTCTGGAAGCTCGTCACCGCGGGTGGCCCGTGGGATGGCATCGCACAGTTCGCCATGGCGCCCTCGCTGGTGCGCGGCGAGGTCACGCGCGGATTCTTGAATCAGCTGAGCGCCGGAACGGCTTTGGTCGGCGGAGCGGCGGGCTTCTTTGCCCCCCGGGTGCCAAGCGCCTGGCTGCAGCCACCGGGAAGCGTCGAAGCGACGAGCTACTACGATACCGCACCGCTCAAGGCGACTCTCGAGCGCCTGGTCGACTTCGAGCGCATCAATGCCGGCGAGACGCGCTTCAGCATCGGTGCCGTGAACGTGACCACTGGTAACTTCCTTTACTTCGACAACACGACTCACACCATCGGGCCCGCGCACGTGTTGGCAAGTGGCGCCCTCCCGCCGGGATTCCCGGCAGTCGAGATCGAGGGCGAGTTCTACTGGGACGGAGGCCTGGTCTCGAACACGCCGCTCCAGTGGGTGCTCGAGAGCGAGCCGCGTCGCGACACCCTCGCCTTTCAGGTGGATCTTTGGAGCGCGCGCGGCACACTGCCGCGCACCATCCTGGAAGTGATGACACGGCAAAAGGAGATTCAATACTCGAGTCGCACCCGCAATAGCTCCGACCGGTTCAAGTCCATACAAAGGCTGCGCAACGCCTTGGCGAGCCTGCTGCGGAAGCTACCGGATGAGCTCCGAGAGAGCCCCGAGCTCGCGATATTGAAACCGCACACACAAGCCAAGGCGTACAACCTCATCCAGCTCATCTACCGCGCCAAGCAGTACGAAGGCGAGTCGAAGGACTACGAATTTTCGCGTCTCAGCATGGAGGATCACTGGCGCGCGGGCTATCACGATACGGTCCGCACCCTGCGCCATCCCGAGGTACTGGAGCGACCCGACAACCACGAGGGCGTCATGACCTTCGACCTAGCGCAGAACGGGCGTGAATGAGCCGGGTTCCGAAAGCCGCTGTCTCGCAGCGAACAGCCCTACCTCATTCGAGTCCACACGGAGCCACCTAAATGCAACTTGAGGACAAAGTCGCCGTCATCACCGGTGCCGCGAGCGGCATCGGCAAGGAAATCGCTCGAACCTTTGCCCAGGCGGGCGCCACGGTGGTGATCGCCGATCGCGACGCCGCTGCAGCCCAGGAAGCGGCCGAGGAGCTGGGCCACTCCGGCCAGCGCACCCTCGCCGTTGCGATGGACGTCACGAGCGAGTCGGACGTCGGGTCCGGCATGGCAAAGGTCATCGCAGCTTGCGGGCGCATCGACGTGCTGGTCAGCAACGCCGGGATTCAAATCGTCGCACCGCTCGATCAGTTGCCCTTCGCAGACTGGAAACGCCTGCTGGCCATCCATCTGGATGGCGCTTTCCTTACCACGCGTGCGGCGCTCACGTACATGTACCGGCAAGGAAGCGGAAGCATCATCTACATGGGTTCGGTGCATTCAAAGGAGGCGTCCTGCTTGAAGGCACCCTACGTCACCGCCAAGCACGGCCTGATCGGACTTGCCAAGGTGGTCGCCAAAGAAGGTGCGCAGCACGGTGTGCGTGCCAATGTCATCTGTCCGGGCTTCGTGCGCACGCCACTCGTCGATAAGCAGATTCCGGAGCAGGCGCAGAAGCTCGGCATCACCGAGGACGCCGTGATCAAGGACATCATGCTCAAGGACACGGTCGATGGCGAATTCACCACCGTGCGCGACGTGGCCGATGCTGCGTTGTTCTTCGCGTCCTTCGCGTCGAATGCGCTCACCGGTCAATCGCTGATCGTGAGCCACGGCTGGTTCATGCAGTGATGGTGAGCACGAACCTCGGTGCTCAGGGAGTTGTCTGAGATGTTCGGCACTGAATTCGGGTCTACCTTCCGCACCCTCGCGCATCCGCCTGACGCACATACCTCCGTGACAACTGGGCCACGCCGGGTTGCATTGCTGGCGAATGGTCGCAGGCACGGTGCGATCACACGCCTCATCACTCCATGGGACGTCGGCGAGGTGACGAGTCCGTTCGTCTTGCTCAACTACGCTGAAGCTGAGCGGCGAGCGCGGCCCCTTTTCGGCATTCACGCGCCCTCCGGCATCCGGACTCTGACCGCTGTGCTGAACGGCAAGTTGTCATTCGAGGATGAAGCCGGGAAGCAGGGCGAAGTCTCCGCAGCCGGCTTCGCATGGATGAAATCGGGAAGTGTCGTCTGGCATGAGTGCGCAGACGCGGCGTCCGAGCCGCTGCGCGTATTTCACCTGTGGGTTGAGCAGCCCGTCGCACAGGGAGAACGCGCGGCGAGCGAATACTTGGCCCCGGATGAAGTGGAAGAGGACGGACCTGTGAAGGTGCTGTTGGGACAGTTCGGCCGGGCGCGCAGCCGCATCCGCCAAGCTCCGGCAGACCTGAACTTTTTTCACGTGCGCCTAAAGGACCGGCAGGACTTCCGCTATGCGGCTCCCGATGGGCACAACATCACCTGGCTTGCGGTCGACCGTGGGAGCCTGCAGCTGCAGGTGGGCGAGCGGGTTCTGTGGGAACAAATTGCCGTCTTCGGTGACTCCGCCGGCGTCATCGAGATGCAGGCTGATGGCGACACATCGTTCGTGCTGGGATCCGCGACGCGGCGCCGCAGCACAACCCCTGAAGGAGATTCTTGAATTGAGCGCCCGGTTAACCGGAGAGGAGACGCGCCCCTGCCTCGCTCGTGAGGAGTAGGTGGTCCCGATCATTTGGGAGAGGCCTCTGTAAATAGCCGGGCGCTAGACTCTTCCGATGGACACGTTGACCAGCATCAAAGTGTTCCGGCAGGTCGTCGAGTCAGGCAGCTTCGTCTCAGCAGGCGAGCGCATGGACATCTCGACGGCGATGGTCAGCAAGCATGTAATGCACATCGAACAACGACTGGGGCTGCGAGTTCTCAATCGCAACAGCCGGACCTTGAGCCTTACTGAGGCTGGGCGGCTGTATTTCGAACGATGCAAGACGATCCTCGACGATCTGGAGGAGACAGAGCTCGAACTCGGATCGTTAAACCGTGCGCCCCGCGGAACCCTGCGCATCAGCTGCCCGAGTTGGGCCCCCGGACAGCGCCTGGCTGAACACCTCGCGGAGTACCGCCGCCGCTACCCGGAGGTCGTCGTCGATGTCTCGTTTGAAGATCGCACGGTGGATCTCGTTGAGGAAGGCTACGACCTCGCCGTCCGTGTGACCTCCTCGGACGCGCTCTCGCAGGGGCTCATCGCGCGCCCCGTGCGTCCCGTTTCTTACTTCCTGGCCGCGTCCACCGGATACATCAAGCGCAACGGAACGCCCACGTCGCCCGAGGACCTCGCGCGCCATGACTTTGTGGCGGTCGGCAACGCGAACTCCCTGCAGCTCATCGGCGGAAGCGGCAAGATCGACGTTCCCATGCGGGTGGTGTTGCGCTACCGATCGATGCTCGGTGTAGCGAACGCTGTCGCAAGCGGCATCGGCCTCGCGCCACTCCCAGCCATCGTGTTTGAAGACCCCGTGTTCAAAACCCGCTTGACTCCAGTCTTGATGGACTATCCGCTGCGCCAATCGATGCTCTATATCGTGTACGTCAGCCGTAAGTACCTGCCACTCAAGCTTCTCACCTTCCGCGACTTTTTGGTGGAGCGCATTTCGCAGACGCCGGAGCCGCGGCCGCTTGCCCTCGCCGTTTGACCAGTGAGCGCCCCACAAGCGCCGGCTCCGACTGGAGCGTGACTCAACTGCGAGCTGCGTCTCGTCAACATCGATGTCTGCCAACGCGTCACCAACGTTTACCGGGATGAAACGCTGCGTGAATCAGACGCGCGTTGTTTCAACTGCCAACGACAAATACAGTGAGTGCGTGGACGATCTCGTTGTTTATCTTCCGCAACGTTGTCGACCATGAACGATCGCATTGCCTCCCCCCGCAGCGGCGTTCGTTCACTCCCCGGCCGGAAGGGTCTAGCCCTTTCGGCCGGCTTCTTGTGCAACTCGACAGCGCTGCACCGGCGCTCTTCGAAGGAGGCGTGAGTGATTCGTGCGCTGGCCCTGATCGCCGCCGCAGTCTCAACCGCTGCGTTGCTCCTCCTGGTGTCAATGACTGTGTTTGTGGCGAGCCTGGCGTTCAGGGCTAGGAGGACGCCCAAGTCGCGTGGGCGCACGAGACACGTCGAGATGTCGATGGTCGGCGAGCCTCAAGCCGACCCTGTCCGATTCCCCGAACGCGGCAACCGAAGACCAGATCAGCGCGCAGCGAGCGAGCCTCACTGAGGGCACAATGCCCCTGAGCGGCGGGAGGTCCAAGTGAGTCCCGCCGCGCTTACCAGCGGTGCGAGTAATTCTCCGCATGCCGCAGATCTTTTGGATGGCGGCACCGTATAACAACGCCTGAACGGTTGACGCGACGTTTCACGTCGGTAAACGCCGCCCGGCCTCGCGAGCGCTTGTTTCCCGCAGCGAAAAGCTGCATCCATCGCGCGCGGATTGTTCAATCGCCGCGCCAGGCCTAGCCTTCTGTTCATGAAGCTGCACCAACATCAGTTCTCCGTGCCTGGTCTTCAAGCCTCGGGCAGCGACCACGGACATGGGGCTCGGGAGACTTGTCATGCGCGTCCTGCTTCGCCTCGCGGCGGCTTTGCTGATCGGGGTCCCCCTCCTCGTCGTCCTTGTGATGGTCTTTGCGCTGGCGGGAAGGCGCCGCGCCTCTCTCCCACTCGACAGCGGGAGCTCCCGCTCGTTGGAGAGAGGAGCGTCGGTTGCTCCTTCTATTCGCACGACCCGGCCGCTTACCGGGCTATCCCATTAGTAACGAAGGAGGCTATCTCCGGAGATCACTATCCCGCCGGGGCTGGCGCTCCTAGTCTTTGTGACAGACGCCGGGGAAAAAGGCCCCGCCATGGTTGACCACGAAGTGAAGAAGATCGTCGATAAGCTGCAGAAGCTCAGAGCGCTGCGCCACGCGCAAGAGTGCGTCCGACAGCTTGAGCGGCAGTTGAACGGGGACCGGCAAAACCTGAGAGCGCGCCGCTTTTACCTGAATTCCTCCAGCAGTACGGTCCGCCCCGCGTCGCAATGGCGGGGCTGCAGTCCCGAGCGCAGAACGCCATGACGATGCCTGGCAGGAATCATCATGGGTCACGTCTGGCGCTGTGGTACGCAATTGCCCTTTTGGCAGGCTGCGCCTCACTCGGACCGCAACTGCCGATGTCGGCGACGGATGAGGTCGAGACCGAGGACCTCGAATTCGGCGTCCGTACTCTCGACGCCGATGGCGAGTTCGAGCTCCTTTCTTCGGTTGACGTCGCCCGCAGGTTGCAGGCGTCGCTCGGCGAGCGACCGCTGCGCATACTCGCCCTTTCGAGCGGCGGCGCAAGTGGTGCCTTCGGTGCGGGCGCATTGGCCGGCTTGACGACGAGCGGGAAGCGGCCGGAGTTCACCGTAGTGACTGGAGTCAGCTCGGGCGCACTCGTGGCTCCCTTCGCATTCCTCGGCCCCTCGTGGGACGAGAAGATGACGCGCATCTTCACGAGCGGTGAAACGAAAGAGCTGTTGCAATCGCGCGGCCTCGGCGCGGTATTCGGCGCGAGTATCTACAGCGCTGAGCCGCTGCGGCGACTGATCGAGCGCTACGCCGACGATGCCATGATTGCCGCCATTGCCGCCGAGGCGGCCAAGGGCCGCTTGCTGCTCGTGGCCACGACTCATTTTGATAGCGGCGAGCCGGTCATCTGGGACCTCGGCTCCATCGCGCTCCACGGAGATAAGAACGCGAAGCCGCTGATTCAGACCCTGCTGCTTGCCTCCGCGAGTGTTCCCGGAATGCTCCCGCCTGTGACCGTGAGGTTTCGCAGCCATGGCAAGATGCGAGCTGAGACCCATGTGGATGGCGGCGTCACGTTGCCGTTCTTCATCGCGCCAGCGCCGCAGGATCTGCCGCAGGTGGCTGCGGGAGGACTGCAGTCAACGATCGTGCGCGTCATCATCGACGGACCACTGCGCAATCTCCCGCAGCCGACCCACGCCAATGCATTGTCGATCTTCAGCCGCAGCCTTTCCGCGGGGCTCAGCCACGTGACGCGCACCCAGCTCGAAGCGACGGTAGAAGCGGTCCGCCAACAGGGGATCTCAGTCGAGTATGCAGCGATACCGGCTTCCTATCCTTTGCGCGGTGCCTTCGACTTCGGTCCGCACGCGCAGCGCTCGCTCTTTGAATTCGCAGCGACCTGTGCGGCGGCCGACCGGTTCTGGATAAGTGCTGCCCCTGGGAGCGGCGAAGCCGTGAGCGGGCGACCTTCAGTCTCCGGGAGTCCGGTGTGCCCGGCCGATGACTCCTTTATGGGGCATCTTGCCGCGCTCAAGAATTGAGCCTTTTGAGAGTCGGTGAATGCGGAATGCCAGATCCGCGACAAGCGTGGCAGCGCAGCGCTTGCCGACCTCAATTCCTGCCCCTCGCGCGTCACCGCGCGCTCGTGAAACGCAGCATCTACGGATGAGCGATTGTTCGCGTCGCCAGACGGTCCTATAGTCAATTCATGCGTGAGCGTCCCTTGAGGAGTGCGGCCATGCCGAGCGAATCGATTCGCGCGCCAGTAAAGAACCCCGTCACCGTCCGGGCACAATCTCGAGAAACCGCAGAGGGGCGCCTCGCGGTCACGGATCCGGCCGTGCAGGTCGTAACCGATTTTGTCTTTCAGCAACCGGTGACGGTGCCCGAGCAGCTTGCCATCGACGACGCCCTGCGGCAGATGATCCGAGCCGGAGTGCGTGCCCTACTGGTCGTGCGCGATGAAGTGGTCACCGGGCTCATCACCTCGTACGACATTCAAGGTGAGCGCCCCTTGCAGTTCCTCGCAGATTCCGGCTACCGCCGTCACGATGAGATCGAGGTCGGTCACATCATGACCCCGTGGGAGCGGGTTCCAAGACTCGACTGGCAGGCGCTCGACGGCGCGCGGGTTTCGGATCTGATTGCGTTTTTCAGGTGCACGGCTGCGACTCATGTCGTGATGGTCGAGCAAACAGATCAGGGCAGCACAGCGGTGCGCGGAATCATCTCGCGCACTCAGCTCGAGCGCCAGCTGGGGAACTCGATTTGACGGGCGACGATGCGGCGGCAATATCGATGTCCTCTCATTCACGGGCTCGGCGGGAGCGATCGAGGTTCCGCTCCGCGGCGTCATGCGCTACCGCTCGGTAGGTGGCGTGACCCCCGCCGCCGGTATCGATCCTGCGCCGTTGCCGGACATCGTGTTCGAAAAACCGTCAAAGGGGTCTTGACGCCCATCCTTACGGACTATCCGCTAGCGGAGCCGACTCTGTATGTCGTGCATGTCAGCCGCCGGTGCCTACCCCTCAAGATCCGCGCGCTCATCGACTTTCTGATAGAGATGAACGCCACGACCCCGGTTCCCAAACTGACCGCGGTCAGTTGATTCACGACTGCTGAACGCCGCGCCCTGCGGGCGCAATTTCCCCTCACGAAACGTTGCATCAACGCTCGGTAGGTTCTTCGCGCACGGGCGCCGACGTACAGTCCATCAGTGTTTGCGGCTGTTGCATGGAGAAGTAGATGAGCGCGCCTGAAGATGGAGTGAATCTCGTCGCACAGCTCGACGCTTTCGGATTGGAACACTTGACGATCGTGGAGCGTGCGCTCGAGCCCCTTCGACATCACGAAATTCGCATTCGCGTGCACGCGGCATCGTTGAACCACCGCGACCTCCTGGTCGCACTGGGGCAAGTCTCCAGTCGCGTCAGTGACATCCCTCTGCCGCTCGTCCCACTCTCCGACTGCGCAGGCGAGGTGATCGAAGTCGGGCGCTTGGTGGATCGCTTCCAGGTCGGTGACCGTGTCTCTGCGGCGCAGATGCCGGATTGGACTGTCGGTTCGTTCAAACCCGAGAACGTGCACTCGGCGCTCGGTGGCGCGGTCGATGGGGTCCTTGCCAAATACTTCAGGGGGAATCAGCGCGGCTTCGTCAAGATTCCGGATGCGCTGTCATTCGAGGAAGCGGCGACGCTCCCGACCGCTGCCTTGACCGCGTGGAATGCCCTCTTCGAGTTCGGCGACCTCAAGCCCGGAGAGACGGTGCTGGTGCAGGGTTCCGGCGGGGTGAGTATCTTCGCGCTGCAGTTCGCACTCGCCGCGGGTGCTCGAGTCTTCGCCCTCACCAGAAGTGAGGCAAAGACTGGTGCACTCGAGCGATTGGGTGCGGAGCACGTGATCCGCTATGAAAGGGAGCCTGAGTGGAGCCGAGCTGTTCTGGAGGTCACTGGCGGCGTCGGCGTGGACCATGTCGTCGAAACCGGCGGCGCTGGCACGATAGATGAGTCGATCAAATCCACCGCCATCGGTGGTTCAATCAGCTTGGTCGGCTTGCTCACGGGCGCGGGCGGGCGCCTCGATATGCTGCCGATACTCGCCAAGACACTGCGCATTCAGGGCGTCGTTGTTGGATCAGTGGAAATGTTCGAGCGCATGATCGGGATGATCGAGCACCTCGGAATCAGGCCGGTAATCGACGAGGCGTTTGAGATGCAGGACATCGCGCGCGCGCTCAAATATCTAAGATCCGGTTGCCATTTCGGCAAGGTCATAATTAAGGTATAGATGGACAGAATGCTATTTCCAGGCTGCCGTCCCAACAACCCAGCCGCCCACCCGGGCGACGAACGCATAAGCCAGAACTCCGATCGTCTCACGCAACGCCACGCGACGCTCCGGCGCGCAAGCAGCCATGTCGGGAATGGTGCGGGTGGAGGTCAGCAGGAAAGTCCCCACAATCAGGACGAAGACCTCGATCATGCCGACGGTGGGCATCGCCAACTGCAAAGAGAACGGCAGCGCCATGACCGCAGGCCGATCGAACGGAATCGCCGCAGCCGACTACCCATAAGGTGGCGACGATCTGGACACCGCGATGAGAAACGACCGCCCGCAAAGCAAAGCCAAGCGAGGTCACGCAGCTCGCTCCATGGAACTCCTGGCCGACCAGAAGGGACGGACGATATTGCCCTGTCTCACGGCTTTGGCGATGAGCAGGATTCCCGCGCCAGTACAGACTGCCAAGGCAACGATCGACCCTTCCACGCCGAATGACCCTCCGGTAAGCCAGTCCGCGCCAGTCAGCTTCGCCTGCAGCAGACCTTTGGTGTCACCTGCGGAGACTGCGGCTGAGAAGATTCCGCCCTCGGTGAAATTCCAGGCGACATGAATCCCAATGCAGAACCACAGGCGGCGGGTCACCATATAGGCCGCCGCCAGCATGACTCCCGCCTCCACCATGACGGAGCCGGCGTTCAGAAGCGTTGTTCCGGGATTGAGCATGTGAAGCAGACCGAAGATGGCGGCCGAGATTGCCAGAGCAATCCAACTTCCAAGCGACTGCTCCAGTATCCGAAACGCGATCCCGCGCATGACAACTTCTTCAAGAACCGCAAAGAGGATGAAGCCGGGCACGGTCGCGAGCATCGCTGCCCAGCCGTTGCTGCCAGTGACTTGATAAACGCCGACTGCAGCGAGCACGCCCACCGTCAGACAAAGCAGAAATGCCCCGAGCAGCACGCCGGCGCCGAGTTCGCGGAGCAAATGCGGGCGAGAGAGCTCCGCAACCCGGCGCTTCTCGACGATGCGCACGTAGGCCGAGTAGGCGCCCAGGACGATCGCTGTGAGCAGAAGCGCTCCCGCCCGCTTCAGGGACTTGTCCGCAACGAACAGGTTGAAGGGCGTTGCTACAACGGCAAACGGTATTGCGATCGAAACAAGCGCCAGCAGTATTCGGACTAACGGATTCTTCATCGCTCGCGCACTCCTCGTCGATTGAGTGGTTTTGTGAACCGCAACGTTCCGGGCGCACGCACTATCCGGATCCTCAAAGGTCTTTGGCGCGAGGCGCGCGAGTGGCGCGATATTGCAGCAACCAAATCTCTTTCGATGCTCAAGCGCGGCCAAAGGTCCACAGTTTCCGTGGTCAGCGTCCGCCTGAGGAATGAACACCTCACCTAAGCGAAACCAGAAGCATGCACTAGGGCCTGAATGTCACGGTTTTCGAAGACGACGCTTTGCCGCTCGCCTGTTCTGTGAACGAGGACATCAACCATGGCCCGGGACAGGTCGTCCGACCGAACCACCAGTGCCGGAAACGCCACCCGAAAGGCGGGGTAGACCCAGCGCAACAAGCGGTAGCTGAGGTTTGGCTCCGTCCGCGGCTCGACGGGGTAGATGTACGCGGGCCGAAAGATGTAAACGCGGGGAAACCCGCCCGCGAGGACCGCCTTTTCTGCCTCGCCTTTGTAGCGAGCGAAGGCCATCCGACTCCGCCCCGTCGGGTCCGCGCCATTCCCGCTTAAGAATGAGAACGCGGCATCGGGGCTGCCGCGTTGGAGGACTCGGGCGAACTCGACCGTGTAATCAACGGTGATTTTGCGCAGCTGCGCATCAGCCACCGCTCCGGTATAGGTTCCCAGGCAAAAGACCACTCCGTCTTGGCCCGTAAGCGTCCCCTCCAGCGCCGAGCAGTCCGTGAAGTCGGGGTGCAGGACCTCGGTCAGCTTGAAATGCGAAATCCCGAGCTTCCTGCGTCCTACAGACGTGACGTGTTCGACCTCAGGCTGTTCGAGCGCGTAGCGAAGCGCGCCGCCGCCGACCATGCCGGTGGCACCTACAATGACCAGTCGCTTCATGACACGGCGCGCTCGTCCATCCAGTCCACGTAGAGCAAGCGCTCCGCAAACAGCCATGCGCCGTCGATTTTCACGAAAGTATCGTAGTGGCGGAGCGAGGCGACCATCAAGCGGCGTTTTTCCCCGGTGACCGTGACATGATGCGCAAGGCAGAAGGCCTTCCCCGTCGCTTGGCTCCCTGTCAGTGTGAAGACCGTGCTCTGACCCACCAAGAGCGTGGTGGCTTGATGTTTTCGTGGCCGAGGTACGCTCTTCAGATGTGCGTAGAGTGAATACAGGTAAGGGGTAGCCCACTCCCCTGCCACGTGCTATAGCGGGTTCCCCACGCTTTCTGCCCGCGGACCAGCGGCGGTGCCCCTTTTTCCACCGCTGGCACCTCCGAGGTCTCCTGATCCGCGCGGCCTCGGCGGTTCGCGGCCACCCGTAAGAGAAGCCCGTCGCTAAGCCGTTCGAGGGATGCGCGCATCCGCCATCCGGTGAGTGTCCGCGCACACCAATTTCGTGACATGCAGCATCAACTACAGAGCGATGGTTGGCAGTGCCCGAAGCGCCTATCGTCGCCTCACGATGTTGGTCCCCACTGTCACATGGAAAGGTCGCCTAATCACGGCGCTGCGCGAGCTCGGACCCTATGCGGCGATCGGGCTAGTGCTCCCCGGTGGCACTCTGATACTGGCCTCGTTGTGGGCCTTGCGGCACCGCCGCTGGCTAGTCGACCACGCGCGCCGCACGCTGGCCATCGTGTTGGTTCTGGCAGTCACCGTCGTCCTCGGTTGCGCGCTCCTGCCGGGCCTGAAGTCCGCTACCGGATAGCCTGCCGCCATGGCCATTCACTGTTGGGAAACGCAGCGTTCGTCGGAGGCCGATTGTTCTCCGCCTGGTGCGCCCGTATTGTCGATTTGAAGCGATATGCGCAGGTGAGTTGTGGCCGCACGACCATGCCAGCCGCGCGTCATCGGATGCTTACAACGTGAGAGGTCCCTGCCATGAGACGTAAGAGTGAGTTCAACCCAGCGTGGGTGGTCGACTACAGTGCCGCCCGTGCAGATGCGATCCGCCGGCTCGGCGATCGCTACCTGCTTGCCAAGCCGATCAACAGGACGCATGACGGCTGGCGCAAGTTGACGGCCGCTCATTGGTCGATGCCAGTCGACATCAAGACTGCCGAGCGCTGAATCGAGAGCAGGTAGCTTCGATATGAGCCTGACACCACCGAAGTACTGCTTCCAAACGAGCTGCTGGTGCGCGTCCACCGGGACAACCGGTCCCTTTCCAATTAGTAAATGCTGCATCAACTTCTGCTCGCTTTGCTCCGGCGGGCTACGGAGGTAGGCTTACTTACGTGTTGGAAGCAACGAAATCCACTGCTTGGAGAGCCATGTCTGACCGCAACCGCAGTTTTAGCGCCGCGCTCGGGATCGTCGTTGTGTTGATCGCCCTCACCGCGATCGCCGCGACGGTTGCTCCTTGAGGAACGCCGGCCGCGGAGCTAGCTGACTCAAGAAGTGCGCCGTTGCGCCCTCTTTGGGCACGTCAGGTGCGG
The DNA here is from genome assembly GCA_963787655.1 of uncultured Gammaproteobacteria bacterium. GTDB lineage: Bacteria > Pseudomonadota > Gammaproteobacteria > Steroidobacterales > Steroidobacteraceae > 13-2-20CM-66-19. Next base: position 663,448 of record CAWBDY010000005.1, on the reverse strand, counting down.
TAACCCCGCACTTCACTGCCGCCCACCCGAACGACTTTGCAGATGAAGACAGGTTCCTCGCACACTGTCGAGTTACCGCTTTGGTCAACCGGGGATGTAATCGCCGAACACCGGCATCAGCATCGGTTGGGCCACCACGGAGCGCAGCGTAGACTGCGTGTATGGATACGCTGACCAGCATCCGGGTCTTCCGCCAGGTGGTCGAGTCGGGCACCTTTGTGGCTGCCGCCGAACGCATGGACCTCTCGACCGCCATGGTGAGCAAGCACGTAATGCACGTGGAAAAGCGGCTCGGGGTCCGTCTGCTGAACCGCAACAGTCGCACCTTGAGTCTCACCGAGCCGGGCAGAGTGTACTTCGAGCGCTGCCGGACGATTCTGGAAGATCTGGAAGCGACCGAGCTGGAGCTCGGGTCCCTCGGCAGCGCCCCGCGCGGCACGCTGCGGATCACCTGCCCAAGCTGGTTCGCCTCGCAACGGATGGCGGACAACCTCGCCGAGTTCCGCAGCCGCTACCCCGAGATTGTGGTCGACGCATCGTTCGAGGACCGGCTGGTCGATCTCGTAGAGGAAGGTTATGACCTCGCCATGCGAGTGTCGCCCGACGGTGCGCTTGCCCCGGGGTTAATCGCCCGGCCGCTGCGCAAGATGTCCTTCTTCATAGCTGCCTCACGCGAATACCTGAATCGCCACGGAGCCCCCGAATCCCCTGAGGATCTCGGGCGCCACGACTTCGTGGCGGTCGGCAATCTCGATTCGCTTCAGCTCAAGGGTGCGAAGGGAAAAATCGAGGTCCGACCGCATGTCGTGATGCGCTACCGCTCAATGGGCGGCGTCGCCAACGCGGTCGCCGCCGGTATCGGCCTCGCGCCGCTGCCAGACCTTATGTTCGAGGACCCGATGTTCAAGGACGTACTAAAACCCGTTCTTACGGACTATCCCTTGCAGGAGCCGACGCTGTACGTGGTGTACGTGAGCCGCAAGCACCTGCCCCTCAAAATCCGTGCCTACATCGATTTCACGCAGGAGGTGGTATCGAGAATCCATCCGCCCAGACTGGTCGCGGCCGGCTAGGCGCGGAGCTCGGCCATGTATCTCCGCCTGACCGCCTCCCGACACCTCAAGTTCACCTGTCCTTATTAACCGCGCTACCAGCTGCTCACGTACGAGACCCCCCTTTCCTGCGGTTTCCGTCCGGTTTGACGTCGCTGCCCAGACCGCGCTAGTTCTGACACTCAGCTGCAGGAGAATGCCATCGCGTAGTCACCGAGGATCAGTGAACAACCACGCAGGGCATCCATACCCAAAATACCCTTCGCAGCACACGGCACCGACACTTCTCCAATAGACGGATTCAAGACAACGGTCTGACCGCCCCGCAGCAAGTGGACGTCGCGCACGATGCGTTGCCCTTTCATTGCACCACCAACCCCTTCGGACAGGGGACCACGCTCGCTGCCACTGCCGATTGCGCCGGCAATCTTCGATTGTTCAGAGAAGATTGTCTTGGTCGCACCAGTATCGACGAGTACCAGATCCGTAACACCCGCGCTGGTAACGGCGGCCAGATACTGCCGATTCACGAGCTGCGAGTCGGCATTCCGACATACCTGTGTCATGGCAAGCGGAAACATCGGCGCTTTCGACCGTTGCAGATGAGATAGGGCGCGCGCCAATGGCACGAACCGGAGGGAAGGACGTTTAAGGTCCAGCACGGCGGCCATGCCGACTGGGGCCAAGAGCTGCGGCGATATCAGGCCACCCAGGTGCAGCGACTTAAAAAGCGGCGGAAATGAGACAACTATCGCTTCATTCAGAGCGAGCCGCTGACCGTCGCTCCAGCGGCCTTCAAGTTGCTGCGCCAGTCGCACTTCAGTGGTTTTTCCGTCTGAGCCTTTTGCCTTTGAATCGGCTGTGGTGACGGTCGGGATTGCCACAATCTCGGCATACCAGTCCGCCAATACATTGACGCTGGCGCCAGAATCAACAATGAAAAGCGCTTCATGCCCCGCAATCGCTGCTTTCACCAAAGGATTGGGAAAACCCTGTGCAGCCAACGCGGGGTCATAAAAGATTGGCAAAGACAGCGTGCTCTTTGCAGCACCGGAGTGCATGGTTGTGCCTGAAGGCGCCGGATCGCCTGGCAGTGCGTCTGCAAGAGGAGCGCTCAGAAGGACAACGAGCGCTGCTGCGTATAGGTATTTCAACCTGCCCTCTTGGGGAGTCCACGTGCCATTTGGATCGGCCTGGTACGAGGAGCATAAGCGAGCTGCGCAGGCCAAACCGATTGCCTCCCGGCGCGCGGACCGTCAGCAACGGCCAATAAAGCGCCAATTTCGGCCATCCGCACCCTCCAACCCAAAGAATGTCTCCTTGTCAGTGACGCACTGGGTGAGCTGCATATTCGCGACGAAGGACCTCGACCCTCCGGTCAGGAGAGCGCGGCGTGTGGCGTGATCGGACCCTCCGACCAGGCGAAATCTCAGGTTCCATGTTCTTGCTACTCTCCCCTCTTGCACACGCTTGAGTAGCAACCGTTCGTCCGTCTACCCGGAGAGACTCCCATGGAAAGACAAATCGTCAGCACAGATCACGCGCCGAAGCCCCCCGCCAATTATAGCCAGGCGGTAAAGGCCGGCGGCCTGGTGTTCGTCTCAGGTCAGGGACCTTTCGATCCGAAAACCGGAGAAGTCGTCGGAACATCGATTCAGGAACAAACTGCGCAGTGCTTCAAAAACGTGGAGGCGATTCTGCGTGCGGCAGGCACATCGCTGGCGCACGCGGTCAGTGCCACCTTCATTCTGGCGGAGGAAGCTGACTTCGCCGGCATGAATGAGGAGTGGGGCAAGTGGTTCCCCGGCAATCCTCCTGCTCGTCAGGGAGCCAAGCTCCCGATTCGCCCCAAAGGCATGCGAATATCCATTGCGCTGATCGCGACCACGTAACTCGCGGTCCACGCAGCGCCCCGGATAATGGCTTCGCAGCCGCCGTGGCCGAGCTCGATCCCTTCGCTGCAAGCGCGGCAGCGTTAAGCCAGCCGCAGCGGCTCTGCAGCCCGCGCCGCCTTGCCCGCGGGGCGGCAGAGTAAGACGCCTTGACGCGGGCCTTGGCACCCCTTCAGCCCCTGGTCCGGGTACGGCGTCTTGGATAGACATCCCGGGCACAGCGCATGTGCCGTACGTCCCGGTTCCTGCGCAGCAGAAGTGAAAGGATAGACGCGACTGACTTCCTTGGGGCACCAGCCGGATCCCTCGATGATGAAATTCATTGCGCGAGTTGTGACGCTGTGCGGCTTCCTGACCGTCGCGATGGCGCAGCAGTTTCCGCTCTGGGAGCACCTGCTCAGCCACTACGGCGGCAAGTCCGATGAGACGCCGGTACCCTCGATGAAGATGGGCAACCACATGCAGATGTCCTTGAAGGGCAAGGCACAAGCTGGTGACGATGAGCGCGCCCAAGAGATCGTGGCCGCTGCCCGCGAAGTCCTGGCACGCTATGCGGATGTAAACGCGGCGCTGCACGATGGCTATAAGCCGTTTCATCCGACCGGCCGCATGGGCGAAGAAATCCATTACACGAACTACCGTTTCGCCCGAAAAGAGCAGCAGCACGTCGACTATCGGCAGCCCGGATCGATCCTTTACAGGCGAACGCCCGAGGGCATGAAGGCTGTGGGCGTGATGTACACCGCGCCACGTGATTCAGCGCCAGAGCAGCTGGACCTGATCGCCCCGCTGAGCGTCGCGACCTGGCACCGCCACGTGGACTTTTGCGGCGGCCCGCGAACCCTGCCACTCAGCGAGCAGTTCGGGCCCGGTGCGCAATTTGGGCCGCAGGGCAGCATTCAGACCGAGGAGGCCTGCATCGCGGCGCACGGTTTGTGGATTCCCGTGGTCTTCGGCTGGATGACCCACGTTTATCCCGATGAAACGGACACGTGGGCCGGCATGGATATGCAAATGGACTCGAACCCGAGGCCGTGAGATGACGAACAGACGATCCACACCCGGCTCTAACTCGGTTCTCACACGCACGTGTGTAGGCGCCATCCCACAGCCACTCAAGCTCTGCCTTGATCGTGTGCTTAGGGCCGACGGACTAAGCTGGGGATCCTGGCATTACGAGCGACGCGGATGAACTCTCCAGTCAGCCCGACGCGGCCACGAAGCTCACGGGCTGTCGTGTTTCTCGCCTCAGTGGTCGCAGGCGCCCTGCTCTACTTCGCGCATGCCGTGTTCGTTCCCATTGCTCTCGCGATCCTTTTCGCGTTGTTGCTTTCAGGTCCGGTCGAGGCGCTGAATCGCGGCGGATTGCCGCGCGTCGTGAGCGCGGTGATGATCCTGCTGATATTCCTTTCCGTCATCGCGGGTGGCGTCTACCAATTGTGGACTCCGGCGCAAAAGTGGCTGGCGTCAGCACCGCGTACGACCAGCGTGATTCAACGCAAGATCGCGCCAGCGGCTAGATTCATGCAGCGCATCGAGATCGTATCGGATCGCGCCGCGAAGTTGACCCAGAGCACGGCAAACGTGGCCGGCACACCCGCCGCACCGGTAGCTAGCGCGGCCCCGGTGGACTCTGAAGGCGTATTGGTCGCCACACGCACGGCCTTGCTCAGTGCGCTGACCGTGGTGATCCTCACCTTATTTCTATTGTCGGCAGGACCGCCCGTGATCGCACGCATGTCCGCGACTTTTGCCGACAACACGCACGCCGCACAGATCTTGCTCGTGTACAAAGCGGTCCGCACCGAAGTAGCCCGATACTATGCGACGATCGCGTTGATCAATCTCGGCCTCGGAGTCGCCACGAGCGCCGCGATGTGGGCGCTGGGCATGCCAAACCCGGTCCTTTGGGGCGTCATGGCCGGAATTTTCAATTTCATTCCGTACGTCGGATCGGCCGCAACCTTCTTAATTCTCTGCGTAGTTGCCTTTGTCTCCTTCGATGACATAGGCCGCATCCTGGCGGTGCCTGGCAGCTATCTGGTGCTGGCCACCGTCGAGGGCCAGGTCGTACAACCGCTCTTTGTGGGCCGGCGGCTGGAACTGAATTCGATTATCGTGTTTCTCGCCCTGTGGGTTGGCGGATGGTTCTGGGGGATTCCCGGCATCATTCTGGCTATCCCCACCCTGGTCGCGCTCAAAGTTGCGGCGGAGCACCATAAGCACGGGAAATCGCTGGTCGAATTTTTAAGTCCCGACCCTGTTAAGCGCCTCTTGCCGCGTAAAGGCACCACCGGCTCTGCCGACAAGACGCTGGCCGCGGCCGATTCTGGACGTTCATAGCAGCGGCCTGCCTGCCGCAAAATTCCCTGGACGACGGCCGTCGGCGACAGCCGTCACCCCCGTCAGGATCGTTCGCTCACTCACTCCCGGCAGACTGAACGTACCTGCGAAATCCCGCTCGACCGGAGCCTCCCCGCCGTAAGTCGCTGGCGCAGACCCCACTTTTTGCTACGGCGCGACGGCTCGCCCTGATCGTGCCGCCAGCGGATATGTGAGCCAGGTCACAACTCCCGAGTACCGTCGCTGAATTGCGACGCCGTTCTTCGCAAGCCCGTGGCGCGTACCGCACCATCATTTGCCAGTCTGGCCAATACGCCGCCGGTTCGAAAAGCGGACCGAACGACACGGAAGATTCGATGCGTCACCCTAGAGCCTCCGGTTTTGAGCGGCTGTCGATCGCGAGCCAGGCGCTCTGTCTCGCAGCCCTGCTCGTTCTGGGCGGCTGCAGTGGTGGCGGCTCAATACCTGCAACACCACCTGCCAGCTACACACTCAGTGGCACCATCAGTGGTCTGCCGAGCGGCATGAGCGGGCTGGTGCTAACGAACGGCAACAGCACCGCGCAGATTGCCTCAGGCAATGCGAGCTTCAGATTCGCCGCGCTCGCGGGCGGCAGCACTTACAACGTGACCCTGCAGAGCGCACCCGCGGGCCTCAGCTGCTCGGTGGCGGGCGGCAAGGGCACGCTGAACGGCAATGTCGCCAATGTGGTCGTCACCTGCTCAGACAAGTCCTTCACGGTGGGCGGCACGATCGCGTTTGCGGCGGGCTCCTCCCCGGGGGTCAGCGTGAGCGGCCTGGTTCTGGCCAATGGCACTGACACCGTCAGCGTGCCTAGCGGCGCCACCTCATTCATCCTGCCAACGCCTGTCGCCTACACCAGCAGCTACCAGGTGACCGTGCAGACCCAGCCCACGGGCATGAGCTGTCAGGTGAGTCCTGCCACAGCTGCAACAATGCCGGCCGGCAACGTCACCAATGTCACCGTCACCTGTACCGATCAGCCTTACGCGCTCGGCGGCACGGTGAGCATCACGACCCCGAGCGGCGTGCCGGCAGGCAGCCTGAGCGCCCAGGGGTTGGCACTCGCCAATAGCGCCAACGGCGACAGCTACACCTTCAGCAGCAACGCCACATCTTTCACGATGCCCAAGTCCGTTGCCTACGGGGCCGCCTACGCACTCACGGTGACGACGCAGCCGGACGGCCTCCACTGTGCGGTCAACAGCCCGACGGGCAACATGCCCGCGGGCAATGTCGCACTCACGGTGGGCTGCTCGGATCAGTCCTATGCGATCAGCGGCACGGTCACCATCACGGCTCCAAACGGCGTATCAACCGGCAGCCTGAGTGACCAGGGGCTGGTGCTCACGAACTCGGCCAACGGCGACGCTTATACCTTCACCGCCAGCGGCACGGCCTTCGCGATGGCCATGGCGGTGCCGTATGGCAGCGCTTATGCATTGAGCGTGACGACACAGCCGGCGGGCCTGAGCTGCTCGGTGAACAATCCGTCCGTCACGATGCCCGCGGGTAACGTTACCAACGTAGCGGTCACCTGTTCGGACCAGAGCTTTACCCTCGGCGGTACGATCGCAGGGCTCGGTTCGGCCAGCGGCCTGGTACTCACCAACGAAGGCGGTGACTCGACCACCATATTGGCGAACGCTACGAGCTTCAGCATGAATACGCCGGTGCCGTACGGGGCCGCCTACGCTGTTGCCGTCTCGCAGAGCCCTGCGGGACAGGCCTGCACCGTCACTCAGGGCACGGGAACCATGCCAGCGCAGGATGTGAGTGCGGCGAACGGCAACGCCGTTGTGATCACGTGCGCGTGGGTCGAATCGGTCCTCTATTCCTTCGGCACCAATGGCAGCGGCGACGGCGCCACTCCCTACTTTGGCGGCCTGCTCCAGGCCGCTGACGGCAATTTCTATGGCACGACCACTTTCGGCGGAGCGAACGGCACCGGCGCCGTGATCAAGGTGACCCCGGCGGGTCAGGAATCGGTGCTGTATTCCTTCGGCGTCAGTGGCGGCGGCGACGGCGCATACCCCCTTGCGGCCCTGATCCAGGCCAGCGACGGCAACCTCTACGGTACGACCGTATTGGGTGGCCTCAACGATAGTGGCGCACTTTTCCAGATCACCCCGACGGGTGTGGAATCGGTACTGCACTCGTTTGGAACAGGGAGCGACGGGTCGAACCCTGCTGGCAGCCTTATCCAGGCAAGCGACGGCAACCTCTACGGTGTCACCGTCTCGGGTGGCGCGAGCGGCGAGGGCACGGTATTCGAGATCGCGTTGAACGGCGCCGAATCGGTGCTGTACTCGTTCGGGGCTGCGCCTGACGGCAACGAGCCACTGGGCAGTCTGCTGCAGGCCAGTGATGGCAACTTATACGGATTGACCGAATTGGGCGGTGCCAACGGAGTGGGCGCGGTTGTGAAGATCACCCTGGGCGGCGTCGAGTCCGTGCTGTACTCCTTTGGCGCGAGCAGCGGCGACGCTCAGTCCCCCTACTTTAATAGCCTGATGCAGGCCAGCGATGGCAAACTTTATGGGATGACTTATGCAGGCGGTGCCAACTCCGACGGCACAGTCTTCAACATCACGCTGGCCGGCGCGGAATCGGTACTTTATTCCTTCGGGTCGGTTCCCGGAGACGGTAGCAATCCCTCGGGCAGCCTGCTGCAGGCAACCGACGGCAATCTGTATGGTCTGGCCGGAGACCACGGTGGTCAAGATAACCCTGGGCGGCGTCGAATCAACCGTGTATCCGTTCGGATCGATCGCGGATGATGGCGAGACCGCGCTAGGCAGTCTGGTCCAGGCCAGTGACGGCAACTTATACGGCATGACCGCAGCCGGTGGGAGCAACGGTAACGGTACCGTGTTCCGAATCCAGCTCCAATGAGGTGCGCGGCGTAGCGGGCGGAGCGGCCTGCGGCGGCGGCGCCTCTCAACGGGCATCCCGGTCAGAGGCGCAACGGTACCGCGCCAGCCCGCTCATCGCCGGGGCGGGCTGCCAAATCCTCGAGCACATGACTCATGGCACGCCCTGGGGCGGCTTGCCTGCAAGCAGCCGAACCGAGTCAACGCCATATCGCGGCATCTGCCTGCGCTGCGCTGAAAGCCTGTACCATCGACGCCAACTTTATGCCTTCGGAGGAGTACCTCACAGGTGCCCCTCACTCAAGTCCCTCGCTACACACCAAGATTGAGCTTCTGAAAACACCCGCCGGCCTGCAGCCCCTCATCGACGACGGCGTCATCGACGAGGTGGTCCGCTCACTTAAAAGCGGCAAGGAAGCCACCGTGTATGTGGTGCGCACTGGCACGCAGACGCGCTGTGCGAAGCTCTATCGCGACATGGCGCAGCGCAGCTTTCAGAAGCGCACCCGCTACCAGGAAGGACGCAAGGTACGCGGCAGCCGCCAGGCACGCGCGATGAACAAGAGCACCCGCTTCGGCCGCAGGGAGCAGGAGGCAGCCTGGAAGAACGCTGAAGTGGACGCTCTCTATCAGCTCGTCGCCGCGGGCGTCCGCGTGCCACGACCCTACGGCTACTTCAACGACACGTTGATCATGGAGCTGGTGACGGACGTCGCCGGCAATCCGGCGCCGCGCCTGGGTGAGGTGGACCTGACCGCCGAGGCGGCGCGGGAGTATCACCGCGTTCTCATGCGACAGGTTGTGCGCATGCTGAGCATCGGTCTCATTCACGGTGATCTGTCGGAATTCAACGTGCTGGTCGCGGCGGAGGGACCCGTCATCATCGATTTACCGCAGGTGGTGAACGCCGCGGGCAACAATGGCGCGTTCTCGATGCTCGAGCGGGACGTGAACAACATCCGCGGTTCACTCGCTCGCTTCGCACCAGAGTTGCTTGCAACCGAGTTTGCCCGCGAGATCTGGGGCCTGTTCGAGCGGGGCGAACTGAAGGCGGACAGCGCGCTCACGGGAATCTGCCCGCGCGATGAGACGACCACCGATCCGCAGGGTGTACTGCTTGTGATCGAGGATGCGCGGGAAGAAGCGATGCAGAAGGAACTCGCGGCGAAGACTTGACCTGCAAGCTGGAGCGGCCAAAGGCCGCCGATCTGCCACGGCGATCACTCGGCGTGCACGCTCCCGATCTTGCGCCAGACGAGCACGTACGTGCTTGCACGCCCCGTCAGCGGGTTCGTGATGGTCGACTGGATACGCAGGCGGTTTCCGTCGGTTTTGAACTGACGCAGCTGGGTCGTGCCGGTCCAGGTCTCATTCCAGGAGATGTCGACGTGGTGACTGACACTGTCCCCATCAAGGCTGTATGTGCCTGCGTAGGCCGCCAGCCCACGGTAGAGTTCGACGCTTTCCGCGTCCGTCGCATTGAGGGAAGCGGGTGCCTTACGGTTCTCATGGACGAGGATTGCGTACATCCGGCCGTCTGCACCGTAGTTCAGGTAGCCGGTCGGGTGCGCCCCGTACGGCTGCGTCGTCTGATGGCTTTCCAGGTCTTCCGTGACGTAGGACTCGAGCGTCCACGTTCCCAGCAGTTCCTGCATTGGCGGGTCTCCCCGATGCGCCGCCGGCGACGCGGAGGCCCCGCTCGTGCGGCGGCCTGCAGCACAACTATGGCGACGGCTAATCCCGGCGTGCCTGAAGTGTACCCTGCAATCGCGAGTCGCCGCCTCAGTGTCCGTCAGAGCGTCAGGGCTTCGGGCACCGTCCTGGCTTCAGTGAAGATGCGCGTCGTACCAGGCCAGAATCCTTGCGAACATGTCGATATTGTTAGCCCCGAGTCGCGGCGAGTGTCCCTCGCCCGGATACAGCACCATCTCGGTCTCGACGCCGAGGTGCTTCAGAGCACGATACAGGCCCATTGATTGGCCTACCGGATTGCTGGTGTCTTCTGTGCCGTCGAAGATGAGGGTTGGCGTATGCGCCTTGCCGATGAAGGTCGCCGGCGAGTTTCGCGCGAACACTTCCGGCTGCTCCCAGGGCGTACCGAAATACCATTCGTCGTCCTGCGGGCCGTCCTCGGTCTCGAACTCGGCCTGCTGATCGAACACCGGGGCACCGGCGACGGCCGCCTTGAAGCGATTCGTCTGGGTGATCGCCCACGCGCTCATCTCACCGCCATACGACCAGCCCCCTATCCCGAGCCGGTTGGCATCGGTTTCGCCCCGCGCAATCACGGTGTCGAGGACGGCCATCAGGTCCTTGTAGTCACCGCCGCCCCAGTCGCCTCGATTTGCCTTGAGGAAATCCTCGCTGTAGCCATTTGAGCCGCGCGGATTGGCCATCAGCACCTGGTATCCATGAGCCGCGAGAAGCTGCGCCCAGGCGACTTCCCAGCTGTAGCCGGCGGAAAAATTCACAGAAGGCCCGCCGTGCACCAACAGCACCAGGGGAAGCTTCTCGTCGACGGATGCAGCGGCTGGTCGCATCAACGCGGCCTCGATCGGCAGGCCGTCAAAACTCGCGACCCGGAAGATGGTTACCGGTGCCAGGCGAACCCCGTCCCACCCTTGCTGCAAGTGCGTCAGCTGGCGAACCCTGCGGTCCTTGCCCCTGAGGTAGATCTCCGGCAGGTGCGCATAATCTTCACCGACGAATGCCAGAACACCGTTGTGCGCGACATCGAAGGAAGCTACGGACAAGGCCAGACTAATTCGCGCCGCAGGCTTGCCGGGGGACAGCCTAACGATCCGATTGTAGAAACCGTCGATGACTCGAAGCCAGACCGTGTCTGAGTCGTGCCACTTCACCTCGGCCACGGCCAGCCCTGTCGGTGCGGAGATGTTTCGCAGCGAATCGCCGTTCACCGGCCCCACGAAAATGTCGCGCGCGACCGGCCCCTTTGCACCGGTTGACCGAACCGCGAACCGCGCGCCGTCGGGTGCGACGAGAAGTCCGTTGAACGGCTGGGGCGGACGCTGGGCAACCGCCCACGCCCCATCCGTGGTAACGCTGAATATGCGGTCGGTGTCTTCCTCGACGCGCGGCGTGTCGGTGGCCGAAACCAGAAGACGCGTCGCGGACTGCCACTGAAAGTCGTCGATGCGGAAGCCGCTCTTGCCGAGCACGCGGCACGCGCCCGAGCTGACATCGATGAGCCACAGACGCGCCAGATTGCTCTCGAGGTCGGCGACCTGCGGGCCGTGCCCGGAATCGGGCGCACCGTCGTCTTTCGCACGGTAGGCAATGCTGCCTCCGTCCGGCGACCAGTGAAATGCGTCCACCCCGAACTTCTGTGCAGTCAGCGCCCTCGCCTCTCCTGCGGCGACGGGCAGCGTGTACACCTGGGTCCTGCCGCCGCGATTCGAGAGGAATGCCAGCGTCTTGCCGTCGGGCGCCCACTGGGGCGCGCGCTCAGACTTGCCCGCAGGCGTGATCTCACGTTCGACCCCCGTCGCGACATTCACGATTCGCACACGCGGCAGCGCATCCCACTGATAGCTCGCAACGACGTAGGCGAGGTTCGCCCCATCCGGGGAGAAGTGCAGATCGCCGATTCGGACATACGCCAGGGCCTGCGTCGGGGTGAGGGGCTGCTCCGCCGCAAAGGCGGCACGGCCGAGGGCGCACGTCGCGAGGACGGCCAGAATCGTGCGAAAGACAGCCGGCATGGTGCATCCTAGGCAGCCTGAGCAGTGGATTCACAATAGCGCCATTTGGCGCAGGGGACTTGCACGCCCTTAGCGCGCTGGCACGCGACTAGCGTCGTGGCTGGCACACATTCCCGCCGGGATTTTGGAGTTACCGATGTCTGCGGAAAATGAAGCTCAGGTCCGCGCTTACCGCGGCCGTACGTCGATGCAACCCCACGCGCACGAGGAGGCGTCCATCAACGTCGTGGTCGGGGGCTCCTTCGTGGAGCACATCGGCGGCCAAGACCGCAACTATGCGCCGGGACACATCGCATATCTGCCGGCGGGTGTCGTGCACTCGCAGACCTTCGGTCCAGCCGGCGCGCGCCAGATCATCCTGCGACCGCGGCCGGTTTGGCTCGATTACCTCTCGGACCGCACAGCCCGGCTGACGCACTCACCGCATCTCAACTCCCCGCTGGTTCGTCAGTTGGGAATGCGTCTGCTGGGTGAGCTGCGTCAGAACGACCGGTTCTCGGCGATTGCCCGCGAAGGCATCCTCCTCGAGATGGTCGTGGCGCTCGGCCGCGACGGTGCGCCCGCGAGGGCAGGCACACGGCCGCCGTCGTGGTTGCGTGCGGCCCGGGACTTTCTGCGCGACAGCGTAGCCGGCCCGCCGAGCATGAAACAGCTCGCGCAGGCAGTGGGACGGCACGAGATCCATGTTGCCCGGGAGTTCCGTCGCTTCTACGGCGAATCCGCGGGCACCTATGTGCGACGCCTGCGAGCCGAACACGTGGCGCAACTGCTCTCGCAGCAAGGCTCGAGTATCGCTGCGATCGCACTCGATTGCGGCTTCAGCAGCCATTCGCATTTATGCCGCGAGTTTAAAGCCCGTTTCGGCGTCACGCCGTCCCAGTTCCGAAAATCAATCGGTTAGGCCGCTGGGTGCCGCTCATCCGGCAGGTCAAATAAACACTCGAGTGGCTATGGCGAAGCGGCAACGTTCCAAGGCGACACCTGCCTCTGCGGCACGAATACGCGCCCGTACCGGCGTGGGCGTTTCATTCGAGACTGTGCGGCAGCTTGCGCACCGACTGCCTGCCGTCGAAGACAGCACCTCTTACGGTACCCCGGCACTGAAGGTACGCGGCAAGCTCTTCGCTCGCCTGCATCAGGACGGTACCAGCCTCGTGCTGCGAGCCGATAGCCTGGACCGGCAGATCTTATTGCAGGCAGATCCTGAGGCTTTCTACATCACCGATCACTATCGCAATTATCCCTGGATCCTTGTCCGCCTCGCGCGCATTTCGCGCAGATCGCTCCCGGACCTGCTGGAGCGCGCGTGGCGCTACGTGGCGCCGGCGCGTCTCGTAGCTGAGCAGTTGCACCGACGGGCTGATTGAATGCGTCTCGATTGCAGGTCAAGATCCGGGAGCGTCGCGCTTTGGCAACCACTGCCTCGTCTGGTATTTTTGTCGCGGGGCACGGATGCAGCCGCGCGCATCCGCACAAGTAGCGACAAAAGAGGATGCAGGAATCAGATGATCTCATTTCGTGAGTGCGCACGTTGAAACTCCGGGTTCAAAGCTTCGCGATCTCCATCGACGGATACGGTGCCGGGCCAGGTCAGGATCTGGACAATCCTCTCGGCCTCAGAGGTCCCGAGCTGATGGAATGGTTCTTCCACACGCGTTCGTGGCGGAAGATGCATGGCCACGCGGACGGCGAGAGCGGTGTCGATGATTCCATGGCAGAACGGGGCTTTGCCGGCATCGGGGCCTGGATCCTGGGACGCAACATGTTCGGCCCGGTCCGGGGGCCATGGCCGGACGACAGCTGGAAGGGCTGGTGGGGCGATGAGCCGCCCTACCACACGCCCGTGTTCGTGCTGACGCATCACCCACGGGCACCGCTGCGAATGGCGGGCGGTACTGAGTTCCATTTCGTCACCGAAGGAATTCACTCCGCCTTGCAGCAGGCGACCGCGGCAGCCGCAGGCCGTGACGTGCGGGTCGGCGGCGGCGTGGCGACTATCCGGGAGTATCTGCGCGCCGGCCTGATCGACGAGCTGCACCTCGCCATCCGGCCCGTCCTGCTCGGCTCCGGCGAGCATCTGCTGCACGGCATCGATCTGTCTGCGCTCGGCTATGCCTGCGAGAAGTCGGTGGCCGGGGAGCGCGCGAACCACGTGTTTCTGCGCAAGCGCGCCTGATCCGCCGGGCATCCGTTGCAGCCGAGGTCTGCGGCGCTGCCGACGATCATCAAGCTGGTCGTCACAAAGCAGGGCCCGCTGCGGCCCGGCGCCGTGCCTCAGTCGCAAGATCCAGGCGACCCGGAGAAGATGCCCGCGCAGTCGCCGGGAGACGCAATCTTCCTGTGATCGCGCCGGTCTTCTGGCTGATGGAGCCATTACGGGACGCGGAATGAAAGCACCTTTCCGGATGAATTGGCTCACCGGCGGTGCGATGGTGTGTCTGGCCGCCGCAGCGTGGGCTCAACCCCGCCCCGCGGTGATCGAGCTGTTCACGTCCGAAGGCTGCAGCTCCTGCCCGCCGGCCGAGACCTATCTCGGAGAACTCTCGCAGCATCGGGAGGTTCTGGCGCTGGCCTTCCATGTCGACTATTGGGACGATCTCGGCTGGAAGGACCGATTCGCGCTGCCAGAGGCAGTCATCCGCCAGAGAGGTTACGCACAAACGCTGCATCGCTCTTCCGTTTACACACCACAGATCGTCATCGACGGACGCGACGATTACCTCGGGAACGACCGGTACGGCATCGGCAAGTCCATCAGTGTCGCCCGCGACGGCATCCCGGTTAGCGTTTCAATCCACGGCGCCGAAGTTCAGGTACAGCTGGGTCAGGAGGAGCGGGCGACCACGAGCGATGTCCTGCTGATCGCTTACCTGCGCAAATCCGTTTCGGCGATCGGGCGCGGCGAGAACGCGGGGCGCACGCTGCAGGAGTTCAACATCGTGCGCGCTATTCACAATCTGGGCCGCTGGAGCGGGCAGAGCGAAACCCTGCATAGCGAGATTGCTTCACTGCCCCGGGACGCAACCGACGTGGCCGTGCTCGTTCAGCCCCTGGGCCAGTCGCCGGTCATCGGCGCGGCCGCCTGCGCTCTGCGGTAGGATGCCTCTCCTCGTTTGCGATGAGAACTTCGCCCGTGAGTACCCCGGCTACCGCCCTAGAGTTCGAAAACAGCGCTTATCCGGCTCAACGCGCCGCCGCCTTGTCGGCTCGCTACGCCTCCGAACGCAAGAAGACTCTGTGGCTCGACCTGTATGCGGACGACGCCGTGATACAGGATCCGGTGGGAGTTTCGCCGCTGGATCCCTCAGGCGCGGGACATCGCGGCAAGGAAGCCCTGAGCCGGTTCTGGGACCTGATCATCGCACCTGGCAATATGACCTACCGGATCCGGGAGTCCTATCCGTGCGCGGACGAGTGCGCCAACGTCTGGACCCTCACCAACCGCATGCCCGGCGGCGCGGAGATTACGGTGGATCTCGTCAGCATTTACAAGGTGAACGCAGCCGGAAAACTGCTGGGAATGCGTGCCTTCTGGAGCTACGCCGAGGTGGAACAGAAACTAAAAGCCATCGTCGGCGGCTGACGGACCGCAGCTGGCCCGCCGATCCGCGCCCCACGTGATTGACAGAAGTAGGTCGTTCGCAGGAGCCGAGGACGTTTGAATCGCCTCGACCTATCGGGAAACCAAGATGCGGGTAGCCGCCCGACATGCTTAAGACGAAATCGGTCTGGAGTCCGAAGCACAGCTCAGACGGCCTTCGGATCCTTGTAAGCCGTATTCGGGGGCGCGGGCTCAGTGGCAGCGCCTACCACGTCTGGATGGCCTCGCTAGGCCCCAGTGAGCGTCTGCTGAGACGCTTTCAGAGCGGCTCGCTTTCCTGGACTGCCTTTTCCCGTGCTTACCGCGCAGAGCTCTTCATGCCTGCGGCCATAGATTCGCGCAATAAAAACATCAAGAATCACGGGCAGAAGTTCTCCCTGCGCCTGATCAAGCATCTGGCCCGCGTTGGCGATGTAACGCTGCTATGCCACTGCGACGACGACCAAGAACATTGTCATCGCCACATTCTTCGCCGCCTGATCCATCGCGTGTGAGGCACCCTCGCCAACGCTGCAGCCGCACGACAACGGAGTGTTCAGGTGTGCGGATGATGATGCGCGTGCCCGGACTTCCTGCCGCTCTCCAGATCCACGGGAATCGGGTAGAACTTCCCGTGCCGCACTCCGGTTTGCGCGATCACGTCCTGCGCAAAGCGAGTCACTGCGGTGGTTGCACCGCGCAGGATGACCGTCTCGATGCAGTTCTCGTGATCCAGGTGCGCATGCATCGTGGATACGGTCATGTCGTGATGGTCGTGCTGCATGCCCGTCAGACGCGCAGCGAGCTGACGCTCGTGATGATTGTAGACGTAGCTCAATGTCCCGATGCATTGCTTGGCGTTGCCCTTCAGCAACCGCTCCTCACCCAGCTCCTTGCGTACCAGGTCGCGAAAGGCTTCGGAGCGGTTCTCGTAACCCTTTTCGCGCACCAGACGCTCGAAGGTGCGGGCGAGATCGTCATCGAGCGAAATAGTGAGACGTTGCATAGCGGGCGCCTTTTATAGGTCGAGATCGATCTTGGAGTTCTCCGGGGAAAGCACGGACGTGGCGAGATCGTCCCCGGAGTGCATGACCAGGATGCCGCGATGTGACGGGTCGATCGCAAAGAACAGCTGGTAATCTAGGGTAAATCCTTTCGGGGCGCCGTCGCACTCGATGTCGAAGAACAGCGCCGCGTATGCGCCATCGGCGTGGTAGTCCACCATCTGCCGCTTCGGTTCGATCTTGCAAGCGTTGCCCGCGGCGCTGGCATGAATGTAGCGATAGGCGTACTCGGAGAGCTGCGCCTGATGGCGGCGCAGTTCTCCCCAGACGATGCGGCCGTCACCGTTGTCATCCAGTCCCAGGACGAAATCCAGATCGCGCAGGGCGATATCCCACTGCCCGTGTACCACCGTCTTGGCCGACTGCATTGACTGTCCCGGCTTCGGCACCGTCAGCGTGAGATAGGCGTCGCTCGCTGAATGGGCGCAGACGCCGAGGCTCGCAAGGCAGCCGAACGCGGCGGCAAACAGGTAGCGCAGCCTTGCGGAAGTCACGGAGCCTTTCCGCCGTGGTCCGGCAGTTGCGACTCGAGCCGCCGGGCAAGCGTTGCGATGACGGGATCCTCCAGCTTGGTCTCCCGCAGAAATCGCAGCGCCGGCAAGGCGGCCTGCGGCTGGTGAGCGGCGTCGGCGGCTTCCAGGAACACCCGCAGATCCCACGGCGCGCGCTGCACCTGCCAGTTGCGCGTCGCCAGATCGAGCGCGGCCTGCGGGTTGTGCTGCAGATGCAGTGCAAAGCGCACTTGCTCACGGCCAAAGTAATCGCTGCCACGCGCTGCCAGCGCTTCAAAGCGTGCTGCCATGATCCAGGTGTAGAGCTGGACGTCTGCGCTGCGCAATGCTGCCTTCGCCAGAGCCAGCCTCAGGAAGGCGGTATCCGACTGACTGCTGTCACGCAGGAGCATCAGCACTTCCTCCGGTCGTCCCCGATCGAGCAGGAAATCTGCGTACGCCACCTGCAGAAAGTTGTCTGCCGGGGCGAAACCGAGCGCCTTGCGG
Source organism: uncultured Gammaproteobacteria bacterium (assembly GCA_963787655.1). Classification (GTDB taxonomy): domain Bacteria; phylum Pseudomonadota; class Gammaproteobacteria; order Steroidobacterales; family Steroidobacteraceae; genus 13-2-20CM-66-19. The sequence continues at coordinate 645,903 of CAWBDY010000005.1, read as the reverse complement.
TAGTGCGCTTCCGCCTGTGTCCAGTCGCCCAGCCGCTCGCAGACTTCGGCCAGCAGTCCCTCGATCCAGCCCTGATACGTGGGCGAGGAGCCGGGTTTATTCGCCTGCAGCTGTCCGAGCAGAGCCAGGCTCTGCTGTGCCTGCCCCAGATATGACCTGAGGTTGCCCACGCAGGCGATGCCGAGCTGGAAGCCGCCTCCGGCGGCAACCTGTGAGCAAGCGTGGGTCGCGGCCGGGTAGTCCCCCTGCACCATATCGATGGTCGCCAGTGTCAGCCATGCCTGGCCGCTGCCCGGTTGAGCGGCCAGCGCCCGTTTCAGCTGCTGGCGCGCCTCGGCAAACTGGTGCCGGTATTGCAGGATCGTCGCGTAGTCCACCAGCACCGACGCGGGCGGTGCCGATTGCCTCAGCCACGGCCGCAAGACCGCCTCGGCGTAGCCGGCGTAATGGGCATCGCCCAGCTGCCGGCCGAAGTCGATATAGACCTGGGCCAGTTGCTCGGCCGTCGGCAGGCTCCCCGGGTCCTTGTCGAGCGTGGCTCGCAGCAGCCGCATCTGCCGTACCTGCGGGTCGGTGGCCGCGGGAACCTGCTGCAACATCTCGCCGTCTTCAGTCGGGACGTACGGCGCCCGGTAGGGCGGCGGCGCCACCGGGTCCGGACGCGGCTGAACACCAGCGAGCGCCCAGGAGGTGCCCGCCAGGGCGGCCCCGAGGCAAAGTGCCGGTACGCGATAGCGCGGCCGTGGCCGTGTGCGACTCGTCATATCATCCGCAAAATCGTGTGACCGCCCTGCCGGACCAATGTCATAGGCGCGAAATCCTTGCCATGCAGGCGACTGTACGTCGCGGACGTGGCAAGCGGATGCAGCGCGGCGCGCCGGGCTGCATCCAAGCCGGCGGCGCGCGCGTAATCTAGGGCAGCGCGAACTCGCGATGGTGAAGGCCGCCGCCACTTGTCCGAACACATCTCCCACGCCCTGTTTGCCCCGGCCCGCCGCACGCGCCTGTCGTTCACCACCTCAGAGTGGACGCGCCTTGCGGGTCTGTATGGCTTCATCGGCACCCTGCACGTCGTGGGCTGGGGCCTCTACCTGCACTACGCGGCGCACTACCCGCCGCTCGTGGGACTGGGTTTTGTCGCCTACATGTTCGGCCTGCGGCATGCCTTTGATGCCGACCACATTGCCGCGGTCGATGACACCGTCCGCTACATGCTGCAGAAGGGCAAGAAGCCGCTGGGTGTCGGTTTCTTCTTTTCGCTCGGGCACTCGAGCATTGTGCTGCTTCTGGCCATCGCGATCGCCTACGCCGCGTCCGCAGTCAAGCGGGAGATGCCGACGCTGCAGAACATCGGCGGTGTACTCGGCGCCGGCGTTTCCGGCACCTTCCTGTGGGTCATCGGCATCCTCAATCTGCTGGTGCTGCTCGACATCCTCAAGGTATGGCAGCAGGCGAAGAGCGGGACGCACAGCCATGCGCACCTCGAGCAGCTGCTGACACAGCGTGGTCTCATCAACAGGCTGTTCGGCGGACGATTGCAGAAACTGATGAATCACAGCTGGCAGATGTATCCGCTGGGGCTGCTGTTCGGACTGGGATTCGACACCGCATCGGAGGTTGGCCTGCTCGCCATGACCGCCGGTGCCTCGGCCGGAAACCTGCCGACGCCGGCAGTGCTGTCGCTGCCGATTCTGTTCGCGGCCGGCATGACCATGATGGATACGACCGATGGCGTATTGATGTGCAAGGCCTACAACTGGGCCTTCCTGAATCCACTGCGCAAGATCTTCTACAACATCACGACGACCGGCCTTTCCATTGTGGTCGCCCTGGTCATCGGTACCATCGAGCTGCTGCAGGTGTTCATCACGGTCGGAGGCTGGCACGGCGCCTTCTTTGACTACATTGCGAGCCTGGATTTCGGCATCCTCGGTTACCTCATCGTCGCTCTCTTCCTGCTCGCGTGGGCCTTATCGGTCGCACTGTGGAAATTTGGCCGGATCGAGGAGCGCTATGGTTCGCAGCTCGCCCCGCACAGTCATGCCCATACTCACGCCGGCGGTACCGAGCACTCGCATCAGCACCTGCACTAGCTTCCTGACCACCAGTCGCGGCACGCGAACACCATGAGCTCGCTCCTTCCGAGACCTCTCGTCAGGTTTTCCCTGGCGGTCGCAGGCGCGCTGCTGGCCGTTGTGGCGGCGTTTCCGCCAACAGCGCGTGCCGATACGGTTGCCAGCCTGCTGGGCAACTTCACGATCAACCAGTTTTGCGGCCTGCAGCTTGCGCATGAATCGCTCGAGCTGCACTACGTTGTCGTGTTCGGTCAGCTACCGGCGCTGCGTGAGCTGCACGTGGCCGACGTCAACGGCGACGGAGTTACCTCGCAGGCCGAGCGCGATGACTACGTGCGCAGGCTTGCCCCTGAGTTCGCGCGCCGGCTGCAGGTCACGGTGGACGGGGTCAGCGTGCCGCTGCGCCTGGTCCACTGGACGAGCAGCCTGCCCGCCGAACAGGGCGGCTTCTCATTGCGCCTGGACGCTGACTTTGCGGGCGCTCTGCCGCAGGGCAGCGGCATCCACACGCTGGAGCTTGCGAACCGCAACTACGCGGGCCGCATCGGGTGGCACGAAATCGCCGTTGTGCCGAGCGCCGACTTCAGGATCTTCGACACGGATGCTTACGCAAATTCACTGACCGGCGGCCTGAGCGAAGCACTGCGTGGCTCTGCCTGCAACCGGACCGCTGGATGAGACCAGCATCCACCTGTCGTTCACGCAGTGGCTCGTTGCCGGCCGGCGCGCGCTCCATTGCGCCGCGATCCGGGACCCCGAATGAGTACCGCCACGACCGCCGCGCAGGGAAGTTCCGGCACGGAAGCTGCTTGGCTGCAGGCGCAGACACGACGCCTCGTCGGTCTCATCTCGGCGCCGACGGTTGCGCCACGCGTCGCGCTTCTCGCCCTGCTGATCGCGCTGGTGCTGGGTGCTTTCCATGCGCTCTCACCGGGCCACGGGAAAACCATCGTGGGGCCTACCTGATCGGCTCGCGGGGCACGCCCAGGCACGCCGCCTTCCTCGGATTGACGGTGACCATTACGCACACGCTGGGCGTATTCGCGCTCGGCTTCGCGACGCTGTTCGCGTCCCGCTACGTCGTGCCGGAAAAGCTGTTCCCGATCCTGAGCCTCGCCTCGGGACTGCTGGTTCTGGGCATGGGCATGGTGCTGCTGGCGCAGCGCTGGCGCGGCGCACGCACCGTACTGGGCCGCCACCGCTACCTGGAAATCCGGCCGCCGCCGGCGCTGCCGGCACCCAATGCTCACGCAGCTGCGTCCCAATACCTGCACCATCCATCGCACGCTCACGATCACGGGCATGATCACGCTCATGCGGGGGCTTTCATGCATTCGCACGGCGGCAGCACGCATTCCCACATGCCAGTCGGCGCCGACGGAGCGCCGGTCACCTGGCGCACTCTCCTCGCCCTCGGCGTTTCAGGCGGCCTGATTCCATGTCCGTCGGCGATGGTGCTGCTGCTGGCTGCCGTGGCGCTCAACAAGACGGCCTACGGATTGCTGCTGGTGGTGGCCTTCAGCGCCGGTCTTGCGATCACGCTGACCGCCATTGGGCTGGCATTCCTTTACGCGAGAAATCACCTGCGCGTCGGTTCCGCAGACGCACGCTGGCGCCACGCCCTGCCCGTACTCAGTGCGGCTCTGATCACCGTGGTCGGCGCCCTGCTCTGCTTCAACGCCCTGCAAAGCGCCCACTTCTGAACGTTCCCCGCAAGAGGCTCGCGACGGCCGCGTGAGCGGCCCCGCTGCCCGCGGCTGAGCGCAGGCGGCGCGGCGGAACACTAAATCCCCGCTGCACGCATCCGTTCGCCGGCAAGGCGCGTAGACGTTCAGTAATAAGATTTTCTTATTCATCATACGAGTTTGCCAGCCACGGTATGACGCCGGCCCTGTTACGCGCTTCTGTGCAGCGGCAGCCTTAGTTAAGGCAGGCGATCGTGTCAGCACGCTTGCGGCTGTTGGCCTTGACCGCTGCAGCTGTCGCGCAGCTCGGCACGAGCCCGGCCGCTCTCGGTGCCGGGGATGCCGGCAGCGCAGCCGCCGGCGACGCGGGTGATCCGGCGGGCGCGACACGCCTGGACACGGTGACCATCGTCGCGACCGGCGTCAGCAATATGGAGGCGGCCTCGGCAGGCGACGTGAGCCAGGAACAGCTGGCAGGCCAGCCGCTGCTGCGTCCGGGCGCCGTGCTCGAGAATGTCCCCGGCCTGATAGTGACCCAGCATTCTGGCGAGGGGAAAGCGAACCAGTATTTCCTGCGCGCCTTCAACCTCGACCACGGGACCGATCTTGCGACTGAAGTCGACGGCATGCCCATCAACATGCCGACGCATGCGCACGGCCAGGGCTATACGGATCTCAATTTTCTTATCCCCGAGCTGGTGAGCGATCTCCATTATAAGAAGGGTCCTTACTACGCCGACGAAGGGGACTTCGCGACTGCAGGAGCGGTCCGCATGGACCTGGTCAACGAGATCCCCGGCTCCGCGACGCTCGGTCTTGGCGAAGACGGCTACCGGCGCGCTCTGCTGCTGGGATCAACGGCGGTTGGCGCGGGCACCCTGCTCGCCGCCGGCGATATCTACCACGACGATGGGCCGTTCGATTACCCGGACGACTACAACCGGCGCAACGGCAGTGCTGCGATATCGTCAGGGCGTCGCCGGGGACTTCTTTACCGTCACCGCCATGGCCTACTCGGGCACCTGGAATTCGACCGACCAGGTACCCGAGCATGCGATCACCGACGGCATCATCGGCCGCTTCGGCAGTCTCAACCCTTCCGACGGCGGCGAGTCCAGCCGTTCGAGCCTGTCGTTCAACCGCGTGAAGCGCTCGGACACCGATCAGCTCGAGTTCTCGGCGTACCTGATCCGCTACAAACTCGATCTGTGGTCGACATTCACCTACTACCTGAAGGATCCGGTGAACGGCGATCAGATGCTGCAGCACGACGACCGCGTGGTGTACGGTTTCAACGGCGCGAAAACCTGGTTCACAAGCGTGTGGGGCATGCCCAGCTCGAACGTACTGGGCGTACAGGGACGGCTGGACGATATCCGCGACGTCGCCATCGATGCCACGGTTGACAGGCAGTACCTGTACACGAAGCAGAACGCCGGCGTCGTGGAATCGAACGCTGCGGTTTACTTTGAGAACAGCACGCAGTGGTCCGGCGCACTGCGCACGGTGCTCGGCTTTAGGGAAGACGAGTTCACTTTCGACGTCAGAGACAAGATGGTGAATGCCGACGGCAGCTGCAACATCAGCAGCGACCCGCTCGGCTGCAACACGGGCGAGCGGCGCGCCCACATTTTCAGTCCGAAGCTGGGGGTCATCTTTGGCCCGTGGGACGGCACCACCTACTTCGCCACGCTCGCCGACGGCTATCACAGCAACGACGCGCGCGGCGTGACCCGCAGCGGCGAGAATCCGGCAGCACCACCGGTGACGCCCCTGACGCGTGCCACGAGCGCCGAGGTGGGTGTGGCCAGCTCTCCCCTGCCGCGCTGGCAGACGACGCTCGACGTATTCCTGCTGAAGCTGAAGAGTGAGCTGGTGTTCGACGGCGACGCCGGCGTCACCTCTCCGAGCGGCGCGACCACGCGCACGGGCATCGAATGGGGCAACACCGTCGCCATTAACAGCTGGCTGCACGCCGATTTCAATACGGCGTTCTCGCGGGCGCGATTCGACGCAAACGTGCCACCGGATGATCTTGGCTGCAGCGATGCGGTCCCGAGTCACCCCTGCGCCCAGCCGATCGCGATTACCGGGCGCTACATCCCGAACAGCCCGACGAATGTCATCGATGCGGGACTGACGGCGCAGCATCCCTCGGGGTGGTTTGGCGCGCTGCGCGCGCGACATTTCGGCGAGTCGCCGCTGGTCGAGGATGACAGTGCCAGATCCCCGGCATATACGACGGTCGACCTGCAGTTGGGCTTCCAGCGTCCCGGCAAATGGCGCCTGGCCGCCGATGTCTTCAATCTGTTCGACGTCAGGTGGAACGACATCGAGTACTACTACGTATCGCGCCTGCGCAACGAGGCCCTCGCCACACCCGGCTATGTCGTCCACCCCGGGGTGCCGCGCACCCTGCGGGTGCAGTTCCAGTACTTTCTTTAGGTCTGGTACGGCCTCGACGCTCGCGCCAAGCCGATGCCCTCACTCATTGGGGGAGAAAAACGTCGTCATGCAGGCAGTAGCTGCCAACACGGCTGCGATGAGCACGTATTCCGCCGTCAGCGCCCGCCTGAATCCTTTGGGCTTACCGGCAGCCACGGCCGGCCCAAGCCGCGACCTGTTCTGGGATGCCAGCGCCAGCAACGCGACGAAGCCGACCACTTTGGCGCTGAGCAGCCAGCCATACGGTTCAGTTAACACAGCAGCCCGTCGAATGAGGATGACTGAGGTCAGAAGTCCTGCGATCGCCAGCGCCGGCACCAGTCGAATCGCGTAGCGCGAAAAGGCGGCAATGACGCGACCTGCGCGGTCGGGAGCTTCGCGCCGCGTGACGAGGTACAGCGCCGGCAGCGCGCCGAACCAGAACGCCGCGACGTACACGTGAATGATCAGCAGGGGGGCAAGCACCGGCCGCCAGGCGCTGACCGAGGTGTGTCCCATGAGGGCAAACGAGACGGCGATGGCGGCGCTGCCGATGAGACCGAGCACCGCGCGGCTGGCGGTCACTCCGGCAAGGGCGCAGGCCACCAGCACCAGTCCCACGATACGCAGCTCCAGCGTCCCGGCAAGCGGTGTGGCCCAGGCCAACCGCTGCAGTGACGGATCGAAGATCCCCATGATGTCGTCCGCCATGCGTGCTGCTTCCAGAAGATACTGGGCCACCAGCACGGGCATCGCGATGAGCGCGGAAATCAGCCCGAACCGTCGAATGGCCGTTCCGGAGCCTGACAGGTAGGGCCTGTGTAATGCGACGAAGGTCGCGACACCGCTTGCCTGCAGCAGCACAACGAAGCTGAGTGCTCGCAGCGAAACGGATAACGCGTCCGGCGACATCGCGGCTAACGCTGCGCTGCGTTCGTGGCGGGCAGCTTCAGACCGGGGCAGATCACGGTACAGCCGGTGGTCTGCGTACAGACGCGCGGCCCGGCGCGTTATCGCCACGCATGGCCACTTGCATCACTAAAGGTCCCTCCGCACAAAAGCGGAGCAAACCATACTTGATCGGGCCCGCCCCTGGCGAGGGCGAAACGGCAGTCGCCCCCAGCGCCGCTGCGGACCCGAGGCGGGCTCTCTGCGCGTCTACTCGCTCTTGCGGGCGACCAGCGCCTTTGCGTTGAGCTGCCGCACGCTCTGCGCCACTGTTTCTCGGACGCAGGCTGCCATCGTGGCGCGATTGGAGGCCCGCACACTGTCGCCCATCTGCCAGCACAGCCGCTGAGCTATCGTCGTCAGGCGCGCAAGCGCCTCGCGCGAGCCCTCCGGGGTGGCCAGGTTCAGGTCCGCAAGCGACACGTGCGCAACGCGTCCGTCCTCGGCCGGAGATGAGGGCGGACCGGCAAAAGCAACGCACCCCAGCATGAGAAGCCCCAGCAGCGCGCTCGCCTGCATCGCGGCGGTGGGGCTTGCGAAAGGACGGGCCAGGCGGCTTTCGGTCTTCACGGTATGTCTCCTTCAGATGGCGGTTCGATCCCGCGGCGGGGCGACGGCGTCGCGCAGTCCGCTGCGGCTTAAGTGGACGTTGCGCGAGCCGTGACTGCGAAGTCCTGAGGCAGGCCTGAATGAGGCTGAGGAATGGCTGAAGACGGGCTGAGGAGCGGGGATGCGCGCTCAGGATGAGCTGCGTCCAGCGGCACAACATTCGGCGATCCGCCAGGACTACAGCCTTTATAATCAATCTCTTGCGATGATTTACGGCGCCGCGCGCTGAGCCGTTCCGGGAGAGACCTTAGTGTCTTAGCTGCAGGGCCTTTGCCTCGAACGCACCGAGATGCAGACGCAGCTTTCCGCCCGCAGACAGCTCAACGGCGGGGGCTCGCGGATCCAAGGCATCGACAGCGCGGGTAGCCGCAGCCGCCCCCCGAATCGCCAGGGTCTCATCCACCGCGGCACTGCCAAAGTTGATCGCCGTCACCTCGGTACCTGCGGCATCGGGCAGCTCATGCACCAGGACGAGCAGACCGCGCGACTGCACGCTCGGCACGTCGACGAGCCGGGCGGCGTAGAGGCGCAGGCGCGCGCGCGCTTGCAGCATGCGCGCCAGCTGGGAAGCGAACGAATCGGGATCCTTCAGCTGCGCGGGGAGCGGGCCATAGAGCGCGACGGCCCTGGGAATTCCGGCGGCCGAGCGCGTCGCCCCGTTGTTGATGCCGAGCAGGTCGTAGGCCCCGCGGTTGATCCAGCGGGTGTCACCGTCGGCGAGCCGTTCGCGCACGGTGGCAGCCGGCAGGGTGAGCGCACCGACCAGGTCCCAGCCCGACAGCGCGAAGACTCCCGGCTGCATCGCGTTGTAGAAGGCGAGCAGCAGGTGCAGCCGCTTGATTGTGGCGATCTGCGCTGCCGGTAGCCTGGAGATATCGCGGATTCCGAGCGCGGCCGCGATGACCGTGGTCGTCGTGGAGGCCACGCCCTCGCCGAACTTGAGGTTGTAGGGGGCACGCTCACCCATCAGCCGTTCGTACATCTCGCGGTGCACCAGATCGCGCAGCTGCTTGCCCGACAGCTGTCCGCCGCGAAACGGGAACAGCTCGGCGGCGTGTGCCCCCGTGAAGTGCGCCAGTCCCCCGGTCAGTTCGTCGTGATTCTGCAGAGCGTGAATCAGCCAGCCGGGATCGATGCCGTATTTCCCCATCTGCTGCAGCACGAGGCGCAGAAACTCTGCGTCGCCGGTGAGCAACGCATGGTCGTAGGCGGGCCGGGTCACGAAGTCGTAGGAAAGGTCGGGGCCCCCTTGCGACATCTGCCGCATGTCCTCGAGCGGCAGAGCCAGCTCCTCAAAGGTGAAGCCGCCGAGCTTGCGCACCATGTCGGCAATGAGCTGGTTGGCCGTCACCGAAAGCGGATGTCCTTCCGACCAGACCCGTCCGTGCTGATCGCGCTCGATACCGAGGAGCCCGTTGGCGTCCAGGCGCAGCATGCCGTCGCCGAGCACGCCCAGTTCATGTACCGCATCACCGATGACCAGGCGTTCGGCCGCGAATGTCGGATCGAGCCAGTTGAGGGTCGGCTGGCCCTGCTTGAAGTAATGCAGATATACCCAGCGGCGCTGCACGCCGTCGGCGCCGCGGACGATGTCGGTGGCGCTCCAGTCCGTGTCCTTCACGCCGGGCTCGTAGAAAATCGAGGAGGACAGGCGGCCGACGATGTAGCCCCTGGCCTGCAGCGTGTCGACCGTTGCCGGACTCAAATTGACGGCGTCCCGGCCGGCGGCAACGGCCGGCAGCAGGCCCCAGTCGGCCTGCGGGATCAGCACCATGTGGTAGAGGCCGGGATACTCGCCGTACCCTCTTTCGGCGAGACGGAAGTCGGGGCCTTTGCCGGTGTGACCGGGAATGATGTCGCCAATGACGATGGCGCCGTGGTTTCGCGCCGCCGCGACGAGACCTTTATAGTCGGCCTCGGTGCCGAAGTCCGGATCGATCTCGAAGCTAATGCGGTCGAAATTGCCGTCGATCGACGGCGTGTAGGTCCGACCGCTGACACCGCCCGAGCGCTTCATCGGGCCGGTATGTATCCCCTGAATACCGATTGCCTGAAAGCAACGCCACAGCCGCTCATCGGCGAGCGTGGCGAGCACGGAACTGCCGGAAGGCGTAATCGTCGAGGCCGGATAGGCGGTGAACCACACCGATGCCCGTGCCACCGCAGCCCGTGGCTGCGGTTCGCCGTACGGGTGCTGCCACTGCGCTGCGTTGCCGGAGTACTTCTGCGCCACCGCTTGCGCCTGACGGAGCATCGAGCGCTGCGCCAGCCATTGAATGTAGGGGTCGGGCTTGGCCGACGCCGGCCGGTCCGCAACGCTCGCGGCCAACTGCGACGGGTCCGCGACGCTGGCAACGAAGGCCGTCGACAGCAGTACGACGAGAAAGATCCCGAGGGGCTTCATTCGGTGTAGCAAGGGTCAGACAATAGACACCTGGGGTCACCGCCTCAAGAGGCTGCCCGCGCTACGCGCCACGATCTTCTGTCGGGGACCGTGGCGTGACGTCGGCCGACAAATGCGCGACTATGCCGGCCGGCCTCACTGGATCGCGTGCCCATGCTCCGTATGCCATCCGCCACCGGCAATGGCGCTCGCTCCCGCGCGTCCGCAGCGACCTGGCTCGCACTGCTGGGCGCGACCGCCTTGCTGGCCAGCGGCGCGACCGGCGCCGATCCACCGACCGGCCGACCTCAGAGCGCGCCGCTGGAGCTCATCGTGTTGGGGTCAGGCGGACCTGCGGCTCTCGGCCGGGCCTCCTCGAGCTACCTGCTCCTCCTGGACGGCGTGCCGCGCATTCTCGTCGACGCCGGTCCCGGATCGTTCGCGCGCCTCGGTGAAGCGCACGTGTCCCTGGATGCGCTCGACACCGTGCTGCTCACCCACCTGCATGTCGATCACGCGGCCGAGCTGCCGGGGTTCGTCAAGGCGCGCGCCGTGTCGGCTGGCCAGCCGATCACGTTCCATGTCTACGGACCTACGGGCCAGGCGGCACACGCGGATGCTGCGGAGTTTCCCGCGACGACCAGGTTCATCAAGCTGCTGTTCGGCGCCGGCGGCGCGTTTGCCTACCTGCAGGACTTCTCCGCGCCGGTCAGCTTTGACGTGACCGATCTGCCGGCCTCCGGCATCCCCTCGAAGCAGCCTGCCAGCATCATCTCCGACGGGCAGCTCAGGGTCAGCGCGATCGGCGGGCACCATGGCGATGCCCCGGCGATCATCTATCGAATCGACTACCGCGGACACAGCGTCGCATTCAGCGGCGATATCGACGCGCACGGCCTGCCGGCCCTGGAAGCGATCTCGCGGGGCGTAAGTCTGCTCGTGTTTGACGCGGTGGTGCTGGATCCTCCGGGTTCGCCGCAGGTTCTCTACGAGCTGCACACACCACCGAATGCGATCGGCACGCTCGCAGGCCGATCGCACGTGGGAACGTTGCTCCTCAGCCACCTCTCGCCAGCGGTCGAGCAGCAGCATGCTGCGGTCGCAAGCTCGATTGCCGCGCACTATCGCGGCGCGCTGCAGTTCGCCACCGACGGCTTGCATCTGCAGCCGTAGCCGTAGCCGCAAAAACCGCGGCTCAGATAGCGACCTTACAGAAGCGCTCGCTTCGCGAATGGACGCGCCGCGGGCGTGGCTACGCGTCCTGCACGCGTCCTTTCCATTTACCGCCGCTGCCGTGCGCATACCGGAGCGCGGAATGAATTACCGCGCCCACGTAAAACGTCGCGATCACCGGCAGGCACAGGCACCACCCCCAGGGCAGTTCATAAAACCGGATCATCGGCAGGTAACACAGACTCATGAGCAGCAGTGCGGCCGCGCCCAGGCCTGCAAGCAAGGGAGCCCCAAGGAACAGCAGTACTACCGGCAGCAGATACGTGAGGAACATTCCCAAGAGCGTCGCCGCGAGCAGCAGGTAGGAATGATCCAGCTGCGCAAAGGCGGTCCTGGAGATCATCTCTCCGATCTCCGCGAATGAACCATAGGCGCGCAGACTGTTCGTTTCGCGCGTGGGCTGCAGCGAGATCCGGCCGCCGGAATCCTTCACCGCCCGGGCCAGTGCGCAGTCATCGATGATCTGTGAACGGATCGCCTGAATACCGCCGATGCGTGCCAGTGCCTGCGGCCGGATGAGTATGCAGCCGCCTGCCGCCGCGGCCGTTCTGCGTCCGGGATCGGCAACCCAGGCCGGCGGATAGAGCTTGAAAAAGAAAAATACGAATGCCGGCATCAGCAACCGCTCCGCCGTTCCAACGGTTGACAGCCTGACCATGTGCGACACGAGATCGCGATCGTTTGCTTCGGCATCTGCGACGAGCGAGGCAACACTTGCAGGTGCGTGACGGATATCCGCATCCGTGAACAACAGATAATCCGCATTGAGGGCGGCGGCGGTGCTGATGCCCTGTTCAAGGGCCCACAACTTGCCCGTCCACCCGGACGGCAGAGCGGCGCCCGCGATGAGGGTCAGGCGTGACAGTGCGCCGGCGGCGCAGGCCGCCGCCCGCGCCGCGGCGGCCGTGCCGTCGCTGCTGTCGTCGTCGACTACGATCAGCTGGATCGGGCCGGCGAATGCCTGCTGCAGGAGCGACGTGATCGCACGCCCGATCACCGCTGCCTCGTTGCGAGCCGCCATGACGACGACGATTCGCCTGGGCGGGGCAATGCCCGGGACCGTGGTCGCCGCCGCGGTGCGCCAGAATTGGCCGCGGCCGAGCAGAAGATAGAGCCAGATCAGCAGCGGGATCGCCGCGATGCCGTAGACGCTCATTGCGCCGAACGACAGCGCGGACGTGCTGAGTCGCTGGCAGCCGATGACCGATGCGCGCCTAACCCACCAGCCGCTGTCAGCCGGTTGTCGAGTCTGTGATCCGGCGCGTCCCGATCAGTAGCGCGAGTGCCCCATACCATAGGGCTAACAATACAATAGCAACGAGCAGGACGTGCTCACTTAGCGCGGCCGGCGCAAACAGGACTCCGCAGAACAGTAGCACCGCGGCGAGAATCCCGTAGACGGCCATCGCCAGACGCAGGCCTTGGCGGGCGGCAATCGCCACGGACCAGGCGAGCATGGTCGCTGCCTGAAACACAAGTCCCATCGGCATCAGTATCCGGATCAGTACCCCACATAACATCAATGCCGTACGCGCGGGAATCAGTGCGGCGCCGTCGCTGACGGTGGCAAAGCGTGCCGCAATTGCCGGTACCGCAAGCCCGTCCAGGACCATCGAGAGCATGAGCAGGCCGCAGCCAACGCAGAAGCTGACCAGGCCGGTCAAGACCGCAGGTCTTGTGGGTCCCAGCAAGCGTGCGACCAACACGAAGCACACGATCAGCACAGTCAGGGTAACCACGAACCCCGTGTGTACCAGAGCATCGATCCTCTGATCACGCACCTCCGTCTGGATGATCTCGACGAGAGTGCGGCCGCCGCCAGCCGGATGACTGGCGAGCAGCACCAGGGTTGCCAGGGCGCAGCACAGTAAAGCGGCCGCCAGCCCCCGCTGTGCAGAGGTGCGAAATTCCATGCGAGCCACCCTAGCGCATGTCGGGGGCGCGTTTCTGGACGCGGAAGGCCACAATGTCCAGGACTCGATTCGCATCCTGCCGCCACGTACTCTTCGATCTGGACGCGCAGCTCCTGAGGCAGAAAGCATGAATCGGCGCAGCCAACGCACCCGGACAGCTCTCAGGTCGGCGTTCACGGCGCTGGTGCTCTCGCAAGGCTATGAAGCAGTCGCCGTCAAGGACATCATCCATCGGGCCGGTGTCGGTCGCTCCACGTTTTACCTGCACTACTCGGGTAAGGAGTCGCTGCTGAGCGAAAGTCTCGAGCAACCATGCCGCGGTCTTGCATCATGCGCGGCCACTGAATTGAAGCCTGCCGCGCTGGTACCGCTTTTGGAGCACTTTCGCGCGCAGCGTCGCCTCAACCGGGTGTTCTTCGAGCCGCCCATTCGCGCGCTCTGGGCGAAGGCTCTCGCGCTTGCCATTGAGCGTCAGCTCGCGCGCAACAGGCCGCCCTGGCCTCAGCCGAGCGGCCTGCCCTTGCGCCTCTCCTGCCTGACGGTCGCCGAAATGCAGATCTCCCTGGTCACACACTGGCTGACCAGCTCGATGTCGGTCAAGGCCGAGGTCATCGCGGCAAGGCTCGGCGCTTACACCCAGGCGCTGCTGCAAAGCGAACGCTCACTCGCACTGCGGCGTTAACGGGTCCCGCGGTCGCGACGGCAAGGCACAGCCTGCGCTGCGGACTGCGCTCATGACACGCATCGCAGGCCCCAGATACCCGCAGAGGCAGTGGCCATAACCATTGCTTCTTTCGCCATGCCCCGAAATAGTGTCTTCAGGCGGGCGCGGCCGCATATGATTTGCGCTGCATTTGAGGCTTGGAGGCAAGATGGCGGCGATTGGCAAGGAGCGCGTGCTGCAGGTGCGCCACTGGACGGATACGCAATTCAGCTTTACCACCACTCGTGACCCCGGATTCCGCTTTGCCAGCGGCCAGTTTGTGATGGTGGGACTTCTGCTTGGCGAGCGGCAGGTGCTGCGCGCCTACAGCATCGCCAGCGCCAGTCACGAGGAACAGCTGGAGTTTCTCAGCATAAAAGTGCCCGACGGGCCACTGACGTCGCGCCTGCAGCACGTCCGCTCGGGAGACGAGATCCTCGTCAGCCGCAAGCCCACCGGTACGCTGCTCCTCGACGATCTGCGTCCGGGGCGGCGCCTGTATTTACTCAGTACCGGCACAGGCGCCGCCCCCTTCCTGAGCCTGATCAAGGATCCGCAGATCTACGAGCGGTTTGACGAGGTGATTTTCGTGCATGGCGTGCGCTGGATCCGCGAGTCCCTGGTCGCGTGGCATGCGGTCGAAGGTGTGCGCGATCACGAATATCTCGGGCCCGCCGCCAGCGGCAAATTGCGCTTCTATCCGGCCGTGACACGCGAGCGCCATGCCAATCGCGGACGCCTCACATCCTTGATCGAGTCCGGAAAACTGTTCTCGGATCTGGGACTGCCGCCGTTTGATCCGGCGGACGATCGGCTCATGGTCTGCGGCAATCCTTCCATGCTCACCGACACGCGGGCACTGCTGGACGCACGCGGCTTTGTGATCTCGCCAGGCATCGGTGAAGCCGGTGACTACGTGATCGAGCGGGCATTCGTCGCACACTAGCGGGGTCTGCCCGCAACCCTCCACAGCTGCTGATTGGTACGGTGCATGCGCCGAGGTGATACCTCCGCGTTCGTTCCTCAATTCACCGCCTGGCGCGGCTCAAGTCTCGCCATCCTGCCGCGATGCATTTCGAGCTTGAAGCGTGCGCGTGCGCTTAGGCCACCGCTCAGCGCGGCGGGTTCAGGGGCGCTCGCTGCAGTGCGGCGAGTCAAGGTCGTCTCTTCCGCCTGCGCGGCTCCCCCTGTCGTGCGGATCTCCAATGATGTCGTGCCGCGCCAACCGCGAGTGGCAGCCGCCGTGAGATTGAGGGCCACAGTGTAAGGAAATGAACGTTTGCAGGGTCTACTGCGATAGGATGGGTGACTGGACAGCGGTCACGCCGCACAGTATGAAACTATCAATCACGCGGAGAAATCTCAGTGAAAATCAACAGACGCAGCCTGGCAATTGCCCTGGCCATTACAGCCAGCGCCCTCACCGGCAACGCTGTTCAGGCCGACGACATGGTGTCATTCGCAACCGGCGGCTACGCCACGGGTCTGCGCAACATGACAACGATGCATATGATCGACACGGATCACGACGGCACGATCTCGCAGGACGAGTGGACCACCTTCCAGAACATGATTTTTTCGGCGCTCGACAAGGGCAACACCGGATTCATCGACTCCAAGGAATTCTACGGCGATCACATGGGCCCCGTGAGCGGCGCGCCGGGAGCATTCGTCCATGGCCTGAGAACAAAAGCCATGTTCGACAAGATTGGCGCGAAGGATGGCAAGATCTCGCGCGAAGACTTTCTGGCCTATCAGCAGAAGATCTTCGACATGATGGACATGAATCACGACAAGAAAATCACGGCGGGCGAATTCATCGTCAGCAAGCACTGAGGCATTTCCCTTGCGGCCAAGTCGCGGGGTGACTCCGCACCCCGCGCGCTGCACCCGTGACTTGCGCCGATATGCGGCTGAATGTCGCCGCAGCTGTGGCGCAGCGAACTGACTCTCAGTTGAGCGCGAACCTGACCAGCAGTGGATAGCAGGAATCGACCGGGCGCCCGTTTTCGGTCGTAGGGCGATAATGTCCGGACGCCGCCCGGGCAAGCTTCATGGCACCTTCGTCCAAGCGCGCGCTGCCGGATGAGCGTGCAACCTGCGGCAGTGCCGTGAGCCGACCCCCGTCTGTCGACGCAGACCTGGAGCGTGGCGACACCCTGCTCGCCTGCGCGTCGCGAGGCCGGTGGATAGTAGTCGCCGCTGGCGGGGAATCCCTGCCCGAGGCCGCCGACGACGCGGTGGATCGCGATCGGCGCAGGTGGCGGCAGGGACTGCGGCAGCTGTGCGGGCGGCGCAGCTACCACGTTCTCCTGAATCAGGTCAGGGGCCAGCTCCGTCGCCGGCGGACGCTCGACCTGCACGGGAGCAAGATCCGGTGGCCCGGATGGCACGAGCACCTGTTGCACGGGAACTTCCGTCGTCACGTTTGCCACCGTGGTCGTCGGCGCCTCCGGCATGATCGTGTGCAGCAGGCCGGTGGCAAGGCCGTAGATCACGGCGATATGCAGCGATGCGATCAGCAGCAACGCCACCATGCGGCGCGGGAAGATCCACGGGTGGTGCGGCTGGACGTTCAGCACATTCTGCGCGGTGGCGGCGGCCGGAACGGACACGCGCACGCGCTGCGTGTTCGAACGCGATCACCTGCGTCGCCCAGCAGCAGCCGATGGCCAGCCGCAGACGCGCTGCGGTCCCCTGCCGGGATGCCATGTCGGCGAGCCACTCTTCCCGCAAACGTTCGCGCAGTGGCAAGGGAGCGCGGCGCGCCGCGCAGCCGATGAGCCAGCGAGCCAATTCATCAGGCCGCCGTGTCCGTGCAGATGAGACTTCCCGATCCCTCATGCGGGCGCACCTCGGCCGAAGCTCGCGAAGACCTCGCTGGCGCGCGCAAGTCCGCCGGGTGTCAGGCGATACAGACGGCGCCGCGGACGCCCGGCGCTGGACGGATCGATGGACTCCCATTGGCTGACGAACCAGCCGGCGGCTTCCAAACGCAGCAGAATGGGATAAAGCGTGCCGGAGGCCAGACCGCAGCGCTTCTGCACGTCTGCCCCGGAAAGCTGGTCGGCGGGATTTTCAAGAAACGCTTCCAGGGCCCGCAGTGTCTGCAGGGACATCCGCACATCGCGATCAGCTCGACCCATAGTCGTAAGTCTACATAGGGTAGCTCGTCCGTGCAAGCGAGCCTGCTGTAAGCAGCGATTTTGTTAAGCCGCCAGCTGCACCCTCGCCCACCCCCTCAGCGCACGACCATCTGCTTGCGCGCGATATCGAGCGTGAGCACGCGGTCGTGCCAGAAATTCAATCCAACGACACAGTCGTAGATGATGTCCGCGAACGAGACGCGCGGGTGCAGCAACGCAACCTGCGGGGCCTCGGCCAGCGACACCTGCGGCACATCGGTCCAATAGCGGTGATGGTCGCGCCGCTCTCGACCGCGCGGCGTTCCTGCTTCTTGACATCGGGTGAGGCCGGATCCACGCCCAGGGGTACCATGAAGCGGGTACTGATCGTCGTGCCGGGACTGCCGGTATCGATCAAGCAGAGCGCCGGCTGGTCGCCGATCAGGAAGCGCGCGAACAGGTCGAGCGCCACGTCACGCTGATCGTCGAGTGCCAGTGATGCCGCGTTGCCCTGCTTCCTGCGCTCGGCCAGCGAACGCTCCGTCTCGAACACCACGACCTTGCCGGGGAAGTCGATGGTTAAGGGCTGGGAGCGCAGGTCCCGCACGGCGATGATGCCGTCATCATGCACCTGGTCGAGCACATCCCAGCTGCTGATCACCACCTCGGTCTTGCGCAGCGGTCCGACGGTCAGTTCCGGAATGACGAACAGCGGCAGGCTGAGGCGGTCGCCGAACATGCGAAAGCCGGTGAACTGCCCGGCGTGCTTGCCGTGGGCTGCTTCGATGAGACTCGGCGCGAGGACGTCGACGCCGGCACCCGTGTCCAGGACCACGTGGATCGGCCGCTCGCCGCCGAGCATCGCCGGCAGCACCACCATGCCGTCGGCGTTGGTCGTGAAGGGAACCGATACGGCAGTCGCGGCGGCAAGCGCCGGCGCGACCAGGAGCGCCAGTACGGCGCCGACCGACCGGGCCGCGCTAGCCCTGCGGCGGGGCAAAGCGATGCATTCTGACTTCATTATATTTGTGCAGCTCCCGCACCTCGTTGATCGCACCGCCGCGGTCCTGCACGAAGACCATGATATGAATGCTGTCCTTTTGGTAAAACACCAGAGGCGCCAGGGGGATCAATTCGGTCGCCGACTTGAGGTCACGCCCGCCGTACAGCGCCCCGTCGCGCATGAACACCTGATAGCGCGACTTCGCCTGGTCGCTGTAATGGTAGTCGCCGAGCAGCGCCGGCCAGCCGCTGTGGCTGACGGCGATCGGTTCCATATTCCGTGGCACCACGGTGACATGCATGGCGACGGCTTTCCAGCTGCCCTGCGAGCGTCGGTAGGCATCGGTCTCGACGTACGTGGTCTTGAGCCGCTGATCGAAGATGTCCTCGACCTCGTCCAGCCAGTAGTGAACGATTGCCACTTCACCGATGGTGCGCACGCTGAGCCCGCGCACCTTGATCTGACCGCTGAATCCGGACGGCAGCGGTCGCAGCTCCTCAAGAAACCTGGCGCGATCGAAGACGTCGCCGTCTTCGGTAGTGACCATGCAGTCGGCATCGAGCACGGCGTCCCAGGGTGCCTTGTCACCGCTAGCGACGGCGTCGTACAGCTTCTGGGTCGTCGCCTGGAACCAGGCCGTGGGATCGTCTGCGGCGGCGACGGCAGTCGCCGCCAACAGCAGCAGCGCCGCAACGCCCGCGGCGCCTAAGCGTTTCGGGATGAACATGGCGATATCTCCGATATGCGAGCTGTTGCCTGACGGGCGGATCTGTACGCAGCGAGCGGGGCCTAGACAGCAAGCCCCGGATCGCCCTCGAGAATCCGCTGCTCGAGGCGCGGGCGCTCGCCGCGCGCCCAGCGATGGGCGCGGTGCGCGACGCGGTAGCGGATCGGGCCGCCGTCGGTGCCAGAAGCGCGTTCCACGGGACGCGGGATACAGACGAACTCGGTATCGATCCACTCACTGGTGGCGGTGACCACGCTGTAGCCGTGGCCGCCGAAATCGGTGAACGAGAGGTGGGGCGCGAGGTCAGGGTTCGTCAGCTGGCGCGCACGGCCCAGATCGCGTGAACGCCGGTACTCGAGACACGATCGCACGCCATGCAGCACCAGCATGTTGAGGCTCGCATCAGGCTTTACCCCCTCTTCTTTGTCAGCGAGGTAGAGCGCACGCAGCGGGTGCGTTTTGGGCAGGTGATATTCGAGGGATTCCACGGCCCCGGGAGCCGACAGTGAGCCGGTGACGAAGGCAATCCCTACCGGCTCGAACTTCTCCGGCGGCAGACTCTTCGCCGCCAGTCCCGCCCAGAAGCTATGGCGGTCACCGGCAACGGTCACGAATCCCGTGATGCCCTGCTCGCGTACCCAGTCATAGATCTCGCCGCGCTCGGTGTACGCGGTGGCGAAATCGCCAAGAGGCAGGACGGCGTAGCCACTGCCCGGCCAGGGTCGTGTCAGCCCCGCCGGCAGATTGGCCGGATCGGCGCGCGCATCGAGCGTGGCGATCGTGTTCGCCCATACTTTCCAGGTCGTGGGCGAGGCTGCCAGGCGGTGCAGAAACCAATCCTTCTGGGTCGCGCCCAGGAACGTCTGCGCCGGCTCGTCCTTGCGGAAGTTGGCCAGCTGTACCGTGCCGAATGAAATGCTCGCCGGCGGGCTGCCGCCCCGGTAACTGCGTCCCGCCTCGAGGATCTCGGCTGCCTCCTGCGCAATCAGGTCCGGAAAATCATCCGACTGCAGCGCGTCTGCTTCTTCACGGCCGAGCGGATCTTCCGAGCGATAGCTGCGCTGATCGGTGACCAGGATCTCGACGTTGCGTCCCCAGCGCACCGCGCGATAGCCGGTGAGGCTGCCGATGGCGCGCAGGTTGTTCGCTTCCCGGCCGAGGCCATGCTCGTCAAACTCCGTGATCGGCGCATCGACCACCGGCGGCGGCGTGAAAGCATCGAGCGCCTTGCCAGCCGCGTTCGTGAAACGACCCGGCTGAAATTCGAACCAGGCCTGGTTCGCTGCCACCTTGCGTGACTGCGCGGGGCGCGTCTTGCCCTCGAACTTCTGCAGGCTCTGCCAGCCCAGCCAGCTGAACTCGTGGTTGTCCCACATGTGCACGAACGGCCAGCGCGCGCGTGCATCCTGTACATCCGGGTCGTGCAGATAGGCCCGATAGACGGCGCGGTAGTCCTCGACATCCACCGGCACGTGGAAGTCGCTGATCTTTTCACCCCGCGGGTATTGCACGATGTCGCGCAGCGCGCGGTCGTACATTCCCTGAGGACGGTCCTTGGGATACCAGACGATCTCGTAGATGAAATCACCGAGCTGCAGCACGAATCCCAGGCGCGCATCGCTTGGCGCCCGCTCGTCTTCGTAAATCATGCGGCGCCAGGCGTTCTGGGCACCGGTATTACAGTTCTGGCAGGAGACGAAAGCGAAGCGCACCGGCCGCGGATCGCTCGCCGCCGGCGCCGTCAGTGTGCGTCCCACGCGGCTGCCGTGCCCGCCGGCATCGGTGAACCGGTACCAGTATTCGCAAGCCGGACGCAGCCCACCCACCACGACGCGGCAGGTTGCGCCGGCAGCGGCTGAGGCCGTCGCGGTCGCGACCGCTACGACTTCCTGGAACTGCGGGTCCGCGGCGATTTCCACCGTAAGGCGCTCGAGGCTGGCGCCGCCCGTGCCCGCATAGCGCGTCCACAACACGATGCTGTCACTGGCGGGGTCTCCGGACGCCACACCTTCCGGGTACGACTCGCGTCGCTCGCTCCAGGCGATCGTCGACTTACGCGGCCGGGTCCCCGCGAACACGCAAGTCGCCCCCATGGCCGCTGCGCAAGCGATGAGTTCACGGCGGTTGTATTTAGCCATTGGCCCGACCTGCGGAAGCTGCGCGCACCGAGCAAGGGTGCCATAGCTGCCCGCGCTTAACTTGAACGGATTTGCGCGACAGGTTCAACCGGGCGCTGGTTGCGCCAGGACGTTGGCGAATGGCCCGTGAGGGCACGGATACTGCGGCTCATGTGCGCCAGATCGGCGAACTCGAAGTCCTGAGCAATGTCCGTGAGCGCGCGGTAGGACGTGATCACGGCTCCCCAGGCGCGTCGGGCGCGCACCTCGAGCCGGAAGCGCTTCGGCGATATGCCGAACGTGCAACGAAAGCCACGCGACAGCTCCTCCGGTCGCAGCCCGCGATCCGTCGCCCAGTGGCGCAGTGACAGTTTCGCCGGGCTTGCGAGCCGCGCCGCCAGGACGTCGGTCCAGTGCTGTTCGCGCCGCTCGACCGCACGCAGTTCCCGCGCGAGAGTGTGCATCGCTTCGTACGGGTCCCCTTCGGCGAGCTGTGCCAGGCGGTCCGGATCACGCGTGACAAAGTGCCCGTCCCGCGAGTCGTCGTCCCACGGCAGGCGCAGGATCTGGATCGGACGGACGCCCTGTGGCGCGTCGGCGTGACAGTCAAACCGACCGTGCAGCAGTACGTCGCCTGCGCGCGCCACCAGGCGGCCGGCGAAACCCGACTCGATGAAGTTGCCCGCGAGAACGACCGTCGCGTAGCCGGCCGCATGGCGGTGGCGGGGCCGCTGCACCTGATGGTCCGGCAGCGTTTCCACGCCGAAGCATACGGATCGATAGTTATGACCCATCAGCGGCGGCATGCTGTCGGTACCCGCCGGCACGCGAAAATTGTGACGCGACGCGCAGTGACGCGGCAAAACCATGCGCTGCGTACTGGCGCCTTGCTACCGCAGACGGCGAGCATGTCGCGAGAGGACTGACGAGAGACACTCACTATGAAGCGCTCAGCTGCTGTCCCACTCGCTCTGGTGACGCCATTTTTATTGACCACCACCGCATTTCCTGCAGCGCCGCGGGATGGCGCCGCAGGCTACACCGTCGCCTGCGCGCTGACAGACCAACCCGGGCTGCAGAGCTGCGCCGATCTGCCTGCGGCCCAGGCCTGCGCGCAGGAGCCCGATTTTGCGTCGCGTGCTTCCAAAGAAGCAACCGGCATGGTGTTCGTCAACCGCAGCGCCGCGGCCATCAGGGTCTATTGGATGGATTTTCAGGGCTATCGGCAGCTGTATCGCACTCTTGCGCCCGGGGCGCGCTTCACGCAGAGCACCTTCATCGGCCACTATTGGCTCGTGACCAACGCTGGTCAGCAATGCATCGGGATCTTCAAGGCAGCACCCGAGTCGCTGGCGTTCTTCTGACCGGGCGTCTGTCTTGACACGAATCTGAGCGAACGCGGGGAGACAGACTCTCCCCGCCTCGCTGACTGCCGGCTTTCAAGCCGGCTGCTGGCTGCGGTTACTTGTTTTCGTGACCGCTTTCCTGACCCGGACGGCGATTCGGCTGTCCGCCAGCGCCGCCTGAGCCTTGGCCCTGACCTTTATCCGAGCCCGGCGTGGTCGGCCGTGGCTTGTTCGGATCGTACGTCTTCCCCGGAGGATTTGACTTCGGATCGGGCTGCGCTTGGCGGTCGGGCCGCTGCTCTTGCGAATTGCTCATGGTTTCAACTCCGTTTGATCGTTACTTAGGCATTGCTGCCGATATAGATGCTACGGATCCGCCAGCAGTGATTAAGTTAGACGAAGCCAGCAGCGCACGTGGTCGCCTTCCTACAGCCCGCCGGAGGCGCGCTGCGCGGCACAGCCGCCTCCAAGCCCGCGTTTTTGGAGGCCTACAGGTAAGGCGACAGCAGCCAGAAGAGGCTGTTGCGCGTGCGCGCCCCTGCAGACAGCTTGCTCGCGAGCTCGGGCGTGTAGGCGGTCGATTTATCGCGCGCGGCAGTTACGTAAGCGGCGAGCCGCTGGCAGGTTGCGGCGCAGTAGATCTCGACGGCGATTTCAAAATTGAGGCGCAGACTGCGTGGGTCCATGTTCGCCGAGCCGATCTGCGCATAGGCGCCGTCGACCACCAGCAGTTTCGTGTGCGAGAAGGGTCTGGGCTGCAGAAAGATGCGCACGCCCCTCTGCAGTAGCGGCGGCAGCCAGCGACGCGAGGCCCAGTCGACGTAGCGCAGGTTGCTTTGCGCAGGCAATACCAGACACACATCGACCCCGCGCAGCGCTGCGGCCTGCAGGGCGGAACTCAGCTCGGGCTGCGGAATGAAGTACGGCGTCATCAGGAGGATCTGGTGCTGCGCCACCGACAGCGCCCCGAGGATGACGTACAGTAATTTGTCGTTGTCCTCGTCCGGGCCATCGGTAATCACCCGACAGATCGCCGTGCCCGCGGCGGCCGGAGATTGCGGCAGCGGCAGCTCTTCCGTCGCGGCAAACCGCCAGTCCACCGCGAACGCCCGCGCCAGCTGCGCGACGATCGGTCCGCGGACCTGAAAGTGCAGGTCGGCCATGCGGCGCTGCGTGGCTTTGCCGACCTCGCGGCCGCCGATGTTCATGCCGCCCAGAAAGGCAATCTGCCCGTCCACGATCAGGAGCTTGCGGTGGTTGCGCAGATTGATGGCCAGCCTCGGCAGCGGCAGGAGCCGTGGCGCGAGAAAGCGCGCAGCGCGCACGCCGGCATGACGCAGCAACGACACGGCGTGCGGCCAGCTATACCACTCCCCCACCCCGTCCACCAGCACGCGCACTTCGACGCCGCGCTGGGCGGCACTCTGCAGCGCCTCGATAAACTGGCGGCCGACGGGATCGGTCTCGAATATATAGGTGCCGAGCCACACGGAACGCTGAGCCGCGCCGATCGCAGCCAGCATGGGCGGAAAGGCATTTTCACCGTTCTCCAGTGGCTCGATGCTGTTGCCGGCGACGCGTGACCATTGCGTCACGGCATCTCCCACACGGGTAAATTGCGCCGCAAAGTCGTCCGGTCCCGCCGGCGCACAGACGTCGCGTATGGCCGGCAGTCCGCTACGCAGCTGCCGTGCACGGGAGCGGACGCGGTTGATGCCGAAGAACCCGTAGAGGAGCGGCCCGGCCAGCGGGAAGAGCCAGCACACGACGATCCAGCCGAAGGCGCTGCGCGGATCGTTCTTGGTCAGAAGCGCGTGGGTGGCCGCGAGCGAGGCGAGCGCCACGTGCAGCACCAATGCGAGCAGCGCGCCGAGGACTTCCGGGGACATGACCATTTCGGCCATCATACGGTCGCGCCGCAAAGCGAGCACCACTGCCGATGCAGACCAACTTCTCCGCGCCCCCTGTGATCGGCACCCTGCTGATGCTGGTGCTAGATGTCAGCCGTGTTGATGCACAGACGGCTGCCGCTGCGCCAGCGCCGGTGCAACTGTCCCGGATAGAGCAGGCCTACGCAGATTTCAACGACGCGGACGGCGCTATTTCGCTGATCGATTCCGATCCGCAGCGTTACGCCGCTAGCGGCTATGGCGGGCAAAGCCGCGCAGCATGGCAACGCCTGTACACGGACGGGCGCACGGCCATACTGAGCGGGCTGGCCGCGCTCGCCGCGGCGCCCGCACCGTCGGCCGACGATCTGCGCGCCGCAAACCTGATGCATACCGCCGTCGCAGAGTCTTCCGCCACTGCGAGCTCGCTCGCGCCCGCCGGCCACTGTCAAGACGCACAGCGGCAGGACCTGGAGCTGCAGCCGCTGCAGGAGGCGCTGTACGCCTGCTTTGCGCAGCTGGCCAACAGCCTGCGATTCGAGAACGGCACCGTAACGCGCGTTGCGGCGTTCGAGATGTTGACGAGCCTGCACGAACCGCGGCGTCGCGAGGCCCTGTTCAGGGCATTCCTGCCGCTGTGGACGGCTCTGAACGGCCGCAACGAGGAAAACAGTCCGTATCGGCGCATGATCCGCCTCGCTGCGGCCGAAGCGCGCCGCACCGGCTCGCCCATCGACAGCGCCGCGCGCACCATCGGGGTGACTGCGGCACAAACCGAATCCTGGCTCGAGCGCATTCTCGACACGTGGAGTCAGGTGGCCGGGTCGGCATCCATGGAACCCTGGGACTACCGCTTCGCCGGTGGCGCCGCCGAGCGCGAGCTGGCTGCATCCATACCGCGCGCTGACCTGCAGTCGATCTGTCAGCGCTACTACGTCGATCTCGGACTCGACCTGGCGCAGGCCAACGTTCTGTACGATCTCGAGCCGCGCCCCGGCAAGGCGCCGCTCGCCTATACCGACTACGTGCGTCGCGGCCGCTGGCGCGAAGGCGTCTGGCAGCCGACCCTCGTGCGTGTCTCTGCGAGCTACGAGCGCGGCGGCCTCGGGCCGCTTAACGAGCTGGTGCACGAGAATGGCCATGCCGCCCATATGCTGGCGCTACGTGTGCGACCGGCATTCATGGACCTGGGCGATCCGCTCTTCTACGAGGCCTTCGCCGACGTTCCCGCCTGGAGCGTCTACGAACCGGCGTGGCAGCAGAAGTACCTGGGTCGCAGTGCCGCCGTGAACGCATCGCTGCGCGCGCTCTACAGCGGCGTGATGCTGGATGTTGCCTGGGCGCTGTTTGACCTGCGCATGCTGCGCGATCCGGGCGCCGATCCCAACGGCACCTGGACGCAGATCACCCAGCGCTACCTGCACATCAAGCCGCATCCGGAACTTGCCTGGTGGGCCGTGCGCGTGCAGCTGGTCGATAAGCCTGGTTACATGGTGAATTACGGCCTGGGCGCCGTAATCACGGCCGACATCCGCCAGCGCATTGCGCAGCAGCTCGGTGGCTTTGATACGGGTGATACTCGCTGGTTCGGCTGGCTCGCCGCGCACCTGCTGAGCTTCGGCGAGGATCGCGAGACCTCTTTACTGCTGCGTCAGTTTCTAGGCCGGGCGGTCTCCGAGCAGGCCCTCCTGCGGGATTTGCAGCGCGTTGGCACGAAGCCTGCGGGCAGTCGGCCGGCCGGCGCCGGCTGACTCCCCGGTGTTGCTTCAGCTCACAGGCACTGTGGCGCCGTTCTCGCCGTAAAGCTTCTTTGGATCAGCGCCGAACAACACCCTGACCTCGGTGAGCAGGCTCGAGTCATTGAGCCAGACCTGCGCGTCGTCCGGGTCAAAGCGCAGCAGCGCAAGCTTCGGATCCTCCTTGCCGCCTTCGTACCACGCCGCCACGGAACGGTTCCACAGTCGATCCAGCACGCTGCGGTCGGTCTCGTGCTGCAGGGTGCCGCGCACGCTCGCGAATACGTCGTGGCCTTTGGATGCGTACGTAGCCACGGCGCGATTGTGCGCGCCCAAGCCGCGCGTCAGCGGGTTGTCCGTGGAGGTGAAGAACCACAGCGGCGCATGGGCGCCGTCCATCTGCGCGGTCATGGGGCGCGTATGACCGTCCTCGCTAACCAGTCCCAGCATGAGCATGTGGTCCGAGGACAGCGATCTCCAGAATTTGTCTTCAATCTCTTTGGGTGTCGGCATTGCAGAACCCTCCATGGCGGGCGATGGGACGCATCAGGCGGTCGGCGCGCTCCACGACGACCGCCTGGCTGCTCCGCGACCGGCGGCAAGCCGGCGCTACGTCCCCTTAATGACCCTGGTCCTGTCCCTGCCCCTGATGGCTGGCAGTCTGCATCATGCATTTCTGCTTGATCTGGTTGTCCGATTGGCCGCTGTTCTTGGCCTTCTCACTGGCAATGCACTGCTTCGTCTTGGCATCGAGCTTGTTCGAGGCTGGCGACATGCTGCTGTCGGAGCCGCTGCTCATGCTGTCGGGGGAAGTTTGCGAGCTCGGCGGGCTCGAGGTACTGGGAGACGTGCCGCCAGAAGGCGGCGTCGACTGTGCCAGTGCGAGCGTTGCTGCAGCTAGCGCCAGTACGGCAACAAGACCTGATTTGCGATAACTGATCATTTGACTCTCCACGGGTGGTTTCGCGGTTACGAGCAGACAAGCTACTCATGCCGCGTCCGCGTTTATATCGGGAGCGGTCGCCAGCACAGGTGGGATGAGTCCGACGTCAGCGCCACCGTGGACGGTGCCTTGTCGTCCGGCGCGTCGTGCCCGGCGGCTAACGCTGCATGCGCAGCAAATCATCCATGGACATCATGTTGTGGTTCAGATGAGCCATGATCCACAGCGAGCCGAACACCAAAAGACACACGATCAGTACACCGAAGCCGAGCGCCATGACGTTGTTGGTATTGTCCGGGGCGGTCGTTATGTGCAGGAAAAAAACCAGGTGAATGCCCATCTGGGCCACGGCGAGTGCGAGCAGCGCCACGGGAATCCCCGGACCATAGATAAGGTGCGTGTGTACCGCCCAGAAAGAGGCAACGGTCAGCAGGCTCGCGAGCGCAAGTCCCAGCAGGTAGCTCCCCACCTGTCCTTTCGTGCCCTGTTCAGCGCCGATGCCGTCGGCCTCGCCGATTCCGGCGTCACCCGTGCCGTGCGTGCCGGAGCTCATGCGCTCACTCCCACCAGGTAGACCAGACTGAAGATGCCGACCCAGATGATATCCAGCGCGTGCCAGAACAGACTGAAACACAGGAAGCGATGACGAATATCCTGCCGGAACCCTTTGGCGAGGAATTGCGCCATCATCGTTCCCAGCCACAACAGCCCCGCGGTGACGTGCAGCCCGTGACAGCCGACCAGCGTGAAGAAACTCGACAGGAATGCGCTACGACTCGGTCCCGCCCCCTGCGCCACCAGACGTGAGAACTCACGCACTTCCAGCAGCAGAAATGTGGCGCCGAGCAGGCCCGTGACGAGCAGCGCCACCTGCGTCCAGCGCTGACTGCGCTGCGCCACCGCCAGGCTTGCCATACCGCAGGTGAAGCTCGAGACGAGCAGGCACGCGGTCTCGACCGCGACGCTGCGCAGGTCGAACAGCTGCCGGGCAGACGGACCCTCGGCGGTGGCATCCATGAGCACCGCGAAGGCGGCGAAGAACGCCGAGAACATGACCACGTCGGACAGCAGAAAGATCCAGAAGCCGTAGCCAACGACGATGCGCTGGGGGGCCGGGCCGCCGGCGCCCCTGCCAGTCGGCGCGTCGCTGGCGGAGATTACCGCCGCACTACTCATGCGCGCCCCTCGACCTGCTCGCCGGCGCGGGTCTCGCGGTGCCGCCGGTCCGCGGCGGCGAGCTCAGCGGCGGAAATGCGCACCTCCGTATCATCGCGCCAGGCGAATACCACGAAGGTGGCGTAAGCACCCACGAGGCCAAGGCCTACCAGCCACCAGATGTGCCAGATGAGGGCAAAGCCGGTGCATACCGCAAAGAATGCGGTGATGAATCCGGTCGGGCTGTTGCGGGGCATGTGAATCGCAGCGTAGTGCGGCTCCTCGGCCGCCTCTTCCCGCACAGTGGCCTTCATATTCCAGTAGGGTTCATCACGGGTGACATTGGGCAGCACCGCGAAGTTGTAGCCCGGCGGCGGGGAAGCCGTGGACCATTCGAGCGTGCGGCCGTCCCACGGATCAGCGGCATTCTTGCGCCGCCGCTCCG
The DNA here is from genome assembly GCA_963787655.1 of uncultured Gammaproteobacteria bacterium. Classification (GTDB taxonomy): domain Bacteria; phylum Pseudomonadota; class Gammaproteobacteria; order Steroidobacterales; family Steroidobacteraceae; genus 13-2-20CM-66-19. Next base: position 617,444 of record CAWBDY010000005.1, on the reverse strand, counting down.
CGCGTGCGGATGGAGACGATCAGCTGCGCGGCTTGCAGCGCGATGCCGCACAGGATTACCAGTGCACCAGCGGCCGCGATCAGCAGCCATGGACGCCAGCCGGGTACGTCGTAGTGCTGCATGCGCCGCGTCATGCCGAGCAGTCCCAGCACGTACAAAGGCATGAAGGCCAGATAGAAACCGATCAGCCAGCACCAGAATGCGGCCTTGCCCAGTTTCTCGTCGAGCGTGAAGCCAAAGGCTTTCGGAAACCAGTAGGTATACCCGGCAAACGAGCCGAACAGCACACCACCGATGATCACGTTGTGGAAATGCGCGACCAGGAACAGGCTGTTATGCAGGACGAAATCGGCTGGCGGTACTGCCATCAGTACACCCGTCATGCCGCCGATCACGAACGTGACCATGAAACCCACCGCCCACAGCATTGCCGAGCTCAGCTGGATGCGGCCTCCGTACATGGTGAACAGCCAGTTGAAGATCTTCACGCCGGTAGGTACGGCGATCACCATGGTCGCGATGCCGAAGAAACCGTTGACGTCGGCCCCGGCGCCCATGGTGAAAAAGTGGTGCAGCCACACCATGAACGAGAGCAGGCAGATCGCCATGGTCGCCGCGACCATGGAGCGATAGCCGAACAGCGGCTTGTGCGAGAAGGTCGCCACGACTTCCGAAAAGACGCCAAAGGCCGGCAGTATCAGTATGTAGACCTCGGGGTGACCCCACGCCCAGATGAGATTCATGAACATCATGGGATTGCCGCCGGCCTCGTTCGTGAAGAAGTGAAAATCGAGGTAGCGATCGAGCAGGAGCATCGCCAGCGTCGCGGTCAGAATGGGGAAGGCGGCGACGATGAGGAGGCTCGCGGCCAGTGACGTCCAGCAGAAGATCGGCATGCGCATGTAGTTCATGCCGGGCGCACGGATTTTGAGTATGGTGGTCACCATGTTGATGCCCGTCATCAACGAGCCAACGCCGGATATCTGCAAGGCCCACAGGTAGTAGTCGACACCAACCCCGGGGGAATAACGCAGTTCCGAGAGTGGTGGATACGGCAGCCAGCCAGTGCGCGCGAACTCGCCGACGACCAGCGACAGCGTCACCAGAAATCCCCCTGCTGACGTCAGCCAGAAGCTGACGGCGTTCAGCGTGGGGAACGCCACGTCGCGCACCCCGAGCTGCAGCGGCACGGCAAAGTTCATCAGCCCGATGACGAACGGCATCGCCACGAAAAAGATCATGATGGTGCCGTGAGCAGAGAATATCTGGTCGTAGTGCTCGGGCGGGAGATAGCCCGGCGCGTGAAACGCCAGGACCTGCTGCGACCTCATCATCAACGCATCGATGAATCCCCGCAGCAGCATCACCAGTGCGAGCAGGCAATACATCACGCCGATGCGCTTGTGATCGACGCTCGTGATCCACTCACGCCACAGATACGGCACGTAGCCCTTCAGTGCAACGTAAGCGAGAACGCCGGCAAGCAGCAGCGCCACCACCAACGCCGAGACCAGCGGAATCGGCTGATCGAAAGGAATCGCCTGCAGGGTCAGCCGACCGAACATCTGTTATTCGCTGCGCCGCCGGCGAGGCAGCACCGGCCGGCGGTCCTTCGCCTGACGGCAGTTCGCGGCGCACCACGGCATTGAACAACCCGGGCTGCAGTGCCGCGTAGGTGTAGGGCGCGATGTTCTGGCTCTGGCGCAGCAACTCCTTATAAGACGCTACGTCCAGGCTCTTCCCGGCAGTGCGTGTCTTGGCGCTCCAGGCGGCGAATTCATCCGCGCCCACCGCCTGCAGCTCGAATGACATGCCCGAAAATCCGTCCCCGCTGAAGTGACTCGACAGCCCGGCGTACGTGCCGGCCGCGTCGACCTGCAGATTGAGACGGCTCACCATGCCGTTCATGGCATAGATCTGACTGCCGACGCGCGGCACGAAGAAGGCGTTGAACACGCTTGCCGACGTAATTCGCAGCTGCAGCGGCACCTTCGTCGGCACCACCAGGCGGTTGACGCTGGCGATGCCCTGCTGCGGGTAGAGGAACAGCCATTTCCAGTCGAGCGCGATGACTTCGACCTCGAGCGGCGCCCCATTTCCGGCCAGCGGTTGCGCCGGGTCAAGTTCGTGTGCGCTGATCCAGGCGATCCCGCCCAGGAACAGGACGACCAGGGCCGGAATCGACCAGACGATGAGTTCGAGTTCGCCCGAGTAAGACCAGTCCGGCAAACGTCGGGCGCGCTTGTTGGATGCGCGGAACCACCAGGCAAACGCGAGCGTTGCCGCAATGGTTGGTACGGCAATCGCCAGCATGATGGCGAGTGAATCGAGCAAGATGGTGCGCTCGGCCGTGCCCACCGGCCCGACCGGGGAGAGCACAGATGTGGCGCAGCCGCTCAGCAGCAGCGGCAGGCTGGTGGCGTAGAGAATCCGGCGCACTCTGCCTCCGCTGTAGCCCGCTGATGGCATTACCCCAGTCGAGCCGCGCAAACGAGTGCGGCGCCACGAACAGTGGCGAAGTCCGCTCCGATGACCGCGAAGGTACCGCAAGGTGAAGCACGTGCGTCACGGCTGGCTGACGCGCAGCATCCGCGAAACATCCGGACGATGTCAAACGAGCCAACTGCTGCGGTGGCAATGGCGCACCGGCTGCCGACGGCATAAACATCCGCGGCGCGTGGCACGCCTGCGGTGCCAACAAGCTGACAGGAGAGTACCGGCCGGCTTAGCTCGCGCCCGCGACGCGCGTCTGGTCGGTGATCCAGTTCACTTCCCAGGTCTTGCCGCCGTCCTCGGAATAGGACTGCTCAAAGTGCGGGGACTTTGAATCCGTCTGCGACCAGATGAAGCGCACCCACAGAGTCTTGCCGTCAATCGTGTCCTGGGCATAGAACTCGCCGCGCCCGTTGACGAATCGGCCGATCTGCGGCACATCCATGATGCCCTTCTGGCTGTTGGCCCAGTACAGGCGCCACTCGTGCGTTTGCGGGTTATAGAGGCGCAGGGTCATGCCCTCGATGTGGCCGGCGGCGCCGTCAGTCTCAAATTCCTCCACCTGCGATCGTCCCTGCCACAGTTTTCGCGTCACTGAAGTACCGTCGAACTCTACCCAGGTATTCGAGCCGGTGAGCGGATGCACGCGCCGCTTGAGGTGAATCTTCCAGGAGCCGATCTCGAAGTCGAAATCGTGCTGGCCGTCGCGTTGCGCAGCCGCCTGCGGCGCCGCGGGCGTTGCCGTTTGTGCCCGCATGAAAGAAGTCGGCAGCAAAGCTGCCACCAACAGGCTGGTGATCGAAACGCAGAGCCGCGGAGGCGTCATAGTATCTCCCCGTGCAGACGACGGTGTGGGTGAAGTTGTTGTGGCGCTTATCGCCGTGGAAGCGGGGTCACCAGGGCAGCAGTGCGCTTTGCCGCAAGCGGACAGGCCGGCGTGGTCGCGCTGTATCGGGCCGCCGCCAGCCGCACCACACCGTTAGCGCCACCGTCCAGAATGGACATCGGTTGCAGCGACCCGGCAGCGCCGCCGAGACCGGTGAGCAGGATGCCAATCAGAGCGTATCCGCAGCTGAGTCGGCTGCCGGAAATCGCCGGTTGCCGCAAATGTGCGATCCGCGTGTAAAGCGGCGCGGCATCTTTCCAGGGACTGCCAATCGGCAGATGCGACTGCAGCGCCAGGGTCTTGAGAATCGCCGTGGCGTAGGTCTTGCGCAAACGCGGCCGGCCTCGCAGCGTCGTCGCGTCGCAGGCGAGTTCCTGATCGAAACGGAAGCATCCGGCCGCCAGGTGCGTCAATGGGTTGAACCACAGCACGCAGCGGATCAGGGAGCAGAGCAAGTTGGCCACCAGGTCGCCGCGACGCACATGAGTCTGCTCGTGCGCGAGAATCAACGCCTGCTCCTGCGGGGTGTAGCGAGAGCCAAAATCAGACGGCACGACGACGGTCGGGCGCACCAGGCCCATCACCACAGGACTTACGGCCGGATATTGGGCATATGCAAGGCCGTCCCGCACCACCACCGTTCCCAGGCTGCGGACGAAGCGCAGCTGGTTGAGCGCCAGTAGCGCGGCGGCGATCAGCAAGCCACCGCTCCAGATGCAGACGACCGCGTTCAGCGCCAGCGGCGAGACCAGCAGCCGCGCGAACAGCTGCACCACATAGTCGATCACCGGGTTGTCCGCGATTCCGCTGCCAACGCCGATACGATGTATAGGGATAACAGCCATCACCATGACGACAGGCACGGCACACCATGCGGCATAGGAAACCGTGGCGCTGAAGGCATGACGCAGGAAACCGCGCAGCAACAGCACGCTGGCGATGGCAAGCGAGGAGGCGCATGCCGTGGCCGCGAGCACGGCGATCAGATCAATCATTTTCGTCCATCTCCGCGATGAGGCGCTTCAGATCGGCGATGTCACGCTTGCTCAGGCGGTGATGTTGGCCAAAATGCGCCACCAGCGGCGCAAGACGGCCGCCGAACAATCGTTCCAGGACGCGTTTGCTCTCGAACGAGAGCCACTGGTCGCGCTTGAGAATAGGGGCGTAGAGATAGCGCCGATGATCCTTCGCGGCTTTTACCGCACCCTTGCGCAGCAGGCGTCCCAGCAGGGTCTTTACCGTGGTTTCCTGCCACGCCTGCTGCTTGCCCAATGCCCTGATCACATCTTCGCTGCTGCTAGGGCCGCCCCGGCGCCACAAGACGTCCATGACCAGTGACTCGGCTTCGCTGATTGGAATTTGCTTGGCCACGGTTGATTCGACTACAGCTGTAACCACGGCGAAGTTTACGCGCGTAGTCGTAGGCGTCAAGCATCGTACCCGCCCGGCCGGGCTGGACGAGCCAGCGGATTGGGAAACGCGTGGCGCCGGGTCTAGGGATCGCTGCCATCCACGGGGGCACAGTTGGTCCGTCCGGACAGCACGCAGTCCTGCAGCCGGCCGGCGCCACCGAGGATTTTCACCAGGGCCAATCCGACCAGGATCAATAAGACCGTCACGATCAGCCCAAGAACGGCGGCACGTCGCGACTCAGGGCGCGGTGGATCTTGTGGTGCTCGGTTGCTCATCACGGTCGATTCAGGAGGGGCTGCGCAATATAGCAGTCCAGACTCTGACGCTGCGTCCGGTGGCGCGTTGCGAGGGACGGGAGCGTGCTACCGGGTAGTGAGAGCTGGCGACCCGCAGGAGCGGCAGGAGCGGCGCACGCCCCTCACGAAAGCTGTAACTCAAACAGCAGCTGTTCGCGTTCTTCCCGCCAGGCACGGCAGGTCGCGACCAGCAGCGCGTCGTCGCGGGCCCCGTTGATCCACTCTTCCAGTTCGAGCACGCGCCGCAGCTTTTCGCAGTGGCTGATGGCGCTGTCCAAGGGAAGCGTAGTCGCGGCAGTAGCGCGCGCTGGACCTGCCTCTTTTTCCGTGGCGGGTTCCGGACGTATCGCTCGCTCACTCATGCACACTCTCCATGTCGGCGTGCCGTTGGTGTTGCCGGCACAGACCACCCGCGCACACCGCCGTGTGGATGCGGCCGATATTCCTCCGGCGTTCATTCAGCGTACGTGAGGGCTCTCACAGAAACCATGTCATCGTGGCACGCTTGATCGTGTAGGCACGGTCCGACAGGTGTTTGGCGCGCTTAACGCGGGCGGCTCGCCACAAACTGACATGTCGTTGGGGTTTCTTGAGAAAAACCCCGGGCCCGCAACCGCGCGCAAAGCAGCAAAGTGGCGGGTCGAGTGGCTCGGCGCTTGCGCAAACCAACATCGGCAGCGCGGTCTTCGGCCACTTGCCGGCAACGGGGCGCTGTGCAGCCGCGTGTCCGACAGCACAGCTCCAGATCGCGCAACAGGCTCAGGTGGATGTCGCTGTCGGCCGCGCATCTGAATACGCTGACTTTCGGTCGTGCAGCGGTACCTGGCCCCGGGGCGGGGGCTGGCAAGCCCGCCGCCGGCCCAGACGCCCGCACCAGGCGCGGATGCCCCCTGCGCCCACCTCGCGGGTAAGGCCCCCAAGGCCCGCCAGCAGCGGCGGTTGTGCTGATTTCGCTTGCCGCCAGGATGGCGGTAGGATCGGGCGATGGGACGAGCACTAAACCCCTCCCCGGCAGCGCTTGCGACGGCCGCCGTCGTGGCGCTGCTGGCCGCCGCCCCGCTGTGTCTCGGTGACAACCAGTCACCCGCCGGCGGCGCATGGCTCAGCCTGCGCCCGCAGCTCTACGGCAGCCGCAACATCGGCGAGGGCGATGAGCAGCTGATGAGCATCGAGGCGCCCGCCAGCACGCCCGATCCGGCAGCCACGCCGGTCGTTGTGCACTTCGGCAAGGCACTCGAGGGCAAGGTCAAGCAGGTGCGCGTCATCATCGACAACAACCCCTCACCGCTGGTCGCCACCATGGACCTCAAAGCTGGGCTGCTCGTCGAGGAGATCGATCTGCGCGTACGCATCGATCGCTTCAGCTCAGTGCGCGCCATCGCGGAAACCGGCGACGGTAAGCTGGAAATGGCGAGCACCTGGGTGAATGCCGCCGGCGGGTGCTCAACCCCGCCGAGCGCCACCGAGGGCGGCATGCTCGGACAGATCCGGTTTCGTCCCTCGAGCGGCGATCGGGCGCTGCAGATCAGCATCCGTCACCCCAACAATTCCGGGTTTCAGGTCGATCCGCGCAGTGGCGACTTCATCCCGCCGCACTTTATCGACCATATCCGCCTCAGTGCCGGCGGCCAGACCCTCATGGAAGCAGACACCGGCATCTCGCTCAGCGAAAACCCGACGCTGCGCATCGCCACCGACGGTGCCTTGTCTGCGCCGGTGACGGTGGACGCCACCGACGTGCCCACACAGGCACACTTCACGGCCACCTGGCCAGGCACGACAAGCGGGATGAGCAATTAGCCCGAACGCGCGGGCGTCCATGCTTTGCGCAGCAGCCGCCGTCGCGTCGAGCCCCCTTCCCTCCCTCCCCGTCCGGTTGGCGCAGGCAGCGCTGGCGCGTCTTCTGGCAGCAGCATTTTGCGCAGGCATCGTGTCGACGCCGGCTGCGGCACTCAGCGCCACTGCCTTTTCGATCACCGAAGCCGCCCCGGGGGTGTTCGTGCACCGCGGCCGGCAGCTCGCTTTAGACGCGCCCGGTCATGACGACATCGCCAACATCGGGTTCGTCGTCGGAAAACGCTGCGTGGCGGTCATCGATACCGGCGGCTCGGTGCGTGTGGGCCGCCGGCTGCGCAGCGCGATCGCGCAGCGCACGCCGCTGCCGGTGTGCTACGTCATCAACACGCACGTGCATGTCGATCACGTGCTGGGTAACGCCGCATTTCGCGACAGTGCGGCAAAATTCGTCGGTCACGAGCAGCTGGGCGACGCCCTCATCCGCAGCCGTGAAGTCTTCCTCAAGGACTATGCGGCCGACCTGGACGCCCCGCCGAGCGCCGCGCAGATCATCGGACCGCAACTGACCGTCGCGGTCGGCAGCGACCTCGAGCTGGATCTGGGAGACCGGCGTCTCATGCTGCACGCCTGGCCGAAGGCGCATACCGACTGCGACCTGAGTGTCTACGACCGCGCCAGCGGCACGCTGTGGAGCGGGGACCTGCTGTTCGTCGAACGCACTCCGGCACTCGACGGCAGCCTCAAGGGCTGGCTGGCGGCAATCGATGCGCTCGCCGGCATGCACGTCACACGCGTCGTGCCGGGCCACGGCCCGGTGCGCGCGGATCTGGCGGCGGCGCTGGCCCCCGAGCGACGCTACCTCGAGGACCTGCTGAGCGGCGTGCGCGCGCAGCTCGCGAAGGGCAACCCTATGCAGAGCGCGATCAAGGAGGTCGACCCGCCCGAGAAGACGACGTGGCTGCTGTGGGACGCGACGCACCCGCGTAACGTGGCGCGTGCCTACCAGGAACTCGAGTGGGAGTGATGCGGCGACGTCGGTTTCTGCAACTCGGCGCAGCGGCAGCGGCCGGCGCGACAGGGGCGGCGCGCGCGCTGGCAGCCCCGGCAGCCGGCCGCGTGGTGATCGCCGGCGGCGGGTTTGCCGGCAGCAGCTGCGCGTTGCGCCTGCGCAGCCTCAACCCGCGCCTGCAGGTCACGCTTATCGACCCGCAGTCCAGCTACGTGACCTGTCCGATGAGCAACGCCGCTCTGGTCGGTCTGCGCAGCATGCGTTCGCTGAGGGTCACTCGTCACGCCATCGTGCGCGCCGGCGTGCGCTACCTGCCCAGGCGCGTCACCGCGATCGACGCCGAGCGGCGCACCGTGACCCTCGCCGGCGGTGAACTCATCGCCTACGACAAGCTGGTGGTGGCGCCCGGGATCCGCTTCAGGTTCGGCACCCCCGCAGGCTATGACGCGGCGGCGGCGCAACGCATGCCGCACGCCTGGGAAGCCGGCGCACAGACTGAGCTGCTGGCAGCGCAGCTGCGTGCGATGCCTGCGGGCGGCACGGTCGCCATCAGCGTGCCAGCCGGCCTCATGCGCTGCCCGCCCGGGCCCTACGAGCGCGCCAGTCTCATTGCCTGCTGGCTGAAGCAGCACAAGCCGCGCAGTAAGGTACTGATCTTCGACAGCAACAACCACTTTCCGCGGCAGGACGTGTTCACGGCCGCGTGGGAGGCGCTTTATCCGGGGCTGATCGAATGGGTACCATCGACGCAGGGCGGTGCCCTGACGCGCGTCGATGTGCCGGCGAGCACGCTGCACAGCGACAGCGGCGCGCACCGTGTGGCCGTCGCCAACATCATACCGCCGCAGGCGCCCGGAGCTCTCGCGGCGCAGGCAGGCCTTGCCACTGGGCACGGCTGGTGTCCCGTCAACGGCGCAAGCTTCGAATCGCAGGTCGTGCCCGGCATCTACGTGATCGGCGATGCGGCCATCGCCGGCAGCATGCCCAAGGCGGCCTCGGCCGCGTTCAGCCAGGCGCAGCGCTGCGCCACGGCAATTGACGCTGCCCTCGCCGGGCGCGAGGCCACACTGCCTGAGCTGGAAAGCGTCTGCTATAGCCTGCTGGCGCCGGACAGCGCACTGGCCATACATGCGCGTTTCGCACTAGCGGATGGCGAACTGCAGCAACTCGCCCCGGCCGCGGGCCAGCCCGCGCCGGCTGCCAGCCCCGAGCTGGCCGTCGAGGCCGCGCAGTGGTACCAGAAGATATGCCGCGACAGCTTTGCTGTGTGAGGCAGCACGGGTTGCAACTGCACCAGATGATCGCTACTGAAGAGCGCACTGAATCAAGACGGTCGACTTGATCCCCGCTGCGGCGATCGCCTCGGTCGACAAGGGATGCTGCCGATGACCGACCACAGCCTTGATGCCGCGCGCGGCGAGAAAAATCTGCGCGACCTCGCCGCGAATCGCGAAATTGACATTCTGCGGCACGTTGCCGGCCACGGCCACCACTGCGAGCGACGCCTGTGAAACAACCACCCCGATCACCTCGCCTTCGCCGTCGAGCACCGGTCCCCCGCTATTGCCCGGTTGTACCGGCGCCGAGAACTGCAGCAGAGTGGAGTCATCGCGCATGCCAGCCACTGAGTTGATCTGTCCGAAGGTTGCCTTGGGTTCAGTCGAAAGAATTCCAGTCAGAGGAAAACCGATAACTCCCACCGATTCACCGAGCCGCGCCGGTTGCGCCTGACTGCGGAAGTGCGCCGGCTCGCCGAGAGGAACGTCGTAAGCCAGCTTGACGAGCGCCAGATCGTTCTTCGCGTCAGCCGCCACCATGCGTGCCACCAGCGGCCTCGAATCGCGGGTTTTGACGGTAATGGACCGGCAATGGTCCACGACGTGATTGTTGGTGAGGATGTCCCCCGACTCATCGACGACGATCCCCGAACCGCTGGAGAAACCCGACGGCTTACCACCCGGCGGGCTAGCCGCGCTCGACGCAGCGCAGGCGATGGCGAGGACACGATTTGCAAGCGGGTCGCTGCCCACCGCCGTCATCTTCGTGCGCCAGTCAGAATTCTCAGGGCCCGAACCCACCTGCTTGTCGCCCAGGAAACCCAGGGTCCGGATGCCGCTGAAAGTCCTGTCCGCACAATTAAACGCGGTCCTTTGCACGTGGCGATCGAGGGTAATGTTGTGCGCGTTTACGCGTGGGGCGGCGTAAAGCCTCATCACATTCACCACTCTGAACTGATCGATGCTGGTCACCGAATCGGCATCGACCATCACCTTGTCGGTCGTGACACCGGAGGTCCCCACCTCGACCCAGCGCGAAGCGAAAGTCGGTGCCGCGAAGGACAGCGCCGCCAGCCCCAGCAGCGCGGTCAGGCGTTGGCACGACAAGTTCACGAGACCCCCTGGCACGCACGCACAGCAGCCGCAGTGATTCTAACGCGACGGCGCGCTCTGCGTCAGTTGTCCGGCGGCACTTCGAGCGGCGGGATGCCGGCGCGTATGGCTGCGGAAAACTGCGGGTCGTCATCGGCCGCCTTGGCACGCGTCGTGATACGCCCGAACGTGCGCAGCTCCGGCAGCGAAAAACGCGTATCCAGTCCCCCGACCGAATAGACATATTCGGGCAGGTAGCCCGATAGCAGCACGCGATAGCTGAACGGCAGCCGGCCGACGATGTGGCGCATCATGTGGTAGACGAGCATGGTGCAGTTGACCGTGAGAGTGTTGTAGAAGCGTGGCGTGGACAGCAGCGTGTTCGACTGCTCGACATAGGCGGTGAACAGCGAGCGGATCGCAGGGCGTGGCAGCCGTAGCCGATAAAGGTAGTCATCCTCGCCACGCACGTTGGTGCGCACGCGCACGATGTCGCGTTCGTCAGCCGCCACGATGCTGAGTTCGAACTCCTTGAAGAAGCCTCCGACCGGAGAGTAAGCCTGATGCTTCTGGCGGCGGATCTCCACGGAGAACGCCACGCGCTCGCCGCCAGCGAAGCCGAACGAGAACAGCACGTGGGCGATGCCCGGTACGTTCCAGTAAGACATGATCATGTCGATGGCATCGAGCTGCCTGAGGTCGTAGCGCCGCGTCTCCCAGCGCACCGTGTAGTCCGTCATGCTGCGCCAGGAGAAATTTCGCACGTTGTACAGCACCGCCTCGTCGCCCGTGATCTGCCCGCTGACGATGTTCGCGACATCGTCCGCCCAGGACCGTTCATTGGAAGGTCTGAGGCTGCGCCACCACACAAGCACACAGGCGCTGGCGCCCGCGAAGACAGCTGCCGCGGGTAAGCGCGAGCCGTCGGCCATGCCGACCAGCATCGCGATGCTGAACGCCGTCCATAGCACCACCCGGCACCATCGCGTCACAGGGGCACGGGGAGTCTGGAACCACAGCGCCGCGGCGGTCCAGGCCGAGAACGCCGCGACCGGCAGCAGCAGCAGGCTCAACATGGGATTGCCGTGGGCATCCTCAGGGCGCTCATGTGCGCCGGTCCAAAGGGCTCAGCGGCCGGCGGGTGCCTGCGGGTCGGGACTGACAGGGCGTCGCCATAGCCGCAGGGCATCGTCCTCGATGAGCGTCTTGCGCACGTACAGGAACCTGATCGTATCGTATTCGAACGGCGACCCGCTCGCGTAGTAGCGGAAACCAGTGTTGGAGCGCTGGTCGACGGCATTCAGCGGCGTCAGTGCCCAGGCGAGGTCGCCGCGATAAAGATGCGCGACGTCGATCACGTATGACGTACCGTAATCGACCAGAAAGCCGAAGCCGTCGCGCAGGGTTGAGGGCCCAAGCAGCGGAATGACCAGATACGGCCCGGGATGGACACCCCAGCGCGCCAGTGTCGACCCGAAACCGGTTGGCGCGCTCGGAATATGGAACTGCGTTGCGACATCGAACAGGCCGCCGAGCCCCAGCGTGGAGTTGATGACGAAGCGGCCGAGGCTGCGCACGCCGGGGGCCGGGCGCAGCTGCACGATGTAGTTCACCACGCTGACCACTTCGGAGAGATTCGAGAAAAAGTCGCGTACGCCGGTGCGCAGCGGCTGCGGCAGGCGACGATAACCGTTGGCAACCGGCAGAAACACGTGTTCGTCGAAGCGCGCATTGAAGCCGTAGGTCAGACGGTTCACGTGTTCCCACGGATCGTAGGTCTGCAGCGAAGGCACATCGATGGGCGTCAGCGCCGCGCCCGGCGTGCTGGCGACGGCCGCCGCGGCCGCCTGGAGCTGCGCCTGTGCCTGCTGCGCGCGCTGGATAGCGATCGCATTGTCGCTCGCCGGTGTTTCCGCTGGCAGGCTGTGCAGCGAAAAGTCGCGCGACGCGCATGCTGCCTGCAGCAACACCGCGCACAGCAAGGCGGCGCATCGGGGCCAGCGCGACCAGGTCACTTGCTCGCCCCGCTCCAGCGACCCGCCAGCATATCCAGCATGTCGCGTACCTGCTGGCGATCGCCCAGGTTTCCCAGATGTCCGCCGTGGTCGTAAACGACGATCCTGCTGCCCAGGGTCGTCCTGAGCCATTCGAGTTCGGCGCTGTCCAGGATCAGATCATCGCTGTTGGTGAGCGCGAAATAGTCCGGGTCGTTGCGCAAGGCATCGCCGATGACGCTCAGGCGATTGTCGGCGACCAGCGAGGCGCGGGTTGCGCCCGGGCGGCGCGCCAGATAATAAGGCGCGAGCACCTTATCGAAGTACTCGGAGAACGGCTTCTCGCGCAGCGTTTGCGCGATCGCCTCAGTCGGGTCGCCCGGTCCCGGCGGATGGCGCGGGTCGGTGACCACGCCCGTGCCCGCATACAGATCCCCGGCAAAGAAGACGTTCATCAGCGCCAGCCGGAAAGTCAGGGCAATGGCGGCGGAGAAGTCCGCATCGGTGCGCAGCACGGCGGCTGCGGCGCTCAGCACGTCGGTGTCCTCGATCCGCAGTGCGTCGCTGGCGCGGTAAAAATTGGCGAGGCGCACGTAGATTCGGCGGTAGAAGCGATCGAAGTCCGCCTGGCTCGGACCGATGCTCTGCCTGAACAGCTTGTCGAGGCGGTCGATCGAGGCAAACATGCTGACCGGCGGATTGATCATCACCGCACGGTGGATGTGCAGGCCGTGAGCGGCCGTGTCGAGCGATTTGACGATTGCGGCATTGGCGCCGCCCAGCGAATAACCGACGACCTCGATCTCGGTGATCTGCACGCTGGCTGGCAAGTGATGCACGATCGCCTGTGCCGCAGCGTACAGGTCACGTCCATCCTGCAGCAGGTCCCCCGCCACCCCCGTCGAGGACGCCGACGCGATGAACCCGGGGAACGTCGGCGACGGCATCGTCAGCACGTGATAGCCCGCACCATAGAGCACCGCGCGCAGCACGGCGATCTTTTGCGTGTTACCGTCAGTGCCGGTGCCGGAGATGACGATCGCCAGCGGCGCCGGCTTGTCCTGCGGCGAGAACCAGGCGCGCAGCCGCCTATCGAACCACAGCACCTTGGGCAACGGTCGCGCCCACGGCAGAGCGATGTTGATCTCCTGCAGTGGCACTGTCGCCGGCAGCGGCGCCAGGTCCTGAAGCGGCGTGCCATACACGGTGGCGCGCAATGCCGCGGAATCCGCGAGGCCGGTGGCCGGCTCCTCGGCCGCGCTCACCGGCAGCAGCGGCGTGCACGCCAAGAGCGCGTACAGCAGCCGAAAAACTCTCATTCTGTGCGACTTTCCTTGGCTATGACGGGCAGCGCGCCCGCGCGTGCCGCTGCCCCGCAGGGCGAGATACCGTGCGACAGCGAATATAGAGCATGAAGAGCGGCGGTTGATACCGAAACGCCGAGGACTGCGACAGCGACTGCCAAGCTCCCTGGCGTCGGCGACGGGCAGCGGTGGCTGCTCACGAGGGAGTGGTGTCGAAGACCTTCAGCTGCGGCGGGATCACCGCCCAGGGTGGACGGTCGCGCGCGAAAATCGCTATCCGCGGGTGAAATGCTGACGGGTCATCGAGCGAACCGGCATAGATCGAGAACGTGGTGTCCTTGCCGATCGTACCGCCGTAAACCAGGCCGCCGCAGCTGGGGCAGAAGTTACGTACGGCGTCATTGCCGTTCGCGGCCTTGCAGGTGAACTGTCGCGCCGCGCCATTGAAGCGCAGCGCGCTGCCGTCAAAGATCATGAAGGGGACGAAGCCCGATCCGGAGGCCTTGCGACAGTCGGCGCAGTAGCAATGCCCCATATAGCGTGGTTCGCCGTCCGCCTCCCAGCGCACCGCACCGCACAGGCAGCCGCCACTGTAGTGCTTAAGGTTCGCAGTCATAGGCGATTGTTGTTCACGAGGGCGCGCGTGCGCAACCCAGTTTCCCGGCCGGTGCCCGCGTCCGCATCCGCGCGACTGCAACGCGGCTGCAAGTAGGCATGCACCTACCGCCGATATCGATGCTCCGCGACGTTGCCGGACGGACCGCGGGTGCATATTGGCTCTCAGCCGCCAGGTCTTGCCGGCACCGTGTTTCACCCGCGCTGTATCAGGCGGGACGCTGCGTGAGCTCTAACGATACGCAGCTCTCTTTTCAAGCGAGGTGTGTCATGAATCGAGTCGTTAAATTTTTGGTTACAGGTGGCGCGCTCAGTGTGGTCGCTGTGGCCGCTGCGCAGCAATCGGATGAGAACCCGCCGCCACCCACGCCAGTGGCGCCGGTCGCCGCCGGTCCCGCCACTACCAGGTCGGACACTCCGTCCTATTCGACGACGGTAGCCGAGGCGAACACCAAGCTCGGGGCCGTGCTGCCGCCCAACATGAGCCAGAAAGAGGCGTGCAACGGCTTCACCAGTCTGCAGCTGTGCGCCGCCACACTGCATGCGTCGCAGAACCTCGGCATTCCGTTCCCGGATCTGAAGACAAAGGTCGCCGGCGGCGAGACGCTCGAGGCTGCGATTCGCACCCTCAGGCCCGATGCCGATGCGCGCGGCGAGATGATGAAGGCGCGTCAGCAGGCCATGAGCGACATGCGCGGCTGAGGTCCGATCCGCGGCGCGGGGCCCTGCCCCGCGCCGCCGGCATGGGCCGCATTGGCGCGGCCACGCGACGCTGTTACTGTGTATACGTCGCTGTTTTCCTGAATACAAGAATGATTCTGAGCCTGTGCCCGCTGGCGCGCCGCTGCGCGGCTCTGAGTGCGTGCCTCATCGCCACCGGGACGCTGAGCGCCGCCAGCCCGAGCCCACGTACCTATCGACTCCTGGCAACGCCGAGCACGGTGGCGTACGGCTACTACTGGTCGCAGGCTCAGCCGGTACTGCACATTGCCTCCGGTGACATCCTCGACGTCGATACGCTCCTGACCAACACGCCTGCGGGGCTTGCACGCGCCGGCGTGCCCGACGACAAGATCCAGGAATCGCTCAAGGCAATCGTCGAGCAGGTCACCGGTGAGCGCCGCGGTCCCGGCGGACACATCCTGACGGGGCCGGTCTATGTGGAGGGCGCGCAGCCGGGAGACGTGCTCGAGGTCCGGATGCTGGCCATCGAACCGGCGATCGACTACGGCTACAACGGCTGCAGCGGCATTCTTCCGGAGAACTGCGAGACAGGTGTCCCGGTACGAATCATCCCGCTCGACCGCAGGCGGATGACCGCCACTTATGCGCCCGGCATCGTCATTCCGCTGCGGCCCTTCTTCGGCAGCATGGGCGTCGCACCGGCGCCTGAAGCGGGCCGCGTGAGCAGCAATCCGCCCGGGCGGCATGCCGGCAATCTCGACAACCGCGAGCTCGTCGCCGGCAGCACACTGTACATTCCGGTGTTCGCGCCTGGCGCCCTGTTCGAAATCGGCGATGGGCACGTCGCGCAGGGCGACGGCGAAGTCGATCAGACCGCCATCGAGACCTCGCTGCGCGGCCGTGTGCAGCTCACGGTGCGCAAGGACATGCACCTGCTGTGGCCGCGCGCGGAAACAGCGACTGACTACATCAGCATGGCTACCGATCCGGACCTGATGGTGGCCACCAAAGCCGCAATCCAGGAGATGATCGACTTCCTGGTCGCCGAGAGGCAGCTCACGCACCATCAGGCCTACCAGCTGGTCAGCATTGCGGGGAATGTCGCGGTGACGCAGCTGGTCGACAAGCCCAATTTCGGCGTGCACGTGCGCCTGCCCAAAGCCATATTCGCCCAGCCGAGCCGCCGCCGGACCGCGGGCCGCTGACGCGGCGCCCGCAACTAGGATGCGCGGCGCTCGCCGACGGCGCTTCGCTGCCAGCTCACGATCTGTTCGAGTGTGATGCGCTGCGCGGGCACCGCGGCGCGTGGCTGCCAGCCGGCGCCGCTGCCGAGCGAGGGCCCGGACGCCAGCGCCCGGCCATAGGCCGGGGCCGGAAAGTAATAGCTGTGGGCTACCACCACCGTGATGTCCACGGCGCCCGCAGCCATGACCCCCGCCGGTGCGTCTTCGATAGCGACAACTTCCCGCGGGCGCAGCTGCAGCTGCGTGAGCGCCAGCTGGTAGACCTGCGGATCGGGCTTCTTGCGCGGCGCCTCTTCGGCGCACAGCACGGCGGCGAACTGCGACCGCCAGGCGCTGCCCAGGTGATACCGCAGCAGCGCCTCGACATTGCCGCCGCTGGTCGTGGTCGCGATGGCCATCCGTACGCCAGCCTGCAGGCAGTCGGCGATGAGCTCGGACACGCCCGCGCGCAGGCGCAGCTCGCCGCCACGCACGATCTCTTCATAGAAGGAATTCTTCAGGCCATGCAGTTGTGCGGCGAGGGCCGCGCGCTCCTGCTGGGTGTCGGGCGCGTCTGCCCGGCGGCGCATGTCATGAAGCAATCGCTCCCGACCACCACTCACCTGCAGCAACTCGCCGTAGTACGGTTCGTCCCAGCGCCATGGCACGCCTGCCGTTGCGAAGGCGCGGTTGAAGGCTACGCGGTGACCGTCGCGCTCGGTCTCCGCCAGCGTACCGTCCACGTCCCAGAGCAGCGCCTTGAGCATCGCGCGCCGCAGTCTCAGGCGGACAGCAGCGCCGGGAGGTCGGTCAGCTGCTCGACGATGCCATCACAGGGCAGCTGGCGCGGATCGGCACCCTCGTTGTAACCGTACGGCACGCACACCACCCGGACTCCCGCGGCACGCGCAGCCTGCACGTCGGTGGCGGAATCCCCCACCATCAGCGTGTGGCCGGGCGTCACGCCCAGCAGCTCGCAGGCCGTGAGCAGCGGCTGTGGATGAGGCTTGCGGTTGGCACAGCTGTCACCGCCCACCACCGCTGCGATCCATTGCTTCAGGCGCAGCTCGCTCAGCAGCGCGATCGCGGCATCTTTCGGCTTGTTGGTCACCACGGCGAGCTTGAACCCGCGCGCGTGCAGCGCCGCCAGTCCTGCGGCGACGCCGGGGTAGATGCGCGCTTCGTCCTCGCCACGCTCATGGCGCTGCGTGTAGTAGGCGTGATAGCGCTGCTCGAGCACGGCGCGGTCCGCGGTGGCGCCGAGCCGTTTGAGTGCGCGCTCGATCAGCGTGGGAACGCCGCGCCCGATCATGTCGCGCACCTGCTGCACGGTGCAGGTGCCCAGCTGCTGGCTCTGCAGGGCCGCATTAAGAGCTGCGGCGATGTCAGCGGCCGTGTCGAGGAGCGTACCGTCCAGATCGAACAGTATGCCCTGCACCGCGGCACCGCGCGGCATGAACGCCCCTCGCCCCGTCACGCGGGCCGCTGGCCTGGCAGCAGCGAGCGGGCACGCGCGCACACCGCCTGGGGCGTAAGTCCCAGCGCGGCGGCGACCTGGGATGCCGGCGCAGATTCGCCGAAGCGGTCGATGCCGACGACGTCGCCATCAAAGCCGGTGTAGGCCCGCCAGAAATTGCTCACGCCCGCCTCGATCGCCAGAACCGGCACGCCGCGCGGCAGCACGCGACCGCGGTAGTCCGCACTCTGCCGGTCGAACAGCGCGCAGTTGGGCATCGACACGACGCGGGCGGCGATGCCTTCGGCCGCGAGGGTCTTGTGTGCCTGCATTGCCAGCGCGACTTCCGAGCCGGTGGCGAGCAGGGTGAGTGCCGGGGCGGCCGCGTCGGCCAGTACGTAGCCGCCGCGGCGTATGTCGCTGATCTGCGCGGTGCTGCGCGGACAGTGCGGCAGGTTCTGCCGTGACAGCATGAGACAGGTAGGCCCGTCCTCGTGCTCGATTGCGGCCAGCCACGCCGCCATGGTCTCCACCGCATCGCAGGGCCGCCATACCGAATTGTTCGGGATGAGGCGCAGACTGCTGACATGCTCGACCGGCTGGTGCGTGGGGCCATCCTCGCCCAGACCGATGCTGTCGTGCGTGAAGACGAAGATCACGCGCTGGCGCATGAGAGCTGCCATGCGGATGGCGTTGCGGCTGTAGTCGGAGAAGGTGAGAAACGTCCCGCCGTAGGGGATGTAGCCGCCGTGCAGCGCGATGCCGTTCATGAGCGCGCTCATGCCGAACTCGCGCACCCCGTAGTTGATGTGGTTGCCCCATTTACCGCGGCGTAACGCCACGGCGTTGCTGCCGGCCGTCAGGTTCGAGCCGGTGAGGTCCGCAGACCCGCCGAGCAGTTCCGGCAGCAGCGGCCGCAGCGCCTCGATGGCGCTTTGCGAGGCCTTGCGCGAGGCGACGGTGGCGGCCGAACGCACAACGCTTGCCAGTACCTCGGCGCTCGCCTGCGGCCAGCGATCCGGCAGTGCCCGCCGGCACACGCGCCGCTCGAACTCCGCGGCCAGCTGCGGGTAGGCCTGGGTGTAGGCGCTGCGGCGCCGCTGCCACTGCGCCTGGCCGGCGGCGCCCGCTTCGCGGGCATCCCAGCCGGCGCGGATTTCCGCGGAAATCTCGAAAGGAGCCGCCGTCCAGCCGCGCGCGGCGCGCGTGGCGGCGACCTCGGCGGCGCCGAGCGCCGCGCCATGGACGTCGTGCGAGCCGGCGCGGTTCGGGCTGCCGTGCCCGATGACGGTCTTGCAGCAGACGAGCGTCGGTTTGCCGCAGTCCGCGACGGCTTCGCGCAGCGCCCTCTCGATGGCCGCGCTGTCGTGGCCGGGTACGTCGCGGATCACCCGCCAGCCGTACGCGGCAAAGCGCGCCGGCGTATCGTCGGCGAACCAGTGCTCGACGTGGCCGTCGATGCTGATGCCGTTGTCGTCGTAGATCGCAACCAGTTTCGCGAGCCCGAGGGTGCCGGCGAGCGAGCAGGCCTCGTGGCTGATGCCTTCCATGAGGCAGCCGTCGCCGACGAACACCCAGGTGCGGTGATCGACGATCGCATGGCCCGGGCGGTTGAACTCAGCGGCCAGCAGCTGCTCGGCGAGGGCCATGCCGACCGCGTTGGCGAGCCCCTGCCCCAGCGGTCCGGTCGTGGTCTCCACGCCGGCCGTCACGCCGAACTCCGGGTGACCGGGCGTCTGGCTGTGCAGCTGGCGGAAGCGCTGCAGCTCCTCGAGCGGCAGCGGGTAGCCGGTGAGGTGCAGCAGCGCATACAGGAGCATCGAGCCATGTCCGTTCGACAGCACGAAGCGGTCGCGGTCCGGCCAGTGCGGATCGGCCGGATTGTGTTTCAGGTGGCTGCGCCACAGCACTTCGGCGATTTCCGCCATGCCCATGGGCATGCCGGGGTGGCCACTGTTGGCGGCCTCCACTGCATCGATGGCGAGGAAGCGCAGCGCATCGCAAAGCTCCTTGCGTGCGGCCAGGCGGGGCCGGATTTCAGCATTCATGCGGGCGCGGTCTCCTTACTGCGAACGCTTCTTCATGTCGATAAGGCGCAGGATCATCGGCGTGAAGATGAACTGCATGGCCAGTCCCATCTGCCCGCCCGGCACCACGATGTTGTTGGGGCGGCTCATCCATGAGTTGTGCAGCATCGACACCAGGTAGGGAAAGTCGATGCCCTTGGGATTGGCAAAGCGGATCACCACCATCGACTCATCGGCGGTCGGTATGTCCTTGGCGATGAAGGGGTTGCTGGTATCCACCGTCGGCACGCGCTGGAAGTTGACGTGGGTGCGGCTGAACTGCGGGCAGATGTGGTTTATGTAGTCCGGCATGCGCCGCAGGATCGTCTCGACCACGGCGTCGTGGGTATAACCGCGGTGGTGGCGATCGCGGTGCAGCTTCTGGATCCACTCGAGATTGATGATCGGCACCACGCCGACCAGCAGATCGACGTGACGCGCCACGTCGATGCCGCCACCGACGTAGGCGCCATGCAGGCCCTCGTAGAACAGCAGGTCGCTGTCCGGCGTCATTCCCTGCCAGTCGGTGAAGGTGCCGGGCTCTACGCCCAGTTCCTTCGACTCGGCGACATCGTGCGCATAGCGGCGCACCTTGCCGCGGCCGCTGGCGCCGTATTCGGCGAACACGCCGGCGAGCTCGGCAAGCAGGTTCGCTTCGGGTCCGAAATGGCTGATCTGCGGGCCGCTGCCGGTGTCGGCCGCCCTGACGCGCTCGCGCATTTCCACGCGGTTGTAGCGGTGGAACGAGTCGCCCTCGATGACCTGCGCCTTGATGCCCTCGCGCCGGAAGATGTGCGCGAAGCTCTTCATGACCGTGGTCGTGCCGGCGCCGGAGGAGCCGGTGACGGCGATGATGGGGTGTTTGATGGACATAGGTCTAGCTCATCAGCTCCGCGCCTCCGGGCGGAACAGCGAGCGCTCATTGAACAGCGGCGAGCTGAACGGCCGGTCAGTGCCGCTCTCGAACTCGGCGTGGTAGCGCTCGATGCGCTCCACCTCGTTGCGCGATCCGAGAATCAGCGGGATGCGCTGGTGCAGCAGCTCCGGTGCGACCTCCAGCAGGCGCTTGCTGCCGGTGCTGGCCCGCCCGCCGGCCTGCTCGATCAGGAAGCTGATCGGGTTGGCCTCGTACAGCAGACGCAGGCGGCCCGGCCTGCTGCGATCCTTGGTGTCCTTCGGGTACATGAAGACGCCGCCGCGCATCAGGATGCGGTGTACCTCGGCGACCAGCGAGGCGATCCAGCGCATGTTGAAGTCGCGCCCGCGCACGCCGGTCTTGCCGGCCTGGCACTCGCTCACGTAGCGGTGCACCGGCGGCTCCCAGAAGCGCGCGTTGCTGGTGTTGATGGCGAACTCGCCCGTGTCGGCAGGAATCTGCAGATCCGGGTGCGTCAGGATGAAATTGCCGATCTCGCGATCGAGCGTGAAGCCGTGGGTGCCCTTGCCGACCGTGATCACCAGCATGGTCGCGGGGCCGTAGATGGCGTAGCCGGCGGCGACCTGCTGCTGTCCTGCCTGCAGGTAGTCGCTGGCGCCCGGCGCGGTTTGCGGCGCGTGGCGCAGCACTGAGAAGATCGTGCCGACCGATACGTTGACGTCGGTGTTGGACGAGCCATCCAGCGGGTCGAACACCAGCAGGTAGCGGCCGCGCACGTATTCGGGCGGCACCGCATAGGGCTCCTCGAGCTCCTCGGACACCATGCCGGCAAGCAGCCCGCCCCACTCGCAGCTGCGCACCATGACTTCGTGCGCCAGCACGTCGAGCTTCTGCTGGTTCTCGCCCTGGACGTTCTTGCTGCCCTGCTCGCCCAGGTAGCCGCCGAGCGCGCCCTTGGCGGTCATGGCCGAGATGGCCTTGACGGCCGCGGCGACGTCGACCAGCAGCGCGCCCAAGTCGCTGCCACCGGGGATGTCGGTGAGCTGCTGGATGAGAAATTTCGAAAGCGTGGTGCGACCGAGATACATCGCTGCGACCCTCCTGTGATCCTATTTATTGTTCTGTGGACTGTCGGACGCGCTGTCGTTGAACACGCGGCTCGCCCGGATATCCGCGCTCTCGATCGTGGTCAGATCCTGCGCCGTGAACTGCCGCTCGCGGTCGGCGAACAGGCGGCTCGCCTGCCGCAGCCGCGCGCGGTCGAGCGCATTGCGCACGCTGCGCGCGTTGGCGAAATGCGGCTGGTGGATGCGGTGCTGCAGGTATTCGTCGAACGTCTCGCGGGCGCCCTGGCCGAAGCGGTAGTTCTGCTGTGCGAGCAGCTTGTCGCCGATGCGCAGCAGGTCGGCGGGCGGATAGTCCGGGAAATCCAGGTGGTGCGCGATGCGCGAGCTCATGCCGGGATTGGAGCGGAAGAACGCCTCCATGCGGTCCTTGTAGCCGGCCAGGATCACCACCAGGTCGTCGCGCTGGTTCTCCATGACCTGCAGCAGGATCTCGATCGCTTCCTGGCCGTAGTCGCGCTCGTTCTCCGGCCGGTACAGGTAGTACGCCTCGTCGATAAACAGCACCCCGCCCATCGCACGCTTCAGCACTTCCTTGGTCTTGGGCGCCGTATGACCGATGTACTGGCCAACCAGGTCGTCGCGCGTGACGGCCACCAGGTGGCCTTTGCGTACGTAGCCCAGACGGAACAGGATCTGCGCCATGCGCATCGCCACGGTCGTCTTACCGGTGCCGGGGTTGCCCGTGAAACTCATGTGCAGGCTGGGTGCCTGCGCCTGCAGGCCGAGGTTCATGCGCAGCTTGTCGATCACCAGCAGTGCTGCGATATCGCGGATGCGCGCCTTGACCGGGGCCAGGCCCACCAGATCGCGCTCCAGTTCCTCCATCACCGCGTCGGCCTGGCTCTGCTGCAGAACCTCCGCGACGGTGTGGGCCTGCTGCGCGGGCGCCGCGGGCGGCGCGCCCGGCGCCTCGCCCGGCTGCGTGGCCGCTGCCGGGGTCGTGCTGCCGGGAATGGAGTAAAGCGGCGTACCCATCTTCAGGCCACCTTGCTGGCGGGCGCCGGGCGGCGCAGCTCCTGCCGCATCGCTTCGATCACCGCCTGATAGTCGGGCGCGCCGAATATGGCGCTGCCGGCCACGAAGGTATCGGCGCCGGCGGCTGCCACGCGCTGGATGTTCTGCACTTTGATGCCGCCATCGACCTCGAGGCGGATGTCGCGCCCGCTGGCCTCGATCAGCGTGCGCGCCCGTTCGATCTTGCGCAGCGCCGCGTCGATGAAACTCTGGCCGCCGAAGCCCGGGTTGACGCTCATGATCAGCACCAGATCGACCTTGTCGAGCACGTACTCGAGCACCGCGAGCGGCGTCGCCGGGTTGAAGGCGAGACCTGTGCGGCAGCCGGCGGCCTTGATCAGCTGCAGCGTGCGGTCCACGTGCAGCGAGGCTTCCGGATGGAAAGTGATCACGTCGGCGCCGGCGGCGGCAAAGCTGTCGATGAGCGCATCGACCGGCTGCACCATCAGGTGCACGTCGAGTGCGGCCTTGCCGGCCGTCGGCGCGCGCACAGTAGGGCTTGATGGCGGCAGCCACCATCGGCCCGATGGTGAGATTCGGGACGAAATGATTGTCCATGACGTCGAAATGGATCCAGTCGGCCCCGGCGCCGAGCACGCGCGTCACCTCCTCGCCCAGGCGTGCGAAGTCGGCCGACAGGATCGACGGAGCGATCAGATACATGGGTGTCCCCTTTCGCGCGTTCATGCTGGCTTAGCCGCCGCGCTCGCCTTCCGGCCGGTCGGCGCTGTAGCTGCGGATCGTGTAGCGCATCGTGCGGCCAGGACCTTCCTGGCGTTCGAGCGCGAAGCCCGGCTCGTGTGCCGGACGGTTGACGATGAAACTCATGGCGATGCTCTCGACGCCGCGCGTCGAGTCGAAGGCCATGAGGCGGATGTAGTGCTGTGGAAAGGTCTTGCGGCAGTTGTGCAGTTCCATGAGCACGCCCGCGGCATCCTTGAGATCGAACATGGGCATGCCGAACATTTCCCAGTAGGTATTGCGCGGGTGCGGATCGTCGGTGTACTCGATGCTCCAGGCGTAGCCCTTCTTCAGGCCGTAATCGACCTGCAGTGAGATCTCGGCATCGGTCAGTTCCGGCAGGAAGCTGAACTGGCCCTGGGTGATGCGGCCGATGGGATTGGTCATCATGTGGCGTGCTCTCCTTCGGACCGTTCAGTGCGCCACGGCGGGGGTGGGCAGGTAGTCGGACGAATCGGTCGGTGTGTAGTTGAAGCTGATCTCGCCCCAGGTATCGAGCGCCTGCTGCAGCGGGCTGCAGGAGCGCGCGGCGGCACGCAGGATGTCGAGACCCTCGTTCTTGATGTCGCGGCCTTCGTTGCGCGCCTTGACCATGGCTTCCAGCGCGACGCGATTGGCAACCGCGCCGGCCTGAATGCCAGCCGGGTGGCCGATCGTGCCGCCACCGAACTGCAGGCACACGTCGTCGCCGAACAGGTCGAGCAGCTGGTGCATCTGTCCGGCGTGGATGCCGCCGGAGGCGACCGGCATGACCTTCTTGAGATCGCACCAGTCCTGGTCGAAGTACACCCCGCGCGGCAGGTCCTGCCGGGTGAAACTGTCGCGGCAGACGTTGTAGTAGCCCTGCACCGTCAGCGGATCGCCCTCGAGCTTGCCGACGGCCGTGCCGGCGTGCATGTGGTCGACACCGGCGAGCCGCAGCCACTTGGCGATGACGCGGAAGCTCACGCCGTGATTCTTCTGGCGCGTGTAGGTGCCGTGACCGGCGCGGTGCAGATGCAGGATCATGTCGTTGCGCCGCGCCCAGTTGGACATGCTCTGGATGCTCGACCAGCCGATGACGAGGTCGATCATGACGATGACCGAACCGAGGTCCTTGGCGAACTCGGCGCGCTCGTACATGTCCTCCACGGTGGCCGCGGTGATGTTCAGGTACGAGCCCTTCACCTCACCGGTGGCAGCGCTCGCCTTGTTGACCGCGTCCATGACGTACAGGAAGCGGTCGCGCCAGTGCATGAAGGGCTGCGAGTTGATGTTCTCGTCGTCCTTCATGAAATCCAGGCCGCCCTTGAGGCCCTCGTAGATCACGCGGCCGTAGTTGCGGCCCGACAGACCCAGCTTCGGCTTGGTGGTCGCGCCGAGCAGCGGGCGGCCGAACTTGTCGAGGCGCTCGCGCTCGACGATCAGGCCGGTGGGCGGTCCCTTGAAGGTCTTCACGTAGGCGGGCGGGATCTGGATGTCTTCCAGGCGCGCCGCCTTCAGCGGCTTGAAGCTGAACACGTTGCCGATCAGGCTCGCCGTCATGTTGGCGATCGAGCCCTCTTCGAACAGGATGATGTCGTACGCGACCCAGGCGAAGTACTGGCCGGGGTTGTTGGGCACGGGCTCGACCTTGAAGGCTTTGGCGCGATAGTTGTCGCAGGCCGTGAGCCGGTCGGTCCACACCACGGTCCAGGTGGCCGTGCTCGATTCGCCGGCCACCGCGGCCGCCGCCTCGACCGGATCGACCCCGTCCTGCGGCGTGATGCGGAACAGACACACCGTATCGGTGGGCTTGGGCACGTAGTCCGGCTCCCAGTAGCCCATCTGCCGGTACTTGAGCACCCCGGCCTTGTAACGCTTCTTGGCGTCGGTGATTGCGGTCGGGGCGTCTGCCCGTGCATCAGTTGCGATTGCCATCGTGTCCCCACTCGTTGTCGCTTGCTTGAGGGGACTGTAGAGGTGGTCTATTATTCAGGTAAAGTCACTTTAAATTACCGACAAGTTAAGCATTCCTTATCTTACATAATGAAGAACGCCACGCTCCGCCAGCTAAGGGTGTTTTCCGCCAGCGCCCGGCACCTGAGCTTCGCCCGCGCCGCGGAGGAACTCGGCCTGACGGCGCCCGCCGTATCCATGCAAATCAAGGAGCTGGAGCGCGAGGTCGGGCTGCCGCTGTTCGATCGCTCGAGCCGCAAGGTCTCGCTCACCATGGTCGGCGAATACGTGCTCGCCTACACGCAGCGTGTGCTGGCGGCCATGCGCGATGCGGAGGACATGGTGGCGCGCTTCCGCGGCCTGCGAATCGGCGTACTCGATGTAGCGATGGTGAGCACGGCCAAGTATTTCCTGCCGCGCCTGCTTGCGACCTTCCGCGACGAGCATCCGGGCGTCGAGGTGCGCCTGCAGGTCGGCAACAACCGCGAGGAGGTCGTCGCGCTGATGCGCGAGGGAGCCGTGGAACTGGCGATCATGGGACGCCCGCCACGCAACTGGCCGTCGCGCGCCGAGCCCTTCGCCATGCATCCGCATTCGCTGGTCACCGCGGTGGACCACCCGTTTGCGCGCGCCGAGAAGGTGCCGGCGCGCGCCCTCATGACGGAAGGCTTCATCGTGCGCGAGCCCGGTTCCGGCACGCGCGCGGCGCTCGACGAGTTCATGGAGGCCTATCAGATGACCCCGCGGGTCGTCATGCAGATGTCGAGCAACGAGGCGATCAAACAGGCGGTCATGGCTGGCATGGGCGTCGCGCTGCTGTCGCTGCATACCGTCGGGCTCGAGCTCGATCATCACCTGATTGCAGCGCCGGAGACGGAAGGCCTGCCGGTAATGCGCCGCTGGCACGTGGTCAACACGCTTGCCAAGACGCTGTCACCTGCCGCCGAGGCGTTCCGCTATTTCGTCCTCGAAAAAGGCGAAGCCTTCCTGGCCAAGCATTTCGCGCACAGCATGGGCCCGCTGCAGTTTGGCGAAGCGCGGAACGGCTGACGCGGCGGCGCCTCCCGGGCACCGGCGGCGAGGAGTACCATGCCGGCATGCCAAACAAAAACCTCTGGGGCCGCAGCCTGCGGCCGCTTCACGCCGCGTTCGCCGCCCTGCTGCTTGCGTCCCTGCCGTTAAGCCACGCCCTGGCCGCGGACAACCCGCCGGAATTCGGCGGTCAGTGCACGGAAGGACTCGCCGAGGGCAAGCACGTCACGACCAACTGCGCGATCACCTGGAAGGACAAGGACGGCAAGTCCTACTGCTTCAGCAGCGAGGCGTCCAAGAAGTCGTTCCTGGAAAATCCCAGCGCCAATCTGCAGAAGGCGCACGACTTCTTCGCCGCGAGCAGCATCGAGTCGACCGAGAAGGCGATGCAGAACTTCACCGGCTCCGATGCCGCGCAAATCGTCACGGACCAGATCGACGCCAAGGTCAAGGCCAACAACGGCGTCTACCCGCTGGAGGATCCGCTCACCGGCGCGCAGCTGAAACTGGCGTTCGACGGTGTCGACTTCACGCGCACCATCGACGGCTATGGCTTCTTTCCGGATGTGAAATTCCACGACGCCACGGATGCGACGAAAAACTACCTCATCGATTTCTGGGTCACGCCGATGGATGGCGTACTCAAGGTGCAGGAGGTGCGCATCTACAAGGAACCGGTCAAGGCTGACGGCGCCTGGACGATGACGGCACGCTCACCGATCCCGTGGTGGTGGATTCCCGCATCCGAGCATCCCGGGAAGCTTGCCACCAAGCGTGGCTGGGAAGTGATGTCGGCAGTCGAGCAGGGAGCGCTGGCGCAGAGCGCCAAGAACAACGGCGTGTTCCTGCTGAAGGACGACAAGACCGGCCAGGTGCTGCAGCTGCAGTTCATCGACACGCACCAGCCGATCCGCCAGCTCGATGACAACGGCCACTACTTCGCCTGCACTGACTTCCGCGTGGTCGGCACCAAGGACCAGATCTACGACATCGACTTCTGGATCACCGACAAGGACGGCACCATGAGCGTCGAGCAGGCCAAGGTGCACAAGGTGCCCGAGCTCAAGAGCGGGCAGTGGGTGCAGGTGCCGCGCTACGAATGGAAGGACCTCGGCAGCTCGCAC
Organism: uncultured Gammaproteobacteria bacterium; assembly: GCA_963787655.1. Taxonomy (GTDB): domain Bacteria; phylum Pseudomonadota; class Gammaproteobacteria; order Steroidobacterales; family Steroidobacteraceae; genus 13-2-20CM-66-19. Next base: position 590,007 of record CAWBDY010000005.1, on the reverse strand, counting down.
GTCGTTCCCTGAACGCCGCGAGCGGCTCGAAAGGATCTGGCACGGCTGCCGCCGGCGGCCGCCGTGCCCGGATTCTAGTAGGTGACCACGCTTCTGATCGACTTGCCCGCGTGCATGAGCTCGAAGCCGTCGTTGATCTTGTCGAGTGACATCACGTGCGTGATGAGCGGATCGATCGCGATCTTCTTGTCCATGTACCAGTCGACGATCTTCGGTACGTCGGTGCGTCCGCGCGCGCCGCCGAAAGCGGTGCCCTTCCACACCCGTCCGGTGACCAGCTGGAACGGACGCGTCTTGATCTCCTGGCCTGCCCCGGCCACGCCGATGATGACCGACACGCCCCAGCCACGGTGACAGCACTCGAGCGCCTGGCGCATGAGGTTCACGTTGCCGACACACTCGAAGCTGTAGTCGGCGCCGCCGTCGGTGACGGCCACCAGATGCGCCACCAGGTCGCCCTCCACTTCCTTCGGGTTGACGAAGTGAGTCATGCCGAACTGCTCGGCGAGCGGCTTGCGACCCGGGTTCAGGTCGACGCCGACGATCTTGTTGGCACCCGCCAGGCGCGCGCCCTGAATCACGTTGAGGCCGATGCCACCGAGCCCGAACACCACGACGTTGGCGCCCGGCTCGACCTTGGCGGTGTTGATGACCGCGCCGATGCCCGTGGTCACGCCGCAGCCGATGTAGCACACCTTTTCGAACGGCGCGTCTTCGCGGATCTTCGCCAGCGCGATCTCCGGCAGCACCGTGAAATTGGAAAAGGTCGAACAGCCCATGTAATGGTAGATCTTGTCCTTGCCGATCGAGAAACGGCTGGTGCCATCAGGCATGACGCCCTTGCCCTGCGTGGCGCGGATGGCGGTGCACAGGTTGGTCTTGCGTGACAGGCAGCTCTTGCACTGCCGGCACTCCGGCGTATAGAGCGGAATCACGTGGTCACCCTTCTTCAGCGAGGTAACGCCCGGTCCCACGTCCACGACGATGCCGGCGCCCTCGTGGCCGAGGATCGAGGGAAACAGCCCCTCGGGATCCGCCCCAGAGCGGGTGAATTCGTCGGTGTGACAGATACCGGTGGCCTTGAGCTCCACCAGCACTTCGCCGGCCTTCGGTCCCTCGAGATCGACGGTCATGATTTCGAGAGGCTTACCAGCGGCGGTTGCCACCGCAGCGCGTGTTTTCATGGCTGACAGGTCCCCAATGCGAAAGGGTTGAGAGTCGTAAGCGAACGGCCCCGCGCGGTTCACGCGCGGGGCCGCCTAAGGTCGACAGGTCCGTTACGCGGCCAGCACGCCCTTGGCTTTCGCCGCGTGGGTCGCGATCAGGTCCATCAATGCCGGCGACAGACAGTCATAGGGCTCGAGACCCAGTTCTTCAAGGCGGGCACGCACCGCGCCCATCTGGTCGGGCTTGGTACCGCCCTCGATGATCGACGATACGAAGGCCGCGAACTTCGGCTCTTCCCAGCCGTTTTCCTTGGAAAGCTCGGTGTGGAAGAAGTCGAAGCCGTAGAACGGGTGCGCCTTATTCTCGATGCGGCCGTACATGTGCACGCCGCAGCCGGTGCAGGCATAGCGCTGAATCGGCGCCTTTTCGTCGACGATCTTCAGCTTGTTGGCGTTGGCGGTGACCGTGACCTTGTCGCGGCCGGTCACGCCGATCAGCGAGAACACCGCCCCCTGCGGCTTCCAGCACTTGGTGCAGCCACAGACATGATTGAACGCCACGTTTGAGCCAATCTTAACGGTCACGGGATTGCTGGTGCACTTGCAGGTCAGCGTGCCGCCGGCAAAACCCGGGGTGCCCTTCTTGACGCCGTTATCGACCGACGGATGAATCTTAATAGCCATCGTAGTCCTGCCTCGCCTCTGGGTTGTTGTACATGACGTTCAGAGCCCTGGTTAAGAGGCTCAGTCGGACTCTTGCGGACCCGCCCCGAGGTGCTGGGCGTGCCGCAACAGTCCGTGTCGATGAATCTTGCGGTAGATGGTGCGCCGGCTGATCTGCAGGCGCGCCGCCGCCGCGCTCACGTTCCACTGGCAGGTTTCGAGCGTGCGGCGCAGCGCCTCGCGCTCCGCGCCGCCCAGTACGCTCTCGCCTTGCGCTTCGGCCACGGCCGGGGCGCCGGCTCGGCCAGAAACATCCGGGGCAGCGCCCGCCAGCCACTCCTCTTTGAGGTCGGCCAGCGTCAGGGTATCGGCCGAACGCAGCGCCAGCATGGTGCGCAGCACGTTACGCAGTTGCCGCACGTTGCCCGGCCAGCTGTGCTCCACCAGACGCTCCATGAGCTGCGGCTCGATGTCGACGGCGGCGACCGACTCGCTGCGCAGCAGCTTGCGTATGAGGCCGGCGCGGTCGGTGCGCTGACGCAGCGGTGGCAGGCGCACGGTGATGCCGTTCAGGCGGTAGTAGAGATCTTCGCGGAACTGGCCGCGGGCGATCATGTCGAGCGGATCGTGCTGCGTGGCGCTGATGATGCGCACGTCGACGTTGACGACCTTGCTGCTGCCGAGCGGCATGACCTCGCGGTCCTCGATCACATTCAGCAGGCGCGCCTGCAACGCCACCGGCATGTCGCCGATCTCGTCGAGGAACAGTGTGCCGCCGTTGGCCTGCAGAATGCGCCCCATGCCGCCTTCGCGCGCCGCGCCGGTGAAGGCGCCGGGTGCATGCCCGAACAGCTCGCTCTCGATCAGCGTCTCCGGAATCGCCGCACAGTTCACCGTCACGAACGGCTTGCTGGCGCGGTTGCTGGCCTGGTGGATGGCGCGCGCGCAGTATCCCTTGCCCGTGCCGGTCTCACCGAGGAGCAGTACCGAGATGTCACGGTCGATGACGCGCCGCAGGACCTCGACGTTCTGCATCATCGCCGGGTCGGCCGAGTGCAGGCAGTCGAGCGAGCCGCGCGCTTCGGCCACCGGCGCGGTGCTGATGCCGGCTTCGGCGGCCACCGGTGTCGGACGGGCAGCCTCGACCGGCGACTGCACGGTTGCGAACCAGCGCCGCGGCGCCGGGCGGGCGCTCAGCGGCTCGGCGCGGAAGCCGCGTTGCCCGGCCAGCTGCATGAGGGTGGCGAGACTCGTTTCGAGCAGTCGCTCGACGCGCTGGCCGCAGACGGTTTCGTGGTCACGGTGGCCGAGCAGCTTGAGCGCCGCGCGGTTGGCGCCGCGGATGATGCCCTGCTCGTCGAAGGCCAGTACGCCCTCGCCGCTAGTGCTGACGAACTCGGCACAGCGGTGGAAGCGCACCAGGTGCAGGTTGCGGCAGGCGCTCAGCAGCGTGCGGTTCTCCACGTTCTGCGCGGCGAGTTCCACCAGCGCGAGCGTATGACTTTGCGGGTTGGAGGATGAGCCGGAGATGTCGAGCGCGGCCAGCAGCTCGCCACGCATGTCGAAGATCGGGGCTGCGCAGCAGGTGAGCGCGGTGTTCTGCGCCAGGAAGTGATCGGTGCGGTGAATCACTACCGGCCGGCGTGCGGTGAGACAGGTACCCATGCCATTGGTACCCATCTCGCGCTCGCTCCACATCACTCCCTCGCGAAAGCCGCTGCGGCGCGCCGTCGCCGAGAAGCCGGTATCGCCGAGGTAGCTCAGGATCACGCCGTCGCGATCGGTGAGCATGATGCTGTACTCGGAATGCTTGATCAGCTTGCCGAGCGCTTCCATCTCGATGCGCGCGATGGACAGCAGCACCGCCAGGCGCTCGCGCCGCGCCTGCAGGTCGGTGCGCTCGACGCTGTTGGGCCGCTTCAGTTCCTGCGGATCGAGCGCGAAGTTATTGAGGCAGCGGCTCCAGGAAGTGCGCACAACTTCGGTGATCGGCTGATCGCCGCCGTGGCGGCGCACCAGGCTGCCGATGAGGTCGGCCTGAGTGTGAGCTATCGGTCGCGCACGCATCATAACCAAGACTCCCCCGTCACCGCCGTGGCCGCCGTTCTACTGCGGCGGACAGCCTAATTTGCACTCCGGTGCGCCGTGGTAGTTGGAGCGCACGAACGCCAGGATCTTCCACAGATCGTCATCCGTCTTCACGATCTGCCCCATCTGCGGCATGGGGCCCACCACGCTCTCCTGCGCCTTGCGGGAGTAGCCCTTACTTTGCAGGATCTGGGTGCCGTAGGCCACCAGCCGGAACAAGGTGTCGTCGTCGCCGCCGTAGACCCACACGTCGTTGGTCAGCGGCGGGCACATACCGCCGCCACCGCCGCCGCCGTGGCAGCCATTGCAGCCGTTATTCAGGTACAGCTGCTGGCCGGCCGCGACCACTGTGGCATCGGTGTCGGCGTAAGGATTCTTGAGCTTCCCCTGGGGCGTGGCATCGGCGCGCTCTACCGGGGTCATGGTCTTGCCGTCACCAGCTGGTGCTGCCGCGGGCGCGGCGGCGGCTGGCGGGGTCGCCCCCGGCTTCTGGGCATAGATGAGCGGGATGCCCATCCCGACCGCGCAAATGATCAAAATTCTCTTCAGCACTACGCCCGCTTTCCTGTTGTTGGGTAGCGTTCCGTTGCCAGCCCTGGACGACTACGGCGTTACTTAACCTGCATCCAGCAGCTTGATCACCTTCTCATCACCCTTGGCGCGCGCGATCGACAGTGCCGTATCGCCGCGCTCGGTCTGCGCCTTGACGTTGGCGCCGGCGTGCACCAACAGCGCAACCATGTCGGCGCGGCCATTGGCAGCGGCCATCATCAGGGCGGTTACGCCACCGCCGTTCTTGGCATTGATGTCGGCGCCCTTCTTGATGAGCGCCTGCGCCAGCTCCTGCTGGTTGTTGGCGCTCGCCAGCATCAGAGGCGTATAGCCGGCTTCGCCAATCGCGTGCCCGGGATCAGCACCCGCTTCGATGAGCGCCAGGGCAGCCTTGTCCTTGGCGTACTGGGAAGCGATGCCGAGCGGGGTGAGGTTCTGCGCACTCACGGCGTTGGGGTCACCGCCATGTGCGGCGAGTACCTTGACGTCCTCGGGGTCATCGCAGTACGCGGCCGTCATGAGTGGGGTCCAGCCGTCGCGGTCACGCTGGTTGGCGTCCGCACCGCGGGCAAGCAGGAACGCGACCATCTGCGGCGAGCGTTGTACCAGCGCATTGTGCAGCGGCGTTTCACCCTGCAGATCCTGCGCGGCGACGGAGGCGCCCTTCTTGTCCAGGAGGTAAGCCGCGCGCACCTGATCGTCGGCCATCACCGCATTATTGAGTTCCACGTTGACGTTGGCGCCATGCGCGAGCCAGTCGTTCAGCTGCGCGATGGTCACCTTCGGCGGCTGCACCTTGGGAGGTGCGGCGTCGGGCTCGTCCTTGTACGGTCCGTGTGCCGGCAGGTCGCCGCTGATCACACAGGTATCGCACTTGACCAGAGGCACGCCGTATTCGACCAGGATCGCCTGGATGGCGTCGTGCTGCGTGTGCATGGCCTGCTCGAGCCGGTGCTGCAGGTCGCGGTCGTTGCGGCGCATGGCGATGGCCATGTCGTATTGCATCGGTACCGAGTCGTCCATCAGGTTGGTCGGCTGCAGGGTCAGCGGCTGCTTCTTGGCGACCTTGTAGTAGCCAGCGAGCGGTCCCCAGACCGCCGCAATGTCGAGCTTGCCGTCGAGCACCTGCTGCACCTGGTAGGCGGGCTGGTTCTCAGGCACCAGATCGGCGTTGTGGCTCAGATAGTGAATCTGCACGTTGCCGATTCCGTGGTCGACGAGCGCCTCGCGGATCGCGGAAGTTTCGTAGACGCCGATTTTCAGATTCTTGAGGCGCGGATCATCCAGGCTCTTGATGTCGAGGCCGCGATCCGTGCGGGAGGCCAGCACGTAGGTCGTGCGATACAGGGCGCTGGTCAGGAGGACATCGTCCGCGCCGAGGGGCATGTCGAGCATCACGTCGCACTGGTCCGCATCCAGCGTGGTGCGGGTCAGTCCGCGCTCCACCGCCGGGCGGTAGTAGTAGGAGACGGTCGTGTTGAGTTCCTTGGCCAGCACGAGCGCGATCTTGTTCTCGTAGCCTTCGCCCTTGCTGTTGGACATCGGCATGCTGCCGGGGTCGGAACAGATGCGCAGCTCAGCCCAAGCTGCGTGCGGAGCGGCGACAAGCGCAACCGCTCCCAGGGCCAGCGCGGCGCCGAGCGCCGGCCGACTTCTTATCCAGCTAATCATTCGTTTGAGGCTCCTCGATCCTTGCGGTGCCTTCGCCTTAGAAGTGGGACGCGCCCGGCTGAAGGCCGGGCGCGTCCTGTCCATCCGACAGTCTGCTGTCGGTTATTGTTGCACGGCGAAGGTGTACAGCGTGCCCGCCCTGCGGAATCATGCTCAGATTCGCAGCCTTGGTCATGGCCGTAGCACCGATGGCACCGAACTTATCGTTCAGGTCCAGGCCAGCCGTCACCGGCAGGCCGATCCAGCCGCCGATGCCGCTCCACACGGACACGTACTGCTTGCCATTGACGCTATAGGTAATCGGGTTTCCGATGATTCCCGAGCCCAGCCGTCGCTGCCACAGCACCTTGCCGCTGGAGCGATCCACCGCGCGGAAGTCCCCGTTCAGGCTGCCGTAGAAGGCAACACCGCCGTCCGTCACCAGGGCACCGCCCCAGTTCGGATACGGGTCCGGGATTTCCCACACGGTCTCACCGGTCAGCACATTGAACTTCTTGAACTTGCCCGTGATACCCGGCTTCTCCGGATACATGTACACGTTCGCGAAGACGTACACGATGCCCTGCTGGGTATGTGAGCGCTCCTGCGGCTCGTCTTCCATACACCAGTTGTTGGTCGGGCAGTACGCCATGCCGGGCTCACTCGGGTCGATCGCGCACGGCTGCTGGTCCTTGCCGCCCATCGCGGACGGGCAAGCCTGCGTGTTGCCATGCACCTTCAGCGGCGAGTGCTCGAACACCTTCACCGGACGGCCGGTCTTCATGTCGATCTTTTCCGCCCAGTTGGTGGTCACGTACTTGTTGGCGCGCAGCAGCGTGCCGTCGGTACGATCGAGCACGTACGCAAAGCCGTTGCGATCGAAGTGGATCAGGATATGGCGCATCTTGCCGTCGACGGTCGCATCCTCGAGCATGTTCTCGTTGATGCCGTCGTAATCCCACTGGTCGAACGGCGTCATCTGATACGCCCACACGACTTCGCCGGTATCAACCTTGCGCGCGAAGATCGTCATCGACCACTTGTTGTCCCACTTGCCGTTGTTGCACGCTTCCTGGGTGACAGGATTCGCGCCGCAGCGATATGACGGGCTCCACAGACCAGGGTTGCCGCTCGATGCGTACACCAGCTTCAGCTCAGGATCGTAGCTGTAGAAGCCCCACATCGCACCGCCGCCACGCTTCCACTCATCCCCCGGGTAGCTGGAAATGCCGATGTCATGTCCGGCGGTTCCATACTCGGGATGCTTCTTGTTGGTCTCCTTCGTCAGGCACACGTCTTTGTCGCTGCCGGTGTTGTAGCACTCCCACAGCTTCTTGCCGTCCGCGAGGGCGTAGGCGGTGAAGCGGCCGCGCGCGGCGAACTCATCGCCGCCGAAGCCGATCAGCACCTTGCCATCGGCAATGAGGGGCGCGGGCGTGATGGTCTCGCCCTTGTCCGGGTAGGCGTGCTTGACCACCCACACTTCCTTGCCAGTGGCCGCATCGAGTGCGATCACGAAGCCGTCGAGTGTGCCGAATACGAGCTTGCCGTCCGCGAATGACGGGCCACGGTTGACCGTGTCACAGCAGGCGCGCGGCACCGCGGAATCATCGCGGTTGGTGGTCTTCTTATAGTTCCAGACTTCCTTCGGATGGTCCGGATCGGTCAGATCGAGGGCCTGGATGATGTTCGGCCAGCCGCTCTCCATGTACATCATGGGCTTGCCGCCCACGACCACGACCAGCGGTTGGCCCTCGTGGCCACGCAGCGTACCGCTCGACTGCGACCAGATCATCTGCATCTGCCCGACGTTCTGGGCGTTGATTTCCTTAAGCGCACTGTGGCGTGTCAGAGCCTGATCACCGCCTGGTGCTGCCCAAAGATTGGGATCCTTCGCGCGGTCGGTGACCTCATCCCCGATTGCCGCTGCGCAGGACGCTGTAAGTGCCAGCGCGGCACATAGAGCGCGCAGGCTTTTATCGCGTTCGAATCGCATACGCAGTTCTCCTAGACTCGAGTTGTATCGTTCGACTTATGCACTGCTGCGGGGCGTGAGCACCCCTAAGCTGCACGCTAATCGACCTCATCACTATCCAACCAAAAACCCCGTACTCCCCTTGAACTTATCGCGGGATTTAGGCGCGGTATCGTAGTCTTATTCCCACGCACGTGCAGCAATGGGCCCCCAGCCGCGGGCAGGCGCCGAGTTCGCTACAAGCCTGTGCCAGATCTGGCACAGGCTTGTTTCCCGAGATCGTCGCCCGCCGCGCGCATGACGCGGGCAGAAGCCGGCGCTCCGCGGTACCGCACTTGGCTCGTTGTAGCGCACAACCGACATCGGCCGGCAGCTGCTGCGCTGCAGCGGCGGCACATCTGCCGCCGCCGCAGCCCAGCCTGACCGTTGCTCGGACTGTGCGCGCACGTAGGGCTCAGAACCCGAGGTAAGCGCCGATATTGACGGTCGTGCCGCTGTTGCTGTCACTCAGGCCGCCGTTCGCCGATGGCAGATCGTTCTGCGCCGTGCTCTTGGTGCGGCTGCCTTCCGCCAGAAGCGTCAGGTTCTTGGTGAGCGAGTAATAGACACCCAGCGTGTACTTGGTGTTGTTCGACAGCAGATTCGGGTTGGCAGCCGCGTCAAACGGCATCGGCGTAGTCGAGATTGCTGCGCCCGTAGTTGAAGCCGACCTTGACTGGCCCGAACTTGTAGGTCGTCTGCGCCAGGTAGCCACTCGACTTGCGCGTATCGGCGGACCCGGCATTAATAAAGGCCCCGCCATCAAACAGCGCGGTCGAGCCGAGGCCGGTCGCGTGGTAGTAGTACCCGATCAGTTCCCAGTCCTGAATATCGAGCTTGGCGAAGATGTCTTCGCCGGTGCCGGTATAGCTGTAGCTCGCAGGCCCGGTAGCAAGGCCGGTCCCGTAGTCCTGCTGCTGCGTCAGGACTGTGGCCGACAGGTACAGCTTGTTACCTTCGCTGAACGGTATCGTGTAGACGATCTTGGCGTGGAACCCCGGAGCCTTCTTCGCCTCGACCGGGCCGGCATCGCTCAGCGAATTGATCGGGTCGAAGATGCCGAGGGTCACGCTGAATCCCGAGAAGTCCGGCGTCGTGTAGTCGATCTGCGCCAGCCAGTCGGTGTAGATGTAACCGAAGCCGATGCCACCCAGGGTGGTGTTGGACGGTGCCGGACCGGCAGCCGAGCCGGGTGCACCGACGCCGGGCAGCGTCATGTCGTTCAGGATCGCGTCGGCGCCGAACAGGCCGATGTTACGGCCCAGGGTGAAGGTACCCATGTCCTTGTTGCCGAACGTCATGTACACCTGGCGAATGTCCAGGCCGGTCGAGCCCAGCGCAGTGTTGGACGAGCCGTTGCCGGTGCCGCCCTGCAGATTCGGGCTGCCGCCGTCGTTGGTTGCGATGCCGGGATACAGGCCGAGGTGCGCCGCCAGGTCGATGCCGTCCTGAGTGGTGGCCACACCGAAGCTGAAGGCCGCTGGCAGCAGGCCGTTGCCGATGTTGGATACGTTGCTGCCGTTGGCCGAGCCCACGCAGGTCAGGCCGCCGGCGATGCCGACCGCATTGCCTGCGCTTTGACAGCTGGAAAAGATGTAGTCGACGTTGACGTTGCCGTCGATGGAAAAGGTCCACGAACCATCTGCCGTCTTCAGGTCAACGGCGCCAGCGGGCATCGCGAGCACCGCCACCAAGGCGCCGGCAACCGATGGCCGCAGGATCCGCTGAATGACACTAGCGTTCTTCATTGAAATACTCCCCACAGGTTGTCCCTCGTGATTTGCGGTTCGGCAGCGGCCACTGGCGCAGCCACCCTAGGGCGGCGAGAGCAAGCGACATGCCAGAATCCGTAGCGATAAAGCAACAATCCTCGCTATTCTGGAACAAGCACTTATACGCCAGATCGGGGCAGCCCGGGAAGGGTGATGCCAGAAAGGCTACAGTGTGACGGGGCAAGTGTTGCGAAAATGCTCCACTAGCGTGCGCCGTGCTCAACGGTGGGTGGGAGGGCCCCGGGTGCCTCATTTTCGCGCAGCCAGCGTGCCGCAAGCGGCGGCACGAAGATCAGGCTGACCAGAGTCGAGGACACCAGTCCGCCCAATATCACGACGGCCATCGGGCCCTCGATCTCGTGCCCGGCTTCGTGTGATTGCAGGGCCACGGGCAGCAGGGCGAGCGCGGTCAGAAGCGCGGTGAGCAGCACCGGCGTCAGACGCTCCTCGGCGCCGCGCAGCGCGGTCGCCAGCCCCCATGCCTGCCCTTCACTGCTCACCAGGTGCTGATAGTGGGACATGAGCAGAATGGTGTTGCGTGCCGCCATGCCGAACAGCGCCACGAACCCGACCATGGCACCGAGCGACAGCGTGCCGCCGGTCACTGCCACCGCCGCCACGCCGCCGATCAGCGTGCTGGGTAGCGCGGCCAGCACCAGCAGCACGTAGCGCCCGCGACCGAAGGCGAGCGCGAGCAGCAGCACGATCAGGGTCAGCGCGGCGGCCGAATGCCACATCAGGTCGCGGGCCGCGGCCGCCTGCGCCGGCGCCGTGCCGCCGTAGCGCAGGTAGACGTCCGGCGGCAGCTTGATGTGTGCGGCGATCGCCTCCTGGGCACGACGCGCGAACCCTCCCTGATCGGCGGTCGTGGGACTTGCGACCACCACTTGGCGGCGCAGACCGTCCTCGTGCTCGACGAGGCTGCGTGCCGAGACCATGGTGAGAGTGGCAACGGCTGGCGAGCGGCACGAGCGCGCCGTCGCGCCCGCGCAGCTGCAGCGCGCCGACATCCTGCGGCGTCGTGCCGGCAGCGGCGATGCGGACCACCACCGGGACGCTGCGGTCCGACTGATTGAGCTGCGCCACCACCGTGCCGTGATAGGCGGCGTTGAGCGTGCCGAGCACGTCGGCGGCCTGCAGGCCATACAGGCTCAGCTGCGCGGGGCGCATCTGTACCTGCAGCTCGGGCTGGCGCGGCGGCACCTCGAGCCGCACGGTGCCGCTGTCGCGCCACTGGCGCAGCAGGTCTGCGATCTGCCCGGCCACCTGATCATCCTGGTCGAGATCGGGCCCGAAGACGCTGACGAAAAACGGTGACACCTCGCCCGACAGCGTCTCGCCGATGCGTTCGGCGAGCACCGAGTAGATCTCGACCAGCTGGTTCGGAAACTGATCGAACACGGCACGCACCTTCGCCTCCAGCTGCGCGGTCGTCGCCCCGCGCGCGGGGTCGAGCTGGATCTCGAACTCGCTCTTGTTCGGCGCATCGGGATCCTGGCCGTTCTCGGCGCGGCCGATCTGCTCGGCGACGCTCTTGACCCCGGGAATTGCCGCGAGTTGCTGCGAGATGCGCTCGCCGACGCGTGAGGTCTCCAGCAGCGAGATGCCGGGCCGCAGCGCCGCGTGCGCGATCAGGTAGTTCTCGCGGAAGTCCGGCAGCAGCCGCGAGCCCAGCAGCGGCAGCAGCGCCAGGCCTGCAAGCCCGCTCACCAGGATGCCGCCGAGCACCCACGCCGCATGGCGCGACAGGCGCGTGATGGCGCGCTGCTGCCAACGCTTCAGTCGCAGCAACCACGCCGGCTCGGCCTGCGGCTGGTAGCCCTGCATCAGCAGCGCGCACAAGGCCGGGGTCGCACTCATGGCCACGAGCAGCGACAGGCCGACGGCCAGAAGAAAGGCGGTCGCCAGGGGGCGGAAGAAGGCGCCCTGCAGGCCCGACAACATGAGAATGGGCAGGAATGCCACCGCGACCGCGGCGGTGGCGTAGAACACCGGGCGCCGCACCTCGAGCGAGGCATTCAGCAGCAGGGTGCGCAGATCTGCGCCGGCGCCGGCGCCGCGGCGGCGGCGCGTGATGTTCTCGACATCGATCACGGCATCGTCGACCACTACGCCGAGCGCCACGACGAGCCCACCCAGGCTCATGGTGTTGAGCGACAGACCACCGAGACTGAGGATCCACACCGTCGCCAGCAGTGACACCGGGATGGCGCCGAACGAGATCAGCGCGCCGCGCCAGTCACGCAGTGTCATGAGCAGCAGCACCACCACCAGCACCGCCCCGATCAGCAGCGAGTTGCGCAGCTTGCCGATCGCACTCTCAATGAAGCTTGCCGGCCGCAGCAGCGCCGGGTAGTACTGCACGCCGCGCTGCGCCAGCTGCGGCACCAGGATCTGCAGGCGGTGCTCGAGCTCGCGCGTGACGTCGAGCGTGTTCGCGCCGAACTGGGTGGAGGTCTCGACCAGGATCCCGGGGTGGCCGCCGATGATGGCGTCGCCAAAACGCGGCGCAGCGCCGTCGCGCACTTCGGCGAGATCCCCTAAGCGCACGGCGATGCCGCCGCGGCTGGTCACGACCGTCTGTGCCAGTGCCGCCGCGGATTCCCCCGGCGCCTGCGCCTGCAGCACGATGCGCTGCGTCGGGGTCTCCAGATAACCGCCGCCGGTCATCTGCGTGCCGCGGCGCGCCGCCTCGGCGATTTCATCAAACGTGACGCCGGCGGCATCCAGCTTCAGCGGATCTACCCACAGCTGCCGCTCGCGCGTATCGCCGCCGAAGATCTGTGCCTGCGCCACTCCCGGCACGGCCAGCAGCTGCGGCTTGATGGTCCAGCGGATCAGGTCGCGCAGCTCTGCGGGCGAGAGCCGCTCACTCGTGAAACCGAAGTGCAGCAGATACTCCATCGAGGAACTCAGCGGCGACAGCAGCGGCGGCCCGACGCCTTGCGGCAGCAGCGCGCTGGCATCGGCGAGGCGTTCGCTGATGACCTGCCGCTGCAGATACGGATCAGCGTCGCGTCCGAAGACCACCTGGATGGCCGCCAGTCCCTGGCTCGAGGTGGAGCGCACCACCTCGATGTTCTCGGCCCCGCCCAGCAGGTCTTCAAGCGGCCGCGTGACCAGCGACTCGACCTGAGTGGCATCCAGCCCCGGCGCTTCGGCCTGCACCAGCACGTGCGGTGGCGCGAAGTCCGGGAAGACGTCGAGACGCGCGCCGAGCAGCGCGCTGACGCCCAGCAGGGCCACCAGTAAGGAGAGCGCCGTGACGATCCGGGGATTCGCCAGCGAGCCGCGAACGATAGTGGCGAGCATGGGCGCTAGTCGTGTTCCTCTTCGGCGGCGGAGAAGCTGCTGATGCCCTGCAGCGACCACAGCACGCCGGCGCCCTGCACCACGACCTGGTCGGTGCCGCGCAGTCCGTCCACCAGCCAGGCGCTGCCCGTTCGCGCCAGCGGTTTCACCGGCACGCTCTCGTAGCGAAAGCTGTCGGCCGCAGCGCCCTGCACCTGCCGATAGACGAACGCGCCCTGCTCGGCGTAGACGAGTGCCGTGCCCGGCACCAGCAGGCCTGCAGGCGCGGCGCTCGGCTGCAGACGCACCAGCGCACGGGCGCCCGGGCCCAGGCCCGGCGGCGCGCCCTGCAGCTGCAGCAGCCAGCCGGCGCTGCGGGCGGTAGCGTCGGTGCGCGGCAGCGGCCCGAGCACGCGTGCCTCGATGCTCACGCCATCGACCTGCACCAGTGCGCGGCCGCCGAGCGGACTGCCGATCTGCAACCCCGCGACGTCGGCGCGCAGCAGCAGGTGCTCGCCCTTGCCCAGGGCGTCGAGCAGCTCGTGTCGCTGCGCCTCGCTCCACTTCGCCAGTGGCCCCCACTGCAGGCCGAAGCTCATCGCCGCGGCGCGCGCCTGCGCGCCGGCCTCGGCCGCCTGTGCCTGCGCGCTCTGCCACGCCTTGAGGGAGGCCTGCGCATCGTCGTGGTAGAGCCGTTCCAGGCGCTGCGCGTCGGCACTCGCCGCGACGGCCGCAGCCTGCGTGCTCTCCAGACGCCCGAGATCGGTCACGAGCGTGACGGGGTCGAGGACGGTGCCGAAAGCTTCGATCGGCGCGGCGTTGCGCATCAGCAGCGGCCGTTCCACACGGATCCCCACGGCCGTCTGCTGCGCACCGGTCAGACTGAGCGGCGCGTTGGCGTCATCCTTGTCATTGCGCTGCTGCTTCTGCGGTTCATCGTCGTCCGGATCGGCAGGGGTGCCGACCGGCGCGAGCAACAGCAGCGCAAGGCCCAGCACGAGGCGCGTGCGGCTCACGAGCGTGACCCCGCCGCCGGCGCGGGCAGCTCGGCCCCGTCGAGCGGCCGGCGGTAAGCGTCCTCCAGTGCCCCGAACGCGGACTGGGCTGCTTCGGCCGCCTGCAGCACGGCCAGCTGCGCCTCGGTGGCGGCGATCTGGGCCGCGAGCACGCCGGCCCGCTCGCTCGCGCCCGCCTCGAGCGCGCGCTGCGCGGACTGGCCCTGGCGCTCGGCGTTGTCGGCCAGCTGCACGGCATCGGCCCACGCCTGCCGCGCAGTCGGCCACGCCAGTTCCGCGCGATCGATCTGCGCGAACAGCTGCGCCTGCACGGCCTTGAGATGTTCACCTGCGGCGCTGCGCCGCGCGACCGCTTCGCCGATCGCGCCCTGATGCTGGTTGAAGATCGGCAGCTCGAGCGAGACGCCAAGCGCGCTCTCGCGGCCGATGTCATTCAGCGCATCCTCGCGCACGCCATCGCCACCCCAGGCATAGGCAGGCGTGACGTGCACCTGCGGCCAGCGCTTGGCGACCTCGCTCTGCAGATTGATCTCGGCCAGATCGTAGGCGCGCAGCGCGTGCACGATCTGCGGCCGCGCGATCAGTGCCTCGCTGCGCCAGGCCGGCGAGGCGCTGCCGGCGAGGGTGTCGATCGCGGCCCAGTTGTCCCAGCGCACGGCAACCCCCTGCACGGCGCGCAGCGGCACGCCCACTGCGGCCGCCAGCTGCGCGCTGGCATCCGCCGAGCGCGCCTGCGCTGCCTGCAGCCGCTGCTGCACGCGCGCCAGTTCCAGCTGGTCGGTGAGCAGCTGCGCGCGCGCGATGTCACCGAGCTGCAGCCGCGCCTCGTCGCTGTGACACAGCCGCTGCCGCTCATCGCGCAGCGTTTGCAGCAGGCCGCTCTCGGCGCGCGCCGCGACGAGCGCCAGCAGCGCCTCGCGCAGTGCCGCGCGCACCTGCCAGATCGACTCTGCCAGGTCCGACTGCGCGAGCGCCGTCTCGAGCGCGGCGTGCTGCTTGGCGCGGGCGCGCTCGCCGGGCTGGTGCAGCAGGAAATCGAGCGACAGTCCGTACAGCCAGGCGCCGCTTTGCGCGGCACTCGTGAGGTACTCAGCGAACAGATCGAGCGAGGGATTGGCAAATTCCGCGGCCGTGCGCTCGGCGGCGGCGGCCGCGGTGACCTGAGCGCGCTCTTCGGCGAGCTGCGGGTTCAGCTGCAGCGCGGCTGCCAGCCACTGCGCCGGGTCCCAGCCCTGCGCAGGCGGCGGCAGTGCCGGTGTCAGCTGCTCCAGACGCCGCGCGCTGAAGTCGTTGAGCGTATCGGCAGGCTGAAGCGGGGCGCGCCCGGGCGCGGCGACGCAGGCACCGAGCAGTGCGGCGAGCAGTGGCGCGAGCATTGCGCATCGCGCTGGGCTTTGCGCCCTGCAACGCCGCCACCAACTGCTGCATCGTTCGGTATCCCCCCACGATGCAGTATAAGGCGCAGACGCGCTAGGGAGGAGTTCCCGAGTTCAGCGCCGTCGCGTGGAAGCGCAGGTGGTCCTCGACGAACGAGGCGATGAAATAGTAATCGTGACCGTAGCCTTCCTGACGGCGCAGGCGCAACGGCTGTCCCACCGCGGCACACGCGGCTTCGAGCTGCTCGGGCAGCAGCTGCCCCTGAGGCAGAAACTTGTCGGCGAGTCCCTGGTCGACCAGGATCTCGGCGAACACGCGCTTGCCGCCGGCGCTCAGGAGTTCAACCGCGTCGTACTTTGCCCAGGCAGCAGGATCATCCCCGAGGTAGCGCGGCAGCGCCTTGCGTCCCCACGGACAGCGCGTCGGCGAGCAGATGGGCGCGAACGCCGATACCGAGCGATAGACGTCCGGGTTGCGCAGCGCCAGCACCAGCGCGCCATGCCCGCCCATCGAATGCCCGAAGATACCCAGCCGCTGCGCATCGGCCGGGAAGTTCTGCAGCACCGTGGCGCGCAGCTCCTGCAGCACGTAGTCGTACATGCGGAAATACTTCGACCACGGCGCCTGCGTGGCATTGAGATAGAACCCGGCGCCGCTGCCGAACTCCCAGTCATCGGCTTCGCCGGGGATTCCGGTATTGCGCGGGCTGGTGTCGCAGGCGACCAGCATCAGGCCGAGTTGTGCCGCCAGGCGCTGGGCGCCGGCCTTGATGACGAAGGTCTCCTCCGTGCACGTGAGCCCGGCGAGATAGAAGAGCACCGGGAGCTTGCGCTCCTGCGCCACCGGCGGCCGATATACGGCGAAGCGCATCGGCAGCTGGATGACTTCCGACTGGTGACGGTAGAAGCCCTGCACGCCGCCAAAGCTGCGGTGCTCGCTGATCGTTTCAAGTGTCACTGAAAACTCCGCCAGACCGAAGGTGAACCCCGCAGCTCGCAGTACGCGCCGCGCCCGCCGGCACCGCTACGCTACGTGCCGGCTGCACGACATTATGAATGCGATCCACCGCCGGCTGCCGCAGCGATTGCGGCGCACGGGAATGTCACCGCTGGCCCAGGCGTGCCAGATTGGGCACAGCGCAGCTCCTGTGACAGCGCCCCGCCGGCCGGGCTATATTGCCGTTCACTGTCCGGGGGTGCCGCCGTTCTCGCGCACTGCGGCAAAGCCGGGCTGATGACGTCGCCGATCGGCGCTTGAACTGAGCGCCGGTTGCCGAACGCCGACTGCCCCGCGCCTCGCGGGGCAGTCTTTTTCTCGCGGCGCGGCAGCCTCGCTAGCCGCGCATTCTCACTCGTCGTCTGGAGTTGTGGGTTTACCGAAGCGGTAATTGAGCCGCAGACCGTAGGTACGCGGCTCGTTGGTCGTCTGCCGCAGATCGAAGTTGCCGGTATTGGTGTAGATGATCGCGTTCTTGTTGGTGAGATTGGTCACGTACAGTTCGGCGAGCCAGCGCCCCACGGCCGGATTCAAACCGAAGCGCAGGTTCATCAGCGTGTATTCCGGCTGCAGCACGCGCGGGAAGCCGTTCGAACCTGCGACGTGCAGGTCATCCCACATGTCGCCCTTGTGCGCCAGATCGTACTGCGCATAGCCCTTGAATCTCTGCCCGAGTTCGTGCTGGTAGCGCAGGTTGGCGCTGTAGTTGAAGTACGGAACATAGGGCAGGCGCTCGCCGACGTTGGGCTCGAAGGTCGGGTACTTGCTCGATATCAGGTGCGAGTCGGTGTAACTGGTGGAGGCCTGCAGCGACCAGTTATCGCTGATGCGGTAGTCAACGTTCGACTCGAGGCCGTAGATGCGCGCCTGGCCGACATTGGCGTTGAAGCTGCTCGGCGCGCAGATATCCACGTCGTAGATGATGGTCTGCAGGTCCTTCCAGTTCATCAGGTAGACCGCGCCGTTCCACAGCAGGCTGCCGCCGAGACTGGTGGACTTCCAGCCGATCTCGAAGTTGTTGAGCGTATCGGGCTTGTAGGCCTGCGGCACGCCGGACGCATAGCACGAGGTGGGGTAGCCGGAATTGCTGCCGCCATCGCGGAAGCCCTGCGCGAAGTCCGCGTATAGCATCAGCGTGTTCGTGACCTTGTAGTTCACGCCGAACTTGCTGTCCCACTTTTCCGGACCCTCCGACCGTGAGGGAGGGTGTGGTCGGTGCGTAGGCGAATTGTCCGTACGGGTCGTAATATCTGAAGTGGGATTCGAAATGCGTGGTACCGGCCTCGACATTGAGCTTGCTGGTGATGTCGAAGCTGAAGTTCGCGAACTCGGTGGTCTGCAGATAGTCGGAGCGCTCGGTATAGGCGTACCACTCGGTCGCCGGCAGCGACGAGCCGGTCGTGCCGTAATACGCTTCCTCGTACTTGAACGCGGCGCCGTTGGTCTGCAGTCCCGGCATGTAGTAGGTGCTGCCGGAATTCTTGTCGGTGGTCTTTTCCCAGTACAGCCCGCCGAGCCAGTGGAAGCGGCCGCCGGGCTTGGACGCGAGCCGCAGCTCGTCCGACCAGCGCACCGGATTGGTGTGATATTCGTAAAACTGCGTCGGCACCTTGCAACCGGTGAAAGCGGTGCCGCCATAGTAGGGATCGCTCAGGCAGGCAAAGCCTTCCTGGGTGCCGGGGTAACCCGTGCCACTGGTGGCGCCGATGTTGTAGTTCTGCTCGTAGTTTGAGTACTCGTTAAACTGCCGCGACGGCAGCGCCCAGTAGGTGCTGGCGAACACCAGATCGCCGATGCCGACGTCACCGTCTATGTGCAACTGGCCGATCTTGGCTTCGAAGCGGTGGTATTCAGGTCCGAAGCGCGAGACGTTGTCCTCGCCGTAGTGGGTGATGTCCTCGTCCCAGGCGCCGTAAGCCACCAGTCGCTGATAGTCGTAGGTGAAGAGCGCGCTCCAGCGCTCGTTCAGGACGTACTTCAGGGCCACCCGGCCGCCTTCCTGGTGCTCGCGGTTGTAATCGTTGCGGGCCCATTGGGCATTGGTGGAACTGGTACCGTTGACCCAGTCGCGTGTGGTGAGCAGGTTGTCGATGAAGCCGCCGTGGGACACGCTGAAGGCGGACATGCGCAAGCCGAGCGTGCCATCGATGAGCGGCAGATTGAGAAATCCCTCGTAGCTCCAGTTCTGCTGCGCGTGCTGCATCTGGCCGCCGTCGAAGTCGACACCGGCGCTGAAAGCATTGACGTCCGGCTTGTTCGTGACATAGCGGATCGCGCCCGCCATGGAGCCTGCGCCGAAGGTCGTGCCCTGCGGACCGTTCAGAACTTCGATGCGCTCGATGTCGTAGAGGTGCAGGTCGGGCTGCGCGCCGCCATAGCTCAGCGACGAGTCGTCGATGAAAAACCCGGTCGAGGAGGTGTTGGAGTAGTTCGGATTGCTGCCGTCGGAGACGCCGCGCATGAAGAAGATCTGCGTGCCCGGGCCGACGCTGATGAACGAGATCGACGGCATGCGGGTCGCGTAGTCGTCGAAGCCGACGATACCGAGGTTCTGCAGGTCCTTCTGCGTCAGAACGTCGATGCTGATCGGCACGTCCTGCAGATTTTCCTCGCGCTTGCGCGCGGTGACGACCACCTCCTGCAGTGCGCCGGAGGTCGCGTCGGTGGCCGCCGCATCGAGCGCGTGCGTGCGCGGCGCGGCCACGCCGGCGAGCGCCGCCGCCACCGCAACTGCAATCTTCGAATGCGCGCAGCTGCGTCGGGATGCTTGGCGCGCGCGCCCTGCCGCAATGACTTTACGCCCCGCCTTCATGCGCGCCCTCCCCAGGCTGTGTTCGGTGTTCGTACGCGTGTGCGCAACGCGCTCGCCGATCATCGGTTGCGCGACCGGTGCGCGTCAACGCCCCGCACTAGAACGGTGCGTCGAAGCGTTCCACGCACTCGCCGAGCGCACGTCGCAGCGGTTCAAGCTCTTTCTCGAAATGCCGCCAGTAGCCGATGCCGCTCTGGTACAGCGGCTGGCGCACCTGCTCGGCGCTCGGTGTGCGCACGGCACGCTGCGTCTGGTGAAAGCTGAGGCAGGCGGGCTCGAATTCGAGGCCGCAGTGCGCGAGCAGCCGGCGGATGTGCGTCTGCGGATCGCGTACCAGCTGCTCGTACTGCACATGCAGAACCTTGCCCGGAAGCACGGCATCCCAGTGATCCATGAGCGCCAGGTAAGCGCGGTAGTAGCGGCCGAGAACCGTAAGGTCGTAGCTGAAGGTCTGACCCTCCGCGAAGTGCTGCCGGAAGGTACTGAAGCAGGCGTCCATCGGATGCCGCCGCGCATCGACGATGGTCGCCTGCGGCAGGATCGCGTGGATCAGGCCGATGTGGCTGAAATTGTTCGGCAGCTTGTCGGTGAAGCGCTCGCGCCCGTGGCGCAGCGGCCGGGTCTGCTCGATGTAGCTGCGGCCGAGCGCGGCGAAGTGTGCATCGGTGCGTGCCGCGCAGGGTCTCCGGATAGCCGTCGCGGGCCGGCTTGAGGTCGTCGTACTGCCGCACGATGTTCAGGATGTTCGGCAGCTCCATCGTGCCGTCGACGCGCGAGTGGCTGGCCAGGATCTGCTCCACCAGCGTGGAGCCGGAGCGCGGCAGGCCGACGATGAAGATCGGCGCACCGCTCGCATCACCGCCAGCGGCGTGCGCCGTGAGGAAGTCCCGATCGAAGAAGGCGCGAATGCGCGCGCTGCGCCGCTCGAAATAATCGATGTCGAATGGCGCATCGAGCCGCCGCAGCTCATTGCCGCGCGCATAGTGGGCGAAGGCGTCCGCGTACTGCCGGCGCTGCTCGTAGGCTTTGCCCAGAGCAAAATGCAGCTGTGCCTCGTTGGGCCGGCCGCGCGGCTCGTTGGCGAGCAGCGACTGCATGCTGGCCAGCTCGGCATCGCTGAATGCGTAGTTCTTGAGATCGGCAAGGCTCCACCAGGCCTCGGCGAAGCCCGGATCCAGCGCCAGCGCGGCGTGATACGCCGCCTCGCTGTCCTGGCGCCGGCCGAGCGTCTTCAGCGCGTGGCCGATCGAGAGGTGCAGGCGCGGTTCCGGCGGTTTCAGGCGCGCGACCCGCTCATAGGCCTCGAGCGCCTGCTGCTGGTGCATGAGGCGGGTCGACACCGCCGCGATCGTGAACCAGGTCTGCGGATTATCCGGCTCGATTTTGGCCGCGTGGTGCGCCGCTGCCTCCGCTTCCGCAAGCCGCCCGAGCGCCACCAGCGCCGGCCCGAGTCCACGCCAGGCGAGCGGCAGATGGGCGGACTGCCTGAGCGCGTGCCGCAGCAGGCGCTCGGCGTCCTCCGGCTTGTCCGCCGCCAGTGACAGGGCCGCAAGTCCGCACAGCGCGGCCACGTGGCTGGCGTCGGCCTGCAGGATAGAGCGGAAGATGGCTTCGGATTTCTTGCGGTCGCCGGCCACCATCGCGGCGGTCGCCTCCTCCACGCGCGGCCGCTCCGGATCGCAGAGCCGCGCCCGCTCGAAGGCGCCGCAGGCATCGCCATACTGCTCGAGGTCGACCAGCGCATCGCCGTAGGCGAGCCAGGCGCGATGATGCTGCGGCACCGTCTCCAGCACCTGCCGTACCGCCAGCCGCGCCCGGGCCGCATCGCCGGCGCGCTGGTAGGCGCGCGCCAGATCGACGCGTGCGTGCGCAAAGTCCGGAGCGGCAGCGACGACGCGCTCGAGCAGCGCAACGCTCTCGGGCACTTTGTCCTGATCGAGCAGCGCCACTCCCAGCAGCCACAGGCAATTCACCTCGCCGGGCGCCTGCCTCTCCAGAGCGCGCAGCCAGGCTTCCGCGGTCGCGGCGCGACCGGCACGTAAGGCCGCGTGCGCCTGCCGCAGCTGCTGGGCAAAATCGTTACGGGCTTGCGGATGATCCATGAGTTCGCACTGCGTGCCCCGCCAGTTTGCCCGCGCAGCGGCCCGCCACGCTACACTTCCCGCCCCCACGCCCATATCGAACGTAGGGCACACCAAGAAAGACTCGCACGTGAAGAACCTCATGGTCCTTGCCGTTGTGCTCCTCGGCTGTCTCACGCTGCCGGTGGCGAACGCCGGCCGCCCGCTGCTGCCGGCCGACTGGTATCGCTTTAAGGCCGTCAGCGATCTGACGATCGCGCCCGACGGCAGCCAGCTGGCGTACCTCGTCACGAGCTATGACAAGGACGCCGACGAGAGCCGTGGCGCGGTGTGGGGCGTCGACTGGGCCGGTACGCACAGCCTGCAGCTGACGCACGGCCTGAACGTCAGCCGGCCCCGTTTCAGTCCCGACGGGCGCGTGGTGGGCTTCCTCGCGGCACGCTCGGCCAACGCCGTGAAGCAGCTGTGGGCGGTCGACCGTCACGGCGGCACGCCGCGACAGCTGACGCACGCCAAGGGCGAGATCACCGATTACGCCTGGTCACCCGACGGCCGGCGCGTGGTGCTGGTCATGGAGGGTGATGGCGCAACGCCGGGCGATGAGCGCACGCCGAAGCCGCTGGTGATCGACTCGTTCCACTTCAAGGAAGACACGGAGAATTACCTGACCGCTGATACGAATACGCATCTGTACCTGCTCGACGTCAAGACAGGTGCCTCGACGCCACTGCCGAGCGAGGCGGCCACGGCCGATACCGCGCCCTCTTTCTCGCGCGACGGCACGCAGATCGCCTATATCAGCAGCAGGAACGACAGCGCCGCCGATGTCGGGCGCGAGGAGATCAGGCTCTTGGCCCTGACTGCCGGCGCCAAGCCGCGTACGCTGACATCGATCTGGTCACCGCATCACCAGACGCTGCAGTGGACCGCCGACGGCGAGTCCATCGTGTTCCTGCACGGCGATGAAACGAAATACGCCGAATACGCCCCCGATCAGCTGGCCGTCGTCGCGGTATCGTCCGGGCACGTGCAGCAACTCGCCCCGGCTCTGGACCGCTGGGTCTATTCGCCGCGCCTGAGCGCCGATGACCAGCTGATTCGGTTTGCGGTGGAGGATGACGGCTACCAGTACCCCGCGCAGGTCAGCCTCGCCGGCGGCGCCATCGAGCGGCTCGGCGGCCCGATGGTGGCGGAGCAACTCGTCGCAGCCGCCGGTCATGTCGCGGTGCGCTCCTCGAGCGATGCGGCGCCGGTCGAAGTGTACGCGCTGGAACAGGGGCGTCTGCGCGCACTCAGCGCGCACAATCGCGCGCTGTTCCAGGAAATCACGCTCGGCTCCGTTGAGGACTTCTCCTTCAAGAGCCGCGATGGCACGCCCATACACGGCCAGATCGTGAAACCGCCGGGTTTTCAGCCGGGGCATCGCTATCCCACCCTCCTCTGGATTCACGGCGGACCGGACGGCCAGGACGACCATTCGCTGGAACTGGAAGGCTATGGACCGCCGCTGGAGCGCCAGCTGTTCGCCACGCACGGCTACGTCGTGCTGGCCATCAACTATCGCGGCGGCACCGGACGCGGCACGCCCTTCGCCCGCAGCATCTTTGCCGACTGGGGCGACAAGGAGGTCCAGGATCTGCTGAGTGGCCTCGACTACGTCATCGGCGCGGGCATCGCCGATCCGTCCCACCTGGGCGTCGGCGGCTGGAGCTACGGCGGGATCCTGACCGATTACGTCATCGCGAGCGACACGCGCTTCAAGGCAGCCATCAGCGGTGCGGGCAGTGCCAATCAGATCGCCATGTACGGGGCCGACGAGTACATCGCGCAATACAACGCCGAGCTCGGGCCGCCCTGGCGCGACAGTGCGCTGTGGCTCAAGGTGTCCTACCCGTTCTTTCACGCCGATCGGATCCGCACGCCCACGCTGTTCATGGGCGGTGACAAGGACTTCGACGTGCCGCTCGCCGGCGGCGAGCAGATGTACCAGGCACTGCGCACACTGGGGGTGCCGGCGCAGCTGGTGGTCTATCCGGGCGAGTACCACGTCTTCACCCGGCCGAGCTATCTGGTGGACCGCTGGACGCGCTATCTCGCCTGGATGGACAAGTATCTGAAGGCCGGGCCGTAACGGCCGCGGCCGCACTCGCCCGTCACTCGAGGCGCTGGTAGACCGCCCGGGCATCCTTCAGCTGCTGCAGCACGCCGGCCTTCTCGGCCTGAGAGTTCCAGTCCGGATAGGCGGCGGTCGTCGCCAGCAGATGGTCGATCCACGCCTCGAAAAAGCGCGCATCCGCTGGCGAGCGCGGCGTCCCGCCGTGCAACGACACGTAGACGGGGCTGGTAGTCGCGTACACGAAATTGTCGAGCACCGGATATTCGGCGTGCGCCGTGAACGCCCGCAGCACGCACCAGCCGCTGGCACGCAGCGGCAGCGTCCCGCTCACCGTCACGGCATCGCGCTTATCCGCGAGCGCCAGCTCGCGCACGACGCGGCCGTTGCACACGATCTGCGCATGATCGACCGGCACGATGGAGCGCACGGCAGCCGTGAATCGCTGCGCTGCCGGCCCGCTCCAGCTGCAGCGTCGCGCCCACGGCTGCACCGCCCAGCGTGAAGTTCAGCAGCGGCCCATTGGTTGCGAAGGTGCGCCCGGCCCGCAGCGCCTGCAGCCACGCGGCGCTGCTGAGCGGCCCGTCGGGTACCGCGGCGTAGACGCGATTCAGTCCGACCGGCCCGCGCAGCGTGGCGTAGTCCGCCATCGCGTCGGTGCCGCCGGCGGCCGGTATATGAAATCCCAGGTTGAGCAGCCGATACCAGACCGATGCCGTCGCCTGGTGATCCGCGAACGAGACGATCTCCATGTAGTCGACCTTGCCCAGGGCCACATCGACCGGCAGCTCGTCCGCATCGGTGTGTGCCGGCTTCGTGAGCGGCTGCGGTTCCTCTTCGAATGGGTGTACGTAACCCACCAGTGCACCCCGGGCATGCGCCAGATCGGCAACGTCGGCGTTGGTGGGCGCAAGGCTCGCCGCGGCGGTGTTGGGATAGCCGGCGTATCCGGGCAGCAGGATGTGGTCGATGCCGAGCAGCCCCAGATGCCCCCAGTAGCTGGTATGAAACTCCTGGCCGTGGACCACGAGCGCGTCTGCGCGCGATGCAGGATCGACGCCGCGCCCGTCGTAGGCGATGTCGGGGATGCGCTGCTCCTTGTTGACGATCAGGTTCTCGACGATGTCCAGTCCCTCGGCCTGCGCCTGCAGCACCAGATGCGCGGGGGTGTTGCGGTAGTGACCGCCGTAGTTCATGTGCACGTGCACGTCGGCGCTGACGAAGCGCTGCCCGGCAGCCGCCTGCCATGGTTCCTCCGGCAGCGCGACCTGTACATCGGTCGATGAACCTGCACTCACCGCCACGCGCCGCCGCACCGGCGTACGCGTGAGGCCTTTCATCACGAAGACGTCGACGCTGCCGGCCGGCACTTCGATGAAGTCATCGCCCGCGCTGTGGAAGTAGCGCGCCTCGAATGGCTGCTCGTTGCGGTCGAATTCCGCATGCTGCATCCAGGCCGCCGCCGGTGCGTAGGCGCGCCCGGCCGCATCGTTCACCGCCACGCGCGCCGGCGTCGGCTGCCCGTGACCGTCGCGAATCTGCAGATGGACCATGCCGCCCGGGTGCAGTCGGCGCCGCTGCAATACCTGCAGTTCGCGCTCTGCAGCGCCTGGCATCTGCAGCAGGCGCAGCTGCGTGCCACCATTGCGGTTGGAGATGAAGGCGATCTGCCGACCGTCCGGCGACCAGCGCGGATTGGTGTTGTCCCAGTCGCCGAAGGTGAGCGCGAACGGCTCGCCGCCGTTGCCCGGCATGAGCCACAGTTGCAGCCAGCTGCGTCCCAGGTAGGAGCTGTAGACGATACGCTGGCCGTCGGGCGAGAAGTCCGGCCGCGCCTGCCAGTTGGTCTCCTCGTAGCGCAGCTCGACTGCCGCGCCGCCCGGCACGGCTGGCATGCGCCACATCCCGCCGGTGCCGTGGATGCGATCGCGGTTGGAGACGAACACGATCGAGCGCCCGTCGCGCGTCCAGGTCGGGTTTATCTCGTGATCGTAAGGGCTGTAGTAGTAGCGCGGCAGCGCGCTCTTGTTCTCGCCGCTCAAGAGCTGCGGCTCGCCTAGCGCGCCATCGTGCAACGCCGCCACGAACACATGGAAATGGCGATGCAAGGCGCTGGAAACGTAGACGAGCTGCTGCCCGTCCGGCGACCAGCGCGGTTCGACGTTGACCGCGCCGCCGTGCGTGAGCTGCGAACTGCGGCCCGAGCTGAAGGTCGAGCAGCCACAGTTCGGTCGCCTGCCCGCTATCGCGCGCATACACGATGTAGCGCCCGTCCGGCGACCAGTCCGGCTGGTAGTCGTAGCCGCGCTCGTCGGTGAGCTGCAGCGCCTCGGTCGAATCGACTTTCTGGCGCCACAGCGAGCCGGCCATCGAATACACCAGCTCACGCGAGTCGGGCGACCAGGCCAGACTGCTCGGTCCTGCGGTGAGCTGCGGCAGAAACATCTCGCGGTAGTAATAAGAGTGCGGCAGGTCGATGGCCGGGGGCTGCACTGCCTGCGGCGCCGCAGCCCAGGCGCCCGGCAGCGTAACCAGGGCCAGCGCCATGATGGCTCGCAATGTGCTCACGGCTGGTGCAACGCAGGTCGTCTAGCGCAGCGTCACGGCCTCGGGCGGCCGGCTGAGCAGGCTACGCTCGATCTTGTGTGCGCCGGCGCGCAGCACCGGCAGCACCTTCTTGAGGGCGTGCGCCCTGGCGCCCACCCGATACGGCATGCCGACATTCAGCGCCGCGATGCACTGGCCGCGGGCGTCGCGCACCGGCACCGCGATCGAGCACAGCCCCTCTTGCAGCTCCTGCTCGACGTAGTTGTAGCCCTGCGAGCGGGCGCGCTGCACGGCGCTGCGCAGTTCCGCCTTGTCGGTGAGCGTGAAGCGCGTGCACGCCTGCGCGCGCAGGCCGCGCAGCCAGCGCTCCAGCGCTTCTTCATCCAGACCGGCCAGCAGCATGCGCCCCATCGAGCTGCAGAAAGCCGGCAGCCGCGCGCCGATGCCGAGAGTGATGGACATCACCTTGCGTACCGCGACGCGCTGTACGTACACGATATCGTAGGCATCCAGCACGGCGAGCGAGCAGCTTTCATCGATCTCGCGGGCGACCTGTTCCATGAACGGCTGCGCCAGCGCCGGCACGCCGAGCGCAGAAAGGTAACTGAAGCCCAGCTCCAGGATGCGCGGCGTCAGGGAGAACTTGCGCTCCTGGCGCATTGCGTAGCCGAGATACTCGAGCGTCATCAGCAGGCGCCGCGCCACAGCGCGTGAGAACCCGGCGCGCACGGCCACCTCCGAAAGCGTCAGCGAGGCGTGCGCCGAGTCGAACACCTTGATCACCGCCAGCCCGCGATGCAGTGACTGTACGTAGTCGGGGCTGTGCGCAAATTCCGCGGCCGCCGGCTGCGGCGCCGTCATGGCGCCGGCGGTGTGCGCCTTCACCGGTGCCGCCCGGCCGCCAGGCCCGTGCGCCGTGCGCCGCGCGCACACACCGGCCCGCGCAACGCGCAGGAGTTGTGGTCCGCAAGCAGACCGATCAGCTGTAGGCTGCGGGCGGCCACCGCATACGGTGAGTTTGACGGCGCGGGCACGTGCGTCTAATGTGATTCGCAAAGCGAATTGCTGTTCGATAATAGCACAATGTCTGCGACGTCGACGACGAGCGCCACGCCGGCTCCGGAAAAGCA
Organism: uncultured Gammaproteobacteria bacterium; assembly: GCA_963787655.1. Taxonomy (GTDB): domain Bacteria; phylum Pseudomonadota; class Gammaproteobacteria; order Steroidobacterales; family Steroidobacteraceae; genus 13-2-20CM-66-19. The sequence continues at coordinate 562,739 of CAWBDY010000005.1, read as the reverse complement.
GACGGTGCTGCACAGCTGGTGCATCCAGGACGAGTGGGACGCGCCCACTATCGTGGGCGGTGCCGGCGCGCGCCTATTCACCGCCGATGGTTCCTCCATCCTCGACATGAGCAGCCTGGCCGAATGCAGCAACCTGGGTCATCAGCACCCGCGCGTGGTCGAAGCGATCCGCGCTCAGGCGCAGAAACTGTGTTTCGTGACCAGCAGCTGGGGCGCGGCCCCGCGCGCGCAGCTCGCCGCGCAGTTGCTCGAGCAATCCGGCTACGAAGGCGGGCGCGTGTTCTTCACCCTCGGCGGTGCCGATGCCAACGAGCATGCCGTGAAATTCGCGCGCCAGGCGGCCGCCAAGCCGCACGGCTGGGTGATTACCCGCCAGCGCTCCTATCACGGCGCCAGCTACGCGGCCATGGCGTTGTCGGGCGACTCGCGCACGCAGCAGATCGACCCGCAGTCCCTGCACGTACTGCACGTGCCGCCTCCCTATGCCTATCGCTGCCCGTTCGGCACCAGCAGCGACAGCGCCTGCGGCGAGGCGGCGGCGGCGCACATTGCCACGCTGGTGCACGAACGGGGCGCCGCGACGGTGGCGGCAGTGCTCATGGAGCCGAACGCGGGCACGAACGGCATCGTGGCGCCGGACAGTTTCTGGCCCGCGTTGCGCGAGGTCACGCGCGCCTGCGGCGTGTGGCTGATTGCCGACGAGGTCATGAGCGCGTTCGGGCGCTGTGGTGAGTGGTTTGCCTGGCAGCGCTACGGTGAGCAGGCGCGTCCGGATCTCATGACGCTCGCCAAGGGGCTCACCGGTGGGTACCTGCCGCTCGGGGCCGTGGTGCTGTCGGCGCCGATCGCCCGGCGCCTCGACTCGCAGATGCTGTTCACCGGCCTCACCTACTGCGGCCACCCGCTGTCATGTGCCGCAGGCGTGGCGGCGCTCGCAACCTACCGCGATGAGGATCTGATCGCACGCTCGCGACGTCTGGGGGCTGCCATGCTGCAGCAGCTGCAGCGCCTGCAGCAGCGCCACGCGGTGATTGGCGAAGTTCGCGGCGGACATGGTCTGTTCGCGGTGATCGAACTGGTGCGCGATCGCCTCAGCCGCGAGCCGCTGGCGCCATGGCCGCAACTGCACCCGGCGCTCAAGGGACTGCTCGCCCGCGCACTGGCACAGGGTGTGTCGTTCGCCGCGCGCGGCAATCTGCTGCTGCTGGCGCCGCCGCTTGGTGATCAGCGAGCGCGAGCTTGCCGATGCGCTCGACCTGTTGGACGGCCTGTTGGCAGAGCTGCCGGTGGGGCCGGCAGCCGGAGGATGACCGCATGAGTTTCAAGCTCACGTACGCCACGATGTTCAATCCGCCGGAGGAACTGCACGGCCGCTTCGAGGCCGCCATGACCCGCGTACTCGCCACTCTGGATGCCTATCATCCGCTGTACATCGCCGGTGAAGAGCGCCGCACCAAAGAGGCGCTCCGGCAGCGCAATCCCGCGCGCCAGGGGCAGCAGCTCGGGCAGTTCGCCGCAGCGACCGCGGCCGACGTGGACACGGCCATGCAGGCGGCCCACGCCGCCTTCCCGGCCTGGCGGCGCACGCCGCTGGCGCAGCGCGCCCGGCTGCTGCGGCGGGTCGGCCAGCTGATCGAGGAACGCGTCTACGACATCGCCGCGGCGCTGACGCTGGAAGTCGGCAAGAACCGCATGGAAGCACTGGGGGAAGCGCAGGAGGCGGCCGACTTCTTCGCCACCTACTGCGACGACTTCGAACACGCACAGGGCTTTGATCGCACGCTGCCCAACGATCCGCTCACCGGTCACGTGTCGCGCAACCGCAGCATCCTCAAGCCCTACGGCGCCTGGGTGGTGATCACGCCGTTCAACTTCCCGATCGCACTTGCCGCGGGGCCGGTTGCGGCGGCGCTCATTACCGGCAACACGGTGGTGCTCAAAGGCGCGACCGCCACGCCGTGGGCCGGGCGCCTGCTGGCGGACTGCATCCGCGACGCCGGTGTGCCTGCCGGGGTCTTCAATTACCTGAGCGGCTCCAGCAGCGCCATCGGCGCGGCGCTCGTGGAGCACGCGCGCACCGCCGGAGTCACCTTCACCGGCTCCTACGGGGTCGGCCGGCAGATCGCGGCCAGCCTGCAGTCGGGTCGCTATCCGCGTCCGTGCATCGCGGAGATGGGCGGTAAGAACGCCTGCATCGTCACGCCGGCGGCGGACCTGGAACGCGCCGCCGCCGGGATCGTGCGTTCCGCGTTCGGCATGGGCGGCCAGAAATGCTCGGCGCTGTCGCGTCTGTACGTGCATCGCGAGGTCGCCGATGCGCTCATCGACAAGCTCATCTCGCACACTGCGGCGCTGCCTATCGGCGATCCGGCGCAGCGGCTCAACTGGCTGGGACCGGTGGCAACACGGTCCGGCTACGACGATTTCGCGCGCTACTGCGCGGCACTGCGCAGCCCTGGCAGCCACGTCATCTGCGGCGGGGAACAGCTGCGCGAGGGGGCACTCGCCGACGGTTTCTACGTGCAGCCGACGCTTGCTGAGAGTGCGCCGCAACATCCGCTGTGGCAGCAGGAGATGTTCCTGCCGATCCTCATGCTGCAGCGGGTGGCCTCGAACGATGAGGCGATGCGCCTCGCCAACGATTCGCCGCTCGGGCTGACGGCCGGTTTCTACGGCGGCGCCGACGAGATCGGCTGGTTCCAGGAGAACATCGAGGCGGGCGTGACGTACGCCAACCGGCCGCAGGGCGCGACCACGGGCGCCTGGCCCGGCTACCAGCCATTTGGCGGCTGGAAAGGCTCGGGCAACACCGGCAAGGCCATCGCCTCGTTTTATTACCTGCCCCAGTACCTGCGTGAGCAGTCGCAGACCGTGGTCGAGTAAAGCGATGCAGCTGCTGCCGCTCGCCGATGCCATCGCTGCGCACGTGCGCGACGGTCACAGCGTCGCGCTCGAGGGCTTCACGCACCTGATCCCTTTCGCCGCGGCGCACGAGATCATCCGTCAACAGCGCCGCGAGCTGCATCTGATCCGCATGACGCCGGATCTGGTGTACGACCAGATGATCGGCATGGGCTGCGCTGCGCGCCTGACGTTCTCATGGGGCGGCAATCCGGGTGTCGGATCGCTGCACCGCTTGCGCGATGCCGTCGAGAAGGCCTGGCCGCGGCCGCTCGCGTTGAACGAGTTCACCCATGCCGAGATGGCGGTCGCCTACCAGGCCGGTGCCAGCGGCCTGCCCTGCGGCATCCTGCGTCATTTCGCCGAGTCGGACCTGTGGCACCTGCCGCAGCGGCGCCAGCGGCTGCTGCGCTGCCCGTTCAGCGACGCGCCGCTCAACGCCGTACCGGCCATCAACCCGGACGTCACCATACTGCATGCGCAGCAGATCGATGCCGCCGGCAACGTGCTGCTGCGCGGCATTCTGGGCGCCACCAAGGAGGCGGCCATGGCGGCGCGCTGTGTGCTGGTGACGGTGGAAGAACAGGTCGAAACGCTGCGCTCCGAGGTCAATGCCGTGGTTTTGCCGGCCTGGCTGATCACCGCCGCCAGCGTGGTACCGGGCGGCGCCTATCCCTCGTACGCGCACGGTTACTATGCGCGCGACAACAGCTTCTACCGCGCCTGGGACGAAATCGCGCGCGAGCGCGAGAGCTTCACTGCCTGGATGCGCGCGCAGGTGCTGGAAGTCGCCGATCACGCCGCGCAGCTGCGCCGCCTGGGGGTCGCGGCGTGAGCGGCGCGCCGTGCACGCCGGATGAGCTGATGACGGTGACGGCCGCTCACCAGCTGCGCAACGGCGCCGTGTGCTTCGTCGGCATCGGCCTGCCGAGCGCTGCCTGCAACCTTGCGCGCCTGATGCATGCCCCCGACATCGTGCTGATCTACGAGTCCGGCACGGTGGGCACGCGCCCGGCGGTACTGCCGCTGTCGATCGGCGACGGGGAGCTCGCGGAAACGGCTACCTGCGTGGTACCGCTTCCGGAGATTTTTGCCCATTACCTGCAGCGCGGCCGCATCGATGTCGGCTTCCTGGGTGCAGCGCAGATCGATCGCTTCGGCAATCTCAACAGCACCGTGATCGGCGACTATGCGCACCCCACGGTGCGCTTGCCCGGCAGCGGCGGTGCGCCGGAGATCATGACGCACGCGCGCGAGGTGCTGATCGTCATGAAACAGAGCCCACGCAGCTTCGTGTCGCGGCTGGAGTTTCGCACCTCGTGCGGTTACCTCGCAGGTTCGGGTGCGCGCCGCGCGGACGGTTCGCCCGGCGGCGGACCGCGCGCGGTGATCACCGACCTCGGGATCCTGCGGCCCCATCCGCAGACCGAGGAGCTGCAGTTGTGCGCGCTATATCCGGGCGTGACGGTCGAAGCGGCTCGCGCCGCCACCGGCTGGCCGCTGCAGCTCGCCGCGCAGATGGAAGTTCTGCCCTATCCGCAGCCCGCGGAACTGGCTTGCCTGCGCGAGCTGCAGGCGCGCACGCGCGCCGCGCACGCCGGGCCCGTTCACATCAGCCTGCCATCGTGATCCATGGCGGCCCGAGGAGCTGACATGCCCACATCGCACATTCATACGCCCCTGCCCGGTCCGAAGGCGCAGGCGCTCCTGGCGCGCGACCGCGCGGTCACGACACCCTCCTACCCGCGCGACTATCCGTTCGTCATGGCCAAAGGACGCGGCGTTGAGGTGTGGGATGTAGACGGCAACCGCTATCTGGACTTCATGAGCGGCATCGGCGTGTGCAGTACCGGTCACGCTCACCCGCAGGTGGTGCAGGCGATCAAGGACGCCGCCGATGACTTCCTGCACATCTCGTCCGACTACTGGCACGAGCGCATGACGCAGGTCGGCGAGAAGATCAACGCGCTGAATCCGCTGCACGAACCGGTGCAGGTGCTGGTGTGCCAGAGCGGCACCGAGTCGGTGGAAGGCGCGCTCAAGCTCGCGCGCTACGTGACGGGGCGGCCGCGCTTCATCGGTTTTCTCGGCGGCTTTCACGGCCGCTCGATGGGCTCGCTCGCCTTCACCGCGAGCAAGTACACGCAGCAGGCTGGGTTCTTCCCGACCATGCCAGGCGTCACGCACGTGCCGTATCCAAACATGTACCGGCCGCTGTTCGCCGGCGCCGACCAGGGACAGGCAGTCCTGGATTACATCGAGAAGATGCTGTTTCAGAGCAATGTGCCGCCGAGTGAAGTGGCGGCCGTCCTGGTCGAGCCGATTCAGGGCGAGGGCGGCTACCTCGTGCCGCCGGACAGCTTCCTCCCCGGGCTGCGCGCGCTGTGCGACCGGCACGGCATCCTGCTGATCTTCGATGAGGTGCAATGCGGCATCGGCCGCACCGGCAAGATGTTTGCCAGCGAGCACTGGGGCGTCGCACCCGACATCATGACGCTGGCCAAGGGGCTCGCCTCCGGCCTGCCGATGGGCCTGGTGGTGGCGCGCCGCCGGCACATGGAGAAATGGAAGCGCGGCGCCCACGGCAACACCTTCGGCGGCAACCCGCTGTGCTGCGCGGCGGCACTCGCGACACTCGAGCTGGTGCAGCACGAGTACGCCGCCAACGCCGCGGCGGTCGGCGAGTATTTCATGGCGCGGCTGCGCGAGCTGCAGCAGCGCTTCCCCTGCATCGGCGATGTGCGTGGCAAGGGACTGATGATCGGCGTAGAGCTGGTGAGCGATCGCGCCTCCAAGGCGCCGGCCCGTGCCCTGTGCGATGCCGTACTGACACGCGCCTTCCACAACGGGCTGCTGCTGCTGGCCTGCGGAGTGAGTACCCTGCGCTTCATTCCGCCGCTCATGATCAACCGCGCCCACGTAGATGAGGCGCTGCAACTCACCGAGCGCGCGCTGCAGGAAGCGCTGGCGCTGAACTGAAGGGAACACAGCGCATGCCTACTGCCAGCGAACCCCGCGTCCTCGGACTGGTGATGTGCACGGCCCTGTTGGTCGGCAACACGATCGGCATCGGCATCTTCATGATGCCGGCGGCGCTGGCGCCCTACGGCATGAACGCCCTGCCCGCCTGGCTGATCACGGCGGTCGGCTGCACCTTCGTCGCCTGGGTATTCGCAGGTCTCGCCCGCGCCTTTCCGGATGATGACGGGCCGTACGCCTACGCCAGCCGCGCCTTCGGCGGCGGCGTCGCCTTCGTGATGCTGTGGTGCTATTGGGTCTCCACCTGGGTCACCAATGCCGTCATTGCCATCGGTGTGGTCGGCTACCTGTCGATCTTCTTTCCGATCCTCAACGTCAATCGCTGGCTCGCCGCGGTTTCCGCCCTGTCGCTGCTGTGGCTGTTCATACTGATCAACCTGCGCGGCGTGCGCACCGCCGGCTGGGTGCAGCTGCTGAGCACCGTGCTGAAGCTGCTGCCGCAGGTCGGCATCGTGGCGCTCGGTCTGTGGGCGCTGCTGGCGCCGCACCCGCAGCCGCTCGTGCACCTGCCGACCACCCCGGTATCGCTGCCCGGTGTCATCGCCGCCTCGACGCTCGCGCTGTTTGCCATGCTCGGTGTGGAATGCGCGGCGATGCCGGCGGGCCGCGTCAAGGATCCGGGCCGCACGATCCCGCGCGCGACCTTCATCGGCACGCTGGTCGTGGCACTCATCTATATCTGCATCTCGTTCGTGCCGATGCTGCTGATTCCGCAGAACGAGCTGGCGAACTCCAGCGCGCCGTTCGCCGACCTGTTCGCGCGCTTCCTCGGCAACGGCTCCAGCAAGGTGCTGGCGGCTTTCATCATCGTCAGCGGGCTGGGCGCACTCAACGGCTGGACCCTGGTGCTGGGCGAGCTCACCTTGAGCTTCGCCCGTCACGGCGGCTTTCCGCCGGCGATGGGCCGGGTCAATTCCCACGGCGCGCCGCTGCCGGCGTTCGTGCTCACCGGCATCGCCGCGAGCGTCATGCTGATCACCAATTACAACGACTCCATGGCCGGGGTATTCACCTTCTTAAGTGTCGTGGTCACGGCCGCCAACCTGCCCGCCTACATAGGCTGCGCGCTGGCCGTGCTGGTGCTGTGGCGGCGCGGCGAGATCCCGCGGCCGGGGCCGCGCGAAGCGCGCTGGTACGCAGCCGCGCTGTTCGCCACCGTGTACTGCGCGTGGGTGTCGATCGGCATCGGCACCAAATCGCTGCTGTGGGCCGCGGCGCTGAGCGCCGTCGGCGTGCCGGTGTACTGGTGGTACGCGCATGTGCGCGGCGGCGCACTTGCGGCCCGCGCCTGAGCAGCCGCCAACTTCTGCCGATGCGAGGCCAATCATGACGCGCCCGGATCTGACCGCGACTGTGCTTGCACTGCTCCTGACCTGCGCCACTGCTGCCACTGCCAGCGATGCCGGCGCGCGTGCGCGCGCCCGCGATCTGGGCATTCCCTTCGACGGCACGCCCGGCGCGCTCAATGCCATCACCGACGTGGACGGCGTCCTCGTCGGCCAGACGACGCTGATCGAGGGCAACGGCAAGCTGGTGGTCGGCAGCGGCCCGGTACGCACCGGCGTCACGGCCGTGCTGCCGCGCGGCGCAGCTTCCATGCAGCAATTCTCCTACGCCGGCTGGTACAGCGAGAACGGCAATGGCGAGATGACCGGCACCACCTGGGTGGAGGAGTCCGGCTTCCTCGAAGGCCCGGTGATGATCACCAACACGCACAGCGTCGGGGTGGTGCGCGATGCGGTGATCGCCTGGCGCGTCGCACACGGTGCCGCCGACGCCACCGAATCGTGGTGGTCGCTGCCGGTGGTTGCCGAGACCTGGGACGGCTGGCTCAACGACATCAACGGCTTTCACGTCAAGCCGCAGCACGTCTTCCAGGCGCTCGATGGCGCTGCCTCCGGCAAGGTCGCGGAAGGGTCGGTGGGTGGTGGCACCGGCATGGTCTGCAACGGCTTCAAGGGCGGCATCGGCACCTCCTCGCGCAAGCTCGCCGCGGCCGACGGCGGCTACGTGCTCGGCGTGCTCGTGCAGTGCAACTACGGCCGGCGCCCCAACCTGCGCATCGCCGGCATCCCGGTGGGCCGCGAGATCGAGGGCGACGATCCGTACGCCTGGATGCCGTCCGACCATGCCGAGCTCGGCTCGATCATCGTCGTCGTGGCCACCAACGCGCCTTTGCTGCCGCACCAGCTGAAGCGCATCGCCCGCCGCGTCTCGCTCGGCATCGGCCGCACCGGCAGCATCGCCGGCAACGGCTCGGGCGATATCTTCATCGCCTTCTCCACGGCCAACCCCGGGGCGAGCGACATCAAGCACGTGGTCGACGTGAAGATGCTGCCGAACGATTCCCTGGATCCGCTGTTTGCCGCAACCGTGGAAGCGACCGAAGAGGCGATCGACAATGCCATGGTGGCGGCCGAGGACATGACCGGCATCGACGGTCATCACGTCAGAGCCCTGCCGCACGACAAGCTGCGCGCGGTACTGGCGAAGTACCACCGCCTGCTGAACTAGGCCGTCAGTGCGCCGTCACGATGGCGCGCCAGTTGAGGATGGCGTTCCACAACAGGCGCTCGTCGCCGCGATTGAGGTCGCGGTGCAGGGGATTGAAGTTGAAAGTGATCACGTGCCCCCTGCCGACGGGCATGTCCATGATCGCCGCGCGACCGATGAGACCGTCCTCGCCCCATGCCTGGCCGCTGACGACGAACGGCGCGCCCTCGCGATCGCCCCACTCGAGCACGATGGCGCTGCGATCGACCGGCCCGTCGAGGCAGACCGTGCAATAGGCCATGCGCAGCCAGCGGCGCGGAATGGAATAGAGCGCAAAGTTCTGCCGGAATACCCAGGTGCGCGGCGCATAGCCGTAGGCGATCGGATGGTCGGGCCGCGCGAACGACACGCGCACGTGTGAGCCGGGAGTACGGGTCTCGGCATTCGCCGCGGCCGCCGCCGCCGCCGTGCCGCCGCCCTGCGAACTGCGTGGTGCGCCGCCGGCCTCGCGCCGCACACCACGCACCAGCCCCGACTCCAGCGGCAGCATCGAGCCGTTGCCGAGCGTGATCAGCAGTCCCCCGGCCTCGATGTACTTCTGCAGTTCGGCAAGCCCCGCGTAGCCGATGCCGCCGGTGATGTCATCCGAGGCTGCCGGCGTGCCGAAGGCCGGCGTCGCGGCTGTTTTTCTGAACGGCATCGGCCCCCACGCCTTGTTCAGGCCCTCGATCTGCTCGGCCAGTTCCAGGTCGACGTGCGGATAGACGAGCACGTCGTACTTGTCCTTGAGTCGGCCGGCGCGGATGTCCTCGTCGCGCACGTAGCTGTAGGGAATGTGGCGCTGATCGAGGGTGTAGCGCGCCCAGCCGGCGGTGTCGGTATCGGCCCACGGCACCCATAGCCCGAGCCGCGGCAGCGGCGCCTCGTGCCGGGCCACGTCCGGCACGGCAGCCAGTCCCACGAAATCCAGGCCCAGCTGGGTGGCGGCAGAGTGCAGCGCGGGGGCAAGACCGGGCTGCCCCGCCAGGATCCACGAACCGGCGGGGTAGTCCACGCCGGCGACGCTGAAGGGGTGCTCGGCGATGGCCACGTGGAACCTGGCAAGCACCCAGCGCGCCTCCAGCAGTCCCTCCTGGCCGGTGTCCTTCAGCACGAATGCGGGGCCCGATCCGCTCACGGCACCGCTGACGTGCGGGGCCGCCTGCAGCTGCTCGGCGCTCACGCTGCGCACCTGTGGGTCGGCGCTCGCCGTGACCGTCAGGTGATAGTGCGCCGGAAACGACCACGACACGTCGTCGTAAGCCTCGGGACCGTCCTTCGGATACTCCTGCAGGGACAGCAGATCGACGGCGTAGTCGCGGTAGGGCTGATCGAGCCGCACCAGGTAGGTGCCGGCCGGATAACTCCCCTCCTTGAGCGTGAAGGCCGCCGTGGCGCGCTGCACCTCGATGCCGAGCGACAGCAGTCGCTCCACCAGCTGGGCGACACGGGTGGGATCACCCTGGCCGGCGGGAATCACGAAGCCGTAGGGTGCCTGCTCGAGGCCGCGGCGGTAGGAATGCGCGCTCTTCGTATAGTAGTTGTGGAGCAGGGTCTTCGCCTGCGCGGCGGTGTCATCGAGGGCCGCAAGCAGCGCGGTCTCGTTGTAGTTGACGTTGTCGCGCGCCGACCAGAGGAACGAGTTCGTCGGCGGCGAGGGCAGCGGGCGATACCACTCCACCGTGCCGTCGCGACCCGCGCCCGGCTGCTGCGACCGCATGGTCTCGGCGCTGCCGTTGCCGAAGGTCTCGTAGCCGCGGCCGTCGGCGTTGTGATTGGTGGCGATCGAATCCAGGTACAGATGCGCCCAGTCGTCGCCGAAATTCCAGGTCCACACGCCAGGCATGCCGAAGCCGGTGAGCGTCTGGACTTCGTGGAAACTGAGCTCGAGCCGCTCGGCATAGGTGAGCGGGTCGACGTGTTCGTTGATGGGATTGGTGCCGTTCCAGGTGAGCAGCAGCGCAATGCTTTCGTGCAGATCATGGATCACCTGCGGATGCCAGGCGAACAGCATGTGGAACACCGCCTTGGTGGTTTCGTGCACCTGCTGGTGGGCGTCGCGGTTGATGTCCACGAACGCGTACTTGGACCAGTAGGGCGGCGCCTGGCGCGGCAGTGTCCCCTGCTCGGTCTTGCCCTTCAGGTAGCGGTAGAACCACTGCACCTGCTTGTCGCGGCCGTCGGGATTGGCGACCGGATTGATCAGCACCACGAGGCTTGAGCGGATGCGCTGGATCATCGGTTGCTCGGAGACCGCGAGGCGATAGGCGAGCTCCAGCACCGACTCGGTCGAGCCGGTTTCATCGGAGTGCAGCCCGGCGTTGAGGTAGTAGATCGGCCGCGCCGTGGCGACGATGCTCGCGGCCGCCTGCTCGTCGGTCTTGCGCGCATCGCTCAGCGCGGCGGTCGCCGCCCGCAGGCGCTCGAGGTCGGCGATGCCCTGCTCGTCGGCGATGGCGAGCATGACGATGTCGCGCCCCTCCTCCGAGCGACCGATGGTGAACAGGCGCACACGCGGCGAGGACGCCGCGAGTGCGCGGCAGTAGGCGAAAGCGGTGGCGGAGTCGACCAGCTCGCCCGGTGCGCCGGGGATGCGGTGCAGGAAGGTGCGCGGCGACACGACTGCGGCGGACAGCGGCAGGGACGCCACCCACGGCGACAGAAAGCGCGGCTCGGTGGTGGCCCGCGCGATCTCCTCGGCGGAGCCGGGTTCGGGCGTGTCGGCCGCGGGCGCCTGCGCCATGACGACGCGCGGCACGATGAAGAACAGCAGCAGCAGAGCAAGAAACTTGTGGCGCATGCGCGCGTCCTCGTGGCTCGGTGGCGAACTTCCGGCGGGCCAGCATAGCGAGCAGGCGCGGCACGCGCCCGCCTTTGCCGTGACGCCGCGGCGGCGATTCTCCTCACTATTGAACATACGCTCAAGTACGGGCAGACTCGCCCGAGGCATGGCCCGCAACCCGCGATACGACATCCTGTTCGAGCCGGTGCGCATCGGTCCGGTCACGGCACGCAATCGCTTCTACGCCGTGCCGCACGCCGCCGGCATGACCAATGCCATGCCGCACATGCGCGCCAGCTTCCGCGGCACCAAGGCGGAAGGCGGCTGGGGCGTCGTGTGCAGCGGCTACGTCTCCATCGACCCGACCTCCGACGATGCGCCGCTGCCTTTCGCGACCCTGTGGGACGACGACGATATCCGCTCGCACGCCCTCATGACCGAGGCGGTGCACCGCTACGGCGCGCTGGCCGGCATCGAGCTGTGGCACGGCGGCGGTTCGGTCATGAACCGCACCACCCGCACCCCGCCGCTGTCGCCGTCGGGCACCTCGTGGATGGCGACCCACGTCAACTTCATGGGCAACCAGCGCCCCAAGGTCATGGACGCCGCCGACATCCGCGCGCTGCTGGCCAGCCAGGCGCAGGCGGCGCGCCGGGCGCGCAGCGCCGGCTTCGACATCGTCTACGTCTATGCCGGCATGGGCTATCTGCCCTACGAGTTCCTGCTGCCGGAGTGGAATCAGCGCACGGATGCCTACGGCGGCAGCCTCGCCAACCGCGTGCGCATCGTGCGCGAGCTCCTGGAGGTGACGCACGAGGCGGTCGCCGGACGCTGCGCCGTGGCGCTGCGCATCAGCCTCGAGGAGCTGCGCGCCCGCCCCGGTACCAGCGCCCCTTCCGAGGCGCACGAAGTGGTGGGCCTGCTCGCCGACCTGCCGGATCTGTGGGACGTGAAGCTCGACTCCTCACCCACCGACTGCGCGCCGTCGCGCTTCGCCGCGGAAGGCAGCCACGAGCCGATCATCGGGTTCGTCAAGCAGGTCACGAAAAAGCCGGTCGTCGGCGTCGGCCGCTTCACCTCGCCCGATACCATGGCGAGTCAGATCCGGCGCGGCGTGCTGGACCTCATCGGCGCCGCGCGCCCCTCGATCGCGGACCCTTTCCTGCCGCACAAGATCGACACAGGCCGCGAGCAGGACATCCGCGAGTGTATCGGCTGCAACATCTGCATCTCGAGCTGGCACGACGGCGTGCCGGTGCGCTGCACGCAGAACCCCACGATCGGTGAGGAGTGGCGCCGCGGCTGGCATCCCGAGCGTCATCGCGCCGGCCGCCAGCGCCGCCACCGTGCTGGTGGTGGGCGCAGGGCCTGCCGGGCTCGAGTGCGCACTGTCGCTCGGGCGGCGCGGTTACGAGGTCGCAGTCGCCGAAGCGGCCGACGAACTCGGCGGGCGCCTGCGCTTCGAGACGCGCCTGCCCGGGCTTGCCAGCTGGGGACGGGTGCTCGACTGGCGGCGCGGCCAGCTGGAGAAACTGCCGAACGTAACCGTGTACCGCGGCAATCGCCTGACGGCCGATGAGATCGTGGAACTGGGCAACACCCACGTGGTGATCGCCACCGGCGCGCGCTGGGCGCGTATGCTCTATTCCCCGCTCGAGATTCCGCTGGGCACACTCGATGGTCCGAACGTGTTCACGCCCGACGATGTGGCCGCCGGCGCGCACCTGGCAGGCCCGATCGTCGTCTACGACTTCGACAACTATTACATGGGCAGCGTGCTCGCCGAACATCTGGCCAGGGGCGGCCAGCAGGTGAGCTACGTGACTCCGGCCGGCCACGCCTCCGCCTGGGCCATCATGAGCAACGAGCAGCCGCAGGTGCACCGCGCGCTCTTTGGCGCCGGCATCGCGCTGCACACCTTGAATCGCGTGACTGGGTTTGCCGCCGGCGAGGTCGAGCTCAGCAACCAGTTCACCAGCGCGGTCACGCGTCTGCCCTGCGCCGCGCTCGTCATCGTCGGCGCGCGCTTTGGCAATGATGGCCTGTACGCACAGCTCAGCAGTCGCGGCGCCGAGCTCAGCGCTGCCGGTATCAAGTCCGTCACGCGCATCGGCGATGCGCTGGCCCCCGGCGCGATCGTGCACGCCGTCTACAGTGGCCACCGCTTCGCGCGCGAACTGGAGGCCGAGCCGCTCGCCGCCGCCGCGCGGCGCGACGCGCCGCTGGCGAGGCCGGCGTGAGTCAGCTGCCGCCTGCCGTGTCGGGACTCGAGCCGGCGCTGCCCTCGAGCTGGTACCGCTCGGAGCGGATGTTTGCGCTCGAGAAGGAGCGCATCTTCTGCCGCGAGTGGCTGTGCGTCGCGCGCGAAGAGGAGCTGGCGGAACCCGGCGCCTGGCGCATGCTCGACGTCCTCGGCGAGAGCATCCTGCTGCTGCGCAACCGCGGCAACGAGCTGCACGCCTTCTACAACGTCTGCCGCCATCGCGGCGCACGGCTGTGCCGCGATACCGCGCCGGCCGGAGCCGCCGTGCGTCTGCCGGGCGGCATCGCGGCCGGCCGCATCACCTGCCCCTATCACCAGTGGACCTACGATTTTGACGGGCGGCTGATCGCCGCGCCGCATCTCACCACCGGGGACTCCTTCGATGCGACGCAGTTCAGTCTCTATCCGGTCGGGCTCGCCTGCTGGGGCGGCTTCGTCTTCGTGCACCTGACGCCCTCGGCCGCGGCGCCGCTGGCGCAGCAGCTCGGCGCGGTGCCGGCGCGCATCGAGCGTTATCCGCTCGCCGAGCTGCGCATCGGCCATAGCATCCGCTACGAGGTGGCCGCCAACTGGAAGGTGATCTGCGAGAACTACAACGAGTGCTACCACTGCGCCGGGGTGCATCCGGAGCTGTGCGAGGTGGTGCCGGCGTTCCGCGAGCGCGGCGGCGCGCAACTCGACTGGGCACGTGGCATTCCGCACCGTGCCGGCGCGTACACCTTTACCGCCTCGGGAACCACCCGCCGCCGTGCTTTTCCCTCGCTCAACGAGGATGAGCGCGTGCGTCACAAGGGCGAGCTGGTCTATCCGAACCTGTTCATCAGCCTCGCCTGCGATCACGTGGCGATCTTCCTGCTGCAGCCGCGCGGCGCGGCCCACACCAGCATCGTGTGCCATTTCCTGTTCGAGCCGTACGAGATGGCCAAGAGCGATTTCGACGCCAGCGACACCACCGCGTTCTGGGACCTGGTCAATCGCCAGGACTGGGCCATCTGCGAGCTGGTGCAGCAGGGCATCAGTGCGCGCGTGCACCAACGCGGCTTTTACGCGCCCATGGAAGACTTCAACCTCGACGTGCGTCGTTACGTCATGGAACGCATCGGCGATGCGGCCGAGGTGACGTGAAGCTCTGCGCCGCGCACGGCGGCGGCACCGCGCGTACGGGTACGCTGGAAGATCTTCGCCTTCCTCTTCGGCTTCGGTTTCATCGCCTACGTACAGCAGCGCGGCATAACCATCGCCAGCTATCAGATGATGCCGCGGCTGGGGCTGAGCCAGATGCAGATCGGCTGGCTGGAAACGGCCATGCTGATCGGCTACACCGTCATGCAGTTCCCCGGCGGCGTGCTCGGCCAGCGCATCGGCGCACGGCGCATGTTCGTCATCATCAGCCTGATCGCCTTCGCGGCCACCGTCGTGACGCCGCTCGCACCGCTGCTGCTGACCGGTGGCGCGCTGCTGGTGCTGTTATGCGCCGCGCAACTGCTGCTGGGAGCGGCCCAGGGGCCGATCTTCCCGCTGTCGGCCGGCGTCTTCGAGACCTGGTTCACCCCGGCCCAATGGCCGCTGGTGCAGGGGCTGCAGAGCATGGGACTCGGCCTGGGCGCCGCCCTCACTCCGCCGCTCATCGCCTGGCTCATGTCAGCCTTCGACTGGCAGCGGGCGCTGCTGTGGACCGCCCTGCCCGCCGTGCTGCTGATTGCCGGCTGGGCCTGGTACGGGCGCGACACCCCGGCGCAGCACCCGGCGGTGAGCGCCGCCGAGCTGGCCGAGCTCGGCGCGCACCGCGCGGCCGACATCGATTCCTCCATTTCCTGGCAGCGCGTCGGCGAGCTGCTCAGGAACCGCGACGTGCTGACGCTGACCGCGTCCTACCTGTGCATGAACTACGTCTACTACCTGCTCGCCAACTGGTGCTTCCTGTACCTCGTGCAGGAGCGGCACTTCACGGTGCTCGAAGGCGGCTGGCTGGCCGGCACTCCGCCGCTTGCGGCCGCGATCGGCGCCGGTGTGGGCGGCAAGCTCGCCAGCGTCTTCACGGCCCGCTATGGCGTGCGCAAGGGCCTGCGCATCATTCCGCTGCTGTCGCTGCCGGCCGCCGGCGTGCTGCAGTTCGCAGCCGTCGATGCCGCCAACGCCTACCTGGCAGTCCTCGCACTCGCTCTGTGCTTTGCCGCCGTCGAGGTGAACGAGGGACCCTACTGGGCCGCCATCATGCACGTGGGGCGCGGCGACGCCATGGCTGCCTCCGGGCTTCTCAATACCGGCGGCAACGCCGGCGGTCTGATCGCCACTCCGATCGTGGCCTACCTCTCCGGGCATCACGCCTGGACGGCGGCATTCCTCATCGGCGCGGCCTTCGCCGTGGTGGCCGCCGTCACCTGGCTCCTGGTCGACCCGAGCCGCGAACAGCCCGCACGCACCTAGGGAGCCGGGGCCACGGCCGTCACCTGCCGGCCGCCCAGTACGCCGCGCGCCAGCGCCGGCGCATCCGCGCCATCGCGCCAGGTAAGTTCGAGCGTGCCGTCGCCCTGCGCCGAGCGCAGCTTAAGATGCGCCTGCACGGTCCCGTCACGTCCCGGCCAGTCGATCCTTCCGGACACGGCAACATCCTCGGTCCAGCGCACCGCGCGCAGCGTCACCCGGTAACCCTCACCCAGCGCGGCGGCCGTGAACGAGCCACCGCGCAGGCCCGCCCCCTCGCCCGCGCCATTTTCCGCAGCGCGCGTGATGACATCCTCGCTGGCATAGAGCGCAGCGCTGACGAGGCGCAGCTGTTCGAGGCTCGCGCCGTTGCCGCTGGCGGCCCGGGCCGCACTCAGCTGCGCCGCCCGTTGTGCAAAGCGCGGCAGCAGCCGCAGCGGCGGCACCGCCGCCGCACAGCTGTCATCGCCGGTGGTCAGGTCGGCCACGAAGCGCCGCACCAGTAGCGCGCCGCATTCGCTGCGCGCGTGCGGCAGCGCGTTGACGTGCATGCTGTTGGCGATGACGACGTGCCGGGCGTGGGGAAAGCGGGCCGCCGCGTCCGCACCGTCCGCCACGCTGGTCATGTTGTCGAGTTCTCCGGACAGCACCAGCACCGGGACGTCCGGATAGTGGGCATCGGCCTGCACCAGCGGCGCGGCGACGGCCGGCCAGCGTACGCACTCGTCGATGAAGGCGTAGTCGAGCGGCATGCCGCGATACTCGTCGAGGGTAAAGGGCGCGTAGGTGTCGGGCGCCGTGAGCTTGCGCTGCGCGATCAGCCGGTCGCGCTCGGCGACGCGCTGCGCCGGCGGCAGGCGCATGTCGAAGATCTGCGCCGGATCCTGGCAGAACACCGCGGCGGCGAGCCCCTCACTGAATTTCTCAGGCGCCTGCGTCGCATCGCGCGAGTCGACGCTGGCGAGGGTCTCTGCCATGAGCCGCAGCAGCGGCAGCCGGTCTGCGGCAGCAAAGGCGCGCGCCGCAGCGTCGGTCTCGCGCAGCGAGGCCAGCGATGGCGAGCTGCCGAACATGACGATCGCCAGTTGCGTCGCGTTGGCGGTGAACCTGAGCACCTCGCCGTGGCCGTAGCGGGCCTGGGCGGCGAATGGCTGCGCGCGCAGCTGCGCCAGCGCGGGCGCGATGTGATCGAGCGAGCTTCCCGGGATTGCCTGGCAGGCCGGCGTGCGCGCGCATGCCAGGTTGAACTTGTTGCGCATCGCCGGTGCGTAGTGCGGATACCACGGATAGTCGGCGCCGGACAGCGGATAGCTGCCGTCGAGCACCAGCGCTCGCAGCTGCTCGGGGTGGCGCAGCGCGAACACCTGCGCCATGTAGGTGCCGTAGGAATCCCCGTACAGCGCCACCGGGCCGCTGTGCAGCGCCTTGAGGATGGCGGCCAGATCGTCGCTGGCGAGATTGCTGCTGTAGAGGGGCGCCGTGCGCCCGAGTTGCCGCCCGCAGGCGCCGATGTCGGCCTCGGTGAGCTGCGCGGCGGTCTGCAGCTCGCGGCAGTCGATCGCCGCGGAGCGGCCGGTGCCGCGGTTATCCATGATCAGCACGTCGTACCGCTCACGCAGCGGCGCGAACAGCGCCAGATACTCCTCGCGCGAATCGGTGGCCGGATAACCCGGGCCCCCTTCGGTGGCGACCAGCGTGCCTGCGGCCGCGCCCGCAGCCGTGTGAGGATAGAACTCGAAATAGATGGGCAGCGTCCCGGGAACGACGCCGCTCGGGTCGAGCGGCCGCGGCACCGTGCCACACCAGGGCGCCGCCGTATGACAGCGCTGCAGCGTCAGCTGCCCGACCTGCAGGGTCGCGGCGGCGGCGGCAGACGCAGCGTGTCCCTGCGCAAGCAACAGCGAGGCGGCGAGTAACCGGGCGTGAGGCGCGCGGCGCATGGGGGTCGCGGGTCCTCCGGCGGTGTGGCGCTATTGTACCTGCAATTTGCGACGGCTACGCTTGGCGGCAATGTTGTCGCCACGCTGTGTCCTGCGAGCCGCGCGCTGCGCGCTGCTGGTGGTCGCGCTCGCCGCGGGCTCGCTGGCGCACGCGCAGACGAGTCCGCCGCTGAAAACGCGCAACGTCGTCCTCATCGTCAGCGATGGCCTGCGCTGGCAGGAGGTGTTCACCGGCGCCGACCCCACTTTGCTCAACGAAAAGAATGGCGGCATCTGGGATGCGGAAAAGGACTTGCGGGCGGAGTTCTGGCGCGACGACGTCAGCGAGCGCCGCAAGGCGCTGTTCCCCTTCCTGTGGGGCACCGTCGCCTCGCACGGCCAGATCTTCGGCAACCGCAATCTCGGCAGCAATGCGCGCGTCACCAACGGCCTGGCCTTTTCCTACCCCGGCTACAACGAGATGCTCACGGGGCATCCGGATGCACGCATCGACTCCAATGAGTTCGGCCCCAATCCCAACATATCCGTGTTCGAGTGGCTGAATTCGCTACCCGCGCTGCATGGGCAGGTGAGCGTCTATGCCACCTGGAGCATATTCAAGGACATATTCAACGTCGCACGCAGCCATCTGCCGCTGCAGGTCGGCTGGGACCTGCCTTACCACGGGGATCTGACTCCGCGGCAGGAGCTCATGAACCAGCTGTACCGCACGACCACCAAGCTGGAGGACGAGGACGTCTACGACGCCTTCCTGCAGGTGCCGCTGCTGGATTCCTTCGCCCGGCAGCAGCCGCGCGTACTGTTCGTCGGTTACGGCGAGACCGACAACTGGGCACACTCCGGTCGCTACGACCTGGTGCTGCACAGCGCGCACGTGTTCGACCAGTTCGTCGAGCAGCTGTGGAACACCCTGCAGAAACTGCCGGCCTACCGCGACACCACGACCTTCATCATCACCACCGATCATGGACGCGGCAGCGGCCCGGTCGAGTGGAAAGAGCACGGCAACGAGCAGAAGGGCTCGGAGAACATCTGGCTGGCGGTCATGGGACCGGATACCACCCCGCTCGGCGAACGCCGCCAGACCGCCGAGATCCACCAGGCGCAGATCGCAGCGACCATCGCGGCGCTCCTGGGCCAGGACTATCGCCACGCCGTGCCGGCCGCGGCGCCTCCCATCACTGCAATCATGGGCGCGAGCCGCTGAAGCGGCGCAGCGCTCACCACATTGACGACCAGGGAAGAGAACTCAATGCGCGCCACCCAGCTTCTGCCACTGCTGCTCCTGGCCGCCGGCGTCTGTGCCCAGGCTCAGCAGCCCAGCATCCACCTCGAAGATCTCGACAAGAGCGCCGATGCCTGCACCGACTTCTATCAGTTTGCCAACGGCAGCTGGCGCGCCAAGAACCCCATCCCCGCTTCGATGTCGCGCTGGAGCCGCCGCTGGCAGTCCGGTGAAGATTCGAAAACACAGCTCAAGGACATACTCGAGCCGCTCGCACAACGCCACGACTGGCCGAAGGGATCGGTCGAGCAGCAGGTCGGCGATTTCTACGGTGCCTGCATGGACGAGGCGGCCATTGCCAAAGCCGGGCTCACCCCGGTGCAACCGATCCTGAACGAGATCGCCGCTATCAAGACGCCGGCCGATCTGCAGCGCGTCATGCGCCACCTGCACGGCTTCGGCGTACTCGCGCCGTTCACCATGACGTCGTCGCCCGACTACCACGACCCGGCCGCCACCGTCGCCGACGTCGGCGCCGCTGGACTCGGCCTCCCCGACCGCGACTACTACCTCAAGACCGAGCCGCGCTTTCAGGAAGCGCGGCAAAAGTACCTGCTGCACGTCGCGCGCATGCTGCAGCTGGCGGGCGCAGATGCTGCGCGCGCCAAGGCGCAAGCGGCGATCGTGTTCGGCATGGAAAAACAGCTGGCCGGCGCCTCGCTCGACAACGTGGCGCTGCGCGACCCGAAAGCGACCGACCACACGATGCCGGTCAGCGAGCTTAAGGCGCTGGCGCCCGCTATCGACTGGCAGAGCTATTTCGCCGCCGCCAACGTTGCACCAAAGACGCTCAACGTCGACCAGCCCAAGTTTCTCGCCGAAGTGAACCGCCAGCTGCGTGCAACCTCGCTGGCCGACTGGCGGGTGTATCTGCGCTGGCATTTCCTGCGCGCCGCTTCCGACGGGCTGCCAATGCCGTTCGTGCAGGAGAGCTTCGACTTCTATGCGGCCTACCTGGCCGGCGCCAAGGAGATGAAGCCGCGCTGGAAGCGCTGCGCCGAACAGACCGATCGACTGCTGGGCGATGCGCTCGGGCAGAAATACGTGGAGAAGTACTTCCCGCCCGCGGCCAAGGCCCGCGCCGAGGAGATGGTCCACAATCTCATCGCCGCCATGCACGACATCCTGCAGAGCCTCGCCTGGATGGGACCGGACACCAAGGCCAAGGCGCTGGAAAAGCTGGCATCCCTCAATCCGAAGATCGGCTATCCGGACAAATGGAAGGATTACAGCAGCGCCAACATCACGCGCGGCTCGTACTGGGACGACCTGCTGGCCGCGAGCCAGTGGAACGTCAAGGATGATCGCGCCCTCATCGACAAGCCCACCGATCGCCACCGCTGGGGACTGACGCCACCGACCTCGGACGCCTACTACACGGCGCAGCTTAACGAGATCGTCTTTCCGGCGGGCATCCTGCAGCCGCCTGCCTTCGATCTCAAGGCGGTCGATGCGGTCAATTACGGCGGCATCGGCGTGGTGATCGGACATGAGATCAGCCACGGCTTCGATGATCAGGGCGCGAAGTTCGACGCGCTCGGACGCCTGAGCGACTGGTGGAAGCCGGACGATCTGCAACGCTTCCAGGAGCGCACGGCCTGCGTCGCCAACCAGTTCGACGGCTACTTCATCGAGCCCAACATTCACCACAACGGCAAGCTGGTGCTGGGCGAGAGCATCGCCGATCTCGCGGGCGTCAAGGTCTCCTTCCTGGCGTTCCAGAAGGCGCAACAGCAGCATCCGGCCCCGACTGTCGCGGGCTTCACACCCGACCAGCAGTTCTTCATCGCCTGGGGACAGTGGCGCGGGGATGAGATCCGGCCGGAGACGCAGCGCCTGATGGTCCAGGGCGATCCGCATCCGATCGCCAAGTTTCGCGTCATCGGCCCGCTGTCGAACAGTGCTGCCTTTGCCCGCGCCTTCAGCTGTAAGACCGGCGCGCCGATGATTCGCACCGGCGCTGCGCACTGCGAGGTCTGGTGATCAGGCAAGTCCGGTAACGCCCATGCATACATTGATCGTCATCGTGATCGGCCTGCTGCTGCTCGGCGCCTGCCTGCTCGTGGGCCACAACCTCGGCGGTGAGGGGGGCCTCGGACGTGCAGCCTTGTCGTTCCTGCCTGTGTGGCTCATGGGCGCCGGCGTCAACATGTATATCGGCGTGAAGCATGCCGGCTACTCGGTGTCGGACGAACTGCCGGTATTTGTGCTGGTGTTCGCGCTGCCTGCGCTGGTGGCGCTGCTGGTGTGGTGGAAGTATCACTGAGGATCCGGGCACAGATTGCCGGCGGCGCACCTGCCTGCCGCGCACTAAGGAAAGACCGCCATCACACGAGCCCGCGGTGAGCGGAGCACCACCCTTAAGGCGGGTGAATGCTTCGCGGCCGTGACTACTGTCAAGGCGCCGTTTCGATTTTCAGGCCGAGCTGCGGGGCATCGCTTCCCGACCCTCCCGCCGCTTCCGGCTCGGGTCCACGCTCGATCTCCAGCAACGGCAATTCCTGCTGCGCAAGTCCCTGAATCTCTCCTGCGACTCCGACGAGTTCGGCGATCCCGCTCTGCAGTTGCTTCTCGCGGCGCGCCCAGCGTTGTTGCGTTTGACTCTTCTCCGATTCCAGCTCCTGGCGCATGCGGTAAAAGGCGCCGTACACGGCTTTGAGCTTATGGGCGAACTGGAAGGACGTGAGGTAGTCATAAACCGCTTCCATCTTTTCGCCCTTACCGGCCGATATGAGGCGCTGCTTATGCAGATCGAGCAGTCCTGCACGCAGAACGGTCGCCAGCTGAAGTGCCGTGCTCCAGCACGTGACCCAACAGTCTTCATGAAGACCGAACTGCTGGTCTTCACACCACTCCTTCGGGACCGCGGTCCCCATCGTGACGAGGATTGCGACATCCGCCCCGCATGAGCGCAGGTCCTCCTTCAGCTTAATCGGCCACTGCGCGCTCCAGTCCTTGGCACGCTTGGCTTCCCAAAGCAGAACCCCGGCCGTCTGACCACTGCGCGTCATGACCCGCTGGACGACATCTCCGCCACGGGCGCCCTTGCGCACTTCCTCGATCGTATCCAACGGGAATGCCGCTTCGAGGGCGGCCTGGAGAGTGAGCTCCAGTACCTCGCCCTGCAGTTGTTGCGAGCCCTGACTGCCCTTGCGCTGCGCCTCGGTGAGCTGGGCATTCATGTCTTCCAGGCGCTTACGCAGTTCCGCTTTCTCGAGTTCCGCCTTTTCCCGTTCCTGCATACGAATGCGACCTTCGAGCTCTGAGCGGCCGGCGTCGAGCTTGCGTGCCGCTTCGATGTCCAAGACCGCGGCGCGGTCCTGCAAAGCCGCCTTCTCCTGGCGCAGCGCTAGTTCCGCCAAACGCATGCTCTGCAACCTTCTGGCGCTGCTGGGCGATTTCCTGCTCGAGCGCAGCGCGGTCAGCCGCGAACAGCGTCTGCGCCTTGGCACGCGCCTGCTCCGCGATGCGCGCTTCGATCCCCTGCTCGCGCATCTTCAGGGCCGCCTCGCGCTTGGCAAAGCCTTCGAGTCTGGCCTGGCGTTCGGCCAATTCCTGGCGGAGCACCTGCAGCTGAGGCGCCAGCGACTGCTCGCCCATTAACCGCGCTTCCTGCAGCGCGTGCGCGTGCTTGGCGCCCTGCTCCTTCAGCCGTTGCTGCAGCTCCACGGCGCGACTCTCGGCCTCGGCACGCTCGGCATCACGCACGGCCTCGATAGCGCCGGCGGTGGACAGCTCGAACTTCTCCAGCGCCTGGCGCGCAAATCCTTCCTGCAAGCTGAATTTAGACTCGCACTTCGGGCAGGTGACCCGCGTGTGTGCGGACAGGAGCAGCTGCTGAACGCTTTGAGTTTCGGCTGACACGTCTTCACTCCCGACCTTGGGACTTCGGCGGATAGGTGGATTATGCCGCGCGACTGCCCCTGGCGGGCGTGCCGACAGCGCCTGCTGCGCCAGCCGGTGGATATCCAGTACCGCCTGTGGTTTCGTACTGGACGAACTGCACGGCTGAGCTGCCGTTACCGCGCCTTCTGCAGCCAGTTCAACGACGCGCACAGCGCACGGTTAGTCCAGTGGCCAGGACATTGTCTTGGGCACGGCGACTGCGCTGACGCCGGCCGGGATCTGCAGCGCCCTGCGCACCCTCCACCGCACGCCACCACGGTTCCAGCGTGCGCGGCTGCGCCGGCTCGACCGGCTCACCCAGATGCGGCATCAAGAGCGGAGCCGCCGTTTGCGGCGCAGCCTGCAGCAACACTTCGGCCGGCTGATCCCAGGCGTGCATCGCCAAAGCGAAGGTTCCCCAGTGGATCGGCAGGAAAGCGGGCGTGCCGAGCAGTGCCAGAGCTTTGAGCGCGTTGTGTGGGCCTAAGTGCATGTCGCCCCACGAGGGGTGGAACGCGCCCACTTCGAGCATCACCAGGTCGAACGGTCCCAGCCGTGCGCGGATCGCCTCGTACTCGGTGGTGAGTCCGGTGTCGCCGCTGAAAAAGACGGCATGTCGTGCGGAGCGCACCACCAGCGACGACCACAGCGTGGTGTTGCGGCTCTTCGGCGTCCGCCCCGAGAAATGCTGCGAGGGAGCGGCCGTAACCGTCACGCCGCTGGCCAGCGTGTGCGATTCCCACCAATCGAGCTCGAAGATGCGCTGCGGCTCGATGCCCCAGGATTCCAGGTGCGCGCCGACCCCGAGCGAGGTCACGAACGGCACCGCGCTGCTGCGCAGCTCGCGAATGGTCGGGTAGTCGAGGTGATCGTAGTGGTCGTGCGATATCACGACTGCATCCAGCGGCGGCAGCTGCCGCAGACGCACCGGCACCGGCTGGAAGCGCTTCGGACCGATGAGCCGCGAGGGCGAGGCACGCGCGCCCCATACCGGGTCGGTGAGGATGCGCGCGCCGTCGATCTCGATCAGCACGGTGGAGTGGCCGAGCCAGGTGACGCGCAGACCGCTCGCGGCAGGCTTGCTCCACCCCTCAAGTGGGCTCAGCGCGGGCAGCGGGTGCGCCGGTACGCGCCGCTCGCCGCCGCACAGAAATTCGCTGAGCGTCGGCATCGGCACGTGCGGATCGCGCAGTCCCGGAATGATCGGGTGCAGATTGCTGAACTGCTCCCCCGTCCAACGCGGCGAGGCGCGCATGCGCTCGAGCCGCGCGCCGTCTGCTCTTCGGCCTATGGATCGCATGGCGGAAGGCTAGCATGGATGCCCGCCGCAGCTCATTGCAGCGGGCGGCGGCCCCTCTGGCGCCGCCGCACCGCGCGACGCGCGGCAGGCGCGCTGCGATCGCAATCTGCCAGGCCAGGCCCGCGCAGGGCGCCTGCGCGATCCGCGGCACGCGGCGTAGAATGACTGCGGAACACTTCGCGGCGCGCATGGCATGAACGAGGACGAGAGCACCAACAGAACCCGCGACCGGCAGACCCCGTCCGGTTCCCTGTCGGAACACATCAGCCAGAACGTCGCCGATATCGTCGAACTGCAGCGGCGCGAGTCCGCCGCCAGCAGCGCCGCGCAGCGGCGGCTCGAGCGCATCAGTCGCGCGGTGGCGCGGCCCGGTTACGTCCTGGGATTGCTGCTGTTCACGCTCGGCTGGTTAGCCGCCAATCTCCTGGTCAAGGACCTCGGGCGCGTGCCATTTGACCCGCCGCCGTTCCAGCTGCTGCAGGGCCTGCTCACCCTCACGGCGCTCCTGACCGCGACCGTAGTGCTCATCGGGCAGAGCCGGCAGACGCGCCTGACCGATCAGCGCGAACACCTCGACCTGCAGATCAACCTGCTCACCGAGCAGAAGGTGACCAAGCTGATCCATCTGCTCGAGGAGCTGCGCCGCGACCTGCCCATGGTGCGCGATCGCGAGCGCAGCGATCCGCACGTCTCGGCACTGCAGGAACCCACCGACGCCGCCGAGGTGCTCTCGGCGATGGAGGACACGGGCCTGACCAAGCAACCCGGGCGCGACACCAAGAGTAAGTGACGCGGGTGCCGCGCCAGCGCTAAGGCGTTTTGTCGGCGCCGTGCCGGAAGCGTGCGCGCGCCACGAAATAACCGGCCGCGAACGGCAGGCCCAATAACACCACGGCCAGCACGATCAGCAGCAGCAGCACCTCGCCGGCGAGGTAGCGCAGCTGTTCGCCCGAGGACTTCACCACCTGCGAGGCCAGATTGCCGGCATCGACCGCGAGCGCCTTGCGCTGCACGTCTACGGCAGCCAGCACGGCGATGCGCTCGGCCTGCAGATCGGCGAACAGCGCGGCGCGCTCCACGCGCAGCGCCTGCGTGGCGCTCGTGGTCGCTGCGTCCAGATGTTCCAGCACCTCGCGCAGGCTGCGCCGCACCTCGCCCACCGCCTGCTCGACCATCTGCGGGCTGGCTTCAGCGACCCTGGTCAGCCGCTCCAGCCGCTCGTCCAGCTCCTTGAGCTTTGACTGCACGTCATCCTTGCGCGTAGCCGCTTTCGCGCAGTGTCAGCTGCGCCTCGCGCATCGCCTCTGCCGGCACGGTCTCGCCGAACATCTGCACGCGCTGCGCCACGTCCGCCATGGCCTCCGGGATCGTGCCGAGCGAATCGACCAGCTTGGTGTTCGTGCCTTTCTCACGGCTCCACAGATCGATCACCGAGACGCGCGTGAAGCTCAGGTCCTGCAGCGGGTTTTCGCGCGCGTAGCCCGCGACGAACTTCTGGTAGTCATCGAACTCGTGCGGCGTCAGCACCCGACGGGCGAGCGCCTCGACCTGGTCGGCGTAGTCGTCGGTGACGGCCCGCACTGCGGGCTCGTGGCTGCCGAACAGCGTCGCGCCCGCGCCGCCGTCGGCCATGAAGCTGCGCATCTGGGTAGTGAGCGCCCAGCTGTCCAGCAGACTCATCAGCGGCGCCATCTGCGTGGCGGCCCGCCGGCTCTCGGTGACGGCGGCGATCTCCCAGCGCAGCGTGTTGTCGAGCACGTCCGCATCGTTGTCGGTGCCGGCGATGTCCTGGCCGACGCGGCCGACGCCGGCCATGAACTGCGACGCCAGCTCGCGGCTCAGGATGCGGGCATTCAGCTCGCGCGGCGCGAGCGGTCGCTCGGGGCTCTTGAACGAGAGGAGCGAGCAACCCGCCAAGTTCAGGCACAGCAGCAGGCAGGCGGATGCCCGCGGCCAAGGATGGCCTCCGTACCCCGTGTGCATGGCCGGCTCCCCCGCCGCGTCGCCTAGCCGAAGGCCAGGTAGATGCTGTAACTCGTGAGCAGGAGCACCAGCGCGGCCGACATGATGAGCTCGGTGCGTACGCTGCTGGCAGTGTGCATCTGCGTGTCATCCAGCAGGCGGCTGGTGCGTACGAAGCGCGCGGTGGCGAGCACGATGAGGCCGATGCCGCCGAAGATCAGCACCAGCCCGTCGTAGCGGCCAACGCGCCCGGAGGCCGCCAACAGCTGCGAGCGCTGAAACTCGCTGCTGAGGGCGGCGTTCGCGATCGTGAGCATGAACAGGTTGAACTTCTCGATGACGAAGCCAAAGGCGATCACGGCGATGCCGGTGCGTACCCACGCCAGAAAAGTGCGCTCGTTGGCAGCATGGTCGCTGTAGCCTCCAATCATTACGGGTCTCCGTGGCGCGCGGGCGGCCGCCAGCGTCATCATACCCACGCGCACGGGAGCACCGCACTACTGCCGCCCCTGACGCCCGCCGGCAGGACCGCTGGCAACAGGCGACCGCGCCGCGTCATACTCGGCGGACCATGAGCGAATCACTTGCGGCCGATGCCGGCATCATCCGCCTGCGCTCGGCGCACAGCGTGGCCGCCACGATCGAGCGGCTGGAGGCATTGCTCAAGGCGCGCGGGGTCATGGTGTTCGCTCGCATCGATTTCAGTGGCGATGCGGCACGCGCCGGCCTCACCATGCGCCCGCAGCAGCTGCTCATCTTCGGCAATCCCAAGGCCGGTACACCCCTGATGGTGGCCGTTCCTGCCGTCGGACTCGACCTGCCGCTCAAGGCGCTGGTCTTTGAGGATGCCGGCGGGGCCGTGACGATTGCGTACAACGACCCGGCCTACGTGCTGCGCCGCCACGGCGTCCCAGACACGCTGCTGGCCAACCTTGCCGCCGCCAGTGCGCTCATCGAAGCGGCCGCCCGCCCTTAGGGCACCTCATCAGGTGCGACCGTGAGTGTGAGTCGTCCAATCACCTTGATGCTGCTCGTCCTGGCGCTCCTCGGCGTCGCAGCTGCGTCCGCAGCGCAGAGCGAAGTGCTTGGTTCTGCGGATGCCGCAGGACTTCAGGCTCGGATGGCAGAAAGGCACCTGGTACGAATGGATCCCGTCCGCGGAGTCCGTCGAGGACTGGTCGCAGATGATCACGGTGCAGATCTACACCGTCGCGCCCTCCGTCACGCAGTCCGAGTTTCTGCAGGGAATCGCCGCCCGTTGGATGAAAGCGTGCCCGGAGACACCCAAGCCGAGCATGTTCTCCGGCCAAACGAACGGCTATCCCGTATCGATGCTGCTATTGTCCTGCCCGCACAACGCCCAGACGGGCAAGCCCGAGACGACCGCGCTTCGCGTCATTCTCGGCAATGAACGCCTGTACTCGGTGCAGCGCGCATTTCGTTCCGTCCCCCAACCCGAGCAACTGGCTGTCGCCATGGAGTTCCTCGGCACCGTCACCGTATGCGACACGACCCGGCCAAACCATCCGTGCGCAGCCGATGCCACTCCGTTCACAGTGCCCTCTTCCCCGCCCTGAGGCAGCTTGGTGTTGCTAAGGCGGGCAGCGCCGTGAATCCCCGCCCGCAGGACCTCGGTCGGCAAGGCAAATCGACGGCGTAACCGCCGCATCCGTATGCACGTGTCTCCTCGCGCTTGCGGCCGCCGCTTTCACGCCGCCCTGCCGATCAGCTCCTGCGCCTGCTTCAGGCGCGGCGCCACGACCGGCACCGTGAGCATGGTGCTCACCACGGCGCGTAGTAGTCGGTGCGCAGCAGGCGCCAGATGAGATACGGCACCGTGTAGATGATGCCCATCGCGATGAGGAAGATCTCGGTGGTGGACATGGCCGCGCTCAGCGGCCGCCGCACGCCGCAGGACTCACTGCGCAACCAGGCGGCACACGATGGGGGCGTCCTCATCGAAGTAGCAGATCGCGCAGATGCGGTGATAACCGTCAGCGACGATGAGCGCGATGGTGCGTGACGAGTCACCCTGCACCAGCAGCACCGGCGACAGCGACTTGCCCTTGTGAATGCGCTTCAGATCGGCTGCCACGTGCGCCTCATCGCGTGGCAGGAGCGGCAAGCGGCTGGCGCGCAACAGGTCCTTGGCGGCGAAGCTTACGGGCCTGGCGCGGCGCAGCGCCTGCACCAGCCGGCGCGCCTGGGCGTTGGGGTAGACCAGCGTGAGATAGCTGTGCGCGGCGTCGAAGTCCTTGCCGGCCGGCTTATGGCTCCAGGAGACAACCGGCTTGCCCATCGGCGCCCCCTCAGGTACCGGTGTTGATCAGCCGCACCACGCGCTGCGGGGCCGGCATGATGATGCCGCCGGTGGTGAAGGCCGCCAGTACCGCAGCGTTGATCTCACCGGTGGCGGCGGTCAGATCCGGCACCAGCACCCACGGCCGCACGGCGATACCGACCGCCGACTCCCCCAGCTGAATCGCCTGCACGATCGCTTCCGGGTCCTTCAGCACCCGCGCGTTGGCCGCCAGTACCTCGCGGATCAGGGCGAAGGCGGTACCGAGGTTGGTGTCGTAGGCAACACCTACGGTGATGTCCGCCTGGCGGATGTGTCCGTAGTTGTGCAGGATCTCGCCGACGACCTTGCGATTGGGCACCACCACGTGCGAGCGGTCCACGTGCGTGAGCGTGGTGCTGAACAGCGTGATGCTCTCGACCACACCCTCCACGCCGGCGATCGCGATGTATTCGCCGACGCGAAAGGGCTTGGCGAAGATGATCGAGAGGCCCGCCACCACGTTGCTCAGCACTCCCTGGGTTGCCAGCGCCACGCCGGCGCCGGCGACACCGAGACCGGCGATGAGCGGCAGCAGCTCCACGCCCAGGTTCTGCAGCGCCATGATCAGGAACATGACGATGCAGGCCGCCCACACGAGCCGCGTCAGCAGCAGCCGGATCGGGGGCTCCAGGTCGCGCCGATTGAGCACGCGCCCGAGCCAGCCGCTGACCCAGCGGCTGATCATGAGGCCGACGATCAGGATCAAAATGGCGGTCAAGAGCCGCGGACCGAAACGGATCGCAAGGTCGATCAGTGTGTCCTTGGCGTGATTGATGGTCGCGGCCTGCTCGTTCATCAGTCACTCTCCCCCGGGTTTACCCCGCCCCATGTTACCAAGGCGCCAGCGCGGGCCGCATACACGGGTAAAATCCCGGCGCATGTCGCACGAAGAAACCCTCATCGCGACTTTAGCCGTAGGCCTCGGGCTGGCCTTCGTGTGTGGCATGTTGGCGGCCCGCCTGCGCCTGCCGCCGCTGGTCGGCTACATGGCCGCCGGCATCGTGCTCGGTCCGCACACACCGGGCTTCGTGGCGGATGCGCACCTCGCGCCGCAGCTGGCGGAAGTGGGCGTGATGCTCTTGATGTTCGGCGTGGGCACGCATTTCTCGCTGCGCGACCTGCTGGCGGTCAAGGGCATCGCCATACCGGGGGCGCTCGGGCAGATCGCCGCTGCCACCGCGCTCGGCGCGCTGGTCGCGCACCTGTGGGGCTGGCCGTGGGGCGCAGGACTGGTGTTTGGCCTGGCATTGTCCGTGGCCAGCACGGTGGTGCTGCTGCGCGCCCTCGAACAGCAGGGCACCCTCGAGTCCGAAGACGGGCGCATCGCCGTCGGCTGGCTGGTGGTCGAGGACCTTGTGACCGTGCTCGCCCTGGTGCTGTTGCCGGCACTGGCGGGAGTGCTGGGCGGGCAGATGCCGGCCGGGCCGGGGCTCGAGCCCGGCAACCTGGGCCTGACGCTGGCACTGACCCTCGGCAAGGTGGCCCTGTTCGTGGCGCTGATGCTGGTCGTCGGCTCGCGCGTCTTTCCCTGGATCCTTGAGCGGGTCGCGCTGACCAACTCGCGCGAACTGTTCACTCTGGCCGCGATAGCGCTCGCCCTGGGCGTCGCCTACGGCGCGGCGCACCTGTTCGACGTGTCGCTCGCGCTCGGCGCGTTCTTCGCCGGCATGGTGATCAACGGCTCTGATCACAGCCACCGCGCCGCCACCTACCTGCAGCCGCTGCAGGACGTATTCGCGGCGCTGTTCTTCGTCGCCGTCGGCATGCTGTTCGAGCCGCTGGTATTGGTGCAGCACCCGCTGCAGGTGCTGGAGGTATTCGCCATCATCGTGGTGGGAAAATCGCTGGCAGCGCTCGCGATCGTGCGGCTGCTGCGGCGCCCGCTGCGCACGGCGCTGACCGTTGCTGCAGCGCTCGCCCAGATCGGCGAGTTTTCCTTCATCCTCGCCGTCATGGGCGTCAGCATGCAGCTTCTGCCCCCGCAGGGGCAGAGCTACATCGTCGCGGGCGCGATCCTCTCGATCGTCGTCAATCCCTTGGTCTTCCGGCTACTCGCGCGCCGCGCGACCTAAGTGTCCCGGTCAATCCAGCGCAGGCGGCGCGGGCCAAAGAAGACGCCCGGCGTGCGCTCACGACGCCAGGCTTTACTGTGCTGCGTACGCTGTGCTGCCACCTGCGCGTCCTCCGGCGGTGCAGCTTCCCGGGACTCGGCGACCTGCCGCCGCTCGAGGACCCACTGATCGTTGAACGGAGTGCTCATGTTGTCTCGTCCGGAAAGAAACGTCGCTAGACGCGGCTGCGGCCGGCCAGGAACGTCACGATGGCGCCGATCAGAAACACGATGAACAGGATCTTCGCGATGCCGGCTGCGCCAGCGGCGAGGCCGCCGAAGCCCAGTACGGCCGCGATGATCGCGATGATGAAGAAAACGACTGCGTAGTGAAGCATGGGTCCTCGCTCGGAGCTTGGTTGTTTGATGCTAGCTCCCGGGGCGTCACTGTGGACCCCGCCGCACAGGTGGGGATCTGGACGGCGACTGAAGCGCGTGTAGGAATCGGGCTACGTCTGCAGGCCTAGCCCGATTCCGCACCGCTCATTCTTGTCCCTTGGGCGTATAGCTGAATTTCTGGCCGGCGACGGTGGCCTGATACATGGCGCCGCCTTTGACGATGGTGAACACCGCCACGCCCTTGTAGTACTTGCCGGCGGTGGTCGCGTCCTTCTTACCGCCGCTGGCATCTGCGCTGGCACCGGTGGTGCCCACACCGGCGCCGGCCGCGGCGGTGATGGCGACGGCGCTGGCGTCGGCGCCGAACTCGAAATTACCCTTGGTGAATTCATCGAAGGCGCGCTGGTCCTCGAAGAACACGATCTGGCTGTAGGCCTGACCACCGGCCTGGAAGCCGACGCTCACCTGGGTGACGGAGGTATTGCCCACGTACTTGCCGTGCGCGTACACGTGCCCGCTGCCGTGCGCACCGCCGACGATTAAGCCGCCCTTGCCAATGGTCGGAAAGACCGCGTAGCCATAGGAGTTGTCGAAAAAGGCCGCGCTCTGACCGGCATTCTTGAACAGGGCGATCGTATCGCTATAGGGACCCGCCCACGCCGCGGCGACTGCCAACAACAGCAACGGGGTGATCAGGTATCCAGGCTTCCGCAACATTTTCCTTCTCCTTACTCTCGGGTGTCGTGCCAATTATGACCACGGGCTCGGGCGTCGGGGGCGCTGCCGGGGCGGGCGCCCCTGGCGTCTCGGGCGGCGCGTTCAGTGCATCGCTCAGCGCCCGCAGCTCCGGTGGCGGGGCGGTCTCTTCCGGAGTGAGCAGCAGTCCGTGGCGCCGCGCCGCCACGCCCGCGCTGCTGCGGCTGGTCCAGGAGGTGAGCGGTACACTGCAGATCAGCCCCAGCAACACCGGCGTCAGCCACCAGAAAAACTGCGGCGCCAGCCACCACATGCTGACGCCCCAGGCGATGCCGAAGGCCAGATGCCATTTCTGGCGCTGGAACGCCTCGCCCAGGGTCACGCCGCGGTCAGTGCGCACCTGCGCGTTCCAGGACACCGAGCGGCCGAGCAGCGTCTGTGCCACAAAGGTCGAATGAAACAGCATCATGGAAGGCGCGAGCAGCACGCTGAACAGCTGCTCGACCACAAGTCCTGCGAACAGGCGGCCGGCCCCGCCATACTGCTTGAGCGTGCTGCGATCGCGGATCGCCAGGATGGCGCCCAGCACCTTCGGCAGCAACAGCACCACCAGCGTCAGCTCGAACAGTACGCCTATCTCGCCGGCGCGAATCTGTGGCCATTGCGGCAGGGTATGCAGCCCGGGCAGGAAGTACTGGACCTGCCGCCCCGCTTCGATCGCGCTCAAAACCGAACTGATCAGCAGCAGCCCGAGCCACATGGGGGAACTCGCGTACGACACGATGCCGGTCAGCATATGTATGCGGCTGAGCGGGTGCAGCCCGGGAAAACCCAGCAGGCGTGAGTGCTGCAGGTTGCCCTGCGTCCAGCGGCGGTCGCGTGCCGCATAGTCGAGGACATTCGCCGGCACCTCTTCCCAGCTGCCGCTCAGAGCGGGCACCTGGCGCACCTCGAAGCCGGCACGGCGCATCAGTGCCGCCTCGACAAAGTCGTGGCTGAGGATCTCACCGCCGAGCGGCGGCCCCCCCGACAAGCGCGGCAGCTCGCAGTAGCGCGCGAACGGCGCGATCCGAATGATAGCGTTGTGGCCCCAGTAGTTGCTTTCACCCAGTTGCCAGTAGGCGAGCCCGGCGCTGAGCATCGGGCTCTGCAGGCGTGCGCCGAACTGGATGAGGCGCGCAAACAGCGTCTCCCGTCCGACCGGTATCGGCAGCGTCTGCAGGATGCCGACGCGCGGCTGCGCCTCCATGACGCGCGCGAGCGTCACCAGGGCCTCCCCGCTCATGACGCTGTCGGCGTCCAGTACGATCATGCATTCGTAGTTGCCGCCCCAGCGCGTGACGAAGTCGGCGATGTTGCCGGCCTTGCGGCCACCGCGCTCGAGGCGGCGACGGTAAAACACGCGCCCGGCGGCGCCGTGACGGGCAACGAACCGCTGCCACATCGCCTCCTCCTGCACGGCGATCTCCCCGGCGCCGCTATCGGAGAGGATGAAAAGGTCGAAGGCGTGCTGCTCGGACTGCTGCGCCAGCGACTGCCAGATGGCGCCGAGGCCTGCCTCGACCCGCTGCGTGTCCTCGTTATAGATGGGCATCACGACGGCGGTGCGCGTCGTCAGCGCGCGCCCGGCCACGGCATGCCAGTCGATGTTGCCGCGGTCGCGACCTATCAGCTGGATCGCAAAACCGGCAATCGCGGTCCATAGGGCGCCCGAAATCCAGAAAAACAGCCCGAAGAACAGCAGCAGTCCCAGCAGCTCGAGCGCGGTGACGCCATTGGCCATCAGCACGTCCAGGAGCAGCGCGCTGGCACCGCAGGCGCTCGCGGCGGTGAGACTGAAAAACAGTGTTCGCCGCACCAACAGGCGCCAGCGCGGCAGACCGGCCCGCGCGCCCTCGCCGCTCACGGTATCCATTGTTCCACCCACGTCTCAGTCATTACTTCACCAAAGAGGGTGAGAAAGCAGCGCATGTCGACGGGCCGCTTGGCGCGTGGCGTCATGACGAACGTCACGCGCCAGGCGCCGTTCTCCGGAATGCGCTGCACACTGAGCGCCTCGATCTGGGCGTTCTCGGCGGTGATCTGCGCCTTGACCTGCTGCGTGCCGTTGAGCCCATCGAGGTCGCCGCCCGCGAAGTCGATCAGCACCCGGCGCGCGCCGGGACCATAGTGCCCGTGATTGTCGCCCATCGCCGGGTTGCCGCTGCGCGATGCGATCACGCGACCGCCGGGCGGCCACTGCGGGTTCTGCGCGTAGGCCCACAGCGTATAGCCGTACGACAGCGGTTTACCCACCTTCGGCGGCTGCGCTGCAAGCCAATACGCGACCATATTGTCGTGGATCTCCTCATCGCTCGGGATCTCGACCAGCTCGACACCGCCCTTGCCCCAGCTGCCGAGCGGAGTTACCCAGTAGCTGGGCCGCGACTCGTACTGCGACTCGGTGTCCTGATAATGGACGAAATCGCGCTCGCGTTGGACCAGCCCGAAGCCGCGCGGGTTCTCGTCCGCGAAACGATTCACGCGCAATTCGCGCGGATTGGCAAGCGGACGCCAGATCCACTGGCCCTGGCCGCCCTGCAGCATGAGCCCGTCGCTGTCGTGCACCTGCGGACGGTAGTCATCGCCGCGGCGCGCACCCCCGTCCTCCCCGTAGAAATACATCGACGTGAGCGGGGCTATACCCAGTTTGGTGACGGGATGACGCAAGAACAGTTCGCAGTGCACTTCGAGGGCGGTGATCGCACCCGGGCGCACTTCGAACTGGTACGCACCGGACACGCTCTTGCTGTCGAGCAGTGCGTAGATGGTCAGAGTGCGATCGCCGGGCTGCGGACGCACCAGCCAGAAGTCGGTGAATGTCGGGAATTCCTCGCCGCTCTGCTCTGCCGTGTCGACCGCCAGCGCCCGTGCCGAGGCGCCGTAATGCTGGTTGCGCCCCAGCACGCGAAAATACGAGGCGCCGAGAAACACCAACAGCTCGTCCTTGTAGAAGGGCGTCTGCAATGGATAGTGCACCCGAAACCCGGCGTAGCCGAGCGTGACGGGCGCCTTGGGAATCTTCAGCAGCCGTCCGAACGTGAAGAAGCGCGGATCGTAGGGCACCGCGGTCACCCCGCTCGCCCCGACCTCGAAGATGTTCACGTGCTGGCGGGTGTGGTAGCCGCGGTGGAAGAACTGCACCTCGAACAGCGCCTGCCCGTGCCACAGGGCACTCGCGGGCCGGAAGCGGATATCGCGGTACTCGTCGTAACTGAGGTTTGCCAGGCTCGCCGGCAAGGCATCGGACATCGGGCGATATTCGTGAGCGGCGCGCTGCTGCGCCAACTGTCGCACATTGGCGAAACCGAACGGCCGGGGAACCTCCGCCGGGTCCGCCGTGCGCAGGCGCGGACGCAGCCGGGCGCTGCCGCTGGACGGCGCGCGCACGGCGGGCG
Organism: uncultured Gammaproteobacteria bacterium; assembly: GCA_963787655.1. Taxonomy (GTDB): domain Bacteria; phylum Pseudomonadota; class Gammaproteobacteria; order Steroidobacterales; family Steroidobacteraceae; genus 13-2-20CM-66-19. The sequence goes on along the minus strand of CAWBDY010000005.1, from coordinate 527,503 downwards.
GGGCAGCCGGGGCGGGCGTCTGCGCCCAGCCGGGCAGAATACTGGGGGCCAGCAGCAGGCCAGCAATCATGGCCAGCTGCCGCAGGCTTGAGCACATCGAGGCACCTAGAGCCGCTGTTATTGTAAAAACCGCCGCCGGTCACAACGGCGCAGCTTGCCAGTGTTACTCCTGCGGCAAATCTGAATTGCATGTCGGAAGGTTCCGACAGGCGATCCGGCGACAGGAGCTTGACAGTTGCGGCCGTGGGAGCGCAAGTCGCGCCGGTCCAAGCGGGCGTGCACCGGGGCGGCAGCTCGCCGGCAGCTGCCCGAGCGGCATTCCTGAGAGCCGCGCAGGTGCCGTTGCCCGCCCCACCAGCGTGCGCGGCGACCGCACAGTTTGGACGCCATGCACTGCCGGTTGCCCCGATGTTAGAAGCGCGCCGCGTGCAACGTAGGACTTAACTTACCGTGTATCGGGGGCAATGCCGGTGGTGGCAGTCGGGGGCTAGCCACTAACTTGGCGCCACGTTGTGTCGGCTTTAAACCAACTTCTAACTTCAGGGGAACATCCATGGGTCGCGGAATCTTATTGTGGCTGCTCGGTGTGCCGATCCCGATAATCCTGCTGCTTGCTCTGTGCACTCACCACTAAACCAAAGTAAAGGCGCACACCAGCATGGATGACATCAAATCCCCGACCGCAATTGCGGTGGCGGGCGGCAGCACCTCTGCCGTATCGTGGAGCGCGATCTTGGCGGGCACTGCCGTCGCGGTAGCGTCGTCGCTGGTGCTCTTCGCGCTCACAGCCGGACTGGATCTTGCGGCGCTGGCGCCGGATCGGGCCACCAGCGCCACATCGTTGACCGTGCTGACGGGCATCGCGCTGGTCGTGACGCAATGGATCTCGGCGGCGCTCGGCGGCTATATGACGGGCCGCCTGCGTACCCGCTGGGTCAGCACGCATACGCACGAGGTGTTCTTCCGCGACACGGCGCATGGATTCATCACCTGGTGCGTGGCCACCGTGATCATGGCTTCGGGCCTGGCATCGGCCTCTGCGACGTTCCCGGGCGGCCACATCCACGTGACAGCCGGGTCACATGGCCACAACACGCGCCTGGTCAGCGCAGGCTCTGCCCGTTCCGCCGCCGCGGCATTTGCCGCAGCGGCGCCCGCGACCGACAGCGCCGTGAGGCGCAGGCTGGTGCTCCCGGATGGGCCCGCGGCCGTGGAATCAGCGAGCGCCTACCGCCCCGCTGCTCTGCAACTGCCCCCGGCCGGCGACGGCGCCCGCGCCGCGGATGAGGCGCAGAGCCTGTGGCCTGCGGATCTGAGTACCTCCGGCGACGACGGGACGCGCAAAGCCGCTGCTGCCACTTCCATCATTACCGCGCTGTCGATGCTGGTCGGAGCATTCATCGCCAGCGTATCTGCGGCACTCGGCGGCAGGCTGCGCGACCTGCATCCCTGAAGCGAGCGCTGCTGCAGCCGCGCAGCCCTTACAGCAGGCCGCGCAGCAGCGCGTGCAGCGCGCGCGGCCCTGCAGCCTTGTCGAAGCAATCGTCGAAGCCTGCGCTTTTCGACAGGCTCAGCATGGTCGCATCGAGCGTCATGCCGCTGAGCATCACCAGGCATATCGGCTCTGCGGCGCGCGACCGCAGCGCCCGCGCCAGCTGGTAGCCGTTCATGCCGGGCAGATGAATATCGATCAGCGCCACCTGCGGTGCGAGTGCAGCGAGCGCGTGCAGCGCCTGCTCGGCATCGGGCATTTCGCTCACCGCGTAGCCGAGCGCAGTGAGCCCCTCCCGGTAGGCGCGGCGAACATCCGCGCTGTCATCGACGATCAGCACCCGTACGGCGCCGGCCGCGGCGTCGGGCTTCGCCGCCGAAGGTGCCGCCCGCCCGGCCGGGGCCGTTGCCGCCCCATTCTCGGCAGCCTCGAACCTCGCCACCAGTGCGGCGCGGCCAGCTGCCGGCGTCGCGAGCGACAGCTCGCCCTGCTGCGCGCGCATGAGGTAGCGAGCGGTGCGCAGCGCCATGCGGCCCGTGCCGCGCGCACGGAAGCTCTCGAAGCAACGCTCGTCGGGCGCGGCGGCCTGCGCATCGACTGCAAATACGACATGCACCTCGGCAGTGGAGTTGTGCACAAGAGTGCTCAGCTCGATCGGTGTGGCGGCCGCGGCCAGGGCGACGGCCTGCTCCATCATGCTGTTCAGCACCTGCACGGTGCGCTCGACGTCGACGCGCACCAGGGCGCCGACAGCGGCTGCGGGCAAGGTGCAGCGCCCGCGCGTGGCCGGATCCAAAGCCTCGTGCGCCCGCGCCAGCAGCTGCTGCAGTGGCGCCGGCGTGCGCGCCAGCGCCGCAGCGCCGTTCTCGCACTGCTCGGCGATCACGAAGGCATCGATGGTCGCCAGCGCTCGCTCGAGCCCCCGCTCGACGCGCTGCGCCGTGCTCTTGCTCGCCTCGGCATCGAAGTTGCGCAAGCGCAGCAGCTCGAGCGCGGGCCGAATCGGGCTCAGGGCGTCCCGCAACTCGTGCGCCAGCTCCCGCAGCAGTGATGAGTGCTCGTCCGTCAACTGAATTCGCCTTTGCCGGCCGAGCTGATGCTCAAGCCCGATGCGTTCCTGTTGAATTCTCTTCAGCAGCGCGGCCGAGGACAATAGGTTTGCGTGAAATCCGCCGGTTGCGTCGCCGGGGCGCGCGCGGCGAGCGTGCGCGCCGGCTTCAGTCGGCCCAACGCCAGTTCCGGATCTCCGGCAGGTCCTCGCCGTACTGCATGATGTATTCGCGGTGCTCGGTCAGTTTGTCGCGCAGCGCCTGCCGCACGTAGTCCGCATTGGCCGGCGGGTGGCGCAGTCGGTCGATCGCATCGCTCGCCAGGTGAAAGCGGTCGAGATCGTTCAACACGGTCATGTCGAACGGCGTCGTGATGGTGCCCTCTTCCTTGTAGCCGCGCACGTGCAGGTTGTCGTGATTGGCGCGACGGTAAGTCAGCCGGTGAATCAGCCACGGGTAGCCGTGGAAGGCGAATATGACCGGGCAGTCGCGGGTGAACAGCGCATCGAAATCCGGGTCGGGCAGTCCGTGGGGGTGCTCGCTCGGGGGTTGCAGCTTCATCAGGTCCACCACGTTCACCACGCGGATGCGCAGCTGCGGGAAGAAACCGCGCAGCAGCTTGACCGCAGCCAGGGTCTCGAGCGTCGGCACGTCCCCGGCGCAGGCCATGACCAGGTCCGGCGTCTCGCCGCGATCGGTGCTGGCCCATTCCCAGATGCCGATGCCGGCCGTGCAGTGCCGCACCGCGGCCTCCATGTCGAGCCACTGCGGCGCCGGATGCTTGCCGGCCACGACGACGTTCACATAGTTGCGGCTGCGCAGACAGTGATCAGCCACTGACAACAGGCAGTTGGCATCGGGCGGCAGGTACACGCGGATCACGTCGGCCTTCTTGTTGACCACGTGATCGATGAAGCCCGGGTCCTGATGCGTGAAGCCGTTGTGGTCCTGGCGCCAGACGTGCGAGCTCAAAAGATAGTTCAGGGACGCGATCGGCCGCCGCCAGGGAATCTGCCGCGTGACCTTCAGCCACTTGGCGTGCTGGTTGAACATGGAATCGACGATGTGGATGAACGCCTCGTAGGAGTTGAATAGCCCGTGGCGTCCGGTCAGCAGGTAGCCTTCCAGCCAGCCCTGGCACAGATGCTCGCTCAACACCTCGATGACGCTGCCCTGGAGCGCGAGATGATCATCACCCGGCACCGTCGCCGCGATCCACTGGCGCTCGGTCGATTCGAATACCGCCTGCAGCCGGTTCGAGACCGTTTCGTCCGGCCCGAACAGGCGAAAGGTGCGCGGCTGCTGATTGAGCTTGATCACATCGCGCAGCATCGTGCCCAGCACGCGCGTGTCTTCGGCGTCCGCCGCGCCCGGTGCCGAGACGGTGACCGCGTAGTCGCGAAAATCCGGCATGCGCATGTCGCGCAGCCGCAGGCCACCATTCGCCTGCGGGTTCGCTCCCATGCGCCGCGCACCGCTCGGGGCAAGCGCAGCCAGTTCGCCGCGCAACCTGCCGCTGTCGTCGAACAGTTCGGCGGCCCGGTAGCTGCGCATCCAGGCCTCGAGCTGCTGCAGATGCGCCGGATTGGTGCGCACCTCGGCCAGCGGCACCTGGTGCGCGCGGAACGTGCCTTCCACCTGCTGGCCATCAACAACCTTCGGGCCGGTCCAGCCCTTGGGCGTGCGCAGCACCACCATCGGCCAGCGCGGCCGCGAGGTCACCGCGCCGCTGCGCGCCTGCGACTGAATCTGCTGGATCGCAGCCACGACCCGATCGAGAGTCGTCGCCATCAACTGGTGCATCGACGCCGGCTCATCGCCCTCGACGAAGTAAGGTTCGTAGCCGTAGCCGCGCAGCAGCTCGTGCAGCTCTTCGGCCGGAATGCGCGCGAGCACCGTGGGATTGGCGATCTTGTAGCCGTTCAGGTGCAGGATCGGCAGCACGGCGCCGTCGCTGGCCGGATTGAGAAACTTGTTGCCGTGCCAGCTGGTCGCCAGCGGCCCGGTCTCCGCCTCGCCATCACCGATCACACAGGCCACCAGCAGCCCGGGATTGTCGAAGGCGGCACCGGCGGCGTGAGTGAGCGAGTAGCCGAGCTCACCCCCTTCGTGGATGGAGCCGGGCGTTTCGGGCGCGACGTGACTGGGAATTCCGCCGGGGAAGGAGAACTGCCTGAAGAGGCGCTGCATGCCCTGCTCGTCCTGACTGATCTCCGGGTAGAACTCGCTGTAGGTGCCCTCGAGGTAGACATTGCCAACGATCGCCGGGCCGCCGTGCCCGGGACCTGCGATGTAGATCATGTCGAGATCGTACTGGCGGATGATGCGATTGAGGTGCACGTAGATGAAGTTCTGACCGGGCGTCGTGCCCCAGTGTCCCAGCAGGCGCGGCTTGATGTGCTGCGCCTGCAGCGGCTCGCGCAGCAGGGGATTGGCGAGCAGATAGATCTGCCCGACCGCCAGGTAGTTGGCGGCGCGCCAATAGGCATCCATGCGGTTCAGCAGTTCAGGAGCGAGGGTGCGATCCATCAACGGCCTCCACAGCGCATCATCGTGCCCACGGCACCTGGCGTCCGGACTCGCCAGCATCGGTACCGCAGAGTAGCCTGACCGCGTGTACGCAACATGACTCTTATCACCATCAACAGCGGCAGCACCTCAGTCAAGCTCGCGCTTTACGACGCCGAGGCGACGGGCGAGCCGCGTCGTATCGAGGACGAGCACCATACCGGACACGAACTCGATCCGCAGGCGGTGCTCGGGGCGCTCGCGCGCAAGCTGCCGGCCGCGCCGCGCGCCGTTGCACACCGGATTGTGCACGGCGGCACCCGCTTCGTGCAGCCGACGCGCATAGACGATGCGGTCGTCAAGGGCATCGAGGCGCTGGCCCCGCTCGCGCCGCTGCACAATCCGGTGGCGCTGCGCTGGCTGGCCGCGGCGCGCGCCCTGTGGGGTGCGCCATGCGTGCACGTTGGCGTCTTCGACACAGCCTACTTTCATGATCTGCCGCGGGTCGCCGCAGAATACGCGCTGTCGGTCGAATTGGGCATCGGCGCGCGGCGTGCGGCGTTACGGGTTCCACGGCCTGGCACATGAATCCCTGTGGCGCAGCTGGTGCGCCCTGCGCCCGGACCTGCCGCAGGGCGGGCGGCTCATCACCCTGCAGCTCGGCGGCGGCTGTTCGGCGGCCGCCATCGACCGCGGTCGACCGGTGGACACCTCGATGGGGTTTTCGCCGCTGGAGGGCCTGGTGATGGCCACGCGCTCGGGAGATGTGGATGCAGCCGTGGTGCCGTATCTGCAGCGGCAGCTCAACCAGTCGGCGGACGAGGTGATCGCGCTCCTCAACCACGCCGCGGGACTCGCCGGGATTTCCGGCACGGACAAGAATCCGGCCGAGCTCGCCGCGGATCCGGCCGCGCAGTCGCAGTTCGCCGTGGAGCTCTATTGCTACCGGCTGCGCAAGTACCTCGGCGCCTATCTTGCAGTCCTCGGCGGCTGCGACGGCATCGTGTTCGGCGGCGGCGTTGGTGAGCACGTGCCGCAGGTGCGCGAGCGTGCCCTGACGAACCTCGCCTGGGCCGGCATCCTCCTGGATGAGAAACTGAACGCCGCGGCGTGCGGCGGCAACGCCTGCATCAGTGCGGAAGCATCGGCGGTACGTGTCGATGTGATCGCCGCCGACGAGGAATCGATTCTGGCGCGCGCCGCGGCCGCCTACGGCTAGGCGCGGCAAGGCAGCTCAGCGCCCGCGACGGAATATGTCGCATGGCGCGAGCGGCAGCGTATATATAAGGAGCGCGTTTTGCGGGCCGGCCGCGAAGCGCGCTGCACGATTCAACGGGTCGCGCGCGAGACGACAGCGTCCGCGCACACACTGAAAGCTGAGCATGGCGCATGAAGCGGCCGTCGTAGTCTTCATCACGCAGATCGTGGCGCTGCTGATTGCCGGGCGCCTGATGGGCGAACTGATGCAGCGCGTCGGTCAGCCGCCGGTCATCGGCCAGATCCTTGCCGGCGTGCTGCTCGGTCCCTCGGTGTTGGGGTACCTCGCACCCTCTGTCTACCACGCTCTTTTCCCGGCGGGCGTCACCGCCAAGGCCATGCTGGATGCGGTGGCGCAGCTCGGCATACTGCTGCTGCTGCTCATGACGGGCATGGAGACCGACCTGTCGGTGTTCCGCACCGCGCGACGCCCGGCGCTGAGCATCTCGCTCGCGGGCATCGTGGTGCCTTTCGCCTGCGGCGTGACGCTCGGCATCTTCCTGCCCGAGTCACTGCTGCCCGGCCCGCAGCAGCGCCTGATCACCACGCTGTTTCTCGGCACCGCACTGTCCATCTGCTCGGTGAAGATCGTGGCGCTGGTGGTGCGCGACCTTGGCTTCGTGCGGCGCACCGTCGGCCAGGTAATCATCGCCGCCTCGATCCTTGACGACACCATCGGCTGGCTCATCGTCTCGGTCATCTTCAGCCTCGCGGTGCGCGGCAGGATCGACTTCGCCGCCGTGACCGGCAGCCTGCTCGGCACCGTCATCTTCCTCACGCTCAGCTTCACGATCGGCCGGCGCGTGGTCTACCAGGTCATTCGCTGGTCCAACGACAGCCTGACGAGCGAGATGGCCACCTGCACCACCATCGTGGTGATCGCAGGACTCATGGCGCTCCTGACCAACGCGATCGGCGTGCACCTGGTACTGGGGGCGTTCATCGCCGGCGTCCTCATCGGGCAGGCGCCGATGCTGACGACGCGCATCGATGCGCAGCTGCGCGGCCTGATCGTCGCGCTGTTCATGCCGGTGTTCTTTGCGCTGGCAGGGCTCAGCACCGACCTGGGTGCGCTCGCCAAACCGCAGCTGCTGCTGCTGACCGGCACCCTGATCGTGCTCGCGAGCGCCGGCAAATTCATCGGCGCGTTCGTCGGCGGCCGCGTCGGCGGCCTGACTTACGCCGAATCGTTCGCCGTGGGCTGCGGCATGAACGCGCGCGGCTCGACCGAGATCATCGTCGCATCGATCGGGTTGTCGCTCGGCGCACTGAGCGAGTCCCTGTTCACCGCGATCGTCGCCATGGCCGTCGTGACGACCATGGCCATGCCGCCGATGTTGCGCTGGGCGCTCGCACGCCTGCCGATGAGCGCCGCCGAGCAGGCACGGATCGAGCGCGAAGAACTGGAGGGGCGCGGTCTGTTCGGCGAGCTCGAGCGCATGCTGGTGGCCGTCGATGCCAGCCCGAGCGGCGAGTTGGCCTCGCACCTGGGCGGCCTGCTCGCCGGCGTGCGGCGTCTGCCGGCCACGGTGCTGCACCTGGAATCGCCCGGCGGACCGGCGGTGCTCAACGAGACTTCCGCCGAGCGCGCCAACGCGGCGGCCCGGGCCGGCGCTGCCACCGGCGACGAGGCGGCCGCCGACGCCGCCGGCCAGGTGGTCATCACGACGCGCTCCGGGCGAACCGGATGCCTGCGAAAACGCCATTGCCGCCGAGGCCAGAAAGGGTTACGACCTGCTGCTCCTGGGGCGCGAGCCGGCCGCCAGCGGCGGCGAGTTCGACCTGCAGATCACCCGCAGCGCGGCGCGCTTCGCCGGTGCGTTCGCGATCGTGGTGGCGCGTGGCATCCAGCGGGCAGCCTCGCCCAGCGGACGCTTGAACATCCTGGTCCCGGTGAGTGGCACACGGGTCTCGCGCCAGGCGGCGGAGCTGGCCGTCGCACTCGCGCAGGCGTCGCGCGGTTCGCTCACCGCGCTCTATCTGGGCGCCAGCAGATCCGGCCTGCCCTGGCACCGGCGCGTCGGTCGCGCGGTGGCGCCGCCGAACACCGGCGTCGCCGCCCTGCGCGACGTGCGCGAACTGGCCGCCCCGTACGGGGTCACGGTGGACACTCAGGTACGTCGCGGGAATGCGCAGAATGCCATTCTCGAACAGCTGCGCAGCCACCGGCACGATCTGCTCGTCATGGGAGTGACCCCGCGCGCCAGCGACCAGCTGTTCTTCGGTGAGCTGGCGGCCGCGATGCTGGCACGCGCGCCCTGCTCGCTGCTGTTCGTGTCGGTGGACCCGGCAACGCCTGCCGACACCTCGGCGGCCTGAAAGCGCGCCAACCGCCGCACCGCCGGCGCCCCTGCTAGGATCGGCGCATGCGTACGCTTGCCTCGGCTTTGGTGGTTGGATGGCTGGTGCTGCCGCTGAGTACCACGGCGGCCGCCGATGATCCGTGCGCCGCTTTTACCTGGGACGTGCACCACGAGCGCGAGCTGTTCGCCGCTGCGCCGCAGACCGTCGCCGCCGCCGCCAAGCTCGCTGCGGCGCCGGCACTGGCGGGTGAGCATCTCTACGCGCTGCAGCTGTTGCCCCAGGCGCAGGTCAGTTTTGTGGTTGCGCCGGGCAAGCACCGCAGCGCCGACGGTCCCTACGCGGGGCTGGCGCGTGTGACCGTGGCGCAGGCCAGCAGCTACCGTATCTCGCTCGATGCGCCGCTGTGGATCGACGTGCTGGCCAACGGCGGGGCGCTCGCCGCGCGCGACTTCCAGGGACGTGCTGGCTGCAGCGCGCCGCACAAGATCGTCGAGTTCGAACTGCCGGCCAACACGCCCCTGACGCTGCAATTCAGCGGCGCGCAGTCCGCGACCGTGAAGCTCGCCCTCAGCCGCTCGCCCGGCCCCTAAGCGCCGCGCGAGGGCAGCCTGCCGTCAGTCCACCCCGACGATGACGCTGTCGGCCTTGATCAGCGCGTAGGCGCGTTTGCCCTTCTTGAGCTTGAGACGGCGGGCCGAGTGACTCGTGATCACGGATACGATATCGATGCCCTTAGCCAGTTGCAGGGTGACCTCGGTACTGACCGGTCCGCGCACGACCGCGCTGATGGTGCCGGCGAAGACATTGCGCGCGCTGATCTTCATGAAATCTCCCGTGACCGTACAATAACCAGACAGCGACTATGGCGCGCGGCGCAGACGAGTCAAGTCGCATCCTGTTGGTGCAACAGCCGGGGAGACATGAGTGCCGTGAGCCGCAACCGAGGCTGCGTTGAACCGCGACCATGGCGGGTGCCCCGGCTGAGGCGCCGGCACGGCTGCCGCCCGTGAGCGGCAGCCAGCCTGCGGGGGCCTGGAGCGCGCTGCGTTACAGCGTATTCCGCTTGCTGTGGATCGCCACGGTGGTGTCGAACATCGGCTCGTGGATGTACAGCGCCGCGTCCGGCTGGCTGATGACGAGCCTCAGCCCGAGTCCGCTGGTGGTGTCGCTGGTGCAGGTCGCCACCAGCCTGCCGCTGTTCCTGTTCGCCCTGCCGGCCGGCGCGCTGGCCGACATGATCGACAAGCGCCGCTTCATCCTCACGCTGGAGATTCTGACCACGCTTTTTTCCGCGCTGTTCGCGCTGCTGGTGACGCGGCACATGGTCAATCCACAGGCGCTGCTGCTGTTCACTTTTCTCGTCGGCATTCTTGGCGCACTGGAAACCCCGGCCTGGCAGGCCATTGTGCCCATGCTGGTGCCGCCGCAGGCGCTGCCGTCGGCCATCGCCAGCAACAGTGTCGGCGTCAACATCAGCCGCGTGATCGGGCCGGCACTCGCCGGCTTCATCATCCTCAGTTTCGGCATCGCCGCGCCTTTCTGGCTGGACGCCGTCAGCAATATCGGCGTGATCGCCGTGATCCTGTGGTGGCGTGCGCCGGTGCGGGCAGCACACGCCCTGCCGGCCGAACATCTGACCAGCGCCATGCGCGCCGGCGTGCGCTATGCGCGCAACAACCGCGCGCTGCGCGCCACACTGGTGCGTGCGGTCGGCTTCTTCCTGTTTGCCAGCGCCTACTGGGCGCTGCTGCCGGTGCTGGCCCGCGGCCAGCTGCACGGCGGCCCGACCCTCTACGGCGTGCTGCTCGCCGCCATCGGCGCGGGCGCGGTGGGAGGTGCGCTGCTGCTGCCGCGGGCGCGCGGCAAAGCCGGGGCAGACGCGGCCGTCATGCTCGGCGAGGCCGGCACCGCGGCCGCGCTGCTGCTGTTCGGTGTCGCCACGCAGGCGTGGCTCGCGGTGTTCGCCTGCATGCTCGCCGGCGTCTCCTGGATCGTCGTGCTGGCGAGCCTGAACGTGTCGGCACAGGAATCGCTGCCCGAGTGGGTACGCGGCCGCGGGCTCGCCGCCTACGTCAGCGTGTTCTTCGGCACCATGAGCCTCGGCAGTTTCGTGTGGGGCTACCTCGCCACGCACCTCGGCGTACCGCAGGCGCACTATCTGGCCGGCGCCGGCGCGCTGCTCGCGATGTTCCTGACACGCGGCTGGCACCTGCACTCGGGTCCCGCGGCCGACCTCACCCCCTCGATGCACTGGCCTGAACCGGTGCTGGCCGCAGGTGTCGCGCAGGATGCAGGACCGGTATTGGTGACGGTGGAATACCAGGTCGTGCCACAGCAGCGCACCGCGCTGCTGGCCGCTCTCGAAGACCTGGGACGGGAACGCCGGCGCGATGGCGCCTATGCCTGGACGGTGTTTCAGAATGCTTCCGCGCCGGACACCATCCTCGAGACGTTTCTGGTGGACTCGTGGCTGGAGCACCGGCGCCAGCATCAGCGCGTGACGCAGGCCGATCGGGTTGTCGAGGAAAGCACGCGCCGCCTGCTCACTGCAGCGCCGCGCGTCACGCATTACGTGGCCGCCGAGCTACCCGTGCGCGGCAAGCCGCGCTGAGCTCTTCAGCGCCGGCAATCACCCGCCATGGGTAACGGGCGCCAGCTGCGCGAACTCCTCGTCCGTGAACAGCCGCGAACGTGTCAGGAAGCGCTTGCCTTCCGGGCCCTCGAGCGAAAACATGCCGCCGCGTCCGGGCACCACGTCGATGATCAGATGGGTGTGCATCCAATACTCGAACTGCGATTCGCTCATGTAGAAAGGCTGTCCGCCGATGTCACCGAGCAGCACGTCGGAGCCGCCGATCAGGAACTCGCCGCGTGGGAAGCACATCGGCGAGCTGCCGTCGCAGCACCCGCCCGACTGGTGGAACAGGAGCGGACCGTGACGCTCCTGCAGCGTCTGGATCAGCGCAAGCGCCGCAGGTGTGGCAGTTACGCGTGTGACCGTGCTCATGCCTTCGCCAACCGTCTCCCGCCCGGCGCGCAATGCGCCGGGCGGGAGACGCGGTCAGAAGAAGCCCAGCGCCTTCGGCGAGTAGCTCACCAGCAGGTTCTTGGTCTGCTGGTAGTGGTCGAGCATCATCTTGTGGTTCTCGCGCCCGATACCTGACTGCTTGTAACCGCCAAACGCGGCGTGCGCCGGATAGGCGTGGTAGCAGTTGGTCCACACGCGGCCGGCCTGTATCGCACGTCCCATGCGATAGCAGGTGTTCATGTCGCGCGACCATACGCCCGCGCCCAGGCCGTACAGCGTGTCGTTGGCGATCTCGAGCGCGTTCGCCTGGTCCTTGAACGTGGTCACCGAGACCACCGGCCCGAAGATCTCCTCCTGGAAGACGCGCATCTTGTTGTTGCCGCGTAACACGGTGGGCTGCACGTAGTAGCCCTCTTCGAGTCCGCTGTTGATCTGCGCGCGGCTGCCGCCGGCCAGCACCTTGGCGCCCTCCTGGCGCGCGATGTCGAGGTACGACAGGATCTTCTGCATCTGCTCGCTGGAAGCCTGCGCACCGATCATGGTCGCCGGATCGAGCGGATCGCCCTGCTTGATGGCGGCGACGCGCTCGAGCGCCCGCTCCATGAACTGGTCGTAGATCGACTCCTCGATCAGGGCGCGCGACGGGCAGGTGCACACCTCGCCCTGGTTGAGCGCGAACATGACGAAGCCCTCGAGCGCCTTGTCGAAGAAGTCATCGTCCTTGGCGCAGACGTCCGCGAAGAACACGTTCGGCGACTTGCCGCCGAGTTCCAGTGTGACCGGAATCAGGTTCTGCGAGGCGTACTGCATGATCAGCCGGCCGGTGGTCGTCTCACCGGTGAACGCCACCTTGGCGATGCGCTTGTTGGAGGCGAGTGGCTTGCCCGCCTCGACGCCGAAGCCGTTGACGATGTTGAGCACACCGGGCGGCAGCAGGTCGGCGATGAGCTCCATGACCGCGAGGATGGACACTGGCGTCTGCTCGGCCGGCTTCAGCACCACGCAGTTGCCGGCCGCGAGCGCCGGCGCCAGCTTCCACGTCGCCATGAGGATCGGGAAGTTCCACGGAATGATCTGCGCGACTACGCCGAGCGGCTCGTGATAGTGGTAGGCAACCGTGTCGTCGTCGATCTGTGCGATCGAGCCTTCCTGCGCGCGCACGCAGCCGGCGAAGTAACGGAAATGATCGATGGCCAGCGGCAGATCCGCCGCCGTGGTTTCGCGGATCGGCTTGCCGTTGTCCCAGGTCTCCACCGTTGCCAGATAGTCGAGATTGGCTTCGAGGCGGTCGGCAATCCTGTTGAGGATGCCGGCACGCTCGGCAGCCGACGTGCTGCCCCACTTCGCCTTGGCGGCGTGCGCGGCGTCCAGCGCCGCCTCGATATCGTCGGCGCCCGAACGCGGGATCTCGCACAGCGCGTGCCCGGTCACCGGCGTGACGTTTTCGAAATACTCCCCTTTGATCGGCGGCGTCCATCGACCGCCGATGTAGTTGGCATAGCGCTTCTTGAAGTTGACGTGTACCCGGCCGTGCGTGCTCGGGTTGATATTCGCAGTGGTCACTTTTGGTTCCTCACTTGCCGCGAGCAATCCGGCGGCGGCGCGCCGCGCTAGGCAAATTCCGCAAGCCACGTGCCATGCGATGGTCGTGGGCTGGCGCGCATTATAGTCCCGACCGCGCGCCTGCACGCGTCACGCCGCACCGACGCGACCCGCCACCGACGCTGCCGGCCGACGGGTGCGAACGGCGCCCGCTCCAAAGGGGACATCTCGGGCAGATCCACGACAGCGTATAGCGCCAGGGTGACCGCCCGCCCCGTCGACAACCATCCGCCAGCTGCAGCTCGGACTGGACGCCGAGAAGAGTGTTCGCACCGCTCGCCCCCGGGCCGCGCGTCCGCCGTCACGCACTGGCCGGTGCGATGCCTCTGTCTCGCACGACGAGCCAGTTGCCGAGCGCGATGAGAATCGTGATCAGCAGGATGACGGACTTGCTGAAGTCGACACGCGTCAGCAGCAAGACGCAGATGGCGATGCCGAGGATCGGAAACAGCGCACCGCCCGGCAGCCGGAAGGTGCCAGCGCCCGGTTGCAGGCGGCGCAGCACCGGCACCGCCGCACACACGCCCCCGTAGTAGAGGATGCGGGCGACCGCTGACAGGGTGACATTCCAGGAGAAGTTTGCGAACAGCGCGAACAGCCACAGGCACCCGGCAAACAGCAGGATCGATACGTACGGCGTGCGCCAGCGCGGATGGATTGCGCCCAGTGGCGCGGGAAAGTCGCCACGCTCGGCGAGCGCGAACATGCCGCGCGGTACGGTGAGCAGATTGGCCGTGAGAAATCCGTACACCGAGAGCACCGCCGCGAGCGAGATGAGCACCGCGCCGGGCCGTCCCAGGACCAGGCGCGCCACGTCAGCCAGCGGCCGCTGGCTGTGCGCGGGATCTGCAAGCATGCCCATGACGATGAATTGCACGCTGCTGTAGAGCGCGGTGATGATGAGCAGCGCCATAAAGAGCGCAAACACCACGTCACCGCGCGGGTTGCGCGCCTCGCCCATCGGGATCAGCGCCGACTCAGCGCCGCCATAGGCAAACAGCAGCAGCAACATCGCCTTCAGCCAGCCATCCGGATCGCTGACCGTTGCCGCCTGCGTGTGCACCGCCGGATGGAATGCGAGCCAGCCGAGCCCGACCACGCAGACCAGCCCGAGCGCGCCGATTTTTGCGGTCGCCGCGATGTTGCTCATGCGCGCCCCGCCGCTCACGCCAAAGTAGTTCACGGCCGCCAGCGTGCCGATGAACAGCGTAATGAGGATCAGGCGCGGCACGGTGTCGGTCACACCGGGCCAGAATTCGCCGAGATAAGCGACCAGCAGATTCAGCGAGGCGGCGCAGGCGGTGAGACGGGCGAGCAGCGCCATCCACGATACCTCAAGCCCCGCCAGCCGCCCGAATGCGCGCCGCATGTACAGATACGTGCCGCCGGTTTCGGTGAACTGCGAGGCGACCTCCGCATAACAGGCCACGATGACGCCGCTGCCCGCGCCGGCAATCAGCACGGCGAGCGGGCTGGCGGTGCCGATGAGCGCCGCAAGCGTTGACGGCAAGCCGAAGATGGCGCTGCCGAGAATGAGGTTTACCGCCAGTGCTACCATGCTCCAGCGGCCGATGGCCCGGACCAGCTCTGCTTCCTGGCGCGGCACGTGCGTCATCGCCTCTTTTACCATACGCGAGCGTTTGCCGGCCGAGGGGGAGCTTTCCGTGCGCTATTCCTATGCGACGCACCTCGAATGCAGCCTGACGGGGCAGCGCTACGACATCACGCAGCTGCAGGGACTGTCGCAGGCCGGCAAACCGCTGTTGGCACGTTACGATCTTGCGGCGCTCAAAGCGCAGCTGCCGCGTACTGCCGTCGAGGCGCGGCCGCCGGGCATGTGGCGCTGGCACGAGCTGCTGCCGCTGCCGAGCGCGGCCGCCGCGCTAAGCCTCGGCGAAGTCGAGACACCGCTGCTGCCCCTTGCCAACAGCGAACGGCCGGCAGGTTTCGCAGCACCCTTGGTCAAAGACGAGGGGCGCCTGCCCACCGGCTCGTTCAAGGCGCGTGGCCTGTGCCTGGCGGTGTCGATGGCCCACCTGCACGGCGTGCAGCGCGCCGCCATCCCCACCAACGGTAACGCCGGGGCTGCGATGGCGGCGTATGCGGCGCGGGCCGGCATGCAGGCGTTCTGCTTCTGTCCCGATGACACCCCGGAGATCAATCTCAGCGAGATCGCGCTGCAGGGCGCGACCGTCTGGCGGGTCAACGGGCTTATCAACGATTGCGCACGCCTGGTGGCGGCGGGCAAGGAGCAGTTCGGCTGGTTCGACATGTCGACGCTCAAGGAGCCCTATCGCATCGAGGGTAAGAAGACGATGGGGCTGGAGCTCGCGGTGCAGTTCGACTGGCGCCTGCCTGAAGTTGTCTTCTATCCCACCGGCGGCGGCACGGGGCTCATCGGCATGTGGAAGGCGTGGCAGGAGCTGGTGCAGCTCGGCTGGATCGCAGGACCGCTGCCGCGTCTGGTTGCCGTGCAGGCCAGCGGCTGCGCGCCGATCGTGCGCGCCTTCGACGCCGGCGCCAGCATCGCTGCCCCCTGGCAGGACGCGCACACCGTGGCGGCAGGAATCCGCGTGCCGGCAGCGCTGGGCGACTTCATCATTCTCAAGGCCTTGCGCGACAGCGGTGGGTTTGCCATCGCCGTGACGGACGAGGCCATCGAGGCGGCCCGTGCGCACGTCGGCTGCCGCGACGGTCTGCTGCTCAGTCCGGAAGGCGCCGCAACCTACGCCGCCTTCCTCGCTGCGGCGCGCAGCGGCCGCATCGCACCGCAGGAGCGGGTCGTGCTGTTCAACTGCGCGAGCGGACTCAAGTATCCGATGCCGCAGGTCACGGCGCGCATGGATCTCGCGCGGCCGTTTGCCGACGGCATCGGCACAGCAGCTGCGTCCTGACAGCGCGCGGCGCGGCGTGTCTCACTCGATGGCGCTGACGGAGCGGGCCCGTTCGCGCAGCATGAATTTCTGGATCTTGCCCGTGGCGGTCTTGGGGATCTCCTCGAAGCGCACCTCGCGCGGTACCTTGAAGCCCGCCAGCAGACTGCGGCAATGCGCGATCAGGTCCGCGGCCGTGGCAGCCGCACCGGGCTTGAGCTCCACGTAGGCGAGTGGTGTCTCGCCCCACTTCGGATCCGGCCGCGCCACGACCGCGCAGGCCAGCACCGCCGGATGGCGGTAGAGCGCGTCCTCCACTTCCAGGGAGCTCACGTTCTCGCCGCCCGAGATGATCACGTCCTTGCTGCGATCCTTGATCTTCGCGTAGTGGTCCGGCTCGAGCACCGCCAGGTCACCGGTATGGAACCAGCCGCCCGCGAATGCCTGCAGGGTCGCCTTGGCGTTCTTCAGATACCCCTTCATCACGATGTTGCCGCGAAACATGAGCTCGCCCAGCACCTCGCCGTTGGCCGGCACCTGCGTCATCGTCGCAGGCTCGAGCACCGTCATGCTCTCCTGCAGCTCGTAGCGCACGCCCTGGCGGCCGTTGAGCCGCGTCTGCGCCGCCAGGGTCTCGTCGGCCCAGTGGGCGCGCTTGGCCGCAGCCGCAGCCGGCCCGTAAGTCTCGGTGAGGCCGTAGGCATGGGTGAGTTCGAAGCCGATCCGCGCCATGCCTTCGATCATGGCCGCAGGCGGGGCTGCGCCGGCCACCATGCCGCGCACGCGCTGCGTGATGCCGGCGCGCTGCGCGGCATCGGCGTTGACCAGGAGGCTGTGCACGATGGGTGCGGCGCAGTAATGATCCACGCCGTGCGTGCGCATCGCCTCGAAGATGGCGCCGAGCTCGACCTTGCGCAGGCACACGTTGCGTGCCGCCGAGCATTGCCACGGTCCAGGGGAAGCACCAGCCGTTGCAGTGGAACATCGGCAGTGTCCACAGGTACTTCGGAAAGTGCGGCATGCTCCAGGTGACGGCGTTGGCCACCGCGTTGAGATAGGCGCCGCGGTGGTGCGTGACGACTCCCTTGGGGTTGCCGGTCGTGCCCGAGGTATAGGACACGGCGATTGCGTCCCACTCATCCTGCGGCCCCGGCAGCGGCGTGAGCGGCGCATGCGCGGCCAAGAGCGCCTCGTACTCCTCGGCGCCGAGCCGCTCGCCTGCCCCGCGGTACTCGCTGTCGCACACGTCGATGACGTGCGGTGTGCGTCCGTACTCGCTGCGCAGGATGCGCAGCACCTCTGCCATCACGGGTGCAAACTCGCGGTCGGTGATCAGCACCGCTACCTCGCAGTGCTGCAGCTGCCAGGCCAGCAGCGCTGCGTCGAGGCGGATGTTGAGCGCATGCAGTACCGCATTGAGTGCCGGCACGGCGTAGTGGGCCTCCACCATCTCCGGCACGTTGGGCAGCATGACGCTGACCGTGGTGCCGCGCTGCACGCCCAGGGCGCGCAGCGCTGCCGCCAGGCGCGCCGCGCGCTCGCGCGTCTCACGCCAGCTGTAGCGGCGGCCGCCGTGCACCACGGCCGGCAGGTCGGCGTAAACTTCCGCACTGCGCTCCACGAAACTCACCGGCGAGAGCGGCACGTAGTTCGCCGGGTTCTTGCCCAGATCTTCGTCGTAGATGCTCATGACCGCACTCCGGCGCGGCGGTATCGCCTCGCCGTTTACTTGTTGTCGTGGAATTTGATCGCAGCGTGCGAACCGTCGCAGAACGGTTTGTTCTTCGAAGCGCCGCAGCGGCACAGTGTCACGCGATTGCGCACCTCGTAGGTGAAGCCGTCCGCCGCGATCACCGGGATGCCGCCGCGCAGCCACAAAGGTCCGCTCACCCCTTCGGGCGGGTCTTCGATCACGCCGATCGACACCGGCAGCGCGTTCTCGATGGGCTTGCCGCTGGCGTTGTCCCAGGCCACGAGGCGCCCCGAGGGGCAGTTGTTCACCTGGCGCACGAACGTCGTGTGCACCTCGCGCTCGTCGGTGCGCGCGACCTGGTTCCACACCTGGCCGTGCGGATCGCAGAAGCGCGCGAATGCGCACAGTGACTCCGCGTCGGTAAGGGATGCGCCCGGCCCCTCGATGAGCTGCGCCTGCTCGCGATACGGGACACGACTGGCGCTCTCGGTACCATCGAACTTGACGCTCTTGTGCGTGCCGTCGCAGAACGGCTTGGTCTTGGAGTGGCCACAGCGACACAGCGCGTAGCTGTCCTGCGCCGGGAACGCATCGCTCTCGCGCCATGCCTCGGAGTTGCCCTCGCGGTCCGCGACGATGGTCTGCCTGGCCAGCGGCACCGCGCCCGAAACCAGGTACGGGCCATTCTTGGCGACGACCACCTTTGCTTCACCCTTGGACATGCCCCTCTCCTGTGCCGGCGGATCCTGGAGCACTAGGTTGAACCAGCCGCGCGTGCGCCACAAGATGGGGATGCGCGGCAACCGCAGGGGCAATTGCTACACTTGCAGCAAGGAGACTTAAGCCCCATGCCAACGGCGAGCGCCGTGACCAGCCTCACCCTGGACGAACAGCTCGCGCCCGCGGGCGCGGCGGCTGCCAGCTTCGCGCGGCTGTGGCGCAGCCTCTGGTCGCAGCCCTACCTCGCGCCGGAACTGCTGGAGCTGTGTCGTCTGACGCTGGCGCGCCTGCATAGGGATCAGGCGGAACTCGAAGCGGTCAATCCGTTTGTGCCAGCCGGGGCAGCGGCAGCACGCCGCGCCGCGGTCCAGGCAGGGGATGCTCACAAGAGCGACGGCTTCTCGGCGGCGGAAAAAGCGCTGCTCGAATTCACCGAGAGTTACGCGCTCGATGCGCAGTCGATCAGCGATGCACAGGCCGCGCGCGTGCGGGACGCGCTCGGTGAGCCCGGGCTGGTATTTCTGATCGAGGCGCTCGGCTGCCTGGACGGCCGCATCCGCACGGCGCGCTGCCTGCGTGATCTGGCTGCGGGCGGCGCCTTTAACCGCGGAGCCCGCCGGTGTCGACTAAGGCGCGCGCGGCACCGTCCGGGACACACAGCGGCAACCCGATCCGCGACAGCGCGCTCGGCACCGTGCCTGAGACCGTGGACGAGATCGTCGCGCTGAACGACGCGGTGTGGCGCGCAAGCCTCGTTGCGCCCAGCCTGCTGGAGATCATCCGCCTGCGCAACGCACGCACGGTCAATTGCGTGTTCTGCAAGTCGGTGCGTTATGAAGTCGCCCGTCAGGACGGCCTGAGCGAGACGCGCGCGCAAATGATCGACGACGGTTATCGTGACAGCGCCCTCAGCGAGCGCGAGAAACTCGCCATCGCACTGGCTGACTGCTACCTGGGGTATCCGGTCGCCGTTGCGCAGCAACTGGCCGCGCGGCTGCGGCGCGAATTCTCGGCCGCCGAGATCGCCTCGATGCTGGTCGCGCTCATGACCTTCAACTTCACTTCGCGTACCGCGGTGAGCATCGGCGGCATGCCGCACGAGCCGCTGCCGATCACGCTGGTACCGGCACGCAGCGTCGGCGTCTGATCGGTTGGCCACGCTTGCGCGCTGACGTAGGCTTCGATATCGGTCTTGCGGCGCAGGCCCGCCGCGTTCATGTAGCGCCGTTGCCGAACACCGCCCGTTCCGGCCCGGCCGTCGTGCAGTCCGAATACGCAGCCGACGTTGGCGAACGAGCTGGCATCGCGGCCGTCGAGAAAGTAGGTGTTGTTGAGCCGTAACAGCTGCGCGTAGCCCTCTTCGGGGGCGGCCGACCACTGCAGAACCTTCTTGCCCCAGTACATGCGCATGTGGTTGTGCATGAAGCCGGTCGTGAGCATCTCCTGCATGGCGGCATTCCAGTAGGGATCGTGGGTGCGCGCCGCGGCGAGCTCCTCGTAGGAATAGCAGTGTTCACGTGGATCGCGGGCGTGCAAGGCCAGCGAATGGCGCGCCCAGTCGGGCAGCGACTGGTACTTAGCATAGTCGCTGGTCGTGTTGACGAAGTTCACGGCGAGCTCGCGCCGCACGATCAGCTCCTCCAGAAAAGTGGCGCGATCGGCGGCCGGCGCCTGCGCCTCGCGCACTGCCAGTGCGATCTCGACCGGCGAGATCTGGCCGAAATGCAGATACGGCGACAGCGTCGACACGTGCGGCGCGCCGAGCTCGACGCGCGCCGCCACATAGCGCGGCAGGCGCTGCGTAACGAAGGCCCGCAGTCGAGCGCGCGCCTGCGAATGCCCGCCGCGGAAGAACTTGTCGACCGGCGCCACCGCGCGATTGATCCGCAGGCGCGCCAGGAGCTGCGCTCCCTCCTCCGCATCCGCATCACCCTGAACGCGCAGACGCTCGGCCGATACCCGCAGCGGCTGGCGGCGCAAGGCGACCACGAAGCGCTCGCGCAGGGGCTGCAGCTTGGAGCGCAACGTGCGCGCGCCGATCTCCCGTTTGGGTGAGGCCAGCGTCGCCGGCACGACCACGTCGCCCTCGACCGCAAGCACGCGCCGCCCGGCATGAACGGCCACGTGCGCCCGCCACTGTTTCTGGCGGCGCAGGTACCCCTGGTCGCACACCAGCAATGCCGCGCGCGTGACCAGCTGCAGTATCACTTGCGGCGGAGCGCCGCGGCGCATGACGAAGGCGATGCCACGCTCGCGCAGCTGCCGCGCGGTCTCGGCCAATCCCTGCAACATGAAGGCGTAATGGCGTGCGTTGGCGGCTGGCAGCGCGTCGGTCAGCGCGAATGCCACCAGCAGCGGCAGCCGCAGACGGTTGGCCGCCGCGACCGCGACCTCGAGCGCCGGGTTGTGCACGGCGCGCTGCGACTGCTGCATCCAGTACAGCACGTAGTCGCCGGGCTGCTCGGGCGCCGGGTTGAGAGCGCTGATGCGCTCCGGTTCGATCATGGCCGCCTCAGGCGCGCGCCCGTGACATGAGCAAAATGGCGCAGGCGATGACCAGCAGGCAGAGTTCGAGGGCGGCAGTGGCAAGTGTAACGGTACCGACCGGCCAGAAGCGCGCCACGGTCGTGAGGCGGTAGAGCACCAGCGGTGCATACAGCGCCACCGCCAGCACCATGCCCAGAGGCTGCCGCTCCGGCTGCCGTGCCAACAGGAAGAAGATCACGGCTAGGCCGGCCTGCAGCCCGCCGTAGACGACCAGATACTCGGAGCGGCCGCCGGCGGTGAGCGTCGTGTAGCCGATGTTCTGCGCCGTATTGTGCGGCGCGAGCGTGCACCACGCTGCAAAGACGACATACAGCAGCGCGTTGAAATACAGATAGGCCGCTTGCATAGATCATTCACCCCGCACGAAGCGGTAGTGTGCCACCAGCCACTCGCCGCCGCTGCCATAGCCGAACAGCTCCGCGCACGCCATCCAGAACATGCGCCAGCGCTGGAACCACAGCTGCGCGTTCTCGCGACCATAGCACTGCGCCAGCACGGGCAGGACGGCGCGCGCTACCTGCATCCTGGTTCTCGAGCCAGTGCTCGGCGGTGCGCTGGTAGTGCGTGCCGTCGATGCAGCCAGCGCTCCTCGCAGCCGCAGCTTGCCGCTGGAACCACAGCAGCGTGTCGATCGCGGGCATCAGACCGCCGGTGAAGAAGTGCCGACCGAGCCAGTTGTCCTGCCCCTGCGGTCTCGAACGGATAGAGCAGCGTACGGTGCGCGAAGATGTGCACGAAGAGCTTGCCCTGCGGCCTGCAGCCAGCCGGCGATGCGCGCCAGCAGCTGCTCGTAGTTGCGCATGTGCTCGAACATCTCGATCGGACACGCAGCGATCGAATTCGCGCGGCCGGCAGCTCCAGACGGTTGACGTCGCGCGGTCATGCACCTGCACGTTCGCGATGCCGCGCAGCCGGCATTGAGCCTCGATGTAGCTCGCGCTGTGGACGCGAGTTGGACACCGCGCGGATCCGTGCCCGCGGGATAGCGCTCGGCCATCCACAGAGTCAGCGAGCCCCAGCCGCAGCCGAGCTCCAGGATGTCCTGGCCGTCGGCCAGCTGCGCGCGCCCGCCGTAGAGTGCGAGCATCGCCTCCTCCGCCTGGTCGAGCGTCTCGTCGCCGCGCGGGTAGTAGGCGCTCGAGTACTTCAGGCGCCGCCCGAGGCAGCCGACGAAGAACTCCGGCGGCAGCTCGTAGTGCTGGGCGTTGGCCGCCTCGGTGTGGATGGCGATCGGGCTGCCGCGCAGTTCCTGCAGGCGCTGTCGGTAGCGCTCCTCCTGCGCCTGCGGACCACCCATCTGCTCATCGCGCAGGCGCTGCGCGCACAGCCGGCGGATCCCGTGGCGTACGAGCGCATCGGGCACCATGCCGCGCTCGGCGAGGCCCAATAGGCCTGCGGCGGTGCCATCCGCGGCGGCAGGTAGGGTGGCAAGCGCTGAGGTATCCATCACGACTCCTTCGGAAACCAGGGAAAAAGCATGGGCGTGAGCGCGCTGGTAGTCGCGGTAGTCCTCGCCACGGCGTGCGCAGTGCCTGTGCCTCGGTGAAGGGAATGCCGCTCACCCAGCGCAGGAACACGAACATGACCAGCGGGCCGCACCATGACAGCCACGCGCGTGGGGCAGCCGACGGCGAGCGCCACGTAGGTGAACCAGTGCAGCCATTCGAAGAAATAGTTAGGGTGGCGCGAGTAGCGCCACAGCCCTGAGCGGCAGGTCTTGCCGCGGTTGGCCGGCTGCGCCACGAAACGCGCCAGCTGGCGGTCGGCGAGCGCCTCGCCGCGCGACACTGGCGATCCAGATCCCGAGCGCGACTGCCAACCACGGCGGCGCACACGACCGGGTTGCCACGCAACCACCGCAAACGGCACGGCGAACAGCGCCACCAGCAGCGCCTGCAGCTGGAAGAAGAGGAACAACCGCCACTGGCTGCCGTGCCAGTGCTCGCGCAGGTAGCGGTAGCGGCCGTCCTCCGCGTGGCCGACGACGCGCACGGCGAGGTGCGCGGCGAGGCGTAGGCCCCACAGCCCTCCGCAGCAGGCGAGCGCCACCCGCGGCCACAGTGCGCCGTCGCCGTAGCACGCCAGCAGCACGGCGCTGGCGCCGAGGCCGAGCGCCCACAGCACGTCGACGATGCCGGCGTTGTGGTGCCGGCGCTGCCACAGCCAGCCGGCGCTCATGACGAGCGCCATTCAGGAGAAAGATAAGGCCCAGGGATGCGAACTTGCTCACGCGCCGCTCGCACGCGCCGGAGCGGCGCGCCTGATCAGACGCGACCAGAAGAGCATCGCTACGGCCCAGCCCGCTGCGAGTAACACCACGGCCGGCCACGCCGGCTGGGGGAAGCGCACGGCGTGAAAGCCGCGCGCCGCGGCCCAGATAGGCCAGCGGCGCGCCGACGGCTCCCAGCAGCGCCGCCGCGAGCGGACGGCCGCGCAGCCAGCCGAGTGAGCGCGTCAGCGTCAGAGAAAAGCAGACCCACAATGCCAGGATCCACAGCGGCGCACCCGGTGGCAGCGCGGGCTGCGCGGCGGCGTAGTGCAGCAGGCCGCTGGCCGCCAGCCCGCCATCCAGCGCCAGGCCGCACGCGAGTCCGGCCAGGAGCAGGCGCACCTGCAGCGCGCGTTGCGGGAGAACGAGGAGCTGCCAGGCCAGGAATACCCCGGCCGCGCACAGCCCCGGCCACGCCAGATCGCGTGCGGCTCCGATGACGGCAATGAACCACACGATCTGATAGCCGACCAGGTTGCCAAACAGGCTCATGTCCCGGCAGGGCGTCCGAGTTCGAATCCGGGCGAGCGGTAACCCGGACGTGCCAGCAGCAGCTGCGCCACACCAATCGAGCGCTCGCGGAAGCCGCCCTCGCAATAGGCCAGATAGAACTCCCAGCCGCGGATGAAGTGCTCATCGAAGCCCTGCGCCCACACCTGCGGCAGCTGCGCGAGGAAGCGCTCACGCCAGGCGGCGAGCGTGCGCGCGTAGGAGCCGCCGAAGTCCTCCAGATGAATGAGGCCGAGGTCGCTGACACGCGCCTTGGCGCTGAGCATTGACTGGATCGAAGGAATGAAGCTGCCGGGAAAGATGTGGCGCTTGATGAAGTCCACCGCATCGCAGCGCCTGACGGTAGCGGTGATCCTCGATGGTAATCGCCTGCAGCAGCGCCAGGCCCGCCGGGCTGCAACAGCGCTCCGAGCTTGCGGAAGTAGGTCTCGAGTACTCGCGCCGATCGCCTCGATCATCTCGATCGACACCAGCTTGTCGTAACTGGCCGGTGAGGTCGCGATAATCCTTGAGCAGCACGCTGACTGTATCGCCGAGGCCGGCGGCCGCGACGCGCTCGCTCGCCAGGCGGTGCTGTTCGCGCGAGATCGTGACCGTCGTGACGCTGGCAGCCGTAGTGGCGTGCGGCGTGGATGGCGAAGCCGCCCCAGCCGGCGCCGATTTCCACCACCCGCTCGCCCGCACGCAGCTGCAGTTTGTGGCAGATGTGATCGAGCTTGCGCGTCGAGGCGAGCGCCAGCGTGTCGTCCTGCTTGGTCCACAGCGCCGAGGAGTACATCAGGTCCGGCGACAGGAACAGGCCGAAGAATTCGTTGCCGAGGTCGTAGTGCGCGGCGATGTTGCGGCGCGCACCGGCGCGCGTATTTGGGTTGCACAGGTGCCAGGCGCGCATGGCCCACCCACCCAGCCGTGCCATGCCCGTCTCCATGCCATCCAGCAGGTCGCGGTTGCGGACCAACAGGCGCACCAGTGCCACCAGGTCGTTGCAGCTCCAATGGCCGTCGGCGTACGCCTCGCCCGCACCGACGCTACCGTGCGCCGCCAGCAGGCGGTAGAACGTCGGATCACGCACCGTGACGCACACGTCGAGCTGTGGATCCTCAGCAATGCGCTCACCGAGCACCACGCGTCCGCCGGCATCCTCGATCACGAGCCGACCGTGCTTGAGCGATGCGAGCCGTGCCAGCGTCTGGCGGCGCAGCAGGCGCTCGAGCGGGCGCAGCGCGCGCACGGACCGACCCGTTAGGTAGAGCGGTGTGACGGACTCATTCAAGACGAGCCTCGCAGCGGCGGATGGTCGTGGAGCGGACTGCGCTTGAGCCACAGCCGCAGTGCCTGCCAATGGATGGCGCCCATCACCTGCGTGGTCATGAGCGGGTAGCGCCACAGCACACGGCGCAGTGCGGCTGCGCTGAGCGGCTGGCGGCGCAGCAGCAAAGTTGCATCGAGAGTCGGGGCCTGCCCACGCGCGACGTCCATGTGCACGGCCAGATCGTCAGCGGGCGTGGTGAAACTCCAGGCGTAGCGGCAATCCATCTGCATGAAGGGCGAGACGTGGAAGGCCTTGTCGAAGCTCCAGCTGAAGCGGCGACCCTGCGCCTGCGCGCAGGCGAGCGGCAGCACATAGGCATGGCGCTCGCGCCAGGGTGTGTTGGTGATCTCGGCGACGACGGTGTCGAGGGTTATGCCATCGGCGGCGAAGCAGTAATAGAAGCTCACCGGATTGAACACGTAGCCGCCGTAGCGCAGGTGCGTCAGCAGTCGTACCGGGCCGGCAGGCGGCACGCCACCGGCACGTGCGATGCAGGCGTGCAGCGCCTGGCGCAGCGGCTGTCCGGCCGGGCCCAGGTAATCGCTGCGGCGAAACTCCGCGAGGTTGCGACGCTGCGCCGACCACAGCCAGCGCCCGGCGAAAACGCGGTCGATCTCGTCCAGATCCAGATAGAGCTGCGCCATGCGGTATTGAAAGGCATGCTCGACCGGCAGATGGCGGCGATGCCGCACGATGCCTTCGTACACGGCGCTGGCCAGCGGTGTGGCAACCGTGTTCACGCGGCCACCTGCAGCGCGCCGGCCGCCGGCAGCAGTGCGGCCGCCGCGCGCACCGGCCAGGGAACACCGAGCGCGGCGGCCACCTCGACGGCGCTGCGCATGCCGTCCTCGTGGAAGCCCCAGCCCCAGTAGGCACCCGCGAACCAGGTGTGCCTGCGTCCCTGGATTTCGCCCTTGCGGGCACGTGCCGCCACCGAGGCGTGACTGTAAAGCGGATGCCGGTAGTGCATGCGCCGCAGCACCTTGGCCGGGTCGATGCCGGCGGTGCCGTTTAAGGTCACCAGCAGCGGCAGCGGGCAGTCAAGGCCCTGCAGAAGATTCAGGCAGTAGCTCACCGTGCAGGCCCGCGTGGCGGTGCGCGGCACCAGTGCATTCCAGGCAGCCCAGGCCTTGCGATGGCGTGGCAGCAGCGAGGCGTCGCTATGCAGCACCGTGTCGTTATGCTGAAAGCGCATGGCGCCGAGCACGGCTCGCTCCGCATCGCTGGCGTCCGTCAGCAGCGACAGCGTCGTGTCTGCATGGCAGGCTAGTACCACCTCTGCGAAGCGCTCAGTGCCGGCCGCGCAAGTGACGTCTACGCCATCCGGCAGGCGCCGCAGTGCCTGCACGCCGCACGACAAGCGCACCTGTGCACGCCACTGCGCGCTGAGGGCCCTTATGTAACTGGCCGAGCCGCCCCGTACCACGCGCCACGCCGGACGGTCGCGTAGCTGCAGCATCTGGTGATTGGCCATGAACTGCACCAGATAGCGCGCCGGGAACTCGAGGATCTCGGCGGCCGGCGAGGACCATAGCGCGGATGCCATCGGCACGAGGTGCTCGTCGCGGAACGCCGCGCCGTAGGCGCCCGCGCTCAGGTATTCCCCGAGCGTTGGGCCGTGGCCCGGGGCGTGCAGCAGCGCCGGCGCCTCGCGATAAAAGCGCAGCAGGTCGCGCACCATGCCCAGGAAACGCGGAGAGACGAGATTGCGGCGCTGGCAGAAGAGCGTATCGAGCGTCGCCGCGTTGTACTCGCGTCCGCTTGCCTCGTGCCGCACCGAGAAGGACATGGTGCTCTCCTGCGAGGCGACCCCGAGTTCCTCGAACAGGCGCGTCAGCAGCGGATAGTGCCGCGGGTTGTGCACCAGAAAGCCCGTGTCGAGCGCGTAACGGCGACCGCCCACCTCGACATCGTGGGTATGCGTGTGCCCGCCTAAACGGTCGTCAGCCTCGAACACAGTGACGGCGTACTTGCGCGACAGCAGCCACGCGGCCGCCAGACCCGCGATGCCCGAGCCGATGACCGCGACGCGCACCGCTTCAGCCCCGAACCTGCGCCAGCACGCTCGCGGGCACCGGCTTCAGCGAATGCACGAGGCCCACGAGCGCGAGCAGCCGCAGCCCGTAATAGGTCAGGTCGACCTCCCACCAGCGGTGACCCTGACGCGCCGAGCTCGGGAAATAGTGGTGGTTATTATGCCAGCCCTCGCCGAACGTCAGCAGCGCCAGCCACAGATTGTTGCGGCTGTCGTCGCGCGTCGGGTAGCGCCGCGAGCCGAAGCCGTGAGCGAGTGAATTGATGGTCACCGAGGCGTGAAACAACACCACGGTGGCTACGAAAAATCCCCACATGAGGAGCTGGCCGCCGCTCGTGCCCAGACCTGGTGCGTAATGTGCGAGCAGCACGCCGCTGCAATACAGGGCGACCGCCAACAGCACCGGGACCAAAACATCGAAGCGGTCGATCCAGCGCAGCTCCGGGTAGCGCGCCAGGTCCGGGATACGCTTCCAGTCGGTGCGGAAACCGTTGCAGGTGAGGAACCAGCCCATGTGCGCGCGCCAGAAGCCGTGCACGCCGGGCGAATGGCGGTCACGCTCGGTATCGGCGAACTGGTGATGGTTGCGGTGGTGCGCGGCCCACCACAGGGGCCCGCGCTGCACGCACGAGGCGCCAAGCAGCGCGAACGCGAACTGCAGCGCCCGCGACGTGCGGAACGTGCGGTGCGAAAAATAGCGGTGATAGAACGCCGTGATGGCGAACATGCGCACGACGTAGGACGCGCCGGCGACGATCAGTGCGGTCGCTGAGACCCCGGTCCACAGTACCCCGAGGCAGGCGACATGCAGGCCGACAAATGGCAGCACGCGTAGCCAGTCTACGCGGTCCGCGTCGCCGCTCCCGGCCATCACTGCCGGGTCCGTATCGAACCAGTGGCGCAGGGTCAGGGCAAGCCGTTGTGCATGGGCCATGCCGACCTATACGTCGCGGCGGGAGCGGCGGATGCACTTCCCGAGGCGCTACAGGTGCTTACCAAGGTCGCGGCGAGGGCTGCGCTCACTTCCTGGTCCGGGACGCTGCTGGCGCGGTCGGCGGCCGGAAAGACGATCCGCACGTCCTGGTTGTGTCCGCCCGTATCGCGCACGGTGCCCATGCCTTCGAAGCGCAGCAGGCGCTGCCCGGCGCGGTCATAGGTCAGCTCGAACCCGGGCGCGGCAAAGCCGTACCAGGCGGACAGTCCCATGTGCAGCTGCGTGGCCGGCTGCTCTTCGAGCGTCGTCTGGCTGGCAGTCGACAGCTTGAGATTGAGGAACCGGAAGCGGCTGGGAACAAGGAACGGGATCGTCAGCGGCGACCCCGCCGAGAGCGTCGACCAATGCGAGCGCACGAACGTATCGAAGCCGGCATCTATCACGCCTGCGGGATCGGACGGTAAGACGCGTCGCTGCACAGCGGCGTCGCGCCGGTCCTGGACATAAACCTCGCGCCGCCCGTCCACCGTCTCCACCCCTTCCCGGTAGCCGTCGCGGTCGTCCTGGAAGTCGAAATCGGGGGCACTGGCGCTGGGCGACTCGACGAGATGCTTGCGTGCGAACGGCGCCCCTTGCGGACACTCGTACAGCACGACCGCCTCTCCGACGCCGGCGGCGCTGTAGTGCCAATGCATCTCGCGATAGAGGAGCTGATCGCCGTTGCGGGCGTAGGCGAGTCCCGCGTAGCGCTCGGCCGCAGGCAAGGTGATGCACCTCGAGGCGCACAGAACTGCAAGCAGCACGCGCGCCGCTCTCCTCATCATGGCGCGGGACGAAATGTGCGGCGCATGTCACGGTTTACGCAGCGCGGCCGCCACAGATGCATCCGTCTCGGCCACGCTGCCGTATCTCCCTATGAATCACAGGCTTGCGCGCGGCACCGCCCCTGGACGGGCTAGAATGCGCGCAAATTTCCGTTATGTCCTATCAAACGAAAACGGTGTCAGACACAGATGTTGAGTTCGACGCACAGCTCCGCAGCTTGCTCGGCCGCTGTGCCGCGGCGGACGGCGCCGCCCTGCAACGGCTCTACGAGCTGGTGAGCCCCATGCTGTTCGGCTGTCTCACGCGCATATTGCGCCGCGCGCTCGGTCGCCGAAGAGGCGCTGCAGGACGTCTTCGTCACGATCTGGCAGCGCGCCGGACAATTTCGTCCCGAACGCGGTCGTCCCATGGCCTGGCTCATGGCCATTGCCCGCTACCGCGCCATCGACCTGCTGCGTCGCGAGCGCGCCGCGCCGACGCTTGGTAGCGGAGCTGCCCGATCCGCCGGCCGAAGCCGGCAGCGACACCGAGTCATGGCTGCCGGGTGCCGAGCTGCTGGAACGCTGCCTCAAACTGCTGACCCAGCAGCAGCGGCACTGCATCGAGCTGGCGTTCGTCGGCGGCAACTCGCACGCCGACATCGCGCGCCTGGTTGGCAGTCCGCTGGGCACGGTGAAGAGCTGGATCCGTCGCGCCCTGCTCGATCTGAAGGCGTGCCTCGGCTCATGAACACCGCCCCCAACAATCCGCCGCTGCTCGACCGCCTCGCCGCGGAATACGTACTCGGCACGCTGCGGGGCGCTGCGCGTGCGCGCCTGGAGCGCTGGCGCGCCTCATCCCCGGCGCTCGAGCAGCGCTGCGTTTACTGGGAAGAGCGGCTGCTGCCGCTGCTGCGGGGAACCAGGCCCGTGCAGCCGCCGGCGCAGCTGTGGCGCGGCATCCAGCAGCGCCTCAACCTGCCGGTCACAGCATCGCGCGCGCCGCCATGGCGCAACTTCGCGCTGGCCGCAAGCGTGCTGCTGGTGCTGGCGGTGGGCGCCCTCTTCTACTGGCGCAGCGTGACACCGGGCAGCCGCATGGAAGTGGCCAGCATCGCCACCCCAACCGGCACCGTGCTGTGGCAGGTCGAGATCCTCGGCCGGGAAGGCCAGGCGCGGCGCCTCGACGTGCAGGCCGCTGCCGGGGCCGCGCGGCCGGCCGGACACGATTACGAGCTGTGGGCGTTGCCGAAAGGTGGCAAGCCGGTGTCGCTCGGCCTGCTGCCGTACGCTACGGCCGCGGCGGCGCGCCCGCTGACCGCGGTGCAGCAGCAGGCGCTGGCCGGTGCCGCGCAGCTGGCGGTGAGCATCGAGCCGCAGGGTGGCTCGCCCACCGGGCAGCCGACCGGCGCCGTGCTCTTCGTGGCGCCGCTGCAGACGGCCAGCTGACGGGGGCGCCGGCCGTGAAGGTGGTACACCTGCACCACGTGCAGTTGGCGATGCCGGCCGGCGGCGAGGCGCGGGCGCGCGCCTTCTATCAGGGCATCCTGGGAATCCCGGAAGTCGCCAAGCCTGCGCAGCTCGCCGGGAACGGCGGCTGCTGGTTCGAGCACGAGCAGCTGCGCGTGCACCTCGGCGTCGACAGCGATTTTCGCCCCGCCCGCAAGGCACACCCCGCACTGGTCGTCACCGACCTCCCCTCGCTCGCAGCGCAGCTGCGCGCCGCGGGCCACGCCTGTGAGGCACAGCCCGATTTCGCCGGCTACCAGAGGATGTTCGTTGCCGATCCGTTCGGCAACCGCATCGAGCTCATGGGATGCGCTGGCTGACACTGCTGTTCGTTCTCGCCGTCACGCTCGGCGCGGCGCTCGAGCTGTGGTTGCTGCAGCGCCAGCGCGTGACGGTAGCGCGGCACCGCAACGCGGTGCCCGCGCCCTTCGCCGCCAGCATCTCGGCCGCGCAGCACGCCAAAGCCGCCGACTACACCATCGCCAAGGTCTACGCCGGCCGCATCGGCACCGTCATCGACGCGCTGGTGATCCTCGGCCTGACGCTCGGCGGTGGCATCGCCACGCTGGACGGGTGGTGGCGCCACACGCACCTCGCGCAGCCGTGGCTCGGGCTGGCAGTGATCGCAAGCGTGGCGCTCCTCATGCAGCTCATCAGCCTGCCGCTGTCGCTGTGGCGTACTTTTGGCATCGAGGCGCGCTTTGGTTTTAACCGCACGACGCCGGCGCTGTACCTGGCGGACCTGGCCAAGAGCACCGCGCTCGCGGTGCTGCTCGGTGGCCCGCTGGTGCTCGCGACACTGTGGCTGATGCAGCGCGCCGGCCAGTGGTGGTGGCTGTGGGCCTTCGGCCTGTGGCTCGGCGTGATGCTGCTCATGGCGTGGGCGTGGCCGGCTTTCATCGCACCGCTGTTCAACCGCTTTACACCGCTCGGCGATGAGACGCTCAAGGCGCGCATCGAGGCTCTCTTGAGGCGCTGCGGCTTTGCTTCCAAGGGTGTGTTCGTCGTCGACAATTCGCGCCGCTCGAGTCACGGCAATGCCTACTTCACCGGCATCGGCAGGAACAAGCGCATCGTATTCTTCGACACGCTGCTGGAGCGACTGCAGGCGCCGGAGGTGGAAGCGGTGCTGGCACACGAGCTCGGTCACTTCCGCCTGAAGCACGTGCGGCAGCGCCTGCTGCTGTCGATGGCGACAACCTTTGCCGGCCTGGCGCTGCTGGGCTGGCTCGCGGCGCGA
This sequence comes from uncultured Gammaproteobacteria bacterium, assembly GCA_963787655.1. Taxonomy (GTDB): domain Bacteria; phylum Pseudomonadota; class Gammaproteobacteria; order Steroidobacterales; family Steroidobacteraceae; genus 13-2-20CM-66-19. Next base: position 495,818 of record CAWBDY010000005.1, on the reverse strand, counting down.
CCCGACTTCTACCGCGCACTCGGCGTGCCCGAGCCCTCGACGCACGCCGCACTGCTCTTGTTCGTGCTGGTGGTGCCGGCCTTCATGTTCTTCCTCACGCCGCTCGGTGCGCTGTGGTCGCGGCGGCACGAATTCGAGGCGGACGCCTTCGCGACCCGCTACGCGAGCGCCGCGGAGCTCGCCACGGCGCTGGTCAAACTGCACCGCGACAACGCCAGCACCCTCACACCCGATCCGGTGTACGCCGCGTTCTACTATTCACACCCGCCGCCGCTGTCGCGCATCCTGCGGCTGCGGGCTCAGGGTACGTAATACAGATCGATGCTCTTGCCGACCTGCTCGAGCGGGCGGTACGCGTCCAGCCAGGCGTAGTCCGAAGGCGAGCGCGTGCGCGCCAGCGCCGACACTGCCACCCAGCCGTGCACCGGTTGCCGCGGTGGCAGCACGGACAACGGCGGCAGCGGCTCGCGGGACAGATCCGCAGTGCCGCGGTAGGCGAGATGCAGCAACGGGATGCGCAGCTGCGTGGCACGCACTTCCAGGCGGTACAGGTCCTGCCCCCAGTCCAGATCAGAATCCACCAGCACGTGCTGCGGCTGGGCGACCGTCTCGTTGAAATACGGCAGGTAGTCGGGGTATGCGCGCCACAGCACGCTCACTTGCCACAGGAGCATCACCAGGAGCGCCGCTCGCGCCAGCGCTCCTGATGCCGCTCGCCGCGCGTGCCACTGCCAGGTACGCTGCACCACGTAGGCCGCGCCCAGCGCCATGAACGGATAAAGAATGAGGACGTGGCGGATGCCGATGTTGATGCGGCTGAAGGTGCACGCAAAGGCCAGCAGCGTCAGCGTCAATACCAGCGGGGCGAGCAGCCAGCTATCGCGCTGCCGCCAGCCGCTGCGTGCCAGCCATGCCAGACCGAGCGGTGCTGCGAGCAGCAGCGGCAGCGGCGTCTTCACCGCCAGCGCGACCAGGTAGAAATACCACCAGCCGGTGAAGCGGGTCTGGCCGAGCAGATACGACAGGTGGCCCGTGTCGTTGTGTGCCTTCACCGCGACGATGCCGTTCACGAGGTCCTTGAGCGCGCGCGGCAGCCAGATGTGCTCGAGCGCGACGCCGAGCGCGTGATCCAGGCCATGTCCGTGCAGCAGGTACGCCACCGCCCAGTTGAACCGCACCGCGTCACTGGCAGGATTGGGGGTGCGCGGGCCGTAGCACAGGAATACCGGCACGAGGCTGACGAGCACCGCCAGCGCCAGTCCCTTGCCGTGCTGCTGCCAGTGCCGCGGCGCTGCGCGCGCCAGCGCCTGTGTGAGTGCCAGGACTATGAGCCCGAGACCCAGGAACGGGACGGCCGAGAACTTGGTGGCGAGCGCCACGCCGGCGCTCAGACCGAACAGCGCCGCATCGCCCAGGCGCCCGCTCGCCAGCCAGCGCTGCAACGCATAGAGGGCCAGCAGGCAGGTCGCCGCGGCAGCCACATCGAGGCTCGCCAGCGCGGCATTTCCCAAGACCGGCGGGACGGTGACCAGCAGCGCCACTGCCAGGAGCGCCCAACTGCCGAGCAGGCGCCGCGCCCACAGCCAGGTGGCGAAGAGCAGGAGCGCCAGGAACGGCAGCGTGCCAAGCCGCGCCAGCGTCAGGTAGCGCCAGTAGTGCCCGTCGCTGTAGAGAATGTCCACGCCTTCGCGCGTCCCATCCGGCGGCGGGGTGCCGAAGGAATGTGCGCCAGCCAGATACGGTCCGAGCGCGAGCAGCATCCGCCCGAGCGGCGGGTGCTCGGTGTCGTACTCGTACTGGCCGCGATCGAGCAGCTCGATGCCGGCAGCCAGGTGCTCCGGCTCATCCCAGGTGTTGGAATAGACACGCCAGCTGCCGGCGGCGAGTGCGCAGGCGGCGAGAATGATCAGGATCAGCGCCACCGGCACCGCCGGGCCTGCGCCTGCGCCGCGCGGCGCGCTCAGTCGGCGCTTCCGAACGGGTGCCGCAACACGATGGTCTGCTCACGGTCCGGGCCCGTTGAAATCAGGTCGATGGGAGCGTTGACGAGCGCCTGCAGCCGCTCGAGGTAGCGACGCGCGTTGCCCGGCAGCGCCTCGTAATGCGTCACCCCGACGGTCGACTCGCTCCAGCCGGGCAGCTCCTCGTACACCGGATCGATGCCGTCGTAGCCCTCGACGTTGAGCGGCGGCTCGGGATTTACCGTGCCGTGTATGCGGTAGCCGACGCAGATGCGGATGGTGTCGAGACCATCGAGTACGTCGAGCTTGGTGATGCACAGCCCCGAGACGCTCGAGTGGACAATGGAACGGCGCAGCGCCACCGAATCGAACCAGCCGCAGCGGCGGCGCCGGCCGGTGACCGAGCCGAACTCGTGGCCCACGCGTGACAGATGCTCGCCATACTCGTCGAACAGCTCGGTGGGAAACGGTCCGGCACCCACACGGGTCGTGTAGGCCTTGACGATGCCCAGCACGCCGTCGAAGGCACGCGGGCCGATGCCCGTACCGGTGGCGGCGAAGCCGGCGGTGGTGTTGGACGAGGTGACGTACGGATAGGTGCCCAGATCCACGTCCAGCATCGCACCCTGCGCGCCCTCGAACAGGACGTTGGCATCGCTGCCGCGCAGCTCGTGCAGCTCGCGCGTCACGTCGGTGAGCAGCGGCGCGACGCGCACCGACATCGCCAGCTGCTCATCCAGCGTCTTCTGAAAGTCGAGCGGCGGCTGCCGGTAGTAGTGCTGCAGCACGAAGTTGTGAAAATCGAGTACTTCGCCGAGCTTGGCGGCAAAACGGTCGCGCTGGAACAGGTCGGCGACGCGCACGGCGCGGCGCGCCACCTTGTCCTCGTAGGCCGGGCCGATGCCGCGGCCGGTGGTGCCGATGGCGTTGGGACCGCGCGCGCGTTCGCGTGCCTGGTCGAGTGCCACGTGCGAGGGCAGGATGAGCGGGCACAGGGGCGAGATCCGCAGCCGCTCGAACACCGGCACGCCCTGCTGCATGAGCATGTCGCTCTCGCTCATGAGCGCCTGCAGCGACAGCACCACGCCGTTGCCGATGAAGCAGCGCACGTGGTCGCGCAGAATCCCGGAGGGAATGAGCGACAGCACTGTCTTGCGGCCGCCGATGACCAGCGTATGACCGGCGTTGTGGCCGCCCTGAAAGCGCGCCACCGCGGCCGCCCGCTCGGTCAGGAGATCGACAACCTTGCCCTTGCCTTCATCGCCCCACTGGGTGCCGATGATGACCACGAACTTGCCCACGCTGCTATGCCCCTAGCGCACCAAGAACAGGATGATTACCCCGACCAGCATGCTGCCGAGCCCGGCGATGCGCAACTCACGGTCCTGTACCTGCAGGAGCTTGGCGAAGGCGCGCTTCACGCCCTGCGGATTGATGAACGGCGCGATCCCTTCCAACACCAGAAACAGCCCGAGCGCAGCGAGCAGGTCGGTGAAATTCACGGGCGGATCGGCCAGTCGCGCGCTAGCGCCGCGGCGCGCCCGGCCTGGAGGGATCCTTCAGGTACTTGAAGAATTCGCCGTCCGGGCTCACGACCAGCAGGTCGCCGTCCTTGCCGAGCGAATGATCATAAGCCTGCATGCTGCGGTAAAAGGCGTAGAACTCGGGATTCTTGGAGTAGGCGCGGGCATAGGTCTGTGCGGCGATCGCATCACCCTCGCCACGAATGCGCAGCGCATCGCGCTCGGCATCGGCGAGGATCACGGTGCGCTGCCGTTCGGCCGCGGCGCGGATCTGGGTGCTCGCCTGCTGCCCCTCGGCACGCAGCCGGTTGGCGGTCTTGGCGAAGCTCTGCTTCATGCTCTCGTACACCCGTGCCGCCACTTCCTCGGGCAGGTCGATGCGCTGCACGCGCACATCGACGAGCGTCACGCCCAGTCCGTTGGCGTTGCGGCTCGCCTGGCCGAACATCTCGCCGGTGACGGCGGCGCGCTCGGCGGACACGATCTGCTGCAGCGTGCGCTGCGCCACCACGCTCTTGATGCCGTCCTTGACGATTTCCGCCAGGCGCTCACCGGCGCGCTCTTCGCGGCCGGCGGTGGCGGTGTAGTACAGCGACGGGTCCCTGACGCGCCACTTGACGTAGAAGTCCACGACCAGTCCGCGGCCGTCGTTGGTGAGGAAGGTCTCGCCGGTGTACGACTCGGACAGAATGCGTTTGTCGAACTTGGTCACCGTGTCGGCCAGCGGCCACTTCAGGTGCAGGCCGGGCAGGTAATCGATGCCGACGATCTTGCCGAACTCGGTGCGGATGGCGAACTCGGTCTCGCTCACCGAAAACAGCGACAGGGCCGCGACGATCAGCAGCACGCCGACGGCCATGAACAGCGGGAACAGGCGCGAATTCATCAGCGCTCTCCCCGCCCGCGGGCCTCGACCGTGACCTGATCCTGATCCTTGGCGGCGTTGCCGGCCGAGGACTCCGCCGGCTGCTCCAGTTCGCGGTTGACGCTCTTGTCCAGCAGCTTGTCGATCGGCAGATAGAGCAGATTGTTGCCGGCATGCCCGTCGATCAGCACCTTGTGGGCACGCGCCAGCACGCTCTCGACGGTGTCCATGTACATGCGCCGTCGCGTCACGTCGGGCGCCTGCTCGTAGGCGGCCTCGAGCTGCGAAAAGCGCGACGCCTGGCCTTCGGCGAGCGCCGTCACCTGCGCCTTGTAGGCCTGCGCATCCTGCTGCACGCGCGACGCGGCGCCCTGCGCCACCGGCAGGATGCCGTTGGCGTACGCCTCCGATTCGAGCAGGTAGCGCTCCTTGTCGGCCTGTGCCTTGTTGGCATCGCGCTGCGAGGGAATCACCGCGTCCGGTACCTGCACGTCTTCGAGGTTGACGGTGGTGACGGTGATGCCTGAGTTGTAATACTCGAGCGTGTGCTGGATGAGATCCTTGGTGCGCCGTGTGATCTCCGGGCGCGTCGAGCCGACCAGCAGGTCATCGAGGGTGCTGCGGCCGACGATCTCACGGATGGCGCTCTCCGAGACTTCCGTGAGAGTCGCCTCGGGGGCTGCCACCTGGAACAGCTTTTTCACCGGATCACTGAAGCGGTACTGCACGGCGAAGTGCAGGTCCACCAGATTCACATCCGATGTGAGGACGCGTGACTTGAAGTCGCTGGAGTTCACGCTGCCGACGTCCACGATGTTGACTGTCTCGACCGGCCAGGGAATACGCCAGTGGATGCCAGGCTGACTCACCGGCAACACCAGTGCGCCGAAGCGCTGCACCACGCCCTGCTCGGCCGGCTTGACGGTATAGACACCGCTGTACAGCCAGACCACCACCGCCAGCAGCGCCGCCAGCAGCAGCAGCGACCCGCCCTCGCCACCACGCGCACCGGGGCGCAGCAGCGACTCCAGTTTGCGCTGCCAGCTCTTCAGCCGTTCGTCGAGGTCCGGGCTCCCCTGCCCGGGACGACGTCCCCACTGATTGTTTGGACCGCTAGGTTGATTCCAGACCATAAAGGCTAAGTTGAGCGCGATTCAGCGCAGTTTACTGGCGCCGACGGCGGCGCTCGATTGTAGGTAGGGCACTTCGGGGGCACAAGGCGTGCCCGCCTCCTGCACCTCGAGAATCTGCACCCCGGCGGTGCGCGCCAGCGTCAGGAGCTCCAGATCCGGCAACTCGACCGCCAGCTCGATCGAGCCGTCATCGCCGGAGCTCTCGGCGCGCACTGCGTGCGCCGCGTACAGACGTGAGCGCAGCGCTCCGGCGCTGGCGGGCACGCGCAGCCGCGCGCGCCGCGCGAAGCGCGCCAGCCGCTCGGCGACGGCGCTCGCGAGCAGTTCAAGTCCCGCGCGCTGCGCGGCGGAGATCCACACCGCGGTAGCGCGGCCGTCGGCATCGCGATCGATGCGCGGCTGCATCTGCAGGCGATCGATCTTGTTGTAGACGAGAATGTGCGGAATATCCTGCGCGCCGATCTCCTGCAGCACGGTATCGACGGCGAACCTCTGTTCGTCGCGGCGCGGGTTGCTCGCATCCACCACGTGCAGCAGCAGCGTGGCGGCGCGCGCCTCGGTGAGGGTCGACTGGAAGGCCGCCACCAGTTCGTGCGGCAGCTCGCGGATGAAGCCGACGGTGTCGGCGACCACGACGCTCGCACCGCCCGGCAGCTGCAGCCGACGCACGGTCGGATCGAGCGTGGCGAACAGCTGATCCGCCACGTAAGCGGCGGCGCCGCTCAGGGCGCCAAACAGGGTCGACTTGCCGGCGTTGGTGTAACCGACCAGCGCCAGTGACGGCACCGGGATTTCGGCGCGCATCTGCCGCCCGGTTTCGCGCTGCTGTTTGATCTTCTCCAGCCGCCGGGTCAGCACACGCACGCGCGTGGCAATGATGCGCCGGTCGGTCTCGAGCTGCGTCTCGCCCGGTCCGCGCAGGCCGATGCCGCCCTTCTGCCGCTCGAGGTGCGTCCAGCCGCGCACCAGGCGGCTGCCGATGTGCTTCAGCTGCGCCAGCTCAACTTCCAGCTTGCCTTCGAAGCTGCGCGCCCGCTGCGCGAAAATATCGAGGATGAGACCGTTGCGATCGAGCACGCGCCGCTCGGTGAGCTTCTCGAGGTTGCGCTCCTGACTCGGCGACAGCGCGTGGTCGACGAGAATGACGTCGGCCTGGCTGGCAGCGGCGGCGCCCTTGAGCTCTTCGGCCTTGCCGCTGCCAAGAAAGTAACGCGGATCGGGCCGGTCGCGACGTCCGGTTACGGTCGCCACCGGCACGGCGCCCGCAGAGACGGCCAGCTGCGTGAATTCCTGCAGGTCCTCCTGATCTACGGGGGCGCCAAATCCCAGGCGCACCAGTACGGCACGCTCACCAGTCCGTGGGCGTTCGAACACTCAGACTTCCCGTGACAGGGGACATTATTCGGCGGGCGTCTCCACAGTCGCCGCTCCGCCCTCTTCGGTTGACAGGCGCACGTTGCGCGCCGGCACGACCGTGGAAATCGCATGCTTGTAGACCATTTGACTGACGCTGTTCTTCAGCAGCACCACGAACTGGTCAAAGGAATCAATCTGACCCTGCAATTTGATGCCGTTTACCAGGTAAATGGACACCGGCACCCGCTCCTTGCGCAAGGCGTTCAAAAAGGGGTCTTGGAGGGATTGGCCTTTGGCCATCGGGTTCTCCTTGTTTTTAAGGTCAGCTTCGAATTGTTTGACGACACAACAGGACCGCACTGAGCTTCCGTGCTCTGCGATCCAAACAAGCGAAATAAGCGCCTCACCAAACGCGAGGTCCGACGTCCCGAATCTTAACATGCGGATTCCGTCAAAGCCCAAGCTCACCCAACTCGCGGATTATGTCTCGATTCCACGACAGCTCGGCCCGGTCCGCGTCCGGATCAATCCAGGCGGCCTGGACTTCGCGGCGCATCCACGTGAGCTGCCGTTTGGCTAACTGGCGCGTCGCCGCAACGGCTCGTCGCACGGCTTCGGCCCGGTCAAACTCCCCCGCCAGGTGGGCCCAGAGCTGGCGGTAGCCCACGGCCCGCATCGCCGGATGGCGGGCGGTCAGATCGCCGCGACGGCGCAGACCCTCGACCTCCTCGAGAAAGCCGCCAGCCATCATGCCATCGAAACGCCGGGCCAGCCGCTCGTGCAGCGTTGCCCGCTCGTTCGGTGCGAGGATCCAGTAGCGCAGCGGCCAACCGGCGAGCGCGCTGGTGGTCGCCCGTTGCAGCTGCGAGAGCGGCTGGCCGCTGCTGTAGCACACTTCGAGCGCCCGCTGGATACGCTGGCCGTCATTGGCGCCGATGCGCGCGGCGGCCGGCGCATCCAGTGCTGCCAGCTCCGCATGCAGCGCGGGCCAGCCGTGCGCCGCCGCGCGCGCGTCGATCTCGGCGCGCAGCCGCGGCGAGGCCTGCGGCAACGGCGCGAGCCCGTGCAGCAGCGCGCGCAGGTACAGCATCGTGCCGCCCACCAGGAGCGGCACGCGTCGCCGCGCATGGATCTGCGCAATCGCCGACAGGGCATCACGCACGAACTGGCCCGCCGAATAGCTCTGGGCAGGATCGCTGATGTCGATCAAATGGTGCGGGATCTGTGCGCGCACCGCGCGCGAGGGCTTGGCCGTGCCGATATCGAGGCCGCGGTAGACGAGGGCCGAATCCACGCTCACGATCTCCAGCGGAGCCTGGGCCGCAAGCCGCAGCGCCCAGTCGGTCTTGCCGGCGCCCGTGGGGCCGGCCAGGACCAGCACCGGCAGCCGTTGCGCCATCTCAGCGCCCGCGCAGAAACAGCTGGTCCAGCTGTTGCAGGGTTAGACGGGTCCAGGTCGGGCGACCGTGATTGCACTGATTGGCGCGCTCGGTCGCCTCCATCTGGCGCAGCAGCGAGTTCATCTCCGGCAAGGTCAGCTGGCGATGCGCGTGGATGGCGCTGCGGCAGGCGAGCGTGCCGAGGAAGCGGTCCGCCGCCCCCTCAAGATGATGGGTCTCGGCATCGAGCGCCAGATCGTGCACCAGTGCGCCAACGATGCGCGGTATCTCCGCCGTCCTGAGGAACGCCGGTACGCGCCGCAGCACCAGGTGCGTCGCCGACAGCGCATCCACCTCGAACCCCGCATCGCTCCAGCGCTGCCGCTGCTCGAGCACCGCGGCGAGTTCGTGCGCCTTCAAGGGCGACGACGACCGGCTCGAGCAGGTGCTGCGACGGCGCGCCGCCAGAGGCGCGCTCGGCCTTCATGCGCTCGTACAGCACCCGTTCGTGCGCGGCGTGCATGTCCACCAGCACCAGCCCCGTGCGGTTCTGGGCGACGATGTAGACGCCGTGCAGCTGGCCGAGCGCCATGCCGAGGCTGTGTTCCTCCTCAGGCACGGCAGGCGCTGCGCTGTCTGCCCCGTCGAGGGACGCCGGTTGCGCGGCAACCGCCGCCGCCATCGCCCACAGGTCCGGGACCGCGGCCGGCTCGCGTAACGCCAGCGGCGCGCTGCCGAAGTGGACCAGGTGCCGGTCGCCCGGCGCCGCCGCTGCGGCCGCAGCGTCGGCCGCCGGGCGGGTGGCGGCGAGTGCCCTCTCCAGCGCGCGAAACACGAACTCGTGAATCTGGCGGCTGTCGCGGAAGCGCACCTCCAGTTTGCCCGGGTGCGCGTTGACGTCCACGAGCCGCGGATCGAGGGTGAGGTAGAGGGCGTAGGCGGCGTGCCGTCCGTGATAGAGGACGTCCCGGTACGCCAGACGTGCCGCGTTCATGAGCAGGCGGTCGCGCACGCTCCTGCCGTTGACGAACCAGAACTGCTGGTCGGGCTGCGCGCGCGAGCGCGTCGGCAGCCCCGCCCACCCGGACAGCATGACCGGACCTGCGGCGTGTCGCACCACCACCGCCTCGCCGGCGAACTGCGGACCCAGCACCTGGCCCAGGCGGGTGAGCTCGGCAGCGCTGCCCTGGGCGGCCGGCACGTCCAAGAGCACGCGCGTCCCATGGCGCAGGCGAAAGCTCACATCGAAGCGCGACAGCACCAGCCGCTCGACCAGGCGCGCGATGTGGCCGAGCTCGGTGGCATCGCTCTTGACGAACTTGCGGCGCGCCGGCACGTTGAAGAAGAGTTCGCGTGCCTCGATGGTGGTGCCGCGCGGATGCGCCGCCGGCCGCACGTCCGACAGCGCGCCGCCATCGACGCTGAGCTCCGCGCCATGCTGCGCCTGCGCCGTGCGCGACACGAGGCGCACACGCGCCACCGAGCCGATCGAGGGCAACGCCTCGCCGCGAAAGCCGAGCGTGCTGACCGCCTCAAGGTCCTCAAGCGAGGCGATCTTGCTGGTGGCATGCCGCGCCAGGGCCAGCGGCAGTTCCTCGGCAGCCATGCCGCGCCCGTCGTCGCGCACGCGTACCAGCCCGACGCCACCGCGCTCGACGTCGATCTCGATGCGTGTAGCGCCCGCGTCGAGACTGTTCTCGACCAGCTCCTTGACGAGGGAGGCGGGACGCTCGATCACCTCGCCGGCGGCAATCTGGTCAACGAGTTCGCCGGGCAATACGCGGATAGGCATGCCCGAAAGTGTACAGGCCGGCGACGGCGCTGCAGCAGCGGGCGCCGCGGGACGGTCTCTTAAGGCGTAGCGGATGCGCCCTTGGTGTCGGCGGCGCTGGCCAGCGTGCTCAGGTGCTCCTGCTTGAAGCGCGTGCCATCAGGCGGGTTCTGCAGGAAGTAGCTGCGCACCCCGCCGGCGATCGCATCGGCGAGGCGCGCCTGCTGTTCGCTGCTGCGCAGGCGCCGCTCTTCGGTCGGATTGGAGATGTAGGCGGTCTCGACCAGCATCGAGGGAATGGCGAGCGACTTGAGCACCACGAACCCGGCCCGTTGTACCTGCGGCTTGCGGATCTCGCCGACGCCGCCCAGCGCATCGACCACGCGCTCGGCAGCTCCGGCGCTGACGCCGATGATCTCGCTCTGCGTTGCATCGAGCAGCACCGGTGCCAGGGCGCCCTTGTCATCGAGCGGCACGCCCCCCAAAAGATCCGCCGAGTTTTCGCGCTCGGCCAGGACGCGCGCCGCTTCGTTGGAGGCGCCGTGCACCGACAGCACATACACGGAGGCCCCGGAAACGCTGCGGTCGGCGATGGAATCGGCGTGCACCGAGATGAAGAGGTCGGCGTGCGCAGCGCGGGCGCGGTCGATGCGATCGCGCAGCTCCAGAAACTCGTCACGGTCGCGGGTCAGCACGGCGCGCATGCCCGGCTGCGAATTGATGCGCGCCGCGAGTGCGCGGGCAATGGCGAGCGTCACGTCCTTCTCGCGCGTGCCACCGTGTCCGATGGCGCCCGGGTCCACGCCGCCGTGCCCGGCATCGACGGCAATGACGACGTCGCGGTCACCGTCCCCCGGCGCGTGCGCCGCGCGCACCACCGGCGGCGGGGCGCTGTCCGGCACCGTGGCCGCGACCACGGGCTGCCCGAGGCTGAGCACCAGACGGCGCCCCTGCTCGCCCTGGCCCCAGGTACTGTGCGCCGGCAGCGCGCTCCTCAGCTGTACAACCATCCGCAGCGTGCCGTGCGGCTGCGCGCCGAAGCGCACCGCGGTCACGACACCGGCAACCGCAGGAACGTGCACGCCTCCGGCCAGGTGCGTGTGCGGCAGGTCGATCACGACCCGGTCGGGGTGATCGAGCAGGAACACCTTCTGTGCCGCGCTGCCCGTCAGGTCGAGCGTCACCTGTGCGGAATCGGCACCCGCGGACAGCTGCACGCCGCGCAGCTCCGCCGCGTGGCTGCAGGTGAATGCACCCGCCCCCAACAGCCCGAAGATCAGCTCGCGGAGAAAAATCTTTCTAATCATGGAGTTCGCAGCGCTAGCTGCTACATAATCTACGGCGTCGCCGTAAGCTTTTCAACTGTGCGGGTGCAGAGCCTCGCCGGTCAGCTGCGCGAGCCATGCCTGCCCCAGCGGCGAGGGGGCCGCCAGTTCGATGTCATGCCCGCTGGCTGCGACCGCAAACGACAGCGCCAGATCCGGCGGCGGCAGGTAGCCGGCCGCCCGCTCGGGCCATTCGATGAGCCACACGCAGCCCGGCCGGGCCCACTCGCGCAGCCCCAGCGACTCGACTTCGCTGGCCTCCCGCAGGCGGTACAGATCGACGTGCAGCACCGTCAGCGCGTACAGCGCGTACGGCTCGAGCAGGGTGTAGGTGGGACTGCGTACCGCCTGCGTCACGCCGCAGGCGCGCAGGAAGCCGCGCGCGAAAGTGGTCTTGCCGGCGCCCAGCTCGCCCGTGAGGTATACGACCGCGAAGGCACTCGCAGGGGCTGGCCGCGCACTGGCCAGCTGCCAGCCGAAGTCCTCTGTGTCCTGCGCCGTGTTGGCGTGCGTGTGCACCGGCGCTGCACTAGAGGTTGACGCAGTGCCGCAGTTCGCGCACGAGATCGCCGGCGAGCACGCCTCGTTCACCGACGCGCGCCGCGGCATCCCCGGCGAGCGCATGCACCAGGACGCCACTGCGGGCCGCGGCCCACGAGTCGCGGCACTGCGCCAGGATGCCGGCAATGACGCCGGTGAGCACATCGCCCGTGCCGGCACTCGCCATGCCGGGATTGCCGCGCTCGCACAGGCCCGGTGTGCGCCCGGCGCTGCCGACCAGCGTGCCCGCGCCTTTGAGCACCACGGTGCCCCGATAGCGCTCCACCAGCTGATCGAGCGCTGCCAGGCGATTGCCCTGGATGTCCTGGGCCGTGCAGCCGAGCAGGCGCCCCGCCTCGCCCGGATGCGGCGTCAGAATCCACTCGCTGCGCGCTCGCGCGCCACTTTGCGCCACCAGGTTGAGCGCATCGGCATCGACCACCAGCGGCTTGCCGCAGCCGAGCACGGCTTCCAGGGCGCTGTGTGCCCAGGGCGTACGCCCGAGCCCGGGTCCGACCGCGACCACGTCGGCGCGCTCGAGCGCCTCCGCGAGCACGGCGGCGCTGCTGAGTGCAAAGCAGATGAGCTCCGGCCGGCCGGCGGCGATCGCGGCGACATTCTCGGGGGCGGTGGCCACGGTCACGAGGCCTGCGCCCACCCGCAGGCATGCCTCGCCCGCCAGACGTGCCGCGCCCGGCATGCCGCTGCCGCTGCCCACGATGAGCACGTGCCCGAAGTCGCCTTTGTTGGAGGCGCGCGGGCGGCGCGGCAGCGTCTGGTGAATCTCCGCCTCGACGATTCGGGTCAGGCGCGGCTGCAGCTCGCGGGTCGGCGCCGCAGCGATCTCCAGATCATCGAAGAACACGGTGCCCGCAAACTCGGGGCCGGCGCCGACGAACAAGCCGGTCTTGAGCGCCACGAAAGTGACGGTGGACTCGGCGCGCACCGCGGCACCGTTGACGGCACCGGAGTCACCGTCGAGTCCCGAGGGCACGTCGAGCGCGAACACCGGCAGCTGCGCGGCGTTCACCGCGCGGATCACTTCCGCAAACTCGGCGCGCACGCCGCCGGCAAGTCCGGTGCCCAGCAGTGCATCGACGATCACCTCGCCGGCCTTCAGGTGCTCGGCGCTAAAGGGGCGCACCGCGCCGCCACTGGCGGCAAAGTCCTGGTAGGCGTGGCGGGCATCGCCCTGCAGCTGTTCCGGCGGCGTCGCGGCGAGCGCGCTGACGGTCAGGCCGGCCGCCTGCGCAAAACGCGCCAGCACGTAGCCATCGCCGCCGTTGTTGCCGCCGCCGCAGACGATGACGATGCGGTGCGCCATCGGCCAGCGCGTGCGCAGGTAACGCAGCGCCGCCTCACCGGCGCGCTTCATCAGCGTGTAGCCCGGAATCTGCAGCACGTTGATGGCGTGCGCGTCGAGCGCGCGCACCTGTGCGGTGGAGTACAAGCCGATCGGCAATGCCATCAGATCATTATACTGTTGGTAGCGTCATGACGGTGCCGTCAACAATCGACCTTGCGCAGCTGAAGCGCACGCTGAGCGTGCAGGCCGGGGCGCTCGGCTTCAACGCCGTCGGGGTGGCGAGCATCGCCATTCCGGAAGACGAGCGCCACCTGCTGCGCTGGCTCGACGCCGGCTACCACGGCGAGATGCACTACATGCAGCGCCACGGGGTCATGCGCAGCCGCCCGCAGCAGCTCGCGCCGGGCACCGTGCGCGTGATCAGCGTACGCATGGACTACTGGCCGGCCCAGGCGCGCGCCGCGCAAGCCGTGCTGAGCGATGGCACCCTCGGCTACGTGTCGCGCTATGCGCTCGGCCGCGATTACCACAAGATCATGCGCCGCGGTCTTGCCACCCTGGCCCGGCAGCTCGCCGAGTGTGTCGGCCCGTTCGGCTACCGGGTGTGCGTCGATTCGGCGCCGGTATTGGAGCGGGCGCTGGCCCGTGACGCCGGCCTCGGCTGGATAGGCAAGCACACTAATCTGATCGCGCGCGATGCCGGCTCGTGGTTCTTTCTGGGCGAGATCCTCACCGACCTGCCGCTGCCCGCCGATGAGCGCGCCAGCGCGCACTGCGGCAGCTGCCAGGCGTGCCTGCCAGCCTGCCCGACCGGCGCCATCGTCGCGCCCTGGCAGCTGGATGCACGGCGCTGCATCTCTTATCTGACCATCGAGCACCGCAGCGCCATACCGCTGGAGTGGCGCGCCGCAATCGGCAACCGCATCTATGGCTGCGACGACTGTCAGCTGGTGTGCCCCTGGAACAAGTTCGCGAGCGCGGCTGCGCACCCGGACTTCAAGGTACGGCACGAGCTCGATCGCACCGCCCTGCCGACGTTGTTCGCCTGGACGGCGGCGCAGTTCGAGGAACGCATGCGCGGCTCGGCCATCTACCGCATCGGCTATGAACGCTGGTCACGCAACCTCGCCGTGGCGCTCGGCAATGCGCCGAGCTCGCCGGCCGTGGTGGCGGCGCTGGCGGCGCGGCGCGACGATGCTTCCGCACTCGTGCGCGAGCATGTGCGGTGGGCGCTGCAACGGCACGGGCAGGCCGGCTGAACGCGCCGGCGCGGCGGCGTTAGCCCGGCCAGACCTCATCGAGGTGCGCCAGTACCTGCGGCCAGGCCTGCTGATGACGTTCGCACAGCGCGGCATCGGGGAAGCCGGCGTGCGTCAAGCTGCAGGCGCGTGCCGGCGCCCGCGGCGGCAAGCTCGATGCTCAGGAGCGTCTCCGCGCCGCGCGTCCCGGCCGCCGTGACCCAGGTGAGCTCGACCAGCGCGTCGGGCTGCAGCCGCAGGAATCGCCCGTAATGCGGGTGATGTGCACCGGCATGTTCGGTCTCAAAGAAGAACGGCACGTTGACACGCTCCTGCATCAGGAGCGTGCCCGGGGCGGCGAACCAGCGCTCCCATCCCTGCGTGAAGGCGCGATACAGCGAATCAGGTGACGCGCGCATCGCGCGCTCGAGCCTCATGCTGAACGGTCGCTCGGTCAGATCGGGACGTGCGATGTGCATGCTCAGGCTTCTGTGCCGCGCATGACCTGGACGTTGTCGATGAGCCGCGCCTTGCTCAGGCGTGCGGCAGTGAGCACCACCAGCGCCCGTGCGCCGGCCGCCGGCGCATGCAGGTCGGCGGCCTGGCGCACCGCGAAGTAGTCCGGCCGGAAGCCGGCACTCTGCAGCGCCGTGAAGCCAGCGTGCTCGATGCCGGCGAAATCGCCGTCGCCGGCGCGCAGGCGCTGCGCGGCCGCCTGCAAGGTCGCGTACAGCCGCGGCGCCAGCACGCGTTCGGCCGGCGTCAAGTACTGGTTGCGCGAGCTCATCGCCAGCCCGTCAGTGTCGCGCACGGTCGGCGCGCCGACGATCTGCACCGCCATGCACAGGTCAGCGACCATGCGCCGTATGACCGTGAGCTGCTGGAAGTCCTTCTCGCCGAACACCGCCACGTCGGGCTCGACGATATGAAACAGCTTGGCCACCACCGTGCTCACGCCTTCGAAATGGCCGGGCCGGAACTCACCGCACAGCATGCGCGACAGGCCCGGCACCTCGATGCGGGTGGCGCGCTCGGCGCCGTGCGGATAGATCTCGCTGACATCCGGCATGAACATGAGACTGCAGCCGGCCTGCGCGAGCATGTGCTCGTCCTCGCGCGGCGTGCGCGGATAGTGCGCAAAGTCCTCGTTGGGACCGAACTGCATGGGATTGACGAAGATGCTGGCGACGAAGCGGTCGCCGTGCCGGCGCGCAGCCTCGATCAGGCTGACGTGGCCGGCATGCAGGTTGCCCATCGTGGGCACGAAGGCCACCTTGAGGCCTTCCCTGTGCCACTCGCGCACGTGTGCACGTACGGCTGCGATCGTGGTAACGGTGTCCAGGCGTCGCCCTTAGGCTAGAAGCAATGTTCGGGGGCGGGATACTCGCCCTGCTTCACGGCGCGCACGTAGCGCTGCGCCGCCTCGAGGTTGCTGTGCGAGCCTTCCATGAAATTGCGGACGAAGCGCGGCTTGCGTCCCGTCGTGATGTCGAGGATGTCGTAGGTGACCAAAATCTGCCCATCGGTATGCGGGCCTGCGCCGATGCCGATCACCGGCACGCGCAGCGCGGCGGTGATCGTCTTGCCGAGCTCGGCGGGGATGCATTCGAGCAGCACCAGATCGGCGCCGGCCGCCTCCAGGCGCCGCGCGTCCGCGACCAGCTGCACGGCGGCATCCTTTTCGCGCCCCTGCACGCGGAAGCCGCCGGTCTTGTGCACCGATTGCGGTTTGAGCCCGAGATGGGCGCACACGGCAATGTCGTGGCCGGCGAGAAACTCGACGATCTCCGCCTGCCTGCCGCCGCTTTCCAGCTTCACCATCTCCGCCCCGCCCTCCTGCATGAGGCGCACCGAGTGCGTCAGCGCCAGGTCGCGCGACGGATAGCTCATGAACGGCAGGTCGGCGATCAGGAACGGACGGTGTACGCCGCGTGCGACGGCGGCGGTGTGATACACCATCTGGTCCATCGTCACCGGCACGGTGGTGTCGTAACCCTGGATGACCATGCCCAGCGAATCACCGACCAGCACCACGTCGACGTCGGCCGCGTCCAGCAGCACGGCAAAACTCGCGTCGTAACAGGTCAGGCTGGCGATCTTCTCGCCATCGGCCTTCATGCGCGCGAGCGTCGCGAGCGTGACCGGCGGGCGGCTCACGTCCCTTTGCAGGTGCGTGTACATGCGGTGCGAGTGTAGCTAGATCGCGCGGCTGCGCAACGGATTGTAGTAAAGGCGCCCGCGGCTCATGCGTTTGACGGCTGCCAGCAGCTCGTCGTAATCGTGCTGGTTGGCGATCGGGTCGATGGAGGCGGCATTGACGATCAAAAGCGGCGCTGCCTCGAATTCGTGGAACAGACGGGCGTACGCCTCGTTCAGGCGCTCGAGGTACTGCCGGTCGATGTACTGCTCGTAGTCGACGCCCCGCTTGGCGATGCGTTCGATCAGCACGTCGACCGGTGCCTGCAGGTAGACGACCAGGTCGGGTCTGGGGGCCTGGATATCGAGCTTGGCGTACAGCTGTTCGTACAGCGCATATTCGGCGTCGTCGAGCGTCACCCGCGCGAACAGCCGGTCCTTTTCCAGCAGATAGTCGGCCACGCGCACCGGCGCGAACAGGTCCGCCTGTTTCAGCGCGGCCAGCTGCTGCGCGCGTTGCAGCAGGAAGTACAGCTGCGTCGGCAACGCGCCGGCGCGCGGATTCTTGTAGAAGCGCTCGAGGAACGGGTTTTGTGCCGCCTGCTCGAGCACCGGCTGCGCGCTAAGGCTGCTGCACAGCCGCCGCGCAAGGCTGGTTTTGCCGACCCCGATGGGACCTTCGACCACGATGAACTTGTGGTTGGCTTCGCTCGCCATGTGACCTACAGCAGGGAAACACCTTCGGACGTGACGCGCCCGGCGAGCTCGGCCACGCGGCCCAGACCGGGCAGGTCGAGATCGGGGGCGATTTCCGCCAGAGGATACAGAACGAAATTGCGCTCCACTATACCGGGGTGCGGCAGCGTCAGGTCAGCATGTGCCGAACGCTCGCGCCCATAGGAGAGCAGATCGAGGTCTATCACCCGCGGCCCCCAGCGCTCGCGGCGCTCACGACCCATGCTGGTTTCGATGCCGCGCAGCGCAGCCAGCAGTTGCTGCGCGCTGAGCTGGGTGAGGACGCCGGCGACCGCGTTGACGAAGTCGGGCTGCGCGACCGGACCAAATGGCCGCGACGCGTACAGGCGTGAGGTGAGCACCACACGGGTGCGCGGCACCTGTGCCAGCCGTGCGCAGGCGGCCAGCACCTGCGCGCGCGGATCGTGCAGATTGCTGCCGACGCCGATATAGGCGGGCTGCCAGCGCTCCATGCGTGCCGTTCAGGCGGAAGTCGACGGTCCGGGCCCGCGACGCCGGCGGCGGCTGCGACGCCGCGCGCCCTGCGGCGCGCGCGGCGCGCCATCACCTGCCAGCGCGTCCGCCATGCGGCCACGCTCCTCCGCCGCGACCTCCTGGATCCGCGTCCACCACTGCGCCATCTCGGCGGAGGCCAGTCCGTACTGGGCGCGCAAGAGGAGCAGATCGTAGGCGGCGCGGAAGCGCGGGTGCTCGAGGACGCGCAGCGCGCGCCGCCCGCGCGGGTGTTCGAGGCGCGGCTGCAGCGCGAACATCTCGCGTACGCCGAGGGAAAAACGCTTCGGAATGGCCACGCGCGACTGCGCCTCGCGCGTCGCCCGGTCGCAGGCTTCCAGGATGGTCGCCAGCTCGTGCCAGCGCTCGGGCGGCTGCTTCTCGATCAGGCCGGCAATCGGCCCATATAAAAGGAGTGCGAACAGGAAGGTGGGAGTCACCGGTTTGTCGGCCTGTACGCGGCCATCGGTGTTGCGCAGGCCTTCCATCACCAGTTTTTCGACCAGGCTGTTCGGGTGGCTGCTGAAGTAGGCGTCCACACTCGGCAGAAGCGCAGCCAGCAGGCCGCGCCGGCGCAGCACTTCGAAGCCGCGGGCGCCGTACCCGGTCAGAAACAGCTTGAGGGTCTCATCGAACAGCCGCGCCGATGGCACACCGCCCAGCAGCTCGCGCAGTCTCGCCATGGGGGCAGCGGTCTGCGGGTCGATACTGAAGCCGAGCTTCGCTTCGAAGCGAGCCGCACGCAGCATGCGCACCGGATCTTCGCGAAAGCGGGTCTCCGGATCACCTATGAGACGCAGCGTACGCGCCGCGATGTCCTGCGCGCCGTGGACGTAATCCCACAACGAGAAGTCGGCGATGTTGTAGTACAGGGCATTGGCGGTGAAGTCACGCCGCCAAACGTCCTCGTCGATCGTGCCGTAGACGTTGTCGCGCAGTATGCGTCCCGAGGCATCGAAGCGGCGCGCGTCAGTGGCGTCGTCCTGCTCCGCCTCGCGCTGGGATGGCCCGCGTCCCGCGCTGCAACGCTGGTCGGGCGCCGGCGAGCGGTGTCTCCATGTCCAGCAGCGGGTCATCCAGCTCCGGCGTTTCATCGAGTTCCGGCGCCTCGCCATCCTCCGGATCGGCTTCCGGCAGCGGCTCGTCTCCCTGCGACGGGGCCGTGGCGGCGCGGAAGGTTGCGACCTCGATGATCTCGCGTCCGAAGAACACGTGCGCCAGACGGAAGCGGCGGCCGACCAGCCGGCAGTTGCGAAACAGACGTTTCACTTCTTCCGGCAACGCATCGGTGGCGACGTCGAAATCCTTCGGCTCCATGCCAATCAGCAGATCGCGCACGCAGCCGCCAACCAGGAACGCTTTGAAGCCGCCATCGCGCAGGCGGTACAACACGCGCAGCGCATTGGGAGAGATGTGGGAGCGGGAGATGGCGTGCTCGGACCTCGGGATGATCCGGGGCGCCGCGGAGGGCGTGGCGAACGACTCTTTGGGTGAGTTCAATACCTTGGCTTTCGGCTTGAGCAATCGGTGTGGCTCTCTATAATACCGCGCTCCTGAGCAAAGCCCGGTCCTACGCTCCCTTCGTCTAGAGGCCCAGGACATAGCCCTCTCAAGGCTGTAACACGGGTTCGAATCCCGTAGGGAGCGCCAATAAATCAATAGCTTACGAGTATTTGCCAGCCCGCAAGCCAGGCTTCTGGCAGTTTTCTGGCAGTACCGGACGGCGCGGGCGCCAGCCTGAAGCGCGGCATAGGCGCGCAAGACGCCCTTCCGCTATGTGAATGCCGCCGATGAGCGACCCGAAGCGCCAACACTGGGTGCCCAAGTGCTACCTGAAGGCGTGGCGCGCTCCTCAGACCGCCGAGGACAAACCCGGCGTCTGGCGGATCGACCGTCGCACGCGTCTGGCCGAACTGCTGCCGATCAAGGCGGTGTGTGTCGAGGGGCACATTTATACGGCCCGGAGTCCCGACGGCAGGAAAGACTACCGCATCGAGCGCGCCCTCTCGACAATCGAGGGTCCGTACGAGCGCGCGATCAGCAACAAGGTTGTGCCGGGCGCGACGCTGGACTCGCAGGACGAGGCCAACATCATCGTCTTCGCATCGGCGATGCTGGCTAGAACTCCCGCGCAGCGCGATCACATCCGCGCGCAATGGTCCCAGGTGCTCCGGATCGCGGAGGACTTGGACCGGTCCATGAAAAGCCGGCCGCCGAGCGATTGGCCGAAATTCTCGCGCGTCGAGAGCGACGATGGACCGAGTTTCTCGATGGAGCAAGTACGCGCCCTGGCCGAGCGGCCGCTTGAGCACACCCTCGCGCCAATGCTGAAGGTAACTGCCGAGATGCTGGCGAGGATGCACTTCGCCGTGCTAACAACGGACGCGACGCCCGGGTTCGTCATGTCAGACGCGCCGATGGTGGTTGAGGATCCGATCG
This sequence comes from uncultured Gammaproteobacteria bacterium, assembly GCA_963787655.1. GTDB lineage: Bacteria > Pseudomonadota > Gammaproteobacteria > Steroidobacterales > Steroidobacteraceae > 13-2-20CM-66-19. The sequence continues at coordinate 475,598 of CAWBDY010000005.1, read as the reverse complement.
CACATACGCGGCCGCCCATCCACCGCTCGCCCGGCCTCGGCGACAAGTTGGTCGAAGTGTCCTTGCCGCTCACGCCTCACCGCCTTCTCTTTCTAAGCTGGCAGCAAATCGCGCCGCGCGGCGCCTGCTATGTCCCAGTGCGGCCAAGGCTTGTAGACGAGGCAACCGACGAACGCAGTTCCACGCTGACAGGCACATCATTGGGAGCACCGGCGAGACCCGCGACGAATGGTTCGATCCGGGCAAGCTGCCACCCGACGCTTGGGAGAACCGCCAAAAGCCTTAGACGCCTCAGAGCGGCGCTTGGCTCTACGGCGGCTGCTGCGACTTCGGATCTGCGGCTTGCGCCCCTTCCACTGCTTCCATCCTTGCTCGTGAGCGTTCGCGCGCCCTGCGCATATCCTCGGGGGTGATCGACTTGCCCGTTGCGACGAGCGCGAGCATGTCCGCGTGATAGGCCACGTACGTTGAGAGCGGTGGAATCGAGTCAGTGCCAGTCACCTTCATCAGCTGGATGGCCCCCCGCTGGTCGTCGATGGCGAGCGTGACGGCTAGGCGCATCCGCTCGCGCCTATGCTCGGCGCGCGACTGAATTATCCCCACGACTATCGGTGCCAGCGAGCCGACGAGCGCACCGGCAAGCGCCGCCAAGGCCGGCACCAGCACGTTCATGGGTACAGACTGCGTTAGCGCTTGCATCAGCGCATTGTACGCCGCTGGCTATTCCGCACGCCTGCCGCGGCCCGCGCGATTCGCCGCTGCGGCGAGGTGGCGAAGCGAATCGAGCCGAAGCACAGCGGTCGCCCGAAAAATGGGGCGGACGCCCTCCCTAATTCACGCAAGGCTGCAGGCACCGCCGCCGGCCTTACTCAAGCAGGCGATGCGCGTCAGAGCGGCGCCGGCCCTGGCGCGAAAGCCTCGATGCGTATGCACAGCCGCGATCCTTCGCGCGTGCAGAAAAAGAACGCCACGGCCGGCGCGATCTCATCGACCTGCCAGCCCTCCTGCGCACGCGCCTCGCGCTCCTCGAGCATGGCTGCGCGCAGATCAGCCATCGGGGCGAGCGTGAGGGCTTCCACCGGCTGCGACAGCTCATTGCGGACCACCAGCCAGCGCGGCGCATCGACCGGCGCAAGTGGATCAGTACGGAAGCGGCGACCGTGATGGGCATGGCAGCGATTCTCACGCCCGCTGCTGCGGCGCGTCCATGCAGTAGCTGAGAGCGCGCAGTACTGGATAGTGTTCTGCCACTCGAATCGCGGACGGCAGATGGCGACCACGTGCAGCCATTCAACGGCCTAAATCGCCGCGGCCGCCACCCGTGACATCGACGCAGTGCACAATAAGGCGTGGGAGAAGACGACAACCTCCAACAGAGCGCATTGGATCACGGCTTCTTGCGACTGATTTTGATACCAAGTTGCTCCCGCCTTGGGAGAGATGCAAGCCGTGAAACGTCGCTATCTGATCCTGTCGCCGATATTGCCAATCCTCATTTGTTCCATCGCACCCGCATACGATCATGAGCACGAGCACGAGTCCGCGCGGGCGCTCGTAACGGTCGACCCGAACCTCTTTGCACCCGGGCAGGACATCTCGCACGCGACCTACGGAGCGACGCTGCGCAGCGTGAACTTCATCCCGAATCCCGACCCGAACGCGCCGCCACAGCAGGCAGCTATCCCAAAATATTCGCCCGTGTTCGCCGAAGCCACAAACGCGGATTGCACTCTGGAGCCGGGCTTTCTCCTTCCCTGCGCTCCGATGGGGAATAATGTGTTGAGCTACACATCCAGTTCTGCTTCGCAGGCATCACCCGTCACGTGGGGCGTTGTGCGCATAGCACTGCCTTGCTTCACCGGCCAGTGCACTGCAGTTCCCAACATACTTTTTCCGCTCCTGAGAGCTGACTTTGCAGAACCGACGGACTCGGTGAGCGTGATCTTGGAGAATTCCGGAGGCAGCGACGGTGATGTAGAAGCGTTTAGTACGGTCTCTGCGTACGACGGCACCGGACAGAGCATTGGCAACTGTTTTTCGGAAGCAATGCCGCCACAGACCGGCCCCACTTGCCGCACCGAGTACGTTCTTGGCCCGGTAAACGGTAGCGGGTGGGTCAAAGTCACGTTCTCCGACCCAAGCGCTCGGATTCGTTTCATTGTGGTTGGGGGCGTAAACATCGCCCCAGTGGGCGTCGTGCAATTCGACTCGCCCGTCTCGTTGCAGCTCCACGGGTTACTGGAGAAGGTCCGCGACATCAGGCGGCTCGGCAGAGGCTTGGAGTACAAGGTGATGTTTGCGGAGGCGTACTACGAGGCCCGCGACATTCGCGCGGCGTGCGAACAACTCACCGCATTCGAGCACGAAGTCAAAGCGCAGGCGGACAAACACATCACCGAGCTCACGGTGTTGCAGCTGCTCTCCACGTCGATTGCGATTGGAAATGCACTCAGCTGCCACGCGCCCCAGTAAGGAGGACTTCGACTCATGGAATAAATGCAGAGCCAAGCGAAACCTCCTTATGTTACGGATCCTGAAGCGAATCGAGAGTGGCAGGCATATAAGGACGCGTACGGTCAGCCCCCACCACCGGGCCTAGACCCCTGCGAAATGCTCAGTGGCGGCTGCAGAGGGAGCAGAATCTGCTCGCCGCCAGACAAGCGTGGGACGCAAAGTGGGGAGCTCGTCACGCCAAAGCAGTTCTCCAATCGCAGAGCGCGATCAAGAACATCCAAGACGAGATGAAAAAGGCGGGATGCAAATGTCCGTAAGTCTTACCTCAGATGAGATCGCCGAACTTCAGCAGCGATATAGCTACTTGATGAACTACAGTGGCGACGACCCAAACGCGCCTATCGACCCTCTTACGTACACGGACTCAAACGGAGATCAGCTGTTACATATCGCGGCCCAGCGAGGCGACCTGAGAACCGTCGAGCTACTTGTCCGCGCCGGAGTTGATGTAGACAAGCTGGGCGATATGGAATGCACCGCGCTGCACTATGCCAAGCTTAAGGGACACGAAAACGTTGCGAAGTTTCTGCTCGCGCACGGCGCATCCCCGACTAAACGAAATGCCTTTGGGCATCTGCCCGGTCAGAACTGAGCGGAGTTAGCCTACAAGGGTTCCCGGGTCCACGCCGTGACCAAAACCGTGCGTGGAGAGGGAGCCCAGGTTTCCACTTGTCCACTTGGGTACCCGATCTTTAGATGCTTAGTTTTCAAATCAGTAATGCGGGCCGAGAAATTCAAATTCATTGTGATGAGGCAGGTATCGCGATCTTGATCGATAGCTTAAACAGACTTCGGTCATCGCCTGGCCATGTACACTTGCTTACACCTTCAAATGGTGGCCGAGAACTTAGTGAGCAGACTCCGTGGGGAGAAGCGGCGGTTGGAGAGGTTGTAATTAATTTTGGCGGCCGACAAGATGCGCCTACTCGCTCGTAGCGTTCTCATCAAGACACGATGAGGTGAGAATGCCGACCCAGATTGCGAACAGGGCTCTCACAGCACACCGTGGCGCGCCCGCTCGAACCTCTCCGCCAGCGTCGCGGCGCGCTTCACGGTGTTCTCGATCGGGCCGCGCATGTCGGGGTTCTCCATCCGCTTCGCCGACCGCTCTTCCTGATAAGCGAGCGCGCGCGCCTGGTCACTGCGCTTCGCGCTGCTGCAGGCAAGCGGCATCGATGCTTGACCGCGGCCGTGGCACGGCGGGAGCATGAGCCACTCGGCTGCTCGGAATCTGAGGCATTCCGGCGGCGGCCGTCGAAATAGCTGACCGACACGATGAACACCAACCTCCGATGCCACCCCGGCGATCTCGCGCTCGTGATCCGTAACACGGACGCGGGCAACGTGGTTCATTGCGTGGAACTGGCAAGCGCGACTGAGCGCACCGCGAAATCTCTCCTATTTTCGCCGCCCTGATTCCCTCGTCGCTGTCCCAAACTTGAACCACGGCAGACGCGCGCGCTTGCTCAGGTCGGCGTCGAGCGCCTTGAGCACTTCCAGCCGGGCCCGCGGCTCGCTGCGGGTGGAGCTGTCCTTGAGAAGCGCGGTGGCTTCATCCGGTAATCGGCGGGCGAGATCGCTGAGCGACGCGCGCACTGCGTCGGGCGAATAGCTGCCGGCGAGCGCGAGCCGGGCGCGACCTCAGCGCGGGACAGCACGGCGGCCGTCGTATTGCCAGACGGGGAAATAGCCTTTGTGGTAGCAGCGCCCCTTAGCCGAACGCCCGCAAACCTCGAAACCGTTCTTGGTCACCCTTTCGATCCTGCGAGACAGACGTGAGCTGATCCTGGCCGCCGCACGTCGGCCGGCATGAATTCGATGTGATCTTGGTCACGCACGATCTGTGCTCGCTTCGGGCTCGCTCGAGGCCGTGGAGGCAGAAGAGGCCGACGGGCCGATGCCCGAGGATGAGCTGGCGACACGATCGTCGCGGACATAACGCAACGGGGAATTCCGCGTGGGCGCAGCAACGCAAAATCTGGATATATCTCACATAGCTACGAACACAATTTTCGTAGCATGAATCGAGTCTATATGGAAACCCCCACTATGCTACTCAAGAAAACCCTGCTCGCGGCCGCTGTGTCCGCTGTCGCCGGCTTGTCCCTGAACGCCTCGGCCAACACCGCCACCGGGTCATTCACGGTGACGCTGGCAGTAGCGAACACCTGCACCGTCACCACGACCGCGGGGTCCAATATCACCTTGGGGCCCGTGGCTGCGGGCGGCACCACGACGATGCAGAGTGGTGTGTTCGCCGTGGTCTGCTCCAACGGAACTGCGTTCACGGTCGGTTTGGCGCCCTCAAACGCCAACACCGCTGGCGCCGGGGTTTTGCACGGAGCGATTGGCGGCAATATCGCCACCATTGCGTACCAGCTCTATCAGAACGCCGGCGGCACCACGATCTGGGGAAATACGGCCGCCGTAGGCAATGCGGGCAATGGAGAGTCGGGTACCGGTGCCGGCGTAACCACGCCGCAGAATTTCACGGTCTATGCCAATGCGACCGGAAGCACCAACGTCGAGGCGGATACCTATTCAGACACGGTCACTATCACCGCGAACTTCTGATCGAGCATGACCATTGGGTCCGGCTAGCACGGCGTTCGGCCGGGCCGGCGGATTAGCCTGCTGCTTTGCCGGTGGCCGCCAGCAATTGGGCAGGCGCCATCGGCTTGCAAGTGACACCGACCAGCCTGAGCCTGAAGGCATCGCAGAATGCCACTGCTCTGTGGTTGAGTAACACCGGCGACTGACTGCGCGTGTACCGCGGACTGAAGCCCACTAAGCGGCGATCAGCAGCTGCGAGTTTCTAGCAATAGACCGCTTGAAAAGCGACCAGGGACAGCACGCCCTGCCTCGTGCGCAGGGTCAACTGTCAGCGCCTCGTGCAAGTCTCTCGGTGTAAAGCGCGAACTGCTCACAATCTGGGCTGACCAGAGGGTTATGACGCCAGAAAGCGCGATCTTCTTCACATAACGATGAGCGCACGGCCCTTATGCTCGCGGCGCCCTGAAGCTTGGAGATATCTCATTATGTTGATGAAAAAGACCCTGCTTGCGGCCGCCGTGGCCGCTGTGGCCGGCTTGTCCCTGAATGCCTCGGCCAGCACCGCCACCGGGTCATTCACGGTGACGCTCGTAGTAAACAAGACCTGCACCGTCACCACGACCGCGGCGTCCAATATCACCCTAGGGCCCGTGGCTGCGGGCGGCACAACGACGATTGCGAATGGTACGTTCGCCGCGTTCTGCTCTAACCCGACTCCGTTCACGGTCGGTTTGGCGCCCTCAAACGCCAACACCGCTGGCGCCGGCGTTTTGCACGGAGCGATTGGCGGCAATACTCGCCACATTGCGTACCAGCTTTATCAGAACGCCGGCGGCACCACGATCTGGGGCAATACGGCCACCGTAGGCAATGCAGGCAATGGAGAGTCGGGTACCGGTGCCGGCGTAGCCACGGCGCAGAATTTCACGGTCTATGCCAATGCGACCGGAAGCACCAACGTCGAGCCGGACACCTATTCAGACACGGTCACTATCACCGTGAACTTCTGATCGATCATGACCATTGCATGCTCACAGCACGGCGTTCGGCGCGGCTGGCGGATTAGCCTGCTACTTTGCCTGGTGGCCGCCAGCAATTGGGCAGGCGCCATCGGCTTGCAAGTGACACCGACCAGCCTGAGCCTGAAAGCGTCGGACAATGCCACTGCTCTGTGGTTGAGCAATATCGGTGACGGACTGGTCCATGCTCAGGTGCGCGTGTACCGCTGGACTGAGGACCAGAACGGCGATCAGCTCAGTCCGTCTGCTGCTCTGTGGACCCAGAACGAGCACGGCGATCAGCTCAGTCCGTCTAGCGGCCTGGTGGTCAGTCCGCCGATGGCCCAGGTGGGGAGCGGCGATCAGCAGATGATTCGAGTGATCCGGGTTGGAGCGCCGCCCCATGGGGCCGGCGCGGTCGAGGAGGCCTATCGACTGGCTATCGACGAACTGCCGATCGACGCACCTACAGGCCCCGGGCTGCATTTTGTCGTGCATTACTCCGTGCCCGTCTTCGTTGAACCGCTCGGTATCAAAAACACATCTCCGCAGCTGCAATGGAGCCTGCAGCAGGAGGATGAGCGTGTTGTTTTGCAGGTGAGCAATCACGGGACCGGGCATGCGCAGCTTGCGAACTTGAGTTTTGTCGATTCCGCCGGGCAGCGAACGCAGGTCGATCCGGGGTTGCTTGGTTACGTGCTGCCGGGAGCGACCATGCGCTGGGTGCTGAAGCCGCCGGCCAAGGTGTTTGCATCCGGTGGGACCCTGGAGATCATGATCAATGGTCGGAAGGCAACGGAAAACCTGCCGCTGGCCGGTCGATCTCCTTAAGGCGTTAGTGTTGCAGGGACTGCTCGTACACGACGGTCACACGCAAAGCGTAACCCTGGCGACACGCCCGACTTCAGACCAGACCGCGGCCAGCGATTCGTCCCTGATCGCGGACACCAGTAACTATACGGTCAGTCTAAACGCAGCCGACTTGTATCTGGATGTGACCCTCAATGGCGCCCACGTCGGTCTCGTCCATTTCGGGTATCGGACGAGACAGCTCTGGATCAGCCGGGCCAATCTGCAGCAGCTTGGCTTTGTGCTGCCTGCCAGCTCACCGGATCCGATGCGGTTGGAAAGCCTGCAAGGCCTGAAGGTGGACTACGATGCGGGCGGCCAGAGCGTGAACATGGTGGCGCCGCTGCGACTGCTGAAATTGAGCACCACAGAACTCTCCAACGCCAACAGGAACGGCCCCGTCGCCACGGCATCGCCCGGCGTGCTGCTCAACTATGACGTCTACGGCACCTATGGCACAGCTGGCGCCGGCGGTCTGAGCGCCTTCACAGAACTGCGCGCGTTCAACGAGAACGGCGTGTTCAGCTCCACCGCGCAGTCGCAGGTCTCCAACGCTCGCAACGACGACGGGCAGGATCATTTTATGAGACTGGATACGAGCTGGAGCAGCTCGTTTCCTGACAGCCTGCTGACGTTGCGCGTCGGCGACACCCTTACCGACGCGTTGTCGTGGTCGCGCTCCACCCGTATCGCCGGAGTGCAGTTGGGTACCAACTTCGCGTTGCAGCCGTATCTGGTCACAGCTCCGCTGCCGTCCTTCATCGGTTCTGCCACGTTGCCGTCGGCGGTACAGCTGTATGTGAATGGCCTGAAGCAATATAGCGGCCAGGTGCCGGCCGGGCCGTTCCAGCTCAGCACCATTCCCAATATCAGCGGCGCCGGCAATGCGCAGGTGGTACTGACCAATACGCTCGGTCAGACCACGACGCTCAATTTCTCCTTGTATGGGGAAAACCAGTTGCTGAAAAAGGGGCTTTCCGAGTGGTCTTCTGAACTCGGCGTGGTGCGCGAGAACTATGGTCTGGATTCGTTCGATTACGGCCATGATCCGACTGCCAGCGGCACCTGGCGCTATGGCGTCAGCAACAATTTCACCGCCGAGGCGCATGCCGAGATCACCAACAATTTGGCCGACGGCGGCATCGGCGGCCTATGGCTGCTCGGCGCCACCGGCGGTATCGTGTCGGCGTCGCTGGCACAGAGCGCGTATGCCGGTCACAGCGGCGAGCAATACGGTCTCGGCTACCACTGGAGCAACACCCGCTTCAACTTCGGCGTCGATGTCACGCGTACCAGCGGCGAATACCGCGACGTGGGGTCGCTCTACGGCTCGGTGCTGCCCAGGCTCACTGCGCAGGCGCTCGTCAACTACAGCTTCGATCATGCCGGCAGTTTCGGCCTCAGCTATTTCGACCTGAGCATCCCGCAGCAGAATGCGGAACGCTACGCCAGCGCCAACTGGAACAAATCTTTCGGCCGCTCGCTGTCGCTCAACCTCAGCGTCAGCCAGGATCTGAACATCACTCGCGACCGCACCGCCTTCCTGATTGTCACGCTGGCGCTGGATCACAACATCACCGTCAGCAGCGACTTGCAGCGCGACAACGGCCGCACCGGACTGTCGCTGTATGCCGCCCAGGCGGTGCCCAGCGAGGGCGGCCTTGGCTGGCGTGCCGCGCTGAATCAGGGCGACGGCCAGAACGGTGGCCAGGGCGAACTGGATTATCTGGGTCCCCACGGCCAGCTGCAGGCCGGCTTTTATGACGCCGGCGACACGCGCTACGGCTACAGCAGCGCCATCGGCTCGCTCGTGCTGATGGGCGGCGACGTGTTTGCGGCACGTCAGATCAACAATGGCTTCGCGGTGGTGTCTACCGACGGCATCACCGGCGTGCCGGTAAGCCTGCAGAACAATCCGGTCGGCACCACCGACAGCAAGGGCTTGCTGCTGGTCACGCCGCTGAATTCTTACGAGAACAACAAGATAAGCATCGATCCGATGAACCTGCCGGCGGCCGTGACGATCAACCGCGTCGACGCCATGGCCACCCCGACCGATCGCGCCGGCGCGCTGGTGAAGTTCGACATCACACCGATTCGCGCAGCTTCGGTCATTCTGGTCGATGCGGCGGGCAAGCCGTTGCCGCTGGGCAGCCAGGTGCAGTTGCAAGGCCATACCGGCCAACCGGCGCTGGTCGGCTTCGACGGCGCGGTCTATCTGGATACGCTGGACACAGACAACGTGCTCGACGTGACGACGCCATCAGGTACCTGCCACGTCAGCTTCCACTTGCACGAGCAGGACGCCAGCATTCCCCAGATCGGGCCGCTGACTTGCCGCGAGGACCGCCCGTGAACAGCTCGGTGCTGCGTTGCTGCCTGGTGCTGCTGCTGCTCGGCTGCGGGCTATTCCGCATGGTGCCGGCGCAAGCCGCGCCGACTACCTGCAGCGCGACCGTGACCACGCTCGCCTTCGGCAACGTCACCCCGCAATCGAGCCTGACGTATACAACCGCCACACTCACTTACACATGCACGACGACCAGCAACTCTGCTGACTTTATAGCCGCGTGCTTTCGCATTCCCGCGGGCCCCTTTGATTCAGCCAATGCCAACCCGCGCAACATGCAGAACCTGCTCCTCCTGTTGCTGCAGTACCAGATCTATCAGGACGCCGCCCACACCATGCCTTGGGGCAGCATCAGCGGAACCCTCGGCACTCAGCTGTATGTCCCGGTGATGGTCCCGGCTCACGGTACCACCATCGGCACGGCGACGCTGTATGGCGAGGTGCTGCCGGGGCAGACGACGGCGGTCCCCGGCAGCTACTCGGAGAGCATCACTAACGGCCAGATAAACGTCTCGGATGGCGGGGGAATGTATCCCGCAAACTGCAATGGGGGCAATGTACAGGCAACCAATTTCACGGTCACCGCGACCGCCACCGTAGTTAATCCCTGCACGGTCAGCGCCAGTCCCCTGAATTTCGGTGCCGTGGCTGCCGGAACCAGCAACGTCGCCGGCAGCACCAGCATCGGCGTGACCTGCTCCGTGAACGTGGCCTACAACATCGGCCTGACGCCCGGCAACAATGCCACCAATGGTTTGGGCAGCATGATCGGACAGGTCAACGGCGCCAGCATGCCCTATCAGCTATACCAGAATGCCGCGCACAACGCCGTGTGGGGCAATCTGTCCACCAACATGCTGACCGCGGCCAATGGCCTGCAAACTGGCACGGGCAGCCAGCAGAACTACACCGTATATGCCCTGGTTCCCAATACGAATTTCACGCCCGACACCTATCAGGATACGGTCACTGTCTCCGTGACTTATTGAAGCGACACGTTTCAGCACTCCTCGACCGGCGTTCAGCTCGCTGTTCGGCTCCCCCGCTGTCGCTGAACAGCAGCTCATCGATCCCGGACCGGATGTTGAATAGCTATTCCAGCAGCGTCACCGCTCCGATGCTTCCGACCCGGACGGAAACGACTCGCGGGCTGGCGCGAGCGAACCTGCTCGGGGGTGGTGCGCAAAAACAGCGAGAGCGCGGCGAACAGCAGCGTTGGATTTCGGTCGCCGCCGTCTTGCAGGCCCGAGTGCCGCTATTTGCAACGGGGCGGCTTGGAGTCAACTCCGGCCGCTCAGGTGCTTCTTGCCGAGTTGCGGCGCAACCATGCGGCGAGTCCGCTTTCGCTCAGCGAGTCGTCTGCGACGGCAACCATAGTGAGCACCTCATCCTCTTCCCCTGGCTCCAGCGCATAGCCGTTCAGGAAAAGGAACGCTCGCGTTGCGAGGAGTGCCGTGCGCTTATTGCCGTCGATGAATGGGTGATTCTTAGTAACACCCACACACAACGTTGCGGCGAGCTCATAGACCGTGGTCTTCGGCTCGTATGCGAGCCGGTTGCGTGGTCGGTCAAGGGCGCTCTCTAGCAGGCCGAAGTCGCGAATCCCGGCCAAGCCGCCGAACTCGTATATCGCTTCGTCATGAATTGCCGTGACGATCGCGCTGGTCAACCACTTCGGGGTCTTCACCTCTTGGCAAGATCATTGAGAGCATTGCGATGGCGGCGCATGTAGTCACGTGTGGAGTCGATGGCCTTGGCAAAGTCCGGATCGTACGGCGTGAGACGAATTCCGTCCGGCGTCCTCACCGCAAACAACTCATCGCCTTCGGCTACTCCGAGGGCCTCAACGACGTCCTTCGTTAAGATGACCCCTAGCGAGTTTCCAACCTTTCGAACCTTGACGGGCGCCGCCATGAAAGCCATCCTGACTAAAAGGCGAATGAGTTATAACTAATGTTATATCAGCTTGCCGCGCAATGTCGATTGATCGTGCTCTCAAGGCTGTAGCACGGGTTCTATCCAGTAGGAAGCACCATACAATCAATGACTTATGACAAAGCCGGTATTTGCGGCACCTTGTCTCGAATCAGCTGAGCGACCGCGACCGCATGACTGTCAGCCGCAGCTTACTGACCTCTCAAGGCTGGAAACACGGGGAGGGACATGCGAAGTGGATTAAATGAGTCTCTCAGGGGTACCACCGGTTTGTTAGTCCGATGGTCTGGGTTCCGGATTTCATGCCGTGTGAGGACGTGGCAACTTATGCATTGCGCGCTCGGTCGACGAGGTCGTGAGCTTCCGCGAAGCCGGCGGTTATCCCAATCTCGCCTAACACTCAGACGACGAACGCCGCCGTTTTCATCGACCGGACTGTACGGCGCTCACTCCTCGTCCACGCGAGACCCCTATCCTGCTCGCATCACCCTCAGGAGCTGATAGAACTGCCGGCGGTGGCGAGGGCGACCAATCCCGCTACGTCGCCGTCGAGGGTCTCAGTGGCGAGCAGAAAACCGTCGTCATTTGAAAGACACCGTTGAATCTTCTTGCCGTCGAGCCGCCATGCACTCCAGTGGTCGCCCAAGGCTGCGTGACTGCGTAATGCGAACGAAGGCGCGCGATATTCCACCATATACACCTCTCGTGCTCTTTATGGGGGCGACGTCGCTCGTCCACAAGGCTCGCGTTGTACGCCACTGCCGTTTTTTTCCCCAAGCAGGCAAGTCCCACGTGGCCGACCGCGGGATACCGACCAGAGCAATCGAACCGTTCAATCCATCAGCTAGCGAAAGTACCAAGCAACTGCCGCACCAGCGTACGTTATCCCCTCGTTCGGGCGATGCAGGCCGGCATTAGAGTAGTGCTGGCCCGATAGCGCGATCTCGAACTGTCCACGCTGCCCAAAGCGGATACCGCTGCGCAAGACCTCGGTGAACTCGAATTCCCCGCCTAAATGACGCACACCGGCAATTGTGGTCTGCGAAAACCCGCCGAGGCCGAGCCCGATCTCGAAAAAAGGGCGCAGCGCCGTAGCGGCGTCGCGCTGCCAGCGCAGGAACCCGACTGCGGCAAGCGCCAGCGTGGATTGATGAAGCGAGTTGGACCGCTGACCCTGGAAATCGCTGATGCCAAGATCCACGTGAGTGGTAAGACTCCATATTTCGTATCGATGCAGAGGTGAACTGCGATCCAGCTGGACCGCGACTGAGTACAGCTCAATGCCCTGCCCATAGCCCACGCCAAGCCTCAAGGCGTCCGCCTGGGAGATAGACGGGACGGCAAGTCCCAGCCCCCATGCCAATAGGCTGATACCTGGGCCCAAGCCGAGATTTGAACCTAACAAGGCAAGCCGCCGATATCACTCCGGCGGAGCAAGATTGCAGTGTCCATAGCACAAGCTAGCGGAGTTTAAGGTCGGCACCGAGGACGCAGCTGCGTTCTAAAGCGCGGATCGATGTCCCGGCCGCGCCAAATTGGTCTGATTAAATGACAACAGCAAGCGCCGTACAGCAGACTAACAGCGCACTGGCACCAACCACAATCAAGATCACCCGTCGCTTGAGCGCAGCCGTACCTTCATCTGTGCTATAGGCACCGAGGTCACGCGCACCAAACAATGTCGTAGTGGGCCGTTACCTGAGCGCGACCTGGCCAGCGATGGGAACACCTGGCCGAGGTTGTGCGTCTTCAAGCGCACGACATTTTGCGCGGTCTTGCCGTTGGGCTGCGCGAGCGGTCTGAGGCGTCAAGAGTCCGTACGGCGTCGCCGTGCGCAGTCGCTGCCTGCTAACCGTGATCGCAGCTAAAGTGGATGGTGTGGCGCGGGGTCTTTGCCGGGCTTACGTCCGACGCCGATCATCCCCTGCCCCTTGAGTTGCAGGCTGCCGCCGCGTATGAACGAGTCTTTTCCGTCGGCGCTCCGCACGTAAGTCCCGTTCACACTCTGGTCAACCAATACGAACTTGTTGCGACTGATCTCGATACGGGCGTGCACGCGGGAGCTGCGGACGCCTGTGACAATGAGGTCATTGCCTTCACCGCGGCCAATGGTGATGTTGGCATGGTCGTCGTCCACGAGCAGCTCGCGGTCATCGAACCGCAGACGCATAGCGCGTGTGGGTGGCGCCGCGGTTTTGCGCACCGGGCGCTGGCGCAAGCGGCTGACAAGCTCGGCGTGCTCACGCTTCATCTCTTCGTTCAGACGGCGCATGTCATCAAGCGAGCGGGCGCCCTTCGTCGCTGCTGCCTTGCTACGCGGTGCTGATTGATCGTAGGGATCGACGACCACCTTCTCAGGCGGACTTTCCAGTGACAAATCCTCCCCGAGCGCTTTAATTAGCCCGGTTGCAACTTCGGCTCCGCTCTCCCCGCCCCATTTCCAGGTGACATTACCCTTGGCGTCGGTTGCGGGCCGACCTTTGAGTTTTTTCCGTGGCTTGGACATGAATTAACTCTCCCGGTACCGAGTGACATTTTCCGCCGCCGGCACAAAAAACCTGTGATGGGATTCACACGGTTTCGTACCGTAGCTGTGATTGCCCCTATTACGTGGCTTGCCAGGTGAGTGGAGTTGGCCGAAAGACGCCGGGCGGCTGTCACGGCTCGCAATTTCCGCAGTGCGACCGCATCGCTGTGACGTCATCCGCCGCCACCCCGCCGCAGCAGTCGCGCAGCGGTTGTACACGGCACTCAAAGGCAGCGCGGCCGCGGTGCCGATTGCACCGCGCAACGTACAGGCGCGCGAGTCTTAGGCCGCGGCGATCGTGCGAACACCCAACTCCTGCCCAATGCCGGTGCTCGTGCTCCCGACCGCGTGCTCGCGAACGGGAGCCATTGACTCCCCGTTGACGCGTGGCCCGGCAGACGTGAGAGGCGGATCACACTTGCCTCGTGCGCTACCTGCATCCATGTGACGTAATCCGCGGCAGGAGCGTTTCCCGAACCGTACGCTGCGACAGCGATAGAGGACGGCGGGCCAGAGGCGATGAACAGCGCTGATAGAAGCATTGCCGGACAGGAGCTGGAAGCTCTGCTGGAGGAGACCCGCCCCCGGTCGGTAGAAGCGTTATTCCGCAATACGGTCGAGCATGCGCCGGTGGGCATCGCTTTCGCCGACCGTGAGGGCCGCTATCGCCACTGCAACCGGGCCTTCTGCGCCATGCTCGGCTTCGATGCCGAGGAGCTCAAGGGTCAGTCCATGGGGAGCCTCACGCATTCAGCGGATCTTGAGTCCACCACGGCAGCCCTCGAGCGGCTGTGGAGCGGAGAAGTTACCCACCTGGATGTCGAGAAGCGCTACCTGCGCAAGAGCGGCGGCGCGCTGTGGGTGCATGCCACCACCTCACTGGTCAGCGGCGCGGGTCCGGAGCCGCAGTGCTCGGTCGAGTTTCTGCTCGACATCTCCGCGCACAAGCGCACGGCAGCTGCCCTGCTGCAGAACCAGACACTGCTTGCCACCGTCATCGCCGAACTCCCGATTGCGCTGGTGGCGTGCGACGTCAGAGGTCAGGTGACGCACCACAACCGCGCGGCGAACGAGCTGTTTGGAATTCCCGCGGATGACACCCGAGCGTCGGTCCCGCGCAATCCCTACCCCCTCACCTCCGAGGTCTTTCTGGCGGATGGCACAACGCCAGTGCCGCGCGAGGATCGTCCGCTGGCGCGAACGCTGCTCGGTGAGAAGGTGCGTGATGCCGAGTTCGTCGTCGTCCGGCCGGACGGCGTACGCCGCACCGTGCTGTCGAGCGCGCAGCGCATAGCCGGCCAGGCCGGCCAGCCACTTGGTGCTCTCGCGGTGGTCGAAGACATCACCGAGCGGCGGCGCGCCGAAGAGGAGCTCGAGCGCGTACACAAGCAGCTGCTGGTCGCCTCCCGGCAGGCGGGCATGGCCGAGGTGGCTACGAACGTGCTGCACAACGTCGGCAACGTGCTCAACAGCGTCAATGTTTCGGCGAGCATCGTCTCCGAGCGCATCAGGAAATCGAAGTGCGCCGGGCTGACACGTGTCGCTGCACTCCTGAGCGAGCATGCCTCCGATCTGGCGACATTCCTGACGGGTTCTCAAGGCCGGCACCTGCCGGTGTACCTGCAGGAGCTTGCCGCCGAGCTCATCGCGGAGCGTGATGCAGCCAGCGGCGAGCTGGCGGTGCTGCACGGCAACGTCGAGCACATCAAGGAAATCGTGGCGATGCAGCAGAGCTACGCCCGACGCAGCGGCGTGACCGACATGGTCGATATTCGCACTCTGGTCGAGGATAGCCTGCGGATGAACGAAGGGGCCTTCAGCCGTCATGGCGTCACCCTGGTGCGTGACTTCCAGGAAGTGCCACTGCTCACGCTCGACAAGCACAAAGTGCTGCAGATCCTGGTGAACGTGATCCGCAACGCCAAATATGCCTGCGATGAGTCCGGCAGCGCCGAGAAGCGCGTGACCGTGCGCGTGCGGGCGGCCAATGACACGATCATCGTCGCCGTCATCGATACCGGCGTCGGCATCGCGCCGGAGAACCTCGCACGCATCTTCAATCACGGCTTCACGACGCGCAAAGACGGCCACGGCTTCGGTTTGCACAGCTGCGCGCTGGCGGCCAAAGAGCTCGGCGGTTCGCTGCACGGCGAGAGTGCCGGACCCGGACAGGGGGCTACCTTCACCCTGACGCTGCCAATCACCCAGCCGGAGCCGTCCCGTGGCCGATGAAGCCGAGCTGCTGACCCATCGTCTGCTGATGATCGACGACAATCCGGCCATTCACCAGGACTATCGCAAGATCCTCACTGGCCGCAATGACACGCAGATCTCGGCGGCGGAAGCGGCGCTGTTCGGCCAGCCCCAGTCGGCCGTGTCGCGGCCGGCATTCGATTTGGACGCGGCGATGCAGGGACGTGACGGCGTGGAGTTGGCGCGTCGCGCGCTCGCCGAGGGACGTCCCTATTCCGTCGCCTTCGTGGACATGCGTATGCCGCCCGGCTGGGACGGCCTGGAAACGATCGAAAATCTCTGGAAGGTCGACCCCGAGATCCAGGTCGTGGTCTGCTCGGCCTACAGCGACTACGACTGGATGGAGCTCCTGGGGCGACTCGGGCGCTCCGACAAGCTCATCGTCATCAAGAAGCCCTTCGAGCCCATCGAGATCCTGCAGTCTGCGAGCGCGCTGAGCCGCAAATGGCAGAACGCACGCGCACTCAGGCGCCACGTCGAGGGCCTCGAGCGGGTCGTCACCGATCGCACCCGCGGACTTGAGGCGGTGAACCGCCAGCTGCGGCACCTCGCCTCGCACGACTCGCTCACCGGGCTGCCCAACCGCCTGCTGCTCGATGACCGCATCACTCAGGCAATCGCCCAGGCGAACCGTCAAGCGCATGAGTTCGCGGTGGCGGTGCTGGATCTGGACCGCTTCAAGCTCATCAACGACTCGCTCGGCCATCGCGCCGGCGATGAGCTGCTGTGCGAGGTAGCGGTGCGTCTCAAGGGAGCCATCCGCGCCGTCGATAGCATCGCGCGCCTCGGCGGCGACGAGTTCGTGATCGTCTTCGACGGGCCGATGACGGGGGCGGAGACGCTGGAGATGGGCAAGCGCCTGCTGAAGGTAATGGAGCCGTCCATGCGGCTCCTTGGCATCGATGTGCACGTCTCGCCCAGCATCGGCATCGCGTTCTATCCGCGCGATGGCGCGAGCATCGATAAGCTGCTGGCGCATGCGGACGCCGCGATGTACCACGCCAAGGAACGCGGCCGCAACAACGTGCAGTGCTATACCGAGAGCATGGGCACGGTCACGCAGGAGCGCGTGAAGCTCGAAAGCGAGCTGCACGAGGCACTCAGTGGCGGGCAATTCGAGCTGCATTACCAGCCCAAGGTCGACACGACCACGGGCCGGATCAACAGCGCCGAAGCGCTGATCCGCTGGCGCCATCCGCAGCGCGGCCTGTTGCTGCCGCTTGAGTTCATTCCGGTCGCCGATGAGTGCGGCCTGCTCGATGCCATCGGCGAGTGGGTGCTGAGGGAGGCGTGTCGCCAAGGTCGGCTCTGGCAGCAGCACGGGCCGCGCGCCCTGCGCATTGCCGTCAACCTTGCGCCCTCGCAGTTCCGCCTGGTCGACCTGGTGGGGCAGATTCGCCGCGCCCTCGATGCCTCGCAGCTCGACCCTACACTCCTGGAGATCGAGCTGACCGAGACCGCGGTCATGAGCGATGCCGAGGAGTCGGTGCATATTCTGGAAGCCATCAGCCGCATGGGAGTGCTTGTCTCGGTCGATGACTTCGGCACGGGCTACTCGAGCATGAGCTACCTGCGCCGCTTTCCGATCGACAAGCTCAAGATCGACCGCTGCTTCGTCGAGCAGATGACTGCGCGCCCGGAAGACGCTTCCATCGTGCGCGCGATCATCTCGCTCGCTCATAGTCTGCGCTTGAAGGTGATTGCAGAGGGCGTGGAGACACCCGAGCAGCTGCAAATGCTCGCCGACCTCGGCTGCGACCAGTACCAAGGCTTCTACTTCAGCCCCGCACTCCACCCCGCGAAGTTCGAGGAGCTTGTGCGCGAGGATCCGCTCCTGAGCGAGCAGGATGCGGTGCGAACCCACAGCAAGCTCGCCGGCTTGAAGGGCTGAAGACCTCCAACCCCGTGGCCGGCGCCGATCGGAGGGGCGAATCGCTGCGCGCCTCAGCCCTCCGCCTGGATCGCTGCCGCGACACGCTCCGCGAGGGCCAGGGAGGCGGTTAGGCCCGGCGACTCGATGCCAAACAGGTTGAAGATTCCGGGCACGCCGTGAACGGCGGGGCCTGACAGGTCGAAGTCGGCATCCGGGGCGCCGGGCATCGATAGCTTTGGCCGGACTCCGGCGTAGCCGGGCTGCAGTCGCTCCGGGCTCAGGTTCGGCAGATAACGGCGGATCGCGGCGGCGAAACGCGGCGCCTTCTCCGCTGCAACGTGATACTCAGGCTCGTCGATCCATTCGACGTCCGGGCCGAAGCGCGCGCTGCCGGCGACATCCAGCGTGAGATGAATGCCGAGTCCGCCCGGTTCGGGCAGCGGGTACACCAGCTGCTGACACGGCGCACGACCGCTCAGCACGAAGTAGCTGCCTTTCGCAAAGCGTACCGTGGGCACACAGGCGGCGGGAAAGCCGCGAATGCAGCCGGCGACGCGGTGTGCATCGAGGCCCGCGGCATTGACGAGCCAGCGTGCCGTCAGGGCGGGCGAGTCATCCGCACCGGTCGTGACGGCAATGCCGTGCGCATCCGCGGTCAGCGCCGTGACGTTCGCCCCGTAGGCGATTACCGCGCCGTGCGCCTCGGCATCGCCGAGCAGTGACAGCATATAGGCGTGCGCATCGACGATTCCGCTAGATGGCGAAGCCAGCGCCGCAACTGCGCGCACTTGCGGCTCGCGTTTCTTGACCTCCGCTGCCTCGAGCAGGCGTATGTCATCAACACCGTTGCGGCGCGCCTGTACGGCCAGCGCCTCAAGACGCGCCAGCTGTGCGGCCTCCGTCGCCACGATCAACTTGCCGCACTGACGATGCGGGATAGCGCGGCTGATGCAGTATGCGTACAGGGCGTGCCGGCCCGCGACGCAGGTGGCCGCCTTGATACTGGCGGTCTGGTAATAAATCCCGGCGTGGATGACTCCGCTGTTGCGCGAACTGATCCCGGAGCCAAAGCGCTGCTCGCGCTCCAGGATGACCACGCTGCGGCCGTTCATGGCCAGCTGCCGCGCCACGGCCAAGCCGATGACGCCGGCTCCGACCACCGCGCAATCAACTTCGGCTTTCATGTAATCTCTCGGAGACGTCCCAGTAATGCCAGCCTATACCGAATTTAACAGTCGCAAACTGACCCCGGGGGGCGCAAGCGTCGGCTAAGAAAACGCGCTGGCGGGGAAGGACATCAGATGCATCAGCCGCAGGTTCCGATGATTGAAACGTATCCGCAGTTCAAGCC
The DNA here is from genome assembly GCA_963787655.1 of uncultured Gammaproteobacteria bacterium. Lineage (GTDB taxonomy): Bacteria > Pseudomonadota > Gammaproteobacteria > Steroidobacterales > Steroidobacteraceae > 13-2-20CM-66-19. The sequence goes on along the minus strand of CAWBDY010000005.1, from coordinate 456,395 downwards.
GCGCCGGCTCGCGGAGGTCGAACTCGGGCGACTCGTGGTGGTGGGCACATCGCCGGATGGCCTCGGCCGGGCGGGCCTTGCGCTGCGCGTGGACGCGCTCTCCGCCAAGGGCGATCCCACCGAAGGAGTGCTGCGTCTGGGCGCCGGCCCGCTGCGGTTCGAGCGGCACGCGCTCGACGAACAGGTGGTCGCCATCGACGTCGAATACGTCCTGCAGGCAGACCTGGACAGCATCGCGACCCGCCGCCTGCAGTCAGGCGATCTCGTGCTCGCCGCCGAGCGTCCCGCGGCGACGTTGTTCGTGGCGGCGCCGTGGCGTGATGGCGATGGCCTGCTCGATGTCTCCTCCGCCATCATCCGGCCGTTTGCGGACAGTGAGCGGCGCGCGCGGCATGTAGCCCTCAGCTGGGCACTGGTCGAGTTTGAGAACCGGCAGCGCGTCTTCTACCGGCATGATCCGCCTGAAGAGGAAGTCGCACGTGCGCCACCGCGGCGCAGCGTCAGCGAAGACTGCGACTGAGCCCGCGGCAAGAGCGCGTGGCGAGCGGTCCGCCGCCGCTCGCGCAGATTGCCACGCGCCCCGTACTCTGTTCTGAAGAGTACTTGACGATCAAGACTAAAGAACGCAAGGTTGCGGCGCCAAGAGCGGCGCGCTTTGGAGAGACGGCAGCGAACCCATGATCTGTTCGACCGCGATGGAGTTTTGAGTTGCCGGTAATGCGCGGATTCGCACGCACCATCCTGCTCGCGGCGGTGCTTGCAGCGCCTGGCACACGCGCTACGCGCGCAGGCGCCGCCGCCGTCATACCAAGATGACGCAGGCAGTGCGGCATCGCAGGAGCCGCCATCGGATGTCGGGCTCGTCGCGGATATAAAGGCCTACTTCACCGCACCGTTGCACTGGAACGGCGAGGACTGGGCGCTTTTCGGCGGCGCACTTGCAGCGATCGGCGTCGCGCACCATTACGACACTCAGGTGCGCACTCACTTCGTGAAGGAGTACGGCACATCCCTCGGGGCCAGCTCGAAGGACCTGCAGGACGCGCTGCCGGCGGCGGGCGTGCTCGCCGGCACGTGGCTGTTTGCGAACCTGGTCAATGACTCGGATGGCCGGCGCGAGGCGTGGATGATGCTCGAGGCGGCAGGCCTTGGCAGCGTCACGGCGTATGGGCTCAAGTTCGTGGCCGGCCGTGAAGGACCTGATGACAGCGCCGACCCGAATGAATGGTTCAAGGCGGGCGGCGGCAAGAGCTTCCCCTCCTGGCACGCGACCGCAGCATTTGCGGTGGGGACGGTGCTGGCTGAATCCGGCAACGATGACTATCGCTGGCTGCGCCGGCTGCTCGGCTACGGTCTCGGCGCAGGCACCGATTACCTGCGGCTGAAGCACAACGCGCATTGGTTCTCCGACGTAGTGGCGGGTTCGGCGCTCGGCGCTGCCAGCGCCCGCTTTGCCATGCGCCGCAGTGAACGCGCCACTGACGGCTTGCGCTTCACGCTGCTGCCGGTGCCCGGCGGCGCCGTACTCAGCTGCAGCGCTTATCTGCCATGACCGACGCCTTAGGACGACCGTCTTCCGCAGCATCGCCTCTCCTGACGCAGCACTTTGTCGCGAGCAAAGTGCCCGCGGTCACGCTCCTGTTCTGGATCATCAAGATCGCGGCCACCACGCTCGGCGAAACCGGCGGCGACACGCTCTCCATGACGCTGAATCTCGGCTATTTGACGAGCACGGCGATCTTCCTCGTCGTGCTGGTCGCCTTTGTCGCGCTGCAGATCGGCGCCAAGCGCTTCCATCCCTTCCTCTACTGGGCCACCATCATCGCCTCCACCACCGCGGGCACGACGCTCGCCGATTTTGCGGACCGTTCGCTGGGCATCGGCTATGCCGGCGGATCGCTGCTGCTGCTCGTGTGCGTCATGGCGGCACTGGCGACCTGGTATCGCACGGAAGGATCGGTCGCGGTCAGCACGGTCGAATACGCCGCGCGTCGAGGCTTTCTACTGGATCACCATCACCTTCTCGCAGACGCTCGGCACCGCGCTGGGCGACTGGACGGCCGACTCTGGCCTCGGTTACCTGGGCGGTGCGCTGCTGTTCGGCGCGGTGCTGGCCGTGATCGCCGCCGGCTACTTCTGGACACGCCTGTCGCACGTACTGCTGTTCTGGGCGGCATTCATCATGACGCGGCCGCTGGGCGCGACGGTCGGAGACTTCTTCGACAAACCGCTGAGCCAGGGTGGCCTCAACGTCAGCCGCCCATTGGCTTCGGCCATCCTCGTCGGTTTCATCCTTGTCTGCCTGCTGGCTCTTTCCGCAGCGCGCCGGCAGCCATCCGCGTCGGGAGTGAAAATGCCGTCCAGCAAGTCTGTATCGGTGGCCGCCCTACGTATTGCTCGTCGGCCTGCGCAGCGCCGTCGCAGACGACGGCGCGATGAAGGTCAGCGACGTCATCAAGATCGGTGGGACCGGCGGGTGGGACTACGCCGCCGTGGACGACACCCATCATGTGCTCTACCTGAGTCACGGCACCGCGATCGCGTCGGTGAATCTTGCGACCCGCAGCGTCAATGCGCACTTCGCCGACGCCCAGGGCGCGCACATCGCCCTGCCCGTCCAGAACGGCAGCATGATTCTGGTGACGCATGGCAAGGCCAACGAGGTGACGCTCAACGATTCCGCCAGCGGCGCGGTGCTCGCCCATATCGCCACCGATAGCAATCCCGATGCGGCCATCCTCGAGCCGATGACCGGCCGGGCTTTCGTGATGGCGAACCGGGCCAATACGGTGGACGTCATTGATCTGCCGAGTCATGCGGTGGTGGCAAAAATTGCGGTGCCCGGCGCGCCCGAGGCCGCCGCAGTGGATGGCAAGGGCCTGGTGTTTACCCACCTGGAGGACAAGAACGCCATCGCGGTGCTGGACGCCAAAAAGATGGCGCTGGTAACGAGCTTACGCCCTGCCCGGATGCGAGGAACCTTCAGGCATAGCCTATGTGCCGCAGCGCGCGCTGATCTTGTCCGCGTGCCGCAACGGCATTGCGCGCTTCACCGACGCGCGCTCCGGGGCTGCAGTGGCCAGCGTGCCAATCGGTCAACACCCCGATGCCGCGCTGGTCGACCCGCAGCGCGCGCTCGCGTTCGTGCCGTGCGGCGACGGCACGCTGGCGGTCATTCGCCTCGACGGCGCCCTGCCCGACGAGCGCCGCCACCGTGACCACCCGCAGCGGTGCACGTACGGCGGCGCTGGATCCGGCCACCGGCAACGTGTACCTGCCGGTCGCAGCCCTAGGCCCACCGCCGGCACCGGGGCAGCGCCCGGCGGTGCTGCCGGACACCTTCAGCGTCATCGTGGTAAGTCGTTGAGGCATCTGTTCCAGCACTTGCGGATGCGAGCGCAATGACCGAAGACAGCATGCACAGGCAGGTGCGCGGCGCGGTCATCACCGTGGCGCTGCTCAATCTGGCCTACTTCGGCATCGAGTTTGTGGTGGCGCTGCGCATCGGCTCAGTATCGCTGTTCGCCGACAGCATCGATTTTTTCGAAGACGCGTCTGTCAATTTTCTCATCGCCATTGCGCTGCAGTGGAGCGCGCTGCGGCGCGCGCGCGTCGGCATGGGACTTGCGGGGATACTCCTCATTCCCGCAATCGCCACCTTGTGGGTCGCCGTGCATAAGTTCGTGGTGCCGCTGCCGCCGGCAGCGCTGCCGTTGTCGCTGACGGGCCTGGGGGCGCTGGCCGTCAATCTCACCTGCGCGCTGTTACTGACGCGCGTCCGCAGCCACGCCGGCAGTCTGACGCGCGCGGCGTTTCTGTCGGCGCGAAATGATGCGTTCGCCAATGTTGCCATCGTCATCGCCGGAGTCGTGACGGCACATACCCTGTCGGTGTGGCCCGACCTGCTGGTGGGGCTCGCCATCGCCGGACTCAACGCCGATGCCGCGCGCGAGGTATGGCAGGCGGCACGCGCCGAGCATCTCAGCGCGACGCACTGATTGGGCAAAGGCACGCGACGAGGATCCCTGCACGCCAACTCGGCTCCGTCTGCAGGAATCCGTGTGCTGCCTGTCGCTTCTGACTCGCAGCGCGTCGCTGGCCGTCGGCCTCAGCCGATGGCGTAGAGCTGTCCGTCCCAGCTGCCAAAATACAGCGTATCGCCGCCGACTACGGGCGTCGATATCACCGCACCGATGCTCATCATGCGCTGCGTGCCCATAACCATGCTGTCGTAGAAGGAGTCCGGGACTACCGCCGCGTAATTCGGCGTGCCGTCCGGCTTCGTCAGGGCTGCCGCGTTCTGCCGCGCGCCGTCGGTCTCAAACGTCCAGGCGACCTGCTGGGACCGCAGGTCTACTGCCAGGACTTTGCCCGCGTGTGAACCGATGTAGAGGAAATCACCTGCGAGGCTCGGCGAGGAAAAGAAGGGCCAATGCTTGAACTCCAGCGAGAAAACCCGCGCGCCGCTGGCGGCCTCCACGGCGAGCAGCTGGGCGCTGTCGGAGGTGGCAAAGTAGACCTTGCCGTTGCGCACCACCGGCGAACTCACAACCCAGGCTCCATCGGTGGGATACGCCCAGCGCTTGGCACCGGTCGCCGCATCGAGCGCATACAGATTGGAGTCGCGGCAGCCGAAGTAGACGACGCCATCGGCGATCACAGCCGAGGACTGGATGCCCACCTGGTTGCTGATTACCGCGTCCTCGCCGGTCTTGAAGCGCCAGCGCAACTTGCCGCTCGCACCGTCCAGCGCGTAGAAATAACTGTCCCAGCTGCCCACGTACACGGTCCCTTCGGCCACCGCTGGCGAGGCATGCACGACGTTGCCGGTTTGAAACTTCCAGCGCAGCGTGCCGCTCGAGCCGTCCAGGGCATACACGTTGCCGTCGCCGCTGCCGAAGTAGACCAGGCCGCCGGCGAGCGCCGGCGATGACAGGAACACGTCGAAGGGATCGGGCATCACCTCAGCCGCCGGCTCGGCGCCGTGCAGATGTCGGCCGCTGAAGCGCCGCTCCCCGCCGGTGGCGAACTTCCACACGAGCGTACCGTGCTCGGCGTCGATCGCGTAGAACATGCCATCGTAGCTGCCGAAATATACCCGGCCATCGGCTACCGCCGGCGAGGAAGTGATGCGCCCGTGCGTCTTGAACTTCCAGCGCACTGTGCCCTTGGCCGCATCGAGGGCATAGAGGTTGCTGTCGTTGCTGCCGAAGTACACGCTGCCGCCGCTGAGGGCCGGGGTCGAGAGCACCGCCCCGCCGCTGCGGAACTTCCACTTCACGCCGTGCAGCACCGGCACGCCTGCGTCGGCGTAGATCCCGCCATGGCGCGCGTCGGCGCGAAACTGCGCAGGCTCCGCGGCAAGCGCCGCAGTGAGGACACCCAGGACGAGCGTGCTGGCAGACCACTTCATTGATGACCCCCGCCGCGGTCGGCAACTGCGCGACCACTATTGTTAAGTAAGTCTGGGGCAAAATGGCGCGCCCGCCGACGCCATACGACGCGAGCATCACTCATTCCGTCGCAGGCAACGACGCTGATCACGGGGAGGCCAGATCGGCCTGCCGGCCGCGCCGCTCCGGTCCCAGCGCTGCTGCCACGTGCCCGGGCCGGCGGCGCCTCTGGTACAGTCCTGTCACGACGTCGCAACCGCCGCCATTCCCTGAGGCCAAAGAGCAAATGAGGTACCTTCGCTCATCGCTGCGTATCAGCTGCAGTGCCGCCGTCCTCGCGCTGGTGGCCTGCGGCGGCGGGGGCAGCGGCAGCGAGACGCCCACCTACATGATCGGCGGCAGCATCAGCGGACTGGCCGTCAACGAATCGCTGACACTGGCCAACAACGGCGGCAATCTTCAGAAGGTCGCGAGCGATGGCGCCTTCACCTTTGCCGCGCTCGTCGCACCCGGCGCGAGCTACCGTGTCACGGTCGCGACCCAGCCTGCCGGCCAGTCCTGCAGCGTCTCGGATGCATCGGGGACGAACGTCATGGCCGACGTCACCACGGTCACGGTCACTTGCAGCAATCTGCCGCAATATGCCTACGTCGTGAACAACAGCGCCAACTCGCTGTCGCAGTATTCCATCGCCGCTTCCGGGACGCTGGTACCGCTGAACCCGCCGACCGTGCCGACCGGCAACTCCCCGGAGTCGGTGACGATCGACACGACACACCACTATGTGTTCGTCACTAACCTCGATGACGACACCGTGTCGCAGTACATCATCCAGGCCAACGGCACGCTCGCGCCCAATGCGCCGGCGCTCGCTCCCACCGGCACCAGCCCGTGGGCGTTGTCGGTCGATGCGCTCGGCAGCTGGGCCTACGTCGTCAACAAGGTCGACCAGACCGTCTCGCAGTTCTCGATCGGCGCCGATGGCGTATTGCAGACTCCCGAGATCCCGCCGGTGAGTACCGGCCTTGCGCCCTGGAACATCACCCTGACGCCGAATGGTAAATTCGCGTACGTCTCCAATCACGGCTTCTCCCCCAACTTCGGCACGACCGTCGCGCAATATTCGCTGACGGCGGGAAACGGCGCTCTCGTACCGCTCAGCACGCCGACCGCTGCCAGTGGCAACGGCCCAGCGGGAATTGCGGTCGATTCCAGCAGCAGCTTTGCGTACGTCGCCGACCTCAGCGACGGCACCGTGTCTCAATACGCGATTGCCGATGGCGGGGAGCTCACCAGCCTTACCCCCGCGGTCGTCAATGCGGGGAGCCAGCCGCTGTATGTGGCCATCGATCCGTCCAATCAGTACGCCTACGTCGCCAACTTCACGCCAGGGACACCGCCGGCGGCTGCGCCGCCGGGAACACTGTCGCAGTACACCCGAGATTCCGCCGGTCATCTTGTCGCCATGGCGACCGCGCACGTGTCAACCGGCGTCGGACCGGTGTGGATCGCGTTCGACCCCTTCGGTCATTTCGTGTACGTGGTGAACAGCGTCGACGCCAGTGTATCCGTCTACAGCATCGGCCCTGGCGGGGCACTGCAGGCGGTCAGCACGGTGGCAGCCGGCGCGGGCGCGCTCGCCATCGCGACGACTTATGCCGGGTCGTAACTGCTAGGAGGCGACCTGCTGGGATGCCGGCGCACGGTTGCGCAGCGACCAGCGCAGCAGCCCGACGGCGTATACGCAGTAGTAGCCGCCGAGCATCCCCACCAGCAGCAGCGTCAGGGGCGTGAGCGTAGCGGGCGGCGCCGCGCCGGGTGAGGATCCGGGCAAGCCGCTTAGCGAGTACCGATAGACCACGCGTCCGATCACCAGCAGCGACAGCGCAATCCCGATGTGGGCGCTGGGGGTATAAAAGAGTCCTTCACTGGTCACTTCGAAGCGCGTCAGACGCAGACCAAACAATCCCAGCCCCACCCCGAGCGCAAGTCCAAGGGCAAGATACGCAAGGTTCGTCGGCTGGCCCCGCGCGGCAAATGCCAGCAGCGCGATGATGAGCGGAAACACCACGACCGTGATCCACGGCCGCACGCGTGACAGCCGCTGACGTCCGATGTTGCGCCGTACGCGTGCATAGAGTCGCCAGCCGATGAGCGCAAGGAGCATGACGGTGACCAGGGCATGTTGGGCTGCCGGCGTCATCGGCTCACACGCAGTGCCACACAGGCAGGCGCAGCACCCGCAGCATCAGGCTGCCGGTCCTCAAGTCGTGACATGGATCCGTCCTCCTTCCGGCGCCCAAGCCTACCGCGGCCATGCGCGGACTGTCACCCGCGCCTGCCGCACACCGCGCCGCTGGAGTCCTGGCGCCAGGCGCGCGAGCATAGGCGCCTACGTGGAAGCGGAGCGACGCACGTGACCGATATCACCATCCGACCCCTGCGTGCCGGCGACCGCGTCCAGTGGGATGCCCTGTGGCAGGGCTACCTGCGCTTCTACCGTCAACACCTGCCCGATGACATCACCGACCTGACGTTCCGCCGTCTGAGCGATGCCGGGGGTCAGCCGCACGCCCTCGTCGGCGAGCGCGACGGCCGGCTGCTCGGGTTCGCCCACTACCTCTTCCACGGTTCGACCTGGTCAGCGCGCGATATCTGCTATCTGGAGGATCTCTACGTCGATGCCGGCGCCCGCGGCGGCGGCGTCGGGCGTGCGCTGATTGCGGCCGTGTATGCGGCGGCCGATGCAGCCGGCGCCACGACGGTCTACTGGATGACGCAGGAATTCAATGCGGAGGGGCGCGCGCTGTATGACACGCTGGCGCGGCGCACGTCCTTCATTCGCTACGAACGCTGATTCCACTCCATTTTGCTGCGCCGCGTCACAGCGCCCATCTCATGTTGGTGTTAGGTCGCCGCTCGTTTTGAATCTATAGTTTTGTCTAACAGCAGGCCGCGCCTCCGTCATGGGGCCACAGCGTTGACGCCGCGTCATCTACCGATCGGGGTAGCGGCCTTGGCAGCAGTGCGACGCAGCTCCCACTTTGGCGTGGCTCCGCGCCAGCTAACACCCAGCGAACCCCCGTTTTGTGAAATTCGTAGGCCGGCAGGTTTTGTCAATCGGCTCCAATAGCCCCCTTGTCGTGGCCCGGGGGGGCCGTGATTCCAGAAAAGCGAGGGTCGCATGCGTAGATTGCAACGGTTCGGGCTCCTGTGGCTGACGGTGTTCGGTCTGGCAAGCGGCGCCTGGGCGCAGACCGCACCGGTTACCTCTGAGCTGCAGGTTCAGAAGGTCGAGACGCTTGACGGTAATACGGTGTTCAGACCCGCCCAGGTGAGCAAGCCGGGCGACGTGCTGGAATATCGCGTCAGCTACACCAACCACTCGAACGCAGCGGTCAACGGTCTGGTCGCCAGCCTGCCGATTCCGGTGGGCACGACCCTCGTAGACAAGTCGCAGCTGCCGCCCGACGCGCAGGCGAGCACCGACGGCACCAGGTTCGCTCCCTTGCCGCTCATGCATCGCGTCAGGCAGGCCGACGGCAGCGAGCAGCAGCAGCCGGTGCCTCTCAGCGAATACCGCGCCCTGCGCTGGAGCCTCGGCACGCTCGCGCCCGGTAAGAGCGAGCAGGTCAGCGCCCGCGTGCGGGTCAACTCAAGCCTTCCACCTGTCGCCTCCCTGGCCGGCAAGCCGATCGCTTAAGGATTTCATCTACAGCTTCTTCGTTTTCGCACTGGCGCACGCCTTGGCCACTGACAGCAGACCGCAGCCTAGCTGCGTCATCCGTAGGCCGGCAGCGCGCCAACACTAATGTTGGGAGTCAATCGTGATCGTACGTTCAGTTTCAACGAACATTCGCCCGTCGCACACTGACCGGTTACGTAATGTCGTAATGTGGATCGCCGCGGCCCTGCTGTGTCTGGCCGCCATCAATGTCGCGCGCGCCGTGCCCCCACCGGCGGGCACGTCGATCAGCAACCAGGCATCGGCGACCTATACCGACACGTCGGGTGTGTCGCACACGGTCACCTCGAATGCGGTGCAGACCACCGTCACGCAGGTCGCTAGCCTGACTCTCACGGCCAACGGCGCGCAAAACGCGACCGCCGGCACCGTGGTGTACTACCCGGAGACTCTCACCAACACCGGTAACGGCTCGGACACGTTCAATCTGACTACCGGCAACACTGGTGGCTTCACGATGAGCAACGTGGCCATTTACGCCGACAACGGCAGCGGTCAGCCCACCGGCTCGCCGATCACCTCGAGCGGTGCGCTGGCCTCGAACGCCACGTTCAAGTTCATCGTGGTGGCGACCCTGCCGGCGACGGCGACGGCGGGCCAGACCAATACGGTCACGGCGACCGCCACCAGCACGTTCGACGCCACCAAGACGGCCAGCGTCACTGACGTCACCACGGTCACCAACAACGCCGTGGTCACGGTCAACAAGTCGGTGAGCGCCGCCAGTGGGGCGGCCGGCTCTGGTCCCTACACCTACACCCTGAGTTACACCAACACCGGCAACAGCACCGCCACGGTGGTCGCCCTGACGGACGTCATCCCGACCGGCATGACCTACGTGGCGGGCTCGGCTCGCTGGAGCGTCAGCGGCGCAACGGCGCTGTCCGATAGCGGCGGCACGACCGGCACTGCGCCGAACACGATCGTCTCCAACTACGCCTCGGGCACCACTACGTGGACCGCCACGCTGGCGCAGGTGACCGCCGGACAGTCCGGGACGGTCAGCTTCCAGGTGAATGTGGCGGCGGCAACCGCGGCTGGTACCCTCAACAACACTGCCACCTACAGCTATAACAACGGCGGCGGTACCACGGTCAACGGCACCTCCAACACCGTCGGCTTCACCGTACGCGGCGCTAACGGCGTGACCTACACGGGCGCCACGGTGGCAGGTCCTGCGGCACCGGGCTCGGTGGTGGCCTTCACCAACACGGTCACGAACACCGGCAATGCCACTGACACCTTCAACATCACCGTCGGCACCAGCACCTTCCCGGCGGGTACGACCTTCCAGCTCTTCAAGAGCGACGGCGTCACGCCGCTGACCAGCACCAACGGTGATGGCATCCCGGACACCGGCCCCCTGGCCGCGGGCGCCAGCTATAACGTGGTCTTGAAGGCCACACTGCCGCCATCGGCCACCAACACCGGTGCACCGTTCACAGTGCAGTCGACCGCCGCCTCGGTCACCACGTCCACGGTGACGGCAACCGCAACCGACACGCTATCCGCCATTTCCAATATGGCGGTGGATCTGACCAACAACAGCGCCTACAACGCCACCACTCCGGCACCCGGCCAGGGCGCAGGTCCCGAGGCCACGGCGGTGGTGACCAATGCCATCAACCCGGGCAGCAGCACGACCTTCGTGCTGTACGCCAACAACCGCGGCCCCGCGCCCGACACCTACAACCTCGGCGCCAGCACCAGCTCGACGTTCGCCACGACGACGCTGCCGACCGGCTGGACGGTGACCTTCAAGGCGGACGGCGGGGCGGGTAACTGTTCGAGCACGGGCGCCACGATTACCGCCACCGGCACGGTTGCCGCGGGCAGCAATGCGGTGGTATGCGCGGTCGTGTCGGTCCCGGCTGGCTTCGCGGCCGGCACCAGCGACCTGTACTTCCGCGCGCTGTCCTCGACCTCGGGGGCCGCTGACACGATTCACGATGCCGTGACGGTCAACTCGGTGCGCTCGATCACCTTCACCCCGAACCACACCGGCCAGGTGGCCCCCGGCGGCTCGGTCGTCTACAGCCAGACGCTGACGAACGCCGGCAACGTTACGGAAGGTAACGGCACGGTGAGCAGCATTGCCTTCACCAGCGCCAACAACCAAAGCGGCTGGACGTCGACGCTGTACTACGACGCCAACAACAATGGCACGCTCGACGCTACTGACCCGCAGATCACCGGTAATCTGAACACGGTGAGCGGACTCAGCGGCGGTCTCGCCCCGGGCCAGTCGATCACCGTGTTCGTCAAGGTGATCGCGCCGAGCGGTGCGGTGACGGGTGCAGTCGATGCCACGACCAACACCGCCACCACGAGCAACGGCACGTACACCTCGACTGTGCCGGCGGCGGCGGTAGCCATCGACACCACGACGGTGACTTCCGGCAACCTGACGCTGGTCAAGGCGCAGGCGCTGGATACGGCCTGCACCGGTCCGACCGGCGGCACCACCTACGCCACCACGACGGTGAGCGCCAAGCCGGGCCAGTGCGTGGACTACCAGATCACGGTCACCAACAGTGGCTCGACCAACGCCACCACGGTCGTGGTCTCGGATAGCACGCCGACCTTCACGACGCTCAGCACGGCGGCGGCGACCACGGTCGGCACCATTGCTGGCGGTGCGCCCGCGGTCGGTGGCACCGGCACGATCAACGCCAACGTCGGCACGCTGACACCAGGTCAGGCGGCCGTCGTGACCTTCGGCGTGAAGATCAACCAGTAGAGCTGGCGCATGGGTAAGCGGGGAGGCGTCGCCTCCCCGCTCCTGCCGGACCGAACCGCAGCTTCCCACCAGCCCTCAACAGCCGCCGCGCGTTCGCCCCCACATGTTCCGCCTGCTGCGCCACGTCCTGCTCGCGGGGCTGATTCTGCCTCTCGCGGCAGTGGTCCAGGCTGCGCCGCCCCCAGCCGGTACCGTGGTCACGAATACCGCTGCGGCCAGCTCTGACCAGAGTTCCGGCCAGGCGCTGAACTCCAACACGGTAAGTGCGAGCGTCGGCACCGGCACGACGGCCGCGCTGAGTGTCACGCTCACTTCGGCCACGAGCTCCAGTACACCCGGTGCGACGGTCACCTTCAGCACCAGCGCCCTCAACAACGGCGGCGGCGATGCCACCGGCCTCGCCGTCACGGTCAATGGCGCGACCGCTACTGTCCTGCTGCTGAGCGTGCCGGTGCCTGCCAACACCACCTTCGCCGCTGCCCAGACCAGCACCGCCGGCGCGCAGACCCTGTACCACGTGCTCGGCGCGCCGGCCAACACCTACGTCAGCGCAGTGCCGGCCGGCGCCACCATCGACGCTGTCGCCTTCGCAGTTCCCGACCTGGCCGTCGGTACGACGCTCACCGGGCAGCTGAGCGTCACGATCAACAGCAACGCCAGCACTGCCATCAGCGCCACTTCCGTGGCCAGCTGGACCAGCGCACCCGCTGGAGCCGTCCAGACGACCCCGAGCAATACCTTCGTCGTGCATCTGCCCGTCATACCGGCGAGCATCGGCTACTACACGAGCGCTACCTACGCCACGCCCAGCGTCGTCGGCGAGCCGGGTGATCCACTGTTCGTGCAGATCAACGCCGCGATGTGCAACACTGATCCGACGCGCGTGCTCAGCGCCCCGGTCACGGTCAGCAGCCGTCTCACCGGCGATGTGGAGACGTTCACCGCGGTGGAGACCGGCCCCAATACCGGGCTGTTCCGCATCCAGCCCGACGTGCCCACGGCAAACGCCCAGAGCCATCCGGTTGCCCACGGCGACGGCATACTCGAGGTGCTGGCGAATGACGTGGTGACGGCGACCGTGACGCACTGCGGCGGCGTCAGCGTCTCGGCTTCGACCACACTGCTGATCGATCCGTCCGGCACCGTCTATGACAGCCGCAACGACCAGCCGGTCGCGGGCGCCAGCGTCGAGCTGATCGACGTGAGCGGCGCCGGCAACGGCGGTAATGCCGGCGGTCCGGCACGCGTCTTCACAGCGAATGGCACGACGCCGGCACCGTCCACCGTGATCACCGCTGCCAATGGCAGCTACAGCTTCCCGATCGTCGCGCCGAGCACCTATCGCCTGGTCGTGATCCCGCCGGGCGGCTACCTCTTTCCCTCGAAGGTGCCGCCGGCACGCCAGCCGGCCGGGCGCCAGATCGACCCGCAGGGCTCCTACGGCAATGACTTCGCGATCTCCGGCACGCGCAGCCAGCCGGTGCACTTCGACCTGCCGCTGGATCCGGGTAGCGCCACGAGCGGCTTGCTGATCCAGAAGACGGCGGACAAGCTGACCGCGCAGGTCGGTGACTTCGTCGACTACAGCGTGCAGATCAGCAACAACAGCGGCGGCGCGCTGTCGGATGTCATGCTCGCTGATCTGCTGCCCGCCGGCTTCAGCTACGTGCGTGGCAGCGCGCGCCTGAGCGGTGCGCACCTGGCGGACCCCGCCGGCGGCGCCGGCCCGGCACTGAAGTTCACCGTGGGAGCCCTGCCGAAGACCGCGCAGGCCAGCGTGAGCTACCGCGTGCGCATCGGCGTCGGTGCCGAAGGCGGCACGGGCACGAACCTGGCGCAGGCCCTGACGGGGCTGCTGACCTCGAACCATGCGAGCGCCACCGTGCAGATCAGTGGCGGGGTGTTCTCGGACAAGGCCTACCTGATCGGCAAGGTGTTTGCCGACTGCAACCGCAACGGCGTGCAGGATGCAGGCGAGCCGGGCATCCCGGGTGTGCGCATCTACCTGGAGGATGGCACGTACGTGGTCTCCGATGAGGAAGGCAAGTACAGCCTCTACGGACTCACCCCGCGCATGCACGTCGCCAAGCTGGACCTCACCACCCTGCCGGCCGACACGCGCCTCGAGGTGCTGAACAACCGCAACGCGTTCGACGCCGGCAGCGTGTTCGCCGATCTCCAGTCCGGTGAACTGCACAAGGTGGACTTTGCCGTGTCCGGTTGCAGCACTGATCTCAGCGCGCAGATCGAGGCGCGCCGCAAGGCAGTGACCAACCCGTCGGAGATCCTGCAGGCGGCCGCGACGCTTCTGTCGCCGAATCCGGTGCAGACCAACGTCGACCCGCACACCAATGCCGCGAGCGGCACCATCCATCTGCCCGGCACGCCGGATAACCCCAGCGGTAACACGACGCTGCTGCCGGCGGTGCCGATGGCCTCAGGGATGCCGGGCATCAACGCCTTCGCCGCGCCGACGACGGCGCTCGGCGCGGTCGGGGATGGCGGCGGCCCGTACGGACCGCAGGCGCAGGGTGTGCCGCAGCGGCTCGTGACTTCGGCCGCCGAGGTGCTGCAGGACCAGACCCCGCCCGCGCCTGCGGCGATCTCCGCCAAGGCCGCGGCCGATGACAGCAATCTAGCGGACTTCCGCGCCCTGCAGCAGAAGCTGCAGACCGAAGCGCTGGAGAAGGCGCTGCCGCACCTCGACTCCGAGGTTGGCTTCGTCAACCTGCACGATGGCGAGGTGCTGCCGATCGCACAGGGCAATGTGCAGGTGAAGGGGCCGCTCAACACGCACCTGGAGCTCAGTGTCGACGGCCGGGTACTCCCGCAGACGCAGGTCGGCAAGAAGAGCAGCCTGGAGAAGACCCAGGTGCTGGCGTGGGAATACGTCGGCGTGGATTTCAAGCCCGGCAGGAACGTGCTGCGCGTGCGCGCGGTCGATCAATTCGGCAACGAGCGCGGCAGCGCCGAGATCATGGTGCTCGCGCCCGGTCCGCTCGCCAGGATCCTCATCGAGGCACCCGCTGAGGCGGTGGCCGATGCCGCCACGGCCATTTCCGTCAAGGTGCTGCTGCGCGATGCCGACGGCCTGCCGATCACGACGCGCACCCAGCTGACGCTCGGCGCCACGCTCGGTCAGTGGCAGTTCCCCAGCGATCCGCAGAATGCGGTCGTCAAGGGCGCGGGCAGCCAGATATTCGTGACCGGCGGTTCCGGACAGCTGCTGCTGTTGCCGCCGGCACAGCCCGGCAAGGGCGAAGTGAGTGTGGAGAGCGGCGCGCTCAAGGCCACGCGTGCGGTGGATTTCATGCCCAACCTGCGACCGATGATCGGCGTAGGTCTGGTGTCCGCCTCGCTGAACCTGCGCAACCTCAACCCCAGCGCCCTGCAGCCGGCACAGAGCACCGACGTGTTCGAGCGCGAGATCGCCAACGTCCAGACCACCTTCGACTCCGGCAAGGACGACGCCGCGGCACGCACCGCGTTGTTCCTCAAGGGCAAGATACTGGGCTCGACGCTGCTGACGCTCGCGTACGACTCCGACAAGCCGTCCGACACCACGCTGTTCCGCGACATTCAGCCTGACCAGTTCTACCCGGTGTACGGCGACTCATCGGCCCGCGGCTATGACGCGCAGTCGACCGGCAAGCTGTACATCATGGTGCAGAACGGCACCAACTATATGCTGTACGGAGACTACACCACGCAGAGCGACAACCCGGCGCGCGCGCTGACGCAATACTCGCGCGCCCTGAACGGCGCGAAGGGTCACTGGCAGATCGGTAACGTCACCGTCGACGGCTTCGCCAGCGAGACCTCCAGCAGCCAGAGCATCGTGGAGTTCCGCGCCAACGGCACGTCCGGGCCGTTCCAGCTCGATCTGCGCGGCGTCACCAACAGCCAGCAGGTCGACATCATCACGCGCGACCGCAACCAGCCGTCGGTCATCATCAACGACACGCCGCTCGCGCAGTTCACCGACTACGCCATCGAGCCCTATACCGGCCTGCTGCTGCTCAATAACCCCGTGCCGAGCGTGGACAGCAACTTCAATCCGATGTATGTCCACGTCAGCTACTCGATCGACACGGGTGGGCCGAAGCACTGGGTGGAGGGCGCGGATGCCCGCCTGCAACTCACCACCGGGCTGGCGCTCGGCGCGACCGCCATCCACGATGCCGACCCGGGCAACGAGCTGACGCTGGAAGGCTTCAACCTGACGGAGCGCTTCGGCACTCATACCACGGCAACCGGCGAGATCGCGCGCAGCTCGAGCGACATCGCAGGCCAAGGCGTCGGCGAGCACTTCGACTTCACGCACGACGATGGCCGCTTCATGGCCCACGTGTGGGGCACCCACACCGATTCCGACTTCTACAACCCCAACAGCTTGCAGTCGGCCGGCGCCTCGCAGTACGGGGTCAAGGCCGCCTACAAGCTGGACGAGAAGGACCGTCTGCTCATCGAGGGACTGCGCACTGAGGACAGCCTCACGGGCGCTGCCCAGACCGGTGCGGAAGTGAAAGTGGAACGCAGCCTGCCGAAGAACGTCAAGGTCGAAGTGGGCATGCGCCGCAGCGAGGCCAATGCCGAGTCGGTGCTGACCGCCCCGGCCCTGCCCGGCGAAATTTCGCCGCTCACGCCGGTGGCACCGGTCCTGCCGCCCGGCACCGACAATGCCCAGGCGGGCTACACCAGCGTGCTGGCCAAGGTGACCGTGCCGGTGCCGGACGTCAAGGGTGCCGAGGCCTACGCGACCGCCGAGAAGGCGGTCGACGGCAGCGGCGAGGAGTACGGCATCGGCGGCACGTACGCGCTGAATGCGACGACCCGCATCTATGCCCAGCACGACTTCATCGACAGTCTCAATGGCCCGTACACGCTCAATCCGAGCGTGTCGCAGTACACCAGCGTCGCCGGCATCAGCAGTACGCTGCCGGACACGACGCAGCTGTTCAACGAGTACCGCGAGGGTGATGCCATCGACGGCCGCAGCAGCGAAGCCGCGGTGGGCGCGCGCCGCCAGTGGAAGCTGTCCGATGCATGGAGCCTGTCGGCGAGCGTACAGCGCATCGCGCCGCTGTCGGGGCTGGTCAGCGACGAAGCGAGCGCCGTGACCGCCGGGGTTGCCTACACGGCGCCCGGGGACTGGAAAGGCTCCTCGCAGGCGCAGTGGGAAACCTCCGACAGCTCGCACACGTGGCTGTTCAGCGCCGGTGTGGCGCACAAGCTCGATGCCTCCTGGACGCTGCTCGATCGCGTGCTCTACACGCAGCAGAGCGACCTCACCGACGGCGGCGGCCGCGAACTTGCGCGCCTGCAGTCCGGGGTCGCCTACCGGCCCGTCAATACAGACATCTGGAATGCCCTCGGCCAGGTCGAATACCTGCGCGACTTCGATACCACCCTCGGCCCCGGGCTGACACTCGATGAGCAGGCGTGGATCTTCGCCGGCAACCTCAATATCCAGCCGCGCCGCGGTTGGGAGATCAGCGCGCGCTATGCCGCCAAGCACGCCATCGACTGGGCGGACGGCCTGACGGACACCTCGCTGACGCAGCTGCTCGGCGCGCGTTCGACCTGGGACCTCAACCCGCGCTGGGACGTCGGCGTGCAGGCGTTTCGCATGTGGGGCGACGGCGATACCCAGTACGCGATCGGACCGGAAGTGGGCTACCTGGTGTGGAAGAATCTGTGGGTGTCTGTCGGTTACAACGTGCAGGGCTTCGATGCGCCAGACCTCACCGGCGAGGCCTACACGCAGCGCGGCTTCTACCTGCACCTGAACTTCAAGTTCGACGAGAGTCTCCTGACCGGTGCGCCGCTGCCCTCGCGTGACACGGCGGCGCGCGCCGCAGCCGCGGGTCGCTCGCCATGATGCGCACCCCGACAGCCCTGCCCCGCCGGCCGCGCGCCGCGCCGCAACGCAGCGGCTGGCTGCCGTGGCTGCTGGCACTCGGCGCCGCCACCGTCAGCACGCCACTGCTCGCGACTGGCGGATCGTACGCCGACCGGCACCGGCACCTTCGCGCAGAGCCTGTGGTGGCTCGACTTCACCGGCTACAACACCGGCAGCGTGCTGTTGCCGCAGGCGCTGAGCTTCACCCTGCCGAGCAGCGCCGGCACTCTCTCGCTGAGCGCCCAGGTCACCGCGGGCATGGCGCTGGTCGCCGAGCCGGCCTGGAGCGGTGGCGGTGCCTTTGGCCACGGCGCCTACAACGGTATTACCGGCACGCCGCTCTTCTATTGGCTCAGTCAGGTCGGCACTGGCACAACCGCGCTGACGAACATGAGCGTCAAGGACGCCTCCGGCAATGCACGCACGTTCGTTTTCTATGCCGCCGACGGCGAGAACACCGATCCGCCGGAAACGATCACCTATGCCTCCAGCGCGGCGTGGAAGCTCATTGATTCGGTCAACTACTACGCACTGTTCAACGGCAACGTGCCCAGCGTCACCGGCAACGGTACCGCGACAGCGGTCGAGAGCGGCGTTACCGCGGGTGATGGCAACTACAACGCCTCGCTGGTGTTTGCCACCGCCAATCCGACCCACGTCTCGACCTCCTACAGCGGCAATGAAGCGACCCTGTTCGCCATCTCGCTGCCGCCGGTCACCTTCAACGTGGTCATCAACGGGCGCGTCAGCGCCTCCGACCAGTTCACCGCGGCGCTGGGCTACACCTCACCTGCGACCAGCCTCAAGAGCGTTACCAGCAGCGGTGCTGTCAGCAGCATCACCACTGGCACGATCTCCGTCATCGGCACCAACAGCATCACGCTCAGTGCAGCGATGGCCGCCGGCAGCTTCTCGCCGCTGACCACCTACACCGGCACCATGGCCTGCACCAACAGCGGCCCAGGCGCCGCCGCCTATGGCGGCACCAACACCGTGCTGCCAAGCGGCACGGGCACGAGTTTCGCCGTCACGCCGCAGACCGGCGACGCCATCACCTGCACCCTGACGCTCAATCCGCCGCCGCAGACGGTCTCCGGCACGGTGTACGCCGACGTCAACCACAATTCGGCGCTGGACGGCACGGAAACCGGCACGGGCCTCACCGGGCTGTACGTCAAGATCGCCCCCTACAGCGGCGGCGCCTGCCAGAGCCCGGCCAGCGCCGCGGCGGCGGTCGCGAGCGCCACCGGCGCCTACTCGCTGACGGGCGTCACCGCCGGCAGCTACTGCCTGATCCTCGACGGCAACAACACGCTCACCGACCTCGCGCCGACGCGGCCCACGGGCTGGATCGGCACGCAGAATGCCAGCGGCATCATCCAGCTCACCACCGTGCCGAGCGGACTGCCGTCGCCGCAGAACTTCGGCCTGTACAACGGCAGCAGCGTCAGCGGCACGGTGTTCGCCGACAGCGGCGTCGGCTCCGGCACCGCCAACAACGGCGTGCAGGACGGCACCGAGCCCGGCATCGCGTCGGTCCTGGTGCAGGGGACGGGGGCGACGACGACTGCAAACCGCACGCCGAGCGCGGGCACCTACAGCCTATGGATACCGGCAAGCGCCACGGGTGCCTTCACCGTGACTCCGCTGGCGCCGAGCGGCGTATCTGGCCACCGGCGGCAGCGCCGGCAGCAGCGGCGGCAGCTACACGCGCCCGAGCGTCACCCTGACGCCGGTGGCCGGCAATACCTACAGCGGCGTCAACTTCGGACTCGTACCCGGCAATGAGCTGACGCCGAACGGCGCACAGCAGGCGCAGCCCGGCCAAGCGGTGACCTACGCGCACGCCTTCATCGCCGGCAGCGCCGGCCAGGTGATCTTCTCACTGGCGAGCAGTTCGACACCGGCGACCCCTGCCTGGTCACAGACGCTCTACCTGGATAGCAACTGCAACGGCGTCATCAACAGCAGCGAGACGGTCATCACCGGCGCGCTGTCGGTAACCGCCGGCCAGAAGGTGTGCCTGGTCGTCAAGGTGCAGGTGCCGGCCGGCGCCAGCAGCGGTGCGCAGAGCGCCCTCACCCTCAGTGCCGCCTTCACCTACAGCAACGCAGCGCCGGCGCTTGCGGCGACCACCACGGCGAGCGACGTGACCACGGTCGGCACCGCCGGCACGCTCATGCTCGTGAAGCTGGTGAGCGATGTGACGCTCGGGGGGAGCGCTGCCACCTCGGTCAATGCCAACCCGGGCGACACGCTGCAGTACAGCCTCACCGCGACCAACAACGGTTCGGGCTCGCTCGCGACACTCGTGATCAGCGATGCGACGCCGGGCTTTACCACGTATCTGTCGGCCAGCTGCCCGGGCACGCTGCCGGCGGGCATCACCGGCTGCAGCGTGAGCACGCAGCCGCCCGCCGGCGGCAGCGGCGCGGTGCAGTTCACTTTCAGCGGTCACTCGCCTCGGGTGCCGCGCTCGCCGTGACCTATAACGTCAAGGTGGCCAACTGAAGGGTGGCCCGGCCGGGATTTCCCCGGCCGGGCCGCACCTCTTCGTCAGACTCTAGTGCGTGACCCTGTACAGATACGGCACCCGCGCCACCTCGTCGCCGGTCCCCACCGTCAGATTGTAGGTGTCGAGGTACAGGTAACCGCTCACCGTGCTGCCCACCTGCGCCGCACTCGGCGTGATGGTGACGTTGATGGTTCCGGTCGCACCCGGCGCCAGGATCAGCGGGTTGAACGTGGCCGTACCGGTCACCAGGTCAGCCCACGCATCGCCGCTGCTCGAGGACACATTGCCGTCGAACGGCTGCATGAGCGCTGCGGCACCCGTCGCGACCGGCGTCGTGGTCGAGGCCCCGCCCGGTCCATACGGGCCGATGAGCGAGGGCACCATCACCCAGGCGCCATACGGCACTTCCGGCACGAACAGCGTCGCCGCCACCGTGTCGGTGCCCACCGGCTTCGCGAACAGGTCCGGCGCGCCGGTAAAGCCGACGTTGTAGCCGACGTCGTTGTAGGCATCCATCTGGATGGGCGTGTTCGACTGCGCCTCGAACTCCACCGCGCTGGTCTCCGGCGCCACGTAGGTGAACTCGCACGCTCCCTGCAGCGTCGGGCTGCCGCACAGCGCCGAGGTCGTCAGCGGCACCACGCTCGGGGTGCGCAGGCGCGCATCCGCGAAGTACCACTGCGTGACCGTGCTGTTGTTGGTCACCTGTACCGGCACCGTCACCGCGCCCGCGCTCGCCGACAGCTGCGTGTACGGGTTGTCCGGCAGGTTGGCCGACACCACGTCCCTGTTGCTGTAGAAGCTGATCGAAGCGTTGAACGGCAGCGATGTCTGGTTGCCGGACGAGGTGAAGTTCTGCAGCAGGATGAACTTCCAGCGACCCGGCTGCGGGTTGTAGCGGAACATCTGCAGGGTCCCGAGCAGCGTCGATCCGGAAGGATCCACGTTCGGCTGCACGCTCAGCTGCATGCCGTTCGGATCGACCAGCAGCCCTTCGAGCTCGTAACCCGGATCGCTCATCCCGAGCTTGATGGCCATGTTGTTGGCACCCCACGGGATGTCGAAGGCAAAGGTCTGGAACGGTCCGAAGCCGGCGCGTCCGTTACCGCCCAGCAGCTGGCCGCTGAAACTGCCACCGCGGGCACTGATCGGCACCAGCGTGCGCAGCGTCACCGGAATCTCCGAGCGCTCATGCCCGGCGCTGTCGACACCGAAGCGGATGGCCGCGGACTGGTCGCCCGCATTGCCGGGCATGGCAAAGCGCGCGGTCAGCGTGGTGCTGGCCCCGGGCGCGAGGGTGACCCGCGCGGGTGTCACCGAGCCGATGTCGACGAAGCGCTCCGCGGCCCAGCTGAACTGCAACGGGCCTGAATAGCTCGCCGCAACGCCGGGCGGGCGTGTCCACAAGTACGCCGTCCACACGCCGGGCAGCGGATTGACGGCATCCACATGAGCATAGCCCTGGCCGAAGCCCTGCGGCACCGAGTAGTTCACCTGGCGGCCGGCCGGGTCCACGAGCGCGATATACGCGATCGGCGTCGGCGAACTCGCCGCCGGCGTCTGGAAGGCGATCGCGGCATCGAGGTGCTGCGCACCGGCCGGGACCTTGAAGGTCGTCGACATCCAGCTGCGCGGCGCCCCGGTCACGTTCGGAAAAGTCGGCAACGTGCTCGGGTCCATGGTGAGCGTGAGCGTCTGCCCGGCGATCGGCGCACTCAGGGTCTGCAGCGCCGGCGTCAGCTGCTGCGGCGTCGAGCCGTAGTTGGTGACGGTGAACGAGCGCGTCTCCCCGCTGTGCGGCAGGTCGGTGGCGTTCGCCGACGTCGGGAAGTGCACGACGCTCGGGCCGGCACCATGCCAGCTGCCGGTCGCGAGCGCCGCGTTGACCGCCTCCAGCGCGTCGACCAGGCCCGCGCCCTGCTCGAAGGCCGGCGCGCCCAGATCGCGTGCGGTGCTCATGATGATGGTCTTGACCACTGCCGGCGCCGGGGTCGCGCCATGATGCGTGCTGCGGTAGGCCTGGATCACCAATGCTGCGGTGCCAGCGGTGAGCGGCGAGGACTCGCTCGTGCCGCCGAAACTCTCGATCGGCGTGGCGGTGCCAGCGTAGCTCACGCAATCGGTGAACAGCGCGGTGTTGGTCGAGCACAGCGCCCAGCCCAGATCGCCGGGTGCCACGACGTCGACGGTGCGCGCGTGCTGCTGCGAGAAGCCGCCGGAGCTCAGCGGCGAGATGTTGTTGCTGACGTCGAGCGGCTTGCTGAGGAGCGGTATGACGCCCGAGCCGGTCTGCGCGTAGAAGCGGTACGCGGTGGAGGCGCCCGCGGCGATCACAAACGGATCGGTGGACGGCTCTTCGATGGTGCCGTAAGTGCCGGCATCGCCGCTGCTCACCACCACGGTGACGCCCGCCTGCACGGCGGCATCGTTGGCGAGCGAGGTCGGGTCGGTGCTGTTGTCCGGCAGCGGCTCGCCGCCGAAGGACTCGTTGATGACGTCGACATGATCGTTCAGCACCGCATACTCGATGGCCTGCACGAAGGTCGACTCGGTCGTCAGCCCCAGGTTGGAAAATACCTTGAGACCGGCGAGCGATGCGCCCGGGGCAATGCCGCGGATGCGGATGTTGCACGGTGAGGGCAGCGGGTGCGTGGCATTCACGAACTGGCTGATGTCGTAGATGAGCGGCGTGCCGTCCGGGTTGTCCTGCGCGGCGAGCGTGCTGGCATCACCGAAGGCCTCGCCGCCGTCGGTGGGCGTGCCGGCCGGATCTCCGGAGAAGTCCTGGTAGTCGAAGAACACCGGCGTGCCGTCCGGGCGGGTGAAGCCTGCGACCGTCGGGTCGATGCCGTCGGCGATGAAGGCGACCTTCACGCCCTTGCCGGTGACGAACTGGCCGTTGCCGTCGCGCACCAGCTGCGCCTGCGGCTTGCTGGTATCAGCATAGGCGGCATGCAGCAGCTCCAGCGCCTGCGGCTCGAGCGTATTGCACAGGCCACCATCGCTGCTAGCCGCGACCGCTGCACTGGCACCGCCTGAGGCCGCGCCGTTGGCGGCGTTCGGCTTGATGGCGTGGAAGACGCGGTCGGGCACGACCGCGGCCACCAGGGGATGCGCGGCCAGGCGCGAGATCTCCGCCTTGGAGACGCGCGCCGACAGCGCGTTGATGAGCTGGAAGTTGTGCACGCGCGTGGCTGCCGCCTGGCGCAGTTCCGCCTGCAGTGGCACCTGCGCCGCCGCCAGTGCCGAGGCGCGCGCCTCGAGACCGCCGCGCACTGCCGGCACGCCCGGCATCTGGTCGCGCATGATGACGATGACGTCGGTCTCGGCTCCCTGGCCGAATTTCTGCAGCTGCGCCGGCGTCAGGCCACCAGACAGTGCGCTACCGGACAGAATCAGAGTGATGGCCGCCGTGGCGACCTTGACGGGCGTGAACAGCTTCATGGCTCCCTTTCCTTATTGTGGAGCTCACTCTGACATCGTGACGGCGCAGCATCAGTGCTGTCGCGACACCACGCAGGCGCGCTCTTTGATTGCCGGGCAACGTACGCTGCCAGCAGATCGCAAGTCAACAATCGCTTACGTGGATTGCAGTTCCCGCATGAAGCCTGCGTGACATTGGCATCGCATTATGTAATGCCGCTGATGGCGCGGGCGCCGCCATCAGCCGGCCGCAGTCGAACCCGGCAGCTGCCAGTGATGCGCCAGCGCGATGAGTCGCAGCACAAAGCACGCGCTGCCGCCCGCCAGGGCCGCCAGCGGCGGCGCGAGCCCGGCGCGGCGGCACAGCACCAGTACCAGCGCGCCGAACATCGCCGCCGTCGCATACACATCGACGCGCAGGATCGCCGGGACCTGCGCCAGCAGCACGTCGCGCAGCGTCCCGCCGCCGACCGCCGTGATCGTTCCCAGCAGGATGCAGCTGAACGGGTGGATGCCGGCATCGAGCGCCTTCTGCGTGCCGGCGACGGCGAACAGCGCCAGGCCCGCCGCATCGAGGGTGAGCAGCAGCTGGCGCGGCACCTGGCCGTGCGGCTCCAGCCAGAAGCCGAGCGCCGCGGCAGCAAAGGCGGTACCGGCGTAGCTGAAGCCACGCAGGGCGTTGGGCGGCAGCGATCCCATGAGTACGTCGCGCAGCACGCCGCCGCCGAGCGCGGTGGCAAAGGCCAGCACCATCACACCGAACAGATCCAGATGCGCGCCCACGGCGGCGAAGGCGCCCTCGAGTGCGAATACGAAGGTGCCGGCAAGATCGGCGGACACGACCAGCGAGTGCGCCCAGGGCAGGCGCTGCGCGGCAAGCGGCGGGGCGCGCGGCGGGCTCATGCAGTGGCGGCGTACCGCCAAACTTCGCAGCGGCGAGACTTAAGCGAGGGCGGCATTATTGTCCACCGCGCCGCAGCCCGCGGCGCCGGCTCCTGTTATTCTCGCTGCGCACACGCCGCCGCGCGCGGCGGGCACGCAGCCATGGCGCTCACACCCTTTCACGTAGCCATTCAGGTCCGCGACATCGAGGAAGCACGCCGCTTCTACGGCGGTGTGCTCGGCCTTGGCGAGGGCCGCAGCGCCGTCGACTGGGTGGATTTCGATATGTTCGGCCACCAGTTCGTCTGTCATCTCAACCCGCGGCTCGGCCGCGACGGGCGACTGGACGCGCATTTCAATGCCGTCGACGGTCACGGCGTGCCTGTGCCCCATTGCGGTGTGGTGCTCGAGCCGGCGCAGTGGACCGCCCTCGCGCAGCGCCTGCGGCAGCAAGAGGTGGAGTGGGTCATCGAGCCGTGCACGCGTTTCGCCGGTACGCCGGGTGAGCAGTCCACGCTGTTCATCCGCGACCCGAGCGGCAATGCGCTGGAATTCAAGTCCTTCCGCGACATCGCCGCGCAGCTGTTCGCGCGCTAGGGGCCGTTCAGCACTCGTGTCGCCTGCTCCAGTTGATCGCAGTAGACGTTCAGCACCTGCGCGGTGATGCCTGCGTACTCATTGGCTTCGGGCCAGCGCCCTTCGTCGATCGCCTCGCGCACGCCGGGCAGCGTCTTGACGCCGTAGCCAGTCAGCGCCCCGGGGGCGTAGATGAAGTGCTTGAACCAGTCGCGCCCCGGCAGGCCGCGCGGATCGGTGAGCTTCTGCTCCATGCCCTGCAGCATGCTGTCCAGCTGCACGCGCTGCGCAGCGCTCAGGCGCACCTCGCCGGCGAGCAGCCGGCGGTAGCCTGCATCATAGGCCTGCGCGCTCTTGCGCAGGCGTGCCACCACCGCATCCATGGCAGTGAAATCGACCTGCGGCACCGCGCTCTCGCGCGCCGGCGCGAGCACCGGACGCGTCGGGTCGGTGGCGAGCCCGAAGGCATTCTGGTCGAGGAGCGTGGCGAGCTCGCTGGCGTGCCGGCGTTTTTCGTCCACCAGCTTGTGCAGCTGCTCGGTGTAGTCGCCCACGGTGCTGGCAAAGCCTGCGAACTGCAGCGGCAGCACCTGCGCATCGGCCATGCGCAGCATCACGTGGCCGGCGGTCTGCGCTTCCGCCACCCCGTAGGCGAAATCAGGATCGCCGAACCGCACGTAGTGATCGAAGGAATCGTAGTTGGAATGGTACACGCCCTGCTGATCGTCCTCGCCGCGGTATTCGAGGCTGAGCGTGGTGATGCCGAGGTGCTGCAGGAACGGCGTGTAGTCGGAGCCGGAACCGAGCGCGCCGAGCGGCAAGTCACCGCCAGCCGCCGCCAGCCGCGCATCGCGCGCCTTCTCGTCGGCCACCTCCTTGGGGTCGTTCGGCTCCTTCTCAAAGCCGTCGACCAGCATGCGCGCGCGCAGCCGCGCCTGCGTGCTGACGCCGGTTTCCGGGTCCTTGATGGAACTGGCGACATCGTTGAGCAGATGCTGCAGCGTGTGGCTGCCTTCCGGGAACAGGAAGCCGCGCGAGTTGGTATCGGAGTTCACGTACAGCACCGCCTTGTGCTTGAGCTCTTCGGCGTGTTGCTCGGCCCACTCGGTTGAACCCAGCAGCCCCGGCTCCTCGCCGTCCCAGCTGGCATACACCAGCGTGCGCTGCGGGCGCCAGCCGCTCTTCACCAGTGCACCGATGGCCTTGGCCTCCGCCAGCATCGCGACCTGCCCGGACAGAGGATCCCAGGCGCCGAACACCCAGCCGTCCCGGTGATTGCCGCGCATCACCCACTCATCCGGCGCGCTGCTGCCGCGCAGCGTGGCGATCACGTCGTACAGCGGCTTCTGCTTCCAGTCGGAGCTTATGGCCAGGTGCACCCGCGCCGGTCCGGGCCCCATGTGATAGGTCACGGGCAGCGATCCGCGCCAGCGCGTGGGCGCCACCGGACCGCCGAGCGCGGCCAGCAGCGGTTGCGCATCGGCGTAGGAGATCGGCAGCACGGGGATCTTGAGGATGGTCTTGGCGTCGGCGATCGCCAGGCGCTTGGCGCCCCGGCTCGCCCCGACGCCGGGCGTCAGCGGATCGCCCGGATAGACGGTCATGTCGAGCACCGAGCCGCGCTGCACCCCGTCGGGCGGCCGCCAGCCGCCCTTGGGGTAGATGTCGCCGCGCGCGTAACCGTCCTCGTGCGGATCGGAATAGATGATGCAGCCGAGCGCGCCGTGCTGCTGCGCGAGCTTCGGCTTCAGCCCGCGCCAGCCCTCGCCATAACGGGTGATGACGATCTTGCCCGCAACGTCGATGCCGCGCCGCGCGAGCGCCTTGTAGTCCTCGGGCATGCCGTAGTTCAGATAGACCAGTTCCGCGGTGACGTCACCGTCGCCGCCGTATTCGTTGTAGGGCGGCAGCCCGTCACTGCGCGCGGACGTGGCATCGCCGGCGACCGCCGGCTCGCTCAGGGTTGCGACGAATCTGGTCGGCGCGACGAGTTCGAGTGTGTGCTGCCTGAGAGTTGGATAGAGCACCTGGAACTCTTCGATGCGCGCATCCCAGCCCCACGACTTGAACTGGTCGCGCACGAACTCGGCGTTCGCCTTGTCGTGTGGCGAGCCGACGTGGTTGGCCCCGGACGACAGGTTCTGCAGCCACGCGCGCAGCTGCGCCGGATCGAGCTGCGCATCGAAGCGCTGCTCCAGCGCCAGCTCGCGCGCGCCATCGGCGCTGCTGAAGCCGAACGGCACACTGCCCTCCTCGCCGAATGCGGCGGCGACGCCGAGCGCCGTCAGCGCGCTCGTGACCAGGAACACCCTGCCAGCTCTTGCCATCCGCATGACACAACCTCCACCAGTGCCGTCAACGCGCAGCGCGTTGCCAACTTCCAGGAAACCTAAGGGAGGCGGCTCACCGTACGCGCCGCTGCCGGCGCCCCACCCGCTACCGCCGGGGGATATTGTAGAGGGCGGCCGCCGCCTGCGTCATGGCTGTGACCAGCTGGTCGCGCGGCATGGCGCGCATGGCGGCGGCGGCCGGCGCGCCGACCGCGTACCACAGGGCGCCGTGCCCGAGGTGCGCGAGTGCGCCGCGGGCCACCTCCTCGGCCGGCATCGCCGCGAAACCCTGCTCGGCGGCAGCGCTGAAGGACAGCCCCGAGCGACGCATCGCCGGCGTGTCGGTGAGTCCTGCCACCGCACACAGCACATCGACGCCAGAGGCGGCCGCTTCGGCGTGCAGCCCTTCACACCAGGAGATCTCGAAGGCCTTGGCCGCCGCGTAGGTGGCGATCAGCCCGCTGCCGGACAGCCCCGAGTTCGAGGACACGACGATCATGCCGCCGCGTCCGCGCCGGCGCATGGCAGCCAGCAGCGGGTGCGCGAAGCTCAGAACGCTCAGGCAGTTGAGTTGCACCAGCGCGAGCGCCTTCGCCAGCGGCTCATCGAGGAACGCGCCTGCACCGTGCGTCGCGCCGGCATTGCACACGAGCAGGCCGATCTCGTGCGCCGCGCACAGCTCCTGCGCCACCTCGGCGACGCCGCGCGGCGCGGCGAGGTCCACGCTGCGGGTGATGACCATGACGCCATGGGCTGCGCGAATGTCCGCAGCGGCGCTTTCCAGTGCCGCGGCGCGGCGCGCCAGCAGCACCAGGCCGAGGCCGCGCGCGGCCAGTTGTGTCGGCAAACTCCCGACCGATCCCCTCGGAGCCGCCGAGTACCAGGGCAAACGGCCCATAGCGGATGCGAAACTCGGACGGCGACGTCACCGGCGCAACCGCCCGCTCAGCTCAATCCGCGCCCCGCCGCGGTCGCGCAGCGGCAGCTCAAGGATCGCGGTGCTGCAGCACATCGGCCGCGCCGGGCACGGGGGCGCGCGCCTGGCGCGCGCCGAGCGCGCCCGCATGCACCAGGCGCTCGAACATGCTGCGCGCGATGCTGCCGACGCTCAGGCCGGTGACGTCGTCCAGCTGGTACGGGGCCCCTTCGAGAATCGTCTGCGCGGCCCGCAGGCCGCTGCGGATGGCCGGCCCGATACCCTCGCCGAGGTCGCGGCTGGCAAGCCCCGCTGCATCGCCGGTGATGAAGGCGTTGTCCCGGCGCACCACGTCGACGCGGCCGCGCAGGTAGTAGCTGTAGCCGCTCGGGTCGAACTGCGCCCCGGGCGTGAGGTGCGCTTCGAGCTGGCCTGCCAGGTGACCGAAGTGCGCGCGGATGTCCTGACCGGTGCGCTTGAGGCGCTCGGCAATGGCACCGATGCCGACGTTGAGCCAGCCGCGCTCCTTCGGTACGTACCAGGAGTAGCCGGGCAGTCCCTGGGCAAAGAACCACAGGTGACAGTCCGGATCACGCCACTCGTACTGGATTTCGTGCTCGAGCGTGACGAGCTGCAGCTCGCTCGCGCGCGGGTTCAGTTCGCGGAACAGCTCGCGGTACACCGGGCAGCGGGTGCCGCCGGCGCCGATCAGGTAGCGGCAGCGATAGGCGTCGTCGATGACATAGCCGTCGCCGTCGGCGGCGATGTGGCGCACGGTGTGTTGTTCGACCGGCGCGCCGCTGCGCTCGAGCAGCCAGGCGTCGAACTCGTAGCGGCGGATCGAGTGCTGCACGCAGGCCACCGGCAGCTGCAGGCGGCCGACATGCACGCGCAGGCGCGGGAAGGTCAGCAGCCGGTGCGGATAGCTCGCGACGTCCATGCCCAGCTCGCGCACCACCTCGGGCGTGATCCAGCCGGCACACAGCTTCAGGCGCGGAAAGCGCTCGCGATCGAGCACCAGCACATCCGCGCCGGCGCGCCGCAGTTTCCAGGCGGCGGTGGAGCCGGCCGGGCCGCCACCGACGATGAGCACCTCACAGCTGCGCATGCGCGGTTATGCCGTCAGCGCTGATAGAGGTGCGCGCGCGTCCACGGCACGTCGTTGCTCTCGCCGGGGGCGAAGGTCACCTGGAACAGCTGCAGCGTGCCGGTCGTGAACGCCGCCACCGAGCCTGCCAGGTACAGCCGCCACATGCGCACGAACTTCTCATCGAACATGGCGCGCACCCGCTCGCTGGCGTTCTCGTACAGGTGCAGCCAGTCGCGTAACGTCTGCGCGTAGTGCAGGCGCAGATTTTCGACATCCAGAATCGACAGGTTCCAAGGCTCGAAGATCTGCGACATCTCCCCGAGTGAGGGCGGATAGGCGCCGGGGAAGATGCGCTTTTCGATCCACGGCTGCAGGCGCGCCGGGTAGTTGCGGCCGATCGAATGGATCAGACCCCGGCCGCGGCCGCCCAGGCAGCGCTGCGCGACGTGACCGAGCGCCTTGTAGTTCTGCACACCCACGTGCTCGAGCATGCCCACCGAGACGAAGGCGTCGTAGCGGCCGTGGATGTTGCGATAGTCGTCCAGCACGTACTCGACGCGCCCGGCAAGCCCCTCGCGCTGCGCCCGCTCGCGCGCCCAGGCCACCTGCTCCTTGGAGATGTTGAAGGCGCGCACGCGCACGCCGTATTCGCGCGCCATGTGCAGCGCCAGCGTGCCCCAGCCGCAGCCGGCTTCGACGACGGTCTCGCCGGCTTTCAGCTGCAGCTTGCGGCACACGTGGTCCATCTTGGCGACCTGGGCCGCATCGAGCGTGGTGGTCGGCGTCGGGTAGTAGGCGCAGGTATAGGCCATCGTGCGGCCGAGCCACAGCGCATAGAACGCGTTGCCGATGTCGTAGTGATGGTGGATGTTGTCGCGTGAACCGTCGAGCGTATTGCGCTGCGGGCGGTGCAGCGCGCACATCGCGCGCCGCAGCCACGAGGCGCGATGCTTGACGGCCTGCCCGGCCTTGTAGATCGCCTCGAGCAGCTGCACCAGGTCGCCCTCGATCGTGAGGGTGCCATCGCTGTAGGCATCCCCGAAACGCAGCGGCGGGTCAACGATGATCGACAGGAGCGTCGCGCGGCTGCCGAAGGTGACGCGGGCGACGCTCGCGGCACCGGGCGCGGCGACCCGTGCGCCGCCGGCGATCGCAAACTCCACGGGAGGCGTGCCGAGGTGCGCCTGCAGGCGCAGCAGCAGGCGGCGGTCAAAGCCGCGTTCGGCAGCTGCGTCCTGGGACGGCAGCTCGGCTACCGGCGCCGTCGACGTCATGGTCGCAGGCGCACGCTCTGAGGACGGTACCAGGCTCGGCTCGCAGGCGCTCACGTCTCACCTTTCAGGCAAAAATCCCTTGGGGTTAATTTAGCACGGGCCGGGGTTACCGCTCGGCAGCCCATGGCCGGGGTGGCCTGGCGGCAGCTACGCTGCCGTTCAAGCGGTTAAGTTCAGTGGGCTGACGGGGTTTGGGGCGCTGGGGCGGCGGCTGACGCCTTGGCGCGGGCGGCCCAGAAGTGCACTTCCCGGGCGAGGCCGGCGCTGGCCTTGTCCGGGGCCAGCGGCTGGGTCTGGCCGCCGGTCTGGTAGCTCACGGCTTTGCGCAGCGTGCCATCCGGGCCCAGCAGATACGCCACCGATTCGCCGCTGCGTGCATTGAGGGTGAATATGACGAGCTGCGTGTGGTCAATCACGCCGACGTTGAAGGTACGCACCTGGTGACCGACCTTGGTGAGCAGCTGCCTGACATCGGTGCCCTCGTCCGGCTTTGCAAGTCCCAGCGCCTTGGACACATCCGGCGGCAGGCGCGTGAGGAAGCCCGAGTCGAGCGCCTGCTGCGCGAGCTGCGGCGCCCATGGCGCCGCCGCCTGTGCCCCGGCAGTCAGTAGTGTCAGCAGAAATGCGGCGAGCAGGCGTGTTTTCATGAGTATTCCTTCAGTGCCCTGAACCCAGAATGCCGTTCAGCACTGCGGCAAGTCGAGCCCCCGCCAGCAACAGCCGCTCGTGGATCACATCCTCGGCGTTCTGCTGGTATTCCTGGTCGAGCACCACGATGCCCCCGGGCACGGCGTCGCAGGCGAAGCCCGGGTAGCGGTAGGCGACGTTGCGGGCGAGATTGTTCGATTCGATCGTCCAGGTATCGGGCGTGCCCTGGCCAGCATCGCCGACCAGCTGCTGCGACTCAAGCGTCAGCGCGTCGATATCGGGCGGGGTCTGCTGGCGGTTGCGGGTGCGCAGCGCCAGCCTGACGAGGTCGTTGTCCCAGGCAC
The DNA here is from genome assembly GCA_963787655.1 of uncultured Gammaproteobacteria bacterium. Classification (GTDB taxonomy): domain Bacteria; phylum Pseudomonadota; class Gammaproteobacteria; order Steroidobacterales; family Steroidobacteraceae; genus 13-2-20CM-66-19. Next base: position 424,617 of record CAWBDY010000005.1, on the reverse strand, counting down.
GGTGCAGGCTTTCGCGCCCGCGGGTGCGCACGCCGAGCAGCGCCACCTGCACGCCATTTCCGCCGCGGTCGTGGTTGTCGGCGGCATGCAGCGGCTGATGGAGGTCCCCGACCAGGTGCACGACCCATTTCAGCGCCTCGTTGCGTGCCGGCGCGCTCGAGCGGCGGTCGGCCAGCAGCGCGATCAGGCGCTTCAGCTCCTCGCTGTTGCATTCGCCGCCGGGGCAGAAGCGTGCCAGCGGCTGCGAGCCGCAGACCGGCATGTCGTCGTAGTGCCAGGCAGCATGCGCGGCGGGCGTGCCGTAGATCTCGTCCGCCCAGTCGGCGACGGCCTCGAGGCTGCTGCGCCCGGAAGGGTTGCCGAACTTGTCGCGGTCATCGCTCAGCAGCTGCGCCACCTGCGCGCGCGCACCCGCATTCAGCAGCCGATCGGCGATGGCCCCGATGGTACGGTGACCCTGCGGTCCCCACGCCTGGGCGCGCGAGGCGAACGCACTGGCGAGGAACAGCGACGCGACGAGGCCCAGCATGCGCAGCATCTGCCAGTATTCACGCGGCGCATGAGCGAATTCAACCGCTACGCTCGTGTAAACTGCCGCGCCTGTTTTCCCGCCCCTGCCCGCCGGATGCAACACCATGACTCATGAGTATCGTCCACGACTCGCGCTGGCGCTGCTCGGCGCCGCTTTCACGGTCAGCGCGCTCGCGGCTGCGCCCGCCGCCACGGCCGCAGCCCCCGTAGCGCCTGCACTGGATCTTTCCGGTATCGACAAGAGCGTCGCACCGGGGGATGACTTCTTCCGCTATGCCAACGGCACCTGGCTGAACTCGGTGCAGATACCGCCCGACCGCAGTTCCTGGAGCACCAGCGCCGCTCTCACCGAACTCACGGCGCAGCGCACCGCCGACCTGATCAAGGAGGCCGCCGCCGCCAGCGCCGCGGGCAGCGAAGCCCGCAAGGTCGGGGACTACTACGCCACCTTCATGGACGAGGCTGCCATCGAGCGGCTGGGCGCACAGCCGCTGGCCGCCGGTCTCAAACGCATCGACGCGATCAAGGATCGTCACGAGCTGGCGCGTGCCCTCGGGGAGACGCTGCGCGCGGACGTCGACGTCCTCAACAGCACCAACTTCCATACCGAGAACCTGTTCGGCCTGTGGGTGGCACAGGACCTGAACGACCCGACCCGCTATGCACCCTTCCTGCTGCAGGGCGGCCTGGTGATGCCGGACCGCGACTACTATCTGAATCCTGCGCAGAAGATGGCCGATATCCGCAGCCAGTACCTGGCGCACATCGCCCGGGTGCTGGCGCTGGCGCAGCTGCCGGACAGCGCCGGCAAGGCCGCGCACATCTTCGCGCTCGAGCACAGCATCGCCGAGGTGCACTGGAGCCGGGCGCAGGGCGAGGATGTCCTCAAGGGCAACAACCACTGGAGCCGCCAGGATTTTCCCAAGAAGGCCCCCGGCCTGGACTGGACGGCGTTCTTCACCGCGGCGGGTCTGAGCGGGCAGACGCAATTCGTGGTGTGGCAGCCGAGCGCCGTCACGGGCATGGCCGCGCTCGTGGGCAGCGCCCCGCTCGAGGTATGGAAGGACTACCTGCGCTTTCATCTGATCGAGGGCAAGAGCGCCTTCCTCTCCAAGGCATTCGTCGATGAGCGCTTCGCCTTCCACGAGCACGTGCTGTCGGGCACCCCGCAGCTGCGGCCGCGCTGGAAGCGCGCCGTCGATGCCACCAGCGACGCGCTCGGCGAGGCGGTCGGCAAGCTGTACGTGGAGCGCTACTTCTCGCCGGCGGAGAAGGCCCGCGCCGAGGCCATGGTGCGCAACCTCGTGGCGACCTTCGCCACGCGCATCGATCATCTCGACTGGATGGCGCCGGCAACGCGCGTCAAGGCGAAAGCCAAGCTCGCGACACTGAAGGTCTTCGTCGGCTATCCGGACAAGTGGCGCGACTACAGCGGGCTCGAGGTGGTGCGCGGCGATGCCTTCGGCAACGCCACACGCGCCGAGCTGTTCGAGTATCACCGCAATCTTGCCAAGTTCGGCCAGCCGGTCGATCGCGGCGAGTGGGCCATGAATCCGCAGCTGGTCAATGCCGTCAACCTGCCGGCGATGAACGCCCTGAACTTCCCCGCGGCGATCCTGCAGCCGCCGTACTTCGACCCGCGCCGCGACGCGGTGATGGATTACGGCGCGACCGGTGCGACGATCGGACACGAGATCAGCCACAGCTTCGATGACCAGGGAGCGCTGTTCGATGCCAGCGGGCGCCTGCAGAACTGGTGGACCAAGGAAGACTTCGCGCACTTCGAGGCGGCCGGCCAGCGCCTGGCGCAGGAGTTCGACGGCTACCATCCCTTTCCGGACATCAGCGTCAACGGCAAGCAGACGCTCAGTGAGAACATCGCCGACGTCGCCGGGCTGTCGGTCGCCTTCGACGCCTGGCGGCTGACGCTGCACGGGCAGCCGGCACCGAGTGCCCAGGGGTTCAGCGGCGAGCAGCTGTTCTTCTTGAGTTTCGCGCAGAGCTGGCGCCGCAAGGTGCGCGAGGAAGCCTTGCGCCGCCAGGTCGTCACCGACGGTCACGCGCCGGCCGAGTACCGCGCGGACACGGTGCGCAATCTCGACCCGTGGTACGCCGCCTTCGGCGTCAAGTCCGGGCAGAAGCTGTACCTGGCCCCGGCCGAGCGCGCGCGCGTGTGGTGAGGACTTCAGCCCAGCGCGCGCAGCTGGCCGAAGTAGACGAGCGTGCGGTACGGGAACACGATCGAGCCTGAGCGCTGGTGGCGTTCGAACACCTCGCGCAGGCCGGCCAGCATGGGAGCGTATTCCGGGTGCCCGGGCTCGGGCGCATAGGATGAGGACATCAGCCGGCCGGTGAGTCCTGCGAAATCGAGCGTCTGCTCGTTGGCGAAGGTCGCCAGCTCCATGCGCGCCGCCGAAGAACTCGCGCATGCTCGACTCGTTGGCACGACTGGCGGTGATCGTCGCGTATTCGGCGGCGTGCCGCAGCAGCAGCGCCTCATAGTCGGCCAGAAATGCACTCGTCTCACGCGGCCGCTCGTTCCACAACAGCGCCCCGTAGCCGCCCGCGCGGATCACGCGCAGCGCCTCGCTGCGCGCGCGCGCCACGTCGAACCAGTGGAATGCCTGGCCTGCCACCCAAAGATCGACGCTGTCCCCGGGCAGCGTGGTCGCTTCCGCACTGCCGCGCACGCTGGCGAAGCGCGGCGCGCCCGCCAGCTGCGCTTCCGCCGCAGCGCGCATGGCGTCGTTCGGCTCGACGCCGATGACGGTGGCGCCACTTCGCAGCAGCAGCTGCGTCAGGATGCCGGTGCCGGAACCGACGTCGGCCACCACGGCTGCAGCGTTGAGGCCACAGCGTGCGGCGAGCAGCTCGATGGCCGCCTGCGGGTAGCTCGGGCGGAAGCGCGCGTAGCTGTCGACGCGGCTGGTGAAGCGCTCGGTGGGCGCAGTCACCGCTGCACGCCCGCCGGCTGCGGCTGTACTGGCCGCGGCTCGACACAGTGCACGTGCCGCAGGCGGCGCGTGTCTCTCCATAAAGGCATACGGACACGGTAGCGTATCCGCATGACAATGGCACGACCGGAGCCGCTATGAACACCGCCTACAAGCACATCGAGACACAGCTGGTACACGCCGGCGAGCCACTGCCGCGTATCGCCGGCGCCGTCGAGATGCCCATCTTCCAGTCGGCCACCTACGAGTACGGCGGCGAGGAGAGCTATCACGACGTGCGCTATCTGCGCACCAACAACACGCCCAGCCAGCTGGCGCTGCACGCCAAGCTCGCAGCGCTCGAGCAGGCCGAGGCGGCGCTGGTCACGGCCAGCGGCATGGCGGCGATTTCCACGACCCTGCTCACCGTGCTGTCGCCGGGCGATCACCTGCTGGCGCAGAGCTGCCTGTACGGCGGCACCCACGATCTGGTGACCGGCGAACTGGCGCGGCTCGGCATCAGTCACGACTTCATCGACGGTGACCAGCCCGAGTCGTGGGCGGCGCTGCTGCGCCCCAACACGCGCGCCATCTATGTCGAGGCGATGAGCAACCCGCTGCTGGAAGTGATCGACCTCGAGGCGGTGGTGCAGTTTGCGCGCGCGCACCGGCTCACCTCCCTGATCGACAACACCTTCGCCACGCCGGTCAACTACCGCCCGCTCGCCGCCGGCTTCGACCTGGCGCTGCACAGCGCCACCAAGTACCTGAACGGACATGCCGACATCGTCGCGGGCGCGGTGGTCGGCAGCGCCAAGACCATCGAGCGCATCCGCCAGCGCGCCAATCACCTGGGCGGCAGCCTCGATCCGCACGCCGCGTTCCTGCTCAAGCGCGGGCTCAAGACCCTGGCGCTGCGCGTGCGCTACCAGAATGACAGCACCCTGCAGATCGCACAGTTCCTCGCCGGCCATCCCGAGGTCGCCCGTGTCAATTACCCGGGCCTGGAAACCCATCCGCAGCACGCGCGCGCGCGGCGGCTGTTCAGCGGCTGCGGCGGCGTGCTGAGCTTCGAGCTGCGCGGCGCGCTGTCGCGCGCCGACGAGTTTGCCGCCCGCGTGCGCATCCCCATCGTCGCGCCGAGCCTCGGCGGCGTGCATACGCTCTTGACGCGCCCCGCGACCACCTCGCACGCCGGACTGACGCGCGCGCAGCGCGAGCACCTCGGCATCAGCGACTCGCTGCTGCGCCTGTCGGTCGGGATCGAGTCCCCGCTCGACCTGATCGCCGACCTCGAGCAGGCGCTGCGCTGATGTGCGCCCGCGCACGTAAGCAAGGAGTGGGTGGCGAGGCGCGTGGCGTCCTGCCACCTTGAGACTTATGTCTGCGACCGTTAAACCGCTGCCCGCCAGCGCCGCCACCGGCAGCGGCGCCGGCTGGCGCACGCCGCTGGAGCTGACCTTTCTCGGCGCCGTATGGGGCGGCTCCTTTCTCTTCATGCGCGTGGCGGCGGCCGATTTCGGTCCGCTGCCGCTGGTGGAAGCGCGTCTGGCGCTGGGGGCCGCGGTGCTGCTGCCGTTCCTGTGGCAGGCGCGCGCGCAGTTCACCCCGCGGGTGTGGCTGCGCATCGCCGGCATCGCGGCAATCAATTCGGTGCTGCCGTTCGCGCTGTTCGCCTGGGGCGCCGAGCGCGCACCCGCCGGTGTCGGCGCCATCACCAACGCCATGACGGTCATGTTCACCGCGCTCGTGGCGTTCCTCTTCTATGGTGAGCGCATCAGCGGGCGACGCATGCTGGGGCTGGTGGCCGGCTTCGTCGGTGTCGCCGTACTCGCCAGCGGCCGCATCGCCGGTGCCAGCGTCGGGACCGCAGCGCTGGCCGGCACGGCGGCAGCCCTCCTCTACGGCTTCGGCATCAACCTGGTGCGGCACAAGCTCGCCGGCTTCCCCTCCGCCGCCGTCGCCGCCGCCAACCTGCTGAGCGGCGCGGTGATCCTGGCGCCGCTGGCCGCCTACACCTGGCCGCGACATGCCATCCCGGCACATTCGTGGCTGAGCGCGCTGCTGCTCGGCGTGCTATGCACCGGCGTCGCTTTTGTGTTCTATTATCGGCTGATCGCCCGCATCGGCGCGGCGCGCGCCTCCACCGTCACCTACCTCATTCCGTTGTTCGGCGTCGTGTGGGCCTGGCTCGTGCTGCGCGAACCGCTCACGGTCACCATGGCACTGGCCGGTGCACTGATTCTGGCGGGTGTGGGTTTGAGCCAGCAACGCCAACCGAGGTCCTGAAAGTTGCCCCAGAGGTGCCGCTGAACAGCGCGCTGAACTTCCCGAATCTGCAGAACGCGCGCGATTTGGGCGGCCTGCCGACCACCGATGGCGGCGTGACCCGCATGCGCTCGCTGCTGCGCGCCGATGATCTGGCGCAGCTCGATGCGGCAGGTCTCAAGGCGCTGGCCGACTACGGCGTGGGCACGATCCTCGACCTGCGCTGGTCGCAGGAAGCCGTGCGTTACCCGAACCCGGTGCCTGCCGGCCTGCCGCAGCTGCGCTACGAGCGCATCTCGCTCCTGACGCACACGGAAGACGAATGGCACCTGCGCAGTCGCGACTTCACCAAGGAGCAGTGGAAGTGCGCGGTCCTGGCCCACGCGCACTGCGAACTGCAGCAGGTGCTCAGCTTCATGGCCGCCGCTCCACCGGAGCCGCTGCTGTTCCACTGCGTCGCCGGCAAGGACCGCACCGGCCTCATTGCCGCGCTTGTGCTGGCACTGGCGGACGTCACGCCGGCGGCGATCGCCCACGACTACGCGCTCAGCGAGGTCAACCTGCGCGCGAGCTACCTCAAGCGCTATGCCGAAGCCGAGCCGGCCCGCATTCTGGAAGCACTGCGCTGTCCCGAGGAAGGAGCGCACAACATGCTGCAGTTCCTGGCCGAGGCCGGCGGGGTGCGCGCATACCTTGCGCAGATCGGCCTGACGCCTGCGCAGATCGAACGCCTGCGCGCCCGGCTGCGCGGCTGAGCGCTGTCGCGCCGCGCATTCACCGGCGGTTCAGCGCCGCCGCCCGATACTAAACCACAGCACCGGTCTGATCGCGCTCCCGAGCCGCCCCCAATTCAAGCGCGGGCATCATTGAGCAGGCACGGATTTGAGTTCGCGTCACGCCGGTGCGCCCCTCTTCCGCTATCCTTACGCACCCGCCAGTCTGCTTTTTAAAGGGTGCGTGTCATGCCGACGACCGGAGGATGCCTGTGCCGGGCCGTGCGCTATTCGATCAGCGCGGACCCCCTGATCACGCGCGCCTGCTGGTGCCGCGTCTGCCAGTACATCGGCGCCGGCAGCGGCACCGTGAACGTCTGTTTCCCGAGCGAGGCGGTGAGCGTCACCGGTGAAGTGCGCGACTATCGCCTGGTCGCCGACAGCGGCAGCGTCATGCATCGGCGCTTCTGTCCGGCCTGTGGCGTGCACCTGTTCACCGCGTCCGAAGCACGGCCGCACCTGCTGTTCGTGCGTGCCGGCACCCTGGATGATCCGGAGATCGTCCGTCCTGCCATGACCATCTGGACGGTGAGCGCGCCGAGCTGGGCCTGCTTCGATGAGCGCATTCCCAAGGTCGATCGCCAGCCGCCGCCGCCGCAGGCGGCGCCGGCTACTTGAGCCCGAGCGCCTTGCGCAACTGTGCCGCCGTCATGAGGCGCGTATAGACCGCCGTGCCGACGTCGAACTCGCGCGCCCGCGCGAGCGGCCCCACCACCACCGGTTCGAAGCCGGCATCGCGCACCAGCTGCTGCGCGACCGCGAGCGCCTGCGCGTCATCGCCGGCCAGCGGGATGGCGATCGGCGTGCCGGCACGGTGTGCCTCGCTCTTCAGGTCGCCTGAATTGATGGCATTGAAGGCGCGCACCAGCCGCACCCCCGGCAGGAATTCCGCGTCTGCGACCCCGGTTCCCTTGGCGCGCGCCGCCACGGCCATCTCGCCGTCGCGCTGCGGGTAGGGATTGCCGGTGTCGAGCACGATCTTGCCGGCCAGCTCCGCCTTGAGGTCGCGGCCGATCTGCGGCGTGGCGGCATACGGCACCGATAGCAGCACCACCTCGCCGAACAGCGCCGCCTCGCGCGGCGTGCCGACACGCGCCTTCGGCCCGAGCGAGCGCGCCAGAGCCTCGAGCTCCTGCGGATGGCGCGAGGAGATGAGCACCTCGTGTCCGGCCCTGACCCACAGCGCGGCGAGCGTCCCGCCGATCTGTCCGGCGCCGATGATGCCGATCTTCAGCGGCGCACCTGCCGCCGGCGGCGCATCCGCCGCGAGTGCCAGCTGCGTTACGAGGCCCAGCGCTGCACCTGCCAGCAGTAACGTGCGTCGGGTCGTTCTCATTTCGGTACGAACTCCACTTTGGTCTGCCAGTGCGGGACGGCCGGGTGATCGGTATCGATGACCAGCGTGCCGTGTGCCTTGGCCGAAGTCGATGCCAGGCGGATTTCCGTCAGATCACCGCAGCCGGCCACCACCGGCAGATCCGTCACCACCGAGATGGCGCGGGCGGCGGCGGCATCGGCGGGCTCGGCCGTGCTCGGTTCGACGTGCGCCGCGGTGATGCGCACGCTCGGCATGGTGACGAAACGGTACTGCACCGCGCCCTGCCAGCCGCCCTTGGGCGGCACCTTGCCATCGGCCTCGAAACTGGCCGCGCGCGTCAGCGGCGGTTCGATGAGCTTTACCTGGCGCGGCTGCGGCGGCACGCGCGCCTGTGCGACGTCGAGAACGCGCTTCCATTCGGCCATGAACTGCAGCGGGAAGCTGCTCTGACAGCGCACCGAATAGAGGCCGTGCCACTCCGAGCCGTCGGCATTGGCGGACAGCGTGATCTTCTGCTTGTCGCCGAGTGCGAAGACGAATACCGAGCCGGCGGGCACCAGCGCGCCGCGCGTCAGCGTCGCCGACACCTCGTACATGCCGATGTCGTGATTGGCGGGATATTGCGCGGGCGTGGTGTCGTGCAGGCGAACATCACAGGCGCCGAGCAGGAGCGCCGCGGCGAGTGGCGTGAGGCGGATGAGATTGCGCATGCGGCACCGTCTTGTTGTTGAGGCTGCGAGGCGCTGCACTGCCGCGTTATTCCCAAGACATCAAGCCGGCATCCCTGCTTGAGGCTGCGCGCCCGGCGCTTCAGGAAGCGCCCGGGCGCGGCAGCGTGCGCCGCGCCCGGGATCGCAATCAGTCACTCACTACTTCTTGCGGCGCGCTCCCGAGCGCTTGGCCGCACGGAAGGAAATTCCCGCGCGCATCGCCTTCTGCTGGACGGCGGCGGCGGTGCGCCCGAGTTTCTTGGCGACCTGACCGGTCGGTGTTCCTGACTTCGCAAGCGCGCGCAGTGTCTTCAGTTCACGGGCGCTCCAGGAGGCGCCATCGTTCGGGGGACGTCGTGCCATTAGTCGTACTCCGCTTATCACCCAACGAGGGGCCGGGTTGGCGATCATACACTGAACATTGTACGTGCGCGCGACGGATGCGCGCTGCGTGTTGGAACTTTGCGCGCGGCGAATTGTTGGCCGCGCAATGAACCTTACCAACTTGTAACAGTCGCTACGTGCGCGGCGCGCGCGCCGTGCAAAGCCTGCGCCCGCGTCGCGCGGCAACTGTTAAGTCGGCGGAGCGCAGTGTTGTAAAGCGTCGGCATTAGCCGACACCCAACACGGATCCGACACTCACTGCACGACAATCGTTCCCACCATCCGCGGATGGATCGAGCAGGCGTAGCGATAAGTGCCTGGTTTGTCGAAGCGGAACGAGAAGCTATCGCCGGTATCGAGCGCTCCGGAACGGAACTGGCCGTTCTCGCTCACCACGGTGTGCGGTTCCTGGTCCTTATTTGTCCAGGTGACGGTCGAGCCGGCCGCGACGGTGACAGCCGTGGGGGCAAACATGAATTCCTTGGCGAGCACGATGCTGGTCGCCTCGGCGGAAACCGCCAGCCGCGGCCCGGCGCCGAGCAGCAGCGTCAGCACCAGCGCATTCAACAACATGTAGCACTTACGCATGTCTTTACCCGAGCGGTGCGGCGCGCGTCGCGCGCTCAGGTCGAGCGTGCGGGGGTGAGGTTGCAGTGACACGCGGGTGACACCCAGCCTGCCCGGCAGCTGTTCGGCGCGCACTGTGAGCGGTCCGGGGCCCGGGCCCGCGCCGGGCGCCGGCTGCGCATCGGCGGTGGAACCGGCCGTATGAAAAGTTACATTGCCTTCAACCTTCTGGACGATCTGGCCGCGGCGCGTATGCAGCGTCTTGTCGACTGACATGGTGTCTCCCGGCGCGCTGCGAGGTGCGCGCTCGAGGGGAGAAGACTGCGTGCCGCGGAAATTTATTCCCGCGGCGCGGCCGGCGGCAGGGCTTCGCGTGCGCCCTGCTCGCGCAGCAGCCCCACCAGTCCCAGCAGTTCGTCCCAGCCGGTATCGGCGACCGCGCAGTAGCGCAGGTTGCCGCTCTGCCAGAACGCGAGGTGGTAGCCACTGCGGGTGCTGTCGGCGGGCAAGGGGCCGCCTGCCACCCAGCTGAAGACGTTGATGATGTGCGCGCCGTGCGCATACACCACGACCGCGGCGCGCTGGCGCGCGAGGACGTCGGCGCGCCCGCCGACCAGCCGGTACCCCTGCGCGGCGAAGTCGGCCACCACCGGCGAGACATCGGCGTGCCCTGCGAACCACGGCTTGACCGTATGACGGTCGGTGGAGACGACGGCGATGAGCTGCTGCGGCAGCAGCGAGTGCACGTGGGCGGCGACCAGCTCGTCGGGAAGCGCGGCGGCAGAGGTCGGCGCCAGCAGCGGCAGGCCGACGGTGGCGATGAGCGCTGCGGCCACGCCTGCCAGCGTGCCCAGCCAGAAAGACGGCAGGCGCCAGGACGCCCGGCGCGGCGGCTTCGCGAGCGCAGCGCTGCGGCGCGACTCGTCCTGCAGCGCGCGCAGCACCCGGGCGCGCAGCTGCGGCGGCGCGCTCTCGCGCGGCAGCTGCTCGCGCAGCGCGCTGCGCATCGCCTTTAAATCGCTCAGCAGCGCCTGGCACTCGGCGCAGCGCTCGGCGTGGCGCTCGAGCTCGGCAGCGGTGACCGCATCGACTTCGCCGTCGAAGTAGGCCTGCATCCGCAGACTCTCAGCGCATTGCATGTGGAGCTCCCGGCTGCTGCTGCAGGTATTGGCTCTTGAGCGCCGCCCGCGCGCGCGCCAGCCGCGACATCACGGTGCCGACCGGCAGCTGCGTCACTTGCGCAATCTCGCGATAACTCAATTCCTCCATTTCGCGCAGCAGCAGTACTTCGCGGTGCTGTTGCGGCAGCGCTGCGATGAGGTGCGCCAGCGTGCGCTCGGCCTCGTGGGCGAGCGTCGCGCTCTGCGGGTCGGGGGCGGCGCTCACCAGCGTCGCCAGCGGCCCTGCCTCCTCTTCCGGCAGCGGCGCGGGCGCGCGCTGCTGCTGCCGGGCAGCGGTGGCGTGACAGTTGCGCACGATCGTGAGCAGCCAGCCCTTCACGTCGGTGCCGCGCAGGCTGTCGAAGGCGCGGAAGGCGCGCAGAAACGCCTCCTGCACGACATCGTCGGCGTCTGCACCCCCCGGGCCGAGCCAGCGCGCAAAGCGGTAGGCCGCGTCCAGGTGCGGCAACACCTGCGCTTCGAACCGCTCACGTTTGTCATCCATGGGACAAGGCGCACCACCCATGGGAGAAGACTAACCGAGCGCGGATTTTATTCCCGCCCGCGGCTTAAGTGTCAGGCGGGCGCGCCGGCGCGCAGGTTGGCTGCCTCGACCGTGTTGGCGAGCAGCATGGCAATGGTCATGGGACCCAAGCCCCCCGGCACGGGCGTGATCCAGGCGGCGCGGGCCGCGGCGGCGGCGAACTCCACATCGCCCACGAGCTTGCCGTCGGCGGTGCGGTTGATGCCGACGTCGAACACCGCAGCGCCCGGGCGCACCCACTCGCCGGGAATGAACCCGGCCTTGCCGACCGCGGCAACCAGCACCTCGGCGCGCTCAACTTCGGCGCGCAGATCGCGCGTGCCGGTGTGGCACACGGTGACCGTCGCCCGTGCCAGCAGCAGCTCGAGCGCCATCGGCCTGCCGACGATGTTGGAGGCGCCCACCACCGTGGCACGCGCCCCGGTGAGGCCAATGCCGTATTCCTGGGCGAGGCGGATGACGCCGAAGGGCGTGCACGGGCGCAGCCGCGGGCGCTTCTGCGCCAGGAGCCCGGTATTGGTCGGATGGAAGCCGTCGACGTCCTTTGCCGGATCGACCGCGTCCATGACGTGGTCGGCATTGACGCCCTTGGGCAGCGGCAGCTGCACGAGGATCCCGTCGACACGCGCATCGGCGTTCAGCTGTGCCACCAGCGCGAGGATCTGCGCCTCGCCGGTCGTCGCCGGCAGATCGTGGGCAAAGGAGACGATGCCCGCCTCCTGCGAGGCGCGGCGCTTGTTGCGCACGTACACGCTGGAGGCGGGATCTTCGCCCACCTGCACCACGGCCAGGCCCGGTGCGCGCCCGTGGCGCGCGGCGAACTCGGCGGCGCGCACGGCCACCTGCGCACGCACCTTGGCCGCCACGGCCTTGCCATCGAGCAGCCGCGCCGCAGCGTCGCGGGGTCCCGCCGCGCCGGGCGCGGCGGGACCACTTGGCACGGACGTGCTGCTCATCAGTAGCGGTAGGAGTCGGGCTTGTAGGGGCCGGCCTTGTCAACGCCGATGTAGGCCGCCTGCGTAGCCGTGAGCTCGGTCAGTTCGACGTTGAGCTTGCGCAGCTGCAGCCGCGCCACCTTTTCATCGAGGTGCTTCGGCAGCACGTACACGCCCAGCGGGTACTTGGCGGTATGCGTGAACAACTCCACCTGCGCGATGGTCTGGTTGGCGAAGCTCGAACTCATGACGTAGCTCGGGTGGCCGGTGCCACAGCCGAGATTCACCAGGCGCCCCTCGGCCAGGAGGATCAGGCGCCGGCCGTCGGGCAGGATGATGTGGTCGACCTGCGGCTTGATGTTCTCCCAGGGGTACTGCTTGAGGCTCGCGACGTCGATCTCGTTGTCGAAGTGGCCGATGTTGCAGACGATGGCGTTGTGCTTCATGCGCGCCATGTGCTCATGCGTGATCACGTGGAAGTTGCCGGTGGCGCTGACGAAGATGTCGGCCTTGTCGGCCGCGTACTCCATCGTGACCACGCGGTAGCCTTCCATCGCCGCCTGCAGCGCGCAGATCGGGTCGACTTCCGTGACCCACACCTGCGCCGACAGGGCGCGCAGTGCCTGCGCGGAGCCCTTGCCGACATCGCCGTAGCCGCACACCACCGCGATCTTGCCGGCGACCATGACGTCGGTGGCGCGCTTGATGGCGTCCACCAGCGACTCGCGGCAGCCGTACAGGTTGTCGAACTTGCTCTTGGTGACCGAGTCGTTGACGTTGATCGCCGGGAAGGCGAGCTTGCCTTCCTTGGCCATCTGGTAGAGCCGCTTGACGCCGGTGGTGGTCTCCTCGGTGACGCCGCGGATGTGGCGGATGCGGGTGGAGTACCACTTCGGGTCGGCCTTGAGGCGCGCGCGGATGGCGGCAAACAGCGCCGTCTCCTCTTCGCTGGCGGGCTTGGCGAGCACCGCCGGGTCGCTTTCGGCGCGCGTGCCGAGGTGCAGCAGCAGCGTCGCATCACCGCCGTCGTCCAGGATCATGTTGGAGAAGCCGCCGTCGGCCCACTCGAAGATGCGATGCGTGTAGTCCCAGTAGTCGCTCAGCGACTCGCCCTTCCAGGCGAACACCGCCGTGCCGCGCGCGGCGATGGCCGCGGCCGCATGGTCCTGGGTGGAGAAGATGTTGCACGAGGCCCAGCGCACCTGGGCGCCGAGCGCCTGCAGCGTCTCGATCAGCACCGCCGTCTGGATCGTCATGTGCAGCGAGCCGGTGATGCGCGCGCCCTTGAGGGGCTGGGTGCGCGCGTATTCCTCGCGGATCGCCATGAGGCCGGGCATCTCGGTCTCGGCGATGGCGATTTCCTTGCGTCCCCAGTCGGCCAGCCCCAGGTCGGCGACCTTGTAGTCGTGGCTTTCGGCAGGTTTCAGTGTGGCGTTCATACTCGATACTCCGCTATGACAGAGTGAGCGCCGTATGATGATCCGCGACCGGCTGAGCCTGGCGGGGGCACGGCTTTCACCGTCCGCCCGTCGCAGCGCTCCTCAGCAAGCGCGGTTGGCAGCCGTAGGTGGCTGCCGGGAAAGTATAACCTTACGCCGCGCGCATCCCCTTCGCTTCGGCGGCGAGCGTCTCGGCAAGATCGGTGCGCTCCCAGGTGAACTCAGGTTCGGTACGGCCGAAGTGGCCGTAGGTCGCGGTCTTCTGATAGATCGGACGCACCAGGTCCAGCATCTCGCGCAGCCCGTACGGGGTCAGGTCGAAATGCTTGCGTACGATCTGCGTCAGACGCTCGCGCGACAGGCGGCTGGTGCCGAAGCTCTCGACCATGATCGAGGTCGGCTCGGCCACGCCGATGGCGTACGACACCTGCACCTCGCAGCGCTCGGCAAGTCCGGCCGCCACGATGTTCTTGGCGACGTAACGCGCCGCATAGGCGGCGGAGCGATCCACCTTGGACGGGTCCTTGCCCGAGAAGGCGCCGCCGCCGTGGCGCGCGTAGCCGCCGTAGGTATCGACGATGATCTTGCGGCCGGTGAGCCCGCAGTCTCCGACCGGACCGCCGGTGACGAAGCGCCCGGTCGGATTGATGTGGAACTTGGTGCGCTTGTCGAGCCACTTCTGCGGCAGCATCGGCTTCAGGATCTCCTCCATGACCGCTTCGCGCAGCACCTTGGTGGAGACGTCCGGGCTGTGCTGCGTCGACAGCACCACCGCCTCGAGTCCGACCGGCACGTGATCCACGTAGCGCAGCGTCACCTGGCTCTTCGCATCGGGCCGCAGCCACGGCAGCTTGCCGGACTTGCGCACCTGCGCCTGGCGCTTGACCAGACGGTGCGCCAGCGTGATCGGCGCCGGCATCAGCACGTCGGTCTCGTTGGTGGCGTAGCCGAACATCAGCCCCTGGTCGCCGGCGCCCTGGCGGCGCTCGTCCTTGCGATCGACGCCCTGCGCGATGTCGGGCGACTGTTTGCCGATGATGTTGAGCACCCCGCAGCTCGCCCCGTCGAAGCCCATCTCGGATGAGTCGTAGCCGATGTCGAGCACGGTCTTGCGCACCAGTGCCTCGACGTCCACCCAGGCGCGCGTGGTGATTTCGCCGGCGACGATGACTACGCCGGTCTTGACCAGCGTCTCGCAGGCCACGCGTCCGCGATCGTCCTCCTTGAGAATGGCGTCCAGCACCACATCGGAGATCTGGTCCGCAATCTTGTCCGGGTGGCCCTCGGAAACCGATTCGGAGGTAAAGAGATAGTCGTTCGCCATGGGGCTGTTTCTCGCTGCCGGTTCTGTCGTATGCAAAGGGGGCGCAATGTTACCCGAAAGCGGGGCCGCTTGGCCGGTCGTATGTCGTGCTTTTTAAGCCGCGTCCGGCGCGCCTAACTGCTTGGCGCATCAGGGAAAGGCGCTGGCCAGGCGCTGCTCGAACTCCGCCCGTGAGAAGCGATGGTTCTGAGTCCCGCGCGACTCGATCTTGATGGCCCCCATGAGCGAGGCAATATGTCCGGCCGCGCTCCAGGTGAGCCCGTGCATGAGGCCGTGGATGAGGCCGGCGCGGTAGGCATCGCCGCAGCCGGTGGGGTCGACCACCGCGCTCACCGGGGCGGACGCGAATCATGAGCTCGCCCTCGCGCGTATGGATGGCGGAGCCGGCCGCCCCGCGGGTGACGATCAGCGCCTCGACGCGCTCCAGCATCTGGCCCACGTCCCAGCCGGTCTTCTGCTGCACCAGCTGCCACTCGTACTCGTTGACCGTCACCCAGTGCGCCGCGCCCACGAAGCGCTGCAGCTCGTCGGCACCGAACATCGGCAGTCCCTGGCCAGGATCGAAGATGAACGGGATGCCGGCGGCGCAGAACTGCGCGGCGTGCTCGATCATGCCCTGCCGCCCGTCGGGGGCCACGATGCCGACGACGATGTCGGAGGCCTCGGTGACCTTGTTGACGTGGGCGTGCTGCATGGCGCCCGGATGGAAGGCGGTGATCTGGTTGTCGTCCAGGTCGGTGGTGATGAAGGCCTGGGCGGTGAGCTCGCTGTCGATCACCCGCACGTGCCCGTCCGGCACGCCGCTTTTGGCCATCCACTCCTTATAAGGAGCGAAGTCGCTGCCGACGGTGGCCATCGGCACGCCGGTATCGCCCAAGAGCTTCAGGTTGTAGGCGATGTTGCCCGCACAGCCACCGAATTCGCGGCGCAGCTGCGGCACCAGGAACGACACGTTCAGCATGTGGATCTTGTCGGGCAGGATGTGATTGGCGAAGCGGTCGTCGAACACCATGATGGTGTCGAAGGCGAGTGAGCCGCAGATCAGCGCCCGCCCCGGCTTGAGCTTGCTCGCCATCCCTCAGGCCCCCTTGGGCTGCGCGCCGGCGGCGGGCGCCGCGTGCGCCGCGGCGTAGAGGATCGCGACGCCGCTCTTGGCGAGCTCGCTCAGGCCCGCCCCGTTACGCTCCTCGTAATACTTGAGCATCTGCGCACGCATGCGCGGCTCCCAGTAGCGGCGCAGGTGGTTGGCGACCGCTGCCGCCGCCTGCGGCTGATCCGCGGTGCCGGCGAAGAATTCGCTGATCTCGTTGGTCATCTTGATGAGCAGGTCGATGTTCATGAGGCCTTCACTTCAGGCGCCGCGGGTGCGCGTACACGACGTGCTGGTCGGCGCGCGCGAACGCCACCAGCGTCAGTCCGCAGCGCTGCGCCAGGCGCACGGCGAACGCGGTCGGCGCCGACAGCGCGACCAGCAGCGAAATCCCGACGGTGGCGCATTTCTGCACCATCTCGTAACTGGCGCGGCTGGTGATGAGCATGTAGCCGCCGGAAAAGTCGCCGCCGCCGCGCACCAGCGCGCCGATGGTCTTGTCGAGCGCATTGTGCCGGCCGACATCCTCGCGGACCAGCACGATGCCGCGCCCCGGCACCACCCAGGCGGCCGCGTGCACGCTGCCGGTGCGCGCATTGATGGGCTGGCGGGTGCCGAGCTCGGCGATGGCCGCGTGCAGCTCGCCCGCCGTGATGCTGACGCCTTCGGGCACCTGCGCAGGTTCGCGGATGGCGTCCTCCGCGCGTTCCGCGCCGCACAGGCCGCAGCCGGTGCGGCCGGCGAGATTGCGGCGCCGCTGCAGCAGCTGCGTGAAGCGCTCCCAGGCGACCGTGATCTTCACGTCGATGGAGGCGGCGCCGGCGGCCACTTCCACGCCGCGGATCTCGTCGGCGCGCGCCACGAGCCCTTCGCTCAACGTGAAACCGACGGCGTAGTCCTCGAGGTCCGCAGGGGTCGCGAGCATCACCACGTGCGGCACGTCGTGGTAGACGAGCGCGACCGGCATCTCCTCGGCCACCTGATCGGTCGTGGCCGCGGTGCTGCCGCGGCTCCAGCGTTCGATGGCGACTTCCGCGCTGACCGCGGGAGGCGACTGCCCGTGCGCCGCGGCTTCTGCGCTCATCGCATCAGGCGGGCGCCGGGTCGTGCTTGCGCTTGCCACCGGTGCGCGGCAGCGAGCGCTCCGTGGCGGTGCGCTTCTGCCAGGCGTCCTTCTGGTTCACGAGCACCACCTCGACGGCGGTGACCTTGTACTCCGGACAGTTGGTGGCCCAGTCCGAGTTCTCGGTGGTGACCACGTTGGCGTTGGTCTCCGGAAAGTGGAAGGTGGTGTACACCACCCCGGGCGCGATCTTGCCGGAGATCTTGGCGCGCAGCACGGTCTCGCCGGCGCGGCTGGTGAGTCCCACCCAGTCGCCGTCCTCGATGCCGCGCACTTCGGCATCGTGCGGATGGATTTCCAGCACGTCCTCGGCATGCCATACCACGTTGCCGGTGCGCCGCGTCTGCGCACCGACGTTGTACTGCGTCAGGATGCGCCCGGTGGTGAGGATCAGCGGGAAGCGGCTGGTGGAGCGCTCGCTGGTCGGCACGTACTCGGTCGGCCAGAACTTGCCCTTGCCGCGCACGAACTGGTGCACGTGCATGGTCGGGGTGCCTTCGGGCATCTCATCGGTGCACGGCCACTGGATGCTGCCGAGGCGGTCGAGCTTCTCGTAGCTCAGGCGCGAGAAGGTCGGCGTCAGGCGCGAGATCTCGTCCATGATCTGCGACGGATGGTCGTAGTTCATGGGGTAGCCGAGCGCGTTCGACAGCAGGCAGGTGATCTGCCAGTCCTCGTAGCCGGCGAGCGGCTGCCATCACCTTGCGCACCCGCGAGACGCGCCGTTCGGCATTGGTGAAGGTGCCGTCCTTCTCCAGGAACGAGGAGCCGGGCAGGAACACGTGCGCGTACTTGGCGATCTCGTTGAGGAACAGGTCCTGCACGATCACGCACTCCATGGCCTCCATGGCGGCGCTGACGTGGTGCGTGTTGGGATCGGACTGCACGAAGTCCTCGCCCTGCACGTACATGCCGCGGAACGTGCCGTCGAGCGAGGCCTCGAACATGTTGGGGATGCGCAGGCCGGGCTCGGACTGCAGCGACACGCCCCAGGCGGCTTCGAACAGCGCCGCGCGTGCCCGGCATCCGAGACGTGGCGGTAGGCGCTGAACTCGTGCGGGAACGAGCCCATGTCGCACGAGCCCTGCACGTTGTTCTGGCCGCGCAGCGGATTGACGCCCACGCCCTCGCGGCCGAGGTTGCCGGTGGCCATGGCGAGATTGGCGATCGCCATCACCGTGGTGCTGCCCTGGCTGTGCTCGGTGACGCCGAGGCCGTAGTAGATGGCGCCGTTGCCACCTGAGGCATAGAGCCGCGCCGCGCGCCGCACCTTGTCCGCCGGCACGCCGGTGATGGCTCTCGGCTGGCCTCCGGGGAGTTGCGCTGCGTCGGCGACGAACGCCTTCCACCTGGCGTAGGAATCCGTCTCGCAGCGCTCGGCGACGTACAGCTCGCGGGTCAGCCCCTCCGTCACGACGACGTGCGCGAGCGCATTCAGCAGCGCGACGTTGGTGCCGGGCGTGAGCTGCAGGTGCTCGTCCGCCTGGATGTGCGGGGTGCGCACCAGCGCGATCTCGCGCGGGTCGGCGATGATGAGCTTCGCGCCCTGACGCAGGCGGCGCTTCAGCTGCGAGGCGAACACCGGGTGGCCGTCGGTCGGATTGGCGCCGACGATCAGCACCACGTCCGCCTGCATGACCGAATCGAACGCCTGCGTGCCGGCCGACTCGCCGAGCGTATTCTTCAGGCCGTAACCGGTGGGCGAGTGACACACGCGCGCGCAGGTATCGACGTTGTTGTTGCCGAAGGCGGCGCGCACCAGCTTCTGCACGAGGAACGTTTCCTCGTTGGTGCAGCGTGACGAGGTGATGCCGCCGACCGAATCGCGGCCGTACTTGGCCTGGATGCGGCGGATCTCGCTGGCGCTGTAGGCGATGGCCTCCTCCCAGCTCACCTCGCGCCAGTTGTCGCGGATGCTCTTGCGGATCATCGGCTTCAGCACGCGATCGGCGTGCGTCGCGTAGCCGTAGGCAAACCGTCCCTTGACGCAGGCGTGGCCGTGGTTGGCATGGCCGTCGCGGTCGGGCGCCATGCGCACCACCTCGACGTCGGCACCCGCGCCGCGCGTCTCCGCCTTGAAGCCGCAGCCGACGCCGCAGTAGGCGCAGGTGGTGGCGGTGGCACGCTTCGGCCTTGCCGAGCCCGATGATGGATTTCTCGGTGAGCGCACCGGTCGGGCACGCCTCCACGCAGGCGCCGCACGAGACGCACTCGGACTCGAGGAACGGCTGGTCCTGGCTCGCCGACACCTTGGAGTCGAAGCCGCGCGCCTGGATGGTGAGCGCGAACGTCCCCTGCTGCTCGTCGCAGGCGCGCACGCAGCGCGAGCAGACGATGCACAGCGTCGGGTCGAAGGCGAAGTACGGGTTGCTCTCGTCCTTGGGCGCCGGGCGGTGCATGGCGCCGGCCGCGTAGGAGGTCTTCTGAATGCCGACCGCGGCGGCCATGTCCTCGAGTTCGCAGTGACCCTGCGCCGGACAGGTGTCGCAGTCGAGCGGGTGGTCGGAGACATACAGGTCGATGACGCCGCGGCGCAGCTGCAGGAGCTTGTCCGACTGCGTGCGGATCTTCATGCCGGCCGCGACCGTCGTGGTGCAGGAGGCCGGGTAGCCTTTGCGGCCCTCGATCTCCACCAGGCACAGGCGGCACGAGCCGAACGCTTTCAGCGTGTCGGTGGCGCACAGCTTCGGCACCTTGACGCCGGCCAGTGCGGCGGCGCGCATGATCGAGGTGCCCTCCGGCACCGACAGCGCCACGCCGTCGATTTCCACGGACACCGGCGCGCCGGCAGTGGCCGGTGCCGGTGTGCCGAGGTCTTCATAATCTATCGCGTACATGTCACACGCCTCGTTGCGCGCTAGCTGACCGGCCGCGCGCGGAAGTCTTCCCTGAAATGTTTCAACGCACTCTGCACCGGGAAAGGCGCCATGCCGCCCAGTCCGCACAACGATCCCTGCACCATCGTCTCGCACAGCTCTTCCAGCAGCTGCACGTTGCGCTCGCCATCGATGCCGGCGAGGATGCGGTCGATCACCTCCACCCCGCGCGTCGAGCCGATGCGGCACGGAGTGCACTTGCCGCACGATTCGATGGCGCAGAACTCCATCGCGTAGCGCGCCATGCGCGCCATGTCGACGCTGTCATCGAACACCACGATACCGCCGTGGCCCAAGAGCGCGCCCACCGCGGTGAGCGCCTCGTAGTCGACCGCCGTATCGAAGTGCGCCGGCGGGATGTAGGCCCCCAAAGGACCCCCGACCTGCACGGTGCGGATCGGCCGGCCGCTGGCCGAGCCACCCCCGTAATCGTATAGCAACTCCCGTAGAGTGAGTCCAAAAGCACGTTCCACCAGGCCGCCGCGCTTGATATTGCCGGCCAGCTGGATGGGCAGGGTGCCCCGGGACTTGCCCATGCCGAAGCCTGCGTAGGCCTGCGCCCCGTGCGCCAGGATCCAGGGCACGCTGCACAGCGTCACGACGTTATTCACAACCGTCGGCTGGCCGAACAGCCCCTTGATCGCCGGCAGCGGCGGGCGCACGCGCACCTCGCCGCGGCGCCCCTCGAGGCTCTCGAGCATGGAGGTCTCTTCGCCGCAGATGTAGGCGCCCGCACCCAGGCGCACTTCCAGCTCGAAACGCCGGCCGCTGCCGGCGACATTGGCGCCCAGGTACTGCGCCTGCCGGGCGGCGGCGATGGCGGTATTCAGGGCGGCGTAGGCGTGCGGGTACTCGGCCCGCAGATAGATGTAGCCCTGCGTGGCACCGACGGCGATGCCGGCAATCGTCATGCCCTCGATGAGGGTGAGCGGGTCGCCTTCCATCAGCATGCGATCGGCGAAGGTGCCGGAGTCGCCCTCGTCGGCGTTGCAGGTGATGTACTTCTGCTGCGCCTTCTGGTCCATGACCGTCTTCCATTTGATGCCGGTCGGAAAGGCGGCCCCGCCGCGCCCGCGCAGGCCCGCAGTGGTCACGGCCTGCACGATCTCGCCCGGTGCCATCGCCAGCGCCTGGGTCAGTCCCTGGTAGCCGCCGTGCTTGAGGTAGTCGGCGACGCTCGTCGGATCGACGATGCCGACGCGCTCGAAGGTCAGGCGCTGCTGGTTGGCGAACCACGCCATGGCGTCCGTGGCGCCGTGCGCCAGCGGGTGCGCCCCGCCGCTGAGGAAATCGGCGGCGAAGAGACCCGCCACGTCGGCGACCGTCACCGGGCCGTAGGCGACGCGCCCGGCTGCGGTCTCGACCTCGACCATGGGCTCGAGCCAGTAGGCGCCGCGCGAGCCGTTGCGCACGAGGTTCACGCCAAGCTTGCGGCGGCCGGCCTCCGCGGCGATGGCCGCGGCCACTTCCCCCGCACCGAGCGACAGCGCGCCCGCATCCTTCGGCACATAGACGGTGGTACTCACGAGGCCGCCTCGTGCTGCGCCACCAGCGCATCGAAACTCTCGGCGGTCACGCGCCCATACAGCCGACCGTCGATCATGCAGGCGGGCGAGCAGGCGCAGTTGCCGAGGCAGTAGATCGGCTCGAGCGAGAAGCGCCCGTCGGCGGTGGTTTCGTGGAAATCCACGCCGAGCCGCTGCTTGGCATGGGCGGTGAGCGCCTCGGCGCCCATCGACTGGCAGGCCTCGGCCTGACACAGGCTGACGGTGTGGGCACCGCCACGGGTACGCCGGAAGAAGTGATAGAACGTTACGACCCCATGAACTTCAGCGCGCGACAGGTTGAGCGCCTCGGCCACGACGGGAACGGCGGCCGGCGGCACAAAGCCCAGCGCCGCCTGGATGGCGTGTAACACTTCCAGAAGTGGACCGGGGCGTTCCCGGTTGTCGGCGACGACGCGCCGTACGACGGCGCTTTCGGCCGGCGATAAGCTCTCCATAAGCCACCAGTATACGTCTGGCACGGCAGGAGGGGCTTGAACAGGGCCGGCAGCAGCACAGGAGTCTTAAGTCTTCTGCACGGGATCGCCCTACAGTGGTGCGGCCAGCCAACATGCTAAGAGCCGTTGATCGCTACCTCGCCAGGTGCCTGTTGCCGCTGGCCGCGGTCGCGCTGTGCGCGGCGACCCCGGCACGCGCGGGCGCCCTGAGCGACGAATTCAGCTTCGGCGGCAGCCTTGCGCTCACCAGCGACTACCTCTACCGCGGGCTGTCCGAAAGCGACGGTCACGGAGCGCTGCAGGCGGACCTGCACGTTGACAGCGCCGATGGCACCTTTCTCGGCGTATGGGGCTCCACCCGCACCCGCTCTCTGGAGCCGGATGCGGACTACGACCTGGAGGCCTATCTCGGCCACCGTTTTCGCCTGAGCGACACCTGGAGCGCGACGCTGGATGCACGCAGCCATTACTTCGTCGGCGGCCGCCAGGATCTGTCGGCCGACTACCAGGAACTGGCCGCCTCGGTCAGCTACATGGATCGCTGGACGCTGTCCCTGACGGCCATTCCCAATGCCGTGCGCTACTTCTATTACTACCGCACCAGCCGCAGCACCGCCTGGGTGGCCGACACCAGCGGCCAGTGGCTCCTCGGGCACGGCTTTTTTATCACCGCCGCCGCCGGCTATTACCACCAGGACAACGGCGGGGGTGTACCGCACCTGGGCTACGCCTACGGGAACGCCGGACTCGCCTTCGAATACCGCTCCTGGCGCCTGGATGTGGGTTACTTCGTCGCACAGCAGCAGGCGCAGCAGCTGGTCCCGTACCCGATCGCCAACGACCGCCTCGCCGCCACCGTGGTGTGGCGTTTTTGACCCGGCGCAGCCCTCGGGCGGATAGTCGAATGAACCCGCAGCGCCGCGGGCGACACTTACCGCTGTAAGGGCGGATTTACCTGCATACCTTCAGGGCAAGACCAGCAGATGGGTGAACTTAATGTTCGTGGCGCGGGCAGCACGGCTCACGAGGTGCAGCTGATCGCCCGCGTCGGCGAGGGCGACCGCAAGGCGTTCGAAGAGCTCTATCACCTGTACCACCGCCGCATGGCGCGCTTTCTCACCCGTCTCACGCGCCGCTACGATCTGGCCGAAGAGATCATCAACGACACGTTCTGGGTGGTGTGGCGCAAGGCGCGCACCTTCCGCGGCGAGTCCCAGCCCTCGACCTGGATACTCGGCATCGCCTACCGCAAGGCGCGGAACGCGTTCCGCGCCAGCGCCCGCCTCAGCGAAAAGAACCTGCAGGCCGCCCACGAGCCACTGACCGAGGAGTCCCCGGCCAACATCGAGGAACTGCGTGACTGGCTCGGACAAGCGCTCGTCCTGCTGCCGCCCGAGCAGCGGCTCGCCGTGCAGCTGTGCTACGAACTCGGTCACTCGTGCGAGGAAATCGCCACCATCATGGACTGCCCCATCAACACCGTGAAGACGCGCCTGTTTCACGCCCGCGCGAAGCTGCAGCAGCTGCTGCCGCAGCTGGCGAGTCCCCTGCAGGCGCTACCGCAGGACGCATCATGACGGCCACCGACCAACACCACGAAGAGATCTGGCTGCTCTTGCCGTGGCTCGCCAACGGCCGCCTCGGAGCGGCCGAGCGGGCGCAGGCGGAAGAGCACGTGCGCAGCTGCCCGGCCTGCGCCGCCGAAATGGCGGTGCAACAGCGACTGTGCAGCGCCCTCACCCTGCCCGAGCGGGTGACTTATGCGCCCGGCGCCTCTTTCCGCAAGCTCGCGCAGCGCCTCGATGGTGAGCCGCGCAGCTCCCGGGCGAGTGGCACCGCAGCGCTCGCCCGCCACGCCGTGGCCGCGCGCGAGCGCGCCCGCTGGCGGCCGCCGGGCATCGCCTGGGCGGCGAGCGTGCTGCTGACCGCAACGCTTGCGACGCTGGCCGTGACCACCTACCGCTGGTCGCAGCCGTCCTATGTCACCTACACGAGCCCGGCGCCGAGCCGCGCGGACGTGCTGCACATCGCCTTCGTGCCCTCGCTGCCGGTGGGCGAGGTGAGCGAACTTCTGCAGGCAGCCGGTGCGCACGTGGTCGAGGGTCCGGACCGCACCGGCATCTTCGCCGTGGCGCCGCTTGCGACGCCTGCGGCCGCCGGCAGCGCGGGCGCCGGGCTGCGCGCGCTCGCGGCGCGCCTGCGCACGGATGCGCGCGTGCGCTGGGTCGAGCCGCTTCCGAGGGAGGAGCGGCCGACGCCGCCGTGAAAGACATGCGCTGGCGTGCCGCCCTTGTGTGGCTTGCGCTGCTAGTGGGCGCGCCGCCGCTTTTTGCCTCACCGCCAACGGCGGCGCTGCCGCGCATCGTGGTCGGCTTCGCCAACGCCCCGCACGCAGCGCCCGGACCTGCCGGCACGACCGGCAGCCGCTACGGCGGCAGCGGCTACACCGTCGGTCAGAGTGCCAGCCAGCAGGCGAAGCGGGTCGCGGCAGCCTACGCGCTGCACGAGGTGGCGAGCTGGCCGATCCAGGCACTCGCGATGCACTGCGCGGTCTTCGAGATCAGCGACGGCCGCAGCGTCGCCGCGGTGCTGGCGCGGCTGTCGCACGACAAGCGCGTGGTGCTGGCGCAGCCCTTGCAGGAATTCCACACGCTCACCGCGGCGGGGGCGGCGGGTAGCTACAACGATCCGCTCTATGACCTGCAGACCAACCTCGCCGCGCTCGGCATCGCGCGCGCCCAGGAACGCAGCCAGGGAGCGGGCGTGCGTATCGCACTCATCGATACGGCAGTCGATGCGGCGCATCCGGACCTCACCGGCCGCATCGTGCGCAGTCACTCGTTCGTGCCCGGGGCCGCAGCGCCCGCTGCGGCGCGGCGCCACGGCACCGCCATGGCAGGCGTGATCGCCGCGGTCGCCAACAACCACATCGGCATCGTCGGCATCGCGCCGCGTGCCGAAATCGAAGTGTTCGAGGCGTGCTGGCAGCTCGCCGCAGGCGCCGATGCGGCCGCCTGCAACACCTTCACGCTCGCCCAGGCGCTGGCGGCGGCGCTCGCCTCCGGCGCGCCGCTGGTGAATCTGAGCTTCGCAGGACCTGCCGATCCGCTGCTGACGGCGCTGGTGCAGAGCGGACTGAAGCACGGCGTGACATTCGTCGGCGCGGCGGCGGAGCCGACCGCGCCCTTCCCCACCGCCATCGCAGGCGTCATCAGCGCCGGCGGCAGCGAGCAGGCCGCCCCGCCGGGCGCCTTCACCGCCCCCGCGCAGCACGTCATGACGCTCAGGCCCCAGGGCGAATACGATTTCGCCTCCGGCAGCTCGGTGGCCGCAGCCGAGGTCACCGGCATCATCGCGCTGCTGCTGTCGGCATCGGCAACCCCGCTGGACAGCGGCGGCGTCATGGAACTGCTGCGGCACAACGCCGGGGCCCCGGCAGGCGTGCTCGACGTCAACGCCGCGCTCGCCCAGGTGGAAAGCGCCGCAGCCCCGGCGCTCGCCGCGCGCGGCACGCACTGATCTGCGCAGCGCGCGCTTGACCGCATCGCGATCCGCTCGCCATGCTTGCCGCTACGCATGGCGACGAACCCACAAGCCCTCAGCTGGCAGCTGATCGAGGCCGCGCGCGACCGCATCGACGGCAAGGTCCACAAGACGCCGGTGCTGACCAGCGCGACGCTCGATGCGCAGGCCGGCGCGCAGCTGTTCTTCAAGTGCGAGAACTTCCAGAAGGGCGGCGCCTTCAAGGCGCGCGGCGCGACGAACGCCGTGTTCGCACTGTCGGATGAGGCCGCGCGCCGCGGCGTCGCCACGCACTCCTCCGGCAATCATGCCGCGGCGCTGGCGCGGGCCGCGCGCCTGCGCGGCATCCGCGCCTACGTCGTCATGCCGCACAACAGCTCGCCGGCAAAGCAGGCCGCGGTGGCGCGCTACGGCGGCGAGATCACGCTGTGCGCAGCGACGCTGGCCGCGCGCGAGAGCAGCGCGCGGCAGCTGGTCGAGGCCACCGGCGCCACGCTCGTGCATCCCTACGACGACCTGCTGGTCATGGCCGGTCAGGCGACCGCGGCGGTCGAGCTGATCGAACAGGTGCCGCAGCTGGAGGTGATCCTGTGCCCGGTCGGCGGCGGGGGCCTGCTGTCGGGCAGCGCCGTCGCGGCCCGGCATCTGCGCCCGGCACTGCGCGTCATCGGCGTGGAACCGGCCGGCGCCGACGATGCGGCACGCTCGCTGCGCGCCGGCCACATTGTGCCGAGCCTGCATCCGGACACGATCGCCGACGGACTGCGCAGCTCGCTCGGCGAGAAACCCTTCGCCGCGATCCGCGCGCTGGTGGAGGAGATCATCACGGTGAGCGACCCGCAGATCGTGCGCGCCATGCGCGAGCTGTGGGAAGTGCTGAAGATCCTGGTCGAGCCCTCGGGCGCCGTGCCGTACGCGGCGCTGCTGGCGCCGCACGAGTCGCTGCGCGGCCGTCGCATCGGCCTGATCCTCTCCGGCGGCAACCTGGATCTGGAGCGCCTGCCGTGGAGCTCAGCTCAGGGTTAGGGCGCGCGCCTCACACGCGCTCGAGGATCACCGCGATCCCCTGCCCCACGCCGATGCACATGGTGCACAGCGCATAGCGAGCCGCCGCCGGCGACCAGCTGCCAGGTGGCGGTCGTGGCCAGCCGCGCACCGGACATGCCGAGCGGGTGGCCGAGCGCAATCGCACCGCCGTTGGCATTGACGTGCGCGGCATCATCGGGGAGCCCCAGCTCGCGCAGCACCGCGAGCGCCTGGCTGGCGAACGCCTCATTCAGCTCCACCACCTGCAGCTGCTCGATTGTCAGGCGGGCCAGGGCCAGCACCTTGCGCGTCGCCGGCAGCGGGCCCATGCCCATGATGCGCGGCTCGACGCCGGCAGTAGCGGCCGCGACGATGCGCGCCCTGGGCGTGAGGCCGAAGCGCCGCACCGCGGCCGCCGAGGCGATCAGCAGCGCGCACGCGCCGTCGTTGATGCCGGAGGCGTTGCCGGCGGTGACCGTGCCGTTGGCGCGGAACGGCGTCGGCAGCGCCGCCAGCTGCGCGAGCGTCGTCTCCGGGCGCGGGTGCTCGTCGCGGCTCACCAGCAGCGGCTTGCCCTTGCGCTGCGGGATCTCGACCGGCAGCAGCTCGCGCTCGAAGAAGCCGCGCGCCTGCGCCGCGGCGGTGCGCTCCTGGCTGCGCAGCGCGAAGCGGTCCTGGTCGGCGCGCGCGATGTTGAATTGCGCCGCGACGTTCTCGCCCGTCTCGGGCATGGAGTCCACGCCGTAGCGCTCCTTGAGGCGTGGATTGACGAAGCGCCAGCCGAGGGTCGTGTCGTAAACTTCCGCGCTGCGGCTGAACGCCGCATCCGCCTTCGGCATGACGAACGGGGCGCGCGACATCGACTCGACGCCGCCGGCCAGCATCACCTGGGCTTCGCCGGCGCGGATGGTCCGCGCCGCGATCGCCACGGCATCGAGGCCGGAACCGCACAGGCGGTTGACGGTGACCGCAGCGACCGTTGCCGGCAGTCCTGCGAGCAGACCCGCCATGCGCGCGACATTGCGGTTGTCTTCGCCGGCCTGGTTGGCGCACCCGAGCACCACCTCGTCGATGGCGGCAGCGTCCAGGCCCGCGTTACGTTTGAGCAGGGCCGCGAGCGGCAAGGCCGCGAGGTCATCGCTGCGCACCGCGGCCAGCGCACCACCGTAGCGCCCGATCGGTGTGCGCACCCCATCACAGATAAAAGCGTCGCTCATGGCACGCATGATACCCGCGCCGCCTGGCGCCCGCGGGCCGTACCGGTCCGGCTGCCATACAGTACGCGCAGGCCGTGGCGCGGCTGTACCTGCCCAGGCGCCGCGCCGGTGCGCACTGTGTGCGGTACACGCCACCGCCGAGAACGCGCCATGACCGACCCGCTGCCCTACATCACCTACACGTTCGTCATGTCCATCACCCCGGGACCGAACAACGTCATGCTGACCGCTGCGGGGGCGACCTTCGGCTTTCGCCGCACCCTGCCGCACATGCTCGGCATCGCCTGCGGCTTCGTGGTGCAGCTGCTGGCGCTGTGCGCCGGCCTGGCCGCGCTGTTTGCGCGCTGGCCGCAGCTGCAGAGCGTGCTCGGCTGGGTGGGGGCCGCTTACCTTCTGTATCTGGGCTGGCACATGCTCAGCCGTCACGACGTCGCCGCGCGCCTCAGCGCCCGGCCCGTGACCTTCCTGCAGGCGGCGCTGTTCCAGTTCCTGAATCCCAAGGCGTGGGTGATGACCCTCACCGCGGCGAGCCTGTTTCTGCCGCGCGAGCTCGGCCCGCTGGCCGCCGGCGCCTACATGGCCGTCGTCGCCGAAGGCATCGGGGTGCCGTGCATGGCGGTGTGGGCGCTGTTCGGCAGCTCGCTGCGCCACGTGATCGGCACACCGCGGGGCCGGCGCGTGTTCAACGTGACGATGGCGCTGGCACTGGCCACGACCGCCGTGATGATGGTGAGATAGCGCCATGTTCGAGCTGACCC
This sequence comes from uncultured Gammaproteobacteria bacterium, assembly GCA_963787655.1. Classification (GTDB taxonomy): domain Bacteria; phylum Pseudomonadota; class Gammaproteobacteria; order Steroidobacterales; family Steroidobacteraceae; genus 13-2-20CM-66-19. The sequence continues at coordinate 396,117 of CAWBDY010000005.1, read as the reverse complement.
GTGACTCGCCCGTGCCGCTGGTGGATCAGATCTGCGAGCGCGTGACGCAGCTGGTGCGCCACGGCCAGCTGTCGGCCGGCACGCGCCTGCCCTCGATCCGCAAACTCGCCCGCCAGGTGAGCGCAAGCCCCTTCACGGTGGTGGACGCCTACGACCGTCTGGTGGCACGCGGCGTCATCGAATCGCGCGCCGGGCGCGGTTTCTTCGTTACGCAGCGCCGGCTGTCGGCGCCGATGGTGGCGATCGAGGCGCTGGCGAACGCCGGCACGGACGCCCTGTCACTGGCACGCCTGTGCCTGCGGCAGTCGGCCGACATCGTCGCGGCAGGTTCCGGCTTCCTGCCGGAGAACTGGCTGCTGGAGGCCGCCTCCGGCGCGGTGCTCACGCGCCTGGCGCGCGGCCACCGCGTGCAGCCGTGGCAGCCGTGCCCGCCGCAGGGGCTGCCCGAACTGCGCGAGCAGATCGCCACGCGCCTGGTGCAGCACGGCATCGCCGCGAGCGCCGCCCACATCATCACCACCTACGGCGCGAGCCAGGCGTTCGACCTCATCGCGCGTCTGCTGTTTGCGCCGGGGGATGCGGTGCTGGTGGAGGATCCGGGCTATTTCGTGCTGTTCGAACAGCTGCGCGCCCACCACCTGCGTCTCATCCCGGTACCGCGCCTGGCCGAGGGGCCGGATCTGGCGGCGCTCGAAGAGGCGTGCCGCACCCACCGTCCGCGCGCCTTCTTCATGCAGACGCTGGTGCACAACCCGACCGGCTCAAGCGCCGACCCGGCGCACTGCCACCGCATCCTGTCGCTGGCCGAGCAGTACGGCTTCGCGGTGGTGGAGGACGACGTCTACGGCGACCTCTACGAGGGGAGCGCCGTGCGCCTGGCGCAGATCGACGGCCTGAAGCACGTCATCTACGTCGGCAGTTACACCAAGCTCATCGGCCCGTCGCTGCGCGTCGGCTTCATCGCCGCCGACGCCGCCCTCACCGACAAGCTCACCGAGCGCAAGGTCCTGTCGGTGCTGTCCGGCTCGACGCTGCTCGAGTGCTTCGTCTCGGAGGTGCTCGATGGCGGGCGCTACAAGCGCCACGTCGAGCAGACGCGCGCGCGCCTGGCGCGCATGCGGCGCGATGCCCGCGTCGGCCTGGAGTCCGCCGGCGTCACCTTCGCCAACGGCCACTCGGAAGGCATGTTCCTGTGGGGCAAGCTGCCCGATGCGGTGCAGGTGCCGCAGCTGGTGCGCCGCGCGCGCGAGCACTCCATCCTGCTGGCGCACGGCGCGCTCTTCTCGGCCGTGGCCGGCTGCGGCCAGTGGCTGCGCTTCAACGTCGCGCACAGCAACAGCCCGCATCTGGTGCAGTTCCTGCGCGAATCGCTGCGCGCTGCCTGAAACACCGTGTCGTCCTGGCAGATCGGCGAGGCGACGGAGGCGGACCTGCCGGGCCTGCTCGCCATCTACAACGACGTGATCGCCACCTCCACGGCGATCTACTCGTACCTGCCGGTGACGCTCGATGACCGGCGCCAGTGGTGGCGCGCGCGCACCGCGCAGGGCTATCCGGTGCTGATCGCGCGCGATGCCCAGGGCGTGGCAGGCTTCTCGACCTTCGGCGATTTCCGCAGCTGGCCCGGTTACCGCTTCACGGTCGAACACAGCGTGCACGTGCGCAGCGACGGCCGCGGGCGGGGCCTGGGCACGGCGCTGGTGCAGGCGCTGCTGCCGCGCGCGGCAGCGCTCGGCAAGCACGTGATGATCGCCGGCGTAGATGCCGACAACGCCGCCTCCATCCGCTTCCACGAGCGTCTGGGATTCAAACGCGCCGCCACCCTGCACGAGGTGGGTCACAAGTTCGACCGCTGGCTGGATCTGGTTTTTCTGCAGCGCACGATCTAAGACCGTAAGATCGTGCGCATGCTGCCGCCCCTGCCACCCGCCACGCGGGCCCTGCTCCTTATCAACATCGCCGTATTCCTGCTGCAGCAGGTGGCTGGCGCGACGCTGCTCAAGCTGTTCGCGCTGTGGCCGCCGGGCAGCGGGATGTTCCAGGTCTGGCAGCTCGTCACCTACGGGTTCCTGCACGGCAGCTGGACGCACATCTTCTTCAACATGTTCGCGCTGTTCATGTTCGGCGGCATGCTGGAGCGACTGTGGGGAGCGCGGCGCATGCTGGTCTATTTTCTGGTCTGCATCGTCGCTGCGGGCTTGACGCAGCTGGCAGTGCTGGCCGCACAGACCAATGCGCCGACCGAGGGTTACACGATCGGCGCCTCCGGTGGCGTGTTCGGCGTGCTGCTCGCCTTCGCCTGGTACTTCCCGCGCCAGCGCCTGTACGTCATCCCGATCCCGATTCCGCTGCCGGCGTGGCTGTTCGTGACGATCTACGGTCTTTTGGAGTTGCTGTTCGGCGTGACCGGCGTGCAGTCGGATGTCGCGCACTTCGCGCACCTCGGCGGCATGCTCGGTGGCGCGCTGTGCATCCTCTACTGGCGCGCGCGCAACCGCTTCAATTCCGGGCTGCCGCGCGCCTGAGACGGACCGGCCCGCGACAGGTGCCGCAGGCATCGCACAGGAACCTATTGCCGAAGCGGCTGCGGCCGAACACCCGCCCGTCACCGAGCGTGATCCAGTTGCCGCCCCCTTCGACCTGCGTATCGCTCGGGCGCACGTGCAGCGCACAGGCCGCGTTGCCGCAGAACGGCGCGCCGCGCTCCAGTTCCATGTACTGCAGCGTGGAGTCCTCGCTGCGGCCCGAGCCGGCCGGGGCAGGAGAGCGCACCAGTCGCATAGCAAGCGCCTCGCAGTGTGCATGCACCTCGACGCCTGCCACTGTGCCGGGGCTGCTTGACGCGCCTATGACGCGCGCATGGCGAAGCCATGACGCGTCGCGCTGGCGGACATTCTCGTCATAACCTCAGGTATGCAGTGTAATGTGCGGATATTACGCAATAATTTCCGCAAGGTTGAATTTGATCGCCGCTCACGGCGACAATCGCGCGCCGCAAATGTGACGGGAACTTTTCATCCGGGCCACGCCTAAGATCGCAGCACATGATCAAGACCGACCATCTCACCAAGCGCTACGGCGCCCTGACCGCCGTCGACGATGTCAGTTTCCAGGTGTCCCCGGGCGAAGTGCTCGGCTTCCTCGGACCCAACGGCGCCGGCAAGACCACCACCATGCGCATGATCGCGGGCTTCATCACGCCCACCTCCGGCGGCGCCAGCATCTGTGGTCACGATGTCGCGAGCGAGCCGCTCGCGGCGAAGGCGGCGCTCGGCTACCTGCCCGAGGGTGCGCCCAGTTACGGCGAGATGACGGTGCGGCAGTTCCTCGCCTTCATCGCCGATCTGCGCGCGCTCGAGGGGGCGCGACGCCAGCAGCGCCTCGCGCATGTCATCGACCATCTGCAGCTTCAGGGCGTGCTCGACCAGACGATCGAGACGCTCTCCAAGGGTTTCCGCCGCCGCGTGGGGCTCGCCCAGGCGATCGTGCACGACCCGCCGGTGCTGATTCTCGATGAACCCACCGACGGCCTCGATCCGAACCAGAAACACGAAGTGCGCGCGCTCATCAACGCCATGGCGCGCGACAAGATCATCGTCATCTCCACGCACCTGCTCGAGGAGGTCGATGCCGTGTGCACGCGCGCCATCATCATCTCGCGCGGCCGCATCGTCGCGGACGATACGCCGGCAGGCCTCGCGGCGCGCTCGCGCTATCACAACGCCGTGACCATGCAGCTGGAGCAGCCGACGCAGCTCGCCGCGGTGCGTGCCGCCGTCGCCGCCCTGCCCGCCGTGGCGCAGGTCGAAGTGAGCGAGCGTGACGCCCGCCTGACGGCGCTGCCTGAGGCCGGCGCCACCATCCTGTCGGCGGTCTCGGAAGTGACCGCTCGCGGCGGGTTCAAGCTCAAAGAGCTGCATCTGGAGTCCGGACGCCTCGACGAGGTGTTCCGCACCATCACCGCCTGAAGGATCCGAGCACCGCAATGCGCAACGTGGGCATCATCCTGCGCCGCGAACTCGCGAGTTACTTCGCGACGCCGCTGGCGTACGTCTTCATTCTCATTTTCCTGGTGCTGGCCAACGCCTTCACCTTCTACCTCGGCGGGTTCTACGAACGCGGCCAGGCGGACCTGGATCCGTTCTTCTCGTTCCATCCGTGGCTGTACCTGTTCCTGATTCCGGCGCTGTCGATGAAGCTGTGGGCGGAAGAGCGCAAGTCCGGCAGCATCGAACTGCTGATGACCCAGCCGGTGCGCCTGCGCGATGCGGTGCTCGGCAAGTTCCTGGCGGCGTGGCTCTTCACAGCGCTCGCGCTGGCGCTGACCTTCCCGCTGTGGATCACCGTCAACTACCTCGGCCACCCCGACAACGGCGCGATCCTGGCGGCCTATCTGGGCAGCCTGCTGCTGGCCGGCGGCTTCCTCGCCATCGGCTCGTGCATGTCGGCGCTCACCCGCAACCAGGTGGTGGCCTTCATCCTGGGCGTGGTGGCGTGCTTTGCCTTCCTCTTGGCCGGCTTTCCGCTGGTGCTGGACCTGTTCCGCAGCTGGGCGCCGCAGGCATTCACCGATGCGATCGCCTCGCTGTCGTTCCTGACCCACTACGAATCCATCATGAAAGGCGTGATTGACGTGCGCGACCTGCTCTACTTCGCGATGCTGATCGCCTTTTTCCTGCTGGCCACCGGCATCGCGCTCGAACTGCGCAAAGCGGACTAGAAAGCCACGCTTCCCATGAACAAACGCTCGACACTCAGCGGCGGCACCCTCCTGGCACTGGCGCTGCTCTTCATCGGACTGACGGTGCTGTTCAACTACGCGCTGCGCGGCTGGCGCCTGGATCTCACCCAGAACCGCCTCTACACCACCGCGGCCGGCACCGATCGCATCCTCGCCAACATCAAGGAACCCATCAACCTGTACTTCTTCTTCTCGGAGAAGGCCGCCAATCAGCTGCCGCAGCTGAAGACCTACGGCACGCGTGTGCGCGAATTCCTCGAGGAGCTGGCGGGCCGCTCCAACGGCAAGCTGCGCCTGCATGTCATCGACCCGCAGCCGTTCTCGGAAGAAGAGGACCGCGCCGCCGAGCTCGGCGTGCGTGGTGAGCCACTCGGCGCCACCAACGCGCAGTTCTACCTCGGGCTGGCGGGCACCAACTCCACCGACGGCCGCGAGGCGATCGAGTTCTTCGACCCGGCCAAGGAACAGTTCCTCGAGTACGACGTGGTGAAGCTCGTCTACGAGCTCGCCAACCCCAAGAAGCCGGTGGTGGCATGGCTGTCGTCGCTGCCGATGGGGCCGGGCTTCAATCCGCAGACCGGGCAGATGCGCGAACCGTGGGCGATCTACAGCGAAGTAGAGCAGCTGTTCGACGTGAAACCGGTGGAGGCCGGCGCCACGCGCATCGACCCCGACGCCAACGTGCTGGTGCTGGTGCATCCCAAGGATCTGTCACCGGCGCTGCAGTTCGCCATCGATCAATACGCGCTGCGTGGCGGCCACATCCTGGCATTCGTCGACCCGGACTCGGAAGCCGATAGCGCCGGCGCCGACCCGCACAACCCGATGGCGGCGATGGGCGCCGACAAGTCCTCGCACCTGAGCGCGCTGCTGAACGCCTGGGGCGTGCAGTTCGACCCCGGCCAGGTGATCGCCGACCGCGGCAACGCGCTGTCGGTGACCATGCACCAGGGCGAGGAGCCGGTGCTGCACTTGGGCGTGTTGGGCCTCAACAAGGAGAGCTTCGCCAGCGACGACGTGATCACGGCGGGCCTGTCCAACGTCAACGTCGCCACGAGCGGCTACCTGGAGCCGCTCAAGGGGCCGCAGGCCTGTCAGCCGGTGAAGGGCGCCAAGAGCTGCTTCGAGCCGCTGCTGCTGTCGAGCAGGGATGCCGAGCCGCTGCCGGTGGCGCGCTTCCGCATGCTGTTCGACCCGGCGACGCTGCGTGACGGCTTCAAGCCCACCGGCGTGCGCTACGCACTCGCCGCGCGCATCACCGGCAACGTGCACAGCGCTTTCCCGGCAGGGCCGCCCGCCGGCGTCACGCTCGCTCCCGGCCAGCTCGATCTCAAGGAGTCGCTGCGCCCGCTGAACCTCGTGGTGTTTGCCGACAGCGACCTGTTGTCGGACTACCTGTGGATGCGCGAACAGAATTTCTTCGGCCAGCGCATGACGCAGGCGTGGGCGAGCAACGGCGATCTGGTGCAGAACGCCCTGGACAACCTGGCCGGCAGCGCCGACCTCATCAGCGTGCGCGGCCGCGCCTCCTTCACGCGTCCGTTCGAGCGCGTCGAGCGGCTGCGGCGCGCCGCCGATGAGCGTTTCCGCGCCAAGGAGCAGGAGCTGGAGGCGCAGCTGCGCGACACCGAGAGCAAGCTCACGGCGCTGCAGTCCAAGGGCGACAATGGCGCTCTCATCATCACGCCCGCGCAGGAGCAGGAGGTCGCGCACTTCCAGACCGAGAAGCTGCGCATCAGGAAGGAGCTGCGCGCGGTGCGCGCCACGCTCGATGCCGAGATCAAGCGCCTCGGCACGACGCTCAAGATCATCAACATCATCGTGGTGCCGGCCCTGTTCGCCCTGCTGGCGCTGGCCATCGGCCTGTGGCGGCGGCGCCGGCGCGTGTTCTCCTCCACCGGCGAGGACCGCCGATGAGCGCGCGTCGTGTGGCAGTACTCCTAGCCCTCGCGCTCATCGTGATCGGCTTTGCTATCTGGCTCTCCTCACGGCGTCACCTCGACCGCGACCTCACGGCCGGCGAGCTGGTGCTGCCCGGACTGGAGCAGCAGGTGAACACCGTCACGACCGTGAAACTGCAGAAGGGCGACGGCACGCGCAGCACCCTCACCAAGAGCGGCGCCACCTGGAGCGTCACCGAGCGCGGCTGGCCGGCCGACGTGAGCAAGGTGCGCAAGCTCCTGCTCGACCTGGTCGCCCTCAACATCGTCGAGGAGAAGACCCGCCTGCCGGCCAACTACTGGGCGCTCGGCGTCGAGGACGTGACCTCGCCGAAGGCGACCGGGACGCTCGTGGAACTGCTGGCGCCGGCCCGGCGCTGGGCGCTGATCCTCGGCAAGCCCTCCGGGGCCAAGGCCGGTTTCGTACGTGTCCCGGGCACGCCGCAGAGTCTTCTGGCTGCACCGCCGCTGAGCGTCGATGCCGATCCCAAGACCTGGCTGACGCGCGACCTGCTCGATGTGGGTGCCACGCGCGTGCGCGCGGTGGAGGAGAAACCGGCACAGGGACCGGCCTTTACTGCCTCCCGTGACAAGGCCGAACAGCTCGACTTCGCGGTCAGCCCGTTGCCGAAGGGCCGCAGCCTGAGCGCGCCGAGTGCCGCCGATGCGATCGCCGGGGCTCTGAGCGCGCTCACGCTCGATGACGTGCGCAAGGCCGAGTCCGCAGCCCCGGCACCGGCCGCGCGCGCGGTGTTCCACACCTTCGACGGACTGGACGTCGAGCTCGCCGGGCGCAAGGACGGCGCGCATGCGCTCGTCAGCATCAGCGCGCGCGCCGCCACCGCACCGGCCCAGGCCGAAGCGCAGAAGATCAGCGCGCGCACGCAGGGCTGGGAGTTCGAGATCCCGGACTACAAGTACACAGCGCTCTTCACCCCGCTCGAGGACCTGCTGGCAAAGCCGCCGGAGCCTGCCAAGAAGGCGGGCAAGGCTTCAGCCCCCGATCCTGCGCTGCTCGGCAAGTAGGCGGCGGCGCCCGCCGTTAGGGGCGCACCTGCGACATGATCGCCAGCGGACGCCCTTCCGGGTCCTTGAAGTGCGCCATCCATTCCTCCGTGCCGTCGGCGTGCCGGTGAATGAGGTGCGGCGCATCGCCGAACTCCACCCCGCGCGCCTGCAGCATCGCGTACGCCGCACGGATATCGTCGACGCGCAGGTAGAGGATGGACTCGGCTGCAGGCTCCGGCTGCGCGCTCAGGAGCAGTCGCGTGCCGCCGCAATCGAAGAAGGCCAGCGAGCCGAAGCTGTAGAGGTGCGGCAGCCCGAGCGTGTCGCGGTACCAGCTTTCCGCTTCCTTGATATCACGCACCGTGCGCGCGATCTGCGCCAGGGATCCGAGTTTGACGCTGTCCATCAGGGGCGGCTCCTTGGCGTGCAGGGCGCTGTGGCGCGGCGCGCGGAACCAGCGCCGCAGTTGCTGGCGGTTGGTCAGCCCGAGCTTCGCCACGGCGTTGGCAATGTGATACTTCACCGCATCCGGCGTGATGCCCCGGCGCTGCGCGATCTGGCGATTGCTTAAGCCATGCTGCACGGCGTGCACCACCTGCCATTCGGTCGGTGTCAGAACGTCATCGTGAGCGGGGCGGCCTCGGGCACGTGCTGCGGGCATGGCGCTACCTTACGGTGCGGCCGCCCGATTTACCCTCCCCTTCGATGATGCATCGCATCACAGCGATATTCGGATGTCCGCCTACAGAACTTTTCCCACCGCAAACGCCCACTTAGGGGAAGTTCGCCAAGCCAAGGAGTGAGACGTATGAGCGCCGTGCTACTGGCAGTCTTCAGGGAGTACGAGCAGGCCGAGCAGGTGCGCACGGCCCTCGTCAAGGACGGCTTCCCCACCGACCGGGTCGAGCTGACCGCCAACCGCGAGCCCGGTCAGGCGGCACTGGTGCCGGAGGGTTCACGCCGCGAGAAGTTCGCGGAGTATTTCCGCACCCTGCTGAGCGATGCAGACGAGCAACCCCGCGTCGCTGCGCTCACCGAGCGCGTGGTGCGCGGTGCGGTCACGGTGACGGTGCATCCGCGCGGCAGCGTCGAGACCGAGCGCGCCACGGCGATGCTCGATCGCGCCGGCGCCGACGAGGTCATCGGCCACGATCTGGGCAACCAGACCTTCGAGCAGGCCGCCTCGCCCGGGGCGTAGCTGGCGCCACCTGCCGGCTGAGCACTGCGGCCGGCTTAAGGACCTGCTCATCCGCCGCGCGCCGCCAGCACCTGCGTCAGGGTGTCGGGGCGGTCGTCGATGCAAATCAGGTGGGGGAAGCGCACGGCGTCGAAGTATTCAACGTGCAGCGTGCGGAACACGTCGTCGTGCTCGATGAGCAGCTCGCGCCGGCGCCAGGCCGTTGACCAGCGGCCCCATGGCCAGCAGCACGAAGAGCAGGAGGCGTCGCATCGGGATCCTTGCTGTTGTGGCTGCAGACGGCGCCGGCAGGCAACGAGCCGGACTGAAGGTCAGCGGGCGCGCGCCAGGAGCGTGAAGGTCACCGCCGCCAGGAGCGCCGTCGGCAGCCACGCGAGCAGCACCGGATTTAGATTGAACACCACGGTGCCGCTCTCGATCAGCCGCTGCAGCAAGAACAGGCCGATGCCGAGCAGCAGCCCCATGAGCATGCGCGCGCCGGTGCCGGCCGAGCGCAGTGAGCCGAGCACGAACGGGATCGCCAGCAGCACCGAGAACATCACCGCCACGGTGCGCGCGATGCGCGACCAGAAGGCGAACACGTACTCGCGCGCATCGAGCGAGTTGGCGCGGTAGTAGCTGATCAGGCGCCACAGCGCACGGCTGGGCAGCTGCTTGGGATCCTCGACCGCAAGCCCGAGGAAGCCGGCGGTCACGTTGGAGGCCAGCTCGCGCTGCCCGGGACGCTGCGTCACCACCGTATCGCCGTCGAAACGCGACTCGACGTAATCGCTCAGCAGCCACTTGCCGCGCGCGCCGGAGACGGCGCGCGCAGCATGCCCGAGCGAGAGCAGCCGGTGGTCGTCCGACAGCTCGAAGATCTGCATGCTGCCGAACGCCCGCTCGCTTGACTGTCCCGCGACATTGAGAATCAGGTTGCCGTCGCGCACCCAGGCGCCGCCGCCGACCCCGAAGCTGACGTTGTTCAGCTTGCTGAACGCCTTGTGCTCGCGCGCCGCCTGCTGCAGCGGCGGCGCCAGGAACTCGCCCAGCAGCATCTCGAACAGCACCAGCAGCAGGCCTGCGATCAGGGTGATGCTCGCGAGCCGTGCGATCGACACGCCCGCTGCCCGGATCACCACCAGCTCGCTGCCGCGCGCCAGCGCCCCTAAGCCCAGCAGTGCGCCGATGAGCGCCACGATCGGCAGCAGCTCGTACGCCAGCTGCGGCAGGTTGAGGAGCGTGTAGCTGAAGGCGGCGAGAGCGGTATAGCGGCCGGTGCCGACATCGTCCTGCTGGTCGATGAACACGAACAGCGCCCCGAGCACCAGCACCACCACCATCACCATGAACACCGCGCCGAGCACGGCGCGCACGATGTAACGGTCGAGGACGTTCACAGGCCGCGCATCCGGTAGCGCAGGCGGTTGGCCGCGCCCGGGCCGAGGATCACGGCGAGCGCGATCAGCGCCACCGCAATATGCGTCCACCACAACCCGATCGCCTCCGGCAGCGTGCCGCGCGCGATCCAGGTCTTACCGATGGCGACCAGGTTGTAGTAAAGGAAGAAGATGAGCACCGCGAGCCATACGCGTGCGTAGCGCCCCTGCCGCGGCTTGAGGCGCGCCAGCGGCACGGCCAAGAGCGCCAGCACCAGCGCCATGAGCGGCATCGTGAGGCGCCAGTGCAGTTCGGCGCGCTCGCCCGGATCGCTCGAGTCCACGAGGCTCATGGTGGGGCGCGCCTCGAGGTTGCGTACCGCTTCGTTCACCTGCGGCACCTGCACCGGCACCACCTCCTCGGCGAAGTGCACGATGCGGAACTCGGCGCGGCCGGGCACACCCTCGAAGCGCTCGCCGTCGTAGAGCGTCAGGATGTGCGTCTGGCCGTCGGCCGTGACGGCGTGGCGCGCACGCTGCGCGAGCGCCACCTCCACCAGCTTGCCGCGGTTGCGCTCGACGAACACCTTGCCGAGCGTGCCGTCGGGCGCCACCGACTGGGCGTACACCACGGCGTTGCCGCCGCTGAAGATGCGGAACTTGCCAGGCGCGATCGGCGCGAGCTGACCGGCATGCAGGGCAGCGCTGCGCACGCTCAGCACCTGGGCGGTCGCAGCCGGGGCGACCACCAGCGTCAGCCAGGCGAGCGTGGCGGTGACCAGCAGCGCGAGCAGCACCACCGGCACATAGATGCTGCGCGGCCCGATCCCGCAGGCGAGCGCTGCGGCCATCTCGCTGTCGTGGTAGAGCCGCCCGAAGGCCAGCACCACGCCCAGCAGCAGTCCCACCGGCACCAGGATCGAGACGTACTGCAGCGCGCCCAGGCCGATCAGCTCGAGCACCACCCCCTGCGGGTACTGGTTGGCGGCGGCGCGCTCCAACACGCCCACCACCTCGTTGGCGAGCAGGATGATGAGCAGTACGCCGGTGACCACCAGCCAGGCGGTCACGACCTCGCGCAGAATGTAACGGCCGAGGATATTTCCCAACGGGCTTCTTTTCCGCCTTGCAGGCCGCCGGAACGAAAGGCGGGCTCTTGAGTTACACTTGCAAACGTGTGCATCCGTGCCTTCGCAGCAGGCGCTGCATGAGCAGCACGGAGCGGGGCGCCGACGAATAAGGTAAATCAGACGCGCGCGCGCCTCAACGGCTTAGGGGAAAAACGCATGGAATTTGGGGTCTGGACCAAGGGCTTGGCGACACTGAAGGTGGATTGCCTGGTCGTTGGCGTGTTCGAGGAAGCAGAGCTCGGGGGCGAAGGCCGCAGCGTCGATGCGGCCTGCGGCGGGCGGCTGGGCAAACTCCTGGCGCGCGGCGATTTTGCCGGACGCGCCGGCGAGACCATGCTGCTCGCGGAACTGCCCGGGCTGGGCGCCAGCTACGTGCTGCTCGCAGGTCTCGGCCCGCGCAAGCAGCTCGGCCGCAAGGCCTGGCGCAAGGGCTGTGCGGCGGCCCTGGGTGCGCTCACCCGCACCCGCATCAAGAGCTGCGCGCTGGCGCTGGACCGCCCGGCCGCGCGCGAGCTCGACGACTACTACCTGGGGCGCGCCGCGGCGGAGATCGCCGGCACGGTCCTCTACCGCGTCAACGATCTGAAGACCGGCCGCAAGCCGCTGCCGGCGACGCTCGCCAAGATCCTCGTGGGTCCGGTGCGCAAGGCCGCCGCCACCGAGCGCGGGCTGACGCACGGCGCGGCGGTCGCGGCCGCGATGACCGTGCAGCGTGACCTGGCCAACCTGCCGGCCAACATCTGCACGCCCAGCTACCTCGCGGAGCAGGCGCGTGCGCTCGCCAAGAGCCTGCCGGGCCTGAGCGTGCGCGTGCTGGACGAGGCGGCCATCCGCCGCGAAAAGATGGGGTGCCTGCTGGCGGTGTCGCAGGGCAGCCAGCAGCCGCCACGCTTCATCATCCTCGAGCACCAGGGCAGCAAGAAGAACCAGGCGCCGGTGGTGCTGGTCGGCAAGGGCGTCACCTTCGACACCGGCGGCATCTCCCTCAAGGATCCGCCCGGCATGGACGAGATGAAGTTCGACATGAGCGGCGCGGCGGCGGTGATCGCGGCGCTGTCGCTCAGCGCGCGACTGCGCCTGCCGCTGCACGTGGTGGGACTCATCGCCGCGGTCGAGAACATGCCCGGCGGCAAGGCCGTCAAGCCCGGCGACATCGCCACCAGCGCTTCCGGCCAGACCGTGGAGATCCTCAACACCGACGCGGAAGGCCGGCTGATCCTGTGCGACGCGCTGCATTACGCGCGCCGCTTCAATCCGGCCGCGGTGGTCGATATCGCCACCCTCACCGGGGCCTGCGTGGTGGCGCTCGGCCATCATCACGCCGGCGTCATGGGCAACGACGAGGCACTGGTGCGCGAGCTGCTCGAGGCCGGGCGCCGTGCCGATGACCGCTGCTGGCAGCTGCCGCTCACGGAAGAATATGCCGAGCAGCTGAAGAGCAATTTTGCTGACTTCGCCAACGTCGGCGGCCGCGATGGCGGCGCCATCACGGCCGCGACGTTCCTCGCCAAATTCACTCAGGGCATGAAATGGGCGCACCTCGACGTCGCGGGCACCGCTTATGTGGGCGGTGCGCAGAAGGGCAGCAGCGGGCGGCCGACGCCGCTGCTCTCGGACTTCCTGCTGCAGCGCGCGGCACGCTGACGCGCCACGGCGCGAGCCACGGCCGGCCGCTGCGGCGCGTGCGCTTCTGCCGGCAGCGCCAGCGCGCGCTGTTGCGCGCGCGGCTGTTAAGCGTCCGCTGAAGGACCGTTCCGCCGCTATACTTTGTTGATGGACAAGGTCTACGCGCCGCAGGACATCGAGCGGCGCATCTACGAGCGCTGGGAATCCCACGGCTGGTTCGCCCCTGCTGGCACCGGCGAGCCGTACTGCATCATGATCCCGCCGCCCAACGTGACCGGCACGCTGCACATGGGGCACGCGTTCCAGCACACGCTCATGGACGCCCTCACCCGCTACGCGCGCATGCGCGGGCGCGCAGCCTTGTGGCAGCCCGGCACCGACCACGCCGGCATCGCCACGCAGATGGTGGTGGAGCGGCAGCTGAACGCGCAGGGCATCAAGCGCACCGACCTGTCGCGCGCGGCCTTCCTCGAGCGCGTGTGGGAGTGGAAGCGCGAGTCCGGCGGCACCATCGCCGCGCAGATGCGGCGCCTCGGCGACTCGGTCGACTGGGCGCGCGACCGCTTCACCATGGACCCGGAGCTGTCGCGCGCGGTCACCGAGGTGTTCGTGCGGCTGCACGACGAAGGACTCATCTACCGCGGCAAGCGCCTGGTCAACTGGGACCCGGTGCTGCTCACCGCGCTGTCGGACCTGGAGGTGCAGGCGCACGAGGAGGACGGCCACCTGTGGCACCTGCGCTATCCGCTGGCGCAGGGCAGCGGCCACGTCGTGGTGGCCACCACGCGCCCGGAGACCCTGCTGGGGGATGCCGCGGTCGCGGTGCACCCGGACGACGAACGCTATCAGCGGCTCATCGGCCGGCAGCTGCGCCTGCCGCTCGCCGAGCGCACCATTCCCGTGATCGCCGACCGCTACGTCGATCCGGCCTTCGGCTCGGGCTGCGTGAAGATCACGCCGGCGCACGACTTCAACGACTACGAGATCGGCCAGCGCCACCAGCTGCCGCTCATCGTCATCTTCACCCCGCGCGCGACGCTCGCCGACAACGTGCCGGAGCGCTTCCGCGGCCTGGACCGCTTCGAAGCGCGCCGCCGCATCGTGGCGGAGCTTGAGGCCGCAGGTCTGGTCGCGCGCATCGACAAGCACCGCCACGTGGTGCCGCGCGGGGACCGCAGCGGCGCGGTGCTCGAGCCCTACCTCACCGACCAGTGGTACGTGAAGATCGCGCCGCTGGCGGCGCCCGCCATCCGCGCGGTCGAGGACGGCCGCACCCGCTTCGTGCCGGAGAGCTGGGCGCGCACCTACTTCGAGTGGATGCGCAACATCAAGGACTGGTGCGTCAGCCGCCAGCTGTGGTGGGGCCACCGCATTCCGGCCTGGTACGACGGCGCGGGCAAGGTATACGTCGCGCGCAGCGAGGCCGAGGCGCGCGCGCGCTACGGGCTCGCCGCCACGGTGGCGCTGCGCCAGGACGAGGACGTGCTGGACACCTGGTTCTCCTCAGCGCTGTGGCCGTTCTCCACCCTCGGCTGGCCGCAGGAGACGCCGTCGCTGGCGCGCTTCTACCCCGGCAGCGTGCTCGTCACCGGCTTCGACATCATCTTCTTCTGGGTCGCCCGCATGATGATGATGGGACTGAAGTTCATGGGCGAGGTGCCGTTCCGCGACGTCTACATCACCGGGCTCATCCTCGATGAGCACGGCGACAAGATGTCCAAGACCAAGGGCAACGTCATCGATCCGCTCGACATCGTCGACGGCATCACGCTCGAGGACCTGATCGCCAAGCGCACCAGCGGGCTCATGCAGCCGCAGCTGGCGCCGGCCATCGAGAAGGTGACGCGCCGCCAGTACCCGCCGGCATCGCCGCGCACGGCACCGATGCGCTGCGCTTCACCTTCGCAGCGCTCGCCTCGCCAAACCGCGAGATCCGCTTCGATCTGGCGCGCGTCGCCGGCTACCGCAACTTCTGCAACAAGCTGTGGAACGCCGCGCGCTTCGTCACGCTCGCGCTCGGCGAGACGCCGCCGGCCGCCGGCGCCGTGGAGCTGTCGGTCGCCGACCGCTGGATCGGCTCGCGCTTCGGCCGGATGCTCGCGAGCGTCGAGGGCGCACTGGCCGAGTACCGCTTCGACTTCGCGGCGAGCGCGCTGTACGAGTTCACCTGGTACGACTTCTGCGACTGGTACCTGGAGCTCACCAAGCCGGTGCTGCAGGGCGAGGGGGTGAGCGCGGCAGCGCGCCGCGGCACGCAGCGCACGCTGGCGCAGATCCTCGAGGCGCTGCAGCGCGCGCTGCATCCGCTCATGCCGTTCATCACCGAGGAGATCTGGCAGCGCGTGGCGCCGCTGGCCGGCCGCGGCGGCGAGACGGTCATGCTGCAGCCCTACCCGCGTGCCGCCGATTATCCGGCCGACGCGCAGGCCGAGCGCGAGACCGCCTGGATCCAGTCAGTGATCCTCGGCGTGCGGCAGATCCGCGGCGAGATGAACATCAGCCCCGCGCGCCGCATCCCGGTGCTGCTGCAGGATGCCGGCGCGGAGGATGCGACGCTCGTGGCGCGCCACCGCGCCTGGCTCGAGCGGCTGGCGGGACTCGAGAGCATCACCCTGCTCGCGCCCGGCGCCGCCGCACCGCAGGCCGCCGCCGCGCTCGCCGGCACGCTCACGATCCTCGTGCCGATGGCGGGCCTCATCGATGCCGGCGCCGAGTCCGAGCGCCTCGGGCGCCTGCTGGCAAAGGCGCAGACGGATCTCGAGAAGCTGCGCGGGCGCCTCGCCAACGACAATTTCGTGCGCAACGCGCCGGCCGCGGTCGTGGCGCAGGAGCGCGAGCGCGTGGCGCAGCTGGAGCACACCGCCAGCGGGCTTGCCATCCAGCTCGAGCGCGTGCGGGAACTTGGGTGAACGCGGCCCCGCAGCCGGACGGCGCCGACCTGGACACGGTGCTGCGCACGCTCGAGACCATCATCCTCGGCAAGCCGCAGGCCATCCGGCTGTGCCTCGCCTGCCTGCTGGCGCGCGGCCACCTGCTGATCGAGGACGTGCCGGGCGTCGGCAAGACGACGCTCGCCCACGCGCTCGCGCACGTGCTCGGGCTCGGCTGGCAGCGCGTGCAGTTCACCAGCGACCTGCTGCCGGCCGACATCATCGGCGTGTCGGTGTTCGACCGCGCCAGCCAGCAGTTCCACTTCCGCCGCGGGCCGGTCTTCACCCAGCTGCTGCTCGCCGACGAGGTCAACCGCGCGAGCCCGCGCACGCAGAGCGCGCTGCTGGAAGCGATGGAAGAGCGCCAGGTCAGTGCCGACGGCACCACCTACCCGCTGCCCGAGCCGTTCTTCGTGGTCGCCACGCAGAACCCGCACGAGCAGCTGGGCACCTTCGCCCTGCCCGAGTCGCAGCTCGATCGCTTCCTCATGCGCGTCACGCTCGGCTACCCGGACGCGGCCCACGAGCGCGAGCTGCTGCGCGGCGGCGAGCGGCGCGAGCTGCTGCCGGTGATCACGCCGGTGCTGTCCGGCAGCGCAGGTGCTGAGCCTGCAGCGCGCGGTGCGCACGGTGCACATCGCGGATGCGCTGCTCGATTACACCCAGGCACTGATCGCACGCACCCGTGAGCGCTCGGACCTGAAGCTCGGGCTGTCGCCGCGTGCCGGCCAGGGCCTGATCCGCGCCGCGCAGGCGTGGGCCTATCTTGCGGCGCGCCGCGCGGTGCTGCCGGAGGATGTGCAGAGCGTGCTGCCCGCGGTGGTGGCGCATCGCCTCGAGGCGCGCGACCCGGCCGCGGGCGACCACCTCGAAGTCGCCGCCGAGATCATCCGCGCGGTGCCGGTCCCGCCGTAAGTGGCGGACCAGGCCGCCACGCCGCAGCGCCGGGCCGTGTACGCGCGTGCCGAGGCGGCGCTGCGCGCCGTGGATGCGGCGCCGCCAGGGCGAGGACCAGCTGCCCGTCACGCTCGAGCGCCGCCGCCTGTACATCCTGCCGACGCGCGCCGGCGTCACCTTCGCAGCGCTCTTGTTCCTCATGCTGCTCGCGGGCCTCAACTACGCCAACAGCCTGGCGCTGCTGCTGACCTTCGTGCTCGGCGGCTTCGTGCTGGTGGTGATGCAGCAGTGTCACCGCAACCTGCTCGGCACGCAGGTGTGCGCGCTGAGCGCGCCGGCGGTGTTCGCCGGCGCTCCCGCGCGCGTGCTGCTCAGCCTCGAGAGCGGCGGGCTCGAGCTGCGGGCGCGCCTGGAAGCCGCCCTGCCGCGCGGCACGCCGGTGTGCGCCGACCTGCCGCCCGGGGCGCGCGTGCGCGTCGAGCTGCCGCTCGAGGCCGCGACGCGCGGCCGGGTGCGCATCGAGCGGCTGCGCCTCGCCACCGCGCCACCCCTGCGGCCTGTTCCGCGCCTGGACCTGGGTGCATACCCCGCTCGAGCTGCTGGTCTATCCGCGCCCGCACGGCGTGCTGCCGATGCCGACCCACGGCGGCAGCAAGCTCGGCAATTACCCGCAGCCCGGCGCCGGCGCGGACGAGTGGTCCGGCCTGCGCCCGTTCCGCGACGGCGACTCGCCGCGCCAGGTGGACTGGAAAGCCTACGCGCGCGAGGCGCCGCTGCTGGTGAAGGAGTACTCGCAGGGCGTGGCGGAGCTGCGCCTGTTCGATTTCAGCGAGCTGGCGCTGCGCGACACCGAGGCGCGCCTGTCGCAGCTGGCGCGCTGGGTGGTCGATGCCGAGGCGCACGGCGAGCGCTACGGACTGGCGCTGCCCGAAGTGCGCATCGCGCCGGACCGCGGCCCCGAGCATCGTCACCGCTGCCTCGCCGCGCTGGCGCTGCACGGCCTCGCCGAGCCGCCGGCGTGAGCAGCGACAGCGCCAGCGCGCGTCCGCCGCTGCGGCCGCTCGTGTGGGTGTGCGCAGCCTTTGCCGGCGCGGTGCTGCTGCACGCGGACCGCCTGCCGGCGTGGGCCTGCGTCGCAGCCCTGGCACTCGTCATCTGGCGCCTGGCGAGTGCGCGCGGGGCGGCCTGGTACCCCGGCATCGCCAGCCGCGCGCTGCTGGCGCTCGCTCTGGTCGCGGTGGTGCTGGCGAGGTTCCACACGCTCAATGGCCTTGCCGCAGGCACCACGCTCCTGCTGCTGATGGCGGCGCTGAAGCTGCTCGAGACGCGCGGCGCACGCGACCAGATGGTCATGGTCGGTGCGGCGCTGTTCCTGCTGCTCGCCGCCTGCCTCGACCGCCAGGACCTGTGGCGCACGCCCCTGTACGCGCTCGAGGTGTGGCTGTGCTGCGCAGCGCTCGCGGTGATCGGCTACCCGCAGTTCACGGCCGCCGCGGCGCTGCGGCTGGCAGGGCGCGCGCTGCTGTTGGCGCTGCCGCTGGCGCTGCTGCTGTTCGTGTTCTTCCCGCGCCTGGCGGGAGCGTTCTGGGCGATCCCGCGCGGCGAGGAGGCGCAGACGGGCCTGTCCGACAGCATGAGCCCGGGCAGCATCCTGAAGCTCACGGCCAACTACGATCCGGCCTTTCGTGCCCAGTTCTTCGGGCCCGTGCCGCCGGCCGAAGAGCGCTACTGGCGCGGCCCGGTGCTGCACGACTTCGACGGCCGCACCTGGCGCACGACCACGCTGTTCCACGCGCGCCAGCCGCTCGCGCTCAAGGGCATCCCCTACCGCTACCGCGTCGCGCTCGAGCCGAGCCGGCGGCGCTGGTGGTTTGCTCTGGATACGCCGGCCGAGTCGCCCGATGCAACGCGTGCTGCTCACTGCCGACAACCAGCTGCTGGCTGCCGACCCGGTAGTCGCGCCGGTCAGCTACGAGGCGCTCTCCTACACGCATACCGCCGCCGTCGAGCCGCTCGCGGCCGGCCCGCGCCGGCAGGACACGCAGCTGCCGCCCGGCGCCAATCCGCGCACGCGCGCGCTGGCGCAGCAGCTGCGCGCGCGCAGCAGCTCCGAGGCGGCCTTCGTGCAGGCGGTGCTCGATTTTTTCGCCACCGGCGGCTTCGTCTACTCGCTCGAGCCGGAGCGCCTAGGCCCCGACCCCGTGGACGATTTCCTCTTCAACACGCGCGAGGGATTCTGCGGCCACTACGCCTCGGCATTCGCGGTGCTGATGCGTTTCGCCGGCGTGCCGGTGCGGGTCGTCACCGGCTACCTCGGCGGGGAATGGAATCCCATCGGCGGCTACTTCGTGGTGCACCAGTCCGATGCGCACGCCTGGGCGGAAGTCTGGCTCGCCGGGCGCGGCTGGACGCGCATCGATCCGACCGCGGTGGTGGCCCCCGAGCGCTTGCGCCGCGGCATCTTCGACCTCCTGCCCGACTCGCTGACGGCGCGCGAGCGCCTGATGCGCGCCTCGCCCGTGGCTGCAGCAGCTGCTGCAGCGCTGGGATGCGGCCAACTCCTGGTGGAGCGAGCACGTGGTGAAGTTCGACTACGCGCATCAGCTCGATCTGCTGAGCCGTCTGGGGATCCGTGCGCCGGACGCGCGCACGCTCGGCTGGGCGTTCATCGCCGCGCTGTGCGGGTGGCTCACGCTCATCGCCTGGCACGTCGGGCGCGGCGCGCGCAGCGCCGGGCCCGATGCCCTGGGACGCGCGTACCTGCGTCTGTGCAGCAAGCTGGCGCGCCGCGCCGTGCCGCGCCTTGCGCACCAGGGACCCCTGGAGTTCGCCGCCACGGTGAAGGCGGCGCGCCCGGATCTGGCCGGCGCCGCAGTGCTGCTCGAGCGCTATGCGCGCCTGCGCTACGGGGCGCCGCAGCCGGGCACGCACGCGCAGGAGGTCGAGTCCTTCCGGCGCGCGGTGGCGCGCCTGCAGCTGCCGCGCGCGCCGCGCCCGCAGGCCGTTACGACCTGAAGCCGATGCGCGCGTGCGTGCCGTCGCAGAACGGCTTGCTCGCGCTGCCGCCGCAGCGGCACAGGAAGGTCGTCGTGGTGCGCGCCACCACCCGGCCGGTGCCGCTGACGATCTCGAGGTTGCCGCGCACGCGCAGCGGGCCGTTCGGCTGCGGGTCGACCGCCAGGACTCCAGCGCGCGCCGGCAGCGCGGCGCTGTCGCCGCTCGGCGGCTCGCCCGTGGCGGCGAAGCCGATCTCGTGGTGCGAGCCGTCGCAGTAGGGCTTGTTCTTCGACGCGCCGCAGCGGCACAGCGTGGCGCGAAAGCCGGCCGCGGCCCCATCGATCTGCAGCTCGCCGCGCAGCGGCGTACGGCCCGGCCTCGCGCACGCTGGCCAGATTCACCGGCGGCGCGCCCTCCTGCGCACCGCCATCGAGACGGCGATAGCGGATGGCGCCCGAGGGGCAGGCGTGCGCCACCTCGACCACCTGTTCCACCGACATGGCGTCGGGATGGATCCACGCCCCCGGCACGTTGGCGAGGAACACCTGCGGCGCCCAGGTCACGCAGTAGCGCGAGTGGATGCAGCGGCGTGCCTCGAACTCGATCGCCACTTTCTCCCCGCGCACCCGCTCCACTGCGCTCGCAGCCGCCGCGGCCGGCGCACTCGCCGCCCGTGGCGCAGCGCTGTCCGGCGCGGCAGGCGCCGCCGCGGCGGCCGTATCGAGGGGCGCGGCTGGCGCCCTGGAGCAGCGCTGCGGCACGGGTTTGCAGGCTGCGCAGCTGGGTTGCTGCGGCGAGCGCGCGCGCCTCGCCCGCGGCTGCGATGCGTTGCGCCACTTCCGCCAGCTGTGCGAAGCGCTCGACGAACAGGCGCTGCGCCGCAGGTCCCGGCGGCAGCGGGCTGGCATCGCGCAGCGTGATGAACGACAGCCCGGCATTGCAGTGCGGGTTCGAGGGTCCGGCCGGCAGGCGCGCCGCGCGCTCGGCGAGCGGCATCAGCGCCTGCATCAGTCCGATGGCCAGGTCCACCACCAGGCTCTTCTCAGCGCTCGGGCCCGCGCAGCACGTAGGCGTGGCCAAGCAGCCGCAGCATCAGCCCATAGCAGGCATTGGCGAGGTCGACGGTGGCGAAGGCGTCCTCATCCTCGATCCAGACGCGCCCTTCGGGCCGCGGCGGCCGGCGCAGCACCGGGTTCGTGGCCGCCGGAAACGCCGGGGCGAACTGCGGGTTGCTCTGCAGCAGCGCCTGCAGCTCGCCGCGCATGCCGATGAATTTCTGGTAGTGCGAGTTGGCCGAGTCGCGCGGTGCGCCCTCGCCCTGCTCCACGATGGCCGCGAAGGCGGCGAGCGCGGTGTTCAGACAGCGCACCGGCCGCGCCCCCGGCAGATCGACCTCGGCAGGCGTCAGCTGCAGCGCAGCCTCGCCGCCGAAGGCGTCGTGCTCGCCGTAGCGCGCCACGAAGGTGCGCAGGCCCTCACCCAAGGTGGCGTAGAAGTTGCCGACCGTGTCGTAGTCGCGCGCCATCGGTGTCAGGTGCGGCCGGTCGGTGCCGCGCACGTACGGCCGTTCGCAGGCGAAGCCTGGGCCTTCGAGCTCCGCCGAGCCCTGCGGCCGCTCGAGGAACACGAAGTGCTGCAGCGTGTCGGCGTTGAAGGGCGCGAGCCGCACGGTGATGCTCGCCGGCAGGTAGCCCGGGTCGAGCGGGAAATTGGTGCGCCCGATGCGCGGAAAGCCACCGAGCGCCGCGGTGATGTTCCACACCGCCGCCAGGTGCCCCATCTCCTCGATGGCGACGCCGATGAGTGTCTGGCGCCAGCGCTGCACGGCGGCGAGCTCGGCGGCCGCCAGGCCCTCGCCCGCGCCCTTGAGGCTCGCGGCGGCGTACAGGTAGGTGCACATGAGGTTGTGCTCCAGCTCCGCCGCCTCGTAAAGCGAATTGATGAGAATCTCGCGCTGCGCGAAGGCTGCAGCGAGGGCGACGTCGTTCATGGCTCCTCCAGAGAAGTTCTATGTGTCGCACAAAACTGCCGGGCGCGCCAGACCCCGCAAGGTGCCCAGCCTTCAGTCGCTGGCGTGCTCGCGGGTCTCGCGGAACACGATGCCCGGCCAGCGCTCGAGCGTGAGCTGCAGATTGACGCGCGAGGGGGCGAGGTAGACCAGGGCGCCGCTGTGATCGAGCGCCAGGTGGTCGTGGGCGCGCGCGCGGAATTCCTCGAGCCTGGCGCGGTCGGCCGAGTCCAGCCAGCGGGCGGTGTAGACCGTCACGGGCTCGAACACGCACTGCACGCTGTACTCGTCGGCCAGGCGAAAGGCCACCACTTCGAACTGCAGCTGGCCGACCGCGCCCAGGATCAGGTCGTTGTTGCGCAGCGGCTTGAACAGCTGCGTGGCGCCCTCCTCGCACAGCTGCGACAGGCCCTTCTGCAGCGCCTTCATCTTCAGCGGGTCCTTCAGCACCGCGCGGCGGAACATCTCGGGCGCGAAGTTCGGCACCCCGGTGAAGCTCAGGCGCTCGCCCTGCGTGAAGGTGTCGCCGATGTTGATGGTGCCGTGGTTGTGCAGGCCGATGATGTCGCCGGCGAACGCCTCTTCGGCCTGCGCGCGCTCGGCGGCCATGAAGGTGAGCGCATCGGCCACGCGCACCTCCTTGCCGAGCCGCACGTGGTAGAGGCGCATGCCGCGCGCGTACTTGCCGGCGCACAGCCGCAGGAACGCGATGCGGTCGCGGTGCGCCGGATCCATGTTGGCCTGGATCTTGAAGACGAAGCCGGCGAGCGGCGCCTCCGCCGGCTGCACCGTGCGCTCGCGCGCCGCGCGCGGCAAGGGTCCCGGCGCGTGCGCGGTAAAGGCAGCGAGCAGCTCCTCGACGCCGAAGTTGTTGATCGCCGAGCCGAAGAACACCGGCGTCTGCCGCCCGGCGCGGTAGGCGTCGCGGTCGAAGCGCGCGGTGGCGCCGCGCACCAGCTCGATCTCCTCGTCGAAGGCGCGCGCCTGCTCGCCCAGGAACTCGCGGCCCGCCGCGCTGTGCAGGCCGTCGATGGTGCGGTTCTCGCCCACCCGGCCGCGCTCGCCGGCCGCGTAGACGTAGATGCGGTCCTCGAGCAGGTGATAGATGCCGCGCAGCTCGCGTCCCATGCCGACCGGCCAGGTGACCGGTGCGGTGCCGATGCCGAGCACCTGCTCGATCTCGTCGAGCAGGTCGATCGCGCTGCGGCCGTCGCGGTCGAGCTTGTTGATGAAGGTCATGATGGGCGTGTCGCGCAGGCGGCACACTTCCATCAGCTTGATGGTGCGCTCCTCCACGCCCTTGGCGCAGTCGATCACCATCAGCGCCGAATCCACCGCGGTCAGCGTGCGGTAGGTGTCCTCGGAGAAGTCCTCGTGGCCCGGGGTGTCGAGCAGATTGACGATGCAGTCGCGGTACGGGAACTGCATCACCGAGGAGGTCACGGAGATGCCGCGCTGCTGCTCGAGACGCATCCAGTCGGAGGTGGCATGACGCGCCGCCTTGCGGCCCTTGACGGTGCCGGCCATCTGGATGGCGCCGCCGAACAGCAGCAGCTTCTCGGTGAGCGTGGTCTTGCCCGCGTCCGGGTGCGAGATGATCGCGAACGTGCGTCGCCGCGCGACGTCGGCTGCCAGGTCAGTCATGGCGCAGCCTCAGCCGTTGTGGTCGGTGGCGCGCAGCACGCGCTTCAGTACCGCGGCATCCTCGCGACCGCCGACCGCCTGGTAGTAGCCGCGGCGCATCCCCACCTGCTCGAAGCCGAGCGCCAGATACAGGCGGATGGCCGTCGTGTTGGAGGGGCGCACCTCGAGATACGCCTCGGCCATGCCGGCGCTCGCCGCGCGCTCGATCAGCGAGCCGAGCAGCCGCCCGCCCAAGCCGCGGCCGCGGAAGCCGGCCGCCACGCACAGGTTGAGGATGTGCGCCTCGCCGGCGCCGAAGCTCATGACGCCGTAGGCCTCGACCGCGCGGTTCACGGTGACGACGCGGCAGACGTAGCCGACGCGCAGGCAGTCGCGGAAGATCCCCTCGCTCCAGGGAAACTGGTAAGCCGCCCGCTCGATCGCCACCACGTCGGTGATGTCGGTCGAACGCATCGGCCGGATCAGGACCTCCGGCGCCAGCAGCTCAGGGGCGGTGGCCATCGGCGGCGGAGCCTTGCGTCAGTTGCTGATACACGTTGCGCGCGAACTTCAGGTCGTCCCAGGCCTTGCGCTTGTCCGCAGGAGTGCGCAGGAGATAGGCCGGATGATACGTGACCACGAGCGGGGTATTGCAGCTCCCCGAAATGGTGCACCTGGCCGCGCAGCCGGCCGAGCGGCGCCTGGGTATTTAGCAGGTTCTGGGCCGCGATGCGCCCGACCGCCAGCATGATGCGCGGCTTAAGCAGCGCGATCTGGCGCGCGAGGTAAGGCAGGCAGGCCGCCACTTCCTCCGGCTTCGGGTCGCGGTTGTTGGGCGGGCGGCTCTTCAGCACGTTGGCGATATAGACATTGCTTTTGCGATCGAGGCCGATGGCCGCCAGCATCTTATCGAGCAGCTGGCCGGCGACACCGACGAAGGGCTCGCCGCGGCGGTCCTCCTCCGCCCCCGGCGCCTCGCCGATCACCAGCCAGTCGCAGCGCTCGGGTCCGACCCCGAACACGCCCTGGGTGCGGGTGCCCGAGAGCGCACAGCGCGTGCAGCTGCGCACTTCCGCGCGCAGTGCCTGCCACAGCGCGGCAGTGGCGGCCGGGTCTGCCGCCGGCGGCGCAGCAGCCGGCGACTGGCGCGGCGCGGTTACTTCGGCGCTCGCCGCAGGCGCCGCACGCCTAACCCACAGGTCGATGCCGAGCGCCTGCAGGTACTGTCTGCGCTGCACGCTCTGCATGTCTGTCAGGCACCACCAACGGGTGCGCCGCGCACCAGGCGCCGCAGGCGTCGTCCGACCCACAGCGCCGGCGCCGACAGCGCATAGGTGCCGAACACCGACAGCAGCATCGTGGACGGGTCGATGGCGATCAGCACGAACACCAGGGGCACCAGCAGCAGGTAGACGAAGCGGATGCGCCGGTCGAGGTCGAACTGCTTGAAGCTCGGGTAACCGAAGCGGCTCACCATGAGTGCGCCGGCCGTGGCGGTCACGAGGAACGCGGCGATGAGACCGGCGAGGCCCGGCTCGTGCCAGTCGCTCACGAACCACACGAACGCGGCCACGATCGCCGCCGCCGACGGGCTCGGCAGACCTTCGAAATAGCGCTTGTCGGCGCTCGCGGCGCGGGCGTTGAAGCGCGCCAGGCGCAGCGCCGCCGCCGCGACGTAGAAAAAGCACGCGAGCCAGCCGAAGCGGTCCCAGTGATGGCCGTATTCGGCGATGCGTACGACGCCCCACTGGTAGGCCACGATCGCGGGCGCGACGCCGAAGGACAGCATGTCGGCGAGGCTGTCGTACTCCTTGCCGAAGGCGCTCTCGGTGCGCGTCAGGCGCGCGATGCGGCCGTCGAGCGTGTCGAAGATCATGGCCGCGAACACGCCCATGCCGGCATGATCGAAGTGCTTGTCGATAGCCGCCACCACCGCGTAGAACCCCGAAAACAGGCACGCGGTGGTCAAAAGATTCGGCAGCAGGTAGATGCCCTTGCCGCGCGGTCGGGTGTACTCATCGGTCTCGGTGGCCACGGCGGCAATCTTATCAGGGGCCTCCTGCTAAGATGCCAGCGCGCAACTTTTTGCACCAACGGACGAGCGATGCGGCTTTCCCGGTACCCGATCAACACCCTGAAGGAGACCCCCGCGGAAGCGGAGGTCCTGAGCCACCAGCTGATGCTGCGCGCCGGCCTCATCCGCCGCCTGGCCGCGGGCCTGTACAGCTGGCTGCCGCTCGGCCTGCGCTCGCTGCAGAAAGTGGAAGCCATCGTGCGCGAGGAGATGAACCGCGCCGGGGCGCTGGAAGTGGTGATGCCGGTGGTGCAGCCGGCCGAGCTGTGGCAGGAATCGGGGCGCTGGAGCGCCTACGGGCCGGAGCTGCTGCGCTTCAAGGACCGGCACGAGCGTGATTTCGTGGCCGGCCCCACCCACGAGGAAGTGATCACCGACATCGCGCGGCGCGAACTGAAGAGCTACCGGCAGCTGCCGGTGAACTTCTACCAGATCCAGACGAAGTTCCGCGACGAGGTGCGGCCGCGCTTCGGCGTCATGCGCGCGCGCGAGTTCATCATGAAGGATGCCTACTCGTTCCACCTGGATCAGGCTTCCCTCGAGCAGGGCTACCGCGCCATGTACGAGGCCTACTCGCGCATCTTCACGCGCACCGGCCTCACCTTCCGCGCGGTGCGCGCCGACTCCGGCGCGATCGGCGGCGATGTCTCGCAGGAGTTCCACGTGCTGGCGGACTCCGGCGAGGACGCCATCGTCTTCTCCGACGGCGACGACTACGCCGCCAACCTCGAGGCGGCCGCCGCGCTGCCGCCGCCGGGGCCGCGGCCGGCACCGTCGCAGGCGCTGCGCGAAGTGCCCACGCCCGGCGCGCGCACGATCGCGGACCTGGCGCGCTTTCTCGACATCGAGCCGAGCCGCTGCGTCAAGACGCTGATCGTGGACGGCAGCGACGGCGAGGTGGTGGCGCTGGTGGTGCGCGGCGACCACGAGCTGAACGCGGTCAAGGCGCAGAAGCTGCCAGGCGTTGCGAACCCCTCTGCGCATGGCGAGCGCCGAGCGCGTGCTCGCCGCCACCGGCAGCGAGCCCGGCTACGTGGGAGTGGTGGGACTCAAGTGCCGCATCTACGCCGATCACAGCGCGCTGGCGCTGGCAGACTTCGTCTGCGGCGCCAACAAGAAGGACACGCACCTGCTGGGCGTCAACTGGGAGCGCGACGTGCACGGCGCGCTCGCCGCCGACCTGCGCAATGCGGTGGCAGGGGACCCGAGTCCGAGCGGCAAGGGGCGCCTGAAGATGGCCCGCGGCATCGAGGTCGGTCACCTCTTCCAGCTCGGCGACAAGTACAGCCGGCCGATGAAGGCGCTGGTGCTCGACGAGGCCGGCAAGGAAGTGACCCTGCTCATGGGCTGCTACGGCATAGGTGTGACGCGCATCGTGGCCGCGGCGATCGAGCAGAATCACGATGAGCGCGGCATCATCTGGCCGACGCCGATCGCGCCGTTCCAGGTAGTGCTGATAGCCCTGAATTTGCAAAAATCCCCACGTGTGCGCGAACTCAGCGATCGACTCTATGCCGAGCTCAACGCCGCCGGGATCGAGGTGCTGTACGACGATCGCGACGCCCGCCCCGGGGTCAAGTTTGCGGACGCGGAGCTTCTGGGCATCCCGCATCGTCTGGTGGTGGCGGAGCGTGGCCTGGAGGCCGGCAAGCTCGAGTACCGTGGCCGCCGCGACAACGCCAGCACCGAGTTCCCGCTGGAGCAGGCCCTCGGCTTCCTGCGCCAGCGCCTCGAGGCCTGAGCGTGGCGGGCAGCGCCGGCGCGCCGCGCTGGCCGGTCCGCTGGCCTGCTTGCTCGCCTGCGCGCTGGCGCTGCCGCTGCACGCCGACCAGCAGCGCGACCCGCAGCTGAAGGACGTCATCGCCAAGGCGATCGCGCAGGCGCAGTGCTTCACCGACCAGTACGACTCGGCGGTGTGGTACACGCTGATGGAGCCGCGACTGCGGCCGATCGTCCAAGAGAAGGACGAGCGGCTCGACATCCTCAAGCAGGTCTACTGCGAAACCCATCGCAGCGGCGAGGCGCGCCTGCCGCCGGGCCTGGTCATGGCGGTCATCGCGGTGGAAAGTCGCTTCGATCGCTGGGCGGTCTCATCCGCCGGCGCGGTGGGGCTGATGCAGGTGATGCCGTTCTGGCCCGAGAAACTCGGCCTGCGTCGCTACGAGCTGGTGCACGTCGCTCCCAACATCCACATGGGCTGCGCGATCCTGCGCTTCTACATGGGCTACGAGCACAACGACGTGCGCCGCGCGCTGGCGCGCTACAACGGCAGCATCGGTCGGCGTGACTACCCGGATCTCGTCCTCGACCGCCTGGCGGCGCTGGGCCGGTGCGGACGATCTGGGATTTCCCCCACCCGCAGCGCCACACGCGCCGCACTGAGTGCAGTAGCGGCCGGGGACCGGAAGAGGCGCCTGGCCCGCGGCACCGGGCGTGCTGCGGCGCTAGCGAGCGGCGGCGTGCTTCGCGCTGCTGCGCGGCGGCGGCAGCGCGCGCGCCACGCCCTCGCGGCGCGAGTCGGCGGCGCCTTCGTAGGTGCCATCGGTGCGGCGCACCACGCCGTGCAGCCCCGAATTCTCCGCATGACCGGGCTTGAGGTCGATGCCACGCTCGCGCAGGCCCGCCAGCAGCGCCGGCGGGAAGCGGCCGATCTCGCCGCTGAAGGTGTCGCCGCGCGCGATGAGGTTCGGCAACTCGATGGCCTGCTTGAGCGACATCTTCCACGCGAGCAGCGCCACCAGCGTCTTGGCGTTGTATTCCAGGATCGCGTTGCCGCCGGGAGAGCCGAGCGCCGCCACGAAATCACCGCCCTTATCGAGCACGATGATCGGCGCCATCGAGGAGCGCGGCCGCTTGCCGCCCTGCACCGCATTGGCCGCCGGCCGCCCGTCATCGGTCGGCAGGAAGGAGAAATCCGTCAGCTGATTGTTGAGCACGAAGCCGCCGACGGTACGCCCCGAGCCGAACACCGACTCGACGGTGGTCGTCATGGACACGACATCGCCATCGGCGTCGACCACCACGAAGTGACTGGTGCCCTGCGACTCGCTGGTCGTGTCGCGGGCGCGCGGCAGCGGAATCGCGCCCGGCTGCGGCGCAGGCCCCGCGCGCGTGCCGATGAGCTGCGCACGCAGTCGCACGTAGGACGGATCGAGCAGCCGCTCGATCGGCACCTCGATGAAGTGCGGGTCGCCGACGTAACGGTCGCGGTCGGCGTACATGAGGCGGCTCGCCTGCGCGAACAGGAACCAGGCCTGCGGGTCGGCCGGCGTGCGCCCGGCGATGTTGGTGTCATCGAGCATCTGCAGCATCTGCAGCAGCGCGACGCCGCTGGAGGGCGGTGGCGGCACGCACACGGTGTAGTTGCGGTACGGGCGGCACAACGGCTCACTCCACTCGGCGCGGTAACTGGCAAGGTCGTGCAGCGTCATCGTGCCGGGGAGGTTGCCTGCGCCGGTGACGCGCACGATCTCCGCGGCGATGGAGCCCTCGTAGAACGCGCGCGGGCCCTCGGCGGCGATGCGCTGCAGTGTATGCGCGTACTCCGGGTTCTGAAATTCATCGCCCTCCTCCAGCGTGGAGCCATCGGGCCGCGAGAACAGCGTGCGCACCTCGTTGGTGGGCGGAAAGGGCGAGCCCTCGCCGAGAAACATCGCCAGCCGCGCCGGCACCTTGAAGCCGTCGGTCGCGGCGCGGATGGCCGGCGTAAACAGCTCCTGCCAGGGCCGCGCGCCGAGCTTCTTGTGCGCGGCCGCGAGCATCTCGATCACGCCGGGCACGCCGGTGGAGCGGCCGCTGCGCACCGCCTCGACGAACGGCAGGGGCTTGCCGTGCTCATCGAGGAACATGTCGGCACGCGCCGCCGCCGGCGCCTTCTCGCGACCGTCAAAGGCGGTAACCTTGCCGCTGTGAGCGTCGTAGTACAGCAGAAACGCGCCGCCGCCGATGCCGGAGCTCTGCGGCTCGACCAGCCCGAGCATTGCCTGCACGGCGACCGCCGCGTCGATGGCCTTGCCGCCCTTGCCGAGGATCTCGATGCCGGCATCCACCGCCATCGGATTGGCCGCGACGACCATGGCCTGCTGGCCGCGATGCTGATGGCGTCGGAACCATGACAGCGGGCGGCTGGGCGGCGTGGCGAGGGCTGCCTGCTGCCCCTCGCGCACGTTCGGATGCAGCGCCTCGGCCGCCTCGCCCGCAGGCACTGCAGGCTCGGCGGCGGACGGCGCAGCTTCAGGCAGCGGCGGCGACGGCGGCGGAGCCGGCTGGGCCGCCGCCGCCACCGCCAGAAGCAGTGCCACAGCGAACGCGCCGCCCGGGAGCGCGAGCCGCTGCGCGATGCGCTTCAGCACGCGTGCCATTCAGGTGGCATGGAAGCCGCTGCGCGCAGCGGACGGGTCAGGCGCGGCATCGCTCACCTCTACCGCCGTGACCTTGCAGGCCGATGAGCCGATCCACAGCCAGCTGACGAATGCCTGCACCGCCCGTTCCTCGCCGCACGCCATTACCTCGACCCGTCCGTCCGCCAGGTTGCGCGCGTAGCCGTGCAGGCCGAGCTCCTGCGCGCGCCGTGCCGCGGTGGCACGGTAGAAGACGCCCTGCACACGCCCTGACACCAGACACTTCTTGCACATCATGCTCGGTGTGGCGTTCGCCCCGGGTGGAAAACGAGTCAGACGATATTACTAGAGTTCCGAACGCGCGTTTTATGGCAACTTAGCGCATGCATCGACCAACGCCCAAGGAACTTTGCTCATGACCGAGGTCCTGGTGCTGTACTACTCGCGCAGCGGCGCGACCGCGGAGCTGGCGCGCCAGGTGTGCCGCGGTGTCGAGAGCGTGGCCGGCGCCAGCGCACGGCTGCGCACGGTGCCGGCGGTCGTGACCGAGAGCGACGCGCCGGCGAAGCCGGTGCCGGCCAGCGGCGCGAGCTATGCAACGCTCGACGACCTGCGCGACACGCAGGGGCTGGTGCTGGGCAGCCCCACGCGCTTCGGCAACATGGCAGCGCCGCTCAAGCACTTTCTCGACGGCACCGCCAGCCTGTGGCTGTCCGGTGCACTCGCCGGCAAGCCCGCCGCGGTATTCACCTCCACGCAGACGATGCACGGCGGCCAGGAGACGACGCTCTTGTCGATGATGCTGCCGCTGCTCCACCACGGCATGCTGCTCGTGGGCGTGCCCTACACCGAGCGCGCCCTGAGCGAAACGCGCAGCGGCGGCACGCCCTACGGCGCCTCCCACGTCGGCGGTGGCGCTGGCGCGCCGGTGCTCACCGAGGCGGAAAAGACGCTGGCGCAGGCACTGGGCCAGCGCGTGGCGAGGCTCGCCGTGCAGCTGGCGCGCACTGCGGGCTGACTAGCCCTGGCCGCGGCGCGCGCGCAGCACCTCGCGGATGAACGGCACGGTCAGCCGGCGCTGCGCGGCGAGCGCTGCCTCATCGAGCGTGTCGAGCAGCTCATACAGTGAGCGCATGTCGCGCGGCACGCGCCGCTGCAGCCACTGCCAGGTCTCATCGGGCAATTCCAGCCCGCGCAGCCGCGCGCGCAGCTGCAGCGCGGCGTGCTGTTCCTGCTCGTCGAGGGCGCGCAGCTGAAACACCGCGGCGGCGGCACAGCGCGAGCCCAGATCCGCGAGCGCCCACGGCAGCAGTGCCGGCGGCGTCTGCGCGGCACACACCAGCCGGCCGCCGCAGTCCTCCAGTTCGCGCAGCAGTTGGAAGATGCCGCGCTCCCAGGTGAGCTGACCGGCCACCGTGTCGATGTCGTCCAGACACAGGCACTGCAGCTGCGGCAGCCCTTCGAGCACGCCGACGCCGAGCGCGGCGACCTGCGCGAGCGGCACGTAGCCTGAGCGCTGGTGCTCGCTGGCCGCCGCGCACACCGCCTGCAGCAGATGGGTCTTGCCACAGCCCGACGGCCCGCACAGCCAGGTAAGTCCGCTGCTGTCGGCGCGGGCGACGTGCTGCAGGTGATCGACCGCCTGCAGGTTGCGGCCGCCGAGGAAACTTGCGAAGACGGCGCGATCGGGCAGCCGCACGCCTAAGGGAAGCTGCTGCATGCGCTGAGTACCTTACGCGGCCCGCGCCGGCTGCTCCCAGGCGCGCCGCGTGAAGATCGCGAGGTAATGCAGTCCCGACAGCACGGTGCTCGCCAGCGTCAGCCAGGCGGCCGCCTCCAGAACTTCCGGCGGCGGCAGGTTGCTGGTGGCGTTGAGCAGCACCAGCGTGACGTAGCCGAGCTGCGCGGCGGTGTTGACCTTGCTGAGCACGGTCGGCCGCCCGCGCAGCGGCCCCATCCACAGGCGGAACACCAGGGCGCCGACCCCGATCATCACATCGCGCGCCACCACGGCCGCCGTCAGCCACCAGGGGATGAGCGCAAGCCACGCCGCCTCGACGAATACGATCATCAGCAGCAGCTTGTCCGCCAGCGGATCCAGAAACTTGCCGAGCTCGGAGGTCCAGTTGAAGCGCTTGGCGAGGTAGCCGTCGAGCCCGTCGGAGACGGCCGCCACGATGAACACCAGGAGCGCCGTGAAGTAGGCGCCCGCATCCAGCGCCACGGCGATCGGCCAGATGAGCGCCACGCGGATCAGGCAGATGATGTTGGGCAGGTGGCGCACGAGCGGAAAGGCTAAGCGCCATCAACCCTGCGGCTGGTAGCGGTAGATGAGAGCGCTGCCGCCGTTCACGCGCTGCAGGTGCGCGGTGCCGCTGAGCGCCTGCTCAAGGCCTGCGGCACCGCCGCGCACGGTGACCGCGAAGGTGACGCTGCCGGCGGTGGCGCCGGCGACGTTGGCGCGCCGCACGCCGGGCACGCTCTGCAGCAGCCGCTCGACGTTCGCGTAAGCGCCGAGCGAGCTCACCCCGTCGATCTGCACCTGCGCCTCGCCCTCGGTCTCGGCGAGCGATGTGGCCTGCTGCGGCACCAGCAGGTCGACCGTGTGGTCGATCGCAGCTGCGAGCGTGCCGTTCCAGTTGCTGTTCTGCGCGTGCGTATAGAGGGTCCACTGCAGCGGCGCCTCGGCACCGGTATCCGGGCCGCGGCCGACGAGAATTTCATCGGCGCCGTAGCGCTGCGCGGCCTGCAGCAGCGCATCGGCGCCCAGCGGCGCGCCGTTGGCATCCACCACCGCCATCGGGATCAGGCTGATCGGCAGGCCGCGCGCAGCGGCGACGTGTTCCAGTTCGGTGCGCGCCGCATCGGCGGCGGGCCGGGCGCGTTGCGGGTCGAGCACCACGAGCGTGAAGGGACGGTCGTGCTCCCAGAAGCTGCGGCCGGCGGCCGTGATGGCGTGTTCCACGGCCGCGCCATCAAACACCACCTGCGATTCGCCGCGCGATCCGGTGGCGTAGCTCTTCACGTACTTGGGCGCATCGGCCACCAGTGCGCCGAAGGCCGGATCTTCGGCGGCTTCGCGCCGGCCGGTGGCGCGCACCAGCGCCTGGCGCATCGCCTCCTGTACCGCCGGCACCGACTGGCCTTCGACGTCCACTTCATAGACGCGTACCGGGCGTGCCGCGCCGCACGGCAGCGCCAGCAGCACGCACACGATGCACGACAGCGCCAGCAGTGCGCGCATGTGTGGTTGCGCCTGGCTGATTTTGGGACCGCTTCCCGACATTGTTTGGATCGCACGCGCACCGGCGCGAGGCGGCAGGTACAATAGCATACGGGCCCGCAACCCACGGCGGCCCGCCCCTGCGGCGCGCGCGAAAATCATGAATGAGAGCCCTGGCATCACCTATCGCGATGCAGGCGTCGACATCGACGCCGGCGATGAGCTGGTCGAACGCATCAAGCCGCTGGTGAAGCGTGCCCAGCGCCGCGAGGTGCTGGCCGGCATCGGCGGCTTTGGCGCCCTGGTGGAGCTGCCGCCCGGCTACCGGCAGCCGGTGCTGGTGTCTGGCACCGACGGCGTCGGCACCAAGCTGCGCCTGGCGATCGACACGGGACGTCACGACACCATCGGCATCGATCTGGTCGCCATGTGCGTCAACGACGTGGTCGTGCAGGGCGCCGAACCGCTGTTTTTCCTGGATTACTACGCCACCGGCAAGCTGCAGGTGGCGGTCGCCGAAGCGGTGGTGCGCGGCATCGTCGAGGGCTGCGTGCAGGCCGGCGCAGCGCTGGTCGGCGGCGAGACCGCCGAGATGCCCGGCATGTACCAGGGCAGCGACTACGATCTCGCCGGCTTCTGCGTCGGAGTGGTCGAGAAGGATGCCATCATCGACGGCAGTGCCGTCGCTGCCGGCGATGCCATCATCGGCCTGTCCTCCTCCGGCCCGCATTCCAACGGCTACTCGCTCATCCGCAAGCTGGTGGAGCTGAGCGGCGCCGACAGCGCCACCGTGCTCGAGGGCAAGCCGCTGTTCGACCGGCTGCTGGCGCCGACGCGCATCTACGTGAAGCCGCTGCTGGCACTCATGAAGGCCATGCCGGTGCACGGGCTGGCGCACATCACCGGCGGCGGTCTCACCGACAACATCCCGCGCGTGCTGCCGAGCGGGCTGGAAGCGCGGCTCGAGCGCGCGCGCTGGCCGCGCGATCCGATCTTCAGCTGGCTGCAGAGCATCGCCGGCGTCGCGCCGGCCGAGATGTACCGCACCTTCAACTGCGGCATCGGCATGGTGCTCGTGCTGCCGGCGCAGCACGCGGCCGCCGCCGTCGAGTTCCTCAACGCGCGCGGCGAGAGCGCGCAGCTCATCGGCGAGGTCGCCACGGGCGAGCGCGGAGTGTCGATCCACGAATGAGCGCCGCGCCGCCCTGCAAGCTGGTCCTGCTGATCTCAGGACGCGGCTCCAACATGACGGCGCTGATCCGCGCCTGCCAGGCGGGCGCCATCGCCGCCCGGCCCACGATGGTCATCTCCGACCGCGCCGAGGCGGCAGGGCTGGCGAGCGCGCGCGAACTGGGCGTGCCGGCGATCGGCCTGGCGCGCGCCGCGGACGGCAGCTTTGACGAACGGGCGCTGGCCGAGGCGGTGGCCGGGGCGCAGCCTGACGTGATCGCGCTCGCCGGCTTCATGCGCATTCTCTCGGCGCCGTTCGTGGCGCGCTACCTCGGGCGCATGTTCAACATCCATCCATCGCTCCTGCCGGCCTATCGCGGCCTGCACACGCATCGGCGCGTGCTCGCCGCCGGCGAGCGCGAGCACGGCGCGAGCGTCCACTTCGTCACCGCCGAACTCGACGGCGGCCCGGTGGTGCTGCAGTCGCGCGTCGCGGTGCAAGCCGGGGAGAGCGAGGCGGCGCTGGCCGCGCGCGTGCTGGCGAGCGAACACGTCATCTACCCGAAGGCGCTCGGCTGGTTCGCGCAGCGCCGGCTCACCTGGCATGACGATGCGGCCTGGCTCGACGGCGAGCGTCTGCGCCACCCCCTCATCGAGGATTTCCGTGGCGCACACTGAAGCGCACGCCGCTCGCCGCCTGCGCGGCTGGGCCGCGCTGGCCGCCTGCTGCGCGGGCCTTGCCGCCGGCGCGGGCGCGGATGAGCTCAAGCCCTTCACGGCGAGCTACAGCTGGACCTGGCACGGCATGAACGTCGCGGTCACGACCGTGCGGCTCGAGCAGCACGGCGATAACTGGCAATACAGCTCGCAGAGCGCAGCGCGCGGCATCGGCCGGATGCTGTCACTCGCCCCGAAGACGGTGAGCGTGCTGCAGATCAGCGGCGCCGACGTGCAGCCGCTGAGCTATCAGGGCGACGATGGCTCGGGCTCCAGCAAGCGCACCGTCAACGTGACCTACGACTGGCAGCACCAGCGCGTGACGGGCGTATACGAGGACACGCCGGTGGACCTGGCGCTCACCCCGGGCGTACAGGACGATTCCTCCATCCAGATTGCGCTGATGGCGGCCCTGCTGCACGGGCGCACGCCGGACCACTTTACGGTGCTCGACAAGAACGCGGTGCGCGCCTACCAGTACCGGCGCGAGGGCGAAGCCACCCTGAAGACTCCCCTAGGCGAGGTCGCGACCGTCATCTACAGCAGCGCGCGCGCCAACTCGCCGCGCGTCAATCGCTACTGGTGTGCGCCGTCGCGCGGCTTCATCCCGCTGCGCGTGCAGCAGAAGCGCGGCGACGAGGTGGAGTGGACCATGGAGATCGAGAGCCTGACGCGCGACTAGTGCGCGCAGCGCTTTAGCTCACGTCTTCGGCAGCGTGACGCCCTTCTGGCCCATGTACTTGCCGCCGCGATCGCGGTACGAAGTCGCGCACACCTCGTCGGACTCGAAAAACAGCATCTGCGCCACGCCCTCGTTGGCGTAGATCTTGGCCGGGAGCGGCGTGGTGTTGGAGAACTCCAGCGTCACGTGCCCCTCCCACTCGGGCTCGAGCGGCGTGACGTTGACGATGCAGCCGCAGCGCGCGTAGGTGCTCTTGCCGAGCGTCACCACCAGCACGTTGCGCGGAATGCGGAAATACTCCACGGTGCGCGCCAGCGCGAACGAGTTGGGCGGAATGATGCACACCGCGCCGCTGAAATCGACGAAGCTCTTCTCGTCGAACGCCTTGGGGTCGACGATGGTGGAGTTGATGTTGGTGAAGATCTTGAACTCATTCGCACAGCGCACGTCGTAGCCGTAGCTGGAGGTGCCGTAGGAGACGATGCGGCGGCCCTCGCGCTCGCGCACCTGGCCCGCCTCGAACGGCTCGATCATGTGGTGCTCGGCGGCCATGCGCCGGATCCACTTGTCGGACTTGATGCTCATAGTTGCTTAAACCTTCCGCCGCCCGCTCCGGGTCGCGCAAGGTATCAGGTTTCTTCGATGACGATTTTGGGAAATAGGCTGCTGCGGTCGCGCGCGCGCACGGCGAGCGCGCCGGCGGTGCGGCGCGCCATCTGCAGGTAGGGACGGGCGCGCGCCGAGTCGGGCGCCGCCACCACGGTGGGCCGGCCGCCGTCGGCCTCCTCGCGGATGTGGGCATCGAGGGGCAGCTCGCCGAGCAGGCGCACGCCGTAGTCGTGCGCCATGCGCTGCCCGCCCCCGGCGCCGAAGATATGCTCGCTGTGGCCGCAGTTGGAGCACACGTGCACGCTCATGTTCTCGACGATGCCCAGTACCGGCACGGCCACCTTCTCGAACATCTTCAGGCCCTTGCGCGCATCGGCGAGCGCGATGTCCTGCGGGGTGGTGACGATCACCGCGCCGGCCACCGGCACGCGCTGCGCCAGCGTCAGCTGGATGTCGCCGGTGCCCGGCGGCATGTCCACGACCAGGTAGTCGAGCGCCCCCCACTGGGTCTCGCTCAGGAGTTGGGTGAGCGCCTGCGTCACCATCGGTCCGCGCCACACCATCGGCTGCTCGGCATCGACCAGGAAGCCGATCGACATGGCGCTGATGCCGTGGCTGACGAGCGGCCGCAGCTGCTTGCCGTCCGGCGAGCTCGGCCGCTGCCCGGCAAGGCCCAGCATGAGCGGCTGGCTGGGGCCGTAGATGTCGGCATCGAGGATGCCCACCCGTGCGCCCTGCGCCGCCCAGGCGAGCGCCAGGTTCACGGCCACCGTGGACTTGCCGACCCCGCCCTTGCCGGAGGCGACCGCGACGACGTTACGGATGTCGCCGAGCGGCTTTAAGGGGCGCTGCACCGCGTGCGCGCGGATATCCGCCTGCAGCGTCACGGTCAGTGGCGCGTCGCACCCCGGCCGCGCGCAGCTGGCCGGTCAGGGCTTCGGTCAGCTCGGCCTGGTAGCCGCCCACCGGGAAGCCGAAGGTGAGGGATGCGGCGAAACCGTCGCCGGACGGCGTCAGCTCGCGCAGCGCCTGGACGGCTGCCCAGCGTCTCGCCCAGATAGGGGTCGAGGTACGCCTCCAGCGCGCCGCGCACGGTGTTCAGGGTGTCAGCAGGAGTCATTTTCTGCCTCGGATTGTAGAGACTTGCGCGCAGCGCCGCGCGTGCCGGGCGGCCGCGTGGCCCGAGCCGGGGCTATGGCATAATCCGCGCAATTTCGGCACCTGGCTCCTTTAATAGACGAATGGCGATTACGGCAGTGCCGCGGCGGCCTGGAAGACGGGCGCCGGGCATTGTATTGCTGCATGAAAGAGTGCGGTCAGCGGCCCCTTCACGGAAAGGCTGAATGAGCTTTTTCTCTAACTTGCGTGCCGACCGGCTCATCACGGAGATCCGGTCATCGACCGATCCGGCCAGTCCTGCGACGCAGAAAGCGGTCGCGCGGCTGAAGGACGTGGGTCCCGCCGCTATCGAGTCGGTGTTCGCAGCGCTGCCGGACGCCGACAAGAGCGCCACCATGGCGTTCGTGGACGTGCTGGCCGGTCTGGTCAGCGCCAAGACCTTCCCGCAATACGTGCGCGGCCTCGTCGAGGGCAGCCCGCGCGTCATCTCCGGCATCTCCTGGGCGCTCACCAGCAGCCGCAACTACCCGCACCACCTGCTGCTCGAGGCGCTCGCCACCCCGGGCGTATCCAAGCCGACCGTGCTGGAGGTCATCGCCGCGCAGAAGTCGCGCTTCGGCGTGCGCGAGCTGCTGCATGCCGCCTACAACCAGGAGCCCAACGAGAAGGCGGCGCTGTTTCGCATCATCGGCGAGATCGCCGACCGCGCGGCGCTGCCGGAGCTGATCGGCCGCGTCAACGGCAAGGACCCGATCGCGCGCGTGCACATCATCAACACGCTGGCGCGCTTCAACACTCCCGAGGTGCAGCAGGCCCTGCAGGGCCTGCTCAAGGATCCCAACAAGCTGATCCGCGGCGCGACGCTGTCCGCGCTGCAGCGCATGGACGGACCCATCGACATCGAGCGGGTAGCGCCGCTGCTGCGCGACCCCGAGATCGACGTGCTCAATCGCGCCATCGACGTGGTGATCAAGGCCAATCACCCCGAGACGATGAAATACCTGATCGAGGTCCTGAAGGACGAGAACGAGAACGCACGCCGCGCCGCCGTCGAGGTGCTGAACGAGATCGGCAACCCCCAGTCGGTGAAGTACCTGCTGGGCTCGCTCAAGGACAGCGACTGGTGGGTACGCAGCCGCGCCGCCGACGCGCTCGGCAAGATCGGCGGCCCGAAGGTCATCGAGGCGGTGCTGCAGCTGGTGCGCGACAAGGACGAGGATATCCGCCGCGCCGCCATCGAGATCCTCAACCAGACCAAGGACGAGCGCGCCGTCGACTCGCTCATCCAGGCGACCCGCGACAGCGACTGGTGGGTGAGCGAGCGCGCCGTGGATGCGCTGGCCGAGATCGGCAGCAAGCGCGCCGTGCCGCGCCTGATGGAGATGCTGCAGGCCTCCGCCAACGGCAAGGCCACGCCGATCGTGGTGCGCGCGCTCGGCAAGCTGGGCGACGTCAGGATGGTGGATACGCTCCTGCCCTTCATCGCCCGCCCGGAGCGCGAGATCCGCATCGAGGCGATCCAGGCGCTGTCACGCCTGGCGGACGAGACGCGCGCCGAGCAGGTGCGCAGCGAGCTGCAGGCGCAGGTGTCCTCGCCCGACCAGACCATCTCGCGCATGGCGGCCGCGGCGGTGAGCGAGCTCAACAACCGCATCGCCGGCATCACCAACCTCAACAACGCCTCGCAGCCGGGGGCCGCCGCGATCACGCCGACCCAGGCCGGCGTACGCCCGCCGCAGCCCGCTCCGTCGCTCGAGGCCACCAAGACGCAGGTGATTTCCGACCAGCAGGTGCGCCAGGCGGAAGCCGCGGCGCGGCTCGACATCGGCACGCTCAAGCCCGGCGACATCCTCGAGGGGCGCTACAAGTACATCGACCGCATCGGCCGCGGCGCCTTCGGCACCGTGCTGCTGATGGAGGACACGGTGGTCGATGAGCGCCTCATCCTCAAGTTCCTCAACCCCAACGTGTCGGGCGACGAGGAAGTGATGAAGCGCTTCGTGCACGAGCTGCGCTACTCGCGCAAGATCACGCACAAGAACGTCATCCGCATCTATGACTTTCTCTACATCCAGGGCAACTACGCCATCTCCATGGAGTACTTCCCCTCGCACACCCTCGGCAGCGAGGTCGTCAACGAGAAGCCGGTCGAGCTCAAGCGCGCCATGCAGTTCGGCATCGACATCTGCACCGGCATGACGGTCGCGCATCAGGTCGGCATCGTGCACCGCGACCTGAAGCCCGCCAACGTGCTGATCAACCAGGAGGCGCTGCTCAAGATCGTGGACTTCGGCGTGGCCGCCGCGCAGCGCGAGGGCGATACCCAGCTCACCAAGACCGGCTACGTCATCGGCTCCCCGAAGTACATGGCGCCCGAGCAGATCCTCGGCAAGAAGGTGGACGAGCGCGCCGACATCTACGCCCTCGGCGTGATGCTCTACGAGATGGTCACGGGCGTTCCGCCCTATTCGCGCGGCGACCACATGTCGGTGATGTACCAGCACGTACAGGGCAAGGCGCGCGTCGCCCAGGACGTGAACCCGAACCTGCCGCCGGGACTTTCCGACCTGGTGATGCGCGCCATGGCGGTGGACAAGACCAAGCGCTTCCAGACCATGAACGAGCTGAGCGCCGCCCTGCAGCGCTACCTCAGCTGAGCGGCCCGCACGCCCCCGTCTTGCCAAGGCGCCGCCCCCGTCTTGCGAAAGTTCGTGCGTTAGGTCAAATTTCCGAACTCAAGTTGTTGATCTCAAAGCCCGAAAAGGGCAAAACAACAGTCGGAAAATCTCCTTTAGGAGCAGTGGCTTGGCGCGCATTGATGCGTTTTTGAAGCTCGGCACCCAGCAGGGGTGCTCGGACGTGCACCTGGCCGTCGGCGTGCCGCCGATGCTGCGCCTGTACGGGGACCTGATGCCGATCAAGTTCCGCGAACTGCGCGCCGGCGGAGCTCGACGGCTACATCACCGAGATCCTCACCGGCGCGCAGAACGAGCACTTCAACAAGGGCAACGACCTGGACTTCTCCTACGTCTCGAGCGAAGGCGGACGCTTCCGCGTCAACGTGTTCCGCAAGGACACCGGCGTCGGCGCCACCTTCCGTTCCATTCCGACCTCAGTGCCGACGCTGGAGAAACTGGCCCTGCCGCCGGTGGTCACGAAGCTGTGCGACTACCACCAGGGCATGGTGCTGGTGACCGGCTCGACCGGCACCGGCAAGTCGACGACGCTCGCGGCGATGATCGATCACCTCAACCAGACCCGTAAGCTCAACATCATCAGCCTCGAAGATCCGATCGAGTTCGTGCACCCGAGCAAGCAGAGCCAGGTGATCCAGCGCGAACTCGGCACGCATATCCCGAGTTTCGCCGAAGGCGTGCGCGCGGCGATGCGCGAGGACCCGGACGTGATCCTGGTGGGCGAGTTGCGCGACGCCGAGACGATCTCCATGGCGATGACCGCCGCCGAAACCGGCCACCTGGTGCTCGGCACGCTGCACACCACCGGAGCTGTCAAGACCATCGACCGCATCATCGACGCGCTGCCGGTCGAGGAGCGTGAACAGACCAAGAGCTTCCTCGCGCAGAGCCTGCTGGCGGTGGTCACCCAGGTGCTGGTGAAGACCGCCGACGGCCACGGCCGCAAGGCGATCTGCGAAGTGCTGATGATGACCAAGGCGATCGCGAAACTGGTGCAGTCCGATCAGACCCACCAGATTCCCAGCCAGCTGCAGATGGGCCGCGACCTCGGCATGCAGCTGATGGACCAGGCGCTGCTGGCCGCCATTGCCGCGCGCAGCGTCGATCCCGACGATGCCTACGTGTACGCCACCGAGAAGCGCTCCTTCCAGAAGTACGTCACCGACACCAGCATGCTGCCCAAACTCGACATCACCGGCACCAACCCGAGTCCGGCGGCGAACCCCGCGGCGTAGAGGCAAGGGGGGCCGTTGGCACAGATTGACGCACTGCTGATCGAGGTGCTGGAGAAGCGCGGCTCCGACCTGCATTTCCTGGCCGGCGACCCGCCGCGCATCCGCCTGTACGGCGATCTGTCGCCGCTGCGCCCGGACAAGCTGGCCGCGGAGCTGGTGAAGCAGTGGCTGTTCGAGATCATGCCGAAGACGGCGCTCGACCGCTTCGAGGCCAAGGACGGCGCGGACTTCGCCTATACCCTCACCGACCGCGGGCGCTTCCGCGTGAACGTCATGCGCCAGCTGAACGGCATGGGCGCGGTGTTCCGCGCCATACCCTCCAAGGCCCTGACCCTGGACGAGCTGAAGCTGCCCGAGGCCGTGCGGCAGATGTGCCGCGCCAACAACGGGCTGATCCTGGTCACCGGCAAGACCGGCTCGGGCAAGTCGACCACCCTTGCCGCGATGATCGATGACATCAACCGGCGCGTGAAAGGCCACATCCTGACGGTGGAGGATCCGATCGAGTTCGTGCACGAGCGCAAGAACTGCCTGATCAGCCAGCGCGAGATCGGCGTGCACAGCCCGAGTTTCGCCGCGGCCGTGCACTCTGCCCTGCGCGAGGATCCGGACGTGATCCTGGTGGGCGAGTTGCGTGACCTCGAGACCATGAGCATCGCGGTCACCGCCGCCGAGATGGGGATCCTCGTGATGGGCACGCTGCACACCAACGGTGCGGCGCAGACCGTCGACCGCATGGTCAACGTCTTCCCCTCCGACAAGCAGTCGCACGTGCGCACCATGCTGTCGACCTCGCTGCGCGGCGTGGTGTCGCAGCAACTGCTGCAGCGCGCCGACAAGAAGGGGCGCGTCGCAGCTCTCGAGATCCTGGTGAACACGCCGGCCGCCGGCAACCTCATCCGCCAGGGCAAGCTCGACCAGCTCGAGAACACCATGCAGGCGGGCGGCAGTTTCGGCATGCGCACCATGGACACCGCGATCCAACAGCTGCTGGAAAGCCGCCAGATCACCGGCAAAGAGGCCTACAAGAAAGGCATC
Organism: uncultured Gammaproteobacteria bacterium; assembly: GCA_963787655.1. Classification (GTDB taxonomy): domain Bacteria; phylum Pseudomonadota; class Gammaproteobacteria; order Steroidobacterales; family Steroidobacteraceae; genus 13-2-20CM-66-19. Next base: position 353,758 of record CAWBDY010000005.1, on the reverse strand, counting down.
AACAAGGCCAAATTCGAGGATATGAAGGACTCCGGCTGAACGGTGCCCCTGCCGCAAAGGCGGCCCGCGCATTTTCTGTAGACTAGCGGTGATGAGCCGCAAGATCTTCGTCACCACCGCGCTTCCCTACGCCAACGGGCCGTTCCACATCGGCCACATCATGGAGTACATCCAGGCCGACATCTGGGTGCGCTTCCAGCGCATGCAGGGACACCAGCTGCACTTCATGGGCGCGGACGATGCGCACGGCGCGCCCATCATGCTCAAGGCCGAAAGCCGAGGGCGTCACGCCGCAGCAGCTGGTGGCGCGCATCGCGGCCGGGCGCGCCCGCTACCTGTAGGGCTTCCACATCAGCTTCGATCACTGGCACTCGACCGACTCGCCCGAGAACACGCAGCTGTCGCAGGACGTGTACGCACGCCTCAAGGCCGCCGGTCTCATCTATGCGCGCGACGTCGAGCAGTTCTACGATCCGCTGAAGGGCATGTTCCTGCCCGACCGCTACATCAAGGGCGAGTGCCCCAACTGCCACTCCAAGGACCAGTACGGCGATGCCTGCGAGGTGTGCAGCACCGTGTATGCGCCGACCGATCTCATCAACCCGTATTCCACCCTGTCCGGCGCCGCGCCGCTGCTGAAGTCCTCCGAGCACTTCTTCTTCCGCCTCTCCGACCCCAACTGCGTGGCGTTCCTGCGGCAGTGGCTGGACGCGCCGGGGCGCCTGCAGCCGCAGGTCGCCAACAAGGCGCGCGAGTGGCTCGACGGCCAGGGCGAGCAGGCGCTCGGCGACTGGGACATCTCGCGCGATGCGCCCTACTTCGGCATCCCGATCCCGGATGCGCCGGGCAAGTTCTTCTACGTGTGGCTGGATGCCCCGATCGGCTATCTGGCCGCCCTCAAGAGCTACTTCGACAGCGGGCAGGCGCGCGCCCACGGCGAGACGCGCAGCTTCGAGCAGTTCCTGGCGGCGCGCGACACCGAGCAGATCCACTTCATCGGCAAGGACATCATCTACTTCCACACGCTCTTCTGGCCGGCGATGCTGAAGTTCGCAGGCCCGCCCTACAAGGTGCCGGACCACGTCTACGTGCACGGCTTCATCACCGTCTCGGGCGAAAAAATGTCCAAGTCGCGCGGTACCGGCATCAGTCCGCTGCGTTACCTCGACATCGGCATGGATGCCGAGTGGCTGCGCTACTACATCGCCGCCAAGCTCAACGCCAGCGTCGAGGACCTGGATTTCAACCCGGACGACTTCGTCGCGCGCGTCAACAGCGACCTGATCGGCAAGTACGTCAACATCGCCAGCCGCGCGGCGAATTTCATCACCCGCCATTTCGGCGGCCAGCTCAAGTTCCAGGGGGACGTGGCGCGCCTTGCGGAAACCTCCGCCGCGCAGGCCCTGCAGATCCAGCAAAGCTACGAGCAGCGCGAGTTCGGCAAGGCGATGCGCGACATCATGGCGCTCGCCGATCGTCTCAACCAGGAGTTCGACGCCCGTCAGCCGTGGGTCATGGCCAAGGATGCAGCCCAGGCCGCGCAGCTGCAGGACGTGTGCTCACGCGCGCTGCAGGGCTTCAGGCTGTTGTCGGTGCTGCTCGCGCCGGTGCTGCCCACCTTAAGCGCACGCGTGGCGCAGCAGCTGTTCGGCCTGCCGCGTCCCTTCACCTGGAGCGACGCCGCCGTACTGCCCGAACGTATCAACCCCTACGAGCACCTCATGACACGCGTGGACCCCAAACAGCTCGATGCGCTCTTCGAGGCCGAGCCGGCCGCGGCTGCTGCGCCGGCACCCGCAGCGGCAGCGCCGAGCCTCTCGATCGATGAGTTCCGCAAGGTCGACCTGCGCGTGGCGCGCATCGTGGCGGCGGAGGCGGTGGCAGGCGCCGACAAGCTTCTGAAGCTGACGCTCGATCTGGGCTCAGAGACCCGCACCGTGTTTGCCGGCATCAAGTCGGTCTACGACCCGCAAGCGCTCACCGGCCGCCTCACCGTCATGGTCGCAAACCTCGCGCCGCGCAAGATGAAGTTCGGGGTCTCCGAGGGCATGGTGCTGGCCGCCAGCGGGGAAGCGCCCGGCCTGTTCCTCCTGTCCCCGGATGCCGGCGCCACTCCCGGCATGAAGATCAGCTGAGCATCGCGCCGTCGCGCGCATGGCGAGCGTCCAGGAGATCGATGCCCTGCTGCCGCAGACGCAGTGCACGCGCTGCGGCTACAGCGGCTGCCTGCCCTACGCCCAAGCGCTCGCCGCGGATGCCGTGCCGCTGAACCAGTGCCCGCCGGGCGGCGCCGCCACCATCGCCGAGCTCGCAGCGCTGCTGCATCGCGCCAGCGCTGCCGCTCAATCCGGCCAACGGGGTCGAAGGTCCGCTGCTCGTGGCGCAGATCGATGAGGAGGCGTGCATCGGCTGCGCCAAGTGCCTGCCGCCGTGTCCGGTGGATGCCATCGTCGGCGCCCGCAAGTTCATGCACACGGTGGTGCTCGAGCTGTGCACGGGCTGCGAGCTGTGCATTGCACCGTGCCCGGTCGACTGCATCACGCTCGTGCCGCGCGCAAGCCTTGACGCAGGCAGGCCCTGCGCCCGCGGCGGCCGACAACCGGCGCCGCTTTGCCGCCCACCAGGGGCGCTACGCGGCGCAGGCGCGCGAGCGCGCCGCCCTCCTCAACGAGCGCAAGCGCGCCGCTGACTGAACCTCATGCATCCGGCCACGCGCAAAGCCATCTTCCGGCGCCTGCAGGCGGCCAACCCTGCGCCGACCACGGAGCTGCTGCACGGCACGCCCTTCGAACTCTTGGTCGCGGTGATGCTGTCGGCTCATACCACCGACAAGAGCGTCAACGCCGCCACCCGCGTGCTCTTTCCGGTGGCCAACACGCCGGCGGCCATCGCCGCGCTCGGCGTCGAGGGCGTCAAGCCGTACATCAAGACGGTCGGCCTGTACAACACCAAGGCGAAGAATCTCATCGGCCTGGCGCAGCAGATCGTCGCGCAGCACCAGGGCGAGGTGCCCGGCGTGCGCGAGGCGCTCGAAGCACTGCCGGGCGTGGGCCGCAAGACCGCCAGCATCATTCTCAACATGGTGTTCGGCCAGGCGGAGATCGCGGTCGACACGCACATCTTCCGCGTCGCCAACCGCACCGGGCTTGCGCCCGGGCGCAATCCGCGCGAGGTCGAGGACGCCCTGAGCGCCACCACCCCGCCGCAATTCCGCAAGGATGCACACCACTGGCTGCTGCTGCACGGCCGCTACGTGTGCACCGCGCGCACGCCGGCCTGTCCGACCTGCATCATCCGCGACCTGTGCGAGTATCCGCACAAGACGCCGGCGCATCCGGCTCGCAGGAAGCCTCACCCGATGCAGCCCGCACGACGACGGCGCGCCAGCCGCTAGCAGCAGGCGTGTCGCTGTTCGCCGCACAACGCCGCAGCGAGCTGCGGCGCATCCTCATAGCGCGCTCAGGTTCCACAGATTGCGTGCCTCCTCGGCAAGGATGTCCGGGTATTCCTCCGGAAAGAAGAGCTTCGCCTGCTTGATGCGCCGTATGCCAGTGACGCTTGGCAGAACCGAGGCTAGATAATCCGCGTTCTGTGGGGAGAAGATCGTATCCGCCATGCCCCATACAATACGCGTCGGAACCTCACAACGGCGCAGAAGCGGGGCGATCCCGCGCAGCGGATTGGGTGTAAGTCCCAGCGCATAACGCTGCACCAGCGCCTTACGGCGCTCGGAGGCTATCAGTGGCCGAAGATATTCTTCCAACGCCACATCGCTCGGATGTGCGGGATTGCTGTAGCACATACCACCCAATCCATCTGACGATCGTGCCTTGTCCTTGTAATCTGCCCACGGCACCAGCAGGAGGTTTGCATACACGTCCAATCGCGCCAATTCAATAATCGGCAACACGGCGGCTGGTGGGCTTTGAGTTTCGACGTCGCAGTTCGTGAGCAACAGGGTACGCACCCGCTTCTGCTGGTTTACGAGGAACAGCTGCGCGATTGCGCCGCCGCTGTCGTTCGCCACCAGGTCCACCTGATCGATCCCGAGCGCATCAAGGAACGAGACGAGCATCTTCACTTGTGCGTTGGGGCTCACGTCCTGGTCCACGGCTACCTCGCTGTAACCAAGCCCCATGAGATCGAGCGCAATACAGCGTCGCTGTGGAACTATCTCATCGATAACGCCGCGCCACTGGAATCCGTTGAGAGGAAATCCGTGCAAGAAAAGGACGACCGCTCCTACCCCGCGATCGATATACGCGATGCGACCGAATTTCGTGCTTAGGAACTGACGGTTCTCGTCGTAGATGAACGCCGCATCCTGATCCGGGTTCACTAGCCAGGATCTGCTTGCTCCTCGCGCCGCTGCACTCAAGCCAGTTGCCATGGTCGCGGCAATTCCCATCGCCAGAAGCTCTCTGCGTTTCATGTTTCGCGCTTAATGCTCCGATGTCCTACCGCTCGATGCGTCCGCTTCGTTCAACTTGGTTTCCGTCCAGCCTGCAATTGCAGGCCGCACAGGTCTTCTCCGCCAGAGCCTGTGCTGCACTAGACCATGGACGGTGTGTTTTCGCTGTCAGGATCTTTAGCGACTTTCAGGCCACAGCCAGCCGCGCACCGATCGCTAAAGAATTCGATACCCCGGAAGAGCCCGCATGCGCTCTGCTTTGCGTAACTCGACCAGGGTCCGACGGAGGCGCAATTCAATGGATTCCTTTACTTCGGCCATCACACGCTGGCTGGCCTTGACTCTGCTTGCCGGCGCCGTGGCGTTCATTGGCGAGACGTGCTTGCGTGCGTCGAATCACTTGGATAGTCCCACCGCCATCGCAAATCCTCAGGCCGATATCGGGGACATCTATGCCTGGATGACTTCCGATGCCAGCCATTTGAACCTTGTCATGACGGTTGTCGGACATACTTTCTCGGATCGCCTGCAGTACGGCTTTCATATCGACAGCGGCAAGCAGTTCGGCAAGACAACTGCGAGCACAGCAATCGTCTGCCGCTTCTTTGGCGCGAGTGATGCCGACTGCCGCCTAGGAAACGCGGACGCAGTACGAGGCGATGCGAGTAAACCCGCCGGTCTCGAAGGAAACAACCATCTGTTCAGAGTTTTCGCAGGACTACGCGACGATCCGTTTTTCAACAATGTCAGGGGTACCAGGGCGGCGTATCAGGTCGCTGCGGGCGCACTGAAAAGCGGCGCGGTAGTCGACGCCGCAGGCTGCCCGAATTTCGATGAGGCCACCACCCAAGCGATCCTGTATCAGTGGCGGCATACCGACGGCGGCCCTGGGAAGAATTTTCTGGCCGGATGGATGGCATCGGCTCTGGTCATATCAGTTGACGTAGCTGCGATAAACCAGGGTGGCAAGGTACTGGCAGTTTGGGGGGACACGTCTTCGGCTGAGCGTCGACTCAATCGCGAAGGGCGGCCGATGAGCGAAAATGCATTGTTGGGGCTTCTCGAACCCGACGATGTCGGCGACCGGCTTAAGGAGGAATACAACGCCCTCACACCGGCCACGTCGCGCAAATTCATTCCCGAAATGCAGCGTGCGCTGGCAATCTACGACGGCTTCGACGGAAAGTGTGGCAATCAGCTGCTCGCGAATCCGCAAGCGCCTCCCGCAGTGCGCTACCGAGCATTGGCGACGGTACTGGCGGATGACCGCCTTTGGATCAACAGCGCGTCGGGCGTGTGCACGCAGCTCTTCGCCGTGGAGCTTGCCAGCCTCGCCGGTCGGAACGCCCAGGCAAACGATTGTGGCGGGCGAACCCCGCTCTATAACGCTGCCAACGTGTGGCGGGCGCTGATGGTGAACGGAACGACCCAGTTCGACGACGGTCTTCGCCACGATGACCGCGAGCACTCGGCAACGGATTTTCCGTTTCTGGCGCCTCCGGGTCCGCCGAGGGACGGCACGAAGAGCGGCGGTTATAGGGAATGAGTTCCACCGCACGAGGCGTGCAACTGTGGGCGTTAGCGGAGCTGCCTTGCAGCCCTCACCCTGCGCTGGCGCGTGCGATCGCGGGGCTGGCCGGGGCTGCGGCCCTTCTCGCTTTTCACCCCGCAATTGCACACACGGGAACAGGTCTCCCCGGCGGACTTGCTGCGGGGTTCAGGCACCCCTTGACAGGGTGGGACCATCTGCTCGCGATGATATCGGTAGGTCTGTGGGGCGCGTTTCTCGGCAGGCCGCTGATCTATGCACTGCCCGTCACGTTCCCGGCCATGATGGTCGCCGGAGCAATCATAGGCATGCTCGGTATGCCAATAGGTTCTGTCGAGATCGGTATCGCGCTCTCGGTTGTGGCGTTGGGCAGCTGCATCGCATTGTCACTGCGCGCGCCAGTGTGGGCGGCATGCATCGTGGTGGGCACGTTTGCCGTGTTCCATGGGTACGCGCACGGCACGGAGCTGCCGTCGGCGGCCGACCCGATCGGATACAGCGTCGGTTTTGTACTAGCCACCGGACTTCTGCACGTGTGTGGTATCGGCATGGGCATGCTCAACGAGGTACCGGGCGGCATCCTCGTGACGCGCACGCTCGGCGGATTGGTTGCGATCCTAGGCGTCTGGTTCTTTCATCAGGCCCTCCCGTCTTGAGGGGTGGCATGCTGCCGCCGACGCTGCTGAGCGCCGCGGTCGGGCTCGCGATGGTCTTCGCACCACGGCGTCAGTGGGTCCCGGAGATGCTCGCTCTCGCCGTTACCGCGTTCATCGTAGCGATGACGCCGCTGCCCCGGGCCTGGCTGGAGGGGATCTTCATCGGGTGTTGGACGAGCGTTGCAGCGACTGCAGCCATAGTGCATTTCCCGCGCGGCATAGGTTTCAACACGAGACTCGCGCTTTCCTTGAATGCAGGTTTCTGGTGCGGGGCAGTTGTCGCATTGACCGGATCGCGAACGGATCTCGTGATGGCGCTGCCCGCCGCGCTGGTGGTGCTGCCTGGCGCCTGGATGCTGGACCGCGGGGCAGCGATCGTCGTCAAGGTGGTCTCGAGCTGGCTGATTGCGGTCGCGGTTCTGGCTGCAACCCTGCAGTTGCTCCCGGTCACACCGGGTTACCTGCCCGACCATATCGAGTAGAACCTCGTGGACGCACCCCGAGGAGTCCCACGACGTTCATCGCACTCCGCTGCGATTTGTGCTCCTCGCCCTCGTGGTCGTCGCGAGCCACGCAGGCATGGCAGCTGCGCACGACTTCTGGTTGCAACCTCGTGCCTATTGGTTGGAGCCCGAAGCCGCGGTGGCCGTCACACTGCTGGTGGGCCACGGACCTGCCCGCCAGCGGTCGCCGATTTCTGCGAACCGGATCATTCGTTTTGAGGCGGTCATGTCAAGTGGCAAGCGGATTGACCTGCGCAGTGACCTGCACCTCGGCGCCGGCGAGAGCGACGCTGTCGCGCGCCTGCGCGGGCCCGGCACGTACGTCCTGGTCCTGGCAACCGACGATCGTGCGCGCAGCTACCTTCCCGCAATTCGCTTCAACGACTATCTCACAGTCGAAGGACTCACTCCGGCACTTGAGCTGCGGGCACGAACGCACCGCACCGACGTCGATGGAAGCGAGAGCTATAGCCGGCAGGCCAAAGCGATCGTGCAGGTCGGTGCGCTCACCAAGGATTCACAGACCCAGGTCACCAGGCCCCTCGGCCTGCCCCTGGAAATAGTCCCCGAGCAGAGTCCGTACGTTCAACCGCGACCCGCAACCCTGCCGATCCGGGTGCTTTATGGCGGTCGCCCATTACCAGGAGCGCTCGTCAAACTCACGAATCTTGAACATGACGCCTCTCCTGTCGAGACGCACCCGACCGATCGTGCCGGACGCGCGCTGTTCACGATGCCGAGGGAGGGTACCTGGCTCCTGAACGTGATCTGGACCAAGCCTCAACCCAGCTCGCGCGACACCGACTTCGAGACCACCTTCTCGAGCCTGACCTTCGGCCTTTCTAGGCAGTCATCGCAGTGACAGCGAGCGCTGAAAGTCGAGCGGCGTACGCTCGTAAACTTGGCGAAAAGCCGATGTGAAATGACTATGACTGGAGAATCCGAGCTCCAGGCTGAGAGCGCCAAGATCGTTGCATCGCTCCAAGAGATGGAGGGCGCGCGACAGGCGCAACCGCAGCTGGTAGCGGTACAAAGGCATCCCTTCGACCTGCTGAAAGACCTGTGTGAGGTACACAGGAGACACTCTGACCTCAGCCGCAACATCAGCCAGAGTCCAACGCCGACCCACGTTGGACGACAACACCAGCTTCGCACGATCCACCAGCTTCTGCCGGCCCAAACTCCTGCGGGCGGGATGCGATGACGTCGAGCCGCCCACCGCCCGCCGTACCAGCGTCAGCAGCAAGGTCTCGCCCTGAAGCGTGTCGGCGACTCCGTTCCTCAGGCTGTGTCGAAGCACTGCAACCAGAGCTTGTGTGCGTGCATCGATGCGCAACCGCTGCCGCCGAAAGGTCAACGGATCCCCATCGCAGACCTGCGTCTTGGGGCGCCAGCTCGCTTAGCCAGCTCTCTCCGATCGCCAGCGAGAGACACGCATCGCCTCCCTCGACGGGGTGACTGATCCGATACCCTTCCCCGTGATTGAAAAAAAGAACTTGGTTGGCTTCGGCGACGGCATCGCTGCGACCCAGGTGACGCACATACACCCCGCGGTAGGGGAAGACCAGGCAGGTTGCTTCCGCGAACTCCTCCTCGCTCCTGTGACGGCACTGGCCCGCGCAGACGATGTCACGCAATGCGAGGGTGTCGGTCTTCAGCAGAAGCTCAGTTGAGGGTTCAGACATCGAGGTGCCATTCACAGTCCGCGAGCGCGATTGTAGGTGCAGATCTCCGCCCAGTGACAGCTGCAAATGGTCGTCGCTCCATAAGTTCAATGATCAATGTAACTCGCCGCGACGGGGCGCAGGTCCAATCTAAGCACTGGACAGCCGAGGACCGGCCTCGACACGCTGCATTTGCACGCTGCATTTGGCGGCGTGCGGCTCGAAAAGGCCGCTCGAGGCGTGCACCGCGAGCTGTACTGGCCTACTTCTTCGGCAGGTACAGGTCGGTGAGCGTGCCCTCGAAGGCCTCGGCCGCGCCGGCCACCGTCTCGGAGAGCGTCGGGTGCGGGTGAATCGTGAGGCCGATGTCGGCGCCATCGCAGCCGTTCTCGATCGCCAGCGCCACTTCGCTGATGAGTTCGCCGGCGCTCGTGCCCACGATGCCGCCGCCGAGCACGCGGTGAGTCTCGGGATCGAACAGCAGCTTGGTGAAGCCCTCGTCGCGTCCGAGTGACAGCGAGCGCCCGTTCGCCACCCAGGGAAACGCCCCCTTCTTGAAGGCCGTGCCCTGCGCGCGTGCCTCGGTCTCGGTCAGCCCCACCCAGGCGATCTCGGGGTCGGTGTAGGCGACCGAGGGCACGGCGCGCCAGTCGGCGGCGCGCTTGTGACCGGCGGCGACCTCGGCTGCTACCTTGCCCTCGTGCATGGCCTTGTGCGCGAGCATCGGCGGCGCGGCGATGTCGCCGATCGCGAAGATGTGCGGCACGTTGGTGCGCATGTGCTTGTCGACCGGGATGAAGCCGCGCTCCCCGACCTTGACGCCGGCCTGGGCGGCGTCGATCGCATTGCCGTTCGGCGCGCGCCCGACGGCCACCAGCACGCGGCCGAACAGCTGCGGCTCGGGAGCCTTGTCGCCGGCGAACGTGACGCGCAGGCCCTCGGCGCGCGCCTCGATCCCCGCCACCTTGGTGCCGAGCAGGATCTGCTGGTAGCGGGCGCGGATGCGCCGCTCGAGCGGGCGCACCAGGTCCGGATCGCAGCCGGGCATGAGCTGCGGGGTGAGCTCCACGACGCTGACCTTGGCGCCGAGCGCATCGTAGACGCAGGCCATCTCGAGCCCGATGATGCCGCCGCCGACCACCAGCAGCCCGCCCGCCACTTCCGCGCACTTCGAGCGCGTCCGAAGAGTCCATGATGCGCGGATCCTGCGGCAGCCCCGGCAGGCGGACCGCTTCCGAGCCGGCCGCGATGATGCACTGTTCGAAGCGGATGCGCTCCGCGCCGCTCGCGCCGGTCACCTCCAGCACGTTGGCACTGACGAAGCGTCCGCTGCCGCGCAGCACCTCGACCTTGCGCTGCCGGGCGAGCACGCGCAGGCCACCGGTGAGCTTGGCCACGACGCCCGCCTTCCAGGCGCGCAGCCGTGTGAAATCGAGCTGCGGTTTGCCGAAGGCGATGCCGCGTTCGCTCATCTCGGCGGCGTCCTCGATGACCTTGGCGGCGTGCAGCAGCGCCTTGGACGGAATGCAGCCGACGTTGAGGCACACCCCGCCCAGTTCCTGCCAGCGCTCGACCAGCGTGACCTTGAGTCCCAGGTCTGCGGCACGAAACGCGGCGGTGTAGCCGCCGGGGCCCGCGCCGAGCACCAGGAGCTGCGCGGTGCGCGTGTGATCGGCGGCCGCGCGCTCGGCGCGGCCGACCTGCGGCGCCGGCATGCGTACCGTGTCGCCCGCGCCTTCCGGCTGCGCCGGCGCCGGCGGCGCTGGCTCCGCGCGCGGCGGCGCTTCGGCGGGCTGCGCGTCGCCCTCGACGCGCGCGATCACCGAGCCCTTGGAAACCTTGTCGCCGCGCTTCACCAGCACGGCGGTGATGCGCCCGGCGGCGGTCGCCGGCACGTCCATCGAGGCCTTGTCGGTCTCGAGCGTGACGAGGGGCGTGTCGATGGCGATGACGTCGCCGGCCTTCACCAGCACGTCGACCACTTCCACGTCGCTGAAATTGCCGATGTCGGGGATCGTCAGATCCGCGCTCACAGCACCGCCTCGATCAGCCCGCGCGGATCGGCGAGCGTCTGCGCCAGGAAGGTCGTGAAGCGCGCCGCCATGGCGCCATCGATCACGCGGTGATCGTAGGACAGGGACAAGGGCAGCATGAGGCGCGGCACGAAGCCGCCGTCCTGGAAGTGCGGCCGCATGGCCGAGCGCGACACGCCGAGGATCGCCACCTCGGGTGCGTTGATGATGGGAGTGAAGGCGGTGCCGCCGATGCCGCCGAGGCTGGAGATGGTGAAGCAGCCGCCCTGCATGTCCGCCGGCGGCAGCTTGCCGGCGCGCGCCTTCTCCGACAGCGCGCCGAGGCTGCGCGCCAGGGCGTAGATGTCCTTGCGGTCGGCGTCGCGCACCACCGGCACCACCAGGCCGTTGGGCGTGTCGGCCGCGAAGCCCATGTGCAGGTACTTGCGCACGATGAGATTCGCGCCGCTCGCATCGAGCGCCGCGTTGAAGCGCGGGAACTCCTGCAGCGCCTTGACGCAGGCGCGCATGATGAAGGCGAGCGGCGTCAGCTTGACACCGGCGGCCTGGGCGCGGTCCTTGAGGCTGGCGCGCAGCTGCTCGAGGTCGGTGATGTCCGCCTCGTCGAACTGCGTGACGTGCGGGATGTTGACCCAGCTGGCGTGCAGCCGCGGCCCGGAAATGCGCTGGATGCGCGACAGCGGTTCGAGCGTCGTGGGGCCGAACTGCGCGAAGTCCACGACCGGCACCGCCGGCAGAGCGCCGCCGGCAGGCGCAGCTGCGGCAGCCGGTGCCGCCGCCGGCGCGGCGCTCGGCGCCGCTGCGAGCGAGGCCTTGACGAAGGCCTTGACGTCCTCGTGGGTGATGCGGTCCTTGAAGCCGTGACCTGCCACCTGCGCCAGGTTCACGCCCAGCTCGCGCGCGAATTTGCGCACCGAGGGTCCGGCGTGCGCGCGCGAAAAGCCCGGCTCGTCGATCGGCGCCAGGTCGCTGCGGTAGGAGGTCGGCATGCCGAGCTGCGAGCGGGGCACCCGTACCGCCGCCGGGCGGGGGCTTGGCAGGCGACGGCGCCGCGGGCGGCGAGGCTGGTGCCGGCGCCGTCGCAGCGGGGGGACTTGCCGGGCGCGGCGCGGCAGGAGCAGCCGCAGCTGCGGCCGGCGCTGTGGGGGCCGGGCGTGCTGCGGCGGGCGCGGCTGCGGCCTCAGCGGCCGGCGCGGCCGCGCCGGCAGCGGCGCTGCGCACGGTGGCGATGAGGTCGCCGGTATTGACCGTGCCGCCCTTGCCGATGTGCACTTTCTCGACGACCCCGTCGGCGGTGGACGGCACGTCCATACTCGCCTTCTCGGACTCGAGCGTGACCAGCGGGGTGTCCACCGCGACGCTGTCGCCAGGGTTCACCAGGATGTCGATGACCGCGACGTCCTTGAAGCTGCCCATGTCGGGCACGCGCACTTCCGTGAGTCCGGCGGCGTCGTTCATGGCGCGTGCGCTGCCTTCAGACCTTCCACGGCACGGGCTTCTCGGGATCCACCCCGAGCGCCTCGATGGCGCGGCCGACGGTCGCATGATCGACGCGGCCGTCGTCGGCGAGCGCCTTGAGCGCCGCCACGACGATGTAGTTGCGATCCATCTCGAAATGGCGGCGCAATGCCGCGCGCGCATCCGAGCGGCCGTAACCGTCGGTGCCGAGCGTCACGTAGCGGCCGTCGATCCACTGGCGGATCTGGTCCGGCACGATGCGCATGTAGTCGGTCGCCGCCACCACCGGTCCCTCGTGGCCGTGCAGCATCTGCCGCACGTAGGGCACGCGCGCGCTTTCGCCCGGGTGCAGCAGGTTCCAGCGCTCGACCTCGAGCGCCTCGCGGCGCAGCTCGCTGAAGCTGGTGATCGACATGACGTCCGCCGGGATGCCGTAGTCGTCTTCGAGGATCTTCGCCGCCGCCAGGCACTCGCGCAGGATGGTGCCCGAGCCCAAGAGCGTCGCGCGCACCTTGCCGCGCCCGCCGATCTGCAGCAGGTAGCCGCCGCTCGAGGATCCCCTGCTCGACGCCGCTCGGCATCGCCGGCTGGGCGTAGTTCTCGTTCATCACGGTGATGTAATAGAAGATGCTCTCCTGCTCGGCGAACATGCGCCGCAGGCCGTCGTGGATGATGACCGCGAGCTCGTAGGCGTAGGCCGGATCGTAGGCGACGCAGTTGGGCACGGTGGTCGCGACCAGCTGGCTGTGGCCGTCCTGGTGCTGCAGACCCTCGCCGGCGAGCGTGGTGCGCCCGGCGGTCGCCCCCAGCAGGAAGCCGCGCGCCTGGATGTCGCCTGCCGCCCAGATGAAGTCACCCACGCGCTGGAAGCCGAACATCGAATAGAAGATGTAGAACGGCACCATGTTGATGCCGTGATTGCTGTAGGCGGTGCCGGCGGCCGTCCACGAGCACAGCGAGCCCGCCTCGTTGATGCCCTCCTCGAGCATCTGGCCCTTCTTGTCCTCCCGGTAGGACATGAGCGTCTCGGCATCCTGCGGGGTGTACAGCTGACCCACGGAGGAATAGATGCCGATCTGGCGGAACAGGCCCTCCATGCCGAAGGTGCGCGCCTCGTCCGGCACGATCGGCACCACGTTGCGGCCGATGTTCTTGTCCTTGAGCAGCATCTGCAGCAGGCGCACGAACGCCATGGTGGTCGAGATCTCGCGCTCGCCGGTGCCCTCGAGCACGGAGGCGAACGCCTGCAGCGGCGGGATCACCAGCGCCGGCGCGGTGCGGCGCCGCACCGGCAGGAAGCCGCCGAGCTGCGCGCGCTTGTCCATCATGTAGCGCGCCTCCTCGGACGCCGGATCCGGCTTGCGGAACGGCAGGCTGCCGAGGTCCTCGTCCGATACCGGGATGTTGAAGCGGTCGCGGAAGATGCGCAGGTCCTCTTCCGACAGCTTCTTCTGCTGGTGCGCGACCATCTGTCCTTCGCCGCCCTTGCCCAGGCCGAAGCCCTTCACGGTCTTGGCCAGGATCACGGTCGGCTGTCCCTTGTGCGCCATGGCCGCGGCGTAGGCGGCATACACCTTGAGCGGATCGTGGCCGCCGCGGTTCAGCCGCCAGATCTCGTCGTCGGACATGTTGGCGACCATGGCCTTGAGCTCGGGGTACTTGCCGAAGAAATGCTCGCGCGTGTAGGCGCCGCCCTTGGCCTTGAAGTTCTGGTACTCGCCGTCGACGGACTCCTCCATCACGCGGCGCAGGAGCCCGAGGTTGTCGCGCGCCAGCAGCGGATCCCAGCGCGAGCCCCACAGCACCTTGATGACGTTCCAGCCGGCGCCGAGAAAGGCGGCTTCCAGCTCCTGGATGATCTTGCCGTTGCCGCGCACCGGCCCGTCGAGCCGCTGCAGGTTGCAGTTGATGACGAAGATGAGATTGTCGAGCTTCTCGCGCACCGGCATGGTGAGCGCGCCCATCGACTCCGGCTCGTCCATCTCGCCATCGCCCAGGAAGGCCCAGACCTTCTGGTCCGAGGGCTTCACGAGGCCGCGGTGCTCGAGGTAGCGCGTGAAGCGCGCCTGGAAGATCGCGTTCATGGGACCTAAGCCCATGCTCACCGTCGGGAACTGCCAGAAGTCGGGCATCAGCCACGGATGCGGATAGGAGGACAGTCCCGTGCCGGGGCCGCCCGCTTCCTGGCGGAAGTGGCCCAGCAGTTGCTCGCTCAGGCGCCCTTCGAGATAGGCGCGCGCGTACACCCCGGGCGAGGAGTGTCCCTGGATGAACACCATGTCGCCGGGGTGCTGCTCGGAGGGCGCGCGCCACAAGTGGTTGAAGCCGACCTCGTAGAGCGTGGCGGAGGAGGCGTAGCTGGCGAGGTGGCCGCCGTACTCGGTGGACTTGCGGTTGGCGAGCAGCACCATCGCCAGCGCATTCCAGCGGATGTACGCCTCGATGCGGCGCTCGAGCGCGCGGTTGCCCGGATACTCCGGCTCACGGCCGGCGGCGATGCTGTTGACGTACGCGGTGTTGGGCTTGAACGGCAGATAAGCGCCGCTGCGGCGCGTGTAGTCGATCAGCCGCTCGAGCAGAAAATGCGCGCGCTCCGGGCCGTGCGACTGCAGCACCGAATCGATCGATTCGAGCCACTCGCGCGTCTCCACGGGATCGAGATCTTCAAGCTTTGGCGGTTCGGTCATGCGATCTGCTCGCGATGCGCGCGATCCTTTGCGGCCGCGACGGCGCGGTCGCGAAAGCTGGGTCGCGCGCGTGTTGTGCCGTGTCGCGTTAGAATGGGCAATGATGGCGAGCAGCGGCGGGTAAAGCAAGTGAGGTCCGGAAGCGTCGGCGCGCGCGCTGGCGCGCTGCTGCCGGCGGCACACGCTCCCGGTATCGTCAGCGCAGCCGCACGCAGTGCCGACGAACTCGACGTCATCCTCGCCCTGGTGCCGCATCCGCCGCCCGCCACAGCCTTCCGCCGCCTGCCGGAGGCGGCGCGCTGGCGCGAGCTGGACGCGCGGGCGCCGGCCCCGCCCGGCAGCGTGCGCACCACCGTGCTGGCGAACCGCCGCCACACGCTCGCGGTGCTGGGCTACCTGCCCGCCGATGCCAGCGCCTTCGAGCGCCTGTCACTGGCCGGGCGCATGTTGCGCGAGAGCGCCGCGCGTGCACCGGAAGTGGTGGGCCTGGCGGCCGCAGGACCGGCCGCGACCGCACGGCTGGCGCTCGAGGCGCTGCTCGCCGCAGCGCTGGCACACGCGTTTCCGCTGCCGAGCTGGCGCGCGCCGCAGCGCGGTGAGCGCCACATCCGCCGCGTCGTGCTGCTCGGCGAGGAGCGCATCGACACGCGCTTCGCCGCGGCCGCGGCGCGCGGCACGAACCTGACGCGCTGGCTGACAGCGCTGCCGCCCAACATCCTCGATGCGCGCGGCTATCGCCAGGTGATCGGGCGCCTCGCGCGCGCGCACGGCCTCGGGCTGCGCTGGCTGGACGAGCGGGCACTGCGGCGCGCCGGCGCCAACGCCTTCCTCGCGGTCGCCGCCGGCAACGCCGAGGGCGGCGCAGGCATTGCGCACCTGCGCTACCGGCCGACACGCCGCAAGAGCGCCCGTCCGGATGTCGCGCTGATCGGCAAGGGGATCCTGTTCGACACCGGCGGGGTGAATCTCAAGACGCACCGCTCGATGCTCGACATGCACACCGACATGGCCGGCAGCGCCGTGGCGCTCGCGACGCTGATCGCGCTGGCGGAACTGCGCGCGCCGTTCGCCGCCGAAGCCTGGCTCGCCATCACCGAGAACCGCATCGGTCCGCACGCCTACCGGCCGCAGGAGGTGGTGCGCGCCGCCAACGGCGTCACCATCCAGGTGATCCACACCGATGCCGAGGGGCGCATGGTGCTCGCCGACACGCTGGCGCTCGCCGCGCGCACCCGGCCGCGCCTGATGATCGACTTCGCCACCCTCACGGGCGCCTGCGTCTATTCCCTCACCGAGCGCATGAGCGGCGTATTCACCAATCGAGCGGCGCTCGCCGCGCCGCTGGTGGAAGCGGGCCGCGTCAGCGGCGAGCGCGTGTGGAACTTCCCGTTCGAGTCCGATTACGACGCGGACCTCGAGAGCAAGGTGGCCGACATCGTGCAATGCACGGTCGACGGCAAGGGCGACCACATCCTCGCCACGCGTTTCCTGTCGCGCTTCGTGCCGGCGCAGATCCCCTGGGCGCACGTCGACCTGTCCTCCGCCACGCGCAGCGGCGGCCTGGCGCATGTGCCGAGCGATGTCACCGGTTTCGGCGTGCGCTTCGCGCTCGAGCTGCTGCTGCACCAGGACGTGCTCGCTACCCTCAGGGATGCGCCGTGACCCAACTCGTCATGCGCCGCCCGGACGACTGGCACCTGCACCTGCGCGATGACGCCGCCCTGCGGGCGGTGCTGCCCTTCAGCGCCGCACGCTTCGCGCGTGCCATCATCATGCCGAACCTGGCAGCGCCGGTGACCACCGCGGCGCTGGCGCTGGCCTATCGCAGCCGCATCCGCGCCGTGCTGCCGCCGGGTGCGCAGTTCGAGCCGCTGATGACGCTCTACCTCACCGACGCCACCGCGCCGGCGGAGATCGACCGGGCGCGCGCCGCCGGCTGCGTGTTCGGCTGCAAGCTCTATCCGGCCGGCGCCACCACCCACGCCGACGCCGGCGTCACGGACGTGCGCAGGCTGGATGCCGTGTTCGAACGCATGGCGCACTCAGGCATGGTGCTGCAGGTGCACGGCGAGGTCACCGATCCGGCGGTGGACGTCTTCGACCGGGAAGCACGCTTCATCGACACGGTGCTGGAGCCGCTCGCGGCGCGCCACGCCGGCCTGCGCATCGTGCTCGAGCACATCACCACGCGCGCCGCGCTCGACTTCGTGCTCACCGCGCGCGACGGCATCGCGGCGACCGTCACGCCGCAGCACCTGCTGATGAACCGCAATGCGCTCTTCAGCGGCGGCCTGCGGCCGCATCACTACTGCCTGCCGGTGCTCAAGCGCGAGGAGCACCGCGCCGCGCTCATGGCGGCCGTGGCGCGCGGCACGCCGCGGCTGTTCCTCGGCACCGACAGCGCGCCGCACGCACGCAGCGCCAAGGAGAGCGCCTGCGGCTGCGCCGGCATCTTTTCGGCGCACGCCGGCATCGAGCTGTACGCCGAGGCCTTCGCCGCGGCCGGCGCGCTCGCCCGCCTGGAGGACTTTGCCTCCAGCTACGGCGCCGATTTCTACCGCCTGCCGCGCAATACCGAGACGATCACCCTGCTGCCGCAACCCTGGCAAGTGCCGCCCCGCTACCCGTTCGGCGCCGATGCGCTGGTGCCGCTGCGCGCCGGCGAGAGCATCGGCTGGCGCATGGCAGGCGCCCCAGTCGTTTAAGATCCACCCATGAATGACCGGCCGACATCTGCCGCGCCGGCAGCGGCGCCGCCGCCCGCTGCTGCCGTGGCGCTCATGGCGCGGCGTTTCCGCGGCTACCTGCCCGTGGCGATCGACGTCGAGTGCGGCGGCTTTCACGCCGCGACCGATGCGCTGCTGGAGATTGCGGCGGTACTCATCGACATGGATGCGGACGGCACGCTGAAGCGCGGCGTCACCCACAACTTCCACGTCAAGCCGTTCGAAGGGGCGCGGCTGGATCCTGCGGCGCTGACGATCACGGGCATCGATCCGTTCCACCCGCTGCGACCGGCGCTGCCCGAGCGCGACGCGCTGCAGCGCATCTTCCGCGAGATCCGCCACGCGCTGCGCGCCTATAACTGCCGGCGCGCGATCCTCGTCGGCCACAATGCCGCGTTCGACCTAGGCTTCATCAACGCCGCCGTCACGCGCGCCGACGTCAAGCGCAATCCGTTCCACCCGTTCTCGTGCTTCGACACCGCAACGCTTGCGGGCGCGGCGCTCGGCCAGACGGTGCTCGCCAAGGCGGTGACGGTGGCGGGACTGGAGTGGGATGCGGACAGCGCCCACAACGCGCGCTACGACGCGGAGCGCAGCGCGGAGCTCTTCTGTCTCGTGTGCAACCGGCTGCGCGACTCGCATGAGGCCGCCGCCGAGCGCGCGCGCGAGCTCGGCTGGCACAGTGCCGTTCCGGAGATTGCAGCGGACGAACCGCTGCTGGATACCGAGTGACGCCGTACGGCGCGCCGCAGCGTCAGGCGGCGGCGCCCGCCTCGGCCAGGATCTTCTTCAGCTCACCGCTTTTGTACATCTCGAGCGCGATGTCGCAGCCACCGAGCAGTTCGCCGTTCACGTACAGCTGCGGATAGGTCGGCCAGTTGGAGAAGCGCTTGAGCGCCTCGCGCAGCTCCGGCTCCTCGAAGATATTCACGTGCTTGAATTGCGCGCCGAGGGCGCGCAGCGCCGCCACGGTCTGCGCGGAGAACCCGCACTGCGGGAAGTCCGGGGTGCCCTTCATGAACAGCACCACCGGGCTTGAGCCCAGCTCCGACTTGATTCGTTCGACCACATCCATTGCCACTACCTCATCAGTTTGCGTCGCGCCTCGAGCTCGCCCAGAAGCTGCCACTGCTCGGCCGCGCTCATCGCCGTCCAGCGTCCGATCTCCGCCCCGGTGCGCAGGCAGCCGCTGCAGAAACCGCGCGCGTCGAGGCTGCACACGTTGATACACGGGGACGGCGGACGATCGGCAGGGTTCTGCTTCAGAGCTTCCGGGCACATTCACCAGTTATCGAAGACGTCGCGGCACGCATCCTCAGCCGCGTCTGGGGCGTGCGTTGAATTATGGGGGTGCCTCGCCTATTCTTCAAACGCGCGCAAGCCGGCAGGGCTAATAGAAACAATAACTTGGAGATCCAAGCCATGAATCCCCTGAACAACCATCGCCACTCGCTGATTCTGGGCATCGTCCTGGCCCTGGTCCTGACGGTGCTGATCGGCGGTTTTCACCTCAACCAGGCGGGCCTGGCACGCTGGTTCCACATCGTCTCCGGGGTGTTCTGGATCGGGCTGCTGTACTACTTCAACGTCGCGCAGACCCCCGCCCTGGCCGATGCCGCGGCCGACAAGGGCGGCCCGGGCGGGGCCGGCATCACCAAGTACGTCGCCCCGCGGGCGCTGTTCTGGTTCCGCTGGACAGCGCTCGCCACCTGGCTGGGCGGTGCATGGCTTCTCGGATCGCGCTTCGTCGGCGCCTTCACGCTCGGCTACGGCCTGGATGATCCGACGCATTACTACCTCATCATCGGCATCGGCGCCTGGCTCGGCACCATCATGCTGTTGAATGTGTGGGGCGTGATCTGGCCGAACCAGAAGAAGATCCTCGGCATCAAGGCGGCGACCGACGAGGAAAAAGCCAAGGCCCGCAAGACCGCCGGCATGGCCTCGCGCGTCAATTTCGTGCTGTCGATCCCCATGCTCATGTGCATGGCAGCGGCCAGCCACGGACTGCCGCTGATCGGGCAGTAACCCTCAGGGCCACAGGTTGCCTGAGTTACCCGCTGATCTTGCCGGCCAGGTCGAGGCAGCGCTGCGCGAGGACGTCGGCAGCGGCGACGTCACCGCAACCCTGGTGCCCGCCGCGCAGCGCGTGCGCGGCGCCGTCATCACGCGCGAGGACGCGGTCCTGTGCGGCCGGGCGTGGGCCGAGGAGACCTTCCGGCGGCTGGATGCGCGCGTGCAGCTCACCTGGCATGCCGCCGATGGCGAGGCACTGCACGCCACGCAGGTGATCTTCGATATTGCAGGCCCGGCGCGGGCGGTGCTGACCGGTGAGCGCACGGCACTCAACTTTCTGCAGCTGCTGTCGGCCACCGCCACGGCGACGCGGCGCTTCGTCGAGGCCGTCGCCGGCACCGGCTGCCGCATCCTCGACACCCGCAAGACGCTGCCCGGCCTGCGTACGGCGCAGAAGTACGCCGTGCGCTGCGGCGGCGCGGACAATCACCGCATGGGCCTCTTCGACCGGGTGCTCATCAAGGAAAATCACATCGCCGCCGCCGGCTCCATCACCGGTGCCATCGAGGCCGCGCGCCGCAATGCGCCGGGCATCACCGTGGAGATCGAGGTGGAGTCGCTGCGTGAGCTCGAAGAGGCGCTCAACGCGCGGCCCGACATCATCCTGCTGGACGAGTTCAGCCTGGCCGACATGCGCGCCGCCGTGGCGCTCAACGGCGCGCGCGGGGCGCCGGCGAAACTGGAAGCCTCCGGCAGCGTCTCGCTGGAGTCGGCGCGGGCCATCGCCGCCACCGGCGTGGACTACATATCGGTGGGCAGTCTCACCAAGCATGTGCACGCCATCGACCTGTCGATGCGGCTGCAGTTCAGCGGCGCTTAACCACTCAACGGGAGCGAAGTCATGGCTAAGGAAGCGGCAATGTTATGCGCGGCAGTCATCGGCCTTCTGGGCGCGGTGCATCTGGCGCGGCGCAGAGCCCGCCCCCGCCGTGCCGGCGGACCTCAAGGCGCCCGCCGGTGAGCGTGCGGTGCTGCACGCGCATGCGGTGGGCGTGCAGATCTACGGCTGCGCCAGCGGCACCGACGGCACCTGGCAATGGACGCTCAAGGGTCCGGAAGCGGACCTGCGCGACGCGGACGGCAAACTCGTCATCCACCACTTCGCCGGTCCCCGCTGGAAACACCTGGACGGGAGCGAAGTGCAGGGCAAGGCAGTCGCGCACGCGGCCGCCCCGGATGCCAGCGCAATCCCCTGGCTGTTGGTCACGGTCGTCAGTCGCAGCGGCGCCGGCGCACTGACAGCCGTGACCAGCATCCAGCGCATCAATACAAAAGGCGGACAGCCGCCCGCTGCCGCCTGCAACGCCGCTGCGAAGGACAGCGAGAGCCGCAGCCCCTACTCGGCCGACTACTACTTCTATGCGCCCGCAGGCGCTGCACATTGATGGACCGTTAAAAGGGCGGCGCGCATCTACGGCCGCAGTGCCTTCCTGAAGAACACCACCCGCTCGGTCGCTTCGAAGCCGAGGGCCGCATGCAGCGCGTGGCTCGCGATGTTTTCGAGCTGGGCATCGGAGGCGAGCTCGCGGTAGCCAGCCGCGGCCGCCCAGGCGCTCACCGCGGCAATCAGCTGCGCCGCGATGCCCTGACGGCGGGCGGACGGCACGACGTAAATCCCTTCCAGGAAAACCACGGGGGAAGTCTGCGCGCCGTTGACGTAATCGTGCCGCACCGCGGCCTCGGCAAGCCCCACGGGCTCAAGCCCGGCGCATGCCATGAACTGGACGTAGTTTGCAGGTGCTGCGGCCGCTGCGGCGATCTCGGTTTCGTGTTCAACATCGGAGCACTGCGGCCAAAGCGCGCGTCGCAGCGCCAGCCAGTCCGCCGCAGGTTCTGTGAGTTGCCGGACAATGACAGCCGGCAGCGGCCCTGAGGATTGGGGACCCATGGCTTAACTGCCGGACGCGAGCGCCAGCGCCTGCGCATTCATTGCCAGCCACTTGCCGGAACGGCGCACAAAGACGTCCGCCAAGGCGCTTTCGTCTGGCTTGCCGCCGTCGGCCGGCTCGGCCAGCCGCAGCACTGCCCGCCTGACGCCTGCCCTGCCGTCCGCCCCAGGCGCGTAGTCATCAAGCCACTCGATGCACGAGTCGGACAGGGTGGCCGCGTAGGACGTCATGGCCTCCTGCGCTCTGCCGGCACACTTAAAGAACGTTGTGACTTGCATGCCGTGCCTCAGGCGCGGGTACCTCAGAGGCGCTGCGTGACCAGAACACGCCCCCTCGCGCCTAGCGCGGTTCTGCCATCCTGCCCGGTGATGCGGCCGCGCAGCTCCACGATCTCACCACCGAGTTTCGCGTGTGGCGTCACTTTCACCACGAGCCATTCGAGCCGGATCGTCTCTGCCGCAAAGACCGGGCGGCGGAAGCGCACCCAGAATTCAAGGCCGACCATCGACCCGTTGGCGGAGAAATGCGCCGCGGTCAGGCCAAGTAGCAGTGCGGTGGTGTGAGTGCCGCTGGCAATGAGGCGGCCATAGCGACTGGCCGCGGCAAACTCCTCGTCATGGTGCACCGGATTGGTGTCGCCGACGGCGCGGGCATAATCGCGCACGGCGGCGGGTGTGAGCGTCAGCTCGCGCGAGAAGCGTTCGTGCGCATGGGCCTGCATGGTTTTCGCTACCTCCACCTGCCAATTGCTCAAGAGCTCGGCGCACTGGCGTGCCGGAACGATAGTTTCGGCGCGGGCGGGGTGCAATGCCTTACGGCCCTGGCGGGCGCCCTGCGGCCTCCTCCGGCCGCAACGGCTTTTCCCCTGCCGCGGCGAGGCGCCGGTACGACCTGATCAGCACAGCACTGCCCCAAAGGCCCAGCACACAGGCGATCAACAAGGCGCACGCCGCGGTCATCCGCAATACCTGCGGCACCTCGCGCGAGCCCGTCCACCATACGGACATGAGCCCGAGCACCGGCGCCACAATGCCGCAAAAGGTGGCGATGAGCAGCAGCAGGAACCCGCCATGCCGGTGACGCCAGAACGCGCGCACCAGCAGCGTGAGGAGACTCAGCGATACCCCGAACCAGATGAGGACGACGAACACATCCAGGGCGGCTTCGAACGTCACGGTGATCTTGACCCGCAGCCGATGACATCGAGCGACGTGCTGAGCGCCGTCACCTGCACGGGCGCGACCGGTGGGGAACCTCGAGCCTCAGCCCTCATAGCGACCGGTGGCCGTGATCAGGTCGGATCCGTGTCGAAGGCCGCAGTGCCTGGCGGCAACTGCACCCAGGGATGCCTGCGGCTATCGTAGATGGACCGTTGCGGGGCTGGAAACTGCCGGTCAGCGAAAGCGCCCACGGCGACGCTCACGGACTTGGCGTTGCCTTCTTCCGTGTGAAAGACGGTCGTGCCGCAAATCGGGCAGAACCTGAAGGTGAACCTCGCGCCCTGATCCCCGGCCCGAACATGCTCGGTGGCGTTGCCATAGACCCGGAACGGCGCGGCGAAGCTTGCGAGCGCTGCGAAAACGCTGCCGGTCCTGCGCTGGCAGGCGAGGCAGTGGCAGATGCCCACGCCGCGCGGCTCGCCCTCGACCTGGATGCGCAGTTGCCCGCAGGAACAGGATGCGGTCCGGGAAGACATGCTCACCTCGTGCTGCGATCTGTGCGGGCACCTGCGGCCCGATGATCGGTGTGCGCCCTCAGCTTCCTGTGTGCAGCGAGAGAGCGGTGAACCTGAACCGCCCCGCCGAGCAGGTCAGCCTCACCTTCTCAGCTGCAAAAGTCGCCAGCTGCAGCGAGCGCGTGTTACCGGCCGCGGAGACCACCAGTCTTCCGGAGCGGCTCAGCGCCAGCGTGAACGGAATCGCGGCCCCGTGCCACCCCTGCACGGAGAGCGCTCCACCCTGCATGGGTTCATCCGGAGCGAGCAACAGCACGTGAATCAGGTCCGGCGCGCTCGAGTCCACGACCGCCCGCAGGCCGACTTGCAATGACTCACCCACGGCGGGCTGGGTCCCGGCAATCAGGATGGTCGCCGCGGTCGCCCAGTTCGGATCGCGATGCGGCTCGAGCAGTTCCAGCGCGCCGGAGAAGCTCACCTCGAGACCCGCAAGCGGACGATTCCAATCCGCGGATTTTCCGGGCGCAGCGTCGCAGTCGAAGCCAGCGATCTGCGCAGCCGGCACAGGCATGCCGCGCGCGGCGCAGCCGGCAAGAAACCCCGGCAACAACACCAGCAGGAGCGCACGGCCACGCACCTCGCGGCAGCGAACCTTGCTAGCCATTAACGCGGGCACAGGCGCGTTCGAACCGGCCATGACATTAGCGCCATTTACGTCCGAGCCTTTGCCAGCATTCCGCTGCTCAGCAGCCGGCCCAGGTAGATCAGCAAGAGCGCCGCAGCTGCTACCTCGAACAGTATGCTGGCATTCATCGCCAGCGAATGAGCCGACAGCGGCGCGACCATGTAATGCCCAAGACTGCCCAGGCCGAGCGCGGCATACACGACCAGGAGGGCAAGTCCGGCGCGTGGCAGCCCGCGCACGAGCAGAACCCAGCCGGTCAAGACCCACAGCGGTCATTGCCAGCCACGCGACATACACCTCGGCGCGGGTCCACGCCGCCGGCAGGTGTGGATAGCTCGCCAGAAACTCTGCGTTATGCACGAAGTGCAGAAGGCTCGCGGCCGCGTAAAGAAGCAGCAACACCGCGAGCACTCTGCGCGGCGCTGGGCGCACTCCCCGGCCGTCCTCTACGACCGCAGGTGCCATCTATCGAAATCCGTTGCGTCGACACGCGGCGGGCGCCTCGCACCGGAATTGCGCGCGCCCCCGATCAACGCCAGCGCCTCAATCGACGCCCTCGACGATGCGCAAATCACGGTCGGCACCGTCGCCGAGGGCGCGCAGTGCCTGCTGATACCCGGGACTGTCGTGCGCGGCGATGGCCTGCGCGACGCTGTCGAACTCGATGAGGACGGTACGCTCATCCAGCCCGCTCTCGTAGACGCGCGCGGGGAGTCCACGCGCCAGGAAACGGCCGCCCGCCCCCTGAAGCGCAGGGAGCGCCAGTTTGGCGTACGCGGCGAGAGCGCCCGGGTCACGTATCGCGCGGTAGGAGGTAATCCAATATGCCTTAGCCATTGTCTTCAGATCGGTTCCTTGTGAGCGTGAGACAGCCAGAAGAGG
This sequence comes from uncultured Gammaproteobacteria bacterium, assembly GCA_963787655.1. Taxonomy (GTDB): domain Bacteria; phylum Pseudomonadota; class Gammaproteobacteria; order Steroidobacterales; family Steroidobacteraceae; genus 13-2-20CM-66-19. The sequence continues at coordinate 328,864 of CAWBDY010000005.1, read as the reverse complement.
TCAGCACGAGGAGCCCCTCCCGCACCGTGCCTAGCTTAACGCCAGATTTTGCGACCCAACCGCACGATTGAGCGCCATGACGAAAAAAATTCCTCGGTCTGCGCGGCGCGAATACTCGCAGATGTCGCGGCCACTTCCAGAGGCTTGACTCGCGCCTAGCCTGGGCCTGATTCGAATTGCGGAGCCCCGCCACCGATGTGGTCCCAGGGGGCGCGCGAACCCACGAAAATGTGCATCGCTATTTCAACCCCTGGATCGCCATCCACGCAGCCGAGCGTCACTCCGTGAACCTCACCGCCATGGGTTCCGCAGAGCGTAGATCCGCATGCTCCGCAGAAGCACAGGCCCCAGCCCGGACTCGACTCATAGCTGACGAGACTGTCCCCTCCCGCCAGCCACGCGAATGAGCCAGGCTCAACCTCCGCATATGCAGAGCCCGCGCCGCTGAATGCCTTGCGGCACCGGGAACAGTGACAGCTGCGCGCTGCTTTGAGCGGCGCATCTATCTGATAACGCACTCGCCCGCAAAAACATCCACCAGTGAGGATCATCGGCGCCTCCAGCGGTTGCGCGGATGCATGACGTCCAACCTGTGACTAGCCGCCATCACGCTTTAGCACTCTCCGGCGCCCCGTTATTGCCCGGCATCGAGGCGGACCTTGATATCCACGTAGGCGGCGGCAATCAGGTCGCTCAGAGCGGCCGCATTCAACTGCCGGCCAGGGCTCAGTTTCACGTGCCGCATGCGTTTGCCGCTTCCCAGCAACAGACTGGCCGGATCCTCGAGCAGCGCGCCACAGAAGAAGCCGATGTTGACATGACTTTTGAATGAGTTGACGTAACCGAACGGCGCATCATCGACACACGCGACCGGGCAACCATCGTGCATCAGCTCGCGGACATCGTCCCCGCACTGCCGCATCACCACGAACCACCTTCGCGCGAGAGATCGCAGCTCGACCGGCCCCTCGCTCAACCAGGTGTCGACTGCCGGATCTCTTCTCACCGCTCCGGAGAGCCGAAAGATGTCCTGTCGACCGCTCAGGCCGCCGAGATCCAGCGGAAGGCGGCGAGGTCTATGGCCGCGCACGACGCACTCCCGTGGCCGCGCCGTAGCCAAGGACGCACGCTTGATCCATGGGATATGAGCGGCGCGCACAACGCGCCTTATCCACACTCATGGCCACTCCAGGCGGCTGTCACAGGTCCGATCGGTCGCAGCGCGATACGGAAATAGCGAACGCAGCACAGCGCGCCGTCTCCGGCAAGCGCGTACTATACAAATATGGCCGTCCTGCAAAGTAGATACTTCGTCCGTTTGCGGCCAGACCTGTCACCGCAGGAAGCCAGCGAGTTCCGAGCGTTCGCAAGAAAGCCACCGTCCGGCAAACCGCCAAGTGACGTCCGCCTCATTCTCGCGTGCGCCCGAATCGACTTGAGCCACAACGTCTTCGCCAAATTGACCCTCAACCTGGACGACGGCGCGCCGCCGATCGACCTGTGGGTACCCCACCAGATGATCCTGATGATCGGGGACATCAGCGAGATGGAACGCGCTCCTATCGCGTTCGTCCCAGTGGAGTAAATGCATCCCGCACGGGCGCTCGCCGGCGCCCGTACCGCAGCCAGTTACATGAGTGACGCCTGGCGTCGCGGTTCCAATCGTCGGACGGTACAAAATAAATGCGGGATTTATCCCTGCGCGGCAAGCGGTGGCCGCCCGTCATTGACCCAAGTTGGCGATAGTCGCCTGCATGAGTGCGACCACCTTGTAGGTGGAATCATCCCCAACGAATGCTCGGACTTCGCCACTGCAGACGGTGAGAAGCCGTCCCGAACTCTGTACCCGTCCGATGGCCAAGAAGCGATCCCCCAGGGCGGGCCGCAAGAAGTTGATCTTGAACTCAGCTGTGACAACGTCGCCTTCAGGCGGTGCCTGGGTCAGAGCTGCGTATCCACAAGCACTGTCGACAATGCTCGTGATTGCGCCAGCATGAACATAGCCGCGCTGTTGCGAGAGTCGCTCGGAAAAGGGTAGGACGATGTGTACCTCGCCTGCTGACACCAGGGCCAGCTGCGCGCCGAGGGTTGCCATCAGGCCCTGGGCATTGAAGCTGGCCGCAATTCGCTCGTGCCTGCCACTCATGCAGAGCCGGGGCAGGTGATTCGTTGCACGACGCCTGACGATGAGCGTGAACGACCGGTGGATGACACTGCTTGCGCGACATGGGCGCCGACATCGCGCAGCGCGCCGCTGGCGCGCTCCCTGCCAAAGATCACGGTCGCTCCGACCGCTTGGTGCAATTTTTCGCTCACGTCCATCACGATCCGGGCCGCGCTTCCTGCAGCACCCAGCCGTTACCATCGGGATCGCTGAAGGTCGCATACCGACCCCACGGCGCTGTCTGGATCGAGGATTCCGACGATAAGCCGCGCTTCCGAAGCATCTCGTGGGTTGCATCAAGGTCGTCTGCCAGGAGAACGAGGCCGCGTAGGGACCCCGGCGGCATTGACGGAAACCAAGTTACCAAAGTGATGGTCAGCGTGCTGTCGATCGTGGGCTTGAGCTCAATCCATCGCGCGCTTTCGCGAAAGGGGCTATCGCGTCCTGCTACAAACCCAAGGACCTCCGTATAAAACCTTTTTGCGCGGTCTTGATCGGACACCGGCACGGAAACAATCGCTAGCCGCTGAATGGCCATGGTGGATCATCCTCTGAAGTGTCTGGGCGCTATGCTCCTAGCGGTCAAGTTGCGGCGCCGGACAGCCACGCCGGACCATGCGAAGTGTGCCAAACGCCCGGGTTACTTAAGCTGCACGCAAACGTACTTGACACTGTCCGATTGCTTGCGCGGCGTGACCGTTTGTATCCATTTCTGCCCGGCTTGCTCACAGAGCCCGAGCGACTCGAATCCAGGAACGCTCGCGATGGTCGAATAACCGAGACAGTTAGGCCCCGAGCACGAGGGTTGACTTACGAGTAAGGTCAGAATCAGTGTGAACATTTTCTAACACCCATGAATGCGTACGGTTGTAAACGCCTGATGTGCTCTATGCGCCACTGAGGATAAGGTTGGCATGGCGCGCAACAAGCTGCCATGAGTCGCCCACCCTGCCCCAGATATTGGTGTATCGGCGCCGCACTTGAGGTCCTTGCGGTGAGTTGGTCAGCACCTCGTTACCCATGACGACAACAAAGCGACCCTGTCGCACCATCGCCTCAGCCTGGCATTCCAGTGACGAATGGCTGATTACCCCTGCGCGCAGCAGTTCGAGAACGCGCTTCTTGTCGTGAACGCGGTTGATCGGGGAATTGACGAGCAGATCATCCGACCACAGGCGCTCGAGCCGCTCGCAATCGCGGGCGACAAACGCACGGCAATGCTCCGCTTCAAGCGTCGCGATATCCTTCTGCCAGGTGGCAAGATCGCCGCCCTCAGGCTCGTCCGTATTCACGAGTGTCCTCAGTGCCGTCTCGATTGAAGAACGGAATCATGAGCTGGCAATGCGCGCATTCCCCGTACCAAACCTCACGACCATGTAAAGCATGAGCAACATCGCCAAGAGCACGCCGACCGCGGCAATGCCAAGGATGGGATCCAGCACTGACGCTGGCAATATGTTGCCGTAAAGCAGGAACAACCCCACAGAAATCGTTACGGCTGCCGCCTGATGCAGTGCAAACTGGATAGTGGCGATGGCGCGGCCTGGCCTATCCAGCCACAATTTGTGAATAATTCCGTAGATAAAAGAAAGCACGAAGCCGATCAAGAGAATGTGGGTGTGAGCTACTAGCTCCCCATGATTCTGGGACGCCGCCATATAGATCCCCAAAGCCAGCCCCACCACGGCGAAACCCAATGCCCAGATGAGGTACCTTTTATCGAAGTTCATGTTTGTCTCCTGCCCTTCCAGAGCCTGATGGCTGAACCAAACACCGGTAAAGAACTCCTATTGCCAGTCCAACGATGAGCTTGCGCGGCCGGCTGCCGCAGTGTCCGTGGCGACGCCGCCGCACAATCCTCCGAACTGTCCACGCGCACGCATCCGCGCCTGTCATGCCCGCTCCAAACCTGGTTAGGCCACACTAGCGAACCCTCTTTAAAGAGACGAGGAGTGAGTTAGCGCTGCCGTTCACAGCTATTTCCTTTGACGCATAGCCGTCGGCGGAAACAACTACAGTGCCGCTGGGCGGACTTGATTCGTAAGGAGCGAGCACGAAAATATGCTTCCTGCGCGTATCGGGCACCAAGACAAATTGCCCCTCGGCGTTCGTTTGGGCAAATAAGCCCGGGTGGCCATCCACCGAGATGGTAGCTCCCTGAATGGGCTTTTGAGAGGCGGCGTCGATAACTGCCCCAGACGCTGAGGGTGAGGCATAGGTGGTGATCTCGATGCAGCTGCTGAGCGACATAAGAAACGCGAGAGCTACCGTGTACCGCCATTTGCGCATGTGTGGCCTAACGGTGTCTTGAGCGGTCGCGTGCCAACGCCTCATAAGCGCTGCGCGCGCAGCATGGCCCAGCGCGCTTGCGGCGCGCCGACGCTCATGCGCCACGACCGGCTGCACCGGTAGCTGTGCGGTCCGACGGAGTCGGCGGCCCTTTCAGTTCGATTACATTGCCTTCCGGATCCGACAAATAAATCGACGGCCCCTCTCCTTCAGCGCCGTATCGAGACTCAACCTCCCCGGCCGGCACCCCATTCTCCCCGAGGAAGGCGCGAATCTCGGGCAAGTCGAAAGGATCCACGCGCAGGCAAAAGTGATCCAGGTTCCGCCCCTCCTTACGGGGAGCGGCGCCACCAGCGGCGCCAAGCGTGCCCGAGACCGAGATCATGTCGATGAGAGAGCGGCCCGCACGCAGTTGCACCAGTCCGAGCTCGTCCTGGCGCCGCTCAATCGCGCACCCGATCACTCGACAATAGAAATCGACCATCATCTCCAAGTTCGCAACGCGCAGTACGAGATGATCGATCTCGCGAATCTTGATCATGGCACCCGCCTCGGAAACGCCGCAGAACGTTTGAGGTAAGCCGCCCGCGGAGTGCGCAGCCCGGAGCGGTTCGGCTTGACCGAAGGGCTAGGCCGCAGATTCGTGCTGAGGCCGATTGCCCTGGTCATTGGCCGGCAGGCGGTTGCCAAAGTTCTACCTTGTTTCCTTCCGGATCGATAACCCAGGCAAACTTTCCGTACTCGGAATCGTCAACCTTCTCGAGAACGTTGCAGCCTTCTTCGCGTAAGACTTTAACCAGGGCGTGCAGATCCTCCACCCTATAATTGACCATGAAAGCTGCGGTGCTGGGCGCAAACTGGTCGCCCTGCGCCGAACCAATTGACCAGACGGTTGTTCCGGCAATCGGCTTACCTTCACCGTCAGCCCAGCTGAAAGCCGTGCCACCCCATCCTTGGACATCGATTCCGAGGTGTCGCTTGTACCAAGCCTGTAGTGCCGGAGCGTCTTTGGCTTTGAAAAAGATGCCGCCAATGCCAGTGACTCGCTTCATAGAATCTCCGAGGAGAGGTGGTGGGGAGGGAGAGTATGTTTTTCGGCTGTCTAATAGTGAGCCTGAGCGACGCGCCGGCAGGGGCGATTTCTCTTGGGACGCATCCGGTCGCTCCAGGCGTGGGTTGGAGCACGCCTCACAAGTCCTAATGTGCGCGCGCGACCCTGCTGTCGCAACCTCCAGAGGCAAGCGCTCCCGCTGAATCTTGTAGTGAGCGCATCCATGTGCTGCGTACCGCCCGTCGAATTTGGAGGCCCGCCGGTCAGAGGATCGGGTTCAGAACCATCCGGCCATACGCGATGAACGCCATCAGGAGGCCCAGCACGCCGCTCAGGATCGTGGGCGTTACCTCGCGGTACTTGACGTGCACCCCGACGAACACGAGGCTCTCGACCGCCAGGATCGTGGCAGCCAGGATCGTCAACGACGGTTGCCAATGCAACGCGGCGGGGACGATGAGCCCGACCGTGCACACGAGCTCCAGGATGCCCAGGGCCATCCAGGCTTGCCGCGGCAACGCGCCGAAGGACGGGACGTCCTTGCTCACCTTGTCGAACATGAAGACCTTCATGACGCCCGACGATCCGTACAGGAGTGCGCCGAGGATCTGCAGGACCCACAACAGAATGTTCATCATGCGCCCCCGGCTTCCGCCCCAGCCTGTCAAGAGTATCCCAAGCCGCCCGAGCTCGGTCACGTGTTGTCCCACATCAGGTCTGGCGGTCTAGCGTTCGCGTCGAGCCCGCGCTTAGGCATCTGCCCTCACTATCGCCTGATACTTCCGCTAAGCGCGACTATCTGCGTATTCAGGTTTGCAACCTGGCTGCTGATATTTGCCAGTTGGTTTCGAGTGTCACCGTTTGCGAGCGCGTCGTCGGACACCCCTTTCGCATTGGGCCTGTAGCGCCGTGATGGCTTGCTCTAAATCGTCGAAGCTCTTGTAGACCCGACTCATATCTGTGCTATTGGTGCAACCCTGCTTCGTCGACTGAGCCGCGGCCTCGACTCCGATGGTAACTATGACACCTAAGGTAGCAGCGGCGGCGGTACCAAACCGCCATGGAGTCATATAGGCGTGCGTAGATCACGAGCAATAACCAAACGCGAGTTCCAAAAAATGCGCTGCCTGCGCGTCTATCGGTAAGCTTGAGCACCCGCCTAGAAGGATTTCGTCCATTCCGTGCCTTCTAAGTGACGAAACTCACCGCCCAATTTCCAAACCATATTCTTCGTCATCGGACTCCCCTCATCCGTGTAGCCCGCGCCCGCAAGCAAATTTTTCAGGGACTTCGTGAAATTGCGCGGAATCATAATTCCGCCGGGCACATCCTTTGCGCTCGTCAGCGCGCCATTGTTAGAGTCTCGAAACTCAAGTGGACTCGGCGACCTAAAATACCAATAGTCGTTATCCTCGGCCTCAAGCGCATATGTGCCCGGGGGGAAACGAATGCCATGAGCTTGCGAGGGATCGCTGTAGAAAACCATGCCGCCCTTGACAGTGAGTGTCTTCGTTGCGTCAGTTGCGGGTTGAACTGTGAAATTCTCCGATGTCATTGCATCGAACGGTGGCAACACCGAACAGGCCACCAACCCCAGAGCCGAAATCAAAAGCGGGAAGAGCCATCGCATCGGGTTGTAACTCCTACGTGATGCCTAACGGTGAAGCTCAGCGGCGGCCGAAGGCCGTCCGCTGCAGCTGTTAGTTAGACTGACCGGCTCCGCCGGGGAGTCGGAGTGCAACGCATCATTTGCCGACGCCGGTTCGCGAAGCCGCAAGGCGCCGACCTGAAATGCTGTTTCAACCGAAGCCGCAGAGGCGATCGATCCAAGCGCCGCGCTTGATCGGCGCCTTGCGGCTTCGTTGTAGCAGAAAATTTGAGTTCTGGTAATTCCGGATTTGACACCAGTATCGCCAGATATGAGTGTTGACTTCGAACTCACGGCTCTTCCGGGCAGACTAACTCTATTTATACGACACGATGTCGCGTTTATCGCGACATTTGTGTCGTATAACACCCCAAGGAGAATTATCGCGCTCCCGCCCATGCGGAGAGTCTGAACGGCGGGGTCAGGCTACTGCTGACTTCAGTACGCGCTGGGGCTGGGCGACGCCGTAGCCCTGCGCGTAGTCGACGCCGAGACTCGTAAGCATCTGAATGATCTCGGCGTTCTCGGCAAATTCCGCAATCGTCTGCTTGCCCGTGAGGTGCCCGATCTCGTTGATGGAGCGCACCATTTCCCGGTCGATCGGGTCGCGCAGGATCTCACGCACGAAGCTGCCGTCGATCTTGAGATAGTCGACCGGGAAGTGCTTGAGGTAGCCGAACGAGGACAGGCCCGTACCGAAGTCGTCGAGCGCGAACTTGCAGCCCAGCTCCTTCAGCGCCTGAATGAAGCGGTTGGCCTGCGAGAAGCTCGCCACCGCCGCGGTCTCCGTGATCTCGAAGCAGATCTTGGAGGCGTCGAGCCCGCTGCGATGGAATTGATCGATGACGAAGGGGAGGAACTTGTCATCGCCCAGGCTCTGCCCGGAGAGGTTGATGGAGCACTGGTGCAGCTTCTCGCGCTCGTCGGCCTCGGAGACCAGCCAACGAAATGCATTCTCGATCACCCAGCGGTCGATCGCAGGGGTGATGCCGTAGCGCTCGGCTGCGGCAATGAAGTCGTTCGGCGCGACGATGCGCCCGGTCTCATCCTTCAAGCGCAGCAGCAGCTCGTAGTGCGCGCCCACCTCGACCCGCTGCAGCGGCTGGATTGCCATGCGGTACAGTTCGAAGCGCCCTTCTTCCAGGGCCGCGTTGATACGCGCCGCCCACTGCATCTCGCGGCGCCGGCGCATGAGCTCGATGTCGTTTTCGGCAAAGCTGTGCACACGGTTGCGGCCGCCCTCTTTGGCGGCGGCACAGGCGCTGTCGGCCGCGGACAGGATCGAGGCGACATCCTCGTTGTCGGCGGTGATCGGCACCACACCGATGCTGGCGCCCAGGCGGAACACGCGGTCTTCCCAGGTGAAGCGGAAATTGCGGACGCCTTCACGCAGCGTCTCGGCCGTACGCATCGCCTCATCGAGCGAGCAGCTTTCCAGCAGGATCCCGAACTCGTCGCCACCCAGGCGCGACAAGGTATCGCGCCAGCGCACCTTGGACTTCAGGAGTGCACCCACCTGACCGAGCAGTGCGTCGCCGGCGCTGTGGCCGCAGGTGTCGTTGACGATCTTGAACTGATCGATGTCCAGATAGCACAGCGCGTAGGACGCCTCGCGCGCCTTGGCGCTCTTCAGCGCCCGCTCGAGGCGGCTCTCGAACTCGCGGCGGTTGACCAGGCCCGTGAGCAGGTCATGACTTGCGTGGTAGGACAGCCGGCGGTTGAGCTCGCGCGATTCGCTGACGTCATGGAACACCAGCACGCCGCCGGCCACGTGGCCGGAGCCGTCGCGGATCGGGGCGGCGGTGCTTTCCACATAGAGTTCGTTGCCGTCGCGGCGGATGAGCAGCATCGGCCGCACGGACTTGATCGGGCGGATGCGGCGGATGGAAACCGACAGCGGGTTTTCCAGCGGCTCGCAGGTTTCCTCGTGGAAGGCGCGGAAGATCTCCTCCACCGGGCGCCCCATGGCATCTTCCAGCCGCCAGCCGGTCAGCTCCTCGGCCACCGGGTTGATGTAGTCGATGGTGGAGTTGGCATCGGTCGTGATGACGCCGTCACCGATCGACTGCAGGGTGATCTGCGCGCTTTCCTTCTCGCGGAACAGCGCTTCCTCGTACAGCTTGCGCTCGGTGATGTCGAGCTCGACGCCCACCAGGCGCAGCAGCCGCCCGTGCTTGTCGACGCGCGCGGTGGCGCGGCTGATGACCCAGCGCCACTCGCCATTGCGGTGACGCATGCGGTGCGTGCTCTCGAAGATCGGGGTCTTGCCGGCGACGTGATCGCGGATCGCGGCCTGCACGCGCACCAGGTCGTCCGGGTGCACGAGGCTGCGCCAGTCGGGCGAGCCGCGCATGTCGTCATCGCCGTAACCGAGCATCGCCTTCCAGCGCGGCGAGAAGTAGACCTCGTTGCTCTCGACGTCGAAGTCCCACATGCCATCGTTGGCAGCGGCCTGAATCAGGATGGCGCGCTCCTCGAGCTTGGCGAGACGCGCCTCGGTGCGGATACGCTCCAGGCCCGTCGCGAGACTGGTGCCGATGAGCTTCATGAGCAGCTGCAGGTTCACGTCCCAGGCGCCGCGCGGCATGGTATGCGCCAGCGCCAGGAAGCCTGCGGGCTTGCCCTGCGCGCGCAGCGCCACGAGCAGCGCCGAGCCGATGTGCAGCTCGGCGAACTTGGCCGCCTCAACCGCCTGGTCCTTGCGCGCCGCGCTGCTGTCGCGCAGCTCGGAGAGGCGCAGATGCTCCTGGCGGCTGTGCAGCCATGGCAGTGCCTCGAGCGCGACGCCGGAGAGACCTTCCGGGCGGCACTGCGCGAAGGCGGAGCGCGCCAGCTGCACTTCGGTGATGGTGCCGTCTTCGGGACTCAGGGAGGCGAGGAAGGCGCAGTCGGAGCCGGTCGCGCCGCGCAGCAATTCGAGGTTGCGCCGCACGCACTCCTCCATGCCCTCGCGACGCATGTTCTGGAAGTCCACCGCGATCTTGGTGCAGACCACGTCGATGCCGACCACGGGTTTCGCCGCCCGCCCGGTCCATGCATCGGCGGAAAGAATATCGGACGCGGTGAAGTCCGCCGGCTTATCCGGCGGCGGAGTCGCCATTTGAGTCGTGACCTCCCAACCCGAGGAACCCAGCGTAATCAACTGTTCACCTCGCTGCGTGACACGCCGTCACGGACTCGAGGTTTAGCGACCGCTATATTCCAAGTGGTTGCGCCGGATTCTCGCACAATGAGTCAGGAACACAAGCTAAGGCCCTGTTCAGTCTGGCTTTCATGCACTTTACAGAATCACGCTCGCCCGGCTGCCAGCAGCTGCGCACGCCCCATCACGACGCCGGACTCGAGGGTGCGTGCGAGTCAGGCGGCCTTGAGTGCGCTGCGCGCCAGCGTAAACAGCCGCAACAGCTCGGTTTCCATCTGCCGCTGCAGCGCCTCGAGGGAGGCCGCATCGGTCACCCGCGGCACGTAGCACGGTGGCCCGATGGCGATCACGATGCGTGCAAACGGCACCGGGATCACGAACTTGTCCCACTTGATGCGCCAGGCGCGCGATGCCGCATAGGCCATCGGCAGGATCGGGCGGCCGGACATCTGTGCCAGCAGCAGCGCGCCGGGCTTGAACTTGAAGCGCGGACCGCGCGGACCATCGGGCGTGATGACCGGCGAGACCTTGTCGCGCACCAGCGCCTGGTAGTAGTCGCGCAGCGCCCGCGCGCCGGTATGGGTCGAGGAGCCGCGGATCACGGCGGCTCCCAGGCGTCGCACCAGCATGGCGCCGAGCTCGCCGTCGACCGACGGGCTGATCAGCCAGCCGGCCAGGAGTCCGCGGGCGCGCTGCTCGATCAGGAACTTGCCGCAGTACAGCTGGTGCTGATGCCAGTAGCACGGCACCAGCGACGGGGCACGCGCGAGCGCCTCATCCAGGTGCGCCGCGCCCTCGACGCGCACGACGCGGCACGTCGACCACCAGGCACGCACGAGCAGCAGGATCAGCGGAACCGCGATGCGATACAGCAGCCGCCGCGCCGGCGTCATGCGCCGCCCCGAGCGCGTTGTGCTGCGGTAGATGGTGTTGCGCAGCTGGCCGTCGTCGTCCGCGCTCATGGCGCGAACAGCTCCGCGAGCGGCACGAGGTGGCTCTCGAGCCGCTCGATGCGCACGCTGCTGAGAATGCAGGCGGCAGCGCCTGCGAACTGATCGAGGCGGCGCACGTGCCAGGCCGCATCGCGCCAGCGCACCACCTCGCCCTGCGCCTCAAGCGCGCGGGCCGCCGCCAGCGCGCGCAGCCCTTCGCCGGTCGCCTTGAGTGCAGCTTCGCGCAGCACCCAGTCGCGGCTGCCCGCGTCCGTGCCCGCCTCGATGTCGAAGCCGACCTGGCCGCAGGGCAGCGCCGCGCAGCCGACCCAGGGACCTGAGTGCGAGATGCTGAAATCCGCTGCGCACTCGTGCTGCAGCGTCGTCGCAGCGCCGGCGGCGCCCCCGACCGCTCGCGGCCTCCGCAGCTGCGGCTTGTGTCCTTGCACGAAGGCCAGCTCGCCGGCCCGCACCTTGCGCTTCAGCACCCGGCTGAGCGCGCGCACCGCGAGCGCCGCTCCTGCCAAGCTCGCCCGGCCGGCCTCGCTCGAGTGCGCAGCCAGGCGCCGCACATACGGCAGACCTGCAGCGAAGGCGCGCGCGGGGGCCTGCGGCCACTGACCACGCAGGTCCGTGTGATATAAGATTAAAGTTTGGCTTTCAACAGCTTGCATGACCGCCGCCGCACCCGCGAAGAGCACCCCGCCCGAGGCCGAACTGCAGTTTGACGTCGGCTCCACGGACGACTCCCTCGAGCAGATGATCACGTTGTTTCGCCGGCACGGCGACACGTATCGCGTGTTCGTACCCGCGCGCCGATCTTATACCTATGTCATTCACCACCCCGACGATGTGAAGCGGGTGCTGGTCACCAACCACCGGAACTACACCAAGGGCATAGGTCTCGACCGGGTGAAGATCCTGCTGGGCAAGGGAATCATGACCAGCGAGGGCGAGCTGTGGAAGCGCCAGCGCTACATGATGCAGCCGCTGTTCCATCGCCGCGTCATCACCGAGTTTGCCCAGGTGATCGGTGCGGCCAACGACCGCTTCATCGCCCGCTGGGAGGCACTGGCGCAGCGCGGCGAGCTCGTGAACCTCACCGATGAGATGAGCGAGCTGACCCTCGAGGTGGTGCTGCGTTCCATCTTCGGGCGCGATCTGGATCGCCTGAGCGAACAGCTGGGCGGCAATCCGTTCGAGGTGGTGACCAAGGAGCAGTCGCGCGATCTGCAGTTCGCCTACAAGTTCCGCTCGCTCACCAAGCTCGTGGCGCAGCTGCTCGCGCGCCGCCGCGAGATGCCGGAGGAGCACTTCGATTACGTGGCGATGCTCATGCAGGCGCGCGACAAGGAGAGCGGCGAGCCGATGGCGGAGCGCCAGCTGATCGATGAGGTGATGACGCTCATCGTCGCCGGCCACGAGACCACCGCCAGCGGGCTCAACTGGACCTGGTACCTGCTGTCGCAGAACCCGCAAGCCGAGGCGCGCCTGCACGCCGAGATCGACGCCGCGCCGGACCTGGCCGCCCCCGACCTTGCGCAGATGGAGACGCTCAGCTACACCCAGCAGGTGGTCAACGAGGCGCTGCGCCTCTATCCGCCCGGCTGGCTGCTGTCGCGGCGCACGATCGACGCGGACGTGCTCGGTGGTTTCCCGGTGCCGGCCGGCACCAACGTGCTGCTGCCTTTGTACCTGGTGCACCGGCACCCGCAGTTCTGGAGCGACCCGGAGGCCTTCGCGCCCGAGCGCTTCGCGCCCGAGCACGAGGCGCAGCGGCCGCGCTTCGCCTACATGCCGTTTGCCGCAGGTCCGCGCCACTGCATCGGCGAGACTTTCGCGCTCTACGAGATGCTCATGCACCTCTACAAGGTGTCGCGCCATTATCGCCTGCGCTACGTGCCGGACCAGCCGCTCGAGCTCGAAGCGCAGATCAACCTGCGCACCCGTCATCCCCTGCACATGAGGCTGGAACGCCGCTGATGTCCAAAGCCACGACGCTCGCCGAAGTCATGGAGCGCAACCGCACCCAGACACGCCGCCTCACCTACCTTGAGGGCGAGAACGATACGCGCGACGTCGCCTACGGCGAGCTGCACGAACGCGCACTCGGCATCCTCTATCACCTGCAGCGCATCGGCGCGCGCCGCGGCGACAAGCTGATCCTGTTCCTGAGCAGCAACGAACAGTTCATCGACGTATTCTGGGCGGCGATCCTCGGCGGCATCGTGCCGGTGCCGCTGGCGCTCGGCATCAGCGACGAGCACCGCCACAAGCTGCTGCGCATCGCCCGGCGCCTCGGCAAGCCGTACATCTACACCGAACGGCGCTCGCTCGAGCGCATCGGCACCTTCGCCGCGCAGGTCGGCGAGAGCGAGACCTTCGAGGCACTGCGCGGTCGCGCCTTCCTGGTCGACGATCTCGATGACATCTCGCGCGCCGGCAGCGTGCAGAAGGTGAGCGCCGGCGACACGGCCTTCATCCAGTTCTCCTCCGGCTCCACCAGCGAGCCCAAGGGCGTCGTGCTGACGCACGCCAACCTGCTGGCCAACTGCTACGGCGTGATCGAGGCCGCGCAGTTCCGGGACGCGGAGGTGAGCCTGTCGTGGATGCCCCTCACCCACGACATGGGCCTCATCGGCTTTCACCTCATGATGTTCGTCGGCGGCCTGCACGCGCACCTCATGCCCACGGAGCTGTTCATCCGCCGGCCGCTGCTGTGGCTGACCTTCGCCACCCGCATCAGGGCCAACATCCTGTGTTCGCCGAACTTCGGCTACAAGCACTACCTGAAGGTGCTGGGCGACCGCGCCGCTCACCGGACTCGACCTGTCCGCGGTACGGCTGATCTTCAACGGCGCCGAGCCCATCTCGGTGGAGCTGTGCGAGGAGTTCCTGACGCGCCTCGCGCCGGCGCAGCTCAAACGCCACGCGATGTACCCGGTGTATGGACTGGCGGAAGCCTCGCTGGCGGTGAGCTTCCCGCAGCCGGGGGCGCCGCTGCGCGTCATCGCGCTCAACCGCCATAGCCTGAGCGCCGGCACCCAGGTGGCAGCCGTTGCCGCCAGCGACCGGGATGCCGTGCGGCTGGTCTCCGAAGGCCAGGCCATTCCCTACTGCCGCGTGCGCATCAGCGATGCGTCCGACCGCGAGCTGCCGGCCGAGCAGATCGGCAACGTCCTCATCAGCGGCGACAACGTCACGCGCGGCTACTACGAGGATCCGGCAGCCAACGCGGAGAGCTTCACCGCCGATGGCTGGCTGCGCACCGGCGATCTCGGGCTCGTGCACGGCGGCGAGCTCTACATCTGCGGCCGCGCCAAGGAAATCATCTTCGTCAACGGCCAGAACTACTACCCGCACGACCTGGAGGCCATCGCGCAGAAGGCTCCCGGGCTGGAACTGGGCAAGGTGGCGGCCGCCGGTATTCGCGCGCCCGGCGAGGAGACCGAGCAGCTGATCGTGTTCGTCCTGCACCGCGGCGAGCTGCAGGAGTTCGTGCCGCTCGCCAGGGAGGTGACGCGCCTCATCAACGAGCAGACCGGTCTTGAGGTGGGCTCAGTGGTGCCCGTCAAGCGCATCCCCAAGACCACCAGCGGCAAGATGCAGCGCCACCTGCTCGAGGAGAGCTATGTCAGCGGCGAGTTCGCCGCAGAGCTGGCGCAACTGCAGCAGCTGCGCGAGGCACAGCGCGGCCCCGCAGCCGGCTCACGCACGGCGATCGAGGACAAGCTGAAGAACATCTGCGATACGGCGCTCGCCGGCAAGCGCATCGACGTCCACGACAACCTGTTCGAAGTCGGCGCAAGCTCGCTGAAGCTCATCGAGATCCACGAGCAGATCGACCGCGAGTATCCCGGCAAGGTCGAGCTCACGGAGCTGTTCGACTTCCCCACCATCGCCGAGCTCGCCCAGCACCTGCAGGCCAAGCTCGTCTGAGCAGCGCTAGCCGGCGGGGCGCCGCGCCAGCGACAGCCACAGGCCCGCGCCCACCAGGGTGAGGCCGGAGGCGCGGCCCAGGAACCGCGCGCGCTTCGGGTGCGCGAACCACGCGCGCCCCGCCCCGGAGGCAATCGCCCAGCACGAATCGCTGATGCCGGCGAGCAGCACCGTGACGACGCACATCGCCAGGAGCTGCGGCGCGGCCGGCAGGCGGCGGTCGATGAACTGCGGCAGAAAGGCGGTGAAGAAGACGATGGTCTTCGGGTTGCACAGCGCCACCAGCAGGCCGCGCGAGAAATGCACCCGCCCGCTGCCGCTGCTCGCGCGCGCCTGCCCGGCGCCGCGCCAGGCGCGCACTCCCAGCCACACAAGATACGCCGCGCCCGCCCAGCGCAGCAGCTCGAACAGGTACAGCGCGTGCGCCACGACCCAGGTGAGGCCGAGCGCGATGGCCGCGAGCAGCACGGCATTGCCAAGCGTGGTGCCGGCCACCGTGGTGAGGCCCGCGCGCAGCCCCTGGGTCGCGCTCGTGGCGATCACCAGCGTGACGATCGGCCCCGGGGTGAGGAGCAGTACCACCGTGACCGCGAGAAACCCTGCGAACAGCTGCCAGTTCATGTCATCGCCTTATCTTGTGAGGACCGCCTGCCGTGGCAGCAAGCCTAGCGCCCAGGTTCACGCTTGACTATATTTGCCGTGGCAAATATAGTTTCGGCAAATTTAGCCGAAGCAACCATGACCAACAGCCCTATTACAGCCTGGATTCCCTGGAGCCGAACAACAGCGTCGGCTTTCTCATCAAGCGCTGCAGCGTGCTCATGAGCCAGATCGCCGAGCGGCGCTTCGAGCAACTGCCGATCTCGTTCATGCAGTGGACGGCGCTCGCCGCGCTCAACGGCCTCGGCTGCGTCTCCGCCTCGCAGCTGAGCGCCTACCTCGGCCACGACATGGGGGCCCTCACCCGCGTGGTCGATGAACTTGAGCGGCTGGGGCTGCTGCGGCGCGAGCGCAGCGTGCGCGACCGGCGCGCGGTGGAGATCGCCATCACCGCGGCCGGGCGCCGCCAGGCCGACAGCGGCAAGCGCGTACTGGTCGAACTCCTCAACGCGCTGGTGGCACCCTACACGCAGCGCGAGATCGACACCCTCATCGAACTGCTGCAGCGCCTGCTGGGTCACCTGCAGAGCGCCGCAGAACCGCCCGCCGCGCCAGCGCCGGCCCGCCACGCGCCGGCACGGCCGCGACGCAAGGCCGCCAAAGCAGGTGCGGCATGAAGACCCGCAACGCCCTCGCAGCCGTCCTCGCCGCTGCGCTGACGCGCCTGCACCGTGGGTCCGAACTTCGTGCGTCCCGCAGCGCCCGCCGGCGGCTACGCCAAGGCGGCCCCCGCGCCGAGTGCCACGCGCACCGTGACGGCCGGTGCGGACCTCGCCGATGACTGGTATCACCTGTTCCAATCGCCGGCGCTGGACGCTCTGGTGCGCGCAGCCCTGGCCGGCAACCACGACCTCGCCGGCGCGCGGCACGGACTTGTGGCCGCGCAGTTCGAACTGCAGGCGGTCGCCGGTGCCGAGCTGCCGCAGATCGATGCCGGCGGCCAGATCGGCCGCGCGCACATCAACGGCAGCTTCCTGTACGGGCCGGTGAATGCCATCAAGGCCACCGGCAACCGCTGGGAGCTGGGACCGACGCTCGCCTACAACCTGGACCCCTTCGGCGGCACGCGCCGCCAGGTCGAGGCGCAGCGCGCCGCCACCGCGCAGGTACGCGACCAGGTACTCAATACCTACGTGACGCTGGTGGATCAGGTGGTGATCACCGCCTTCGACTACGCCGCCACGCGCGAACAGATCGAGGTGACGCAGGCGCTGGCCGGCGAGCTGCAGTCGCAGTTCGAACTGACGCAGACGCTGGAGAACGCCGGCAAGATCATCCGCAGCGACACCCTGCAGGCGCAGGCGCAGCTGGAGAACCTGCGCGCCACGCTGCCCGGCCTCGAGCAGCAGCTGGACGTCTACCGCAATGCGCTGGCGCAGCTGTGCGGCGTCAGCCCCGACGAGTTCATCGCCCCCGAGCTGTCGCTGCGCGACTTCACGCTGCCCGCACAGCTGCCGCTGTCACTGCCGTCCGCCCTGGTACGGCAGCGCCCGGACGTGCTGGCCGCCGAGGAGGCGCTGCACCAGGCGAGCGCGCAGGTCGGCGTGGCGCAGGCCGCGCGCCTGCCCGCGCTCAACATTTCCGCGCAGTACGCGCTGCAGACCACCTCGCTCAACGAGCTGTTCACCGCGCCCGGCGCCATCTGGTCGCTCGGACTGAACGCCAGCGCACCGCTGTTCCACGGCGGCACGCTCGCCGCGCGAGCGCACGAGGCGCAGGAGCGCTACCGGCAGTCGCTCGAGAGCTACCAGGGCACGGTCGTCGGCGCCTTCGTGGAAGTGGCCAACGCGCTGCAGGCGCTGCAGCACGACGCCGACAGTTACGAGGCCCACCGCCGCGCGCTCAGCGCCTCGCGCGATGATCGCGACCTGGCGCTGCAGCAGTACCGTGCCGGCAAATACACCGAGCTGCAGGTGCTGACCGCCGAGCAGCAGTATCAGCAGGCGGCCCTCACCCAGGTGCAGGCAGACGTGCAGCGTTTCACCGACACCGCCGCGCTGTTCCGCGCCCTCGGCGGCGGCTGGTGGCACGCCACACAGGATCCGGCCCTCGCCCAGGCGGGCGGCGGCAATGCGGGAGACAAGCATGA
Source organism: uncultured Gammaproteobacteria bacterium (assembly GCA_963787655.1). GTDB lineage: Bacteria > Pseudomonadota > Gammaproteobacteria > Steroidobacterales > Steroidobacteraceae > 13-2-20CM-66-19. The sequence goes on along the minus strand of CAWBDY010000005.1, from coordinate 310,950 downwards.
GTGAGGCAACGATCGATACCCCGCCGGCCGCGCCGGCGCCCGCGGCAGGCAGCGGCCGCCGGCCGCTCGTCATCATCGCCATCGTCGCGATCCTCGCGCTCATCCTGTGGGGCAGCTATTACCTGCTGTACGGCCGCTGGCACGTCGGCACCGACGACGCCTACGTCAACGGCAACCTCGTGCGCCTCACCCCGCAGGTGACCGGCAACGTGATCGCCATCAACACCGACGAGACGCAGTTCGTGCAGCGCGGCCAGGTGCTGGTGCAGCTCGACCCGCGCGACGCCGAGGTCGCCCTCGCCCAGGCGAAGGCGAACCTTGCCCAGACGGTGCGCGACGTCGCGCAGCTGTTCACCGAGGAGGCGCGCGACAGTGCGCTGGTGCGCAGCCAGCAGGTGCAGCTGAACCAGGCGAACGAGGACGTCACGCGCGATCACCCGCTGATCGCGATACACGGCGTCTCGGCCGAAACGCTGCAGCACGAGCAGAACGCGGTGCACAGCGCGCAGGCGGGGCTGCAGCAGGCGCAGGCGACGCTCGCCAGCACGCGCGCGGCCATCACCGGCACCACGCCCGCCACCCATCCGCGCGTGCTGCAGGCGGAAGCGAACCTGCGCGCAGCCTGGCTTGCGGCCGTGCGCACCAAGGTGCTGGCGCCGGTGTCCGGTTACGTGGTGCGCCGCGCCGTGCAGCTCGGCCAGCAGGTGACCTCCTCCACCGAGATGCTGGCCATCCTGCCGGTGGACTCGGTGTGGGTCGATGCCAACTTCAAGGAGAACCAGCTCGCCGGCCTGCGCATCGGGCAGCCGGTGAGCGTGTCGGCTGACATGTACGGCTCGCACGTGCACTACCACGGCCGCGTGCTCGGGCTCACCGCCGGCACCGGCAGCGCGCTCGCCGTGCTGCCGGCGCAGAACGCCAGCGGCAACTGGATCAAGATCGTGCAGCGCCTGCCGGTGCGCATCGGGCTCGACGCTCAGGAGCTCGAGCGCCATCCGCTGTTCCTTGGCCTGTCCACCAGCGTCGAGGTCGACGTGAGCGATACGCGCGGCGCGGCGCTCTCGCCGCAGCCCGCCTGGCCCGCGGCGATCACCACCGATGTCTACGCCGACCAGGAGGCCGGCGCGCAGAGCACCATCAGCTCCATCGTCGCTGCCAACCTCGGCCATGTCCCCGCCGATGCTGCCGCCAGCGCCTCGTCCGCCAAGGCGCCCGGCCGGTTATGAACGCCGCCGTGGCGCGCGCCGCCGCCATCCCCTGGCTGATCGCGCCGGTGGTGGCGCTGGCGGCCTTCATGGAGATCATGGACATCTCCATCGCGAACGTCGCGCTGCCGCACATCGCCGGCGCCCTGTCGTCCAGCCAGAACGAGTCGACCTGGGTGCTCACCAGCTACCTCGTCACCAACGCCATCGTGATGCCGATCTCGGGGTGGCTCGCCAACACCTTCGGCCGCAAGCGCCTGTTCCTCACCTGCATCGCAGGTTTTACGATCACCTCGCTCCTGTGCGGCTTCGCGCCCAACCTGCCGACGCTCATCGTGCTGCGGGCGCTGCAGGGCGCGACCGGCGGCGGCCTGCAGCCGGTCGGCCAGGCGATCCTCGCCGACAGCTTCCCGGCCGAGAAGCGCGGCATGGCGTCCGCCATCTACGGCATCGCCGCGGTGGTTGCGCCCACCATCGGCCCGACGCTCGGCGGCTGGCTCACCGACAGCTACAGCTGGCGCTGGATCTTCCTCATCAACGCCCCGGTGGGCGCGCTGCTGATCGTGCTGGTGCAGGCGCTGATCAAGGACAAGGGTCCCGCGGCGCGCAAGGGCGGCGTGTTCTCCGTCGACTGGCTGGGCTTTGGCTTCGTGGGGCTGAGCCTCGGCTGCCTGCAGGTGGTGCTCGACCGTGGCCAGGACGCCGACTGGTTCGGCTCGGGCCTCATCACCGCGCTGGCGATTGCCTCCGCGGTCGGCTTCGTGCTGCTCATCTGGCGCGAGCTGCATCACCCGCAGCCGATGGTGGACCTGCGCCTGTTCAAGAAGCCGGACTTCGCGGTCACCTTCGTGCTGATGCTGATGCTCGGCTTCATGCTGTTCGGCAGCACCTTCCTCATCCCGGCCTACACCCAGGAGCTGATGGGCTACCGGGCCGTGGATGCGGGCCTGGTGCTCACCCCGGGCGGCTTTGCCACCATCGCGCTCCTGCCACTGATCGGCCGCTCGGTGAACAAGGTCGACCTGCGCATCCTTGCGGCCATCGGACTCATCATCGGCGGGGTGAGCCTGCTGCTGATGACGAACCTCTACCTGAACATCTCCTTCAGCCGGCTGGTGTGGCTGCGCGTGTTCCAGTCGATGGCGCTGCCGTTCCTGTTCGTGCCGATCAACTCCATGGCCTTCCGCGACATCCCGCCGGACAAGACCAACAACGCCTCGGCGCTCATCAATCTGGCGCGCAACTTCGGCGGCAGCATCGGCATCGCCTTCGCCTCGACGCTCTTGACGCGGCGCGCCCAGTTTCACCAGAGCCGCCTGGTGGAGGGCCTGCAGTCGCTGAACCCCTCCTACCCCGACTTTGCGCACCAGCTGGGCAGTGCGCTCGGCACGACCTCCACCTCCAGCACCACCCTGAACAGCATCTACCAGCAGGCGGTGGAGCAGGCGACGCTGCTGTCGTATCTGGACGGGTTCAAGGTGCTCGGACTCATCTTTCTGTGCCTGGTGCCGCTGCTGCTGTTCGTCAAAGCCGGCCGGGGCGGCGGCGCCCCGGTCGCGGCGCACTGATACGGCAATCCCCAAGGCTTTCCGCAGCTTAAGCGCGTAAAAACCGGTCTCGCGGCGCGCTCTTGTGCCTATAATCGTACGATCATGGAGCACTCCGCCCCATCAGGCGCAGCCAGCGGCTGCGAGCTGCGGCTCACCGGGCACGGTATCCGTCCGACCTCGCAGCGGGTGCGGATCGCAGCGCTCCTCCTGTCGGCCCCGCAGCACCTGTCCGCCGAGCAGATCCTGGCGAGCCTGCGCACCGCCGGCGCCCGCATTTCCAAGGCCACCGTCTATAACACGCTGAATCTGTTCGCCGCCCATGGGCTGATCCGCCAGCTGTCGGTCGACGGCTCGCGCGCCTGGTTCGATTCCAACGTGGACCCGCACTACCACTTTCACGACCTCGAGAACGGCACGCTCATCGATGTGCCCGTGCCAGCCGTGGAATTCGCGCGCCTGCCCCCGCCGCCCCCCGGCACCGAGTTCGCAGGCATCGACCTGGTGATCCGGCTCCGCAAAAAAATGTAGAATCCGCGCCCCTTGGCTGGCGCCCTGCCGGGATAGCTCAGTTGGTAGAGCAACGCATTCGTAATGCGTGGGTCGCAGGTTCGACTCCTGTTCCCGGCACCACCTCTATAAGTTACAAATTGCCGCGAAGGTTTCAATGTCAGCTCCTACCGGACACTTCCGGCTAGCCGAGCTGACGTTCTCGGCCACGCTCATTGGTCGAGCGGAGTACTCAGAACCAACCTGAAGAAATAGCCCTCGTTATGCGCCCCGAGACCTTCGGTTGCGCCGTAGAAATTGCCATCGCTGCCCTGGATCAGATTGGTGTCTGGAGCCGCGCCGTGGTTGGCTGCCAACGGGAATGAGTAAAGCACAGTAACGGCGCCCGCCGGCGTAATCTGGAAGGCTGTACCGCCGTCGTCCGCTCCACCCGACACAGCCGTTCCGTAAAAGTTGCCATCGCTGCCCTCAACGAGTTGCGCCTCGGGGAGCGAACCTTCCGACCCCGATGGGGAGAAGGTATGCAGGATCGATTCTGCCCCTGCGGGGGTTATCTGATAAACCGTACCAGAGTTCGTATTCACAGCCGCAGCCGTGCTGATGCTGTCGAAGTTCCCACCGCTGGTCGTCCCGTAAAAGTTTCCGTTACTGCCCTGTATCAGCCCAGCCGATGGCGATTCACTGTCCGCTCCCGCTGCGAACCTGTGCAGGATCGTCTCCACGCCCTGGGGAGTTACCTTGAAGACCGTGCCGCCATAGTCAGGGACGAAGGTGTTGGGCTGGGCCGTGCCAGGGATGGGGAGGCCGCCCTGAAAGGTAACACCATAAAAGTTGCCATCACTTCCCTGGATCAGCTGGCCCGTGGGGGTCGCGCCGTCCGGCGGTCCGGAGAAGGAGTAAAGGATCGTTTCCACTCCCTCTGGTGTAAGTTTGAAGACGCTACCGAGGTTATGTGCACCACCATTGCTGGTTGTCCCATAAAAATTGCCGTCATTGGCCTGGACGAGCGCTACCGGGAACGCCCCGTCGGGAACTGCTTTGAAGGAGTAAATGACGGTCTCCACGCCCTGCGGGGTGAGTTCGAAGACTGTTCCTGCGTCGTTCGCTCCGCCCACACCGGTAGTACCGTAGAAATTGCCGTCGCTTCCCTGAATCACTGCGGTGGGTAGAGCCCCATCGGCGGGAGCTCCGGAGAATAAGTACAGAACCGTCTCCTCGCCCGTCGGAGTGACCCTGTATACGGTACCGTTGCCATCAATGGCGACTGCGTCGCTGCCGGTGAGCCCACCCGCCTCCGTGGTACCGTAGAAGTTGCCATCGCTGCCCTTAATAAGCACCCCAGTTGGCTGCTCGGCGTCGGTAGAGGTGGCCCCGAAGGAGTAAAGAGTCTGCGCGGTCGCACTCAGCGGCTGCGTGCCGGTACCGCCGTCACCTCCGCAGCCGCTCAGAAGCAGGATGAGGGCACTGCAAAGCGTGCCTCGCTGGTCCCATCCTTGCCCTCCAGCGCGCCGGAGGAAGGGGACATTGCTGGTCATTTTGTGCCTCCGCACGGCGCCCTACCCACAGTACTTTCTGTTCCGCACTCAAGCGCAAACTCAGATACTAACGCCGCTGGCTCAATCGGAGCCCGATTCGACCGCAAACGACCACGGCGCCTAAAGGTCCCGCTAATGTGGGCGAACGTACGGATCGGGGCTAAACGAGCTTCTAGAGTTCTCATCCGCCCGCCAGTCCCACCCTGCGGTCACGAGGTAGCCATGAATCTCCATCTGACGATCGGACCCCTCGTGTCGCTGATCGCGGGCATCCTGATCCTGGTGGCGCCGCGACTGCTGAACTATATCGTCGCGATCTACCTGATCCTCATCGGTCTCATCGGGCTGTTCGGCACCGGCAGCCTGCATCTGACTTGAGTCCTGCGCGTGCGCAGGAGGGCCGGCGAAAGATCGACCGGTGAGCAGACGGGAACTGCAAAGCTGACGAAAGGGTCACCCCCGGAGGGACGCGCTCAGGCAACCCTGGTCGACCGGGATGGCCCAGGGAATTCAATGGAAACACCCCTGTCTGGTATGCTTCGCGCCCCGTGGAATGGGGCAAACTGAGCCTGCCACGGGGCCGACCGTTCGACGCGGGGGATGGGTAGAGACCCTCCAAGTCGATGTCCCGGCAGTATTTCCCCGGTCCACGGGAGGGATCGCTCCGTCGCCTGCGGGTGTCACCCTGGCGTTTCCAGGGATAGTTTTCGTGCCCGGGGTCTTAAACTCCGCAGCACGTTGCCGCGTCAGACCCCTGACCGCGGTCACATAAGCGGTGCGGAGCAGAGGAATTCGGCGTGGCCAGCAACCCGGAACACATCATGAGCACTCCCGAAACCCAGGACGAGCCGGTCACCTGGATCGGGCGCGAGCGTCCCGGGCGCCCCGGCGAAGCGAGCCTCGCCCCCCCGCCGGACACCGCCGGCGCAGGCCAGGGCACAGGTTCCCGCAAGTGGATCATCGGCGCCGTTGTCGCAGTCGCGGCCCTCATCGCGGCCAGCGTGCTGTGGCGCGCCACGCACCCCAAGGCTGCGCTTGTGGCGCTGGCCGACCAGCTGAACATCCCGCTCATTACCGTCGTGAGGCCGGGCGTCAAGACGGTCACCACCACGGTCTCGTTCACCGGCGCGATCGCGGCGCGCTACGACATGCCGATCGGCAACGACGGCGACACCGGCCGCATCGTGTCGGTGGCGGTGGAGGCCGGCGATCACGTGCAGAAAGGTCAGCTGCTCGCCCGGCTCGACGACTCGGTGCTGGTCCCGCAGGTCAACCGCCTGGCCGCCTCCCTCGAGCAGGCCAAGGCGCAGTCGGACCTGTCGGCCGCCGAGTACCGGCGTGCGCTGGGCGTCGAGAAGGCGGGCGCACTGTCGGCCGAAGACATCGAGAAGCGCCGCGCCACGGCCGTGACCGATGCCGCCAACGTCAAGGTGGTTGCCGCGCAGCTCGCCGAGAGCCAGGCGCGACTGGCGCGTACCCGCATCGTGGCGCCGATCGCCGGCACCGTGCTGACGCGGCGCGCCGAGGTCGGCATGATCGCAAACCCCGGCGGTGATGCGCTGTTCCGCGTCGCCAGCGGCGGCGAGGTGGAGATGCGCGGCCAGCTGGCCGAGCAGGACTTAGCCCAGGTCAAGGTGGGCGATGCCGCCACCGTGCACCTCACCGGCCTGCCGCAGGCCTTCGAGGGCAAGGTGCGGCTGCTCGGCGCCATCATCGACCCGGCCACGCGCCTGGGCGAGATCCGCATCACCCTCAAGCCCGATCCGGCGCTGCGCCCGGGCGCCTTCGCCCGCGGCGACGTGCGCATCGGCAACGCCCAGCGCCCGGTCGTGCCGCGCACCGCGGTGCTCACCGACACCAACGGCAGCTACGTCTACATCGTCGGCGCCGACAACAAGGCCACGCGGCGCGCCGTGAGCGTGGCGGAAACTTCCGAGCAGGGCGTGGTGATCGAAGCCGGCCTCACCGGCAGCGAGCAGGTGGTCACCACCGCAGCGGGTTTCCTGCGCCCCGGTGAACAAGTGAAGATCGCCGTACAGCCGGCCTCCTAGAGGCAGGAGAAGCCTGTGAAGAATATTTCAGCGTGGGCGATCCGCCACCCGCTGCCGCCGATCGTGCTGTTCGTGGTGCTGCTGTTCATGGGCCTGGTGTCCTTCGGGCGCCTGCCGATCACGGCCGACCCCGACATCTCCTTCCCCGGCGTCACCGTCACCATCGAGCAGCCGGGCGCCGCCCCGCAGGAGATGGAGACGCAGGTGCTGCAGAAGGTCGAGGGCGCCATCGCCGGCATCGGCAACATCGACAACATCACCTCCTGGTCGGTCGAGGGCCAGGCTTTCATCTTCGTGCAGTTCGAGCTCGGCACGCCGATCGACCGGGCGGTCGCCGACGTGCGCGACGCGGTCGCCAAGGTGCGGGTGCAGCTGCCGCAGGGCATCCAGGAACCCACCGTGCAGCGCGTCAACGCCGACGGCGGCCCGATGGATTACTACGCGGTCAGCTCCACGACCGTGTCGGAGGAAGAGCTGTCGTGGTTCGTCGATAACACCATCACCAAGCGCCTGCTGAACGTCGCCGGCGTCGCGCAGGTGTTCCGCGGCGGCGGCGTCAACCGCGAGATCCGCGTGGAGCTGGATCCGGCGCGCATGCAGGCGCTCGGCATCACCGCGGTGGAGGTGAACGAACAGCTGCGCAACCTGAATCTCGACTCCGCCGGCGGCCGGGCGCAGGTGGGCGGCGCCGAGCAGGCGATCCGCGTGCTCGGCGGGGCGCGCACGGCCAGCGCGCTCGGCAACGCGCAGATTGCCCTCTCGGGCGGGCGCTTCGCGCGCCTGTCCGATCTGGCCGAGGTGCGCGACAGCGTCGGCGAGATCCGCTCGATCGCGCGCCTCAACGGGCGCCCGGCCACGACCTTCGGCGTGGTCAAGGCCAAGGGCTACTCGGACGTCACGGTCGATGCGGGGATCCAGGACGAGCTCGCCAAGATCCGCAAGGAAAATCCGCAGGTGCAGATGACGATGATCTACACCACGGTGGACTACACCAAGGAGACCTACCACTCGGCGCTCAGCGCGCTGGTGGAAGGCTCGATCCTCGCAGTCCTGGTGGTGTTCCTGTTCCTGCGCAACACCCGCGCGACGCTCATCTCCGCGCTCGCCATCCCGCTGTCGGCGATCCCGACCTTCGCCGCCATGCTGTGGCTGGATTTCACGCTCAATTCCATCAGTCTGCTGGCGCTGTCGCTGGTGGCGGGTGTGCTGGTGGACGATGCGATCGTCGAGATCGAGAACATCGTGCGCCACATGCGCATGGGCAAGACCCCCTTCCAGGCCGCCCTGGATGCGGCGGACGAGATCGGGCTGGCGGTGGTGGCAACCTCTGCCACCATCATCGCGGTGTTCCTGCCGGTGAGCTTCATGGGCGGCATCACCGGGCAGTACTTCAAGCAGTTCGGACTGACGGTCGCCGCGGCCGTGTTCTTCTCGCTGCTGGTCGCGCGCCTCATCACCCCGGTGCTGGCCGCCTATACGCTCAAGACCGACAAGATCGCCGAGCACACCGACGGCCCGGTGATGGCCTGGTACCAGCGCACCCTGCGCTGGTGCGCGCTGCACCGCTGGAAGACGGTCGGCGCCGGCTTCGCGTTCTTCGTCGCCTCGATCATCGGGCTGGCGGTGTTCGTGCCGGTGTCCTTCATCCCCGAGTCGGACTTCGGCACCGCGACGCTCACCGTCGAGCTGCCGCCGGGCGTGCGCCTGGAGGACACCTCGCGCGTCACGGCCGCCGCCTACCGCATCCTGTCGCGGCAGCCCGAGGTGAAGGACGTCGTGGAGCTGGTCGGCAACAGCGACGAGGGCGTGCGCCAGGCCGAGCTCGACATCGCGCTCGTGCCGCGCAGCGAGCGCTCGGTATCGCAGCGCGAGTTCGAGGACCGCGTCTACCCGCTGCTGAAAGCCATCCCCGATGCGCAGCTGCACTTCCAGCGCAACGGCAACGGCCGCGACGTCAACATCTACATCACCGGCGATGATCCGCAGCTCACCTACGACACCGCCCGCAAGGTGGTGGACGAGATGAGCACGCTGCCGTTCGTGCGCGATGCGCGCATCAACGACGACCTGCCGCGCCCGGAGATCCTGGTGCATCCGCACCTGGATCTGGCTTCCCAGCTCGGCGTCACGGTCGAGAGCATCAGCGAGACGATCCGCATCGCGACCCTCGGCGAGCTCGACCAGAACAGCGCCAAGTTCTCCCTCTCCGACCGCCAGGTGCCGATCCGCGTGAGCCTGCATCGAGGAGAGTCGCAAGAACCTCACGACGCTCGAGAACCTGCCGGTGCCGACCGCCAGCGGCGGCACGGTGCCCCTGAAGGCGGTGGCGGACATCAGCTTCGGCGAGGGCCCGACGCGCGTGCGCCGCTACAACCAGAGCCGCCGCCTGTTCATCGACGCCGACTTGAAGGGCGCGGAACTGGGACCCGCCATGAAGGCCATCTACAACCTGCCGACGCTCAAGAACCTGCCGCAGGGCGTGCATCGCGTCGACGTCGGCGATGCCAAGTACATGAACGAGCTGGTCGGCAACATGCTGATCGCCATGGGCACCGGCATCCTCATGGTGTTCGCAGTGCTGGTGCTGCTGTTCGCGCGCGTGCTGCAGCCGATCACCATCATGGTGTCGCTGGCGCTGTCGATCGGCGGGGTGGTGATGGCGCTGCTGCTCACCGGCTTCTCCGCCTCCCTCGGCGTGTTCATCGGCATGCTCATGCTCATGGGCATCGTCGCCAAGAACTCGATCCTGCTGGTGGATTTCGCCATCGAGGAGATGCGCGCCGGCAAGGACCGCCTCACCGCGATCCTCGAGGCCGGCCACAAGCGCGCCCGCCCGATCGTCATGACCACCATCGCCATGGTCGCCGGCATGCTGCCCGTGGCCGCCGGCTTGGGCGGCGACACGGCCTTCCGCCAGCCGATGGCGATCGTGGTGATCGGCGGACTCATCACCTCGACGGCGCTGACGCTGGTGATCGTGCCGGCCGCGTTCACCATCGTGGACGACATCGAGCGCTGGCTCGCGCCGCGCTTCGGCCGCGTACTCACCTCACAGCCCGCGCCGGGCACGGCACCCTCGCCGCCGCATCCGGTAAACTAAGGGGGAATGCCGAGCGACCCTTCCGTCCTGCGCGCCACGGCCGCCAGCGCCACGCCCGAGTTCGCGCCCGCCGCATCGGTGTGGTGGGCGCGCCTGCTCGCGCGCCTGCCGCTGAGCGTGCTGTACGCCGGCGCCGGCGCCATCGGCTGGCTGACCTGGCGGCTGTTCCCGTACCGCCAGCAGCTGGTGCGCGACAATCTCAGCAAGGCGTTTCCCGCGTTCAGCGACGGCGAGCTGCGCGAGACCATGCGCCGCTACTACCTGAACTTCGCGCAGATGCTGATGGAGATCGTCAAGTCGGCGAATATGACGCCGCAGGAACTGCGCCGCCGCGTGCGCGTCGTCAACCTCGAGGCGCCGCGCGCGCTGCTTGAGTCCGGGCAGTCGGTGCTGCTGGTGGCCGCCCACCAGTGCAACTGGGAATGGATGCTGCTGTCGCTGTCGCTGGAGCTGGGCTTTCCGCTCGATGCCGCCTACAAGCCGCTGGTGAACAGCTGGGCGGAGCGCGAGATGAAGAAGCTGCGCACCCGCTTCGGCGGGCGCCTGGTGCCGGCCAAGGACCTCCTGGCCGACATCATCCAGCGGCGCGGCGTGGTGCGCGCCGTGGCGATGGTCGCCGACCAGGAGCCCACCACCAGCGAGCACAAGTACTGGACGCGCTTCCTCGGGCGCGACACCGCCTTCTACATGGGGCCGGAGGAGATCGCGCGCGCCACGCACTTCCCGGTGTTCTTCATCGCGCTGCGGCGCATCGCGCGCGGCCAGTACGAGATGGAGTTTCAGCCGCTCGCGGCCGCCCCCGCGGGCGCCCCGCCCGGCGATCTCACCGAGCGCTACGCGCGCCTGGTGGAGCAGCAGATCCACGCCGCCCCGCCCTACTGGCCGTGGTCGCACAAGCGCTGGAAGCTGAAGAAGTCCGTCTACCACAATCGCGGCGCGCTGCGGCCCGCCTCGTAGGCGCCCGCCCGCGCCGCTCGCCGCGCGTGCCGGACGGCCATCGCCCGCCTCGCGCTAGACGGGTTCTTCTGACTTGCGGCGCAGCTCGCGCGGCAGCGCGAACAGCACGTGCTCCGCGCGGCCCACCACCTCGTGCGGCGGCTGCGCGCCCCAGCGCGTCAGCTGCTCGATCACCTGCTGCACCATGACCTCCGGTGCCGAGGCGCCCGCCGTAACACCCACCGCCTGCTTGCCGGTCGAACCACTCGGGCCGCAGGTCGTCCGGCCCGTCGACCAGGTAGCCGGGAATCCCGGCACGGTCGGCGAGCTCGCGCAGGCGGTTGGAGTTGGAGCTGGTGCGCGAGCCTACGACGAGCAGCACGTCGCACTGCTCGAGCAGCTTCTTGACCGCGTCCTGGCGATTCTGCGTCGCGTAGCAGATGTCCTCGTGCCGCGGCGTGGCGAGCTGCGGAAAGCGCGCGCGCAGCGCCGCGACGATCTCGCTGGTGTCGTCCACCGACAGCGTCGTCTGGGTGACGAAGGCCAGCCGCTGCGGATCGCGCACCGTGAGGGCGGCGACGTCCTGGGTGTTCTGCACCAGGTGAATGCGGCCGCCCCAGGACGGATCGAAGCGCCCCATGGTGCCCTCCACTTCCGGGTGGCCGGCGTGGCCGATCAGGATGACGTCGCGCCCTTCGCGCGCGTAGCGCTGCACCTCCATGTGCACCTTGGTGACCAGCGGACAGGTGGCATCGAAGACGGTGAGCTTGCGCGGCGGCCGCTTCGCTCTGCACCGCCATCGAGACGCCGTGGGCCGAGAAGATCACGGTCGCGCCGGCGGGCACCTCGGCGAGCTCCTCGACGAAGATCGCGCCGAGGTCGCGCAGCCGCTCGACCACGTAGCGGTTGTGCACCACCTCGTGGCGCACGTAGATGGGCGTGCCGAACAGCTCGATGGCGCGCTCGACGATGTCGATGGCGCGGTCGACGCCGGCGCAGAAGCCGCGTGGATTGGCGAGCAGTACCTGCATCATGGACGGACCCTCCGCGCGGCGCGCGTCTCCAGCCAGGCATCCAGCAGCAGCAGCACCGCACCGACGGTGATGGCGGAGTCGGCAACATTGAAAGCCGGAAAATAGGCGTGGCGCCAGTGCACATGGACGAAGTCGACGACGTGCCCGCGCAGCAGGCGGTCGAGCATGTTGCCGAGTGCCCCGCCGACGATCAGCGCCAGCCCGCAGGCGAGCAGTGCGTGCAGGCGCGCACTGAGGCGCCGCAGCCACACGATCAGCGCGGTGCTCACCCCGAGCGCCAGCAGCACGAACAGCCAGCGCTGCCAGCCGGAGGCCTCCGCCAGGAAGCTGAAGGCGGCGCCGGTGTTGTAGGTCAGGATGATGTCCAGCACCGGCAGCACGTGCACGCGTTCGAAGAGCGCGAAGTGGTGGATGATCCACGCCTTGGCGATGTAGTCGACCACGATCACCGCCGCCGCCAGCGGCAGCCAGCGCCAGCCGCTGGCGCCGACCGGCAGCAGGCGCGGCGTGCCGGCGCGCACCGGCGCTGCGGCGACCGCGGCGTTGTTTTAGCCTCGCTCATACTAGGTTCCTCTGCTCCCCGGGCCCTTCGATGTTGCTGACGCAGCGTGTGCACAGCTGCGGGTGACGGCTGTCGGCGCCCACATCCGCGCGATGATGCCAGCAGCGCACGCATTTCGGGTCATGCGCCGGCTGCACCACGATCCATACGCCGCTGCTGCCGGTGCTGGCAGCCGGCACCGCGCCTGCCGGCGCCTGTGCGGCCGCGTGCACGTGCGCGTGCGAGGTGATCAAGAGGAAGCGCAGCTCCGCGCCCAGGGCCGCAAAGCGCGCAAACTCAGGCGGCGTGCAGTACACATCCACCTGCGCATCGAGCGGCGCCGCCGATGCTGCCGGCATCGCGCAGCTTCTCGAGCTCGCGCATGACATCGGTGCGCAGCGCGATGAGTGCCGGCCAGTCGATGGCGTCGTGGCGTCGCCGGCGGCAGCACGTGCCAGGTCTCGTGGAACACCGACTCGCGGTGCTCGCCGGGCAGGTAGCCCCACACCTCCTCCGCGGTGAATGACAGGATCGGCGCCAGCCAGCGCACCATGCTCTCGGCGATGTGGAACATCGCGCTCTGCGCCGAGCGCCGCGCGCGGCCGGCGGCGGGCGTGGTGTAGAGGCGGTCCTTGATGACGTCCAGGTAGAAACCGCCCAGGTCCACGATGCAGAAGTTGTGCACCTTCTGGTAGATCAGGTGGAAGCTGTAATTGCGGTAGGACTCGACCACCTCCGCCTGCAGCTGTGCGCAGCGCGCCAGCGCCCAGCGATCGAGTGCCACCAGTTCGGCGCTCGGCAGCAGGTGCTGCCCGGGATCGAAGCCGTGCAGGTTGCCGAGGAGGAAGCGCAGCGTGTTGCGCATGCGGCGATAGGAGTCCGCCATGCGCTTCAGGATCTCGTCCGACACGCTCATCTCGTTGGCGTAGTCGGTGGCCGAGACCCACAGGCGCAGCACGTCGGCCCCCAGGCTGTTCATCACCTTCTGCGGCGCGATGACGTTGCCGAGCGACTTGGACATCTTGCGGCCCTTCTCGTCCACCGTGAAGCCGTGCGTGAGCACGCCGCGGTAGGGAGCGCGCTCGTAGAGCGCCTCCGACATCAGCAGCGAGCTGTGGAACCAGCCGCGATGCTGGTCGGAGCCTTCCAGGTACAGGTCCACCGGAGCTGCCACTTCCGGACGCGCGGCGCCGACGCATTCGAACGACAGACCGGAGTCGGCCCAGACGTCCATGACGTCGCTGACCTTGTCGTAGTCGGCCGCCTCCGCCCCCAGCAGTTCCGCCGGCTCCAGCGCAAACCAGGCATCGATGCCGCCCGCGGCGACGCGCGTCGCCGCAGCTTCGATCAGTTCCTGCGTGCGCGGATGCAGCTCGCCGGTGTGCTTGTGCACGAACAGCGGGATCGGCACGCCCCAGATGCGCTGGCGCGAGATGCACCAGTCCGGCCGCTCGGCGATCATGCCGCTGATGCGCTGCTCGCCCCAGGCGGGCGTCCAGGTGACGCCCTTGATGTCGCGCAGCGTGTGCTCGCGCAGCCGCGCCTGCTCCATGCTGATGAACCACTGCGGCGTGGCGCGGAAGATCACCGGGCTCTTGTGGCGCCAGCAGTGCGGGTAGCTGTGACGGTAGGGTTCATAGTGCAGCAGCCGCCCGCGCTGCCGCAGCGCCTCGATGATGACCGGATCGGCCTCCCAGACCTTGAGGCCGGCGACGAGTGCGGTGCCGGGCAGGAAGCGGCCGTCGTTGCCGACCGGGTTCACGACCGGCAGCCCATAGCGCTGGCCGACGGCGAAGTCGTCCTGGCCATGGCCGGGAGCGGTGTGCACCGCCCCGGTGCCGGCCTCGAGCGTCACGTGCTCGCCGAGGATCACCGGCACGCGGCGGTCATCGAGCGGATGCATGAGCTCGAGCCCTTCGAGCGCTGCGCCGCTGAACTCGGCGAGGCGGCGGTCGAGCGTCATGCCGTAGCGCTGCAGGCACGGTTCCATGAGCTCCGCGGCGAGGATCAGACGCTGCACCTCGCCCTCCTGCAGCGCCTCGAGCAGTACGTAACGCAGCGTCGGCATTCAGCGCCACCGCCTGGTTGGCGGGCAGCGTCCACGGCGTCGTGGTCCAGATGACGAGGCTCACCGGGTCCTCGTGCAGGACCTGCGCGCTGATGCCGACGCGCTGCGCGAGCTCGCCGTTGTGCGCGACGCGGAACGCCACGTCGATGGCCGGTGACACCTTCTCCTCGTACTCGACCTCGGCTTCGGCGAGCGCCGAGCGGCAGTCGAGGCACCAGTGCACCGGCTTCACGCCCTTGTAGAGGTGGCCGTTGGCGATGATCCTGCCGAAGGCGCGCAGCTGCTGCGCCTCGTACTGCGGCGCCATGGTCAGGTAGGGATGATCCCAGTCGCCCAGCACGCCGAGGCGCTTGAAGTCGGCGCGCTGCAGATCGATCTGCTCGTGCGCAAAGGCGCGGCAGGCGGCGCGAAAGGCCGGGCGTCCAGCTTGTGGCCCGGGCGGCCGTGCTTCTTCTCGACCTGCAGCTCGATCGGCAGGCCGTGGCAGTCCCAGCCCGGGATGTAGGGCGAGTCGAAGCCGTCGAGCGTGCGCGACTTGACGACGATGTCCTTGAGGATCTTGTTGACCGCATGCCCGATATGAATCACGCCGTTGGCATACGGCGGACCGTCGTGCAGCACGAAGCGCGGCCGGCCGCGCGCGAGTTCGCGCAGCTTCGCGTACGTGCCGCGCTCCTGCCAGCGCTGCACCGCCGCCGGCTCGCGGTGAGCGAGGTCCGCCTTCATGGGGAAGTCGGTCTGCGGCAGGTTGATCGTGTGCTTGTAGTCGCTCATGTCTCTTTCAGTCAGTCGTTCAGGATGCGTCGCGCCTGACTCGCGTCGCGGTGCATCTGCTCGGTGAGCGCGGCGAGGCTGGCGAAGTGCGTCTCATCGCGCAGCTTCGCTGCGAACTCCACCTCGATCTCCCGACCGTACAGATCGCCGCCAAAATCGAAAACGTGCGCCTCGAGGAGCGGCTGCCGACCGGCCACCGTCGGGCGCGTGCCGAGGCTCGCCACCCCGGGCAGGGCTTGCGGGCCCGCCCCGTGCACCCGCACGGCGAAGATCCCGCCCACCGGCGCGCGCCGGCGCTCCAGGCGCAGGTTGGCCGTCGGAAACCCGAGCTTGCGTCCGAGTCGCTCGCCGCCCATGACCCGGCCGCGCATCGACCAGGGGCGTCCCAGCCAGCGCGCGGCAGTCGCGAAATCGCCCGCGGCGAGTGCGGCGCGGATGCCGCTGCTGCTGATGCGCTCCCCCCCGAGCATTATGGGGTCGAGCACGTCGACTTCGAACCCGAGGCGCTGGCCCGCCTCAGCCAGGGTTGCCGCCGTGGCCTCCCCGCTCCTGCCAAAGCGGAAGTCGTGGCCCACCACGATCACCCGCGGCGCGAGCTGCCGCGCCACCAGCGCGGCAAAATCCGCCGCCGAGAGGTTACGCAAAGCCTCCCCGAAGCGCAGCAGCCACAGGGCGCTCAAGCCCCATGGGCGCCAGGATCCGCACGCGCTCGCGCAGGCTGGTCAGGCGCGCCGGCGGCGCCGCCGGGGCCAGGAACTCCCGCGGCATGGGCTCGAACGTCAGGAGCACGGCCGGGGCGCCGAGGGCCCTGGCGTGGCTGTGCAGGCGCGCGATGAGCGCCTGGTGCCCCAGGTGGATGCCGTCGTAGGTGCCGATGGTCAGGGCACAGCCCGAGCGAAGCTCCCGACCCACGCTGTACCCGCGCACCAGCTGCATGACTTAAGCCATTAATCCTTATGGAAAATTCGGGCCGGAGGATACTCGCCGCCGCGGCCCGCGGTCAGTTTATGTGAACAGGCGCGACGGCGCTCACGGCGCGTTGACAAGACCCTAAGGCCTAAGCAGACTACCGCCCCCCGCGACCGGGGACCGACGCACGGAGATTTCGTGGCCAATACCAAGTCCGCCGAGAAGGCTGCCCGCCAGGCCGAGAAGCATCGCGCCCGCAACGTCGCGCTGCGCTCACGCATGCGCACGGCCGTGCGCAATGTCACCGCGGCGATTTCCGGCGGCAACAAAGAGGCGGCGAAGACCAGCTACACCCACGCAGTGCCGGTCATCGATTCGCTGGTCAACAAGCAGATCATCCACCGTAACAAGGCCGCGCGGCACAAGAGCCGTCTGGCGGCGCGCATCCGCGCGATGCAGTGAGGCTTGCGATGAGTGTCAACACCAAGGTTCGCATTCCCGTGGCGGTCATTCCGACCCCGCTCAAACCACGTCCGGCCGCGCGTCGGCGCCATCTCCTGGAGATGATGCGCGCTCGCGTGTCGCTCGATCGCTCTCCTCCAAAAACGTCATAACGGCGTCGCAGAGGGGCCTGGTCCCCTCGCCCGTCGCGCCCGAGATGAGGAACTGCGGCCCGCGATAGCGCAGCCGCCGCACGATGTCGCGGGCGCGCGCTTCGGCTTCCGCCGGCGGCAGCAGGTCGCGCTTGTTGAGCACCAGCCAGCGCGGCTTGAGCGCCAGCTCCTTACTGAATTTCTTGAGCTCCGCGACGATGGCGCGTGCATCCTTCACCGGGTCCGCGTCCGGGTCGGGGGGCGCGATGTCCACCAGGTGCAGCAGCACGCGCGTGCGCTGCAGGTGCTTCAGGAACCGCATGCCGAGACCGGCCCCCTCCGCGGCCCCTTCGATAAGGCCCGGTATGTCGGCCATGACGAAGCTGCGGTGATCACCGACCGCCACCACGCCCAGGTTCGGATACAGGGTCGTGAACGGGTAGTCCGCCACCTTCGGGCGGGCGGCAGACACGGCGCGGATCAGCGTCGACTTGCCGGCATTGGGCAGGCCGAGGAGGCCGACATCCGCGATGACCTTGAGCTCGAATTCCAGCAGGCGCTTCTCGCCGGGCAGCCCGGGGCCGTACTGGCGCGGTGAGCGGTTGGTGCTGGACTTGAAGCGCTGGTTGCCCCAGCCGCCCTTGCCGCCGCGCGCCACCAGCAGCTCCGCGCCATGGCGCGTCAGGTCGCCGAGCTGCTCCTGCGTCTCGGCATCGCGCACTACGGTGCCGATCGGCACCGGCACGTACAGGTCCTTGCCGCCGCGCCCGGTGCAGTCGTTGGCGCCGCCGGGCTCGCCGTGGCCGGCACGGTAAGTGCGCTCGATGCGGAAGTCCGCCAGGGTGTTGATGCCGGAGACGGCGCGCAGGTAGACGCTGCCGCCGAGGCCGCCGTCGCCGCCGTCCGGGCCGCCCAGCGGCACGAACTTCTCGCGCCGGAAACTGCTGCTGCCGCGGCCGCCGTTGCCGGCCTGCACTTTCGCCCTGGCCTCGTCGACGAATTTCATGGGGGAACTCTAGCGCAAACAAAAACCCCGGCGCTGGCCGGGGTTTTCAGGACGGATTCGCCGGTGGCGCGTGTCAGGCCTTCTCGGGCAGCACGCTCACGTACATGCGCTGCTCGGCGCCCTTCTTCTGAAAGTGGATCTTGCCGCTCACCTTGGCGAACAGGGTGTGGTCGGTGCCGACGCCGACGTTGGAGCCGGCCCGCACCTGCGTGCCGCGCTGGCGAATGATGATGTTCCCGGCCAGCACCTGCTCGCCGCCGAAGCGCTTCACGCCGAGGCGCTTGGAGTGGGAGTCACGACCGTTACGGGTACTGCCGCCTGCCTTTTTATGTGCCATGGCTGATGTCCGTCACTTTGACCTCGGTGAACATCTGCCGATGGTTCTTCATCCGCAGATAGTGCTTGCGGCGCCGGAACTTGACGATCGCAACCTTCGGTCCCTTGCCGTGGCGCACCACGGTCGCGAGCACCTTGCCACCCTTGAGCATGGGCGTGCCGACCTTGACGTCGGCGCCCTCGCCCACCAGCAGCACCTCCCCGAACTCGACGGTCGCGCCCGGCTCCGCGTCGAGCTTCTCGACGCGCAGCACGCCGTCCTTCTCACTCGATATTGCTTGCCGCCCGTGGCGATGACCGCGTACATGGTATTTAAAGAGGGTAATGGGCTTGATGCGAAAGGGCGCGCATTCTACTGGCGGGCCCGATCCCGGTCAAACGGCGTTTTCCCCAATTGCCACCGCAACTTAGCGCACAAAACCGGCCCCTGGCCGCAAACGCGCCGCGCATTTCTCTAAAGCCCCGCCGGTCGGCTAGGATGCCGCAGCCCTAAGAACGACTGCACAGCATGACCCTGGAAGAGATTCGCGCGCTGGTCCAAGCGGACCTCCGTCTGGTGGACGCCGTCATCCGCGTGCGCTTGCACAGCGTCGTACCGCTGGTCGACCAGGTCGCCGAACACATCATCGCCGGGGGCGGCAAGCGGCTGCGGCCGCTGCTGGTGCTGCTGACCGCACGCGCCTGCGGCTACCAGGGAGATGCCCACATCGAGGCGGCAGCCTTCATCGAGTTCATTCATACCGCGACGCTCCTGCACGACGACGTCGTCGACGGCTCCTCGCTGCGCCGCGGTCGACACACCGCCAACGAGGTATACGGCAATCAGGCGAGCGTCCTGGTCGGAGACTTCGTCTACTCGCGGGCCTTCCAGATGATGGCAGCGCTCGAGAGCCAGGCGGTGATGGAGATCATGGCCCTCGCCACCAACGTGATCGCCGAAGGCGAAGTGCTGCAGCTGATGAACGCGCACAACCCCGATACCTCCGAGCAGCGCTACCTCGAGGTGATCTATCGCAAGACCGCCAAGCTGTTCGAGGCCGGCGCGGAAGTGGCGGCGACGCTTGCCGGCAGCGGCCCGCGCATCCGCGCCGCCGTGACCGAGTACGGCCGTCACCTGGGCACCGCCTATCAGCTGGTGGACGACGTGCTCGATTACCGCTCCAACCCCAAGGAGCGGGGCAAGAACCTCGGCGACGATCTGGCGGAGGGCAAGCCGACGCTGCCCCTCATCCATGCGCTGCAGCACGGCAGCGACGGACAGCGCGCCGCGATCCGCGACGCCATCCGCCAGGGCGGCGTCACGCACCTGGAGCCGGTGATCGCCGCGATCGAGGCAACCGGCGGACTTGAGTACGCGACCCGGCGCGCGCGCGAGGAAGCCGACAGTGCGCTGGTCTCGCTCGAGCAGCTGCCGGACTCATCTTATAAGGCCGGGCTCGCCTCTTTGGCGCGCTTTGCCGTCAGGCATACCACCTGAAGGCAAAGGGCGCACCTGAGCGCGCCGGCCACTCGACCTGAAGGGAGCACGTGATGAATCTGTTCAAGACCGCGAACCTTGCCTGCCTCGTACTCGGCGCTGCCGGCTGGGCGGCCGCCCTGCCGGCCGCCGCCGCCGATGCCCCGGCCGAGCCCGAGACCGTGGTGCTGAAGGCTGCGCACATATTCGATTCCACCGGCAGCGCGCTCAAGGACGGCGGCATCGTGGTGGTGCGCGGTGAACGCATCGTCGCGGTCGGCGGCAGCGCGCCGGCCGGCGCGCGCGTCATCGATCTGGGCGATGCGACGCTCTTGCCGGGCTTCATCGATGCCCATACGCACCTGACGATGGAGTTCGAGAAGGACTACTACCACTTCTTCTACACGCGCCTCATGCGCTTCCCGGCCGAGCAGGCCCAGTACGCCGCGCTCTACGCGCGCCGCACGCTCGAGGCCGGCTTCACCACCGTGCGCAACGTCGGCGCCGACGACTTCGTCGACGTCGGCCTGAAGAATGCCATCAACGCCGGCATCACCGAGGGTCCGCGCATGCTGACCGCGGTGCACGGCATCGGCTCGGTCGGCGGACACTTCGATGACTATTCGTTTCCGCCCGATCGCGTCAAGCCGTGGGGACCGATCGAAGGAATCTGCACCGGACCAGAGCAGTGCCGCGAGGCGGTGCGCTACCAGATGAAGTGGGGCGCGGACGTCATCAAGATCGCCGCCAGCGGCGGGGTGCTCTCCGAAGCCGATCCGGTCGACGTGCCGCAGCTCACGCCCGAGGAGATGGGCGCGATCGTCAGCGAGGCGCACAAGTGGCGCCGCAAGGTCGCCGCACACTGCCACGGCGATGCGGCAGCGCGCCTGGCCATCGAGGCCGGCGTCGACTCGATCGAGCACGGCAGCTTTCTCACCGAGGACACGCTGAAGCTGATGAAGGCGAAAGGCGTGTACCTCGTGCCGACCCGCATGGCGGTGTACTGGGTCAACAAGATGGTCGACACCTATCCGCCGGCGATCGCCGCGAAGGCGCGCGCCGCCGCGGCCGCGCACGGCGCCATGTTCAAGACGGCGCTGAAGGTCGGTGTACCGATCGCCTTCGGCACCGACGCCGGCGTCTATCCGCACGGCATGAACGCCATGGAATTCGGCCTCATGACCGAACTTGGCATGAGCCCGGCAGCGGCGCTCCTGTCCGGCACGCGCGAGGCGGCGAAGCTATTGGGCGTGATGGATGATGTCGGCACGCTCGAAGCCGGCAAGGCCGCCGACATCGTGGCGGTGCCGGGCAACGTGCTGAACGACATCCACGCCACCGAGCATCCGCTGCTCGTCATGCGGCACGGCAAGGTGTGGGTGCAGAAGGCCGGCAGCTAGCGCCGCGCAGCGGGATTTGATGGCGGCGGGCCGCCTTCAGTACACTTCGCGGCCCGCCGCCTCATCCTTTCGGCCCGGTTTTCGGGGTGTAGCTCAGCCTGGTAGAGCACTACGTTCGGGACGTAGGAGTCGCAGGTTCAAATCCTGTCACCCCGACCATTGATTTCTTTGAAGAAAATTCTGGCAAAGCGCCTCGGGGTTCCAGCTTGAAATAGCTCGGGGTGCCATTGGGGTGTCAGTTTCTCTCTTTGCGCAGTCGCGAGCCTATTGCTCACTATTGGCCGGCCATCGGGCGTCTGACGGGATCGACTTAGATTCAGGCGGAACATGACGCCGCACCTGTTGTGCCTCTAGGACGAACAGCTGATTCCACTGCAGCAGCTCGCGAACCAATCCGTGCTCATATTCAAATCCGAGGTCGCGATGAGCCCGCGAGTTCCGGAAGCCTCACTCCAACTTCACCAATGTCAATGCAGAAAACCTTGACCGGACCTTTTCCGGCTTCAGAAGTCGCGCGAACCTGAGCTGGAAAGTCACCGATGATGCGCTTCTCTATTTCACCTGGTCGCGGGGCTACCGTGCAGGCGGCATCAATCTAGCGATCGACTTCAGCGCGCTCCGGACGTCGAGAGGAGAAAAAGTTCCGAATCCTGGCGGAACACTCGGCAGCTCATTCGCGGGAGCGCGGCCCTTTCCAGGGCGACATCCGCGCGCGCTATGATTTCGCGTTCATCGGCCACGAGGCGTTCGCTCAGATCGGGGCTGTGCATCAGTCACACTCCCTCGCTACAACCAATCAGCTGGCCGACCTGCAGGGCAACTCCACGGCTCATGACCTGACCGCTTTCACGACTTACGATGCGGCGCTCGGTTTCGGAAAGGACGCGTGGCTGGTGCAAGTCTACGCAGAGAGACCTAACCGACGCGCGGGCTGAACTGTAGGCGAACCACGCGCCGTGGTTCAAAGCTGTAACGGTGAGTCGTCCCCGCACCATCGGTTTGCACCCGAGCTGTAAATTCAGCGGTAGGTAGCGCGAGCTCAGCCGGCCGAAATTCAGTGGCTGATGCTCGGCCCGGCGACAATCCCATCGAAAACCATTCAGCTCGGACTCACCGACATCGCATATTTCGGTTGCTCTGGAGCGCTCATTTGTTGTCGTCCGCATAGCGACAACTGCGGCCCGGATGGATTGTGGTAGACGATTCTGCTGTCGGGGACTCTTATCTGTTAGCCGTTCGCATATTTCGCAATCCGTTAGAACTAGCAAGTGAAAATAACCAGGCATTGCGCTTTCCAATTCACATTTACCGGGTTCTTGCTGATGGCGCTGTCTGCGTGCGGTGGCGGCGGCAGCGGCGCAGCACCGGCCGGCTGTGTGAGCACCGCCACCGTCGTCTGCACCCAATCGGGTCAGCTCCAAGGGGCGGTTGAAGGGAGCTACCGCGCCTTCCGCGGGATTCCCTTCGCCGCACCGCCCGTCGGCGACTTGCGTTGGCGCCCACCGGCGGCTCCGGCAAGCTGGCAGGGCGTGCGCAGCGCGATGGCGTTTGGAAACAAATGCCCGCAAATCGACAACAGCGGCGTGCCGTTGGGGGACGAGGACTGCCTCACTCTGAACGTTTATGCGGTCAATCCGCCCGCGAGCTCGAAACAACCGGTGATGGTGTACTTCCACGGCGGCGGGGAGCGCGTGGGCAGCGCCCAGGATCCACCGTGGAATGCCGTCCCGCCGCTTGCGGACCACGGCGTCATCGTGGTGACCGTGCAATACCGCTTGGGGCTGCTTGGCTGGCTCGCACACCCTTTGCTCACGGCCGAGGGGCAAGGCTCCTCCGGCAATTACGGTCTGATGGACCTAATCGCAGCCCTGAAATGGGTGCATGACAACATCGCCGAGTTCGGCGGCGACCCCGCTAGAGTGATGATCTTTGGCCAATCGGCAGGAGCTGAGAACATATACGCCCTGCTCGCATCCCCCGAGGCTGTAGGCCTCTTCTCGGCCGCCGGAATGGAGAGCAGCTACGCGATCAAGGGCGGGCTGATCGGAACCAGCGTCGCCGACGCCTATCCGTGGTACGCGGGTCTGGACAGTCTCGCGAATTGCGACACCGCCGCGGATGTGCTGGGTTGCCTCCGAGCGGTGCCGGCGGACACGCTCGTGCAGATCAGCCTCAACACCACCGCCACCGGGTGGATCAACATCGAACCCATGGTCGTGCCTGACGACCCTTTCAGCAAACTGCAGCAGCTCGGTTCACCGGTACCGCTGCTCATCGGCACCAATAGCGATGAATTGGCATTTATCTACGTATTGGGCCCGACCCTGGATGCCAGCGGCTATGCCGCGAGCGTTCACACCCAATTCGATGCACTGGCGGCCGGCGCCGGCGACACTATCCTTTCGCTCTACCCCCCGACGGACTACACCAACCCCAACTACGCGCTCAATGCGGTGGAATCGGACGCCGACTACACCTGCAATACGCGGAATTTCGCCCGCGCGGTAAGTGGCGCGCATCGACCTTCGGTCTGGCGCTATCTGTTCACGCACACCTATGAAAACGACGCCTCTCTCATAGCGGTGCGGGCGTTTCACGTTGCGGAGCTCCCGTTCGTGTCCGGCAATCTCGACACGGGGGTGTTGGTCAATCCTTACTCCCCGAGTAGCGCCGAGAATGCTCTTTCCAACGAGATGATGGAATATTGGGCACGATTTGCGGCCACGGGCGATCCGAACGGCGCGGGCGCGGCTCAATGGCTTCCCTACGATGCCGGCGAGAACATTCTGCAGCTGGACGACAGCATCGTGACTCTGGCGGGCGGTTACAGAAACCCGCAGTGCGATTTTCTGTCAACCCTGCCAATTCGGTATTAGCGTGGCGACGAAGGAGATGCTCCACCCCGCGCGTGGCGCGTTGAGCCGTGCCGTGGTCCGAGTTCGGTTCCGCGGCCGCGTCCGCCACCTGGGGCGCGCAAAGGCAATGACGGGGTTGAGGGATTCAATGGGCTGCTCTCTGGCTCTATGTACGGACGCTCACCACCGGCCTGAGGACATCAATGAAGGCCTTGTTAAGACGTCTCACCTGCGGCGCCGATGCTCGGAACCGCGCAAAAAACACCAACCAAGGCGATTGAAAGCCCCACCGTCTGCCGCCGTCAATCCCACGAATACTGAAACCGACAACCGCAAGGCCGCCCGGTGCTAGGCAAACAACCGCCCGACCAGTCGGCTCGGGCGTCGTCATGATGGTCTACGAATTTCCGTGATCTTTCACTAAGTCCCGCTGGGCCGAATTAGCAACAAAAATATTCAAAGTGCCCTCGCGCCGCCCGTCGCCTGCGACCGCACATCACAGCCTTTTTAACGGATTTAGAGGTGTCCAATTTGCTACCGAAGGACTCGTTGTCAGTGGACTTAAAAAAATTCAATCTGGGCGGCAAGAGATAACTGCGCCCTCGCGTGATCACAAATTCTAGAACTCGGTTTGAACAAGGCGGGGGGAATTATGAAGGTCATGATTGGCGGTTTTGTGGTTTCACTTGGCATATGTTGGGCTATTAGTGCCGTGGCGAATGACACTTCCTTCGTTGCAGCAGGCCGGAGCGGTTCAGACCCGGCCAATGATGTCTGGAAATCGGTCGGCCCAGGGCCCGGAGCTGTCGAATCTCAGGTCGTCGCGGATCCTGCGACCCATACCGTTTATGTGGCGACGAATGGCGGCGGCGTTCTTAAGAGCACCGACGGGGGAATCCATTTCACGCCGGCCAACAGAGGCTTCGCAACATCGCAGATTCAGCAGCTTGGCATTGGCATCAACGATCCGAAGACACTGTATGCCGGCGCGATCGACTTCCTCTATGTCTCACACGACGCGGGTGCGACTTGGACCGCAACATCGAATTTCCTCTCGGCGTTCGCAATCGCAATCGACCCGAATGATGCGAACACGGTCTATACCGGCTCAAGTGCCATCCAGCTCTCGCATGACGGCGGCGCGACCTTCACCGACATCACCGGCACGGTTGTCGGTGTGGTGTTCGGCATGGTACTGAACCCTAATAATCCGCTCGAGCTCTTTGTCGGTACCACCGGCGGCGGCGCATACCACACCATCGACGGCGGGGCGAATTGGACGGCGCTCTCCATCGACAATACCGTTTGGTCGTGGGCGATTGACTCGGTCGCCGGCACGGTTTACGCGGGATCCAATCACGGCGTCTTCAAGAGCACTGACGGCGGCAACACCTATGCATTCGCGGGCTCGCCGGGCAACGGCATCGTCTATTCGCTCACCCAGAGCGGTCAAGACCTCTACGCGGGCACCGGCGGCGGGGGCTTTTGGGTGAGCAAAGATGGCGGCGTGACTTGGAAGAACCTTGACATCGCGAAGGGCATCGGCCTTTCGCTGAATACCGACACGGCGGGGAACGTGTACGCGGGAACCAACTTCGAGGGCGCCTTCGCGATGCATGTCCGAGGCAACGACGACCACCCGAGTCATTGGCGTCCAATCGCCTGGGACAACATCCGCAATTGCAATTGCCAAAACGGTCATGCGATTGCGATCGACCCGAACGACAATGAGCACGTCTTCTTCACCACGAACGACGGCGGCCTGCTCGAAAGTAGGGACGGCGGTGGAAACTGGTCGGACCTCGCCGAAAAGGGCTTAGGTGTTCGCGCTCCGAGGAGTGTCGGCTTCGACCCGCGTAACCCCAAACGCATCTATGTCGGTGGCTATACCGGAAACGGCTTCTGGCGCAGCGCCGATGGCGGCAAGAGCTGGACACAGAGCTTTTTCGGCCCGCCGAATGTCTATCCGACCCAGCCGGTCGTCGATCCGATCGACGGGACTGTCTACGTGGCAACGCTCAGCATGGGCGTCTACAAGAGCACCGACTTCGGCGCCACATTCATCCGTATCGACCAAGCGCCCGGCGCTGCACCAGGCGTCTATCTCAATATCGGTGGCCGCGGCCTCGCCTTGGATCCGCACGACCGAAACACGCTTTTTCTGGCCGCTCGCGGCCGGGGCACGTGGAAGACGGCTGATAGTGGCCGGACGTGGATCCAGGTCGACCCGACCTTTGCGCTCTCCGCAACCGTCGACCCGAGCAACTCCAGCATCGTCTACGTAGCCGGCGACCCGTCTTCCGGAGATCCCGGCGTCATTAAGAGCATTGACGGCGGCAACACCTTCTTCCCTTCGGGTAATGGCTTCCCGGGCACTAGCCAAAGCGCCCGCACCGGTGGTGTGCAGGTCAATCCGAGAGATCCCAGCGAGCTCTTCGTGGGGTTCGAAGGGGATGGCGTCTACACCTCGAGCGATGCCGGTGCCACGTGGGTGAGTGCGAACACGTGCCTTGCGAACACCGTCATCGAGGGCATCACCATGGATCTCGCCTCGCCGGGAATACTCTACGTCTCAACCTTCGCTTCGGTCTTCAAGACACGAGGGGAGCACACCAAACATGGCTCGTGTGACCGATACTTCCGTTAGGAAAGTCGTGAGTCGTTGGTCAGGCCATTTACTCGCGGCCCATCGTGCTTCCGGCCAGTCGTGCTGACGCAGATTCGATCAAAAAACCTGGGGAACGCCGCTCTCGCGAACGAGCGCGCTCCACTGCACACGCTCGGAACCGATGAACTCCGCAAAGCGCTGCGCTGTCAACGAGCCCGCGTCGCCGCCTTCCTCGGCAATGTCCCGCTCCATGTCCGGAGACACCACGATCGCCTGGACCGCTGCGTTGAGCATTGCGACGATTTCCGCGGGTGTACCCGCCGGGGCAAGCAGGCCGGTCCAAATGCGCAGCTCATAGTGAGGTAAGCCCACTTCCGCGAACGTCGGCACCCGCGGTAACTGCGGGAGTCGGTTCGGCGCGGCAACCGCCAGTGGCCTCTGCAACCCCTGGCGAACGGCGGGAAGCGCTCCTTTGCACGGATCGAACATCAGCGCGGCTTCGCCGGCGAGAACGGCCTTGCGCGCAGGTCCCGCTCCGTCATAGGGAAGGTGATGCAGGTCGAGCCTCAGCCGGGTCTTGAATAACTCTCCGGCAACCTGTTCCGGGCTGCCGTTGCCGTTTGACGCGAAGGTCAGACTGCCGGGCTTCGCGCGCGCCAAATTGATCAGCTCCGCCACCGACGAAACGTTGGCGGTCGATGCGGCGACGAGCAGGATGGGTGAAGACTCGAGAAGCGCGATCGGGACGAAGTCGCGCTGCGGATCAAACGGCAGCGAGGCATAGGTGAATTGATGGACCGCCAGTGGCCCGACCGATCCCAGTAGCAACGTATAACCATCGGGCACAGCCCTGGCCGCGACCGCTGTACCGTTATTGCCACCCTTCCCCGCTATGTTTTCAACAACGATGGGTTGGCCGAGGCGCGTGGCCAGTTTTTCCGCCACCAAACGTCCCCAATGATCCGCGCCTCCGCCCGCCGGGTACGGGACAATCAGGTGAACAGGTCTATCCGGATAGGCCGCAGCCGCTTCCGCCGCGGGAGTCAGAGCACCCGCGATCAGCACAACCCACGGCGCAGCTCTCAGGAATCGACGCAGTATGCTGACTTGTGGCTTCATGACCCTCGGCGGCGTCGCTGCAACTCGGTGGTGCTGAGCGATAACTCGCGGCGAGTCTAAGAGGCCGATCACGCGCGTCGCGCAGGTTTGCGGTGTAGCGGACGGATTTGACCATGAAGTGGGTTGCTGTCGAGGTAGGCGGCACCGCCTGACGCAACCGACTCGCTATTGATGCGCTAACCGCGACCTGAACCTGGTGCCTCCCGTCGGCGGAAAATGCCACGAGGTCGCCCGTTTGCCCCCCTTCGATGTCGATGATGCTAACTGCTCGCCACGTTTGAGCCGCAGCCCCGCGCCGCCACCGGCTGCTACAAGTAGTTTTTCCGCCATTTGTTCGTTCACTCGCTGCTTGTCTTTATCGGTATCGAGGTTCTCACCGTAACGTACCAAGTGATCCAGTACTGCACGATATGAGTGACTCGATATCGCTATGCGGGCCTTGCCGCGCCATGATTCATGTCACTGCGTTGCTGCTTCCCACGCCGCTAATCTGGTTCGGGGAATAACCGACAAACGCGTGAAGTGATCACGTACCGCATAGATCTTGATGAGCAGGTACGATCGCTCGAGCTGCTCGGGGTCAACCGGATAATGGACGAGCCCTGTTTGATCGCGAATAGGCACATCCAGGCTGGAGATGGCCACCAGATCCGTCAGTGAGGGCAGGTAGGGCCGGTAATCGGGGTCACAGCTCAATACCTCCGGGTTGTGGCGCTCGCCAGGTCCGTACAATGTCGCGCTCAAGCAGAAAGGTGCCGACCCCGTATGCATGCAGTGCATCTGGATCGATAGACCATCCTGTGCGAGCCGCGTAGCGCAGCGGCCCAGGTCGAGCGCCTGCAACTCGCCGTTCTGCGCCGCGATCGTGTGACGCGCGGCCACCTTCATGAGCGTCAAGGAGTACTGCATCTGCAGCCGCACCGTGCCTGGCCCGATCGCTTCAACCACGCGAGTCGGGATGTAGACCGCCTGACGAGTTGACCCGCCGGAATCGACGACGCTCGGCGCGGCACCGGCGAGCACCCGCGCGTCGGAGTTCACACTGCGGTATACGCGGGCGCCCACCTCGTCGGTAAGATCAAGCTCCGAGTGATCTACGAGCAGGACCTCATCGACCGACAACCCGCTCACGCGCAGAGGCAGCTCGATCCTGACGGGCGGGTTGCCCGAGCGCCTGCGCCCTTGTAGGTATTTCACGGCGTCGCCCGCGCTGCCGTGCAGAAGCGCGCGCGTTGCCTGCCCCACTTCGATTCCAGGGCCATCCGCACGACTCGGCTCTTTCCCGGCAAGCGGTAGCTGCGGGTCGAATGAAAGGTCAATGCCAACCCCTGCGCCCGGCGCAGCAGACAGCCAACGTTGCATGGCGAAGGCGGTCTCCCACGGCAACTGCGCGAACACGATTACCAGAGCTCCGCTAACCGCTAGCGTGCGCGAGACTCGGGTCGCTCGCCGGAAGTACTGCAGCCAGAGGATCAGGAAGGCACCGAACAGGATTTCGATATGTTGCAGCAGATGCTGCAACCAGGCGACGCCCGTGTCGCATGTCGGGCAGCTGTTGGCACCCAGCAGCAACCCGTACACACTGAGGGCAGTTGCAAACACCGCAACCAGAGCACCGCCCAGCACGATGAGTTCTGTCATGCCAGCTGTGCTCGCCGCGAGGGCCATTACCGGGATCACGAAACAGACGATTACGTACAGTTCCTTGTATGCGGCGAGAACGAATGTCGCACTCAGCGGAAAGCCCACCGCCACTGCATGGACAAGATCCAGCAACAGCATGGGTAGGCTGACGGTGAACATTACGAACAGAACTTTTGCGAGCAACAGCTCGGTTCGCTTGAGCGGACGAATCAGCCAGTCCTGATCCAGTCCCGGCACGGCATCCTGCTGAACCACGGCGACCGTGAGCGCCGCAATTCCCGCAAACCAGGCAAGGGTCAAAGGGCCGAGCAGCGCCGTGGCAGTCGCATCGTCGCTGAAGAGTCCCCGCTGATACGTGACCCACTGGCGGCAGACCTGTATCAGCGTGACTAAGGCGACCATCGGCCACAACAGCTTCCAGTCCTTCCGCAAAATGTGCTCAATCATCTTGTTTGCGGCCGTGACTCGGTTGCGCCGTCGCGCGCAGCACGCGCCATCGTTGTAAAGACATCCCGCAGCGATACCTGTGCCACCTCGCGGTACCCCGCGGCGAGCAGCACGGGCCGAGCGTGCTCGCGCAATGCCGCTGCTGGCCCTTGGAATAGGAGTCGCCCGGCATCAATGAAGGCAACGTGCGTCGCGATGCGCTGAACCTCCTCGAGCTCGTGCGAGGAAATAAGGATGGACATCTCGCCCGCTCGCCGCAGGAAGCCAGCGATTATTTCGTCACGCACCAGAGCGTCCAGCCCACTGAATGGTTCGTCGAGGATCAGAAGCTTGGGCCGGAACGGCAAAGCGCAGGCAAGCGCCATTTTCAGCCGCATGCCGTGTGACAGCGCACCGATCCTGCGCTCGGCGGGAAGTCTGAACTGACTGCGTAGCTCCTCCTCAATGCTTCGGTCCCAGTGCGCGTAGCACGCGCGCACGTAGCTGAAGAACTCAGCGACGCGAAGCCGCGTTGGCAGCAGTTGACTCTCCGACACGTAACCAATTTGTGCCAACACCGGCGGACCGATGGCACGCGAGTCCACGCCGAGCACCCGGGCGCTGCCGCGCGTCGGTTCGACGATGTTGAGGATAGCCTTGATGGCCGTGGTCTTGCCGGCGCCGTTTGCTCCGAGCAGCGCGAAGACGCTGCCTTCCGGCACTGCGAGGCTCAGCCCACTCAGTGCATCGAACCGTCCATACGTCTTCCACAGGTCGAGTGTCTCAATGATCACCGGTACTACTCGGCACGCTCACGAGCGCAGTGGGACGAACGCCAAGCTATGGGAGCGGTGAATCATTGCTGCGCAAATGCACTACATTCGAAGCGTTCTCCGTATGCAGTGGTGTATAGCGCAGTTCCGACCCGAAGCGCATGAACCGATAAATACGGTCGCTATCGAGGCCCAGCTTTCTGTCGAGAATAAGCTCGACATCTTCCCCAAACTGTCCGTGGTTGATCTCATGCACCAGGCGCGCTTCGCCTGTAAACCGACTGCCGTAGTTCAGGTTGTCAAATTCATCGAAGTACACGACGCAGCCATTGGGCAGATGCGGCATCAGTCGTTCCATCACTATCTTCGACGAACTGTAATAGTCACAGTCGATCCATACGAGTATCGGCGGATTGGCTTGCAGGGTGTCGAGGAAATCCTTCGTTATGCTACGGTCAAAGAACCCCTTGTGGATCGCAAAGTTGCGGTATTTGGCCTCGCAATAATTTTGCAGGTGTTCGTACCGCCCGCGAAACTCCCCGGGTGCCCATGAGTCTCCGCCAACCAGGTCGAGATCCTTTGCGTCGACCGCGGGGGGCATCCCTTCGAAGGAGTCGAACGTGTGCACCGTGACTCGGTCCTCCAGCGCGAGATACCGCGTGGCGTACAGCATCTTGGTAAAGGCGTATCCGTCGGAGGTGCCGAACTCCAATATCGAGGCACTCCCGCGATAGTTGTTGCGGAACTCGCGCAGCACGGCATAGACGTGGTCCATGCGATAAAACGTATTCAGCGAAAGCCGCAGGGTTCGCCGCGGTCGCTCAATGAGCCCGAGATAGATTGCAGTGCGCAGATAATCTCCGGGAATCACTCTTGAGAGTCCGCGCAACACCTTCAGTAAGGGGGATGGATTGGGGACGTATGTGTTCTCGGGCATGTCTGTCATCTCCCGTTAGCAGGGCATTGACTTGGCCCTGGGCGTGCAACGGACGCCGGGACGATGAAATGGCGCACTTGGCAGAACTCGCAGACGTGCGGATCTGGCCTAAGTCATCGACTATCACGGGAAGCCTGCGCCCTTCAAAGTCCCATCATCCGTCTCGTAACAAGGTCTTTCTTCGGGGACTACGTCCTCCGAAAAATCGGGGCGAGTGCGGATCTCAGGGTGGGAGCGGGATAGAGGAAGTAGATGAGCTCGCGCCGCTCATCAGCGCGCCGGTACAACACGTATTGGCAACAACCGGACTGCCAGCCAGCCGATATACGGCGATCAGCAATCGGAGCACAGCCCGCCGGACATAACCGCCCTTGCGCCTGCGCCAGATGTCATGCGCAAGGAGCTGCAGGGCGCGTGCCTTGGCAGGAGGCGGTCGCCTCATTCGCTCAGCAGTAGAGGAAATTGCGATCATCCCAGCTCGAAAGTGCTCATGAGAGCAAACGCCACCGAGTATATCCCAGCTTAACGCGTCAACGTGATGCGCGCTCCGCTGCTGCTGCGCGCAGCTGACGGTTAGCTGCGACGCTATACGCGCAATGATTCAAGGGGTTGCATACGCTGCCCCGCCATGTCGGAACACCCCGCCTTCGATGCTGTGGATACAGACAGCAGCCCACTTTGTGCGCCCGCTGGAGGCAGCTCGACCACACGCGCATCGCATCCAGCGCGAGCAATCCTAGAGACATATTTCTGTTACAGCGTCGTATCCGAGTCTTGACCGCAATATCACCGCCGTCCGGGTAGCGTTACACGGGTATTCAGCCAGAGGCAGCGGAGCGCGGCATGGGACTTCAAAGTGGCACGGCAGCGCCCGATGTCGTAACAGCGGACACCCCGACACATGGCCGGCGATGCCAGGCCGGCCGGTCCCATGTGCGAGGCGTTTCCCGTCACGCCACGTTGCCGTCGCTGCCCGTCGAGCCCGCGCAGGCGCTGTTTCCCGTGCCGCTGCTGTGCCCCAAATGCGGCAAGGCCGCGAACGGTGATTCGATCTGCGCGGTGACGGGCGAGCCTTGCATGAGCCCGCACGGGGGCATCCCGCGCTTCCTGTTCGGCCAGAAATACTGGGGCGAGATCGGCAGCGAAAAGATGCGCCAGCTACTGCATCAGGGCGAGACGAGCCACTGGCGCACGGCGCTGCAGCAGTGCGCCGGCGATGAGCCAGTCACCAAGCACCTGCTGGCACCGATTCGCGCGGATTTTCTGCACGCCATGCCGTGGAACCGCATCCGCAACGTACTGGATATCGGCGCTGGCATGGGCTTCATGTCCTGCGACATGGCGTTGTATGCCGAGAACGTGGTCTCGCTGGAGGCCGTCCCGGAGCGCGCAGAGTTCATCCGCATGCGCGCGCGCCAGGACCAGTTGAACGTTTTCCCGGTCATTGCCGGTGCCACCGAGCTGCCGTTCCCGCCAGAGTCTTTCGATCTCATCACCTTGAACGGCGTGCTCGAATACGCAGGCCTTTGGGGAAAGGGCGACCCCAAGCAGCTGCAGGAGCAGCTTCTTCGGAAGTGTCTCGGACTGCTGCGCCCCGGCGGCTACCTGTATGTCGGCATCGAGACCCGCTACGCGACCAGTGCTTTCTTCGGCTCGCGGGACCATTCGGGCTTCGCCTTCACCAGCCTGATGCCGCGCAAGCTGGCGGATCTTTATTGCCGGGTGCGCGCCAAGCCGTTCTACGGCTCGGAGCATGTCGTGCGGGGCTATCGCACCTACACGCACACGCCGGCGCAGTACCAGCGCTTGGTCAAGCGCGCAGGTTACGACAGCGTCCACGTACAGGGCGTATTCGACGGCTACAACCGGCAGCGGGCGCTCTACGCCATCGATGACCGCGCCGGCAGGAAGGCGCTGCTGGAGCGAGTCAATCCGGCCGCCTCGTTCGCGGGCAGCCTGCGGCGGCTGGTCACCGACAGCCGCGCGCTGTACCGCACGCTCGAGGACGAGGTCGTGATTTTCGCGCAGAAGCCAACCCCTGCCGCAGCGGAACAGTCACTGCCGTGGGCGGAGATTGCCGCGCCAGGGCGCACGGTCGTGCAGGTGAATCAGAATTTCAAGACGCTCGCCGTCGTTTGCGATGCGGGCGTGCCGGTCGAGATACTGGAGGCGGAGAAAAAGGGTCACGAGGACGCCGGCCGCAGGCTGCAGCGCTCATTCGAGGTCCTGGGGACCCTCCAGCAGCAGCTGCAAGGCGATCTTGCCGCGTTGCCGATGCGCTGGCCGGAGCCACGCGGCACGGTCAGCATTTGCGGGCGGCCTTATCGACGTTACGAATATATCCACGGTCGCTCGCTGGCGAATTACCTTTTGCCGCGTAACTACGACGCCCGCAGCGTGCCGCAGCTGTTCACACGCGCGATCGCCAGCTATGTGGCGCTGTGCACTCGGCTCACGACCCACCTGCGCGATGGCGCCGCCGCCGTCGTCGGTGACTGGCTGGATGTCGAAGCCCAACTCACCGGTGTGCAGGTGAGCGAGGATATTCGCCGCGACTTTCAGCTGGCGGTGCGCCATGCGAGGAATAGCGGCTGGCGGCTGTCGGTCATTCATGGCGATTTTTCTGCGGGCAATCTGCTGGTCACGCCGTCGGGGGAACTGGTGCTGCTCGACTGGGAGCATTTCTCGAGCAACTATCCCCTCGGCGCGGATCTGCTGCGGTTCCTGAACGACAGTATCGTGGAGTCGAACCGGCTGAACCCCCGTGCCGGTGCCGCCTTCCGGCGTCACCTGACCGGTGCGGTCGAGTCAGCCCTGGCACGATATGGCTACGGACCCGAGGACTACCGCCATCTGGATGCTCTGTACATCGCCGCGCAGGTGGCGGCGCTCGGGGCGGAGACGCGAACCTACCAGCCGCTGCTCGATGCCTACCGTGCCCGCCGCCGGCTGCTGTCAGCTGATGCACCGCCTGATGTCGCGGCAGTTGTCGGTGCCGGTGCTCACGCCGATCAAGAAGCTCATTGCTTGTGCGAGTGACACCACGCGGGTCGGCTCTGGTCCTACGGGGCGGACTGTTTGGCCGAAGGCGGAAATGTGCAAGGCACAGCTGACAAAGACCGCCCGATTCGATTCGCTCATTTATTTTCTTGGATTCAAAGGCTGGTCAGAAATCTCGAAACCGGCAGCCATCGCCACCGCCAGGCCCTGAACGGCTTGAAGCGGGCATTGGCCGGTCCGGTCAGCTGCCAGTCCCCCGGAATCTCACTGCCGCGCGCGCAC
The DNA here is from genome assembly GCA_963787655.1 of uncultured Gammaproteobacteria bacterium. GTDB lineage: Bacteria > Pseudomonadota > Gammaproteobacteria > Steroidobacterales > Steroidobacteraceae > 13-2-20CM-66-19. The sequence goes on along the minus strand of CAWBDY010000005.1, from coordinate 276,305 downwards.
TCGCACCGTCAGTGATCTGATTCACGATCTTCGCAGCCCTGTGTCTTTCTGCGGATCGTCACCTCAGGAACCGATCGCTAAGCGCCGTTGTCGAACGCTCAACCAATAAGAACGAGTTCTGCGTTGTCGCATGGCAGGTCGCTCCCCGCGCTGGGCCATCGCTGCCGCGATCATCGCCACCCACGCGCTGGTCCTGGCCGTGCTCCTTGCGAGCGGGCGGATCCGGGCTGAATGGGTAATCGCGCAGGGACCGGAGCAGCATCTCGTCTACCTCGTAGGCTTCACCCCGCCGCCGAGTTTCTCGCAGGCGGGTCAGGATGACTTAAGCCGTCGTCCTCGTGCACCACAGGCGCACCGCGCGCCGGCGCAGCCCATCGCGTCGGGCGCAGCACCGCTAGTGCCCCAGCCCTCGTCTGCCCTTGACTGGAATCTCGAGGCGCAGGCGGCCGCAGATGCCGCGGTCGGGGACCTGGTAAAAGGCGAAAAGCGCAGGTGTGATGACTCGCCAAAACGAGACCCGTGGCTGCCACCGTGCAGGCGCAGCGCGCCCAAATTCGGCTGGAACGCAGAGGATCAGCGCGCGGGGTTCAGCGACGGCCTGCCCTACGTGCGGCTCGGCAAACGCTGCGTTCTGGTCCTTGGAATGGTCGGTTGCCGCGTCGGCAAATTGCCCGACGCGAACGGTCACCTCTTCGACCACCTGAACGATGCGGATGCGGATCGAAGCTCGGTTCCCGACCTCGACGACATCGATGCACTCTTAGGCGTCGCGCCCTCGCCGCAGAGGTGAAGGGGCGGATCGATTCTTACGATGGGCTTTCGCGCCGCCACTGTGTGATCAGCGTCTGATTTCCGGAATAGCGCGGCAAACGAGCCGACGATTATGACCACTGGGGGGAATCGGGAACCTCCGGTTGCGTATGCTTTTTTGATAGGGACCATCACTGTGACAGGGAGCATCACCGTGAAGCGCTTCGTGCCCGTAGTGATCCTGCTGTTGTCTGGTTGCCAGATGACGGATACCTCAAGTGGCCCCTCCACGGCATCCTCATCCACGCAGCCGGGGGGCGGCGGCGGCGGTTCGAATCCATCGCAGCCTTCCCCGCCGACATCATCGCCGCAAGGGGCGGTGGTCAACCCTGCGGGCATCTGGAACGTCAGTGGCAGCGTCAATGGCAACCAGGTCAGTGAAGTTGCACTCATCGCCAATGGCATGTATTTCGCGGTGGCGACGGCCGACGAATTCGGCTGCGCAGACCTCACGGCAGGGACTTACACGGTCGACGACAGCATGTTCCTCGGCAGCGGCGTGTCCAACCTGCAAGGCAGCTGCACCGGACAAAGTGGCAACTTTGCATGGACGCTCAACGGCTATCAGACGGGCGCTAATCTCAATCTGTCCTTTGAAGCCGCCAGCGCGCTGATTCCGACGCTCGGCGCCACGCCCAATGCGCTGTACGGCGAGGCCTCGAGCCTTACCAAGCTGACAGGCAACTGGAACGACGGCCCCAACACGCTCACCATCGATGCGGATGGCACGTTCACTGAACAGCAGGCCAGTGGCTGCGTGATCAACGGGGCGTACGCGATCCTGGACGCCACACACAACCTCTATGGCGTGTCGTTCACGATCAGCAATTGCACTTCCAGCCTGGCCGGGATCCCGTTCACGGGGCTGGGCTACCTGGACGACAGCAACCCGACCGCGGTGCACTTCCTGCAGGACGCCCAGGGTTCCGCTGGCGGGGGCGCCACCGTGGTAGTCACCGACAACATCACGCCGCAGTGAGGTAATCCGCTCCCGCGGTCTTCGCGCCAGCGCAGGCCGATGTTGCCATCGCCGGCCCCCTTTAAAATCAATGATTTGTGCACTTAGGGGCGCCTCGGCCGATACGGCATAGGCGGCACAAATGCCCCGTAGACCGGGCGTCCGTGGCCGCCGAGATAAGTAGCGCCGACCAGTCGATGGAAGTCGCCACCCGAATCCTTTAGAACCGGCCCGGTGGTTGCGTTCCGGGCTGCCACCGACGTGCCCGAGCCCCGGCGCGCCGCGAATCCATTTCCGGTCCGCTGGAGCACCTTGGAAGCCAAAGATCCCCCGCAGGTCGCCACGACGCGCTTCTCGCGGATCGCGACCACCTACGCCTTCGTGGTCGGCGTGCTGGCCATGCTGGTGGGCAGCGTCGTGCTGTGCGGCTGGCTGTTCGGGGTCATTGCCCTGACCAATTTTGCCCCCGGGGTCCCCACCTGGCCGCCCATGGCGCCGCTGACGGCTGTGGCGATGATGCTGTGCGGTGCGGCCATGGTGCTCGGGCGCAGTGGCCGCCACCGCCGCGCCGCGATCTGCTGCGCAGGCCTTGCAACGTTGATGTGTCTGCTGCGCTTCACGAGCTTTCTGACCGGCGCGGCCGCGGCACCGGACACGATTGTGTCCGAGGCGCTGGCCGCCCTCCACGGGATGCGCATCGTCGGCATGACGCCGGCGACGGGTTGCGGCTTTGCGCTATTGGCCGTTGCGGAGATCCTCGCCGTCAGCGGGCGCGCGCGCCGTACGCACCAGGTGTGCGCGCTGCTCACCCTGGTCGTCGGCTGGCTGGGATTCACCCACTTCATCTATGGCGGCGCGCCGATCGTGGCGTTCAGCCGCATGGCCATTCATACGGCACTGATGCTCATGATGCTGGCGCTCGGCGCGTTGGCTCTTCGTCCGCAGCAGGGGCTGGCGGCGCTGTGGGTGGACGGCGGCGTTGCCGGGCAAAGCCTGCGGCGACTCCTGCCGGCCGCACTCATCGTGCCGCTGGCAGCCGGAGCGCTCGCCCAATACGCGAAGAATCGCGCCTGGTTCGGCCCGGAGGCCGATCTGGCCCTGCTCGCGCTGTTCACGGTGATCGTGTTTGCGGGACTGGTCTGGGCCAACGCCGCGCAGCTCGAACGGGCGGACACCGAGCGCCGCAGTGCCGCGCAACAGCAGCGCGCGCAGGTCGAGCGGCTGAAGCTGCTCGACCGGACCACCCGCGCGATCGGCGAGCGACAGGATCTGCACAGTATCTTCACGGTCGTCGTGCGCAGCCTCGAGGAGCATCTGCCGATCGATTTTGGCTGTATCGCGTTGCGCGAGCCGCAGCAGCAGTCCCTGCGCATCGCCGGCTTCGGCGTGAAGGACCCGGCACTGGCGCAGGCACTCGGTGTCGATGCCACACGCATCGATATCGAGCACAACGGGCTGAGCGGGGTGGAGCGCGGCGAGACTCTCTACGAGCCGAACACGGCCGCGTCCCTGCTACCGTTTCCGGCGCGGCTCGCGCTCGCCGGGCTGCACGCGCTGGTCATCTCGCCGCTGACGGTCGAGGGGGAGATTTTCGGCGTGTTGATCTGTGCGCGCGCGACGGTCGACAGCTTCTCGGCGGCCGAGCGCGAATTCCTGCGCCAGCTGAGCGAACACCTGGCGCTGGCAACCCATCAGGCGCAGCTGTATTCGTCCCTGCAGCAGGCCTACGAGGACCTGCGACGTACGCAGGAGTCGGCCGTGCAGCAGGAGCGGCTGCGCGCGCTCGGACAGATGGCCAGCGGCATCGCGCACGACATCAACAACGCGCTGTCACCTGCCGCCCTCTACGCGCAATCGCTGCTCGAGCGCAACCAGAGCCTCGATGAGCAGGCGCGCGCGCAGCTCACGGTCATCGAGCGGGCGATCGAAGATGTCGGCGAGACCGTGTCGCGTATGCGCGAATTCTATCGGCCACGCGAAGTCACCCTGAACGTAACGCCCGTCGATCTGAACGCCCTGTTGCAGCAGGTCGCTGACCTGACGCGCGCACGCTGGCACGACATGGCGCAGGAGCGTGGCGTGGTGATCCGCCTGCATACCGAGCTCGCCCAAGCGCTGCCGCCGGCGGTCGGCGCCGAAAACGAGATCCGCGACGCCCTCACCAACACCGTTCTCAATGCGGTCGATGCCATGCCCGAGGGCGGAACCCTCAGCCTGCGCACGCGCCGCATGCCTGATGCAGGCCTGGAAGCTGGCAGTTCTGACGCCGCGCGCGTCTGCGTCGAGATCGGCGACACCGGTATCGGCATGAGCGAGGAGGTGCGCAGCCGCTGCATCGAGCCTTTCTTCACGACCAAAGGCGAACGCGGCACGGGCCTTGGTCTTGCCATGGTGTACGGCATGCTGGAGCGTCATGGCGGCTCGCTCGAGATCGACAGCGCGCCCGGGCGTGGCACCACTGTCAGACTGATTTTTCCGAGCACTGCGCACCCCGTCGCTCGGCCGGCTCCCGTCCGCAGTGCATTGCAACCGCTGCGCCTGCTGATCGTCGACGACGACCGCGTACTGCTCAAGTCGCTGCGCGAGACGCTCGAGGCGGACGGCTGTATCGTCCGCAGCGCCGATCACGGGCAGGCCGGAATCGATATGTTCACGAGCGCGCGGCAGCGCGGCGAGATATTCGATGCCGTCATCACCGATCTGGGCATGCCGACCGTCAACGGCTATGGCGTGGCCGCCGCGATCAAGGCGATGTCGCCGCACACGCCGCTCATTCTGCTCACCGGCTGGGGCCACAAGCTGCAGACCGAGAAGCGCCCCGAACACATCGATCGCATTCTCGCTAAGCCGCCGCGTCTGGTCGAACTGCGTACGGTGCTGACCGAACTGACGCAGCAAGCGGCACCGGCGTCGCTGCCGGTGCTGCGACAGCGTGTGCTCTAGTTGAGCCGCCGCGGCCTCGCCGGGCTTCTGGACTCGGACAGCCCGGAAGTCACGCCGTCGCGGCCAGGCTGCTCAGCGGCACGTCGTCGATCAGCACCCGGTCGGTGCGGGCGCGCTCCCAGTCGTGCAGCACGAGGCCCTTCGCTTCCAGCACCGTGCGGATTTCCGAGACGCGCAGGCCGAGCACCTGCTGCAGTACCGGCAGCAGCACGCTGCAAGCACTGTCGCTGAGGACGGTGGCCCTGGCGATGCGCGCCAGCTGGCGGTTCTCCGACACCGCGATCGTAAAGCCGTCGCCGTTGTTGACGTGCAGCATGACGTGCACGTCGGAGCTGCCATCGCCGACGTAGATGATCCGGTCGGGCACGATGCCGAGCTCATGGGCCAGGTCATCGAGGACTGCGACCTTGCCGTAACCGGCACGCACGCGCGTGATGGCGCGCACCTCGCCCGAGTCGCGGTCGTAGTCAAACTGCGTGCCGTGGATGAGCTCCGGCGGCACGATGCCGGCCAGTGCGGACGCCACGACCTCGCAGGGTGCGGCCGAGACCACGCGAAAGGAAAAGCGGTGTCCCTCCAGCCCGCGCTGCAGGAAATCCAGCAGCGCCGGCAAGCCGGCCTTGAGGCGTACGCGACGGCCGGCCTCGATCAGATGCTCACGCCGCACGCCGCGAAAGTCCGGGTCATGACGGATGAGATAGGCGAGCTCCCCGCCCTGCTGTACGAGATTGCTGCGTGCCAGTCCCTGCACTTTCTCCTCGAAGCCGCGCACGCCGAGCAGCTCGCTCAGCACGTGTCCTGAGTCGTTGAAGCTCAGCGTCTGATCAAAATCAGATGCCAGCAGGTAATGCTTTGCTGATGTCCTCATGCGGAAACTCCCGGTCGGCGCTGCGCCGACCAACTCTCGTCGCTGTCCCGACGACGATGAGCGGCCCGCGCGGACGCTAACAAAGGGGTCCGCGGCGGCCAAGCGAACTTATTCACCGCGATGCCTGAGTATTTTTCAGCTCACTTAAGGCTCAAAATGCGCACCAACGCCGCTAACCGCGCCTCGCTGCCGGTATCTGGTACCTCGACGCCGCGCCGCGGCACGCGCGCTCGCTGTCGGCGGCAGGCGACGCCTTAATCGCCGGTTCTTAGGGGAGCGCGCGCAGCGCGGCGACACCTTGGCAATCCCGAACGACAGCGCACTGCACGGCCGCCAGGAACGGCGTGCCCGCCAGCAGCAGTGCCGCGTAAGTCCGCGACATCGCGGCAACTGGACACGCGGTGTCGCCCGCGTCTGGACGCCGTGTGCGCTGTGGGTGAACCTCGTACCGTCCTTGTCAGCGGGCGCCCACACGCTGTTGGGGCCGCAACGGACGGTTGCAGCCTCATACCCTGCGTACTGTGGCAGCCACCATCAGGCGCCGGGAGCGCAAAAAATGAAACTTTTCAGACCGCTGGCCTTGTTATCACTGTTGCTCGTGGGCGTGAGCTTGATCGCACCGGGCTGCGTCGTGGCCGAGCCGCACGAGGGTTACTACGATCGTGACCATCATCGCTGGTACCACGAGCATGGCTGGGTGGTGTGCAACGGCGCGGACGAACACTGTCACTGAGCCAACAGCGGGCGGCCTGTCACGCCGCCCGCTGCATTTGACGATATTGCAAAAGCCCTCGCGGCGACGCGGCTGATTGCCTCCGCGACGTGCCCTTGGCGTTCCGCCGGAATATACGCAAGCCATAGCGGCCCGTATTCGCTACCATGGTGAAAATAAGAACAAGCCGCGGACACCCCGCGGCACGGGGTAACTGCCGTGATTTATCTGCCTGGCGCAGTCCGCGCCCTGGTCCTTTTGCTCGCCGCGTTGCTGCTGGCCACCGCTGCGCAGGCCCAGACCGCTCTCAAGACCATCGACAGTCCCGGGGGCGGCCGCATCGTCTATGGTCACGTCGACGGCGAGACCAGCGAGGCCGGCGCCATGGGGGCAGTGCTGCGTGGCATGCATCGCCAGTATGGCGACAAGCCGCAGGTCGGCAAGGTTTTCCAGGTGAAGGGTAGCGGTTCACATTTCCGACAATCAGAACAACGCCCACGCCACGGTCTGGAATCAGACCGCCGATGCGCTGGTCAAGGCCAACCCCGACCGCTTCGGTTACGTCGCGACGCCGAACTTCTGGCAGGGCATCGACTACTGAGCAGGCCTTAACTAGGCGCTCGCATCCAGTAGCGCGATGACGTCCTTCCAGGCGGTCGGCGCCTGATGCATGGCGTACACGGTGTCCACGTTCAGATGCTCGCGCTCGACCGCCTGGCGCACCTCGTGCATGAGCTGCGGGTCGTAGAGGGAATGATCCTCATTGAGCACCAGCGTATCGCTCGCGTACAGCAGGCGCTGCGCGGGAAAGTAGACCATGTACTGCCGCTCGGTCGAGGCGCCGCGCAGCGGGTACAGCTCCATGCGGTTGGCGCCCGCACCGATCACGCGCTTGGCCGTGACCACCTGCCAGTCGGGCTTGCGGGGAGCGCTCTGCAGCGCATCCGGTGCCAGCCGATGCGGCGCGGCCAGCAGGCGGTTCAGCAGCGGCACGTTGGCATCCAGCACATAGATGGGCATGCCGCGCGCGACGTCGAAACGGATGCCGCCCACGTGCGGCCAGGAATCAGAGGTCGTTACGACCGCCTTGATCTTCGCTCCTGGATAGCGGCGCGCGGCCTCCTCGAAGATGCCCTGCGTGAACAGCGCCGAGATCGGCGTTTCGAGGATCACCACGCCGTCGTCCTGCCGCACGATGGTGGTGTTCCATGAGCCGCTGTACAGGTCGATGCCGGCGGCGAGAGCGGTGTCCTTGGGCTGCCTTGAAGGGGCGATCCCAGCCCTTCTGCGCCGCGCTCTGCGCGACGGCCTTGGGGTCGGCGGCGAAGTCCTTGTCCTCGATGGCGCCGTTGAACTTGATGTCGAGCACCTGCGAGGAGTTCCAGGTCGCACCGTTGCGCTCGACGATCTCGCTGGACGGATAGGTGATGCCGTGCGTGTAGCGCCAGTTGTCCCAGTAGCGGCGCTCCTGCACATCGCCCCAGAAGTACCAGAAGTCATGCGGCTGCCAGGTGGTCTCGACAGCGTCGGGCAGGTGATTGAAGGAGTTCAGCAGCACGCGCACCGGCTGCCCCTGCCAGGTGAAGGCCAGCACCGCGTGGACGGCGCCGCGCACCGTCTGCGGCGCGGCGTAATGCAGATCCGCGGCGGCGAGCGCCGTGGCGAGGAGGCGCAGCGGCCCGAGCGCCACCGTGGCGCGCGTGCCGTCCAGATCGGCGAGCGAGCACGGCGAATCGCCCTGCGCGCTGTGATACACACCCCCGTGCGCCGTTACGATCAGGATGTTGTCCGAGTCGCCCTGCCCGAGGTCGGACTCCGGCCACAGTGAATGCGCCTCGGTACGCAGCCGCGCCCCGGCCAGGTCGATCGTGGTCTTGTCGCGCTCGTAGGCGGTATAGAACGGCGCCTGACGGTAGGACTGCTCCATGACGGTGGTGTGCGAGATGACATCGAGGCGCACGCTGTGCACTTCCGCCAGCTTCTGCGCGCCGCCCATGGCCGTCTGCGCCAGCGCCACGCACTCGCGCGCGGCAAGGCCGTCGCAGCCTGGCGTCCCAGGCTGTGCCTGCGCCGCCATGCAGGGTGCGGCCACAGCGCCGATCGTTACGAGAACGCGCACTGTAAGTGTCATGGGTAAAGCTCCGCTTGCGTTTGACGCGCAGCCTACCCGAGTCGCCTCTCGCCACCGGGCAATTTAAGACCACCGGGCGCGCACGTGCGACGAGGTGTGCAGCGGTCGCGCGGCGCAGGCGCCGCATATACTGGCCGCATGACGAGCGCCGACGTGGATCAGCCCGCGGCCACCGCCGCGGCGACCCGCCTGCTGCCGTGGCTCATCGCGGTGGCATTCTTCATGCAGGCGCTCGATACCACGATCCTCAACACCGCGGTACCGACGATCGCGCGGGCGCTGGCCGTGGCGCCGCTGAGCATGAAGGCGGTGCTGGCCAGCTACACGCTCAGTCTTGCGGTGTTCATCCCGGTCAGCGGCTGGATGGCCAACCGCTTCGGTACGCGGCGCGTGTTCGCCGGCGCCATCGGCGTGTTCGCGTTCGGTTCGCTCTTGTGCGGCCTGGCACGCAACATCCACCTGCTGGTGGCGTTTCGCGTGCTGCAGGGCTTCGGCGGCGCGATGATGGTGCCGGTGGGCCGCCTGACGCTGGTGCGCTCCTTCGCCAAGTCGGAACTGGTGCGCGCCATGAGCTTCGTCGCCATCCCGGCGCTGATCGGGCCGATGCTCGGGCCGCTGGCGGGCGGCCTCATCACCGGCTATTTCCACTGGAGCGTCATCTTCTTCCTCAACGTGCCGATCGGGCTCGCCGGGCTGTACCTCGTCTACCGGCACCTGCCCGACTACAAGGAGAAGGCGACCCCGCCGCTGGATGTCGCAGGACTCGTGCTGTTCAGTTCCGGGATCGCGCTGCTGTCGTACGTGCTCGAAGTGTTCGGTGAGCACCGCCTGGGCGTTGCGGCGATCGTGGGGCTCCTGGTCGTGTCGCTACTGCTCCTGGCAGCTTATGGACTGCACGCCGCACGCGCTGCGCATCCGCTGCTGCGTCTCGACCTCTTCAGGATCCGCACCTTCCGCGCCGCGGTGTCGGGAAGCTTCTTCACCCGCATCAGCATCGGCGGCATTCCCTTCCTCTTTCCGCTGCTCTACCAGGTCGGACTCGGTTACTCGCCCGTGCAGTCCGGACTCCTGATGATGCCGCAGGCCGTGGCGGCCATGAGTCTCAAGGTCACGACGCCGCGCATTCTTGCGCGCTTCGGCTATCGCGGTGTGCTGGTCGCCAACACGGCGATGCTGGGGCTGCTCATCATTCTCTTCGCCACCATCGGCGCCCGTACGCCGGTGTGGCTGATCGTGGCGCAGCTGTTCATGTATGGTTTTTTCCAGTCGCTGCAGTTCACCAGCATGAACACCCTGGTGTACGCCGATGTCAGCGGCGAGCAGGCCGGTGGCGCCAGCACCATCGCCAGCACGGCGCAGCAGCTGTCCATGTCCTTCGGCGTCGCCGGTGCCTCGCTGGTCGCGGCCATGTTCGTGCCCGACCACCAGCACGCCAGTGCCACGCAGCTGATGTCGGGTATCCATGAAGCATTCGTGGTGCTCGGGGCCGCGACGATCTTGTCCGCCACGGTATTCAGCGGACTGAAAAGCGACGACGGCAGCGCGGTCAGCCGCCACCGCGCCGACCTGCCGGCCGCCTGATGCGCGCGGCGTATAATCCCCCGCCGCGCTCACCAACCTAAGGAACAAGAATCATGAATGCCACTCCGCCTGTCTCGGTCACAGCAGCTGGTGCCCGGTTCGGCGCTGCTCTGCGGCGCCATTGGGTGATGTTCCTGTGCGAGGGAATTGCGCTGGTGATTCTCGGGGTGCTGGCAATGCTCGCCCCGGTGCTGGCCTCGGTGGCGATCGCCGCCTTCTTCGGCTGGCTGCTGCTGCTGAGCGGCATCGTCGGCCTGATCGCGACGCTGCGCACCCGCGCCGCGCCCGGCTTCGCGTGGTCGCTGCTGTCGGCCATCGTCGGCATCGTCGCCGGCGCGCTGCTGCTCGGCTGGCCGGTGCAGGGCGCGCTGTCGCTCACGGCGGTGCTGATCGCGTTTCTGCTGGTGGAGGGCGGCGTGACCATCTTCTACGCGCTCGAGCATCGCAGCGGCCTGTCCGGCCGCTGGGGCTGGATGCTCGCCAGCGGCATCGTGGACGTCGTACTGGGCCTCATGCTGTTCGCGGGGCTCCCGGGCAGCGCCTTGTGGGCGCTGGGACTGCTCATCGGCATCAACATGTTGTTTGGCGGGTTCGCGCTGATCGCCATGGCACTGCATGCCCGTCCGGCCGCGCCACTGCACGCTTAGGCGACACGCATGAAACTCGCCGTGGAAATCATCGGCTGGATCGGCGCCGTCCTGATCCTGGCCGCCTATGCCCTGCTGTCCGCCGGCAGGCTGAAGGGCGACTCGCTGAGCTATCAGGTGATGAACATTCTTGGCGCGGCGGGATTCGTGGTGAACAGCGGCTGGAACGGCGCCCTGCCGTCCGCGGCGATGAACCTTGTGTGGATCGGCATCGGCGTTTTTGCCATCCGGCAGCAGCGCCGCGTGCACCTGAGCGGTCGCACGGCGGGCTGAGAGGGCCGCGCTGCAGCGCAGCACGCGTGCTGGCGGCACCGCCGCGGCTGTGCTCTAGTAGCGCCCGCATGCTGCGCAGCTGGCTCGCTGGCTTCGTTCTGCTGGGTCTTGCGGATTCCGGCAGCGCGCTTGCCACCTGCCAACTCCAGAAATTCCCGGATCTGCCGGTGACGATGAGTGGCCTGCGGCCCCTGGTGCACGCCAAGATCAACGGCAGCGATGCACTGTTCGTCGCCGACAGCGGCGCGTTCTACAGCTCCCTTGACACCGGCGGCGGCCGCTAGCCTCCACCTGTCGCTGCGCCCGACTCCGTTTGGATTCATGGTCAGTCGGCGTGGGCGGTGACGTCGCAGGCCTGGGTGACCGAAGTGGCCCACTTCACGCTCATGGGCGTGGACATTCCGAAGATCGAGTTCCTGGTCACCGGCAACGACCTGGGCGGCGATGCCGCGGGACTATCTGGGTCAGAACGTGTTCCGCCTCGGCGATGTCGAATACGATCTGGCCAACGGCGTCATCCGCGCTGTGGCGCACCAAGGACTGCGGCAACTCTGCACTGGCGTACTGGGCCAAAGACTCGTCGCGACCTATTCGGTCATCGATATCGAGCATGCGACCCGGCAGGAGCCCCATACCGCAGGCACCGTCTACTGTAAACAACGTCAAGATGCGCGCCTATTTCGATACCGGCGCGGCAGGTTCGGTGATCACACTCGCCGCCGCCAAACGCGCCGGGGTCAGTGTCGATGCGCCGGGTGTCGTCGCCGCGGGTCAGAGCTTCGGCATCGGGCGCCAATCCGTGCAGACGTGGATCGCACCGTTCGCCAGTTTCAAGATCGGCGACGAAGAAATCCGCAATACGAAGCTGCGCATCGAGGCAAGCCTCATGCGCGACGTCGACATGCTGATCGGCGCGGACTTCTTCCTGTCGCACCGCATCTATGTCGCCACCAGTCAGCGCAAGCTCTATTTCACCTACAACGGCGGCCCGGTATTTAATCTGACCGCCGGTACCAGTGCCGCCGCCAAGACCAACAGCAGCGCTACGGACGCAGCACGCCGCTGCCGTCGCCGCCCGACGCCGCGCCGGCCGCGGCGCCAGCCCCTGGTCAACCGACCGATGCGGCCGGTTTCGCCCGCCGCGGCGCCGCTTTCGTCGCGCGCCACGACTATGAGCGCGGGCTCGCGGATCTGACGCGTGCCTGCGAGCTCGATCCGGGTGAAGCCAGTTACTTCTATCAGCGCGGCATGGCGCACTGGTACGACAAGCAGCCGCAACTTGCGATGGCGGATCTGGATCAGGCCATCAAGCTGAAACCGGATGAGCTGGACGCGCTGGTGGCCCGTGCGGACCTGCACTTGAGCATGCGCGATAGCGCAGCCGCCGTGACCGATCTGGCGGCAGCCAGCGCGGCCGCACCAAGGCAGTCCGAAGCACACATGCATCTGGGCGACGACTACGCGCACCTCGCCCAGTTTGCCGCAGCGACTGCCCAGTACAGCATGTGGATCGACTCGCGCGACAGCAGCGACGTCCGCATGGCGCGTGTGCGCGGCGCCCGTTGCAGGGCCCGGGCCTTGGGGGGCGTGGAACTCGACGCCGCGCTCGCCGATTGCAACACCGCCCTGAAGTCGGGCGAAAATCGACCGGCCCTCCTGACCAGCCGGGGCCTGATACAACAGCGCCGCGGCGACTATGACAAGGCCATCGCCGACTATACGCAGGCCATCGGCCTGCAGCCCAAGGACGCCTGGGCGCACTACCTGCGCGGCGTGGCGAAGCTGCGCCAGGGTAAGACGGCCGAGGGCCAGAGCGAGATCGCCGCCGCCACCGCGCTGGACGCAGGAGTTGCCGCGCGCGCCAGCGAGCGGGGAATCACACCATAATGCCGGCCGCGCACGTCGCAGCCCCGCGACGCAGCGGGGATTTGTTACAAAGAAGTCGCAGCCGAAGCCGGCCGCGCGCGAGCGCCGCGCGTGTTTGTCTGTAAGATAATCGCCGGGTCATCCTGCAGGCCAGGGAGAACGCGGCTGCGGCGCGACCCGCGCCCATGCGGGCAGCAGGGAATGAGCGAACGGGGGTTGCAATGAGACGGATGACGGCCGGCCGCCTGGCCTTGGGCGCACTTACCTTGGTGGCGGCACTTGCCGCCTCCTCGAGCGGTGCGGAGGTTGCGGCCACCCGGCAAACTCACCTCGCCAGCGCGAAAACTGCCGCGGCCAGCGCCGCGCATCTCATGGTGTTCGGCGGACGCAGCGCCGCGCAGCTCGCCGGCAGCGGCGCGACGCTCGATGCCGCACTTGCCGATCTGTCGCGTCACGCCGCCCAGGCACGTCCCGGCCACGAGCTTCAGGATCTGCGTGCCATGAATCCCGCTGCGCACTTCGTGCAGCCGGGCAGCGAGCCGCTGGTGGCCGTCGACGCCGTCACGCGCGGCGATCCGCAGCGTCTGAAGAGCGCGCTCGTCGCTCTCGGACTTGAGCGTCCGGCCGTTTACCTGAACGACGTCGGCGGCTGGCTGCCCGTCGCACAGCTGGACGCCGCCGCGGCACGCGCCGAGGTGCACGCGCTGCGTGCCGCCATGTTTCGCCGCAACGCCGTCATCGCCACGCAGGGTGACTTCGCCCAAGGCAGCGCCCCGCTGCGCAGCACTTATCCGTCCCTGAGCGGCAGCGGCGTCACGGTCGGCGTCATCTCCGACAGCTTCAACTGCTACGGCGTCTACGATCAGCCCGGCAGCGGCGTCCCCGCCGGCGGCAATGCGGGCTATGCGCCGGACGGCTTCGCGGACGACGACGCGACCTTCGATACATCGCACGGCTATCTCAGCGCGAGCGTCAACGTGCTGGAGGAGGCGGACCAGAACGTGAGCGGCGAGCAGGTGTGCCTGGACTACGGACAACCGTACCAGACGCCCTTCGCTGACGAAGGTCGCGCCATGCTGCAGATCGTGCACGCGGTGGCACCCGATGCCGCGCTCGCCTTCTACACCGCCAGTAACAGCGAGGCGGATTTCGCCAGCGGCATCGGCGCGCTCGCCAAGGCCGGCGCCAAGGTGATCGCCGACGACACCACCTACTTCGACGAGCCATTCTTCCAGGATGGACTCGTCGCGCAGGCCATCGATACGGTGGAAGCGCAGGGCGTGGCCTACTTCACGGCCGCCGGCAACAACGGCTCACTGTCGTACGAGAACACGGCGCCGAGCTTCGTCACCATCTCCAGCAGCGGTCCGACCGCCGGTGAGCATCTTCTGAACTGGGATAGCAGCGGTCACACCAACACCACCTCGCTCCCCGTGACCATCGCGCCACTCGCGCCCGGTGAGTTCGTCGGTCTCATCGTCCAGTGGGACCAGCCGTACGTGACGGGCGCGCCGGGCAGTCCCGGCGCCAGCAGTGAGATCAATCTGTGCGTCAGCGGTGCCTCCGGCTACACCCTGTTCACGCTCGACAGCGGCCCGCTCAACCCCGCCGCCACCATCTGCACTGGCGCCAATGCCACCGGCGCAGATCCGGTGCAGGTCCTGATCCTCGGTAACCCCGCCAGCGCCGCCGGCAACACCGCCGCCACGGGCATCGACATCGTCATCGGGCTCGCCGGCGCCACGGCCGCACCCGGCCGCATCAAGCTGCTGGTCGGCGACGATGGCGCCGGCAGCACCATCAACAGCTTCGCCACCAACAGCCCCACCATCCAGGGCCACGGCAACGCCGCCGGGGCGGTCACACTCGGCGCCGCGTTCTTCCCGCAGACGCCCGCCTGCGGCACCTCGCCTGCGCAACTGGAATTCTTCTCCGCCGCGGGCGGGGATCCGATCCTGTTCAATACCTCGGGCACGCGGCTTGCCACCCCGCTCGTGCGCCAGAAACCGGATCTGACGGCGCCGGATGGCGTCAACACCTCGTTCTTCGGCTTTTTCCTGGCCGGCAGCGGCTTCAGCGACAACTCCAGCGTCGGCGCCTGCCAGAACGATGCGACCTACCAGAATTTCTTCGGCACGTCCGCGGCGACCCCGCACGCCGCCGGCGCTGCCGCACTCATGCTGCAGGCCAACCCCGCACTCACGCCGACGCAGATCTATCAGAGCCTGCGCAGCACGGCACTGGCGATGGGCATGAGCACGCCTAACTTCGAGTCAGGTTACGGCTTCATCGACGTGGGTGCGGCAGTCGCGTCGCTCCCCGCCGCGCCGCCGGTACTGAGTCTCGCCCGCAGCACGATCGCCACGGGTGCTTCCACGACGCTCACATGGCTTGCCGTGAACGCCAGCGCCTGCACCGCTTCCGGCAGCTGGAGCGGCGCGCAGCCTAACAGCGGCACCCTGACTGTTAGCCCGGCGGCGATCGGCAGCTATACCTACACGCTCGCCTGCACCGGCAGCGCCGGCACGCAGACAAGTTCCGCACTGCTGACCGTGCAGGCAGTCCAGCCCCTGGTCATCAGCACCAGTTCGCTCCCCGGCGGCACGGTGGGCAGCCCTTACAGCGCGACGCTTGCGGCCAGCGGCGGCATCACGCCCTACACCTGGTCGCTCGCCAGCGGCACCCTGCCTGCGGGCCTGTCGCTCAATGCCACCACCGGCGCGCTGAGCGGCACGCCGAAGGCTGCGGCCGCCGCGACCGCGCTCACCTTCAAGGTTACCGATGCCGAGCAGCCAGCACAGAGCAAGACCGCCTCGCTGTCACTGACGATCACGGCGGCGGCATCCAGCGGCGGCGGCGGTGCGCTCGGCGCCGACTCGCTCGTGCTGCTCGGCGGCCTGCTGCTCGCGCGCGCGCTGCGGCGCTCAGCCGGCACCGGCCGGCTGAGACGCACGCCGCCCGTCAGCTCTTGAGCGCAGCCAGTGCGCTGAGGAGCGCCTGGCCGTTGGGTGAGCCCAGACCGGTACACGCATCCCAGCCGGGGCCTGCCTGGTAAGCGCCGTTGTTGCCCTGCGTGATGTCGCGGCAGGCGCCCTCGCCGATCTGGTAGAGCGCTGCGTGCACATCGCCGAGCGGCGCGCCGAGTTTCTGATTGCAACGTGCGATCAGCGCCGCCCACAGCGGCGCGACCGCGCTCGTGCCGCCGATCACCTGTGATTCACCGTCCACCAGCACCTGGTAGCCGGTGAGCGGGTCGGCGTTGCCGGCGACGTCGGGTACCCCGCGCCCCGCGCTGCCGTTGGGCGCCTTGGGCACGGCGCTGTTCGCCTGCCAGGCGGGCGGTGCGAATTCCACGCTCACCCCGCCGCCGGTCGCACCGTCCCCGGAAGTGGTTTCGTTCCACACGACTTCGCTTTGAATCGCGCTGCCGCGGCCGATGAGCTTGGTGCCGCCGCAGGCGAGCGCGTACTGACTCGAGGCCGGGAAATCGACGTGCGGCTGTCCGTCGCTCTCCCCGTCCGATGAACCGTTGTCGCCCGCCGCCACGGTCACCGTGACCGCGAGCGCCGCCGCGTCCTCGAGCGCCGACTGCATGGCATCGCGCGACGGACCGGTCCAGCTGTCTTCCGGACCACCCCAGCTGATCGACATCACCGAGGGCTTGTTGACCGTGTCGTGCGCCGCCTGGGAGATCGCCTCGTAGAAACCCTGGTCGGTGTTGGGCGCGAAGTACACGACGATGCCGGCGCCGGGTGCGAGCGCGCCGATCACTTCGATGTCGAGCATGACCTCGTCGTCGGCGTCCCCGCCGGGGGTGTTGGTGCCGCCCGCCACGCCCACCGCAGTCACCGTCGGCGCCTTACTGATGCCCAGGCTCTTGAAGTACTGCGCCAGATCGCTGGCGCTGAAGCCACCGCCCAGCTCGATGATCGCCACCGTCTCGCCGCTGCCGTCCAGGCCTGCCGGAAAGGCGTACAGCTGACCCAGCTGCGGCGGTGTGTAAGTGGTGCTCGGGGCGGCGCGCGGGCGGCGCGAGTGCGCGCGTGCCACCGGCCGCCGGTCGAGGCCCAGCACCGCGAGTACCTGCGGCGGCAGCGTCGGCGCGTGTCCGCAGCCGACGAAGGGACCGCGGCCATCGCTGAACTCATAGCGCCCGAGCGTGACCGCGAAGGCGCGCTCGAGCGCGTGCGGCGCCCCCGACAGATGCAGCACGCGGCGCGGCGCGTCGGCGCCGCGTTCGCTCAAGCCGTGCGTGCGCGCAAACGTGCGCAGCGCCTCGAGGTCCGCAGGATCGGCACCGAAGTGCTGACCGAAATCGGCGCGGCGCGGCGCGGCGCGCTGCGGCCAGCCCGCGACGCGCGGTACGCCGCCCTGCCGGCGCCGCAGCACCAGCGTGACATCCAGCGGTGTGGTGTCGGTGTGCGGCCCGAGATACTTCATGCCCAGTGGCGTGGTCCAGTGCGAGCGGTGCGCTGGCTGATTCATGGCATGACTCCTTGCGTGGGCGAGGCGCGAACTGTAGCGCGCCGGCGCTGCCCCGGTCAGGTTTCGCCATTGACCGACACGCGCGTCGCGCGGCTTGACGCCGGCAGTGATCTGCTAGACTGCCGCAAAATCGGAACACGACGTGCGAGCATCGACGGCCACATGGTTGTGCGCGCTGGGAGTGATACGCACGGCCTGTGCTGCCAGCACGACGAGCACCGCTGACACCCAGTTCGCCAACTACGCATTCGCAAGCGAGCTGGGCTCGGGCATCTACGAGATCGACGGCCGCACCATCTCGGTCTACACGCTGCAGCCGGGCTACCAGCTGCGCGACGCGCAGCCGAACGGCGGGCCGCCGGGCATCCGCATCATCGTGCCGCTGACCGTCGGCTTCTTCAATTTTCAGCCGACGGATCTGGTGCACCTGCACGTGCCGACCTCGATCGGTGCCCTGAGTCTCGAGCCCGGCGTCGAGCTCGACTACTGGCTCACCGACAAGTGGGACCTCTATCCGTACGTCAAGGCCGGCGGCACCTTCGCCTCCTCCGCCGGCATCAACGCCGTGATCTACGGGCTCGGCGTGCGCAGCGACTACCGCTTCGACCTGGCCGGCGGCGCGGCGCTGTGGCGCGCCCAGCTCGCGTACGCCGGCGTGCACTACCACGGCGAGCTGCCGAACGATTCCTTCACGCGCCTGCGCGATGCCGTGGAGGTGCGCCGCGATCTGCCCTGGGTATGGCGCGGGCGCCAGGTGGAGCTCGGCCCTTACGCGATCGGTGATCTCTACCTGGACGCCCCCAGCGGACCTGCGACCGGGATCAGTTCCCGCACCATTCAGCTGGAGGCGGGCCTCATGTTCAGCGTCAGCCCGCGCTGGGAAATACACGGCGCTTCCGGTGCCGCGCATCGGGGTCGGCTACCTTGAGGCCGGCGTACTTTCGGGGTGGCGCCTGGTGATCGGCGATCCGTTCTAGGCGGGTCAACCGCTGGCGCAGTGCTGCGTTACCATGTACGCGGCGGCGGCCGCCTTGAGACTGCGGCTCGCCCGAGGTGACTCACATGGTCAAGCAGTTGCTACGCATCCTCCTCGTCGTTCCCGCGATCGCCGCGACCCTGAGCGGCTGCTCGCTCTATGTAAAATCCGACGTGAACACCGCGCTCATCGGCTCGGTCCACTGCAATTCCTTCGCCTGGGCAGGCACGTTCCGCGGCAACAGCCCGCTGCGCAATACCGTCGCCAGTCCCTTGAACGAGGACCGCCTGCGCAGCGCGATCGCCGCGCACCTGAAGGGCGGCACGGTGCAGACGGCGCCCGGGACCGCCGATTGCCTGGTCGGCTACGGCATCGGCAACAGCTACGTGGTCGATGATCTGGGCCCGTACGGCTACGGCTACGGCTGGGGCTGGGGCTGGGGGTATCCGGGACCCTACGTCTACCGCCAGGGCATCATCGCGGTCGATCTGTACGACGCCAAGACGCGCCAGCCGCTGTGGCACGCCTCCGTCGACCAGAGCCTGTACGGCGTGACCGGCGACAAGGCACAGAAGCGCATCGACGCGGCGGTGGCCGCGATCTTCACCAAGTACCCCGGCTGACAGATTGCCGCCTGCGGGGCGCACGGGGCAACATCGTCCCGTGAACCCGTTCGGCCTGAGCGTCCTGTTCCTGAACGTCCTGCTCGATCAGCTCGGCCTGCCCGTGCCCGCCGTGCCGACCCTGATCGTCGCCGGCGCGCTGGCGGCCGACGGACGACTGCCGCTCGCAGGCGTGTGCGGGCTGACCATCATGGCCTGCATGATCGGCGACAGCACCTGGTACCTGGCCGGGCGCCTCTACGGCGTGCGCGTCATGAAGCTGCTGTGCCGCATCTCGCTCACACCCGACATCTGCGTGAGCCAGACACAGGACACGTTCGAGCGCTGGGGCGCGAAGGCGCTGATCGTCGCCAAGTTCCTGCCGGGACTCGGCATGATCGCCCCGCCGCTGGCCGGCGCCACACGCATGCGGTACGCGCGCTTTGCGGCGCTGAGTTTCACCGGCTCGCTGCTGTGGGCGGGGGCCGCCCTCGGCAGCGGCGCGTTGCTGCACCGGCAGATCGTGCGCCTGCTGCCGCAGCTCGCCGGCATCGGCGGAGCCCTGCTGGTGGTGCTGCTGCTGGTGCTGGCCAGCTACATCGCCGGCAAATGGTGGCAGCGGCGGCGCTTCTTCGCGGCGCTCGACATGGCGCGCATCAGCGTGGCCGAGCTGTACGCACAGATGAGCGGCGGGGCGGCGCCTGTGATCGTGGATGTGCGCTCGGCCACGGCGCAGCAGCTGGAGGCACGCCGCATCCCCGGCGCACTCCTGGTACCGGTGCAGCAGGTGGGCCGGCACGTGCGCACCCTGCCGCGTGATCGCGACATCATCCTGTACTGCAGCTGCCCGAACGAGGCATCCGCTGCGCAGGCGGCGCGGCTGCTGATGGATCACGGTTTCCGCCGCGTACGGCCGCTGCACGGCGGACTGGACGCCTGGATCGCGGCCGGCTACGCGGTCGAGGCCACGCCCGCCACCGCGGTGGCCGCAACGCTCGTCGCCGCGACGCGCTAAGGCTTCAGTCCGTAGACGTCGAGCTCGCCGGACACGCTGGTGCTGCCGTACACGCCGCCGCTGTTGTTACCACGCGTGCCGATGTACACCTTGCCGTTGGCGACCGTCGGCACGGTGAACTTGACGGCATTGCCGGCCGCATCGCCGGCCGCCAGGGTGTTGTTCCACAGCTCGGTCGCGAGGTTGCCGGCCGCGAAGGCATGCAGTACCGCCGGTCCGCACGGCTTCACCGTAGTTCTGTTTGGAATGCAGTAGGTATGGTCATCGAGCGCCCAGACGATGGCAGCGGTGCCGCCGGCCGCTACCGAGATGCTCGGTGTTGCGCCGGGGAAACCGAACGTTGTCGCCGATGCCGAGGCGGCGGTGGTGGTGAAACGATCCGTGGTCGGGTTGAAGCTGAACGCCTGCAGCGGCCCGCCGATGGTGGAGATGTACAGCGTGTTGTTCCAGAAGGCACTGGTGGCAAAGATCCCGTTGTGGGAATTGACCGTGAAGTTCTGCAGAGCGAGGGTGTCCCCCATCCCGCCCGGCACTCCGACGCCGGCCATCGCATCGCCGTTCAGCAGGTAGAGGACGCCGTCCTTGCCGCCGCCCACCACCAGGTGATTCAGCCCGAGGGGGTTGGCGCTGCTGTCCAGATTCAGTACCACCGCGGCACCACCGGAGCCGAAGTCCTTGTCGCCCGTGGCATCCGCCGCCTCATCGCTCGGCGCGAACCAGGACGTGATGGCCAGTGCGCCGCTCAGCTGCAGGAACGAGTCGCCGTAGTCGTCGGTCGGTGCGCTCGTGCCAGTGGCATCAAAAGGGCCGTTACCCGTGATGACGTAGAGATGGCCGTTGACGTCGGCGGCCGGCGCGCCATTGGACATCCAGATACCGCCGCGACTGGTGTCGGGCGCGGTGTTGAACACCGAGGTCTGGCTGAAGGCCATGCCGTCGAAGGTGTAGCCGATCAACCACCCGTACCAGGGATCGGAGTCTTCGTGCGCCGCCCACGCGACGTAGACCGTGCCGCTCACCAGCGTGAGCCCGGCCCGCTGATTTTCCTGCCGCAGGTTGAAGGCGATCGGCGTGCCCTGGCTGTTGTTGAAGGTGGCGGCGATGTTGATCGGCGAGGTCCCGACCTCGCTGCCGGTGACGATGTTGATGGCGTGCAGGCGCTGGAAGTAGGTGCTGGTGGCAGGCGTCGTCCCGGTGATCATCGACTTGGAGACGACGTACAGCGTGTTGCTGACCGGATCGATGACCGGCGTGCCGGTCACGCCGACCTCCGGGGCGATGTCGCCGTAGCCGCTACCCACCGCATAGCCGCTCGTGCCGTCGGGCACCGTGACCTCGCCGGCGGTGCCGCCGTGGGCGGCGTCGATCAGGCTCACCTGCCACAGCGGCGTGCACGGATTGGCATCGGCATCGAAGGCGAACAGGCTGTCGTGCTCGGTGGCGACGAACACCACGTTGTGCCGCCTGCCGCCGATGCTCAGGTTCGCGACCCACAGGGGCTGCGCGTACACCGCCCCGTCCACCGTGCACGAGAACAGCTTGCCGAATGTCGCGGTGTTGACGTTCGCGCTATGAGCGCGTACTCGCTCGCGTTGACGCCGTCGCGCCCGAGGTCGTTGTGGTAGGTGTAGACGCCGGCAAGGTCGGTGACGCCGGCCGTGGCTGAGGCCTTCTGCGAGGCATCCGTCACGCTGCTGGCGGTGATCGTGTAGACGCCCGCAGCCGCCGTCGCCGGCACGGTGAACGTGACGGGCGTGCCGCTGGCGCTGGTGGCGGAACTGAACGTGCCGCCGGCCGGGCTCGCCGTCCAGCTGACACCGGCAAAATCGTTGGTGGTGGCCGTGAGCGACAGTGGCTGGGTGAGCGTCATGCCGGCCTGCGTCGGCGTCACGGACACGGAGATATTGGAGGGAGTGATGGTCAGCTTCAGCGTGACGCTCTTGGTCTGCGCAGTGGCGCTGGAATCGGTGACCAGGAAAGTCAGCGGCATTGCGTTGGCGCTGGTGTTCGGCGTGCCGCTGATCGCGCCGCTCGCCGCGGTCAGCGTCAGCCCCGTCGGCAGCGTGCCGGCGGTCAGCGTCCACGACAGCGGCGCCGTGCCGCCGCTCGCCGCGAGTGTCGCGCTATAAGACTGGCCCTGCAGCCCGCTCGGCAGCGAGGTGGTGGTGATGGTGATCGGGGTTGGCTGGCCGCCGCCCGAGCCACCGCCGCCACCGCCGCCCGAGCCGCCGCTGCCGGAACCGCCGCCACCGCAGCTGCCGAGCAGGAGCGCGCACGCAAGCAGCGCAAATTGTTTTGCGGGCCGCTGGCGCAGCCCATAGCTCAAACCCAACATCTGGTTAGCCGCCTCCCTTGGCGCCAAAGATCCCCGTAGAGGCGCTGCGACGCCGTGTCGTTATGCACACATCTTAGCGTGACTGTTGGCAGGGGCCGAGAAGTGTCGCCAGTTGACGTCGCCGTGCAGCGCTCGCCCTGTAGGCGGCGCGCGACATAATCAGGAAGTCAGCAGACATAACGCGGCACACGCCGGGCTTTTGAGCGCGCGGACGGGGCGCGCAGCGCGCGCCCGTCAGCGAAGTATCGACTGCGTCACAGTTTGCGGAAGATGCACGGCCGGCTCGCCGTGTGCACCCTGTGCAGCGGCCGCAGAGGCCGTGCGGGCGGCACCCGCGGCGCTCTGTCCGCCGTACGTGCGCGCGCAGATCTCGGCCCACAGTTCGCCATAAATGCGCGCCGCCGGGCTGCGCGGTGCGCAGGCCGGCAGCGGCGCACGACGCACGCTCATGCGTTCGATCTCGCTGTTGTATGGCACTTCGGTGGCGAGCATGCCGGGAAACTCGGCACGCGCCTGGGCGATCAGTTCCAGGTGGAGCGAGCGCCGGCGGTCGACCATCGAGAAGAACGGCAGCAGCGTCAGATCGTCCCAGCCCTCGCGGGCGATGAAATCGGCCAGTTGCCGCAGCATGCGCAGCGACAGCGGTGTCGGCAGGAGCGGCACGATCGCGACATCGGCGGCGCGCAGCACGCTCTCCGACAGGAGGGAGATTCCAGCGGGGCAGTCCAGGAACAGCGCGCCGTAGATCTCGCGCAGCGGCCGGCTCATCTTCAAGAGCCGCTCGGTGGGATTGCGACGCTCGGCCAGGCGCACGGCGAAATTGCGGTAGGAGAAATCGGCCGGCAGCACGTCGAGTCCGGCGTAGCCGCTCGCCAGAATCAGCTCCGGCAGCTCGATCTTGCCGGCGACGATGCGTCGCGCCGAGCCATGCTCGTGCGCATCAGCGCGCAGCACGTACGATGCCCCGCCCTGGGAATCCAGATCCCACAGCAGCGTTGCGCACTGCGCGGCGCACAGATAGGCAAGATTCACCGCGGTGGTGGTTTTACCGACCCCGCCTTTGATGTTCGTGACCGCGAAAATCTTCACCGGCGCGAGCATACGCCGGCGTGCCTCACGACGAACGAGCAGCTGCCGCAGCGGGTGCCCGTCAGCGACGAGCCGTATGAACTGCTCAAGCGCGCCGGTCGGGCCACCGCAAACCGCACACGCGGCCGTACCTTGGCTCTTTAAGCCACCAAGATATTGCAATGCGCGGTGCCTGCCCTAAGGGCAAACGATTGATCCGAAAGGAAATCCCTCCGGAGCCGCGTTGACTTGAGTTTTCCGACGCGCGACGGCGCGTCGCTGCAGCCCCCGGATAGGGGGCTGCGTGGGGCCGCTTAGCGGCGTCCCTGCAGGCGGGAGCGCACCAGCACAGCCAGGTGGCCCACTACGAGCAGCACGGCGGCGATGAGCGAGGTAACGATGAGTTCCATGATTTAACCAATCCTTTCGGTCCGTTGCGGGCGCGCAGTCTACGCACCCTTCATTGCTTAGCTATGACTCAGCGCACGTAATGGCGCCGCCTTAGCCAAATTCAACCGACCGCCACCCTTTCTGGGCAGACCCGCCTCACCCCTTGGAGAGAGTGCGCGCGGGCGCATCTCACCTCAGGCAATCGACCCCGGTTTGCGCAGCATCTTGCCGATCTCGGCGGCGTGCTCTTCCTCGGCGGCGACCTGCGCGCGCGCGTACTCCTCGAGCATGATGTCCCGACCCTGCGTCAGCTCGAGGAGCTTGCGGTACTCGGCCAGTCCCTCGCGCTCGTGCTCCAGCGCCTCGCGCAGGATCTCGTCCACGTTGTGCTTGTGGGTCTCGAGCAGCGGCCCGATCTCGAGCGAGGGGTGGCCCCCCAGGGTGGTGATGTGCTCGCCCGCCTTGATGGCATGCGCCTGCGACTCATCCGCCTGCGAGCGCAGCCAGGCGACGATCGGGATGCGGTTGTGACCAAACACCATGAAGCTGTAGTGCAGATAGCGCACCAGCCCCGCAAGCTCGAGCTCCAGGATGTGCTTGAGGAAGTCGACGGCTTTGGCGGTTTCCGCCTTGTTGAGTACGGAGGCCATGTGCGGATCTCCATTTCTTGTGTAGGGCGCATCGTAAACCCGGACGTGGTGTATCGTACATGCAGGCACCGAAAGCTTTCGGGAGCGCGCCCATGAGCGGTTTCTACGACATCGCCGTCAACTCGATCGACGGCAAGCCGGACCTCCTCGGCCCGCTGCGTGGCAAGGTCACGCTGGCGGTCAATGTCGCCAGCCGCTGCGGGCTCACCCCGCAGTACCAGGGCCTGGAGGAGCTGCAGCGCGAGCTGGCCGCGGAGAACTTCACCGTGGTGGGTTTCCCCTGCAACCAGTTCGGCGCGCAGGAACCCGGCACCGAGGCGCAGATCGCCGCCTTCTGCAGCAGCACCTACGATGTCAGCTTCCCGCTGAGTGCCAAACTCGAGGTGAACGGCAACGGCCGCCACCCGCTGTACCGCTTCCTCACCTCGCCCGACACGGGCGTCGAGGGTGACATCAGCTGGAACTTCGAGAAGTTCCTCATCGGCCGCGACGGCCGCGTGCTCAAGCGCTACGCGCCGCCGACCAAGCCGCGCGACAGCGGACTGATGCAGGACATCGCCGACGCCCTGTAGCGGCGCGCGCCAGGCACGCCCCATGCCCGACTTCGAGTTCGCCATCCTGGGTGCCGGCGCGATGGGCTCGATCGTCGGCGCGCATCTGGCACGGGCCGGGCACACGGTCGTGATGCTGGCGCGCGGCGCGCGCGCCAGCTATCTCGAGCAGCACGGGCTCACCATCAAGGGACTGAGCAGTTTCACCACCGCCGTGCAGATCCTGCGCGAACCGCAGGATCTCAAAGGCGCCGGCACGCTCATCGTCGCCACCAAGACCCCGGGTACGGCCGCCGCGCTGGCCCCGCTCACGCACGCGCGCCTCGATCTTGCCGTCTCGATCCAGAACGGGCCGCTCAAGAACGACCTGCTGAGCGCCGCGTTCGGGCGCGCGCGGGTACTCGGCGCGCTCGCCGATACCAGCGGCGAGCTGCTCGCTGACGGCACGGTGCTCTTCACCCGCAACGTCAGCATCTACGTGGGCGAGCTCGACGGCGGCGACAGCGCGCGGGCCGCGCGCCTGGCGCAGACACTGGAGGCGGCCGGCGTACGCGCGGCGGCCAGCCCCGAGATCCAGACGCTGGAATGGTCGAAATTCTGTGCCTGGGTGGGGCTCATGGCACTGGCGGTCACGACGCGCGCGCCGACCTGGAAGTACCTGTCCGATCCGGACAGCGCGCTGCTCGTGGCGCGCCTGGTGCGCGAGATGGGCAAACTGGCCGCGGCGCTCGGCATCGGCCTGTCAGACCGCGCCATCCTGCCGAGCGCCAGCCTGTGCAGCACCCCGGACGAGCACGCGGCGCAGCAGCTGCTGCTCGGCCTCGGCGCGGACTACCGCAGCAAGGCGCCCGGCCACCGCATGTCGGCGCTGCAGGACCTCGAGGCCGGCCGCCCGCTCGAGGTGCACGAGACGCTCGGCTATGCGCGCGAGCGGGCGCGCACGCTCGGGCTGGCGCTGCCGCAGCTCGAGACCTTCTGCGCGCTGGTGAGCGCCATCGACCGCACGCGCCGCGAGCCGGACGTCGCAGGCTGAAGAGCCGCTAGCCGCCGCTCGCCTTGGCGAGTCCGCGGTATTCGAGCAGCGGTTCGATATCCGGACCGCTGCCATAGAAGTTGCGGAACAGCACCTGCGGATCCTCACTGCGGCCGCGCGACAGGATGTGCTCGCGCAGGTAGTCGCCGTTGGCACGCGTCAGGCCGCCGTGCGCGTGCATCCACTGGCCGGTATCACGCGCCAGCACCTCGCTCCACAGATAGGCGTAGTACCCGGCCGAATAGCCGCCTTCGAAAACGTGCGAGAAGTAGGTCGAGTGATAACGCGGCGGCACGGGTGCGTAATCGAGGCCGCTCGCCTTCAGGGCGCGCTCCTCGAAGCCGAGCACGTCCTGCGCGCGCGGCGCCTGCGCCACCGTGATCTGGTGCCAGGCCTGGTCGAGCAGCGCCGCGGAGATGTACTCGGTGGTGGCGTAGCCCTGGTTGAAGGTCGTCGCCGCCAGCACCTTGGCGAGCAGCTCCGGCGGCATCGGCGCACCGCTCTGGTAGTTGCGCGCGTAGTGCTCGACCACGCTCGGCTCACGCGCCCACATCTCGTTGTACTGCGAGGGGTACTCGACGAAGTCGCGCGGCACGGCGGTGCCGGACAGCAGCGGGTACTCGACGTTCGACAGCATGCCGTGCACGGCGTGCCCGAACTCGTGGAACATGGTGGTCACTTCATCGAAGGTCAGCAGCACCGGCTGGCCGGGCTGCGGCTTGGGGATGTTGAGGTGGTTGGCCACCACCGGCTTCTGGTGCAGCAGGCGCGACTGCTGTACGTAGGGCGACATCCACGCCCCGCCCTGCTTGTTGTCGCGCGCGAAATAGTCGGCGATGAACAGCGCCAGCGGCTTGCCGTTCGCGTCCGACACCTCGAACACGCGCACGTCCTGCTGGTACACCGGCAGGTCCTTGCGCTCCTTGAAGCTCAGGCCGTAGAGCTGGTGCG
Organism: uncultured Gammaproteobacteria bacterium; assembly: GCA_963787655.1. Lineage (GTDB taxonomy): Bacteria > Pseudomonadota > Gammaproteobacteria > Steroidobacterales > Steroidobacteraceae > 13-2-20CM-66-19. The sequence continues at coordinate 249,460 of CAWBDY010000005.1, read as the reverse complement.
CCGCGTAGAACACGCCGTCCTTGAGCACGTGGTCGAGCTCGAAGTACGGCGCCACCTTGGCCTGGTCGAAGCTGTAGCGCGCCTTGCGCACCTGCTCGGAGTAGAAGAACCAGTCCCACGGCTGCAGCGTGAACGAGGGCTTGCCGGCAGCCTTTGCCTGCGCGTCGATCAGCGCCTGGATGTCGGCCGCTTCTTCCTTCGCGCGCGCCAGCGCCGCCGGCGCCACCTTGCTGATCATGTCGCGCACCGCCGCCGGGTTGCCTGCGGACTCGTCCTCGAGCTGGTAGGCGGCGTGACTCTCGTAGCCAAGCAGCGCGGCGCGCTCGGCGCGCAGCTTGACCAGCTGCGCGATCACGACGGTGTTGTCGGTCGGGGCGCTCAGGCCGCGGCCGATGGAGGCCTTGTAGATGCGCTCGCGCAGGCTGCGGTTGGTGAGCTGCGTCAGCACCGGCTGATTGGTGGTGTTCTGCAGCGCGATGAGCCACTTGCCCTTGAGGCCGCGCCCTTCCGCCGCCTGCGCCGCCGCCCCGATCTGCTCGGGCGACAGCCCGTCGAGCTCGGCGACGCTGTCGACCACGACCGCCCCGTCGGTGGTGGCCTTCAGCACGTTCTGCTTGAAGCGCGTGCTGAGAGTCGAGAGCTCTTTGTTCATCTCCTTGAGGCGCGCCTGCTGCTGCGGCTGCAGCTGCGCACCGGCACGCACGAACAGCGTGTGGTAGCGGCTCAGCAGCTGTAGCGACTCGGGATTCAGATGCAGCGTCGCGCGCTTCTGGTAGAGCCCGTCGACGCGCGCCCACAGCGCCGGATCGAGCAGGATGGCGTCGTCCTGGGCGGTGAGCCGCGGCGACATCTCCGTGTCGATCTTCTGCATCTCGTCGTCGGTGTTGCAGGAATTGAGGTTGGCGAACACGATCTCGACGCGGGTGCGCAGCTGCCCCGATTTCTCGAGAGCCACGATGGTGTTCTCGAAGCTCGCGGGCGCGGGATTCTTGGCGATGGCGGCGACCTGCTTCAGTTGCTCGGCCATGCCGGCCTCGAAGGCCGGGCGGTAGTCGCTGTCATGGATGCGATCGAACGGCGGCAGTTCGAACGGCAGCGTGCTCGGACGCGTGAACGGGTTGTCAGCCATGGCGGAAGATCCTGCGGTGCTGGATGCCGGGGCGGTGGCGGCGCCGCAAACCGTGGCGCAGACGGCCGTGAGCACGCCCAGGTAAGCGATTCTCATATGCAATCCCTCGAGTAAAGTGCGGCGCTTTCGGGTTGGGCCGCCAGCGAGGCGCAATGTTATCCTGCGCGCCCATTCAGTGCAGCGCCGTTTCACGGCTGCCGTGGCAATGCGCCGTGGCGCCCTTTTTCCGCGGTGAGGAGCCACCATGAGCATTGCGCAGGACCAGGTTGTCAGCATCAATTACACCCTCAAGGACGACGCCGGCGCAGTCATCGATCAGTCGGCTACCGGGGAACCCCTCACTTACCTGCACGGCCACGGCAATCTCATACCGGGACTCGAGCGGGAACTCGCGGGCAAGAACCCCGGGGACCGGCTGCAGGTCAAGATCACGCCGGCGGATGGCTACGGCGAATACGATCGCGCGCTGGTGCAGAAAGTACCGCGCCGCGCCCTCAAGGGCCTGGCCGACGTGCGCGTCGGCATGCGCCTGCAGGCGCAGACCGCGGACGGCGCGCGCCCGGTCACGGTCACGCAGTTGACCGGCGACATGGTCACCCTCGACGGCAACCATCCGCTCGCGGGCAAGAACCTCAACTTCGAAGTCGAGGTCACGCAGGTGCGGGCGGCCACCGCGGAAGAGCTGGCGCACGGCCACGTGCACGGACCTGACGACCACCACCATCACTGAAGCTTGTCGGCTTCCTCCTGCGCTGCCAGCCGCACGAACAGTGCCTGCATCGCCTCGACGCGCTTCAGGTATTCGCGCGGATCGTGATCGCCGCAGCGCTGCCCGTCGGCAAAGCGGAACCCGTGCTGCGCGTAGAGCGCTGCCGCTCCGGCCCCGCACAGGTGCACCACCGCCGCCAGGTGCTGCCGGTGCAGCGCGCTGACGTTGCCGCCGGCGTGCGCCACGATCGAGCTGACCTTGAGATCGAGGTAGGCCGCGGTCAGCTGCACCGCGTCTGCCGGCAGTACGCGCACGTACAGGCTGTTGAACCAGCAGCTGTGGAAGTCGTTCCAGGGACCCTCGCGCGCCAGCGCGTGCTCGTGGATGCAGTAGTGGCGCGCCTCGGCGAAGGTGCCATCGGTGATCTGGAACATGCCTACCGCGCTCGAGGCCGGCCGGTAGACATCGAACGGTCGCGTGGCCCACGACCAGCGCCAGTAGGTGCGCACCAGCGGATTGCCCGAAGCCTCCACCTGCGCCAGTGCCGCGAGGAGCTCCGCGGACACGTTCGCCGTCGCGTAGCGCCGGAAGAGCGCAGCGTAGTCATGCCAGGTCTGCGCCGGCAGCTTCGCAAGCTCACCGCTGACCGGGAAGAACAGTTCGGTCGGCTTGCGCAGCACCTGGTAGAGGCCATTCACCAAAAGCGCCAGGGCTGCGGCGACGAACAGCACCGTGAGCAGGCGCGCGGCGGCGGGCGTGCGCCGCCAGCGCCGCAGCCAGGTGCGCCGCGTAGCCGCCCCCGGCCACCAGCGCAGTCGCCGCCGCTTGGCACGCCGCGCCGGCCGCCGGCCTTGTACGCCGGATGCCTTCATGGGGCCTGTGCTGCAGGCAGGCGCGTGCCTGCACTACCATGCTGCGCTGACAGGGGCCGCCAGCGGGAGATGGATGTGAGTGATGCTGTGGAGATCGAAACCGGCGCCAAGCCCGCCGCTGCGGTGATCTGGCTGCACGGGCTGGGAGCCGACGGCCATGACTTCGAACCGATCGTGCCGCAGCTGGTGCGCCCGGGAGAGCGCGCGCTGCGCTTCGTGTTCCCGCACGCGGCCGTGCGGCCGGTGACGATCAATAACGGGTATGCCATGCGCGCCTGGTACGACATTGCTGCCCTCGATGGTCGCAGAGCCGAGGACGAAAACGGAATCCGTGCCTCCCAAGGCGTCATCGACACGCTGATCCGCCGCGAGAACGCCCGTGGCGTCGGTGCCGCGCAGATCGTGCTCGCCGGCTTCTCGCAGGGCGGTGCCATGGCGCTGTTCGCCGGTACGCGCTACCCGCAACGCCTGGCCGGCATCATGGGACTGTCGTGCTATCAGGTGCTGGGAGCGCGCTTCGAGGCGGAGCGTAATGCTGCGAATCAGGCGACGCCGGTCTTTCTGGCGCACGGCACCCAGGATCCGGTGGTGGCGCCCGCGCTCGGCGAGCAGGCCCGCCGTGCACTGCAGGCGGCAGGCTATGAGGTCGAATGGCACACCTATGCCATGCCGCACTCGGTCAGCCCGCAGGAAGTGATCGATATTGCCGCCTGGCTGCGGCGCGTGCTGCCGTGAGGCTCAAGCTGCCAGGAGGAAGGGCAACCTCCCTGTCGCCCTATCTGTTGCGCTGACCTGCTCTAGGACAGCTCAGCGCGGATGCGGATGATCCCCACCACCGCCGTGCGGGGCGGCGGCGTGCTCGCCGCCATGAGCTTCCGGCCGTGGCGCGCCGTGCGGGGCACCAGGGGCACCGTGCGGAGCACCACCAGAGACGCCGTGCGGAGCACCACCAGAGACGCCGTGCGGAGCACCACCAGAGACGCCGTGCGGAGCACCACCGGGGGTGCCGTGCGGCGCACCGGCGTAGGCGTGCGGCGCCTGGCCGCCCGGTGAGCTGTGCCCAGCCGCGCCGCCAGGCGCGCCGGCATGCGCCATCTGCTCGTGCGGCGCTGACGCCTGTGGGTGTTCAGGCTGCGATGCGGCACCGCCGGCATGCGCGGCCGTGACGCCGTGACCGTAGAACTGCCCCGCCTTGGCGGTCGCCGCGACCGGAGGTGCGCCGTGGTTGTAGGAGGCGCGCATGGTGGTGTCCTTTGCCGCAGACTGCTCGTGCTGCTGCTGCAGCTCGGACGGGCCAACATGATGTTCCTGCACGGCGCGCGCCTCGGCCGGCGTGGGCGTCGCCGCGACACCGCCGCTGCCGCCGTTGAAGCTCGTGCGGTTGATGGTGGTGTTGTTGACCACGGTCGTGTTGTTGATGACCGTGGTGTTGGCAACGTATCTGCCGCCCTGCCACTCACCGCCGTGGAAACCGACACCGCCGTAGCCGAAGCCGTAATTGATGCCGCCGTAGAAGCCAACGTGCGGGCCCCAGTAACCGCCGTGCCACAAGTACGCGCCGTTGCCCCAACCCCAGTAGCCCGGCGTCCACAGCAGGCCGGGGCTCGGTGCCAGCACCCAGGTGCCGGGCACCCAGAAGTAGCCGCCATCGGCATACGACCAGTAGCCGGGCGTCCAGAAATAACCGGGCGCCGGCATGGGCGGCGCTACGTAAACCGGCAAAGCGGGAGGCGCGATGCTAACCGAGACGAACACGCCCGCATGGGCCGCCAGCGAGGCGCTGAGCGCCAGGCAGACACTGAGGCTGCGGATCAGATTACGCATGAACGTGGTCTCCTTGGCTAACCTTGCGGGGGCCAGCCTGAACGGGTCCTGAACTTATCTGTTGATAGCACGTCGGCTCGAACACGACGTTGCGCCTTTTCACCTTCTGCAACGCGCCGTGGCGCCCGAAGTTGACCTGCGGTGCGGGTCCCTGACGCCGATGTGCGACAGCTAGAACCAGCTGAAGTTGAAACTGATGCTGATACGCTCGCCGGCGCCGGCGTGCGGCGCGACTTCGTGGCGCAGCCAGCTCTCGAACAGCAACACCTCGCCGCTGCGCGCCGGCAGCACGACCCAGGTCTGGTTGCTGCGCCGTGCGGACGCGGCGCCGCGGTGGTGCCGCCATGAAGCGCTCCAGCCGCGGGTCCTCGAACTTGAGGCCGGGTGCACCGGCCGGGGCCGCCACGTAGTAGGTGCCGCTCACGGTCGACAGCGGATGCAGATGCAGGCCGTGCGCGGCGCCGCGGCCCATGATGTTGACCCAGCAGTCGGTCATCGTCAGCTCGCGCCCGCTCATGTCCAGCTGCAGCGCGCGCGTGAAGGCGGCGACGTGCTGCCGGAGCGCCCGGCCGAGCGCGGCAAAAGTCGGTGAGCGCTCCTGCATGCGGTGCGCGGAACCGTAGGAAGTGTAGCCGCCGGGATAATTGCGCGCCGACCAGCGCCGCCCGGCGACGTCATCGGCGCGCAGCTGGCGGCACTCGCGCAGCAGGCGCGCATTCACGGCGCGCCAGTCGCGCAGCCGCGCCGCATACACCAGTGTCGGAAACAGCAGCTGCGTAGCCATCGATGGCGCGCAAGTATGGGGGGCGGCGCGCAACTGGTCTATCATCGCCACAGCGCCGCTGCGAGTGCGGCTGATGGGACCTTGCATGGCCGTTTCCACCCTCCCCACCGCTGATGCCGCCAGCACGCCGCGCACCGCGGCGCTCGAGCTGGTGTCGCACTGGATCGGCGGGCAGCCGCATGGCGGCGGTGCCGGGCGCCTGCCGGTGTTCAACCCGGCCACCGGCGCGGTGGCGCGCGAGGTGGTACTCGGCGGCAGCGCCGAGGTCGCCGCCGCCGTGGCGAGCGCGCAGGCGGCGTGGCGCGCCTGGGCCGACACCCCGCCGGTGCGGCGCGCGCGGGTGCTGGCGCGCTTCCTGGCACTGCTCAACGAGCAGCGCGACGCGCTCGCCGCCCTCATCACCGCCGAGCACGGCAAGGTGTTCTCGGACGCACAGGGCGAGGTGACGCGCGGCATCGAGATCGTCGAGTTCGCCTGCGGCATCCCGCAGCTGCTCAAGGGCGACTTCACCGACCAGGTGTCGACCGCGATCGACAACTGGACGCTGCGCCAGCCCCTCGGCGTCGTCGCCGGCGTCACGCCGTTCAACTTTCCCTGCATGGTGCCGTGCTGGATGTTTCCGCTGGCACTCGCCTGCGGCAACGCCTTCGTGCTGAAGCCGAGCGAGCGCGATCCGTCGGCGGCGCTGTTCATGGCGCGCCTGCTGTCGCAGGCGGGGCTGCCCGCCGGGCTGTTCAACGTGGTGCAGGGCGACAAGACGGTGGTGGACGCGCTGCTCGATCATCCCGAGGTGCGCGCGCTGAGCTTCGTCGGTTCGACGCCGATCGCGCATTACATCTATCAGCGCGGCGCCGCGGCGGGCAAGCGCGTGCAGGCCCTCGGCGGCGCCAAGAATCACATGGTGGTGATGCCCGATGCCGACCACGAGCAGGTGGTCGATGCGCTGATCGGCGCCGCCTACGGCTCGGCCGGCGAGCGCTGCATGGCGATCTCGGTGGCCGTGCTGGTAGGCGACAGTGCCGCTGCCATCATGCCGCAGCTGGCCGAGCGCGCCCGCCGTCTGCGCATCGGCGACGGCATGCAGGCGGACGCGGAAATGGGACCGGTCATCAACCGCGCGGCGCTCGAGCGCATCCGCGGCTACATCGAGGATGGCGCCGGCAGCGGCGCGCAGCTGCTGGTGGACGGGCGCCTGCATGCGCTCACCGGCGCAGCCTTCACCGTGCCGGGGCGCGAGCAGGGGTTCTGGCTCGGCGCGACGTTGTTCGATCACGTGCAGCCGCACATGCGCATCTACCGCGAGGAGATCTTCGGTCCGGTGCTGTGCTGCGTGCGCGTGCCGGACTTTGCCGCCGCCGTGCAGCTGGTCAACGCCCATCCGCTCGCCAATGGCGTCGCCTGCTACACGCGCGACGGGCACGTGGCGCGCGAGTTCGCGCGCCGCATCGAGGTGGGCATGGTCGGCATCAACGTGCCGATCCCGGTGCCGATGGCGTGGCACGGCTTCGGCGGCTGGAAGAGCAGCCTGTTCGGCGACCTGCACGCCTACGGCGAGGAAGGCGTGCGCTTCTACACGCGACAGAAATCCGTCATGCAGCGCTGGCCGGAGAGCACGCCCAAGGGCGCCGAGTTCGCCATGCCGACCGCAAAATGACTGCGCGCGGCGCAGCGCTGCGCGCGCACGCCGCTCAGGAAGCCTTTTTCTTCTCCACGCGCGACTGCTCGAACTGCTGCTCCTCGGTGCTGCCGCTGAGCGCGGTGATGGACGAGGTGCCGCCGCTGACGGTCTGGGTCACCGCATCGAAATAACCCGCGCCGACTTCGCGCTGGTGCTTGGTGGCGGTGTAGCCGGCGCCCTCGGCGGCAAACTCCGCCTGCTGCAGCGTCACGTAGGCGCTCATGTGCTGCGTCCTGTAGGCGTGCGCCAGCTCGAACATCGAGTAGTTGAGTGCGTGGAAGCCGGCGAGCGTGATGAACTGGAAGCGATAGCCCATGGCGGCGAGCTCGCGCTGGAACTTGGCGATCGTCGCATCGTCCAGCTTTCTCTTCCAGTTGAAGGACGGCGAGCAGTTGTAGGCGAGGAGCTTGCCCGGGAAATCGCGGTGCAGCCCCTCGGCAAATGCGCGCGCCTCCTCCAGATCGGGCTTGGCGGTCTCGCACCACACGAGGTCCGCGAACGGCGCGTAGGCACGGCCGCGCGCGATGGCCTGCGCCAGACCCGCCTTGACGTTGAAGAAGCCCTCCGCCGTACGGCCGCGCTGCGCATCGATGAATGGCCGGTCGCGCTCGTCGATGTCCGAGGTCAGAAGGTTCGCGCCCTCCGCATCGGTGCGCGCCACCAGCACGGTCGGCACGTTGCACACGTCGGCTGCCAGGCGCGCAGCTACCAGCTTGTTGATCGCATCCTGTGTCGGCACCAGCACCTTGCCGCCCATGTGTCCGCACTTCTTCGCCGAGGACAGCTGGTCCTCGAAGTGCACGCCGGCAGCGCCAGCATCGATCATCTGCTTCATCAGCTCGAAGGCGTTCAGCACGCCACCGAAGCCGGCCTCGGCATCCGCCACGATGGGCTTGAGCCAGTCGATCGTGTCGTCGCCCTCGGCGTGGTGAATCTCATCGGCGCGGCGCAGCGTGTTGTTGATACGGCGCACCACCGCCGGCACCGAGTCGGCCGGATACAGCGACTGATCGGGGTACATCTCACCGGACAGGTTGGCATCGCCGGCCACCTGCCAGCCCGACAGGTAGATCGCATCCAGCCCCGCCTTCACCTGCTGCATCGCCTGATTGCCGGTGAGCGCACCGAGCGCGTTCACGAACGGCTTGTCGTTCAGGTAGCGCCACAGCTTCTCGGACGTCAGGCGCGCGATCGAGTGCTCCACGGCAACGGTGCCGCGCAGGCGTACGACGTCGCGCGCCGGGTAGCCGCGCTGCACGCCGCGCCAGCGGGGACTGTCGTGCCAGCTGCGTTCAAGCTCTTCAGCGGTGGGTAGGGTCTTGGACGGGTTCATGTAGCGCCTTAAGTGACGGATAAGAGAATAAGAGATCAGCTCAACAGCTCGTAGGCCGGCAGCGTCAGGAATTCATCGAAGGTTTCGCTCTTGATCATCTGTTCGAACAGTCGCGCCGCAGTCGGAAAGACCCCGTCCGTCAGGCGCGAGGCGCCGACTTCGGCGTGGATGCGGTCGAGTTCCTCGTTCAGCAGACGATCGAAGCGCTCGACGCTCACTGCCGCGCCATCGCTCATGCGGGCGCCGTGGCGCAGCCACTGCCACAGCTGCGCGCGGCAGATCTCGGCGGTCGCGGCGTCTTCCATGAGGTGGTAGAGCGGCACGCAGCCGTTGCCCCGCAGCCACGACTCCAGGTACTGCACGCCGACGCGGATGCAACCGCGCACGCCCTCCTCGGTGATCGTGCCCTCAGGCACCGTCAGCAGATCGCGCGCCGTCACGCTGACCTCGGCGCGGCTCACCTGCAGCTGGTTCGGGCCCTTGAACACCGAGTCGAACGCCTCGAGCGCGATGGGGGCGAGCCCGGGATGCGCAATCCAGGTGCCGTCGTGACCGGCGCGCGCCTCGCGCAGCTTGTCGGCGCGTACGCGCGCCATCGCCGCCGCGTTCGCGGCGGGGTCATCGCGGATCGGGATCTGCGCGGCCATGCCGCCCATGGCGTGCGCGCCGCGGCGGTGGCAGGTCTTGATCAGCAGCTCGACGTAGGATTTGAGGAAATGCCGCTCCATGGTCACGCTGGCGCGGTCGGGCAGCAGGAAATCAGGGCGGTTTCGGAACTTCTTGATGAAGCTGAAAATGTAATCCCAGCGTCCGCAGTTCAATCCCGCCGAGTGCTCACGCAGCTCGAAGAGGATCTCGTCCATTTCGAAGGCCGCGAGAATGGTCTCGATGAGTACCGTCGCCTTGATGGTGCCACGCGCCATGCCGAGCGCGTCCTGGGCGGCGATGAACACCTCGTTCCACAGCCGTGCCTCGAGATGGCTCTCCATCTTCGGCAGGTAGAAGTACGGACCGGTGCCGCGCTGTGCCAGCGCCTCATGGTTGTTGGCGAGAAACAGCGCAAAGTCGAACAGGGCGCCGGACACCGGCTCGCCGTTGATGCGCACGTGCTTCTCCGGCAGGTGCCAGCCGCGCGGGCGCACGATGAGGGTGGCCGTGCGCTCCCCCAGCCGGTAGACCTTGCCGGTCGCCGTGTCGGCGAAACTGATGGTGCGCCGCACCGCGTCCATGAGATTGACCTGACCCCGGATCAGGTTCTCCCAGGTGGGCGAACAGGAATCCTCGAAGTCGGCCATGAACGCGCGGACCGGCGCGTTCAGGGCGTTGATGATCATCTTGCGATCGACCGGGCCTGTGATCTCCACGCGGCGGTCGATGAGATCGGCCGGTATCGGCGCGATGCGCCAGTCAGCAGCGCGCACCTCCTGGGTCGCGCCGAGAAACTGCGGCAGCGCGCCGTCATCGAGCAGGAGCTGGCGCTGCGCGCGTGCGCCCAGCAGTTCCAGGCGGCGCGCGTTGAAGCGGCGGTGCAGACTTGCGAGCAGCTGCAGCGCCAGCGGCGTCAGCACTTCCCCCGCGCGCTCGATGTCAGGTCCGAGGATCTCAACCTTGGGCCCGGCCGGTTCCCTGGAATACACGCGTGGCTGCGTTTCCGCGTTCATCCCGGGCAGCATACGCGGTTCTGCCGCCAATTTGACCGCCGAAACTTCACACTGTTAATTTCACATAGCCACCCTCGGCACACGGCTGAACATATGGCGGAAATTGCTGCGCCATGGTGTGTCAGCGCCGCTGCGCACGCGGCAGCTGGGCGCACCGGCGACGCGCTGCGGCCTGCCGGCGGGGCCGATGGCTTAAGATTGGCGCCCGCCTTCGACCTGGGAAGAATTTCATGCTCCACGAGCCGCACGTAGCCGCGCGACGCGCCCCCGGCGCGCTCATCGCCATCGCCCTCCTGGCCACTGGCATCGTCTGCACCAGCCAGGCGCAACCGGGTGCCGACGGCGCGCAGCTGCAGGCGGAGCGCGACGCCGTCAGCGCCTGGCGCGTGCAGCGCGTCAATTCACTCACGAGCGACAGCGGCTGGCTCACGCTCACGGGACTTCTGTGGCTGAAGGACGGCGCCAACAGTTTCGGCCGTGCCAGCGGCAACGCGCTGGTGCTGGATAATGCCGCGCTCGCCGCCACGGCGGGTTCCTTCGAGGTGAGCGCGCACAAGGTGCGCTTCGTCGCCAATCCCGCCGCCGGCGTGACGCACGACGGCCAGCCGGTCGGCACGATCGACCTGGTCTCCGATGCGGCCGGACCGCCCACCGTGCTCGCCAGTGGTTCGCTGCGCTTCTTCGTCATCGAGCGCTCCGGCAACCTCGGAGTGCGCGTGCGCGATCTCAACAATCCGCACCGCCTGCAGTTCCGCGGCCTCAGCTACTTTCCGGTGAGTACCGACTGGCTGGTGCACGCGCGCTTCGAGTCCTATCAGCCGCAGCGGCATATCAAGATCATTAACATCCTCGGCATGGAGGACGACGCGGTGTCACCCGGCGCCGTGGTCTTCAATAAGGACGGCCGCGAGTGGCGCCTGGATACAGTGCTCGAAGCGCCCGCAGACAAAGAGCTGTTCATCATGTTTGCGGACACCACCAGCGGACATGAGACCTATGGCGCCGGACGCTTCATGTACATCCCGCTGCCGGTCAATGGCATGACCGAGGTGGATTTCAACAAGGCGTACAACCCGCCGTGCGCGCTCAATGACTTCGCGACCTGCCCGCTGCCGCCACCGCAGAATCGCCTGCAGCTGCGCGTCGATGCGGGCGAGAAGACCTACGCTGCTGGCCACGGCAGCCACTCCTGACGCGCGCACGGGGCTGCATGGAAATCGTGCTGGGGATCGGCGGGCTGTTCTTCCGCGCGCGCGATCCGGAAAGTCTGGCCCGCTGGTACCGCGAGCACCTCGGCGTCCCGCTGCTGCCGGCCAACTACAACGAGCCGGTCTGGCACCAGCAGGCCGGCCCGACGGTGTTTGCGCCTTTCGAGGAAACGACCAGCTACTTCGGCAGCGATGGGCGGCGCTGGATGGTCAACTTCCGCGTGCGCAATCTGACGGCCATGACCACGCAGCTGCGCCGTGCCGGGATCAGCGTGGAGATCGACCCGCAGACCTACCCCAACGGACGCTTCGCGCGCCTGCAGGATCCGGAAGGCAACCCCATCGAGCTGTGGCAGCCGGCGCCGTGACGCTACGGTGCGTGCTGCAGACGCTGCGCGCGTGTCAGCCGGACGCTCGCGGCCATGCGCGCCCGCGCCGCCGCGCCGAGCGTCTGAGGGCGCGCCGGCGCGGCGCGGAAGGTGCGTGCCACGGCAGCGCTCGCCAGATCTGCCGCCGGCGGGGCGGCGAGAAATATGTTGCTGCTCGCCGGCGCGTTGCTGGCGCTGTCGGGCGTCTGCGCGTAGATCGGCAACAGCTGCGCGCCGTTGCTGCGCAGCGACTGGTAATCCCCCAGGAACAGTCCCTCGCCCGAGGCGTCGGGGGCGAGCTCCAGGTTGAACGGGCCCGACAGGTGCGCTTCCTTGAAGGTGCCGCCGTCGCTGGAGGTCACCAGCCAGTAGTCGGCCAGCGCCGCCCCCGGCGTCACGTCGTTGCGGAAGTCGTAATAGGTAATCGCGAGCAGCCCGTCGGCGCGCACCGTGACGGTCGGAGTGAACGCCGGCGTCGCATGATCGGCATTGACCTGCACCGGCGTCGACCAACTCTGGCCGCCGTCGGAGGACTGCGTCATGGCGATGCCGTTGTACTGGCCGCCGCTGAAGCGCGCGTCCTGCCATACGATGTAGATGGTGCCGCCCGGGGAGACGGCGACCGAGAAAAGGTTGGCGGCGTCGCGCACCGGCTGGTTACCGAGCGGATCGAGGGTGCTCACGGCCTCGACGCTGCTGATTGGCAGGGGCGCCGACCAGGTCGTGCCATGGTCGCTGGACGACACCGCTGCCAGGGCCGCTGAACCGCTGCTCGAAAGGTCCGACAGCTGCGTGAAGACGTCGAGCAGCACATCGCCCGGCAGCACCACGATCTGGTTGCCGATGGTCTGGTTGTCCAGACCCGGATCGTAAATGCTGACCGCGCTGCGCCAGGTGGTGCCGCCATCGGCGGTCACGGCGAAGTAACTCGGGCCGCCGGTTTCGCCCTCGAGTCGGTCCCACACCGCATACACGTAGTTGGCGTCGTTCGGATCGGCAGTGATCGAGCCCTTGTCGTCGAAGAAGCTGCTGCCATCGCTGATGAGCGCAGTCGGTGGCCCCCAGCTCATGCCGCCGTCGCTCGAACTTGCCACCAGCTGCGCGCTGCTCGAGCCGGCCGCGAGCGTATTGCCACTGAAGGACAAGGACAGCGCATACACCACCCCGTTCGGCGCCACTGTCAGCCAGCCGTTGCTCGCCCGTGCGTACGCGCTGCCGGCGGCGACGCTGCCGCCGGTGCACAGCGAAAACGCCGCGCTGCTCAGCGTCCAGGTCTTGCCACCGTCGAACGATGCGGCGAGATTCAACGCCTGCGAGCCGCCGGTCGACCAGCGGTCCTGCTGCCACTCGGCCACGAGATTGGCGCTGTTGGTGGGATTGACCACCAGCGAGGGCTCGAGCGCGGTGTTGGGATAGAGGGTGCCGGTCTGACCGGCGCCGCCGCAGTCGGCCGCGTAGCTGCTCGCCTGCGACACCTGCACTGCCGGAACCGAACTGAACGCGGGTGCGTTGCCGCCGGCAGGTGACTGCGAGCCGCTGCCGCCCTCTCCGCCCCCGCAGGCCGGCAGCAGCACCAGCAGCAGCAGCAGCGCACCGCCCAGGCGGCCCGGTCGGGCCGCCAGGTGTGCGTGCGCTGCGTGGTGCATGCGGCCTCGCTCGCGGTGCGCCGACGGCCCCGGAGGCTAAGCCTCGATGAAGATGGTCGCCGGGTGTTCCAGGGACTCCTTAAGCGCCTGGATCAGCGCCGCGGCGTCGTAGCCGTCGACGAAACGGTGATCGAAGGAGGATGACAGATTCATGGTGCGGCGGATGGCGATCGCGCCGTCCAGCACCACCGGTCGCTCGATCGCGCGATTCACCCCGATGATGGCGACCTCCGGCGCGTTGATGATGGGCGTGCTGGCGATGCCGCCGAGCTTGCCGAGGCTCGTGATCGTGATGGTGGAACCGCTGAGTTCCTCGCGCTTGGCCTTGTTGCTGCGCGCCGCCTCACTCACCCGGCGCATCTCGGCGCTCAGTTCCCACAGACTGAGCGACTGCGCATCGTGCACCACCGGCACCTTGAGCCCGTCGGGGGTCTGCGTGGCGATGCCCAGATGCACCGCCGCGTAGCGCACGATCACGCCGCGCTCGGCGTCGTAGTGGGCGTTGCACTGCGGAAAATCGCGCAGCACGCGGATCAGCGCCAGCGCCATGAATGGCAGGTAGGTGAGCGAGCCGGCGCCGGCCGGCAGCTTGCCGTTCAGGTGGCGACGCAGCGACTCCAGTTCCGTGATATCGAGCTCTTCCACGTAGGCGAAATGCGGGATGTTGCGTTTCGCCTCGCTCATGCGCTGCGCGATCACGCGGCGCAGGCCGATCACCTTGATCTCTTCGGTCGCGCCGCCGCCGCGCGGCGCGCTCGGCACCGCCTTGGGCGCGCTGCGCAGCGGCGTCGGCTGGGCACGTCGCGTCACGTAGGTTTCCAGATCCTTCGGCACGATGCGGCCGTTCGGTCCGGAGCCGGCGACCTGGCGCAGGTCGATGCCGGCCTCGTGTGCGCGGCGGCGGATGGCGGGCGAGGTGGCGACGCGCCCGCCGCGCTCGGCCAGGCCGGCCGGCGCTGCCGGGGGCGCCACGGGTGCAGCAGCGCCGTTGCCGCGCGCCGTGAGGGCAGCGGCCGGCGGCGCGGCGGCCGCAGTGGCCTGGCAGTGGCCGCGGCGGCGGGCGCTGCGGCGACGCCCGCAGCACCGGTCTCGAACACGATGAGTTCGGCGCCCACGGGCACCATGTCACCGGGCGCACCGGTGGTCGAGACGACGCGCCCGCCGACCGGTGCGGGCACTTCGACGGCGGCTTTCTCGGTCATCACCTCGACGACGACGTCGTCCTCGGCAACCGTGTCGCCAGGCTTGACGCGCCAGCCGACGATTTCTGCCTCGACCGTGCCTTCGCCGAGGTCCGGGAGCTTGAAGACAAACCTGCTCATGCCGCCTCCAGCACGTGTTTGAGTGCTGCTGCGATGCGCGCCTGGCCGGGGAAATAGTCCCACTCGAAGGCATGCGGGTAGGGAGTGTCCCAGCCGGTCACGCGCTGTACCGGCGCCTCGAGGTTCCAGAAGCAATGCTCCTGCACCGTCGCCACCAGCTCAGCGCCGTAGCCGTTGAAGCGCGTGGCTTCGTGCACCACCACGCAGCGGCCGGTCTTGCACACCGAAGTGCACAGCGTGTCGACGTCCAGCGGCGCCATGGTGCGCACGTCGATGATCTCGGCGTCGATAGCGAGGCCGCGCACCGCCGCCTCGACCACGTGCACCATGGTGCCGTAGGTGAGCACCGTCACATCCTTGCCCGCGCGCACAACTTCCGCCTTGCCGATGGGCACGTTGTAGTGGCCATCCGGTACCTCGCCGCGCGGATGGGCGCTCCAGGGCACCGCGGGCTTGTGCGGGTCGCCGTCGAACGGACCGTTGTAGATACGCTTGGGCTCGAAGAACACTACCGGGTCGTCGTCCTCGATCGAGCTGATGAGCAGCCCCTTGGCGTCGTAGGGATTGGAAGGCATCACCACCTTGATGCCGCATACATGCGTGAAGATGGCCTCGGGACTCTGCGAATGGGTCTGGCCGCCACGGATGCCGCCGCCACAGGGCGTGCGGATGGTGACCGGCGCGTGGAACTCGCCGGCGGTGCGGTAGCGCAGCCGCGCCAGCTCGCTCACCACCTGATCGAAGCCCGGATAGATGTAGTCGGCGAACTGGATTTCGGCGACCGGCTTCAAGCCGTTGCTGCCCATGCCGATCGCTGCGGCGATGATGCCGCCCTCGGCGATCGGCGTGTCGAGCACGCGGTGCTCGCCGTACTTGCGCTGCAGCCCGTCGGTCACACGGAACACGCCGCCGAAGTAACCGACATCCTCGCCCAGAACGACGACGCGCGGATCGCGCCCCAGCATCACGTCCATGGCTGAATTGAGCGCCTGCACCATGTTCATGCGTGCCATCGCCTCTAGCCCTCCTGCGCCACCGAAGGAGCCGCGGGCGCCGCGGCAGGCTGCGCGGCGCGCAGCGCGCGCAACTCTTCGCGCTGCTGCACCAGATTCGCGGGCATCTCCTTGAAGACGTCCTCGAACATGGTGAGCGGGTCGAGCGAGGGTCCGCCGGTGAGCGTGCCGTAGGACTCGGCCTCCTTCCAGCAGGCGGTGACGTGCGCTTCGAGCTCCTTGTGCAGGTCGCTGTGGCGCTCCTCCGACCACTCACCGAGCGCGATCAGGTGCGCCTTCAGGCGCGTGACCGGATCACCGAGCGGCCACGCGCGCCACTCTTCCTTCGGCCGATAGCGCGAGGGATCGTCGCTGGTCGAATGCGCCGCGGCCCGATAGGTCACATGCTCGATGAGCGTGGCGCCGCCTGACTGGCGGGCGCGCTGCGCGGCCCACTGCGTCACCGCGTACACCGCGAGGAAATCGTTGCCGTCGACGCGCAGACCGGGAATGCCGTAGCCGGGGCCGCGTTGTGCGAAGGTGCGGTGCTCGCCGCCGGCGAAGCCCTGGAACGTGGAGATGGCCCACTGGTTGTTGACCAGGTTGAGGATCACCGGTGCCTGGTACACCGCGGCGAAGGTCATGGCGTAATGAAAGTCCGCTTCCGCGCTCGAGCCCTCGCCGATCCAGCTGGCGGCGATGCGGTCCTCGCCCTTTATGGCTGCCGCCATGGCCCAGCCCACGGCCTGCGGAAACTGCGTCGCGAGATTGCCGGAAATGGAAAAGATATTGCCCTTGCCCCAGTGGTACATGATGGGCATCTGCCGCCCCTTGCACATGTCGTGGGTGTTAGACAGGCACTGGCACATGAGCTCGACCAGGTTGCGCCCTCGCACCACGTGCAGTCCCTGCTGGCGGTAGGACGGGAACAGCATGTCGCCCGGCTGCAGCGCCATGCCGGCACCCACCGCCACGGCCTCCTCGCCGGTAGACTTGATGTAAAAGGAGATGCGCCCCTGGCGCTGGATCTTCTGCATGCGGTCGTCGAACAGCCGGGTCAGCAGCATGTGGCGCAGTGCCACCTGCAGTTCCGCAGCATCCAGGTGCGGGTCCCATGGGCCGACCGCACGATGCTCCTCGTCCAGCACGCGCACCAGCGCGTCCGACAGGTATTCGATGTCACGCGGTGCCGCAGTCACATCGGGTCGGTTGACGGCGCCGGCCGGGGATATCTGCACGTAGCTGAAATCCGGTTCCTGCCCGGGCCGGGCCGGCGGGGCGGGAACATGCAGACGCGACCTTGGGGTCATGAACTTAGGCCTCTGACGCTTTAGGATGTGAGTTGCGGGGGTGGTTATGAGTTCGGCAGGATTGTAGTCGCCTCACACCGGTAACACTACGATGAAGCCCAGAGCGACTTTCCGCGGCGTCGTACTGCGCCAGGCGGCGCCAGCGGCGCGCCCGGCGGGACATAAGGCGGCCGCCGGCCCGGCGCGCGTGCGTGTCGGGCGCGAGGTTGCCGGCAGAGGCGGCAAGGGCGTTACCGTGATCAGCGGCCTGCCCTACGGTGCGAGCGAGCTGGAGCAGCTGGCCACCAAGCTGAAGAAACTGTGCGGTGCCGGCGGGGCCGTGCGCGACGGCGTCATCGAGATCCAGGGCGAGCATCGCGACCGGCTGGTCGCTGAGCTGTGCAAGCTCGGGCTTGAGGCGAAGCGCGCCGGCGGCTGAGCGGCGTCACAAGCGCGCCAGCACTGTGGCATGGCTGGCGCAACCGGCGTGCGTGAAGTGGTATCTGCCGCCGATTATTGCTATAGAGATAAACTGGCTGGCACTCGCGGGGCAACAAATGCAGAACAACCCTGGTGACTCACCGCGGACCTCGAACGGCAACACGCTGCTGTTCGCCCGCAATTTCTTCCGCCATCCGCGCATGCTCGGATCGATCATCCCAAGCTCACGCTTTCTCATCAAGCAGCTGCTGCAGCCGATCAACTGGAACCGGGCGCGCGTCATCGTCGAGTACGGTCCGGGGGTCGGCAACATCACCGGTGAGGTGTTGCGGCACATGCGTGCGGACGCCGCGCTGATCGCCATCGAAATGAATCCGGACTTCGTCAGCTACCTGCAGGGTTCGATTGCCGACCCGCGGCTGCGCGTGGTGCAGGGCTCGGCCGCGGACGTGGAGGAGATCCTGCGGCGTGCCGGCTTCGGGCGCGCCGACTACATCATCTCCGGCATCCCCTTCAGCACCATTCCCGCACCGGTGCGCGAGGCCATCCTGCAGAAGACGCGCGCCGTGCTCGACCCGGCTGGCGCGTTCCTCGTGTATCAGTTCTCGACGCGCGTACTGGAGGACCTGAAGCGTATCTTCGGTTACGTCGGACGCAAGTTCGAGCCGCTCAACGTGCTGCCGGCGCACCTGTTCATCTGTCAGCCGGTCGCCGCCTAGAGGCAAGCGGGCACCCGCACCGTTACGGCGCTGCCCGCAGCGAACGCAGCAGCTCGTCGCCGAAATAGCCGGCCGGGATGGTGCCCTGCTTCATGAATTCCACGTGGAAGCGCTTGGCGCTGAAGCGCGGGCCGAGCGCCTGTGCGGCGCGCCTGCGCAGCTGCAGGATCTGCTCCTTGCCGAGCCGGTAGGTGATGGCCTGGGTAGGCCAGCGCGAGTAGCGCGTCACCGCGCCGCGCGCATTCTTGCAGCTGGCCTGCTTGGCATCCAGCTTGAGCGCCGCAGCGTCCTGGCATGAGCCGGGCAGGAAATCGACCACTTCCGAGAACAAGGTGACCGCGTCATCGAACGACAGCTTGCCGGTGTGTATGCCGGTGTCGATGCGCACGCGCAGGTCGCGGTACAACTTGCCGCGCAGCTGGTAGAGGTGTTCCTCGGGCGTGTAGAAGCCGTGCGGCGCGCGCGCCTGCGGCTCGGCGAGCAGCGCTTCCGAATATAACGCCCACCCCTCGGCGGCCATCGAGTCCTGCCACATGGAGGAGGAGTCCTCCACAGCGCCTGGGGTGAGCCAGCGCACCGGCGAGATCTGCTCGCGGTACTGCGTCATCACCTTGTAGTGCCAGTCGTGTCCGGGGAAGCCTTCGTGCCCGGCAAGGTCCGGCATCGCGGCGTAGTTGTGCTCCTGACGCAGCTGTGCCTGATCGTCGCCGGTCGGCGTGACGTAGAAGCGCCCCACGCCCGAGGTCTTGAACGGCGGCGCCGGGTAGTAGGCGGCGCCTTCGATGGAGGCGCGCAGCGGCGGCGGGGTCACCGTGACATCCAGGCGGTAGTCCGCCGGCACGTCGAACAGTCCGGTGTCGCGCGCGTAGGCCACCAGGCGCTGCCCGGTCTTGCGATAACCGTCCGCCATTTCCGCATCGCTGTGCGGTGCGTTCTGTGACAGCTGCGCGAACACCTGGCGCACGTTCTCGGCGCCGTCCTCGCTCGCCGGCCACTTGTGACTTGCCGCAATGTCACGCGCCAGCGCCACCATCTCCGCGCGCGTCGCCTCGACCACCGGCCAGGAGCTCGTGAACAGATTCGCGGCACTGTCGCTCAGGCGCAGATTGTTGTGCAGCGCCCAGTCGTACTCGCTCTCGCCAAACGCGAAATGATCGGCGCGGTAGGCGGCCTTAGGGGTGGGCGCCTCCGCATCTGCGCTGCCGTCGAAATAGCTGCTGGCGACGAACTCGCGCAGGCCGTGGTAGGCGGCGGCCGCCTCGTTGCCGGCCGCCTGCACCTCGCGCAGCAGCGTCTCGCGCTGCGCGGAGGCGATGTCGGCGCTGGCGATCTGCGGCAGCGTCTTGCTGAAATAGTCGGCATCGGCCGCCGTGCTCTGCAGTCCGAAGTCCACCAGCACGCGCCAGTCGGGCGTGTTCTGCGCACTGATGCCGGCCTGCAGCTGATGCTGCGCGGTGGCCAGATACGCAGGCACGGCGCGTGCGCGCGCGATGACCTCCTGCCATTCCGCATCGCTACCGTAGGTGTTGGCGCCGGTCGCGCTCATGCCCTGAATCTGCCAGTCGACGCCGCGGAAGGGCTCGTCGACAAAGGAATCCAGCGAGCGCTGCTGATGACGGCGCACCTGGTGCTCATGCAGCAGGAACGAGATCTCGGCGAGGGCCACCGAGCGGTCGATGCGGCGGCGCGCCGACAGCCCGGCAGGGGCGAGCGCTACGAAGCGTGCGCGGAATTCTGCCAGGCGCGCGTCTTCCTTCTGCAGCGCCTCGGGCGCGTAGTCGCGCAGCGTGCCATCCACGTGCACCAGGCTCGCATCGAAGGCGGCGCCACCGAGATAGGTGGCAACCACCGGGAACTGACGCAACACGTAGGTGACGTACTCGTGCTCGACCGCTGCAAAGCGCGCATCCGCCGTCTTGGCGGCCGGCACCGGCTGCGCGGTCGGGGGCTGGGCGACGGCGTTGCTGGCGATGGCGCACAGGACGGCGCTCAGCAGCGGCGCAAGACGGCAGGACTGGTGCACGGTCGATCCTTACTTAAGCAGGCGGCCGGTGCGGGCCGGCCGCGCAGCATACGCCGCCGCGGCGCGGCCGCGAAAGCCCATGCCGTGCGCGCCGCCGTTGACGCCCCCCGGCCGGGCGAGGATGCTGCCGCGCATGCAGTGGAAAGCCTCATGAGCCTGTCCGCCAGCGAGCGAGCGCGCTATCAGCGTCATCTGTCGCTCCCGCAGATCGGTGCGGCCGGCCAGGAGAAACTCAAGGCCGCGCGCGTGCTGGTCGTGGGCGCAGGTGGCCTGGGCTCGCCCGCGGCGCTGTACCTGGCGGCCGCCGGCTGCGGCACGCTCGGGCTCGTCGATGGCGATGAGGTTGAGCTGTCGAATCTGCAGCGGCAGGTGTTGTATGACGTGGGCAGTATCGGGCAGCCCAAGGCGGTCGCGGCAGCACAGCGGCTCGCGGCCCTCAATCCCGACATCCGCATCGTGGCGCATGCGCTGGAACTGACGCCCGCCAACGTGCGCGAGATCTTCGCGCACTACGACGTGGTGCTCGACGGCACCGACCGTCTGTCCACGCGCTATCTCATCAACGATGCCTGCGTCATCGCCAGGCTGCCGCTGGTGTCGGCGGCGATCCATCAGTTCGAGGGACACCTCTTCACCTACGTGCCCGGTCACGGACCGTGCTATCGCTGCCTGTTCCCGCACAGCGCCGATGGCATGGTGGGCAACTGTGCGGTCGCCGGCGTGCTCGGCGTGCTGCCCGGGGTGCTCGGCACGCTGCAGGCCACCGAGGCGATCAAGCTCATCACCGGCGTGGGTACGCTGCTGAGCGGACGCCTGCTGAGCTACGATGCGCTGGAGATGCGCTTCGAGGAGTACCGCGTGAGCCAACGGCCCGATTGCAACGTATGCGGCGCTGCGCCGACCATCACCTCGCCGGGCACTGCCGCGGCAGCGGCAGCGCCCGCCGCCGTGCGCCGCCTGTCCGCCCGCGCCCTGCAGGAACTGCTGCAGCACGCCCAGGGTGCAGCTCCGCTGCTCATCGACGTGCGCGAGCCGGCGGAGTTTCGCACCGGGCATCTGGCCGGCTCCATCCACATTCCGCTTGGACAGTTGCCGCAGCACCTGGCGCAGCTCGCACCGGACGCCGCGCCCGTGTTCATCTGCCGCAGCGGTGCGCGCAGCTTGAGCGCCTGCCAGCTGGCGCTGCAGGCACGCATCGGCTCACCGGCGAACCTCGACGGCGGGCTGCTCGCCTGGGCCGCCGAGGTCGATCCGACGCTCGAGGTGCTATAGCGCGGGCGCTTCAGCGCTGCGCGGTCGGCGGCGCCTTCACGTAGTCCTGCATCACCGCCTTTTCCAGCAGCTCCGGCGGCAGCAGCCCCTGCGCGATCAGGAAATCGTGATAGGACTGCAGCGAGAACCGCGGCCCCATGGCGATCTCGGTCTTGGCACGCAGCGCCTCGAGCTTGCTGTAGCCGAAGAAGTATGAGGTCGCCTGCCCCGGCGCATTGAAGGTATAGCGGTCGACCTCCTCCTTCGCCAGCGGCTCGGACAGCACCACTTCCTGCATCAGGATGCGCTTGGCTTCGTCCGGTTTCATCATGCCCAGATTGAGCATCGGATCGATGAAGGCGCGTGCGGCACGCTGCAACCGCGCCTCGAGCACCGCCAGCTGCGCCTCGGGCGGCAGATAGGGCTTCATGAACGCCTCCGAATAGAGGGCCCAGCCCTCGACGTTGGCACTGTTGAAGGCGAACAGCGCGCGCGCGGTCGAGACCCCGCCCTCGAGCATGGCCGCGAACTGCAGCTCGTGACCCGGGCGCGCCTCGTGCGAGGTCAGATCCCAGGTGATGGCGTCGTATTTGAAGTCGTCCATCTCTTCCTTGGATTCAGCGTTGGGGTTGTCCGTGGGAATCACGAACTCGCCCTGCTCGCCGGTGTTGCCGAGCAGACGCGGCAGGCTCAGGTGCGGTGCCGGCAGCGCGGTATTCTCGGCCGGCGTCCCCAGGCGGATCGCGGCCTGCCGGTCCGGGAGCGAAATGAGGTGCTGCTGGCGGATGATGCCCTCGATGCTGGTCAGGCGCTCGCGGTAGACCGCCAGCAGGCGATCGTTGGGAATGCGCTGCTTCTTCAGCTCGCGGATCACGTCGCGGTAGTCCGACGAGGGCCAGCCGTGCTGCTGGGCGATGGGCTTGGCGAGTGCCTGCATCTCGTCGCGCGTCTGCGCGAAGGTGAACAGCGCCCGGTCCATGAGCTCGTGCGGCTCCATGGTGACGCCGAAATTCTTGAGATTGTCGGCGTAGATCTCCGCCGGCAGCAGGTTGGTGTTGCGCGCGTGCGGCAGGACCGTGGCACGCACCCAGGCGGCGTAGGCGTCCAGCTGCGTATTGAGGGTGGCCAGATCCTTCTGCCAGCCGGTGAGCCCGCTCTTCTGGAACAGGTCGCGGATGCCGCTCTCGTATTGCGCCTGGTTCTTGAGGTTCTGCTCCAGTTCCACCGACCACGGCGCGGTCAGGGCGCGATCGCCGAGCCGCTCCTCGATACGCTGCCGTGCCAGGGTCGCGATCGGGGTCGTGCCGGGCGCGGCGCCGATGTAGGCGCGCAGACGCTCTTTGGCGGCCGGGTAGCGCGACTTCTCGGTGCGCTTGTCGAGCAGCTGCTGGAAGCCGTTGTAGATGGCCTGGGGCAGGTCGAAATAAGGCAGCAGCAGGCGGTCGTGCAGCTCGTCGCTGGTGCGCTGGTCGCTTGCCGCCTTGAGCAGGATCTCCAGATCCTCCTTCACCCGCGGATCCTGCTCGCTCTGTTCGGCCGCCTGGTACTGCTTGATCACGATGCCCAGGTCGGCCTCCTCGCGCGTCACGTTGCCGGGCTTGAGATCCATGACGTCGGCGTCATGACCCAGCACGCCCAGGGCGGAGGCATCCTCCGGGCCGTACTTGGCCTGCAGGGCGAGCAGCGCATCGGCGTTCTTGTTGCTGGCGATGACCCAGGCAGGACTGGCCGCGGCACACCAGGCGGCGGATGTTACGCACAGGGCGGCCGCGGCGAGGGCCAGGTTCACGGATCGCTGCATGATTTTGCTTCTCCAGAAAATGCGGTGCGGCGGCGTGTGGTACGCGGCGCGCGCCGGATTGTACGCATGCCCGGGCTGCTGCGCGGCCTGCCGGAGCGGCAAAGCGAGGCGCGTGCGCGCCAAGTTGCGCCGCAGGCGCCTCAGCTGCCGGGGTGGCAGCGGGACTTGGCGAACGCGGGCCTGGCGCTCGGTGCCAGCTGGATGCGGCTCTTCAGCAGCTCGAAGGCGGCTTGCGGCTCGTCGACGAACTCGAACAGCTTCAGGTCCTCGGCGGCGATCGTGCCGTGCCGCACCAGGGCGTCGAAGTTGACGACTTCCCGCCAGTACGCCGTACCGTAGAGAAAGACCGGGATGGAACGGTCGAGCTTCTGGGTCTGTGCGAGCGTGAGGATCTCGAACAGCTCGTCGAAGGTGCCGAAGCCGCCGGGAAAGGCGATCAGCGCGTGCGCCAGGTGCGCGAACCACAGCTTGCGCATGAAGAAGTAGTGAAACTCGAAGCCCAGCTCCGGAGTGATGTAGGAATTGGGCCGCTGCTCGTGCGGCAGTCCGATGTTCAGACCGACGCTGCGGCCACCGGCCTGCGCCGCGCCGCGATTGGCGGCCTCCATGATGCCGGGGCCACCGCCGGAACAGACCACCAGTCGTTCACCGCCGCAGGCACGGCTCCACTCGGTCAGGAGGCGCGCCAGCTCGCTCGCCTCGTCCAGGTAGCGCGCCAGCGGACCGCCGGCGCGGATGCGCGCCGAGCCGAAGAACACGACCGTGGCGCTCACCTGCGCCAGGTTGAAAGCGCGCAGCGGTGCCAGGTACTCCGAGATGATGCGCAGCGGCCGCGCATCGTCTGAGTCCAGGAACTTCGGATCGTGATAGGCCAGGAGGGGTGTCTGCACTTAGCGTTCCTCGTTATGCGCTGCGGCGCAGCACTCTAACGAATTGCGGCCGCTGCGTGCGACACTACCGCCATGCGAGTCTCGCCTCTGCGGCGCGCCGCGGTGCTGGTCGCCGGCATCTGCCTGGGCAGCGTCGCCGGCGCCGACGCGCTGCCGCCCATCGACTCCGCCACCACCCTGCTGGTGGTCTCCCCGCACCCGGATGACGAGACACTGTGCTGTGGCGCGGTGATCCAGCGCGTGCTGCAGGCCGGCGGCCGCGCGAGCATCGTGTGGATCACCAGCGGCGACGCCTCGCGGCTCACGCTGCTGTTCAACGGACCGACGCTGCTTCCCGACCGGGCGCATGCCCTCGCCATGGGCGAGCGCCGCATGGCCGAAGCGCGTGCCGCGACCGCGCGGCTCGGTGTGCCGCCGGGCGGACAGCTGTTTCTCGGCTACCCGGACGGCGGGGTGCTGCAGCTGCTCACGACTTACCAGCATTCCGCCTACACATCGCCCTTGACCGCGCAGGCGGCGGTGCCCTACCCGGCGGCACTGTT
This sequence comes from uncultured Gammaproteobacteria bacterium, assembly GCA_963787655.1. Classification (GTDB taxonomy): domain Bacteria; phylum Pseudomonadota; class Gammaproteobacteria; order Steroidobacterales; family Steroidobacteraceae; genus 13-2-20CM-66-19. Next base: position 224,978 of record CAWBDY010000005.1, on the reverse strand, counting down.
TCCTGGCCACCCCTACAGCGGCGTCAACCTGGAGCGCGACTTCGCCGCGGTGCTCGCCAGGGTGCGCCCGACCCTGATCCTGGCGCCGAGTCCGCTCGATGAGCATTCCGATCACCGTGCCACGGGTCTGCTGACCATTGCCGCCGCCACGCGAGCGGGCCTGTCAGGACAGGTGCGCTACTGGATCGTGCACGGCGGCAACGGCTGGCCGACTCCGCGCGGGCTCGTGCCCGGCGTGCCGCTGACGCCGGCGCCGCGCGGCGGCTCGGTCGGCGCCCTGCCCTTCGCGGTGACGCCCGCCGAGGAGGACCGCAAGGCGCAGGCCCTCGGCGCCTACGAAACGCAGATGCGCGACATGTCGCCGTTTCTGCTGGCGTTCGTGCGCAGCACGGAGCTGTTCTCGCAGCGCCCGCAGTAGGCGCGCGCAGCGCCGCTAAGGCCGCCGCCAGCGGTCCGTGTAGCGGTCGAGCGCACCGGCGATGCGCTCGCGCACGCGGTCGAGCCACGCGCGCCGCGACCAGCGGCGGCGGCTGATGGCACGCGAGACGCTGAAGTCGCTCTCGAACAGTGCCGCTGCGCTGTCGGCAAAGCGCCGATCGCCGACCTCCTGATTCGCTTCCAGGTTCCAGCGCAGGCTCCAGCGATCCAGATTGCTGGAGCCGACCGATACCCAGTCGTCGCACAGGATCATCTTGGCGTGCAGCATGCTCGGCTGGTACTCGAAGATGCGCACGCCGTAACGCATCATCCGCGCGTAGAAACGCCGCGAGGCGTAGCGCACCCACGGATGGTCGGTGCGCGCGCCGGGCACCAGCAGGCGCACGTCGACGCCGCGCTGCGCGGCACGGCGCAGTGCGCGCCGAAAGCGCCGTGCCGGCACGAAGTAGGCGCTCATGATCCAGGCGCGGCTGACAGCGGCGTCGATGTGCCGCAGCACCCCGTGCGCCAGCACCGAGCGGCGCGTCGCCTCCGACAGCGACAGTCGTCCGCTCGCGCCGTCACCGTGCGCCGCCGGCACCTCCGTCAGCGCCAGCTCCCCGCCACAGCGCTCCCAGGTGCGTGCAAAGGCGCGCTGCCAGTCAGCCACCAGCGGGCCCTCGATCTCGACCATCAGCTCGCGCCACATGCCGCGCGGCGCCCCGGGGGCGAAATCGTCGGTGAGGCCGGTGCCGCCGACAAACGCGGTGCGGCCGTCGGTCACCAAGAGCTTGCGGTGATCGCGCAACAGGTTGCCGAACATGCGGTTCTTGAGCGACAGCGGGTTGAAAAACCGCAGCTCCACGCCGCCGGCCAGCAGCTGCCGGCGGTCGGCGCGACTTAAACCGAGCGCGCCGAAGCCGTCGAACAGCACGCATACCCGTGCGCCGCGCGCGACCGCGCCGGCCAGTGCCGTGATGAAACGCGCGGTGACAGCGCCGGATTGCACCAGGTACATCTCCAGCAGCACCGACTCGCGGGCAGAGTCGATGGCCGCCAGCATGCGCGGCAGAAACTCACCGCCGCTGTCGAGCAGCCGGAAGCTGTTTCCCGTTCGCCACGGCCAGCCGGTGTGTGTAAATTGCTCGCGGTACGGTCCGACCGTCATAAGGGAACAATGACCGACCTGCGCAGGAGATGCTACAGCGGCATGCTGCTGCTCGCGCTGGGCGCGCCGCCCTGGGCGGCGGCCGATGTCATCGACGCCGTCAACGCGGTGCGCGACGTCGGCTGCAACGGCACCCGTGGCGCCGCGCCGCTGCACGAGAGCGCCCAGCTCGATGAGGTCGCGCACCGCCTCTCGCAGGGGACGCCGCTGCGCGCGGCCGAACAGATCGCCGGCTATCACGCGGTCAGCTCCTTCTCCGTGAGCATCTCGCACGTGCCGCCGAGCGGCGACGTCGAGCACATCATCGCCACGCAGTTCTGCCAGCAGGTCAGCAACGCGGATTTCCGCGAGATCGGCAGCTGGCGTCGCGGCGGCGATGTCTGGATCGCGCTGGCCGAACCGTTCAAGCCGCCGGCCGCGCGCGAGCTCGGCGGCATCAGCCGCCGCGTGCTGCAACTCGCCAACCGCGCGCGGGCGCAGCCACGCCGCTGCGGTCCGACACCGTTTGCTGCCGCGCCGCCGCTCAGCGCCAACGCCACGCTGCAGAAGGCCGCGCTCGGTTATGCACAGCAGATGGCTCTGTACGGCTACATGGATCACACCGGTCGCGATGGCAGCTCGCCGGCCGAGCGCGTCACGCGCAGCGGCTACCGCTGGCGCGAGACGGGTGAAAACCTGGCGAGCGGCATCATGACGCCCGAGCAGGTAGTTGCCGGCTGGCTGCACAGCCCGGAGCACTGCGCCAACCTCATGGATCCGCTCTTTCGTGAGATGGGCGTCGCCTTCGCCGTCAATCCGCACAACGACGCGGGCATCTACTGGGCGATGGAGTTCGGCACCCCGCCGTGAGCGGCGCTGGCGTGCAGCGCCTCGTCAGCCGGGCGGCTGATCGCGGGCGTGCGTCTGCTCGAGCGTGACGATGGTGCCGGCGATCAGAAAGAGCGCCGCGAACCAGGCGAGGCTGCGCGTCAAAAGGATATTGAGGGTGCGATAGACGTTGTGATAGCGCCCGAAGTGCTCGATCGCCTGGACACTGCCGATGAGGATCGCGGCCGCCGCCACCAGCAGCAGTACCGGACCTGCCAGCGAACGGGTGGCATGTGCATCGCGCACGGTGCGGGGCGGGGCCGGGGACAGCCGCCAGTACCACACCACCATCACGGCAAGGCCGAACACCGAGCTCAGATACTGCAGCAGGTGATTCATCTGGCCGGTCCAGCTGCCGATGGTCACGGGAGCACTTAGCGCCGCGACGCGGTGCACGATCCAGCCTTCCGGATGGGTCGCCGAGTCCCACAGCAGGTGCGTCCAGGCCCCGACCACGATCGCCAGAGGCGCGAACAGCCACTCACGCGGCTGCTTGAACGGCGCCATCGCTGTCAGGTACAGCCAGCGGGCGCGCGCCGACAACAGCGCCGTCAGCGGTCGGCGCAGCTGATACACGACGATCAGCAAGCCGTAGCCGAGCAGCAAACAGGTGGTAAAGGATCCTTCGAAGCTGTGTGTTTCGGGCACGGCGAAGTAGCGCGCCACCTCGCCGGGCACGTAATACCGGGTATCCGGCACCAGCGCGCCGAGGATCAGCGGCACCGTGCGCAGATACCTGCTGCCCCGCAGGGGCAGGATGGCGGCCGGATGCGCCAGCGTGAAGGGCATGTGCCTCTACGTCGCAGCCCGAGCGCGCGCCACCACGGACACGCGGAAATCGCGGCCGACCCAGCGCTGCCCGCAGCGCCAGGTGAAATCGACGTGGTGCCCGGCGCGCAGCCGCGGCGTGTCGATGTCCAGCAGATGCAGCCCGAGCGAGGTGGCGCGCATTTCCTGTTCGCGCACGTCCTGCCAGCCGTCAAGTCCCCAGCGCACCGCGCCGGGGTTCCGCAGCGCGATGGTGAGCAGGCACCCTTCCGGCAGCTCCACCACCGGCGCCTGCTCGCACCAGAAAACGCGGGTCAGCGGCGGCCGCTCACCGTGATAGCGCTCCCACACCGCGACCGAGCGGTCGAAGGGGCGCTTGAGCGCGCGCGAGGCGGCAAGTTTCAGGAATTCGGCATGCGCCCACACCAGCGGCATCGCCGCCCCGGTGGGCCGTCCTGGCTCGAGCGCCCGCGCCGGCAGCGCTGCGGCGTCCCAGATCTGCTCAGGCAACATGCCGCCGCTGGAAGCCATACGCGTCATGCTGACGAGGAACGGCAGTGGGTCGCCTCCGCGGCACAACTCGTAGTGCCCGCGCTCGCCGGTGAGCAGCGGCCAGGCGCGGCCGCGGCCGGTGCCATCGTAGGGGCTGCCGTCGTCGTGTTCGCCGTAGCCGTCCTCGTTGTAGCGGTGCCAGCACGGCCCGGACGGCGTGTCCACCTTGAGCAGCGCGTCCGCCACCTTGACGGTGGCGAGGATCAGCGGATCGTCAGCCTTGCGCAGCCCGAAACGCACCAGCTGCAGAAAGTCCACGCCCACCTGAGCACTGGCCGCAAGCCCGGGATCCTGCTGCAGGTTGCGGATCGGCAGCACTCGTTCCAGTGCGCCGCGCTCGTCGGTGAACACCTGCGCGGGCGCCACGCGCACGTAATAACCCGGCACGCCCAGCGCTGCGCGCCAGCGGCGTGTCGCGTACGCAGGTCCAGTCCTCCAGGCGGGCATTCCAGTAGTCGGCGATAGCCAGCGCCAGATCGCGCCCCTCCGGCGGCAGATAACGCGCACCGGCCACCAGCGCCGCGATGCATACCGCCAGGGTGAACGTGTTGAGGCCAGCGTCCTCTTCCCAGCGATCCTGGTCACTGACCGGCCCGTTGCGCACCAGGAACGACAGGGCACGAGCGATCATGCCGGCGACCTGCGTACCCTCGAGCGCCTCGCGCTCGTCGAGCCCTACCGCCAGCAATATCGGGAAAGCGGTCTCATCCAGCTGCAGGCCGACCCAGTAGCCCTTGCCGCCGAGCCATTGATTCTGGTTCCAGTGACCGTCGGCGTGCTGCGTGGCGAGCAGGTAGCGCAGCGTGTTGCGGGCTTCGTGCGCGGCGCCAAGTGCCAGCAGCGCGCCCGCAGTTTCCACCAGGTCGCGCGGCCACACCAGGTGATAGCCGGCACGGTCTTCACGCGTGTTGCCCCACGGTACGCTCAGGGATGCGACCATCGCGCCGGGATAGGTTTTGTCCTGGTGCGTGCGCAGCACCATGGTCGAGATCAGTATCTGCGTGGCGCACTCGTCCGGCAGGCCCTGACACAGGGCTTCTGCCGGCGCACACGCCGTCTGCCAGCGCGTCCAGGCCGTCAGCTGATGCTCCCAGGACAGCTCGAACGGTTCGAGCAGCGCCGTCAGCGCAAGTGTTGCGGCCGAATCGGCGCTACTGCCAAAACCGAGCGCCAGCACCGCCTGGCGCGGCAGCTCGCCGACCAGTGCGACGTTGCCCGGGCCGGCGCTGTCGTACTCCCAGGTGAGCGCGCCATTGTGCGCAAAGTCCTGCCAGCCGTCGCTCGTGCCCACCCAACCGGCGCTGGCCCGGCCCCAGGCGTCCTGCTGCTGCGCATCGACGGCCGCGAGCGCCAGTCCGAATGGCCCCTGCTCGGCCCACAACATCTTGCGGCCGCGATGCGCGACCACTTCGGCGCGGTTGTTCAGGCCGGTGCCGCCCAGGTGCGGCGCGAGCAGCGCGTAGGGGCGCAGGGTGGCATCCCCGCTCAGCGACACTTCCACGAGCAGCACGTCACGGTGCTCGCTCGGCGTCACGCGCAGCGTGAGCTCGAAGCGCTCATGATGATGCACGATGCGCACCGCCGGCGCCCCGGGTGCGGCCAGCTCGAGGACGTGCTGCCACAGGCGCTTTACTTCCACCCAGAAGCCGCGCCCGTCGGCGACGATGAACCCGAGATCGCGGATCTGCGGAATATCGACGCGCGGGTAATAGACCTCGTTGATGATGCCGCCGCCAATGGTGAACCACAGCCGCGACGTGCTCAGCGAGCACCCCACCATCTCCTTGTTGCTGCTGCACCAGGTCGGCGGCAGGCCGGGTGCACCCGGGGCGGCGGTCATCGCCGGGCGCTGGCGGCGCTGTGCGCGAGCTCGGCCGCCATCTGCAGCCGGCCCGGCCCGTTCTGCCACAGCCGCAATCCGCCAACGAAGGCGTTGCGGTTGTCGCCCAGGCGCACGTCGCGCGGCAGCTTCTTCAGCCGCAGCGCGTTGCCGCCGCCGACCACCACGTAGTCGGTCTGAAAAGCGGCCTGCAGATCGGCGATCACCTCATTCACGGCTTTTCGCCATTTCTTGTTGCCGAGGCGCTCGCGGCCGCGCTCGCCGACATAGTCCTCGAAGGTGCGGCCCTGCTTGTAGGGCATGTGCCCGACTTCCGTGGGTTCCACCACGCCATCGATGATGAGCGTCGCGCCGAGACCGGTGCCGAGCCCGAGAAACAGCATGCGCCCGCCGCTGTAGCTGCCAATCGCCTGCATGGCCGCATCGTTGATGAGACGCACCGGCTGGCCGAACGCCCTGGCGAAGTCATAGCCCACCCAGCCCCTGCCGAGGTTGTGGGGTTCGGCGGCGACCCGTCCGCGGAACACCAGCCCCGGGTAGCCGACCGAGACGGCATCGTATGGCGTGGCGGCTGTGAGTTTGCGGATCTCGCGCGTCAGGCGCGCCGGCACCATGCGCGGCCCGGTGTCCAGTTTCTGGATGGTGCCGCGGTTGCCGACGCGGAACTTGACGTGCGTTCCGCCGATATCGACGACCAGAATATGCCGCGGATGCAGCGCTGCGGAGGTTCTTCGGGCTGGCATCGGCGGATTTTCCCCGGAATCCCCTCCCTTGACCACCGCGGGGCCCCCAAAGCGCGCACCGCGGCATGCAAACCTTCGGCAGGCTGGGCGCATCCAACCGTTTACCATTGCTAACAACGACAGGCGGCACACATGAACCGGCCAACTCCCCTGCAATTCGTCTTGGTCCTGGTCAGCCTCGCGGGCGGTGCCTTGCTGGCCGGCGCGAGCGAAACCTCGCGGGTACTCGGCTCGATCGATATCGCCGCCGGCGAGCACAGTGGCAATGTCTCCACGGTAAACGGCTCCATCCACATCGGCGCCAGCGCCGTGGTGGGCACGGCGCACACCGTCAACGGCAGCATCGAGGTCGAGGACCACGCCACGGCGACGGAGCTCCAGACGGTCAACGGCTCAATCGAGCTGTCCGACTCGGCCCGCGTCAGCGGTGATGTGCAGACCGTCAACGGCAAGCTGAAGCTCGAGAACGGTGTCGATGTCGCGGGACAGTTGAGAAACGTCAACGGCAGCATGCACATCGCCGCCGCGCACGTCGCTGGCGGCATCCACTCCACTACCGGCAACATCGAACTCGGCCCCAACGCGCGCATCGAGGGCGGCATTCACATGGAGAAGGAATCGGGCCGGTCGTGGTCGGACAGCGTGCCGCATGTCGTGGTCGGAGCCGGCTCGGTCGTCAGCGGCACGCTGCTGTTCGAGCGCCCGGTGAAGCTGTACGTGAGTGACCGCGCCACGATCGGCGCGGTGCAGGGCGCCACCGTCATCAAGTTTTCCGGCGATCATCCGCCGGCGGACTGAGCGCGCCCGCGCAGGCGGCGCGTGCACAAGAAAATCCGGCGGCAGACGTACCGGTCTGCCGCCGGAGCTTGCCGTTGCGGCTACTGCTGCGTCGTCACGCTGGTCGAGGTGCTGGCACTGACCGTCGCCGACGGTGTGCTTGGCGAGGCCGGCGTGCTGCTGCTGTTGCCGCTGGGCTTGTCAGTGCTGCCAGTCGGCTTGCCGCCCGCCGCGCTGCCATTCACCGGGCGCGTGCTCATCGCACCCGCACTGCTGCCACTGTCCACGGCGGCGCCGCGCGCCAGGGTCCCGGCCGAAGCCGCGCTGGCCGAATCGGCCGACACCGCGCTGTTGCCCAACGCCGTGCTGCTTGCGCCGCTGACCGCGGTCTTGCCCGAGCTGAGCGCCTCGTGCGCGTCCGCGGTCGTGTTCTGAGCGGCCGACTCGCCCTTGGCGAGACCTGCGCGAGCGGTGCTATCGGCCTTGCCGGCAGCGCGTGCGCCGACCTTGCCGGCATCCTGCGCGCCGGCTTCGACCGGGCGGCGCACATCAGCGTTCGTGCGCAGCGCGCCGTCAGCGCCTGCACCCACGCGTGCGTGCATGCCGTTCACGCCACCGAACGCACCGGCCCCGCCGTGCAGCCCACCACCGAGACCCTGTGCCTGCGCCATGCACGCGGTGACGGCCAGCACGGCGGCGAGCGCAGTGCGGGCCAGATGACTGGTTTTCATGATCGTCTCCTTGCGACGGTCGCAGCCAATCCGCGACCTTCTGAGGAGTACTACGCCCGGGCCCTCGCCGTTCTTCCCACGCCAGGCCTCTTTCTCGGTTTGACTTAATTCCTGTGCAGCGCGGCGAGCGCCGGCTGACGGCGCAACTCGCTGCCCACGATGCCGTAGCCGTACCCCGGATCGATGCCGGCGGCGCCTATGTGCTGCGCGCTGCGCACCAGAGCTGCGAGCGCGTCGCGGGCGCCCTCGGCGTCCGGGCTGGGCAAGCTGGCCGCGAGCAACCCCGCAACGATGGGGGCGGCAAACGAGGTGCCACGCACCAGCGCATAACCACCGCCCAGGCGCGCGGCGGCAAGATCCGCCCCGGGCGCGGCAAACTTCACCTGCGGCCCGCGCTCTGCCTCGGTGAGCAGGTGCGAGCGGCCATCGACTGCCGTAACGCCGACCACCCCGGGCCAGGCGGCCGGATAGAGCGGCGCCGCCGCCGGGCCGTCGTTACCGACAGCTGCCACCACCAGGCAGCCGCGCGCCACGGCCGCTGCGACGACGCGCTCGAGCAGCCGGTTGGGCGGCCCGACCAGACTCACGTTGATGACGGAGATGCGTTGCTCCAGCAGCCAGGCGAAGGCCTCGGCGATCACCTCCACCGAGCCGCCGCTCGGCGCGTTGCAGAACACGTCCGCCGCGTACAGGGCCGCACCGGGCGCCGCGCCGTGCAGCGCCGCGGCGCGGCCGACCAGTAGCGACGCCACCGCCGTGCCGTGCGCTGCGGGCAACGCTGCCCCGGCACAGCCGTGCCGCTCGATGGTGAGTCCGCTGAACACCTCGTGTGCGACATCGACGCCGCTGTCGATGAGCCCCAGCCGCGGCGCCGCAGTGCCGGCGAGCGGCGACGATGCCACGACAGGCGGTGCCGCGGCCTCCTGCATCACCAGCGCGCTCTCGCTGTAGAGGTGATTGAAGTCGTAGGCGCCCGACGGATCCATGGCCTCCAGCTGCGTCAGGGCGCGGGCCGTGTTGGCGCTGGCATGCAGCACCACGATCCGCAGCTGCAACTGCGGCAGCGTCAGTTCGCGCAGCACCGGGAAGCCGGCGGCGACCGCCGCGGCACGCGCCGCGTCAGTCGGGGCGATCATCAGCACCTCGCCGCGCACGATCGGCGCGCCGTGCGGATCGGCCTCGAGCACGTCGCGGTGCCGGCGCAGCAGCTCGCGGATGCGCGACACGCGCAATTGCTCGAGCGTGCGCGCATCGAGATCACCGCCGAGGGTGTCGGCGGCGGGCAGCCCGTTGGCTGTCAGGTTGGGCAGCCCCAGGTTCGGCAGCTGCGGCAGCCGCACCCCGGGCACGCCAAGCTGCGCCGCGGCAAGCGACGACAGCGCGAGGCACAATGCGAGCATGAGAGGACGCATGCGCGCACCTTAGTGGAAGCTGGCGATCCGCGGAAGGAATGGAAGAAAATGGCAGTCCTGGACGTACTACCGACATAGATGGGCGCGCCCGCTGCAGACCTGCAGGCGCAACTGGTGGCATTGCTGCCGCGTCTGCGGCGTTTCGCGCGCACGCTCGCGCGCAACGCGCACGACGCCGACGACCTGGTACAGCTGGCGCTGGAACGCGCACTGACGCGCAGCGAGCAGCTGCGCGCCGATGCGCCGCTGGCGGGCTGGGTGTTCGGCATCGTGCGCAACGCCTGGATCGACGAGCTGCGCGCCCGCGGCAGACGCGAGCGGCTGTTCGCCCCGGCGGAGGCCGGCGCGCAGGCGGCGACGCCCGATGCGCACGCCGCGGCGCTGTCGGTGCAGGAAGCGCTGACGCGTCTGCCCGAGGAGCAGCGCAGTGCCGTGGCGCTGGTACTGGTGGAGGGGCTGTCCTACAAGGAGGCGGCGCACGTGATGCAGGTGCCGATCGGCACACTCACGAGCCGGCTGGCACGTGGACGCGAGGCGCTGCAGGCGCTCTTGGGTGACACCTGAAGGAACCATGGCGATGGAATTCAGTGACGAGACGGTGATGGCGTACGCAGATGGCGAGCTTGATGCGCCAACGCGCGCGGCTCTCGAGGCCGCCCTGCCCCACGACGCGCACCTGGCGCAGCGCGTGGCGCGCCAGCACGCCTTGCGCATACGCCTCAAGGACGCTTTCGACCCGGTGCTCGACGAACCGCGTGCCCGAGCGTCTGCTGGCCGCCGCGCGCGGCGCGGTGCCGGCGCGCGCGCCACGCGATGTAGTGCCGCTGCGGCGCGCGGCCCCGGCGCGCTGGTCGTGGCCGCAGGGGGCAGCGCTGGCGGCGAGTCTGGTGCTGGGCGTGGTGCTCAGTCCCTGGCTCGGACGCGCGCCCGGCGGGGCGCCCCTGGTGACGCACGATGGCGCGCTGCAGGCTGGCGGCGCCCTGGCGCGCGCGCTCTCGGAGCAGCTCGCGGCGACACAGAGCGCCACTGCGCCTGTGCAGATCGGCGTCAGTTTCCGTGCGCGCAGCGGCGCCTTCTGCCGCAGCTTCGTGCTGCGGGACAAGAGCGTGCTGGCAGGCGTCGCCTGCCGTGAGCATGACGCCTGGCAGCTGCAGGTGCTCGCGGCGGCAGCCAGGCCGCAGGGCGCTACCTATCAGCCGGCTGCGTCCTCATTGCCGCCCGCAGTCGCCAGCGCGGTCGATGAGCTGATCGAAGGTGCAGCGCTCGATGCCCGCGGCGAGGCGGCCGCACGGGCGCAGGGCTGGAGCCACTGACCAGCCGCCGCCGCGCATCGCCAGGAACTGTGCCGGCGGCGCGCGCCGCGAGGCGCTAAAAAAGGCCGCTGATGCGGCCGTTGGCGTCCACGTCGATGTTGGTTGCCGCCGGAACCTTTGGCAGGCCGGGCATGGTCATGACGTCGCCGCAGATCATGATCACGAACTCGGCGCCGGCCGCGAGGCGCACTTCACGGATGTTGACCACGTGGCCGGCGGGGGCGCCGCGCTGCTTCGGGTCGGTCGAAAAGGAGTATTGCGTCTTGGCGACGCACACGGGGTAGCGCCCGTAGCCGCCGTCCTGCAGCTGCTGGATTTGGGCGCGCACGCGTTTGTCTGCCGAGATATCACTCGCGCCGTACACCTCCCTCGCGATGGTCTGCATCTTCTCCCACAGCGTGGCCTCGTCCGGGTACACGAAGCGGAAGTGGTTGGGCGCAGCGCACAGGCGCACCACCTCGTGCGCCAGCTCCACCGCGCCCTTGCCGCCCTGTGCGAAGTGGCTGGCGCTGATCACGCGCACGCCGCGGTTGCCGACGCGCTCGATGAGCAGCTGGATCTCGCGCTCGCTGTCCTCGCTGCGGCGGTTGATGGCGACGGCGCACGGCAGCCCGTAGCGCTCGCGCACATTGTCGATGTGGCGCTCGAGGTTGGGCAGGCCCTGCGCGAGCGCGCCGAGGTTCTCGTGCTTCAGGTCGGCAAGCTCGACGCCGCCGTGGTATTTCAGCGCGCGCACGGTGGCGACGATCACCGCGGCGCTCGGGCGCAGCTGCGCCTTGCGACACATGATGTCGACGAATTTCTCAGCCCCCAGGTCAGCGCCGAAGCCCGCCTCGGTCACGACGTAATCGGCGAGCTTCAGCGCGGTGCGCGTGGCGAGCACCGAGTTGCAGCCGTGCGCGATGTTGGCGAACGGGCCGCCGTGCACGAAGGCCGGGTTGTTGCCGAGGGTCTGCACCAGATTCGGCGCCAGCGCATTCTTCAGCAGCGCGGTCATCGCGCCGTGCGCCTTGAGATCGCGCGCCAGAATGGCCCGCCCGTCGGCGCGGTAGCCCGCGACGATGCTGCCGAGCCGCTCCTTGAGATCCGCAAGATCGCGCGCCAGGCACAGGATCGCCATGACCTCCGAGGCCACCACGATGTCGAAGCCGTCCTCGCGCGGCATGCCGTTGTGCGCGCCGAGTCCGATGACGATGTGGCGCAGCGCCCGGTCGTTGAGGTCCACCACGCGCCGCCAGGAGATGCGGCGTACGTCGAAGCCCAGCTCATTACCCTGATAGACGTGATTGTCGATGAGCGCAGCCAGGAGATTGTTGGCGAGGGCGATGGCGGCGAAGTCGCCGGTGAAATGCAGGTTGATGTCCTCCATCGGCACGACCTGCGAGTAGCCGCCGCCGGCGGCGCCGCCCTTCATGCCGAACACCGGCCCCAGAGCCGGCTCGCGCAGGCACAGCATGGCGTTCTTGCCGATGAGATTGAGGGCATCCGTGAGACCCACCGTGGTGGTCGTCTTGCCCTCGCCCGCCGGCGTCGGTGAGATCGCGGTCATCAGGATCAGCTTGCCGTCCGGGCGCGCGCCGAGGCTCGCGATATAGTCGAGCGATACCTTCGCCTTGTAGCGCCCGTATGGCTCGAGACTGTCCTCCGGGATGCCGAGCCGCTCGCGCGCCAGCGGCACGATCGGCAGGAGCTGCGCGCGCTGCGCGATCTCGATGTTGCTCGGAAACGGTGTCACGTCTGGCATGTGCGGCGGCTCGGGCGGCAGCTGAAGGGCGCAGATGCTACCAGAGGGCCGCACGGCGCGGTCCTCCTTGGCTACAATCGACGCCGATGCTGTGGCTCAAAGCCTTGCACGTGGTGTTCGTGGTGACCTGGTTCGCCGGTCTGTTCTATCTGCCGCGCCTGTTCGTCTACCATGCCGCCACGCGCGATGCACCCGGACTGGCGCGCTTCGTCGTCATGGAGCGGCGCCTGTTCTTCATCATGACGCTCGGTGCGCTGCTGGCGGTGCTGTTCGGCATCGCCATGATCGTCAGTGCGCCGCCTTACCTGGCAGAAGGCTGGCTGCGCGCGAAGCTTCTGCTGGTGGTACTGCTGGTCGGCTACCACTTCTGGTGTTACGTGCTCGTGCTGGCCTTGCGCGCCGGCCGCAACCCGCACTCACAGCGCTGGTACCGCCTGTTCAACGAGGTGCCCGCGCTGCTGCTCCTCGCCATCGTGATCCTGGCGGTCGTCAAGCCGTTCTGAGCGCCGCACGGCGCGTGCGCCTCACAGCTCACCAGATGCGCACGCGCTCCGCGGGCTTGATGAACAGCTTGTCGCCCGGCTGCACGTTGAAGGCGCTGTACCAGGCGTCGATATTGGGCAGCGGCCCGTTGACGCGGAACTGCGAAGGACTGTGCACGTCCGACATCACCAGCTCGCGCAGCGCCCCCTCGCGATACTTCTCGCGCCATACCTGCGCGTAGGCGAGGAAGAAGCGCTGATCGCCGGTCAGCCCGTCGATCACCGGCGCCGGCTGGCCCTTGAGCGAGATGCGGTAGGCCTCGTGCGCCATGTTGAGGCCGCCGAGGTCGCCGATGTTCTCGCCGATGGTATTGGCGCCATTCACCTGCAATCCGGGCAGCGCCTCGAAGGCGGAGAATTCCTTGATGAGACGCGCGGTGCGCGCGGCGAACGCCTGCGCGTCCTTGGGCGTCCACCAGTCCTGCAGCGCGCCATCGGGGCCGAACTTGCGCCCCTGGTCATCGAAGCCGTGCCCCATCTCGTGGCCGATGACGGCACCGATGGCGCCGAAGTTGACCGCCGCGTCGGCGTTGGGATCGAAGAACGGCGGCTGCAGGATCGCAGCCGGGAACACGATCTCATTGTTGGACGCGTTGTAGTAGGCGTTGATTTCCTGCGGCGTCATCTGCCATTCGGCGCGGTCCACCGGCTTGTCCAGGCGTGCGATCTGGTAGTTCCACTGCCACTCTGCGGCGCGCCGCACGTTGCCGAGCAGGTCATCGCGCCGCACGCTGAGCGCCGCATAGTCCTTCCATTTGTCCGGGTAGCCGATCTTGGGCGTAAAGGCGGCCAGCTTCTGGTGGGCGCGCGTCTTGGTCTGCGGGGTCATCCAGTCGAGCGCGTCGATGCGCTCGCTGAGTGCGGCCTCGAGGTTCGCCACCAGCTGCTGCATCTTCGCCTTCGACTCGGGCGGGAAGTACTTGGCGACGTACAGCTCGCCGACCGCCTCGCCGAGCGCGTCATCGACCGCGTCCACGGCGCGCTTCCAGCGCTCGCGCTGCTGCGGCTGTCCGCGCATCGCCTGGCCGTAGAAGGCGAAGCGCGCATCGTCGAAGCGCTTCGGCAGGTAAGCGGCATGGCTGTTGAGGTAGTGAAATGTGAGGAACGCCTGCAGGGTTGGGACGCTCGTATGGTTGAACAGCGCCGCCAAGTCACGGATCGCGGTGAGTTCGCCGAGCACCAGTTGCTCGCGGCCGCCGAGCTGCTGGGCCGCGAGGAATGCCTGCCACGGGAAGCCCGCCGCGTAGGCCAGCACCTGCGTCTTGGTGCGCGGGTTGTAGATGGCGTCGACGTCGCGGCGTTTCTCGATGCTCCACTGCACCTTGGAGGCGGCAGTCTCGAACGCCATGATGTCGCGCGCCTTGGCCGCGGCATCGGCCACACCGCCGAGGGTGAGCATCTGCGCGACGTAGGCGACGTACTTGCTGCGGATCTCCTGCAGCTGCGGATCGTCCTTCAGGTAGTAGTCGCGGTCGGGCAGACCGAGCGTCGACTCGCTGATGAACACGCAATAGCGATCGGGATTCTTGAAGTCAGCCGGCAGCTGTACGTCGAACAGCGAGATGAAGCCCGGCTCGCCGAACAGCGCCGCCACCGCCTCGCGCGTGTGCGCCGCGGCGATGCGCGCCAGATCACCCTGCGCCGGCGTCAGACCGTTCGCCTCGATCGCCGCCTGGTCCATGTAAGCGGCGTAGTAGTCACCGATCTGCTGCTCGGGGGAGCCGGCCGGGGCGTGGGCCGCGGCCGCCTGCTCGATGATGCCGCGCACGCGATCCTTCGACAGCTCATCGAGGCGGTCGAACGGGCCGAAGCTGGCCTTGTCGGCCGGGATCGTGAAGCCGTCGAGCCAGGCGCCGTTGGCGTAGGCAAAGAAATCGTCGCCGGGCTTTACCTGCGGTTTGCCGGCAGTGAGGTCCAGGCCGAACGCCCCGATGGCCGCCCGGTTGGACGCGGCGGCGGGCGGTGCCGCTGGGACGGTTGCTGTGGCGGCGGACGTGGGCGTGGACACCTGGCTCTCCTCAACGGGCTTGGCGGTCGCCGTGGCGATGAGCGCCACCGCCAGCCATGACACGGCTTTCATAGAGATTAGGACCTTCAGGGGAATTTTTCAGGCGCGCATCATACGGCAGCGGCGCGGCGCCCGGCACACGCGCCACCGCGGCGGCGGTTCCCGCAGGCATCGCTTGAGCGGTGCAGCGGCTCGGCCCGTCGCATCGGCTAATCGCGCGCGGAAAATTCCTGCACCAGATCGCGCCAGCTGTCGGGCGGAGCCGGCGCCGCCTGCGCGCCCTCGGCGGCGGTGCCGAGGTAGATGAAGCCAACGATGGCATCCTCGGGCAGCAGCCCGAGCCCGGCGCGCACCGCCGGGTCGTAGGCGGCAGCCCCGGTCTTCCACATGGCGCCGAAGCCGAGCGCGTTGGCGGCGAGCATGATGGCGTGTGCGGCAGCGGCGGTCGCCAGCAGCTGCTCGCTCACGGGCACCTTCACCTGCGCGTTGCAGCGCGCGGCGACCACGACGATCAGCGGCGCGCGCAGCGCCTTGGCACGCTCGCGCTGCAGCGACTCCGCGCCGGTTTGCGGATGCGTGCGCTGCAGGTGGTCCGCCAGCAGGCCGCCAAAGCGCTGCCGCGCGGCACCGCGCACGACGACGAAGCGCCACGGCCGCACGCGCCCGTGGTCGGGCGCGCGCACGGCGCTTGCGAAAATCAGCTCCAGCGCACCGGCATCGGGGGCCGGCTCCGTCAGTGCGCGCGCGGAGCGTCGCGTGAGCAGGGCATCTATGGCTTGCATGCCGGCATTGTCGCAGACTCGTGCCATGCTGACCTCGTCGGAAGCCTGCGAGCGCAACAAGGGACCGATCCTGGCGGTGCTCGCGCAGGAGCTCGCGCGCGCCACGCACGTGCTGGAGATCGGCAGCGGCAGCGGCACGCACGCGCTGCACTTCGCCGCGCATCTGCCGCACCTGTCATGGCAGCCGAGCGAGCTGCCGGAAAACCTGCCGGCTCTCACGGCGCGCCTGGCGCAGGCCGGGCTTGCGAACCTTGCAACACCGCTGCCGCTCGATGCGCGCGAGCGCCCGTGGCAGGTACCTGCGGTCGATGCCGTGTTCAGCGCCAACACGCTGCACATCATGGGTTGGCCTGCTGTCGAGGACTTCTTCCACGGCGTGGGCACGGTGCTGTTGCCGGACGGGGTGCTATGCGTGTACGGCCCGTTCCGCTTCGCGGGCGCCTACACCAGCGCCAGCAACGCCGACTTCGACCGCTGGCTGCAGGCGCGTGACCCGGCGAGCGGCATCCGCGACTTCGAAGCCCTCGATGCGCTGGCGCGCGCGCAGCAGCTGCAGTGCAGCGCCGATCACGACATGCCAGCCAACAACCGCACTCTCATCTGGCGCCGCGGCGCCAAGGCACCTGCATGAGCACCGATACCCTGAGCGAAATACGCGATGCCATCCGCACCATCCCGGACTATCCCAGGCCCGGCATCATGTTCCGCGACATCACGACGCTCCTGGGCAATGCGCGCATGTTTCGCGAAGTGGTGGACCGGCTGGTGCAGCCGTGGCGCAGCGCGCGCATTGACCGCGTGGCCGGCATCGAGGCGCGCGGCTTCATCCTCGGCGGGGCGGTCGCCCACCAGCTCTCGGCCGGCTTCGTGCCGATCCGCAAGAAGGGCAAACTGCCGCACAAGACCGTGCGCATCGCCTACTCGCTTGAATACGGGCTCGATGAGATGGAGATGCACCGCGACGCCGTCGCCCCCGGCGAGCACATCATCCTGATCGATGACCTCATCGCCACCGGTGGCACGGCGGAAGCCGCCGTGAAGCTGCTGCGCTCACAGGGCGCCTCGATCCTCGCCGCCTGTTTCATCGTCGATCTGCCTGAGCTTGGCGGCTCGGCGCGGCTCGCCGAGCTGGAGGTGCCGGTGCGCACGCTGGTGGCCTTCAGCGGCCACTGAGACGCCCAGCGGTTCAGGCGCCGTTTAAGTTAAAAACCCTTTTGTATCAGTGGCTTGGACGAACATTACTTTGCGGTCATACGGCACTTTGGGGCGCTTTTGCGGGCATAATACGCGCGGTTTGGACCTGGGGGACCAGCCTTATCTGATGGGTGCTCGTGGCCGGCTAGGCGCATGAGCCGGTCAGGCACTCCGCCTAAGACAAGCGACTCGTCCTACTACTTTTGGAGACCCAATCGATGTTGAAGAAGCTCGTTCCTTTTGTGGCCCTGGCTCTGATCGCGGCCCCGGTATTCGCAGCTGACCCGCCCGCTGGCGGCTCGGCCCCGAAGCACCATCACCACAAGAGCAAGCACCACAGCAAGTCGGCGTCCAAGCCGGCCGCTGCGGCGACCGATTCGACCGCGAACACGCCGGCCAAGTAATCGTTTTCGTAAGCTGACATGAGCCCCGCCCTCTCGAGGGCGGGGCTTTTTGTTTTCCGGGCTTGCGGCTGGCCGCAAACGGAGGTCAAATTGTGCGCATGGATGGCACGCAACAGGCCGCAATTCATCAGGCGCTGGTTTCCGTACAACATGCCGTGACGAGCATGACCTTTCCAAGCTGCGATCAGGAGGACCTGATCGAAGCGATTGATCGCGTCGAAGAACAACTGCACAACAGCCATCCGAACCTGGCGATCATGTGCCGGTTCCTCAACTCGATCGCCAGGAGCCTGCGTGCCCAGCCGGAAGCACGCTACGCCTGCCTGGCGATCGAAGACGCGATCGGTAAGGCGGGCATGCCGAGCACCTGGCAGTCGGGGATCTGAAGCAGCGACGCTGCGGCCGCGGCGCGCACTAACACCCGAGTCACGCGCGTGCCTCGTTGCGCCGGCGTGCACGGGCAGTCTAAGTTGACGTCATGCTGATCACCCCGCTCGCACAGGCGCTGATCCTGCTGGCAGGTTCGGTTTTCCTGGTGACGCTGGCGCGCCGTCTCGGGCTGCCCACCAACGCCGCCTACCTCGTGGTCGGGCTGGTGCTCGGCCCGCATGCGCTGGGCGTGGTCTCGGACTCCAACACCACGCGCCTCCTGGCAGAGCTCGGGGTGGCGTTCCTGCTGTTCACCCTCGGGCTGGAGTTCTCGCTGCCGCGCATGCTGGCGATGCGCCGCGAGGTGTTCGGACTTGGCGCGCTGCAGGTGGTCGCCACCGCCGGCGTGTTCGCCGTCATCGGCCACCAGCTCGGGATCGCCTGGCTCACGGCCATCGTGCTCGGCGGCGCGATCGCCATGAGCTCCACCGCCATCCTGCTGCAGCAGCTGACCGAGCGCGCCGAGCTCAACCGCACCCACGGGCGCCTGGCCTTCGCCATGCTGCTGTTCCAGGATCTGGCGTTCGTGCCCTTCCTCGCGCTGGGCGCGCTGCTCGCCACCGGCGACGAACAGTTCCGGCTCGGCGACAGCCTCATCGCCCTCACCGGCGGCGTGCTCGCCATCGTCGCGGTGCTGGCGGCCGGACGCTGGCTGCTGCGCCCGCTGTTCCACGAAATCGCCCACAGCCGCCTGCGCGAGCTGTTTACCCTGGCAGTGCTGCTGGTGGCGCTCGCCTCCTCGTGGGTGTCGCACCTCGCCGGGCTGTCGTTTGCCCTCGGCGCGTTCCTCGCCGGCATGATGCTGGCGGAAACCGAGTACCGGCACCAGATCGAGACGGTTATCCGGCCATTCCGCGACATCCTGCTCGGCCTGTTCTTCGTCTCGGTCGGCATGCTGTTGGATGTGCACCTGCTCGGCCGGCCGAGTTCGCTCACGACCGTGCTGCTGATGCTCGTCACTATCGTGATACTGAAGGCGGCGATCGCCGCGCTGGTCACCCGGCCATTCACCAACTCGCGCTTCAAGGCGCTGCGCACCGGGATCGTCGTATCGATCGGCGGCGAATTCGGCGTGGCGCTGTGCACCATCCTCTTGGAGGCGGGGCTGGTGCCGGAGGCACGCGCCGAGCCGCTGTTGGTGGCGATCGTGCTGTCCATGGTGCTCAGCCCCGTGATCCTCAACAACAACAAGCGCGTGGCGCGCCTGCTGCTGCACGAGCAGGCGCCGGCGCGCACCGCGGTGGAGCGCGAGGACGCAGCCACCAAGGCGATCGCATCGCGCGAGCACGTGGTGCTGTGCGGCTTCGGCCGCGTCGGGCAGAACGTCGCGCGCGTGCTGGAATCGCAGGGTTTCGAGTACATCGCCCTCGATCTCGACCCGGCGCGCATCCGCGCCGCACGCCAGGGCGGCGATCCGGTGATGTACGGCGACTCGGCTGACGAGGAGATGCTCGCCAAGGCCGGCATAGCCACCGCCAGCGCCGTCGTCATCAGCTTCTCCGATCCGGCCACCTCCATCGGCATCGTGCGCAGCGTGCGGCTGGTGCGCCCGGAGGTGCCGGTACTGGTGCGCACGCAGGACGATGCGCGCATCAAGGAGCTGCAGGACGCCGGCGCCACGGACGTTGTGCCCGAGACCTTCGAGGCGAGCCTGATGCTCGTGTCGCACGTGCTGATGCTGCTGCACGTGCCGGTGTCGCGCGTGGTGCGCACCCTCGGCGACATCCGCAACAGTCGCTACGCCGTGCTGCGCAACATCGTGCGGCCCGGCGAGCCGCGCCCGGTCGATGCGAGCACCGAACATCGCGAGGAACTCAAGTCCGTCGTCGTGCCGCCCGGGGCCTGGGCGGTCGGCCGCTCGCTGGCCGAGATCAAGGACCGCGGTGTTGAGGCGACCTTCACCGGCGTACGCCGCCAGGGAATCCTCGGTCGTGAACCGGCGACCGACACGGTGCTGCGCGACGGCGATATCGTCGTGCTCTATGGCGCGCCGGCGGAACTCGAACACGCCGAGAGCGTGCTGCTGGCCGGCTGACGGCGCCGCGGGCGGTCAGCCGCTAGAATAGCAAGCTTCCCACCGGAGCTCAGATCCATGCACAAGAGCCGCCTGGCCGGATTCATCATCGACTGTCAGACCGAGCAGCTGGACGAGGCAACGCGCTTCTGGAGCGCAGCCCTCGGGCTTGCGGCGCAGCCGCCCGGCGCCGATCCCCGTTACCGGGTGCTGCAGACCGCTGCCGATGAGGTGCATGTCGAGGTGCAGCAGGTGAGCCACGCGAGCCGCGTGCACCTAGATATCGAGAGCGACGACATCGAGGCGGAAGTGCGCCGCCTGGAGCGGCTCGGCGCGCAGCGCGTCGGCATGGTGCAGGGCTGGTGCGTGATGCAGGCACCGACCGGCCAGCGCTTCTGCGTGGTGAAGCCGCAGCGCGCCGACTTTGCCGCACGCGCCAACCACTGGGAGGAATGATTTGAAGCGCAGTGACATCCACTTCCCGCCCAAGCACGAGCCGCTGCGCGACGACGTGCACGCCCTCGGTGCGCTGGTGGGCGAGATCCTGCGCGAACAGGGTGGCGAGTCACTGCTGGAGCTGGTGGAACTCGACCGCGTCGCCGCCATCGCCGGCCGCGCCGGCTCCGCGGCGGCGCGCGCGGAACTGGCCGCCTGCGTGAGCGAGCGGCCGCCGGCGCTGGCGCGCGACGTGGTGCGGGCGTTCTCGACCTGGTTCACCGCCGTCAACGTCGCCGAGAAGGTGCATCGCATCCGCAGGCGGCGCGAGTACTTCCTCAAGGACAGCCAGCGCCCGCAGCCCGGCGGGGTCGAGGACGCCATCGCGGCCCTCAAGGCGCGCGGCCTCAGCCAGCCGCAGGTGCTGGAACTGATCGCCGGCCTGTCGATCGAGCCGGTGTTCGCACCGCACTCCACCGAGGCGAGCCGCCGTACGCTGCTGCGCAAGCAGCAGCGCATGGCGCAGCGCCTGCTCGAGCGCCTTGACCCGAGCCTCACGCCGAACGAGGCGCGCAGCGTCTGGAACAACATCCGCATGGAGCTGACGACGGCCTGGCAGACCGAGGAGCTGCCGCGCGAGCGCCTCACCGTCGCCGACGAGCGCGAGCAGATTCTCTTCTACCTGATCGAGATCCTGTATCGCGTGGTGCCGGCGTTCTACGAGGAAGTGGCGCAGGCGCTGGAGAAGGTCTACGGCAGCAAACCCGGTACGGCACGCATACCACCGATCCTGCACATCGGCTCGTGGGCCGGCGGGGACATGGACGGCAACGCCGACGTGCACGCCAAGACCATCCGCGAGACGCTGGCGCGGCAGCATCAGGTCATCGTCAACAGCTACTTCGCCGAATGCCAGGACCTGGCGCAGCGCCTGTCGCAGAGCGCCAGCCGCGTGGCCGCTTCCGCCGAGGTCGCCAAGCGCCTCGAGGAGTACATGCGCCTGCTGCCGGGCGCGCGCGCCATCACGCCGGCGCGCCACGACCGCATGCCGTACCGCGTGTTCCTCGCGCAGATCGGCGAGCGGCTGCGCAGCGTCTACGAGGGGCGCGCCAGCGGCTACGAGAACGCGCACCAGTTCCGCGACGATATCGCGCTGATCGCGCGCAGCCTGCGCGCCAACAAGGGCGTGCACGCGGGCCTTTTCTACGTGGAGCGGCTGCTGCGTCGCATCGATACCTTCGGCTTTCACCTGGCGACACTCGACGTGCGCCAGCACGCGAGCGTCCTGCACGAGGTGATCGCGCAGGGCTTCGACGATGGCGAGTGGCGCGCCCGCAGCGCGCGCGAGCGGCGCGACCTGCTGGCGCAGGCGCTGGAGAAGGACCGCGGGCCGCAGGTCGAGCTCGACGCCCTGGGCCGGCGCACGCTCGCGGTGTTCGAGGCCATCATGCAGGGCCGCCACCGCTACGGTGCGGAAGCCATCGGCTATTTCATCGTCAGCGGCGCCAGCAGCGCCGATGACATCCTGGCGGCGCTGCTGCTGGCGCGCTGGGCGAGCGCCTACGACAAGCGCACCGGCGAGGTCGTGCTCGACATCGCGCCGCAGTTCGAGAGCACGGCGGCGCTGGCCGCGTGCGGCGACACCATGGCGGAGCTGCTGGCCGACCCGCTCTACCGCCGCCATCTCGAGGCGCACGGGCGGCGGCAGTGCGTGCTGATCGGCTACTCGGACAGCAACAAGGAGAGCGGCGCGTGCGCCTCGCGCGTGAGGATCCACCAGGCGCAGACGGACCTGGCGCGCGTGCTGGTGGGCGCCGGCGAACAGCCGGTGCTGTTCCACGCCCGCGGCGGCAGCGTCGCGCGCGGCGGTGGCCGCATCGAGGCGATCGTCAGGGCCGCGCCCGCCGGCGCCATCGACGGCGTGCTGCGCATCCGTGAACAGGGCGCGACCGTCAAGCAGGGCTACGGCCTGCGCCCGATCGCCATGCGGACGCTGGAGCGCGCCTTCAACGCGCTCAGCCTCACCACGGACGCCGTGCGCCGCGGCGAGCTAGCGGCCGACTCGGCGCAGCAGCTGGAACTGGCGGCGCTGCTCGCGCAGACCAGCCGCACGACCTACCGGGCGCTCGTCTACGAGCAGCCGCGGTTCTACGAGTTCTTTCAGGCAGTCACGCCGATCGACGTGATCGAGCGCATGCAGATCGGTGCGCGCTCGGTGCATCGCTCCGAGCAGGCGGGCGTTGCCGGCCTGCTGCCGGTGCCGTGGGTATTCGCCTGGTCGCAGTCGCGCCACATGCTGCCCGGCTGGTTCGGCGCCGGCGCCGGACTGAAGGCCGTAGTCGACAGGTTCGGCATGGCGCAGGTGCGCGCGCTGAGCGCCGAGTGGTTCTTCCTGCGCAACCTCATCGACGATGTCGAGACCATGCTGGCGCGCGCTGACCTGGAGATCGCCGCCTACTACGAAGCGCTGGCGCCCGCGGCGCTGCGCGGCTTCGCCGACGACCTGCGCGCCGAATTCCAGAGCGCCTGTGAGCAGGTGCTGGCCATCAAGGACAGCCGTGAGCTGCTCGATTCCGATACCACGCTGCAGCGCTCGATCCGCCTGCGCAACCCTTACGTCGACCCGATGAACCTCATGCAGGTGGACCTGCTGCGGCGCTGGCGCGGCGGCGGGCGCGAGGACCGCGACCTGTTCGAGGCGCTGCTGGCGAGCGTCGGCGGCATCGCACAGGGTCTGCAGAGCACCGGCTGAAAGATGTCAGAGCGTGTCACGATCCGCCTGGCGCAACCGCACGAGATGGGTGAGGTGCTGGCTTTCATCCGCGAGCTGGCGCTCTACGAGCGGCTGGAGGATCAGGTGGTGGCCAGCGAGGCGGATCTCGCGGCGGCGCTGTTCGGGCCGCGTCCGTACGCGGAAGTGGTGTTCGCCTGTGTCGCGGGCCGGCCGGCAGGCTTCGCCCTCTTCTTCCACAACTTCTCGACCTTCCTCGGCAAGCCCGGCATCTACCTCGAGGACCTGTTCGTGCGGCCGGCGGCGCGCGGCCAGGGCCTGGGCAAGGCACTGCTGGCGTGGCTGGCACGCACCGCACTCGAGCGCGGCTGTGCCCGGCTCGACTGGTCGGTGCTCGACTGGAACGCGCCGGCACTCGGCTTCTACGGCAGCCTGGGTGCCGTAGCGCTGGATGAGTGGCAGACGCTGCGCCTCAGCGGCGCCGCGCTGCGGCGACTCGCCGCCGCATCCGCCTAGCGCGCGGCCGGCGCGCCGGGCCGGCGATACAGCACGCCGTCCTTCATGACCAGCAGCACGTGCGCCACGGCGGCGATGTTGCGGGTCGGATCACCGTCGACCGCCACCAGGTCCGCTGCGAGGCCCGCGCGTACGCGCCCGAGATCCGCGCGGTGCAGGATCTGCGCATCGGTGGCGGTGGCAGCGGTGAGCGCCTGCAGCGGCGTCATGCCGTCGCGCACCATCCAGGCAAGTTCGCGGTAATTGCTGCCGTGGGCAAACACCCCCACATCGCTGCCGCAGCCGATGATGACTCCGGCATGCAGGGCGAGCGTGAAGGCGTGCTGCGCCTGCGCCATGCCGGCGGTGGGCGCGCTCTTGTCCGGGTCGTAGTGCTCGAAGTACTGCGCGTAGGCCTCCTCGGCGGTGAGCGTCGGCAGGTACGCCACGCCGCGCGCCGCCATGAGCTTGAAGACTTCCTCGGTGCCGTTGAAGCCGTGCTCGATGCTGTCGGCGCCGGCGAGAATCGCCCGCCGCATGCCCTCGGCAGTGGTGGCGTGCACCGCCACCGGGCGCCCCGAGGAATGCGCGGTCGCCACGGCGGCCGCCAGCTCCTCCTGGCTGAAGGTCGGCTGCTGGCTGCCGGCCGGTCCCCAGCGATAGTCCGCGTACAGCTTGATCCAGTCGGCGCCCCGCCCGGCCTGTTCGCGCACGGCGCGCATCACCTCATCGACCCCGGTGGCTTCCTGTGCGCCCTGCGGCGTGCAGCACACGTCCGGGCGCAGGCCGCGCGGTGCCGGCCCGTAGCTGCCGGTGGCCACGATGGCGCGCGTGGCGACGAACAGGCGCGGCCCCTCGATGAGGCCATCCTCGATCGCCTGCTTGAGGGCCACGTCGGCGAAGTCGGCGCCCTCGGTGCCCAAGTCGCGCAGCGTGGTGAAGCCGGCGAGCAGTGTCGCGCGCGCCTGCACCGCGGCACGCAGCGTGCGGTACGGCACGGGTTCCTTGAGAACCTGATCGTTCCACAGGGTCTCGTTGTAGGGATGCAGGAACAGGTGCGAATGCAGGTCCATCAGTCCCGGCAGGAGCGTCGCGCCCGGCAGGTCGATCACCGTCGCATCGGGCGGCGCGGCGACTGCTGCGGCTGGTCCGACCGCCGCGATGCGGCTCCCCTGCGTGAGCACCACCCAGCCCACGTGCAGCGGTTCCCCGGCGGTCCACACCTGGGCCGGACGCAGGAGCGTGGCGCCGGGTGCGGCGCACAGCTGCGTGCTGAAGACGACGAGCAGCGCGCCCAGCAGGCGCAACAAGGCGATTTTCATTGTTATGCGCCGCATTGTGGTGCGGCCTCCCCACGAGAGTTGTGCCGGGCGGTGGCTAGGCCGCTTCAGCTCATCAACACGGTCGTATCGTAGCTTTCGAAACCCTGGATGGCGCGTCCGTAGGCGTTGAACACCAGGCGTTCGGCCACCTTGTCGGCGCGCGGGGTGAGCAACATGCGCAGCACGACGTCATCGGTTGGCCGGGTAGCCTCTTCGGCCAGCAGCTGCTCGATGACGCGCGTCAGGCGATGGTACAGCTCGTTGACGAAGCGCAGATGTATGCCATCGTGCACCTCGGCGCCCGGGCCGTAAGTGGCACGCGCCTCTTCGGCCAGCTCGTGCAGGAAAAGGTTGAGCAAGCGCGCCTTATCGACCAGGCGCAGTTCGGCGTAAAATGCGATTTCGGAATTGAGGTTCATGGTGTCACCGCGGCGGTTGCGCCCTCGCTAAGCCGGGAAGAAATCGATCGGTTTGGTGGTGGTGATGCTGTCGACATCCTTGGGATCGAAATGGAACAGGCGCACCAGCGCCACGATCTTGGCCTCGAGCTCCGGATCCTTGAGCTCGCTGGAAACGACCCGGCACATGGTCACCTCGCCGGTCGGGGCAATGGTGAACTCGAGCACCAGCTTGCCCTGCAGCTCGGCGTTGTCGCGCAGCGCGCGCGCGTACAGGCTGTAGATGCGGCCCTTGTTGCGGTCGAAGATCAGCTCGATCTCTTCGCGCGAGCGCGCCGCCTTGCCGCCGCCGCCGCTGGTCGCAGGTCCGCGGGCGTTGAGGCCGGAGCGCGCGATGCCGGAGGTCACGGCGGTCGTGTCCTTGCCGGTGAGCGAGCCGGCGCCGGTACCGAAGCCGCGACTGCTGTTGGCCGAGGTGATGCCGCCGCTGCCGGCGCCGACCTTGGAGGTGATCAGCGAGCGCTCGGCATGCGAGTCGGCGCCGACCGCGCCGGACAGATTCTTGGTCTCGAGCGGCGTCAGGTCCATGACGTCGCGCAGATCGGCGAGTTCGTCCTTCACCTGGTTCAGCTGCTTCTGCGCCTTCTCGTGCGCCAGCTGCTTGCGATCGACCGGCGGCGGTGCCACCACCGGCTTGGTCTCGAGCTTCGGCACCTCCTGCACCTTGGGCGGCGGCGGCGGCGGCGGCGGTTTCGGCTTGTTCTCGAGCATGATCTTCGCCAGGCGCTGCGGCACCTCCTCGGCGGTCGTGCGCTTGGGGGTCGGCAGCAGCGGAAAGAGGATGCCCAGCACCACGAGCACGATCAGCAGCACGCGCAGGATCCTGCGGAAGCGCTGGCTTGCTTCCTCATCGCCTTCCCAGGCCAGCTCGTATTCGCGGTAATAAGGGGCGAGCAACATATCCGTTGTTACCCTGGCTTGAACTGGCCGGCGGCGACCGGCTTTTCTTTCTGGATCACGGCGAGCGAGAGCTTGCCGTAGTCCGCATCGGTGCAGGTCGCCATGACGCGCTTGATCACGTCGTAGGGCAGCTCCTTGTCCGCCATGATGGTGATCTCGCGCTGCGCCAGATCCTTCTCGGTCATCTCCTTGCCGACCAGCAGCGGCCGCTTGAGGGCGGCGAGCAGCGGCTCGACCAGCGGGCCCGGTGATTTGCGGATGTCGGCGATGCTGGAGATGAACTCACCCTGCACGAACAGGTCGGTCTTCGTGACCATGACCACCACCGATTCCTTGGGTGCGGTCTGCGCGATCGACTGCGGGATCTCGATGCCCTTGGAGTTCTGGATGACCTCGACCTCGGTCGAATACACCAGCAGGAACGCCACCATCACCGAGAGGATGTCGATCAGCGGGATGAGATTGAGCTGCGCATCGGCGCGGTTGCGCAGATGGTGCTGCGCCATGCGCAGCGCGCGGTTGGACATACTCATGGGTGCGCCCCGCCTGCGGCGGTGACCGCGGCCACCGGCGGCGGCGCCGCGCTGCCGGGGGCGCCCGGCGCGGCGTCCGCTGCGGGCGCATCGCCGATGGAGATGTCCGGGAACAGCTCCGCCTGCACGGTGTTGATCCCCGAGCCGCTTTCGAACACGCGCACCCGGTCCATCACCTGCACCAGCGTGTCGTAGGGCGTGTCGGGCTCGAGCAGGATGCTGGCATCGGTCTTGTCCGGAAACGTGCCTTGACGAACTTCAGATACTCGGTGAGGCCGTCGTAGTTGTAACCCTTGTCCGTGTTGGGTACGGCATGCAGCGGCCCGCTATTGCGGTCGGCCACCATCAGCTGGTCCTTACGGACCATGATTTCCAGCTGCAACCCCGGCGGAGGCGGGGTGAACTGCGTGTTCGGTGGTGGCAGGTTGATCTGCAGAATCACGGTGCGCGAGAACACCGCGGTCATCAGCAGGAACGTCACGAGCACCGTGAAGATGTCGATCATCGGCACGAGCAGCAGCTCGTCCGGCTTGCGCGAGTGCCGCGCAAGTTTGCGGTATTGATAGGAACGGCGCATGCGCGACCTTCAGCCCGTCAGAGCAACGACTGCGAACGCTGCGGCCGCTCAGGCCGCAGCCGGCGCAGCCTGCCGCTCGGTGATCGCGTTCAGGAACTTGACCGAGGCCATCTCCAGGCTGTCGATCAGCTCCGTCGTCTTGGTCTGCAGCCAGGCGTGGATGAACAGCAGCGGCACCGCGGTCATCAGACCGAAGGCCGTGCAGTTCATCGCCACCGAGATGCTGGCCGACAGCAGGTTGGCCTTCTCGGCCGGGTTGACCGTGGCCACCGCCGCGAAGGCGCGGATGAGGCCCATGACCGTGCCCAAAAGGCCGAGCAGCGTCGCGAGATTGGCGAAGGTCGCCAGGTAGTGCGTGCGCTTCTCCAGCCGCGGCACCACCTCCATCAGGCTCTCTTCCATCGCCTTCTCGATGTCGTCGCGGCGCCGCGCCGACTGAATGCGCGCGAGCCCGTAGTTGAGGATGTGGCCGATCGCCGAATCGGATTTCGAGGTCGCCTGCGCCACCTGGCGGAAGTTGCCCTGCGACAGCAGCGGCACGATCTCGTTCCACAGCCCGCGGTTACGCGCCGCGGCAGCCGTAAGGTAGATGTAACGTTCGATGGCGATCGCCAGACCCACCACGAACACGATGGCGATGGGGTACATGAAGTCCCCGCCGCCCTGAAAGAACCGCACAATCAAGTTCCAGAGGCCCATCTGACACTCCCGCTCAAAAAGACCGCAAATTAGGACAAGCGATGTTCAAAACTGAATGACATATACCCAAAAAGCTGCGACTTGGCTCTCATCCCTGAGGGCGCACCCCCCATATTTCAGGGGTTGTTGCCGGAACCCTGCACCGCGCCCGGTTTTGCCGTGGCCGCCTCCGGTTTGAGGTCCTCGTAGTAGCGGTTTTCCCGCTTGAAGACGTCCCGATCGAGGGGCTGCAGCACCTCATCGAGGAGGCTGTTGGGGGGGCGTCCGGCCAGGTCGCCAAGATCCGAATGCTTCCACGGCACGATGTACAGCACCTTGGGCAGTTCACGGTTGCCGGTGATGTTGGTGGTGTCCAGCTCGAGACGGTCCGGGCCGGTTTTTTTCGGCACGGCCTTGGCGGAGGCACTCTTGCCTTTCGCCGCCGCGGGTGCCGCGTCCGCCGACGCGGGCGCACTGGCAGCACTGCTCTTTGCCGGCGCAGTGCTCGGCGCTGCGGCCGGTACGGCTGCGGGCGCCGGTGCGCTCATGGCATCGGGCGTGGTGTTGACGCCGGGCTCGAGTTGATCGGGCCGCGGAATCTCGCGCGCTGGCGTTGCGGGCGCAGGCGTCTGCTGTGCCAGCGCAGCCCCGCTGATAGCGAGAGCTAGGGCCACGGAAACAGCTCGCATGAGCTTCATGCTCAACCTCCTGCCTTGGGGGGACTGCCCGCAGCGTTAGGACTTGCCGCTGGCGGCGGCGCAGGCTCGGACGGTGCCGTAGCGCCCGGCGTCGCCTCCTGCCCCGCGCCAGCCCCGGGCGTCGATTCTGCAGGAGCCGGGCGTTTGACCGGTGGCAGGCCGAGTCGTTGCCGCAGCTCGGCGATCCAGCCGCTCACGGGTTTTTCTTCACCCGTCAGCTGTTTGTACTGCTCGAAGGCCGTGAGGGCGCGCTGCGGGTCACCCAGATAGAGGTCTGAGACCACGCCAAGGTTCCGCCAGGCCGGCGCATAGTGCGCATCATCGCTGATCGCCTGCTCGTAGGAGGCGGCCGCCTCCTTGAATTCACCCTTCAGGCGCTGCGTCACGCCGAGCTCGGTCCAGGCCACGGCGCTGCCATTCTCGCGCGCCACGGCACTCTTGAGCGTGGTTTCCGCCTGATCGAGCTGACCGGCCTTGCGCTGCATGAGCCCGAGATTCACCAGCGGCGCGGCGAATTGCGGGTACTGCAGCGCCACCTGCTTAAAGCCCAGCTCCGCCTCGGTGGTGTTGCCGGCGCGCAGGAAATTCACGGCGCGCGCGAAGTCGGCGCGCGCCGCCGGCGGTACGTCAGGGTGCACCGCAGGGGCTGCAGCCGGGGCCGCAGCCGCGGCCGGTGCCCCGCCGGGAGCGACGCTTGTGGGCGTGGCCGCAGCACCCGCCGGCGGGGCCGCCGGGGCGGTGGCCTTGACAGGCTGGGCGGCCGGCGCGGTGAGGGGCGGTGTCGAGCTGCACGCGGCGATGCCCGCCGCCAACGCCACGCACAGCGCCATGCCGCGCCGTGCGCGGCACGCGGGCAGGACGGCCGCTGCTGCGCTGTCACTCAAGGTTGACGACCACATCCTGCGTCATTTCCGTCTTACCGTAGCGTGCGGGCTTGAGTTCGGCGAGCGCCTGGAAGCTCTTGCGCACCGACTCGTCGTACACCCCGTCCTTGGCACGTGCCGCATTCAGCTCGTGCGCCTTGATCGCCTGCTCTTCGAACGGGAACACCTGCTCCTCGAGCAGCGAGTTGTATTCCGCGAGTTCATCGCCTTTCAGGTTCTTCGGCCGCTCCGAAGCCATGACGTCCTTGGCGAGCGTGCGGTACAGCTCGGCCATCTCGTAGTTGGCGGCCGTGGTGACCTCGGCGACCTGATACTCGGCCGCGCGCCTGTAGCCCTCCATGGCCGTCTCCAGCGCATTGCGCTTCACGATCAGGCTCTTCTTCAGCGGCGCGGTGAGGCGCACGGCGCGGAACGCATCGCGCGCCGGCTGCGCCAGGGCCAGCTGTGCCTTGGCTGCGAGGTAGTGGGTGCGCTCGGTGCGCTGCGCGCCGGCCTGCGCATCGGCGCGGATGATCTCCTGGTACCAGTGGTCGCGACGCGTGATGTCGCCGCTTTGCTGCGCGTACGCGGCGAGGCGCTGGCGTGCCTCCTCGGCGTCCGGGAGCGGCTCGGGATTGGCGGCGACGAATTTCTCCAGCATGCTGTTGGCCTTGGGCGCGTTGCCGGCCTTGGCGTACAGATCCGCAGACTGCATCAGCGCTTCGCGCTGTACGCCGTGATCCTCGGCCGGATTGGCGGCGATGCGCTCGAACTCCGCCGCCGCCTCGCCGGCACGGTCGGATGAGGCGTACGCGACCGCGAGTTTGCGCGTCACGTCCGCCTGCAGCGGGCTTTGCGGGAACTGCCTGCGGAAATCCTCCAGCACTTCGATCGCGCGCGGCCATTGCTTGAGCGTGATCAGCTGCGCGGCGGCGTCGTACTGGGCGTTGGAGCGTATCTTGGAGTCGGGCGCGACCCGCGCGACGCGCAGGTAATCCTCTACCGCGCCGCTGGCGTCGCCCGCCTTCTGGCGCGCCTCGCCCTGCTTGTAGACGCTCGCCGCCAGGCGCTCGGTGAGATCGGCCCGCATCTTCGGATCGGCGCCGCTCAAATCGCGCGCCTGCACGAAGGCGGGCTCTGCCTTGGCGAAGTCGCCCTGGTCGAAGTACGACTGCGCGATGATCGTCCAGGCGATGCGCTGCTTGGCCGGGTCGACCGGCGGCTGGCGCGCCAGCAGTGTCTGCGACACGGCGATAGCGCGCGGCCGGTCGCCGGCGGCGAAGATGTCCTCGGCCGAACGCGTCAGCACGCCGGCGCTGTCGGGGTGTTCGGGGAAGGTCGTGGCGAATTTCACGCCGGCGTCGGTGGCACGCTTGTGCCACGAGTCCTTGTCGGGGCCGCTCAGGCCCTCCTCGCCCTTCTGGTAGGAGATGAGCGAGGCATAAGCCGCCGCGGCCGACTTGTCGTTCTTCGGGTAGCCGTAAGCGGTGTGCTCGTATTCTGCGGCGGCGCCGGTGTAGTCATGGCTGTCGAACAGCGCCTCGGCCAGCAGGTAGTTGGTCTGCGCCGAATCGGCATCGTCCGGGAAGGACTTCAGGTAGCTGCGATACCAGCGCGCCGCCTCCTGATAGTCCGCCACGCGCTTGGTCTTCTGCGCGCTGGCGTGGAAGTAGGTGGCGACGTCCTTGAGATTGGTCTTCAGCTCCTGCACCACGCGCGGGTTGTCGGCACGGTTGCGCGTCTTCCAGTAAGGCGACTCGAAGTTATAGCGCTCCACGAACTCGTGCTTGCCGTCGAGCACCAGGTCGCTGAAACCGCCCTTGCCGTAGGCCTCGATGGCCGCCATGTCCAGATCCGGTGCATGGTCGCCGTAAGGATCGCGTTTGACGTAGGCGCGATACACGTTGGCGGCGTCCTGGTAGCGCTGCTTGTCGACGTACAGATCGCCGAGGCGCGAATACAGCAGCCACTCGTACGGCCGCTCGCCGCGCTTCTGCATGTACTGCTCGAGCGAACCGATGCCGTCGTTGTAGGAAAACGCGATGGCCATGACGCGCAGCGTGTCCTCGACCAGCTCACGGTCGGCGCGCCGCAGGCTCTCCAGCTTCACCGCCTTGGCCGGCGTCGTACCGAGTTCACGGTCGAGCACTCCGCCGAAGGACGGCAGGCTTTCCAGAGTTTCCGACTGCTTGAACAGCGACCAGCCGTGCTTGTAAAGACTCTGCTGGTAGAAGGCGGAGCCGGCGCCATGGGTGATCACCGCTGCGTAGGCGTGCTCGGCGTCGGGGTAGCGCTTGGCGGAAAACAGCAGTTCGCCGCGCCGGAACTGCACCTCGTCCAGCTGCGGGCTCTGCGGGTAACGGGTCACGATGCGATCGAGCGTGGCGAGCGCCTGGTCGGGCTGCCCGGTGGTCTCGTAGGCGCGCGCCAGCTGATAGAGCACCTGGTCGTTGCGCGCGTAGTCCGGATACGCCTTGAGGAGCGTCGTATAAAGCTTGATCGCCTCGCCGCCCTGCAGGTCGATGGCGGTCACCTCCTGCTCGAGGCGCTGCATCTCGCCCGAGTCGAGGTTCAGGTCACCCAGGCGGCGCATGGCCTCGGCGCGCAGCTTCGGATCGGTGTTCTGCAGCTCGAGGAAGTGGCGGTAGTTCTCCATCGCGCGCGCCGGGTTGGCGGCGGCCGGCGTATCCGGGTGCACCTCCACCTTCTTGGCGTTGAGATCGCCGATAGTGCGCTGCTGTCCGGGCGCGGTCTGCGCGCTCGCCAGCTGCGCCAGCGCGAGGCACGCGAGCACTGCGGCGCTGTTGAGCAGCGCGGCGCGCACACGGCCCGCGCTCATCGCGGCGGCTCCGGCGTGGCCGGCGGCGTGTCCGGAGGCGGTGACGGCGTGCCCTCATCAGGGGCAGCTGCCGGTGCATCCGCGGGTGCGGCACCCTGCTGCTGCGGCGCGGGCGCCTTGCGATGCGCCGCCTCGGCGTTGGCCGCGCGGTCGTACATGGTGGCGAGCGCGAAGCGCGCCTGCACCTGGTAGGCCGCCAGCCGGTCCTTCTGCTGCCCGAGTTCGTTGACCGCGAGCTGCGCGAGGTACGCGTCCTGCCTCTGCTCGGCGTCGGCCAGCCGCGTCTGCAACGCAGCGATGCGCTGCGTCAGGGCGGCGACCCGCTGGGCGAATTCGCCGGTGTTTGCCGGCATGTTCTTGCGCGCCCGCTCGACGCGGATCCAGCGGCCCTGGGCCTCCTGCAGCGCCAGGCTCAGATCGCGCATGCCGCGCTGCTGCTGCCACAGGCGCGCGCCGTAGGCGTCGTTGAGGCGGAAATACAGAACGCCCTTCACCAGGGCCAGGCGCTCGCGCAGCTCGGCGTTTTCGGGCGTGTTGGGTGCTCCGACCAGCCCCGCTTCGATGCGCTGCACGCGCGCCCACTGCTGCCGCTCGGTGTCGCTGCCGAGGGCGGCCACGTCGTGCTGCCGCATCTACCCTATGCAGCTCATCTTCGAGCGTCGGCATTGTGCTGGCGCAGCTGGTCGAGTGCCCCGGACGCCAGCAGCGCATCGGTGCGCGGCAGCCGCTCCGCGTAGGCGCGCTCGCGGGTATCGATCATGTCCTGGAACGCCTCCATGCTGTCGTCCCAGCGCCGCAGAGTGCCATCGAGGTAGACGAGGTCGCGGTAGTTCTTGACGCCCTCCTGGAAGTCGTGGCCGGCAAGCGCGGCGTATAGATAAGGAATCTCGGCGCTCGCTGGCAGGGTCTTCACATCCTTGAACCAGCCGTGGAACACCGGGGTGCCGTTGTCGGTCTGCGGCTCGTTGGCCAGCACGTCCTTCAACAGGTCGCCCTGCTGGATACGCGCGATCGCGCTATCGAGCCGCGTGTTCTCCGAATCGAATTTCGCGAGCGCGCTCTCGTAGTATTCCGCCGACTGCGCGTTGGCATTCAGCTTGCTGAAGGCGTAGGGCACCGCCAGGTACGACTCCTGCACGGCCGCATCCAGCACGTCGCGGCCGCGCAGCTCCAGCCACGGCGTCAGCGCGCCCTTGTAATCGCCGAGCGCCGCGTCGGCCCAGCCGATGCCGAGCAGCGCCTTGTTGGAATACGGGCCATTCAGGCGCACCCGCGCCAGCGGCGCACGCGCGCGATCCGGCTGATTGGCCTGCAGGTACGCAAAGCCGAGCGCCAGGTTGGCGCGATCCTTGAGCGCCGCCAGCTCGGGGGTCTCCCCGAGCATGCTGCCCACGCTGGTAAGGAAAGGTGCGGCATCGCCCAGGCGGTCGTTGCGCACCAGCGCGACGCCAAGGTTGAAGCGCGCGTACGCGGACCATACCGGGCCGCCGCGCCAGCCCGACAGCAGCCGAATCGCCTCGTCGTACTTGCCCTGGTGCATCAGCACGTTGCCGAGCAGCAGCTCGCGCTGCGCTTCGAAATCCGGCGACATGCGGCCGCTCATGTTGCGCAGCGCCGCTTCGGCCTTGTCGAGGTAACCGCGCGCGTACCAGATCTGCCCGAGGTACAGCCAGGCGCGGTTGCGCACCCCGGTGGGCACATCGTTGGTCAGCACCTTGGCGAAGCGCTCGCCGGCCTCGTTGTGCATGCCGAGCTGCAGATAGAGGCTGGCGGTGAGCAGCTGCGCCTCGTCCTGGTGGTGCGGCATGCGACCCCAGTGATCGTAGGCGAGCAGCCGGGTGAGGGCCTCGAAATCGTGCGTGTCGTCGTTCTGCAGGTACAGAAACAGCACATCGCCGAAGTGCAGGTCACGGATGCGCGTGACGGGCAGCTTCTCCGGGTCGTGACGCCGCGCGTGCGCGGCATCCGTCACCACAGCCGCCGCCAGGACGGCCAGCAGCAGCGCGCGCATGGACGGCAGGCGTCGCAAGGCCTATTCCCAGTCCTTGATCTCGAATTCCGGCTGCAGCTTGCGCTGCCGGTCGTCGATCTTCAGCTCGAGGTACTTGGCGCCGACGCCCTTGTCGAACTTGATCGATGCGCCGCGCTTGTAGGGACGGTCGTTGGGTCCCTGGCCGCTGAAGAACGCCACCAGCTCGTGCTTGCCGACCTTGAGGTTGCCCACGTACAGACGCTGCACGCCACCCTTGCGCAGCGCTTCGCCCTCGCGCGGCGTGTACAGATAGTTGATCACTTCCTTCTGGTCGATCTTCAGCTGCACCGAGTCGAGCGCGAAGAAATCACCGACGTCCACCGACAGGAACACGGCCACCTGGGTGTTGGCCGGGAACAGCAGTTCTTCCTCGAGAATGAACAGGTCCTTGTTGAGATCGACGACATCCTTCTTCAGCCCCTGGATGTCCTGATCGAGGCTGCGCGTGTCGCCCTCGCCGGCCGCGGCGTGCCGGCGCCGCTGCCGGCGCAGGTTCAGCAGCGCCGGCGGCTGCCGGGGCTGCGGGCGTCGCGGCAGGGGTCGCTGCGGGAGTCGGTGCCGGTGCCGGCGCCGTCGCAGGCGCGCCGGGCGGCGGCGCCGCCGCCGTCGTCTGCGCTGCCGGCAGCAACAAGGGCGCGGCGAGCAGCACGCCCGCCAGTAGGACTGCCAGGGGGGCGATGCGCCTGGGGCGTTGGAGAGCCGTCTGTTGCTGCATGATGGTTCCGATCATTCGTTCAGCAGGGCCCGCAGTTGTTGCAGGTAGAGCGCCGTGTTGGCGGCACTGAATTCGCGCAGCGCGTAGCGCACCGTACCATTGCGGTCGATGAGCACCGTCATCGGCAGGTTGTCCACCTGGTAGCTGCGACTCACCGCCTTGGTGGGATCCAGCAGCAGGGGAAACCCGACCGCGACCGAGTGTGCAAAGTCGGACGACTTGGTCTGATCGTCATCGACACCAATGCCAAAGATCGACAGTCCCGCCGAGTGATAGGTGGCGAGCGACTTGTTGAGCGCCGTCAGCTGCGCACGGCACGGATAACAGCGACTGCTCCAGAAGCTCAGCACGATCACATCGCCGCGGTGCTCGGACAGACGCACGTTGTCGCCCATCGTGGCGTGCAGCGCGAAGTCCGGCGCCGGCTGACCGCTGAGGGCGTAGGCCTGCTGCGCCGCTACGGGCAGCGAGCACGCCAGCGTCAGCGCGATCAGCCACAGCCGCAGCGAGATAACTGCACGCGGACTCATCCCCCGCGATGCCGGGCCGGTGGGCCATTGCCAGCTCAATAATGATCCTTCGCCACGGGTTGCGAGCTGCCCCCGCGCCAAGCGCGCAAAATTGCACAGCGCACTTAACACTGTCAACGAACTGGCAGGCGAAATGAGGCGTGCTGCCGCTGCCGACCGGGAAACGGCGGCGTCGTCATGCTGCGACAACGCCGCCGGATGAGCGTTCCGCGGCAGCGCGGCACGCCTTACGGCATCACACGATGGGCTCGAACACCGTCAGGGCCGCCAAGGTGCTACCCGCACCGAGCCCCTGGCCGCCCGGGAGCGTCGTGGGGAACTGCGCATCGGTACCCAGAAGGCCCATGTAGTTGAGGATGGCGAGCTGGGCGAGCTGGTTGACCGAATTGGCCGCCGGACTGCCGGTCGTGACCACGGAGCCGTCGGAGCTGAAGTAGCCGATCTGCTGACCGGCGGCGCCGTTGCGCAGTTTGGGGCGGCCGGTGGGGCTGTACACGAGGAAGAACGTCGAGGCGACCGACGAGTTGTCACCCTGCCAGCCGAGCTTGCCGCGGCCGCCGGCGCTGTTGTCCACCATCAGGTTGGAGCTGAGCGAGCCGTCACTGATCACGTAGATCATGACTGGCTTGCCCTTGCGCTGCGCGTACTCGAGCACCGCGCCGATCATCTGCCCCGCCGTGAAGTTCTTGCCCTCGCCGGTCGCGCGCGTACCGTCATGGTAGTCGTAGCCGCCGAGCGTGATGGTGCCGGCGCCGGCATAGCCGTCGATCACCAGCTTCATGACGGTCGCCGTCGCGGCGACGTCGGAGTTCTGGAAGTCGCTCGCCGTGAAGATCGGTGTGCTGCCGGCGATGATCATCGGATCCTGGGTCGGATCGAGTGCGGCCGGGTTGCCGAAGGCGTCCGCCGTATAGGCGGACTTGGCATAGGCGCAGCGCACCTGGTTCTTGAGCGTGGTGTCGGCGGTCGGATCGGTGAGCAGCTGCACTCCCGGGGTGCCACCGCTCGGTGCGCTCATGGCACCGCCGATGCTGGTCTCGGTGCCTGCCACGAACGGCGTGTTGCCGCCGCTGATACGCGTCTGCGATTCGATCACCGCGATCGAGGTCGGATCGGCGCTCGCACCGCCGGTGCTGACCAGCCCGGTCGCATCCGAGGGCTGACTGATGGTGGTCGGCTGCAGCGCCGGATTGATAAGCGCCATCGGCGCCTGCGAGTTGCCGCCGGAGACGGTCGACTGCGTGCCGACGAGCGTCAGGAGCAGTCCCTGCGCGCCGGCATCGGCAATGCCGTACATGGGATTGTGCGGGTTGGCCTGCGTATCGTTCTGCGATTCGGCGCAGAACACCGCGCCGTTGGTGCCGGCGGCGGTCGCAGGCGTGGTCGCCTTGCTGAGAATGCCGCGCTTGATGGCGCCGTCGGCGTGCCACAGAAGTCCGAGCGAGGCGTCGATGTTGGCGCTGGAGCTCGGCACCATGTTGCCCGGCACACCGAGCTTCTCGTAGCCGGCGGTCGAGAGGAAGTTGGTCTGGCCGCCCTGCGTGCCGACGATCACCTCGGAGCCGACGAGGTTGGCGCCGCCGGCCAGATCGAACACGATGAACGGAATGCCGCCGGAGGCGGTCGGCACGGCGCACTGCGTGGGCCCGAGCATCGCCTGGATGTCGGGCGACAGCGCGGCGCCGGCGCGATTGGCCTTCAGCAGCGCCCCGAGCCAGGCCGGGCCGATGACCATGGACGGTCCGGTGAGCATGCCGGCGGCGACGAAGTCGCGGCGCGTCACCGGACGCTTGTGGTTGTTGTACAGCAACGGCTCGCCGGGCTTGTGCGGGCGGGGCGGCTTCTTGTAGATGAACATCGGTTTATCTCCAGATCCGTTACTGCATCATCACGGCGGCGCTGCCGAGTACGGCCGTGCACACCGAATTGGTGACACTCGATACCGAGGCACTGGCGTTGAGGGCAGGGCCTGAGGACGTCGTCATCGTGATGCGCGAGATGAGGGCGTCGGCCTCATTGCGCACCGCGGTGGCGCTCGTCGGGTTGACGCTCGTGCCGACGGCATTGTTGGCCAGCGCGTTGATCACGATGGCGCGGTTGGCGCTGCCGCTGGCACCGAAGAACCCGGATGCCGTGCTGTTCAGGCTCGCGTCCAGGCCGGTGCCGAAGAACAGGTCGCGATACGAGCCCGTCGCGAGCAGCTGGGCGCAGTAGCCGCCCGCCAGCTGCGACATCGCCGTCTGGTTCGAAGGCAGGAACGCTGCGATCAGCGGCGATGCCAGCATCGACTGCTGCTCGCTCAGGTACAGCGCCTGTATCGTGCTGTTGGTGATCGGCACGCCCGTGATACGCGCCAGCGAGTTGTTGACGCGCTCGAAGGTCGCTATGCCCAAGTCGGGCGACTGGATCGTGGTGGGTGCCGGCGGTGACACCGACACGATCGGCTCAACGAAGGGGTGCACGTTCGAGCCCATCTGGTCGAACGACAGGAAGAACAGATCCTGCGCAGCGCCCAGGGAGGCCGGGATGACCGTGCCGAGGTTCGACAGCAGCTGGCCGTTGGCCGCCGTATAGGTCGAGCCGCCGACCGTCGCTGCCACCGACGTGAACGACTGGCCGGCCGGTGCCAGCACGCCATTCACGCCGATGCGGATACCGCTGACCTGTACGTTGCCCACACTGGCCGTCGGGTCGAGGCTGATGAACTTCGGCTGATAGAACAGGTAGCTGTAGTTGTCGTACTGGCTTGCCTGAAACAGGATGTACGACTGCGGCACGCCCGAGAGCTGGCTGACGCCGAACAGCAGGTAATACTTCTGGCCCACGCCGGCGGCGAAGTTCTGCTGAATCTGCGCCGCGGTCAGCGCGCGGTTGTGGATGGCGACGAACTTGATCGTGCCCTGCCACTGCCGCGTGCCGGTGACCTCGTTACCGAGCACCAGCGCAAAGGTGCTGTCCCAGTTGGCGAGCGAACCGCCCTTGTTCGGGTCGACGTTGCCGGTGTAGAGGCCGTTGACGTAGAGCTTCTGGCCGTTGACCGGATCGTAGGTGAGCACGACGTGCTGCAGGGCGGCCTGCACAGCCCCGCCGCTGGTGGTCGTGATCAGCGGCGGATCACCGTTGGTGTCGGTGGCGCTGCTGCGTGTCATGCCCTCGTACTGCATCGCATCCTGCACGAGCGAGGCGTCGCGCGTGGTGTTGCTGCCCGAGTAGCTGATGATGTTGGCCGCGGCCTGGGTCACGTTGGCCGGAGCCACCCACGCTTCGAGGGTGAACTCACCCGAGCCCTGGATCATGGAGGCAAACTTGGAGCTGGCGCTGGTCGAAGCCTGCGCCTTGCCGCCCGCACCGACGGAGATACCCCAGCCGCCGACCCAGGTGACGTTGCCGGACAACTCGAGGTCCGCTTCCGGTGTCACGCCGCTGGTGTCGTAGGCCGTGCTTCCCTGCCCGGTCTCGAACATGTACATGGCGATCACGTTGGCGTCGTAGCGCGCGCCGCCCGCGGCGATGGTGCCCTGCGTCAGCGTCAGCGCATTGGAGACCACCAGCGTCGGATCGATGGGCGTCACCGGGATGCCGTTGGCAAAGGCGGTGATGGCGGCGAGCATCGCGGCGGAGCTGCCCGGACAATCCGGCGCGCCGCCCGAGCTCGGCGTCGCCCAGCAGTGGTGGAATTCGGTCGCCAGGCGCTCGTAGAAACGCGACTGGTTGGGGGTCGCCAGATCGATCTTCGGCTGCGCCGCTGCATAGGCTTCAGCGAGGTTGGAGCTGGCGAAGTACGGCTGCTGCGCGGTCGGTGAGCTTTCGGTGTGGCAGCCCGAGCAGAACTGCGTCAGGAGCGGATAAACCGTCTGCGAGAAGGCGGTCGGATCGCTCGGGAACTGCTTGCCGCCGCCCGCCGCCTGCACCGGCGGGGCGACCAGCTGGATCGCGCTGGTGGACGAGGAGCCGGCGCCGATCCAGTTCTGGATCCACACGAGCATGGTCGCGGCGCAGGCGGACGGGTCGGCCACCCAGCAGTTGTGGCCGCTGCCGACCTTCTGCACCAGCAGCGACTGCGTCGGATTGGTGAGGTTCACCAGGGGCAGCGCCGCCTGGTAGGCGAGGTTCACATCGTCCGCGCGCGCGAACTGCGGCGACTGACCGCCGGCGTGGTGACAGCCGCCGCAGCGATCGGACGGCATGATGTTCTGCCACAGGTTGATCTTGAACGCCAGCACGTCGGCATTGGCCGGCGCGGGACCGGTGTAGGCATCGGCGGTACTGGTGCCGCTGGTGGGCTGATTCACAGTCACGCCCGGGCCGCCGCCGGCACTGCAGGCCGCGAGCGTGGCGAGGATGGCGAGAGCTGCACCCAGTTGCAGCGCGCGTGCCGTGCGCCACACGAGCGCGGCCGACGCGGCGGGAGTGACAACGAGATTAGCGTTCATTGTGGCGCTCCCTTACTGGCCCGGGCAGGCGGCAGCGGACTGCTGGAACACCTGCTTGAGTTTGTAGCCGCCACTGGTGAAGTTCTGCGTGATCGTGGCGACCGTCGCCGTATCGGCAGCGTTGGTCGGTGCACGGAAGCACACGGCGGTGAAAACCTTGGTCACCTGGCAGCTGGCAAACGCCGCCGCCGATTCCCATTCCACGCCGAGCGACTTGG
Source organism: uncultured Gammaproteobacteria bacterium (assembly GCA_963787655.1). Classification (GTDB taxonomy): domain Bacteria; phylum Pseudomonadota; class Gammaproteobacteria; order Steroidobacterales; family Steroidobacteraceae; genus 13-2-20CM-66-19. The sequence continues at coordinate 184,816 of CAWBDY010000005.1, read as the reverse complement.
CGCCGTTGCCGCTGCCGGGCAGCGACGGGCTCCAGCCGAACGAGGCGTTGATGCCGGCGCGCCAGCGGTTCGACCAGCTGTCATCCGGGGTCACGAAGCCGAACGGAAAATTGGTTGCGTTGATCAGGTACTTCGGCTGCACCATGCCCGCGGTGTATTGCATGGTGCCGGTGTTGGTCACCGTGCCGACCGTGCCGTTGAAGTTGTAGTAGGCGAACGCCTGCGCCATCGGATCCATGCCGCTGTGACAGCCGACGCAGTTGTTAAGGAACACGCGGCTGTCGCCACCGGGCGAGCGCGCCACGTCCTGGCGGATGCGATCCGTCGGGCGCGTGGTGTCCATGAGCGTCTGCATGTCGTTGCAGAAGTGGTTGATCATCGTGAAACGGAACATGGCGCGGTTGGTGCCGTTGATGAAGAAGGCAGACTCGGCGCCATAAGTGGTGAGGAGCCCGGCGGTCGCCGCGGTGGGCGTGCCGTAGGTCGCCGACTGCGTGGACGCCTTGAGCGCGGTGCTCAGGTCGACCCCGTTGGCCTCGGCGGTGGCGTAGTGGGCGTTGCTCGCGTTGGAAGGCGCCGGCAGCCCGGGCGCATTCACCGTATAGAGAATGTCGGCGGACAGCGCGGTGTTGAACGGCACGTCGTCACGCACCATGCCGATCACGGTCGCGGCATAGTCGTTGAGCGGCGCGAACACCGTCTGATCGCGGTTGGTCCAGGGAATGACCATATTCTTGATGGTCACGTTGTAGAAGGTCGGCGCCTGCGTGGCGATGGCAGCGGCAGCCAGCAGACCCGCCTGACCAGGCTGCGCGGTGATAGCGTTGGCCATCGACGTCAGCACCGCCGCTGTCGGCGGGACGCCCGCGATGCGCTCGTATATGCGTCGTGCCTGCTCGTTGGGACCGGCCTGCGCCGGCAGCGCCAACAGCAATGACACGCAACCCGCCAGCGCGCCGCGTCGTGCACGACGCGCGTGGACCTGTGCCTTGTTGGTTCTGACATTCATGGCGCTCGACAACTCCCAATAAAATGCCCGATGCGCGACCGGACTATACGGATCGTCAACCCCGCCCCGAATGTCTCAACAGTCTGACGTCGCTGGCCGCCGACACTTTGTGTAGTTCTTGTGCCGCACTGCTCAATGCGCGGCAAACTGCGATCCTCGTCACGGCGGGCGACCGACTGAACGTCTACCTAGTAGCGCGATCGGCGCGCACCCGGTAGCGGTGCTATGAGAACCGCCTAGAGCGGCGCGGCGCCGTGACGGATTCGGCGGTATCGCGATAAGTCGCAAACGCGGCTTGGAATTACGTTACATTCACGCTGCGCGGCGAGCTCCGCGCGACGTTTTCTGAGGGAGGCGCTCATGCGCGCGCAGTGCGGCTGGCATAACGTGGCGAAATGGACGTGCGGCGTGACTGCACGGTCGTGGCTCGCTGCGCTGTCGCTGCTGACCGTATCCCTGCTCGGCGCCTGCAGCGGCGGCGGTAGCGTCAATATCGCCAACAGCCAGGCGGGCGATCCGGCCACCGTTGACTATCCCATCTTCTACGTCAAGCGCACGGTGCCGACCACTACCACGGGCACACTGGTGCAGGACGATCTGCGCATCATGCGCGACGAGGTGCCCTCGGCTGATCTGTACATGCGCGCCACTGCCTCGCCGGCCGCGCAGGAAACCAACATCACCAAGTCGGTCACCGGTGGCGCCAACTGGGACGTCAAGGACGTCGACACCTCCGCCGACGGCACGCTGGTGATCTTCGCCATGCGCGGTCCGCTCACCAAGAACATGCAGACGCGCGATCCGCCGTCCTGGCGCATCTGGCAGTACACCATCGCGACCGGCGTGCTGGCACAAGTCATCAATCCGACGACCGATCCGGATCCGCTGACCGTCAACGACGTCTCACCGCACTATCTGCCCGATGGGCGCATCGTGTTCTCCTCCACGCGCCAGACGCAGGCACAGGGTGTGCTGCTCAACCAGGGCGATCCGCAGTTCTCGGCACAGGACGAGGCGCGGCAGGAGCCGGCCTTCGTGCTGGAAGTCATGAATCCGGACGGCACCGACATCCACCAGATCTCCTTCAATGCCAGCCACGACCGCGACGCCACGGTGCTCAGCGACGGCCACGTGCTGTGGTCGCGCTGGGACGATATGGCCGCCGGCGGGCGCGACCAGATGTCGCTGTACACGGCCAACCCGGACGGCACCGATCTGGAGCTGTACTACGGCGCCAACAGTCACAACACCGGCACCAACAACAGCGTGATCGAGTTCGTGCATCCGCACCAGATGCAGGACGGCCGCATCCTCGCCGTCACGCGCCAGTACACCGACGTCGACGACGGCGGCGACCTGGTGATCATCGACGGGCAGCATTACGTGGAGAACCTGCAGCCGCTGCTGGCGAATGCCACCATCGCCGGCCAGGCGCAGTCGCCCGCGACCCCCAACAACGTCCTGACGATGCCGGGACCCTCGCCGGGTGGCCGCTTCAATTCCGCCTACCCGCTGCAGGACGGCACCAACCGTATCCTGGTGAGCTGGAGCCAGTGCCGGCTGCTGGACAACACCACCACGCCCGCGACCATCGTGCCGTGCACCACCGCGGCGCTGGCGGCGGCCAACGCGCAGGCGGCACTGCCCCTCTACAGCGTGTGGATGTTCGACCCGACCCAGAACACGCTCCTGCCGCTCATGACTCCGCAGGAAGGCATCATGGTGACCGACGTCGCCGTGGCGCAGCCGCGACCGCTGCCGAACATCATCCTCGACCAGCTGCCGGGCGTGACGCTCAATCAGGACTTCGTGAACAACGGCGTCGGCGCCATAGATATAAGGAGTGTCTACGACTTCGACGGCGTCGATACCGCCAACCCCAATATCGCCACGCTGGCCGATCCGGCCAAGACCGCGGCGAGCGCTCGCCCCGCGCGCTTCCTGCGCCTGGAAAAGGCGGTCTCGATCCCTGACCCGAAGACGCTCGATCTGGCCGATGCCGCCTTCGGCGCCAGCAACTACATGATCGAGATTCTCGGTTACGTGCCGATCGAGCCGGACGGCTCGGTGAATATCGAGGTGCCGGCGCAGGTGCCCTTCCGCATGAGCGTGCTGGATGCCAACGCGCGCCGCATCACGCCGTTGCAGGGCGTGTGGCTGCAGGTGCAGCCGGGCGAGACGGTGAGCTGCAATGGCTGCCATCTGCCGCAAAGCGGCGCGCAGCATCCGGTATCGCATGGGCGCAAGGGCCTGTTCGCTTCCGTCTGGGCCGGCGCCAGCGCCGCCGGCGTGCCTTTCCCGAACACCATTTCCTCGGGCACCGGCGCCTTCGTGCCGAACGCAGCCGGTGAGACCATGGCCGAGACGCGCGCGGCGGTGAGCTGCGCCACCGACAGCCCGCCGTGCGCGCAGATGCAGCCGTCGGTCAACGTCATCTATACCGACGTGTGGACCAACCCGGCGGTGGCGACGCCGAACCCGTCGATCTTCTACCGCTACGACGATGCGACGCAGTTCAAGACGGCCTTCCCCACCACGGCGCTGTGCATCACCTCCTGGTCTTCGAACTGCCGCATCGAGATCAACTACCCCGAGCACATCCAGCCGCTGTGGGATCTGGCGCGCAGCACCACCAGCGGTGGCGTCACGGTGAACAACACCTGCACGCAGGGGGGCTGCCACAATCCGCTCAATGCGGCCGGCACGGCGCAGACGCCGGCCGGAAATCTTGACCTGACCAGCAGCGCCTCGAATGTGGAACCGCAGCAGCTGACCTCGTATCAGCAGCTGCTGTTCCCCCACAACACAGTTATCATGACGGCCACCGGACCCATGCCCGGACCTGCGGTGGGTCCGTTCGTGAATGCCGGCAGTGCGAATGCCGGCTTGTCGGCAGCGTTCCTGAGCCGCTTTGCACCGGGTTCGGGGAGCACGCACTCGGGTTACCTGACCGGGGCGGAGCTTCGCTTGATCTCAGAGTGGCTGGATATTGGCGCGCAGTACTTCAATAACCCCTGGGATCCTAAGGTACCGGTCAATTGAGCAAAGGACGGACTTGATCAGGCGTGCGCACCAGTGTGCGCTCGCAAGCCTCCTGTTGCTGGCGGCCCTGCTGACCCCCGCGGTAAGCGGCGCGCGCGAGTACCTGCAGCTGTTCGTCACGCAGCCGTATCTGGAGCTGCACACCGGTCCCGGGCGCGGCTATCCGGTCTTCCACGTCGTGGCGCGCGAGGAGAGCGTGGATGTGCTGTTCCGCCGCACCGACTGGTTCAAGGTGCGCACCGAACGCGGCGTCGAGGGCTGGGCGAGCCAGGCCGACATGCAGAAGACCGTGCTGGCCGACGGCACGCCCTTCAAATTCGATCTCGGCGATCGCGCCGGCTTCACCTCGCACCACTTCGAGGCCGGCATCTTCGCCGGTGCCTATGGCGGGGCCAATTACATCTCCGCCTACGGCTCGCTGTCGTTCAATTCGCAGATGGCGCTCGAGGGGGCGGTGGGGCAGTTTCTGGGCAGATTTTCCAACGGCTACACCGGCGACATCGGGCTGATCCACGTGATCACGCCCGAATGGCGCTGGTCGCCGTTCGTCACGCTCGGCATCGGCGAGGTGCACACAGAGCCCAAGGCGACCCTGGTGCAGGCGGTCGACCGCAGCGAAGCGACGGCTTACGTCGGCGGCGGTGTACGCTTCTACCTGACGCGGCGCTTCTTCCTGCGTGCCGAGTACAAGGCCCACTACATCTTCACCAAGCGCAACCAGAACGAGGAAGCTGACGAATGGAAAGCGGGATTCGCGTTCTTCTTCTGATGGCGGCGCTGGCCGCGGTGGCGCCGCTGTCGGGGTGCGCGACGGTGCACAACTGGTTCCACCACGGCAGCTCCAAGAATGCGTCGGCATCTGGCGACGAAGACCAGGCGCCGCCGCGGGTGGTCGAGCCGGAGGTCGCGCGTCGCCAGATCAAGGTACCGCGGATCCACAGCTCCAATTTCGAGCTGGGCGCCGACTACGGCATCATCTCGATCGAGGATTTCGGCAGCCACCCGACGTACGGCGTCACCCTCGCCTACCACATCACCGAGGACTTCTTCTTCCAGGGCGAGGTGGCCCGTTCCCGTGCCGGCCAGACCAGCTTCGAAACCCTGAGCCAGATCCAGCTGCTTACCGAGTCTGAGAGACGCTTCACGTATTACGACCTCTCGCTGGGCTACAACTTCCTGCCTGGCGAGGCCTTTATCGGTCGCGGCCGCGCCATGACGAGCGCGTTTTATCTCATCGGCGGAATCGGCGGTACCGATTTCGGCGGGGATAAGAAGTTCACGGTGAATTTTGGTGCCGGCTATCGTGTGGTGCCGGCGGACTGGCTGGCGTTTCATATCACGTCCAGAACCATGTGTTCCAGTCCAGCATCCTGGGCAGCACCAAGCTCACCAACAACCTCGAGGCGCGCATCGGCACGACCGTCTTCTTTTAGAGGGACGCACGATGAGCACCCGTATCGCAGCCCTGGCAGCCGCACTTGCCATTACCCTGCCGGCACTGGCCGGAACGAACGCGCCGGCACCGGCATTCACGCTCGCCGCCCGCGGCGGCAAGGACATCAGCCTCGCGCAGTATCAGGGGCAGGTGGTGATGATCAACTTCTGGGCCAGCTGGTGCGGACCGTGCCGCCAGGAAATGCCGTTGCTGGAAAGCATTTACAAAAAGTACAACAAGCTCGGCTTCACGATGATCGGCGTCAACGTCGAGCCGGACTCGAAGGCCGCCGATGACTGGCTGAAGGCGACGCCGGTGAGCTTTCCGATCCTCTACGACAAAGACAGCAAAGTGAGTAAGCTATATGACGTGCAGGGCATGCCGAGCACGGTGATCATCGACCGCACCGGCAAGCTGCGCGTGCTGCACCGGGGCTACAAGCCGGGTGACGAGAACGAGTATCTCGACAGCATCCGCGCCCTGATCCGCGAGTAGACGCGACGCAGACGCTCTGGCAGGGGAGGCGACGATGAGCATAGCGAAGAAGCTGACGCGGGCCTGCACGGCAGCACTGCTGCTCGCGACGCTCGGCGGCTGTGCGGCGCCGACCCCGTGGGTCAAGCCGTACGAGCGTGAGCATCTCGCCGATCCCATCATGTCGTTCAACCGCGATCCGGTCTCCAGCGTGTACCTCGAGCACGTGCTCGAGACGCGCGAAGGCGCGCACGGGGCAACCGGCGCGGTCGGCGGCGGCTGCGGATGCAATTGAGCGGCGCCCCGCGCCCGGCGCCTGCCCGAGCCGGGCAGCTGTTCAGTCCCTTCACGCGCACGCTGCTGGCGCTCTTGGTCATTACCGTGCCGGCGCTCGGCGGGGTGCTGCCCGATGATCGCGCCGACGTGCTGTGGCACGACTACAACGGCGGCGACATCACGGTCTCGGGCCCGGAAGTGCTGGTGCGCAAGAAGGTCGGCGACAACCTGTCGCTGTCGGCGGGCTACTACGAGGACATGATCTCGAGTGCCTCGATCGATGTGAAGCTGTCGGCGAGCCCGTACCACGAGGTGCGCAAGCAGGAGAACGCCGGCATCGACTTCCTGCACGGCAAGACCACCTACAGTGCCGGCTACATCCACTCGCGCGAACCGGACTACATCGCCGACACCACCTACTACTCCGTCAGCCAGGACATGTTCGGTGATCTCACCACCGTCACGATGGGCTACCGGCGCGGCTGGGACCAGATTTTCCGCGACATCAAGACACCCGACGGCGTGATCGAGAACGACCCGACCTTCCACGAGCGCGCCGATCACCACGGTTACTCCCTGTCGATCAGCCAGATCCTGACGCGCAACCTGATCGCCAACCTCAACTACGAGCTGCTCACCGACCAGGGCTATCTTGCCAATCCCTACCGCAAGATCCGTTACCTGTCGCCCGGCATGGGCATGGGCTTCACGCTCGCCGACCAGGTCTACCCCAACACGCGCACCAGCAACGCAGCTTCCGTGCAGCTGAAGTATTACCTGCCGTGGCGTGCCGCACTCACCGCGCAGTACCGCTTCTATCGCGATACCTGGGGAGTGGTCGCCAACACCGGTGAGCTCGATTACACGCTGCCGGCGTGGCGGCACTGGATCTTCGAGGGCAGCCTGCGCTGGTACGAGCAGACCCACGCCAACTTCTACAGCGACCTGTTCCCGCGCGCCGACTACCAGAACTTCATGGCGCGCGACCGGGAACTGGCCGCCTTCCACACCTACACCATCGGTGCGGGCGCCTCCTACCAGTTCAACGTGCCGTATGCACCGTGGATCAACCAGAGCACCGCCAACGTGCGCGTCGATCACCTGCTGGTCGAGTACAGCGATTTCCGCAACGCGCTGCTCGCCGGCGAGTTCGGCGCCGGCAACGAGCCGCTCTACAAGCTCAACGCGAACATCTTCCAGGTCTTCCTCTCCGTCTGGTTCTGATCGAGGGCGGCGCGACGGGCGGCGCACGTCGCACGCCCAAGGGTTCTGCGCGCACCGGCGGAGTGCGTTAAGCTTCCCCTCCAGCCGCTGTCCGCTTTGCCCGCCATCTGTCGGCAAGCGGCGACAGTTCCACACAAGGGGATTTCTCTCATGCGCATCCGCACCGCTGTCTTCACCGTGTTTGCCGGGACCATCATCGCCGGAGCCGCTTACGCTGCTCACTCCCAGGCGCGCGAGGAAGGGCGACTCCTCACCGCCGGCGAGGTGCTGGAGGAACTGCACGCCGGGCGCGACCAGGTGATTCCGGATCGGCTGCTCGAGCGCGCCTACGGCATCGCCGTCATCCCGGACCTGACCAAGGTGGCATTCTTCGCCGGCGGCCGCCGCGGCCACGGGGTGCTGGTGGTGCGTGACAAGCAGGGGCGCTTCACGAGCCCGGTATTTGTCACGATGACCGGCGGCAGCTTCGGCTGGCAGTGGGGCGTGCAGTCGGCGGACATCGTGCTGGTGTTCACCACGCCCAAGGGCATCGAGGGCATCAGCGGCGGCAAGGTAACCCTCGGCGCCGATGCCTCGGTGGCCGCAGGCCCGGTGGGACGGCAGGCCTCCGCCGCAACCGACGCCAGCTTCAAGGCGGAAGTTTATTCCTACTCGCGCAGCCGCGGCGTATTCGCAGGGCTGGCACTCGATGGCACCGTGATCAGCATCGATGACGAGGCGGACGCGGCCTTCTACAAGAAGCCCGGCGTTGCCTCGGCCGATATCTTCGGCGGCAGCGTGACGAGCGACGACGAGTCGGCGCGGCGCTTCATGACGGCGATCGCGACCAGCACCGGCACGCAGCGCTCAGCCTCGGCGGCACCGCCCGCGGCAGCCATGGCGCCGAAGCCGGCCGCCGCCGCGCCTGCCAGCGGCGCGCAGAGCTTCCCGCTGTCCGACCAGCAGCCGGGCCAGGAACCGCCCAAGTAAGCGCGGCGGCGCGAGCCCGCTAGGTACTCTCGGAAGCCTCCCCGACCGGCACGGCGCCGACGCGGGCGGCTGTCTCGATGTCCGCTTCCGCCACGTTCGTGGCAGCATCGTTGGCTGCCCCATCGTGCAGCCTGCGGCCGAATTCGCGCCGCAGCAGCACGATACTGGTGAGCGCCTGCAGCGCCACCGTCGCCACCGACAAGTGCCACACCTGCGTGAGCGTGAAGCCTGGCTGCCGCGACAGCCACAGCGCGGGCAGCACGAAGGTGATCAGGCGTGAGGCCGAGCTCAGGAGCGAGGGCCAGGTGTTGCCGAGCGCCTGGAACATGCCCGAGCAGGTGAAGATCAGGCCGGTGGCGACGAAGTTCCAGGAGATGATGCGCAGGTAGGGGCCGCCGACCGCCAGCACATCCGCCTGATCAGAGAAGCCCCTGATGAACCACTCGGGGTGCCACTGGCACACGAGCGTCAAGAGCAGCATCAGCACCGAACTCAGGATCGCAGCGACGCGGAAGGTTTCCCGTACGCGCAGGTATTGTCGTGCACCGAAGTTCTGGCCCGCCACCGGCGCGACCGCGAACGCCACCGCCATGACCGGCAGGAACATCGCCTGCATGACCCGCATGCCGATGCCGAAGCCTGCCTGTGCGCCGGGTCCGAAGCCGCGGATCGCCCAGTAGATGAAGCCGAGGATCACGAACATCACGAAGAACTCGCCGCCGGCGGGCAGTCCGACGTTGAGGATGCGCCCGATGAGGCTCCAGCGCGGCTTCCACAGTCGCGGTTGCAGGCTGACGTAGTGCTCCAGGCGCGCGAAATAGATCCCCAGGAGCAGCACGCCGACGGCGATCGAGATGCTGCTGGCCAGTCCCGCGCCGGCCGTCCCGAAGGGGTGATGGGTGAGCCAGCCGCTGATGAGAATCGGCGCCAGAATCACGTTCAGGATCACCGTGACCATCTGCACCAGCATCGTGGGCTTGGCGATGCCGGTACCGCGCAGGCCCGAGCCCAGCGCGATGGCGGCGAACTGCAGCGCGAGCCCCGGCGTGTACCAGAAGAGGTAGGCAGAGCCGGCCGTGGCCGCGGGCGCATCCGCCGCCACCGAACGCATGTACGCCGCCGCGAACAGCCAGCCGGCCGCAAGCGTCACCAGCAGACAGAGGGCCGCGAGCAGCACGCCCTGGTTGAAGACGAGATTGGCCGCGCTCTGATCCTTGCGCCCCACGGCGTGCGACACCAGCGCGACCGTGCCGACGCCGAGCATCTGCGTCAGCGCCATGATGACCATGGCGGCCGTGCCGGCGCTGCTGACCCCGGCAATTGCCGCATCGCCCAGCCGCGAGACGAAGAACAGATCCACGAGGAAGTAGAGCGTCTGGAACAGCATGCCGATGCCGATGGGCACGGCCATGGTCACCAGCTGCCGGCTGACGGGTCCCTGGGTAAGGTCTTTCATGTGGGGTGGCGATTTCCGGGGGCGGATAACGGGGGCGAGCGCCTCAGGGATAGTCTAGGGCGCGGTGCGCGCCTTGGCGATGACCGCCGCGCGCCAGGCCCCTCCCCCGCACTCACCGGTTGCGTGCCTGTACCTTGCGCCAGCGCCGCCAGTCGTGCTCCAGCGCCCCGGCCATGGCGCGGGCGCTCCTGGCAAGCCACGGCCCCTTGCGGCGGGCGAGGTCCGCGAGGATCCGCTGGCGCTCGGCGGCCGTGCCCAGGTGCACGTTGGCCGTCTCCCAGCCCATCATATAAAGGAGGCGGCTCTCGTCGTGATTGCGCGGCAGACTCGCCAGCTCGATACGGCTGCAATCGGGCGCCAGGCGGCGGATGAGCCACTCGCCGTGGACGCTCAGGAACGGATCGGGCACCCGCACCGCGCGCGCGATGAGCTCGGCGTAGCGCGGCGCCACGAGGCGCCGTTGCCGCGCCCACAGCCAGGCCGAGGCTGCCAGCGGCTTGGCCTCGCGCGCGATCATGCCGCCGCCCCATTCGGCCAGTGCCACCAGGCGCAGCCGGCCGAGGCTCCCGAGTCCTGCCTGACGGTGCAGCAGACGGGCCTTGAGCCTGCGCCCCGGCAGCGCCGCCTTGAGCAGCTGGCGCGCTCGCCGTGCGCCGCGCGCCGGCGCGGGCGGCAGCGCGCGCAGGTGCTGCCAGAACGGGCGCTGGTCCTTGAGGCGCGCGATGGCGAGTTCGCGCAGCCAGCGATAGCGTTCCGCCAGCACCACCGCCCCGCCGCGGGCGTGCAGCGAGTCGCCGTAGCCCTCGACGATCGACTCGCAGGCGCGCTTGAGCGAGATCGCGAGGCGCGATTCCTGCACGGCGACGAGCACGCTCGTGGCAAGGCGCACCAGGTCCTGCGTGTAGGGCAGCGTCACCGTTTCGTCGAAATCGTTGATGCCCCAGATGAGCCTTCCTTCCGCGTCGCGCCAGGTGCCGAAGTTCTCGATGTGCAGGTCGCCGACGGCGAGCACCGCGGGAGCTGCGTTGAGGTCCGTGCACAGCTGCGGCCACTGCTGTGCCCAGCGGTAGAACGTGGCGCGCAGAAACGAGAAGGCGTCCTGCGCCATCAGCCGGTGTTTGAGATCCAGGTCGCGGCGCACCAGCGGCACATGGCGCACGAGCCAGCGCTCGTACTCGTGGGTCGACTCGACGATGTCCATGGGCCGCGACACTAGCTGCGCGCGCGCGGCCGCGCCAGATCTAAGGCGCAGCGGGCGGCGCGGCGACCAGGTGCTGGTAGGCCGACACGAACTGCGGCCACCAGCGCTCGCTGTGGTGCCAGCCGTGCGTGATGCCGGGGATGCCGAGGAACTGGCTGTTGCCGAGCTCCGCGCTGAACACGCGGGCTTCGGGGACCGGGCACACCGTATCGGCCAGTCCATGCAGTGCCACCCAGGGCGCCGGCGGGGAGGCGGCCGGCACCAGCCTGACGCCGTCGCTGCGGGGCAGTGAACGGATGCCGGGCGCGGGACACAACGGCTTCACGACATCGAAGTCGGCGCAGAAGGACAGGGTCAGCGCGCCGGCGAACGTCCCGCTGTGCCCCTGCTGCAGGGCGATGAAGGCGAGCGTGGCGCCGGCGGAATGGCCGATGAGGAGCGGCGGCGCGCGCGGCAGCTGATAGTGCTGCTGCAGGTAGCCGGCCAGATCTGCCAGTTCGGCCCCCGGCGACACACAGGCCGCCGGATCGTGCCGCAGGCTCGCCAGGAACGCCTTGCCGTCGATGCCGGCGACCAGCGTGCCGATGGCGGTCAGTCCGTGCGCGATCGAATCCATGCCCGCGGTCCAGCCGCCGTCGCCGGAGATCAGGAGCGCGAGGTGCTGCGCTGCCCCGGCAGGTCGGTACACGCGGACTTCCTGAAAATTCGCGTACGACTGACGCTCGACCTCATCGGCACGGTTCTGCGAGACGCACTGGCACAGAAGCAGCACCGCCGCGGCGCTGCACAGCCTGCCGCAGAAGCTCGGCGCGCGCCACGCGACGCGCCGGATCACCATCTATATAGCGAAGCGGCGCGCGCAGGCACACGAGAACCTAGAAGCGCTGGGCGAACTCGATGCCGATCGTGCGCGGCTGCGCCGGCAGGATGTACACCTGGTTGTCGGAGGTCGGATTTTCCTCGGTGAAGCGCGACAGCTGGGCGCGCTTGTCGGTGGCGTTGGTGACGTACACCTGCAGGTTCATATTGCCGCGATCGATGCCGCCGGCAAGATCCAGCAGGCCGTACGCCGGCTGCATGCCGATCTGCTTCACGGTGGGTACGATCAGTACCGGTGCCGTCTGCGTCTGATAGACGAAGGCGGCCTGCGCGAACGGCGCCCAGTCGTGGATGGCGCCGAAGGTGTAGCGCGCGACCAGTGAGGTCTTGAACTTCGGTACCACGGGCAGGTTGGTGCCGGCCGGTGCCAGCGGCCCGTTCCACACCCCGCCGGGCAGGAACGCGTACGGCGTCTGCAGATTCGCGCAGCTGGTCTCGCCCGACACGCCGCAGTAGTTCTGCAGCAGGCGCGGATCGAGCATCGTCAGGTTGTTGGAGATCAGCAGGTGATCGGTCGCCGCCCACTCGATCTCGTTCTCCCAGCCCTTGATGCGGGCGTTGCCGCCGTTGGCGATGGCCGTGATGCTCGGCGGCACCAGGAATGAGAACTGGAAGTTCTTCCAGTCCTCCCAGAACAGCGCGCCGTTCCAGCGCAGGTGGTGGTTCAGCCACTGCGTCTTCCAGCCGACCTCATAGTTGGTCAGGTAATCGGCGGCGTAGGGCGGCGACAGCGGACCGCTGACGCGATTGACGCCGCCCGGCCGGAAGCCCTTGGAGTAGGTGGCGTACACCATCTGGTCCGGCGTGATCTTGTACGTCAGATTGACGCGCGGCACCGTGCCGGTGTTGCTGACTTCGGTATTGAGGTTGGTGCAGGGCGCGAACTTGGTGGACGGTGGCCCGGTGCATGTGTCGCCACCGTAAGCTGCCGAGAACCCGAAGAAGCCCAGGAGCGAGTTGTCGTACTTGTAATAGCGCAGGCCGCCGGTGAGCGACAACTGCGAGGTGATGTCCCAGGTGACCTGCGCGAAGGCCGCCTGGTCACGATCGACGCGCTGCTCGTCGGTCAGCCAGATGGCATTCGGAAAGCCCGGGATCGACAGGCTGGTGGCGAAGCCGTTGGGATTGCCGGGCGGGGTGAACACGCTCGTGTAGCCGTAGCCGGGCATCGTGTACAGCTGCCAGATGTCGTGCAGCTGGCGCTGGATGAAGAGACCCACGGTGGCCTTGACGGGCTCGTCCGCAGGCGTCGTCACGCGCAGCTCGTGGCTCCACTTCTCGAAGTAGCCGGCACCGATCACGAACTGCTGCGGCATGATCGGCTTGCCGTTGTTGCCGACCCAGTTGGCGCCGGAACCGTTGACGCGATCGTAGAACACCGAGTAGTCGCTGTAGTCGGCCACGGTGTGCGAGGTGCGCTTCATGTAGCCGCCGGCGTACACGATGTCGAAGTTACTGACCTTGCCCTCGACCGTGAGGGCCGCCTGGTACCAGGAATCGTCCGAGTTCTCCGGCCCGAAGTGCACCAGCTGCAGATCGCCGACCGCCGGGTCGTAACCGAAGAAGCCTTCGGTGGACAGGTCCTGCGCCATGAAGCTCGGCGTGATGCTCCAGTTGTCGCCGATGTCGATCTTCAGTGCGCCGCGGCCGCCGCGGGTATCGACCGGGTTGTAATCGCTCTTCGCAAACGCGGCGTTGCTGATCGAGCCGGCACCGACGGGCGCAACCGTCGGGCACGACAGCGGCTGCGGCGTCTGGCCCGCCCAGGTGGGGAAGGTGCGCACACCGTTGACGATGCAGGCGCTTGCATTGGTGCCCTGCACGTTGCTGATGTAGCCGGCATCGTGCTCGTCCCAGCCGACCAGGCGCACGGCGGCGAAGGAGGTCAGCGGAATGTTCACGAAGCCTTCGACTTCCCAGCCCTGGCTGCCGTGATCGACGGTGTTGCCCTGCACGTCGTAGCCGGCGGAGAACTTGCTCGGATCGGGCTTGTTGCTGATGATGCGCACGGTGCCTGATTCGGAGCTGGCGCCGAAGAGTGTGCCCTGCGGTCCTTCCAGCACCTCGATGCGCTGCACGTCGTAGATGTGCACATCGACCGTACCGTCGATGGTAGTCACCGGCTGCTCATCCAGGTACACGCCGACGCTCGGCTGCGAACCGGAGTGATTACCGTCACCGCCGCTCACGACACCGCGGATATAGATGTGCGAACTGCCGGGCTCGCCGTTGCCGCCCTCACCCTGGCCGCGCACGTAGGCAATACTGGGCGAGAACTTCACGTAGTCATCGAGATTGACGATGTTCAGCTCGTCGAGCTTCTTCTCGTCGAACACCTGCACGCTGATCGGCACCGACTGCAGGTTCTCGACGCGCTTCTCGGCGGTGACCACCACCTCCTGCAGGCCGCCGCTGGTATCGCTCGCCTCGGCCGGGTCTGCGGCGTAGGCGCCGGGTACCGCCGCCAGTAGCGCGGATGCAACAGAGACGCCCCGCCGAACCAGTTACGCGGCGCTTGAGGGACTGCTCACGCGCCAATTTACGCCGTCGACTACGTGTCATCGCAGACCCTCTTCTCGTGAATTGCTTGTGGTGGCCGCGCAGCTCCCCTGCCTGCCTAAGCCTACGCGAAGCAAATCGATTTTCAAGCTGAGGCGGGCACTTCCGGGTAGTCCGCAAGCACCGAACCGAGCGCCACCTTCAGCGGACCGAGCCACGGCTCGAAGTGTCGCCACTGTTCAAGGCCCTCGCGGAAGATAGGCTGACGCACCTGCTCGGAGCTGGCCGTGCGCACCGCGCGCGCATTCTCGTAGAACCGCAGGCACTGCGGCTCGAACGGCAAGCCGCAGTAGTCGAGCAGCCGGCGCACCTGCGCCTCCGTGTCCGCGACCATATCTTCGTAGAACACGCGGTGCACGCGCCCGGGCAACACGGTATCGAAATGCGCCATCAGCCCGACGTAATCGCGGTAATAGCTGCCCAGGTCCTCGAGCCCGTAAGCGAAATTCTGCCCGCGCGCAAAGTGCTGCTTGAAGCAGGAAAAGCAGCAGCCGAGCGGGTGGCGGCGCGCATCAATGATGCGCGCATTGGGCAGGATCATTTGAATGAGGCCGACATAGAGCCAGTTGTTCGGCATCTTGTCGATGAACAGCGGCGCACCACTTCTGCGCAGCCGCCTGCGTGCGGGCGAGGTAGCGCTCCCCGAATTCGCGCAGCTGCGCGGCAGTGAGCGCAGCGAGAGCTGCGAAAAAGCCGGCGTCCGCTTCCGCGCCGTGCGCCAGCTCGTTGGCCAGCTGCGGAATGTCCGGCAGCTCCATGGTGCCCTCGACCTGTGAGTGGCTCGACAGGATCTGTTCGATGAGGGTCGAGCCCGAGCGCGGCACGCCGACGATGAATACCGGATCGGCGGCCGCTGCGCCCGCGCCAGCACGCGCCGCAAAGAAGTCCGCCGTGAACAGGGTGCGCGAGCGCTGCACGAAAGCGCTGTTCTTCGCCGCATCGTAGGGGTGCAGCGCGCGCCGCAGCAGATTGCCGCCGGCGTAGTGGCTGAAGGAGGCGGCGTACTCGGCCCGGTCCTCGAGCGCCTTGGCGAGCGCGAATTCAAAGTGCAGCCGGTCCTCGTCCGCCAGGTCGGCGCGCGCCAGCGCCGCGGACAGCGCCGCCACTTCCGCGTCGCTGAAGCGAAAGGTCTTGAGGTTGGCGAGGCTCCAGTAGGCCTCGCCGAAGGTCGGCGCGAGCGTGATCGCGCGCCGGTAGGCACTGATGCTCTCGGGCTGCCGCCCCGCCGTCTTGAGCGAATGCCCGTAGCTCATCCACACGGTGGGCTGCTGCGGAAATTCCTTGAGGAGACTCTCGTAGACACGGATCGAGCTGTCGTAGTCGCCGAGATTCACCAGCACCGCCGCGTGCAGGCTGCGAAAGGCCGGATTGCGCGGCTCCTGGTCCAGGAGCTGCTGCACCTGTGCCAGCGCCAGCTCCGCCTTTCCCTGGCGGTTGAGCACCTGGACATAGTTGTAGCGCGCGGCGGCAAAATCCGGCGCCAGCTGCAGCACGCGCTCGAGCAGCGCTTGCGCGTCGAGATAGCGGCGCAGGCGCGCTGCGATCTCCGCGTGCATGCGCAGCGCCGCGACATCGCTGGGATGCGCCGCGAGATGCCTGAGCAGGTGCGCCTCGGCCAGCGGCAGGTCATTCTTGACGAGCGCGGCGGCGGCACTGGCCAGGCGCGGATCGCGGTTGGCGGTCTGCAGATAGCGCGCGCGGGCCTCGGCCGCGCTGCGCGCATCGCCCTGGGCGTCCAGCTGCTCGGCCAAGAGTCGCCAGCCGTCCGGGCCGTCCGGCTTGAGCAGCACCGCGCGGCGCAGTGCTGCGATCGCCGCGGGCCCGCGGCCCGCCTCGCCGAGCGCCACGGCCAGTTCCAGCTGCACGGCGGCGGCGCGCGGCTGCGCCTCGGCCAGGGGCTCAAGGATCGCAAGCGCCGCCTGCGTCTGCCCGCCGATGCGGCGCGCGGCGCCGAGGATCAGCTGCGCCTGCGGGTGCCCCGGGGCGACGCGCAGAATCTCGAGCGCCTGCTCGGCCGCGAGCCGGGCGTCCTTGGCGAGCAGCGCCCGCGCATGGACGAGCGCCACCTCGAGGGATCCCTGCGGCTGCGGTGGTTCAGTCAATGTGCCCAGGCCCTGCCGGAAGTGCGTGAAGTGAAGGCGCGCTCCAGGATCGTATTGCAAGTCGGCAGTGGCGCGGTAGACGCGCGGCGCCGCCCCCACGAAGAGAGATGGGTTTTCCGGCGCCATTGCGGCACATTGGGGTGTGCGCGGCGCATGCCCGTACCCCAGACCAAGGAGTTCGCGTTGAGCGAGACGGCCACCGTGCCCGGGCGCGTCACCGCCGCCGGCGGCACGGCGATCGGTATTCTGATCGCCATCAGCTTCTGCCACATGCTGAACGACATGATGCAGTCGCTGCTGCCGGCGCTGTATCCGATGCTGAAGAGTTCCTACCGCCTGAGCTTTGGGCAGATCGGGCTCCTGACCTTCACCTTCCAGGCCACCGCATCGCTCCTGCAGCCGCTGATCGGGGCAATGGCGGACAAGACCCCGCGGCCCTATTCCCTGGCGGCCGGCATGACTTTCACACTGATCGGCCTGCTGCTGCTCGCCTTCGCCGGCAGCTACCCGCTGTTGCTCGGGGCGGCCGCGCTCATTGGCACCGGCTCGTCGGTGTTTCACCCGGAGTCATCGCGCGTCGCGCGCATGGCCTCGGGCGGGCGGCACGGGCTGGCGCAGTCGGTGTTTCAGGTCGGCGGCAACTTCGGGTCCGCCGCAGGTCCCCTGCTCGCCGCCTTCATCGTGCTGCCGCGCGGCCAGTCGAGCGTCGCCTGGTTTTCGGCCGTGGCGCTGCTCGGCATGTTCGTGCTGCTCAACGTCGGGCACTGGTACAAGGCCCACGGCATTTCTCGCCTCGCGCGTGCCACGGCGCACGCGTGCCGGCGCGCCGCGCCACGGCGTGGCACTGCCGATGACCGTTCTGCTGGCACTGATCTTCTCCAAGTATTTTTACCTGGCGAGCATCACCAGCTACTACACTTTCTATCTGATCGATCATTTCCACGTCTCGGTGCGCAGCTCGCAGCTGCACCTGTTCCTGTTCCTCGCCTCCGCCGCGGTCGGCGGCATGGCCGGCGGACCGCTCGGTGATCGCCTCGGCAGCAAGTACATCATCTGGTTCTCGATCCTCGGGGTGCTGCCGTTCACCCTGCTGCTGCCCTACGCGAACCTCTTCTGGACCACCGTTCTCACGGTCCCCATCGGGCTGATCCTGTCATCCGCTTTCCCGGCCATCGTGGTGTATGCGCAGGACCTGCTGCCCGGGCGCACCGGCACCGTGGCGGGCCTGTTCTTCGGTCTGGCGTTCGGCATGGGCAGCATTGGTGCGGCAGTCCTCGGCGCGCTCGCCGACCACGTCGGTATCGGGCCGGTCTACCAGGTGTGCGCCTTTCTGCCGCTGATCGGGCTGCTCGCGGCGCTGCTGCCGGACGTCCACAAGTATCCGGTGCCGCACGCGGGTTGATATGCTTGCCGCCGCATGGCAGGCACAGGCAGGAAGCGCGCTGGCAAAGAAGCCCCACCGACGCGACGGCTGGCGCAGCCGGTGTTCGCGCAGCCCGAGCCCACACCTGATCCGACGCTGTTCCGCGTGCGGCACGGCTCGGATACGCCGGCCTACAAGAAGATCGACCAGCTCAATCGCGAGCACAAGATTGCGCCGCTGCCCTTCCCCGCACCGCGCGGGCTGCCCGAGCCGCGCCTGACGCTCACCGAGGTGCTGGGCGGGAAGGCCAGCAAGACGCGCGCGATCACGGCGGGCGGCCAGCTGGTATTTCACGCCACCGGGGACTGCGGCAGCACGCGCGGGCCGGCTACGCAGAACCTCGTGACCGACAAGATGGTCGCGGATTTCACCGAAAGTACGGCCAGCGAGCTGCCGCAGTTCGCCCTGCTGCTCGGTGACATCGTCTACAGCTTCGACGAACCGCAGTACTACTACGACCAGTTCTACGACCCCTACCGCGACTATCCGGCGCCGATCCTGGCCGTGGCCGGCAATCACGACGGCATGGTGTCGCCGCTCACCCACGCGCGCAGCCTCGCCGCATTCGAGCGCAACTTCTGCGCCAGCGGCTTCGTCGTGACCCACGAGGCCGGGGGACTTTCGCGCACCGCCCAGATCCAGCCGGGCGTGTTCTTTACCTTTGATGCCCCCTTCGTGCGCATCCTGACCCTGTACAGCAACACGCTCGAGGATCCGGGCGTGATCGCCAACGCGACCATCGGCTCCTCACAACTGGCGTACCTGCGCGCCGCACTCGGCCGCGTGAAGAGCGAGGGCTACGGCGGCGCGCTGCTCCTGGCACATCACCACCCGCCCTACACCGCCGGCGGCACGCACGGCTGGAGCATCGACATGCAGGCGCAGATCGACGCGATCTGCGCAAGCGTCGGCGTCTGGCCGCACGCCGTGCTGTGCGGGCACGCGCACAACTATCAGCGCTTCACCCGCACGCGGGCCAGCGGCGAGGAGATCCCTTACGTGGTGTGCGGCAACGGCGGACACAACCTGGTGTCGCTGACCAAGCCCGGCGCACCGGCGCTGCGCGTGCCGCAGATCATCCAGAGCGCCGGCAGCGGCGTCGACCAGATCGTTCTGGAGAACTACGACTGCACCGACTACGGCTACCTGCGCCTCACCGTGACGGCGACACAGCTGCGCATCGAGTACCACCCGGCCAGCGATGGCGGCGGCGCCAAGACGCCCGACGATGCGGTCACGGTCGATCTGGCGAGCCGCAGGCTCGCTCAGTTCAGCGCGCGCGATCTGGGCTGGGCGCGCGCGGCGCAGGCGATACGCCGCGCCCGCAAGCCGTGAAGCTGCTGTCGCACGCCCTGCTGGATGAGCTGGCCGCCAAGGCGGCCGCAAGCCCGCGCGCCCGCGCGCATCACAACATCCATGCGGCCGCGAGCGAGGTCGTGCAGCGCTTCGTGGTGGTGGCGCTCGGCCACTCGTATTTCAGGCCGCACCGGCACACCACCAAGTCGGAACTCGCCACCGTCGTGCGCGGCCGCGTCGACGTCCTCGTGTTCGATGCGCATGGCGCCGTGACGGCGCGCCACGCCATCGGTGAGGGCAGCGACAGCATCGCCTACGAGACCCCGCCGAACGTTTGGCATACGGTCGTGCCCGGCACAGGCGGCGGCGCATTTCTCGAGGTCAAGGAAGGCCCGTACGACCCGGCGACGGCCGTGGAGTTCGCCGCATGGGCCCCTGCCGAGGGTGCTGCGGGCGCAGCCGAGTTCCTGCGCTGGCTGCGCCGTGCGCAGCCAGGCGATGTGGCGCCCGCAGTCCCCGCTCAGCCCTGAGCCTGCTCGCGCAGATAGCGGCCGAGTTCGCCGCCGCCCACAAGATTCTGCACGTAGCCGAAAGTTCCGCCGCCGCTCACCTCGCGCGCCGCCGCCATCAGGCCGGTCATGGCAGCCCGATAGAGCGTCGTGGACAGGCTGATGCGCTTGACCCCGGCCTCGGCCAGCTGCGTGACCGTGAACGACTGGCCGGGCATGCCGACCATGAAGTTCACCGGCTTCTTCAGCGCGCTGCACACCGTGCGCACCGCGGCCAGATCCGGCAGGCCGGGCGCGAATAGCACGTCGGCGCCCGCCTTTTCGAAGCCCTGCAGGCGGCGCACGGTATCGTCCAGGTCCTCGCGCTCGTGCAGGAAGTTCTCGGCGCGCGCCGTGAGAACGAAAGGAAACGGCAGACGACGGGCGGCCTCGGCCGCCGCCGCCACGCGCTCCACGGCGTGCGCCAGCGCGTAGATGGGTGTAGCGGCGCTGCCGCTGGCATCTTCGATGGAGCCGCCCACCAGCCCGGCGGCACCGGCGAGACGGATGGTTTCCGCGGCGTGCTCCGGCGCGTCGCCGAAGCCGTTCTCGAGATCGGCGGCCACGGGCAGCCGGCTCACGGAGGCGATGAGCTGGCCGTGCGCCAGCGCCTGCTCGCGCGTGATCTGGCCGTCGAGACGGCCGAGCGTCGCGGCGCATGCGGAACTCGAGGTCGCAAGCGCCTTGAAGCCAAGAGCGGCCATGACCGCGGCCGAGCCGCCGTCCCAGACATTGGGGATGACGAAGGCGCCCGCGGCTGCGTGCAGCGCGCGGAATCGTGTCGCCAGGTCGCGCAGATTTTCCATTGAGTGATCCCCTCGCCAGGCGTTGTTCCGCAAACCGAAGTCGCAGATGCGAGTGTGGCACAATCGTGCGCTCGCCGCGGCGGACTCACCTTTGTGAAACATCCAGGCGCAGTGTCGCGCCACGCGCTCCTCGCCATCACGCTGTACGCCGCCGGCAGCGCCAACGCCGCGCCGGTGGTCTGCGTGCACCACCCGCAGGCCGCGGGCGGCGCTGTCGCATCTGCGCAAGGCGCTGCGCGATGATCGCTTCGTCACCTACGAGCCGACCACGCTCAAGGTATGGAACGGCGTGGTGTCGCCGGCGGATGCGCCGTCCATCCGGGCGGATCTGCGCGTGCTGCGTGACAAGTTCGATGCGCTCGTCACCTATGAGGCCGCGCACGGCGCTGAGCAGATTGCGCCGATCGCGGCGGAGTTGCAGTTCGACGCGCTCATCATCGGCGTGTGGAACCCGGCGGACGATGCCGAGGTCGCCGCGGCGCTGGCGGCGGCACGCGCCTATCCGCAGCTGGTGGTCGGCATCTCGCTCGGCAACGAGACGATATTCGCGCGCCGCAGCGATCCTGCGACGCTCGTGGCGCGCATCGCGCAGCTCCGGGCGCAGGCGCCGGCGGTGGCGCTCACGACCACCGAGCCCTTTCACATCTACTATCAGCCCGGCAGCCAGGCGCTGCTGCAGCAGCTGGACTTCCTGCTCGTGAACGTGCACCCGGTTTTCCAGCCCTGGTTCCGCGATGCGCCGGACAGCAACGCCGCGCAGTTCGTGGTGAACGTACTGTCGCAACTGCGCCCGCTCGCCTGTGGCCCGCTGCTGGTGAAGGAAACCGGCGAGCCCACCGCCCCGGCGGCGGCCGGTTACTCACCCGAGCGCCAGGCCTCCTTCTACCGGGAGCTGCGCCGGGTGCTCAGGCCGACGCCCTGCGCAGGCATTCGCCTATTTCGCCGCGTTCGATGCGCCCTGGCGCGCGAGCGACGCAAGTCCTGCGCCAGGGGCCCACCCCGAAGAGGCGCACTGGGGCCTGTTCGACGCCGCGCGGCGGCCTAAACCGGCCGCGAGCGAGCTGCCCGCGCTGCCGGCGCAGCGCTAGAGGCACCCGCCTCACTTCAGCGCCATCTCGACCTGTACCTTGTCGCCGCTGGCAGGTTTCGGCGGGGCATTAACGATGAAGACGCGCGCGGGATCGACCTGACCGGCGGCGAGCAGCGCATCCTGGATCGCCTGGGCGCGCGCTTTACCCAGCGCCTCGAGATCTGCGTCCGGCACCTGGATGTGATCGATGAGCGCGGCGTTGAGGTCCGCGATCGCCGGATCGAAGGCCGGAGTCTCCTTACGCTTGGCCTGTTGCACGGCCAGCGCGCTCGGCGGCAGAGCGGTGTCCTTGCCAAGATCAGCGCGATACTGTTCCACCAGAAGCTTGAAATGCTGCTGCGGATCGGCCAGGGCGGCATCCGCCCCGCCGCTCTTCTTGCCCGCGCGCGTCCCCTGTGCGCGCGCCTGCAGTTCCTCGCTTAAGTGCGCGGCGGCGAGCTGTGGCCGATCGAGCGACGCGGAATACACGATCGGCACATCAAGCTGCAGCTGCGGACGCTCCTTCAGCCCCTTGGCGATGGAGGCCAGCTGCTCCTGCGCGGCCTTCTCCAGTGTGGCGCTGCCGGCGCCGAATTCGATGACGTTCACGTGCTCACCGCCGCCGAACAGATTCCCGAGCAGCGCAAACGGCGCCGTTGCCGCCTTGACGATGACGTTGACCAGCACCTTCCAGATGATCGGCCAGACGCTGAACTTCGGGTCGTCGAGCGAGCCGGTCAGCGGCAGCGGCAGATCGATCACACCGTTGCGGTCGCGCAGCAGCGCCACCGCAAGTTTCAGCGGCAGGTGCACCGCGTCGGGACTATCGACGCGCTCGCCGAGTTCGAGCTGATCGATCACCAGGTGCTGCTCGGCGTTGAGCTGACGTTGATTGATCTTGTAAGTGACGTCCACCGAGATCTTGCCCTTGTCGATCTTGTAACCGGCGAAGTGTCCGGAGTACGGATTGACGATGGTCAGGTCGACATCCTTGAAGCTCATGGTGATGTCGGTAAAGACGGCCGGCGCCAGCATGTTGATCGAGCCGCCGATATGAATGGGCGAGTAGCGATCCACCTTGCCGTTGAGCTCCACCTTGGCGCGTGACTGCGGCGCCGAAGAGATGCCCGTGATCGTGCCGCCAAGGCTCTGCATGCCGATCGCGAAGCTTGGCTTGATCCACAGATCGGTGTAGTTGGCCGAGGCGTCGACGAGCTTGACCGTGCCGACCGACATCGGAAACGGCGTCAGCGGCGCGGCCGGTGGCGCTGGGGCCTGCTTGGCCGCAGGCCTCTGCGACGCGGGCTTTTTCTGCGCCGGCGCTGCGGCGGGCGTGGGCTGCGGCGCACTGCCGGGCGGGGCCAGGATGGCTTGGATGTTCGAGGTGCGGTTGGACTCGATGATCATGCGCACGTACGGCTGCAGCGCCGTCACGCTGCCGATGCGCAGGCTGGCAGGCTGGGAGGTGTAGCGGATGTCGGCGACGCGCAGTTCGCGCCACTTGATGAAGTCCTGCTTGAACGCGCTGTCGACGGTGTGCAGGTCCGCCACCTGCGTATCACCCTTGAGGCTGAGTGCGCCGTCGGCGCGCCGCTCGACGGCGAACTTGGCCCCTAGCACTCCCTGCTGCAAAGACATGGAGGTGTAACGCGCGACATAGGGCTGCAGCATGGTCAGCGCGAGGTCGGACGCTGCCAGCTGGCCGCTCAGGGCGCCGCTGCGCGCGCTGGCCTTGGCCGTGGCGCTGATCTTGCCGCTGCCGTTGACGCCCGCATCGACGCTGATGTCGAGCATTGCCTCCGGCGCGGTGCTGAAGCCGCCGACGTGCACGTTGAGCGGGCTCAGGAGCAGCGCTGCGGCGGGTTTGACCTGCCGGTCCTCAGCGGAAATTTTGAAACCCTGCAGCGCAATGTCCGGAGCTGCGACCGTCCAGGGCGCCTGATCGCCGCCGCTGCTTCTCACCTGCGGTGGCGGCGGCTGGCTTGCAGCGGACGGTGCCGGAGCTGCGCCTGCTCCGGCCAGCTCCAGGAGGTTCAGCTTGCCCTCGGCCGAGAGCCACGCCTTGATGTCGCCACCGCTCAGCTGCACCTTCGCAACCGTGACCGCGTGCCTGGCCAGATCGAGGCGCGTGTCATCGACCTCGAGACGCGCCAGATCGATGTAGTTCTGTGCGCCGCCCTTGGGTTTGACGCCCAGATTGGTGAGCACGGTGCTGTGTACGTTGACCGCCAGGTTCAGCGGACCCGCGCCGCTCGCCAGATCGTAGTCGCCCTTGATGTCGATCACGCCGGAATCGAGTTCCAGTGCCAGGCTGTCGCGCAGATAACTCCACACCGTGCGCGCCTGCAGGTCGGCGATCTCGAATACGCCATGCGAGCCGAACGGGTCCAGCCGCAAAGTGCCGCTCCAGATGAGGCGCTCGCCCTGTGGCGAGGCGGCATTCAGCGTGTAGTCGTTGCCGCTGCCGGGGGCAGTGCTGAAGTCGCGCAGCTCGAAGGCGATCGGTTTCAGCTCGGCCTGGAACGCCGGCGTGCGCGTGTGATCCTCGAAGATGCTGGTGCCGGCGATGACCGCGAAGCGCTTGATGAAGAGCCGCAGCGGCTTGGATTTCTCTTGCGGCTTCGCAGGCTCGCTGGCGAACCCCTGGCCGAGATCGGCAAGATTCAGTGCGCCACCCTGCCGCAGCACGGCACGCACATAAGGCTCCTCCAGCAGAATCTCGCTGAAGCTTGGCCCCAGACGCCAGATAGTCGCGAGCTGCAGATCGACGTGCAGGCTCTTGAACGACAGCAGGGTCTGACCGTCAGCGTCCGGCAGCGTGAGGCGCAGCACATCGAGCGTGAGCGTGAAGGGGTTGCAATGGATCTCGCCGATCTGGATGTTGCGTCCGTAGTGGCTGCGGACGAAATCCTGCGCGCTCTTGCGCGCAAAGTACGGCACGGCGAGGAAGCCCGCGGCGGCATAGGCACCGACCAGCACGACGATGATGGCAAGTGCGATGATGTAGCGTCGATACCGGCCCACAACGGCGCTCCGCTCTTCTTGTTGCACTATCCTAGATCATCGTGACAGCACTCACCACGCTGCGCCGCGGCCGCAGGTGTGCTGCAGCCCAAGAAGAATGCTCAAGCGCCAATGCTGCAGCACGTTGCCAGGCCCGCAGCGGTATGCATGCACTCTGGGGTCTTTTTCGCAAACCGCGTTTGCGAACATGTGGTTAGCTACGAACAGTGCGCCGCCCGCTAAGGCACTGTGTGGACGCCGGCAGATCGCGTTGCTCACACTTGCCGGCATGCTGCCGTGGAATGCCATCGAAAGATTGCGTGACCATTTCGGCGACTACGTCATCGTGGTCACCTGCCGCCATTGCCGTCACTCGCGCGAACTCACACCGGCGTTTGTGGCGCGTCGTTGCCGCCACGGCTGGGATGAACCGATCGCCGAGCTCATCGCACGCTTCCGCTGTCGCTGTGGCAAGAAACTCGTGGACGTGCAGATCGGCTTCAACAACAAGCCGCGCGGCTGGGTGAAGAATCCCTCGTGACGCTCAGCGCGCAGGCACGGCCGGCGCGAGCCCGCTCGCAGCGGCAGCCGGGGCCGCGCCCGTTCCCCAGAAGTCGCGCATGATGAGTGAATACAGGGTCGCGGTGAAGCGCTCAGCCTCGCTGCGCGTCATGTGCGACCACTCTGGCAGGTAATAACCCTGCAGTTCGGGATAGTCGTCAAAGTAGATCCCCGGCGCGCTGCTCGCCTTGAGCAGGACGTCCCAGGTGCTCTGGCGCGGGAAGTCACGGTTCTCGTAGGCGAGGTACTCGCCGCTGCTAGGCAGGCGTAGCAGCAGCACCTTGACGCCGCGCGCCCGCAGCACCGCGATCGCCTTGGCAGTGCGCGCGATCTGCTCCTGTGCGGTCTTGCGCACCTCCTCCGGTCCGGGGCCGCCCGGAGGCGGCTGAAACCTCTCGCGCCAGATCTTGCGCGCCAGCTCCCGGTACTGGGGATCGTTCTCAACCTTGTCCCACAGGTACGTGTTGCGCCGCGCGTGGGTGTCGGACAGCTTACGGATGCTGATGTACCACTGCCGGCCCGGACGCTGCGGCCAGGGCTGGCGGGCCAGCACGGTATCAAGCGCAAAGTCCGTATCGTCGAAGGCGAAATACGGCTCGACGAGGTACATCGACAGCCATTGACTCACATATTGCGACGGCGATTCCTTGTGCGTGAACTTGGCCGCCTCCGCGTTGGCGCCGAATCCCTGGAAAAATACCTGCGGCGCGATTCCCACAAGCAGCCGGCCGGTGAATTTCGGGTCCGCGGCCAGATCTTCCAGCGCGGTAACGGGCGAGGTTCCTTCGAACGACAGCTGAATCGGCGCCCGTCCGGCGAGACGCTCCCACACCGGCAGCTGGATGTCGAAATACAGGCGCGAGGAGCCGAGCAGCACGGTGGCATCGCCCTCGCCGGCATCGATGCGGCGCCGCTCGATCGCCCACAAGCCGAAGTCGTTGTTGAGGTTGGGATGCACGCCATAGGAGCGCCAGTGCCATTCCCAGCCGCCCAGCAGCACTGCCGCCAGCAGTACCGCGCCCAGCAGCATCGCTCCCCAGGGCTGCTGCGGCACCGGCCGCAGCGGCACCGGCTGCGCAACGCCGGGGCGGTCGGCCGCCGTCTGACGGGCATAGCGATCCTGGGGCACCACCGGGTCCGGCGGCGCGCCAGCGGCGGCACCGCGCACGCAGCCGCCGCCGGCCCCATCGATCGTGGTGTCAGAACTGGAAATAGATGAAGGCACTGCCAGTTCCCTGAGCTGCAATGATTGCAAACAGCATGAGTCCCCAAACCATGCTCACCAGTAGCGGCGGCGCGCGCGCCAGCACCGATTCGAGCGTGCGGGCGCGCATGAGCCAATGCGTGACCAGCAGCGCACCGACGATCGCAGCCACTACGGTCAGCAGATAAGTCGAGAGTATCGGACGCGCCCCCACGTTCTGACCGAACATGCCACGCAGCACGATCCATGCCTTGGCGAATGTCTTGGCGCGGAAGAACACCCAGGTGATGTTCACCAGCGTGTAGGTGAGCAGGCCGAGCAGCACGAACATCAGCGGGCCGGGGCGGTAGTTGGGGAAGCGGCTACGCAGCACTCGTTCCACCGACAGATACACCCCGTGCAGACCACCCCAGGCGACAAAGGTCCAGTTGGCGCCATGCCACAGCCCCCCCAACAACATGGTACCCATCAGCGCCAGGTAAGTACGGCGGGCGCCGTGCCGGTTGCCGCCGAGCGGTATGTAGAGGTAGTCACGCAGCCATGACGAGAGCGTAATGTGCCAGCGCCGCCAGAAATCGGAGAAGCCCACCGCGGCATAGGGAAAGCGGAAGTTGTCGGGCATCGCAAAACCAAGGCACAAGGCGGCGCCGATCGCGGTCGTGGAATAGCCGGCGAAATCGCAGAAGATCTGCCCGCTGAATGCCAGCGTCGCGGCCCACGCATCCAGCGTGCCGGGGAGCTTGTCGCTGTCATAGACACTTTCGGCGGCGTGCGACAGGAAGGTATCGGCCAGCACTACCTTGTTGAACAGCCCGAGCGTCATGAGCGCAAGCCCGAAGCGCAGCTGCTGCGCGCTGGCGCGACGCGGCTGGGCGAACTGGGGCACGAGCTCGGTGGGGCGCATGATTGGACCTGCCACCAGGTGCGGAAAGAACGTCACGAACAGCGCGTAGTCGAGCAGGTTGCGCGCCGGAGCTGCGCGGCGCAGGTACACATCGAGCGTGTACGACATGGTGGCGAAGGTATAGAACGAGATACCCACCGGCAGCACGATGTCCGAGTGCGCCGGGTGGTAAGCGATACCGAGCGCCGTCATCAGGGCGCTGAAGTTATCCAGCAGAAACTGTCCGTACTTGAAGTAGCCGAGCATGCCGAGGTTTGCGACGACCGACAGCAGCATCCACGCATGGCGGGCGCCGGCACGCCGCGCTTTCACCAGGCCTTGCGCTGCATACCAGTCGACCACCGTCGACACCCACAGCAGGATTACGAACGGCGGATTCCACGCCGCGTAGAACAGATAACTCGCAAGCAGCAGGTTGATCTTCTTGGTCGTCCACGGCAGCGGCAGCGAGTGCAAGCCGAGCACGCAGGCGAAGAACACGATGAACGTGAGCGAATTGAAGACCATGATCGTCCTGCGTACGCATGCCGCGTACGGGACAGCTCCCCGGAAATCGCCTGTGCGGCGTTATTTGTTACATTCTCTATCTAACGTTCGTCTGGCGCAACGAGCTGGCGCCGAACGGACGCCGTTCGCTCAGGATTTCATGGCGGCAGCGGCACGCCGCTGCATTTCCTCGGGCGCGACGTCCTCAACGTGGGTCGCCACGGTCCAGACATGACCGAACGGATCTCGCAGGGTGCCGGTGCGATCGCCGTAGAACTGGTCCGCGACCTCACGCTGCGCGGTGGCGCCTGCCTTGACGGCGCGTGCGAAGACATCGTCAACGTCGTCGAGATACAGCAGGATGCTGACACTCGAACCGCCGAGCGAGCTTGGGCTGCGATACCCCATCTGCGGATGTTCGTCCGCGAGCATCACGACGGAATCGCCGATCTTGATCTCGGCATGGCCGATCCGGCCATGCGCATCGGCCATGCGCAGCATCTCGGTTGCCGCGAAAACGTGCTTGTAGAATTCGATCGCTGCGGCGGCACCGTTCACGATGAGATACGGCGTCACCGACCGATAGCCGTCCGGAATCGCGCTGGTGGCCATGTTGCATCTCCTGGTGGATTGTCAGCGGAGCTTACTCCGGCGCCCGGCGGCGGTACCAGAGTGCGTAGACCGCGCACAGCATGGCGAGGAATGGCAGGCCGAACACGAGCGTCAGGCGAAACGTGTCGGTAAATGCCGTGGTGAGGAGCACCGCAAGCATGAGCGCGGCCCCGAGCAGCGTCGTGAACGGGAAGCCCGGCATGCGAAAGCGCAGCGGTTGCGCCGCGCGCGCCCGTGCGCGGCGGAAGGCGTAATGCGTCACGAAGATCATCATCCAGGTGAACATCGCGCCGAATGAGGAGACCGACAGCATCAGAATGTACGCCGACTTCTTCGCCATGACGCTGAGCACCGCAGCCAGCGCGACGCCGATGCTCGACAGCAGCAACGTCTGCAGCGGCACCCCGCGCCTGCTCAGCACGCCGAAGCGCGCCGGCGCATAGCCGGCGCGCGCCAGGCTGAACATCATGCGCGTGGTGATGTACAGCTGACTGTTCATCGCCGACAGCGCCGCCACCAGAATCACGAAATTGAAGATGCCGGCAGCCAGCGGCACGTTGAGCGTACGCATCACCTGCACGAACGGGCTCTCGGTGGTGCCGGCAGCGGTCCATGGCACGATGGCGAGAATCAGCGCCAGCGTCAGCAGATAGAAGAGGATGAGCCTGAACACCGTGGCGCGGAAGGCGCGCGTCACGGCCAGTTGCGGCTGCGCCGCCTCACCGGCGGCGACCGCGACCATCTCGATGCTCAGGTAGCTGAAGAAGGCAACGATCACGGCCACCCATGCGCCCCACAGGCCCTTGGGGAAGAAGCCGCCGGCGACGCCATAGTTGTGCGCCGCGACGCCCGGGGCGCGCAGCACCACGTAGGTACCGAGCACGATGAAGATCACGATGGCGGTGACCTTGATGGCGGAGAACCAGTATTCCACGGCGCCGAAAACGTTCACGCTGCGGGCATTCACCGCGATCAGGAGCGCGGAGAATCCGACGATCCACAGCCAGCCCGGCAGCGTCGGAAACCAGAATTGCATGTACAGCGCGACAGCGGTGACCTCGGTGCCGACCGCCAGCACGATGCAGGTCCAGTAGGCGTAGCGCACCAGAAAGCCCGCGAGCGGCCCGAGATAGAACTCCGCGTAGGCACCGAATGAGCCGGCAGTGGGGTGTGCCACCGTCATCTCCGCCAGACAGCCCATCAGCAGCAGCGCGATCAGCGCGCCGATCGAATAGCTGATCAGCACGGCGGGCCCGGCAAAGCCGATGGCGAACGCACTGCCGAGAAACAGACCGGTACCGATCGCGCCGCCGATGGCGATCATGGTCATGCGGCCGGCGCTCAGGGTGCGATGCAGCCCCTGCTCGCGCTGCAGGATCGCGTCGAAGCTGGCGCTCTGCTCGCTCATGGATGGACCGGCGGTGGGCTTTGTCAGCGCCGCAGTCTACACTGCGCCCTTGCAGTCAACTCAGCCTGCGGGGACGCACTCATGACACGGACATCGTTGCGGTATGGCGTGGCGCTGTGCGCCTTGGGCGCTGTGCTGGCAGCCCAGACAGGTTGGGCCGACTCCGCGGCACTCGATGCACTGACGTCCAAGGATGCCTCGACGGGCCTGCGCACCGCGCTCGCCAAGGGCATCAGTGTCGCGGTAAGTCAGCTCGGTGCCCCGAACGGCTTCCTCAATGATCCGAAGGTGGCGATCCCGTTGCCGCCGGCGCTCGACAAGGCGGATAACCTGTTGCGCAAGGTGGGCATGGGCGGGCAGGCCGACGAACTTCGCGTGACCATGAATCACGCCGCCGAACAGGCCGTCGCGCAGGCCAAGCCGATCTTCGAGTCGGCGCTGCATCACATGACGCTCTCGGATGCCAAAGGCATCCTCACCGGCGGCGACGGCGCCGGCACCGCCTATTTCCGCCACGCCACCAGCGAGCAGCTCACCGCGAAATTCAAACCGGTGGTGGCCGCCACCACGGCAAAGCTGGGCCTGGCCGCGAAATACGACGAGTACGCCGGCAAGGCGGCGCAGTTCGGCCTGGTATCGGCCAAGGATGCGAACCTCAACGACTACGTGACGTCCAAAGCGCTCGACGGGCTGTTCAGTCGCATCGCGGACGAGGAGCACCAGATCCGCGCGCATCCGATGGAACAGGCAAGTTCGATCCTGAAAAAGGTGTTCGGCGCGCTGTAGCAGGCTGCGCCCGCGGCGCGCTCTCTGGCCCTTAACCGGCGCGCGTACCGCTTACGTACGCATCGGCCGCCGGAACCAACAGCTCCTTGTCTGCCTGCCGGCCGCGCGCCGCCTCCATACCACGCGCGATGTTGGGCGCCATCTCCGCTGGCACGCGGCTGCGGATCCACGCCTCGAGCTGATCGAGCGGCGCTCCCTCCCACATGGTCTCCGGCACGTATTGCGACGTGATGAGCGGCGCATATTTCGGATTGGTTGACAGCAGGACGTCGGCATTGTCACGAAAGGTGACCCAGGCAAGCTGCGCGTGCTCATCGGCAAGCCCCATGACCAGACTGATGCGCGCATTCGCGGCCTGCGGCGGAATCTCATCCGACAGTGCGATCAGCGCGGCGCGCTGCGCCAGCTCGGGGTCGCGCACGCGCATCAGCGCACGGTAATAGCGCCGCTGCGCCGTGTCGTCGTGCGTGGCCTTCGCAATCGCGTGCAGGGCGTCGAATGCCGCAGCATCGCCATTGCGCATCACTATGCCGAGGATGAACGCCTGGTCGTCGGCCTTCACGGCGTTCTGATCGGCCTGGAACGCCGTAAAGCGTCGTCGCGCCTCGGCGATGACTGCAGCATCGCCCCACGAGCCGAGATCGCCGAGCAGCGTGCGGCGCAGCTCCTGCACATCCGGAGTTTCGTCAGCTCCTGAGTCCCACCCCAGCCGGTCCGCCATCGGCTTGATGACCGCGCGCGCCATCGGCCGCGAACGCCGCATGCCCGGGGGCGCCGCGTTCGGCGTGTTCGATGGTCCCGAGTGCTGCGGCCACCTGCTCCCAGGCACGCGTATCGGCATCCTCACCGAGCGAGCTCGCGAGCTTCAGGTAGCCGGCGAGCTGCGCGCGCCCGGCGAGCACCAGCGCCCAGTCATCGTCCAGCAGCGCGATCTTGTCGCCGTCCGGCAGCTGCGCGAACCCGCGCGCATTCACCGTCTGCGTGGCAGCGTCGTAGGCGACGCGATAGAACCCCACTGCATCGGCGTTCAGGCTGAGCGGCTCGTCGCAACGCCCGGCCGCCACGCGCTGTCCGTCAGCGCTGAACAGGACCGATTGCGGCTCACCGAGCTCCGGCGCGGATGCGCAGCGGCACGCGCCAGCGCGTCGCCGTGGCGTCAGTGCCGTGCAGCAGGAAGCGCGTCTGCGCCAGCGCAATGCTGCGCGCGCCGTCCTCGCAGCTGGAGGTGACGGTCACCAGCGGATAGCCGGTCTGCTCGGTCCAGTCGTGCGCCAGAGCATCGACATCGCCACCGCTGGCGGCGCTCAGCGCGTTCCACAGATCCGTTGCCGTCGCATTGGAATAGGCGCGCGCCCGCAGATAGCGACGAATGCCGTCGCGGAACACGTCCGGGCCGAGATAGCCCTCGAACATGCGCAGCACCGCCTGCCCCTTGGTGTAGGTGATGGCGTCGAAGACATTGGCGGCCTGCAGCTCGTCGGCCACCGGCTGGTGCACCGGGTGCGAGGAGACGCGCGCGTCGTCACGCATGGCGCTCTCCTTGTTCGCGTCCTGCAGCTCCCACCATTTCCAGCTCGGGTTGCGCGCCGCGGTTTCCTTGGTGCCGCGCCAGGAGGCGAAACTTTCGTTCAGCCACAGCTCATCCCACCAGGCCATCGTGACCAGGTCGCCGTTCCACTGATGCGCCATCTCGTGCGCCTGCACGGCGTAGACATCCTGGCGGTCGGCAATGGTGCTCGCGGCACCGACCAGCAGCAGCTGATCGTTGTACGTAATCGCTCCCCAGTTCTCCATGGCCCCGGAGAAGCCTCCCGGCACCGCGATCGAGTCCAGTTTCGGCAGCGGGTAGGGAAAGGCGAAGTAATCGTTGTAGTCGGCGAGTATCTGCTGCGCGTTGGCGAGCGCAGTGCCGCCATCCTGTTCGCGGCCGCGGGCCGCCCAGATGCCGAGCGTGGTGCTGCCGACGCGCGCGCTGAGGGCGGCTATATCGCCGCCGGTGAACTCGATGAGGTAGGACGGCATCCGCGGCGAACGGCGGAAGGTCACGGTCGCCAGCGACCCGTGCACCGCGCGCCGCGCCACGGGCATGTTCGAGACCGTCGCCCAGCCGGCCGGCACGGTCATGGTCAGCCCGAAGGTGGCGCGGAAGGCCGGTTCGTCCCAGCACGGCAACATGCGCCGCGCATCGGTGCTTTCCATCTTGGTCGACAAGAGCATGGCGTGAGCGCCATCCGGCTTGTTGAAGGGCTGCACGAACAGCCCGTGCGGCTGGGTCTCGAGCGTACCGCTGTACGCAAAGGTCAGCGTGTGCCGGCCGACCGCGGCAACATGCGTCAGGGTCACGGTGGTCAGCTGCTCATGGTCGTCGGACACGACCGCGCCTACGGGCTTGCCATCCAGCCGCACATCGCGCAGCCGCTCGTTGAGCGAGTTGAACACGAGCCGCGCCGTTGGCGCCCGTACCTGCAGCGCCACCCTCTCCGTGCCAGTGAATGTCTTGGCCTCGAGATCGGGCACCACGGCGATCGTGTAACCGAGCGGTACCACATCCTTGGGCAGCCGCCCAGGTGCTGTGTCGAGGGAAAATGGCGCAGCATTGCCGGTCGTTGCGGCCGTGGCCAGCAGCAGCAGGATGCCGGGACGCCGCCTGCGCGTGAGTTGCAGCATGGCGCATTGTCGCCCATGAGCCGGCGATTGCAACGCGGCGGCGCGGTGCGCACCTGGCATGCCTCCGTGCCCGGCACCCTCTCTGTACAACACCGCCACGCCCCCACGACCAGCCAGGTACTGCACCGTGATGGAGTCGACGTTCTGCGCCCGCCTCTGCCGTTCACCAACCAGTCAGTTTGCGGGCAGCATACTGCCGGCCTCTGGACCGCGTTCCCAACACCTACGGAGGATACCCAGTGAGAATGCAACCCACCTCGATGCTGTCAGCGCTGTTATTGCTGTTGGCGCTGCCCTTTGCAGCCAACGCCGACCTGCCCGGCAAACACCCCTACTACCTGCATGCCCTGAGCGACCTGCGTACCGCTCGTTGGATGCTCGAGCACCGTCCGGGAGATGCCGCGGTGAGCGCTCAGGAAGACGTCGCCGTTGCCGAAATCGACAAGGCGATCGGCGAGATCAAGCGCGCCTCGATCGATGATGGCAAGGACATCCACGATCATCCGGCCGTCGACGTGCCGGCCGGCCATCCGGGACGCCTGCACAAGGCACGCGAACTGCTGCGTAAGGTGCATGCGGATGTGGACCGCGAGGAAGACGATCCGATGACCAAGGGTCTGAAGGATCGCGCCGTGCATCACATCGACGAGGCGATTCACGCCACTGACCGCGCCCTCAAGGACGCGAAGTAGGCAGCGGGTCCGTGCGCGGGGGCGCAGTGCGCCCCCGCGCTATTCCCGTACCGGTCCTGCGGCAACACAGTGCGCACAGCGGCCCTGATCTGCGACCCTGTCGCCGGCGGCCGCCGGGGTTAGCATGGGGCCATGGACCAGACGACCCTGGAGGCTCTCGCGGCCTTCCCCGCGCAGCTCGAAGCGCATTACCGCCAGTTTCCCGAGCAATTCGTGCGCTGGACGCCCGCATCCTGGGAGGGCGTGCCGAGCGAACCCTTCACGGCCCTCGAGCACCTGTGTCATGTGCGCGATATCGAGAGCGACGGCTATCAGGTGCGCTTCAGCCGTACGCTGCGCGAGCAGCAGCCGCAGCTACCGTCACTTGACGGCCTGGCGCTGGCGCGCGAGCGCGCCTACGCCTCGAGCGACGCCGTCGCGGTGCTGGCGACGTTTCGCGGCGCGCGCAGCCAGACCCTGCAGCTGCTGCGGCAACTCACGCCGGCGCAGCTGACCCGCACCGCCTGCTACGCCGAACACGGCGTGGTGACGCTGGAGAGCCTGGTGCACCTCTTGTGCAGCCACGACCAGCAGCATCTTGCCGGGCTGCAATGGCTGCTCGCCAAAGTCAGAAGCGCCAGCCCAGCCCCGCAGTGACAATGTCCCGGTCCTGGTCATCGCCGGTGAAGCCGCGATGCCAGTTGAGTCGCAGCGTCAGCGAGCGCGACATGCGCCAGCTCACCGTCATCGAGGCCAGTCCGACGACGCTCGCTGCAATGCGTCCGTCGTCGGTGTGATAGGCACTGAGCGCGACATAGGGGCCAATCCCTAAACCCACGCTCAGCTGGCGCGACAGAAAATCCTGCACCACCCATGCCTCGCCGGTCAGGCCGACGTGACGACCGTCGGGCCCGGCAGCATCATCGAGTACGCTGCCGGAAAGCTCCAGGTGAGGCACGGGACGGAAGCGATACTCGAGGCCGAAGACGCTGGAGCGGTCTGAAGTCAGATCGTTGATGACCGTGACGCCGCCGAAGACATTGAGCTCGTTCGGCACGTCGGCGACGGCGCCTGCCTGTACGCCGCCCTGCAGCCTGTCAAGCAGGCTGTCCAGCCGGTAGCCAACGCCCAGCATCAGGGCACGCGTGCTGAGGTCGGTGAACGTCACCTGGTCGAGTTCGAGCAGCGCGAACCACTGCCGCGTGAGCGCCATGCTCAGACGCGCCGTCAGGATCAGGCCCGCACCGTGCTCGTCACGATAGCCCCGGCTGCTCGGTTCCTGCTCCGTATCGAAGTAGACGTAGGGGCCGGCGCCGAGGGCTGCCGAAAAGCGCCCGCCCCACGGGCCGCTGTCCGCCCACACCTGCAGCATGGCGCCGTCGCGATGATGCCCCGGAATGTGCCCCTCGTTCAGATAACCGAACGAGGCATCAAGGTGGGCAAGCAGCCGCTGCCGGTACTCGAGTCCCCACGCGTAGGTACCGCCCGAGGGGTCGTCGCCGCTGTTGACGCCACCCAGGATCGAGATTTCCTCCGCGTGCGCGATGCCGGCGCTCCCCAGGAGCGTCAGGGCGAGCACGCCGAGGTACGCAGCGGTTTTGGCGCGGCAAATGCAGATGCGGGCAGCGTCGGCGGCGCGCGCCGAAGTCAGACCGGTCCTCCCGCGCGCATTGACCCCCCGGTATACGGCCACGCTTGCACTATAGATGTGAGGGCGCTGCGCGGGGGACTTTGAGGGGTGAAGAATTGTTACCGAGCGCGCCCGGGGCTTCGGCTTTCTTGGCACTCAAGGACTGCCGCAGCACACGTGACTTAAGCCGGCACGCGCGCCCGTGCTACGCTCGCCCGCGGGACCGCTGACAAGCAGAATAGTCGTGCCCAATCCGCTGGCCGAGCTCACGCGAGCACAACGGACCGCCTTCATCGCCGCGTTCGCCGGCTGGTCCCTGGACGCGTTCGATTTCTTCATCTTCGTCTTCTGCCAGAAGGCGATCAGCGCCGAATTTCACACCGACATCAAGGCGGTATCGGCGGGCCTGTTCCTCACCCTCGCCTGCCGCCCGGTAGGTGCACTCGTGTTCGGCTGGCTGGCGGAGAAGTATGGCCGCCGCCCCATCCTCATGGTGAATGTCGCCGCCTACTCGGTCGTGCAGCTTGCCTCGGCCTTTGCGCCGAATCTTGCCACCCTGCTGGCGCTGCGCGCCGTGTTCGGCATCGCGATGGGCGGGGAATGGGGCGTCGGCGCTGCCTTGGCCCTGGAAACGCTGCCCGCCAAGGGACGTGGCTTCTTCTCCGGACTGCTGCAGGAGGGCTACGTGGTCGGCAACCTGCTCGCGTCGGCCCTGTACGCAGTCATGTTCGTTTATGTCGGCTGGCGCGGCATGTTCATCATCAGCGCTGCCTCCGCCGTCCTGGTGCTCTACATCCGCTTCGGTGTCGAGGAATCGCCGGCCTGGGCTGCCGGGCGGGCGCCGCAGCGCGCCTCGCTGGCTGCCATCCTCGCGGCCGGGCGCGACAACCTGCCGAAGCTTCTGTACCTGGTGCTGCTGATGGCGTGCTTCAACGCTTTCTCGCACGGCTCGCAGGACATGTATCCGACCTTCCTGCAGGTGCAGCACGGCCTGTCGGCGCACCTCACGGGGACCGTCGCGATCGTTGCGAGCCTCGGAGCCTTTGCCGGCGGTATCAGCTTCGGCAGCCTGTCCGAACGCCTCGGCCGCCGCCGTGCGATCATCCTCGCCGCGGCACTGGCGCTGCCCATGATTCCGTTATGGGCGCACTCGCAGACGCCCGTGATGCTCGCCGTCGGCGGCTTCCTGATGCAGTTCATGATCCAGGGTGCGTGGGGCATCGTGCCGGCACACCTGAACGAGCTGTCGCCCGCCTCGGTGCGCGCCATCCTGCCGGGCTTTGCCTACCAGCTCGGTAACCTTGCCATGTCGTGGATAGGCCCCTTTCAGGCCGGCATCGCCGAGGCGCGCGGCAACGACTACGCCTACATCCTCTCCGCCACGATCTCGGTGGTGGCGCTCGCGCTGATCGTCGTTACCTTCTTTGGTCGCGAAGCGCCCGCAGCACACTTGGGCGCCTAGCGAAAAAAGCGCTCGCCCCGGCGCCCGCCTCGGGTCAATCCCCAGCGGTTCCCGGCGAGCCGCGTTCGTCGGCTGCATAGAGTGCCCAGGCGCTCGCCAGGTCCTGCACCACGTGTCCGAGCGATTTGTAGACCGTGATCTCCTCGGGTGTGCGCCGGCCGACGACGTCGCCGGCGAGCACCTGGCCGATCTCGGCGACGATGTGCTGATCGTCGATCGCACCGGCATCCTTGGCCTTCAGGAACTCGGCGCCCTGACGCAGAACGCCTTCACGGCTGTCGACGATGAAGCGCGATCGCACCACCAGATCCGTGTCGACTTCCACAGGTCCTGCGAAACCGGAGCCGACCAGGTTGAGGTGCGTGCCCGGGCGCACCCAGTCGCCTTTCAGGATCGGCTTGCGGGCGGCGGTAACCGTACAGACGATGTCGGCGTCGCCGACCGCATTTTCGACCCCGGCCGCAGTGCTGAAGGGAATGCCCAGCTCCGCGGCCATGCGCTGACAGAACGCCTGGCAGCGCTCAGCAGAGCGCCCCCATACGCGCACGGCGTCAATGCTGCGAACCTTGAGCAGCGCCCGAGCGTGCGTTGCAGCCTGCTCGCCATAGCCGAGAATGGTCAGACGGTGCGCGTCGGCGCGCGCCAGCACATCGGTCGCGACCGCGCTGGCTGCGGCGGTACGGATGGCCGTTATCTCGCCCGCGTGCGCGACGCACACCGCCTCTCCGGTTGTGGGCTCGAACAGCACCACCAGACCCTGATGTGACTGCCGGCCTTTGGCGAAATTACCCGGATAGACGCTGATCAGCTTGGCGCCGAAGGCGGCGTTCTCGCCCAGTGCGCCCGGCATGATGCCGAACATGTTGCCTTGCGCCAACGGGATGATGGAGCGCAGCAGCTGCCGCGTCTCGCCCTTGGAGAAGGCGATCATGGCGCGCCTGACGATGGGAATGCACAGCTCGTAGGTCAGACGCCGCGCCACCTCTTCCCGCTCTATCACTCTCATGGCGCATCACTCTACACCCGCGCCGCACAGCGAACGCGAACCGTGCCTGAAGGTTGCAGCGCAGGCGCGGTAATGAAGGACCCGCCGCAGTGCTGTCGGATCCGGGCGCGAGCTTGAGCTCGTGTAAGAACGGTTGTACCGTTGCCGGAAGCCGAAGCCGCCAGCGCCTCGCTCAACGTTGCAGTGCCGGCAGACCGCGGGAAAAGCGCCCTGCGGAGTTGGTCATTAACGGTTATTTCGCTCGGGAGTGCTCCTCACGATGACGGCCCGGGTCCTGCCGTGAACGCGTTGGTGTTAAGAGTCGTGAACGGCAGTGTGATCGCCGTGCCCCCTTCCGTTCGCTACCTCACGACCTACGTGCTGCTCGAGCAAGAGGACTGGTTCGAGAAGGAGATCTCGTTCGTGCGCCAGGTGCTCACCCCTGGCATGCGGGCGCTCGACATCGGCGCCAACATGGGTCTTTACTCAGTGGCCATCGCCAGTTCGGTAGGTCCGAGCGGGCAGGTCTGGGCGTTCGAGCCGGCCTCCGCCACCATCGCTTTCCTCAAATACACGCTGCGGAAAAACTCCCTGGCGCAGGTCGAGCCGCACCGCCTGGCTCTGTCTGACCACGCCGGCTCCGGCCGGCTCTCGACAGGCCCGAACTCCGAGCTGAATAGTTTGCAGCCGCAGGACGGCGCGCCCTGCGAGGACGTGCCGCTGGCCACGCTTGACGATCTGGCCCACGAGCTGCGCATGGAGGGTGTTGATTTCGTCAAGCTGGACGCCGAGGGCGAGGAAGTGCGCATTGTGGCGGGTGGGCACAAGTTCTTCACCGGCGAAGATCCGCTGGTGATGTTCGAGGTGAAGCACGGCACGACTGTCAATCTGGAGCTGCCGAGCGCCTTTAGAGAACTCAGCTACGAACTCTATCGATTGGTCGGGCCGTCGCGGTATCTGGTGCCCGTGCAGTTGCACGAGCAGTTGGACGCCTACGAACTCAACCTGTTCGCCTGCAAGGCAACACGGGCGCAAGAACTCGAGCGACGCGGCTTCCTGCTGCGCGGCCCTGCGGCCGCGGTGCGCGCTGAAGCGGGCTCAGGCCTCGCCTACTGGCGCCGGCAGCCCTTCGCACGTTCCTGGGACGTGCCGGCTTGCGACCCGAACCGCGACATGGCCGCCGCGCTCGATGCGTTCGCCGTGTGGAAGGCCGAGAGCGAACCCGCCGCGCAACGCTATGCGGGTCTGCTGGCTGCCATCGCGGCCCTCGAATCGCCCACGGGCGGTGCGCCGACGATCACCGCCTTGTCGATGCTCGCACGCGCAGCCATCGACGCCGGGCGTCGCGAGCTTGCGGTAGCCGCGCTGAGCAGCATCATCAATATGGCGCAGAGCGGGAAGACACCGGTCAGTGAGCCATGCTGGCCCGCTGCCGAACAATTCGACACCGTGCCAATAGCCGGCGACGTCGCAACCTGGCTGCTCGCCGCGGCGGCCGATGCATACGTGAGACTCGCCGCCTTCTCCGGCTACTTCTCAGGACCTGCCACCCTGCCACTGCTCGACTGGCTGCAGGGTACCCCTTACGCCAGTGCTCGCATGGAGCGGCGGCGACAGCTGCAGGCGCTGCAGTCGGGCCGCGCCACGAGCATCGCACCCAGCGGACTTCTGGCGACCGCGTCCCCGCAGCACCTGAACGTCGAGTTCTGGACGCAGGCTCCCGGTGCGGGAGCAGCGGTCGTCGCACCCGCGCTGGTCCGAAGCATCGACCAGGCAGCGCCTGCGGTGAACCGCTAGCGCACAAGCCCGTCGAAGGTCTCGCGGACGCGCCGGATCGGCTCGCCCGGGTCCGTGCCGATTTCGAGGCGCTGGTCAGACCCTCCTATGTCGATAACCAGATCCAACAGAGCTATCTGCTGACGCGCGTTGAGTGCCCTGAATCCAGCGCGCATTAGTGCGACCCTGGCTTCTGCGGTGGAAGCGGCTGAGGCACCTGGTTGGAAATCGGCTTGAGCGATTGCAGGTATTTGAACAGCGCTTTCAGGTCCTGGTCTGTCAATGCCGCCGTATTGAACCAAGGCATCGGCGGCAGTAGAGCGCGGCCTGCACCCAGATGTTTTCCCGTACGCATCGTTTCAATAAACTGCTGGTCAGTCCAAGGGCCAAGACCGGTCACGTCGGGAGTCAGATTCGCAGAAAAGCTGATGCCCCACGGCCCGGCCCAGGCTGTCAAATCGTTGGTTGCCAATGCGCCCCATTGTGTGGGGCCGATTACGCCTTGCGGAACCGCTGGCAATGATGTGTGGGAAGGGTAGCCGGATAGCAAACGGGAAGTATCGGGCTGCGGACCCTTCGGAGTCATGATCTTCGGCGTATGGCAGTCGTGGCACCCGCCGAACCTTGCCAGCAGCTCCCCACGACGTACTTCTTTGTCTGCATTCTTCGGCGTCGTAGTCGGCGCCGGCGACTTGCCCGTCGTGTTAGTTGTCTGGGCCTGCACCGCGCTGCCAACGGTCAGCAACGCGAGCACACACCACGCGCGCATGTTTTTCATAGCAACCCCCCCCCCAGTATCTGTCACGTTCGCGGACGGTCGGGTCAGACACGTGGCCCGCGGGAACCAGACCGTACCTGGGCATGACGGATAAATTAGGTTTGCTGAAGTGTCAAGCCCACCGCGATAAGGTTCAATGACGGGTCGGTCTTCGTGCGCTTGACTGCCATGGCTCTTGTGAGCATGAGCAGGGCGTCTAGCGCAATGCGCGACGAAGAGCGTCAGCGAATCGTGGTGGCCATCATGTGTGATAGCGCCGACTTCGTGCGGCTGCACGCCGATGGCATGAGGTTCGCTTTCGAGCTCGGCACAAATGTGGCGATGGCCACGGCTTGACCGTGATCTGGCCGGCCGCAGCGGCTGATGGCGACTTCGGCACGCACGATATTTGGAATGTTTCAGCGGAATCTCTTTGTCCTGAACTGACGCGTCCGCTGAATCCTTCACGCGAATACAAGCATTGCGCCGCACGTGAGGCCCTGGCAGCTACCGGCTGCCGTGATTTGAAGGACAACGAATAGACGGGCGAAATCGGACGGCTATAATCAGCTCAAGTTTTCGTTGGGACGGCGATGAAGGTCGATGACTGTGGTTGTAACCAATGAGAATCGCAAAATAGGTGCTGATTCCCTGTGGGTGAGCCCTAGGCTTCGCGGGGTGCGGCTGATGATAACAGTGCTGACCGCGTCGATCAGCCTGGCGCACGCGCAGAGCGAAGGTGTAGCGAAACCGCCGCCCGAAGTAAAAAAAACGGTCGATGCCTTTGTCGGGCATTGGGTACTAACCGGAACCGACCAAGAACCGGGCTCCCAAGAGCCGGTGCATTTCAAACTCGCAATTGACTGCAAGCGAGCTTCACTCGGCGCTGCGGTAAGCTGCCTTATCGCCGGTCGACTCCCTGGCGTTGGCCCGGTCGAGGCGGCCGCTGTTATTGGTTACAGTCCCGACGAGCAGCAAGTGCGCTGGATGGAAATTTCGTCAACGGGCGAATACCACGACCACAAAGGGCGGTGGAATGGCGACACGATTGAGTTCGAGCCGCTGTCGTACTCAATCTCAGGTAGGCAGGCGACTGAGCATCTCAGTATCCGTTTCCCGTCCGCGGGCCAACAAATGCTTCGGTCCGTAACGGAGACATCCGAAGGTAAGTCAATCCTGGAATGGAGCGGGAAGCGACGCAAGTTGAATCCGAAGTGAGCTTTTGCGGCCCTACGACACGCTCCGCCCACCGCGCGGCTCGCTGGAACCATCGCCCGCTTGGCTTCCTAATGGAAGCCAAGTCAACCCGGCGACTACGCCTTCTCCCCCACCGGTAACTCTGCGGATTTGTAGGGCACTCCACACCCGCCAAGCCCACAATACCCATCGGGATTCTTCGCCAGATACTGCTGGTGATAGTCCTCGGCGTAGAAGAATTCGGGCGCATCGCGGATCTCTGTCGTGATCGTGCCCCGGCCGGCCGCCGTCAGCAGCTTCTGATAGGCGCGCTTGGAATCCTCAGCCGCCTTGCGCTGCTGCTTGTTCAGTACGTAGATCGCCGAGCGGTACTGCGTGCCGACATCGTTGCCTTGGCGCATGCCCTGCGTGGGGTCGTGCGATTCCCAGAAGGCCTTCAGCAGCTCCTCGAAGCCGATCTTGTGCGGGTCGTAGATGACGCGCACGACCTCGGTATGGCCGGTTTCGCCCGTGCACACCTCCTCGTAGGTCGGGTTCGGCGTGAAGCCGCCGGCGTAGCCGACCGCGGTCGAATAGACCCCCGGCAGCTGCCAGAACAGGCGCTCGGCGCCCCAGAAGCAGCCCAGACCGAACACGACTTCCTGCAGGCCTGCCGGAAAGGGCGGGACGATGCGATGCCCGTTAACAAAATGCATCTCCGGCACCTTGAGGGGGCTGCTGCGTCCGGGCAGTGCCGTATGCTCGGTCGGCATCGTGGATTTCTTGCGGAACAACGCCATGACTTTCGGCCTCCTCGCCCGGTAGGTGAGACAGTGTGGGGACAGCGCGCGCATGACTCAAGAGCCGGCGCTGCGCAGCGTGAACCGCGCCGCAGGACTGCCCGCTTGCAGGTGCGCCGCAGTGCACCGTAAGCTTTCCCGCATATGGGGATCAGTCAGCCGCAGAACCTGCGTACGCCGCCCATCGAGAAGCTGCGCCCGTTCGGCATCCGCGTGAGCCTCCCGGGCGGGGATCCGTTCCGCAAGCTGCTCGGGCCGGAGTGGCAGCGGCTGCACTGGTATTCCACGCCGGCCGAGCGCGACGCCGCCATGGCCGAAATGAGCCGCCGCCACGAGTACTCGCGTGCCGGCGACAAGCCGGCGCTCGAGTTTCAGAAGATCGAGAAGCTGGCGGAGAGCCGCGGACTGTAGACCACCCGTGAGCGCGAGCGCCTACCCGTACGCCACCTACCTCGACCTGAAGTTCGATGCCCTGAGCGTGGTCGACGTGC
The DNA here is from genome assembly GCA_963787655.1 of uncultured Gammaproteobacteria bacterium. Lineage (GTDB taxonomy): Bacteria > Pseudomonadota > Gammaproteobacteria > Steroidobacterales > Steroidobacteraceae > 13-2-20CM-66-19. Next base: position 141,669 of record CAWBDY010000005.1, on the reverse strand, counting down.
CGGGCCTGATCGCCGCCTGCAAGGACCGCTGGTACAACCAGACGCTGTGCAAGGTGAATGACTCGGTCATCCGCCTGGGCGTCATGCAGGGCGAATACCACTGGCACAAGCACGACGCCGACGACGAATTCTTTTTCGTGCTGCAGGGCCGGTTCATCATCGACCTCGAAGGGCGCTCGGTCGAGCTCAAACCGCTGGAGGGATTCGTGGTGCCGAAGGGCGTGCTGCATCGCACCCGCGCGCCCGAGCGTGCCGTCATCCTGATGGCGGAGACGGCCGCCATCGTGCCCACCGGCGACGACTGAGCCAGAAGCCACCGGCGACCCACACCATGGCAAGCAGCGCGTCACGGCGACACTTACGGCTGGTCAGCCCCGCCCCTGGCGAGCCACAGACATTCACGGTGCGCTTCACGCCCGCGGCGCAGCGTTTCGCGTGGGCGCGCCACCCCGCCAACAGTTTCGGCTGGGTCGGGAGCGGTCAGCTGCAATGTGATGCACACGGCGTGCACATCGACGGCCGCCGCATGACGCTCCTCGGCCTGCGCCACCTGCGGCAGACCCTCGGCGCGGGGCAGATCCGCGACGTGTACCGCGAAGGCGCGGTGATACAGATGCACCTGCGCAGCGGCGCGCGGCGCGCAGTCATCCGCCTGTGGGCCCTGGATGCCGCGCAGGCCGCGCAGCTCGTGGCGCGGCTCCCCACGCAGCGCACCATCGAGGTCGAGGCAGCGCCGGTCGCCGTGCAGGTGCCGCGTCCACCGCGCACCCTGGCGCGCGGCGCCCCGCTGCTGCTGGCACTCGCGGCCCTGCTCGCCGCAACATATCTCTTGCGGGCGCGACTGCTGCCGGAAGCCGCGCCAGCGCCGCGCGCGGCCGCAACGCCCGCGCCTCACCGCCAAAGCGCCGGTCGCCGCTGCGGACCTGTTCCAGGCGCGCCTGGACCTGGAGAATTTCACGACGCGCTTTGCCGCCCTCAGCACGCAGTTCGATGTCGCCTTCAGCGCGCTGACGGTCGGCACGATGAGCCAGGGCGAATTCGTGGCGGGGCTGGAGACATGGCTCGGCCCGCAGTGGGCGACGCTCGCGCACCAGCTGCCGCCGGGCAGCGCGGCCACGCTGCGCGGCCAGGTGGACGAGCAGCTGCATGCGGTGGTGAGCAACTGGCAGCGCGCCCTGGCGCTCTACGCGCACGGCCTGCGCGTGCAGGACGCGCGCGAGGTGAACAGCGCTTTCGACGCCATGCGCGCCGCCGATCAGCACGCGGCACGCGCCGCGGGGTTGGTCGCGACGCCGCGGCCCGCGGCGGACTGACGCCGGCACTGCACGCTCTAGAACGTGCGCCCGAGGAACAGGTAGAACGCCTGGTGCCCGTGGTCATCGAAGCCGGTTGCGATGTACAGCGGGCCCAGGAAGGTGTCGAGGCCGAGGAACAGGCTGGCATCCTTTTGCGTGTTGCCGAAACTCGCTGCGCTGCGCGTCTGCCAGACATTGCCGATCTCGAACGACGCACCGAGGTAGGTTGGCACGTCGAAATAACCGGGACCACCGCGGCCGATCTGCCGGTAGTAGAGCGCCCGGGCGATGCCGAAGTCGGGCCCGAGCAGCGAGTCGGCGCGCAACCCCGACAGGTTCAGAAAACCGCCGAGCGGGAACAGCAGGTTGAGATCGGTGATGTGCGCCTGCAGGGTCATGCCGCCCGCGGCCGAGAAGGACAGCGTGTCGCGTCCGAATGAATACGCTCCGAGATAGCTGAAAGTCACCTGGTCGGCATTCTGGCCAACCCCGGTGGCGTTGCGATCGGCGCTCCACTGCAGCGTCGCCTGCTGGCCGCGGTGCGGAAAATTCACGTCATCGAGGCGGTCGTAGGTGAAGCGCACGAAATAGTCGCGGAAGTTGAAGGGCGTGAAGCTCTGCTCGGGCAGCTGCGGATCGTTCGCATCGCCGATCTCCAGAACGTAATGGCCGTTTTCGCGCAGCACGCCGGTACGGATCTCGCCCCAGTTGCCAAACTGACGCCCGAAATCCACGCCGTATTCGAAGGTGTGGACACGGTACTCCGCTTCCAGGCTCTGGCCGTTCAGCAGGTACAGATCGCGCGCCTCGTTGGAGATGTGCGGCATGACGAACCAGCCCGACAGCGGCGCCAGCGGCATGAACAGCTCGGTCGAGGCGAGCGAGGTAGTGCCGGCCTGGAGGTCCGTGACCCACTCGCCGGCATTGCGCGTGAGGTCGGACATGACCCAGCGCACCGCAGCGTCGTAGGTGGCATTGCCCTCAAAGTCGTCCTGCAGACTCAAGCCGAAGCGCAGGTAGTTCGGTCCCTGCGAGCTCGGCCGCGCATCCAGTGACAGCCCGTAGCGACCCGGATCGCCGATCACGTGATAATCGAGCGTATCGAGTCCGCCGCGCCCGTAGAGGGCGGTCACGCGCTGCGCCACCTTGTCCGGATCGAGCGGCTTTCCCACCAGATCGCGGAACAGGTCGCCGGCAGCCGGACCGTAAGTCTCAGAGCCGGGGGCCGCCTGGACGAAATCGATGCGCGGCGGTGCACTGCGTGGCGCGCTGCGCCGGTCGACGTAGCGCTGCATGTCGTCGCTGCTCACCGCCAGCGCCGCCAGCTGTGCGCTCTTCAGCCGCGCCGCGGCCTCACCGCTGCCGACGACGCGCGCCACGATACCGAAGTCGAAGGATGAGGCGTTGCCGAGCGCCGGCTGGATGAGGATGTCCCTGGCGGTGAGGGTCGCGAGCTGCGCGTCGGCGTTGCGGCGGATGAGGATGGCGAGCATCTGGTTGGAGATCGCCGGCGCACTGCTGAGCTCCTGGCGCGGCAGCAGCGGAAAGCCGACGTCCACCACGATCACGATATCGACACCCATGGCGCGCGCGATGTCGACGGGCACGTTGTCGGCAATGCCGCCGTCCACCAGCAGCCGGCCGTCGCGCTCCACCGGGGCGAACACCCCGGGCGCCGAGAGACTTGCGCGCATGGCCGTGGTGAGGTCGCCCGAGCCCATGACGACGCTTTCGCCGGTCTCCAGGTCCGTGGCCACGGCCCGAAACGGCGTCGGCAGATCGTCGAAGTTACTGATGCGGGCCACCGGCAGTGTCAGGCGGCGCAGCGTCTGCGTGAGTCTCTGTCCCTGGATGAGTCCGCGCGGCAGCACGATGTGGCCGCCGCGCACGGCGAGCGGGAAGTTGACGAGAAAGGTCTCCTCCTCTTCCTTGCGGCGCAAGGTCAGGTCCTCGCGCGGCGGCCGGTCGCGGAAGGCGTCCTGCCAGTTGATCGAGGTCATGATCTTCTCGATATCGCGCGCCGACAGGCCGCTCGCGTACAGCCCGCCGACCACCGCACCCATGCTGGTGCCGGCGATGGCATCGACGGGGATGCGCATCTCTTCGAGCACCTTGAGCACGCCGATGTGCGCAGCGCCGCGCGCGCCGCCGCCCGACAGCACCAGGCCAACGCGCGGCCGGTGCGGCGCATCGCCGGCCGGCTGGGGCGGCGGGGCCGTCTGACTGTGCGTGATGGCGGGGGCCGCGAGCCACTGAGCTGCGAGCAGAAGACTCAGTACCCCGGAGCGGGGCGTGACCGCCCGTGTTGAACTCACGGTGCAGAAGAATACCAGCATGCGCCTGCGGACGCGCTCGCAGCCGCGCAGCGCCACGTCGCATCGCGGATAATGCCGTGCATGATCCGCCTTGCCGCCGTGCGCGGTGCCCTCACCACAGTCAGCCGCGCCGCCGCGTTGTGCGGCATCGCCGCGGCCGGGGCGCAGGCGCCGGCCGCCAGCGACTGGGGCTACTACGGCGGTGATGCGCTCGGCCAGCACTTCTCCGATCTCAACCAGATCAACCGCAGCAACGTCAGCCAGCTCACGGTCGCCTGGACGTATCGCAGCGGGGAGCTCGGCGCCGGCTTGGCGCGCGCCGGCAAGCTCACTTTCGAGGCGACACCGGTGCTGGCCTTCGGACTTCTGTACCTCGAGACCGCGACCAACGTCGTCATCGCGCTCGATCCGGTGAGCGGCCAGGAGCGCTGGCGCTTCGATCCACACATCGATCGCACGCGGCACTACGCGGAAGTAAGCGCGCGCGGTGTCAGCGTCTGGGAGAGCCCGGCGGCGGGCGGCAGCACGAGCTGCCGGCGGCGCGTGTTCACCGGCACGCTGGACGCGCGCCTGCTGGCGCTGGATGCGGACAGCGGCCGGCCATGTGCGGACTTCGGCAGCGATGGTCAGGTGGACCTGACGCGCGGCGTACGCATCCGCGACGTCGGCGCCTATCTGGTCACCTCACCGCCGGCGGTGTACAGCAATATCGTGGTGGTGGGCTCCGCCATCGGCGACAACCGTGCCACCGACGTGGAGCGCGGCGTCATTCGCGGCTTTGACGCCCGCAGCGGTACGCAGCTGTGGTCGTTCGATCCGCTGCCGGATTCGGCCGCGCACCCGGCGGCCGCCGAGTGGAACCTGGCGCAGGCAGCGGGCACGGGCGCGGGCAACGCCTGGGGCGTCATGTCGGTCGATGAGGAACACGGTCTGGTGCTCGTCCCCACCGGCTCGGCAAGCCCGGACTTCTACGGCGGCCTGCGCACCGGGCCTGATCGCTTCGCCAATTCGCTGCTGGCGCTCGACGCCCGCAGCGGGCGGCTGGTGTGGCAGCAGCAGCTGGTGCATCACGACCTGTGGGACTACGACCTCGCCGCGCAGCCGGTGCTCGGCGACGTCGAGGTACAGGGCGTGCCGGTGGCAGCGGTCATCCAGGCAACCAAGAGCGGCATGCTGTACGTGTTCGATCGCAGCCACGGTGAGCCACTGGTGCCGATCAGCGAGCGGGCGGTGCCGGTCAGCCATGTCCCCGGGGAGGCTTCCTGGCCGACGCAGCCGTTCTCGGCACTGCCGGCGCTCACGCCGCAGGCCCCGGTGGCTGCGGACGATGCCTGGGGACTGAGCTTCTGGGACCGCGGCAAGTGCCGCAGCCTCATCGCATCGCTGCGCAACGAAGGGATCTTCACCCCGCCCGATACCGGCGGCACGCTGCTGCTGCCCGGCTACCTCGGCGGAGTCAACTGGGGCGGCCTTGCCTACGATGAGGACCACGGCCGGGTCATCGCCGCGGTCAACCTGCTGCCCATGGTGGTGACGCTGCTCAGCCCCCAGGACTACGAGCGCCAGGTGCACTCGGGCGAGTATCCGCGCGCGGAGTTCGCCCGCCAGACGGGCGCGCCCTACGGCATGCGCCGCGAGCCGCTGCTGTCGCCGTGGGGTCTGCCGTGCACGGCGCCGCCCTGGGGTACGCTGGTGAGCGTAGACCTGCGCCACGGGCGCATCGCCTGGCAGGTGCCGCTCGGCTCGACCGAAGGCTTCACACCCTGGTTCATGCCGAGCCGCGACTTCGGCATGCCCAACATGGGCGGCCCGATCGCCACGGCCGGTGACCTGGTGTTCGTCGGCGCCGCGATGGACAGCTACCTGCGCGCTTTCGACATCGAAACCGGCCGCGAGCTGTGGAAATATCACCTGCCGGCCGGCGGCCAGGCGACGCCGATGACCTACCGTGCCGGTGCCAGTCAGCGCCAGTACCTGGTCATCAGCGCGGGCGGCCACGGGCCGCTCGGCACGCCGCGCGGCGACTACCTGATTGCCTTCGCGCTGCCGGCAAAGACCGCCGCGGCGCAACCTTAGAGGCTGGCGGAGACCTAAAGACGCATGCTGCTGCTGATTATCCCGATCATCATCCAGGTCCTCCTGATCATTCATGTGATCAAGACCGGCCGCAACCAGCTGTGGATCTGGGTGCTGGCGTTCCTGCCGCTGGCCGGCGGCATCGCCTATCTCGCGCTGGAAATGATCCCGGAGTTGTTTCGCAGCCGCGCGGCGCGGCGCACCGCCCGCGGACTGAAGAAGGCCATGGATCCGGGGGCGGATCTGCGCCGCCTGGAGAGCGAGACCAAGATCGCGGGCAACGTCGCCAACCGCCAGCGCTACGCCGAGGAGCTGGCGAGGCACGGCCGCTACGAGGATGCCGTCGCGCAATACCGCGAGGCGCTCACGGGCCTCTACGAACATGATCCCAACCTGTTGCTGGGCCTGGCGCAGGCGCAGTTCGGCAAGGGCGATGCGCAGGCCGCGCGCGGCACGCTCGACGAGCTGATCCGGCTGAACCCGCAGTTCCGCTCACCGGCCGGCCACCTGCTGTACGCCCGCGCGCTGGAAGCCGAAGGCGATGTCGCGCGCGCGCTCGACGAGTACCGCGCCCTCGCCCCCGGCTACCCGGGCGCGGAGGCCTCGGTGCGCTATGCGCAGCTGCTGCAGGCGCAGGGCCAGCGCGCTGAGGCACAGAAGGTGGCGCGGGAACTGCTCGATCAGGCGCGCATCGCGCCGGGTCACTACCGGCGCGCGCAGCGCGACTGGCTGGACGCGGCACAGCGACTGCTGTAGCTGCGCGCGGCGAGCAGCGCTGCCAGCGCCACCAGCGTCGCGAAGTCCACACCGCCACCGCCACCCTTGCTGCCGCTGCTGGCAGTGGTGCTGCCGCTGCTGCCAGAACTGCCGCTGCTGCCAGTGCTGCTGCTGCCGTCCCCGGAACTCTGGCCGACGGTGTAGTCGACCGCCTGCAGGCAGGCATTGTTGCCCACGGTAGGGGGAGCGGCCGTGTTGGCGCTGTTGAGGTTGATGACCACGGGCGCGCTGTCGCTGCGTCCCTGGTTGTCGGTGACGGTGAGCATCAGCGTGTACGAGCCCGAGCCGGTGGGCGCAACGATGCTGGCACGCGCGCTGTGCGCATTCAGGATGGTCGGCGGATTGCTCGAAGGTTGCAGGACCGTCCACAGGAACCCGCTGAGGGTGGCGTTGCAGGCCGCCGCGCTGCCGCTGCCATCGAGCATGACGGTGCTGCCCGGAGCAAAGCTCGCCGGCAGCGAGATCGCCGCGATCGGCCGCAGCGCCTGCAGCACGGCGCCGTTGGCATTCAGCATGCCCGCCCCGCAGGTGGTGGTGGTGCAGTTGCACTCGTTGGTCTGCAGGTCAGTGCCGTCCGCGGGCACATGGCAGTTCTCAGTACCCGAGCTGCTCGACGCCGGGAAGGGCTGGCTGCCCGCCTGCAGGCGGCCGATCAGCTGATCGGTCGACAGATTGCCGTTCACCGACAGCATGAGACCGGCGGTGGCCGCCACCAGCGGCGCCGAGAAACTGGTGCCGATGTTGTAGTTGTAGTCGTCGGTGTAGCCGTTGGTCGCCGGCACCGTGGTGCCCGAGTTCGTGGTCGTCACGATCGAGAACTGGCACGGCTCATTGATGCCGGTGTTGACGCAGTTGCCGGCCGGCGCGCTGACTGCGATCTGCGGTCCCAGACTGCTGAAGCCGACCTTAGTGCCGAGCTCGCGCAGGCCGGCGACGCCGATCGCGCCCGCGCAGTTGGCCGGTGCATCCACCGGGCCGCCCTCGTTGCCGGCCGACACCACCACCAGCACACCCTGCGCCACCAGCTGATAGACCATCTGCTGGTAGCTGTCAGGACAGGCGCCGACGGCGCCCAGGCTCATGTTCACGATGCGCGCGGGGTAGGGATTGTCGGGCACGCCGTCGACGTGGTTGCCCGCCGCCCACGCCATGCCGGCGATGATGTCCGAGTCGTAGCCGCCGCATTTGCCGAGCACGCGCACCGGCTCGATCCACCCCGACCAGGTGGTACCGGCAACCCCGGTAGTATTGTTCGTCAGGGCACCGAGGATCCCCGCCACACGCGTGCCGTGCCAGCTGCTGTTGGCGACCGTGCAGCCGCTGAATGCCGAGTTCTTCAGGTCGGTGGTCGAGATCCAGTCACCCGGATCGGAGGCGTCCGGTCCGCGCCCGTAGCTGTTGTTGGCCGTCGCCGGATCGGAAATCATGTTGTAGCCCGGCAGCAGGCGGTTCGCGGCGCCGTTGCGCAGGTCCGGGTGGTCAAAGCGCACGCCGGTGTCGAGGTCCGCGATCACGAGGCCGGGACTGCCGGTGGTCACATTCCAGGCATCCTGCGCGTCGATGGCAGAGGTCTCGCTGTTCTGCAGGTACCACTGGCCGCTGAACAGCGGGTCGTCGGGCATCGCATTGGGGTAGCGCCGCTCGTCGCGCTCCGCGTACTCCACTTCCGGATCCGCGCGCAGCCGCGCCAGCGCCTGCGCGCCACTCTCGGCGCGGTCGCGCGGCTGCACCTGCACGAGGTGGATGCCGGAGACGATGTGGCGCACTTCCTTGAGCCGCAGCGCGTTGCGCGTCATCAGCGCGCCGACGCGGCGCGGCGCCGCCTCGAGCGCCGCAGAGTCGTAGTTCGGACGCAACTTGACCAGCAGACGCACCGGCGGCGCCGCCGCTGCGGGATCGGCACCCGGCTGCTGTGCCACGACCGCCGTGGCGGCGAGCACCATCAGCAGCACGGCGCTTAAAAGTCGTGAGCGCGGGCGCAAGGCAAGCATAACTTCTGACGATACCGCATCGCCGCAGGCGCGGCGCCCTTCACTCCGCAGAGGGTGACCGGGTTCGCGTTCCACGCGGGATCTGTTGCGTGATGCAGTGAATATTGCCCCCTCCCAGGAGGATCTCCCGTGCCGGCACCCCTACGACGCGCCGCCCGGGAAACAGCCGCTGCAGCTGCCGCGCGGCGCTGCGGTCGGTGCGCGTATCGAGCAGCGGCATCACGATGCCACCGTTGGCGATGTAGAAGTTCACGTAGCTGCCCGCCAGGCGCTCGCCGGCGCGACGCGCGCGCGTGCCCTCGCGCGCGACGATGCCGGCCGCTTCGCGCGCGCGCAGCGTGAGCGGCCCGGGCATCGGCAGGCGCGTCACCTTGAAACGTCGCCCGCGGGCATCACGTGCATCGTGCAGCCGCTGCCAGGCATCGTGCGAGATGGCGTACTGCGGATCGCGCCGGCGCTCGGTCCAGGTCAGACACACCGCGCCGGGACGCACGAAGCAGGCGAGATTGTCGATGTGACCGCCCGTCTCATCGTTGTAGACGCCCTGCCCGAGCCACACGACCTGGCTCACGCCCAGGTATTCGCGCAGCAGGCGTTCCACGTCGGCGCGCTTCAGGCGCGGGTTGCGGTTCGGGTTCAAGAGGCACTGCTCGGTCACGAGCGCCGTGCCCTCGCCATCGACGTGCACCGCACCGCCTTCGTTCACCATGGGCGCGCGGTAACGGGCGAAGCGCTCGATCTCGAGCACCTTGGCCGCCACCAGCTCGTCCTGGTCCCAGGGAAAGTACAGGCCGCCGTTAAGGCCACCCCAGGCGTTGAAATGCCAGTGCACGCCGCGCACCGCGCCGCGCCGGTTCACCACACAGGTCGGACCGACATCGCGCATCCAGCAGTCGTCGTGCGACATCTCCACCACGCGCACGCGGGCATCGAGCAGCGCACGGGCCGTGCTGAAGTGCGCGGCGGATGACCCGACGGTCACCGGCTCGAACTGCGCGATCGCTGCGGCCACCTGCGCAAAGGCGAGCTGCGCCGGACGCGCCGCCTCGCGCCAGTTGTCGGGGCGCTCCGGCCACAGCATCCAGCAGCCGGCGTGCGCGTCGAATTCGGCCGGCATCGCGAAGCCATCCGCGGCCGGCGTACCGGCAAGCGTCGCGCTCATTGGCGCAGGCGGCTGTGCCGGAAGCCGTAGAAGACGTAGATGGACATGCCCAGCGCGGTCCAATAGAGCAGTCGCAGCCAGGTGCCGTTGGACAGAAACGCCGTCATGCCGAGGCACACCAGCGCGCCCAGCACGCAGGTCACCGGCGCCCAGGGCACGCGGAACGGGCGGTACGCGTCCGGGCGCGTATAGCGCAGCACCAGCACGCCGATGCACACCACCGCAAACGCCAGCAGGATGCCGATGGAGATGAGATCCGCCAGCAGGTCGAGCGGAAAGACGGCCGCGATCAGGGCCGCGGCGGCGCCGGTGATCACCGTGGACACGTGCGGCGTCTTGAAGCGCGGGTGGCAGCGGCTCATGTAGGGCGGCAGCAGGCCGTCATCGGACATCGACAGGAGGATGCGCGGCTGGCCGAGGAGCGAGGTGAGAATCACCGAAGTCATGCCGGCGATGACGCCTACCTTCACGAACGAAGAGAGCCACGACAGCTGCGGGTGCGCATCGAGCGCCACCGCCACGGGTGCGTCGGAGTCGAGCTTATGGAACGGCACCATGCCGGTAAGAATGGTGGACATGGCGACATACAGCACCGCGGAAATGAGCAGCGCGCCGATGATGCCGAGCGGCAGGTCGCGCTGCGGATTGCGCGCCTCGAGCGCCGTGGTGGAGGCGGTGTCGAAGCCGACGTAGGAGAAGAAGATGATCGCCGCACCCTGAAACACCCCGCTCCAGCCGAAATGGCCGCGCGTGCCGGTATTGGCGGGGATGTACGGGGTGAAATTGGCCGGATCGATGTACTTGAGGCCGGCGATCACGATGATGACGATGATCCCGACTTTGAGTGCCACCATGACCGTGTTGGCGGTCGCCGAGCCACGCACCCCGACGTACAGCAGGGCCGTCATGGCGGCGATGATCAGCACGGCCGGCACGTTGATGAACGCCCCGGTCGCGATCACATGATCGTGGGCGTCCAGGCCGAGCGGGGCATTGACCAGTGCGGCCGGCAGGTGGATGTGCGCATCGGCCAGCAAACTGACGACGTACGCCGACCAGCTCACCGCCACGGCGGAGGCCGAAATCGCGTACTCGAGCAGCAGGTTCCAGCCGATGAACCAGGCGAGCGCCTCGCCGAGCGTGGCGTAGGTGTAGCTATAAGCGCTGCCTGGTACCGGCAGGAAGGCTGCGAACTCCGAATAGCACAGCGCCGCAAGGCCTCCGCCGAAGGCGGCGATCGCGAGCGAGATCGTGATGGCAGGTCCGGAGTGATTGGCAGCGACCGTGCCAGTGAGCACGAAAATGCCGGAGCCGATGGTCGCGCCGAGGCCGATCGCGATCAGCGCCTGCCAGCTGAGCACCTGTTTCAGGCGATCCTTGCCGGGCGGCGTCGGATCGATGGCACGCACGGCGCACAGCTGGCGCAGCAGCGACGGTTTTACCAGGTTTTTATTCATGTCGACGGCGTCGGACATACGCGGATCGCTTCACTCGTGCCCCCCAGGCGTAAGCCGCGCCTCAGTCTCTCATAGGCGGCCGCCCTTAGGTACGCGGCCGCTGCGGCAGCTACCCTGTGCTAGCATTGCGCGCCCGGCGAGGCCCGCAGCTGCCGGACTTCCCCAGGAGAAAAGCCATGTCCACGGCCGCCAGCCCCAGGGTCGAGCCGCCCCGCGAGGGCGCGAAGATCACGATCCGTGACGGCAAGCTGCTCGTTCCGGAAAATCCCATCATTCCGTTCATCGAGGGCGACGGCACCGGTGCCGACATCTGGCGCGCGAGCGTGCGTGTCCTGGATGCGGCGGTCGCCAAGGCCTACGGCGGCAAGCGCCGCATCTACTGGATGGAAGTGTTCGCGGGCGAGAAGGCCAACAAGCTGTTCAATACCTGGTTGCCCGAGGAGACGGTCGCCGCCTGCCGCGAGTTCCTGGTGTCGATCAAGGGGCCGCTCACGACGCCGGTCGGCGGCGGCATCCGCTCGCTCAACGTGGCGCTGCGCCAGATGCTCGACCTGTACGTCTGCCTGCGCCCGGTGCGCTGGTTCAAGGGCGTGCCCTCTCCGGTCAAGCATCCCGAGAAGGTCGACATGGTGATCTTCCGGGAGAACACCGAGGACATCTACGCCGGCATCGAATTCGAGTCGGGCAGCCCGGACAACAAGAAATTCCTGGAGCTGTTTCGCCAGGCCTTCCCCAAGGCGTATGCCAAGATCCGCTTTCCCGACAGCAGCGGCATCGGCATCAAGCCGGTATCCAAGGAGGGATCCGAACGCCTCATCCGCGCGGCGCTGGACTATGCCGTCACCAACAAGCGCAAGAGCGTGACGCTGGTGCACAAGGGCAATATCCAGAAGTTCACGGAAGGGGCCTTCCGCAACTGGGGCTATCAGCTGGCGGAGCGCGAGTTCGGCGCGCAGTGCTACACCTGGGAGCAGTGGGAGCGCACCAAGTCGGCCAAGGGCGAGAAAGAAGCCAACACCGAGATGGACGCCGCCAAGCGCGCCGGCCGTGTCATCGTCAAGGACGCCATTGCCGACATCACGCTGCAGCAGGTGCTCACGCGGCCGGACGAGTTCGACATCATCGCGACGCTGAACCTGAACGGCGACTATCTGTCGGATGCGCTCGCAGCCCAGGTCGGCGGCATCGGCATCGCACCGGGCGGCAACATCAACTACCTCACCGGTCATGCGGTATTCGAGGCAACGCACGGCACGGCCCCGAAGTACGCCAACCTCGACAAGGTCAATCCCGGCTCGGTCATCCTCTCGGGCGAGATGATGCTGCGCTACATGGGGTGGCTGGAAGGTGCTGACGCAATCATCGGCGCCATGGACAAGACCATCGCGCAGAAGATCGTGACCTACGATTTCGCGCGACTCATGGAAGGCGCGCAGGAAGTGTCGACCAGCGCCTTCGCCGACGCCCTGATCCGCAACCTCTAGCAGGCGCGCGCGGAGGCGCACACCGTGACCAGCGGCTACTCCGGCACGCCCCTGGCGAAGAAGCTCGGCATCAAGGCCGCGGCGCGCGTCTTTGTGCACGCCGCCCCCGCCAATTACCCGGATCTGCTGGCGCCGCTGCCGCCGGGCGTGCAGTTCGTGCGGCGCGTGGCGCAGGACACCGACCTCATGCACCTCTTCGGTGCACGGCGCGAACCACTGAAGAAGGCGCTGCACACGGCGCGCCAGGGGATGCGTGACGATGCGGTCATCTGGGTCAGCTGGCCCAAGAAAGCCTCGCAGGTGCCGACCGACATGAGCGAGGATGTGGTGCGCGAGCTCGCCTTCCCGCTCGGGCTGGTGGACGTGAAAGTGTGCGCGGTGGACGAAATCTGGTCGGGTCTGAAGCTGGTCGTGCGCTTGAGCGAGCGCGCGAAGCCCGTGCCGCGGGCGCGCGGTGCGGCACGCCCGCCGCGCGCATGAGCGCAGATCCCGCCGCCCTGCTCTCCTTGGCGCGCAAGGTGCAGGCGATCGCGCAGAACGGCCTGACGTTCGCTCAGGACCCCTTCGATCGCGAGCGCTACACGCAGCTTGCGCAACTGGTGCCGCAGCTGCTGGCGGCGCAGTTGTCTGTACCGCTCGCCACGGCCCAGGGCTTCTGGGAAGGCGAACGCGGCTATGCCACACCCAAGGTGGACGTGCGTGGCGGGGTATTCGACGGCGCCACGGTGCTGCTGGTGCGCGAGCGCTCGGATGGCCGCTGGACCCTGCCCGGCGGCTGGGTGGATGTGAACGATGCCCCGTCCGACGCCGTGGCGCGCGAGATCCTCGAGGAGTCCGGCTACCGGGCGCGACCCATCAAGCTGGCGGCGCTCATCGACAAGCAACGTCATCCCCATCCGCCGGCGGTCCATCATATCTACGGGCTGTTCTTCGTGTGCGAGCTGCTGGGCGGCAGCCCGACCCTGAGCAACGAAACCGACGCGGTCGATTTTTTCCCAGTGGACGCGCTGCCCGAACTGTCGCTCGGGCGGGTGCTGGCGCCGCAGATCGAACGCCTCTACCGGCACCGGCTCGAGCCGGGACTGCCGACCGACTTCGACTGAGCGGGGTAGCGCGGTGAACGACGCCCCTGCCTCCGCCGCCAAGGAGTGTGCGCGCCACATCGTCGCGGCGTTCGCCCACTACAACGCAGAGTTTCGTGCCATCACGCGCCGCGCCCCGCTGCGCTTCGATGCACGCGACTGGAAGGGCGGGCAGCGCGATGCGGTGGAGCGTATCGAGCTGTACGACCGGTGCGTCAATCAGACGATCGAAGAGCTGCGCGCTGAGCTCGGCGCGGCGGCGCAGGATCGCGCGCTGTGGCGCGCGACGCGCGAGGAATTTGCCGCACAGATCGGCGCCCTGCCCGACCCGGAATTCATCAAGACCTTCTTCAGCTCCATCAGCCGGCGCCTGTTCGGCACGGTCGGCGTGGCGCCGGACATCGAATTCGTCGCCACCGACCTGGACCCGCTGGCCGCCATCCGCTCGGCGGTGGGTCTCAACACCTACGTCAATCACGGCTCGCTGTCGCTGCTGTTCGAGGATCTGCTGGGTGATGTGCGCTTCCGCTCGCCCTGGCGCGATCTGGACAAGAGCGTCGCGCACGTGACCAGCGAAGTGGCGGCGCACCTGCAGCACGGCGGCGAGCGGCGCGAGGTCGAGAAGGTCGAGATGCTGCGGCCGGTGTTCTATCAGATCTCACGCGCCTACGTCGCCGGGCGCGTGGTCGGCCGTGGCTTCGTGCTGCCGCTGCTGATCGCGCTGAAGAATACCGACAGCGGAGTACTGGTGGACGCGGTCATGCTGTCGGTGGACGACATCAGCATCGTGTTCGGCTTCACGCGCTCCTACTTCCACGTCGATCTGGAGCGCGTCGCCGAGGCCGTGGTGTTCCTCAAATCGATCTTGCCGCGCAAGCCGGTGAGCGAGCTGTTCACGGTGCTGGGCCGCGCCCGGCAGGGTAAGACCGAGCGCTACCGCGAGCTGGTGCGCCACCTGGAGCACACCAGCGATCTGTTCGTGCACGCCCCCGGCGAGCGCGGACTGGTGATGGTGTGCTTCACGCTGCCCTCCTTCGATGTGGTGTTCAAGGTGATCCGCGACCGCTTCGCCTACCCCAAGACCGTGCTGCGCGAGGAAGTGCTCGCCAAGTACCAGATGGTTTTCATCCACGACCGCGCCGGGCGGCTGGTGGATGCGCAGGAGTTCCGGCGCCTGCGCTTCCCGCGCGCGCGCTTCGCGCCCGAGCTGCTGGAGGAGCTGCGGCGCGAGACGCCCGGCAGCGTGCACGAGGACGGTGCCGACCTCGTGTTCGACCACATGTACGTCGAACGGCGCATGACGCCGCTCAACCTGTACCTGCGCAATTGCGCCGCAGCGCAGGCCGAACAGGCGGTCCTCGACTATGGCCAGTGCATCCGCGACCTGGCCTACACCAATATCTTTCCCGGCGACCTGCTGCTCAAGAATTTCGGGGTCACGCGCCATGGCCGCGTGATCTTCTACGACTACGACGAGCTGTGCCGGGTCACGGACTGCAACTTCCGCGAGGTGCCGCAGGCGACCAACGAGGACGACGAGATGCGCGGCGAGGCGTGGTTCTACGTCGCCGACAACGATGTCTTTCCCGAAACCTTCATCAATTTCCTCGCCTTCAGCGACGAGCAGCGTGCGGCGCTGCTGCGCATGCACGGCGAGATCCTCACGGCAGCTTTCTGGCGCGGCGTGCAGCAGCGTCTGAACGAGGGGGAAGTGGTGGAGGTGCTGCCCTACCACCCGCATCGCGTGCGGGTGGCGAGCAGCTTCTAGCGCCTAGGGGACGCAGATCGGTTCGGCGCGCGTCGCCAGCGGCTGCGCGCGCAGGCGCGGCGCCCGCGCGGTGCGCAGTTCCGCCAGCGTACGATTGGCGTGTTCCCAGCTGACCAGTTCCTCGAGGAACGCGGTGACGTAGGCAGCGCGCCGGTTCTGATGGTCGAGGTAGTAGGCGTGCTCCCACAGGTCCAGCGCCAGGAGCGCAACGTCGCCACGCACCAGCGGCGTCCCGGCGTTACTCGTCGTGACGATCTCGAGTGCGTTGCCGCGCCACACCAGCCACAGCCAGCCGCTGCCGAAATGCGCGGCCGCCGATTCCTTGAACTCGCGCACGAAGGAGTCGTGCGAGCCGTAGCGCTGGCGGATCTGCTCGCCGATGAGGCCCGGCGCCACGCCGCCGCCGCGCGGCCGCATGGAACGCCAGTAGAGGTTGTGATTCCACACCTCGGCGGCGAAGCGATAAACCTCGTGCTGCGCGGGGTTGCGCTCGGTCACACGGATCAGTTCATCGAGCGACAAATCCTCGAGTTCCGTTTCGCGCACCAGGGCGCGCATGCGGTCGAAGCACACGCGCTGATGACGCAGAAAGTGAAACACCACCGTGTCACGCGACACCGCCGGTTCGAGGTCGTGGAAGTCGTAGGGGAGCGCGGGGGACTCGACGTTCATGAGGCATCCTTTCTGCAAATTTCCAGACCCGCTTGCCTCGCGCTACTCCATGTCGCCGAGGCACCTGGCGCAACGCGCGCCTTAGGCGGTGAGTGTAGCGCGCGGCACCATCGCGGTGCAGTGTCTGATTGGTGAAGAATTCGTGATGCGCTTACGCGCGGACACGCAAAAAAACGCCGCTCAGACTTGTACGTAAGCGCAGCGTTTCAGGCGGCAGCGGCGAGTGCCTGCGTGATGTCGGCTTCCAGATCCTGCGGATCCTCCAGACCGATCGACAGACGGATCGTTCCGGGGGTGATCGCTGACACGCGTTGCAGGTCAGCGCTGACATCCCTGCCGCCCATGATCGCGGGTGTGACCACGAGCGATTCGGTGGAGCCGAGACTGGCGCTCAGTGCGAACAGTTGCAGCGCGTCGGCGAAGCGCTGGCCGGCGGCAGCGCCCCCGTGCAGATCGAAACTGACGATGCTGCCGAACTCCTGCATCTGCCGCGCCGCAAGTCCGTGCTGCGGGTGGCTGGGGAGCCCCGGGTAGTGAACGCGGGCCACCGCCGGGTGCTCTGCCAGCAGCTGCGCCACACGCAACGCAGTGCGGCACTGGGCGCGGTAGCGCACGAAGTAGGTCTTGAGTCCGCGCAGGATGAGGAATGCGGCGTGCGGATCCAGGGTGCCGCCGAGCAGGCTGAAATCCGCGCGCATGCTCTCGATGAGGTCCTTGGGCGCGATCACGGCACCCCCCATGACATCGCCGGTGCCGGAGGCGAATTTGGTGAGGCTGTGGACGAAGACGTCGATGTCGAAAGCGCCGTGCTGATGGAAGCCCGCGAAGGTATTGTCGAGTACGGTCAGGGCGCCGGCAGCCCGCGCAAGGCGGGTCAGGGCTTCAAGGTCGGCGATCTTCGTGATCGGGTTGGTCGGGTTCTCGAAAAAAATGAGCCGTGTCGGCTGCGCCGCGAGGGTGCGCTCAACTCCGGCCAGGTCCTCGATCGAGAGCTGCGTATGCGTCACGCCGAAGCGCCGCAGCAAGTGCCGGATGAAGGCCCGGCTTGGCCCGTAGCCCTCGACGAAAAAGATGATGTGATCGCCTGCCTTGGTGAGCGACAGCAGCGCCTGGGCGACCGCACCCATGCCTGAGGCGGTCACCAGGCAATCCTCGCGTCGCTGCAGCTGTGCCAGCAGCATCTCGAGCTGGCGGGTCGTGGGGTTCGAGCGTCGCGAATAGAAGAACCCGGGGTGCTCACCGCGCAGGTGCGCTTCGGTCTGCGCCACGGACTCGAACTCGAACTTGACGCTTTGGTAGATCGGCGCGACGAGCGCCTGGTTGCCCGGCGGCAGCTCGACCTGCGGCGGATGATTGACGAGCGTACTGTCTTTCATCTAAGGCTCCAGGGTAAAGCGGTCCGCATCCAGGTGGGCCGGGAAGCTGGCGCGGAACGCGGCAAGCGCGCCGGCTTCCAGAGTGGCGGTGAGCAGCGCCGGCGCCTCACCCCCCTCTACCAGGGTCCGCCCCAGAAAATCGATCGCCGCGCTGTCGCCGGCATAGGCGACGCCCAGACCGTCCACGCCGACGCGATTGACGCCGAGCACGTACGCCTGGTTCTCGATGGCGCGCGCCCGCAGCAGCTGCTGCCAAGCCGTGGCCCGCGCCGACGGCCAGTTGGCGACGTACACCAGCACGTCGTAGTCGAGCTCGGGACGGCGGCGGCTGAAGACCGGGAAGCGCAGGTCGTAGCACACCAGCGGGCAGATGCTGAAGCCGCGCCAGCTGAGGCTCCAGGCAAGCCGGCCCGCGGCGAAGTGTTCATGCTCGCGGCCCATGCGAAACAGATGACGCTTGTCGTAGCAGCGCAGCCCGCCGTCGGGCTGCGCCCATACGAGGCGGTTGTAGAAACGGCCGCCGGCGGCACTGATGAGGCTGCCGGTGACCGCGGCATCCAGCGTGCGGGCGAGCTCCCGCAGCCATTGCGTGCTCGCGCCGCCTTCCGGCTCGGCGAGTGCCTCGACCTCCATGCTGAAGCCGGTCGTGAACGTCTCCGGCAGCACCACCAGATCGGTATGGCCTGCCAGCGGGCGCAGCAGCTCCCCGAGATGCCGCCGGTTCTCGAGCGGCTGCTGCCACACGAGCGGCTGCTGGACCAGGGTGACGCGCAGCGCTGCCACGGTGCTAGGACGGCCGGGCGCCGGCGGCAAACGCGTTCAGACGGCGTGCCGCCTCGTCCAGTGTGCTGTCGCGCTTGGCCACGCACAGGCGCACGAATGTCAGTGGCTGCGGCACGGCGTAGAAGGGTGACAGCGGAATCGTGGCCACGCCCGCCTGCGTCAGCAGCCGCTCGGCGAAGGCGATGTCGTCGCCGCGCGCGAAGGCGCCGAAGTCCAGCAGCTGGAAGTAGGTGCCCTGCGCCGGCGGCAGGCGAAAGCCGGAAGCGGCCAAGGCAGCGCGCAGGCGCTCGCGCTTGGCCTGAAAGAATTCCGCCAGATCCGCGCCGCAGGCGGGCCGTTCCGCAAGATAGGCGGCGATGGCGTGCTGCAGCGGATGAGAGATGCTGAAGGTGTTGAACTGATGCACCTTGCGCAACTCGCTGGTGAGCGCAGCGGGTGCTACGCAGTAGCCGACGCGCAGCCCCGTGGCGTGCAGCGTCTTGCCGAAGGAAAACACCGCGAAGCTGCGCGGCGCGAGTCGCTCGTGGCACAGCACCGAGTGGTGCTGCGCGCCGTCGAACACGACGTGCTCATAGACCTCATCGGACAGCACCAGCAGGTCGTGCGCTTCGACGATATCTGCCAGTGCATCGAGGTCTGCCGCGCTCGCGGTGACGCAGGCTGGATTGTGCGGGCTGTTGAACAGCACCAGGCGGGTCGCCGGGCCGACGCTGGCGCGCACCCGCTCCCAGTCATAGGTGAAACCCGGCTGCGCGAGCGGAATGCGCACGCAGCGCCCGCCGGCCAGGCGCACGGCGGGCTCGTAGGAATCGTAGGCCGGGTCGAAGGCAATGGCCTCCTCGCCGGCGCCGAGCACCGCCTGGATGGCCGAGTAGATCGCTTCGGTCGCGCCAAGCGTCACCGTGACCTCGCCGTGCGGATCGAAGTTCAGCCCGTACGAGGCGTGCAGCTTGCTCGCGATGCGCTCGCGCAGCGCCGGCAGCCCCTCCATGGGCGCGTACTGGTTGTGGCCGGCGTTCATGGCCGCGGCAACCAGCTGCGACAGCCGCGGATCGATGTCGTAGTCGGGAAAGCCCTGGCCGAGGTTCAGCGCATCCAGCTCGCGCGCACGGCGCGACATGACGGTGAAGATCGTCGTGCCGACATCCGGGAGCTTGCTGCGCACGCGCGCCGCCTCAGGCGGCTTCGGCCGCCGCCAGCGCCGCGCCGACCACGCCCGCCTGTCCGGCGAAGCGCGCCGGGCGCAGCTGCGCCTGCGAGCGCAACAGCGGCGCGAACTCCTGGAATCGCTCGCTCACTGCGCCGCCGAGGATGAAGACATCGGGCCACAGCAGCGCATGCAGGCGTTCGAGGTATTCGTTGACGCGCCCGCACCAGGCCGGGAAATCCAGCTTCTCCACCGTGCGCACGTGCGCCGAGGCCCACTTCTCGGCATCCTGGCCGCGCATCTCGATATGGCCGAGCTCGGTATTGGGTACGAGCTTGCCATCGCAGAACACTGCCGTGCCGATGCCGGTGCCGAGCGTGACCATGATGACTACGCCGCGGCAGTCGCGGCCGGCTCCCCAGCGCATCTCGGCGATGCCGGCCGCATCCGCATCGTTGAGGAACAGCGCCGGCCGGCCGAGCGCGCTCGCCGCAAGCGTCGCACCGTCGCTGCCGATCCAGCCCGCGTCGATGTTGGCGGCGGTGTAGGCAACGCCGCGCTTGATGACGCTCGGAAAGGCGATGCCGACGGTGCCGCGCCCAGGCGGCAGGCGCCCTCCCAGGGCAGCGATGGCCGCCACCATCGCCGCCGGCGTCGACGGACGCGGCGTCGGCGCGGAAATCAGTTCACCGGACAGCTTGCCCGCGGTGACATCGACGAGTCCGGCCTTGATGGAGGAGCCGCCAACATCGATGCCCAGCACTAGATTTGTCATGAAGGCGCCTCACAGATTGGCGGCAGCAGCCAGCTGCAGATCGCGCTCGCGGCGCTGCTGCGTGTGGCGCATCCATACCGCGGAAATGGCGATGCCGGTCGCGACCAGCAGCACCATGATGGTGGCCAGCGCGTTGACGTCCGGCGTCACACCAAAGCGCACCTTGGAGAATATGACCATCGGCAGCGTGCTCGATCCGGGACCCGC
Organism: uncultured Gammaproteobacteria bacterium; assembly: GCA_963787655.1. Classification (GTDB taxonomy): domain Bacteria; phylum Pseudomonadota; class Gammaproteobacteria; order Steroidobacterales; family Steroidobacteraceae; genus 13-2-20CM-66-19. Next base: position 121,302 of record CAWBDY010000005.1, on the reverse strand, counting down.
CACGAACTGCGTAATGACCAGATCATCCCACGACAGCGTGAACGCCAGAAGCCACCCGGAAGCGATCGCCGGCAGGATGAGCGGCAGCGTAATGCGCAGGAACACCCCGAGGGGCCGGGCGCCCAGGTCCATGGCGGCCTCCTCGAGCGACTGATCGAAGCCTGCCAGGCGCGACTGCACGACGACGGTGACGTAAGCCATGCAGAAGGTGATGTGCGCCAGCGTGATCGTCACCGCACCCACGCCCCTGGGCCAGCCGATCAGCTGCGCCATGGCGACGAACAGCAGCAGCAGCGACAGGCCGGTGATCACCTCCGGCATGACGATCGGCGCGGTGGTCATGCCGGCGAGCAGCATGCGCCCGCGGAAGGCGCCAAAGCGCGCCAGCGCCATGCCCGCGAGCGTACCCAGCACGACCGCACCGCTGGCCGAGATCAGCGCGATGCGGATGGACAGCCATGCCGCCCGCAGGATCTGCTCGTTGCTGAACAGCGCCACGTACCACTTGAGCGTCGGCGAGTGCGCGGCATCCCACACCGTGACCAGGCGCGAGTTGTTGAAGGAAAACACGATCATCGACAGGATTGGCACGTACAGGAATATCAGGCCGAGGACCAGCGCGGTGCGGGAAAAAAGGCCGCGCGATTTCACTTGGCGCCTTCCAGTTCCTGGCGCTCGAGACGCTGGAACCACATGATCGGCACCACCAGCAGCAGCAGGATCAGGATAGCGACGGCACTGGCCACCGGCCAGTCGCGATTCTCAAAGAACTCGTCCGACAGCACGCGCCCGATCATCAGCTGATCGGTACGTCCGAGCAGTGTCGGAATGACGTACTCGCCGACCGCCGGAATGAACACCAGCAGCGAGCCCGCGATGATGCCGGGCAGCGACTGCGGCAGCGTGATCGACAAGAAGGCGCGCAGCGGCCGGGCGCCGAGATCCGCCGCCGCCTCCAACAGCGCCGTGTCGTGCTTTTCGAGGTTGGCGTACAGCGGCAGGATCATGAATGGCAGATACGAGTAGACGATGCCGATGTAGACGGCGAAGTCGGTCTGCAGCAGCGCCAGCGGATGGTGGATCACGCCCAGGTAGAGCAGCACGTTGTTGATCACGCCGTTGTTCTTCAGCAGGCCGATCCAGGCGTACACCCGCAGCAGGAACGAGGTCCAGAACGGCAGCACGATCAGCATCAGCAGCAGCGAGCGCGAACTGGGCGCGGCCCGCGCGATCGCGTACGCCATCGGATAGCCGATCAGCAGGCAGAAGAGCGTCGAGACCGCCGCGACCTTGAGCGAGTAGAGATACGAGCTGACGTACAGGGAATCGGTGAACAGAAACGCGTAGGCCGAACCGTGCAGCTCCAGCGACGGCGTGCCATGGTGCCAGGTGATGAGCGGTGTGTAGGGCGGAATCGCCAGGCGCACCTCGGAAAAGGAGATGCGGAAGACGATGAGAAACGGGATGAGGAACAGCACCAGCAGCCACAGGGTCGGTACTCCTGCCACCAGGCGCCTGCCGGCCGACTGCGTGAGTCGCATGCGCCCTACTCCGTCAGCACCACCGGACTGGAGCCGTGCCAGGAAAGCAGCACGCTTTCCTCGCGCGCGATCGGCGGCTCATCGCCGCCGCGCATGACGTTCGGCAGGGTCACGCGCATCATCTTGCCGGAGGCGATCTGCACCAGGTAGATCGACATGTCGCCCATGTAGGCGATCTCGCGCACCGTGCCGCGCGCGAAGTTCTCGCCATTGCCGGTATCGCCCGCCTGCGCCTGGCGGCTGATGTTGACCTTCTCGGGACGGATGGCGGTCCACACTGTGGCACCGCGCGTGCAGGTCACGGAGCGTTCGGCGCGTATGCAGCAGTCGAGCTCGCTGCTGCGTATGCGCACGAAGTCCGCGCCTTCATCACTGACCTGACCCTCGAACAGGTTCACCGAGCCGATGAAGTCGGCGACGAAGCGCGTGCCCGGCGATTCGTATATGTCCGACGGACTGCCCACCTGCGCGATCCTGCCGTGGTTCATGACGCCGAGACGCTGGCCCAGGGTCATCGCCTCCTCCTGGTCATGCGTGACGACGATGAACGTCACGCCGAGGCGCTGCTGGATGTTGAGCAGTTCGAACTGCGTGTGCTCGCGCAGTTTCTTGTCGAGCGCGGCCAGGGGTTCGTCGAGCAACAGCAGCTTGGGACGTTTCACCAGCGCCCGCGCCAGTGCCACCCGCTGCCGCTGGCCGCCAGACAGCTGATGCGGCTTGCGTGCGCCGAAGCCGCCCATCTTGACGATCTCGAGGATCTCGCCGACCTGGCGGCGGATGGCATCGCGCCCGAGTCGCTCCTGCTCCAGGCCGAAGCTGACGTTCTTCTCCACGCTCATGTGCGGGAACAGCGCGTAGGACTGGAACATCATGTTGACCGGGCGCTCGTACGGCGGGATGGTGCTCATGTCAGCGCCGTCGATATAGATCTTGCCGGAAGTAGGTGACTCGAAGCCTGCCAGCATGCGCAGCAGCGTCGTCTTACCCGAGCCCGAGCCGCCGAGCAGGCAGAAGATCTCGCCGCGACGGATGTCGAGCGAGACGTCGTCGACCGCCACGAAGTCACCGAACTTCTTGGTGACGTTGGCGATGCGCACGTAGGCGGAAGCTGGTTCAGCGCTGGCTGACATAGGCTGGGCACTCATTATTAAGGTGTCGGTTTCATTTGCCGGTCTTGAAGCGTGTCCACATGCGCGTCAGCAGTCGCTGGTAGGCCGCCGGGCGGGCACGTTCCGGCGTCAGCCGCGCCCGCACCTGCGGCGGCGGATAGACCCCCTGGTCGGCGCGCACCGTCGCATCGAGCGGCTGAATGTCGGGCCTCAGGGCATTGGCATACTTGATGAGATTGGAGTTCTTGGCGGCGACGTCCGGACGCAGCAGGTAATCGATGAACAGGTGGGCGTTGCGCGCGTGCGGGGCGTCGGCGGGGATCGCCAGCACATCGAAGTTCACGATCGCGCCTTCCTGTGGAATGCTGTACGCAAGGTCGATGCCCTTGCCGGCTTCCTTGGCACGATCGTGCGCCTGTTTGATGTCCCCCGACCAGCCCATCACCAGGCAGATGTCGCCGTTGGCCAGATTATCGATGTAGCGCGACGAGTCGACGTAGCGGATGTAGGGTCGCATGGCATGCAGCACCTTCTCGGCGGCCCTGAGATCCTCAAGCGAGTTGCTGTTGGGGTTCCTGCCGAGGAACAGCAGCACCGTTCCCACGACCTCCGATTGCGCATCGAGGATCGAGACTCCGCAGTCGGCAAATTTGGACACGACCGCCGGATCGAACAGCATGCGCCAGCTCTCGACCGGCGCGTCCGGCATGCGCTGGCGCACTTCCGCGGTGTTGTAACCGACCCCGGAGGTGATCCACATGTAGTCGACCGCGTACTGGTTGCCCGGATCGTAAACCGCACTGCCACGGGCGATGTCCGGATCAACGTTGCTGAGATTGGGCAGCCACGCCTTGTTGAGCTTCTGATAGATGTCGGCACCGAGCTGCCGCTCGAGAAAGGCACCGGAGGGGACCACGATGTCGTAGTTGGTGTGCCCGGTCAGCAGCTTCGTCTCGAGGATCTCGTTGGAGTCGAACACGTCGTAGTTGACATGTATGCCGTACTCCTTCTCGAAATCGGCCACCACCGAGGGCTGGATGTAATCGGACCAGTTGTCGACGTTGAGGACCTTCTCGTCGACGGCATTGGCGGTGCTGGCCTGGGTATGCGGGGTGTCATGCGAGCATCCCGCGGCCGCGACCAGCAGCACCGTCATGGCGGTGGCGCTGATGTGCAGGCGGCGGAAAGCGCTGGTCACTGCTTATTCTTATATATCAGCCGGCCTATCGGTGAGAAGGCGCGTGCGCGCCAGGTCGGTAGCGCCCTCGCAGGTCAGACGTTCAGCAGCAGGTGCTCGCGCTCCCAGGAGCTGATGACCTGCAGGAACACCTCGTACTCAGCCTCCTTGACGATGGTGAAGGCCTCGATGAAAGCCTCGCCCAGCAGCTTCACCAGCGGCTCGCAGGCGCGCAGCTCGCGCAGCGCTTCATCCAGCGAACGCGGCAAACCAAAGGGCAGATCGTGTGCGCTGCCGACGATCGGATCGCTCGGCTGCGCGCCCTCGACCATGCCAAGGTAGCCGCAGGCAAGCGATGCGGCGATCGCGATATAGGGATTGGCGTCGGCGCCGCCCACACGATTCTCCACGCGTCGCGCCTGGGCATCCGACATCGGCACGCGCAGGCCCGCGGTGCGGTTGTCGTAGCCCCAGTGGGCATTGATCGGCGCGGACAGGTAGCGCGTCAGGCGGCGATAGGAATTGACGTTGGCGCAGAACAGCGCCATGGCAGCCGGCAGATACTTCTGCAGTCCACCGATGTGCGCGAAGAACAGCGCCGAGGGCGTGCCGTCGGGATTGCTGAAGATGTTCTGGCGCGTCTTCACGTCCACCACGCTTTGATGGATGTGCATGGCGCTGCCGGGCTCCTTGGCGTGCGGTTTCGCCATGAACGTGCAGTACATCTTGTGGCGCAGCGCCGCCTCGCGCGCGGTGCGCTTGAACAGGAAGACCTGGTCCGCCAGATCCAGCGGCTGGCCGTGGATGAGGTTGATCTCCATCTGCGCCGGCCCGTCCTCGTGGATCAGGGTATCGATCTCGATATCCTGGTCCTCGCAGAACTGGTAGATGTCATCGAACAGCGGATCGAACTCGTTCACGGCGGCGATGCTGTAGGACTGGCGCCCGGGCTCGGCGCGGCCGGAGCGGCCGACCGGCGGCCGCAGCGGATAGTCGGCATCCTTGTTCTGCTCTACCAGATAGAACTCGAGCTCCGGTGCCACCACCGGGTCCCAGCCGCGCTGCGCGTACAGCTCGAGGATATTGCGTAACACGTGGCGCGGTGCCATGGAGACGCGGCGCCCGTCCGAATAGAAGCAGTCGTGGATCACCTGCGCGGTCGGTTCGGCCGCCCACGGTACGCGGCGCACGGTCTTGGCGTCGGCCTTGAGAATGATGTCGATTTCCGCCGGGCTCATGGCAGCGCCGGTCTCGGGCGGATAGTCGCCCGTCACCGTCTGCAGGAACACGCTCTCCGGCAGGCGCATGCCGCCGTCCTCGGCAAACTTCTCGGCCGGCATGATCTTGCCGCGCGCGATGCCCGCCATGTCCGGGATGATGGCCTCCACCTCGGAAATGCCGTGATCGCGGAAAAACTGCCGGATCTCACTGACCATGGGTTGGGCCTTTCACTTGGACTGGCCGCGTTCGCGGCTTGCCTGCCCGAAGGCCGCAAACAGCGCGCGCGAAAATGGATTGCTCATCACCTGCCACTCGGGGTGCCACTGCACCGCGAGCGCGAAAGTCTGCGCCGCGCGCACGCGGAACGCCTCGATCACACCGTCCGGTGCGCGTGCCTCGACCGCCAGCTCAGCGCCGAGGCGATCGATGCCCTGGTTGTGCAGCGAGTTGACGCGAATGCGGTCGGAACTGGCGAGGCCGCGCAGCACTCCGCCCGCTTCGAGCGTCACGTCGTGCGCCGGGCCGTACTGCACTTCGAGCGGCTGGCTCTCGTCGTCGCGGTGGTCAATGTGTCCCGGCACTTCGTGCAGCTTCTGGTGCAGCGTGCCGCCGAAGGCGACGTTCATTTCCTGAAAGCCGCGGCAGATGCCGAGCACCGGTACGCCGGCCTTCACCGCCTTGCGGATCAGCGGCAGCGTCGTGGCATCCCGCGCCGGGTCGTGCAGCGTCCCCGGCGCACTCGGCGGACCCTGGTAGCGCTGCGGCTCGACATTCGATGGGCTGCCGGTAAACAGAAGTCCGTCGAGGCGCTCCAGCAGCTCGTCGAACCCGAGCTCTTCGGCGAGCGAGGGGATCAGCAGCGGCGCAGCGCCCGATGCTTCCAGCACCGCGCGCGCGTACTTCTCACCCACCATATGGAATGGGTGCGCGCCGACCATGCGGCGGTCGGCCGGAATACCAATGAGCGGGCGGACGGGTGCCATGGCGGCGGCTTGCTGCCCGGACGGTGTTTAGTATCTTAAACGGACCGCCCTGGCAAAATCTCCAAGGTACGGACCTATTAGACCACAGCTCGCAGGTGGAAGCCTCAGCTTGCGCGCGTCACGGAACTGCAGTACGGGCTTGACTAATAGCCCTGCGGGGCCTCAGGGGCACCCGCTGCGGCGACGTGTTGATTTGCGGTGCGGCCTTGGGGATCGGTATCCTGCGCCCCGGCCGGCTGGCCGGCGGCTTACACATATCCTAAACACCCGGGAGCTTCGGCAAAGAGAGACCCGATGGCAGCGCTCGGTTATGTCACCTCGTATTACGCAGCCTCGGCGCAGCCGGCGCCGCAACGGCCGCGGCTCAGCGGCGCGGTTGAGTGCGACGTATGCGTGGTGGGCGGCGGCATCGCCGGCTGCTCCGCTGCGCTGCACCTGGCCGCACAGGGGCTCTCGGTGGTGCTGCTCGAGGAGCACCGCATCGGCTGGGGCGCTTCCGGGCGCAGCGGCGCGCAGGCCATTCAGGGCATCGCCGCCGGCCAGGCGAAACTCGAGCGTCTGATCGGCGCCGCGGATGCGCGTGCCGTCTGGGAGGTATCCGTCGAGGGGCTGGCGCTGATGCGCCAACTGATCGCCCGCTACGACATCGCCTGCGACTGGGTGGCTGGGCACATGCAGGCCGCCATCAAGGAGCGCCACGAGCGCGAACTGCTGGCGGAGCTCCACGAGCTGCGCGATGGCTACGGTTACGACAGCGTGCGCTGGCTGCCGCGCGAAGAGCTGCGCGCCATCGTCGCAAGCGACCGCTACCGCGGCGCGCTGTATGACACCAACAGCGGCCACCTGCACCCGCTCAACTACACGCTCGGGCTGGCGCGCGCCGCCGTAACCCACGGCGCGCACATCTTCGAGGGAACGCGGGCGCTCAGCTTCGCCTCGAGCGGCAACGCTCAGGTGCGCGTGCAGACGGCACAGGGCGAAGTGCGGGCGCGCTCACTGGTGCTGTGTGGCAACGTCTATCTCGGCGCAACCGCACCGGCGCTTGCTGCCAAGATCATGGCGGTCGCCACCTACATCGTCGCGAGCGAACCACTCGGAGCGGCGCGCGCGAGCGAACTGATCGCCAACAATGCGGCGCTCAGCGACATGAACTGGGTGCTCGACTACTACCGGCGCTCGGCCGATCACCGCCTGCTGTTCGGCGGGCGGGTCAATTACTCCGGGCTCAGCTCCTTCGACGCACCGACTGCCACGCGCGCACGCATGCTGGCGGTTTTTCCGCAGCTGCGCGATGTGCGCATCGACTACGCCTGGGGCGGCGAAGTCGACATCACCCTGAATCGCGCGCCGCATTTCGGCCGGCTGGCGCCCAACGTGTACTTCCTGCAGGGCTTCTCCGGGCACGGCATCGCTCTCACCGGCATCGCCGGCAAACTCGTGGCCCAGGCGATCTGCGGCACGGCGGCTCGCTTCGATGTCTTTGCGCGCATCCCGCACCGCAATTTTCCGGGCGGCGCGGCGCTGCGGCGCCCGGCGCTGGTCTTGGCGATGCTCTGGTATCGCCTGCGCGACCTGTTGTAGCAGCGCCGCCCAGGGCGATCGGCGCTGGGTTACCATTTGGCCATGCAGCACGATCCATCGTTCTATCGTCATCTGATCGGTGCGCTGTGGCTCGCGTGGGCACTGTACTGGCTGGTCGGCGCTTTCAATACCAAGGTGACGCAGCGGCGCGAGCCCCTGGGCTCACGCCTGGCCTACGTGTTGCCGCTCATCGTCGCCGCAGTGCTCTTAGGCTGGCGTCATCTGCCATGGGGTCCACTGCTCGGGATGCGCTTGTGGCCTCGCTCGTTTGCGCTCTACTGGACGGGCGTGGCGTTGCTGGCCGCCGGCTTGCTGTTCGCCGTCTGGGCGCGCGTGCACCTGGGCAGGAACTGGAGCGGCGCGGTGACCGTGAAGGAAGGACACGAGCTGATTCGCACCGGCCCGTACACGCTCACGCGCCACCCGATATACAGCGGCCTGCTGCTGGCGGTGATCGGCACCGCCATCACTTCCGGCACGCTGCGCGCCTGGGTCGGCGTCGTCATCATCGCCATCGCGTTTGCGGTGAAGGTGCGCGCCGAGGAGCGTTTCATGCGCGAAACCTTCCCCGGCGAGTACGAGCGTTACTGCGAAGAAGTGCCGGCGCTGGTCCCGTTCACAAAGCCTCGGCGATCTGCACCGCGTTGAGCGCGGCGCCCTTGAGCAGCTGGTCGCCGGCGACAAACAAGGCGATGGAGCGTCCGCTCGGATCGCTGACATCCTGGCGGATGCGGCCGACGAGAATCGCGTCCTGACCGGAGGCATCCTTGGGCATGGGAAAGTAATTGCGCTCGGCGTCATCCACCAGCTTCACCCCCGGCGCGTCCTGCAGCAGCGCGCGCACCTCAACAGGGGTAATGGGCCGCTCGCACTCGAAAGTGATCGCGACACTGTGGGCCCGCAGCACCGGCACACGCACGCAGGTTGCCGAGACGCGGATGTCGGGGTCGCCGAAAATCTTGCGCGTCTCCTGGATAACCTTGGTCTCTTCGTCGTTGTAGCCGGTCACCGGATCGATGCGCGTGTTGTGGCTGAAGAGATTGAACGCATACGGATGGGGCAGAACCGTGTTCTGGTAAGCCCGGCCCTCCAGGTAGGCACGCGTCGATTCGCGCAGCTCCTCCATGGCGGCCGCACCGGCGCCGGAGGCCGCCTGGTAGGTGGCCAGCTGCAGCCGCGCAATGCGGTTCCTGCGATGGATGGGCCACAGCGGTGTGATCGAGATGATGGCGCAGCAGTTCGGATTGGCGATGATGCCGTGATGTTCGCGCATTGCCGCGGCGTTGATCTCGGGCACGACCAGCGGCACCTGCGGATCCATGCGAAACGCCGAGGAGTTGTCCACCACGGTGGCGCCGGCGCGCACCGCGAGCGGCGCGAAGCGCCGCGAGGTGCTGGCGCCGGCGGAAAACAGTGCGACATTTACGCCTGCGAAACTGTCTTCCTGCAGCTCGCGTACTGTCAGCGGCTGGTCGCGGAATTCAAGCCTCTTGCCCGCGGAGCGTGCTGACGCCAGCAGCCGCAGCTCCGACAACGCAAAACGACGTTGCTCCAGGCAGCGCAGCAACTCGACACCCACGGCGCCGGTCGCACCGACGATGGCCACTACGGGTGCGCGGGCAGATCGCTCGGACATAACTCTCCTGTGCTGCGTTACCAGACGACAAAGCCCCGTCGTTTGCCGGCGGGGCCCGTTGCGAATGTCAGGTAACGCTTCGTATTCGTTCCCGGTCAGGTCCTGCTACCGGCTTGTGACGCATAAATGGTGCGCGTTTTGGCGGCGGCGGACCTCCGACTAGGACGCTACCTGAGCGAAATTCGCCGGTAAAGACGGTTTTCGGCCACAATGGGCAACAATTTAGTTGCACATCCCGCTACGATGCGCTAACGTGCAACCCGGAGGTTGCAAATATGCAAAATCGATAGAGAAGCGTCTGGAACTCAGGGCGCCGCTCTCGAGGGTGTGGCGGGCGCTCACCGACCACCGCGAGTTCGGCAGCTGGTTTCGCGTGAACATCGAGTCGCCGTTCGTGCCGGGACAAATGGCGCAGGGCCAGATCACCTATCCAGGCTACGAGCATCTGCGCTGGCAGGCGGTCATTCAGAAGATGGAGCCGGAACGCCTGTTCAGCTTCACCTGGCATCCTTACGCGGTGGATCCCAAGCGTGATTACTCACACGAGACGCCAACGCTGGTCGAGTTCCGCCTGGAACAGACCGCGACCGGCACACTGCTGATCCTGACCGAGTCCGGCTTCGACAAGCTGCCCGACGAGCGCCGCGCGGATGCGCTGCGCATGAACGATGGGGGTTGGACCGAGCAGATGAAGAATATCGAGCGTCATGTCGCGGCTGGCTAGCGACCCCGCCGGGGGCAAACGCCGCCAGCACGCCCTGGTGTGCGCCGCCCTCGGTGACGAGACGCGCCTGTCACTGGTGGCGGCGCTGGCCGCAGGCGAACCGCGCTCCATCGTCGAGCTCAGCGGTGGCGCGAAGATCACCCGCCAGGCCATCACCAAGCACCTGCGGGTGCTCGAACAGGCCGGAATCGTGCACAGCGTGCGCGCCGGCCGGCACAGCCTGTTCCGCTTCGACCCCGCGCCGATGCACGAGCTCGAGGACTACCTGCGACGGGTCGCCGAGCAATGGGACGAGGTGCTGGCGCGGCTCAAGTCGCTGGTCGAGGGTTAGCGCCGCTACAGCGGCGGCGGCGGGGCCATCCGGGGCCTTTATTTCCGCAGCGCGTGCCCTTCTGTGACGGGCTTCAAAGGGGATTGTGGGCGCGCGACCCTATTCTCACGGCTGGAGGCCTGTGGTGCGGCATTATCGCAGATCGTTTGAATTCGCCTGGCGCGGCTGCCTGGCAGCGCTAGTGGCGCTGGGGTCTGTCCGGGAGCCGCTATACGCGCAGCAGGTGTACAAGTCTGTCGATGCCGACGGCCACGTGGTCTACTCGGACCGCGGCAGCAACAAGACGGCTGAGCCGACTGCCGTGCGCGTCGAGCAGCCCGATCCGGCCGAGGTCGCCCGCATCGCCAAGGAGCAGGCCGTGCTCAACGCAGACGACCAGGTGCGCAGCAAGCAACAGGCTGCGGCCGACAAGGAAAAGGCCGCCGCCGATCGCCGCAAAGATCAGGCGTGCCAGAATGCCAAGAACAACTACTTCCGTCTGCGCGACACGGGCCGCCTGTACAAGCGCGACAGCGATGGCAATCGTGTCTACTATTCCGACAGCGAACTCGATGCGATGCGCGATGAGGCCAAGCGCGCCATGACCGCCAGCTGCGGCACCTGATCGTCCGCATCCGCCCCGCTGCACCGGACTACCGTGCGTTGCTCCCGCAAATCGCCATGGCTGACTGCCGCGGCACTGGCGACGTGCCTGCTGTACGTACCCGCCAGCTTCGCCCAGACCGCGTACCGCTCACGCGATGCCAACGGTCAGTGGGTGTTTAGCGACCGCGCTGCAGGCACCGCCGTTCCCGGCGGCGACTCGATCCACTTTGCGCGCGACCCGGAAAGCGTGCACATCGCGGTGGAGCGTATCGACGGCGGCGGCAGCACGCAGCTGGTCGCCTCCAACAGCTGTCTGTGCGTCGTGACAGTCACCCTCGCCATCGAACAATCAGCGATCGCGGAATTTCGCGTCGGCGCCATCTACCTCACGATCGTCCAGCCGGGCGCACAGCAGACCATCGCCGTAGCGCGGCATGCAGGCGACGCGGACGCGCGCCTGCAGTTCAACTGGCGAGCCGCCCTGGGTTCGCCGACCGCGGTGCCAAATCCGTCGCGTCTCTACCGGGCACCCTTCTCCGCCGGCGCCAGCTTCATGGTGTCGCAGGCGTACCCGCTGGCCATCACACACGTCACCCCCGACAGTCGCTACGCGATCGATATGGCGCTGCCGGACGGTACGCCGGTCAACGCCGCGCGCGAGGGCACGGTGATCAACCTGCGGCACGACTCCTTCCACGGCGCGGCGGCGGCGACGATGCTCGACCAGGCCAACTTCGTCGAGATACTGCATGACGACGGCACGATCGCGATCTATGCGCACCTGCAGTGGGATTCGATCCGCGTACGCATCGGCCAGCATGTGGCGCGCGGGGAGTACATCGCCAATTCCGGGAACACCGGCTTCACCACAGGTCCGCACCTGCATTTCGCCGTATGGCGTAACGTCAACGGTATCGACATCTCCATCCCCGTGCAGTTCGCCGGCCTCGATGGCGCGGCGGTGACACCCACTACGGCCGAGGCACTGACCGCCTACTAGCGCCGTCGGGCCGGCCGCAGCGCATTCGCAGCGTCTGCGTAGCGTCCGCCACCGCAGCAGCCACACGCCGCAGCGCATCGGCCTCCCCCGCCGCTTTGAGTCCTGCCATGATCCTCGGCGGTTTCGCGTCGCGCGAACACCTGACTGGAGGTCGAATGCGTCCGCAGCTGTGCGCCTTTCTGCTCACCCCGTGCGTGATGATCGGCGCCGCGGTATCCACCGCCCAGCCCGGCGCGACCGCCAGCCTGCAGCTGCAGCAGCTGCGCGAGGCGCTGCACACCTCCCATCAGCGCAACGACTGGCAGGCCAATCTCGCCAGTGCCAACCAGCAGAAGACCCTGCTGAACGGCGCCCCGCATGCGTTGCTGGAGATCGCGCGTGCGCAGGTGCACCTGGGCAACCTGGATGCCGCCCTGCAGGAGATAAGGCAGTTCGCCGCCATGGGTCAGGCGGCCGAGCTGACCGCGGTCTCGCCCGACTTCGCACCGCTGGTCGCAAGTCCTGCGTTCGGTGAAATCCGGGCGGCGATGGCAGCCAACGGGCAGCCCGTAGCGATGGCCGCAACCGCCGTGGTGCTGCCGGATGCGATGCTGCTCGCCGAGGACCTCGATTACGACGCGCAGACGCGCCGCTTCTACGTCACCAGCGTGCGGCAGAAGAAAATCATCGTTACGGATGCGAGCGGCGGCGGCCGCGATTTCGCCGCCGCGCCCGACGGCTGGCCGCTCGTGGCGATCAAAGTGGATGCGCGCCGCGGGCGCGTATGGGCGACCGAGGTCGCCATGCAGGATCTGAACTTCTCGGCGCAGGCGGACTGGGGCCGCTCGGCGCTGCTGTGCTACGACCTGCACACGGGCAAGCTGCTGCGCCGCGTGGAGGGGCCACCGCACAGCGGGCTCGGCGACATGACGCTCGCGCGCGATGGCGCCGTGATCGTCAGTGACGGCGACGGTGGCGGCGTTTACCGGCTGGCCGCGGCGGACAGCTCACTGCAACGCCTGGACGCGGGCGACTTCATCTCGCCGCAGACCCCGGCGCTGCATCCGGACGGCAAGCACCTCTTCGTGCCGGACTACGTGCGCGGCATCGGCGTCCTCGACGTCGCGACCCGGCAGGTCAGCTGGCTGGCGACGCAGGGTCGCTTTGCACTGAATGGCATCGACGGCCTGTACTTCGATCACGGTCGACTGCTAGCCGTGCAGAACGGCACCTCGCCGGAGCGCGTGGTGGCGTTCACCCTCGACCCCACGCTTGCGGCGCGTGCTGCGCGCAACCGTCATCGAGCGCGCCACTCCAGGCCTCGGAGACCCCACCCACGGGGTGGTGAGCGGCGGGCGGTTCTATTACATCGCCAATTCCGGCTGGGACGTGATCGACGAGCATGGCGCACTCAAGGCCGGCGCCACGGCGTCGGCGGCGCGCATCATGCAGGTGAGGCTCGCGGCACTGTGATCTCGTAGCAGCGGTGAATCCTCGGGTTGCGCGCGAAGTCCGGCGGCAGCGTCGCGGCCGAGACGTCGTGCAGCACGTAACGCTCGCTCAAGGCGGCGTCCAGCCGGAAACGTTGCGCATTGGTGGAGAACACCAGCAAGCCACCGGGCGCCAGCAGCCGCATGCAGTCATCGATCAGCGCGGCGTGGTCGCGTGCTACGTCGAGCACGCCCTCCATGCGCTTGGAATTGGAGAACGTCGGCGGGTCGATGAAGATCAGATCGAAGCGCGCCGTGCTGCCCGCGGCCTGCTGCAGCCAGGCACGTGCGTCGGCCTGCACGTACTGGTGCGCCGCGCCGCTAAAGCCGTTGAGCGCGAGGTTGCGCTGCGCCCACTCGAGGTAAGTGCGTGACAGATCGACGCTGACGGTCGCGCTCGCACCGCCGGCGGCGGCATAGACGGTGGCGCTGCCGGTGTAGGCGAACAGATTGAGGAAGCGGGCACCGCGCGCCGCCTCGCGCAGTCGGGCGCGCGTCATGCGGTGGTCGAGGAACAGGCCGGTATCCAGGTAGTCCTCGAAGTTCACGCGGAACTTCAGCCCGCCCTCGGCAACCACGTGAAAGTGGCCCTGCTCGCTGACCTTTTCGTATTGCTCGCCGCGTCGCGTGCGGCGCCGCGTGCGCACGCGGATGCGCTCCTGCGGTACGCCGCTCACCTGCGGCAAGCTCGCCAGCACCTCGCCGCGCCGCTTGCGCACCGCCTCGAGCTCGATCTCCTGGGGTGCCGCGTATTCCTGGACGTACAGCCACGGCTCGTCCGTCTCGGCCAGGCGGTACAGGTCGACTGCGAAGGCGTATTCCGGCATGTCGGCGTCGTACACCCGCCAGCAGGTGATTCCCTCGCGCTGCGTCCAGCTGCGCAGGCGCTTGAGGTTCTTGGCGAAGCGGTTGCCGAACATCTGGGCACCGGCCGTGTCCCGCAGGTGAGCGGTGCCCTTGCCCAGTGTGCCGGGAGTGCGCTCGCTGCGCGCTTCGACCTTGATGCGCAGCAGGCGGCATTCGAGCGCGCCGTTCCACACGGTATGGGTGCGATGGGCGCGCAGGCCAAGCTCCATGCCGAGTGCCGGCGCGCCACTGAGGATGGCCGCCTGCCACCCCTGGAAACGCTCGCGCAGCACGCTGCCGAGTTCGCGATGCACCGCGCGCGCCGCATCGAGGTCATCCAGACGCACGCCATACGGCGGGTTGGTGCACAGCAGGCCGGGATCCTCGGCCGGCGGTACGGCATCGGCGAGGCGCGCGCTGTGCAGATGCACGTGCTCCCCGACGCCTGCGCGCCTGGCGTTATCCTGGGCGCTGCGGATGATCGGCGCATCGCGGTCGGTACCGTACACGCGCACGCTCGCCGCCTCCCCGGCGCCCGCGCGCGCCTGCGCCTCTGCACGCAGCTGCGCCCACAGTGCCGGATCGTGGCCGCGCCACTTGAGGAAGCCGAAATACTCGCGCGTCAGGCCCGGGGCGCGGTCGGCGGCGATCAGGGCCGCCTCGATACAGAAGGTGCCCGAGCCGCACAGCGGGTCCAGGAACGGCGCGCCGCGCGCGGCAAACTCCGGCCACTGCGCCCGCATCAGTATGCCGGCCGCGACGTTCTCCTTGAGCGGCGCCTCGCCAGCGGCGGCGCGATAGCCGCGGCGGTGCAGGCTGTCCCCGGACAGATCGATGGACACGGTGATCGCGTTGCCATGGGCGTGGGCATGCACGCGTACGTCGGGACGCTCCAGCGCCACGTCCGGGCGCGCGCCCGTCTGCTCACGCAGCGCATCGACGATGCCATCCTTGAGTTTCAGCGCACCGAAGTGCGTGTGCGTGATAGCGGGGTGCCGGCCGCTGAAATCGCAGGCGAGCGTGGCGGCGGGCGCGAAGTGCGCGGTCCAGTCGATGGCACGGACCCCGGCATAGAACTCCTGGGCGTCGTGTGCCTGCAGCTGCGCGACCTCGAGGAACACGCGATTGGCGATGCGCGACCACAGGCAGGCGCGGTAGGCGCACTCGAGCGTGCCGGAGAACGCCACCCCCGTGGCGCGTTCGCGCGTGCCGACGGCGCCCAGCGCGCTCAACTCGTGCGCCAGCAGGTCGGCGAAGCCGCGCGGCGCGCTGGCGAGATAGTTCCGGGAGGTCGCGTTCACGGGCGCGCGGCGCGCCGTGATCTTTTCACGACAGGTCGAGCCAGGTGGTTTTCAGTTCGGTGTACTTTTCCAGAGCGTGCAGCGACTTGTCGCGCCCGATGCCGGATTGCTTGAAGCCACCGAACGGGACCGTCAGGTCATCCTGGTCGTAGCAGTTGATGTAGACCGTGCCGGCCCGCAAAGCGCGCGCCATGCGGTGCGCGGTGGTTACATCGCGCGTCCAGACCGCGGCGGCGAGTCCGTAGATCACGTCGTTGGCAATCGCGAGCGCCTCGTCCACCGTCTTGAAGGTGATCGTGGCCAGCACCGGCCCGAAGATCTCCTCGCGCGCGATCGCCATGGCCGGACGCACTCCGTCGAATACGGTCGGCTCGATGAAATAGCCGCCGCTGTCCTCGCGCACGCGCCGCCCGCCCAGCCGCAGGGTGGCGCCGTCATTGCGGCCCGACTCGATGTAGCCGAGCACGCGCTTCATCTGCGTCTCATCGACGATGGCACCCAGCCGGGTCGCCGGATCGAGCGGATCGCCGGGCTGCAGTTTGCGGCCCAGCGCCTGCAGCTTCTCGAGCACGGCATCCTTGATGCCCTCCTGCAGCAGCAAGCGCGAGCCGGCCGAGCACATCTCGCCCTGGTTGAAGAAGATCGCAGCGGCCGCGGCCGCTGCGGCCTTGTCGAGATCCGGATAATCGGCCAGCACGATGTTGGGAGACTTGCCGCCGCACTCGAGCGAGACGCGCTTGAGGTTCGATTGACCGGCGTACTGCATCACCGCGCGGCCCGTGGCGGTCGAGCCCGTGAAGGTCACGCAATCGACGTCCATGTGCAGCGCCAGCGCCTTGCCGGCGCCCTGGCCCAGGCCCGGCACGACATTGAAAATGCCGGGCGGAACACCGGCCTGCACGGCCAGCTCGGCGACCTTGAGCGCCGTCAGCGGGGATTTCTCCGACGGCTTGAGAACCAGGGAATTTCCCGCCGCCAGCACCGGAGCAAATTTCCACGCGGCCATCAGCAGCGGAAAGTTCCACGGCACGATGGCGCCCACGACCCCGATCGGCTCACGCGTTATGAGTGCCAGCGCCCCGGGTCCGGTCGGCGCGACCTGGTCGTACACCTTGTCGATGGCTTCCGCATACCACTGCACGCAGCGGGCCGCACCTGGAATGTCGACCTTGAGACTGTCGGTGATGGGCTTGCCCATATCGAGCGTCTCGAGCAGCGCCAGTTCTTCGGCGTGCTCGCGAATCGTTTCCGCGAAGCGCAGCAGGATCTTCTTGCGTGCCGCCGGCGCCAGCTGCGCCCAGCTGCCCTTGCGGAACGCGGCGCGCGCCGAAACGACGGCGCGGTCGATGTCTTCCTGGTCACCGCAGGCGACGCGCGCCAGCAGCTTGCCGGTGGCCGGGTTGATGCAGTCGAAGGTGGCCCCGGATGCCGCGTCGCAATAGCGCCCATCGATAAATGCCTGAGTGCGCAACTCCAGCGTGCGGGCGCGGTCGTGCCAGGAGATGACTTCAGGTCTTGCGCTCATCGGCTTGCCTACGCCTCCTAGAAAGTTGCCGGGGTGCAGGCGCTGATGATCTCACACGCCTCGCGACCGACGTTGCGGAAGCGGTGCGGCAGCTGACTGGCAAAGTAGTAAGCCTCCCCCGGACCGAGTACCCGCGAGGCGCCGCCGACGGTGAGTTCGATGCGCCCGCGGACCACCACGCCGGCCTCCTCGCCGCGATGCGCGAGCATCTCCTCGCCGGTCGCGGCGCCGGCGGCATAGCGCTCGTGCAGCAGCGTGAGCTGCCGCCCGGCGCGCTGCGCGGCGACCAGCCGCAGCGAAACCTCCGCGTTGCCGAGCTCGACCAGCTCTTCGGCGCCGAAAAACGCCTGCGGCGCGGCGCTCAGATCAAGCGTGAAGAACTCCGCCAGCGACATCGGCACTCCGTCCAGGACCTTCTTCAGCGAGCTGACCGAAGGACTGACGCGGTTCTGCTCGATGAGAGAAATCAGGCCGTTAGTCACGCCCGCGCGCCGCGCCAGTTCGCGCTGCGACAGGCCGAAACTGGTGCGTACGCTGCGCAGTCGCGTGCCGACGTTGATGCTCATAGTGTTTAAGATCTTAGACAAGAATGCCGAAAATATCATCGCAGTGGCTGTAAATGTCCACTTTATTTATCATTTGCGGCTCCCCGTTCTGTGTCCCACCGAGACTTCGCAATGTCCACCGCCACCGCACCGCTGAGCCGTTCCGACCTCGAAGCACTCTGGCTGCCGTTCACTGCCAACCGGCAGTTCAAAGCCAGACCGCGCCTGCTCGCCAAGGCGAGCGGCATGCATTACTGGACCCCGGAGGGCCGGCAGATTCTGGATGGCGTAGCGGGGCTGTGGTGCGTCAACGCCGGGCACGCGCGCCGCGAGATCACGCAGGCGGTTGCGACCTCGCTGGAGACTCTCGACTACGCGCCGCCTTTCCAGATGGCGCATCCGGCGGCGTTCCAGCTGGCGAACGCGCTCGTGAAGATCGCTCCCGCTGGCCTCGATCACGTGTTCTTCACGAACTCCGGCTCGGAGTCGGTGGATACCGCCCTGAAGATCGCCCTCGCCTGGCACCGCGCGCGCGGCGAGGCGTCGCGCACGCGTCTCATCGGCCGCGAGCGCGGCTACCACGGCGTGGGCTTCGGCGGCATCTCGGTGGGCGGTATTTCTCCAAACCGCAAGACGTGGTCGGCGAGTCTGCTGCCGGGCGTCGATCACCTGCCGCACACGCACGACCTGGCGAAGAACGCCTTCTCGCGTGGCGCGCCGGAGCATGGCGCGCATCTTGCCGATGAGCTCGAGCGCCTGGTGACACTTCACGATGCCTCGAACATCGCTGCCGTCATCGTCGAGCCGATTGCCGGCTCTACGGGCGTGCTACTGCCGCCGCGCGGCTATCTGCAGCGCCTGCGCGAGATCTGCACCCGCCACGGCATTCTGCTCATCTTCGACGAGGTGATCACCGGCTTTGGCCGCACCGGTGCGCCGTTTGCGGCGCAGGAGTTCGACGTGACTCCGGACATGATCACCCTTGCCAAGGGACTGACCAACGGCTGCGTGCCGATGGGCGCGGTGCTGGTGAGCAAGGCGGTCTACGAAACCTTCATGCAGGGGCCGGACGGCATCGAGCTGTTCCACGGCTATACCTACTCCGCGCACCCCACGGCATGCGCCGCAGGCCTTGCGACTCTCGCCTTGTACGAGCGCGATGGCCTGTTCACGCGCGCTAAGTCGCTGGCGCAGCACTGGGAGGATGCGGCGCACGCGCTGCGCGCACTGCCGCACGTCATCGACGTCAGGAACTACGGACTGATTCTTGGTCTGGAGCTGGCGCCACTGGCCGGCAAGCCGGGGGCGCGCGCCTTCGAGGTATTTACGAAGTGCTTCGAGCGCGGGGTGCTGGTGCGTCAGACGGGCGATATCATCGCTTTGTCTCCGCCACTGATCATCGAGACAGCACAGATCGATCAGATCTTCGGCACGCTCACCGAAGTCCTGCGCACGCAGTAACAGGGCCGCGCCGCAGCGGCGCAGCGTCAGCGTCCCTCAGGCGCGCCGCGTCTGGCCGCCGCGCCGCATGCGCGCGAGCACTGCCCAGGCGAGCACCGCCACCAGGACGGCGCTGCCGATCATCATTTCCATCTCGGACAGGCCAAAGCCGCTGCTGCGTGCGGCCGTAACAGTAATGGTCACCACAAGACACCTCTCTTACTAGCGCCAACCCTACACACGCGCGTAGCTTCCCATCCCCGCAAATGGGCGGACGGCCGAAGTCGCGTATCTGCGACGGGCTTCTATATCAAGAGGTGTTATGTCAGGTGGCGCGCGCGCTCACGTGCGCGCTTCGAAGATTGCGTAGATCTTGGCGCAGTCTTCCACCACTTCCCAGGTGCCGCTGAAGCCGGCCGGAATGACGAAGGCATCACCGGCACCGAAGCTGCTGCGCTCGCCGCTCGCGCTCTCAATGATCACCTTACCGGCCGTCATGACGCACAGCTCGTTCTCGGTGTAACGCACGCGCCATTTTCCGCGGCTGGCGGACCAGCGCCCCGCGAAGAACTGCTGGCTGGCGTCGCTGAAAAAGTTGCGCACCTGCAATTCGGGTGCGCCGGCGAGCAGGCGGTCCGCCGGTGGCACGGACACTTCCGCTTCGACGTGACCGTCGAGACGCACTATGCCGCCGCTCATTGCCGTATCGCACAGGTGTTCATGCCATGAAATTCTAGCGCGAAGGCGCGCCGCGGGCCTGCCTTCCCGCGGCGCGCTGTGCTGCCACGCGTAACCCCTAGTCACGACTGGCAACCTGGTCGCTGCCCGCGGGCGCGAAGCGTACGCTCACCCGGCGGTCGAGCGCATAGGCATCCAGGTCACCGCTGGCGCTCGTCGACTCGCTCTTGCCGTGTGCCTCGACGGCTATCCGCTCGCGCGGCACGCCCGCCGCAACCAGTACTGCCGCGACGCTCTGCGCGCGCCGCAGCGACAATGCCTCGTTCCAGGCCGGCGAGCCGCGCGGATCGGCGTAGCCGGCGACGTTCACCTGCGCCTGCGGCATGCTGGCCACCAGCGCGCCGAGCTTCAGCAGCAGTGGCATCGACTGCGCCGTCACCTCGTCCTCATCGGTGCGGAAACTGACGTCCACGCCGACTTCGTTCGCCCGCTGCACGGTCGCATCCAGCTGCTCGCTGTGCGCCCGTACCGCAGTCAGCGAACTGTCCAGCTGCGCGACGTTGGCGCCCAGCCGCTCACGTTCCGCCTCGCTCGTGTCCAGATCGCGCGCCAGTGCAGCTTTGGACTGTGCCTGGCGATGGTAGTGGTCGCCCAGCAGTGCGCCGGCGGCGACGCCCACCACCGCGCCCACCGGTCCGCCGGCAAGCGCACCGACCGTCAGTCCGGTCAGCGCACCGATATCGGACTGTTTGGAGCCCGCGCCGCGATCATCGTCGGCGGCGGCGGCAAGCGCGGGTGCCGCGCCGCCACCGACCAGGACCAGAGCGAGGACTCCGTTGCGCAGCTTCATTCTCAGGGAACTCATATGGCCTCCACGTTTCAGATCTGGTTGGGAACTGCATTGCCCGTTGCCGGGACGCTTACAGTTCAACGCGGCAGCAGGCGTTGGCCGTGATGCAAAAGAGTCAGGCCACCGATGCTTTGTGGCAGAAGATGGCGGTGACAGGCGATCGCATATACTCGGCGGCCTCACCGCTGCTGTTTAGGACCTCGCATGCCGCATGACCCTGTGAGACGCCCGTGGCGCTCAGCCACGGTGCTCGCTACCGCGCTGCTGACTCTGGCTGCCGCCAAGCTGACGGCGGCGCCGGCGCCCGCAGCCAGTGACAGCGACGATGGCGTGCTGCGCGCCACGCTCTCGAACGGCTTGCGCGTCGTCATCGTGCGCAATTCGCTGGCCCCGGTGGTCGCTACGTCCGTGAACTACCTGGCGGGCTCGGATGAGGCACCCGCGGGTTTTCCCGGCACGGCCCACGCCCAGGAACACATGATGTTCCGCGGCAGCCCCGGCTTGAGCGCCGACCAACTCGCCGACATCGGCAGCATCGTCGGCGGGGATTTCAACGCCAACACGCGCGAGGGCATGACGCAGTACCTGTTCACGGTGCCGGCGGAGGATCTCGATGTCGCGCTGCACATCGAGGCGCTGCGCATGCGCGCCGTGCTCGATACGCCGAAGGAGTGGCAAAACGAACGCGGCGCGATCGAACAGGAGGTGGCGCAGGACATGTCGGAACCCTCGTACGTGCTGTACGAGAAGTTGCGCGCCCGCATGTTCGCCGGCACCCCCTACGCACACGATGCGCTCGGCACGCGGCCCTCGTTCGACAAGACGACGGCCGCCATGCTGAAGAGCTTCCACGACACCTGGTACGCACCCAATAACGCCATCCTGGTGATCGCCGGCAACGTCGATCCCCCCGGAACGCTCATCGAGGTGCGCCAGCTGTTCGGCGATATCGGCGCCAAGAAACTGCCGCCCAAACCACCGGTGCACCTGCGCCCCATACAACCCACCTCGTTCACGGTCGACACCGACCGGCCCAGCGGCACGCTCATGATCGCGCTGCGCACGCCGGGGCCGCGCGATGACGATTTCGCCGCGCTCGAAGTGCTCGCCGACGTTCTCAGCAGTCACCGCTTCGATCTGTTCGGCCTGGTGCCGCAGGGCAAGGCTATCGCCGCCGAATTCGAGCTCGATCCGCTGCCGGAGGCGGGGCTCGCCTACGCTGCACTTTCGTTCACGGCGGGCGACGACCCCAAGGCGCTCGAGCAGGACGTTCGCGCCATACTGGCGCGCGTCGCCCGCGACGGCGTACCCCCCGAGCTGATCGATGCCGCGAAGCTGCAGGAGCGCAGCGCGGCGCAGTTTCAGCGCAATTCAATTCCGGAGCTCGCGTCCGTCTGGTCGGACGCCTTGGCGCTCTATGGGCTCGCGTCGCCGGACGACGACCTGGCCCGCATCAACCGCGTTACGGTGGAGGACGTCAACCGCGTCGCGCGCAAGTATCTCGATCTTGAGCATGCCGTCACCGGCGTGATGTTGCCGCGCGGTTCGGGTGCGCCGGTCGCGGCGCATGGCGGCTTCGGTGGCCAGGAGTCGATCTCACTGGGCGAGGCGCATCCCACCGCGCTGCCGCCGTGGGCGCAGAAAGCGCTGCAGCGCCTGGAAGTGCCGCCCTCGACGCTGCACCCGGTCGTCAGCACCCTGCCCAACGGCATCTCCCTGATCGTACAGCCGGAGGATGTCAGCGACACCGTGAGCGTCTACGGCCACATCCGCAATCGTCCCGAACTGCAGGAGCACAAGGGACAGGAGGGCGTCGCGCAGGTACTCGACCGGCTGCTCACCTACGGCAGCGAGCACCTCGATCGCGTGGCGTTCCAGCAGGCGCTCGATGCTGTCGGCGCGCGCGAGCATGCCGGCACCGACTTCTCGGTGCAGGCGCTGGCCGAGCAGTTCGACCGGGCCGTGGAGCTACTGGCGGACAACGAGCTGCATCCGGCCATGCCGCAGCCCGCTCTTGAGGTGATCCGCAACCAGACTGCGCTCGGCGTGGCGGCGCGCAACGCCAGCCCGGGCTTTCTCACGCAGCGCTCCCTGCGCACCGCGCTCTATCCGTCCGATGATCCGAGCCTGCGCATGTCCACGCCGGACACCGTGCGCTCACTCACGCCGGATACGGTGCGCGCCTACTACTCGCAGGTCTTCCGGCCAGATCTCACCACCATCGTGGTGATCGGCAAGGTCGATCCGCAGGCCGCGCGCGCCACCATCGCCAAGTATTTCGGCGGCTGGAGCGCCAGCGGGCCGAAGCCGGGGATCGATCTGCCTGCCGCGCCCGCCAACGCGGCGAAAAGCGTGACGGTGCCCGACGCCAGCCGCGTGCAGGACCGGGTGGTGCTGGCGCAGACGCTCGCGCTGACGCGCGCCGATGCCGACTACTACCCGCTCGAACTCGGCAATGCGGTGCTGGGCGGCAGCTTCTACGCGACCCGGCTGAGCATCGATCTGCGCAAGAATTCCGGTCTGGTCTATTCGGTGCAATCGACGCTGCAGGCAGGCAGGACACGCGGTGTCTACATCGTGGAGTACGCCAGCGATCCCCAGAATGTCGACAAGGCAGCGAGCATGGTGGCCCGCGAGCTGACGACCATGCAGAACACGCCGGTCGGCAGCGACGAGCTGACGCGCGTCAAAGCCTGCCTGCTGCGCCAGATTCCGCTCAGCGAGTCCGGCGTCGACGAAATCGCGCGCGGACTATTGACCCGCACCGATCTCGACCTGCCGCTCGATGAACCGACGCGTGCCGCGCAGCGCTACATCGCTCTCGATGCGACGGCGGTGCAGGACGCCTTCCGCAAGTGGCTGCGGCCGCAGGACCTGGTACGTGTGAGCGAAGGCCCCACGCCGCCGTAGCGCGGGCGGTGCGCTCAGCGCTGCGCGCCGGCGGGCGCGGCGAGCTCGCTGACGATGCGGAACAGGCGTGAGCCGCGCGGATAGCCGACGTACTGCGTCAGGAAAATGGCCATCGCCTGCAGCTGTGCGACGTTCAGCTCACCGCGCTTGAGCGCGGCGCGCAGATGGATCGCGAGTGCCACGTCATCTCCCTGGGCCGCGAGCGCCCCGAGCAGCAGCAGGCGCCGTTCGCGGATCGAGAGTGTCTCGTCAGCCCACAGCTCGCCGAACAGGGTTTCGAGCATGTAGTCGATGAACGGCGCGGTTCCGGGCGGCGGCAGCGCGCCAAGATCTCCGGCATAAACCTCATCGAATGTTGCCTGCCCGGTGGCGCGATCGTATTTGTTCATGGCCTCGCCCTGTCAGCCGTCCGCGTTGAGAAATACCGTCTCGATCATTCTTGCCACCTGCTCGGTGGCCGGCAGGGACAGGGCCAGCTCCCGCGCGCTGGCCAGCGCGGCGCTCAGATCCTTGTCCGCAAGTGCGGCGAAGGGCGCGAAGGCCCGACGCAGAGCAGGCTCGCCCTGGGCTGCAAGTTTGTCGCGGTTACTCATGAACGCCGCCATCTGCGGGGTGACGACGCCGTTGGCGCGCCCGACCTCGGTCAGGAGCTCCGCGTTAAGACCGCCGGCCCGCGCCAGCCGGGTCGCCTCGTGTATGGCGGTGAAGGCGGCATAGGTCATGAGGTTGTTGCACAGCTTCAGTAGGATGCCTGCCCCGACCGGACCTGCGTGGATGATCTTCGCCCCCGACGTCGCCCAGAGTGGTCGGCAGCGCTCGATGAGCTCCACGGCACCGCCGGCCATGTAGACGAGCGTGCCCTGCTCGGCGCCGGCCGCGCCGCCGCTCATGGGCGCATCGATCAGATGGACGTGCCGCGCCGCCGCCTCGGCCGCCCAACCGAGCACCGCTGCGTGCGCCACGGTGCTGTGCACGGCAACGATACCGTCTGCGGGCAGGTGTGCGAGCAGGCCGTCGCTGCCGTGCAGCACGCTGCCCACCTCGCGCTTCGTCACGCACACAGATACCGACGATGCGGCAGTGCGTGGCCAGCTCGCGCGGCCCCCGCGCCACGCGCGCCCCGCGGGCGGCCAATTCGGCCGCCGGCGCCGCCGCGACGTCGTACACCCAGACCTCCTCGCCGAGCTTCAGCAGCTGCTGCGCCATCGGCCTACCGATGTTGCCGAGCCCGATGAAGCCGATGGCCATGTCAGTCGCGCCCGCGCTGCCAGTCCGATTCGAGCATCTTCGGCGTCGGCGTGTTGGGCCGCAGCTCCGCGAACTCCAGCGCCACCCCCGGCGGCAACTCGAAGCAGGCCGCGATCGCCTCGCCCACCACGGCGGGCTGCAGTGCGCCATCAAAGGTGGGGCCCTTGCCCAACCAGTCCTGCATCGCCTCGGCCAATGCCTGCGGATCGAAATTGGCAACGCTGCCGGTGGCTACCGCGCCGCAGCTGAAGACGGTCACCATGATGCGATCTGCCTTCAGCTCGTGTCGCAGCTCGCGCGAGAAGTGCTCCAGCGCTGCCTTGCTGGCGGAGTACATGCCGACGTGCGAAAACTCATTGGCGTGCCGCACCGTCGCCGACGAAATATTGACGATGCGGCCGCCGCCGGCAGCGCGCAGGTGCGGTATTGCTGCCTGGCAGGCGAATATCGCACTCACGAAATTGAGCTCTATGAGTTGCCGGATCTCGCTCTCCGGCATGATCTCCAGGCGGCGCGCGAACTGGAACCCGACGTTGTTGACCAGGCCGTCGATCCGGCCCCAGCGCGCGACGACGCCGGCGAGCGCGGCGGTAACGGCGCGCTTATCGCACACGTCGACGGCGATGCCGAGAGCGTTCTCGTCGTGGAGTGCGCTGACGGCCGCCTCCAGACGTGCACGTTCGCGCGCCAGCAGGGCGACGCGCGCGCCGCGCGCGAGCAGTGCCTGCGCCGTGGCGAGGCCGATGCCCTTGGAGGCGCCGGCCACGACGACCACCTGGCCGCTCAGCTGCGAGGGTGGCATGCACGCGGCTCCGCTGCGCAGGCGCTGGCCGCCCGCGCTGCAGTGGTAACGATAGATGCACCGGCGGCCTTCACCTGCGCGTCCTTAGGAGGATGCGGGCGGCACGGCGACAGTCTTGGTTTCGAGGTACTCCTCGAAACCCGCCGCGCCCATTTCGCGGCCATTGCCGCTTTGCCGATAGCCGCCGAACGGCGAGTCGGGTGCGAAGAAATTGGCGCCGTTGATGTTCATCGTGCCGGTACGGATGCGGCGCGCCATGGCGAGCGCGCGCTGCGGGCTGCCGTAGATCGCACCCGACAGCCCGTAAATCGAGTCATTGGCAATGCGCACGGCATCAGCGTCGTCCTGGTAGGCAATCACGGCCAGCACCGGGCCAAAAATCTCCTCCTGGGCGATTCTCATCTGGTTGGTCACGTCCGCGAAGATCGTCGGCTCGAGGTAGAAGCCGCGTTTGAGGTGCGGCGGACGGCGGCCGCCGCACACCAGACGGGCGCCCTCACGCTTGCCGGTTTCGACGTAGGCCAGCACGCGTTCGAGCTGCCGTGCGCTGATCAGCGGACCCATGATCTGGCCTTCACCATAAGGGTCGCCATAGGGCAGTTGCCTGAAGGCTGCCTCGAGGAATTCCACGCCCTCCGCATAACGGCTGCGCGGTAACAGCAGCCGCGTCGGTATCGCACACCCCTGACCGGCGTGATAGCACACCGCAAAGGCCGACAGCAGCGCCTGACTGAAGTCGGCGTCATCGAGCACGATGGTGGCGGATTTTCCACCGAGCTCGAGGAACACCCGCTTGACGGTGTCGGCGGCGCGCGCCATGACCCGCCGCCCGGTCGCCGTGGAGCCGGTAAAGGACACCAGATCGATGCGTGCATCCGCCGTCAGCATCTCACCGGCCTGCGCCGGATCACTGGACGTCAGCACATTGAGTACTCCCGGCGGCAGGTCGGTCTCTTCGGCCGCGAGTCGCCCGATGAAGGTCGCAGTCCAGGGGGTCTCGACCGCGGCCTTGAGCACCAGTGTGCAGCCGGCCGCGAGAGCCGGCGCGAGCTTGGCGATGTTGATCTGGAATGGAAAATTCCAGGGCGTGATCGCCGCAACGACGCCGGCGGCCTCTTTCCAGACGAGTCTCTTGCTGGGCACACCCATGTGGTGTGTCACGGGCAGCTGCGTCTCCCAGGCATAGCTCTGCATCAGCTCCAGGTAGTAGTCGAGGATCGCCATGGGGCCATCGCCCTGCGGGCCGCCGGCGGTGATCGCCATCGTCGCGCCCACCTCGGCGACGATCTGCGCGTGCAGCTGCGCGGCGTTGCGACGCAGGGCATCGCGCAGTTGACCAAGGCACTGGTGCCGCAGGGCGTGATTGCTCGCCCAGTCACTTGCGTCGAAGGCATGGCGCGCGGCGGCGATGGCAGCCTCGGTATCCTCGGCGCCCGCGTCGGCCACCATGCCGATGACTTCCTCAGTGGCGGGGTTGATGTTGGCGTAGCGCCGGCCCGAGCGCGCCTCGGTCAGCTTGCCGTTGATCAGCAGGCGCCCCTCGCCGTCGAGTGGCAACCGTGCGCGCTGCGGCACCGCGGCGCTCATACCGGCACGGCAGCGAAATGCGCGGGCACGTGGGTGAAGCCGCGCACGTTCGGGTTGTGGGCGCGCTGCAGCGCGCGCTCGTCGATTTCGTACGCAGGGATGCGCTTGAGGATCTCCTCGAACACCACGCGCGTCTCCAGGCGCGCCAGTGCCGCACCGACGCAGGCGTGCACGCCGAAGCCAAACGCCATGTGGTCCCTGGAGCCGCGCCGCACGTCGAAGACATCCGCATTCTCGAAGTGCTCGCTGTCGCGGTTCGCCGAGATGATGCAAAGTCCCACGCGATCACCTTTCTTGAGTAGTTTGCCGCGCAGCATCACATCGCAGGCGACGCGGCGCACGATGATCTGCGAGGAGCCGTCAAAGCGCAGCGTCTCTTCGATGGCCTTGGGGATCAGGGTGAAATCGTCCGCCAGCCAGCGGCGCTGCTCGGGATGCTGCCACAAACGGTATGCCATGTTGCCGATGAGCTTGGTGGTGGTTTCGTTGCCGGCGATAGCCAGGAGTATGAGGTTGCCGACGACCTCCTTGTGACTCATCAGTCCCTGCGCCTCGGCGCGCAGCATGACGCCGAGCAAATCCTGCTGCTGCCCAGCGCCGGCGACGTGCCGCGCGGTGTGCGCCTCGAAGTACTCCGCCAGATTCATGTAGCCGGCGACGTTGCGCTGCGCGAGATCGGTTTGCTTGTCCTCGCGCGCGATCAGGTCGTCCGCCCAGCCACGCACGCGATCGCGGTCTTCTGCAGGCACCGCAATGAGCGTCGAGATCACGTCCATCGGCAGGTAGCAGCCCAGATCCGCCACGAAATCTAATCGCCCGCGGCGCAGATGCGGGGTCAACAGCTCCACGGTGCGCTCGCGGATATATTCTTCCAGGTTCGCCAGGGCGCCGGGCATCAGCACGGGTGCGAACAACGCACGCTGCCGCGTGTGCTCGGGCGGGTCGGTGGCCAGGAACATCGGGTAGGGAAGCTTCTCGTTGGCATCCCTCTCGAGGGCCAGCGCACCGGTGTTGACGAAGGTCTTGTAGTCGCGAAAGGCGCGCTGCACGTCCTCCCACTTGGTCAGCAGCCAGAAGCCGCCAGGCTCGTAGAAATACACCGGGTCGTGTTCGCGAGCCTCGCGGTAGGCTGGGTACGGGTCCCAGTGGAACTGGTGATCGTACGGATCCAGCTTTATGGTGCTCATGGCAGGGACTGCACTGCGCGGCTCACAGGCTTGCGCCTCCGTCCACCGGTATTACGCAGCCCGTCACATAGGAGGCCTGCTCCGAGGCGAGAAACGCCACAACATCGGCGGCCTCGGCGCCCTCGCCCGGTCGCTCCATCCGGATCCAGGACATGAGCCGCTCCATCAGTGCACGCGTGGCGTCCGCGGCCGGCCCGGTCATTGCCGCGGTATAGGCGCGCGCCGCCGTGAAGCTGTTGGCGAAGCCGCCGATCCAGCCGATGGAGACCGCATTGGCGCGTATGCCGCAGCCGGCCTCTTCCGAGGCGACCTGGCGCACCAGCGACTCTACGGCCGCCTTGGGGATCGCCGAGAGCCCGTCGGTATCCAGCACGCGGTGATTCGCCATGGTCACGCACGCCGTCAGCGTGCCGCCGCCACCCTCCTCGAGTAATGGAATCGCGTGATGAAACAGGCGGAACGCCCCGAGGGTATCGGCCGCGAGATGCGTCGCCAGGGTCGCCGGCGGCATGTCGCGCACCTTCAGGAACGCGATGGCCGGCCCGGCACAGTAGACAACGGTGTGCAGCCGCCCGAACAGGCGCGCCGCCTCGGCGAGCGTGCGCTGCACCGCCGTTTCGTCCAGGAAATCGAGAGGCCGCGCGACCGCCCGGCAGCCCTGCGTCGCCAGCCGCTGCTCGAGCGCCGCCGCGCGTGCGACATTCTCGCGGTAGGTGAACATCACCGGCAGCCCGGCGACGGCCAGCCGGGTGCTGACCGCGGCGCCGATATTGCCCGTGCCGGCGACGAGCGCCCCGCCCGCGGCAAAGGTGAGCGGCAGTGAGGCACGCCTCGCCGCCGCGGCGGCCGCTTCAATCATGGGGCGTGCTCCGCCGGCGGCCGCTGGCCGCCACAGAGGATGTCGGTGACCCTCTCCGAATCCATGTATTCACGCAGCAGCACTACCCGTCCGGCGCGGAATACGAACAGAAAGTGATACTGGTTGCTGTAGGTGACGCCGGACACGTGCCGCCCCACCGAGTGCGCCTCCACCGCCACGCGTTCGCCTTCCGCGGTCATGGCATCGATCGCGAACTCGAGTCCTTGCGGAAACACGTCGAAGATCTGCGCGGCCGCAGCGCGGATCTGTGCCCGCGTAAAACGCCCCGAGATCAGCGTGCGGCCCATCGTCTCGAGGCAGCCGTCATCGGCGTATGCCTCCAGCAGCGCCGGCACATCGCCACGGTTGAGAATCGCGAAAAAATCGCGCACCCGCTGTTTATTGGCCGTGGCGGTCGAGGTGGCTTGCTCTGTCATAAAAACATTTCAGTTAAAATGTTTTTTATCTCACTTAGTGTAGTCCCGTTTGTCCTGCACGTGTATATTTTTGTCACGCATGAGCAAACCCGCTTCCGTTACTGCCGGCCGGCAGGCGCTCAAGACCCGGCGCACACGCGACCGCCTCATCAGCGCCACGCTCGGGCTCATTCGTGAGCAGGGCTTCAGCGCCGCCACTGCGAGCCGCATCGCGCGGCGCGCCGGAGTCACCTGGGGGGCGGCCCAGCATCAGTTCGGTTCCAAGGACGACATCCTCGATGCGATTCTGGCGCAGGCGTATGAGCAGTTCCTGGCCGTCATGCGCGCCCGGCCGCTGCCGCATGGCCCGCTGCTGGCGCGCGCCCGCAGTCTCGTGCAGCGCATGTGGACGCACTACCAGGGGGACTACTACCGGGTATCCCTCGAGATCCTGCGGGCCACGCGCGGGCTACGGCGCCGGCGGGCGCGTGCCTGGGAACAGCGCCAGGGACGTGCGCACCTCGCGGTGCTGCGCTCGCTGTTCAAGGAAACGCGCCTGAGCGATGCGCGTCTGCGCGAGGCGCTCACCTTCACACACTGCTGCCTCACGGGCCTCGCGCTCGAGGGTTTGTTCGAGAGACGCGTGCGTCACGTCCGCCACCATTTGCAACATATTGCCGCGGCGCTGGCCGGCATGTTGGTTGAAAGCTAACGACGCGGCGTCAGCCTGCAGCTTGGCCGCGCACGGCGGCGCCTGCCGGCCGTTTGCAGGTAGTATTGGCATCAACAACGCATGCCCAAGACCACCAAGCACTCGAACATGTTGGCACGTGGCCTGCGGCGCGCATGGCTGCGGTTGGCGCCGCGACTCGCCGCGGCTGCGAGCTCCGGCGAAGACCCGTGGTGGAAACATTCGGTAATTTACGAAATCTACCTACGCAGCTTCCAGGACTCCAACGGCGACGGCGTAGGCGACCTGCGCGGCATCGTGCAACGTCTCGACTATCTTGAATCGCTTGGCATCGATGCGATCTGGCTGACGCCGCTCTATCCTTCTCCCCAGGTCGACTTCGGCTACGACATCTCCGACTACTGCGCGATCGATCCGCGCTTTGGCACGCTGGAGGACTTCGGCCAGCTGGTCCGAGAAGCTGCCAGGCGCGGCATTCGTGTCGTGCTCGACATGGTACTGAATCACACCTCCGACCAGCACCCCTGGTTTCTCGAGGCCGCATCTTCACGCACCGCAGCGCGTCACGACTTCTACGTCTGGAGTGATGGGCGCACCGATGCGAACGGCAAGCGCTTGCCGCCCAACAACTGGACCAGTCTGTTCGGAGGCTCGGCGTGGGAATACGTGCCGGCGCTCGACCAGTTTTACTACCACAAGTATTACCGCCAGCAGCCCGACCTCAACTGGCGCAATCCGGAGGTGGAACGCGCCATGTTCGGCGTCATGCAGTTCTGGCTGGAACGCGGCGTCGCTGGCTTTCGCCTGGATGCCATCACCGCGCTCATCGAGGACGCGCAGCTGCGCGATGAACCGGTGCTGTCGGGCACCAACTCGCACGGTGACCCGAATCTCGACCACATCTACACGGATAACCTTCCCGAGACGCATCGTGTCATCCGCCGGCTGCGCGCCATGGTGGATACCTACCCGGGCAGGCGCGTGCTGATCGGGGAAACCTACGTGCCCAACACCGCAGATCTGGATGCCTGGTACGGCGGCGCGCGGCACAACGAACTGCACCTGCCGATGGATACCCTGGTGGGACTGGTCGACCGGCTCGATGCCAGTACTTTCCGGGCCCACCTGCTGGAAGCCGCCACCGAGATCCACGACTCGCAGCCGCTGCTGGTGTTCGACAATCACGACCGGGTGCGCAGCTGGGATCGCTTCGGCGACGGCATCCACGACCTGGAGATCGCACGCATCATCGCGACCCTGCTGTTCAGTTCGCGGGCAGCCGCACTGGTGTACCAGGGACAGGAGATCGGGCAACGCACTTCGACACCGACCCGGAAAGAAGATGTGCGCGATCCCATGGGCATCAGCGGCTGGCCGCGTGAGAAAGGACGCGACGGCGAGCGCACGCCGATGCAGTGGGATGCCTCGCCGCAGGCGGGCTTCAGCAGCAACTCCGAGACCTGGCTGCCGGTCTCGGCAGATTACCGCGCCGTCAACGTCGCCCGCGAACTCGCCGAACCGCAGTCGCTGCTCAACTGGTACCGCCATCTGATCGCGATGCGCAGCAGCTACGCAGCGCTGCGCAACGGCCGTCTGGTGATGCTGGACCGGGGCAACGCCAGCGTGCTGAGTTACGCGCGCGTATCGGCCGACGGCAACGTCATGCTGGTGTCGCTGAACATGTCCGCGGCGACGCAGACGATCAACCTCGATCTGGCGGCGGCGGGAATCGCCGGGCGCCGCATCATCAGTCTGCTGTCGAGTCCGCAGGAAATCCCCGATGTGGAAGTCGGCGCGGCACTCACGTTGCCGCCGTATGCGGCGTGGCTCGGAGTCGTGCTGGCACAGCGCGCCCGGCGTCATGCGCAGCGGCGTACCGTCACGCGCTCGTGAACGCGCCGCTCAGCTTGCTGGTGCAGGACGAGCTGCGGGTAGGGGCACGGCTGGAACTACCCGCAGGCGCGCGCGCCTGCTACGTCATGGCGCATGGCGCCGGCGCAGGCATGGACCACCCGTTCATGTCCGCGGCCGCGAGCGACTTGGGCAGGCTCGGTATCGCAACGCTGCGCTTCCAGTTTCCCTACATGGAGCGCGGTGCGCGCCGCCCTGATCCACCACCCGTGTGTCATGCGACCGTGCGCGCAGCGGTCGCCGAGGCGGCCCGTCTGGCTCCGGCGCTGCCGCTGTTTGCCGGTGGCCGCTCCTTCGGCGGACGCATGAGCTCGCAGGCGCAGGCGATCGCTCCCCTTCCCGGTGTGCGTGGGCTCGCGTTCCTGGGCTTCCCGCTGCACCCGGCCGGCAGCCCGGGAGAGGCGCGCGCGCAGCATCTGACCAAGGTGAGCGTGCCGATGCTGTTCGTGCAGGGAACGCGCGATGCTTTGGCCGAGCGCGCGCTGCTCGGGGCGCTGGTGGCACGTCTTGGCCAACGCGCCACTTTGAGTTTCGTCGACAATGCGGACCATTCCTTTCATGTGCCGGTCCGCAGTGGCCGCACCGACGCACAGGTGCGGCAGGCGCTGCTGGCCTGCGTGGCAGGCTGGATGGACGGGCTGAGGTGAGCAAGCGGGCCCTCGAACGCTACGCGGCCAAGCGCACTTTCACGCGCACCCCGGAGCCGCCGGCCAAGATCGCGGAGAGGCGGCACGGGCCGCTGCTGTTCGTCGTGCAGAAGCATGCGGCCCGGCGGCTGCACTACGATTTTCGGCTCGAGCTCGACGGGGTTCTCAAGTCCTGGGCCGTGCCCAAAGGTCCCTCGCTGGATCCCGGCGACAAGCGCATGGCAGTCGAGGTCGAAGATCACCCGTTCGACTACGCCTCGTTCGAAGGCGTGATTCCCGCCAAACAATATGGTGCGGGCAACGTGATCGTCTGGGATTGCGGGGCCTACTCTCCCGACGAAGGGCAGCAATACGCCTTCGCCGACCGCGGCGCCGCGCAGCAGCGTGTGCGCACCGAGCTGGCCGCCGGCAAACTGAGCTTCTTTCTGTGCGGCGAGAAGCTCAAGGGCTCGTTCGCGCTGGTGCGCACCAAGCAGGATAACCAGTGGCTGCTGATCAAACACCGCGACCGCTTCGCTCAGCCCAACGATGTGCTGGCGCGCCATCTGTCTGTCCTGTCGGGCGTAAGCCTGGATACCCTCAGCAGCACGGCAGCGCCGCCGCGCCTGCAGGCGGCGCAGCTTGCCCCCTGCGGGCCTGAGGAACCGCTGCCCACGGGGCTCAAGCCCATGCTCGCGGAAACGGGCGGGACAGCGCGCTCGGAGCCGCAGTGGCGCTACGAACCCAAGCTCGATGGCTATCGCGTGCTCGCTTACGTGGCAGCCGACGGCGTGCGGCTGCAATCGCGTCGCGGCCAGGATCTGACGCCGTTCTTCCCGGAGGTGACGGCGGAGCTGGGCGCCCAACCGGGCGCACAGATGATCGTAGACGGCGAACTCGTCGCACTCGACGAGGCCGGGCGTCCTTCGTTCAACGCGCTGCAGAATCGCGCCCAGCTCAAGAGCGCCGCCGAAATCGCCCGCGCCCAGCGCGAAGCGCCGGTGCTGCTGCTGTGCTTCGATCTGCTGCATTTCGCCGGGCTCAACCTGCGTGGCGCGCAATACAGAGACCGCCGGCGATACCTGTCGCAATGCCTCCAGCCGGCGCCGCACCTGCAGTTAGTGCACGTTTCGGACGATGCCGAGAGCCTGTACACGGCCGCGCTCGCCCAGGGTTTCGAGGGCATCGTCGCCAAGCGTCTCGACAGCACCTACCTGCCGGGTCGACGCGCGCGTACCTGGCTGAAGTTCAAGGCGGTGCGCTCGGCCGAATTTCTCATCGGCGGTTACACGCGCGGCAAGGGCGCGCGCCAGCCCCTGGGCGCGTTGCTGCTCGGCTACCGCGACGGCAAGCTGCTGCGCTACGCCGGTCACGTGGGCTCGGGGCTCGACGATGCCGTGATTGCCGAGCTGCTCAAGCGCAGCGCGAAACTGCAGCGCCCCGATTCGCCGTTCGCAGAAAAGCCGCCGCTGCACCGCCCGACCACCTGGCTCAAACCCGAGCTGGTCGCCGAGGTCACGTTCAGCGAGTGGACGCCGGCGGGCGCATTGCGCGCGCCGGTGTTCGTGCGCCTGCGCGATGATGTCGCGCCGCGCAGCGTTGCCAAGAGCTCCGCCAAGCACGTGATGGCCAGCGCCCGGGAGCCGGTCGCGGCGACGGCGAGCCCAGGGGACGGCGAGGCCGAAGTGGCCGCGATACTGGCGCAGCTCGAAACGACCGCCAAGCGCCTGGAGCTGCAGGTGGCGGGCGCGCGTATCAGCCTCACCAATCTCGATCGCGTGTACTGGCCAGCGGACCAGAAGGCGCATTACCCGGCAACCACCAAACGCGATTTTCTGGGTTACCTGGCGCGCGTGGCGCGCTTCATGCTGCCGCACCTCATGGACCGCCCGCTCACCATGATCCGCATGCCGGAGGGCATTCACGGCGAGCGTTTCTTTCAGAAGCACTGGTCGCAGGCGCTGCCCGAGTACGTCGAGTCGGTGACCGTATTCTCCGGACACAAGGACGAGCGGCACCGCTATCTGCTCGCCAACAACCTGCCGACACTGCTGTGGCTGGGCCAGGTCGGCACGCTCGAGTTCCACGTGTGGCACTCACGCGCGCAGCTCGCGCCCGAGGCGGCGGGCGCCAAGACCGACTACGACAGTTCACTGGCAGCGCTCGAGTCTTCGATTCTCAATTACCCCGACTACCTGGTATTCGACATCGACCCCTACATCTACTCCGGCAAGGAGGCCAAGGGCGCCGAGCCGGAACTCAACAAGCGTGGCTTTGCCGTCGGCAAGCGCGTCGCTTTCTGGCTGCGCGCGCTGCTCAAGGAGATGGCACTCGAGGCGGTCGTGAAGACTTCCGGCAAGACCGGGCTGCATGTGTTTGTGCCGATCGAGCGCACGGTGACGTTTGATGAAGCGCGTCACATCTGCGAAACGGTGGGGCGTCATGTCATGCGCGCCCACCCCAAGGAGATCACCATGGACTGGGCCGTAGAGAAGCGCACCGGCAAAATCTTCATTGATTACAACATGAACGTGCGCGGTAAGACCCTCAATGTGGCGTATTCACCACGCGGTGTGCCCGGCGCTCCCATCTCCATGCCGCTGAGCTGGGAGGAGTTGGAGGCGGCCGAGCCGATGGATTTCACACTCCAGAACGTGCCGGCACGGTTGGAAAAGAATGGCGACCGGTGGCATGATGTACTTGAGGCAAAACAGAGTCTTACGAAAGCTTTCGGTGTTGATCGTGAGAAGTAGCTGTCCTGAATAACTCCAAGGTGCTTGCATGGCCGCACGTTCCATAGGTTCTCTGACGGTGTCTTTCGGGCTGGTCGCCATCCCGGTGAAGCTGTACACCGCCACCCGCTCGGCAAACGCCGTCTCCTTCAACCTGCTGCACAAGACATGCGGCTCGCGCCTGAAGCAGCAGTACGTGTGCCAGAAAGAAGGAGTGATCGTCGAGCGCGACGAGATGGTGAAGGGTTACGAATTCGCCAAGGACCAGTACGTGCGCTTCACGCCGGAAGAGATCAAGGCGCTGGAGGAAGTCGGCACCCACTCGGTGGAGATTTCCGAGTTCGTGCCTATCGAATCGGTCGACCCGGTGTACTACGACAAGACTTACTACCTGGCACCGGACAAGGGCGCCGCCAAACCCTATGCGCTGCTGACGGAGGCTCTGAAGCAGGCCGGACGCTGCGGCGTCGGGCACTGGGCCGCGCGCGGCAAGGGCTACATCGTGATTCTGCGACCGATCGGCGATGTGCTGGCGATGCAGCAGCTGCACTACGCAGCCGACGTAAATCGCGCGACCGAGGTCGACGTCCCGAAACCGGACGTGAAGCCTGCGGAACTGAAGCTCGCGCAGCAGCTGATCGATCAGCAGACCAACAGCAAGTTCGATCCGGACGCCTACAAGGACGAGGTACGCGCGCGCATCGAAGCGGCCATCGAGAAGAAGGTGGAGGGCAAGGAGATCTCCGTCGCCGAGACCGCGCCCGCAGGTGAAGGCAAGGTGATCGATCTCATGGAGGCGTTGCGCGCCAGCCTGCAGAAGAGCGAGAGCGCACGTGCGCAGGTCAACCGTCTGGGCCCCCGCAAGGCGCCCAAGCGCGTCGAAGAGCCGGCCAAGCTCACTCGCAAGGCGGGCAAGCGCAACGGCTAAGATGCGTTCCTACAGTGTGCGGGACGTGGAGCGGGTTCTGCGACTCTCGCCTGACACCACGCGCAAGCTCATCAGGGCCGGCTTCGTCAACCCGGCGCGCGGCCCGCGACGCGAGTACCGCTTCTCGTTCCAGGACCTGATCGTGCTGCGCACCGCGCGTGCACTCATCGACGCGAACATACCATCGCAGCGCATCCACCGTTCGCTCGACAGCCTGCGGCGCGAGCTGCCCGAAACCCTGCCCCTGTCGGGCCTAGCCATCAGTGCCGTCGGTGATCACGTGGTGGTTCGCGACGGCGAGGCGCAGCGCCAGGTGGAAAGCGGACAGTATCTGCTCGGCTTCGAGGTGAGCGAGGAAAATGGCGTGCTGCGCGTGGTGGAGCACAAGCCGCAGTCCGAGACGCCGGCACCGGCGACCACGACTGCAACCGCGACCGCCGCGGACGACTGGTTTGCAAAGGCCCTCGCACTCGAAAGCACCGACCCGCGCGGCGCCCTCGCCGCCTGGCGCGAAGCCGTCAGCCAGCACCCCGCCGACGCCGCAGCCTGGATCAACTGGGGGCGCCTGCTGCACGAGCAGGGCGCGACGCGCGAGGCGGCCGAGGTCTATCGGCGCGCGCTGGAACAGGTGGGTCCGGATTCGCTGCTGCTGTTCAATCAGGGCGTACTGCTCGAGGATCTGGGCGAGCCGGGCGCCGCGCTCATGTCTTATCAGACCGCCCTCGATGCGGATCCGGAGCTGGCGGACTGCCATTACAACATCGCCCGTCTGTACGAATTTCTCGGCAAGCCGCAGCACGCCATCCGCCATCTGGGACAGTACCGGCGTCTGGTAAGCAGCGACAGCCGCTGACTGGCAGCGCCCGGCTGCCATGAAGCTGTGGGTCGGAACTTCCGGATACAACTATCCCGAATGGAAGGGCAGCTTCTATCCGGAAAAGATGCCGGCCGCCAAGATGCTGCCCTTCTATGCGCAGGCCTTCACGACCGTCGAGATCAACTACACCTTCTACCGGGTCCCGAATCAGAAGATCCTCGCCGGCTGGGACAGTGCAACTCCCGACGGTTTCCGCCTGACGTTGAAGGCGCCCAAGCGCATCACGCACATCGCCAAGCTGAAAGACTGCGGCGAGCTGCTGCAGTACTTCCTGAAAACTGCCGCGACGCTCGGCGGCAAGCTCGGCGTCATCCTGTTCCAGCTGCCGCCCTACCTGCGCAAGGATCTCGCCCTGCTCGAGGAGTTCCTGGCGCTGCTGCCGCCGCAAACGGTCGCCGCATTCGAGTTCCGCCATGCCTCCTGGATGGATGGCGAAGTGTTTGCACGCCTGCGCGCGCGCAACCTTGCGCTGTGCATCGCCGACAGCGAGAAATTCTCGACCCCGCTCGAGGTCACGGCGAGCTACGGCTATTTCCGGCTGCGCGACGAGGGCTATACGCCGACGGATCTCGAGCGCTGGGCGGGGCTCATCCGTGCCAGCGCCGGCGCCTGCAGCGACGTGTATGTGTATTTCAAGCACGAGGAAGCCGGCAAGGGGCCGCAGTTTGCGCGCCTGCTGCTGCAAGCCATGAGCACTTGAGCGCCCATACCCTGCGACCCGCCCTAGGATCCTGGCTTTCTGAACTTGTAGATGAACTGGTCCGTGCGACCACGGATCGATTTATCAAACACGCCGGCGCTGTGCGGATCCTGCGGATTTGCCAGGACCGCGCTCTCGGCCACGAATTTGAACCCTGCGGCCTCTACTTCGCGCCGCACGGTGGCCGGCTCGATGCGGTGCAGAGTATCCGTCACGTCTGCAGGCGCACCGCGGGCCGCCACGTGGTCGAGCACCAGATAGATGCCGCCCGGTTTCAGCGCGGCGAACACCGCCGCATTGAACGCCGCCATGTCGACAGGGCCCATGAACTTGTCGTGCAGGTCGTGGTAGTTCTGCGCGATGAAGAACAGATCAAGTTTGTCGGGGAACCTGACCCCGTCCAGCGCCGAGGCAAACGTCACCGTGACGTTCGGATGATCAACCGCCCAGGTCTCGATCTCGCTGATGCCCTTGACGATGTTGGGATAGACGAACAACGAGCTCGGCACCACGGCGTAGACATGCCCCTGCGGCCCGACCACGTGAGCAAACAGGCGCGTGAAGTAGCCGGCGCCGGCGGCATAGTCCGCCACGACGTCACCGGGCTTGACCCCGGCGAACGCGAGCGTCTCGGCCGGTTTGCGGTTGGCGTCGCGGTCGCGATCGCTTGCGGGACGCGTCGCGTCGTTGACCGCTGCGGCGACCTCAGTCGGTACCGGCGAGGCGTCGGCGGCGCCGCTGGCGGCGGCGTACAGCAGCAGGAGGCCAAATGAGAGCAGTGAACGCATGGTGATACTCCTTTGCTCCACTATAGGCAGCGCAGCGCCGGGCGTGGCAACGATTCGTCGCACTCTGCGCTGTCTCATCGACGACAGTGGCCCCACCGTTCCGACGCAAAGTGGTTCTTGCCAGGCGCGCGGCACGTTCGCTAAACATCGTCTCCCATGAAGACCTATCGCACTCGCCGCGCCGCACCTGTCGCGACCGCTTTGTGCGTGACGCTGCTGTCCGGATCAGTCCTGTCGCTGCCCGTCGTGCCGCCGGCGGTATCGGCGCCGGCAGCGCACGACGGTCAGCACGACTTCGACTTCGAGATCGGGCTGTGGAAGACCCACGTGCGGCGCCTGCAGCACCCGCTGACCGGCTCCAACACCTGGGCCGACTACGACGGCACCACCGCCGTGCGCAAGGTGTGGGACGGCCGGGCGAACCTTGTGGAACTCGAAGTGAGCGGGCCGGCGGGCCACATCGAGGCGCTGTCGCTGCGCCTGTACAACCCTGCGGCCCGCCAGTGGAGCCTCAATTTCGCCAACGCCAGCTCCGGCACGCTCGCGCAGCCCACTATCGGAGCATTCAGCAACGGCCGCGGCGAGTTCTACGATCAGGAGACGGTGGGCGACCGGGCCGTGCTGGTGCGCTTCATCATCACGCCAATCAGCTCAGAGCGGACTCACTTCGAGCAGGCGTTCTCCGCCGACGGCGGCAAGACCTGGGAGTTGAACTGGATCGCCGACGACACCCGCATGCCGGCCGCTGCAGCGCAATAAGCACTGCGCCCGGAACCTTCTGCCCCCGACCCCACCACTCACCGTCTATTTCGTCGACGACGACAGCAACACCGTGAATCTGCTGCACTGAGCGGCGCGGCTGCCGGCGCAGGCTTGGGCCTGCGCCGGCGGCCGCCTGCTAGCCGGCCCAGATCTCGCCGAACACGCGCACGAAGTTCCCGCCCAGGACCTTGTCGGTCACCGCAGGCGAATAGCCGTGCCGCAGCAGCTGATCGGCGATGATCTCCATGCGGCGCGGCACGTTCAGGCCGATCACGTAGGTCGGCCGATCCTCCTCCGGGGCCTGCAGCCCAGCGGTGCGGCGCTGCTCGACCTGTTTGGCGAAATCGGCCATGCCCTTGGCGCTGGTGTCGAACGGGTCGATGCCGACGTCACTGCCGATACCGACGTGGTCTTCGCCTGCGACCTTGAGCGCATGCTGCAGATGCGCCATGTAGTCCTCGACCGTGGGCTGGCGGGGTGAGGCGGTCAGGTAAGGCAGGTCGTATATCCCTACGACGCCGCCTTTCGCTGCCAGTGCGCGCAGCTGCTCGTCGGTCTTGTTCCGCGGGTGCGCGTGCACTGCCGCGCAGCCGGCATGGGTCATCACCGGCGGCTTGCCTGAAAGAGCCAGCGCATCCGCGGTGGTCGCCGGATTGGCGTGGCTGAGATCGACAGCTATGCCAAGACGGTTCATATCGCGCACCGCGTCGCGTCCGAGGGCGGTGAGGCCGCCGGCGCCTGGCTCCATGACGCCCGCGGCGAAGGGTGACTTGCGGTTGTATGACAGCTGCATCACACGGACGCCGAGGTCGCGGAACGTCTCGAGCGAACTCAGCTTGCCGCCGTGCATGTCGGCGCTCTCGAAGGACAGGATGACGCCCAGCCTGCCCTCGCGCTTGGCGCGCGCCATGTCGTCGGCGACCCGCACCTGGGTGAAATATGCCGGATGCACCTCGCACAACTGCTGCACCTGGGCAATTTCTTCGATCGTGGCCGCGAAATCCGCGTTGATGCCCCCCAGCGTCAGCTTGATGACACTGATGCCGCTGCCGCGCACCAAATCCAGATCGCTCTGCGGCAGCGGCAGGTGCCCCTCCCACGGCGGTGCGGAATTGCAGTCGAGAACCAGCGCGTTGCCATAGAGGGCGTGTGCCTGCTCGCTGACGCCGCGGCTGTCATTCGCCGCTCGCGCCAAAGGAGACAGCGCGCTGCCCAGAGCGGCAAGTCCGGCGGAGAACTCACGTCGATTCATGCGGGACCTCTGGAAGCTGCTGAGCGATGCGGTCAGTGACGCGTCGCGTGCGACGCCCGGATAGCGACGCCCATGATCTCGAAGTGCGCCCCACGCACCAGCTGACTCGCCCCGATAAAAGCGCGCGCCGGGTAGTGCCCGTGGAAGTAGCCGCTGTAGACGCCGTTGAATACGTCGTACCACTTGAGATCGGTGCAGAACACCGTCACCGACACCAAGTCATCCATGCTCAGTCCCGCGCGCCGGAGCGTTTGCTGCAGCGCCTCCATCATCAGGCGCGCCTCGGTCTCAGGATCGGACGCCGCCTTGCCGCTTTGCGGGTCGATACCGATGTGGCCAGCCAGGTAGAGCGTGTCACCGGCCAGGACGGCGTCACTGAATGGCAGCGGCGGGGTGCCGGCTGGCACGACATGCGGCAGGAACGTCGGCGCATCCGCCGCAGCCATCGCGGGCAGCGCCGCCAGTGCGGCGCACGCGGCGAGCAGCTCGGCGCATCCGCGGTTTTGGCGCCTCATGGAATCATCCCCTTGCGAACGGGTCGGGCAGACCGAATCCGCCAAATCCTACCAGCAGCCGGCAGCTGAAGGGGATGCGGGGCGCACGAGCGGGGGCGGACCACCGGGGCGCTGACGGCCAAGGCCGGCGCTGCGAAGCACCCGGCGACCCGGCAGGCGGCTACCCCGTGCCATCGGGGGGATTGCGATGGGCGCGGATCGTTGTCTGCACAGTCGATGCCGTACGAGATTCGCAGCGCCGCCTGGCACGCTGGCGATGGGCCCCTGCCGCGCAGAGGCCGCTTCAGTGCGGAAACCTAAGGACCGCTCGGGCCCGGCACGCGCGCACCGCCAGCCGGCACGGGACGCGGACCGGCAGCGGCGAACAGATCCGCCACGCACGCCGCCCCTTCGAGCGACAGCAACGAGCGCTTGATCGGCAGGCCGCCGCCGAAACCGGTCAGCGAACCGTCCGCGCCGATGACGCGGTGACAGGGAATGATGATGGGAATCGGGTTGGAACCATTGGCCAGTCCGACGGCCCGGGCCGCGTTGACCAGCCCCAGGCGCCGCGCCAGCTGACCGTAGGCTACGGTCTCGCCGTAGGGAATGGCTTGCAGCGCCTCCCACACCGCCAGTTGGAAAGGCGTGCCCGCAGGTGCCAGGGGCAGCCTGAATGTG
This sequence comes from uncultured Gammaproteobacteria bacterium, assembly GCA_963787655.1. Classification (GTDB taxonomy): domain Bacteria; phylum Pseudomonadota; class Gammaproteobacteria; order Steroidobacterales; family Steroidobacteraceae; genus 13-2-20CM-66-19. Next base: position 79,309 of record CAWBDY010000005.1, on the reverse strand, counting down.
CGACGCGCGCCGGCAAAGTATTCGTTCAGCTGCGCGAGCACGGGTGCGAACGGCGCCGCGTCGTGCCGCCACGTGGCCGGCGCGGTAAACGGACGCGGACCGGCCTGAAAATACAGCCGCTGCAGCGCGCGCACATCGCCTGCCAGCAGCAGCCGGCCGACGGGCGAATCGGTTTCGTACCAAAACATTGCGAGTTCGCTTCCCATGATCGAATGCTAGCGCGCGGCGCGCGCGGATACCGGCCGCTTTCGGACTTCGTTGGGGCGGGCAGCCGCAGCCGCCTCCTGCCACAGATGCATGACGGCGTAGCCGCGCCAGGGCTGCCAGTCGCGCGCTCGAGCCTCAAGCTCGCGCACGCTCAGCAGGCGCGCTGCAGCGCCCGCCATCCGACGCAGCACCAGGTCGCCGCTCGGTAACGCGTCGGGCTCGCCGAGCGCGCGCAGCGCCACGTACTGCGCCGTCCACGGACCGATTCCCGGCACGGCGGCCAGGGCCGCGGTCACTTCCTCCGACGCGCCGCTGAAATCGATACGGCGCTCAAGCACCGCGCGTGCCAGCGCATGCAGGGTCGCCGCGCGCGAGCGCGTCATGCCGAGCCCCTCGAGGTTGACGCGCGCCAGCGCGACGGCATCGGGAAACAGGTGCGTCAGCCCGTCGCCGCCCGCACGCTCGATGCCGGCGCGCTCCACGAGGCGCGCCGCAAACGTGCGTCCTGCGGCGACACTCACCTGTTGTCCGAGTACCGCCCGCACTGCGCATTCGAACGGATCCCAGGCACCCGGAATACGCAGCCCCGGCCGCGCACGCAGCAGCGGGCCGACGATCGGATCGTTCGCCAGCTCGGTGCCGATACGCTGCGGATCGGCGGCCAGATCAAAGACCCGCCGCGCCACGGACGAGATCTGCAGCAGGGCTGCCGGCGGGGCGCCGGCCACCCGCAGTTCCAGCGCATCCTCGCCCGGCAGGGCGCGCATGCAGATCACCGCATGTCCACCTTCACAGCGCACGGTGCGCGCATAGCCGCGCTCATCGACGCGTTCCACGCCAGCGACGGCGCGCGTCGCCAGGAAACCGCGCATATGGTTCCAGTCGTACGGCGGCCGATAGGCAAGTCGCAGCACCACCTCCTCGCTGTTTGGTGCACCACCACGCCGGCGCGCGCGGCGCAGTTCGCGCGGCGCGCGGTGGTAGGTGCTGCGGAAGGCGTCGTTAAAGCGGCGGCAGCTGCCAAAGCCAGCCGCCATCGCGATCTGCGTGATGGGCAGGTTGGTCTCTTCGAGCAGGCACACCGCAAAGTGCAGGCGCCGCGTCTGCGCTACCGCGATGGGCGAGGCGCCGACGTGGCGACCGAACAGGCGCAGCAGATGCCGCGGGCCGATGCCAAGACGCCCGGCCAGCGTATCCACCGAATCCTCGTCCAGCGCGCCGTCGTTGATCAGGCGCAACGCGCGCCGTACCACCGCGGCTGTGCCCAGCCACGCAGGGGTCCCGGGCGCAGCTTCCGGGCGGCAGCGCAGGCACGGCCGGAAGCCGGCCGCCTCGGCGGCCGCAGGCGTACCGAAGAAACGCACGTTGGCCAGTTTCGCGTAGCGTGACGGACAGATCGGCCGGCAGTAGATGCCGGTCGAGGTGACCGCGATATAGAACCTGCCGTCGAAGCGCGGATCGCGGCTCACGCGGGCGCGGTTCAGTGCCTCGAGGTCGAGGCCGGAGATGGTTTCCATCGGCCAACGATACGCGCGCGTCCCGCCGGAAAGTAGCCATTTTCGGACGCGGCGCAGGACGGCGGCGCATTCGCACGCGTGCTCTATACCATCCGTGCCGGATGATCTTCTACGCTGCACACAAACAGTGGCGTGTCAGGCATCGCGTGCCGCAGCTCGCGCGTAGGCCGGCCGCGCCAGCACGCGCTTGACGTACTCATCGAGCACCGCTGACTTGGGCAGGATGGGACTCTGCGCGAACAGCGCGAACATGGTGCCGTACAGCACGTCCAACGCCGAAAACTGCGCACCGAGCATGTACGGCCCCCTGGCAAGCAGTGTCAGCACGGCCGCCATCGCCTCATCGACCGGCACCCAGCCGGCGGCCACTCGCGGCACTTCAAAATTCATGAACTTGGACATGAACGCCGGCTCGAGCACGCCGCTGTAATAAGCGAGCCAGGACAGATACGCGCCACGACCCGCTTCACCCACCTGCGGTCCCAGTCGATTCTTGGGAAATTTATCCGTCAGGTACAGCGCAATCGCCGGCGATTCGAACACCACCGCGCCGTCGTCAGAAATCGCGGGCACCTTGCCGTGCGGATGTGGATTGGCCGGGTCCGGCGCCCCGCTGCCGTCGCGCGTGCGTGTAGTGACGACCTGCAGCGTGTAAGGAGCCTCAAGTTCTTCCAGCAGGAACACGAAACGCGCCGAGCGTGTCTTCGGCCGGTGATAGAGGGTGATCATGGCGAGGCCTTTGCAGAAGTGAGCGAGCTACAATCGTACGCAATATTCACGACGTGATCGCCTCCCTTATGCCGTACAGTGCCGCGCGCCGACCCAGGCTGGATGGGGGTGGATCATCCCGCGCCGAAGGCAGGGCGAAGTGACCGTCACGGAAACCACGCGGCTGCGGCTGCGCCGGCTGACGCTCGACGACAGCCCATTCCTGGTCGAACTGCTCAACGACCGCGACTTCCTCGCCAACATCGGCGATCGCGGCGTGCACAGCATCGCCGACGCACATCGGTATCTGACGAACGGACCGCTCGCCAGCTACGAGGAGTACGGTTTCGGACTGTATCTGCTGGAACTCAAAGAACCGCCGACGGCTATCGGCATGTGCGGTCTGCTGCATCGCGCCAGCCACCCCGACGTCGAGCTCGGCTTCGCCCTGCTACCGGGCTTCCGTGGCCGCGGTTACATCCAGGAAGCGGCGCGAGCGACCCTGCAGCTCGGGATTGAAACGCTGGGGTTGCGCGTGATCGTGGCCATTACGACGCCCGGCAACGCGATCTCCGCGCACATACTGCGCAGGCTCGGATTCGTCTACGAACGCCTGGTGCGCTTCACCGACGACGGCGGCGAATCGTGCCTGTTTGTATTGACCCGCACGGCCGCCGACTCAGCGCAGTGATTGCAGGGCATTGAGCGAGGCGGTACGAACCCCGCCGATGGCATCATCGATGCGCGTCACGCTGTGCTCGTCATCCTTACCAAGACCTTCCCAGTTCTCGCCCCACACTTTCTGCAGCTGTGCCACCCGCTCCGGAACCGGCGCCGGAAGCAGCATCGAAAGGTCGCGGATGCTCAGTACATAGACCCAACCGGTACGCGGGTTGCCGCCGCTCGCGTCTCGATCATACTGCGCGAGGAACGCCACCCGTTCCAGCTCCGCGAGCTTGCCCAGCAATTCAAAAGTCGCGGTGCGTACGTTGCGGTTGCGCTCGGTGTGCTCGTTGCGCCAGGTGTTATAGCCAAGACTGCTGAGTGCCACGATCAGGCTAATGAGGGCGACCGAATTGTTGCGCAGTTGTTGCCGCAGCGTACTCATGATGCGTGGACATGATACGCGCTGCCGTTCCAGAGTCGGCGCCACGCGCGCGCAATCGTGCCGGGGCCCGGCAGCCGTGAATGTCGCGAAGCTTAATGACACCTGAATGGCGCACCCGTCAGCGCAAGCGGGCGCTGTCAGCCGCAATGCACGGCGTGCGTTCTACTCATTAGGTGTTTTGCTATTTAAAGAGGAGAGGAACATGCGTGGCATTGTTAAATTGATGATAGCGCTGGGTCTCGCTGCCGCGCTGTCCGGCTGCGTCGTGGCCCCGGTTGGACCTCCCCGCGCCTACGTGGGCGCCGCGGTGGTTGCCCCGGCCCCGGTAGTGGTTGTCGGCGGCGGCTACTGGCACCGCTGGTAACCCACCCGTATCGCTGAACGAACAGTGTCTTCCGCACGCCGACCTCGTGCGGACGACACCTCGCTTAAACCCTCCCAACGACCTTCAGTACTCTTGCGCGCTGCCGCGCGCCGGATGCTTCGCTGCATCGCGTCCGATAGTATCGGGCTCCTTCCAGGCGACGCCCGGTGGCGCATGCGGATGCCTGCAGTCCTTCTCGCACTGCTTATCAGCCTCGCGCCGCTGGCGCCGCTGGCCGCCCAGGTGCGCCTCATCGTCGGCCCGACGCCGATTCCGCAGGCCGCGGCGGGCGCAGCCGGCGACATCACTGTGGTCAACGACAAGCTGGCGTTCGCTCTGGCGATCGATTCAACCGTTCCTTACGGCGTGCCACGCGGGGCGCTGGTCGCGATCGCCCCGGTCAGCCGCGGCCGGATCCTGCGCAACCGCGTCGTATTCGCCGACTTCATCCCCGACAACTGGTCGGCATGGCCCAACACGTATCACCGGGTGGAGATCCTGGAGCGCGGACCGCAGCAGGTGCGCATCCGCATCGTGCGCGATTTCGGTGAGGCCACCGTCACCACCCTGTACACGCTGGCGCGCGGCTCCGACCAGGTGGCAATCCGTACCACCCTGACGAATGTCGGCAAGCGCAGGCTTGCCAACCTGCTCGCCGGGCTGACCTTGTGGCCCAACAGCGGTTTCCGCTTCGCCCTGCCGGGTCTGGCTGGCGTGACGGAGGGCAAGGCCGAGGGCGCCCTGTCCAAGCGCGTGGTTGCGTACGATGCCGACTGGACGGTCACCCTGCACGCCCCCTATCTCGATCACATAGGTTCCGGTTCCCGCGATCTGTTCCGGCTGACCACGCTGCAGCCGGGCGAAAGCCAGGCCTTCGAAGGCTGGCTCCAGGTCGGCGCGCGCGGCGACCTCGCGCCGGTGGTAGCCGCCGAGATAGCGCGGGACCACCTGCCGGCGGGCACCGTCAGCGGCAGCGTCACGAGCGGCGACGGTGCGGCGCTCGCCGCGCCGGTAGTGGTTGCAGAGAAAGCCGGCGTGCCGTACGCGTGGGTTCTCGGTCAGGGGGGTACCTATCAGCTGCCGCTGCCGGTCGGCGATTACACCCTCTACGCCACCGGCAAGAACTATGCGCGCAGCTCTGCGGTGGCGGTGAAGGTCGCTGCCGGCGAGCGGCAGGTGCGCGATTTCCACGACCTCGCTGCGCCCGGCAGCGTGCAGCTGCAGGTGAGCGAGGCAGGCAGCGCCGCGCCGCTCGACGCCCGCGTCACCATCGTCAAGGGCGATAAGCCGGTCGTTGAGTTCCTCGGGCGCACCACCTTCTTTACCGCGCTCGAGCACAAGGGCCGCGCCCAATTCCCGCTGGCACCGGGCGCGTACGTGCTGGCAGTTGCCTCGGGCGCCGGTTTTCTGGCGCCGCCAAGCCCGCTGTCCCTGAACGTCGTGCCGGACAAACTGACGACCGCGGCCGTCCTGATCACCCGGCTGTTCGATCCACCTGCGCGCGGCTGGTACGCAGCTGACCTGCATCATCACGCCGATCAGGCCGAGGCGGTCACGCCACCGCCCGACCTCGCGCGCTCGCAACTCGCGGCCGGACTCGACGTGCTGTTTGTCAGCGATCACGATGCCACCGTGAACCATGCGGCGCTGCGCGCCATTGCGGCGCAGCGCGGCATCCCTTTCATCGCGGGCATCGAACTGTCCCCCTCGTGGGGACACTTCAATGCTTACCCGATTACGCCCGGGATGCAGCTGGCGGTGGACACCAGCACTGCGAGCGTCGACGCGATCTTCAGGGAAGCACGTCGCGAGGGTGCCAGCGTGGTGCAGGTCAACCATCCGTTCATCCCCTACGGCTACTTCGCCAGCCTCGATGCCGGCGTCGCGCCGGGCGGCTTCAACCCCGGGTTCGACCTCATCGAGATCAATTCGACCGTGCCGGGCGACGACGCGAAGGTGCTGCAGAAGATTGCGGGCTTCTGGAGCGCGGGCAAGCGCTACTACCTGAGCGCCGGCAGTGACACTCACGATGTCTGGAATGACGAATCGGGGCGCGTGCGCATGTTCGTGCACGTGGACGGCCCTCTCAGCGCCACCGCTTTCGTGGCCGCTCTCAAGGCCGGACATGCCTATGTGAGTTACGGTCCGCTGATGTACCCGAGCATCGGCTTTGGCACGCAGGTCGAGGTGCACGGTAAACCCGTCGCGCTCGGTCTGGACCTGGCGGCCGTTGCCGGCCTGAAGGAGGTGCGGCTGGTGAGCGCAGCCGGCGTTCGCAGCCGGCAAGTGTTTGCGGACGCTGCGCGCCAGGCGCACGTGAACTTCGAACTGACGCCGGAGCGCGCTGGCTGGTACGCCGTTCAGGTGGAAGATCAAAAAGGTCACCAGGCGTACAGCGATCCGATCTGGGTGACATCTGCACCTGTCCAGCCCGCCGCAGCGTCTGCCGCACACTGATTGCGACGAATGGTGGGGCCGCGCGGTGGGGCCGCCAGCGAAGCATCTCGGCGATGCAACGGCGCAGGCATAATGCCGCCATGACCACCCCACAGGCGTTCATGGCATGACGCTGGATCTCGCCTATGTGCGTCGCCAGTTCCCCGCATTCATCGAGCCGAGCCTCGCGAACCAGGCATTCTTCGAGAATGCGGGCGGCTCCTATGCCTGCGCCGCGGTGATCGACCGCCTCGGTGAATACTACCGGCGGCTGAAGGTCCAGCCCTACTACGCGTTCCGCGCCTCGAGCGAAGCGGGCGAATGGATGGACGCCTCCCGCGCGCGCCTGGCGGAGTACCTGGGAGTGACACCGCCCGAGGTGCACTTCGGACCATCGACGTCGCAGAACACCTACGTGTTGGCCCAGGCATTCGGCCGTCTGCTCCAGCCCGGCGACGAGATCATCGTTACCAACCAGGATCACGAGGCCAACAGTGGCTGCTGGCGACGCCTCGCGGCTCGCGGCATCACGGTGCGCGAGTGGTGTGTCGATCCCGACAGCGGCGTGCTGGATGAAGCGCAGCTCGAACGGCTGCTGAGCGAGCGCACGCGACTGCTGACGTTTCCGCACGCCTCCAACGTGGTGGCGCATATCAACCCGGTCGCCCGCATTACCGCCCGAGCGCGCGCCGCCGGCGTCATCAGCATCGTCGACGGCGTGGCCTGGGCGCCGCACGGACTGCCGGACGTTGCGGCCCTGGGTGCGGACGCGTATCTGTTCTCCCTTTATAAGACGTACGGGCCACACCAGGGGCTGATGGTCGTGCGCAGCGCGCTGCTGGAGAGACTCGGCAACGAAGGGCACTACTTCAATGAAAGCGAGGGGCAGAAGCGCCTCGTCCCGGCAGGTCCCGACCATGCCCAGGTAGCCGCGGCGCGCGGCATCGCCGAATACTTCGATGCGCTCGACAGCCATCACAACCCGCCCGGCGAGGCGGTCGCACCCGGCGCGCGTGCCGAGCGCGTGCGCAGCCTCCTGCGGGCAGCAGAGCTGCCGCTGCTCGCGCCTCTGCTCGACTATCTCGCCGCACGCAGGGACGTGCGTCTGCTGGGGCCGGCGCGCGCATCACAGCGCGCCGCCACGGTGTCCTTTGTGCCCACCACACCGGAGCCGGGCGCTGTAGTTGAGGCTCTGGCGCAGCGCGGCTTCATGGCAGGTCACGGCAACTTTTATGCGGTGCGATTGCTTGAGGCCATGCAGGTCGACGCCGCGCGCGGCGCGGCGCGCCTCTCGCTGCTGCACTACAACTCAGCAGCCGAGGTGACGGGAGTCATCGCGGCCCTCGACCAGATACTGGGCCGCGCGCATCACCAGATCCACCCGATCCATCAGGAATAGCCATGCCGACACGACGTGAAATTCTGCAAACCGGCACCGCCCTGGCCGCCTCTGCCGCCCTACCCGTGCGGGCCGCGCTGCGCAAGACGCGTACGCTCCTGATACTGGGCGGGACCGGGTTCATCGGGCCGCATCTGACCCAGGAGGCGCTGCAGCGCGGCTGGAAGGTCACCCACTTCAACCGCGGCAAGACCGCCGCCGACGGCGTAGCGGACGTCGAGACGCTCGTAGGCGATCGCCAGGGCAAGCTCGAGGCGCTGCGCGGGCGCAAGTGGGACGCGGTGGTCGATGACACCGGTTTCATCCCGCGGTACGTCAAAATGTCCGCGCAGCTGCTGGCCCCCAATGTCGGCTATTGCCTGTACATCTCCAGCATCTCCGCCTATGCGAGCTTCGCCAAGCCCAACGACGAGCACTCCGCCACCGGCAAGCTGGATGATCCGGAAACCGAGACAGTGACCCCAACGACCTACGGGCCGATGAAGGCGCTGTGCGAGCAATACACCGACGCTGCCTTCAAGGAGCGCTGCAGCATCGTACGGCCCGGCTATATCGTCGGGCCGCTGGACCGTTCCGACCGCTTTACGTACTGGCCGGTGCGCGCCTCGAAGGGCGGCGAGATGCTCGCGCCAGGCGCGCCGCACGATCCGATTCAGATCATCGACGTGCGCGACCTGACGCACTGGATGATGCAGCTGGTGGAGACGCGCGCCAGCGGCTACTACAACGCCGTGTCACCGCCCGGCGCCCTCACCATGGGCGATCTCATCAGCGCCAGCCAGCAGGCGAGCCCGCAGGCGGGCACCAGGATCACCTGGGTGACGACTGAGTTTCTGGCCGCTCACTGGAAGCAGGAGGAACTCGATCTGCCGCCGTGGGCGCCGCCGAGCGGCGACAGCGCGGGCGCTGCGCTCACGGTTACCGAGCGCGCCGCCAAGACCGGACTGCGCTCGCGCCCGCTGCGCGACACGGTACGCGACACGCTCACCTGGTTTCAGACCCTGCCGCCCGAGCGTCAGGCGAAGTTACACGCCGGGCTCGACGCGCAGAAAGAGAGCGATACGCTGCGGGAGTGGCACGCGAGCCTGGGTAAGGCCTGAGCGGTACTGATTCACCGTGACGGTGACGTTCGTCATCCTGTTCATGGCTGCGCTCTGGGCCGGCGTGCAGAACGCGCTGGCCGGTGGCGGCTCTTTCATCACGCTGCCGTCCCTGATGCTGACCGGCATGGACGCGCGCGCCGCCAACATCACCTCCACCATCGCACTGTTCCCGGGGCAGCTGGCCACCGGCTGGACCGGACGCAAGCTGGTGTCGGGAACTGCCGAGCTGTCGTTTCGCACGCTCGTCATCATCAGCCTGGTGGGTGGCGCGATCGGCGCCATCCTGCTGCTCATCACGCCCCCCTCGTTCTTCGCGCGTCTCGTGCCCTGGCTGGTGCTGTTCGCTACCGCGCTGTTTGCCTGGGGCAGCTTCGCCCCGCGACGCGAGAGCGCACCACAGCTCGGTCGCACGGGATCAGCGATTGCGCAGTTCTGCATTGCGATCTACGGCGGCTATTTCGGCGGCGGCATCGGCTTTTTGATGCTGGCCGCGCTCACCGCGGCGCGCCTGGCGATCCGCGCTGCCGGCGCCACCAAGAATGTCCTTGCCGGCGTGATGAACGCCTCCGCCGTGGCGATATTCGTGTTCTCCCACGAGGTCAGATGGCCACAGGCGCTGGTGGCCGGCGTCGGCGCCATCATCGGCGGCGTGTTCGGCGGCCTGATGCTGCAGAAGGTCAACGAACGTGTCCTGCGCCTCGTCGTGGTGCTGATCGGCATAGCGCTGACGATCGGCCTGTTCCTGCGCGGGCCCTGACGCCGGCAGGCACCCGCCGCGCAGCTAGCTGCGCGGCTCGGCCAGCACCTGCACCCAGAACAGACCGCGGCGCGCACTGCGCCCGGCCGCGTACGCGATGCCCATCTCGGCAAAGCGCGGATCCATGATGTTTTCGCAGTGTCCCGGGCTGTCGAGCCAGCCCTGCACGACTTCCTCCACCGATTCGGGGCCGTAGGCGATGTTCTCCCCGACCAGTCTCTCGCGGTAGCCGACGGCGCGCACGCGGTCTGCCGGCGAGTTGCCGGCAAGGTCCTCATGCTGGAAGTAATCGTGCATCGCCATGTCGCTTGCGTGCCCGGAAGCGACACCGGCGAGCCTTCCGGAGAGCGTGATCGGCGCGACCGGCGCAAACGTGCGGCTGCCGCAGCGTGTACCGCGGGCGCGCACCTCGTTGACGAGTTGCAGGGCGCGGCTGGCCAGTGGCGCGGACGGGCCGGGCGCGGCTGCCACGGCCACGGCCGGCGTGGGATGGCCGGGGGGTGGGGCTGGCACCGCGAGCGGCGACGGGTTCGAGGCCAAGGTAGCGAGTACCAGCCACGTCTGCGTGCCGCTTTGGTAGATGCCGATATCGCGCATGGTCCGGTCGGCGACGCTGCGGCAGCCGCTGCGCCGCAGGGTTTCCAGCAGCGCGCGCGGCGACGAACTGACGTGGACCGTCGCTACCGCCTGCGCACGGTAACCACTCTGCGCGGTCGCCTGCGCCGGCGGGCGACCCGCGGCCCACTGACGCGCAGCCTGATCGAGCATTGCCTCGCGGTGGATCGGCTGCGCAAGCGGCAGCACCCCGCCGCATCCGCCGGCGCGCAGCACCTGCACCGTGGCGAGTACATCGGCCCGCGCGATCGATGTCGCGGTGAGCACCGCCAGCAGCAGCCACGGGCCGCTGCACGGTTTGCACGACGGCCGCCTCATCCGTTCAGCTCCGGCGAATCCATGTCCGCGTACCAATGCCAGGGGACTACGCAAAGGAACGCACGGCGGTGCCGGCGGATGACCGGCCAGCGCCGCGGCATCACATAATCAATGTGACGCTCTGCCCGAATTCAGCGCGTGTGCTGTTCCAGCCAGCGGCTGAGTGGCGCGAGCCCCCGCGGCTGCACCCGATAGATGCGCTGACGGCCGCGGGCAAAGGATTGCAGCAGGTGCGCCGCCTCGAGCAGTTTCAGATGCTGCACCACCGCCGTGCGCGTCACGGGCAGGGTGCGCGCCAGCTCGCCCGCACTCATCGGCGCGCGCGCAAGTCGCTGGAAGATCACCACGCGCAGCGGGTGACCGAACAAAACGAACAATCGCAGCACTTCGCGCAACGCGGCGCTGCGGGCGTGTGACTTGGGCTTGTGGTGATCTGTCACGCGTCACTAACACATTTGACAGCCGTCACGGGCATTGCTCTACTCTTTGCAAGTCAGCTGGGGGATGTTTCCATGATCAACGGCGCACACGTGATCATCTATTCGAAAGACGCCGAAGCCGACAAGACCTTCATCAAGAACGTGCTCGGCTTCAAATATGTCGACGCCCACAAGGGCTGGTTGATCTTCAAGTTGCCGCCGGCGGAGGTTGCCGTCCACCCCTCCGATGAAAACGATCTGCACGAATTCTACCTAATGACCGACGACCTCGATGCCGAGATCAAAACACTCCAGCGCGCCGGCATCAGCTGTGAGGCCGTGGCGCAGCAGAGCTGGGGTCGTTCGACGCGCATCAAACTGCCCGGCGGTGGTGCGCTGGGCATGTACCAGCCGCGTCATGAGCGGCCCTGAGCGCTCGTCGACACCGTGAGCAACCGCCGCACCCTCTACTGTCTGCTGACGCTGCTTGCCGGGGTGCTGGCTCGTCAGCCCACCGCGTTCGCGCAGCCCTGCACGCTTGCCGGGCTGCACTGGATGGCAGGCACCTGGCTCAATTCTCAGGACGCGAGTGGCGCACAGGAACGCTGGGTCGTGGCACCGGGGGATCTGCTCATGGGCAGCGCCTGGGAATTTCCCAAAGGCCATGCCGGATACGCCGAGGTCATGGCCATCCGCCACGACGGGGACGGCATTTCCATGTTCCTGCGACATTTCGACGGCGGCCTGGCGCGCGCCTGGGAAGAGCCCACCTCCCCCATGGTGTTCGCCGCCTCCGACTGCGGCGCCAGCACCGCCACGTTCTCCGGGCAGGGCGCCCACGCTGGCGAGCGCATGACCTACACGCACAGTAGTGATGCGCTGCTCATCGTGGCGGACTTCCTCCATCAGGGAAAGCCGCATCACGAAGAATGGCACATGCGGCTTACCAAGGAGTAACACTCAGGCGCATGGCAGCCAGGCGCAACCGACTCTGACAGCGATTTGCGTCTGCAATAGAATCACCATCAACTGCGGTGCGATCAGGCACCACCGAGGATGCGTGCTCATGAGATTTCGACGGCCGGCGAGCCTGCTGCTGGCGGCCGCGACCTGCTGCGCGCTGCCCGCGCAGACAGCGGCGCTGCCCCACGACGACGTCTATCTGCCGGCCGCGACCACGCAGACCGAGACGGACGAATACACACGTTACGAGCTGCTGGCCCCTGGAAGCGCCAGCTTCAAGATCTATTACGAAGTCACCGCGACGACCGCCGGAGCCAGGTACTTCTACAATCCAATCCGCAAGGGCAGCGTCGCCAGCGACGAAAGCGTCTACGACGCCATGCTCGGCACACCACTCCAATTTACGGTGGTCAGTGGCGCCGAAGCGCGCCAAGACCCGCTCATGCCCGACGCCGACCTCAATACCCACTACATCAAAGTGACACTCGCGCGGCCCGTGCCAAAGGATGGCCAGGCGCGCGTCGTGATTCGCAAAACCTACCAAGACGCCAAGACCTACTATCTGGACGGTAAGACGATCGTGTTCGACCGGCCGCTCGGAGTGGCGCGCAACAAGATTGTGCTGCCAGCGGGCTACGAGGTCGTCGGAGTGACGGTTCCTTCACAGATCCGCAGCGAAAGTGACGGCCGTATTGCTGTCAGTTTCCTGCACGCCGGCTCCGGCGCCGCACCGCTCGTGCTGCACGCCCGCAAGGACGCGCAGACCGGCACAGCGGCCGCGCCCGGGCCGCCCGGCGAGCAGCGAAGCTGGGAGTCGCCCTTCAAGGGCCCGACCGAGGCGGAGCGACTGGCGGAGCGCGCCCACGAGGACCGTGAGATCGTCTACTTTCTGCAGCAGCCAGAGACGCACGCTTTCACGCTTTACCACGACTACACCGAGACCCGCCCCGGCATAAACGGTTACGCCAACGTGGTGCGGGCGGGCAGCAGCGCGACTCATCCTGCCGCGATGATTCTGGATACTGGCGAAACGCTGCCGGTCGAGCACCTGAGCGGCAGCCAGCTGAGCGCCTCCAAGATCAATGTCGGTGAGAGCGTGGAGCCGGACGCGCAGGTGGTGGTCATACGGTTCGCGCCGTTGCAGAAGGGACAAACGCTGAGGCTGCGCATCACCGAGACCTACACCGCGCCCACCAGCTACAAGCTCGCGGGCGACGAGCTGGTGTTCGACCGCAGCCTGGGTCGCCCGCGCAACGCCGTAGTGCTCCCCTCGGGCTGGTATTGCAGTTACAGCGCCGCGCCTGCCACCGTCACGCAGCTGCCGGATGGGCGTGTACGGCTCGACTACTGGAACGATCGCCCTGAGGACGTCGATGTGCTCCTCAAGGCGCGGCGCCGCGTCAGCGAGGACTGAGCCGACCAACGACAAGGAATTCGCAGATGGCCGGTTGCCGGCAGGCCGCGCGGCGTGTCCCGATTACTGCGAGGCGTTATTGATCGTCTTCGAGGCGACATTCGACATCTCGCCCTGCACGCCATCACTGGTAAAGGCAGCCACAGCGAAGTACCAGGTGCCCGAGGACAGCGGCGAGACCAGGTAGCTGGTCTGATTGGGATCGGAAACGGTGACGGTCGCGGTGAGAGCATCCGGCGAAGACCCGTAGAAGACAATGTATCCGGCAAGCCCGGTGAGGATATCGCCCGCGGTAGTCTGCGTGACGGGTGTCCACGTCAGCGTGGCACTCCCGGTGAGCCCCTGACCCACGGCACTGCGAGCTGCAGTGGGTGTCACCTGCCCGCACGCAACGAGCAGCAGCGCCAGTGCACTGCCGGTCAGCGCCAGCCAGGGCCGCGCGCCTGATTTCGATGGAGCTTTGCCCGATCGCATTTACGCCGCTCTCTTACGGGGCGGTTTCTCGAATAAGCCCAATCCGCGGGACGCACGCAGGGCACGGCCCACGACTACGCTACGCCACCGCAGTGCGGGGATGCAACGGCCGCCCGCGGGGCGGCCGCGCACGCAGATCCCGCCGCCCTGCCGCACAGACCAGGCGACGGTGCGCTGAGCGTGGGCACTTGGCAGCTCAGTCCGGAGCAGCCGCTGGCGGCGGGCGGCCGTCCTCGCTGGCGGCAGGAGACCTGTTTTTGGGGCGCCAGACGCTAGGCCACTGTCATGACGGTGACCTTTCCGACCCCGGCAATCGGTATCGACTCGGATCTCGCGCCGTTGCCCTCTCCCCAGATGAAGCCGCCGCCATGCAGCTTGATGAGCACCCGCTCACGATTGCGCGGCGCGACACTAACAGCCACGCCAAGTGTCGCCATCGAGAACCCCCCACGACGTCTCGTGTTCGCGCGCTGCGCATCTCCCTTGTCTTGGCGGTCCGCCAGCGCGGCAAATGATCTCTCTGCCGGTGATGTCGAGAGAGGACTCTCGAGCCTGCAGCCCGCACCGCTCCTGCCGATGGCAAACCTACCTTTGCGAGCCACAGCACCGGCCCGAAAGGTGTGAATGCGAAGGTCGGGCAGGCTCGCGGGAACTCGTGTAGGGTATGTCCCAGCTTGTAACCTTCAAAGTCTGTCTTAACGCTTGCGATACAGCCTGCGGCTGTCCCACCGATGCCACTGCCCCATATCAGCGAACTGATCAAGACTCACGCCGAGCGCTTGGCGCTAGAAGAGTCCGAGCGCGTGGAAAAGCGGCGTCTGCAGCTGGCCGAACAGCGTTCGGATCTCAACTCACCGACGGTGCGCATCCGTACCTGGGAAAAGGTTCATGAGTTGCGTCTGCCCTCCGATCCTGCGCATCCGATACTCGATTTCATCGCCGTCAGCACGCGGCTGACGCTTGCGGAAGTTCGCGAAGAGCAGCGCTCTCGGGCGGCACACGCCACCAGCAGCGGCGGGACCTGAGCGTACTCGCCGGAATGAGATTCGCTCCTCCCAACTCAGCTAACACGCGCCAGGGGCGCATGGAGCAGTTCCGGCGCAATCGCGCGAGCGCCCAGGTGCTGCGCGCCGCGTTCCCAACCGTGCAGCAACTGCGTATTGAGCTGAAATTCGCAGGGCCAACCTCGACTGCCCCGACGGCACAGTCACATCTGCTGTTTCCGCCGGCACGCGCCTTTTTCGAATTCCCCTGTCCCTACGCGGACTGCGATGGACAGTTTGACCTCGGCAACGCCGTCAAGACCGCCCTGGCCGATGCCACGCGAGCGGCCGATGGAGTGCTCGAGTGCGGTGGTTCGAGAGCCCGCGACCATGCGTTGAAACAGCCCTGCCGGCTGCAGCTGCTCTATGAAGT
Organism: uncultured Gammaproteobacteria bacterium; assembly: GCA_963787655.1. Lineage (GTDB taxonomy): Bacteria > Pseudomonadota > Gammaproteobacteria > Steroidobacterales > Steroidobacteraceae > 13-2-20CM-66-19. The sequence continues at coordinate 64,091 of CAWBDY010000005.1, read as the reverse complement.
GACGGCAACTTACCAAGAGCAGACCTGACGCGCACCTGCCGCCGGCGCCAGCCGACACCCCAGCGGCTTTAGGCCTCTGTCCTGAGATCCTCGATGATCCGCTGATATTCGTCGCGTGCCTCGCGAAGCTCCTTAATGTGCTGCGCGGTGATGTCGTGCTCGCCCTGCACGGTTTTCTCAAAAAGCTGGAATCCCGATTCCGCGGCGTATTTAAGCTCCCGTTCGCACCGCTGCTTTTGACGTTCGAAGTAGTCGATCAGGTTCATCTGCACGCCTCTTGACGGGCGATGCTACGCCGAAGCCGGGGCTGACGCGGCGCGCAGTACAGCGGCGCGCCGCAACTTTCCCGCCGAGCTGCCGGATTCGGAGTAAAGTGACGCGCGGGGTGCGCACTGTGAAGCAAGCACTGGGTGCACAATTTCGCGGCCTTGACCACGGATGCGAGTGCATCGTTAACGAGGGCTGCCGTGCGTATTGCGGTTCGAATCTCGCGACTCGAATCGGCTCCAACGCCCACATGTCCGCAGATGCTGAACGCGCGAGCGGACCTGCGGCGAAGCGTCAATGGCGCACTGCAACTGACATCTGAGCTTCCACTTCTGTCACAACGGAGCACCGGTGCCCAAGCCGAACTACCATCAGGCACGTAAACAGAAAGAGCTGGCGAGGAAAGCCCGCCAACAGGAAAAGCAACAACGCCGCTCGTCGCGTCCGAACGCACCTGACGAGACCTCTCCCGCGAGCGCGCCCGAGCAGTCGGACGTGCCGCGCGATCCGACCTCCGGCGGCGCATCATGAAACTGGCCATGCTGAGCCCGGCCGCGGCGCGGTTGGAACGCAAGGACCGCCTGCGACGTGACCGTGCCAACGCGCTGACGTTGCGTGCGGCATTTCCCGACGTCCAACAGCTGCGCTTCGAATTGGTGTTCGCCAGCACCCAAGCAACCACGCCCGCGTCGCAGTCGCACGTGCTGCACCCCCCGGCGCTGGCGTTCTTCGAGTTCCCGTGTCCGTTCGCCGACTGCGACGGCCGGTTCGACCTCAGCAGCGCCGTTAAGAGTGCGCTGGCGGATGCGACGCATCAGGCCGAAGGGGCACTGGGGTGCTCGGGCCAGCGTGCCGTGAATCCCGGGGCGAAGCAGAGCTGTCAGTTGCGCGTGAGCTACACGGTCACCGCGATTTACTAGCGCCAGGCGCCCCCCGTGGTCGGGGACTTGCCATCCCCTGGTGGCCGCAGATGGCCTGTTTGAGGCCGGAAAGGTGGGCAGCCTGAGCGGAAGTCCTGTAATGTAACGGCGGCTCGTAACCTTTCGGCTTGTCTGCCATGGCCCCCTTTACGCCTCTCCGGCGCTCTTTCGGGCCAATGTCTGCCACCCTCGTAAGCTTGGCGAACCAGGAGGCAGGCGCTGTCTGCCGGTTTATTTCTATTTTCTCGTGAGCAATTTGCAGTGACTAAACTATACGTTGGAAATCTCCCCTTTACCGCGACCGATGAGGCTGTGCGTGCCCTGTTTGCCAAGCACGGCACCGTCGAGAAGGTCTCTCTGATCTCCGATCGCGACACCGGTCGCCCGCGCGGCTTCGGCTTCGTGGAAATGTCGAATGCCGACGCATCCCGCGCCATGCAGGCGCTGAATGGCACCGACTTCGATGGTCGGCCCCTCAAAGTCAACGAAGCCCAGGACCGCGAGCGTTCTGGCGGCGGTGGCAATCGGGGCGGCCCGCGGCGCTACTGAAGCGCTGATTCGATCGATCACTCCCGGCTGCATCACGCAGCCGGGAGTGATCCCTAGATTCAAAGCGACTAGGAAAAATCATGGCCTGGCGCAAGTCAGGACTCTTTCATGCCGCGGAAGAGATCCTCGTTCTGACGTGCGATGTCTGCGAACGCGACATTGGCAACGCAGATGGCCGCCGACCTCACGATCATTTCCGCGTCAGCCGGCACCCGAACCCGGGCGCGATGGACGACCAAGAACCCGCCGTCATCATCTGTTCCCGCGAGTGCCTGCGTGCCTTTGCGGCGAACGCTTCCGGGCCCGACCGGCTCGCTGCTGTCCCAGATCACCCGCGACCGCGCAAGTAGGCCTGGTCGTGCCCTGCTCTCATTGGCCAGCCTGAGGTTCGCGCGCCCGGTCCGCCGTGTGCCAGTAACTGACTGAGCGGCTCATGAGCGAATACGAGTTCACCATTTCGCTGCGCATCCGTCACCCGAGCATGGATCCACAAAGGGTTACGCAAACCCTTGGCATAGAGCCACAGCACACATGGAAGGCGGGCGATCGGCGCCGCGCACCGGCCGGCGGCGACCTGAAAGGGGTATACCGGGAGAGCTACTGGATGGGCCGCCTGATGGATGAGCCACAACTCTCCTCTTCCCGACTTTCAGTGGAAAGCGTGCTCATGCAGACCCTGGCACGCCTGAGCCACTCACGCAGTTTTCTCGAGCAGCTGCAGGCCGAGGGTGGCATTGCGGAGCTGCATGTCAGCCTTTTCGCACGCGAGGACTTTCGCCTCGAGCTGTCGTCGCAATCGCTGGCTCTGCTGGGCAGGCTGGGCGTTGCGGTCGCACTTGACGTCCACCCACAGCCGGCAAACAGCGTCTCGCCGTCGCAAGCAAGCTGACACAACAGTCACTACCGGACCACAGAGCTATCTCATCATCATGAACGATACGAAGATTCCCACGCACGGCACCGCCAGCGAGCTCATCAACACGCACGCCGAGCGCCTTGCGCACGAAGAGTACGAGCGCGCACAAAAGCGGCGGCTCGAACTGGCGGACCAGCGCTCGGACCTGAATCCGCCCGAGGTTCGCATTCGTACCTGGGAAAGAGTGCATGCGCTGCGCATGCCAGGCGATCCAAGCCATCCGATCCTCGAGGTCATCGCAGCCGGCACGGGTCTGACGCTGGCGCAGGTCCGCGACGAGCAACGCGCACGCGTCGCACAGCGCACGCCAGCGCAAAAGCCGAAGGTTGACGGCATCACGTGATGCCGCAACACGAAGCGCCGGCAACTACATTGCAATGCGCGACGACATTCTATAATCAGATCGGTCCCTTCACTCCCGGGAGCAAGACATGAGCAAAGGAATGGACAGGAAAAAGGACAACAAGAAGAAGCCCGCCAAGAGCCTGATGGAAAAGCGCGCCGCAAAAAAGGAAAAGAAGACGAATCGCGGCTTCCCGGGCTGAGCGAACCGACTGAACTAGCCGGCGTCCCCGTCAGGGCGCGGCTGCTGCCGGGTCTGACGCTGCGCCGCGTCCGACCCGGACAGCTCGTTTCACGGCTTACTTCTGCGACGGCGCTGCAGCCGGATCTGCGGCGGCAGCCCGGTTCGTGATCGACATGCAGACGCTCAAGCCCTGAAGGCGGCGCGCATTGTACAAGGGCGCCGTCGCGATTGAGGGCGAACGGCTACTCGTAGATCTGCACTTCGCTACCAATTGCATACACCATCGGCGTGCCGTCCGCCGCGCGCACTCTGATCCTGTTGGCGTTTTTGGCGAGCGTCGACGGTTCCCACGTACGGCCGCCATTCGTGGTCTCGAATCCACCGACCGCCGTGCCGACCCAACCCCGCTCAGGTGATACAAAGCCGATGCCGAACTCCTGGGCATTCTGGTCGGCGACCAGTGGCACTTCGAACCAGTGCTCACCGCCATCGGTCGTCTTGGCCACCCGCTGTTGCACATTCTTCTGATCGTTATTCTGCAGCGTCACGTATCCCACCCGGTTGTTCGCAAACGACGCTTTCCACGTGATCTCGTTGAGGCGCTTGGAGCGGTAGACCTCGCGCCAGTTGCGACCGCCATCGGTCGTCTTCAGGACCGAGGCGTTCGACTGCGCGACGTCGCCGCTGGTCGCGGCAAACACGAAGCCGACGTTCGGATCGATGAATTTGACGTCGAGGATCATGCCGGCCCGATCCGACAGATCGATGAGCGTCCACGTTTCGCCACCATTCTCCGAACGCAGCAACTTGGCGGGCCCGTCGGCCCGTCCGGCCGCGTGGATATAAAACCTGTCAGTGACGTCACCCTCGTGGATCGAACGCGACTTCAGCACGTCGATCGAGCAGATGCCCGGCACACTCGGGACCTGCGCCGCCTGCCACGTCACACCCCCGTCATTGGTTTCATAGAGCGGAACTGAATCGGTAACGCTCGCCAGGCCAGCACCGAGATTTCCGAGAAAGCCGTGCTTTGCATCCACAAACGCCAGCGAGCGTATGAACGTACCGGGGTGTGACCAAACGAGCTGCCAGCTATGTCCGCCGTCAACCGTCCGATATAGGTTGCCCTTCCCCGTGCCGTAGAAAGCCGTTCGCGCACTTACAAAAACGAGGTCGTCACGCTTTTTTGGGTACGCCTCAGTAGCCAGCGTGTGCCAGGAACGCGTGACGGGCGCACCCTCGATCTCGTGGTTGGCAATCGCCGGGATCGGCATGAGAGCCAGCAGTATCGTTACCAGTCTCATCGAATCCGCATCTCCTGATAAATGACGCCGGTGCGCCCTGCGCCGACACCCCGCGCCACCTCGCCCGCGCTACTGCTTCGTGGGCGCGTCCCAGGCTCCGCCAAACAAGCCCTCGGCATTGCGCCGGTAGATCTTATCGACCACCGTGCGGGGCAAATGCAGCCCGCGAAATGCACCGTCGAAATCCTCGGACCGCATGCGGTCCGCAGTGACGAGGAAGCGCCAGTCAGCGACCCAACCGCTATGGATGGCAGCGACCTCGGCGGGATCTGAGTCGCCGGGACCATACGATACATCGCTGCCATAGAGGATGCGATCCTGATAGCGCATCAGGAATCGCCTCACTTTCTGCGGATCGCGCGCCGCCTGATACTCCAGGTGCACCATGCGCGCTGCCACGTCGACATCGGCATTCGGAAAGCGATCGAGGAAAGCCGCCACCCGGTCCACGTCCCATTCGAGCGAGGCGAGATGCACCGCATCGAACCGCAGCGCGGGGTGTGCCCGTAGCATCCGGTCGCGCGCGGCGAGGATCGCCTCGTGAGTCGGCATTTCGGGGTGCCGGTACATGTAATACTGCGGATGCTCGCGGAAGTACTCGCGATCCGATCGCACGGTCATCTTCTCGAACGGCAACCAGCAGTTGAGCGGCTCGGCCTGATGTCCGAGCAGCACGATGTGATCGCGCTCCAGCCGAGCGATGATTGGGTCGAAGCGCGCGTCGTCCGGCATCACGTAACTGCCGTCCGCATCGCGCAGCGCCATGCCGATGTTCTTCCAGATCTTCACCCCTACCGCGCCCTGCGCGACCGCCGCATCGAGCTGCCCGCGCGCTGCGGCGCTCCACCCCGGCGAGGCAAAGCCCTCAACCGAGAAAGTCGCGGCGAACGCCACGCGCCCGGGGTAGCGCTGCCGCAGCGAAACGGCGGCGCGCTGCTGCTCGCCGATCGCCGGGAAGTCGGGATAGTCGACGTTGATCGTCAGGATGCGGAAATCGTCGGCGATCGCCTGGACCATGAAGCGGTCGGCGACGCCATGTACGTGCACGTGTGCATCGATTTTGTCGACGCGTGCAAAATCTTCCAGCGCGTAGAAGCGCGGCGCCGCGGAGCTGGCCGGCGCTGCTGACGGTTACGGCACTCACGCCCTGAGCGAGCACCAGCAGGACGCAGAACCGAACGGTACGGGGCGGGCCCGCCTTCACACCAAGTCGCACCTCGACGCCCCGCTGCCGCAGCTGCTCCACCGCCTCGGCGGGTGCGGCCCGGTCCGTGATCAGCATGTGGACCTGCTCCACGCGGGCGATGAGCGAGATGTTGCGGCGTGCGAACTTGGAGGAATCCGCCACCACGATCACCTGGCGGGAAATGGCGATCATCTTGGCGTTCAGCTGCGCCTCCGCCAGATGCGGGGTCATGACCCCGATCTGCGGGTCGACGCCGTCCGCGCCCAGATACAGGCGGTTCGCCTGCAGGGTCGCCAGCGCCGTCTCCGCCACAGGTCCGGACAGCGAGTTGGATTCGCGTCGCAGGATGCCGCCCGGCATGATCAGCCGCACCGACGGCACGTCGATCAGCAGCGCCGCGATATTGAGTGCGTTGGTGATGACATTGATCGACTTGAGATCCAGGGTGCGGATGCGGCGTGCGATCTCCGCAGTCGTGCTGCCCGAGTCCAGTATGATGGTTTCGCCGTCGCGGATGAGCCCGGCGGCCTCCTCGGCGATGCGCAATTTTTCCGGGTGGTGCTGCAGCTGCTTGACGTTGAGCGGCTGGTCGGCGTCCGGCACGCTCAGCGCTCCGCCATGGGTACGCGTCAGTGCGCCGGCCGACTCAAGCGTGGCCAGGTCGGCACGGATGGTGACCTGCGAAGTGCCGAAACGCGCGGCGAGCGAATCAACCGTGACGCGTCCTTCGGCACGGAGCAGCTCGCAGATGCGACGCCTGCGCTCCTCGATCAAGAGACCTCGCTCGTTCGCGTGCGGCATCAGATTGGGGTGGTTTCGAGCAGGAGGAAGCGATCGAAGGCGACCGGCAGCGATGGGTTCGGCGCGGCAACTCTCCCCTAGGTCCTGCCCGCTGAAATAGTCGCGCACGCGATGTCGTCCGCTTGCCAGTCCGCGCAGGGTGACCGGGCCGCGCCAGTTGCGGCCGTAAAATGCGTAATAGAGCCGTCCGGACTTCTCGACCACGTGCGTCTCGGGCCGGTCGAAACCGATGTCGTAGAGCTCACCGCGATAGGTACCCTCGGGTAGCCGATGCTCGTTGTAGAGTGCGATCCACTTGCGCCACAGCACCTCGCGCTCGGGGGTGAGGAGGAAGGAGTCCTTCGGCTTCGGATCCTTCGGCCAGGTGAACTTGGTGGAGACGATCGCACCGATGCCGACCGTGGAGGCGAAGTCGTCGCCGCCGTCGGAGAGCTCCACGTGGTCACCGGCAAAGGCGGCGTTCGGCCCCATGAGGGCCTTGAGCGTCTTGCCCTTGTGGCGCACCTGCCAGGAGGACTCCGGGTCAGAGGCCGGCGCCTGGTTCATGGAGGCGAAGTTGAAGAACGAGAAGGCCGTGCCGCAGGGGCACAGCTCCATGACCACCTCCGGATTGATCTGGGTCGCGGTGAGGTAGAGCGCATGAAAGAAATCCTGCAGCTTCTCCACCGATTCCTCGGGCCGGGCGTGATGGTGCGCGGGGTTGTAGCAGGGTGCGACGCCATTTAGGTGTTGGCCGTCGATCTTAAGTCCCGCAAATCCCCACTCGCCGATGAACCGGCGCACCATATGCTCGGTGTAGGCGACCGTCTTGTCGTAGGCCGGGCACAAGTAAAAGCAGTTCCACCAGGAAATCGCCTGCGGCGCTCCGTCCTTGTTCAACAGCAGCATGTCGGTATGGTCGTGCAGCACATCCGAGCCCGGTGCCGCGGCGAGCGGCGCTACCCACAGGCGCGGCTTCAGTGAGTGCGCGCGGATGTCAGCCACCAGGTGCTTCATGTCGGCCTCGCCACCCGGGAACTTCATCGGGTCGAGCTGCCAGTCCCCGACGTTGGTCTGCCAGCCGTCATCGATGACGGCCCAGGACAGTCCCAGCTCCTTCACCTTCGGCAGCGTGCCCTCGATCAGCGCGGCGGTGCATTCGCGCTCGTACCCCCATGCACACCAGATCGCCTCGTAGGCAGCCTGCGGGGGCTTGGGGGCACACAGCCCACCCTCGGCCATAATGCGCCGGTAGGTGTCGAGGGTGTGGAAGTAGTCGCCGCGATGCACGCAGATGAAGGTTGCGGGCGTGGCAAAGGTCTCACCCGGCGCAAGCGTGGCCACCGTCCGCCCGGAGATGCCGAGCTGGACGCCGCGCCCGCTGTGCTTCACCGGCAACGACACCAGGCGCGGGGTGGACTCGAGGTGGCCGACCGCAACACCGGCGTCGCGCCGCCAGACATCCACGACCGGCGTGCCGCCGCCGTAGTCCGAGGCGGTCATGCCCATGTAGTTGTCCTGCGCGAAGCCGGCGCGCACCGGCTGCACCCAGTCGCGGCGATCGGCATGCGTGCTGCCGCAGTAGGACCAGAACTGTGGCGCGTCCGTGGCCTTTTCTTCCGGCGGCAGCAGCTCGCGGTCGGCACTGTGCCAGGTGCGCAGCCGCGTGAGAGGTGCGGAGGAGAGGTTGCGGTAAGCGGTGTGACAGAACGCGAAACCCGGGTAGCGCCCGAAGAGCTCGACGCGCAGCACCTTCTCGAGCTGAGCGGCGCCGTGACCGCCCGACCCCAGCATCATGCATTCACCGGTGAGCGTGAGCCGCACGCCGCGCCCGTGGGCGCCGTCCACCGGCTCGTGCGTGTGATGCTTGAGAGTGAAAGTATCGATGCGCTCGCCGCCCTCGAGCGCGAGCCACTCGCCCATCGACCAGTCGGTGAGCGCCACTTCAGAGCCGCCGGCGCGGACCTGCGAAAGGCGCGAGCGCATGTGCCCGTCGAACTCGAGTAACAGCATGTCCGTCGCCGATCTGCGGCCCCTCCTCGGACGCATCGGAAAGAGCACCGTGGGCGAGCGGGCCCAGCGCGACCGGGACCGCGCCGGCGCCTGCGGCGAGCTGCAGAAATCGACGTCGGGTGGCCTGGCTCACGCCGGCATGGACCTTCTAGGTTGTTTCGCTTCAGGTTTTCAGTCTAGCGAAGCCGCCAGCGGGACTTGAACCGCCGGGCGGGCGGCACCGGACTGCCTCCGTCCCTGCCCAGCGTCTCGCTTGACAGCTACGAAAGATTTCGAAATAGTGAACGGAACAAAACGAAAAATCAAACGGGTTGACGGACTTTCGTTTACTTTCGAATTGATTCGATAGGGGAGCGGCGACGTTGGCACCTGTACTAGGCGGTCTCTCGCCTCTTATTAGATACGGATCCCGCGCGTGAATCGCCGCGCGGGACTTCTCTTCGCCCTGGTCACGACGGCGTTCTGGGGCGTGTGGGGCGCGTTCGCCGGTCGCCCGGCGGAGCACGGCTTTCCCGAGACGCTCATCTACGTCGTGTGGGCGCTGACGATGATCCCGCCGGCCCTCTATGCGCTCGCGACACGTGCACTGGCAGCTGCAGACGGATACGCGCTCGGTGCTCCTGGGCGCACTCATCGGTGCTGACCGGTGCCGGCGGACAGATGCTCCTCTTCCACGCCGTGCACACCGGGCCCACCTATCTCATCTTCCCGCTGATCGCGCTGTCGCCGGTGGTGACCATCGCGCTCTCGCTCGCGTGGCTGCACGAGCGGGTGAGTCTCATAGGCGCGCTCGGCATCGTGCTTGCGCTTCTGTCACTGCCGCTCTTTGACTACGAGCCCGGGCAGAAGGCGGCCGGCTTCGGCGTCGCCTGGTTCGTCTACTCGCTCATCATCCTCGCCGCCTGGGGCGTGCAGGCCTTCTTCATGAAGCTCGCCAACCGCACCATGAGCGCCGAGAGCATCTTCTTCTACATGGCGCTGATGGGCCTGCTCCTGATACCGGTCGCGCTGTGGATGACCGACTTCTCGCAGCCGATCAACTACGGCCTCGGCGGCCCCTGGCTCGCCGCCGCGACGCAGATCCTGAACTCGGTGGGCGCGCTCACCATCGTCTACGCCTTCCGCTACGGCAAGGCCATCGTGGTCTCCCCGCTCACCAATGCCGGCGCGCCGCTCATCACCTCGCTCATCGCGCTCGCGCTCCTGGGTCTCATGCCGCAGCCGCTGAAGATCGTGGGCATCGGGCTCGCCTTCGCCGCGGCGGCGCTGCTCGCCATCGAGCCGGAGGAGCGCGCGTGAAGGCCCTCCTCGAGCTCGTGCGGCGCCACCGTGCGGGCGAGCCCGTCGGCATCTACTCGGTCTGCTCGGCGCATCCGCTGGTGCTGCGCGCCGCGCTGCTGCAGGCACGAAGCAGCGGCGGCGAGGCGCTGATCGAGGCCACCTCGAACCAGGTCAACCAGGACGGCGGCTACACCGGGCTGCGACCCGCGCAGTTCCGCGAGCAGGTGCTCGCGCTGGCCGCGGCGATCGGGCTGCCGCGCGAGCGGGTGTTGCTCGGCGGTGATCACCTCGGGCCCAACTGCTGGCAGTCGCTGCCAGCGTCCGAGGCGATGAGCCGCTCCGCGGTCCTGGTCGAGGAATATGTGCGCGCGGGCTTCCGCAAGATCCACCTCGACTGCTCCATGTCCTTGGACGGCGACCCCAAGGTGCTGGACGACGCCGTGATCGCCACGCGCACCGCCGCGCTCGCCGCCCGCGCCGAGGCAGCCTGGCGTGAGGCGGGAGGCGAGCCGCCGGTGTACGTCGTCGGCACTGAGGTGCCCGTGCCCGGTGGTGCGCAGGAGTCGCTGCAAGAGCTGGCTGTCACTGAGCCTGGCCCCGCGCTCGCCACCGTCACCGCGCACCGCGGCGCGTTCGTGCGCGAGGGTCTGGCGGAGGCTTGGGAGCGGGTAATCGCACTGGTGGTGCAGCCCGGGGTCGAATTCGATCACGACCGCGTGGCCGCGTACCGCCCGGAGCGGGCGCAGCGCCTCTCTCGCTGGCTCGAGGGCGTGCCGCATCTGGTGTTCGAGGCGCACTCGACCGACTACCAGCAGCCGACGGCGCTCGCCGCCCTGGTGCGCGATCACTTCGCGATCCTGAAAGTGGGACCGGCGCTGACGTTTGCGTTGCGTGAGGCAGTGTGGGCGCTCGATGCGATCGAGCGCGACTGGCGCGGCGATGCCAACAGTTCCCGCGTGCGCGACACCATCCTCGGCGCCATGCGCAGCGATCCTGGGCACTGGCGCCGCTACTACCACGGCCAGGGCCGCACGCTTGATCTGGAGCTGCAGTACAGCCTGAGCGACCGCATCCGCTACTACTGGCCGGATCCGGCCGTGACCCAGGCCCTGGCGCGCCTTGCGGCCACGTTCGAGGCCGGCGTCCCGCCGCCTGCGCTGCTGCATCAGTACTTGCCCGCGGCGGCCGAGGCCGTGCGCGCCGGCGAGATCCGCGCGCGCGTGCCCGAGCTCGTCATCCATCACGTCCGGCAGGTGCTGCGCGGCTACGCGCAGGCCTGCAATCGATCAGCCAGCCAGGAAAGAACCGCATCATGAAGATCTCAGCCCCGCTCGCCCGCACCGGCTGCCTCACCGCGCTGCTTCTGGCGCTGCAACTGTCCGTCTTCTGCGCCCACGCAGCCGACACCACGGCCACGGATGCAGCGGCGGACTCATCCGCCGGCCCCACCCCGAAGCAGGAGCCGCTGGCGGAAGTCGTGGTGACCGGCATCCGCGCAAATCTCGAAAAAGCCATGGACGTGAAGAGAAATGCAGCGGTCGTACTCGACTCCATCGACTCGACCGAGCTCGGGCGCTTTCCGGACGACGACGTCGCCGATTCCCTCGCCCACCTGCCGGGCATTACGCTCGAGCGCACCACCGGAGGTGAAGGCGAGCGGATCAGCGTGCGGGGCCTCACTTCTCAGTACAACATCATCACCCTGAACAACCGCATCCTCGCCAGCGACGACGACGGCCGTGATCTCGCCTTCGACGTGCTGCCGGCGGAGCTCATCACCGGCGCAGACGTGCTCAAGTCCCCGCAGGCCTCGGCGGTCGAGGGCAGCATCGGCGGCACAGTGAACCTGCACACCGCCAGCGCCTTCGATAACCCCGGCTTCCACGCCGGTGCGCATGCCGAGGGCAACTACAACGACATGTCGCACCTCAAGGGTAGCAAGTACTCCCTCTTCGTCGAGAACACCATCGCCGACAATACCCTCGGATTCGTGCTCGGAGGGGTGCACTCGGACACCAACATCCGCACCGACTCGCTCAACGCCTACAACCAGAACATCTACGGGCCGACCACCTACCCGTACGCCGGCGGACCCGGGTCGGTCGCGCTTGCCGCCACCCCGTGCTGCATCACCTTCGGCTCGATCTTCGATGATAAGAAGCGTGACGCGCTGACCGGGAGCCTCCAGTGGCGGCCGAACGATGCCTTCAGCCTGACCCTGGACGGGCTGTGGACGCGCCTGAACGACCCTCAGATCGGCTACAACGAGTCCTACTATTTCCCCGCCAATCCCGACGGCACGCCGTGGGAGAATAACGCCGTGGTGAAGAACGGCGTCATCACCTCAGTGTCTGTCACGCAGTTCCAGCCGGAGATGGTCAACAACACCGTCGACCGCCGCGTGGACACGTATCTGGTCGGGCTGAACGGCAGCTGGAAGCCCACGGACCGGCTGGCCATCGGCTTGGACGCCTACCGCTCCGCCGCCAGCCGGCCCGAAGGCGGGCAGGACAGCTTCGTCACGGCGGGCTTGGTGAACGATTCCCCAGTAGCGGAAGACATCCTCAACTTATCTGACAATGCCCACGCGCTGCCGAACCTCAACGTCGTGCTGCCACCCTCGCAGCTGGGACTGTCGGCTTGCCCGGCCGGGACGGCGAGCACCACCAACAATGGCTTCTGCTCCTACACCGCGCTCATGAATTCCGGGTTTTTGAACAACAACAAATACTGGTCCACGCATTATGTGGGCCTAAATGGCTACTCGGTGCACGATACGATCAACGGCCTCACGCTGGACGGTGCCTGGAAGCCGGAGCTCGGCTTCTTCCAGCAGCTTCTGTTCGGCGCCGGCTACACCGACCGCACGAAGAACCGCGAAGACATCAGCAACGACTGGACCAACGGCTCGGGCCAGTACGGCACGCTCTACCAGACCGCAGGCTGCCCGGTGCAGTGCACCCCATACACCTTCGGCTCGCAGGGCTTCAACGTCATATCCATGGTCAACCTGCCGAACTTCATGCAGGGCGCGGGCGGCTCCTATCCCACTACGCTGCCACAGCTCAACGTGGCGCAGCTGCTGGCATTCCTCAAAAGCTTGAACGGCAAGCTGAACCCGCAGACCTGCAATCCAGTATGCGCCCCGTTTGATTACAACCTCACACTTCCACAGGAGAACCCCTACAACTCCTATGCCGTGACCGAGAAGACATTCGCGGTCTATATGGAGGCCGACTTCTCCGCCGAGCGCTGGTCGGGGAATGCAGGTGTGCGCGTGGTGCGTACCAAGACCACGGCCGACACCGCCTCCGCGGCGCCGGTGTCGCTGTGGACTAACAATCCGACCGGCACGGTCACCTACACCGTGCAGTACGGAAATTCACAGGCGCTCGGCGCCGATGGCAGCTATACCCTTGCGCTGCCTTCGGCCAACCTCGCCTACTGGGTGGTGCCGAACCAGCTGCAGGTGCGGCTGGCGCTTGCCGAGACCATGTCGCGTCCGGACCTCAATCAACTCGCGCCCACTTCGACCAACAACGCCATCAACGGCCAGCCGCAGCTCGACTACACGGGCACCGCGGGCCTGAAACCCATCCGGGCGGAGCAGGCGGACTTGTCACTCGAGTGGTACTACGCTCCCCATTCGGCCTTCACCGTCGCGGTGTTCGCCAAGAAAATCAAGGACGACATCTACACCGCGGTTCAGTCCAACGTCGACCTGGGTACACTGGAGTACAACCACGGGCCGCCGGGCACGAACCCGGCCACCAATCCGGCGATACCATTCCTGTGGACAATCAGCGCGCCGGCGAACGGGGTCGAGAGCACCTACTCGGGGGTCGAGCTCACGTGGCAGCACCTGCTCGACAATGGCTTCGGCACGCGCACGCAGTTCACCGCCACGAAGACACGCAGCTACGACCAGTTCGGCAACTTCGTGGGGGCCATCAACGCCGCGCCGCCGACAACCTTCACCATCGGCCTGCTGTACGACAAGGGTCATTGGGCGGCGGATGTGAACTGGGATCACCAGTCGAGCTACTGGGCCGAATGCAACCAGTGCACGGAAGTGCCGGGCTGGCCGGCCATCACGGACGCCTTCGACTGGGTGACGGCGAGCCTGCACTACCGCTTTGGCAACGGGTTCGAGATCTATACCGAGGGGAAGAATCTGTCCAACTCCGTCGCCCGCAGCTATCTCAACGGTAACCCGTACCTGCCTTGGGCCCCAGGCCAACTGGTCGGCGCGGCCCTCAGCGGCACCGGCGTCGGCTACAGCGCCTACGGCCGCACGTTCGTGCTGGGTCTGTCCTGGCGGCATTGAAGTGAGCTGAGGCGGTGAACGACACAGGGACCGTGCTGGGGCTGAGCGCCGCCGAGCTGGCCGCGGGCGGGGCGGCGTGGACCGCGCGCGAGATCGCGCAGCAGCCATCGCTGTGGCCGCTGATCGCACAGCGCGTGGCATCCGATGCGGGGCTTGCGGAATTCGTAGGCTCGCTGCTGGCCGATTCCGGCCTGCGCGTGGTGCTGACCGGCGCCGGGACCTCCTCGTTCATCGGGGAGTGCCTCGCGCCGCCGTTGGCGCGTCTGGGGCTGCGGGCGGAAGCCATCGCCACCACCGACATCGTCACGAGCCCCGGCAGCACGCTCGCGTCGCGCGTGCCGACCCTCATGCTGCACTTCGCGCGCTCCGGCAACAGCCCCGAGAGCGTCGCCGCACTCGAGCTCGCCGAGCAGCACATCGAGAACTGCGCGCACCTGATCGTCACCTGCAATCCCGAAGGCGAGCTGTACCACCGCGTGGCGCACCTGAAGCACGCGCGCAGCGTGCTTTTGCCGGCGGAGTGCAACGACCAGAGCTTCGCCATGACCTCGAGCTTCACCGGTATGCTGCTCGCGGCGGCCGTGGCGCTGCGTGCACTCAACGGCGAGGCCGAGCGCATCGACACCCTCGCGCGGCTCGCGACGCATGCCCTCACTGGATGCCTGCCGCTCATGCACGCCCTGGTGCGCGCGCAGTTCGAGCGGGCCGTATTCCTGGGCAGCAACGAGCTCAAGGGCCTGGCACGGGAGGCGGCGCTGAAGATGCTCGAGCTCACCGACGGGCGCGTGGTGTCGCTGGGAGACTCCCCGATGGGGTTCCGGCACGGCCCCAAGACGCTCCTCAACGGCAGCACCTTGGTGCTGGTGTTCCTCAGCAACCAGCCCCACACGCGCCGCTACGACCTCGATCTGCTCGCCGAACTGCGCCGCGACGGCGTGGCCGGCCGCGTCATTGCGCTCTCGAGCCGGGCGGACCTGCCCGAGGACACCGATCGGGTGCTGCTCGGACCGGCCGCGGCTGACAGTGCCGCGCTCACCGACCTCGAACTGTGCCTGCCCTATATGGCTTTTGCGCAGGCACTGGCTATGCTGCGCTCCATGTCGCTCGGACTCACGCCCGACAGTCCCAATGCCGCCGGCAAAGTGCACCGCGTGGTGCAGGGCGTTTCCATTTACCGCTGAGGCCGCACCTCGTGAACACCTTTCTCGGTGTCGACGGCGGCGGCAGCAAGACGCACTTCCTGCTCATCGACGAAGGTGGCCGCGTGCTCGCCTCCCATGCCGAGGGACCAGCGTACCACCTGGAGATTGGACTCGATGCCCTGCGCGAGATGCTTGCGCAGGGCATCGGACGAACGCTGCAGCATGCCGGCATCGCCACCGCAGATCTGAGCTTCGCATTCATCGGACTTCCGGCCTACGGCGAGGACCGGGCAGTGTTGCCACTGCTCGACGCCGCCCCCGCCGTGGCGCTGCCGCCCGAACGCTACCGCTGCGGCAACGACATGGTATGCGGTTGGGCAGGCGCGCTCGCCGGCGGCGACGGCGTTAACATCGTCGCAGGAACTGGCTCCATCGCGTACGGCGAGTACGCCGGTCGCAGCGCACGCGCCGGCGGCTGGGGCGAGTTATTCAGCGATGAAGGCTCGGCCTATTGGCTGGCGCGCGAGGGGCTGCAACTCTTCTCGCGCATGAGCGACGGCCGGGCACCGCGCGGCGCGCTGTACGAATGCGTGCGTCGCCATTTCGCGCTGCAGGAGGACCTCGAGCTGTGCGCCGCGATCTACGGCAAGAGCGCGGCACAGCGCAGTCAGTTCGCGCAGTTGTCCCGGGTGGTGGCGGAAGCCGCCAACGCCGGCGATGTCGCAGCGCGCGCACTTTTCCTGCAGGCAGCGCACGAGTTGGCGGACATGGTCGACGCGCTGCACCGGCAGATGGAGGTGCCGGCGCACATACACCTGGCGGTGTCCTACTCTGGCGGCATGTTCGAACAGCGTGATCTGCTGCTGAAGCCGCTCGAGGCGGAACTGTTGAGCCGCGCGCGCAATTACCGCTTCGTTGCCGCGCGCCTGCCGCCCGACGCAGGCGCCGCGCTGCATGCGGCAAAGCTTGGCGGATCACCACTGGCGGCGGCGAGCATCGCGGCACTCGAATCCCGGTCTCGCTCACAGGCTGCCTGACAGCCTCGCAGCTCAAGTTCCTGATCCGGCGCTTAACTCGGCGCCTGGACCGCGACCGTCACCGTTATATTTTGCGCGATGACCCGGCGCCGCGTGGCTGCCTGAGCGCAGGCCCGGGCGCCACCTCGGCGCGCAAAGCCCCTCAGTCGCAAAATACAGCCCTCTTTGTCGAAATCCCGCCGCCCGATTCGTCGTGGACGACAGATGAGCGGACGGAAGTCCTTAGCGTAAACACCACCGATGGAAGGAGAAAACCGATGAGCACGAACACCTATCTGGCCGTATTCCTTGGCAGCAAGACCAGCCCGCGATGGACAGCGTGGAATGCACTTTCCGAAGCCGATCGGCGGGCAAAGGAACGCCAGGGCATGGCGGGCTGGCAGGCGTGGGTCGAGAAGCATCAGGCCGTCATCGTTGACATGGGAGGGCCGCTGGGAAAAACCAAGAAAGTCTCGCAGCAGGGAGTTCAGGACCTGAGCAATCACATGGGCGCCTTTACCGTGGTGCGCGCAGAGTCGCACGAGGCCGCCGCCAAGCTCTTCGAGAATCATCCCCACTTCGCTATTTTCCCCGGCGACGGCGTCGAGATCATGCCGGTGCTGCCCATACCTGGGCGTTAACGCACCTGCGCGGCGCCCGCCTGCCTGGGGAGCCGCGCTGCGGGGCTGTTCAGCGAGCCACGACAGAAATTTGAGGAGATCTGCTCATGCCCAACACGGTACGACTCCATCGAGTCCTAACCGCGAGACCTGAAAAGGTTTATCGCGCATTCATCGAGCCTGATGCGCTGGCCAAGTGGCTGCCGCCAAATGGCTTCACCTGCACAGTGCATCACATGGAGGCGAAAGTCGGTGGATCCTACCGGATGTCGTTCCGTAATTTCACGAACGGCCAGAGCCACTCCTTCGGCGGCCAGTATGTCGAGCTGACACCCAACGAGCGCCTGCGCTACACGGACAAGTTCGAGGACCCGAACCTGCCCGGTGAGATTCAAGTGACGGTGACGCTGAGGAAGGTTCTGGTCGGGACGGACATCAACATCGTGCAGGAAGGGCTGCCGGATGTTATTCCCGTCGAAGCCTGCTACCTCGGTTGGCAGGAATCGCTGCGGAATCTGGCGAAACTCGTCGAGCCCGAGATCAATCAATGACCTCGCGAAACCAGTACATGGTGTAGACCTTCCGAGTCGCGTAAGGTTGCAATTCGGAAACGGTCTCCATGGGGCAACCTTTGAGAAAGTGGACCCGGCGCGCCGTCCTGGGTGCCACGGCCTCGTGTGCACTTGGCACCTCGATAAGAAGCCCGGCGGCGCGCGCGGCGACGCAGGAGCTGCCGCCCGGGTGCGCCGGCCAGCGGCCGGACATCGTTATTTTCATGCCCGATGAGCTGCGGGCCGACGCGCTCGCCTGCTACGGCAACCCCATCGTCCGGACACCGAACTTCGACCGGCTGGCGCGGAGCGGAACACGCTTCGAGAACTGCCACGTCCAGTTTCCGGTGTGTGCCGCATCCCGCTGCAGCATGCTGACCGGCTGGCCGACCAGCGTGCGCGGACATCGCAGTCTCTATTATTTCCTCCAGCCGGACGAGCCGAACATGTTCCGCTACCTCCGGCAGGCGGGCTACGAGGTTTACCTCTATGGCAAGAACGACGCGCTGGCGCCGGCGACCTTCGCCGACAGCGTGTCGCAGTGGACCAATCCGCGCGGACCGACGGCGGAATTCGCTGCCATCCAGAAGCCGCAGCATCCGACCACCATGCTGCTACCCGCAGCCGGGGAGCGGCGCGGCACGCGGTGACTACGCCGCGGTACAGCTGGCGATCAGGCAACTCTCACAACGTGAGACCGAGCACCCCCGCTGCATCTTCCTCGCCCTCTTCCAGCCCCATCCGCCGTATACGATTCCTGCGGACTTCTACAGTCTCTATCGTGCCGCGGATGTCCCCGCACCTGTTCCACCCGGCCTGCCCCGACGCCCGCGCTTTCACGCGGCGCTGCGTGAGTACGCCGGACTGGGCGATGTCACCGAGTCGCAATTTCGCCGGCTACGCGCCGTCTACTACGGGCAGGTGAGCTACGCGGACTGGCTGCTGGGCGAGCTGCTCGAGGGGCTCGAACGCACTCCGCGCTGCCGGGACACACTGCTCGTCGTGTGCTCCGATCATGGCGACTACACGGGCGACTACGGGCTGGTGGAGAAATGGCCCTCGGGACTTGAGGACTGCCTGACCCGCGTGCCGCTAATCGCGCGGACGCCGGGTGGTGCCGCCGGGCACGTCTCGCAGGAGATGGTTGAGCTCTTCGACCTCATGCCCACCTGCCTCGAGCTGGCCGGGACGCGCGCCACCCATACCCACTTCGCGCGCAGTCTGCTGCCGCAGCTACACGGCGCGCCGGGAGATCCCGAGCGCGCCGCATTCACCGAGGGCGGCTACAACACCTACGAGCCGCAGGCATTCGAGCCGATCATCGAGGGACTGTACGGCCCGAAAACACACCTGCAGAACGAGCGACCTGACACGATCACACGTTGCGCCGCGATTCGCACCCCGCGTTTCAAATACATCGAGCGGCCCAACGATCAGAGCGAACTTTACGATTGCCGGGACGATCCCGCATCAGGAGCACAATCTGTACGACGATAGCTCCATGCGCGCGGTGCAGGCGCAACTGCAGACACGACTCGCCAACTGGTACATCAACACCAGCGGCGTACCGCCGCCGCAGCGCGACCCGCGCGGCGCGGCGGTGCTCGATAAGCCCGCGGACCTGTCACAGGTCGCAACGCCGGAGAGCCTGCTCGACCACTGACGGCACGAGGAGGTGATCTCGAACACCGATCGCGCGCCGGGCGCTCGCGAGCAGCATCCCCGGAAGCGCGAGTTTCAACAGCTGCGCGTGATCAGAAACAGCCCTGCGCCGATGACAACGACTCCGATGGCTCGCGCGACGCGGTCACCGGCCGGAGCGAGGCGCTCAGCGGTGATGGCCGCCGTCACGACGGCCATCGCGCGCAGGTCCATGACTCCGACCACGAGGAGGATCGCCGTCAGGCTGCCACAGCAGCAGCTGCACTGGAGGCCGAGGCGCAGACCGTAGCGCCAGGCCGTGCCGACATCCGCCGGCAACAACTCGCCGCGCCCCGGCGCCGCCCGGCAACAGGCCAGCCGCTGGGATTTCCAGGCGGTCAACTGCAGCGCGCCGCACATGAGTACGATCACGGCTACCGCGACCGGAACCGCGCGCGCAAGCGCCGGCACGCTGCATCTCGGCCGCCGCCAGCGCGACCCCGAACGGAAAAGCGGCCATGCCGACGACCGCCCAGACGACGAAGTACCCGATGCACACCAGCGTGGTACGCCCACCCAGCCGCGTCGTGGCTGTCCTGCGCACGGCCTGGCGGTAGCGCCACAGCATGGGCACGAATGCCGGCAGCATCATCGCCACCATCATCACAACCCACATGCCCAGGAAGGTTGCCGCGGCGCCGGGCCAGGTTTGCCCTGGCATTCGCATCCACACCATCGACATCGTCCAGCCACCGGGCATGCGCATCCCGTCCATGCCCGACATGGCCGTGCACCAGACGATCGTCAGGGCCGTGCTGGCGGCGAACAGCAGCGCCGAGGCGCCGAGGAAGCTACCTTCGGAGACGACCCATCGAGGGATCTCCCGTCCCCCGCTTAAGCTAACGGCGCCCATTTCTTCGCTCAGGCCTCGGCATGCTCCTAGCGCGCCTCACCGGACTGGCCATTGCCCTTCCGAAAGGCAGCCTCGCCGGCGTCTGAAACCTTGATCCACTTCGGGTCGGGCGCAGCGTCGGGGACGTAACTGTCGTGCCAGTTCCACCACTTGTAGGGCCGGCTCTGGGGGTAGCCCTGCGGGGAGTCCTCCCACGCCTCCTGACGCCCGAGCGCCGTCATGTCGAGGTAGCTCCACACGGTGCCCATGGCCTCGTCGCCGCGACTGTTGATGAAGTAGGTACGAAACACCTGCTCGCCGTCGCGGATGAATGCGTTGTGACCGTGCCATTCATGCACGCCGAAGTCCACGTCGAAGCTATCCGTGATGGTGTACCAGGGCATTTCCCAGCCCATCTGTCCCTTGAGGCGCGTGATGTCGGCCTGCGGCGCACGCGAGGCATAGGCCAGGGTCGTATCGCGCGCGTTCAGGTGAGCGAGGTGGCCGACCTGATCAGCTCCCAGGGAACAGCCGATGCAGGCGTGCTCCGGCCAGCCGTGCACGCCGGGCTCGAAAAAAGCGCGATAGATGATCAGCTGACGGCGGCCCGCAAACAGGTCGAGCAGGCTCGCCTTGCCCTTGGGCCCGTCGAAGACATATGCCTTTTCCACGGCAACCCACGGCATCCGGCGCCGCTCGGCGGCCAGCGCATCACGGGCGCGGGTGTGGGCCTTTTCCTTGACGAGAAGCTGCTGGCGCGCAGCCTCCCACTCCTGGGGTGACACAATCGGTGGTGTATTCATGGCGTGCTGTCCTTCTTTCCGGCTCATCTCAGTTGATGCAATCGTGGTCAAACTTGCGAATTCGAGCGATCTCTGTCTTGAGCCGACCCGCTACCGTTCACTGCCGCTCGCTCGCTGCTGCTCATAAGATAATTTAAACACCCGGGCTCAGCCGGTGGGAGTTACAAGTGTGACGGGATTTCCATGGACTCGCTGATCACGGCCGCGGCACGTGCGCTCGCCGCCGGTGATGCTCTCGGAGCATTGAAGCGAGTCGCACTGCGTAACGATGCGCCTGCGCTCGCGCTGCGCGGCATCGTTATGGCGCAGCTTGGCGATCTGGTTCGCGCCAAGGCTCTGCTGCGAAGTGCCGCCCGTGCCTTCGGTCCGAAAGAAGTCGTGGCGCGCGCGCGCTGCGTCGTTGCCGAAGCCGAGATCGCCCTCGTCTCACGCGATCTTGGCTGGCCGGCGAAAGCGCTCGACACGGCGCGCGCGACGCTCGAAGCGCATGGTGACCGCGTAAATGCCGCGCATGCCCGCAATCTCGAGGTTCGCCGTCTGCTCCTGATCGGCCGCCTCGATGAGGTCGACCAGGCGCTTACCGGTCTCGATTCAGCCGCCTTGCCGCCCGCGTTGCGGGCCGCTCACGAACTGGTCGTGGCAGGAATCGCGATGCGACGACTGCAGACGCAGACGGCACGCGCGGCGCTGGTCACGAGCCGCGCGGGCTGCGCGGGCCGCAGATATCCCGGCGCTGACGGCAGAGGTCGCAAGCGCATGCGTTTCCCTGAACACGCCCGTGGCGCGCCTGCTGGCACGTGGCGGGGAGCGGCTGCTGCTGCTCGGCGATGTTGAAGCGCTACTGGCGTCACAGGTGCTGGTCGTGGACGCGTGCCGAAATGTGGTGCGTGACGCGCACAACGTGGTCTCGCTGGCAAGGCGACCGGTGCTGTTTGCACTGGCACGTGCGCTGGCGCAGGCGTGGCCCGGTGACGTGCCCAGGGGTACGCTTGTCGCACAGGCATTCCGGGCAAAGCATGCCGATGAATCGCATCGCGCACGTTTGCGAGTAGAGATGGGGAGGCTGCGCACGGCGCTGCGGCTGCTCGCCGGCGTGAGGGCGACCAAGCGAGGGTTTACCCTCGTGTCACGGCGCGCACGCGAGATCGTCGTGCTAGCGCGGCCGGTCGAAGCAGAGCATGCGGCGGTGCTTGCCTTCCTGGCTGACGGCGAATCGTGGTCCAGCTCCGCCCTGGCGCTGGCGCTGCAGGTCAGCCAGCGCACCGTCCAGCGGGCACTCGACTCGCTTGCGGTGGCAGGCAAAGTGCAAGCCTACGGTCGCGGCCGGGCGCGTCGCTGGATGACCCGCGCCCTGCCGGGACTCACGACAACCTTGTTACTCCCCGGTCCGCTGCCGAGTGATTAGGATGGACGCATGAACCGATCAGCGGCCGAAATCCTGCGTGAATACGGACCCTTTCCGGGAGTCGACCGAGTCAATGGAGTGACGTTCGACGGTCAGCACGTCTGGTTTGCCACTGGCGACCGGCTGAACGCCCTCGATCCGGAGACCGGCAAGGTGCTGCGCTCGATCGACGTCGCCGCGCACGCTGGAACGGCCTACGACGGCCAGCATCTGTTTCAGATCGCCGAGGATCGCATCCAGAAGATCGATCCGAAGACCGGGCGCGTACTCGCCACGATCCCGGCGCCTGGCGGCGGCGGCGACTCGGGGCTCGCGTGGGCCGAAGGGACGCTCTGGGTGGGGCAGCATCGGGGCAGGAAGATCCACCAGGTCGATCCGCAAACGGGCGCGATTCTGCGCACGATCGAGTCCAATCGCGTCGTCACCGGCGTCACCTGGATCGACGGCGAGCTCTGGCACGGCACCTGGGAGGGCGATGAGAGCGATTTGAGGCGAGTCGATCCGCGTACGGGAAAGGTCTTGGAAAAGGTCGAGATGCCGCCCGGAACCGGCGTGTCGGGCCTTGAATCCGATGGCAGCGAGCAGTTCTTCTGCGGCGGAGGAGGTAGCGGCAGGTTGCGAGCCGTTCGTCGGCCGCGGCGACTATCTGCGGCGAGCAGCAGCTCCGGCACCCCCGCCGCACCCCGCGGCGAGCAACAACCCAAGCGGCCCGCGCGGAAGAAGGGGCGCCGGCTTTGACCAGCAAGGCGACCAAGACCTCCGATTGTGAGAGCGCCGGACGCCTGCGCGCGGGCGGTTTCCTCGGCTTCACCGTAGCCACTGTGAGGTATGACCTCAGGTCCGGATCAAGCAGGATCTCCCGGCCTGATGATCAGGAAACCGGATCTAAGCATCGCCGCAGCGCTTCGCGCAGATCGCGCAGCTTCGGCGGTTTACTGAGTACGCGATCGACGTCCTGCGGCGTGTCGTTGTCGGCGATTAGCCGCTGACCCCAACCTGTCAGAAGGATCACGGGCGTGGACGACGCTGCGCCTTTCACAAAGCTCGCCACCTGGCGTCCATCCACATACGGCATTCCGAGGTCGGTCAGCACGACATCGAATCGTTCTCCGCCCGCGAGTGCTGCGGCGAAGGCATCGATGCCCTGCTGTCCACCGTCGGCCGTAACAATAGTGTGGCCGTCAGCCGTGAGCGTATCGGACAGTGACTTAAGCAGCAGCGGATCGTCATCCACGACCAGAATGCGCAGGCTCTTCGGGACAGGATGCGCGCTCGGTGCGGGCATGCTTGGTAAAGCCACTGGCGCGGCTGCCGCGAAGTTCAAGCGAAACGTCGTCCCGCGACCCGCTTCACTCTCGATTTCGATGTCGCCGCTGTGCCGCTGCATCACCCCGTACACCATGGCAAGACCCAAGCCGGTGCCACGCTCGCCTTTAGTAGTGAAGAAGGGCTCCAGGCAACGTGTGCGGGTTGCCTCGTCCATGCCGACGCCGGTATCGCTTACTTCGATGCATACCCGGTCCGACTGACGCGCACGCGAGCGCAGTGTCAACATGCCGCCCTCGGGCATGGCATCGATGGCATTGAAGATGAGATTGGTGAGCGCGTCTCGAATCTCGTTCTCGACGCCCATTATGGCAGGCAGATCGGCAGCCAGCTCCGTCCGCAGGTTGATTACGACCCCGCGCTGCTGCGGCATATCGTTCCAGCGGGCGCGCGTGAGCTCCACGACCTGAGGCACGAGTTGATTGAGATCTACGCGGGCCAGTGTCAATTGCGGCTCACGGTGACGGTAGAACTCGCGCATACGCGCAACCGTCGCCGCGACGTCATGCACGGCCCGTTGAATGACTTCGAGAGACCCGCGGCCCTGTTCGCTCAGCTGTGACTCTCTCTCCAGGAGAGATTCGGTATAGAGAGCCACCGGCGACAGTGCGTTGTTGATGTCGTGAGCGATGCCGCTTGCCATCTGGCCGAGCGCCTTCAGGCGCTCCTGTTGCAAGATGGCTGCCTGCGTCCGCCGCAGATCTTCGTACGCGGACTGCAATGCGCCGTACAGCTGTGCGTGGTGCGCGGCGAGCGCGACATGCTCGCTTAACTTTTGCAGAAACTCGCACTCGCCACTGCTAAAACTTCCCGGTTCGCGGCGAGCGCCCACGAGAATGCCGAAGATCTTGCCTTCAATCAGTAGTGGGGCGGCGACGAAGGCGCGCAGTCCGGCAGTTGCCAGGCGCCGCGGGAAAGGAAACGACGCAAGGCTGCTATCTGGCTCGTAGACCAGGTTTCCCTGCACGCAGTGGGATAGTCCATTCTCATCCACTGCGATGCTTGACTGTTCGGTGAGCGCCATCCCCATCGCAAGATCCTGGCTGCGCAGGCCGACGCGAGTGACGGTGAATCCCCGGGTAGCGTGGTCATAGAGGCAAACACACCCGAAATCGAGCGGCAGCTGGTCCTCGAGCGTCCGGATCACGATCTGGAAGATGCTCGACAGATCCTGGCGCTCGCCAACCGCGCGGGTGATCTCCTGCATGAGCTCCATGCGCGCCAGCTGCGCCTGTAAGCGTGCATCCGCTTGCTTGCGGGCGGTGATGTCGTTGAACAGAATGCCGACCTTGCGACTGTCCGCGCCGCCGACCCGCCATGCACGCACTTCGTAATAACGACCCAACGCCCGCGCTTCGTTTTCGAAGTGCACCGGCTCACCTGTGACGGCAACTTTGCCGTAGATTTCGAACCAGTGCGCTTCATGGTTCGGCGCGAGGTCGCGCATGAGCTTCCCTTGCGCGTCGCGCAACCCGGTTCGCTCTGCGAACGCCGGATTGATCTCCAGAAACCGATAATCCACTGGTTTGCCATTGGCGTCGAAGATCATTTCGATCGTGCAAAACCCTTCGATCATCGTCTCGAAAAGAGTGCGATACAGCGCTTCCGAGCGGTGAACGGCCTGCTCCGCCTGCTTGCGCTCGGTGATATCGCGCTCATCGGCCGCCCGTTGTGGCGGCCGCGTCCTGCCGCTCGCTTCCCTCAGCCATCGCGGGTGCCCATCAGCCCGTACCCCGGTCGCTATCAGTCCGCCCTATTGTATCCAGTCGCATCACTATTTCGGACTTCCAGGTCGTTGGTGTAACGACGAACGCCGCGGCGCTCATCAACGCCGGCAACAATTGGCGCGATGCGCACGCTGGGCACTGACCCTTGACGAGCCTCCCATTTGGTACCCGCAGCGCGTCTGGCGCGGCCGAGCGTCAATTCGGCGCGGCAGGATGCGGGACGCCTGATCTTTCAAGCGATCGAGCCGGCCCGGAGCGGCCGCGCCCCTAGAATGTCAGGCGCACGCCTGCCCACATGGCGAAGGGCTCCGCCGGTGCCACCGCATTCTCGTTGGTCCAATTGTTCGGATTCGGGATAAATGCACCGCTCGGCGTAAACGAGTTGCTGGTGAGGAAACCGGCCGTCGCGTACTTCCTGTCCAAGAGATTGACGACGCGGGCGAACAGTTGCACCTGTTTCGCCAGACGATAGCTGGTCTGCAGGTTCACGACCGTGTAGCCGGGGATCCACCCGGAGCCCTCAACATAGGCGCCTGTCGCGTTGGTCTGGCCGGGCTGATTGGCATTGTTTTCGTTCCCGTGCAGATAGGAGCCCGAAGCCGCCACCAGGCTGCCGCCGATCTGCCAGCGGCTGGAGAGATCGTAATCCAGTGCCAATCGCCCGGTGTGTCGGGGGATGAGTGGAATGCGGTCACCGGGGCTGATGACGATATCGCCGTTGGCGTCCGCCGCACTATTGGAGGAGGCATTGACGGTGAAGCTCGACCGAAAAGTGGCATCCACCAGACTGTATGCCAGATGCCAGTGCAAGCTGCCCTCTTTCCCCCCGAGCGCGAGATCGAGTCCCTGCCGCCGTGTACTGCCGACGTTGTCGAAGTAGCCGGCGTTGATCGCACTGGCGACGAACTGAATGTCATTGCTGTTGAGAGTGCGGAATAGGTCTGCGCTCCAGTTGAGCCGCTGATCTGCCAGGTTGCCGCGTACGCCCATCTCGACCGTGCGCGCGATCACCTGCTGCAGATTCGGGTCGCTGGCAAAGTCGTTCGGCAGGCCACAGGGCGCGGCCGGATTGGCGCAGCCGAGCTCGATTACGGTGGGCGCGCGGCTTGCCTGGTTATAGTCGGCGTAGAAGGTCAGCGTATCGCTCGGGGTCATCGTGAAGCCGAACGCGGGATTCAGCCGACTGAAAGTATGATTGCCGGCGAGTGCCGTGGGCTCGTTGAAGCCCGGACCGAGATTGGTGTTGAGGCTATAGCCGTTAAGCGTCTCGGTGTTGCTGTTGTAACGCGCCGAGAGCGTGAAATGCAGCAGTTTGTTGGGCGACAGCGTGTCGGTCACATAAACGCCGTAGATCTTGTTGGCGCCGCTGAGCGAAATCACGGTTTCATTGTTGTAGGGGCTCACCTCGTAGATGAGCGCGCGGTCCGCGCTCAGGGCGCCGTACTGAAACGACTGCGCGAATGTATCCTGCGAGTCACTGTAATCCGCACCCGCTACGGCCTGGTTGCTCGCGCCAAACAGGTCCTGCGACTCGGTCAGCTGCAGGGCGATACCCTTGCTGCTCTGCACCAGGCGCCCGGTGGCGTTCTGTCCGGGAGTGCAGTAGGCGAGCTGCGTCTCGTTGGCCGGCGGCGCACCGCAGTCTATCGGCGGACCGACGTAATCGCTGTTGTCCAGATAGCTGTCGTTGACGTTGCCGTTGATGCTGTTGGTGATCAGGTGACGGTAGTAGACATTGCCCGATAGCAGCAGCTTCTCTGCCAGGAACTGCGTGCCGGTGAGGTTAACGAAATTCATCAGGTTGGCGGTGTAGTCGGGCGTGTAGCTGGACTCATAGAGGTAGTTCAGCATGCTCTGCGGCGCGGCGCCGTTACCCCACAGGCTGGTGTCCGCGTAGGCGTAACTCAGGTCGAGATCGGTCTTCTCCGTCTCCCAGCCCACCTTGCCGAAAACCTGCACCACGCGGCTCGGCGAGTTCTGCCGCCAGCCGGTCTCGTCAAAGAAGCTGCCGGTAAGGAAATAGTCGAAGTTGCCCAGCGCACCGCCGGTCTCACCCTCGAACGAGCGCCTGCCGAAGGAGCCGCCATAGGCTTCGAACTGCGTGCCCGGGTCGTCATGGCCGCTCTTGGTGCGTATCGACAGCGCCCCGCCCAGGGTGTTGAGACCGAACACCGGATTCGAGCCGGACATCAGCGTCACGGTGGAGATCGCCGACTGCGGGATCAGGTCCCAATTGACAGTGTCGCCGAAGGACTCATTGACACGCACGCCGTCCACGTAGACCGAGAGTCCCTCAGGCGTTCCGAGCAGCGGCGAGGCTGTGAACCCGTGGTAGTAGATGTCCATTTGGTACGGGTTGCCGGCACTGTCGCTGGCATTGACGCCGCTGAAGCTGTTGTTCATATAGTCGGCGATGTTCAAAGCTTGCTGCCGCTGCATGTCCTTGCTGTCGCCGGTCTGGACGTTGGCGGGCACCTCATTGAGCGGCACCCCGAGTCCGGGGAGCGGGGTGGTACCAATGACCACTACTTGCGGTAGTTCCTGAGACGCGGCCGGGTTGCTCGGGCCGGAGCTTGCGGCCTCAGCGGCTGCAGCGCGCGAGGTGCCGACCGCGCATACCGTGGCTGCCAGAGCGCATGCCGCCCATAACCTCGCCGCATAAACCATCGATCGACCCTCTTATGCAGGGGCTTACGCACACCGAAAGGCCTCCTGTTAAAACGGAAAGGCTCTCCCGGTCGGACATGTCCCCATTCTCCGGACAAGGGAGAATTTCGCGTTCCGGGTCGGATTGTCACCCAATTATTGCCGGGATATTCTCCCGACATTCTTGGGAACCATTCCCGATTTAGTTGGGAATCAATCCCGAGTCTCCTCCGATAGCCAGCTTGGATCCGGCTGAAATCACACAGCGTCTGGCCCTCGACGCTGATGCACGGCATGCACAATGCCTTCCGCGACCTGTTTCTGATCCCGCTGACGCTGGGTACGGCCAGCGGCCAGTCGTGGCTGGATGAAACCGGCTATTCACTCGCCCTCATGGGCCTGTGCACCGCTGCCCTGTTCGCGGCACTGCACATCCGCGAGCGAGGACAGGAGCGTGCTCGCGCGGGGCTTGCTGTTGACCTGCCATCGGACCGCCAAAGCCGGTAGCCCAATGATTTGATCGAGGAACGGGAGCGACTCGCACTCTCGACCCCGGCTACAGAGATGTAAGGCATAGCGCAGCCACTAGCGGCCTCTGTCAGCCCCACGGGGACAACCATCGGTCCTACTTACGGCCCAGCTCCCTGAGACGACATCGAGCATCTCTACCAGTAATCAGTCCTGCTCCAACTGGCCGGCGTTGACCATTGCGAGAAAGAGTGTCGGACGAGTTAATCGATGACACTGAAACGGCACGCTTCGGCGTCCTCCGCCCTCGCCTGGCCTCAGCGGCTGCTGTCACGGCGTTTGGTCTGTGTCAGGCTAAAGTCCAGGTATTTTGAAGGAAAACCACCGTCCGCCGTGGAACGACGGCGCGCCGGGTTGCTTGAGCTTGAGCAGCCCCACCGCTTGCGGCGGTTAGTTGATCGATCAGTCACACCTAAGATAGGGGCTTCCATGGACCGCCGCACAATGATGATTGGCACCGCGATGGCTGCAGTCTTGGCCGCTGCTCGCGCACGGCCGCAAGATTCGGACCACGCTAAGCGCCTGAACACTCTGTTCGACCAGTTCATGAAGGAAAATCTTGATATTTCCCCCACCTTCGTGACCAGCCTGGGAATGGATACCGGAGCACGCGCCAAGCAGAAGAGCGAGATCGACGATGGCTCGGAAGCGGGTATCGAGAAGCAGAAGGGGCTGATAGCGAGCCAGCTGGCGCGTCTGCGAGCCTTTGACCGCGCCAGCCTGACCGCGTCCGATGCGGTCAGCTACGATGTCGTCATGTATGGCCTGCGCACCAACGACGCAGCCAACAGAGCCTTCCAGTACGGCACTGGCGGCGCCGGTCAGCCGTACGTACTGAGCCAGCTCAATGGCGCCTACCAGGGGGTGCCCTCATTTCTGGATAACCAGCACACGATCGAGAACAAAGCCGACGCGGACGCGTACATCGCACGCCTCGAAGCCTTTGCGCGACTGGTCGATCAGGAATCCGACGTCGCGCGTCACGACATGGCCATGAAGGTCACGCCGCCGGACTTCGCGCTCGCGAAGGCGTTGACGCAGATGCAGGCACTGCGCGCGCCAGCGCCCGACAAGTCCTCACTCACCACATCGGTCGTGCGTCGCACCGGGGATAAGAAGATTCCCGGCGACTATGCGCAGCAGGCAACCCGGGTAGTGAAGGACAAGATATACCCGGCGCTGGAGCGGCAGATCGCGCTGATAAACGACATGCAAAAAACGGCGAGCCACGACGCCGGTGTGTGGCGACTGCCTGATGGCGAGGCGTACTACGCTACGTCGCTGGTCATCTGGGCAACCACCAACAAAAAGCCTGACGAGATTCACCGTTTGGGCCTGGAGCTGGTCAAGGAGCACACCGCACGCATCGACGCCCTGCTGCAGAAAATCGGCATGACGCAGGGCACCGTGGGCGAGCGGATGCGTGCGATGTACAAGGATCCGAAGTATCTGTACCCCAACACCGATGCTGCCAAGGAGATCCTGCTGGCTGATCTAAATGCCCGCGTAAAGCGCGTGCAGGCGAAGCTACCACGCTATTTCGGCACACTGCCGAAGGCCACGGTTGAGATCAAACGCGTGCCGAAGGAAATCGAAGCGGGCGCGCCCGGCGGCTATTACAACCCTCCCTCACTCGACGGCAAACGTCCGGGTATCTACTGGATCAACCTGCGCGATACCAGTGAGCAGGCCAAATGGACGCTGCCAACGCTCACCTACCATGAGAGTATTCCCGGACACCACCTGCAGGGTTCCATCCAGCAGGAGGCGCAGCTGCCGCTGATCCGCAAGGTCTCCTTCTTCAGCGCGTACATCGAAGGCTGGGCGCTGTATGCCGAGCAGCTTGCCGGTGAGATGGGCGAATACGACGACGACCCTGCCGGGCACATTGGACAGTTGCACGATTCGATGTTCCGTGCAGTGCGGCTGGTGGTGGATACCGGCGTACACAGCAAGAGATGGACGCGGGAACAAGCGGTCCGCTACTTCGCAGATAACCTTGGTGATCCCGAGACGGCCTCCGTCACCGAAGTCGAGCGCTACTGTGTGTGGCCGGGGCAGGCCTGCACCTACATGCTCGGGAAACTGACCTTTTTGGCGCAGCGTGCCCAGGCACAGAAGGCGCTCGGCGCAAAGTACGACATCCGCAAGTTCCACGACGCAGTGTTGCTGCCCGGGGCCGTGCCGCTGGAGCTGCTGGAACGCACTTACACCTGAGGGTTGCCGACCCGGACCCCGACCCGGGCCTGGTAACGATCGCACTCAAGTCAGGCCCGCACGAGCGCAGTTCTACGCGCGCCGCGGCTCACTGGCGGTCACGCAATCTGCGCTGAGTCACACCATTCGCCGGTTCGAGAGCCGGCTGGGCGTGCGACTGCTGACACGCATCACTCAAGTGTAGCGCCACCGCGAATTGAACGTACGTGTCGAGGGACAGCTCGTCGCCAACCCCCCACGTCAGAAGATCAACGCGGCTCTTTCCGGACTGGGTTTTGGCATACCTGCCAGGTCTCAAAAGAGTGCTGGAAGACTGAGTGACGGGAGGGTCTGGCAGGCGTGCTGCATGTACCTGACCGGCCGCTGAGGCCCTGTTCGCCACTGCTAACTCTCAAACGCTGAGAGCCATAGAATCAGGCGAACGAGGCTTGCACGCACCGGGGGGCCACTGTGGATCACGTAGAGCGTCACGAGTTTCTAACGAATTTCTTGGACTGCATTGCGTTTCTTCTGGTGACCCAGGACTTGTATGGTCGCAAGAAAGTGACGGACCTTTCCGAGAGACTCCAGAATGCGCCCAAGCCTGCCTTAAACCTGCGCGCGTTCTGGACATCCGGCCCATCTATCGCCTTCTTCGGGATCGCGAAGATGATCGCAATCAGTGCGGTCTTCGTCGGACTTCTCGTTGCACCGATTCTCGGCTTCATGGATATCGGACCTTTCGTGGTGGTCAAACCACTTGCCGCGCACTCGTCATTCGCTCAGCACTTGTGGGCCACTGCTGAGATTTATATTTTCTTCAACGCATTTTGTGAGATTGGGGGTCTCGTTCTTGCGTGTCTGCTAAGCGCACTTGCCTACGTTCCCTGGGCTGTGGGGAAGGCTCTCGCCTTCCTTTTCAGGGTCATCGCTCGGCCCTTCCCTCTGGAGGGCGAAATGCTGACTGCCGGCGCGGTTATTTTTGGTCTCGCCCGAACAATCGCAATATGGCCTGAAGTCACCGACTACGGCGCCAGATTCATTGCATTTCTCCACAGACACGTTTGACCTTGCCCGCCGACCGTGGCTGAGCGCGAAGAGAACCCACGTTATGGTGAACCGATGCCCCCTGGCGGGTGGCGGTTGGTTATAGTTTCCTTACAAGAAAAGGGGACACCATGCCGGTGCAAAAAAAGAAACGAGATCCGGCCGCACCAAAGAGGACTGATCTCGGGACACTCTCCGTAGCGTGGCAGGGCTGGCGGTTAATCGGCGACAAGCTCAGCGGACCGAAGCCCGGTTTGCGCGTCTCAGTTCATGACGTCAAAGCGATTCCGCTGATGCACGCAAAGATCGAAGTGCAGAGGCAGGAGATCAGGGCGCTGCTGGAGGAGATCGACAGACTCAAGGAACTTCGGCAGGAGCAGTCGCAACCGGAGACCTGGACTATTCCGACGGTCTATCCACAGGTCTCCGCGAAGTGAGCCAAGACTGCGGGCGTTGAGAACGGTGCGGGCGCCTCCGTAGAAGGACTCACGAGCCGGAATCAGATCTCGCTGGTAGATTCGGGGTCGTCGGCTCGCAGGCGCGCGCCTCGGAAATTAGTCTGAGACCTGCGCGCGCCGCCCGGCAGTCGCCTCAAGGCGGGGCGGCGGCGGCGACGATGGATCTCAGCTTCGCAGTGTCGGAAGCGCTCTGCACGACGTGCAGCGCATGATCGGCGCTGCGATAGATCAGCCCCGGCGTGCCCGCTAGGCCCAGATCCGACATGAGCACTTCATTGGAGCGCAAGGCAGCGAGCGTTGTCGATTTAGGCTGTCGAAGAGCAGGCGTTCCGCCGCCCAGATCATCCGGTAACCGCGCCCAGTTCTTCTCATTCTGATCCAGAGCAAGCGAGGGGTTCGCAGCCTCGAGGATGGCCGCGGCCTTGCCAGGGCTGTCGCTGGAGACAATCCCTACCATCACGTAGCGAACCTGGAGCCCGGAGGCGTAAAACGGCTGCAGCGACACCCACAACTCATGACAGTACGGACAGTCTGCATCTGTGATCACGTAGATCAGGTGTGCAGGTCGCTTCGAGCCCTGCATGACCCAGGCGGCGACCTCAAGTCTCTGCCACAGCGCGGTCGCGGCCGGCGAAGCAACGGGACCGGCCGCAAGGGACGGCGCAGCTGCGAGGCACAGTCCGAGCACGCCTGCAGCAAGCGGCCCCTGCCGGGCAGCACCTAAGAGAGCAGCGAAAATTGATTTCAGCGTCATGACCGGTCAGAACCCGCATCCCAGCAGACCCGACGGAGGGGCTGAATATTACACCGCCATGCATATCCGCACCGGCAAGCAGGCGCGATGTCCTCTTAGCCCACCAGGTTTTGGCACATTATTGGCACACTTGCTGCGTCAAATCGTCCCCAGGTGCCGCGCTCCGACTCCACTAAGTGTCTGAGTTAGCAGGTGATTCGTGGTGAGTGGGTTGTGATCAACTCGATTTGTATCTCTGAGGAAGGCGCCATGAAACCGAACCAGATCGTTTCGCAAGAGGAATGGCTCACCGCACGGAAGGTGTTGCTCGAGAAGGAAAAGGCGCACATGCGCGAGGGGGACAGGCTCGCCGCCGAGCGACGCGGGCTCCCGTTCCTGAAGATCGAGAAGAGCTATACGTTCGAAACCGAGCAGGGCCACAAAACGCTCGCAGACCTCTTCAACGGCCGCGGTCAGCTGGTCGTCCATCATCTGATGTACGGCCCCCAATGGAATGCCGCCTGTCCCGGCTGCTCCTTTCAGGCCGAGCACATCGACGGACCGGCCCAGCACCTCCCCCACCACAACGTGACAATCGTAGCCGTCTCCCGCGCACCGCTTGCCAAGATTCTCACGTACAAGTCGCGCATGGGCTGGCGCTTCGAATGGGTCTCATCCTTCGGCAGCGATTTCAATTTCGACTTCCACGTTTCGTTCACGAAGGAGCAGATCGACCAGCGCCAGATCGACTACAACTTCGGAACGATCACGACCGACGCTCGATACATAAGCGAAGAGCTTCCCGGTCTGAGCGTTTTCTTGAAGGATGAAGGCGGCAACGTCTTCCTCACGTACTCCACCTATGCCCGCGGGCTCGACATGCTGCTGGGCACGCATCATTACCTGGACCTGACACCGGAGGGCCGCTGCGAGACAGGGTATCCCGGGTGGCCACGCCGTCACGACGAATACGCGGCCTCCTCGACGAAATGACGCTTACCGAGCCGGCCAGAGCGCGACCCAGGCCAAGTGCGTCAGGTATTGGCGATTGACGGGAGTCAGAGCCGACGCGGGAATCAACGTAAGCTGAACAGGAGAAGAGGTGGGATGCCTCTGGCCGAAGCTGGCCAGCTCCACTGCGACGTTCATTTCAAATCAGCACCGATGCGAGCAAGAGTACTGATCACACGCCCCAAGACGTCGGTCGTAACGCCCGCGGCCCCTTCGCTTCGGCGCATGCCCTCGTCGTCCGCGGCTTGAAATTGCAGCAGCTGGTCTTTCCATTGCAACAGGATCGCGAGTTTTTGCTCAGCGGTCAGCTCTGTCGATGCACTCACTGCCTCCGGAGTGTCAAAGACGCTGGCAGGATTCTTCATTGCTCTGTCAAGGTCCATCACCATCATTCGACGCCCGTGCAGTGTCCCTCGTCAAGCCGCAGCGCTGTTACCTGATCTCCGTCTACGTGATCAGCGCGGTGCCACGCCAGCCCCGCTCAGCAGCGCAAGTGCCAGCGACAGGCCCACTGCTTCTTGGACGCCCCGGTCGCCAACTTGCGGTGCCTGCCCGTGCTGAGCCGGGGGATGAGTTGCGTCGGTTGGGCCGTTCTCGGTGATCTTGATCTCGCTGTGGACTGCCCTGACGCACTCGGTCGCGCCCGCGATGGCCACGGCCTTGTCTAACGCCTCCTGGCTGCTGGCGGTGCCGCTGAGCCACACGATGAGATCCATGTCCGTCTCGACATGAACGCGCTCCAGCCTGAGCAGCTGCTCGGCGGCCAACTTGGCTTTGATCGTCCTCGTGACGAGCGAATCCTTCACGAGTGTCGCCGGTCGTGAGCAGTCCGAGTCCTTGGCAATCACGACCACCGGCGTTAGCAGCGCGCCGCAGACTACGCAGGTGGTTACAAATGGTGTCTTCATGACAGTTCCATTGCCGGGAAGCGGAGCCTGAATCATGCGGCGCGCTGCGATCATTCTCCGTTCGTTATCGCACCCAGCGCGAAGTGAGCACGTTGCAGGGCGGCGCGGCGCCCGGCAGACGACCGCCGGGCAACGGCTGGCCTATGTGTATGCAAAACGAGACGTTTCAGACTGAGCGACCGCTCTGCTGGGCATTGGTTTGACGCGCCATTGACAATAAGTCGCTGCCAAACGAGCGGCCCTCAACGCCTTGGGGCGGCGTTCTCCGTTTCTACGTGCCCCTGGCACGAAAGAGGCAGCTTCCGCCCACCGCCGCTCGGTCAATCCGCGGCTTGCTCGTGAGATTGACTATTGATGACCACTTCACTTTTGCGTTCGCTAGGCTTTTGTCGCAGCACGCGCGGCGCGGCATGCGGTGGTGAGTCTCGAGGCACGCAATGGGAGAGATGTTCGCGCGCTACCACTCGCACGCGAATCTGATCATCTAACTTCCTGGCCGCACCGCTTGGGGCTCGTGCGTTACGCACGCCAGCAGATTAGCCGACGTTGCGGTTCCACTGGCATGCAAAATCGTTGGGTGACACACCCGGGTGTTCGGTAACTACGCGTGGTCGCGCGTGCCATGAACGAATCGGCGCCGCCGCGGAGAACCTGTCAAGCGCGTTTGCAGGACATACAACCGATTTCAACGGGCGAGGTATAGGCCGGCTACGGGTGGCTAGATGCCATGCCACAGCTCATGGTGGCCGGGAACGCTTGGCTGTCACTGTTTCGCTGCGAGGCGCCACTCGAGCGATTGAACTTGAATTTTTGCGCGCGTAGCATCGCGCTCGCTAACAACATACCAACAGGTCTTCGCAAGTAACAACAAGCCGGCGCAGGGAGGTAACCGACGACCGCGCCTCCTGCTCCGTTCATGCTCCCGCTCAAGAAGGAGACGCAACATGATATCGCGTATGGCAGGACGGCTTTTTGGCGTTGTGCTACTGCTTGCACCGTTCGCGGCAATTGCGGACGACAAGGGCAAGGACAACTTCCCGTTTCTCGAAGCCACAGTGGCGCAGCTCCAGGCCGAGATGGCCGCTGGACGCCTCACGTCCGAGCAACTCACCAGCGCTTATATTCAGCGCATCCGCCAGTTCGACCAGGCAACCAAGAACAGTGTGGGAGTCAACGCGCTCATCGAGTTGAACCCGGACGCGCTCGCGATCGCCCGGCAGGCGGATGCTCTGCGGCGCCAAGGCAAGGTGCTCGGTCCGCTGCACGGCATCCCGGTGCTTCTCAAGGCCAACATCGACACTGGCGACAGAATGCAGACCACCGCGGGGTCCCTCGCATTGCAGGGAACTCCCGCGCTGCAGGATTCAACCGTGGCCGCCAATCTACGGGCGGGTGGCGCCGTGATCCTCGGCAAGACCAACCTGTCGGAATGGGCAAATTTCCGCTCTTTCGAGTCCGTCAGTGGCTGGTCTGCCGTCGGCGGCCAGACCCATAACCCCTATGGGCTCGATCGCAATCCGTGCGGCTCAAGTGCCGGCTCGGGCGCCGCAGAGTCTGCCAACTTCACGACCCTGTCTCTTGGCACCGAGACGGACGGCAGCATCGTGTGCCCGGCGAATGCCAATAACGTGGTCGGCATCAAACCCACGGTCGGCCTCACCAGTCGCGCTGGTGTCGTGCCCATCTCCCACACGCAGGATACGGTGGGCCCACACGGGCGTACCGTTGCGGACGCCGCGACCGCGTTGGGCGTGATTCAGAGCCGCACTTTCGACGGTCGCGATCCAGGCACCGCCGGCGTGCCGCTCGGCTGGCAGGGACGCTTTACCCGGCCGACGAACATCCCGACCGACTACACAAAGTTCCTAGATCCCAATGGCCTGCGCGGTGCCCGTCTCGGCTTGGTGAGGGCTCCGATAGGGTTCAACAGCGCGCCGCAACAAGTGATCGACGCGTTCAATGACGTACTGACGGCGATGCAAGCCGCCGGTGCGACCATTGTCGACCTCGACGCGGCAGGCTTCACGTTCCCGACGGCGACTGGCGAGACGCTGGTGCTGGAGTTCGACTTCAAGGGCGACGTGCAAAGCTATTTCGCATCCCGCATCGGCGTGCCCGTGGCGCGGGGAACACTGCAGGATGCCATCAACTTCAACAACGCCAATGCCGACGCCGAGATGCCGTTCTGGGGTCAGGACGTCTTCACCGAGGCGGAGGCGCTGCTCCCGGGGGTCGACACTCCCCAGACTGATCCCAATCTCGGGGTGCCAGTCGGAACGACGTACAACCAGGCGCTGGCGATTGATAAGGCCGCGGTCGTGAGCGGTATCGACGCCGCGCTCGCGCAGTTCCACCTCGACGCCGTGATCGCACCGACGGACAACCCGGCCTGGTCGACGGACCTGCTATACGGTGATCACTTCGTCTTCGGCAGCTCCGGTCTCGGCGCTCCGGGAGGCTATCCGTACGTACAGGTGCCGGCGGCGCAAGTGTTCGGGATTCCGTTTGGCATCACCTTCTTCGGCACGGCATTCAGCGAGCCGAAGTTGATTACGCTGGCGTCAGGGTTCGAAGCGGTAACCCAGGCACGCCTCAAGAACCTGCCGAACCTCACTCCCACGATTCCGGATGACCACATCGCGGGGAGCCGCTCAAGCTTCCGGACGGCAAGCGCCCGAAGGATTGGCGCCCACGTCATCTTTAGACGGTGATCGAGTAAGGGGACCGGCGCTGGGAGCCGGTCCTCTTTTTTGTCGGTAGCAGTCGAACTCTGTGCTGGCCCTCGGGCACGATCTCGTCTACGGCGCAGCGAACGGCGCGTCTCCGCGTGCTGGGCTTCGAGCTCGCGGATCGCGGTGTGGCCGGTTGGAGCAAAGTGGTGATGTGGTTCACGCGCGTTGTCTCTGGATGAGGGTTGCAATGGCCTCGTCGATGCTGATGGAACCCTTGCGGGCGTGTGCGCCGCGGTCTGCAAAGTCAATCCACCCTGCGTTAAATCCCTCGATCATCTGCATGCGGGGGGTGGGATTCCTCATGCCTTGGCCACGGAAGATCGATTCCCACTGTTCGCGCGGCACGACCTCAGCGCGCACTGGTGTCCCTAACGCTTTGGCGAATGCCGTGGCCAAGCCATTCGGCGAGACGCGCTGCGGGCCCTCGAGCTCGACTACACGCTTGCCTTCCCAGCGCTCCTGCAGTAGCGCTGCGGCGGCGCGACCGACGTCGTCGGTTGAGACCATCGGCACAGCACGGTCGAGCGGCTGAAGGTAACTCGGGATAAGGCCGCTCTTCGCAGACTCGATGTCCCAGGCGGCGTTTTCCATGAACCAGGCCGCACGCAGGAATGCCACCGGCATCGGGAGACTCCCAAGGGCATCCTCCATCCGGCCGAGTACGTTGAGCAAATTCGGTTGCGGCGCGTCTGCACCGACGGTCGATAACGCCACGACTCTCGCGGGCTTCGCGCGCGCAAGAGCCGCGCACAGTGGGTTAATGAAGCGCATGGCTTCGGGAAAGCCCGGCGCCGGGTCGAACACTGGAGGCAGCATCGCGAAGACGCCGCTCGTGCCGGCGAATGCCGCTGTGAGTGCGTCCGTGTCCGATAGATCGGCGACAGCGATGTCGCAGCCCAACTGTGTCCAGGGGGCACTCCTGCTGCGATCCCTGACTACCGCCCGCACAGGCTGATCGGCGGAAAGAAGGCTGCGGGCCACCGCTGCCCCAACTTTTCCGGTAATGCCGGTAACTGCAAACATAAGCGCTCCTTTTCAGTGAATCGCCGCTCGCTATATGGACGGTACGATCTCACCGTCTCATTCGTGCTTAAATAGCGTTTATGTGAATACAGCCGTGACAAACAGGCAGGAATAAAATGGCGTTCGACGGCAAGTTGCTGTCCGGCGTGACCGTGCTCATAGCGGTGGTTCAGGCAGGGACCATCGCCAGAGCTGCCGAGGCACTCGGGCTATCCGCCTCGGGAGTGAGCCGCGCCCTCTCCCGCCTCGAGCAGCGCGTGGGCGCGCGGCTCCTAGCCCGAACCACGCGGTCACTTTCATTGACGGATGAAGGCCGGCGCTTCTACGAGCAGGTCGGGCCGCATCTAGCCGGCATCGAGGAGGCCGCCATCGAGGCCGCCGGTTCCGCAGCAAAGTGCGGGGACGATTGCGCGTCAATATCGATCCGTTCTTTTCCAGAATCGTTTTATCCCGGCACCTAGCTGCGTTCCTGGCGCGCTATCCGGAGCTTTCCGTCGAGCTGATCATGCGCGATTCCGTCGGCGATCTGGTCGCGGACGGGTTTGACCTGGCGTTGCGCTTCGGCGAGCCGCCGGTGGGATCGTTGTTGGCTCGAAAGCTGATTGAGACGCGAGTGCTGACGGTAGCCTCGCCTTCCTACATCAAAGCTCATGGAAAGCCGCGGCATCCCAAAGAGATCGAAGAGCGCGACTGCATCGACTTCTACGATGCGGCCAACGCGCGGCCTTACGATTGGGAAATGAGACGCAAGAAGGAGGTTCTGCCGCTGCGGATCAAGGCGCGCCTTTTGGTGTCGGACTCGGGAACGTTGATCGGCGCCTGCGAGGCTGGTGCCGGCATCGGTCAGGTCCTGGAAATCGGCTGCGCCGAGCTTGTGCGCGGTGGCCGGCTGGTCGAGCTATTTCCCGAATGGTCGGACGAGCGGTTTCCCCTTTACGCGGTCTATCCCTCGCGGCTGCACCGCGCGGCGAAAGTACGTTCATTCATCGAGTTCTGCCTGGAAATCATGGGCGGAATTCACAGCGCAGCTCCGAGTAAGGCTCGGTGAATCTCAGGGAACAACGTATCAGCAGCGAGTGTCAGCGCTCGGGCAAAGGCACCACCGGCAGACTCCGATGTCCTTCCCTATCGACTGCGCGCACCGCAAAAATTTCGTTGTCCTTGGAAAGCTTGAGCGTGGTGGCCGTGACGTTTCCGACGTTCTGGGCGTGCTCCCATCCCGGACTGCTCGTAGCCCGC
Source organism: uncultured Gammaproteobacteria bacterium (assembly GCA_963787655.1). Lineage (GTDB taxonomy): Bacteria > Pseudomonadota > Gammaproteobacteria > Steroidobacterales > Steroidobacteraceae > 13-2-20CM-66-19. The sequence goes on along the minus strand of CAWBDY010000005.1, from coordinate 24,378 downwards.
CAGATGACTTCGTAGCCGCTGGCATCGGCGGAGGGCGCCCACTTCAGAGTCGAATCATTGTCGAGGTTACTGGTCACGAGTCGTACGTTGGCCGGTGATGCCGGCGCAGAGGCGAGCGTAGCCAAAGTCACAGCATTCAGGCGCGCCACTTTTGCCACGTAGTCGAAATCCACAAATTTCGGCAGGTCGCCGTACTCAATGCCGTTTTCGCTGCGTAACGTCTGATGCTGATGATCGAAGTTCTCGCGGTATTCGGTGAAGCGAACCGCAGCGTATCCTTGCTGGTTGAAGGCAGAATGATCGCCACCGCGCAAGTAACGGTCGAGCCGGAAGACGAGTAGCACCTTTACGCCGGGATCGTAAGCCGCGCCGATCTCTGCGACGTAGCGCGCCAGTTCCCGGGAAGGTGAATCGCTTTCGCCGCCGAGAGCGCGGATCAGCTTGAGTTGCTTGTCATCGGCGCCGACGGGCACACCCTCGGAAAACACCCGCACTATGCCCGCATCCTGTCCGACGCTCTTGTCGCCGCCGACAATGTCGTTGTTCAGAACAGCCACGATATTCCATCCCTGCTCTCGCGCCGTCTGCGCGAAGTGCCGGCTGCCGTTCAGACCCTGCTCTTCGGCGGCGACAGTGAGAAAGATGATCGTCGCGGGGAACTTCAGCTTGCTCAATACTCGCGCGCACTCGAGGCTTACCGCCGTCCCGCTGCCATCGTCATTGGCACCCGGTGCCGCGCTCTTCGAGTCGAGGACATCCGTGACTCGCGAATCGTAGTGCCCGGTGACCAGAACTATGCGTCCCGCGGCCTCCGGCTCGGTTCCCTTCATTACCGCATAGACATTGGTGATTTCGGTCGGCTGAGGAATCCGCTCGGCAGGTGCCTGCGTAAAGGCATCCGTCTTCACTTCGAGGCAGCCGCCACAATCCTTCGAGTAGCGCTCGAACTGCGCCTTGATCCACTCACGCGCAGCCCCGATGCCGTGCCCGGCTGCGATCGACGCCGGATCCTGCGCCGAGAGGGTCGCCCGCGTGCCGAAGCTCACGAGCCTTTCAATGTTGGCCTGGATGCGCGTGGGCGAGATCTCCCGCAGCGCGCCGGCGATCTTTGGGTCGACCGGCTGGACAAGCTCTTGCGCATGGCTCGGGAACGCGACTACCAGTGCAACTGCGTAGCCGACCGCAACCGTCCGCAAACTCGCTGCCAAAGCGGCAGTAAGGGGTGCAACTGCTGTCATCTGCTTCACGTACGGGGACAGGCAGGGCGTTGCATGAGGCGATTATACCAATACGCCCTACCATGACTTGATGGATGGAAAGAGGGCGATGCGAAACCTCAGCCCGGTACCACGGGGTCGATGTGACAGCGCGCAGGAGGTTCTGGCGCGACGAGCCGGCCGTCCCGCGCGCCGACACGCCGTCGAGTTCCGGCCTGCGTCAACCAGATCGCCCTGACCCGCCCCGTGGTGCGCCGGTCAGAGGATGGGTCGTGAGGGGATGCGCTCAGCAGACCTGCGATCTCGTGGGCCGCCTTTATTGACCATCGATGATGTGGGCGAGCGCCGCGCGCGCGGCCTCCCAGTCGTCAGGATCCGAGCTCCAGCTCGGCCCGGCACTGCCGGATAGCTCCCACAAAGCCTGCGGCACCATCTGCTGCACGAGATTGGTGACGGCGGTCGGGTCGATGGCATATGCCATGGTCAGGTAATCGATGTCCTGGATGCCGCGCCGCCAGTGCTTGAGACGCAGGCTAGCGATCGGACCGGCGATGCCATAGGACGAGGCCGGGAATATCGCATCGGTACCCGGATACAGCAGCACACCATTGCCATTGCACACGGATTCCAATCCGTTGTAAGCATCCTGCGTCGGGTTCGCAGGACCGAAGGTATTGGCGTCGTTGAATACGTCGTAGTTACCGCGCCCGTTCTGATAGTCGTTGTAGTACGTTCCTTCCCAGAAGAACCAGCGGGTAACACCCTTCTTGTATTGACCCCACGGCTTTTCACGCAGATCGGTCCCATCTACCTCGGTAGCGAATGCGCCCGCGCCCGGACGTGGGGTGTTGTACATCCACAATTCCTTGCCGGGAGCTGTCTCGATCGCGGTAACCGCGCTTTGCCACGTCGTCGTGTTCCCGGAATAAAACAGGCTGGTCGGAATATTGAGTGACGGGACATTTGCGGCGTTCGTTGCGGACAGCGTTGCCATCGATTTGAGACTCGCTCCCACACCCGGGTTGGTCGCCATCCAGTCAGCCCATTGCTGGGTCTGGGAGAAATTCGAGGACTCGTCGATGAGATAGACGAATCGCTCCGTGCTCGGCGAGTTGGCCTCGAACCAGCTCTCCCAGGCATTGGTGGCGGTGTTGAAGGCGGCCTGTGTATGCGCCCAGTTCCATTGTCCGTAGCTTCCAATCGAATACACGTTGTTGCCCACGCCCACGCCGGGTCCGGCGTAGCCGTTGGCCGCCGTGAAGAGGCTGCCGGTGAGGGAAGACACATAGGCAGCACCGGGCTGCGTCGTTCCGCTACCGGTGCTGAACGCTGCATCATCGCCAATGAGTGAAACCTTATGCCGATGCGCAACGAGACGCTGATTCGCCAGAACCCGTTCAGCGAGCGTGTCCTGGGATCCGCCAAGTGCCGGAGACGCGACGCCTGTGTATCGCTCGGTAATATCCGAGTATTCAGAGAACAACATGGTCTTAGAGCTGGGAACGTCAGGGAGCGTAAAGTTCCTGACGGTCAGGCTGACGGGCACGGTGTGAGTCGCCACGCCGTTCTCGCTGATACGGACCGTGCCGCTATACACACCGCTGGCTGCAGTCTTCGGGATGTAGATATCGGCCCAGATGGCCTGGTTGCTGCCCTGCGCGATGGTGAATGTCGGCACGAGTTCAAGCGGCACAGCGATATCGGGGTAGAACTTGTCGTGGTTTGGGCGATTGACCCAGCCGCCTGTATAGGTGCCGTTGACGAGGGGGAGACGAAGTTTCGCTGGAAGCTGCGGCTCAATGGCACTTCCGGTAAGGCCAAACCCGGCGTATCCATTGAGGCTGCTCAGCCCCTGGATCTGCAGATACCGCACATAGAAAAGCTCGCTCTCGGTCGCACTCCAATCGAACAGATTGCCGGTTGGCCGGGGGGCATAGCGGATGACCGAGCCGCCCGGGCCGGTGAGGTTACTGAGCGTGACACTGACGTTCGCGGCAGATGTGCTGGCGGCTTCAAGAATGAGATTGAAATTGATGACTTCGTTCTTGGCACCGAACAGCGAGACGGTCGTGCCATTCCACAGACTGTTCCGGACCGCTGACGCCGAAGTGCTTGCGCGAAGTTCGTCCTGCGTCACCTTGTCACCGCCGTCGTTGGCCCATATGGCCGAGATCTTGCTGGTACCGGATGTTGGCGAAACCACGGTCAGAGTGAGGGCGGAGCTTGATTTTGTCTGCAGCGAGGAGCCCGTACCCGAGTCGGTAGCGGTAACGACGATGGCGTTGAACGTGCCGGTTGCGGTCGGCGTGCCGCTGATCTGGATGCTCGCACCGGTGACTGCGCTCAGTTGAAGTCCGGCAGGCAGAGCCGTCGATGTCCAGTGGATCGTTCCGCTGCCGCCGCTGGCCGTGAACGCGGGTGAGGTATAGGCGCTGCCCTGAACGGCGCTGCCTAAAGCCGGCGCGGTGAGCACCAGGGCGACGGGGCTGCCCGCACCGCTAGCGACGGAGCTGCCGACGGAGCCAGAGCTAGTGCCGGAGCCCGAGCTGTCGCCGCAACCAGACAAGAGGGCGATGATTCCGACAAGGAGGTACACCGATACTTTGCGCATTTCATTCGCCTCCGACGAGCGACGAAAAGTGTGTCACTTATGCAGTGCGGACAGGATGAACGCGTGATGAAAGTGTGAACTGGCATGCGATGGAATTGATCACCTCATTCCCGATGTCGGTATCAACCGACAGCGCTGTTTGCATTGCCGAAGAGCAGTGATCGAGGATTATCGCGAAGAGCACGCGAGGAGCTCGTGTTCACCAGTGTTCGAAAACCGGCTGCGGGCTGCTGGCATTCAGTGCGAGGACCGTCAAAAGGCTGCTCGGGCGCCAGCGCGTTTCCACGTCACGCACTACTTGGCGCGCTAACGGTCTTACCATTCTGCGGAGGATGTCTGCGGGAACACCCATCCGGTGTGCCGATTCGAGTTCTAGGTAAAGGCCATGTATAAGCGGGAAAAATCATGCACGCAGCGGTCCTCGTCACCGGGCAGAGCAGGAAAGGATGGCGTTCCTGATGGTATCGACAAGGACTAGGCACGCGGCATCTTGGTCATAATGACAATATGAACACGTCGGCGCGAACAGTGGCTGGTCCAAGTCAGCTAGGTTGATTGCGCGGTGAAGAGTCGGGGGTGACAAAGGTCATGGGAATTGCGCAGCCGGTGGTCGCACGGGTCGCAAGCCGCCTCGGTGTCATGCTGTGGCTGAGCTTGGCATCGACAGGCGCGCGTACGGCCGGTCCAGCGAGTGCCGCGGAGGGCGGCGTGCGCGGTTATTGGCGGGAACCGTCCGGGGCGGTCATCCAGATTGCTCAATGTGCGGAAAGCTTGTGCCTGAAAATCGTCGCACTTTCACCGGGCGATCATCCGCACACCGATGTGCACAACCCGGATGAAAAGCTGCGCGGCCGCTCCCTGTGCGGGCTGCGCGTCGGCCAGGGTTTCACGCAGACCGACTCACAGCATGCCGACGGCGGCCATGTCTACGACCCCAGATCGGGGCGAACCTATAGCGGCAGCATGACGGCGCAGGGCAACAGCTTGAAGTTGCGGGGCTACCTGGGCATCCAATTGCTGGGCCGCACCGAGACCTGGACGCGCGTCGGACAAGGCTACGCCACATGTGCATGAGGCTAACCAGTCCCAGCCAAGCCTGCAGGGGCAGTCGATGTATCTGAGCTCGCTGGCAACAGCCGTCCCAGCGCGGCGATACACGCGTGCCGAGTGCTGGGATGCGTTCGCGACGTCCGCCTGGTTCGGACGCCTCGACGAGCGTTCGCGGACGCTCGCTCGACTGGTGCTCACCCGCGACAACGGCATGGAATCGCGCTGGCTCGCTGTAGACTCGCTCGCGGAAGCGTTTGCAATCGATGCCGACACCTTGCAGCAGCGCTTTGCGCGACATGCACCACAGCTTGCCGCCAGCGCCGGCCGCGTGGCCTTGCAGCGCGCGGCCCTCGGGCCCGCAGACATCGACGCCGTCGTTGTCACGACCTGCACCGGTTATCTCTGCCCTGGCCTTACGAGCTACGTGAATGAGCAACTTGGCCTGTCGCGTCACGTAAAGGCCTTTGATCTGGTCGGCCAGGGTTGCGCGGGCGCACTGCCTAACTGGCAGCTCTCCGGCGCCCTGCTCGATGCCGGACACTGCGACCACGTGTTATCAATCTGTGTCGAGGTCTGCAGCGCGGCGATGTATCTGGATGACGACCCGGGTGTGCTGATCAGCGCCTGCCTGTTTGGCGACGGGGCGGGTGCCGCGGTGCTGTCCAGAAATGCACCCGAGGGTCGCCGCCGGGTCAGATGGACCACGTCGGTCTCGGTGACCGCGCCGGCGGAAAGAGACGCGCTGCGTTTCGAGCACCGCAACGGCTTGCTGCGCAATGTCCTGACGCGCGCCGTACCCAGCTTGGCCGCCGAGCACGCCGAGGAAGTTCTGCGGCTGGCCATCTCTCAAGCCGGTTTGACGCAGGATTCGATCACCGGCTGGATAATGCATGCCGGTGGCCGCGACGTGTTGCTGGCCATGCAGGAGCAGTTGCAGTTGGATCCCGCGGCATTGCGCTACAGTCGTAACACGTTGCGCGAATACGGCAACCTGAGCAGCGCTTTCGTGTATTTCGTGCTGGATGCCGCGCTGAGCGATTCGGCGGCCGGCGGCTGGTGGTGGCTTTGCTCGTTCGGCGCGGGCTTCAGCTGCCATGGTGCTTTGCTTGCGGTTGACTGACATGTCGTCGTTGAAACTGCAACGGCAGGTCTTGCCGGAACGTCTCGACGTGATGCCGGCCGACGATCCGGTCGCACGCCGCTCACGCCGCGACTTGCAACGAGTGCACCGAGTCATGCGTTCATTGACGATTCTGCGCCGCGCCATCGGCACGTTGTCTATGACCCGGCAGCCCCGCAGCATCCTCGAGCTTGGGGCGGGCGATGGGAGCCTGATGCTGCGCTTTGCCTTGCGCTCATCTTGGCGAGGGGTCCAAGTGACCTTTCTTGACCGTCAGGACCTGATCGGCCCGGAAATCCGCAGACAGCTCGAATTGCTCGGCTGGGATGTGAGGGTATTGAGGATGGACGCGTTGGACTGGGCGCGCGCATCGTGTGATGCACAGTATGATCTATGTATCACGACGCTGTTTCTACACCACTTCCAGTCTCCCGCCCTCGAGCAGCTGCTGGGCGCCGTCGCTGGCCGGTGCGGGGCATTCGTTGCCTGCGAGCCGCGCCGCAACTCGGTGGCATGGCTGGGTAGCCACCTCCTTGGCCTCTTGGGCGCGAACGAAGTGACACGTGAAGACGGGGTGACGAGTGTCGTAGCCGGTTTTGCCGGGCATGAGCTGAGTGCCCTGTGGCCCCCAAGCGCAGCACGCTGGCGGCTACGGGAGTACTTCGCATGGCCATTTACCCATTGTCTCGTGGCAGACGGGGACAGCGGCGCTGATGGACGATCTGGCGCGAAACAGCAAACTGACATCAGTGAACAACAGGTCGCGGATCGAGCAGCGGATGAAACGCGCTGATACCGATGCGCTGGTCATCGGCGCAGGTCCCGCCGGAGCGTCCGCCGCAATCCGACTGAGCAGCTTCGGGTGGCGGGTGACCCTGCTGGAGCAGACATTGTTCCCTCGTCAGAAAGTCTGCGGCGAGTGTCTGGGACCGGCCAGCCTGGAGCTGCTGGACGAGCTTGGCCTGGGTTCGAAGGTCAGCGAGCTCGCGGGCCCGGCGATACGCCAGGTAGCGTGGATGGCCAGCGATCGCACCATTGTGGCTGAAATGCCAGCGTGCCTCGGTGGTCGCCATGCATACGGCTGTGCGATCGGCCGCGACTGCCTCGACATGCTTTTGCTGGAGCACGCGCGATCGCAAGGCGTCGACGTCGTGCAGCCGGCCAAGGTCCTGCGTGTTTCCGGAGTCCCGGGTGACTTTGATTGTGTCTATGAATGGCGGTGTAACGGTGGCGCTGAGGAGCGCGGGCCCCGTACCGAACATCGCCTGAAGGCGGCCTTGGTGATCGATGCGCATGGTTCCTGGGAGCGCGGTCCTGAATGCCACACCACGGAGCGTGACGGCGGCGAAGATTTTCGGCCGCAGTCCTCAGATTTGTTGGCCTTCAAGACAACATTCGACGGAGCAACCCTCACCCCCGGCGTACTGCCTGTACTGTGTTTGCCCGGCGGCTATGGCGGAATGGTCGTGTCGGATCGAGGACGAACGACCATTGCCTGTTGCATACGGCGTGCAACTCTGCGGCAATGGCGTGCACATGCGAGCGGAGGCTCAGCGGGTGACGTCGTCGAGGCCTACTTGCGTAGTTCATGCGACGGAGTTGCAGCCGCTTTACGCACCGCGCACCGGCAAGACTCATGGCATGCAGTCGGACCCCTTCGAACGGGCTTCCATCCGCGAAGCGCTGCGGGAATTCCCCGGATCGGGAACGCCGCCGCAGAGGCCCATCCGTTGATTGGCGAGGGTATCTGCATGGCTCTGCAGTCCGCGGCCATTCTTGCAAAGCTCTTTGCGCATCGCCCAAAGGACCTGCGAGCGGCCTATATAGTTGACGTGCAGCGCGCTCACGCGGCTATCTGCAGGAAAGAATTCTCAGCGCGCATAGGGGTTGCGCAACTCTACGCGCGGGTTGCCATGCAACCCTCCCTGGCGGCCGCCGCGGCCATCCTGATGACGAGTTGGCCGCGCGCGCTCACGGCCGGCGCCCGGCTTGCCGGGAAGGCGCGGCGCGGCCAGCTGCAGCTTACTTGGCGCCCGGCGGTCGCATGAACACGCTCGAAGCGGTACAGAATATTCTCATCGAAGAATTCAAGCTCAGCGCGGATCGCTTGCGTCCGGAAGCCACGCTGGCGGAGCTCGGCATCGATTCTCTTGATTTGGTCGATCTCATTTTCAAGATCGAGGATCGTTTTGGCCTCAAGATCACGGACGACGCGCCGCGCTCGCTGGCGACGCTTGGAGACGTCTCAGCCTACATAGATGAGCTGCTGGAGAAGCAGTCCACCGGGGGCGGGATCCAGGCGGGTACGGACCGGTCATCATGACATCTCGGGTGGCCATCACCGGACTGGGGGTCGTAGCACCGCTGGGCAACTCGATCGATGAGCTGTTTGCCGGTCTGCAGGCCGGCAAGTCTGGCGTCAGAGTTCTGACTGCGCCCTGCAGCGGACCTCAGGGGCCGTCGATTGGCGCGACCGTCGAAACTCCGGTCTGTCCACGCATTCCTGAGACGCGCCTGCGCATGTTGGATCGGGTCAGCTATCTCGCGCTCGTCGCGGCTATCCAGGCGGTCGAGGATTCCGGGATCGACTTCAACCAGGAGAACCGCGAGCGGTGCGGCGTTTCGGTCGGGACAGGAATGGGAGGCGCGGCGACCACTGACGAGGGCTACCACATTCTGTACGCGGAGCGCTCGGACCGAATCAAACCTTTTACCGTCATCGCCGCGATGACTAACGCAGCGGCAGCCTGGATCGGGCTGGAGTATGCCTTGGCCGGCCCGAATCTGACCTACTCGACGGCTTGCTCCTCATCGGCGGTTTCGATAGGCGAAGCGGCTGAGAAGATTCGCACCGGCCGAGCCGATGTCATGATCGCCGGAGGCGCTGAGGCCCCGTTGACCCCCGGGGTGCTGCGAGCCTGGAGCGCCATGCGCACGCTGGCCTCCGTCGACAAGGTGGATCCAAGCGCTTCGTGCCGGCCCTTCTCCATGACTCGTTCCGGCTTAGTGTTAGGCGAAGGAGCGGCTTTTCTGGTCCTCGAGTCATGGGAGCATGCGACCCAGCGCGGAGTCAAAATACACGCCGCACTTAGTGGTTATGGCTTGACGACGGATGTCGCACACATAACACGACCTACCGTCGTTGGACAGGCAAGCGCCATGCGGGCGGCATTGAAGGCAGCCGGATGTTCGCCGAACGCCATTGACTACATCAATGCGCATGGCACCGCGACGTTGCAAAACGACGCCGTCGAGACAGCGGCGATAAAGGAAGTATTCGGCTCGCGCGCCTATCAGATTCCCGTCAGCTCGACCAAGTCGATGCACGGACACCTGCTAGGCGCCGCCGGAGCTCTGGAACTCGTTATCTGCGTCGGCAGCCTGGAGCGGGGGTGGATACCTCCGACCATGCATCTGGACCAGCCCGATCCAGCGTGCGATCTAGACTACGTGCCAGGTGCCGGTCGCAGACAAACTTCCCTGCGAATCGCCCTTTCCAATTCGTTTGCATTCGGCGGGACAAACGCGGTGTTGGCGGTCGAGAACGTATGAGCCTCGTGACCCGGGTTCATGCGTGAATGGTCGCGGAAATGGTTTCCTTCAGCACCGCTGACACGAGCGCCGGACTTAACGTGGCGACGCGACCCTTGAAGCTCCGCAGCATCCATTTCGATCCATTATCTTCCTCACCTGCGCCGCTCAACGTATCCACCAGCTGCCCACCGATCAGGAATGCTCTAGGGGCGAGCCGCTCCGCGTCGTGCTGCCTCGATGGTGGCGATGTCGATCTTTTTCATTTTCATCATCGCCTCGAACGCGCGCTTCGCGGCCCCACGATCAGAATCCGTCGTTGCTTCCAGCAGTACGCGTGGGGTGATCTGCCAGGACAAGCCCCATTTGTCCTTGCACCACCCGCATGCGCTCTCGGCACCGCCGTTGCCGACGATGGCATTCCAGTAGCGATCGGTCTCGGCCTGGTCCTCGGTAACGATCTGAAACGAAAAGGCTTCACTGTGCTTGAAAGCCGATCCGCCGTTCAGGCCGAGGCAGGCCACGCCCAGCACCGTAAACTCGACGGTCAGCACCTGTCCTTCTTTGCCAGCCGGATAATCGCCAGGGGCACGGTGGACTGCTGTCACGGTGCTGTCCGGAAAAGTCCGCGCGTAAAACCTAGCGGCCTCTTCGGCTGTGCCGTCATACCAAAGGCAAATCACGTTCTTAGCCATCTTCCGTCTCCGTTTACTGGTCATTCGAGGATGCGACTGAGTAAAGACGAAACAGCATCGCGGAAATCGACAGCAGGCCCTACGGAACCCACATCCGGCCATGCCATCACATCGCGCAATAGAATCACCGTATTCTCAACCGCGCCTGGATCTAGAACCAGCCGCCCTGGCAGCCAGCCGAGGTTTGCATAGCCTAGCTCGCGATGTCGTTGCGCTATGCGCACTTGGCCCCCGACGAGCAGCGCGAGGCGGTCGCCGAACTCAATGACAAGCCGCTGCTTGCGCTTGTGATGCGCTTAGCATGGAGCGGCGCTTACGAGTGCCGCGGCTTAAGCGCAACTAGCTGATCTTCAACAATCCGGCCCGACGGCGTCGCGCGGCCTGACAACACCCCTCGACTCGATCGTGAAGCCCAGGAGGTCGGATTTGCCATCGCGGCCGTCCCTCATATTAAACGAAATTCCCGCGTTCCCGACGCCCATCGCCGTACCGTTCACCTCAATCGCATCCCGCTTCATGGTCGATTTGGTCCGCTACACCGCAAAGTTACGCGGTGCTTGCGATCGGCCTCTTAGACTCGCAGATGATGCTGGGACTACATGGGTACGGTCGTTTATCTTCTACGCGGCTCCCTATGAGCCTTGCTGAGTACGCGGCCTTCGTTCGCACGTGGACAGACGAAGACATTAAGACGACGGGGGCAACGTACTCAGCCCGGGCGCTGCGCTTGCTCGACCCCTCGGTCACTGTCACTGGTCACTAACGGGCGACGCAAAGCCGGCGCATTCGCGCAAGGCGCGTGGCTTCGGCGCTCGTGAGCTGGGAGAGGTATGAGCGGGCTCGTTCGCGGATTCGGATCGATCACCTTGTTGTTGCTTGCCTTTGGCGCGCGCGCCGACTCGGTCGCCAATTGGGCCGACACGACCACCGAGATCGCAACGGATGGCCCGAATACGCTTCGAACCATGGCGCTGGCGCAAACTGCGGTGTACGAGGCCGTGAATGCGATCACCGCGCGCTATCCGCGCGACCGGGTCGCTTTGGGACCGAGCCAGGGTGCCTCGATCGACGCGGCGATTGCTGCAGCGAGCCGCGCGGTACTGCTGCATGAGGCGCCGACACTGAAAGTCAGAACCGAGACTGCATATGCGCGGGCACTTGCGCCGATTGAGGCGGGCGACGCGCGCACGCGTGGGATCAGCATCGGCGAGCGCGCCGCGGCGGATGCGCTCGCGAAACACAGCGGCGATATCGGGAACACTGAGCCTTACCGGCCGCTGACCTCACCGGGCGTCTATGTGCCGACGACATTTCCGCTCGGCTACGCATTCGCGCAGCACCGGCCCTGGTTCATGAAGAACGCAGCGCAGTTTCGGCCAGGACCGCCGCCCGCTCTCACGAGCGCACTCTGGGCGCGAGATTACAACGAGATCAAACTCGTAGGCTCCGCCACGAGTACGGTGCGCACTCCCGAGCAAAACGCGATCGCGCAGTTTTGGGCGACGGCGCTGCCCAATGTTCACATGGGCGTCGTGCATTCCGTAGCTATCGCGCGAGGACGGGAGGTGACGCGTAACGCGCGACTCTACGCCGCAGTGACCGCAGCGCTGAACGATGCCGAGATCGCCGTTCTTGAAGCAAAGTTCCACTACAACTTCTGGCGTCCGATCACGGCCATCCGCAATGGAGATCGCGACGACAACCCCGCGACTGAGCGCGATCCCGATTGGACGCCGCTGATCGCTACGCCGCTGCATCCGGAATATCCATGCGCACACTGCGTTATCGCCTCAACCATCGCCACGGTGATCCGCGCCGAGGTCGGTCGCGAACCCTTGCCGATCTTGATCAGCACCAGCAATACCGCGCCTGGTGTGTCTCGTCAGTGGACGCGCACGGAGGATGTGGTGAAGGAGGTATCCGAGGCTCGCATCCTCGACGGGGTGCACTACCGCAACTCCACCGAGGTAGGGAACCGCATGGGTGCGCAAGTCGGAGCGCTCGTGGCGACGGCTTACGGACTTCACTAGATGTTCAGGCGGGACACGATGCCGCGTTAACGTATCTGGCTTGTGGCTCCTAGGGACGCAGGTGCCTGGAACGTTTGGTGGTTGGTCGTGGAGTTAGTGAGGTAGACGTACTGATTCTTAAAATCGATGCCGAGGGAGCCGACGGTACCCAGCACGTCCATTCCGATGACCAAGGCGGGCTTGTCCTGCATCTCCCACACCTTGAAGATATGAAAATCGCCGTAGACCACTTTGACATCGTTGATACGCAATGAATCGATGACGATGGTAGGCGCTCTCAAAATCTCGCCGGGCTCAACTTGCGCCGTGGCACCAAATACGGAGGTCACCTGGGCCACGGTACCGGGTCGGCGCCGCGCATTCAGAGCATCACGCAGCGCAAGGTTGCCGAGTGTGCGCTCGGAACCGGTGTCGACGACCGCGAGCGCGTGTACGCTGCCGACCTGCACCGCCAGGACCATCAGGCCATGCGTCACCCGCGTGGCGTGGATTCTCAATGCCTCTGCGCGCACAGCGGCTTGCACGCCGCCCGAGATCTCAACGCGGTTACGCTGGAAATCGACCGATAGACTGTCTTCAGTCAACCCTGCTGCGCCGAAGATCCCGTCGGCGCCGGCCATCAGCGGCGCCCACACTACCGGCACGAGCAGCCCGTCCATGATTAAATTGCCTGTCTGCAGCTTGTCGAGCATTACGGCCGACACCTGTGCAGTGCCGGTGATGCCGTTCACTACAAATGTTGACGCCTCAGCAGGTTTGAGGCCCAGAGCGTGCGCCAGATCTGGCGTTATGGTCGAGTGAGTGGCACCGGTGTCAACGATGAAGCGAAACGGACCCTTGCCGTTGACCATGGCCTCGACCACCACACGGCCGATATGATCATGCGTCGTTGGCAGGGCGAACAACAACGATTGTTCCCGGCTGAGCGTCGGAGACGAGAGTTGCGGGCTCACGGGCGGCCCGGTGGCAGCTGCGGGGTCGGCGTGGGCAGGCACTCCCCCGCCACCGAGCAGCGTCCACAAGACACCGTGGATCCACTGGCCCCTTGCCAGCTGCCAACACGAATGCGCGAGTCCGGTACGCACCGGTTAGACCCTAGCACGAACTGTGTCGGCCGTCGTGCGCCAGCGCGCAAGTTCATCACGCGCCTTGAAGTCGATGGCACAGTCCGAAAGCCAGTACGCGCAGCCGCCATAAGACTTGCGCCAGCCGCTACACTTGAGCGGCGCTGGGGTGCCGGCGTCAAAGAACCGTCGTACGCACCGCCGTGAACGCGATCCCGATCACTGAAACCGAAGCCCGTGCCCTGGCCGATGCCATCGAGCAGGTCGCAAAGAGTCAGCCGCCCGAAACAGCGCTGAAGCTCGTGGAGATGGCGCTGGCGCGCGCACCGCAGCAGCCGCTCGTCCTGAATGCTGCGGGCGGATACTTGTACCGCAGCGGCAATGCGCAGCGCGCCCGGGAGCTCTACGAGAAGGCGATTGCCGCGGACGGCAATTCGAAGGTTCTGTGGCTCAATCTCGCCAACGCCTGTCGAGCGCTCAACGATAAGAACACCGCAGTGCAGGCGCTGGACAAGGCGCTCGCCATCGACCCTCGCTATGTGCTCGCCCTGCTGTGCAAAGGCGAGCTTATGGAGGGCCTCGGCGAAAGCAAAAAGGCATTCTTTTTTTACGAAGCGGCGCTCGACTCGATCGCCTCGGGCAGGACCGCTCCCCAGCAGGTCGCGGGCGCGCTCAAGCATGCCCAGGATGTCGTGCTCGCCAACCGCAAGGAACTCGCAAGGTTTCTTGAGCAGGAGGTCGCGCCCGTGCGCGAGCGGCATGCGGCTGCGGATCAACACGGTTATGAGGCCTGTCGCGACGTATACCTGCGCAAGCGGCGCGTGTACCACAATCAACCCAAGCAGATCCTGTTTCCTTATCTGCCGGAGATCGAGTTCTTTCGGCGCGAGGAATTCCCCTGGCTCAGCATCCTCGAAGCGGCCACGGAGGAGATCGCCGCCGAGGCTTTGGCGGCGCTCGCCAGCGACAGCGAAGCGTTCAAACCCTACGTCGACGTCCCCCCCGGCGCGCCGATCGATGAGTGGGCACCGCTCAACCGCTCACTAAACTGGAGTGTCTACCCGCTGTGGCGCGATGGCGAGCAGATCCCCGGTCACCTGCAGAAGTGTCCCAGGACCGCCGCGGTGCTGGCCCAGCTGCCCCTGTGCGACGTCCCTCACTATGCGCCCGGCGCCTTCTTTTCCGTGCTCAAGCCGCGCACCAGGCTGCCGCCACATACCGGAACGACCAACACGCGATCGATCGTCCACTTGCCGCTGGTAATTCCAGCCGGATGCGGCTTTCGGGTCGGCGCAGACGTGCGAACCTGGAACAAGGGCGAGGCCTGGGTGTTCGACGACAGCATCGAGCATGAAGCCTGGAACGACAGCGACGAGATTCGGATCATCCTCATCTTCGATATCTGGAACCCGCTGCTGTCGGCGGCGGAGCGCGATCTCGTTCGCGCCCTGACTGTGGGCATCGGCCGCTATTACGGCAGCGACGCCCCGGCCCTCGGGTCACAATGAACCGCGGCACGTATCAGAGCCTACTGCTGTGTCTGGCCGCGAGCTGCCTGCCGGGACTCGTGCGTGCCGACAACCTGGACGATGCGTTACGCCAGTGCGCAAAAACGAGCGACCAGGCGCAGCGGCTGGCCTGTTTTGACGCCATCGTGAGCACGCTACCGCAGATCGAGGCCGATCGCTTCGGCATGACGGTCGACGTCGAGCACAAGCGCAACCCTCTGGCCATCCAGCAAGCGAAGGCTGCGGTGCTCGGCGGGAAAATCGCTGGACTATCGCAGGCACGACATGGCGAATGGACTTTCACACTCGATAATCGCCAGGTGTGGATCGAGACGGAGCCGAGGCCTAACGTTGAATTCGCGGTGGGCGAGGACGTACACATCGAGCACGGCGCGATGAGCTCCCTCTGGTTGGTCGCCGATCAGCATCGCAAAGTGCGCGTCAAGCGCCTGCAATGACTGCGTGCACGCACGCGTAAAGGGCGTCACACCGACCTGCTGCTCCAGTGCTCACGCCCGCTGCGATGTAAATATCTGAAGCGCTTCCACGATCGCGGCCGCGACAACCGTCCAGTCCCTGTCGGCCGTTTGCCGGAACAGTCGCATGCTGGGATACCATGGACTATCGCTGCGCTCGAGCCCCCAGCGCCATTCTGGTGAGGCGGCAAGCATTACCCATACTGGTCGGCCAAGCGCTCCGGCGAGGTGCGCGACCGAGGTATCGGGGCTGATCACGAGATCGAGACCCGCCATCACGGCCGCCGTATCGAGAAAGGCATCCGGTCCGCGATCGAGTTCATCACTCAGGTCGACAATCCGCTCAGCGAAAGGGACGTTGCGCAACTGCTCGCCCCCGGGCCCCTTCTGAAGCGATACGAGGCGGACGCCAGGCAGCTGCGCGAGCGGCTCCAGAACTGCCAGTGGGATCGAGCGCCCGCGAGCCCAGATCAGTTTCTCCACGTCGCGGTTGCCCTGCCAGGCGATCCCCACGCGCAGGCCCGATAGCGCCCGCAGCCGCTGCCTCCAGTGGGCGATGCGCTCCGGCTCCGCCTTGAGGTACGGCACCTGGGCCGGGATCGTGTCGAGTCGGGTGTTGAGTGCGAGCGGCAGACTCAGCAGCGGACAGTAATAGTCGACCGGCGGCAGAGGCTCGCCACGGCCGACCAGACGGACTGCACCGGGCAGTGTGCGCAGCAGGGGCTTGAGTGAGGGCATCACCTCGAACACGATGGCAACCCCCTGCGCTGCGAGCAAAGGCAAGTAGCGGCAGAACTGGATGACATCCCCCAAGCCTTGCTCGGCATGCACCAACAAGGTCTTACCTTCGAGCGGCTCCGAGCCGTTCCAGCGCGGTGCACTAAAGTGTCGGGCAGGGTTACCGAGCGCGGGCACGTCGAATCGCGCTTCGTAGAGGGGCCATCCCGCGGCGAATTCGCCGAGCGTCAGATGCAGGAATGCCAGCGCGAACTTGGCGGAAGGGTCATCCGGCTTGCAAGTCAGCGCGCGATTGAAGGCCGCGGCCGCTTCGCGATACCGTCCCGACCAGCTTAAGGACAATGCCCGTGTTAGTAAGGTTCTCGGCAGTCGCACCACCCATGGCTGCGGAGCAGGCGAAATCGTCAAGCGCCTGCGACAGCTGCCCCAGCAGCGTGAGGGCGATGCCCCGGTTGTTCAGCACTTCAGGGACGTTCGGCCGAATGGCAACCGCCCGATCAAAGCTTTCGACCGCTTCAGCGTTGCGCTCAACGTTGAGCAGCGCGACGCCGCGCTGAATGTGCGCGTCCGCGTCCCCGGGCAGCAGTTGGATTGCACGCTCAAGCGGCGCCAGCGCTTCGCCGTAGCGGCGCAGCGCGACGAGCGTCGCGCCCCGACCGACCAGAGCGGGTGCGGTTTCCTTGCCCAGAGCAGCGAGCGCATCGTAGTCCTGCAGTGCTTCCACATATTGGTGCAGCAGATACCGCACGAGCGCCCGGCTGTGCAGAGTCACCGGGTCATTGGGCTCGATCGCGAGCGACAGTGAATAGCTCTGCTCGGCTTCCGGCAGACGTCCGAGCTCCTTGAGCGTATTGCCCCGATTCGCATTAAGAGCCGCGTGGTGCGGCTGCAAGGCGAGTGCCCGATCGAAACTCTGCAGCGCGCGCGCATGTTCACCGCGGCGAGCCAACAACATGGCGCGGTTGTGATGCGCGGGCGCCAGGTTCGGGTCAAGCGCAACGGCTCGTTCGAAGCACTCCAAAGCCTCCCGCTCGCGCCCGACCGCCTCAAGTGCGACACCCAGATCCGCATGCGCACCTGGATCTTCGAGCGCCAGACGCACTGCTTGGCCGGCGTTCGCGAGCGCTTCTTCGCGGCGCCCAAGGGCTGTAAGTACCGAGGCACGGGTGCGATACCCACCGGCAAGCGAGCGATCCAGAACGAGCGCACGATTGCAGGCCTGCAACGCCTCCTCTTCACGCCCGAGCGTGTGCAGCGCCTGGGCGAGATTCAGCAGAACGCTCGGTCGATCGGGTTTGAGGCTCAGCGAACGGGTGAGAAACATGACGGCATCCGCACAACGCCCGAGTTGCGCGAGCGCTAAGCCCAGAAGCTGCAGAATATCGGCATCGTTGGGCGTTCGCTGTAACAACGCCTCGTAGTCCGCTACCGCCTGACGCAGACGGCCGGCACGGTGCGCGCTCACTGCGGCTGCAAGTTTCGCCTGCTTGGCTTGATCGACTGCGTTCACGGGATTTGCTCAAGATCAAGGACGCAAAAGGATATACGGCGCGTCAAGCGGCCCGCCACAGCGGCAGGCTCGCGAACCCTGCGCCGATACTGCATTATCATTGCTCAACCGCTGCGGTCACTCGCGTTGACGTCAGCCAGGAATTCGCCACACGTGTCGTTCCCCTCCGATCCCGCAGCGCTGCTGGACCTTGCGCGACAGGATCTGGCCAGCGGCCAGATTGCAGCTGCGCAGGAAAAATGCCTGCAGGTGCTTGATGCACACCACCATCATCCCGGCGCGCTGGATGTGCTCGGCGCGATCCTCAACTCTCAGGGCCGGTACGAGGAGGCGGTGCGCGTCTTCAACGCGCTCACCCTGATGCAACCGACGGTCGCCGCACACTGGCAAAATCTCGGTACGGTGCTGCGTCCCACCGGCCAACAAGCGCAGTCTCTGGCCTCGTTCGACCGCGCCCTGCGGCTGGGCCCGCCAACCGCGGGCCTGCTGTACAACCTCGGCGCATTGCAAATGGATCGTTTCGATTACGGCGCGGCCCACCTCGCCTTGCGAGACGCCGTGGCTCTTGCACCGCGCGACGCCCTGATTCGTTGGACCTATGCACAATGCTGTTGCGACATGGGCCGCCGGCAGGAAGCCGTGACGGCCGTGGAAGACTGGGAAACGCTCGAAGGACTGAGCGTCGAGATCACGGTATCCATAGCCCTGCTCCTGGTCACCTCGGGAGCCGCGCACCTGGCGCAGCCGGCACTGCAGCGCCTCATGGCGAATCCTCCTGCAAGCGGGCGCGCCGCGGTGGGATTTGCATTTCTCCTCGAGCGCCTGCATCGGCTGGATGAGGCGCGCGCCGTCATGAAGCAGCTCGAGCTCGACGACCCGAGTCTGAACGCCGATTCGGAGCGGCTGGCGATGTCGGCGGTGCTGGCCGACAGGGCCGGCCGGCACGCGGACGCGCATCGGCAGCTGAGCTCGGCGCTGGCGAAGCAGCAGGAATTCTTGCATCGGTACGATCTGCTCTATCCACTTGCCAAGGCGTGTGACGCTCTCGGACGCTACGAGGAGGCCTATACCGCGGCCGCAGAAGCGCACCGCTCGCAGCTCGCGTTTCTTGAGCGCGCGACGGGCAAGACATCCGAAGAGCAGTCGCAACTCTGGGCACTGACTGCGAACGGATGCGATCCCGACGATGTCGCGCTGTGGGAGAGCGCGGCGACCGCCATGGAAGGCAGTCCAATCTTCATCGTGGGCTTTCCGCGTTCCGGGACCACCCTGCTCGAGCAGATGCTCGATGCACATCCGCTGCTGCAGTCGATGGACGAGCAGCCATTCCTGTTGCGAGCCGTTGCTCGAGTCACGGATCAGGGTATCGCTTATCCCACCGAGCTCGGCAAGTTGAGCGGCAGCGACCTGGACGACGTCCGCGCCCACTATTGGGACGCCGTGCGCGGCAGGGTGCCTCTTGCTCCGGATCGGCGGCTGGTGGACAAAAATCCCATGAACATGGTCCTCCTGCCAATCATTCGCCGCTTGTTCCCCAACGCGCCCATCATCCTCGCCATTCGCCACCCCTGCGACACCGTTTTAAGCTGTTTCCTGCAGCACTTCCGCTCGGATCTTGCCCTGCTGGGCCGCGATCTGACTGCACTGGCGAGGTCTTATTCCCGCGCTTTCGGCTTCTGGTACTCGCAATGGTCGTTGCTGCGACCCGATACCCATGAGCTGAAATACGAACAGCTCACTGCAGACTTCGCGACCGAGGTCGGCAAGCTATGCGCATTTTTGCAGTTGCCTGTGCACGAGGCGATGCTTTCTCCAGGCGAGCACGCACGCGCCAAAGGATTCATCAGCACGCCGAGCTACGCGCAGGTCCTCGAGCCGATCACAAGCCGTTCCGTGGGCCGATGGAAGAACTACGAGCGGCACTTCAGCAGCGAAGCATTGACGCTCCTGAGGCCCTGGATCGAGCGCTGGGGCTATTCCTAGCCTGGACGCGGCGTTCGGCCGCGCCGCCCCAGTCAGTTCGCGTCAGGCTATCACCACGCTGATCGGTACCCTACGCGAAGGCACCGCATGTTCATTTTCCCGCGTGGTCTCCCGTGGTTTGTTCCAGTGTTGTCGTCACTTCCTTACCCTGCAGCTCATCCTGGAGAATTCGCCGGGCGGTCTTGCACACTTTCGATTCGAAACGCGAACCCAATTCATGGTCGCTGCGGCAATAGTACACCTCGTTGCCACGCGCCTGACTTTCTGGCCTGTAACCCTTCGCAAGGATCTGCTTGAGCTGTGAGTCATTCACCGTATCGTCCACAAGGACCATTCTTCCTGGCTTGTTCGCAACAGGTTGCGCGTTAGCGGCAACGGGCGACGTCGAGTGCTGCCACGTGGCGCGCCCGTATCCGGTTTGCCGCCGGACGACGGATCCTGAGTTGCCACACTCGTCGTGTTTGAGCCAGCCGGCGCCACGGGCGGGGATTGCGCCGCAGGCTGCGAAGGGGCGATCGCAGGCGCTTGCGATGGCGGCTCACCCGACTCACTCACATTCGCGCCACCGGCGGCCATGCCAGCGCAGATTGCGAGCAGCAGCCGAGCGACGGCGTTCATACCATGCTCCTTCTGGTTGACTACATAAGACGGCGGGCCCTTGCCCGCCGTCATTGTGCTTACCAAGGCTCTTGAGCGGGCTCCTAGAAGTCAACCGTCAGGTTGACGTACAGGTAGCGCCCGGCCATGTCATAGACGGAGGGGTACGTGTTGCTCTCCGCGAAAGTAGAGTTGCCGCCCGTGTTGGTTGTATCGATGTTCGGCGGATCCTTGTCGAGCACGTTGTTGCAACCCAGGCGCAGCGTGACGCTGTTCCACGCGTATGAAGCATGCAGATCAAGATAGCTGATCGTCGGAATGCGAGCATCCGGCGGCAGCCCAGCTTTCGCGACGACAGCCGCTCCCACGTAGTCAGGGGTACCCGGGCTACTTAGAGTGTTGGTTGCGCTTCCGAAGAAGCGCCAGGTGGCTCCTGTCGACACCCCGGCGAGCGGCGTATCCCAGTCCAAGGAGAACCGATTCCGCCACTTCGGCGTGACGGGCGTGCAGGACGGCCCGAACCGACCCGCGCAGTCAAAGGTTGCAACGCCCCCACCTGGATTGGTGAGGAGATGGAGCAGGTAGGTGCCGTCCAGGCGTGAACGGAGGGTACCCGCCTCCCCCATCCTCAGCCGGTACGCCATGCCTAAGTCGACCGACTTGTTCTCAAGCCCTGCGATGTTGAGGAGCGGATCCGTCGTATAGCCCTGTGGGCTCGCCCAAAGAGTTCCATTCGGGTCACGATGTATCAACTCGCAGAAGTAGCTGGTTGCGCTGCCACTTAGAATGCAGTTGTTCTGAATGAGGTTCGGACCGTAGGTCGTGATGACGTTCGTGATCTTGATGTCCGAGTAATCGATGGTGGTGCTGAAGCCCGGTAGGAAGGTCGGCGTCAGCACGATACCCACATCGGTGGTTTTGCCGACCTCAGGCTGGAGGTTCGCGTTGCCACCGAGGATGCCGTTGTACTGACCCGCGGGCGAAGGAGGTGTCGGAACACCGATCGGTTTGCCGCCGTTGGTCAGCGCACAGGCCGCTTGGTCAGCCGGGGTGGGGGCGGCGTAAGAACCAGCGGCACAAAGATCCGTGCCGGAATCCAGTTCGACGATATTCGGCTTGTAGAGTTCTGAGACGTTGGGTACGCGCACCGCCCGGTTGTAGCTGCCACGAATACGAACGTCGCTGATCGGCGACCACGCGAGGCCCACCTTCCAGGTGTTGGTGTTGAAGCCGGTCGAGTAGCTTGAATAGCGGTAGCCTGCCTCGAGATCGAGGCTCTTGATGCCCGGCAGATTGTGCGCCAACGGCAAGCGCTCTTCGGTGAAGGCTTCCCAAACATGGTAGCCGGCATCGTAAGGACTCACGATGACGTTGCCGAGGTCCCCTGTAAGGTACTCATTGTCCGGCTGTAACGTGTCCGCTTCCCGACGGTATTCAGTGCCGAACACAACCTTGAGTCCCTCATCCGCACTCGGCAGCTTGATGCCCGCATGCGTCAGGTCGCCACTGACAAAGCTCGTAAAGATGTCCTCGTTGCCAACAGCGATCAGCTCAGCAGGTACTTCGACGTAGTTCAATTGGGCCTGACTGACGGGAGCCGCTGGATTAAAGACGTTCCAGGGAACACAGCCTGGCTCACCGCCGCGGCAAACGATTGTGCCGTTGGGCCCCGGAACTGCCAGCAGCGCGTTCTGGGCATGGCTCGCAGACACATCGTTGTCGTGGTAGTCGCTGGACCGAGTCTGGCCGAAGGTGACGGACGTATCATAGGTCCAGTCTGTCGTGATTTCCCCGCGCACCCCGAACACACCACGAAACGTGGTATGCACATAGGTGTCGTTACGGGGTCCGCCCTCGACATTGCGACGGGCGATCAGCAATTGAATATCGCCCGGCACCGGCACAGTGCCACCCGGCACCGCCGCGTAGGGCGAACCGGGAGCGCACAGGGTGCCGAATTCACTCGCCGTGAGGTAAGGATTCATTCCCGAGTTGCCGTAAGCGCCCACGCCGCAGTTGGTATAGAAATTTCCGTCCCGCAGCGCCGGTGTACCCGAGGTAGCGAAACCCGCCCCTAGGAACAGGCCCGCCGGCGCGTAGTTACCACGGGTGTTGTCGTCCATGAACATGAACTCGGTATACGCCTCGGCGTGGTCGTTGAACTTCAGGTGAGCGAAGAATCCCGCGGTGTAGCGCTCGTCGATACGCTGCAGATAATGCGAGGCGGCGTAGTTATACGATTCATAATACGGGACAAGGCTGCCGGTGGGGCTCACCTGGGCGGGATTGAAGTTCTGCTGATTGAAAATGACGGACGGCGCCGAGTTGATCGAGCCGTGGCACGTGTAGGGCCCGAATGAGGCGCCGCTGCTTAGATCAATGTTGTTGTTCAGTACGCAGGCAGTGTGATCGCGGGTGTTCGCCGTGATCGGCGATGTACGCCGATAACCCAAATATCCTTCGAAATTGCCCGCACCGTCGGCGAAGTTGTGACCCATGATCAGTGTCAGATCTTTGTTCGCGCCGTCCCAGTTGGTGCCGGTGGGAACGGGGGAACCCTCCGCTTGCAGCAGCGGATCGACCCAGCTCTCGTGGTTATTGTGGTTGTAGATGCCGGCGTTGAGATCGACCCGTACACCCTCGAAGTGATCGTTCATGACGAAGTTCACGACGCCCGCAACGGCATCCGCGCCATAGGTCGAAGCCGCACCGCCGGTGAGCACGTCCACGCGTTCAATCAGCGCCACGGGAATCTGATTGATGTCGGCGACGGAGGAGCCGAACAGGGCGCTGTTGGAGGGCGCGCCGGCGGCCGGATCTCCGCCCATCAGACGCCGACCGTCGATCAGCACCAGAGTGCGCTGCGGCCCGAGGCCGCGCAGATTAACCGTCGCGGTACCGTTAGCGGCCATGGAGAGGCCCGACCCTTGGTCAGCGACCACCTGCGGAAGACTGTTGAGCAAGTCCTCGACGCGCGTGACTCCCTGGTCCTTGATCTCTTCGGCACTGACCGCGGTAATGGGACTGACGGACTCGAGACTTGGCGTCGCGATGCGCGAGCCCGTTATCACGACCTCTGTGATGGCTGGTGCAGCGTCGGCCTGATCGTTGGCCGGCGCCGGCTGTGTCTGCGCGATGGACGTGTTCGTCACGAGGCCAGTGGCGAGCGTGCTACCGGACAGAAGAGCAATGCGTACAGCTTGCCGCAGGATGCGGTTGGTACCCGTCGTCATTTCGTAATTACTCCCCAAGTTTGAATACGGACGTCTGCTTGTAGACGCGCCGGCTAGCGCGCTTCGATGCGGCGGATAACCCGGCTTGCCATTCCCATTTGCTGATTCTTGTAAGCGAAGTGTCTTTTACGATTGCTAGGGATTGCTTACCGCTTTCCAGACCGTTGCGTTGTTATTCTCGAGCCCACCTGCAATCTCCCCACTCCGCAGCAAAAACCCTTGTGGGCGGAGTCTAGGAGAAGGCTTGCATCGCTCGCTTAGCTTTGCGATGCAGCGGGTTTGCTTTCAGACGAAGAGGTTCTTTTCCGCGGCGAATAGGGCCGCCGAGTTCGCGCTCGACAACTTCGATACGCACGTTGGTCATTGCCGATGAAGACCGGGAATGCGCTAGCACTAGCGCGTCGCGCGGTGGCAACAATGCGGCGATCTGACTGAGGCTGACTACACCCGGAGGGCTGACACGCCGACACCATGCCTCGTCTGCGGCGTATCGACTAACTGTGAGCGCCAACACGGTGTCGTCGTGCACAAGCAAGCTCAAAGCGACTCCAGCCCACAAGCGCAATAACTCGGCGGCCGTTTAGCGCGTTTCGTCGTGCGCTCGGTCCGCCTCCACGCAAACACGCCCGAGTGTTCCGCGTCTGTGTTTACCCTGCGCCTCGGTCATGGCCCTGAGTGCGCTCATTGCGACTACTTGATCTCGTGGCACAGAGCACGTCGGCGGCGCCGACTCTCCCGGAAGGCTGGGCGTTTCCGGCGCACATCACTTCGCCGATGCCGTTCGCACCTGTCCCTTGCGGCTCGTGCTGGCGGATGATTTGACTCAGTGCACAACCCAGTTAGCGTACGCGGAGGGCGAGAGGCTGAGCGGTTCCTCGATCTGATCCACGTGCCATCGCAACAATTGTGGCTTGAGTGGGTGGAGGCAACACGGCAGTCGACGCTACGCGAGATACCGGCCTGCGTCAGCACCTCCTCGTGCTCGGGCGTCAGACGCACCGGGGTTCTTATCACT